>NZ_CM153256.1:1622500-3872635 GCF_056640935.1 Parabacteroides sp. KHUB-01 | reverse complement strand
GTATTGGCTCTGTCAGTAGCTTCATTGGCATTTTCAACAGCAATTCTTGACGCTTCTTCACGTGCAGTCTCGGCTATTTTTCGCTCATCTTCCGAAGAAGTACGTTCCGTTTCTGCTTCGATCCTTGCAGTTTCGGCTGTCTGTCTTTCTGATTCTGCAGTTATGCGAGCCTGTTCTGCAGAGTTTCTTGCTTCTTCCGCAGTTATCCTCTGCTGTTCTGCTTCAGAACGTGTAGTTTCCGCAGCTTTACGGGATTCTTCTGAAGATACACGTGTACTCTCAGCATCATTTCGTGTGTCTTCGGCTGTTTGTCGCTCCGATTCTGCAGAGGCGCGTGCCTGTTCGGCTGTGTTTCTTTCTTCTTCAGCCGTTGCTCTCAACTGTTCTGCCTCGGTTCTTGCTGTTTCAGCCGTTTTACGACCTTCTTCTGCAGATATACGTTCTGTCTCGGATTCTTTGCGTGTGGTTTCAGATTCCTTTCGTTCTATTTCAGCAGAACTACGAGATTGTTCTGCTGTATTCCTTGATTGTTCAGCTTCAGCCCTTGATTGTTCAGCTGTGACACGTTCAGCTTCAGCCTGAACTCTTGAAGTTTCAGTTTCAACGCGGGATTCTTCTGCCTGTTGGCGTTCCAGTTCGGCTGCAATCAGCATCTCGTTGGTTTGCGTAGCTGTAGCCGCAGCAGATTCAGCCTTGTTTGCAGCTTCTATGGCTACACCCGCCGCCTCTGTTGCCGGCTGTTGGAACAGGGCAAGGACATCATCAGGAAGGTTCTGCCAAAATAACGCTATCTGTTCCTCTGTCAAGTCCTCGAATTTCCAACGTAAATCTTCAAATGCAAACAGTGTTCGCCAAGCAGTATCTTCTTCTGATACATATTTCCATTCTACACCCGATGGACCTTTGCGGAATTCCGGAGTTTCACCTGGATCTCCTTTAAGATCTGCAATAGCAATCATATTAACCCACATACCATCAGTGTATCTCCACTGAATATGTGTTCTTTCAGCATTGACTTGCAGCTCCACTTCACGCCCATCAACGCCTCGCAGTGTTTCTACAGCTACACGTACCAATTTATATGTAGCTCCTATGACTTGGAATACCGGAAGAGAAGTCACACCCTCAAGACTTCCTGCCAACTCCCACTGACCTGGATCTTTAGCATTGGTATTGATCAACTCGGTAACATACACTGCAATTTTTTGCAAGTCCTCCGGAGTCATAGTTTTACCGTCTGATAATATGAGATCTCCAGCTGCCATAATTATTCTGATGTTAATTGAGTCATTTCTGTCTGATTCTCGGCTATCTTATCAAGAAGGAACTGAAGAACGGCAATTTTCTGTTCGGATGTAGTATCTTCCGGATTGTTGTATGTATGATAGAACTGCTCACCAGTCTTATGCATAAGCATACCAATCTGTTTACCGTCTTTCTTGATATAAGCATTAAAAGAAATTTTCTTTTCCAACAGATCAATTACAGATGTATGTTCAACTGTAAGGTTTTGAACCTCATTGGTTCCAGTATTGGTCATTGTTTTCTTTTCCATAATCATTTTTCTATAAGGTTATACACTTGTCCATAGCCTCCCGGATTGAGAGTTGAAGCAGCCTGTTTCACCAAAGTACATTCTTCCGAAGTCAACTCAACTTCTCCCTGTGCTTCACTTAGTTTCATACATAGACGAAAGGCCTCAAGTTTCTTTTTTGAATCCTCTTCAGGATTATTAGTTGGTCTAAGAAACGCTCCGCTGAATAATGACCGACAAATTGTTTCGTCAATCATCTGATCTTTGCCATTTTCATTTTGTAGTGCATTGCCGTAAATATCGACAAATGGCTGATGTAAATTCACTTTCATATCTATTTAGTTTTATGTTGTTAATCTGATTAATATTAGCTCACTGAATTGGTATAATCATTCCAGTTTATTTCTCGCACTTTCTTGGCACCAACAAACAATCCATTGACAAAATTGAACCAGGTGTCGCTATTATCAACCCTTATAGCTACCGTCTGACCTGCAAAAATGAACGAGTTCCCAGATCTATAAGATCCAATTTTTCCACCTTTTACAGCAATAGCATAAGCACTGGAAGAGGCATTTATAGCTATAGCCGCTCCTGTCATTCCTGAAATAGGGCTAACACTGTTTATAAAAACACTTGCTCCATTATAATTCATTCGGACTCCGTCATTGCTAAGTGTCACTCTTTCACTATAAAGAGAATTAGAGCTTATAGTGAATCCACCTATCTTTCCAGAAGTTGATGTTATCGTTCCGGAAAGATTAGCGTTAACAGCCTTCATAGAGCCATCTGATAAAATCTGAAAATTTTTATTAGCAGTTACTACCCCATTAAGATTAATCTTATCAGCATCAATAGATACAGACTCAGCAGTCTGATTGATGGTAGAAATTATGGTTGCCCCATTTTCCATTTGCTTCTTTGCATACAGTTGATTACCCTGCGAAGAAGTTATCCATCCGGCTGTTGATATTCTATTGTTTATATTATCAACTTCCTGAGATACTGCTGATATTTTACCGGCTTGTACTGATATTTGGCTAGATAAGGAATAAGACAGATCATCAAGTCCATCCTCGTATTCACTATAAGTCACTCGTTGACTTATTTCTTCAGCTGTAACCTTCAATTCAGCATCATACTTTTTATATACCTTGTTTGTCTCAGAATCTACATATTCTTTGGTTGCTAGCAGCTTGATATACTCCTCTGTCTGTTCAATCCTTGTTTCCAGTTTCAACACAGCATCAGCCAATGCATCATTGAATAATGATACGCTATAGATCAATATTTCTCCTGTAAACGACAATTCAAAATCACCCTGTTCGTTCCATTGAGCAACTTTTGAGAGTTTCTGATAATTATCTGAAGGTTCAAGAGTTTGCGAAACATACAATTCTGAACCACTGAATCCGGCAGTGATAGTTCCGGCACGAAGTACCCTATAGAAAAAAGAGAAACTATATTCTTTCGGATCCGTATCTTCCTGGCTCCTCTCCGGTAAATTCAATACAGAATTTAACTGGCGTATTGAACAATTCTTAATTCTCAGAACATTTCTGCTACCATCCCTGTATATATCTGCTACAGATTCCTTCTCAACGTAGAAATCAGACGGAACCCATAGAAAACCATCTCCAATCGGGATAAAATGAACATTATTGGTGGCTGTCCAATAATTTGTATCAGTAGAAAAACCTGAATTGCGAAGGATATTACCATTCTCCACAGACATATCGTTCCTGATAGCCTCGATAGAACTTTCCAACTTTCCGTCCATTATAGTAAACTGCTGCTCTATCGTATTCCCATTATCGAGATAATACGATGAGTGCTGGAATATACCGCCGTTAATATATATACCGTGCATATCGAGAGGCTGACCGTTCACCGTAAGCCCCCTAAGATTACCAAGACGAACCTTTGTCTTGCCTTCGAACGACGGACCGTCTATTCCGTCCAGGATGTCGATATATGCAGAATAATCGTCAGAAGAAGTAAGGTAAACCAAACCTTGACGGTTCTTGTCCGTCTTGCTTCCCATACGGAAACATACATCACCTTCCTGTGGAGTATCTTGACCATCTATAACTTTAATATCAAAAGCATCAGATGAAACATTCTCTACTTCTCCATAATAATATCTGATATTCCATCCGTCTCTTTTCTGAACACGTACAATATCGCCATTACGTAAGTTCATGAACATTTCGCCATCCATATCATCTATCACACAATGATAACGATATGTTCCAAGCGGAGTTACACTCTTAATCTTATTGAAATCCGTAATCATTACAGAGCCAGACAGCCCGTATATCTGTGAATATACAAGTTCATACACCTTCATAGACTTACGAACCGTCCAGTTATCCACCGTTCCCGAAGCTGTTGGTGTATCAATCTCCCATCCCCAACCGGTAAATCCGGAAGCAAAAGATGGTGAGCCTATCTTACCGCCCAGGAATACGTCACTGCGGATTCTTGCTCCATCCAGTTCAGCGAGACCTGTGTTCTCAATCTTCCAACCTATACCGTCCCAGCCGTCAAAGTAAACAGATGAACCTATTTTATCATCAAACAGGATTATTCCGTGGGCTGTATCATTTATATCTTTTCTTAAAAACATATCATTGAAATCAACCTTTACTTTGTTGATTTCAAATAATGTCCTTAATGCAGAAAACACGTTCTCATCACTTGCCGCAGTAGGATCATCTTTCTTTATTAAATAAAAACCAGCTCCGGCACCTCCTTGATTCACATATGTGTTTCCTTCTAATTGGATGTTATCAATCTTCTGCTCCAATTCTCCTAAGCGTGAATAAGCAGCTGTTTCACCGATGGTATAAGATGGACTGTCATAGGGGTAATCCAGTTTCTTTTCAAAACCTATGACACGCGTGACACGCCCATTTTTAAAATAAGCAGGATTCTTTAGGTTTACCTTTTGGCCGGCTTTCAGATCCAAAGACTTTTCAGGGTTTAGTGTTCCATTATTTTCATCATACCCTGAAGCTTTATAGGAGTTTAATACACAATTGTACGTTGATGGATCAGATACCATCTTGTCCTTTAATGCAAGTCCTTTTTCCAAAAGTTCCTGCTCAGCTCTAGGTATAAGTTCATCACCAACATACTTCGTATCGAAATTAAGTAGAGAGTACTGGTTTCCTACACCTGGTATAAGAGGTTCCTTGGGAAGCCACTGGCCGTAATCCTGATTTCGAACAATCTCAAAAACTTGAGATTCAGGGTTAACTTCAGGAAGTCCATTTGGATTGAATTTTAGCTCAAATTCCATACCAGCAAGCGGACCTGTCTGAAATTGAAGCTTCAGGGTCTCACCCGGTATAATATACTCATTGGAAAACTTAAAGCTATCATCTTTGAACTGATATGCGGTAAAAACCTCAGAATCATCTCCTTCGCCAGTTGTACGCTCAACTGTTGTAATAGAAGATATTGTTCCGATAAATTTAGGATAGACTTCATCAAGAACGACAACAGCTTCAATAACCTGTTCTTCCTTTAAACCTTCTACCACATCAATATAAGGCGTTCCTTCCGGCAGCATAAGCCGCTTTTGTATGACTCCATCTACAACGGTTCCGCTTTCTTCTTGACGATAATCAGATGGTATATTCCTAGTTGAGCCGAAAACATAAAGGCGTGTCGCATAAATGTCCTGACTCTGACTACGGCTAATAGAATATAGTTCTTTACCTATTTCCAAATCTACTAGATCACCATATTCAAGTCTCCCTAAATAAATCTTATCACCATCAACCCACCATTCACAGTCCCAAGCTTCAGCCATTTTCGTCAAAGCATCAACTATGTTCGTATTTTCATACTGAACCAATTTAGCTTCTCCGCTGACAGTACTATCAACGACAGCTTGATACTCCTTTCCATTATAGGTAAATCCCAATGAACAAAGATTTGAAACGACTATGCCTAAGTGAGCTTCCGGGGCACGTGTCAAACTCCAAGAAGCCTCTTTGTTCCCTTGACGATCATAAAAAAGAATATGGTTTTTCCATCTGTAATAATGAGATTCAAGTTTCAATTCATAGTCATATCCAGCAGTAGATGTATTGAATACAGGATATACCGGTTCTGTTACATAGAAACAACCTTCTTCTGTTTCAACATAATCCCCTATATCAAAATAAACAGGTTCTTCCTCTGAAAATTTCAACAGGATATAATCCTCTTTCATCAATTCAAAACGATGAACTGATCCGTCCAACTCAAGAACCTGTAACTTTACCTTCCCTGATATGTCCCTAATCTCTATCATATCCCCAAAGTTCAATAATAGAAAATGGAAGCCCTAAAAATCAGAGCTTCCATTTGAAACAATAAAGAGAATGTTTGTTTATTCCCTGTCCATAGGATTTGGTTCCTCAAATTTGGCTGAAAGTTTACTGTTCATCCGGGAACGGCTCAAGGCAAAACCTGTTGACTTTTTGTAAACCAAAGTAAAAGTTTTCCCAATTATGGGAACTCTGAGAACAACTTTTCCGGATTGCAGCTGAGTGACGAAATTATTATAATTCTCCAGATATTCAGACTCACTGTCACCATGAATATTGAAAGTAAGCGTGACTTCCCTGCTATCAACCCTAGGATTATTATAAATCACCTTTTTACCATGTTCAAGACGGCTTTCATTTTCAATAAAAGCCTTATTCCCTGCCGGAAGAAGGAGGTTTTCAATGAATCCATCCCCCATAGCAACCTTCCACTGTCCCCACGCATCCTGACTGTTTATATACAAATCCCCTATCATAATCTTGCTGTATTTTGTTTTACCACCGCTATATCTGCCTTAATGTCTTTTAAATACTTTGCAGACTCACCCGTGTTTTCCCGTATCTCCTGTAGTTCCATATACGAATTAACCAAAATCGTCCTGGTCTCATCTGCTATGTCATGCATACTTTGTGTTTGTGCTGCCAATGCAGAAATTGAACCTCTAAGTTCTGTAATAGCTACGGTCTGTTGCTGATTCTGAATCTTTATTTCCTCACCTGTCATTTGCAAGGCTGTGAAACGTCCGCTTAGCTCACCGACATCTTCATGCGTCATCTCTGATCCAAAGCCACGACTTGAAGTAGACTGTCCGGAAGAAGATGAAGAACTCCATCCAAAATCTTTCATTATCTGTTCTCTTTGCTCAAGCATATCGTTCACAATGTCCTGATATTCATTCCTGAGATTCTGAGCTTCATCGGCAGTCAACTGATTACCGCTTTCACCATAATTTGCCCACTGATCATAAAGTTTCTTGATTCTGTCTTTATACTGTCCGGCAACCAAAGATGAGAAAATAGCTTTTTGTAAATAGCCCTCAAAATTATCTGCGAAATCCTCGTTTGTTGCATCTAAGTCTGACAGCATATCAACGAAACCATCTTTGAAGGAATCAAAACTTATTCCTGTAAAGACTTCCATTTCTTTTTCAGCTATTTCTTCCAATTGTTCACCATATTTCTCAATATTCTGAATATACTCGATGAAGTCTGAATTTACAGTAGTAAGAACAGAAACAAATTTTTCATCTTGTAGAACTTTACCGATAATATCCGCATCAAGCGATAAAACATCATTGATACCTCCAACCTTCTGACCGACAAGATTTGACAAATTAGCCCAGTCGCTGCTATTCATACGGTCATTAATACGATAACCAAGAGAATGTGAGAAAAGTCCTGCTCCGCTACCAGCCAGCATCTGGGCAAGCTGACGTTGTCGCTGTATCTGTGTCTCAACAAGCTTGGCTGCTTCATTGGCCGCTTTCTGTGCTTCTATGCCATAGTCAATATCTATATAATCCATTTTCTTTGAGATGAGAGTATCCCAGACAGATATCAGATTTTCATATCTGCTTTTCATATCTTCGTATCCGGAATAATCAGCAGCAACAAAGCCCAATAATCCACCTATAGTCTTTCCTAATCCTGTAAGCATAGAAATCGCCCCTGTAATAATTGAGAATGGCTTTGTAAAATCTATACTGGCAAGTCCATCCATAGCTTGCCCCAAACCATCCAACGAAGTAGAAACAGCCTCTGGTACTTCCACACCAAAAGTTTCAAGCATGTCAACCACCTCATTCCCTGCATTGACAATCTCCGTGCCACTGGAACCTAAAGCATTAGCCGCTTTGGTTAATTTTGCCAGTGTTCCTTGCCGAGCAGACAAAGCCTTATTCAAATTTTTCTCAGCCTCTACCTGATCTATAGTTCTTCTTACCAGCTGTCCAGTTTCCTTATCATATTCGCTTATGGTAACTACACCACCATTCATGACAGAATTCAGATCTTCCTGGGCTTTTATTACAGCATCTTGTGCAGATTTATATTCTGCTAATCCTGATTTCAATTCATTAAAAGGATTACGGTCAGCAATCTTAAAATCCAAATTCTTAAAAGCATCCTGCAGTTCTTTCAAATCTTCCGGACGTAAATCCTTTGCTGCCTCATTAATGTAATCACCCAGTTTATCACGTAAGGCACGGAGAGATTCGGTAGTCTGTGTATCTAAATCTCCAAACACATCTGCGAAATTGATGGACTTCTTGAACTCCTCAAAATCCAATGCCTTAAGGGCCTCTTCTGATTGTTTCTGCAATGACAACTTTTCTCCTTCCGTCTCTGCCTGAGAAATCTTCAAGGCATACATATCTGCTATTGCCAGACGCTTTTGCTGGTAATCTCCATATTCGGAAAGGTACCTATCCATCGCTTCACGATGCATGGCGATGTTCTTCTCTATTTCCTCAGGAGTGATTAAAGTTACTTCCTCATCGGGAACAGTGATGAAGAGATCTTTTGTTTTCTGTGATTTATTATTTGCCGGTTTTGTCCCTAATAAATCGTAATACTTATCTTCTGCTGATTTTAATGCATTTCTTGCATCAATTACTTGTTTACTAGTAGCATTCTGATCTTTTATAATTTCCTCATATCCTTTCTTCGCCTTAGTCCAATCATCTTTAGCCGCGACTAGGTCTTGCTGATAGGTAGTTTGTTTTTCGTTTTTCTCATTAGACTGCAGAATTTTCTTACTGAAATTTTCCAGTGCTTTCTTCTGCTGAGCCAAATAAGCTTCTTCTTCTCTGATTGCTTTATCATTATTCACTGTCAATGGGATTCCTGTGGATGGAGATACACCCAGCATCTTTCCATTTTCAGCACGTAACTTCTCTAACCTCCGGGTTGATTCTTCAATATTTCTTAAATAAGAATCATACGTATTGGTATCTCTTTCTTTATTGAGAATTTTATTTGCCTCTGCCAAATCAAGAACTGCCAGTTCCTCTAATTTATAGGCACTAGTGATTGCTGGAGATAATTTCTGTAGTTGTTCATAAGCTGTAATTTTTGCAAGTTCTGTTTCCGTCTCATCTTTAATCGTCTGAATCAACGATTCTACTTGGTTCTTCCGTTCCGTTTCCCTTTGAATCATTTTTTCTTGTTCTTCGTTGAAACGCTTCTGAGCATTTTCAGCAGCGGAAGTACTATCTGACAACGCCCACATCGTAGCCACTAACCCGGTTACTACTGTAGCTACAGCAATATAAGGATTGGTTAGCATTGCCGCATTTAGAAGCATTTGCGCTTTTCTTGCTGCAACTCTCGCACTGGTTAATACAATTTCCGCTATGGTATGTTTGCTTGTCGCTACTGTTGCCAACATAACTGCTGTACGATAAACGCCATAAGTTGTAACCAATCCGACTAAAACTTTACCAGCCGTTTCATAATTCTGAATCAAGGAAGTTGAAGCTTGTATCGCACCAATAATCACATCTTCCGATACATGCCCCATTTCGTTAAATGCGGCATCCAAAGCATCCTGCATCATAGACAGTTGCCCATTGATAGTCTTAGAGGCGTTCTCTGACATCTGGTAGAACTTACCACCTGCGCTGGTCGCATCAATAAATGCCTGCTGAACCATTTCGGCGGAAACAGCTCCTTTAGACATCTCATCTTTAAGGGTAGCAATAGATTTACCCGTCTTTTCAGCGATAATTTGTAACGGGTTGAATCCGGCATTAATCATCTGGTTTAGGTCTTGCCCCATCAGTTTTCCAGCGGCCGACATTTGCGAGAACGCAAGTGTAAGGGATTTGAACTTCACACCGTCACCCATCGAAATGTCGCTCAATGCCTGTAAATAGCGTATTGTATCCTCTGCTTGGATGTTGAATCCGAGCATCATTTTTTCGGCATTCACCATATCGGATAGTGTGAGCGGAGAAACTTTTGCTAACTCTTTGATTTGAGGGATAAGCACGCCTGCCATATCTTTTCCGACCATTGTTTCAATAGCCGTTTGCATGGATTGAAACTCTCCTCGAACACGAACCACCTGAGAAAGAAACTCTTTTATGGAATATCCCCCCACAAGTTTTTTCCCCATATCCAACATAGCTTCTTTTACCTGCTTTGTTACATCCACATTATCCCCGGCTTCTTTTTTGTATAGTGAATATTCATCACGGAGTTTCTTTACAGAAAGTCGTGCATCCGCCTGTTGTTGTGTCAATCCAAATAAGGCAGCTCTTTCTTCTTCTAATACCCTTCTAGCTGCATTGTATTCAGATAGTTTTCCTTGTGCCCCTATAGGATTGCTCTTTAATGCAGTGCGGTATGCTTCACCAAGCCGCTTTACATCCGCCTCAAGATTCTTTACTACATTCTTTTGAGTTATGATTTGCTCAGTAAATCCATTTACAGACTGGGAAGCATCGTATATTTTCTTCTTGAAGTCATTCTTAATTACAGTCCAAGCCTTAGCAGCCTCAGTGACTAGCCCCATCATTTGCTGTTTAGCTGATGCGAGTTGGGTTTCCAAAGCTCTTGCAGCTGCCGGAGCTTTATTTACATCCATCTTCTTGAGCTGGGCTTCCAGCTTTTCACATTCCTGCCTCAGACGAATGACTTCGTCATAGTCTGAACTTACTTTAAAATATAGTGTAGCCATTTTTATTTCTTGTTTCTTCTTCGACGTGAAGCCATGTCCTTACCTTTCACTTTCGTAACTTTTGTCCCAGTAACAGTATGGAGCTTATCACGCTGCATTAATACTAAATTCCTGTATGGAATTTCATAAACCACTTCCTTATAAGACAAATGCAGATTATCAATGAACGATGCTATCTGTCCAAGAAATGTATCATTCCCTACAACTTCGGTTTCGCTGCCAGCAGGCTTACGTTCTTCGCCAAGCTGACAGCTTTCAGAAAAACCTTTGAATCAATCATAGAAAAAACCTCATCCAAAGCATTCACATTTTCCTCGTATGTACCTTTGGACAATTCCTCTTGAAGACTATCATCACCAACAATCAGCCATGAAAGAGCCATACTGTAAACTTCACTTTCACCAAGAGATAATAAAACAGCTTTCATGTTATCAGCCTCTTGTACACCTGATAAATGAGATATGGCACCAGCTAACCTATGTATTGTTGGAGGATAAACTGTATAACTCTTACCACCTACAATTACCGTTCTGAAGTCACTGCCTATAATCGATTCTGAAATTATTTTCGCTCCTTGATTCATATTAAAAAACAATTAAGGGGCAAGCTGGCAAGCCTACCCCTACATTAAACCTATAACAATCTCACCTATCGGACAGGCCCTAAACTCCAGCAGTCACCTCTGATGAGTCAAACCAGTATTCTGGTGCAACTTCTGAATTTTGAGGTTCCAGTTCCACAGCACTTACAGGAATACCTACTGCCTTATCAGTTGTAGCCTCACGAGCGCCAATGTCAGCACGTGGAATGACGCAATACTGGTCGTCGTCAGTCAAAGCAACAAGCAATTTCTCAATATTCACCTTACCTCTTGCTCGTTTCCAGCCCTTATCGGTATTAATAACATCACCACCCATAAGGTCTTTCTTAGTTACATAGTCATACTCACCGATAGTAAAATTGACGGTCACATCCCCCATTTCCTTGTCACTTCGGTAAACTTGACCTGTGAGCTGGTTCTTATAATTTGTACGGCTTGCTTCCGCTTCTTCAATCGTCCATGTATCCTGATGGATATTCTTTACTTCTTTCAAGGTTTCACCCTGCAAAAGTGTATGCAAGGCTTGCCCTGTCAAATCTGCGGAAATCTCGCTTGTTTCGCCATACCAAAGCTTCTTGATATTAGCGGCTGTGACTTTCTTTGCTTCTGCCATATTATTTCACATTTAAAACTTCAAATAAAATTCTTGCATTTACATAATGACACTTTAAATCTGTGTCTTCCTCTGTTCCGATTGATTCTATGGAATAATGATATGTGGTACCGTCATAGCGTCCGGTTATACCGTCAAACAATTTTTGAGCCTGTTTCTCTAACTCATTTAGACGGATGGTATTTGCTTCTCCTTTCTTCAAATCCGGAACGCAAAGGTTCACCTCTACGAAAGACTTCTTCCAATAGGTTCCCGGCTGCTGTCTTTTAGAGTGAATGACAATCCTTTCAGACTTCAATTCACCCATTAATTTCTTACCATGGGGAACGATGTCAATACCGAAAGTCTGGCAATCACGATAAAGTATGTTCGCTATATCGGTAGTTACTATCATTTGATTTCCTCCTTCAATCGTTTCTCTGCGTATAGAGCCGCACCAGTTGATACTTCATAGCCTTTAGATTCGACGTGCGAGGCATACTCTGCATCGTTTCTTATCACCAATCCGTCATCCTCAACTGAATACTTATTTGACTTACGGAGTGTTCCGGTCCGGTTCTGATAACTGCCATGCTCTATCGCATAATTGACAGCTTCCTTCCCAACCTTCTCTTCAACAGCTTTTACTTCTGAATAGCCTTGCTGGAAGAATCTATCCACGTCCGAAAAATCAAATTTTACATCCATATCTCTGAGTAACCAAAATAATTCGTATTCTTAACCATGTAAACTTTGCCAGTTCCACGGATATTCTCACCGTCCATACATCTGACTTCATCTCCAGCCTTCAGAGAAATTTTCTTCTCGCAAACTACGTGGTAATTCGGTCGATACACCTCACCGTTCTCCGAAGTAAACTCTTTGGTAGAATTATCATTACAACGGCACCGACATACGTCCTGCCAGCTTTCTCCACCGGTACCAGGAATAGGTCTGCCGAACTCATCTTCTTCCATTGGAGTTGTGACTCTTACTTGTAATGTATGTGGCGCGAATATCATTGACGGAATCTGATTTTAGGTTTATCTGACAGCGTATCTTCAAAACCATACTTCTTGCACAAAAAAGAATAATATTCCTTTACGCCTTTAGTGTCCCAGGACATAGAGAATCCATTCTCACTAATAGAAGTAGCTCTAAGTAATAGAGAGGGGATGAACTTCGCCATAGCCACCGACACGAGACCGATGTTTGACTGGTTCATCTCATCCTCCCCGCTTATCTCTGAAGACAAACTTATCTCCAAAAGGTCAGCCTCCGACAAGTTAATGCCGAAGGTCTGAAACTTCTGTGATATGTAGTCGTTTACTGTCATGCGTTCATTGTTGTCAAATCAAAGTTTACGATCAAGTTCGGGTTTGCAATCTGCGGAATCCATTCGGCTGTGTATTCCAAATATCGACCATTACCATCCTTATAACCGGAGATGAGCATATCACCATCAGCCTGGGTATAGTTACGGCCCGGTACACCGTCAACAGCTTCATAAGGAGTATGGAAACGCATGTAACCAACCTTATCCTGTGGAAGAAGTGTAATACGGTCGTCCGCATAAATCTGTACATTCTTACCGGACTGGTCAAGTACGTAGTCTTCTTTGATTTCGATGGCTGGAAGTCCGATACCAGTAAAAATGGAAGAAGCCAGCTGGGATGTAATCAACCCGGTAGAGAGGTACATCTCGTTGCCCGTAAGCTGCATCTTAAACTTGTCGCCGAACTCGCTTGAGCCGATAATATTTTTCACGAACGTACCTCGTGACATAATCATCTTTGGGAAAGTACCATAAACGGACTTCAACTCACTAAGAGTCTGCTGCAGGTAGGTAATGAAGTTAGCTTTTGCTCCAGCTTCAGGAGTAATGAACTTAAATGGAAGTTCAATATCCAACAAGTCAATACCGCCGGCATTATCGTCTTTGTTTTTCACTTGTGCCATTCCTGTCATAAGCAAAGAACCGACAACGATATCCATACGTTTGTGGGCGGCAAGTAGCACCTGACGATAGTCGTCATAGATGAAATTCACAATGTCCTGCATAGCTGCAACCTGGTCGGCAGTCTTAGCTGCATTGTACTTGTCAACCAAATCCTGAAGTTCTGACAAACGGTCAATAGAAATCTGATAACGGTCACCTAAGTAGGCTATTTCTCCGTATCCAGAACCAATATTACGGCGTTCACGAATTGGTTTCTCACCATAACGGGAGTTGATAGAACCAGCCATTACACCAGTAACCTGACCAATATAATCTTTGAACACACGTGTAGTTGTTCTACGGAAGTCCAAGTACTGTTGCCAATAGATAGTGTCCTTTCTTGTCTGAAGGACGCGCTGGATAACGGCGTTAACGATGTGAGGATCGTTAAACAGTGTATGAATAGTTAGCATCATATATTAGTTCTCCTTTCTTTATTTTGTTGCTATTACACCTGCGTTCCTCAATGATGCAAGAAGTGCATTCAACTGTGTCTGTACATCTTCCTGACCTGTTGCATCATCTACTTTTACACCCAACTTAACACCTCCAAGTGTGGACGCTGTTGCTGCAGACAAAGTGTATTTGTTTGCTTGTGTGGCGATACCGTCCAATTTAGCTTTATCTTATTTGCTCATCAGTCCGTCTTGACTTGAAGATGCCAAAGGATATGATTCTCCTGAATAAACAGTCATTTCCATTTGTGAGGTATCAGCTTCGTTAAACTGGAAGTGTGGCATATTTGCTTTGTCAATATCAGAAAAAGGCATTGCTAGTTTAGTTGGCTCAATTTCAAATGCACGCATCAGGAGTGCAATCAAAACAATGCCTTCTTCAACTTGTGCTCTTTCGTACAGTGCTGAGTTTGCAATTACCTTTGGGGTTGTGCCGTCTACTGCTGTCGCTTCATAAAGCACCGTGCCGACCTCTAAAGTTTCACCAAAGTCGGCTGCCAATGTCAATTTATCGAAAGCCTTATCAGTCTTGTCTATGGCATTAATAGTAGCGCCATGAGAACCATTACCCAAGTGCATACCTATATAAGCCAGTGAATTCTTTTTGACCTTCAGAGTTGTGTTGGAACCAGTTGTAAATTTCTCATAGACTTCCACACGGATAGCCACTTGAGCTGTCTTTTTTACTAAATCAGCCGCAATAGGAGTAAACGATGGAAGATATGTACCCGCTATAAGATTGGTCGTATCCAGTTTGTAAGGGCCTCTGCGTCTTACACCTGTAGAAACGTCATAGTGTTCCTCGATAGACGGTTCAGATTCAATATTATACTTAAATCCTGCTGCCATAAATTACTTGTTTTGTTGTTCGACAATTTGTTTGGTGTCCGCCTCAATCATTTTAGCGAACTCGCTCGCTTCCTGCTCCTGCTTCTGTTCGGCAGTTTCAGGTGCTTTAGCGAACTGGAAACCGCTATTAGACATTTCCTGCTTCATGTCCTTGAAGTAGGTATCCAAGTCCGTGTTCTCAGGAATATTGCGGTCTTTCAGCATAAATTCTGGGATACCGTACTTTTTAGCCACTGCCGAAATCTGAGAATTACGCTGCGCCTGCGCTTTCTCCGCTTCGTATGCAGACAACTTTTCAGAAAGACTCTTGTTGGAATCAATCAAAGCCTGCGCCCATGAAGGAACTTCGTCTTTTTTCTCATCCTTCTTTTCGTCTTTCTTTTCTTCCAGCCCCTTGATTGGCTTTCCGTCTTTAAGGTTATACTTCTTCTCATAGTTTGTAATCGCTGTGATTCGAGCATCCCCGGCACGGAAATCGCCGTATGAAGTCAACACGTCCTGAAATGAGATACCCTCAACGATGGAGTTTACCTGCGTTTCGTCCGTTACACCCTCAGCCCTTTTTGTGGCGATACGGGTAAGAGTAGCAGTGTCCACCCCAGCGAATTTCTGTTGCAGTCCTGCCAAGATTTGTTCAAAGATTGTCATACCGTATGAGTTTGATTAATAATTTCTACGGTAAATTTATGGAGAGATATAAGTAGGAAGAAATTTTAAGGTTAACGATACGAAACAATTAGGGGAATGTTTGTTTTTAGGTAAAAAGAAAGCGTGACTACCTAGATAATCACGCTGAAATTTATATTTACTTCTTTTTAGCTTTCAATTCTATTGCTAAGTTTTTTCCATATTCTGTCAAAATCCAATATGAATAAACATCTTTACTCTTTATTGTATCATTTGTTATCAATTTAAGAGCCATTAATTGTACAAGTATAGAGACAAAATCATCTTCAAAAATAATATAATAATTATTTCTATCCTTACCTAAAAGTTTACATTCTAATTCATCTTTTATCTGTTCATCAGTCGAAGGATTAAAAAGTAAATAAGCTATAGACAAAAATATTTCATTCCAAGAAAATTCTTTATCATACTCATTCCTCATTCTAGGATTATTATCTATTATTTTATAATAATTAATAGTAAATTTATCTTCTCCTTGTTTATATTTTTCCGTTCCTTCTGGTACCTGAGAACTTAATGCTTTAATTTTAGATTTCAATAAATCATTTTCCTTGCGAAGAGAAATAAGTTCTTTATTAGTTTCTGCTGAAGAAATTTCATCTGCTTTTACCCATCCTGTTCGAGGACGTGTTTTTATCAGGGATGTTAAACTTAATACTACCTGAGAAGATAATCCATCAGCATTATCCCAAAACTTACATAATTTCTTTTTAACACAAGATTTAAACTCCTCCAATTTTTCACGTTTTAATTGGTCGTGTTCATATTTAGCAGCATGAAGCGAATCTGGACATTGATGTACAAATGATATTACTGGAACACCTTGTTCAATTGCATATTCAAATTCTTTTTGTGTATAGCTTTTCCCTGATTCTTCTTCAATAGAGCCATATCGTCCTGCAACAATCAATACATAATAATCACACTCTCTAATAAGGCTTTTAATAACCTCCCATTGTGAAGAGTCAGAGGCATTGAAATACTCCATGCCAACAGGAAAACAATTCATCTGTAAAAGAGCCTCCATTACTTTCTTACGTTCTTCCTGCAAATCCTCATATGTAGAACTAACAAAAACCTGATATTTCTTATCCATAATCACAACAAATTTATAGCCGCCAGTTCCTCTGTCAGCGCATTAATACCTTTTTGAATTTTTTCCAACTGCTGTTTGCGTGGTTTGTGTACCCCAGCCGCATAATGCCACAACTGACGTTCATTAATTCCGGTTATCCGGCTCAATGCCGCCTTAGTGAAGATACTGCTGTAATAGTTGATGAAGGTTGCAGCATCTATCTTGAATTTTAATGTAAACTCACCCTGCAATACTTCCACAGGAGTTATGTCCATTTCCTTGCATGACTTCAAATAAAGATCTACAGCTTCTTGCATGTTTTTCTCTATTTCTCTTATATTATTACCGACCGTAATAACTGGAGTATCTTCAATGTAAGCACTGAGATTATTCCCTGCATCTTCAACTATTACTGCAACAGTTCTCATATCAAACGCCAAATATGAAATTGACTTTATTTTAATTACAATCCCAACATAGCTGCCGGTTGAATGTTTAGAATCTGACACAACAACCGTGCAACCTTCAATGTAGGTTCAGAGCGTCCGGAAATATAATCATTCACGCGCGAAGGGCTAATACCTATTTCCTGAGCTAATTGTTTTTGAGTCATTCCTTTTTCTTCAAGGGACAACTCTATAAGCTCAGCAACGGTAGGTTTTTCTATCGGATAATGCTCTTTTTCATAGGCAATCACAATATCAGACATCATAGTCAATTCAACTGCCTTTTTATCATTTACTGGAGTATTGTCATCAACCAATGGCAAAAGTTCCTCTACTCTTTCCAATGCAAACTCATACTGTTCTTTGGTAATCTTACTCATGTCATTTTATTTTAAATGGTTGAACAATCTAATTTGTCATATTCCTTATGAGTACATACTTTACGGATAAAGATGTATCCTATTGTAAATTTCACTACAACGATTAAACGATAATTATTACCTTTAATATTGAATACATAATGCTGATTTCCAACATAATCTGTTGCAGGAAAATCTAATTTGATTTCTGAAAGATTTTGCCATGATGCTTTTTCAGCTATATCATACCATCGTTCAAGAGCTACTTTGGAGTCCTCATAACCTTTGGTCTCGTAAAATTCTTTCAGCTTTTTATGTGATACGATTCTCATTTCATCTCTTCTTTATTGCAAAGATATAAAAAATTCGACAATATAGAATTTTACCCAAGTAAACATTTTATATTATCGAATTTTTATAATATAACTGATATTGAAATTATATACTATTTTGCTCTTTTTTCTGCTTCTCAGCCTGTTCTTCCTTTATAACTTCAATCTCATCCAAAACTGAATCCACATTCCCCACAAAGGTGATGGCACGCTGTTGAGACCAAATCTCCCCATTTTTAGCTTTAATGGCTGTATCTATCTTCTCCTTTATGTCCTCCAGCTTATAGGGCTGCATCTGCACATCCACATCGATGGTATCTGATGCCGCTTCAAGAGTAGCATTTATAGAACCCAAGGCAGAGACGAGGAAATTTACACGCCGCTGCATAAACTCGCCGACAGTTTCATTTAGATTCTCCACATTAAGATGGGTGGACATAAACACATAGTCGAAAGTTACACCAGAAACTGCATTCCCGGTTCCTTTCAAAGAATCAAAAGAAATCCTGGGAGTGTTTGTTAATCCATAAATCTGGCTAAGTAAAGTTTCAACCTCAAACTTTACAGTATCCGGGACTTGACTCCATGTTAAGTATTGCGCATTAGCCCCCTGACCGGTAAGCTCTACTACCCTATTCTTGAACTCTCCAGAAAAATTCTGTACGTCACCGAATAACATAAGGATCGGAAAGAAATGGTAGTCGATACAGTCTGCATAATTGGAAAGGAGTTTCTCCAGCCTCACACGAAGGCTCTTAATCTTTTCGCAATACGCTTCCGGTCTCCACATATAAATTACCGGCATCTTCTTAAATCCGTGAGCAAATGAACCCTTATCTACCCAATTACTTGTAAGCTCCCACTGATAAACCATATCTTTTGTTATGGTCATAAAACATGTAATCTCCACATCATCCAGGTCCTTCTTCTTATACTCCCTAGATAGGGCCACCAAATCACCCTGATCATTAAAGAATGGATAAAGCTTGTCACCTCGGAATGGTGACCAAATGATACTCTTTAGACGATATTCAGGTCTGGAATTACCGAATATCTCAGCAACCTTACGTTTAAGCTTTGCCCAAAATCCATCATCTTTCACAACATACCAGTATTCAGCCACTTCCTGCTCTGCAAGCCATGCCCTGACGACTTTCTTGTTCTGGTATTTCAACTTATTCTTCTTGAAAATCTGCTTTAATGCAGTAAGTAAACCTTCTTCTGACTTGTCCGGTTGACAATCAAGGACAGGTTCTGTTCCAACTGTGAAGGCAGTCTGAATGTTCACGATGTCCTGCTCGACAGGAAGGGCAATTCGATTCGGGTCAACTTCTTTCTTTACTGCAGGTTCAACATATTCTTTCCCGGTACTCGGGTCTGTAATCCGTTTCTCAGGCTGGGTTGTGATTTTAATTTTCGGATATTTCTCCTCATCAATCACAATCTCGTGCTTGTTAGGATTCCAATCGTTGTAAAGGGCGTGAGCGTTTGGTTGCTCGGTCTTACGACCTTTCTTCAAGTAGTAGATTTTTCTTTCTATCTCCGGTATTGCCAAAATTTCTTCCAATGTTCTCATATATTCTATTTTAATGTCCAAATATTCCTGAAACATCTTTCGGTTTCATAATCTTGCCAAGAAGCTCTCCAAGCACATAATAGCGTGCAGCGTCTATACCATGATTATCGTGATCTTCTGGTTCATTGATGTAGTTTCCGTCTTTATCCTTTGCCCAGACATAATTTCTGAACTCTCTCTGCAGATTATAAGAACGCTTGGTAATGTAAATCTCCATACCCTGCATCTTGTCAATGCCGGCATTAACAGAACCTTGTCCTTTCTCTACCGCGTATATTTTAATCCCTCCATTATGAATCTCTTGGATAAGTCTCGGGTCTGCACTATCCGCAATCACTTTCAAATCCCATGGCCGGAGCGTCTTTATAATATCTCCAGATAATAATCCAGTTCTATAATCCACTTCATCCAAATACAGAGCATTATCGATGATGCCGCAGCGAATGGAGGCTGATGGGTCATTGGTGTAACCAAAGTCTTGCCCGATAGCCACCTTCTTGCACCACATTGGGAATTCGTCAACTATACCCCATTTTTTGAATACAGCACCCTCAGCAACATCTGCCCAGCGACCGATAACGACATGAGCGTACTTTTCCGGATTTTTTTCTTTCATCTCCTTGACTTCTTTCAGGAACTCCGGAGACAAATTCTCAACATTGTCGAAGTAAGTCGTATGGATATGAAGTACATTCGGATGAGTAGAAATCTGTACCGGTACGCCATCGATCTCTACTAGTTTATGTGTATTCTCGATATATTTCTTGTAGATAAAATGATTGGAATCACATGGGTTCATGATAATGATAATCCGGTTTTGTATCCCCTTCTTACGGATAGATAGCATAATCTTGTCGAACTCTTCTTCACTAGTCCATTCCTCCGCCTCATCGCAAACAAAAGTAGTAATACCCTGAATGGATTTTAGCTTGGCTGTCTGATTCCCGGATGAAGTCTTTATGCCTCGGAACATGATACGGCTACCGGTCATACGATTCACAATATCCGTCTTAGTTGTCTTGAAATACTTTGTGGTTCCATCCAAATCTATTTTTTCCATCATTTCCGGAATAATGGAAATACCTGCAGACACCATTGTGTAACGGGTATAAAGAATCTGGTGGACAATTTTTTCTGCAGGAGTCATTTCAAATGTCAGACGCTCGATGAAAGTGGAAGCATTGAAAGACTTCCCAGATCCACGACCTCCAGTGATGAGAATAATAAACTTCTCGCTGTCGGTATATAACGGATGATATATTGTCTGAGGTACAATCATTTTAACTTGTCTTTAATCCATGAATCAATGGAAACACCATGATCAATATCTTGAGGTATGTCGACGTTTTCATCCTGACGACGTTCAACCTTTCTCCATTCTTCATCATGATGATACAACCAAACAGACATTGCCTGAAGGTTAGGAGCAAGTTCACTCTCACTCACCTGAAGTTCTTCTTCACCAGTCAAATTACCGTCCTGGTCTTTCAGCTTCCTCACTACAGTACTCTTGGTCTTGATACCACCTAATGCCATTGCTAGAAACTTTGCACGCACAGCAGCTGTGATAGTCGCACGCCCGCGCGCTAATACGTCAGTTATCTCCGAATATTTTGATTTCATCTCATAAAAATATGTCGGATTCAACCCAAGCGCAAAAGCGATTTCCTTGTCCGTGAATCCCTTTTTGGCATATGTTTCCACCTGAGAAAGAAATTCCTTACTTCTGTAATCAAATTTAGGTTTTCTTCCTCCAGGATGTTTCTTGTGTTGAGATTCACTATTATTCATATCATTCAATTCTTTCTACCTGTTCATCAAAAACCTCACCCTTGACAAACTTAGAGTAAGGATCATAACCAAATCTTTCACAGAATGCAGCTTTAGCTTCAAACGTGTCAAAAGAAAGCATTAAATAAGCATCCATATCCTGAGCCTGCTTTTGTGCAGCTTCCTTTACCTGCTGCTTGATTTCCTTCATGTGGGCAATCTTATCAGCTTTTTCCATCTGTTTGGCAGCTCTTTCTGCCTCTTTCTGTTCTGCCACTGGTGCCATCATATCCTCCAAAGCATCCGCTATGGAACTTTCTTCTTCTGTCTGAAGAAGGAAATCACAGCCTATCATATTCAGGTCGGCAGCTGTCAGTCCGGCATCCTGGTAATCAATATCAGGAACTAACCGGGCAAGAGCGTCATAGTCCCATGCTCCCTGAGCGTTTGGATTGTTCATCAGGATGTTTAATTCCTTTTCCTGCTTTTCATCCACATCAATGACATCTACACGGATTCTATAGTCGTTTTCTGGATATTTCTGCAGCTCATCCATGATTGTTAGACGCTGATGGCCGGACACGACAGTAAGGCCGGTTCGCTTGTTGACTACGATTCCACCAACCAGACCGAATTTCTTAATACCCCGCTTCAATGTCTTACGGGATTCCTCAGACAGTTTCCTGGGGTTATAATCTGCGAAGTGAATGGCAGAACGGTTGAGTTCTACCGATTCACCCTTTATGTATTTGCTCAATTCCATTCCTATTGCTTTTGTTTATACTCCCAAAGTATCCTTTCCGCCATTGGGAACACTTTATAAATTCGCTGTAAATCTTGCGGGAAATTATTCTCCATCCATAACATACAGTCCAAATTAAAACCTACACCAGAACTCGCTTTCAATGAATACCTCACTGGTTCAGGCAGTCCGTTCTGTTTCATGTAAGCCAAAATATCCTTTTGAGTGTAGTCTGCCAAAGGATAACATAAACCATTATTCTCATACCCATTTGCCTCATAACCTTTCAGCATCAACCTACGATTCATACCATCGGCTTTCTTCATCCCCAAGAAAGTATAATACAAACCATATTTGAGCTGCATGGCCTTTACTACATCTGCAAGCTTCAAAAGCTTTACTTTAGGATTTGGCACACAATACATGCCACCTCTGAGAATATAGGTAAGGTTCCAATGAGGTACTTGAACAAACTCTATTTTAGGATATTTTGCTTTTACCCAACCAATCCATCTTTCGATATGTTCTAAACCCTTGACAAAATACATGAACACACAAACTATTCTATTAAATTTAGGATAGATCATATCTAATAATACCAAAGAGTCTTTGCCTAAAGACAAAAAGAGTATTGCACTATCAGATTTCTCTCTAATAGCGTCAATACTCTTATATGCCCTTTCTTGCAGCATCATATTATCCAGTGCTCAAACCAAATGCTGCACGAAGATCACGGTAGCGGCCTTCTCTACTAGTCGCTCTACCACCAACTGTACGATACCGGATTCTACTCACACCGGTAACACGATTAATACTTCTTCTTGTTTCGTTGACTCAGCTGAAAATATTAATGGTTAATAATTGGATTTTTCTATAATTTTGCCCAATTTATAAACTATTTGAGCAGCTATATATTTTACACCTTTTTCTTCAAGTTCTATTTCTTTGTCATTTTCATCTGTCAAAATTTGAATTTCTGCAGATTTAACTTCTACAACAATATAAGGGCGTTTACCCTTATATTCACCTGTAAGAAACTTGATTGCGTCATATTTCACAGAAGATAAAGTTACTTCACCTGGTTCGTCTTCTTCTGAAGGCATATCTTCTGAATTCTTATACTCTCTGCCATTCAAGACATAACGTATGTATTTATGAGAGTTAGAAGGTCTGATTTCTCTAAATTCTTGAGTTTTCTTACCTGCAACAATTTCATCAAACCATTTCTGTTTAATACTTAATGTCAATACTTTCATAATCGTGTAATTTATAAATAATAGTTGCGGATGCTGGATTCGAACCAGCGACCTCTACCAAGTCAAAGTAGCGAGCTAACCACTGCTCTAATCCGCGATGGTATCTAAACAAAGATACCTCATTATGAAGACAAATCAGAGTAACAATCAAACACATACGAAACAATTCGCTAATTGTTTGCTAATAGGCTAGGATTATGTTTATTGATAATGCTTTCAACTATTTCTTTACTCATCTTTATACCCTGTTTATAACCTTTTGCATAATCAGTTTTTGTAGATAAATAACTTGTATCATTACCTAACCACTCAATTATTTCTTGTAGTATTTCTTTCTCTTTCATAACCACCTTAAATTAGAGTAATACACACCATCTATCTCAGTATATTTGCCATACAATCTAACTTCACCATTGTTCATCATTGCAAACTTTGAATTGCCACAAATCTGTCTTATATACCAGTCTGCTTGACTGTTACCATAACCGTATTTTACTATAGCCGGGTAAATTTGCCATTTAAAGGCAATTTCACTGTCTGTCATGTCTGCAATAGGTGTGACATTCAAAACGCCGTTATGGGCAAAATAAACACCATTCTCAACAAACGGGTGACAGTTCGCTCTACATATTGAACCATGCGTAGCTAATCTGAAATGAATTATACAGTCCTCGTTGTCACCTACCTCTGACAAGTGCCGCAAAAATGTGCGATAGTCCAAACCTTTGTGAAAATGATTTGTTGAAACAAACCCATAGCCATTGTGGTTTAACTTCTTAATTTTAGAGAAAGTGCTAAGATCTGGCATCTGAACACCTTTAGGTTTATATAAAATACAACACATAATTATATGATTTAATTGTGTGAGGCTCAACGAAGAACCTCAGCACGTGATTTAAAAAATGATTTTTCTTTCGCATTTAAGAAAGGTATTTCATCTATTGATGTAACCTCTGAACTCAATACATTCTTTTGAGACCATGCAACCAATTTAGCACAGAAGTTTACCCAGTTAGAAATCTTTTCAAAGTCAGTAGAACCCTGATGTTGTCTGAACTCAATTGTATTATGTCGTGAATAAGAGCAAGCATTTACCTTGTAGTATCTGTTACCATTCATAATGCTTAGAACATCATGTTTAGTAGCACAGTTATCAAAACTAATACCTTGAAGTGTTCTACACCATTGACTATTGTTTGCTCGTCTAGAATTAGCCATAAACGTATCAATGATTTTTTCTAACATCTGATAATTCTTAAATACATTGATATAAGCTTCATCAGATATGTTTTGAGCACCTATGTGGACATGTAAACCAGTAGATCTGTTAACTTGTGCATTTGCCTCATTTAAAGCCTTGCAACATGTCTGCAGACTTTTCATACCATTTTTACCTGAAAGAACTGGCGAAACGCATTCAATAGGATTTTCACCCCTAATAGAAGAGTCTGAAACAAATTTATAATAGTGATTATTGTCAATATGATTATACCCTTCGTATTGAAAAGGCATGTTGTTTCTCGTTGCACATTCTCTCATTATACTTGCAGCTACCAAACATTCTATTTCAACGCCAAATGTAAATTTATATGTCTCTCTTATAGGCTTAGGCATTTCAGACATCAGCAACTGAACTTCATATTTGCTAATACCTAATTTTACAAATGCAGCCTTTTTAGCAGCGTTAGAACCTTTCATGTTCTTAATCTCTTCTACTTGTTCTCTTAATGTCTTCATAATCGTGTGTGTTTAAGTTATTACTTCTTGTTTGACGATGCAAAGTTAAAGTAAACTTTATCAATTACAATACTTGAGATAAAGTTTTATTTATCAATTAACATTATTTAATAAATCAAACTTTATCAAATAGCATAATATTGATAAAGTTTACATATATTTGCAAAACAACAACATTAAAGAAAACTTTATGAATTTACAACTGAAAGAAATCATGTCAGCAAGAAACGTAACATCCGCTTTGCTTGCTGAAAAGGTCGGCATATCAAAGGTGGCTGTTAGCAATATCGTAACCGGCAAGTCATTCCCATCTCTTGACACGTTAATGAAGATGGCTGACGTTTTGAACGTGACCATATCAGAACTAATTGGAGAGACGGAATTTACAGGAGTAGGATATATTGTATGCCCTCACTGTGGAAAGAAAATAAAAATAGAGAAAGGAGAATAAATAATGGCACTATTTTCAGAAAGATATGGTTATACAAAACCATCAGATATAATTATTAGAGAAAGAATCACACCGGAGATACAAAATGCAATTCAAAATTGCATAGAAGATCTAGTACATCAATCAGAAAATATTTTTTCGTTAATTGAAAAAGAAATATACGTACATTATTTTAATGGGTTAAAATCTGATTATAAATATGGTTTCTCTATAGAATACATAAAATACAAATCAAATGAATGGTATAAAAAGCTTGATATTATTGAATTAATTTTAGAAAACATAAAATCAATATCAGATGAATATACCTGGTATTATAATGTTTATAATGACTTTGTGCAATCATTAAATTATGAATTTAAAAGACTAAATTTTGGATATCACATAATAGAGAATAAAATTACAGAAGTCACCTCAGAAGAGGAGATTATAACTATCGAAAATGCATTAAAAGTAAGTAAAGATAATATAAGGGAACATCTACACAAAGCATTAGATTTATACTCCAAAAGACCTATCGCTGATTATAGAAATTCGATAAAGGAATCCATATCTGCAATTGAAGTCTTTTGTCGTGAAAAAACAGGAGAAAATACTCTAGGTAAGGCCTTAAATAAATTGGAGTCAAATGGCATTGTAATCCACAAACAATTAAAAAGTGCTTTTGATAAATTATATACCTATACTAACCAACAAGACACGGGAATACGGCACGCACTAATGGAGAATGATGGTGATTATATACCACAAGCAGAAGAAGCATTATTCATGCTTGTATCATGTAGTGCTTTTATTAATTACCTTAATAAGAAAAACAAATGATGTTTTAAATGATGGACACTAATATGTTTTCAAATGATTTTAAGAAATACTTTAAATGGTTGTGCGTTCCTTTTATAGTAATTCTATTACTTCCGATATTATTAACAAAACTACCATTTTGTTTTTTCGACTTTAGTGATACAGGCCAAATAGGCGATACCATAGGAGGAATAATGGGACCATTTGTTGCAATAGCTGCTGCTATACTTACTTTCCTTGCTTTTTGGGTACAGTTTAAGGCTAATGAACAATTAAGGAATGATATCTCAGTAGAACGTTTTGAAAGCAAATTTTACAAATTACTTGATATTCATATACAGAATGTTAATAGTATAAAAATTGAAGATAAAAAAGGTAGAGATGCCTTCAAATATCTAACAGATATTTATTTCTATATGTACGATACTATACAGAAAATATACAAAGATTATTCGCATATAGATAGTCCGACTAATGAACAGCGTGAAATGTTAACACGTATGGCATATGGATTCTTCTTTTATGGAGAAAAATTTGTATGCCATAGTTTTACCAGTACGGAAGAAAATTGTCTATATGAGGAAATTAAAAAGAAACTAAGTATTATAAATTCTTATATTTCATACAATTGTATTGATGGTTATAATACATATTTAGGACATTATTATAGAAATTTATTTCAAATTGTAGATTTCGTTGCCAATTACAATAAGAATCTGATTGATGAAAAACAAAAATATGGATATGTCAAAATGGTTAGAGCTCAACTATCTGATTACGAACAAATAATGTTATATTATAATTCAATATCTGATGCTGGTAAAAAATGGAATACCATTAAAGACTCAAAATCAAATTTACCACAAGCAAAGATGGGGTATATTGCAAGATTTAAATTAATAAAAAATATCCCTTTTGATTCTTTAATTGGTTTGTGGCCAAATCTGAAATACAAAGACGAAATGGATGTTTATCAAAGTCTAGGAGAACGTTTTTTTGAACACGACTTTATTAAATGTACATTATAGTACTATCAAATATAAAGCCGGAAGCATAACGCTCCGGCTTAAATATAAGAGAGGATAAAAAATGAAACGTCCAAATTGGGAATTATATAGATCAATGTTACGTATAGAGTTAGGATTTATTATTCTATGCTTGATAGGAACAACTGTATTATTTCTTTTTTTATTTGATAGTACTTTCCCTGTATTTAAATATAGCTTATTATGTACTAATATCATTACACATACCATTTTAATTATATCAACCATAGTGTTAATTGTCGCAATAATAAATTGGAGAAAAAAACTTTTTAATAATATTTCCAACTATTCAAAGATTTTATACAGCTCATTATGCCTAATATCCTCTTTTGTAATATTATCTTCTATTGAATATCTTGTCTACATAAATAATCAGAAAAATTTTTATCTAGAAAAAGACTACATACAGACTTCAATTAATGATAAAATTATTGATATTAAAAGAGAAGTAAAGTATTGCGAGAAATATATAAATGAATATCTTCGCATTTTTGAAGAATTAAAAAATAAGGAATATATAGAGTATAGTAATACTAATGAACTTTATTTTACTGTTATGAACGATGACACCATAGAAATTAAAATATACGGAAAAGCACCTTTACCTGGTACTGGAACAAATGGTATTTATATCAAACCAAGTTTGAATAATGCAGAAAGTATTGGGATATCACTTAATAATGAATCAGGGCATATATCAAATCCAAGAAGTAAAGTTATATTGAAATCAATGCAACAAAACGATAGTATTAGTGGGAACGACTTTCGTTTATTAGTTAATCAAAAAATTAAACGATATCAGAATAGAATCAAAGAATATGAAGTAATATTAAAAGATGAACTAGTTGTCACATTTGGAGATTTCGTAATATATAACATATTCAATCCAAGTATTACTGATAATAAAACACATATTTTAATACGCCTAATATTCTTGTTCCAGACAATCGTTATCACATTTTTTTCAGGATATATATTAAACCCTATATAAAATTCTTGATGGGAAAGGCAAAAAAAGCCCAGAAGTATAACACTCCAGATTTTAATATTATCCTCTATCTATTCGTTTACTATATGTACTAGTTTTTAATTGTTCGCTGGCAAAGAAATTGCAGTTTTAATGGTGAAATACATCACAGGAAAATAACCGGGAGATAACTCAAATGTTATTTATTCAATAATGATAATAAGATTTTGATTTTTTGTGAAAGTAAAAAATATAAGTATGAAATATATATAGATGAAGTTGTGAATACAAGTGCTGATATTTTAATAAAAGATCAACATGTTTTTGTCTTAGCGGTAGTTATGTTTAATGAGCATCAAGAAAAAGTTATGCTTCAGAAAATGAACGAATAATTTAATACAGGTGACTATATATGACAATACCCTAAATTTTGCCACAGCAAACCTTTCCTGCCTCTGATATGATTACATCGCGGAGTTTGAAGTATAACACGTTTTAGGGTGTAGCTTATGTAGATATGGGTAACTGTTGGAAGTTGCAAAGTAAGTGGCTAATGGCAAGACTGTAAATAAATCCTTTGTAGATCTATGAACTAACCTACAAAAACATTTATCATCTATTTGTATTCATTGAGAATACGAAAGCATTGCATTAAACCTGATAAAAAGAATAAAAAACGATATTTTCGATGAAAAGTAAGCCTTTAATTCATAAACATCAATCTTTTTTCTATATTTGTAACCATTCAAAAAGTAAACAAGAAAATGACAGCAATCGTTGGGGTATTAAATAAACATGCAGTAGCAATTGCTGCTGATAGTGCTGTAACTATGGGTAATACTCATAAGGTGATAAATAGCGCAAATAAGATATTTACGCTGTCTAAGTACCATCCAGTAGCAGTGATGACATATAATAACGCTGCTTTTATGGGAGTGCCATGGGATATTATCATAAAGGAATATCGCAAACAATTAAAAGACAAAAGTTTTCCTAGCTTGAAAGATTATGTTAATAATTTTATCGAATATTTGCATATACGTAAATTCTTTTGTGATGAACGAACACAACAAAAGTTTATGATTTATCTATTGGACTCATTCTTAAATATTTGTCGCAACGAAATATCAAAAGATAAAAATATTAACAAAAATGAGATTACCAAAGATTTAATGGAAGAAAAACTGAGTAGTTGTTTGAACACCAATCTTAAATCAGATAAATGTCCTGAGTTTGAATCATATTCTTATAATGATTTTAAGAATTATGCTTCTTCATCAATAAATGATTATGCTAATAGTGTCATTGATGTTAGCAATAAAGAACTTCTAATGGAATCATTTTTCTATTACATGGCAGCTAAATTTTCCCAACCATTTTATACGGGTTTAGTGTTTGTAGGTTATGGTGAAAATGAAATATACCCCTCTTTATATCCAATCAATGTTTCTTTGGGTATGGATAACCATTTGAAATACTATTGGGATGATAGTAATATTGCACAAATTACAGAACACGGTCCTGGAGCAATAATAATCCCATTTGCTCAGATAGATGTTACGCAAACAATAATACGAGGCATAAATCCTACTTTCCAAGATATTATTTATAATGTAATTGATAAATCTATAACTTCTTTTTCTAGTGCTATTACAAAAATACTTGATACTAATCCATCTACGGCAATTATGTCGGATGCAGTTAAAGGGCTGGATTTGAAATCTATAATTAGAGATATTACATCTCAAATAAATAGAGAAATGCGTGAGACATACACCAATCCATTGTTAAATACCGTGGTATCTTTAGATAAAGAAGATATGGCGAATATGGCAGAAAGTTTCATTTCTCTTACATCGCTTGTTCGAAGAATGCAGCCTGGGGAAGAAACAGTGGGTGGCCCTGTTGATGTAGCAGTTATATCTAAAGGTGATGGCTTTGTGTGGATAAATCGCAAACACTATTTTAAGCCAGAATTAAATGCTTCATTTTTTAGTAACTATTTTAAGTGAGAAAGGATCTTATTATGTATAATACAATGATTAGTAGTTTGTTCTCTCAAACGAAAATGGAAGGGACTCTATTAACAAAAGAGCAAGTTGATGAAATTTCCACTCGTATATCAGAAAAGGTATCAGAGAGTGTTACGAAGCAATTAGAAAAGGCTATATCTGCAGCATCATCTGATAAAATAAATCAAGAGAAGAAGGATGATAAATAACAACATATTCATTTTATAACATTGTCAAAAGAGGATGTGATAAAAATTGATATGAACCCCAAAAGTTTTGTGTCCTTTTGGGGTTCATATCATATTTCCATTCTTTTTACTTTATCACACCTTTCACCCTCAACCTTTCTAAAACCTGAGAATAAATATACTCAATATCCTGACGGAAATCCTTATACTGCTGGTAGATAAAGGAAACATCAGTAATATTATTAGATATTACACACGGTGATACATCCGGAAATACACTAGCTATCTCTGACCGGATACCATTTGGTAGACGACCACCAGCTAATACGCTTGGTGCAAAAAGGAATAATATGATAAAAAGGAATTTTTTCCGCTGAGTAACGCTCTCCAAATTAGGGGGACAAGCTTGTTCCGACAGTATTTCCTTGAACCAAGTGTACACTTCCGCTATAAGAGAATAGTCTTTTAACATTGGGGAAGCAAGTTCCTGTTCTCGTTCTGATAACCTTGATTTCTGTTCACGGATGGCTTTCAATTCCATTATAGAAGAAAATTCTTTCACCATAACACGATTATTTTAAAATTATATGTACATTTGTGAACATAGTCGTGTGGAGGGGAATTGGCTTTATCGTATGGGCTGGTTCCCTTTCTTTATTTAATATTTCTTTCCATAATGTTTGTATGGACGGAGTTCATTGTACTTCATTTTTTGTTCGATGTGCCAGAGGATATTTATATTGTTCCTTTTGCAGAATGAAAATATCCATCCCAAAGAATAATTTAAATGTCTTTCCAGCCAATCCTTAGAGCTTTTATCTGGGTTGGAAATAAAGGAACAAAACAAATAGCAAAATTCAGTGAATGTTACTTTGCCTAAGTAAATTAGACTGTCTATATAAGATAAATTGCAGTTACGAAGTCCTGCTAAATCAAAAATACGTATGCAAGCATCGGCAAGTTCATCTTCTATCGTATCTTTTATGTATCTGTCGAACATAACAACAAAAGTTCTGTCATAATCATAACCAGAAAGTCTTTGAGCTGTTACTACAAATTCAAATTCTCTGTAAAATTTATCTTTCTCTGCCCGTTGTCCTTTCCTATCCGCTTCCACAGCTTCCATCAGTTCAGATATCACCAGGCAAAGAAAATGTTCATTACTCAGGTCTTCTCCGTGCCAGCCGTGGAGTACTGCGCACTGGTAGGCTTTATCTCTTAATTCGTTTAAGCTCATATTGTTATTGAATTAACATTGTGTACTTTTGTCAGAAAAGGTATTTTATGAAAAAACATAATGACTCTAACACATTGTTTAGTGAATATTCAAATATGCCATCTGATTTCACTAAAATAATGGATGAAAAAGATACACGTAAGTTTATACGGGAGCAATATCAAATGCTGAAACTTCAACGAAAAGAATATAAGAAAAACACATGGCTTCTTATTTTTAGCATCATAATAGCTTTAGCATCGCTTATTGTATCAATTATTACACTCTATAAATAATAATACCCGATAACTTCCACAAAAGCAGTTACCGGGTATCTACAAAGCAATGACAAAGGATGTCAGTAAGTTTTCAACATATTATTTTTTAGATTATGTACTTGTAAGCTACTGTTCAAATCATATTAAAGCCTTCTCATTTAGAAATATAACAATATCATTAATATAAGAATACATCTTTGGAACTAATGGGTTATTGTCAACATCAAAATATTTCATATTCAAATCAATCACCTCATTATCACTTAAACCCAAATCAAATGAATATCCACTTACCCAATCTAAAATTCCCATATATTGTTCAACCAAATAGGAAACATTAATTCTATTTTCGTTTAAATCCAAGAATATATCTTTAGCAAATTTTCTAATTAATAGCCAATATTTCTCTACCATAAGTATCATTTCAGCTTTAATGCCATACTTATGAATTATTGTAGTAAAATCTATATCAAAGCATCTCAATAATGCCAGAAAATATACGAAGACAGAATCTGTTTTAATATACAGTTTATTAAGTGGAGGCTCTAAATAAAATTCAGTTCTTTTAATCAATGACTTAGCCCTAATAATTCTTTCCTTTATAATTCGTATATTTCTTTCTGTAGAATTAGCTTTATCCATTGAACCGATGATTTGTTCTGCCAAATAATTACACACTTTTTTATACTCCTGTAATTCATTATCAAGCAATTTGTTAACTATATAATCCTTTAAGTCATCTTGTAATGAATACTTAAAAGCTTTACTATTCGAGAACTTACTTATATATCCAACAAAATCAGTTTTCTCACCATATACATGATGATATATATTTCTTATGTTATCAATGTCGCAAACTGAGATTATCTTATCCAAACAGAATTTATTATCATCTCCAGTTAAGTCTGCTCTCAAAGTCGAAACATTATATCTATCAAAATGGGCTGAGAATACATTTAAAATCCTAAAAATATGAGCTGGATCAATTCTATCCAAGTCCTCAATAATTAAAACAACTTTCTTTTTGAGGTAATTTTGTTTATAGTTTTTGATAATGTCACATATTAGTTGAGATATAGCATCAAATTCATAAATTGACCCTTTTAGCTTAGTAAAATGATCTATATAATCATCCGTAGATTCTTGCTGTGTTTTCGTAATATCTTGTTTCCATTTATTATATTTTTTCTTTATGCCTTTTACTTTTTTGATTACATCACCAATATTTATATCGACTCCATATAAATTTACATTAGGAATTAACTCCAAAATATCAGCGATAGTGTCAGCTTTATTATTTATAAAATAAAAATAACACAAAAAGAAAGGATTAAAATCAATTGTTTCAATATCAACTAAACCATTCGACAATAATCTAATTAATATATCTCTTTTAATCAATTCAAATATATCTTTATTATCCATTACCTGATAATTAACTGGATAAATAGGAATAAATAAGTATTCATCAGAATATTTTTTCATAAACTGATTGATAAAATAACTTTTCCCATTTCCAAATTTCGCAGAAAATATACATCTACTATTAACATCCAAATATTGTTTAAAATCATTTAGATGCAAGTCAATCGGAATCATTTCATCATCTTTTTCCATAATAATAAATTTGGGGCCAAAAATAGTCATTAATCATGTAATTTCTAAATTATTATATTCCCAAAATACCAATTCACCTTCCACTCCTTCAATCAGTTTGTCAAACATCACGGCATCCTTCAGCACCCAGTTCCAACACCCTTTCTCCGCCCAGACTGACGGATGATTCTGTACGCAGTCGGCAATAACTACACTGCCAATTATGGCGCCAAAAAGTAAATCTTTGTAAAATGTACTTCTAAGATTGGACGGGGTCATTTGAAGTTTTAATCCTTGCTCTTTATTTAACATCCATCCATTTCCTTTGACTTTACTGGCATGTATCAATACCCTTTGATTAATACACTTTTGAGGATACTTCCATGCCCTGTTCTCGACATCTTTGATATCGTGAGCGATTAGACTCGCCCATGGTTGTTTGATTGAAATTGTTTAAAATATAGTTTATATTTGTACTTGGTAACTAATGGAATGTTTTAACATTAATGGTTCAAATCCTTGTTACTTTAAACTATTGTCTAACTTTTAAATATTTTTAGTATGAAAGATAAACTGACAGATTTTTGTCGGCTTATTTCAGAACGAATATCAAAGTTTTTCAGAAAATCTCAGAATAAAAAGCCGACAATAGTTAAAAACAAAATAGGCTTTAAGCTCAATTTAGGGCTTTTCCAACTTGAGCTGAGTAAAAAATAGAGTAGTTTAACTGGAAAAAATACCATTTTTGTGGAGATACAGGTTCAAGCCCTACTCTCCATTCTTTTTATTTGTTATGCCCTGAACCTTTATGTGGATTACTGAAATATTCTATTTTCTTTAGACATAATTAATCCTCTAAGTTAGGTATTAAATATTTGATGTACACCCATTTAGCACAATCATATTTTAGAGTACATAATTGGCATTCATAATTATCTCTAATAGCTTGTATAGCTGCTTTTTCAATATCTTCATTTGTCATAATCATTCAAATTTCAATTCAAGTTGTCCACACGGTTCTTTATAACCGGAATTCGCAAGCATGAATGCTTTCCTTAATGCTTCAGCAATCTTATCACGCATAGCTTTAGATACATGATTTTTATCCGCTTCGCTATTAATGAATAGGCATCTTTCAAGACTTCCGTTTATTGGTTTCTCATCAAGGAACAGATTATACTCAGTAAATATCCGGTTCTGCAGTTTTCCTTCCTTTTCTTCTTCCTCCGTCTGATACCTTTCAATAACTGTTTCCTGCATTGTCCTAAGACATCTTTGTCCCCGGTCGCTTCTACAGCCCAATTTATCGTTCTCAAACATTATGGATAGAGCCCGTTTTTTACGAACATTCCCAAGCCTTGCCCATCCGTAATATACTTTCAGCTTTTCCATACACACCTCCGTATAACATTCATATTCCTATTAACCAACTCCACAATCCTGTTATGATACTCACTGTTCTTATTGAATGCGGCTCGTGACTGGACCACGGAGAATGTTTTAAGACTGACTTCTATTGTTTCCTTTCTTATTCCGTCAACCTTTGCAGAAAGGATAAGACTGTCTTTCTTTTTGTAATATTCGTTCTCGAAAACGCAATGGTGCATTGTGTTGCCTTCGTCGATGAACTCCTGGACACTCTTAAGCACTTCTATTGACAGCTCACCATCAGTAATGACAATACCGAAGAATTTCTGCTTGTCCTCGATATATTTCTTGTTGTCTTTTGCCGCCTGAAGCGTTTGTTGCTCTTTCTCCTTTTTCCTCCGGAGTTTCGACGATGCGGCAACGGCAATGTCATGCGCTTTATAAATATCCATCGGACATATATATTTTGGATTCCTGATGTCTTTACCGACTTCTTGAAGAGAGGAGAGCATATCGAAATATATAGAAGCATCGGTTATTATATACTTGTTACGGTGGCAAATATTCAACTGCGGCATATATTCCAGTTCGCTTCTGTTGTTTCTGACCATCCAAAGGAACACATCAAACTGGGATTGCTTGACGGCTGTTTCTGCATGGTTGGAAGTAAGCAGCATCTTCATGCAGTCTGCCATAGACACGTAAGGAAGTTTCTCGATAGATTTACACCATCCGTATTTCCGGAGTTTCTTTGTTATATTGAACCTTGGGAAAAATTCATTACCTCTTATGTCAAACACATCATCAAAAGCATAGTATCCGTTCGCTGATGAGTTATGTTGTCTGACCTTGAATTCAGAATCATATTTCCAGCTAAAATGATACGGACTGCGTGAATAGGCTTTGCCTAATATCACTTCCTTGCCTTCAGGAGAAATCCAGTTCTGGTAAACTTCATGAACCATATAGTCTGTATAAACATACTTCCTGTTGGTTCTGACTACATCGAATGTTCTTATTACCTGCCATCCTTTGTATGTTTGGACAATGCTGTAGTATTTGCTTTCAGAATTGAATGTCTTTTTGCGCTCATATGCCAGTTTCAGATTCTCGCCACAGGAACATTGGTAACCTGTCTCAATATCAATTTCAAGAGAACCGGGCAACTGCCTTTCAATATGTCCGCAACACTGGCACCATACTTCACCGTTCTTCTTATAGAAGCCTTCTTTTGGGAAAATCTGCCGGGCATACTGTAGTTGCTCAATCGTAAGCGGTTTGAGGTGCTTGCACATTTTCAGCACTTCATTGCTGATATTTATCTTTTTCATAACGCTCAAAAGCCAAAGAGGGATAACTGCCTTTTGTCTGAAGTATTGTTCTTTACAGCCTTACGTTTTGCCACATTCTTGACTTTGTCTGTTTGTGCAGATTGTGCCGTTTCCTGTAATGGAGCATATTCTCCGGATATTACAACTCTTGCATTAACCGGTTTGTCTGCTTTAGCAGCATCTTCATCATAATAGTGAACTGCAAGGCTGAATACTTCATCATCGGTCATTGCAGCACAGCCTTTTCTTGCTATCTTCTGGACTTCACTCAAAATGTAGTTCACACATCCGTCCAGATTTTTGGATTTTTTCTCATAACTTTCAGCAAACAAAGGATCTTCATTTGCCCTTTTATCCAAATAACTTTTTATTGCTTCCTTGAATGCTTTCATACCAAATTAAACTCAATTCCATTAATCTTATTCATCAGTACCTTCTTTGACAACACTACGTTTGTCTCTCCAAAATCAAAATCTCCGGTATCGCCGGCAATACCTTCAAGCAGGAAGTAGAGCTGATGCATTTTGGCTGAACGTATAAACGGCATTTTCTCATTTGTTTTCGCTCTTAGAATCAAGTCCAAACTGCGGTTGTAATCGTCAGCACATTGGATAAGTGCCATTGCAGACAAAGCGTGTGAGCGCATGTCACTGTATGGATAATCCGGATGAAGTCTCATGAACTGACGTTCTACAGAGTAGTATAGAATCTGGAAGTCGTTGATGTTTTCGTTGTAGAATGCTTTGGAATTTGAACAGATTGAGACGTAATCTTTCAATGGCAGCAGACTTCGAGCTTCGTTGTCGTACATTATCCGCAGCTTATGGATATTCTTAGACAACTCTTTTAGCATTGGCTTTTTATATTTCCCTGCCAAATCGGAGACATTCTCCACTTGTCGCCATATAAGCTGATTGATAACAAAGGGGCCGAATGCGAGTTTCATCCGTTCGTGTTCAGTAAGTTCACTCTTCATTGTTTGAAGTTTGCCACTGTCGGATTTTGTTTTGATTTTCATCAGGGCTTCGTTGGTGGAAATCTCTTTCCAGGAAAACCTTTCGCTATTGATCTGATATTCCTTCTTGCCGGAGGATACAACTATAACATCAGCACCGGAATTTGTTTTGCCCTTAGTTATGACTGTGTAGATGTTGCCTTCCTTTATGTGTGGCTGAACTTTGTCGCTGCATTTCCTTTTGGTGATTTCAATGATTGTTTTCATGTTTCTTTCATTTTTCCACAGGTGCATTTTTTACATTTCTCTCTGATGTCATAACCTTTCAGGACATATCTGAAAATGAACGGACAGCCGAAAGGTCTGTCCAGAGGGTCCGGATGGGCGCATTCTCTAGGCGGAAGAAACTCCCGTTTCAGTATGTGGTTTGGAAGTTGCAACGCTTCGTTTGCCTCAAATGGTGTCAAATAGTGAAAGTATTTCATGTTCTGTATCTTTAAATCAAATCTGTTTTCAATATGCGATAGATATTACCGTTAATTTCTTTCTTCTCGAAATCGTTGAACGAAGCCTGTCCTTTTGAGACCAGCACGCAGACTTCGTTGTAAGAATACAGCCTGACACGTTTGTCAAAACGGATAATATCAGAGATATTCAATTCCTTGTACTGGAAATTGTCAAGTACATGGTTTATGGCATGTTTCAATCTCTCTGACGAAAATCCATTGTCAACCACACGTTCGGCCAGAATGTTGAAGAACTCATCACCCATTTTGGGAAATGCTACCTTTAGGCGTTTCATACCAACAGCTACTTCTTTTGGCATGGCAGCCTTGCCGGAATAGATGCTAACCGACATCTCCCCGTTGTTGCTTTTCGTAATTGCCCCTGGCGATTCCCTCAGCGATATTCCGCATGAAGTCCTCGTTTCCATCATTTCCAGAGGCAGAAGTTCTGCTATTTTTGTTGTCATAATTACCTGAGATTACTTTTTCAAAATTTGTTGGTTTTATTAGCCAGTCAAATGAGGCCGTGAAATTCCTCGAGTTTTGCCCTTTGAGGAAATCGCTTTCATAAGCCTTTTGGATCATCTCAACAAATGCCCTTTTGCCATGCTCTTTTATACGGGCGTTGATCATTCCTTTCCGCTTGTCTGAAAGCGGGTATCGGATATTACCAAACACCCCTTTGGTGGTGTCATTGAAAAAAGAAACGAGGTTCCGGTAGTCTATTTTTTCCTCGTGGGGCTGCGAAGTCCCACAAAGAAGTTCGTTAGAACTTCGTAAAGAATAGTTATTATTATATTCTTCTTCTTTCTTATTATTTGTGTCGGAGGTGTGTTGGCTTTTCATAGCCTGTGTTACTACCTGTGTTGCCACCTGTGTTATAAGTTGCTCCAACTGATTGTTGTTTAAAATATTAGGTGTGTCAGAAGGTGTGTTGAAAGGTGTGTCGGGAGGCGTGTTGTATTTATCGAAATTCACAAGCGTGATGACGCTTACGCCTTGCGTGTTCTCGATGGTGATCATGCCTTCCTTTTTAAAATTAGAAAGGCATTTTCTGACCCAGCTTTCGCTTTGTCCCCATTTTTTGGAAAGGAATCGTATAGATGCAGGATATTGTCCTCTATTCCAAGTCACTTCACAACTCCCGATAAGCGACGTTGTCGGTGAAGCCTCAAATCGTGCCGACTGTATCAAGTCGAGCCACGCTTCGCATTCACTAAACTTCCGGGCGGCCTGCCACATCTTGTTGTTGAAGAAACTCCTCGATAGTTTGATAAATCCTTTTTCCATGTTATTCCCTGATAAATACTGCCTTTCCGTTAAGCGTCTTACAAACCCCAATCTTCCCCTCTACATACAAGCTGTTAAGCTCTTTTTTGGCTTCGCTGCTTATAGTGTTCATAAGTTCTGTTTCCGGCACATGGTCCGGCGTTATTTTATCTTTCCGCCGTTTATTCTGCAACTGACGGACTATATTTAAAATATCCATATGTCAGAATCTTACGTTTGTCAATTGTCTGTTGTTTGAATACACTGCCCATTTGCCGTTGCCTCCATCCACCAGGCGCAGGTCTTTAACCTCGCCGAAGCGTTTCACATTACCACACAAATCAACAATCCATCCGGATTCCTTGCTTGGATGCGGACGGATGGCACGGCCTACAATCTGATACCACAAAGCCAAAGACATCGTTGGTCTTGCCATTACTATCGTATCTAGCTCCGGGTAATCAAAACCTGTGGTTAGCACCCCTACGTTTGCAACGACTGGTATCTCTCCCGATTTAAACTGCCGAAGTATCATTTCACGTGTGGATTTTGGAGTCTCGCCACTTACTATTGCCGTACCGGGAATTGAATATGTAAGCCTCTCAGCTTCTTTCAGAAATCTTGTAAACACCAGTATGCCCTTACGCTTACCCCCTACCTTGGGCTTCATAAGACGCTGGACTATGCTTACAAGAAAGCCATAGAAGTCGATACGTTCATACTCCTTGACAACGGATTTGTCTGTATAGTCGGCTCCGGTTGTATTTACTTTCAGGTTCAATTCATTCCACCCGATAGGATTCATTGAATAATAGTTCAATTTGGAAAGATACCCCATATCCAAAAGTGTGGAAATCTGAACCTGGTAAATGACCTCAGAAAAGACACAGGGACGGGTGCGTGTGATAAACTTCAGCATACTGCCGAAATCACGGCTTGAAGAAAGACGGTATGGTGTAGCTGTCAACCCAAGTACCTTGCATTTAAGCATTGAAAGGAAATCCTTGTACATTCCTTCCTTGGGGTTCACCAGATGACACTCGTCTATGATAATATTCCTGAAATGCTGAAATAGTTCGGGATGGTTAATAACACTTCCAATTGTAGCAAATGTTATTCTGGAAATCTCTTTCCGGCCGAATGATGCGGAATATATGGAACAGTCCATAATGCCATATGAGCATAGTTTCAGATAGTTTTGCTCCAATATTTCCTTTGAGGGCTGGAATACCAGTGTGTGGCCTTCAAGACGGCTGGCTATGTCAGCTATCACCAGGCTCTTTCCTGCCCCGGTGGGCAGCACCATGATGGCATTCGACTTCTTTGACTTATTTGCAAAGAAACTGACTGCGGCATCACTGGCTTTTTGCTGATAATCACGAAGAATGTAAGTCATAGGCCTTTCTCCTTACTTAACTTATCTCCCAAAGCCTTGTAATATTTGGTAAGCTCTATTAATTCAAAATCTGTCCACTTCTTTGACTGAGCAGCTTTCCACGACAATTTATCGAAGCGCATCAGACCGATTTTCGCTTTCAAATTTATTTCATATCGTATCAGATGGTCGGCGCTGAAACGGTTACAAGCCCTGCATTCAGCATGAGCATTGTCCTCATCGAAACGAGTTGCCATATGACGGCGCGAATGGTAGTGTCCACAATCTGCCTGTTCAAATGGCTTTATTTGCCCACATGAGATACAACGGAAACATCCGTTGGGCATACAATCGCGAAGCCGGATATAGCGGCTGAAAACTTTGTCGAGTTTAGCTACTAAATCCGGCTTCTTCTTCACCTTGATACCTGCTTTGTCGAATAGAGGCAAAGGCTTTTCTTTCTTCTTTTTAGGTTTCTTGATGTAGTATGGCATAATTCATATTTTTAGTTTGTGGTACCGGCAGGATTCGAACCTGCATGAGAAACTCCCTTCCTTTTAGGTGTGGAATAACACTTTGCTATGTTTCTCTACCCATCCGACTTATAGCGTCTTCCTATTCCGCCACGATACCAGATAACCTTTGCGTATCCTCACGGACGGCAAAGGGAAATAAACACTTTTATGATTCTATTATTACGTCAGCGATTACTTTTATTCCCACACTTTCCAGTCTGGTATATATTCGTTTTCAGTCATTTTTCACCTCGCTTTCTTTGTTTTCTGTTTTAACATCATTAGCTTCAAATGGAAAGACATCCATTATCTGTGTCTCAGTAACAGAGGCGATGGTATAATCTGACAAAGTTCCTTTCATTCCTTTTTCCAGTACTGTTATTGCATCTTTCAATGATGAAGCCTGGGCAAGCATTTGAACAGATTTCTTTTTTTCAATACCCGATTTCTCGTCAAGTGTGATAAAATATACCTTTATCTTGTAGTATCGGTCTCCATTATCATTGAAGAATATTTCCGAAAGCTTTGCCCGTCCTACAGCCGACACTGTGAACTCGCCAGTTATAAAAGGTTGTATTTCTTCAATTATACGACTTTCTGCTTCTGTAAAAGACAAAGCATCTACCAAATAAGGCTCTGTCACTTTCTTTTGCATTCCGTTTTCCAGTATCTTTTCATATGATACCTTACATATAAACCAATTATGCATTATATAAACTCTTTATTACGTTCTATTTCTTGTTGTGCAAAAACCAGCATCTGCTGTTCGTTAGCTGCCGGCAAATAGATTCCGGCTACAGATGCGCTCCAGTTGCGGAAACGGTCAATACTCAAAGTCATTTCACCTGTTGTCAGCTCGGCAGAGCTTCTCAAATAGGTTACTTCCTTGCCTTTTTTGTTGACCGTCTTCCGTTCAAACAAATCACGGTTGCAAGTCCTTTTATAGAAGTCAATTTTAGCTTCATCAAGGCTGCAACCGTATTCACTGCCGAAATACCCTAAAAGCAGATGCAAATAGCTGTTCTGCGCAAGCGTCCGGTTAGGTTGTTTCTTTTTGACTTCCACAACCGCACGCTCCTTGAAAAGCTTGTTTACATATGCTTTGAATTTCGGTATGTCATATTCATTTTTCAAATTGAAAAGGCTCATAAACCTCCAAAAATCTTCTTCTCAGTTATCAAATCCCTGTTGTCATTCAAGAACCGGATAAAATCCTCACAATGATTTGCAAGGATTGGTATATCCCGTTCAGGCACAAAAGTGTATGTCTCAGTATAAGTATTCCTGAAATCTGTGATATTATATTCAAACATTCTCACATCACTGCCGTTCTGCATGAGGCAATATGGATAGACTATATGCTGCCAGTGGTCTTTGAACTTACCTACATAATAACTTCCGGTAGTCTTTATGTCATGGACAGACATAGGCAACAATTCATCTATGTATCCATATAACAGGACATTGCCGAAACACGTTGGTAAAATTGCTTCTACACGCTGTTGTGTCAAAGCTCCTTTGTAATATTCGGCAAACTCCCGGCAAAGAGAAACAGGGAAATCGAACTGGCGGTTGTTGTATGTGGTTCTCAGCCCTGTCACAGTCTGTCTTCCATCTGCCGTATCAGAAAACAATCTTTCAACTTTTACAATATCTGATTTTCTGTTTTCTATCATACAGTCTATAACCTCATTGAATGCAGTTCCCTTATCAGCAGCTTCGCTGTCAAACGGTACACGGTTAATCCTGTCTATCAATTCATTGAAACATTTCTTTTGATATTCCTCTGAAGTATATTCTAGATTATCTGACCAAGCATAGTATTTATCGTAATATACATCGCTCTTGAGATAGTTTGTAAAACTATCCAAGAGCGTGGCATAAAACTTGAAATTAGGCTGCTGCATCTGAATACGTTTTTGTTGTCTTATCAAAAACTAGTCCCAACTCTTTCGCTTTGTTTGCAAGCATAATAGAAGCCTTCATCTTTGAACTGCCTACGTGCTTGAAATCATCGATATGAGCAATAAAATCATTTGCAGAAGTAGCATCCGCTACCAACTCCAAACACTCTTGTATTTCTGCAATCACCTTATTGTACGCTTCTTGCTCAGCTTTCTTTATTTGCAGCATATTGAGATATGGAGCAATGATTTTTGAAGAAATGAAATCGTTCTTTGCAGTCGGCTTTCCTTGTTTATCCAAAATAGTAGGAACTTCCATTACAGAAGGCAGGTTGCATGTGTTCTTGCCATCATTACGGTTGGTCGGATCGAAAGTTATAGTTCTTTTTACCCGTCCACTCTCGTTGCGCATTTCCATATATCCTAACAAATCCAATTCTGTAACGATTGAATTGTAAGACTTTTCCCGCAGTGCCGGAACAAACACTGTATCATCTCCTTCTTTGCGTGTATCACGGTGGGCTACGAAGATGATATTCTTATTCAAGTCGGACAGACAGTGAACAAACCAAGAAAACTCCTGATTGATACCACTCCAATCACGGATAGAAGGCTGACGTGTCCCACATTTGTAAGTAATGATAAAGTCCATCATCTTGCCAATCGTATCTACTACAATGGATTGATAGGCTGATAGATTTTCAGACATAAGAGTTTTCATATCTTCCCATGAGGATACCTGTACAATATCCACGCCTTGTAGGTGCGATTCATTAATACGCTTAACGCCATTATCAAAGTCCAATAACAAAGGAGCCGGAGCACTCAGCGCAACAGTACTTTTACCGAATCCGGCCTGCCCGTAAAGCATCATCTTTACATTTGTAGGAATTATTAATTCCGTTGATTTCTTAATCAGTGACATAACTACATATATTTATATTTCACAAAAGATTTTTCAATAAAGGATTTATCCCATCTTTTAGTTCCTTCAATTTCTTTAAGGAATATACCTTCGGGCTGTTTTTGTGTACTCCTGCCCTTCTCCATGTCAATGCACCTATGGCGCACTGGTTAGCCAACCATCTTCTGCCAAATCCCAACCGGATAGCCTGGGTTTCCGTCACCTCGTCTATTACAGGGTCTTTCGATATGGCATACTCGCTTACAGCTTCTTTTGCCGCAGCCTTTATTATGTTCTGTAATTGCCAAATATCCAGTTCCATACCCGAATTATATTACTCCATATTATTTAAAATATACATATACCCTATCTTAGCATTCTTGGAAATAGTATATGGAGGACGGGCATCTTTCGTTTTCACGCCTTTTGCCCTTAGCTCATTGTTGATGCGACCAGCTTCCGTGCGGTAGCCAGCCACATCCGACACCTCAGACAAGGGAATAGCCTTTGGCATTCCCGGTCTTACACCTAAAATAGTTTCTCTTATTGTTGCCATAGTATTTCATTTTTAATGTGCCGGAACCGGGAATCGAACCCAGTACCGGTGCTTAGCCATATGGTCAGTCTATAAATACCACCATTGATTTTACGATTCCTTTAACGGCTTCAAGCCTTTTAGTCAACTTTTGTGACTGGTTGAACCACATATCCTTGCTTTCCTGAAGTTCTTCGACCATTGAGACAAGCTCTTCTTTAGTCATTCTTTCCAGTTCTTCTTTAGTTTTCATACGCCATGTTTTTTACAGTTATACACCTTGCCGAGTTGTTTCCAGATTCATGCCTACCTTTTCCGGAAAAGCTCGGCACCTTTTTCAAAAAAGGTAAGCATGAATTTTTCACCAATCCTTTTCCTTATATATGGCTATTGCCAAAACAAGTGACATCGCGAACGTCGCTATATGAATGGGATTGAAGAACATGCCTACCAGCGTAAGGCATGCAAACAGAACTGCAGCCACAAACAGTACTGACTGTGTGACGCTTGAAAATCCAACTCTTTTCATTGTTGTGTCATTTAGATATTGTGCCCGCCAACCGTCTATGGTTGTACCCGGAATCTTGACCGGACGGGCTATGATTGTGGCCGTGCTACTTAAAGCCTGTTTAAACGCACATAGCGTCACCTCTCTTTCTTGGACCTTTGCAATCGAAAGAACCGCACTCACCGGACAAGTCAACGGATCTGCTTATGTTCTGTATCTCACGGCCGCTATATTGCGGTTAAGTGTGCATTTTGTGCCCGCCATACCTTCTACGGATTGTACCCGGTATCGAGACCGGACGGGCTGGTTGTTATATCAGTAGGCAGTGATAAAGTTTTCTACCTTAAATGACCTAAAGCCTTTTGCTTCAATATCAAAATATCTGACAGTCTTGTAATTATCTGTGCCTGTACCCTTGATTAAGTTCTGAATGTCTTTCAACGTACCTTTTGCCTTGCGAAGCGAACCATCTGCCTTTTCATAAGCAAAAGCCACTATACCTTTGTGCATCTGCTTTGTAAGTCTGTATAAAGCCCATGACCTTGAAAGGCATACTGCGAAAGTCTTGCCTGTAGCCTTCATCATTTCGTAAGCCATACAGAAAACCTTATGTCTGAAATTTGTATTCATAATCGTGTGTGTGTTTATATGTTATTACCTTTATGCTATGTACTGCCAATATTCGATTATGTACTGTCTGGCTTCTTCTTTGAAGTCTACATTATACTCTCTGCAAGCCTCTTCTTCTGTCATAGCGTCAAGAAGAGCTAATTCTTCGTTCATGTAATCTTCGTTTGTCATAATCGTGTTTTTTTAATTGTTATACTGGATTGATTTGTTATCTTTGTGTTGTCACGTTATCAATCGTTGACAATGCAAATATACTACATAAAATTAGTATACCAACATATATACTAATAAAATATAGTATATTTTATTTGTTTAACAATTGCTCGTTGAATTATTAATTTATGTAGATATGAAGAAAGAGTTTTCAATATGGATTAGCAGTGCTGCATTGGTTCTTGGGGTAATAGCAGTATGTGTTTCGGTTTGGCGCAGTCCGGATTTGACTTTCGATTACCAAGGTGTGATAGTTGGAATATTATCATTATTGGTAACGATAATATTGGGATGGAACATTTATACTGTTATTGATATTAAGAATACAAGGACTGAAATATACAAGCTAAAAGAACTCTTGGAGAATCAAATAAAACATTCAAACGAGAACACACAGCTAATTTTGCGATTGGAAATGCTTGATTTGCCCGAGGTGTTAAATGCTTTTGCCGTAAATGAACAACCAAACTCCTTGATTGTAATGTTTAAAGAGTTTTATCGTATAAGAAATGGGAATAACGTAGCGAAAACATTAGCGCGAAGCTATATAACACAAACTTTGACAGGCTTTATAAAGAGAAACAATAATTCGCTTATGGAAGATTTAGTAGCACAATTAAGCGAATCTGTCAAGATAGAAGAGGTGGAAGATTTTATTCATTATCTTTCCTCTCTACCCGACGAGCAAAAGCCTCAATTGACTGACGAACTTTTGTCTGTATTACGTCATCTATCCTATGAAATCTTGAAAAGGCACGTTTAACTAATTCCTTATCAACACCTTCATATATCAAGCAATCAATGACAAGTAACAGTTCGTCATGCGTTAGGCAACTGGGTATGATTTTACTAAATTCTTCTCGCATAATAAAAATAAAAACAAACACACCCACAATAGGTACGAGCTATCATGGGTGCATATATTAAACCTCCTCGGAGGAATGTTTAACCAAATTGTTTCTGCAACACCTCGTACTTGTTACAGTGACAAATATACTACAAATAATTAGTATAAACATTAAATGTAGTATAATTTAAAATATTTAATGATTATGTGTAGTGTTGAAAAGTTAAATGAAGCCTACGAGTACCTTCGCAATAGTGGAGTTATTCATACAAAAAAAGATTTGGCTGAATCAATGTCTGCAAACAGAGTTAATATTAGTAAAGCCTTTGCTGGAGATAAGAAATATCTGACAGAAAGTTTTTTGAAAAGATTAAATTCTACTTTCGGGAACATATTTAATGAACAATGGCTCTTAGGAGAATCAGATAACATGCTAAAAGACGCTCTAATAACAGAGAACGAAGTTATTCCAAAGATAATTGAGTTTGAGAACTTCCCTTTTGTAAGTCAAAAAGCATACGCCGGTTATTTATCAGGATATGCAGATGCAGAATATGTGGAAACACTGCCTACAGTTGCATTCCCAGTAGATCACACCCCGCAAGGGAATTATTTGGTATTCGAAGTAAAAGGAGATAGCATGAATGATGGTTCGTATGATAGTTACTTGGATGGAGATTTGGTCTTGTGTCGTGAAATTCAAATTGACCTATGGAAAGATTCAAAGTTACACTTTGATAAATGGGATTTCGTTATTGTTCATGAAGATGGAATAATAATAAAACGTATTATAGATCACAATGTAGAAAATCGTACAATCACTATACATTCTTTAAATCCAGATAAAAAAACATATCCGGATAAAGAAATAAACTTATGCGAAGTCCGTCAAATATTAAATGTTGTAAATATGATGAGACCGAGAAGGAGATAATATTAATATGAGAAGAAATAAATCAAATGAAAAAATTTTTATCAACAATGGTTACACTTCCATTGGTATTTATAGCTTCTTATTATTCTAATTAATCTTTTTATAATCTGTGAGAATTATAAGATGGATAAAAAGATTAATTAGAATTCTTAATAGGCTTATAATATTGAAGAAGTTTCACTATAAATATAAAAAATGACACATTATGAAACATTTTATTTTCATCATACTTTCTTTTCTTATTCTCGGGTGTACGAATAGTAATTCAACTGCAAAAGTTTCTGGAGCGGATAAATACATCGAAACAATCACAGGTTTTACTTGTGAAAAAGCAATCGTAACAGACAATGGTTTTCTTGTTATCGCAATTGACGCCATTCAAGGAACAGATTATAATTCACTAGCTTCACAGTTCTTGGATGAAGCCCAAAATGAAGGCGTATCAGGATTAAAAGGAGTATATATCGTGGATATCAAGAACTGCCAGTTTGGAGACGGCTGGGTTACCGGAGACAGAATTGGGAAAGCCTACAAATAACCTAAAAAGCTTCACACACTTACAAAAAACGACAAAGATTTCTTGAACCATCCAATTATTATATCAAATATAAATACTACCTTTGTCATAAGGGAAGCATATTGTTCTCCTATTCAACGGTTGTTTTTTACTAATATTTTACATAAATTCAACCGACCTGAATTAATAGACTAACAATGAATATATTAGCATATATACATGAAAAGTAAAAGTTTAGTTTCTATCGACCAATGTTCCAAAGAGGACATTCTTCGTATTCTGGATAATGCAAAAAAATTTGAGGAAAATCCTAACCGCCGTTTGTTGGAAGGAAAGGTTGCCGCAACATTGTTCTTTGAACCGTCAACACGTACTCGTTTAAGTTTTGAAACCGCAGTAAACCGTTTGGGCGGACGAGTTATAGGATTTCAGGATGCTTCCACTACAAGTTCTTCCAAAGGTGAAACACTTAAAGACACTATTTTGATGGTCAGCAATTATGCCGACTTGATCATTATGCGTCACTATTTGGAAGGTGCTGCAAGATATGCATCTGAAGTTACAAATGTTCCTATCATAAACGCAGGTGACGGAGCAAACCAGCATCCTTCTCAGACTATGTTGGATTTGTACTCAATCAGAAAGACTCAAGGTAAACTGGAAGATCTTACCATTACAATGGTTGGTGACCTGAAATACGGACGAACTGTTCATTCACTGATTGTCGGTATGTCTCATTTTAACCCAACATTCCATTTTGTAGCTCCGGAAGAACTGAAAATGCCGGACGAACAGAAAAACTTCTGCGACAGATTGGGTATTAAATATTATGAACATACAGACTTCACTGAGGATATCATAAACAAGACTGATATTCTTTATATGACTCGTGTTCAACGTGAAAGATTCACAGACCTTGAGGAATATGAAAGAGTTAAAAATGTGTATATCCTTAAAAACTCTATGCTTGAAGGAAGCCGTGAAAACTTGCGTATCCTTCATCCGCTTCCTCGTGTCAATGAAATTGCTTATGACGTTGATGATAATCCAAAGGCTTATTACATCCAGCAGGCTAGAAATGGTTTGTTTGCACGTCAGGCTATTATTTGCGAAGTTTTAGGTATAGAAATTTAAACTGTTGTTAGTTATGTCAGAACAAAAAAATAAAGCATTACAGGTGGCTGCCATCGAAAACGGCACTGTAATAGATCATATTCCTCCATGTCATTTATTTAAGGTTGCTTCATTACTTGAACTTGACAAAATGGATGGCAACACAATCACTATTGCAAACAACCTATTGAGTAACAAATGTGGCAGTAAAGGTATGATTAAAATTGCCGATAAATTCTTTGACGACAAAGAAATCAGCCGTATTGCTTTGGTTGCACAGAATGTAAATCTTAACATTATCAAGAATTACGAAGTGGTTGAGAAAAAGACAATATCTTTGCCGGACGAAGTGGTTGGTTTGGTTAAGTGTAACAATCCTAAATGTATCACAAACAACGAACCAATGCCTACTCGCTTTGAAGTTATCGACAAAGAAGCTGGTACTATCAAATGCCATTATTGCGAAAGAAAGATCAATCAGGAAGACATCATTCTCAAATAAATAGGTAATAAACAAATTTTCAGGTTGTCAGGCAAAAATGTATTTTTCTGTCTGACAACTTCTTTTCTAAATGCAATTCTTTTAACACAGATGAAACACGATTGGAAACCCGGAACAATGATTTATCCGCTGCCGGCAGTTATGGTAAGTTGCGGAAGAACTCCTGAGGAATATAATATAATTACGGTTGCTTGGGTGGGCACTATCTGCACTAATCCTCCAATGTGTTACATATCTGTCAGACCGGAAAGACATTCATATTCCATAATCAAGAATAATTCAGATTTCGTAATCAATCTTACAACAAAAGACTTGGCTTTTGCAACAGATTGGTGTGGTGTAAATTCCGGAAAAGATCATCATAAATTCGAGGAAATGAATCTTACTCCAGGCAAAGCTTCAATTGTGACTGCTCCAATTATTGAAGAATCACCTTTATGCATTGAATGTAAAGTCAAGGAAATTGTTTCATTGGGAAGTCATGATATGTTTATTGCTGATGTTGTCAATGTTCTTGCTGATGACAAATATCTTGATCCTGAAACTGGCGCATTTGATATGCAGAAAGCAAATTTGCTTGCATATTCCCATGGGAAATATTATGAGTTAGGCAATTCTATAGGAAAATTTGGATGGTCTGTGAAGAAAAAGAAAAAGTAATTCTTTCCTTTTATGCTTTACTTTCCATCTTAAATATATGCAATTATGAAAAAGTATATCACTACACTGCTGCTGGCATTTGTTTCTCTGATTTCTTACTCACAAGAGATGAAAGATAAACAAGGATTCATGTACATAAAAGACAAACAATACAATGTTGGTTTCCGTATCGGATTCAACTCACAACTCCCGATAATACACGAATTCAGCGTAAACGATAAAACTATTGAAGACTTTCAGCAACAGTATAAAGTAGGATATCTTGCAGCTGTATCATTGCGTATTAACTTCGGCAGAACATTTCTTAATCCGACAGTCAGCTGGTATTATTCGGAAAGTGAACTAAATTTTACAATTCCCGTATCTCCAATCGACGGAAGTGAAGATTTAATTTATCAGTCGTATTACGGAAATCATATTTCCACTACATCTTCATCACTTGATATTCCAATACTTGTAGGTTACGATTTTGTAAAATCCAATCCATACAGACTTAGCTTTATGCTTGGTCCAAAATTCAAGTACTTTTTCAAGAACAAATATGACATTGGTATAAAAGATTCACAATCGGCATTCTTTATGGAAGATAATGTTCCGTATTGTCTGAATCTTGTTGCCGGCGTGGATGTTACTATAGGACGTTTGTTTCTGGACTTTACCTATGAATTAGGGTTGACAAGAATAAATTCTACCTTTGGTTTTGAAACAGAAGGAAGTGCTGCTCCATCGGTAATATCATATGACAGACGAGCAAACTCATTAAGTTTTGCTCTAGGCGTATTGTTCTAATACGCCTGAAGCCTTTTCTATTATCTTCCACAAATCGAACGGAAAGAACAATAAGAGCAAGTTTTAATATCGTTTGTCTGAGTGAAACTTGTTGACGAGTCAAATATTCTGTCCAAGCACATACGTAATTCCTGTTCGAATTCTTCTGAAAATTCTCCGAAATTATTCACTTCCTTACGCTCAAAAAGAACTGAAGAGTTGAATTTCTCACCAAACAAAGTTCGCATATAATAGATTTGTGGACTTATTGCGCCTCCTTTGTATATGTCCTTCATCTTCGTATACATCCAGGAATACATGAATACCTGCATCACCGCCTTCGGTCTGTTTTGTATTTCAGAATCAAACAATGAACTTACAGACGAGAAAGCGTTAGTTCCGCTTCCACTCTTATAATCCACAATTCTGACAGTATCTTTCACTACATCTATTCTGTCAATGAATCCTTTCAGTTGAACGACAGAATTATCAGACAAAGTAAAATCAGTATTCACTTTTTTTTCCGATTCTATATATTGAAAAGGAGTAAGCTTATCATCATGCTCAAGAACTTTCATTACATATTTTCGGATCATCTCTCCTATCAGATAATTCTGCCCGATAAGAGTTTGCCTTTTATCCGACTTGAAGAATATTTCCGAGAAAGCAATTTCAATAGCTTCAGACATCGCCTTATGATTCTTTTTGATTAAGCTCAGCAAGTCCGAAGTAACCATTTTACCACAGAAAGGTTTGTAAAGAATCTCCATCACCTTGTGCAATATACTGCCGAAAACATTCGTCTCAATTGATTCCGAAACCTTTTCTTCATCTTGTATATTCTCAAGAATAGAAAAATAGAATTTTAACGGACAATCAAGATATGTATTGATAGCACTTGCCGAAATTGCTCTTTTGCCACCTTTCCTGAATTCATCCAACAGTGAAATCACCGAAGCATTCTTCGAAATTTCCAGGACTAATTCATCACCCGAAACAACATCATAAACAACAAGCTCATTTTCGACAGGCAAATTATAATGATAATGCAGCTGATGAATAAAACGACTTTTCTCACCGGTCTGCAAACCATTACTGCGAGTGTCATACAACAATGTCACTTCTTTTGCTCTATATATTAATCTGTAGAAATGATAAGCCCAAACACTATCCTGATGTTCATACGTAGGAAGACCGAATCCACGTCTCAGATTATATGGAATAAAAGAATTAGCAGTCTTCTTCACAGGAAAAATACCTTCATTCATTGACAGCAGAATAATTCTGTCAAAATCGAGAGCTCGAGTTTCCAAAACACCCATAATTTGCAATCCCGACAACGGCTCACCATGAAAAGGAATTGTAATGCTGTCCGTGATTCTCTTCACAAGGCGGAAGAAAGTTTCCATGCGCATATCAACGGCAGATTCTTTCATTACTTCCTTCATTCTGTTTATTGTAGCGAAATAATGGAAAATGAATTCTTGCTCAATCTCTGTGGAATGTTTAGGAGAATTATCGTCATCATCCGATTCTTCAATAGTCAACAGGGAATTCAACTCTTCCAAAACCTTTATTAAATACTCCGAAAACTCTTCGATATTATTTACCGGAGTAAACAGAAGGGATAAAAATGGAGTTCTGCCAAGCTCACCGGCAGCAATATATATACGATTATTTGCCGTAATTTCTTTTACCAAAAGCGAAGCTGCTGATGGTTCGGCCATAGAAATATAACGATGGTTCAATATCGGAAGAACATCTCTGAAATAATATATCGGCTTTGAATCCGAGTAACGGACGTTTTTCTGTAAAGCCAAAATATAATCCATCAATGAAGCCACAGGTGTTCCAGCCAATGGATAACCCATTGTGACATTGATATGGCGTATTTCCTCTGGTATCGCATTCAGCAATGGAATAAGCAATGCTTCGTCCGGCAAAACTATTGCTGTACGCAACGCTTCTTCTTTGTCATTGAGGTTCTGTTCGCTAAGCTCTTTCAGCAAATGATATACTTGTTTGGTCTGTCCGATTCCTGAAGGAACGCCAATAGTTCTTATCTTCTGATTTTCCACAGGCTGTTCCTTTTCAATCTGGAACTTAGAAGGGAATTGTCTTAAATTGTGCAAAGCAAAAAATGAAGCTTTGTTATCCTGGTCTGTTGAATATGGAGCCTCATAATCCCAATAGAAATCAGCCATATCTCTTTTCTGCAGTTCTTTCAGGAATTCTATTTCCACAGCGGAAAGAGCATTCAAGCCTACGAATATTATCTGCCTATAGTTAAAGTCAGAAACATCATTTCCATTCTTCATAGATTCAACGACCTCACGGAATATCATTCCCTCATATCCCATTCCGTCAGCAGAAAGTCTGGATTTTAATTCAGAATACAAATCATACAATATTTCCCAAAGAGCTAGAAACTCTTTCTGATTTTGAGAATCACCTTTAGGATAGAAAGACGACCAGAATGAACGGATAGCAGCTATTTGCTCCGGAGTCAAAAAATCAAAATCTTTCTCAATCTCATGTAAATCCGTTACATTTGAGAATAACTTCCTTGCGTCCACCAAATATTTGTCTATATCGTCAAAGTCGTTGAGCAACATCTCGCCCCAATACAGGAATTCATCGAATGTTTCCGAAGAGCGGCTTTTCTCGATATACACATCATACAGAGTAAACAACATTCTTATCCTGTCAGCAGATTGTTTTCCGCTCAACTTGACGAACAAATCGTTAATCGTAAGAATCGTTGGAGAAAACAACGGGCGGTCTGCTATCTCAGACAAATATTTCTGAAAGAACAGTCCTGCACGACGGTTCGGAAACACAAATGCAAATTGTGTTATTTCCGTTCCATATTCATTATAGAATCTTTCTGCTATTTTATATAAGAATGGTTTCATCTCTGTATTTGTATCTTAAAATATCAACTTAATTTTTGCCCTTTTCTCAAACCATATATCAAATGCTTTGGGCTTCCTATTATCTGTGAGCTGTATATTCCTGTATGACCAGAAAACAGATAAGCCACAACACATGCCAAGGCAATGTATAATGCGCAATCAGCGCCGAAAAGTTCAATGCCCATAAGTGTACAGGCTATCGGTGTATTTGTGGCTCCTGAGAAAACAGCAACAAATCCCATTCCAGCCATAAGACCGACCGGAAGTGGAAAAATAAGACTCAGCGCACTTCCTAAAGTAGCGCCAATAAAGAACAACGGAGTCACTTCGCCGCCCTTAAATCCTACTCCAATTGTAAAAGTAGTCAGAATTATCTTTATCAGAAAAGAATACCAAGGTTGTTGCGACGTAAAAGATTCAACAATCACAGGCACACCAAGACCAATATACCTTGTTGTGCCGAGTGCTAGTATTGCCGCCACAATTATTATACCACCCACAAAAGGGCGCAATGGCGGATACGCAATATATTTCTTCAACAACGACGACCACAGCGGAACCAGACGAGAGAACATCATTGCTGCAAGACCAAAAAGAATTCCTGCCAATACAACCCAAATCATATTATACAATGAGAACTCCGGAACAACCGAAACATTATAATGAGTGTGCGCAACTCCCCACAAATGACATGTCCAATTCGAGAATGCAGCAGCAAAGAAACTTGGAAGAATAGCTTCATATCTCATTCGCCCCATTATAATAACCTCGAGAGCAAACACAGCTCCGGCAAGTGGAGTTCCGAACACAGAGGCAAAACCACCACTTATACCCATAACCACCAATATCTTCCTGTCTCTAGGTTTCAAACGGAATAGTTTGGAAAACTGGTCAGCAATAGCTCCACCCATTTGTACCCCAGTTCCTTCCCTACCAGCAGAACCTCCGAAAAGATGAGTCAACACAGTTCCGATATAAACCAATGGTGCCATGCGGAAAGGAATAATATCCGTAGGTTTATGAATTTCATCAATAAGATAATTGTTTCCTCTGCCAACATCACCACCCAGATAATGATACATAAGTCCTATCACTAATCCAGCCAAAGGCAAAGCTGCAATAATATAATGATTAGCTTCTCTATAATCCGTTACCAAATTCAGAGAAACTAACAATAATGCTGAAGCACTTCCTATAAGCAAACTCACAGGAAGAGATATTGCAAGCCACTTCAGAACATAAAAAAACATGGGAAACTGCTCAATCCTAAGCAAATTACCATGTCTGTCAAAAGAGAATTTGTTATTTGTCATCTTTATTTTCCTTGATTATTCTGCAAAGATACAGAATTATCGCATTTTTTACATATACAGTATTTGCATCAAATTACATCCGAACCTACGAAGAAATATATACGGCCCCAATTCAGCGTGGGACAATATATATTTTCTCGTGGGTTCGGTCCTATTTTTACATCAAACATAACCGAAGGAAAAATGAAAAGACACCGCAGCCGTCACCGGCTTGGGTGTCTTTTCTTATCTATTATTAATTATTAAAAGATATCGCTAAAATTATGCTGGAATAGTTCCACCAATCAAGATAACAACCAACAAAGCAAGGATTGCATACAATTCAGGGAACACGGCCATAACCATTGTAGCACCAAACACATTGTGACCAGCACCAACACCTGCAATACCATTAGCACAAACCTGAGCCTGACGGATTGCAGAGAAGAAACCTGCGAAACCAAGAACAAGACCTGCACCGAACACTGCTGTAGCTGCCAACATTGAAATGCTGTCAACCAAGAATTTCTGCATCATGAAATAACCAACGAAGCCATACAGACCCTGAGATGAAGGCAACGCACTCAACGCAATGTAAGTACCCAATGCATCAGGATTCTTTTTCATCGCACCAACAACTGCATTACCAGCAATTGTTACACCATAACTACTACCGATGAAAGTTAAACCTGTCATTAACGCAATTCCCAAATAAGCTAATAAAATCGGTTCCATAATAAAATTTGTTTTTTAATTATTCTTTACTTTTTTATTTTTTCTCTCTTTAAATATTTCTTTTACGCTTTCTTGAATGGCTCGTATGCTTTTCCGCCGCCTTCAAATTCTGCGTTCTTATAATATTCTACGAATATCAGACGTAATGGATGAACCAATGAACTGATTGTACAAAGTGCTATGTTGATAGCATGACCAAGCAAAAGAATTATTGCCATTACTATAACACGTGCCACAATATTCATTCCGTCAGTCATTGAGACAGCCAAAGTATTAAACACTCCACCAAGGATTGAACCTGTCAGACCGATTGCAAACAAACGGATATATGACAATGTATCACCCAAAAGTCCTGATGCCATATTGTAAGTATTCCACAATCCTGTTCCGAAATTCAGGAAAATATTCTTTCCAGGCGAGTTATACAAATATGCTACAACCAACCCAACTGCTGCTATTCCATAACATACAGTTGCAATTGCTGCCGGAATCTGAACATTCAACATTGGCAAACCCAAAGCCAAAGCCAATGAAAGGATTACAAATACCCATGCAAAAGGAGCAATACTGTATTTCGTACCTTTCTGAATCTTCGTCTTATATGCAGCCACTGCTTTACCGAATATAATCTGAACAAGACCTATGACAATTGAGAATGTCATCAGATTGTCACTGCTCACAAAATAATCCTTCACCTTCGACAGAGCAGGAACTTCGGCAAGTGCAACACCGAAAACTGAACCGGTGCACAAACCCACCAGAACTGCCGCGCCACCAAGATACTGGAACAAACTCAGATATGGACGGACTTCCTCTGACATTTTCTTCTTAAGTATTGTACAAAGAAGAACAACCAGCAAACCGTAACCGCCATCACCGAAGCAAAGCCCAAAGAACAGCATGAAGAACGGAGCAAACAGCGGAGTCGGATCCAATTCCGAATAATTCGGCAAAGAGAACATCTTGGTAATAGGTTCATACAATCTGCTGAATGCATTGTTACGCAACTTGATTGGCACCTTATCCTCTGCCTCAATCTCCATCTGAAGGAAATAATAGCCTTGCTTAGCAAGTTCCTCCTCCATAGGTTTGGCATTCTCAGCAGGAACCCAACCTTCAAGAAGCATAAGCTTGTCATCTGCAACCTTGTCAGTCTGAACCCAAGCATTCTTCATATTGAATTTATCCTGAAGAAGTCTGTCATAAGCCTGCAATTTGGCAACGCTTTCAGGCGCCATATTCTGAAGCTTGTCATCTACTGCCTCAATCTCAGCCTTAACCTGCGAAATCATTGAAGTCAATTCTTTCTTATCAAACTCCGGCATTTTCGCACGTTCTGCATCGATATCAATCTGTGTTCCGGGATGAGTAACCGTAACAAAATAAGAAACAGACTGGAAACTGTTCACCAAAAAGGCATTATACTGTTCTCCCCAAACCGGTTCGTATCTTGAAGTAGGGCATGTGAAGAAAGTAATTTCGTAGCCAGCTTCTTTCAATAGAGCAATAGTCTCATATGAGAATTCTCCCCAAATCGACATATAGTCCGCATCCTTTTCCAAAGCTGCAAGTCTTGTCTGCAATGCCTGTTTTGATTCGCGCAGCTTCTCTATTGACGAAACGACATTTCTGCCTTCTTCTTCTGATATTTCAGCAACAGCAGGAACTTCCCGGTCTGCCGCCAAACCTTTCATAAAACGAAGCAAAGAGTTCAAGCTCTTTCGCTCATTCATAATCTGCATCAGAAGCTCATCACTCATAGCTGGCTGAGTTTCTCTGATATGGACAACGCCCAGACTTCTAAGCGAGGACAGGAATGTTTCGTATTCCTTATGATATACCATGTAGGCATACTTATTCATTTTCACTATCATACGCCAACCTCCTCTGCTTTAGCTTTTCGTTTTTCCTGATTTGCCCTCATAATCTTCTGAGAAGATTTAGACAGACTCTCTTCATCTTCCATAAAGCGCTTCACTTTTCGTATAGCATCTTTGTATCCTGGAATCTGAACTTTCTCAAAAAGATTTACTTTCTGAGTAGTCTTCTTGCGGGCATGCTCCAACAATTCCAACTTCATGCTTGAAAATTCTGCCTCAATTCCCGTACGTGCCAATTTCTTGAGCAACTCTATACCATCGGTGAACCAGGCCGGAGCACTGAACAAGCTATAGTGGCCGATTTCAAACTGAATCTCATCCAATACCGGAATCATAACACCGGCAATTTTCCTGGTCGAAAGAGTAACATCTTTCACCGAGATAAGTTCAGGATTGAACTCATTCCAAAGAGCTACCATGCTCTCATAGCTCTGTATTTCCTTTTCAAGCTGAAGTTCCAACTGCGCAACCTCGTCTTTCGTACGCTTCACTTCAATACGCAAGGCACTCTCCTTACTCTTGATTGTAGGCAGTGAGCGCTCACGCATTTTCAGTTGCTTTTCAAGCTGCTGAAGCGAGGTCTTGTTATATTGAAACTTTATTGCCATCTTCTAAATCGTATTAACAATGTTGTTATATTTCCACACTGTGAAAACCCGGACAAAACTTATCAGCTTTCCTTCCAGTATTTGTCAACCAGGTTCTGCTTGATATTAACTTCGGCAGGTTTGAAATATTTGCCGAACAATCCCCAAGCCACATCCAGCATTTCTGTAGTGTCAAGATTAACGTCAATAGCCAGAAGCTTTGATGAATAGTCTTTTGCAAAAGCAAGAGCACGGTTGTCATAGTCTGTAAGGTCGAAACCATTTTCCAACTTAGTCTTGGCATTTGCAGCATCGGCATACAAACGTACAGCAGCATTCATAACCTGCGGATGGTCTTCACGTGTCTTCTTACCAGTTACAAGCTGTTTCAAACGAGACAAGCTTCGGAACGGGTCAACGATAACCTTGCCGACATCACTGTCGCGACGCAAATACAACTGACCTTCTGTGATATAACCGGTATTATCAGGTACTGCATGTGTAATATCACCACCTGACAAAGTTGTTACAGCAATAATAGTGATAGAACCGCCATCAGGGAACTGCACTGCCTTTTCGTAAATCTTAGCCAAATCTGAATACAAAGAACCCGGCATTGAGTCTTTTGACGGAATCTGATCCATACGGTTAGACACAATAGCCAAAGCATCGGCGTAGTTAGTCATGTCTGTCAGCAGAACCAAAACTTTCTCATGCTTTTCAACTGCAAAATATTCAGCAGCACACAAAGCCATATCCGGAATAAGGATTCGCTCAACTGAAGGGTCTTCTGTTGTGTTGATAAAGCTTACGATACGGTCCAAAGCACCTGCATTGCTGAACGTATTCTTGAAGAACAGATAATCATCATTAGTCATACCCATACCGCCCAGAATAATCTTGTCAGACTGCGCACGCAATGCCACCATAGCCATAACCTGGTTGAAAGGCTGGTCTGGGTCAGCAAAGAACGGAATCTTCTGTCCTGTTACCAGCGTATTGTTCAAGTCGATACCGGCAATACCTGTTGCAATCAGCTCAGAAGGCTGCTTACGGCGCACAGGGTTAACAGACGGACCACCGATTTCCACTTCCTTTCCTTCAGGAACAGGGCCACCGTCGATAGGCTCGCCATAGGCATTGAAGAAACGGCCGGCAAGCTGGTCGCCCACTTTCAATGACGGAGCTTTTCCCATGAAAACAACCTCCGCATTTGTACGGATTCCTTCAGTTCCTGAGAAAACCTGCAATGTCACTTCATCACCAATAATTTTTACCACCTGAGCCAGCTTTCCGTCAACTGAAGCCAACTCATCATACCCAACACCTGTCGCCTTCAACGAACAGGTTGCCTTGGTGATCTGGGTAATTTTAGTGTATATTTTCTGAAATGCTTTTGTTGCCATATTTATATTGAGTTATTAGCTTCGAGGAATGTTTACCAATCTCATAAGCCGTACAACCTAAATCATTTTACAACTCGTTCTGCCAACAGAGTATCCAAGTCGGCATTGAATTTCTTGAACTGTTCGCTCTCGTATTCAGAATAGTTCATCTGTTTGAAGATATTGATCATATTCTTGAAATAATCCATAACTTCAAGGAATGTGTCGAACTTGAATTCCGAACGGCAGATTGAAACAATGCGGTTCAGCATGAATTCCTGGCGTGCAAGAGGCGTAACAGCATCGATTGCATCAAAAGCATCCTGCTGAAGGATAACGAAGTCAATCAACTCAGACTTCCAGAACGTAACGTGATATTCAACAGGCACACCGTCATCACCAAGGATGTTGATCTGTTCTGAAATTTCCTTACCACGCAACATTCTTGTCTTCACCTCATTCACCATTTCTATCCAATCCGGAGAAACATGCTTTGAGATATATTCCTGAAATTCCGGATATTCAAGATATTTGGAATAACTGTCAATAGGATTAACAGCCGGATAACGCTTACGGTCCGCACGTTCCTGCTCCAAAGCATAGAAACAACGTGCCACCTTCTTGGTATTCTCTGTTACTGGCTCTTTCAAGTTACCACCGGCTGGAGAAACAGTACCGATGAACGTAACAGAACCAGTAGCGCCATTCTTCAAATGAACGAAACCAGCACGAGCATAGAAGTTTGCCACGATAGCCGACAAGTCCATTGGGAACGCATCAGGTCCAGGCAACTCTTCCAAACGGTTTGACATCTCACGCAACGCCTGAGCCCAACGTGAAGTAGAGTCCGCCATAAGCAACACCTTCAATCCCATACTTCTGTAATACTCAGCAATTGTCATGGCAGTATATACAGAAGCTTCACGAGCAGCAACCGGCATGTTTGAAGTGTTGGCAATGATAATTGTACGTTCCATCAACTTACGTCCTGTATGTGGGTCAACCAGTTCAGGGAACTCTGTGAAGACTTCCACAACCTCGTTTGCACGTTCACCGCAGGCAGCGATAATCACAATATCAGCTTCAGCCTGTTTTGAAATAGCATGCTGAAGAACTGTCTTACCAGTACCGAACGGACCAGGGATAAATCCTGTACCACCTTCAACGATAGGATTCACTGTATCGATAGTTCTCACACCAGTTTCAAGAAGTTTGAATGGACGCGGTTTTTCTTTGAAGCAAGTAATCGCTTTCTTCACCGGCCATTTCTGCACCATAGTTACATTTTCCTCCTTGCCGTCTGCCGATGTCAGCACAGCCATAGTTTCATGTATGGTATATTCACCTTCAGCAGCCACAGACTTAACAGTGTATGAACCTTTGAAAGTGAAAGGAACCATGATTTTATGCGGCTGGTTGTTCTCGTCAACCTCGCCCAGCCAGTCACCGGCTTCTACAATATCACCAGCCTTAGCCAATGGTTTGAAAGCCCATTTCTTATTTTCGTCAAGAGGATACGTATATTCACCTCGGCGCAAGAACACACCTTCCATCTTGTCGAGGTCGTTCTGCAAACCATCGTAGTTTCGTGAAAGCATACCCGGACCCAGTGACACTTCCAACATGTGTCCTTGGAATTCAGCCACATCGCCCACACGCATACCACGCGTGCTTTCAAACACCTGGACGAAGGCATCCTTTCCGATAACCTTGATAACTTCCGCCATAAGGTTTACACCACCGACAGAAATATAACAGATTTCATTCTGAGAAACCGGACCTTCAACCTCGACAGTCACAAGGTTGGATACGATTCCTTTTACTGTTCCTTTTGTTGCCATGTTTTATTCCTTATTGTTTGTATTCCGTATGCACGAAACATACAGATTATTCTAATTATTCTTTTTAAATTCTTCCAAGGCATTTATGCTGCCTTTCTTCATTGAACCTACCAATTGTCGGAAAGTCTGTTCGCCTGTAACCTTATCCAGGGTAACCCAGCGTTCAATCATCTCCAACTTCAGAAGATACGCAAACACGCTCTCGATGTCGAAAGTCTTGAAGAAAGTATGATCATCAAGCCACTTCCATTTCAGCACATCGATTTTCTTTTCCCTAAGCAGCAAATCCTGCTCCTCGGCAATTCGTTGCAGCTCCGGCAGATATTCCACAGAGTCGCCCAAACCGAAATCGCGCGCGTTTGAAGTCCTGATAGACTCGGCAACCTCATTGTCACCAACGATATATTCAGCTTTATCAAGTTGATGCTTCCGGCAAGTTATGGCAGTCAGAACATTGTTGATGTTTAAATTCAATTCAAACCAGTCTGCCACAAATGAATTACGGCATTTCATTGCCTGAGAATAGTATAAAGCAGAAAGACGGTCATCCCATGAAATAGATTTCTTCGCAAAACCTTTATTGTCATTTGCTTCTTCAGCAATATACTGGCGAAGGAAATCTTTATAAAATTGAGGGATTCGTTTAGAGGAAGAGGTTTTTTCTTCGTTCTTCATGGCTCTATACAAGTCAGCTATTTCCTGCTGCGATATCGTTCCGCGTTCATCCATCTGTGATTCCGGATTCTTCAAGAAAGCCAACAGATTCCGATTATCAAACTTTAGATAAAACCAATCTATAAGCTTCTTGTCGCGCGATGTCAATATACCTGATAATTCACTACCGAATTCCGCTACCGAATAAGCTAGTTTTGTATCCTCCAAAGCTATATTGGGAAGTCCAGCTATTAAACAATAATACTTACCCATAAATTTCAGCTTTAAAACAAAGCTTCTACCAGTTGAGGACGGAGAAACTCTTTAAAATATTCAATGAACTCTTCCTCACCGAATGAGACCTTATAAGAGCCATCGGCAGGCATTATCGAGAAAGAAGCTTTTTTACCATTCACCTGCTCAATCTTTACTCCTTTATCCAACAAAGATTTCGCATTCTTAACGAAATATTGGCGCAAAGACTCAGCTTCTGATGTCTGTATAGTAAGATTCTCATTGCTTGGCCAACCTTTAACCAATTCAAGAATAACCTTTTGCATAAAAGTAGAATCAGCCAAAGCCGATTTAACATTTGACGAGGTGATTTCTCCGGTAATAAGATTAGCGATCTCGCTTTTCAAAGCTTCAACAGACTGAGCTGCGAACAATTTCAATTCTGCTTCAGTATTTTTCTTCAATTCAGCAGCTTGTTTTTCCGCTACCGACAATATTTGCTCGGCTTCGGCACGAGCTGAAGCAAGCAGCCTTTCTTTTTCCGCATTAGCTTCCGAAATAATGCGGGCAGCTTCTTCATTTCCTTTTTCTACACCTTCCTTGTAGATTTTGTCGGTTAATTCCTGAATTTTTGTATCCATTTCTTAACTTATTTAAGTTATTATCAAAAAACCTTTGCCCAAAGATAGTTTTTTCTTTGAATGATGCTATAGTTTCGTGCGAAAAAAATTAAGAAATTAACAATTTTGTAATATTGGATTACTAATCGAACAAAATATATCCAACTTTTCTTCTTTTACAGATAAATTCGTGTTTTAACTATTGAAAGAAAAACAATATTGTTATATTTGCTACCAAAATGTAACAATTTTGTAATATCAGTCATCTTATATTTTAAAACCTGTACGACCTTTAATAAGGCTCCATACGACTAAATATCTTATATTACAATACAATGAAAGGACAACAAACTTTTAAACTATATCACTATGTATTCAATAAAAGAAGCAACTATTGACGACTGTCACACTATTCAAGAGGTGGCGTCTCAAACTTGGGGAGCAACTTATGGTTCCATATTGTCGAAAGAACAGTTGGACTATATGTATGATATGATGTATTCTACCGAGAATTTGAAAAAACAGATGGAAATTCTTAAACACAAGTTTTTCATTATCTATTCTGACGGTATTCCATCAGGCTATTTGTCCATCGAGAAGAAAGCAGACAACAGATTCAACTTCCAAAAAATTTATTCTTTACCATCAATACACGGAAAAGGCATCGGACGATTCATCATCGAACAAGGTGTAGAATATCTGAAGAAAAACTATCCAACTCCATTCATAGTTGAACTTTACGTTAATCGTTACAATAAAGCTGTAGATTTCTACAAACACATGGGTTTATCCATAGTTGATACAAGAGACCATGATATAGGAAACGGATTTTATATGAACGACTATATTATGGAAATGGAGATTAAATAAAATACATTATCTCCACGATTACAACCTGTGTCGACAAAGTATTAATTGCTTAGCCGACACAGGTTATTTTTATACTCGTACCTAAGGCAAAAGATACTCAATATTATTACCAGCATATGTTTTCTGCTGAGAATTATATATAAATCAATTATTATCTGTATTTTTAAATTTCAAAAATTATAATCTATATGGGAAATATAAATACTAAAATTTTAATATCGGCTTTAGTTGCAGTTGGTTTAAATGTACACACAAATGCACAAACTAATTATGTAGAACCACCAATTATGGGATGGAGTTCATGGAACACATATCGTGTAAACATAAATGAAGATCTCATAAAGAAACAAGCAGATGCTATGGTTTCTTTAGGTCTGAAAGATGTTGGATATAACTATATAAATATTGATGACGGATTTTTCGGACACAGGGATGATAGAGGAATACTACACTCTCACCCGGAGCGTTTTCCAAACGGAATGAAAATTGTAGCAGATTATATCCATTCCAAAGGGCTAAAAGCCGGAATATATTCTGAAGCCGGAGCAAACACTTGTGGTTCACTTTGGGATGCAGATAAAAATGGTATTGGCGTAGGACTTTATGGATATGAGCACCAAGATGCAGATTTATATTTCAACCAATGGGGTTTTGATTTTATAAAAATAGATTATTGTGGCGCAGGGCAACAACTGGAACTGGACGAAGAAAAAAGATATACAGAAATTGTCAATGCCATCCGCGACGTAAGTACCAAAAATATTTCTATAAATATATGTCGTTGGGCATATCCTGGAACTTGGGTAAAGAATCTAGCAAGATCATGGAGAATAAGTTCTGATATAACTCCAAGCTGGTGGTCTATTAAACAAATCCTGTCAATGAACATGTATCTGTCTGCTTATGCCGGAGAAGGTCATTACAACGACATGGACATGTTGGAAATAGGCAGAGGTTTGAAACCAGAAGAGGAAGAAACTCATTTTGGTATGTGGTGTATTATGAGTTCACCTATGCTTATAGGATGCGACTTAACTAATATTCCAGAATCCTCATTAAAACTTCTTACCAACAAAGAATTAATTGCATTAAACCAAGACCCTTTAGGACAACAGGCATATGTTGTACAGCACGAAGGAGAAGGCTATGTTCTGGTAAAAGACATAGAGAAAGAAAGGGGAAATATACGTGCAGTAGCTTTTTACAATCCTTCAGATGAAATTTGCCATTTCAACGTTCCTCTGGATATTCTTGAACTTGAAGGAGAAACAAAGATTCGAGACTTAATAAAACATAAAGATGAAACCACTACAAATGACGTAATAAGCTTTGATATCAAACCTCATGGTGTAAAAATCATGAGATTAGAAGGTCAAAGACGTATAGAACGTAAAATATATGAAGCAGAACATGCTTATCTGAATCTGTATAACGCTTTGGGCAAGCGTAAACGCGGTATAAAATATATTCCATTCGATGCTGCTTCCGGGAAAATGACTGTTTGTAACCTTGGAGGTGATAAAGACAATTATGCTGAATGGAATAAAGTCTTCAGTGAAAATGGAGGAAAATACAAAATGACAGTATATTATATTCCTGCAGAAATCGGGGAAAGAGAAATTGCTGACCGCAAGCTGGAAATAACAGTAAATGGAACGCGTACGTCTTTCAGCAATCTAAATACAGACCGCTCAAAAGGTGTACAGACAGTGGAATTTGCAGTGGAACTTCAACCAGGATATAACACAATAAGAATGGGCAGCCGTCTGACTTGGGCTCCAGATATTGACTGTTTTACTCTAATTAAAGAATAATCCGACAAACAATGTCTGGAAAACAGAAAATAAAAGCAAGTCAGTATTGATAAAAATTAGGGAGTTGATTTAATTACTCAACTCCCTAAAAATATTAATATACTTACATAAACTTCGACCGCACTCCTCTAAACAAAACAGAAAGAGCCTTTTTAATAGTTCCGGAAAGTATTATCAAAGTCACCGCAGTTATTATAAGCAACATTCCGAAAGCTTCGTTTGCTGTGAAAGCTTCTCCGAAGACTAGAACTCCAACACATACTGCCGTAAGCGGTTCCATTGCACCAAGAACGGAAGTCAGAGTTCCACCGATGTTATGCACAGCAAGAACCAAAGTTATATTGGAAATAACTGTCGGGACAATTGCCAGCAAAATAAGATTAATCAAAGACATAGTGTCTGGAACTGCCTGAAGACCTAAATGCGTATTTGCCCTAATTCCAAAAAGAATTGTACTTACAATAAATACGTAAAATGCAAGCTTACGTCCGTTCATCGTGCAAACTCTGGATTTATTTACTGTAACGATATATAATGCATAGGCAACAGCAGAAAGCAAGACGATAATAAGACCCGTAATATTCATCTCAACTTCTCCACTTATCGACAAACGTGCCACTCCGGCTATTGCCATCAATATTGCCAGAATTGTTATCCACGATGTCTTTTATCTGAAGAACAACAGCATTATCAGAGTGACAAACACAGGATAAGTGAAATGCAATGTTGTTGCAATTCCTGCACCCATAAAATCATATCCCCAAAAGAGAAACATTGCTGAGCCTGTATAAAACAAGCCTAAAAGCAGAAAGTATGGAATGTCTTTCTTCTCAACGGCAAACGACTCTCCTTTTATTTTCATCATACATCCTAAGGCTATGGTTGCAATTATAAAACGATAAAACAGAATTGACTCGAAGTGCATACCTTTTGCCATCAACGGTAAAGTGAACAAAGGGATAAGGCCAAATGTTACGGACGTCATTATCCCATAGAAAAATCCTTTCAAACTATTCATTTAGCTTTATTATATTTTGATTATTGATTTGTGTTTACTGTCAAATTTTTATAGGCTCGTTACTGAAAATTGAACTTGCAAAACTTGAGTGACTAATACGACCAAGCTTTGAAATTAACTCTGGACTCTATCTCCTTCTCCACTCCATCAGGCAATTTAGGGAAAAAGTCAATACCGGTAATTTCTTCGACCTTATCGACCGGAACCATAAATGACTTTAGAACTGCATCATTGTCATAGTCCTTGTTGTCGAACAAAAAGCCTGTAGCCTCATATTTGCCATTTACGATAGTGCAAAGAACTTTATAAAATTTTGCAGGAACGCCAACGCGGTGTTTTCCAAGTCTGCGCATCTCTCCGGTTATTACTGGTCCGGTGGCAACATACAGAACACCATTGTCCGAAGCCCACAGCCTGCATTGCTCTTCGAGCTCACGCCATATTCCGCGATTAAGTCCAGGAATCTGCGGACAAATATTACTGAAATAGAAAGATTCACGCATAGCCTTTGCCGACCATTTCATATCACCCGCAGGAGCCAGATGACCTTTGTCAAATCCGGTTCTGGAATAATCTTCGTTCATTGCTGTTGCGCCTTTAACATCCGGGTCCGGAACAAACTTGTTCGAGCGCGAATATCTTGTACTTTTAGCCTCACTCTTTGTCAGTTCATATGCAACCCAATTGGCTATGCGATAATCCGAATTATAAGAAACCGTGTATCCTTCGTGCTTTATTACCTGTTCGGTTTTCTTTGTAATCAAAGAAGGTATTTCCAACCCTGACAAATGTTCGGCCTTCGCTGAATTAATCGTTTTTTTAGTTTCAACAGATTTCTCATCCTTCTTTTCCTGACTCTTAGGTTTTTCTGCTGATTTCGACACGGAAGAAGACGGAAGTTTGATGTCCGTTTCCTTTATATCAGACAAAATATCCTCTGCTTTATCGCTTACTTCATCCTTGATGTCTTTGACCTTATTTTCAACTATTTCCTTCGTATCACTTGGAGCTAGTTTCTTCCATTCAACATCATTCAGATAATCATATATATAATGTGATGCCACAAAGCATGAAACGACAAATACTGACAGACAAAGCCATTTGCCAAATTTCCTGATATAACCTTTGCCCGATGCGGCAGATGATTTTCGTGTTCTGTTATTAGTTTTTCTTTTTGCCATATATTCTACTTATAAAAAAGTCCGGCAAATTTATGGAAAAAACATCAAAGGATATTACGGTGATTTTAAGTTTTTGATTTGTACTTATATTATATGTAATTTGAGTTTTGCAAAAACTCTTGTCAGCTCGTCTTCTTGTCAACTCATAAACTGGAAATTGAGCTTGCAAAACTTTAATATAAAGCAAGAAATATACTTATCCCAAACTTATAGATAGAGAATTTTTCTTAAAACTAAGGCTTAGTTTTTAAAATCTTAGTCTCAGTTTTTACAAATTAAATCTTAGTTTTTAAAAACTAAAGCTTAGTTTTAAGAATACGTCAGTACTTTGTAAAATATATTCAAGACTTTAGCAGCCTTATAACATATTAATTTATGACAGCATATTGCATAACCGGCAGAGATGAGCCTGATTAAAGAATGTTTTGTTTCTTTTTTTGACAGAAAAAACTATTTTTGTAGATAAATAAAATCACAGATAACTTTCCATATGTATAAAATAAAAGATATAATAAAGGAACTTGAGATTTATGCTCCGCTCCCGTTGCAGGAAGGTTTTGACAACGCAGGAGTGCAAATCGGTGATGTCAATCAGGAAGCAACCGGAGCATTACTATGTCTCGACGTTACGGAAGAAGTCATCGACGAAGCTATTGAAGAAAACTGCAATCTAATCATCTCGCATCATCCTTTAGCTTTCAAGCCTTTCAAATCACTTACGGGAAAAACGTATATAGAAAGATGTATAATGAAGGCTTGCAAATATGACATTGTGGTTTATTCTGCACATACAAATATGGACAATGCTTTTGGCGGAGTTAATTTCAAGCTGGCAGAGCTCATTGGTTTGCAGAACATACGTGTGTTAAGTCCATTAAAAGACTCGCTGCTGAAGCTGGTAACATTCGTGCCTCAAAGCCAGGCTGAGTCAGTAAGGTCGGCATTGTTCAATGCCGGAGCCGGAAGCATCGGGAATTATGATTCGTGCAGCTTCAATGTTGTCGGTCAGGGAACTTTCAAGGCGGGAGAAAACTGCAATCCATATTGCGGCGAAATAGGCGAATTGCATTCGGAAACGGAAGTTAGAATCGAAACAATACTTCCGGCATTCCGCAAAGGAGCAGTGCTGAGAGCCTTGCTTGCAGTTCATCCTTATGAAGAACCGGCTTATGATTTTTATCAGTTGGACAATACGTGGGAACAAGTGGGTTCCGGCATAGTAGGCGAACTGCCTGAGGAGGAAGAAGAGTTACCATTCCTGCAAAGAATAAAGGATTTGTTTCATGTGGGATGTGTAAAACATTCGGCACTGACGGGAAAACCTATCCGCGAAGTGGCAATATGCGGTGGTAGCGGTGCGTTTCTGATAAAAGACGCCATAAACTATGGAGCAGACATTTTCATTACAGGAGAAGCCAAGTATAATGACTTTTTCGACGTTGACGGGCAAATTTTACTTGCAGTAATAGGGCATTATGAATCGGAAGTTTGTACAAAAGATATCTTTTATTCTATTATTTCGAAAAAATTCCCTACCTTTGCCCTATATTTTTCTAATGTTAATTCAAACCCAGTAAAATATTTATAGAATGGCTACAGAGAAACAATCAGCTGAAAGAGAATATACGGTTGAGGAAAAGCTATCTACACTTTATCAGCTTCAGAAAACAGTTTCTGAAATAGATAAAATCAGAACGCTTCGTGGCGAACTTCCTTTGGAGGTTCAGGATTTGGAAGACGAAATCGCCGGTTTGGAAACTCGTCTTCAGAACTATCAGGCCGACATTAAGGATTATGAAGTTTCAGTGAGTGAACAAAAAAATAAAATCACAGAATCTACCGGACTGATTGAAAAATACAAAGCACAGTTGGACAACGTGCGCAACAACAGAGAATTCGACAACTTGTCAAAAGAAATCGAATTCCAGGGCTTGGAAATTGAATTTGCAGAGAAAAAAATCAGAGAATTCAACAATGCCATCGAAACTAAAAAGAACGATATAGTGCAGCTGAAAGAGCGCATGGAAGGCAGAAAAGCTGATTTGGCTCAGAAAAAAGGCGAATTGGAACAGATTATTTCTGAAACAAAACAGACTGAAGAAAACTTGCGCGAAAAGGCTAAATCTTTGGAATCAATGATTGAGCCTCGCTTGCTTACTGCATTCAAACGTATCCGTAAGGGTGCAAGAAACGGTTTGGCTGTTGTTTACATCCAGCGCGACGCTTGCGGTGGATGCTTCAACAAGATTCCGCCTCAGAAACAGCTCGACATCAAGCTTCGCAAAAAAGTTATCGTTTGCGAATATTGCGGTAGAATCATGATTGACCCGGAACTTGCAGGTGTAGAATAATTTTTATTTTCATACTGAATACGCAAAACACAAAGATTCAGATTTCGACAAAACACAAATCTGTCTCTTTGTGTTTTTTATTATGACTGATATATGCTGAACAACATTCGTCTTTACATAAACAAGCACAAACTTCTTGACTACAGTAATGTGCCAGTTCTTGTCGGGTTGAGTGGCGGAGCCGATTCTGTTGCGCTTCTTTCGGTATTGTCGAAGCTGGGATATAATTGTATAGCCTTGCATTGCAATTTCCACCTCAGAGGCGACGAATCAATGAGAGACGAAGACTTTGCGAGAAAAACGGCAGAAAAGCTCAACGTTCCTTTTGTGAAAATTGATTTTGACACTGTGGAATTCGCAAAAGAAAAGCATCTATCCATCGAGATGGCTGCAAGGGAATTAAGATACGAATGGTTTGAAGCACAAAGAAAAGAGTTGAAAGCTCAGGCTATTGCCGTGGCTCACCACAGAGATGACAATGCCGAGACTCTCCTGCTGAATATTGTCAGAGGAAGCGGAATAAGAGGAATGAGAGGGATGTTGCCAAAGAACAACAATATAATCCGTCCGCTATTGTCATGCAGCCGTGAGGAGATTTTGCAATGGCTGAAAAAGGAATCTCTGGATTATATAACTGACAGCTCGAATTTATCGGACGAATATGCAAGGAATTTTATCCGGCTCAACATAATGCCTATGCTGGAGAAAATTAATCCTGCGGCAAAACAGAACATTGCGCGTACTGCAGAAAATCTGTCGGCTGCCGAAGCCTTATATATGAATGTTGTTGAAGAGGTCAGAGAGAAAGCTTGGGATAAAGACCGCCTCAGACTTGATACCAATATTATAATGAAATATCCGGCTTATGAGACTATTATATTTGAATTGTTGCAGCCTTTCGGTTTCTCAAGGATAGTATGCTCAAATATTTGTTCTTGCCTCGAGAAGGAACCCGGCAAATGTTTTCAATCAAAAAACTGGACTCTTGTAACTGCAAGCGGATATTTGCAACTGAATGAAAATAAAGATGAAAGCGAGGCTGAAACAATATATCCGGTAAATCTGAAACCTGGAAAAGGAATTGCCGCAATCAATGCTCCTATAAATCTGGAGTTCAGCATTGAAACTGTTGAAAGTATTGCGAATTTTGAAATCGTGAAGGACAAATCCATAGCATATTTTGACCTTGACAAAATTGGTTCGGAACTTAACATCAGACACTGGAATCATGGTGATTGGTTCGTTCCGTTTGGCATGAAAGGGAAAAAGAAACTTAGTGATTACTTCAGCGACAAGAAGTTAAACCGAATCCAAAAGGAGAATATTTGGCTATTGGTTTCGGGCGAAGATATATTATGGATAATCGGAGAAAGAGCCGATAACAGATTTAGAATAACAGAAAAGACAAGAAATATCCTGACTGTAAAATTGCTCGAAAAGTATTAACAATATTCCATATTTTGCATAAAAATCCAATATGATTTTTTATGGATATAAGAAAATATTATTATATTTGCACAGATTTACTCCGCAGATCTGAAGCTAATGTACATTCTTATTAGTGTTTCAGCAATCGGTTTTATTCAAAGAATTTTCATAATTAAATACTAAATATTTTATTGCTTTTTCATACAATAAAGTTTTATGCGAAAACTTTAGGTATGTCTATGTAACTACATTTATTTATTTTACTTTCCGCAATATGCAAAAATATAACATTCTCGAACTAAATGAAAAACTTCTTCCAGAGCTGCAAACAATTGCAGAGGAATTGGGAATCAAGAAAGTCCGCTCTTTTAAAAAGGATGAATTGATATATAAAATCCTTGACGAGCAAGCAATTTCCTATGCAGGAATACAGGCAGAAAAATCAAAGGAAAAAGAGGTCAAGAAAACAGAAAAGAAAGTAAGAGCAAAGAAAACAGTTAAAGAAGAAAAACCTGCTACTGTTGCTGAAGAAGCTGCTCAAACTGAAACTGTGAACATAACCAATGTTGAAAAAACAACTGAAAACTTGCCTCAGGAAAAGGCAGCTACTGAGAAAAAAAGAAAAACAAGAACTGATAAAAAAGGGAAAACAGATACTCAGGCAAAAGAAGTTGATAATAACAACATTGCTATTACGGAAGAAAAGATTGCAGAAAAAGTTGATAACAACGGCACAAACAATAATACAATTACAAATTCAAACAACAACAGTGACAACAATACTCCTATAAATGTTACTGACAATGCCGATAACAAGGAAAGCAACAAAGAAAACTTCCAAAACGTATCTACAGAAATTATCCCTACTGGCAACAACGAAGAGCCAAAAAGAATAGTTTTCAGACACAGAGATGCAAAATCTGTTCTAGACCAGATTTTCCCATTTGCTGCTGCTCCAAAACAAGAAAATAAAGCTGTACAGCAAAACAATAATAATCAGAACAATAACAACAATGGTTCTGAACCTCATAATGCTTCTGCCCAAAACAATAACAGACAGAATAATAATAACAACAACAATAATAACAGACAGAACAATCGTCAGAACAATAATGCTCAGAATCAGGAAAAGCCTTATGAATTTGACGGTATATTGACTGGCTCCGGAGTTTTGGAAATGATGCAGGATGGATATGGATTCCTTCGCTCATCAGACTATAACTACCTGACTTCTCCGGATGATATTTATGTTTCACAGTCACAAATCAAATTGTTCGGTTTGAAAACCGGAGATGTTGTTGAAGGTGCAATCCGTCCTCCAAAGGAAGGTGAAAAATATTTCCCTCTAGTAAAAGTTGATAAGATAAACGGCCGTTCACCAGAAGAAGTTAGAGACCGTGTTCCTTTCGACCATCTTACTCCTTTGTTCCCGGATGAGAAATTCCAATTGACAGACAAACGCTCACCGAAAGTTTATGACAACATTGCAGTGAGAGTTGTTGACTTGTTCTCTCCTATCGGAAAAGGACAGCGCGGTTTGATTGTTGCTCCTCCTAAAACCGGTAAAACTGTATTGTTGAAAGATATTGCAAATGCAATCGCAGCTAATCATCCGGAAGTTTATATGATTATTCTTCTTATTGACGAGCGTCCGGAAGAAGTTACCGATATGGCAAGAAGCGTTGATGCAGAAGTTATCGCCTCAACATTCGACGAACCTGCCGAAAGACACGTAAAAATTGCAGAGATTGTACTGAATAAGGCAAAACGTCTGGTTGAATGTGGACATGATGTGGTTATCTTGCTTGACTCAATTACTCGCCTTGCAAGAGCATATAATACTGTTCAGCCTGCTTCGGGAAAAGTTCTTTCCGGTGGTGTTGACGCCAACGCTCTTCAAAAACCTAAGCGCTTCTTCGGTGCTGCACGTAATATCGAAAACGGCGGTAGCTTGACTATCCTTGCAACTGCATTGACAGAAACTGGTTCAAAAATGGACGAAGTCATCTTTGAAGAGTTCAAAGGAACTGGTAATATGGAATTGCAGCTTGACCGCAAGCTTTCTAACAAACGTATTTATCCTGCAGTTGATATCACTGCTTCAAGTACACGCCGTGATGATTTGCTTCAGGACGAAACTACATTGAACAGAATGTGGATTCTACGTAAATATCTTGCAGATATGAATTCAGTGGAAGCTATGGAGTTTGTAAAACAACGTATGGAACAAACTATTGACAACAAAGAATTCTTGGCTTCAATGAACGGATAAAGATATTCCTAAATAATAAATTAGCCATAATATAAGATAGACAAGCCGACGAGAGAAATCTTAGTCGGCTTGTCTTTTTTAATAGCTTAACCTTTTATATGAATGTAATAAGTGTAAATAATATATTTTTCATATATTTACTGCCGTAAAAGACTTAATCAATTATTTTTATGAAAAATCTGGCTATTGGTGTAATGATGATGTGCTCAGTGTTTGGAGCTTCATCACAAAGTAAATTCAACAACCCTATTTTACCGGGATTCTATCCGGATCCATCTATTTGCAGAGTGAACAATGATTATTATTTAGTTAACAGTTCATTTGAGTATTTCCCTGGTGTTCCAATTTTCCACAGTAAAGATTTAGTTAACTGGGAACAAATTGGTCATTGCTTAACAACAGACGAGCAATTACCGCTGCAAAAGGCTCGTTTTTCCGGTGGTATTTATGCGCCGACAATAAGATATAATAAAGGAACTTATTATATGGTTACTACCAATGTAAGCACCCTAGGTAATTTCTATGTCACAGCAAAGAATCCTGCCGGACCATGGTCCGAACCAATAAAAGTGAAGCAAGGAGGAATTGACCCGACAATATTCTGGGATGAAGACGGAAAAACATATTTTATGTCAACAATGGACAATAAAATTTTCATGTCAGAAATAAACATAGAAAACGGAGAACTTCTTAATAAACCAGTTGCCGTTTGGGGCGGAACCGGAGGCAGATATCCAGAAGCTCCTCATGTATACAAGAAGGATGGATATTATTATCTACTCATAGCTGAAGGCGGTACGGAATATGCTCATATGATAACTATAGCACGAAGCAAAAATATTTATGGTCCGTATGAAAGCTGTCCTCGCAATCCAATCCTTACTCACTGCCGCGTTGAAGCTCAATCAAATCCTATTCAAGGCACTGGGCATGGTGATTTAGTCCAGGCGCAAGATGGTTCATGGTGGATTGTATTCCTGGCATTCAGACCTAATGTTGATACAAATCATTTGCTTGGACGTGAAACATATCTGGCACCAGTTGAATGGGACAAAGACGGATGGCCAATCGTAAATGGAGGCAAACCGGTTACTTTAGACATGAATTGCAAATTGCCAGTACAGGCTGTTCAGTCTCAGAATTTCGACAACAAGGAAGAATTCGATGGAAAAGAAGTTGCAATGATATGGAATTACCTTAGAAATCCAAACAGAAGCAATTACTCTCTTTCTGAACGTAAAGGTTTTATGCGCCTGAAAGGTGATACAATATATATCGACCAAAATGACAGTCCAACCTTCATAGGCAGACGTCAGCAGCATATGAACTTTGAAGCTACTGCAAAAATAGAAATAAAGCAAATAAGCGAAAAAGACAGAAGCGGATTAAGCGTTTATATGAATAGCAACAATCATTATAGCGTTTTCATTACAGAGGAGAATAATCAAAGATATGTTTGTCTTGAATACAAACTAGGCAAAATAAAACATATCGAAAAGAAAATCCCTGTAGGAATTTCTCCTATATTATTGAAAGCTGAAGGAAAAGCGGAATTCTACAGCTTCTATTATTCAGAAGATGAAGGAAAGACTTTCAAATTCCTGGGCGAAGCTGACACGAGATACTTAAGCAAGGAAACAAACAATGTGTTTACCGGTGTTTATATTGGTCTGTTTGCTGAATCAGCACAAAATCCGGGAAGTATAATTGCCGACGTTGATTGGTTCGATTATCGGGAAAAGAAATAATAAAAAGAAAGGCACATAGAAAAGAGCTAATAAAACTCATATTCTATGTGCCTTTTATTTTACACCTTGCAGACTGTGAATTCTAACAAGTAATCTAATCTAACTAATTCTATTATTAATTATACCATACTGGTCCCGGCTGATTGCCCATTTCAAACTCTACAGTTGCACCACTCATTATTAAATCATGTGTGATATAACTCTTGTCGTAAGGTTTGCCATTGACTTTCACAGACTGAATATAAATATTATCCTTACTTACATTAGAAGCCAGAACTGTGAAAGACTTACCGTTTGACAAATTCATTTTCATCTTCGGGAACAATGGTGTTCCAATCTCATACTCACCGCTAACAGGATCTACAGGATAGAAGCCCATAGCACTGAACACATACCAAGAAGACATCTGACCACAATCCTCATTACCGCACAATCCGTCCGGAGTGTTTGTATAAAGCTCATGCATCACTTGTGCTGCATATTTCTGAGTCTTCCATGGCTGACCAACCTTGTTATACAAATAAATAACATGATGGCTTGGTTCATTTCCATGAGCATACTGACCAATCATACCAGTACTGAAAATAGGAAGTTCTTCATCAGCACCTGGAACATATGTGAACATACTGTCAAGTTTCTGAACAAATCTATCTTTACCGCCAACCAAACTTATTAAGCCTTCTACATCATGCTGGACAGAGCATAAATACTGCCATCCATTACTTTCGCAAATATCTTCGGTATAAACCTCAGCTTTGAAATCTTTTGCAAAATTACCATTCTCATCACGCGGCTGCATAAATGTAGATTCAGGATTATAGACATTACGATAGTTCTGTGAGCGTTTATAGAATTCATCAGCAATATCTTTTTTGCCCATCTTTTCTGCCATTCGGGCAATACAATAGTCATCATAAGCATATTCCATTGTCTTAGACATTGACCAGCTCTTCCACAATGCTTTGTCAGAATAAGCAGGAACATAACCTAATTTCTTGTACTCGCCTATACCGTGATATTCGTCTCTGTTTGCTGTAGCAACACAAGCTTCAAGAGCTTTTTCTGCATCAAAGTCGCCAATACCTTTCAAATAAGCATCCACAACTACAGGAACAGCATGATATCCAATCATCATATCAGTTTCCCAACCATACAGATTCCACAAAGGAAGTGCGCCACTTTCTTCATAGAACTTTATGAAACCTTTAACCATATCATTAACTCGTTCCGGATGCATATATGTGAACAAAGGATGTGAAGCTCTGTAAGTATCCCACAAAGAGAAAGTAGAATAATTATTCCAACCTTCAGCCTTATGAATTTCTCTGTCCGCTCCCATGTATGAACCATCTACATCATTGTAAAGAGTTGGAGCAAGCATGCTATGATAAAGAGCAGTATAGAATACAGTCTTCTGGTCTGTAGTTCCGCCTTCAATTTCTATTTTGCCGAGCTGATTATTCCAGTTCTCAACAGCCTTAGCATAATAATAATCGAAATCATCTTTAGGTGCTTCTGTTTTCAGATTCAACGCTGCTCCTTCCATACTTACACCAGAAATTCCGGTTGTAACAAGGATTTCCTCATCCTTTTCAGTATTAAAGTCAAATCTTGCAACATAAGCCGTTCCGATTTTTCCTTTGTCCTTCAATGTAATATCTGTTTTATCAATAGTACAGTTATCGAACGGACGAGAGAAACGAGTTTGGAAATAGACGTGCTGCTTTGGAGACCATCCTTGTGATATTCTATAGCCACGAATAGTACATGAATCAACAACTTCGATATAAGAATCAAGAGTGAAATCCCAGTTCATTGCCTTCTTAAGGTTAAGGAATACAGAAGACTCAGCTTTTGGGAAAGTATATCTCTGAATACCACATCTTTCAGTTGCAGTAAGTTCTACATTGATGTTGTAATCCTGAAGAAGAACTCTATAATATCCTGCAGAAGCCATCTCATCATTATGTGAGAAAGTTGAGTAAATTCCTAATGGAGCCTCTGCTTCTTTATACGGACGAGTTACAGGCATAAACAAAATGTCATACAAATCTCCTGCACCAGTTCCAGACAAATGTGTATGACTGAAACCAGCAATAGTTGTATCAGGATAGAAATATCCAGCTATGCGGTCCCAACCTGGCAATCCGTTATCCGGACTTAACTGCACTGAGCCAAAAGGCAGTTGGGCACCAGGGTAAGTATTACCAGTGAAATCCGTTCCAATCATAGGATTCACATATTGAGCGAAAGAAACTGATGGCTCATTTTCTTTCGGAGAAGTGCAAGCCGCCAACAATGCCAATGAGGAAGCTGCCACTAGAAAACTGTGTTTCATTGTCTAAAAATTTATTTTGACTTATTGTTTTATAATCACAAAGTTAATATAAATCAACGATATAATAAAATCTATATCTGCTTCTCTATAAAATATCTAGGTCTTTGTTTGACTTCTTTATATATTTTTCCGACATATTCACCAATTATTCCTATTGATGTTATGACAGCTCCACCAATAAGCCACATGGAAACCATCAAAGAAGCCCAACCCGGATTTGTATCCCCTTGTATATATGAGAATATTCCATAGACTATTGCACATAAAGAAACCAATATCATAATTATGCCTAGCATAACAATATATCGTAATGGACGGACAGAAAACGAAGTTATACCATCTATTGCAAAACTCAGCATTTTGTTGAAAGGATACTTTGATTCACCCGCGAAGCGTTTCTGACGGTCATAATATACATTCGCCGACGGAAAACCAAGCGTACAGACCATTCCACGCAGGAAGAGATTCCTTTCCGGGTAACTTATAAGAGCCTGTAACGTCCTTCGGCTCATAAGTCTGAAATCAGCATGATTGTACACAATCTCTCCTCCCAGACTACTCATCAGTTTATAAAACATCTGCGCAGTGTGTTTCTTGAAATATGTGTCTGTTTTTCTTTCTTTACGTATGCCGTAAACGATATCTATTCCGTTATTGTAATATTCCACCATTTTACGTATAGCAAAAATATCATCCTGCAAATCAGCATCAATCGACACAGCTACATCAGAATTAACTGCAGCATATTCAAGACCAGCCCATAAAGCCTGCTGGTGACCAACATTATGAGCTAACTTCAGTCCGCTTACGGGAAGTCCTCCGGCAGCAAACGATTCTATTAATTTCCATGTATTGTCTTTGCTTCCATCATCAACATACAATATCCTTCCGCTGGCTATCTCGCCTTCTGTTACCATTGTATGCAATAATGCAGACAAGCGTGTTGTCGTTTCGCGCAACACCTCTTCCTCATTATAGCAAGGAACAACTATCAATAACTGAGATTTTTCCATCTTCAAGCAAATGTCGTACGAATTAATTTATTCTAGCTCTAAAAACTGTTATTATATTTTCTCAAATCTGTATAACTTAATTACAGAGTGATCATCACAGCTTCTTCTTTTTGAATTATATATTTCCTCGAGCTTATAGTCTGAGCCATATTTATTCATAAAAGGCTCAAATTCATGTTCGCCCATCATAAGATAGCCAGACGAAGGCATAAACTCGTCAAAAGGAATAACACGATCGCCAACATAAAAGTTCACAGAAAACGGATGCATCCTGTTTCCCGGGACAAAATCACTACGATATGAATATATATTGCCTTCTGGAACTATTGACGCTATCTTCTCTGCCATCGGCTTATCTGATTTAACATTCAGAACTGTCGGCTGAAGAAAACCGTCGAGCGACATAAAAATACTAATTATTACTGTAAATATAGGTAATAATTGTACTTTTCCCATCTTTACAGTTTTTCTTACGAAATAAATACCGGCAAACACAGGGAAAAGCAATAACAATATTGAGATTACTCCTAATGGTTCGTTCTGCAAAGCTTCAATATATGCTCTGGTTTCTTCCGGATGGTGTCCACCCAAAAGAAACTCCGGAACTGGAATAAACTGCAAAACAACATATACACCAATTAACAGAAATGCCAAAACACTCACTGTATATCCAAACACTTTCACTACTGAATTATGACGATTGCGAAGATATATGAAATATTCAGCAAGGAAATATGCTACAAAAGGATACATTGGCAAAAGATATACACTCCGTTTGCTTTTCGGTATGCAATAAAACACAAATATTATTACGGCACAAAGCAATGAATACAGACGCGCGTCATCCATACTTTTTATTCGATTGGGAATATTACTCCAAAGTCCGGATAATCTGACCTTTAACCCTTTATATTTCAGAACAAACAATGACATAACAACTAACAATGTATATGGAATAAATCCTGCAACAAGAGTTATGACATTATAATATGCTGGATTCTCGTGTGAAGAATAACTCATTTTTCCCATAAACCTCAAGACATTCTCCTCGAGCACCAAATCCAGGAATCGCTCTCCGCCCTGCTGATATGCAGCCACATACCAAAGCATAGGCAAAATACAGGAAGAAATCCCTACCAAAAAGAAACGGGCAATCATTGGAAAAAGTTTATAACCTTTTATCAAAGCAAAAACAAAAGCAACAAGACATGGCAATGCTATTCCTACCGGACCTTTCGTCAGAGCAGCGCCACTCAGACATAACACAGCCAATAAAGGGAAGCCTTTGAAATCCTTTTCATACCAATAATATAACTGATAAAGTGCCAGAACCATAAATGCAGCCAAAAGCATATCTACGCGGCAATTTACCCCGGCACGATGAACTTCAAAATTTGTCAGTGTCAATAATGTGGTAATTACTGCCAGTTCTTCACCACGGCGACGAGCATAAAATACATAACCGGCAAGAAGCATCACAGTCAACGATAAAGCAGACGGAAAACGTGCCGTAAATTCTGTAACAGTTCCAACCAACAATGACACAGCAGCAATCATCCAATGAAACAATGGTGGCTTATATGCAATATCCACGCCATTATTTACAGGAAGAATCCAGTTTCCTCTCTCCAACATTGATAGAGCTACGACAGCTTCTCGTGGCTCGCCTTTAGTATGGAACATAGCCTCTCCAAGAAAAGGAAACAAAAAGCATATACATAAAAGACACAAAAGCAATAATGTCTTTTTAGAATAATTCTCCAACATCTCAATAAATAAAACCGGTCAATTTATAAAAATAAAACACCGAAATCCGGAGTTTGATTTATCGGACAATAAATATCTCCGTATTTCGGTGTTTCCTTTAGTTAATAATATTCAATTCGGCACACCGTTTTACAGTGTAGTCCTTTTCTTACTTCTTAACTTTCAATCTCTCGCCTGCACTCTTGACAATGCTTCGATAATAGTTTTCATCATATCCAGGGAAATCAGGAGAAGCAGACAATCCGTAACCGTTTTGCTTGAACTGACCGTTTTCCTCTTTCTTGACGTTTCCGTCAATATATTTCACAAGAAGATATTCTCCAAGTTTTTTCCAGCGTGCTGTAGCATCATCAGCAGTAGTAGTGCTGAACCATGTCAGGAATTTCACAGCTTCAGCCGGATCTTTTGCATACAATTCAGAAGCTGCTTTATCGATTGCCGGAATCATTTCCTGATATCCATTTTCAAGTTCTTGCTGAACTTTGCGGATATCTTCAATCATAAAGCTATATTTGTTGTAAGCCATATTTGCCACCCAGTTATGAATCCAGAAAGCTGATGTCCATGAGAAATTCATCATGTCGCCATTGCCAACTCTGTAGCATTCAGGAGAAGCAGTAGTTGAACAATAAATTGGGTTGAACACTGCCATATCAGCATCATCAACACCAAACCAAAGAATACCGCCAACTGCATCAGGCAACCAATTACGCATCTGAGGAACAATTACGAAACCGGTTTGCTGAGTAGCAATGGCACGTTCGTTTGTGTATTCCTGTCCGTCAACTTCGAATGTCATCGGACGCCAACGATAAGGAACTTTATATGGACCTGCACCGGCATCTTTAGTCATATCAAGGTCTGTACCTTCATAATGGTCGCGCATTCCAGCCTGAACATCCTGAACAGAAAGTTTTCTGTTAGGCTTGATATATAAAGGCATTGGTTCCTTTGTTGGGTCACCTTTTATGAAGTCCTCATACTTATCCATTGAATTGTCGTACTTACGGAAGAAAGACCATACACGAGCTTCACATCCGCGCAATCCACCAAATTCATAAGGGCAATAAGCCTTAGCAAAACTGAAATCTTTATCTTCACCCTTGAAATATCCTTTTTCGCGAGCCAATGACACAACGTCTGGAGAATACATACAGTTTTCCTTGTCGTCAAACGGGATTTGCTGAATGCGTGACTGGTTGGCATGAGCTGAAATACAATCATCCGGAATACGGATTGCAACCCAAACCGCGCCCTTCTTGTCCGGTCCCTTGCCTATCATTTCCATTATCCAGGCTTCATTTTTATCTGCAATTGAGAATGACTCACCACTGCTGTAGTAGCCATATTCAGCAACAAGGTCTGTCATAACCTTTATTGCCTCACGGGCAGTTTTGGAACGCTGAAGTGCTACATATATCAGACTTCCGTAATCCATTATACCTTTAGGATTTACCAGTTCAGGACGTCCGCCAAATGTACTTTCTGTAATTGCCACCTGATGTTCATTCATGTTTCCGACAACAGAATATGTCTGTCGCACCTGTGGAATCTCACCCAGAGGTTTGCCTGTATCCCATTCTTTTATCTGAAGCATTGAACCTTCAGGCCATGTTGCAGCAGGCCATCTATATAACTCACCATACAAAGTATGCGAATCTGCCGCATAACTAATCATCACAGAACCGTCAGTAGATGCTTTCTTTCCGACGAGCAGACCTGTACACGCATCAGCATCACTTGCAGAAAAAGCTGACAAGCATGCTGCAATCATAATCCAAAATTTCTTCATATATTATGTATAAACAGATTTTTTTCTGTGACAAAGATAATCAAACGTGAGTGGAGAGCAAAATAAAAAACTTGTTTTTGACTTTACTCTTCCGAGCCGCATCGAATCAAAAGCCCTACAAAGTCACACCTGTTTTAAATATGGCAATTCCTCTGTAATCATTCTTCTCGTTCAAGACTTTCTCACCTGAAGCCACCGACACCAGCATATCAATGAAATCATTTAACAGCTCATCCATAGAAACTCCCTCAACCAACACACCGGCATTGAAATCTATCCATTGCCTTTTCTTATTATACAAATCAGAATTTGTAGACACTTTTACAGTAGGCACAAATGTTCCGAAAGGTGTTCCACGACCGGTTGTAAACAGAACTATATGACATCCTGCAGCAGCCAATGCCGTACTTGCCACCAAATCATTTCCGGGAGCCGACAGCAAATTAAGTCCTTTTTCACAAAGCGTTTCGCCATATTCCAAAACATCGCAAACTGCCGATGAGCCAGATTTCTGAGTACATCCCAATGATTTTTCCTCAAGTGTTGAAATGCCTCCAGCTTTGTTTCCGGGAGAAGGATTTTCATATATCGGTTGCTTATTGGCAATGAAATATGACTTAAAATTATTAATCAAAGCAACTGTCTTGTTGAATACTTCGCGGGAAACGCAGCGATTCATCAATATTGTTTCGGCGCCAAACATCTCCGGCACTTCGGTAAGAACAGTTGTTCCGCCACAAGAAACCAGATAATCCGAAAACATGCCTAGCAAAGGATTTGCAGTTATGCCTGAGAATCCGTCCGAACCTCCACATTTAAGACCAATCCGCAATTCCGACAATGGAATCGAAGTCCTTGCATCTTTACGCATAATTGCATACATTTCCCTGAGCATTTCCATTCCACGCTGCTCTTCATCATCTTCCTCCTGGCACACAAGAAAACGAATTCTGGAACTATCATAATCTCCCAATATTTCCTTGAACACCGAAGGCTGATTGTTTTCACAACCAAGTCCGACAACCAACACAGCCCCGGCATTCGGATGCTTAACCAAGTTTCGTAATATATTGCGAGTATTCTCATGGTCATCACCCAATTGCGAGCATCCATAGTTATGCGTATATGCAACTATTGCATCTATTCCTTCACACTTTGTTTCCTCACGCATTGCAGACGCCAAACGTTCGGCAACACCGTTCACACAGCCGACTGTCGGCACAATCCACATTTCATTGCGTATTCCAACACTGCCATTTGAACGTCTGAAGCCATTGAAGGTGCGATTACACTCATTTTTTTCAATCTCAGCAATACAAGGTTTATACTCATATTCCGACAAACCGGAAAGAGAAGTATGAAGATTACGTTCATTTACAAGGCAACCTTCTTTTACTCCCTCAGTCATGTTTCCTATGCTGAATCCATATTTTATCACCTCACTTCCGGCAGACAAATCGGTCAGTGCCACTTTATGTCCACGAGGGATTTCTTCCGCAACACAAACACTACGGCCATTCACCTGAAGTATATCTCCGGGATTGAGATTCTCAAGTGCAACTGCCACATTATCCAAAGGATTGATTTGTATGTATTTCATATAATTATCTGATATCTATTTGTTGAAGTTTCGCTACCTCATCTTTTCCAAGTCGAGAAACTGTAAAAACAGTTTTCAATATACTTTGATTATGGCAAAGAATAATACATTTACAAGCACACAACATAACTATCTCTAAATATGAACATTACATTTTCAGCCCATTTTTTGCGGTTGGAAAACTTTTTTCATCTAGATGAAATTTTTTTCCATCTGCAAAAAAATGTTTTTTCATATACATGAAAATAATTTTTCAGCCGACAGAAATTTGCCATCATACTATACTAATAAATGTTCATGTATAAATTGAACTAGCGAAACTTCAAGAACTTTATCTTGATGCAAACATTGTAGCCAATACTTTCTCCATACCTTCGTTCTGAATTATGTCGATATATCCGGCAAGAGACTCAGTCAATCCCGGAATAGTATTCAAATCCTCGCCCCAAATACTTTCAGCACCCAAAACAGACATTGCCACTGCTGATGCGTTGTCTGCCTGCCATGCTTTTTCCAATAAAGAAAGAACTTCTGGAGAATCATTCGGAACAGCAGTTACACCATCATTACGTGTGTAACCATTATAATATACAATAATTGCTGCCAGACCAATAATCAGACATTCCGGCAATTTTCCTTTTCTTTGCAGATACGTTTTCAGTCCGGGAAGATCACGGGTAGAGTATTTTGAGAAAGAATTAAGCATTATGGATGTAACCTGATGATCAACAAACGGATTGTTGAATCTCTCGAGAACCTGACTGGCAAAAATTCGCAACTCGCTTTCCGGAAGATTCAATGTAGGCATCAATTCTTCAAACATAACTTTATGAATAAATTTGCCTATCAACGGATGATTACATGCATCCCTTACAATATCAACACCACATAGGAACGAAACAGGAGCCAGCACTGTATGCGGACCGTTGAGCAGAGTCACCTTACGTTCATGATAAGGTTCTTCCGATGGAACGAAGAGCACATTAAGTCCAGCCTTATTTGCAGGAAATTCTTCTGCCACTTCTTGAGGAGCTTCGATTACCCACAAATGGAAATGCTCGCCCTGCACAACCATATTGTCGTCATATTGCAAATATTCTTTTATATTGTCGATATCCTTGCGTGGAAATCCCGGAACGATTCTGTCCACCAATGTTGAGCAAACCATACAAGATTTCTCAAACCATTTACGGAAATCATCGCCTAATTCCCACAAATCAATATATTTCAAGATAACTTCACGCAATTTCCTTCCATTCAGAAATATAAGCTCGCAAGGCAGAATTATCAATCCTTTTGATTCATCTCCGGAAAAGAAATTATATCTCCGCCATAGCAACTGGAGCAGTTTTGCAGGATAAGACGAAGCCGGAGCGTCATCCAAACGGCATGAAGGATCAAAAGCAATTCCGGCTTCAGTAGTATTTGATATAACAAAGCGGATTTCAGACTGCTCTGCCAATTTCAGGAATTCATTATATTCCGAATATGGATTCAGTGCTCGGCTTATAACATCTATCAGCCGATATGAATTTATTTCCTTTCCATTTTCTATGCCTTGAAGATTTACGTGATAAAGGCAATCCTGAGCATTAAGTTTGTCAATCATTCCATGCTCAATTGGCTGGACCACAACAACACTTCCATTGAAATCCGTTTTTTCGTTCATATAAGAAATAATCCAGTCCACAAAAGCACGAAGAAAGTTTCCTTCACCAAACTGAATCACACGTTCCGGACGAACCGTAGTCTGCACATTTTCTTTACATAGTTTTTTCATACACACTTTTTTATAATGAGGTTTACAAATATATCTGTTACAGATAAATGTTATTTATCTGCACCTAAATAAGTAAGTTTCTTCCATAAATATTCAAGCGGACCTTGCTTATGCGAAGCAAGCCACTTCCTGCTATAATACAATTGAAACATAAATATAAATATAGCGATTATAAAGCATGCTGTTGCCCCTGTATATTTATATAAACCAAATCCGAAACCATAGAAGATAGTTGTTCCAATTATTGACTGAACAATATAATTTGTCAGACTCATCTTTCCATAAGGAATAAAAATCCTCATAAACTTTGTTCCATCACCTTTCTTATACCAGATTTGAGTAAAAATACCGACGAGAACAACCATAAACAGGAAATTCATAATTGATGGTAGAGCAATCTCCAAAAGAACGCTCATAGATTTATCGTTTCCAATCCATGATGGATAAAGATTTTTGACAAAATATAACGGGATAAATAATAATATTGCTACACGAACCAGTTTGTTCCAGTAAGAAATGCTCTGTTCTGAACGCAGGAACAAACCCAAGCGTCCGGCAACAAGTCCATAGAGAAACAAACCACCAATCTGGCATATACGTCCGTTTTCTATCTGCCACAGGTTTCCATACAACTGTCCGTAAGTTATGTTTGAACATACAATCTCAAAGAAATTACCATTCTCCATCACAGGCTTAGCCTTTGCTGCAAATTCCATCCAATGCTGTCCGTATTCGAAGAAAGGAATATCAAAAGCTGCCAATATCAACCTCAACCATTCTACAGGCTGGATAATCAGAACAGTTGCAACTATTGCTATCGTTTTAGTTGAGAAGCGGCACATTGCAACAAGCAAAAGACCGATTATAGAATATAACAATAAAATATCTCCGTTATAGAAAAGGGAATGTAGTTGAGAAAATAGAACAAGCATCAACATTCTCCAAGCAAAACGTGCGCGGAAATCAACTCCTCGCCTCTCAGCATTTCCCAATTGTATGAAAAAACTAAATCCAAATAGAAGTGAGAATGTAGAAAATGCCTTGCCTGCCAACAAAAACCATGTTGCTGTCCAAACACCTTTATCCAAAATATTAAGCCAATCAGGCATTCCCTGAGGTATATAATATAAATTATAATGTTCCAGGCAATGTATAATAACAATAGCACACAATGCTGCACCACGCAAAGCATCAACAACTTCTATTCTTCCGGTATTCATATATATTATATTTATAATTTTATACGTTAACAAACAGCTTTTGATTCACAAAAATAGCATAAACTCCTTAAACAACACAATAAATGTCGTATCTTTGCAAACTCAACAACTAAACATAAACATTAAGAAACTAAAAATGCTTATTCAGTTACTATTTGTACTTATCGCCATCGTAATTGGAGCCCGTCTCGGCGGTATTGGCTTGGGAGTTTTAGGCGGAGCCGGATTGGCAGTTCTAACTTTTGGATTTGGTCTTGCACCAACAGCACCGCCAATTGATGTAATGCTCATGATTGTAGCCGTAATCTCTGCTGCCGGATGTATGCAAGCTGCCGGAGGATTGGATTTAATGGTTAAATGGGCTGAAAAACTTCTTAGGAAAAATCCTCAGCAAATTACAATTCTTAGTCCGCTTGTGACTTACCTATTCACATTCATAGCGGGAACAGGCCATGTTGCATATTCAGTACTTCCTGTAATTGCAGAAGTAGCAACAGAAACAAAAATCAGACCTGAGCGTCCGCTAGGCATTGCAGTTATCGCATCTCAGCAGGCAATAACAGCAAGTCCTATTTCTGCAGCTACAGTTGCTTTGTTAAGTATGCTTTCCGGGTATAATATCAGCTTGATGGATATCCTTATGATTTCTGTTCCTTGCACATTGTTAGGTGTAATCGCCGGCGCTTTATATTCTTTAAAAGTCGGTAAGGAATTGGTTGACGACCCTGAATATAAACGTCGACTCGAAGAAGGGGAATTCAATAATCAGCATTATACAACAAAAGATGTTCAAAGCCAAAGTAAAGCAGCTCTAGCAGTGGCTATTTTCCTTGCGGCAACAATAGGTATCGTTTTGTTCGGTTCAATTGAATCGCTTCGTCCAACATTTGAAACAGCGAAAGGTCCTGTTACAATGGAAATGTCACATATAATTGAAGTGCTTATGCTCACAGCCGCAACACTCATACTACTTGTAACTAAAACAGATGGAATAAAAGCTGCTCAAGGTTCAGTATTCTCTGCTGGTATGCAGGCTGTAGTTGCTATTTTCGGTATTGCATGGATGGGCGACACTTTCATTAATGGTAATATGACTGAACTGAAAGGTTCAATTGAACAAATTGTAACTGAAATGCCTTGGCTTTTTGGTCTTGCATTATTTGTAATGTCAATACTTCTATTCAGTCAGGCTGCAACAATCAGAGCAATGCTTCCTTTGGGGATAAGCCTTGGTATTTCTCCATATTTGTTGATTGCTCTTTTCCCGGCAGTAAACGGATATTTCTTCATTCCAAATTATCCGACAGTAGTTGCTGCAATCAATTTTGACAGAACAGGAACTACAAGAATAGGTAAATACATACTGAACCATTCATTTATGATGCCTGGAATTATTGCAACAGGAGTTTCTGTTATACTTGGCTTCCTGTTTATCCAGTTTTTATAATTCATAATAAGGGATAAGTTTTATACAAAACATATAAAAACAAAAGCCCGCAGATTCTAATGAATCTGCGGGCTTTCTTATTATTTATCCTAAGTAAATCATTATTTAGGTAAAACTCTAATCATAAGATGATCTTTTGGTATTTGCTCACCTTCAACGACGTTTACTTTCTCAATTACACCGGAAACGGGAGAAACAACTCTGTTCAACATCTTCATTGCTTGATGTATCAAAAGCAACTGACCAGCTTCAACAGTGTCACCTTCCTTCACCTCAATAGTAACAATAGTTCCAGGTAAATGGGATACAACATCGCCTATTAACGGTTTCTTCCATACCGGGCGATTCTTATACTTTTCAGTCAAAGTTGTTTTATACTTACGCGCAGTAACAACAAAATCAACTAATTCTTTTTTTCCATTTTCCATAATAATCTATATTTTAGAATGGAGGTAAACCATGTTTTTTGGCAGGACGGAACTCTTCTTTCAATACAGAAAGTTTAAGAGCGTGCAGCAATAATGCTCTAGTTTCTTTCGGTTCAATTACTGAATCAATGAAACCACGAGATGCAGCAACATAAGGATTTGCAAATTTCTCGATATATTCTTTCACCTTTTCCTGACGCATAGCTTCCTGATCCTCAGCTGCCATAATTTCTTTACGGAAAATAATGTTAGCAGCTCCTTCCGGTCCCATAACTGCGATTTCAGCGCTAGGCCATGCAAACATAAAGTCTGCACCAAGGTGACGAGAGTTCATAGCGATATAACCACCGCCGTATGCTTTTCTAAGGATAACTGTAATCTTAGGAACAGTTGCTTCTGAATAAGCATAAAGAACTTTCGCTCCGTGACGAATAACGCCCGCATGTTCCTGGTCAACACCAGGCAAATATCCCGGCATATCTTCCAATGTAATAATAGGAATATTGAAAGAATCACAGAATCGAATAAAACGAGCTGCTTTATCAGCGCTGTCACAATCCAAAACTCCTGCCAAAACCATAGGCTGGTTAGCAACAAAACCTACTGTTTCGCCACCCATTCTACCAAATCCGATAACAATATTGGCAGCCCACAATTCCTGAACTTCCAAGAATTCAGAATCATCAACGATGCATTTGATAACGTCTCTTACATCATATGGCTGTTTTGGATCTGAAGGAACTATTTCCTCGATATTCATAGTTGTAGCAGGCTCTTTTGGTTCAACAGCCTTAGCCTTATGCATATTATTCCATGGAATAAAGCTTACAAGCTGTTTTACCTGCTCAAAACATTCCTGCTCACTCTTTGCATAAAAATGTGCATTACCGGTAATTTCAGCATGAACACGAGCTCCACCCAAATCTTCCATTGAGATATCTTCGCCCAATACTGTCTTGATAACATTAGGACCAGTAATAAACATCTTTGAAATATTCTCAACAACAAAAACGAAGTCTGTCAATGCAGGAGAATAAACAGCACCACCGGCACAAGGACCAAGAATCAAAGATATCTGAGGTATCACACCTGAAGCGATTGTATTTCTATAGAATATTTCGCCATAACCAGCCAAAGCTCCAACACCTTCCTGGATACGAGCTCCACCAGAATCGTTTATACCGATAATAGGACACTTCATTTTCAAAGCATGGTCCATAATTTTGGTAATCTTACGCGCATGCTGTAATCCTAGAGAACCACCTGCAACAGTAAAATCCTGTGCATAAATACATACTGGAGCTCCAAAGATTGTACCAGTACCAGTTACAACACCGTCACCAGGCAAATCTTTCTTCTCCATTCCAAAGTCACGTCCGTCATGTTTAACGAACATATCATATTCATGGAATGAATTTTTGTCCAACAATGATAATATACGATCACGTGCAGTAAGTTTACCCATGGCTATCTGTTTTTCGATAGCAGCATCACCTCCGCCTTTTTCAACAACGGCTTTCTTTTCCCTGAGAGCCTGAATGTTTTTGCTTAAATCTGTCATAATTCTAAATTACTTACCTACAGCTTTTGCTCTATAAGAACAACGAACTGCACCTTTTATAATATTATTCAACTTGCTCTTATTCAACTGACGACGAATTGCAGAAACATTATCAATAAAGACATGTCCACCTAAATGTTCGCACTCATGCTGGACAACTCTTGCAGCAAAGTTTTCAAACACTTCATCATGTTCTACCCAGTTTTCATCGAAATATTTCACTCTTATTCTTACTGAACGCGAAACTTTTTCATGAATTCCAGGCAAACTTAAACATCCTTCTTCCATTGCAACTGTTTCCTCACTTTTCTCCAAGAACACAGGATTAATCATTGTTTTCTTAAATCCTTTGCATTCAGGATAATCATCTCCTATTACGTCAGCATCAATCACCAATAATCTCAAAGACAAACCAACCTGAGGAGCAGCCAATCCTACACCATCAGCATTATACATAGTTTCATACATATTGGCAACCAATTGCTTTAATTCAGGATAATCCTTCTGAACTTCTTCAGCCTCTTTTCTCAAAACAGGCTGTCCATATAAATATACTGGTAAAATCATATCTATACTAAAATTTGAATTTCTTACTTTCCAAGTATTCCTGCAGAATTATGACCGCACTTATTTCATCAACTAATGCCTTGTCCTGACGTTTCTTTTTCTTAAGTCCACCTTCAAGCATAGCTTTATGTGCCAATACTGAAGTGAAACGTTCATCATAATATTCTACTGGAATTTCAGGTATAACTCTCTTTAGGTGAGTAACAAAAGCCTCCACATACTTCATATTCTCTGAAGGCTCGTTGTTCATTTGTTTAGGTAAGCCAACGACAAACACATCTACTGGCTCTTTTTTGACATATTCTGACAAAAAGTTTACAACCTCTCCACTAGGCAAAGTTGTAAGACCATTTGCAATCATTTGCAATGTATCACTTGCTGCCAAACCTGTTCGTTTTCTACCGTAGTCTATTGAAATTATTCGTCCCATCGGCACAAAGATATAAAAAAAGGCATAAACTACACACATTATCAAGAAGTGTGCAAAAACATTATATTATTTTAAACTCAATATGCATTCTTTTCACCTCTCAGCATATTCAATAAAGTAACAACTATAATCTTCAAATCAAGGAAGAAAGTCCAATTCTCAATATACCAAACATCACGTTTGACACGTCCTTCCATCTGCTCTAATGTTTTAGTTTCACCTCTATAGCCTGTAACCTGAGCCCAACCAGTTATACCCGGCTTAACCAAATGACGGATCATATATTTGTCAATCAGTGCAGAGTATTCCTCTGTATGTTTAAGCATATGTGGACGTGGACCTACAACAGACATATCACCCAACAAAACATTAACAAATTGAGGAAATTCATCCAAGTTCGTTTTTCTTAAGAAACTTCCTATCTTAGTTTTTCTTGGGTCATCCTTAACGGCTTGCATTGTATCAGCCTCGGCATTAACCTTCATAGTTCTGAATTTGTAACACTCAAAATCTCTGCCGTAAAGTCCAGTTCTTTTCTGTTTAAACAAAATCGGTCCCGGAGAACTTAATTTAATAAGAGTTCCTACTATTATATATAATATAGGAAAAACAGTAAGTAGAATAGCTAAAGAGAACACAATATCGAAACTTCTCTTTAAGGCTCTATTATAGACAGCCTGCAACGGTTCACGTCTAACAGTTAGTAATGGTACAGATTCCATTACTTCCATAACAAGACTTTTCTTTAAGTTTCTATAAAATTCCGGAACAATGAAAAATCTAATCATGTGCTTTTCTGAGAAATTAAGTAAACGCACTATTTTCTCATCATTTGTTCCAGGCAATGTACAATATATTTCATCTATGTCATGAGCCAATGCAAACTCCTCAACATCAGAAGTAGTACCTAAAAGATTAGGTAAAGTTTTTTTCAATTCAGGATTATCATCAAAGAAACCTAATATATTAAAACCATATGACAAATCATCCTTCATCACACGGTATAAATCCATTCCATTCTTTCCTGCTCCAACAATTATGACTTTCTTAAAATTGTAACCTTTTCGTCTATACCATTTTAATATTACACGTACAAAAACTCTCCACAAAGATAAAATAAAAGCTATTGACACATAATATACCAAAATAAAACTAGCCAAAACACTTCCAACATTAAGAAACATCAGACATGTTGCAAACAAGAAAATTAAAATGGTAACCAATGTAACAGCTCTCTGAACTATCTTATCTATAAACACGACTGATTTATGTAATTGTATCGGAACAAAATACAAAGAAAGAAAATAAGAAAAGTTCAATAACAAAATCACTTCCCTAAGGTTATGATATATAAAATCCAAACTCCTACCACCTAAGATATTACATGTTAAAATAAACACAAAGTTTAGGATAATCATATCACCCACCCCAATAAGCCAGCGTATTAAATAGCCATACTTGTTATTCGTCTCCATTATTTGTGATTTTAAATTTCACAAATATATGCTTTATCTCTGGGAAAATCTAACGAATGAGGGGAAATAATGATGGCAGCACTGGTGTTCAATGACTTATGAGGACTTATACTGAAAGCTTCACCGAAGTAAAAGTGCAAGGAAATGAAAGGTAATGAGGGCGGACAGTTTTCAAATCATTACCCGATAACGAGGTAAGGTTATAGGTCGTTGGAGTTTATTTCTACTCTCTGCTACATTCTGCATAACAGTGTACAACTCGCTGATAACTAATTTTGTAACCAAAAATAATTGGATTATGCGAAGTACATTTAAGGTGCTGTTCTACGTGAACGGAAGCAAAGAGAAAAACGGTATTGTCCCCATTATGGGACGAGTTACAATCAATGGCTCGGTGGCTCAATTCAGCTGCAAACTGACCATTGTAAAAACAATGTGGGATGCCAAAGGCAATCGGGCAAAAGGTAAGAGCAAGGAGGCACGGGACATCAATTTGGCTTTGGATAACATCAAGGCTCAAATCATCAAGCATTATCAGCGCATCTCGGATAGAGAAGCCTATGTTACTGCCGAAATGGTACGCAATGCCTATCAGGGTATAGGAACTGAGTATGAAACATTGCTCGGGGCGTTTGATAAAGACAACGAGAGTTTCAAGAAGCGTATCGGCATAGACCGTGCTGCAAGTTCCTATAAGGTGCGTGTAAGGTCACGAAATCATTTGGCTGCATTCATCAAGAAATGCTACAAGCGTAGTGATATTTCCATGCTTGAACTTACTCCCGACTTTATAAAGGAGTATGAAATCTATCTCTCTACTGATGCAGGACTACATAATGGCAGTGTATGGTCACATTGTATGTGGTTGAAGACAATTGTTTCTAAGGCTCATTATAATGGACTGACACCAAGAAATCCGTTTGCTCAGTATCGGGTGAATCAGAACATCAAGGAGCGACAATATCTTACAGAAGATGAAATCAAGGCTGTAATGACACACGAATTTGCGGATAAGAAGTTGGCTTATATCCGAGACTTGTTCGTGTTTGCAAGTTTTACAGCCTTGTCATTCGTGGATATAAAGGAACTGACCACCGATGATATTGTAGAGATTAACGGAGAGAAGTGGATTCTATCTAAGAGACATAAAACAAAGGTCAATTTCCAAGTGAAGTTGCTTGATATTCCGTTGCAGATAATCAAGCGTTACGAGAGATTCCAAGAGGAGAAATTGGTGTTCCCTAATCTTAACTATTGGAACATCTGTAAACCTCTGAAAAAGATGATAAAAGAGTGTGGAATTTCAAAGGATATTTCCTTCCACTGCACTCGCCATGGGTTCGCTACGCTTGCTCTGAGCAAGGGCGTTCCCATTGAGAGTGTGAGCCGAGTATTGGGGCATACGAATATTACCACGACACAGCGATATGCGAAGATTACCACCGAGAAAATAGACAAGGATTTGACGATGTTCGGCAACAGACTTAATCAATCGTTTAGTGAAATTTCAGTAGCAATGTAACTATGGAACGAGCAATTATAACAATCAGCGAAAATGGCAAGGTAAATATTCCAAGCGGTAATGTTTGGATGTCAGAAATGGAATTGGTGGAGTTGTTCGGGGTAATATCCCCGACACTCCGAGCCGCTATAAAAGCGATATACAAGAGTGGAACGCTTTGTCCTGTAAGCACCCAACGATGTGATTTAGCCACCCCTAAAGGTTGGGCTACATACTACAATCTTGAAGTGGTCATTACACTTGCATTTCGGTTGAATACCTATGAGGCGAGCAGAATAAGGCAAAAGGTGTTAGAGAGTTTATGCCAGCGAAAAGAAAGCGGAATCAGTTTGTATATTCCGACAGGACACATCAATCAATTTCGTAATTGAAGAAAAGATTTTATCTCGTAATACAACTTATATTCAATAGAAAGATGTATCTTTGCCTCCGAAAAACTGTCACACGTGACACAAATTCGTAGAAAATGATTATAGACAGAAAGACCTATATTGAAAAGCTCCAGCGGTCTAAGGGAAATGGACTTATCAAAATCATCACCGGATTGCGCCGTTCAGGAAAGTCGTTTCTACTGAAGAAACTGTTCCGCCAACATCTGCTTGATGACGGTGTAAATGAAGACCACATTCTTATCATTGACATGGAAAGTCGAAAGAACAAGGCATTCAAAGACCCGGACTACTTGTTGGATTGGGTAGAAAGCAAGATGTTGGACGATTCTACCTACTATATCATCATTGATGAGGTGCAGGAAGTAAACGATTTTGTAGAAGTGCTCTCCACGCTGTCCGTAACCGAGGGTACGGATGTGTATGTCACAGGCTCCAATTCCCGATTCCTTTCATCGGATGTCGTTACCGAATTTCGTGGGAGGGGCGATGAAATACATGTATGGCCGTTGTCGTTCAAGGAATTTATGTCCGTGTATGAGAGTAATAAAGAAGATGGTTGGGCTGAGTATCTGATGTATGGAGGACTTCCACAATTGCTCACACAGGATGGTGATGAAAAGAAAGCGGACTTCCTGCGTCGTCTGTACCGCACCGTGTATCTGCGTGATATTTACGAACGGAACAACATCGAACTGAAGCCTGAGTTTGAAGAGCTTTCCAAAACTATTGCTTCCAGTATAGGAGCACCGGTCAACGCTTCCAATATTGCTAATACATTCAAGTCCGTCAGCAAAGTGCAGGACATTTCCGACAAGACCGTATCTGCCTATATGGGATATATGCAGGATGCCTTCTTGATAGAGAAATCCGAAAGGTACGACATCAAGGGGCGCAAATACATCGGATCGCTGTATAAATGCTATTATCAGGATATAGGTCTTCGGAATGCCATCCTTTCGTTCCGCCAAAACGAGCCTACCCACTTAATGGAGAACGTGATTTATAACGAAATGCGTCAGCGTGGCTGGCTGGTGGATGTGGGCAACATCTATCATCGCATCCGCAATGCCGAAGGACAGCAGCAACGGGTCACGTTGGAGGTTGATTTTGTTTGTAATAAAGGCAGTGAACGCATTTATATCCAATCGGCTTGGCGTATGCCGGACGAGGAGAAAATGGAACAGGAAAAACGTTCGTTACAGTTGGTGGGAGATTCTTTCCGAAAGCTCCTGATTGTGGGTGAGCATACCAAGTCGTGGAGCGACGAAAGCGGTATTCAGACAATGAGCATCTACGATTTCCTGCTTGATACGGGCAGTACTGAGCGGATATAAAGGATAATCATTCAATGAGTGAGGGCGGCATCTTTATCAGTATGCCGCCCTCACTTGCAATTAGAATTATTCCGATACAAATCCCCTCGTCCTATTCCGCTGCCGTTTTCTCCTTCGCATTTTCAGCACGGGTCTTGCGAGCTTTCAGTTCTGCTTGCACATCGGCAATCATCACATTCATTTGGTTGATGAATGTTGCGTAATTGGTTTCACCGAAGGCAATGGCAAAGGCGTTGATGCTTGCCACGAACTGCTTGTAGGCAGCATCGGCTGCGGTACGGGTATCCTTCACCAAGCCCACCTGATAGTTGCTCTGCTCGGCGGTCTGACTGTCGCGTGCCGCTTGGAACTGTGCTACGGCGGTGGCAAGCCCTGCCAACCAGTCATCAAGCACGAGCACGGCGAGGGTTTCCCCGTCAAGGGCATTGAGTTCCTGCATCGAGTTCTGCAATGCTCCGTACTGCTGGTTGTAGGGGAGGGTTGTCAGCTTGCCGTACTTGTCGATAATGGCGAGCACGCCCTCGGCGGTGGTGCGTATGTTCTCCGTAGGGTGATAGGTGAGCGAACGCAGATAGAGTGTCAATCCCGTGTACAGACGGTCAACCACCTCATCGGCTGCTGCCACGGCTTCGGTCTGACTGTTTTTTGCAGCCTGTTTCAATGCTGCATCAAATGCTGTCAAGGCGGCCTTGTATGCATCCACCACTGGTTTGTCCACATCTTGTGAGAGCATTGCCACTGCAAGATTCACCACTCGTTTCTGATAGCCGAAATCCTCGTCATTGCGAAGTCGGCTGATGTCCAATGATTTGATTTGTACCATAATTCTGTTGTTTTTATTGGGTTAAACAATCGTTCCGCTTGTTGTGAAATCCCGAAAGTGTGTTCCTCGCCTTGTTCCGAGTATCGGAAGTTCCGAAAGGTAGAATCACTTGAAGAACTGGGTTTCGGAATGTTCCGAAGGGCTGTTCCTCCTCTCGTTCTTTGTTTCGGAATGTTCCGAAAGGCTGAATTGCAAGAGAAACTGGGTTTCGGGGATTGATTATAGAGATTCCGTGTCCTCCACAAATGAGGGACACGGAATGTTATGTATTAACGGAATTTTAATTTGCTGAAACAGTCCAAACTCCATTGTTCTCAGTTGCTGTGTAACCTGAAGCAACCCAAGCAGAAGGATCGAAACCAAATGAACCGCCAGTGATAATTACAGTACCTTCTCCCAAGATACCTGCAGTATAGCCGCTACGTGTTGAAGCCTCTCCAAAATTACCACCCTTTACATATACAGTAGTACCAGACTCTGCATAAATGTAAGCACGTTTTTGATTCTGAGTTTTGTTGAAATTAAAATTACCATCATTGATAGTGATAGTACTTCCCTCACCATTAGCATAGAACAAATAGCGACCTGATGTACTTGTGGTATTAATCTCCAATTTACCGCCATTGAATACAACATTTGCACCATTAACAGCACCTACACCACCACCGAGTGAGTAAATGTTTGCCTCATCAAATTGAACATATACACCATCTGCAACAAGACCATATGCACTGGCAGAACCTGCCTTAACCTCATTGTTGTTCATATCAAAAATGAGGTTGCGGTCAATACGAATCTGATTGTTGCTATAATCAATTGCTACAGAAGCATCTATGTTAGACTCAGAGCCATTAAGCACAGCCTCTAAATCATTTGAATTTGATACTGATACAGCATTCGCAGGTAATACATAATATGTAGAACCAACTTTTTCAACCTTATAGTCTGTGGGAACCCAAGCCGAAGGATCGAACTTAAATGAACCACCAGTGATAATTACAGTACCGTTCCCCAAGATTCCTGTTGTATAACCATCTCGGGTAGAGGCCTTACCAAAGTTACCGCCCTTTACATAAACAGTTGTTCCTTCCTCTGCATAGATATATGCTCTCTTCTGATTCTGAGTTTTGTTGAAGTCAAAGTTACCACCATTGATAGTAGCAGTACTTCCCTCACCAACAAGATAGAATAAATATCTACCGCTCGTACTTGTTGTGTTAATATCAAGGTTGCCACCATTGAAAATAATATTTGCACCATTGGTAATTCCAATACCACCTCCGTTAGACTTAATATTGCCATCACCATTAATTGTTGTAGTTCCACTATTAACAATGATACCATAATTAGTAGCATTACCAGATGTAAATGTTACATTTTCATTGATATTAAGAGTAAAGTCTGCAGCAACTTGGAGGAATGGTCTATCTTCAGGCATTGTTACATCTTCAACTAAAGTAACTGTGCCTCCAAAACTTGCAGCAAATTCCAAATCCTGAATAGAACCACTTGTGTTAGGGAAAATATAATCACCGTCATATACAGGGTCGATAGTAATATTGAACTGAATATCACCAGTCAAAATCTTACCGAGGATATTTGTTCTCCAGTTACGCTGTACAGGAACAGTGTTCAACCCCTCCTTGAAGTCAATAGGGTTACCATTCTCAGGAGTAAATGTGTACTGAAGGCTCTGTAAAGTTGCCTTGCTTGCTCCATCGATTTCATCTGCTACCAAGATGTAGCTCATAGAAAGCCAGTTGTATTCTTCCTTTATACCATCACCGTCAGTATCTACGTATAATGGTTCATTTGGAATTGTGTTGAGAGCATAGTTCACATCTACAGTCTCTGTACCTACAGTACCGTCGAGCAGATTCAAAGAAGTTGCAGCATTCTTGATTACAACCGATGAATTTTCAATCTCAACACCTGATGCAACAGCTGCATCCCAGTCTTCCTTAGTCACACCCACATTGATTTGAGCGAAAGGACGCTTCATTTCTACATCAATAGAAGTAGAACCTGTTACTGTAAATTCTACAGTCTTGAAGAATGCATCACGAGTTTCATCATTGTTCACTTTGTTCTCATCGTTGGCATAGTTTACAGTAACTTGCATGTCATCAGATACTGTATAAGCCTTGCAATCTTCATCCTGTGCCCAGAATGCCACTTTGTAAGTCTGACCCTTAGCCAAAGTAATGCTTTCTGTGGTTGGGAATGTTACCTTTTTTTTACTTACCTTTTGAATGGTATTGATACGATTGCCGTACTTATCAAATACGGCATACATCAAAACATCGGCACTCTTACCGTCACTGATAGCACGGGTAGCGATACCACCTTCAAGACCCAGTGAGAAAGACACCTGAGCCTCATTTCCTGACTGAACTACATCCAGTTCGTCATTCGAACACGATGTTGCGAGCAACATACCTGCTGCTGCGAACACACCTAAGAATAATTTCTTGTTCATCTTTGAAAAATTTAATTGTTATACAAATAGTTATCTTGATTTTCTTGTTTCTTAATGTTTGCCACATCCCTTGTGAATGTCGCACTCATTGTCGAGGGCTGTTCTGCATAGGCAGAACCGAGTATTATCATCAATCTGTCGTTGCCTGCTGATGCAGGGTAAAGGTCTCGGAACTGTTCCTCACCTTTGCGATGTTAGCTTGTTTGTACTTTTCTGTTCGGCTTTTAACTTGTTGTTAGGGCTATACTTATATTGAAAATCTCTTATTCTGTTGATGTGAAATTTCCTGCAATATTGCTTCTTTGGTTCGCCTCTATCTCTACCTGTAGAAATTCTACCGTTTTGCTGTTATTGCCATCAGTCAAAGTCAGTTCGGCAGAAATATTTGTGGCTGTGGTCGGAGCAAATACATATCCCATAGCGAGGTAGTTATATTCCGTACCATCAGCCGAGAATGTTTCGGTTGTGGTCTCGTTGAAATTCCAAGTATAATTGGTTGCTCCACTTACTGATTTTGTGAATGGGTGGAATGTCTTGGGAGCATCACTTGCAGTAAACGTTGCTTGCATCGGTGTTCCTGTAGTACCCACATTGATTTGAGCCAATGGACGGACAAGTTCAACAGGGTAACTGCAATCCCCTGTAATGCTAATATCTTCCATCGTGGCAAAGAATGCATCTGCGGATTCAGCCTGGGCGAATGTTATTAGATTAGGCGAGGTATTCATTTCGATGGAGGTCAGATCATCTATATCGTAGATGTTCTGATTGTTATCATACGCCCAAAAGACAAAACTATATGTCTGTTCCTGAGCCAATGTTAGCTGCACATTAACCGAAGTGCCGTTTATCGGGAACGATTGGCGGTCTATTTCATAATAGTTCCAACTGCCACCGCTGTTGGTATGCACATCGGCAACACCCTTTTTGAATATGCCGACCACAAGGGTATTCACCTGCTCCGCCTTACCGAATGAACGGGTACGGGTGTCAGTTGGAAGTGTGGCTGTGAAACTCACCTGAACATCGCCCACATCGTGCAATTCATCCGAACAGGATTGTATGCCTATCATAGTTAAGGCAAGCATCGCCAATATCTGTATGTTATGTAGTAGATTCTTCATTATGTCTATCTGTTAGGGGAAAATAAGGTTATGGTCTCCGTCAAAGTCGGGATTGATGGTAACACCTCCCGAAGCCTCCGACATAAGGAACATACCCGTCATTATGGTATGGTGGCTACGCTTCAACGGAACTTCTATTGGCTCTGTCAAGGAGAGTTGCGTCCCCTCATTGTCATAGATACCTATCTGCACGGTTACAGCCGACTTCTTGCCGTTCACAAACACATAGTCAAATCCCATCGTTGCCTCCGATTCGGAGAGCTTTCTCAATGTGGATTCAAACATCACTCCCGTAGAGGAGTCCACAGGCTTGTCGGTATTCATACTGTAAGCATCGGGCATAAATCCTACATAGTAGAACACCACCTTGTAATCCTCGACGTTTACGGCTCTTGTCGGGGTATCATCTGTTGATGCAGCCTTGTTTCCGTTGGCTTTCGAAGCGACACGTACAGATTCCTTGTCGATAAACTCCACCACATCGTTTGTTACGAACTCAAATTTGGCAAGAGGACGCTGCATCGCAATATCCAATGTATCGGGCAAATGCTCCATAATATCCGCTACAAGGGAAATGTTGTTTGAGCCTCGGAAGGCATCCCGATAGTCATTATTACCCTTGTGGTCGCCTTGCAGTCTGATTTCCGCAAAGTTGTCGGTATTGTGGAAATGGCTGTCACCGCTTGTCTGCACCAAGTCCGACCATACCATCACATTGTAGTTGCCGGGCAAGAGGTCGAGCGTCACTTCGTGGTCATAACCCTCTGATATATCTTTCGTGAATACGAACTCCTGTGTATAGTCCGATGTGGTACGCATTTTCTCCGACACGGGATAGGTGCGGACAATGTAACGTATCTTGCCATAATCACGATGATTGTCGTATGTCTCGCCATATCCCTGCTCAATGACCGATGCCCCATCATACAGATGTTCCCATTCGGTCATATCCGTTTCATAATTGAGGCGAAGATGCATTTTTACAAACTCCGGCGTTTCAGGCCATTCGTGAACATCACAAGCCGAAAGAAGCAATATCGGCAGGCACATAATAAAGTATAGAATCTTTCTCATCGCTTGCCTCCTTTCTTCTTTAAGTCAAACGAATAGGAGAACGATACCGCTGCTTGGTCGATACCCCAGTAGGTCTTCTTGATGCTCTCTATCATCAGACCGTCTTTTGTGCGTGGGGTATTGTGAAACTTGTCGTAGTGATTTGAATATACTCCTGCTCCGAGAGAGAACTCCACCCTCCAACGGTTGTTTTTGCTGATGGGCAGACGATAACCGATGCTCACACCTCCACCGATGGCAGGTGTCTCACGGTTATGGTCTTGGTAGCGGTAATCGCCATCAAAAGCAAAATTGTAGTATGCCAGTCCGAAGTGTGCTCCTGCGAAGAAACCATCGTTGTTTTCCGACAGCCAATAGCGGAACTCGGGCTGCACGCTGAATGTTCTGAACTTGATGGTGGTCTTGAAATAGTCCCAAGCCGAATAATAGACGGGCAAAGTGAACGACCAGTGCTTTGCCAAGTCGATTTCCGCTGCGACATTGGCAATGCCCATTCCCAAGCCGATGGCGTTGGTCTTGACGTGCAGTTTGCGGCTCCATTCCTCCACTTCGGGAATAACCGTTTCTATAATAGCCGTTGTGTCGGATACCATTTCAACGGCTTCAACTATTGGCTCTACCTTAATGGTATCAGGTACGATTATAGGCTCTTGTATGGGTGGCAACTCTTTCTTGTAGGTTACGAATACCGCACAGGCATTTCGCATCTGCTCGAAGAAGAGTTTGTTCATCTGCTGCCATACCTTACCACCGTCCAATGCTCTCAATTTTACGACACGGTTATCGATATGCGTATTCGGGTGATGATAGTCCACCAATCGGGCTTCTTCCTCCAAGATGGCAATTACTTCATCCTTACGGATAAGTCCCGAATCCTCAATCTGCGATTTGAGATAATCCCACGGGATATAGCTGTCATTATAGGTAATAAGGCTGTCGGGAATGTCCACCTCACTGCGGATGAACTTTTCAAGTGCCGAGAGACGGCTTTGTGCCAACTTGCGGTTGAGTTGATAACTGCCTTCGGGAGAGGCTGCTCCGCAGAAGGATACTTCAATGATATTGATTGTACTGTCTTGTCGGATAGTTCGTAGGAACTCCACCATCTCCTGCATACGGACGGCATTGTCCGAATAGGCGGAGTCTATGACAGTACTGTTCACACGGAAGTCAATACAGATTTCCGTGTGTCTCTCTTGCGAATGCGCAATACCTACACTAAACAGCAAGAGAATCAGCGTTATACAATATTTCTTAATGCGCATAAATCAGAATAATAGGTCACTTCTCTTTGGAAGAGTGATTTATGCGACATACTGCTATTGATTACGAGTAGGTTATTTGAACAGTCACGACATAATTTGCTCAACAATCCACATTGCCACTAAACAAAATCTGAATCGAGCATAACATTTTTTAGTGTAAATTGGTGCTATTTGCCGAAAAATGTGTAATTTTGTGCCGGTAATCATTTCTCTTCCAAAGAGATAAGTTCTCTCTTCCAAAGAGACCTTTCATTCGCTCAACAATCTATTCTGCTCTGCACCTTCAACATCAGCCCTATTCTTTTGGCTCTTACGGCTTATTGTGTCTTGACTTTATAATTTCAGGAGTATATTTATAGAGATATTTGCGGAATGAATGTATGTTAAGTCCAAATCGTTCTGCAATATCTTTCATCGTATCGGTGCTATTTCTCATACATTCGATAGCAGCTGCATATTTATCTGCCGTCTTTTGTTTCCTAACTATCGGCTTGCGTTCCGTCTTACGATGAAGCAATTCAGGGTGCTTGCTCTTTATGTAAGTTCTGAAATATTCATTGTAGCCACACTCGTCCATCACGGCATGGATAGTGGCGTTCCCTGATTTCAACTTTTCTATCCCTTCAGCAAACATCTGTTCACTGGATGCAAGCAACGAATTATGCTTTTCGATGGCTTCGGGATAGTTACGGCGTATAAAACCGCCTACACTATTATAGGTAAGTCCCAACCGTTTGGCAATGGATTTCAAGGACTCGGAAGTGGTTGCATAGATGCGTAGCGCCTCCGCATACTTTTCTGCACTACGATTGGAAACGACCTTACCGTCAGATGTCCTTATCATTCCACGGGCTGTAACCAATTCGGGATGATGCTCCCTGAGATACATCCTGAATGTTTCGGGATTCAGTCCAAATTCCGCTGCGACCTTTGCCGTTGGCAAATCGGTATTCTGTAATCTTTCGATTGCATTGGCATATTTCTCAGCAGAAGATTTTTTATAACGTTTGGTTTGCTCCAATGCCATACCTTCGTCAAAGCCACGTCTAAGAACCATCAGCTCGGGATGCCAAGTTCTCAAGTGGTAGCGGAAGCCACCGAGAGTTACCCCAACAATACGTACTATATCCTTTACATCCTTCGATGTTGTACGATACAGGTCTATAGCTTTCTCATATTTTTCAAGAGTTTCACGGTCTGGCTCACAGACAGTCCAATTTCCGTTACGCATACCTCTGACCTTTTGACCTGTTGCACGGATACGTTTCTCCTCCCTATTACGGGTAATTTGTGGGTAATAGGCTAAGATGTGTTCTCGCAAACCCGTGTAGGATACATTACAAGCCTCTGCAACCTCTTCAATGGTTTTATCGGATGATTGCAACATCTCAATGGCAGTAGCATACTCTTCCTTGCTCCACTTGCGTGCTCCATATTGCAGATTGACGGTTATTCCTATCCGTCTGCGTTCCTGTTCTCTGCGTGGTACGATATCGGGGTAATGTCTGCGAAGTTGGCTTGCCAAAGAGGAACAATCTACGTTGAAGATACGTGCTATCTGGGATATATTGTATTCAATATACTCCATACTGTCGCAAGCGGCAATGGCATCCTTGTATTTGTAATGGGCGGCAGTAGTTTGACCTTTCTTTCCTCTAAGTTTGACATTCTTAAATTCTGTAAGATTATGTCGTTTGAGGATTAGGTCACGGTGATGAGTGGAGAGGTAAGAACTGAACGCGGAAAAGCCGACCCCGGTCTGCTCGCATATTTGTTTTATGGAAAGACCGGTCTCTACATAGAGGGTAATTGCATCGCTATACTTTTCTCTGGTTTCGTGTCTAATTCCTCGTTGCTCTTTCAATTTTTGGTTGCCAATTTTTATGCGTTACTTAATTGGGGTAGGCAATCGTCAGGTTTACAAGTCCTTAATTCCATATAAAGAAGCTAAAGAGTAAACCTCTCTTGATAAGAGCAATTCATATTGTAGGTCTATTCTATGAATGAGTCTATTAGCAGGTTGATACATTGGAATTTGCTCAACAATAGACCTGTGGAGCAAAACAAAATGAAAATCAACCTGCTTTTTTAATTCCTTTTTTGGTTCCGATTATATTATTCTTCGTAAATTTGCAACGGTAATCATTTCTCTTATCAAGAGATTTTCTCGTTCGCTCAACACTCCTTCACTCATAGAGATTTCAATATCATACTGTTCGCCTTGTCGATGGCTACGGTGTCTAATGATGCCAGATAGATACGTGTGGTGGCTTCCGAGTCGTGTCCCATACCCTCACTGATTACCGAGAGTGGTACATTTTTGCTTTTGGCGATGCTCGCCCAAGCGTGACGAGCAACATACAAGGTTAGTGAAACGGATAATCCCAACTCTTTACCGATGATTTTCAGACAACGGTTGATATTATGGGCTGCATAGATATATTGCTTGCGTTCATCTATATCACCGAAAGGTTTGATAATAGGCAAAAGGTAATTGGATTGCGAAGTATCGTACTTATCCACAATCTCCTGCATACACTTCTCCCATTTGATGAAGAGTTGCTGCCCCGTCTTGCGTCTGCGATAGGAAAGCACACCATTCTGCAAATCCTTTTTTCGCAGGTATGCCATATCCACGAATGACATACCTCGGGTATAGAAGCTCATAAGGAACATATCTCTGGCGAAGTCAAAGGACGGATTCATAGAGAAGTCCATCTCCTTGATTCGTTTGATGACTTTCAGAGGTACGGCTCGCTTGACAGTCTTATCCACTCCCGTATAGACGTGCTTGAATGGGAAGCGTTGTGAGGTAAGTCCCTTTTCTACGGCACGATTATATACTGCTCTGAGATTTCGCATATAGAATGATGAAGAGTTTGGACTCACTCCGTTATTCTTCAAATATGCTTCGTATGCCATCATCATATCGGAGTCCATATCATCCAACGGCACATCCTTGTCCTCTCGGAAGCGTCTGATACTGCATAGGGTCGCAGCATATGTTTCCGATGTACGGACTTTACCCAGTGCTTTCAGATTGGCAATAACGCCCTCCATAAATGGAAAGAGAAAATTTTCGGGGTTGTCCGATGCAAATTCCGCTATCACATCACCTGCGGTATAATCACAACCGCTATGCTCAAAATCAGCGATGACCTTTTGGAAATGCTTTACATCCATCCGGATTTTGTCGCCAATCTCCGATAGGTGGCGTTTTCTGTTTTCGTTGAACTTAGGTAACACCACTTCCGACAAGTGGCTGTTCCACTCATAGCCGTAGAGACGGTAGCCCGTCTTTTGCTGACGGGCTACACGATTATGGATTACTTGATAGAAAATTGAGCCTTGCCCGCCATCAACTGTTGATGGTCGGAACTTAATCTTTACTGTTGCCATATTACAATCAGGGTTTTGATTTATTTTGTTTAACCTTACTATTATCCTGCTTGTTCTTGATGGATTTGGCTTTGCTCTCCTGTTCCTTTGCAGCTTGCTCTTTTAGGCGTGCTTGCTCGGCGAGGGTGGCTTGTTTGCGCACAGCCTCTTCGTAGTTCTCCACATCTTCACGCATCTGCTCAATTGCTTCGGTATTGCGGTTGAGTTCAAAGATGTCCTCCAATGTAACTATCTGCTCAGCCGAAGCATCGCCTTTCATCTTGATGTAACGGTATTTGAGGGCATCATCATCCCTTTGAACATTTGGTCTTGACAGGTGATATACTGCTGATACTCCTGCTGCCATAAGGAAGATAATTATTGATAGGAGAATCCAAGATTCCTTTGTGTAAAGAGCAAACGAGTGTCGTTTCTCGTCAATGTTGTGCTTTACCTTTATTTCATCCATCTTGTCGATAGCATCTGTTAGCTGTTGTTTTACACCCTCAAAGTCGGGTTGCTCCTGCTCACTGATGCCATCCATTCGCTTGTTTATCTTGCTAAATTCATTGACAACAAAGCCTGCAAGTTTATTGGTTTTAGAATCATAATACTCTTTGTTTTCTCTGTTCCCATTCTCGATTAACTCCTTAATGGGTGTCAAATCTACATTGGCATTAACTGTTTGTTCTGGTCGTTGGCTTTTGCTGATTGTCAGCAACTCCTCCAACATTGCGATAATGATTGAATTATTTTCTTGCATATTGTTCTGTTTTTAAGTGATTAATGATTAGAGTTTGAATCCTCTTGTTCTCTTTTTCTTAGGCTTCTGCTGCATCAAACGGCGGAAATCTGCCTCTTCCTGGCTATCCATATCGGGCGAAGATGTGAAGTCCAACAAGCCTAATGAACCGTTGATAAGTTCCGATTCCTTGTTCTCGAAATGGCTTATCTGCATATGATGCGGTTCATATTGTCGCTGATATTCCGCTTGATTGTGACTATTCAGTGCCTTATCAATCTTTGAATAACTGAAACTGCGGTCTATCTTCGAGCCGTTGAAGTGGTAGCCATTCTTGGTAAAGATGATACCTTGCACCTCATTGGTGTTACCCTTATACTTGAAGCGGACATCTATGCCTTCGGCTTTCAACCGCTTCAACAGTGTAGTCCAATCCGAACATCTTGCAACTTCCCGTTTGAGAACTTGGTATATCTCGTAACGAGTTTTGTCAGGCTCTTTCAGTCGGTGCGCTTTTACCTGTTCCTTACCGTTTGCGAAGTATAGCCCGTATTTGCGTGTCAGCTCCTTGCAGATGCGTTCACTGCGGTAACGGTCGTTCTTGTCGCTGATGGTTCTGCCGTTATTATCCACACGATTAAAGGCAATATGAACGTGAGGATGTTCCTTATCATAGTGTCGACCGATGATATATTGCGTATCACGAATGCCCATCTTCTCCATATATTCTCGGCTTATCTGAATCATAAGTTCATCCGTTAAGCGTGGTAAATCCTGCTTCGAGAAGCTGAGCGATAAATGTCCAATGAACTTATCCACTCGTGGATTAAGCCTCGATTGAGCGATGAAACTTTTGGCTATCGTACTGTTATCATTGAACAATACACCTTGACAATCTATAAGCATGGCTTGTTTCTTCTTATCAAGAATATAATCTACAATCCCTCTGGCTCCAGAGCCTTTTACAATCTTCGCCATCATAGGCTGATATGATCTATTATGTTTTCCATTGACAGCAATAGGTGTTGGCATTGCCCATAGTGCAGCCTTACGCCTTCCCGATGTGCCTTGCGTGTAAGCTGATTGAGGTTGTTTGCCATACCGCATAACTTGCGGATATAGTCCGCTTGTTCGGTGGTAAGGCGTGCCTTGATATGGCAATCACGGATAGCCATTCTTACAATCTCACTTGCCGAGACTCCTGCATTCTTGGCTTTAAGTTTCATAGCATAGTACTCTTCGGTAGCCATCTTTACCGTTATGCGGTACTTGCGTTTCTCGGACAACTTCTTCTTTGGTCGTCCTCCTTTGTTGGATGTCTTGTTATTGATACTTCGTTTCATACGATTTCTGATTTTGAAAATGATACATACATTGTTTACTTGATAGACCAACGGGATGTCTTCTTCTGCGACCTTCGGGAGTGGAAGCAAGTGGTTTTGGTCTGCCCAAAACATAAACTTGCTTCCCTTCTAACCGAAGGTCAATTAATTTTGAGTGCCTCAAAATGAAATACCGTTGGGATTGTTCTTAATTGAATGGAAATAAGATGTTGTAAACAGGTTTTTATAGTCCTTCATAGTGTGGATACTTACCTTTTCATTATCCCGACTTTGTGGTGATATATCACAAGCAAGTAAACAATTGGGCAAGCACACAAACCATTGATTACATCCCTTTCCAATGCTCGAAGTCCTCGGCATAGAGTTCAATGTGATGGCGAACGATGTTCTCCAATAGTCCTGACATACTCATTCGATCCTCACCGATTTTGCAGGCGAACTTATCGAGCATCTTACGCAACTTACCACTGATGAATACCGGTTTGCGGTCTTCAATCTTATAAGGTCGCATAAAGGTGCTACGGTACTCCTCCAACGAGAGCTTGCGTTGTTTGCTGCTCACTCGGCGTTGGATGGGTGGTGTAGGTGGCTGTTCCTCGGCATTAACAATAGGTGAAATCTCTGTAGCCACCTCTGCAACGGAAGACGCTGCTTCCGTTTGGGCTTGTTTTGCTACTGACGGTAGAGGCTCTGGCAGAATGTCGTCAATGGATGATCCTACAGATTCCATTGTTTGCAAATTCTCCATATCTGAGCTATTACCCTTATCACTCCTGTAAAAAGACCTTGTAGTCATTTGGTCGATAATTTCTTGACACTGTTCTTGTGTCAACTCAACTTGTTTTTTCTTCATACTTATCACTTTTTGAATGTTCAACATATGGTCTTTGTGCACAATCTTGACCTTTTATCTGCTGCAAAGAAAATGTGCATACAATTCTACTACAACTAATTAGGTCTATGTAGGCAATTATGAATTGTATTGCTTTTCGGGGTGATTTATAAGCGGTGCTGATTGCATAATTCTTCCCAAGTTGAACGGGTAATTATGGATTAGGACGAAATGCTTAATTGAGGAAATTAAGGGCTTAAATACGATAGCGGATAGACGGACAGCCGAAGTGTCGAGAGTTGGTCTATACTACTATTATAGAATTAGCGACTATCCGTTTCGACTGTTCGGAGCAGAAGTTTGGCAGACGGATAGGTATCGGTCTGACAAACGACAATGCAGCGGACAAAATCCGAGACGGATAATCGCTTGGGGATATTCTTATATAATATTGGTTACAATGTGATGTATGCTTAAAGATGTATCATCATATACATCTAAAAATGCCACGAACTGTGCCACATACTGCAACAGCCTCACCATATGATTGAGGTGTGATTACTTATCTCTTTCTTTGCCCTCAGAAAACGAAACTGCGTATGAGAACAGAGGCTATCTCAATGACTGATTATCGTGTCTATGATGAAAGGATATGACAAGCAATGACACCCATTGTTAGTGCCATTGAAGTATGAAAATCTCTTCCTTATTTAGCAGTGCGAAACAAGAAAACAAGTGAAATAATATAAAACAAAAGCGTATGGATTTAATCATTTTTGAGAGAAAGGCATTCGAGGAATTTGCCACGAAGATTGAGCAGTTCATTCTGCGAGTATCGAACTCACCCGTTGTAAAGAACGGAAAGAAAAAGACAAACAATTGGCTCGACCATCAGGATGTTTGTCAAAGATTGAAGATAAGCAAGCGTACATTGCAGACCTTGCGGGATAATGGTACGCTTGCCTATACCAAAATCGGCAACCGCACGTACTACCTGCCCGAAGATGTAGAAAGCATTGTAACGAAGGTGGAGGACAGACGAAAAGAAGCCAAATGGAAAGGGCGAGAAATCTAATCAATGTATAACAAAAAACCATTTGAACTATGTATCAAGAGATGCGAACCAAAGACGATGCGTGGATGCAGTCCATTCACGAGAGTATCGACCAGCTATCGGAAATTCTCGATAGTATGCCAAAAGATGGTGCAAACTTACAAAACGATGATGAGTATCTATGCGACAAGGAGGTGGCGTATATGCTTAAAGTCAGCCGAAGGACATTGAGCGAATACCGAAGCAATGGCACATTGCCTTACTATGTTCTCGGTGGAAAAGTTCTGTACAAGCGAAGTGAGATTGAGCAGGCATTGAAACGGGAGTACAACGGCAAGTACCTAATGAATAACAGCGGATAAGCACTCTATATTTTTGGAGGGAGTGAAATTTACCGCTTGCCCTATATTCATCTGTTGCAAAATAATAGTGCCCCTATGGATAGAAACAAGAACAGCATACAAATGGGTTATCAATGTAAGAACCCTTTTGTATGCTGTCTGTTTATCTTTATCTACATTTTCGTCAGTCGTTCATTTCCGTTGCCGTCTGCATTTCTGAGTACAGACATTGAAAGGGGAAAGGTTTTCGGGCTGAATACTCTCCGCAGGAGGAAGATTCAGACCGAAACGGCTTGCCGCCCCGACCTTTCAACTTTCAAGGGCTGATGTACTACCTTCGCAGACGAGCAAAGGAAAGGGGCGAATGACGGAATCGGGAAACTCATATATCGCAGATTGATGATAGACCAATTTCAAATATTACCCTGAACAATGAAAAATGCACCGTCCTTTTGCTCGTTCATAAAAAAGTTGTACCTTTGTTCCAAGATGAGTTGTACATCAATGCAAATCACGCAAGTATGTAGAAATCAGAACAGTTGCCAACTCATTACCTCGTTCTTGAACTTTCCGCATAAACTTTTTATTCTTAGCGGATTATGAGATTATTCCAAAAATAACAATTATATTACAAAAATAAGAGGCTGCATCAAATTATGCAGCCTCTTATATCGGTATTCAAAAAATATACAAACATTAATTGTTAGCTCTCATGATAACAACACGGTTCCAGTTGTTTTCATCATATGGCTGTTCATCACAACCCTTCCATTCTACAGAAATCTGGTCTGAAGAAATACCATATTTTTCCATCAATTCTTTAGCAACGGCTTTCGCACGTTTTTCAGAAAGCTTCATATTGTAATCAGCCTTACCAGTTTTCTTATCTGCATAACCAATAACTTTGATAGGAGTATTGTTTTCCTTCATATACTCTGCAGTGTTATAGATATTGATCTGCTGATTCTTATCAATCTTAGAACTATTGATACGGAAGAATACAATATTATCAATTACATTATTAACAACTTCAGTAACTGTTTCCTTACATTCTGGACAAGATTCTGGACGTTTGCTCAATTCGTCATTTTCAGCACGCAATGTGTTGATCTGATTGTTCAAGTCGTTCAACAAAGCATAATCCATTGGTTCCAATACTTCGAAATCAGTCTTACCAAGTTTAAAGTTCAAACCGGCACTAACCTGAGCAATACCATCTGTCAAGTGATACATTGAAACACGGTTAAATTCTTCATTCAACAAAGAACCCTGAGCTTCCAAAGTAATATCAACACGTTTACTCAAACGGAATGCCATCAAGATACCTGCATTCAATGTAGGAGATTCAGTTCTTGGACGTTCAAATGCTTCTGATGTTTCGAAACGCTGAGCATAACCAAAACCGACCCAAGGAATCAAACGGAATACTTTCTTTTCATTATATGGAGCCCAGAAGTTTGTAACATCCCATAACAAATCTACATGTGCTGCAAAATATTTGTTATGCTGCATATAAGCTTCCTCTCCTTCAAATCCGTGCAAAATACCTCCATTAAACTGAGTACGGAATCCTAAATAAGGATTGAACCACTTACCGAAAGACAACTGTGGAGCAAAATTCAAACGGTTTCCAAAATCTGCATTTCCATTCTGGTCACCCAACAAAATGCTTGCACCGCCTGCAACAGATATAAACCAGTTATCTTTTGCTTTATTCTTCTTAAAATTTGTTTTGTATCCTTTTTCGGTACTAAAACCAACCTGAGGCTGGAATTCCTGGGCAGATACACTAACGATACACCCTGACAACAATGCTAAAAGTAATGCTTTGATTTTCATATAACTTAAAATTTAAATAACAATTTCATATATTAATGAACCATATTTACGGGACAAAAATACATTCCTTTTGCTATTAAAACAAACACAAATCAATTTTGTTCAAAAAAAACGAAAAAAAACATGATAAAAAATAGAAGATTTCTACATTTTTTAGAACATACAAGATCTAACCATCACTTTACCAATAACTTCAGCAAATATTGACCATATTGATTTTTAGACAAAGGTTTTGCTAGTTTTTCTAACTTTTCTGAATTAATCCATCCTTTATTATAAGCTATTTCTTCCAAACAAGCCACTTTCAAGCCTTGTCTTTTCTCTATAACCTCAATAAAAGTAGAAGCCTCAGACAATGAATCATGTGTTCCTGTATCCAACCAGGCAAAACCTCTTCCCAAAAGTTGTACTTTCAATGATGACATTGCCAAATATTCCTGATTAACTGTCGTTATTTCCAATTCTCCCCTTTCTGAAGGTTTGATATTCTTGGCAATTTCAACAACACTGTTCGGATAAAAATATAATCCTACCACAGCATAGTTTGATTTAGGAGCCTTTGGCTTTTCTTCGATGCTCAAGACATTTCCTTCTGAATCAAATTCAGCAACTCCATATCTCTCCGGATCTGTCACATAATACCCGAAGACTGTGGCCTTACCTTCTTCCTCAACTATCCTTACGCTATTTTCAAGCATTGAAGTAAAACTTTGTCCATAAAAGATATTATCTCCTAAAACCAGACATACAGAGTCTTTACCTATAAACTCTTCACCTATAATAAAAGCCTGGGCCAAACCATCAGGCGAAGGCTGTTCTGCATATTCAAACTTAACACCAAAATCAGAACCATCACCTAGAAGACGTTTGAAACCTGGTAAATCCTGAGGTGTTGATATAATCAGAATTTCTCTTATACCAGCCAACATAAGCACTGATATAGGATAATAAATCATAGGCTTATCAAAAATTGGCAACAATTGCTTTGATACTCCTTTGGTAATTGGATACAATCTTGTTCCAGAACCACCGGCTAACACTATACCTTTCATATTTATTATATTTTTATTAATGTAGACGAGATTATATAACCTTAGTCAACTCATCTACTTATAAACTATTTCAAAAAAGATTTTTCCAAATCCAACAAATATGACTTACGCCATAAACCTCCTGCATATCCTGTCAAATTGTCTTTTGCACCAACAACACGATGACACGGAACTATTATTGATATGGGATTATGTCCAACCGCACCACCCACAGCTCTAGCCATATTTCCTGCAAATGGTTTACCATATATAGAAGAAGCCAACTCTGAATATGTAACAACTTTCCCATACGGAATCGTTTCTAGAGCTTTCCATACCTTCACCCTAAAATCTGTACCATCTAAAAACAAAGGGAAATCTATTTCCGGGGAATCACCAGAGAAATACATATCCAACCATTGTATAACTTTTTTTGTTACAGGGGACAGTTTCAATAATGATTCACGTCCTAAATTAGAAGCATAATACTTTTGGCCCTCAAACCAAAGACCTTGTAAAGCTTCATTTTTAAAGGACAATAATATCTTTCCTATTGGAGATTCATAAAAGTAATGATGTTCTTTGGCGGCAAGCATATCTACAATAATATATATTATTATAGGTTTTCAAACACATGAGACCAGTCCTCATCAGCTTCCGGTGTATATGTCCTTATACCCAATTTCTCCGCTGCACGGCAATTGACCAAAGCATCATCCAAAAATAGAGTTTCTTCAGCTTTCATTCCCGCATCTTCCAATACGTACTGGAAAATCTCTAGATCCGGCTTCTGCATATGTAGCTTATAAGATAAATAAATACGATCAAAAAAGTCCTCAGCCTTATGGTTATGATAAACAAAGCTATTCTTCTCTGCCCATTCCCAATGCAGTATATTTGTATTACTCAACAAACAGATATGGTATTTTTCTCTTAACTTAAGGAGTAAATCCAACTTATAATCCGCTATTTCACCAAGCATAGATATCCATGCATTATCAATTTCCTCGTCTGTAATTTCCTTAGTAGTCAGACGACGGATACCTGCACGAAATGCAGCAGTTGAAATATTCCCTAATTCCAACTGCATATACAGCTCCTTATGCTGATATGACGGAGACATCATATTTTCCCAAATACTGGAAACTCCCAGATTTTTGAATGCCTCAATCCATCTGTTACGAGTTATATTTATCAATACTCCTCCGAAATCAAAGATTACATTACGAATCTCTCCCATAATAGTACCTCCTAAAATTACCACTTGCGACGGCGACGATGACGTTTCTTCTGTTTGTATCTTATATATTTTTTATATACAGACCATACAAACAAAACACCGAATACAGCAAATATAAGAATAAGTATTCCAATATTCAAATTATCTCCCTTAACATGACTCCACATTTCAAGTACATATTCTGTGTCGCTGCCAAAATCACGTATCATTGCACAACGTTCCACAACAGACTTGTCCGGATATAGAGCAGGATTAACATTTGCACTATCAGCTCCCGGTATATTACCAAAGAAATATGTAAGATCACATTTTTCTGTAAAAGAAGTATCAATACCTGCTTCAAGTATTTCTTCAGATGCTATGGCACTCACATATCCAGTCGCATCCATATTGCGCATTGCAATATCAGGACGGCACAGGAAATTCATAAAATAACTTGCTGCCTTTATATTTCTTGCATACTTTGGAATAGCCCATCCATCATACCATATATTACTACCTTCTGAGGGTACAATATATGCCAAATCCACATTTACAGAAGCTGCTTCCTCAATTGACCATACAGCATCTCCACTCCATGTAAAATTAAGCCAAGCTTTTTCCTTGGTCATCATTTCCTTTCCGAAGTCCGTTTCCCATCCGGCAATATTAGGCTTCATATCTTTCAGATATTTTTCAGCTAAATCCACAGCTTCATGGGAATTGTTATTCATTATATCTTCAACAGAAATTCTTCCCTCTTTCAGAGATTTAGCATTAGCATAAATAACAGCCGTGCCAAAAGCATCCCTATAGCTGTCTTTCATCAGAATCTTACCTTTGTAGCGAGGATTCCACAAGCAGCTCCAACTTGAAACATCTTCCTTTGTTACATATTTTTCGTTATACAATATACCGGCAGTTCCCCACATATACGCAATGGCATAATCTGTAGTTTTCATTCCTGGCTGGCTTAGCTTATTCAACTGCATCTGTATAAACGGAGAAATATTTCCTATATAATCCGGTGTCGAACCAAAATTTCTGTCAATTGGCAAAAGCAGATTCTTCTTAAGCATTCGTTCGATAATATATTCCGAAGGACATATAAGATCGAAATCCTCATGTCCACGCTCAATTTTCGTAAGCATTATCTCGTTGATATCAAACACTTGATATATTATCCTGATATCTTCACCTGTCTGTTCTTTGTACCATACTTTGAAATCATCCAAAACACTTTCATCAATATAATCTGCCCAATTATATATTTTAAGTATTTTGCTCCTCTCCTCGTCACTTCTATGACAGGAAACGCTCAGCATAACCAATGCCAACAGAGACAATACTAATCCTAACTTAATTCTTAACTGTCCGAACAACATATATCAATGTATTTGCTTCGCCTTATCAGCACGTTTGTTAATAATAATGAGTAACAACAAAACGACAACGAAAATCAGTGTCGACAAAGGACGCAACTCCGGAGTCAGACCTCCCTTTCTTGCATCTGCATATATAAAGGTTGACAATGTTTCAAGTCCTTCATTTCCGATAGTAAATATAGTTATCGCAAAATCATCTATTGAAAGAGTCAGAGCAAGTATAAATCCGCTTATCATACCAGGCTTGATTTCAGGAAGTATCACCTTCCAGAATGCCTGCAAAGGTGTCGCACCCAAATCAAGAGCAGCTTCATAAATATTCGGATTCATCTGTTTCAAACGAGGCATAACACTTAACACCACGTATGGAGTACAGAAAGTTATATGTGCCAGTGTAACAGTTGTAAATCCTTGAGAAACTCCCAGACTTACAAAAAGTAGGAACAAAGATATACCGGTAATTATTTCCGAATTCAGAATTGGAATACTGTTCATAAAAGATACCGTTTGACGTGCACGGTTACGTAAATTAAATATTCCCACTGCTGCCAGACTTCCCAATATTGTAGACACAACAGATGCAATCAATGCTATCGCAAACGTATTCCATATCGCACTCAACAAAGAATGCTGCACACTTCCCGAAAATAAAGACTCGTATAGCTTTAACGAAAAGCCTGTCCAGTTTCCCAACACTTTGGCTTCAGTAAATGAGAAAATCATTATTATCAATATTGGTGCATACAAGAAAGCCAGCAGTATCCACAAATAAATTTTTGACAGAACACGTATCATCACAACAAGCCTCCTTCATTATCCTTGCTTCCATCGCCCGATGTCAGCAAGCTTGTTATACCTATAAGCAGCAACATTATCAACGACAAAGCCGCTCCATAATTCCACATTCCATTGTTTATGTTTTCCTGGATAGTTGTTCCGAAAAGTTTGATATTATTCATCGTAAGCAATTCGGCAATTGCAAAAGTGGAAACAGTAGGCATGAAAACCATCATTATACCACTCGCAATACCAGGCATTGACAAAGGAAGAACAACCTTCACAAAAACCTGTATTGGTGTTGCCCCAAGATCCTGTGCAGCCTCAATAAGGCTTCGGTCCATTTTCTGCAGCGTATTATATATAGGATACATCATAAAAGGCAGGAAGTTATACACCATACCAAACAATAGCGCTCCTTCTCCCAACGGTATTTTCAGGAAATCAAACAATGCTACCGTAGCGAGTGTCCTGATCAGGATATTCACCCACATAGGCAAAATGAACAACATAACAATCGTTCGCGACGAATCAAGTTTCGACCGGCTTAATATCCATGCTGCCGGATAACTGAGCAACAGGCATATTATTGTTGTAAGCAAAGCTATTCCAACGGAATAGACAAATGTGTTTATTGCCTCCGGATGAATAAAGAATTTCCGGAAATTGGCAAACGAAAACAGCCCATCATTATCTGTAAAGGCATAATAAACAATCAAAAGCAATGGCGTTACAACAAATATCATTAAAAATATCAGATATGGGATAACCCAGTTGCGCCGTCTCGACAACAATAACGATAAATTACCGATCACTTCCTTTCCTTTTAAATTATAACTTAACTATACGAATATTCTCTGGAGCTATTGAAATACCTACATGATCTCCATTATCCCAAACATCATTGGTATTTACATAGATATCTTCATCCCAATCTGTAAGAACTGTAAGATGATAATGATTTCCTTTATAAAGAATGAACTTGACTTCTCCTGTCAGACTTCCGTCATCTTCATTGTCTTCAAGAACTACATCATCAAAATCAACCTCAACCTTGACATCAGTACCTCCCGGAAGACCATGATCCGGCTTACATTCAAATGTACAACCAAGGAATTCTACATGATTATCATCAACAATCTTTCCTTCGAAAGTATTACACAGACGTTCCTTCTTCATTACATGAATATCTACCGGTTTTATACGCAAGCCCACTTTCTGACCTACATCATACGAGTGATAATCCTGAACCATAAATTCATACCCCTCAGGAGTCTGAACCATCATCTCGAAATGCACACCTTTGAATATGCATGACGACACAATACCTGAAAGCATAGCTGCATCAGAATAGTCGAATATATATATATCCTCCGGACGCACAACTATATCCACCGGAACATCGGTTCCAAAACCTTCATCAACACATTCAAATTCTTTTCCTGCGAACGACACTTTCTTGTCTTCAATCATAGTCCCGTTCAATATATTGCTCTCGCCAATAAAATCCGCGACAAAAGAATTTACAGGCTCATTGTATATATCCATAGGAGCGCCAATCTGCTGGATTTTTCCTTCGCTCATCACCACGATAGTATCGCTCAGCGTCAGTGCCTCTTCCTGGTCGTGAGTCACATAAACGAAAGTAATACCCAAGGTCTTATGCATTTCCTTAAGTTCCATCTGCATATCCTTGCGCATCTTAAGGTCCAATGCAGCCAAAGGTTCATCAAGGAGCAGAACTTCCGGCTCATTAACAATAGCACGAGCTATGGCAACTCGCTGCTGCTGGCCTCCGGACAGAGAATCAACATCTCTGTATTCATAGTCCGTCAGGCCCACCATCTTAAGAGCCTGTTTCACTTTCTTTTCAATCACAGCCTTCGGTACTTTCTTCAATTTAAGTCCAAATGCTATATTGTTATATACATTCAAATGCGGAAACAATGCATACTTTTGAAAAACAGTATTTACAGGGCGCAAATGTGGCGGAGTCTGTGTTATATCTTTTCCTGAAATATATATTTCTCCACTGGTTGATGTCTGAAATCCGGCTATAAGGCGGAGCAAAGTTGTCTTTCCACAACCCGAAGGTCCCAATATTGTAACAAACTCTCCTTTGCGGATGAATAAATTTACATCATTCAGCACAATCTTGTCCCCAAAACTTTTAGAAACATTCTCTACTCTGATAATGTAGTCGGAATCTTGCATTTTTATTCATTTTTTATAAACTTCTGCAAAGGTATAAAAAACACAAAGACGACAAAAGAGAGAGACACGGAGTTTTTATCTATATTCTGACAAATATTTATTCTTAATATTTATGTTCGCAAGAATTTTTTCCAGACAAAACATACAATTACTTCCGAATCAAACAAGATTTTCTTCCGAAAGGAAATTGAATTGCTTTCGGAAGAAAATTCATTTACTTACGGAAGAAATTTACAGTATGAAAAATAACAAAAACGTGGTATGCCATTATGGCATTTAAACTTTATGAGATTCGATTTTTTCAATATATATTAAAGGTGATTCAAAATTACGGCACTCTCATGAAGTTTAAAAAAAACATCTTGAAAGTTAAACTAAACAAATACTTACACAAATAATATTTACATTAGATTCATTTCATATGAAGCGGAAATAATGTAAAAATATTTTCCTTAATCTATACAAAATAATATTTTGATTTTGACTATAAAATCTGTCGTTTCTGATGAAAAAAACCTATTTTTCATAGTAAATTAAGCTTTCAAAACATTGTTTTTACTTTTAAAGAGCAACTGCTAAAAAAATGATCACAATGACATTAAGTAACGATTACAATCCTGCAATGAAATCATTTAGAAGACACAGAGCAAAGATTGTAATATTTACCCAGAGTCATTACAATCATTTGTTTATACAATCAGAATAAAAGGTATTTTTATACCTATATTCAACATTAAAACTATGATCCTTAAAGAAAAATGCTAAGTTCAACATGTCATTTTGGCATACAAATTACATCAGTGGAGTTAGTCTTATTTTCTCAATATTTTCCGTACCTTTGTACCTCGAAAAATAATAATGTATGAAAGTTTGTATTGCCGAAAAACCTAGTGTGGCGAGGGAAATTGCTGAAGTGCTTGGTGCAACCAAGAAGATGAAAGGATATATTGAAGGGAACGGATACCAGGTGACCTGGACTTTCGGGCATTTATGCACTCTGAAGGAACCTCATGACTATGCTCAGGAATGGAAACGCTGGACTTTGTCTTCTCTCCCGATGATTCCTCCCCGCTTCGGTATCAAGCTGATAAGTAATCCTACATATGAAGAACAGTTTGCCACGATTGAAAGCCTTATCAAGGATGCGGAGATGGTGATAAACTGCGGTGATGCCGGCCAGGAAGGAGAACTCATACAAAGATGGGTGATGCAAAAGGCCGGATGCAAATGTCCGGTTTACAGATTGTGGATTTCATCACTGACCGAAGAGGCTATCCGTGAAGGTTTCCAGCAACTGAAAGAGCAGAGCGACTTCACTAAACTGTATGAGGCAGGACTTTCAAGGGCTATTGGCGACTGGCTTCTGGGAATGAATGCAACCAGACTTTATACTTTGCGCTACGGACAGAACAAGCAGGTGTTGTCCATCGGAAGGGTGCAGACTCCTACGCTTGCTCTGATTGTGAACCGACAGGCAGAGATTGATAATTTCGTTCCAGAACCTTATTGGGAATTGAAAACAGTGTATAGAGACACTATCTTTTCTGCCACTAAAGGAAAATTCACAAAGAAAGAGGAAGGTGAAGCTTTTCTTGAAACCGTTTCCAACTCGGATTTTACCGTAACGGATATCAGCGAAAAGAAAGGGAAAGAATATGCTCCCCGACTTTTCGACCTTACTTCGCTGCAGGTGGAATGTAACAAAAAATTCGCATTCACTGCAGACGACACGCTGAAACTGATTCAATCGCTGTATGAAAAGAAGGTAACTACTTATCCGCGTGTGGACACTACTTTCCTGAGTGATGATATATATCCGAAAGTACCAAAAACTTTGAGTGGTCTTGTGGATTATACGGCACTTACGGCTCCGCTTCAGGGCATAAAACTTCCGAAATCGAAAAGGGTTTTCGACAATTCAAAGGTGACTGATCACCATGCCATAATTCCTACGGGTGTGCCGGCAAGAAATCTCACAGACCAGGAAAGGAAGGTTTACGACCTTGTGGCACGACGTTTCATTGCGGCATTTTATCCGGATTGCGACATAGCAACTACAACGGTGCTCGGGAAAGTGGAAGATATAGAATTCAAAGTGACCGGAAAACAAATACTAAAGCCGGGATGGAGAGTTGTTTTCGGCACTGAGCAGAAAGACTCGGATACGGAATCTGCCGACGAAGAAAAGGTTCTTCCGGTATTTACCGTTGGAGAATACGGACCTCACAATCCTGTGCTGGGCGAAAAATGGACCCAACCACCAAAGCCATATACAGAAGCTACATTGCTGAGAGCTATGGAAACAGCAGGAAAACTGGTGGACAACGATGAGCTGCGGGATGCACTGAAAGAAAACGGAATCGGACGTCCTTCAACCAGGGCTGCTATAATCGAAACTCTTTTCAAACGTAATTATATAAGGAAAGAGAGAAAGAATTTGTTTCCGACTTCGACAGGAAAAGAGCTTATCGGAACAATCAATGAAGAATTGCTGAAAAGCGCTGAGCTGACAGGTTTGTGGGAAAAGAAACTCCGACAAATCGAGAAAGGCACTTATGAAGCGAAGACATTCCTGGATGAATTGAAGGAAATGGTAAACCAGGTGGTGATAAATGTTCTTTCCGACAATTCCGGACGTTCCATAACTATCGAGGATGTAAAAGAGGAGAAAAAAGACAACAAGAAAGAGGCTAAGAAAAAAGAATCTGCCTCCGACGGTGAGAATGCTGAAAAGAAGCCTCGCAAGCCAAGGGCTAAAAAGGAGAAACCTCTGCTCTGCCCTGTCTGCGGCAAAGGTTCCATTTTAAGAGGGAAAACGGCATACGGTTGCTCGGAATATAAGAACGGATGTAATTTCCGCATGAATTATGACACTTATGGCGAAGGCTTGAGTGATGCGGAATTGGCAAAGATTATTAAGAACATCAGAGTTGACAAAGGGACAAATTGACAAGGTAACTCTGTGTTGGAGATTTTCAATTCAAAAAATATAAATTATGTCACAAGAATATTTTCCTCTCGTAAACGAAGAGGGCAAAACAATAGGGAAAGCGACACGCAAGGAATGTCACAGCGGAAGCAAGATGCTGCATCCAGTGGTGCATTTGCACATTTTCAACGACAACGGAGATTTGTATCTTCAGAAGCGTTCAATGCGTAAAGACATACAACCGGGGAAATGGGACACTGCCGTTGGCGGGCATATTGACTATGGAGAAAGTGTGGAAGAAGCATTACGCCGGGAAGTGCGCGAGGAGCTTGGTGTGACGGACTTCTCTCCTATCATGATTACTTCATACATATTTGAATCTGCTATTGAGAAGGAACTGGTGAATACATTCCGCACGGTGTATAACGGCCCATTCAACCCTGATCCGGAAGAACTGGACGGCGGCAGATTCTGGGCTATAGACGAAATATTGGAATCAATCGGAAAAGGTATTTTCACTCCTAACTTTGAGAACGAGTTTCAGTCAATAGTTCTTCCGGCTATAAGGAAATAAATTCTGCCTTTTTTTCAGTTGTCTGCCGCTAAGCATTAACAGCGAAAGACAAATTACGACTTTTTGTCATATCTCCATATCCTAATAACTAAAAATGGAGATATGGCATTTTTTTTGTAAGATATGTTACCGGTTATTCATAACAACACATAGCGACAAAAAAGGAACTGGATAGTTGAATAATAAATCTGTGTTCCCTGTATCTATGCGTTGGAAAACTCAAAAACATAAAAACTCAAAAACTCAAACATATGAATAAGTCAGGTAACATTGGGGTAACAAGTGAAAACATATTCCCTATTATCAAGAAATTCTTATACAGCGATCACGAAATTTTCCTTCGTGAATTGGTTTCAAACGCAGTTGACGCAACACAGAAACTTAAGACATTGTCTTCTGTAGGCGAATTCAAAGGCGAATTGGGTGATTTGACAGTAAGAGTAAAATTCGACGAAAATACTATTACTATTTCCGACCGTGGTATTGGTATGACTGCCGAGGAAATTGACAAATATATCAACCAGATTGCATTCTCTGGAGCAGAAGAATTCGTGAAGAAATACAAGAACGATGCCGCTTCAATTATCGGTCACTTTGGTCTTGGTTTCTATTCTTCATTTATGGTTTCAAAGAAGGTTGAAATCATTACAAAATCATACAAGGAAGGTGCAGTTGCAATGAAGTGGAGCTGCGACGGTTCTCCTGAATATACAATGGAAGAAACTGAAAAGGCAGACCGTGGTACTGATATCATCCTTTATATCGATGACGAAAACAAGGACTTCCTAAGCAAAGAAAAGCTTGGCGGACTGTTGACTAAGTATTGCCGTTTCTTGCCTGTTGCAATTGCTTTCGGTAAAAAGCAGGAATGGAAAGACGGTAAGTATGTTGATACAGACGAAGACAATATCATCAACGATACAACTCCGGCTTGGGTGCGCAAACCTTCGGAACTGAAAGAAGAAGACTATAAGAAGTTCTATCAGGATTTGTATCCGATGTCTGAAGAACCTTTGTTCTGGATTCACCTGAATGTTGACTATCCGTTCAATCTGACCGGTATTCTTTATTTCCCAAGAATAAAGAGCAACATTGACTTGCACCGCAACAAGATACAGTTGTATTGCAACCAGGTTTTCGTTACTGATTCTGTTGAAGGTATCGTTCCAGAATTCCTTACTTTACTTCATGGTGTGATTGATTCTCCGGATATTCCATTGAATGTTTCACGTTCATATTTGCAGAGCGACCAGAATGTCAAGAAAATCTCAAGCCACATTACAAAGAAAGTAGCAGACAGATTGGAAGAAATTTTCAAAGCTGACCGCAAGCAGTTCGAAGAAAAATGGGATTATCTGAAACTGTTCATCCAGTATGGTATGCTTACAGAAGAGAAATTCTATGACAGAGCTGCAAAATTTGCTTTGGTGAAAGATGTTGAAGACAAGTATTTCACATTCGAAGAATACAAGACTCTTATTAAAGATAACCAGACTGACAAGGATGGAAATCTGATATATCTGTACACAACTAACAAGGACGAACAATACAGCTATATTCAGGCTGCTAAGGACAAAGGTTATAGCGTGCTTCTGATGAACGGACAGCTGGATGTTCACGTAATCGGACAGTTGGAGCAGAAATGGGAAAAGAGCCGTTTCGTTCGCGTGGACAGCGATATCATCGACAAGCTTATCGCTAAGGAAAACGTAGCTGAAGTGGAACTTGCCGACGAACAGAAGAACGCATTGCAGGAAATATTCAAGAGCCAGATGCCTAAGTTGGAAAAGGCTGAGTTTATGGTAACTCTTGAAGCTTTGGGCGAAAACGCAAATCCTGTGGTTCTTACTCAGAGCGAATATATGCGCCGTATGAGAGAAATGTCTGCTATGCAACCGGGTATGTCGTTCTACGGAGAAATGCCAGACAGCTACAACTTGGTTGTAAACACTCAGCATCCTTTGGTTAAGGAAATCCTTGCAGGTGAAGAAACTGCTTGTTCAGAAAAACTTCAGCCTATACTTGCTGACTTGAAAGGCTGGAAAGCTCGTCAGTCTGACTTGCGTGAAGCTCAGAGCAAGAAGAAGGAAGAAGAAATCACTGAAGCTGAAAAAGAAGATGTGACTAACACAAACAAGAAAATCGCTGAACTGCGTGTTGAATGCAACAAGATTATCGCTGAATATGCTGCAGGCAACAACAAAGTAAGCCAGCTTATCGACCTTGCTTTGCTTAGCAACGGTATGTTGAAAGGCGAAGCTTTGAGCAACTTCATCAGAAGAAGCGTTCAGCTTATCGGATAATGAATAAAATATATAATCCGGAATAGACATCAACGCTGCGACTCCGCAAACACTGATTCTGTGTTTTGGTTTCGCAGCGTTCTTTTTTATAATTAAATTTGCATAGACATAACATTAAAAATAAATCATATGAGCATAAAGGAAGTTCCGGTTCTGTTGCTGACCGGATATTTAGGAAGCGGAAAAACAACGCTTGTTAACAGAATCCTTACCAATAAAAAAGGTATAAAATTTGCCGTAATCGTAAATGATATCGGCGAAGTGAATATTGATGCCGAACTTATCCAGAAAGGTGGTGTTGTCGGCAAGAAGGAAGAGAATCTGGTTGCCCTACAAAACGGATGTATCTGCTGTACGCTTAAGACTGATTTGATTGAGCAACTTTTTGAGCTTATGAAAACGGAAAGATTCGATTATATCGTAATCGAGGCGAGCGGTATTTGCGAGCCGGAACCAATCGCGCAGACTATCTGCTCAATCCCGAAACTTGGCGGCGCTTACACAAAATACGGCATTTGCAGACTCGACAATATTGTGACCGTTGTGGACGCTTTGCGTATGCAGAGCGAATTCTCTTGCGCAGAAAAGCTTACTGACAGAAATCCAAATGAAGACGACATTGAGAATCTGATTATACAGCAGATTGAGTTCTGCAATACTATTGTGCTCAACAAAGTTTCTGAGGTGAGCGGCGATGAATTGCAAAGGATAAAGAATATTATCCGTGCCTTGCAACCTGCGGCAAGAATCCTGGAATGCGATTATGCAGAAATAGAGCTTGACAACATCATAAACACAAGATTGTTCAACTTCGAGCGCGTGGCAACTTCAGCAGGATGGATAAAAGAAATAGAAAAGCAGATTCCAGAAGAAGAGGAAGAAGATGAAGAATTTGATGAACACGAGCATCATCACGAACATGATCATGAACATCACCATCATCATGACGACGAGAACTGTCCGCACTGCAACTGCCATCATCACCATCATCATCACGGCGAAGGCGAAGGCGAAGCTGAGGAATATGGCATCAGCACTTTCGTATATTACCGCCGTCAGCCTCTCGACCTTAATAAGTTCGACAGATTTATTGCCACAAAATGGCCTGCTAGCGTAATCCGTGCAAAAGGTATATGCTATTTCAAGAACAATCCGGATATGTCGTTCCTGTTCGAACAGGCAGGAATTCAGAAATCTCTATCACAAGCCGGACTCTGGTATGCAACTTATCCGGAAGAGGAAATCAGGGCTCTTATGATGCGTGAACCTGGTTTGCTGCGTGACTGGGACGATGAATATGGTGACCGAATGCAGAAAATAGTATTTATCGGTCAGAATATGGATAAGGAAGGAATTATCAGGGAATTGGATAATTGTTTGGGATAAGAGACTAGAAACAAGTTAACAAGTTGACAAGGAAAGAACATTATATCCTCTTGTTCCCTTGTCAACTCGTCAACTTGTCCCCTATTTAACTGTCAATCTCTTTCGCCAATTTACCCGAAATCAAAAACAGAACAACTGAGGCAGCACCGCTCATTAACACGAAAAGAAAGAAAAAGTCGAACAAGTTGCTTACTGTGTAACCAAGGAACGCTTTCTCCACTCCTTCTTCAGGATAATAACCGCTCAACAATCCAGCCAGTTTGTTGGCTGCTGAAGTACTGAGATACCAAACTCCCATAAGTAACGACGAGAATCGTGCCGGAGACAATCTATACACCAACGACAAACCTATCGGAGCAAGGCACAACTCTCCCATCGTATGGATGAAATAAAGACTTGTCAGCCACATTATGCTCACCTTCATTCCCGGCTCAACACCTTTCACGCCAAACGCTATAAGCAAATATCCCATAGAAAGAAGAAACAAACCTATTGCCTGTTTCATTGGAGATGAAGGTTCAATGTTGTGTTTGTTCAAGAAAGACCATAATGAAGCAAACACCGGAGCAAGCAACACAATAAACACAGCTCCGAAAGACTGGAAATAAGAAGCCGGCATTTCCCAACCCCAAATCATACGGTCGGTTTGTTCGTCAGCAAAGAATGTGAGCGAAGCTCCTGCCTGCTCATACGCTGCCCAGAAAAATATAACAAAGAAAGCCAGAATAAATATAATTCCTATCTGCTTCTTCTCACGGCAAGTCAGAGACTTATCCGTAATTATGACGGACGGAACCATTATAATTGTCGCATATATTATTGAGCCAATCCAATCTGCTCCCGAGAAATATCCGACTGTATTATCTGAAAGAGATTCCCAATTAAAAGAAAAAAACAAAACAAGAAAAACAGAAATCAATATAGAAAGGATAATTCGTCCATCAACTTTAATCGAAGCGGAATTCCGTTTTTCATTCTTCTTCTCTTCAGAAGCTTTTTTCTCAACCGGCATACCAATTGGAGTTCCGTTTGGCATGCAAAGACATCTGTCCTTATAATACTGAAACACTGCTGCTCCGATAAGCATACCGATACAAGCAGACAAGAAGCCCCATTTGAAATCTTCGGGATTTCCAGTATTTCCTACCAATCCGCACCACAGAGGAGCAATTGTGGCTCCGAGATTAACGCCCATATAAAAAATGGTAAATGCAGAATCCTTTCTCTTGTCGCCGGCTTCATACAAATCTCCTACCATTGTTGAAATATTGGGTTTGAAAAATCCGTTTCCAAGTATAAGAACTCCCAATCCACAAAACATTAGCCATTTGGCAAGTTCCACATTATGATAATAGCAGGCACTCAAATACATAAAGAACTGCCCAAGAGCCATCATCAGCGAACCGACCAGAATGGAACGCCTGTTTCCCCAATATCTGTCGGCTATATATCCGCCAAGTAAAGGTGTAAGATAAACTAAACCAGTGTAGCTTCCGTATATTTCGGAAGAATATTCCTTGTCGAGAAGCAAAGCCTGCGTCATATACAGAACAAACAACGCACGCATTCCATAATAACTGAAACGCTCCCACATTTCAGTCACAAACAATAGATAAAGGCCTTTAGGATGACCATTAAGTGTATTCATACTATCAGAAATTAAGGTGTATATGTATGCTGCACATACAAAATATTATTTACTTCATTCCAAATATACAAAAAACTCACAAAATACACTTATATCACTTCAATTTAACACAATTTCTATTTATAGAATTATCTGTAAAAATACATCCGAACCCACAAATCCGTGGGGCAATATATAATTGAACGCGGGACCGAACCTACGTCAAGATGCTTCCGTATATATTTTCAAAGCAATTATGTGGCAAAAAAACGACTAACAGCTAATGTTTGGACACAAAAAAAGGAGACCTTAAAAGATCTCCTTCATTTTATAACTTGAACCAATTCCTTGATTAAGCTTCTGCAACTTTAACAGAAACAAAAGAACGGTTTTCTTTACCTCTGCGGAAAGTTACTACACCATCAACCAAAGCATACAAAGTATGATCTTTACCCATACCTACGTTTTCACCTGGATGATGAACTGTACCTCTCTGACGAACGATGATATTACCAGCCTTAGCTACTTCACCACCGAACAACTTAACACCTAATCGTTTGCTTTCTGATTCACGGCCGTTCTTAGAACTACCAACACCTTTCTTATGTGCCATTTTCTTTTACTCCTTTTTTAAATGTTAAGCAACAACTTCTTTAACTACAACTTCTGTGAACTGCTGACGGTGACCGTTCAATTTACGATAACCTTTTCTTCTCTTTTTGTGGAAGATCAACACCTTCTCACCTTTTACCAAGTGAGAACGTACTTCACATACTACTTTCGCACCTTCTACTACAGGAGCACCTACTTTAACTTCACCGTTGTTGTCAACCAACAAAACTTTGTCGAATTCTACAACTGCACCGTTTTCAGCGTTCTGAATGTGGTGAACGAATAATCTTTTACCTTGTTCAGCTTTGAACTGTTGTCCGTTAATTTCTACAACTACGTACATCTGTCTTATAATATTTAAACAGTTAGGTCCCGAGGGTGGATACATTCTTTGCATCGCTTTTCTACCCTCCGCGGAAAAATCGTGTGCAAAGGTATCAATTTCACTTGAATAAAACAAATTACTATAAGACTTTTTTCTGTTTTTTATATTAGTTCCTTTTCTTTTTCTGCTTTGCAAATTTAATGAAGAAGGATATTCCTAAATATTTTGTAACAAAAATACACACTCTGCGTCTATAAAAGAAAACAAAGACTAAAATAAACATGAAAAAGACATTGATAACATTATGCATTGCGACTAGCTTAAGTGCGCACGCTCAGCATATAAAAATTAAGGGAACAATCATTGACGAAAAGAAACAACCTATAGAGTTTGTAAATATTTCGCTGGGAGACGAAAACTCAAAATTAATAACAGGAACAACTTCCGGCAGCAATGGTGCTTTTGAAATCAGCGGATTGAAATCCGGAAATTATAAACTGACAATTTCCAGCGTCGGTTACAAAACGGAAGAGCTGTGGCTTAACGGAACTACTGATTCCCGAAATCTCGGCAGCATCCAACTCGTAGAAGACGCTCTTTCACTGGACGGAGTAACAGTCACCGCCTCAGCTCAACGAAGCGAAGTGGACAGAAAAATCGTTTATCCTTCCGAACGACAGACCAAGGCTTCGGCAAACGGAGTGGAATTGTTGCAACAAATGATGTTGCCACGAGTACAGGTTGACCCGGTGAACAATACTATTAAGATTCCCGGCGACGGTGAAGTGCAGATGAGAATCAACGGTGTGAAAGTGTCCGTCCAGGAAATACATGCTTTACGTCCCGATGAAATCATACGAATCGAATATCACGACAATCCGGGACTGAGATACGGAAACGCTGAAATCGTCCTTGACTACATAGTACGTCGTCCGGAAACGGGTGGAAACTTTGGTCTTGACATAATGCAGTCTCCTCATGTAAGTTGGGGTAATTATCAGGGGAATATAAAAATCAATCATAAAAAATCTGAATTCTCTGCTAATTATTGGGGCGGTCCGCGTGATTTCTACGGAAGCTACAGAGATAACTTCGAGGATTTCAACCTTGGAAACGGATATGAACTGCACAGATATGAGAAAGGTGTTCCTTCACACTGGAAACTGATGCAGCAGTGGTTCAACGTTGCCTACAATTTGCAGGACAACAACAAATACCAACTCAATATTGCTCTTAATTATTCCGGAAACAATATTCCTATTTCACGATATAAAGGAGTGTTGACAAACAGACTTGACGAAACGGATTATGTGGATATGCTCGACGAAACCAAATCGCATTATCATAATCCTTCGCTCGATATTTATTATCAAAGGAATCTGAAGAAAGAACAGACTTTGATATTCAACGTGGTTGGTACATATAATAAATCTTTCTCAGACCGTCTGTATGTAGAAAGCAAAGGAGACGACAAACTGACCGACATACAAAACATTGTTTACGGTAACAAATATTCCATCATTGGAGAAGGAATATATGAAAAGAAACTTGCAAACGGTAAAAGAATCGGTGCAGGAATCAGACATACACATTCTTTCTCGAACAACGACTACATCAACGGTCATAATTACAACACCAAGATGCAGCAAGGAAGCACATATGTATATGGTGAGTTCCGTGGTAAAATGAACAAGCTCGACTATATTCTCGGTGTTGGTGGCACACGTTCGTTCTATCGCCAGGAAGGCAGCACGGATACATATCAGTATTACACATTCAATCCTAAGTTAACGCTCAAATATACTTTTACGGACAGAAGTTATTTACGCCTTCGTTCGTCAATAAACAATGAGATGCCATCGCTGGGAAATCTAAGCGCCATTGACCAGGTGATAGATTCATTGCAGATTCAACAGGGAAATCCTTATCTGGAATCATATCTTAATTACACAGAGATTCTGGATGCTGAATGGTCAAAAGGTATTTTCTATGCTTACATGAACTTTACATATAATTATAAGCCAAATGCTATAATGGACGAGAAATATGTGGAAGGTAATAAAATCATACAGACATGGGACAACCAGAAAAGCTGGCACCGTATTGCCCCAATGATGCAGCTGCGCGTCGGTCCTGTTGCCAATATTCTGCAATTCTCCCTCAGTGGCGGATTGAACCATTTCATCAGCAACGGTAACACATACAACCACAGATATTCAAACTGGTGGCTCGACGGCAGTGTGTCTGCAATGTGGAAAAACTTTACATTCGTATATCAGATAATGACAAATCAGAACTGGTTCAGCGGCGAAACATTGAGCGGCGGCGAGAATGCTCAAATAATAATGCTTAATTATAAATGGAAAGACTTCAGATTCGGCGCCGGGATGATCAATCCGTTCACCGACGATTTCAAAGTTGAATCTGAAAACTGGAACAAATATGCCTCAAGTAAAAAACGGCAATATTTCAAAGAAAGCGCCCAAATGGGATTTATCACTCTTAGTTATAACTTCTCATTTGGAAGAAGCTACAAGTCCGGCGACAAGAAGCTGAACAATAAGGATTCCGATTCCGGAATTATGCAGACTGGCAAATAAAGCCATTTTTAATTTTGAATGTTATAACTATTTAAATTATCTTTGCATCGATTTGTGTTAGAAATGCTAATCAATTTTACATATTCATAGCTCAATCGCCTCTGAATCACCACCTCGGAAATGAACGAGCTATCACGACACGCGTTGAGGAGTCCGTATATGGCGCAGACTTCTCGCTTAGTGTGTCGTGGCTTGTGGTGAGCCCAGAGGCGTAGGCGGTTGTCTGCGTCTTTCTTTATATTAAGGCTGTAGATTACCTGAATCTCGTTATTCATAGAAGTATAACTAAGCTAATCAATAATAACATGAAGAAAACTATTGTATCTGTGTTTCTTGCTGTAAGCATAAATTCTTATGCCCAGCATATAAAAATAAAGGGAACAATTCTGGATGAAAAAAAAACAGCCTATCGAGTTTGTAAACATAGCTTTAGGAAACGAAAAGTCGGAAACAATTACCGGAACGACATCAAACAGCAACGGAACATTTGAACTAAGCGGATTGAAATCCGGCAATTATAAACTTACAATATCAAGCGTAGGATATAAAACAGAAGAACTGTGGCTCAACGGGACTAATGAATCACGAAACCTGGGAAACATCCAACTCGTGGAGGACGCTCTATCACTGGAAGGCGTAACAGTCACAGCCTCGGCACAAAGAAGCGAAGTGGACCGAAAAATAGTTTATCCATCCGAAAGACAAGTAAAGGCTTCATCAAATGGAGTTGAATTACTACTTCATATGATGTTGCCCAGGCTGCAAGTTGACCCTATGAGCAACACAATAAAGATTCCGGGAAACGGAGAAGTGCAGACAAGAATCAACGGTGTGAAAGTTTCCATCCAGGAAATTCATGCCCTCAGGCCGGAAGATATAATACGTGTGGAATATCACGACAATCCCGGACTAAGATACGGGAATGCAGAAATAGTTCTTGATTATATAGTAAAACGTCCGGAAACAGGTGGTAGCTTTGGAATTGACTTGATGCAGTCGCCACACATCGGATGGGGTAATTATCAAGGTTATATAAAAATCAATCACAAGAAATCGGAATTCTCGGCAAACTATAGGAACAGTCCTTGTGATTTCTATGGAAGTTACAGAGACAATTTCGAAGATTTCAATTTGGGTAATGGCTTTGAGTTGCACAGATATGAGAAAGGAATTCCCTCACATTGGAAACTTATGCAACAATGGCTTAACGTCGCATATAATCTGCAGGACAACAACAAATACCAATTCAACATTGCACTGAATTATACCAGCGACAAAGTCCCAATTGCAAGATACAAAGGTATTTTAGCAAATAAAGCTGATGAAACAGATTATGTTGATATGCTGGATGAAACAAAATCATCAATACATAACCCTTCATTGGACATATATTACCAAAGGAACTTGAAGAATGAACAGGCTTTGATATTCAACGTCGTTGGTACATATAATAAAAGTTTCTCCGACCGCCTGTATACAGAAAGCAAAGATGGCAACAAGCTTACTGATATACAAAATATTGTGCATGGAAACAAATATTCAATTATCGGCGAGGCAATCTACGAAAAAAAACTCGCAGGAGATAAAAGAATAGGAACTGGAATAAGACACTCTCAGTCTTTCTCCAACAACGACTATCTTAACGAACACGATTATAACACCAAAATGCAGCAAGGAAGCACCTATGTATATGGTGAATTGCGTGGCAAGCTGAACAAGTTTGACTATATACTGGGAATTGGCGGAACACGCTCCTTCTACCGTCAGGAAGGAAGTACGGACACTTACCAATATTACACATTCAATCCCAAAGTCACTCTAAAATATGCTTTTACAGATAGAAGTTACATCCGTTTCCGTTCTTCAATCAGTAACGAGAATCCTTCGCTAGCAAATCTAAGCGCAGTGGAACAGATTATCGACTCACTGCAAATCCAACGTGGAAATCCATACCTTGAATCATATCTCAGCTATACAGAAGCTTTAGATGCGGAATGGTCAAAAGGTATATTTTATGCCTATATGAATTTCTCATATAATTATGAGCCCAATGCTATAATGGATGAGAAATTTGTTGAAGGAAACAAAGTTGTACAGACATGGGACAACCAGAAAAGCTGGCATAGAATAGCCCCGATGATGCAGCTTCGTGTTGGTCCAATTGCTAACATTCTCCAGTTCTCCGTCAGTGGCGGATTAAGCCATTTCATAAGTAACGGCAATAACTACAACCACCGTTACTCCAATTGGTGGCTAAACGGAAGCGCAACTGCAATGTGGAAGAACTTTACTTTGATTTATCAGATTATGACAAACCAAAACTGGTTTGTCGGGGAAACTTTAACTGGAGGAGAAAATGTGCAGAAAATAATGCTTGGATACAGATGGAAAGACTTAAATATTGGAGCAGGCATGGTAAATCCGTTCTCCGACAATTATAAAGTAGAATCCGGGAATTGGAATAAATACGCTTCAACCAAAAAACTGCAATACTTCAAGGAAAGCTCCCAAATGTTTTTCCTAACCCTCAGCTATAATCTTTCCTTCGGTAGAAGTTACAGCTCAGGAAGCAAGAAACTGAACAATTCAGATTCCGATTCTGGAATCTTGCGTTCAGGAAAATAAAAGATTATTTTTGTCACATATTTTGTTCTTGTTGAAAAAGTTTTTTCATATTATATGGAAATAAAATTTCACAATATATGAAAATATATTTCCATATGGATGAAAAAACTTTTTCAGCTTTATAAAAAACGCTGAAAATGCAAACAAATGAATACCAATACATTAACCGAACCAGTTTTATATAGCAAACTTAAAAGCCCTTTATTTTAATTCTATTCGGACAAATTTATGGGAGTTTTATATAAATTTGCCTTCAGTGTATAAACCATTAATCTTATTTCAAAACGATGAAGTACATACCTATAACAATTTTCTCCCTTCTTGCAGCAATGCCATTGGCTTTTGCCCAGAATTCTGCAAGTTGCGGAACACAACAGGACTTGTCTGGTTTTGATTGTGTTACTCTTCTAGACAGCACAGCTGTCAATGTTCAGGAAACCGGTTCCGGTTCTTTCAGTGTTCACAAGAAATTCAAGGTTCAGACCGAAGCCGGAGCTGTTAAAAATCATATAATAAAGTATGACTACGACCCGCTGACGGCTTTTGCCGAATTCCGTTATGCAACAATTTACCGTGCCAGCGGAGATGTTCTAAACATCGACGTTACACAGGCAAAGGACTACACTGCTCCGGCACGTGCCATATATTGGGGCGCACGACAGATTATGCTTGACCTCGGACGTTTGATGCCGGGCGACGTTGTAGAATATGAAATTGCAAAGAAAGGATTTACTTATGCCTTGCTGGCTTCGGAAGATGATGAATCAAGATTCATCCCTCCTATGCGCGGTCAGTTCTATGATATTGTTCCTTTCTGGAGTTCCGACCCGACTGTACGCAAAGTTTATCAGGTGTCAATTCCGATGAGCAAGGAAATGCAGTTCCAGTTCTATCAGGGTAGCTGCACATCATCAATGAGATATAAGGACGGAAAAAAGTGCTACACATTTGCAATGGACAATATGATGCCTTTCGAGCGTGAGGCTAATATGGTGGACTTTTTTGATGCTGCTCCGAAACTTATGATGTCATCCACTCCGAAATGGCAGGACAAATCTTTGTGGTTCAACAAAGTGAACGAGGACTACGGAAGCTTTGCTCCTCTTCCTGAAGCACAGAAGAAAGTGGATGAACTTATCAAAGGAAAGAAAACTGAAATGGAGAAAATCGCTGTCCTCACTCACTGGGTGGCAGATAATATCCGTTATTCAGGTATAAGTATGGGCAAAGGCGAAGGCTACACTTTGCACAACACAAAAATGAATTATACTGACCGCTGCGGTGTTTGTAAGGATATTGCCGGAACACTTATCTCCTTCCTTCGAATGGCAGGTTTCAAGGCTTATCCGGCTATGACTATGGCAGGAAGCCGTGTGGAATCAATTCCGGCTGACCATTTCAATCACTGCGTTGCAGTTGTGAAACTTTCAAACGGAACTTATATGCCGCTCGACCCGACTTGGGTTCCTTTCTGCCGTGAATTGTGGAGCAGCGCAGAACAACAGCAGAATTATCTGCCGGGTGTTCCTGAAGGCTCAGACCTATGCCTCACTCCTGTGTCTGCACCAGAAAATCATTATGTGCGTATCAAGGCAAACAACAAACTTTCTGCTGACGGAACTCTCACCGGTTCATTCACAATCAAAGCTGAAGGACAGTCAGACAGCAATATCCGCCGAATCTTCACTACAGGCTGGCAAAGCGAATGGACAAGAACAATGGAAAAACAGCTTCTTGCCGTATCACCTAATGCAAAATTAATCAGTGTGGACTGGGGAAAGAATCCTAAAGACTATCAGGCTGCTCCGATAAGTATCACATTCAAATATGAAATACCGGGCTATGCTCTTTGCGGAGATAATGAAATGATTCTGAAACCTATGGTTATGAATAATCTGTATAACCAGGTTAAAAGTTATCTAAGAATAGACACAAGTCTGGAAGACAGAAAGTATGGTTTCAAAGACGGATGCTCAAGACTTGTTGAACTTGACGAAACAATACAGCTTCCCAAAGGCTACACTCTTGCAAGCGACGAAAAATCAGACTCAATGGAAAGTAATGCCGCAGACTTCGAAGGTTCGCTGAAGGCAGAAAACGGAAATATCGTTCTTCACCAGAAGCTGGCTTTGAAGAAAAGAGTTTATGAAGCATCCGACTGGAAAGGATTCCGCACAGCCGTGAATGCACACAAAGCTTATGGAGATTATGTGATAATTAAAAAATAACAACCTGACAAAGCAAATATCATGATGATTAAAATATCAAATAAAATAATGATGTTGTTCGGCCTGCTGCTTTTGGCAACTGCCACCTTCGCAGCTTCCGAAGCCGAATATAAGAAACTGGTAAAGTCTTGGACTCTCAATCCGGACGGAAGCCAGGAATTCAACTATAAAATGGAGCTTGCCATATATACTCACACAGCTATGAACAGCACATATGGCGAAAGTTTCATAGTTTATAATCCGGACTATCAGACACTGACAATCAACGAATCTTACACTAAGCAGAAAGACGGTAACATCGTAAAAACTCCGGACAATGCTTTTGTGGAAGTTTTGCCACGCAACGCTGCAAACGCTCCTGCTTACAACCAGCTGAAGGAAATGGTTGTGGTTCACACAGGACTGGAACTTGGCGCAACAATTTATCTGGATTATACTATCAAAACTAAGGCAGGTTATTTGCCTCAAATTGATATAAATGAGGATTTGCAGCAATCATCACCAGTGAAAAGCTGCGAGATTTCAATATCTATTCCTGAAAGCAAAACTTTGAGCTATAAGATTGCAAACAGAAATGAGAAAGCGTCTCAGTCAAGTTCAAACGGACAGAAAGTGTATAAATGGAGATTCAGCAATATTCCTGCTGCTTCACGTATGATTGACTCTTATCATATGGACAGACAGTGCATTGCTGCCAATACATATCCTTCATCAAAGGAAATGGCTGAAACAATTTATTCACAGTTTGAGCAGAAAAAGACAATGCCGCTGGTTACAATGGCTGAAGCTATAACTGAAAAGGCAGCAAACGACAGAGACAAAGTTGTTGCCATATATCAGTATATAAAAGGTAACTACGAAATGATTCCTCTGTCAATCAACGAAACAGGATATAAAATCAGACCGGCTGAAGAAGTGATTAACTCTGCATACGGAACTCCTGCTGAATTGGCGAACATAATGCAAGGTTTGTTGAGAGCTGCTAATATAAAGGCAAATACATTAGCTTGCTTCCCTGACAAATCCGCAGAAGGCTATGGACTGAACAAATCTATAATATTCGTAGAAACTGAAGCAGACGGAAACAAATACATCCTGGCAACAGACGATGCTACAACTGCTGCATTGAAAACTTTCCGTCAATATTACAGTGCTTTGAATCTTGAAAACGGAACAATCTCAGAAGCTAAACCGATGAAATTGGATTTGACTTTCGACGCAAATATTTCAGCAGACAAAGACGGTAAATTCAATGCGAATGTCAAAGCTTCTGTTCCTGAATATTATCTTGATATTGAAGGTAAGAAAATCAAGTCTTTTGCAGGAAATGATATCAAGTCATGCAAAACAAACGGAGATTTGGCTGAAATGGAGTATTCAAAGAATATCAGTACAGAAAAAGCAGGAAACTACATTATTCTTTCTCTTCCTGACTGCGGAACTGGAAACTATCTGTCAATGCTTGCCCTGCAAGGAGGAAAAAGCAACAGACTTATCACTTTACCGGGCATGATTAACGAATCATACTCATATTCTGTTTCTTCTCCTGCAAATGCAACAGTCAGTTCAAAATCTGCAAATAAGGAAATCACAAACAGTGTTGGTTCAGTAAAAATCAATATTAAGGCTGAAAACGGAAAGGTAAATGTTTCACGCAGCATAACAATTTCCAATCCTAAGATTGAAGCAAAAGATTATCCTAAATTCACAGAATTAATCCGTGCATGGGAAAATCAGAACTATAACAGTGTTATTTTTGAGGTTAAAGAATAAGGATTATAATTCTTATTAATCATAAAACAAAAGGAACGAGCTGACAGATTGTCAACTTCGTTCCTTTATTTATTTTATTAATATCAAAACAACTCTCTAAGCCATTTCTCTAATTCGTCAGTCCATTGACGTTTGTATATGAAACTATCATTATATCCCCATCCATGTCCACCAATTGGATAAATGTGCAATGAAGCCGGGACATTGTTTTTTACCAAAGCCAGGTAATAATTAACACTATTCTCAACTGGAACAACCTTGTCGTCACTGCTATGCATGATAAATGCAGGCGGAGTCTGCGGTGTCACTTGTTTCTCGTTAGAATATTTCTCTACAAGTTCAGCAGAAGGATTCTTTCCCAGCAGATTATCTCTAGATCCACCATGTGTCAATTTTTTGTCCATAGTCACCACCGGGTAAAAAAGGATTTGGAAATCAGGACGCGTTTCAGAATCAAAATGAGTGGCAGCAGTGCTGGCAAGATGTCCACCTGCAGATGAACCCATAATTCCAATCTTCTCAACGCCTAATTCAGGAGCTTTCTCTCTCATTATTCTTATAGCCTGCTGAGCATCACTCAACGGAACCTCATTATTACCATTAGGCATACGATATATAAGGACTGCATAAGTTATTCCCTGACTATTAAACCAATCAGCCATATCATGTCCTTCATGACCTGTGGCAAGTCCATAATATCCGCCACCGGGACAAGCCACAATAGCCATTCCATTTCCATTTTTTGCCGGATAAATCGTCAGTGTAGGTTCTTCAACATAAAGAGCACCACCTTCAACCTGCTCAGTCATATTATTTGTATTGGGACATTTTTCTTTTTCCCATAATTTTATCTCAATCTTATCTTGTGCTGACATAACTGATGAGATAAACAACATACACTTAGCAAATACTTTTTTCATAATAATCTAATTAGTGGATAAAGGGATAAGTAACAAGAAAACAAGTTGACAAGAAGAAAATCCCCTTGCCGACTTGCTTATGTAATCTTGTAAAATTTAATTATATATTTTACTTCAATTCCATAATACGAATATTGCGGAATTTCACAGGAGAACCATGACCCAGGAATCCGATATAGCCTTTCTTATTAAACAATCCAGGATGTTCCTTGCCATCCGGTGTTCCATTCTTAACGGCATCACGAATATTACCTTCAACAATTACGACACCATTTACTGTAACTTTGATATTATCGCCATCGCAAATGATTTCTTCCTCATTCCATTCGCCAACCGGTTTGATTGCTTTCTTATGGTTTTCATTAGCTTTGATGATACCATAAATTGAACCATGATGCTGATAAGGAGTAATATCACTGTAAATCTGGTGTTCGCAATCCAAAATCTGGCTTTCCATACCATGATATGCAGCATCCACACCCATTGGAGTTCTCAAACCGATACCGTTATTTGCACCTGGAGTCAATTGGAACTCAAATCTGTATATGAAATTAGCATATTCATTCTTTGTATATAGATTTCCACCGAAACTCTTGCTAGGAACCATTGAAATACAACCGTCCTCAAGGATATAGTCAGTTGTATTACCTTGCCATTCATGCATGTTAGTTCCGTCGAACAACACCTTGAAACCTTCTTTCTTTTCTTGCTCAGAAAGCTGGAATGGTTCCTGACGCTTCAATTCCTTGATATAAAGATTGCGGAATGAACACTTGCTTCCGTGAGCTTGCAACTCAATCTGTTCTACAGGGAATATAGGTTGTTTGCGATCCCAATAATTTTCCATAATAACATTGTCAACAACTTTCTCGCCGTTTAAAACAACTGTTACACGGTCTCCAACCATCTTGATATAGAAGCTGTTCCACTCACCCAACTTATTGTCGGCAACTTTTGAAGGTTTGCTTTCATTCTTCTGGTTGTTATACAAACCACCTGAACCAACCTGTGCACCAACGTCCACACGCGCTGTATCCCAAATCTGAACTTGTGGAGTACCACGCAAATAAACACCGGCATCAGCCTCTGGACCTGCAGGATCAAGCATCCAATCTACATACATTTCAAAGTCGCCATACTGCTTTTCAGTACACAAATTGTCAAAACCTGAACCTTCAAATACAAGACATCCATCCTCTACCTTCCAATCCTTGCGCATCTGCTCATCAGCTTTTTCCTGAGCCTTTGCAAGCTGAGCAGGTTTCATTTTTGCACGTGCTATAGGATTTTCCACAAGACCTTTCCAGCCAGTCAAATCCTTACCGTTAAACATAGAAACGAAACCAACTTCATCTGGCATCTCTGCAAGATGCTGTTTCAATGCGTCAATATCGTAGCGTGCATCCTCACCGTCTAGCATAGGCAAGATTTTGTTAAGCAGAGCTTTAACATTATCGCCTGTGTATTCTTTGTGATTACGTGCGATATTCCATACAGAATAAGCAGCAGCTGAACGTACAGCTTTGTCAGAATCATCCAGGAATTCAGAAGAGTACATCAAAGAAAGGAATGTTCCTGCCTGCTGGATTTGTTTCAAGATCTTAACCTTCTGGTCACCAGTCTTAGCAATTTCCATAGCCTTACGTAAGCTTAACAAACGGTTCTCACCTGTGAATTCAGGATTAGAAACCAACTGAACATAACGGTCCAAAGCCTTGTTAAACATATCTCCTGAAGCTGACTTCTTACAAACAGCGAACAACTGCTCAGCAGCCTCAATACCCTTCCACTGAAGCAATGCTTCGAAAGCAGCACTCTTAGCAGCTGAAGAACCGGAATTCAATCCTTCAAGTATAGTTGCAAAAGCTTCCTTATCATCCGTTGCAGAAAGTACCTTATAATATAGAACAGACTTTTCACTACCAGCCTGCAACATTCTGCGTTTCAATGACTCTACTTGCTGATTCTTAGGCATTGCCAAAACTGAAGCAATTACAGCATCCTGCATAGGAGCTACATAGTTAGATTCAGCACTTTCCAACATTCCACAAAGTTGAGTAAAATCCTGAGCTGTAGCTACAGATTTCAAAGCTGTATAGGCTGCCATCTTCACAGATGCATCAGACGACTTGGTCTGTTCTAATACAGTATTTATCTTTGAATCAGCCATACGTGCTGCAAGCAATTCCACACCAGCAATCTTTCCTAAGCTCTGTGCCTTACCAATAGCTGAAGCTACAGCACCATTGATATCACCAGGGAATGCCAACAACGCATCTTGAGCCAACAGAACAACCTGCTTATTATCGCTAGTCAGCAAATTTGCCAATGTCTGGATATAACCTTTATCTCCGATTTTCACCATTGTCCAAGCTGCAGCCTGCTGAACAGCAAAATCTTCATTATTCAACTGCTGAGTAAGAACCTGAGCAAATGACAAATCAAAGCGAAGCATCAGATTCTTGATTACATCATGCTTCTTCGGGCATTTAGCTTCACGACCAAACCAGTTCAATATATCAACCTTAGGTTCAGGCTTAGCCTTAACCATATATTTAGCCAATTCAATATAACCTTCCTGATTGATGAATGAAGAAGCAAAATTCAAAGCGGCATTTCTATACTGCTTGTTTGCATCCTTCATTGCTGCCAAAAGCAGTTTTGTTGCATCCTCTGTTTCCTTGACTGACATAAGAATTTCCAATGCAGCTTCACGAGCATGAACCTGTTGAGCCTTTGTAGCCTTCTTCATCAGAGTATTGGCTGCCTTTTCTGCAACTTTAATTTCTCCTTTAGCTGCAAGATTCTTAATCAAAGCGATATATGCCTCAGTAGCACCTGTTGGTTCCATTGTATAACCGGCTGCTTCTGCTGCCTTTCCTACAACATCCAAAGATTTTTCGCTTCCTGTGCGGCTCAAAGCATAAAGCACAACTTTCTTCATGTCAGCATCACCATTCTGAAGCATAGGAATAAGAATATCTTCAACTCCGTCCAAACGGATTTCAGCAATTGCCTCAATAATATTCTTCTGAGTTTCAGGAGTACCCATACGGCGAAGTAATCCAGCCTTAAGCGCAGCACCAGCCTCAGCAGAACCGTTTGATGAAAGAGCCCTAGCTGCAGCACTGCTCAAATATGGATCGGCAAGATAAGCTGACAAAGCATCAACTGCTTCAGCCTTGCCAACAATACGCAACTGGGAAATTATGAAAGATTTTATTTCATTGTCCTGAACCTGATCCAAAGCCTTTACATAAGCATTTGAAACTACAAGGCGAGCATCTTCCTTACCTTGTGCCATAACAAAATGACTCAATCCGCTCAACGCATATTCAACCTGTGAATTACTGCCTTTACCAGGAGCATTAATTTTTGATACAAGATTAAGGACAGCTTCTTCTCCTACCGACGACAACTCTCCAATCAATTTATTGTATTCAGCCTGACGCTCTGCTGGCATCTGTGCTAGCACATCCGCAGTCACTGTTTTTGCAGTACGGTTTGCCGGAGTCTGTGCCATTAACATACTGCCACAAAGCAGCAATGTACTTATAGTTATATATATTTTTTTCATGAAGTTCGATTATTTCTAATTTTCCATTTCTTTTGAGTCTATTCTAACTTAGGAACTCAAAAACTCAAATCAAATATTCCACGGCGCCCTCATTGGCTGATCCAATAACCTGTTGGCAGCCTCATCATTGATAAATTCAAGTTTAACCGGATCAAAGTGCAAAGTCCTGTTCAAGCGCAATGCCACAGCCCCCATATTGACAATAGTAGCAGAGCGGAAACCATTCTGTTCGTTAAGAGCAAATGGCTGACGAGTCTTCACACATTCAATGAAATCTGTAACTTGTGGTTCTGGATCAGGTAAGTCAGCAAGCTTCTTTTCCCAATCAGGAATATCACAAACGAAATTCTTGTAAACATTTCCATTTGGACCAGAAATATAAGGAGTATTCGGATCACCATAATCACCACCCCAAAGCACGATCTGGCAACCATCTTCATAAGTATATGTAATCGAACGCCATGTTCCTACAGCATCAGGATGCTGCTGAGGTGCATCAACTTCAACTTTAATCGGACTTGTATGGTCTTTTCCTAAGATATACTGAACTGGGTCAATATAATGCTGTCCCATATCACCCAAACCTCCTCCATCATAATCCCAATATCCACGGAATGTCTGGTGAACACGATGAGCATTATATGGTTTGTATGGTGCCGGGCCTAACCACATATCGTAGTCAAGTTCCTTTGGTATAGGCTGCGGTTCAAGATATTCCTTACCTACCCAATAGAATTTCCAGTCAAATCCAGTATGCTTGCTTATAGTAACTTTCAACGGCCATCCCAACAAACCACTCTGAACAAGTTTTTTCAACGGTTTTACAGGTGTACCAAGGCCATAGAACTGGTCAGTAAAGCGGAACCATGTGTTCAAACGGAACATTCTGCCATATTGTTTAACGGCTTCCATTACACGCTTACCTTCACCAATAGTACGAGTCATCGGCTTCTCACACCATATATCTTTTCCGGCTTTTGCTGCTTCAACAGACATGATTCCATGCCAGTGAGGAGGAGTAGCTATATGAACAATATCCACATTCGGATCCAGAATCAGATCACGGAAATCATGATAAGCCGCAATCTTTTCTTTCACAAGATTCTTTCCAAGTTCAAGATGATTCTTATCGACATCGCATACAGCAACAAGACGTGTTCCTGCATAATTCAAATGACCACGTCCCATACCACCGGTACCAATGATACCTTTTGTTAACTGATCACTAGGCGCAATATATCCATTACCCAACACGTGGCGTGGAACAATGGAAAACGCCGCAATTCCCCCCAATGTCTTGAGGAAGTCCCTTCTGTTAGTTTTCATGGTAAATTATTTATGTGTTTCACATTTCTGCAAATATAATATATGTTTAGCGTATAGCCAAATATTTAGAAAGTATATCACTACTCTCACTTCAATTCCACTGAGAATCAATTATTCAACAATTCCTGAAGGTAGTCTTTAGTTTTAACCACATAATCGTGACGTGAACCATTCAACTCACATTCAATAGTTATTGCTCCGTCGAATCCCTGACGTTTCAGCTCCTTAATAACTGCCGGAAAATCCACATCACCTGTAGGAATAGGAACTTCAGCTCCAAGTTCATATGGATTTTCAGGATCGGGATATTTTCCGTCCTTTGCATGAAACTCTTTGATTAACGGACCAAACATCTTGACAGCATCAAGGGAATTAGCCTTTCCATACATCAAAAGATTTGCCAGGTCACAATTGATAAATACATTTCCAGTTCCAATATCTTTGATGGCACGGATCAAAGTTGTTGGTGTTTCCTGACCTGTCTCAAAATAAATCATTACACCTTTATCCTTAGCATAACCTGCAAGATCTTTCATCACATTTATAAAATCCTTATACTGTTCAGAAGAAGGGTCTTCAGGGATAAAACCAAAATGTGAATGCATTGCAGGAACTCCAGCCATAGCACAATAATCTATCATTTTCCTATATTCGCTAAGCTTCTCTGCACGTTCATCTGTAGGCACAAGACCGATAGTTGTCGGTCCTTGTCTGAAATTCCACACAGATTTACTACCAGGAACACCAACAATTGTAGTAACCTTTATACCATATTTTTCCGAAGCTTCTTTTATCTGCTTTGCCAGCTCAGGAGTAAATTTTTTACTGTAATTAACCTCACATGAGCCAAAACCCTGAGCCTTAAGCTCCTTGAAACTTTTATCAATATTAGTCAAATCATATTGAATAACACCTATGGTGATATTGTTGGATGCGAAAGAAAAAGTAAAAGAAGATAAAATCAAAGAACACAATAATATAACTCGTTTCATAATCTATCAATATTTTTATTACTACTTTATAATTTAAGTCTTATATTTTATTAATTAAAACAATCGGCTCCAACAGCTATTGCTATCAGAGCCGATTTTATTATTCAAATATTATTCCATTGTAGGATTAAATGTTCCACCCCAGTTATTATTCTGTTCCAAATTAGGATTCTGGTCAATGTTACTCTTCTGAATCGGGAAGAAATAAAAAGATTCTTCAATTACAAATTCTCGTTCAGCAGCCTCTGTATAAGGGACTTGATGAATAACATATCGGAAATCGCCAGTAGTCAATTCATTGTTATTTATTTTTTCTCTGGCTGTATTCAAATCCATATCTGTTCCATCTGGATTAATAGCAATGGCCTCAATACCATGTTTTGTCCAACCGTTAAGGTGCATCATATTACGAGTTCTACGCAAATCCCAAAAACGATGTCCTTCGAAACACAATTCTATATTTCTTTCATCCAATATAGCTTTTCTGATTTCCTCACGACTACCAACCTTCAATCCATACAAACCATCAGAACCAGGTTCGATTCCTGCACGTTTACGAATCTGCTTCAACATGTCAACAGCCACATCAGAATGACCAGTTTCATTAGCAGCCTCAGCATAGATAAACATAACTTCTGCAAAACGCATCAAAATGTAATCTATATCATATGTCATTACCTTATCTTGAGTCAACGACAGATCTGCACCTTTATATATATAAAGTCCTGAATAAATATCATTGTTCACTGCATTTGTATGTGCGTTAGGATTCACACCATACTGATCATCCGGACTGGTTACACCAAGTGCATTATACTGTCTGTAATTTGCAGGTTTTCCTGCTACAGGATATTCACGACCATTATATAAACATACATCATTAAAACGAGGGTCTCTGTTTTTCCAAAAAGACTTTAATAAAGCCTGTTCATCTCCAACATAGTATTTACCAGTAGGATCATCATATAATTTTCCATCTAGCATAGGAAAGCTTTTCACAAATTCCCATGTAGGATTATTATAAGGTTTATCACGACTAATTGAAGCCGGACGTGTATTGTATTCCCACGTTGAAACTTTATTCGGATTTGAATTTACTACTGGAAAAACAACTTCCGGTCCTTGCTCCTGAATCCAAATATCAGCATAATTAGGTGTTAAAGCAATTCCCTTTGCGACACAAAAATCATAAGCCTCTTTTGCTGCATCATAAGCCTCTTTCCAATAATCATTATTCCACGGATTACTTGGATTAAATTGCGGAGAAGCTTTCAACAATAATGTTTTTGCTTTCCAAGCCTTGGCAAAGCATTGATCAATACGCCCATAGTCAGAGGAACTACCTGCTATCTTTTCAGGTAATAATGTGATTGCATGATCCAAATCCTCGACCATAAACTGAAAACATTCTGGAGTTGAATTACGTTTCACATATAAATCATCTGTGTCTTTGTCCTGTGGTACTTTAATATAAGGGACACCGCCATGATGGAGAACCATCCAATAATACATATAGGCACGCATAAAATAAGCTTGGCCCAATAAGCTATTAACAGTCTCACTATCCAATTCTCCCTCTTCTAGACGTTTTATTGCTTCATTAATATGACGAATTGCTGTATAATTCCAACTTTTATACGAACCTCCTGTTTCTGTAATAGTACCTAAATACCAAGGCATACCTGTAACTTGTTCAGAATTATTGTCAGCTCCAGCATTCCAGTTACCAAAACATTCTGTATAAAGATTGTTCACATATGCAGTTGCCAAGTTAACATCATGCCAAACCATTGATTCATCATAACTATTCAGGTTATCTATATCTAATGTATCGCAACTGGTCATCATTCCACCTAAGATAAGAACCGTTCCGATTATTCCATATTTAATTTTTTTCATTTTCATATTTTCTTTGATTTAAAATTAGAATGAGAAATTAAGACCAAAAGAAAAAGTACGCATCAACGGATAAGAATCATAATATTCCTGTTCTGGATCTAAGAATTCCGTTACCGCAGAAATACAGAACAAATTGGTCGCATTAACAAAAAACTGAGCATGAGTTAAGCCTAACGGTTTAAGAACTGTTTTTGGCAAATCATAACCAATATTCAAGTTTTTCAATCGAAGATAAGCTCCGTTACGAATCCAATAACTAGTATTTCCTGTTCCAGATTCATACCAATTAGTTCCTGTAATACGTGGATAAACACCATCTGGATTATAATCAGGGTCATAAACTTTATCACTTGTCCAAATCGGGAAATAAGGACGAACAGCTCCACCATGCTGATTGAAGCCTCCATCTACACCACCTACAAAACGGTCATACTTACCAACACCCTGGAAATGTACATCTACCGTAATACCTTTCCATTTGATATTACCTCCGAAACCATAATTAATTCGAGGTGTACCATTTTCACTCAGTAAATTATATGTATCATTACTATCAATACGTCCATCAGGACCCTCTGAATAACCATCGCCACGTGTATCTTTGTATAAAATACCACCTAAATAAGGATCACGACCAAATTGTTTGAAACCTTGAGCCTTCAATGCTTCCACTTCTGCAGGATCTGTTAATAAATGATCTGCAATCAAACCTGTTAAAATTCCGTCAGCCTTCCCTACCGGAGACAATGCATACAATGCCCCTCCTTCCTGATATGTTGGTGAAACATCTAAAACATCCCAACGATCACGAGCAAAGCCTAGATTTACGTATACTGAATAGTCTATCGAACCATTAGCAGCTTTATCCATCCAAGTAAGAGCCAACTCTCCACCCCTCCAAGAACGTTCTGCATAGTTTTCTGGAGCCAAAGTCTGACCGTATGTGTTAGGAAGCGTTACAGTACGAGCGCCCAAGATATCAGTTTCTTTGCGGTAAAACGCATCAAATGTTCCTGACAAACGATTGTCGAAAAAGCCGAAATCCAAACCTCCATTTATAGTTTTGGAAGTTGCCCATGTCAAAGTTAAGTTTGGTGTAGCCCCTGGTGTAATTGTATTTGCCAAATTATTGCCAAATACATATGAACCACCCTTATTGTACTTCTGTAGATAAGAAAAAGCTGCGATTTCCTCATCATCTACATTTAAATCGTTACCTGTTGTACCATAAGAAGCACGTAATTTCAAATTACTTAACCAATCAGATGTACCCTGCATAAATGATTCCTGACTAATACGCCATGCAGCAGACACTGATGGGAAGAATCCCCAACGATGTCCATCCGGGAACAAGGTATTACCATCATAACGGAAAGAAAATTCAGCTATATATTTTTGATCAAATGTATAATTGAAACGTCCAATCCAAGAAAGACGTCCTCCTGTATATTCTTCTGCATCACCCCAACGACGTTCTGCATCTTGTGAATAATTAAACATCTGGTCCAAATTAGTCAATGGCTGTTCGCCTTTAGCCTGTATCCATTCACCACCATTTGATGCCTGTTCAAATACGACCATAGCATTGACATCATGTTTACCGAATGTATTTGCATAATTCACAAACCAGTTAAACTGCTCTGTCCATAACTGTTTTGCTCGATAATCCAAGTTTTCATAATTCTGAGAGAAGTTGAAGGTATTATACTCATTCAAATTCAAAGGTGCCGGTAAAAAACGATTTCCCTCAGGATCGGCCTGTTGGAATTTGTAATTCTTTTGGAAAGTCATAAACCTTTTACGGTTATAATCATGACCCAAATAACTTCCCACAATTTTAGTACTCAAACCTTTCGTAATAAAACCTAGGTTGAAATCTAACGATACAATTCCATTCATATTACGTCGACGAGTCTTCAAATAACGATCTCCAACAACTTGATCTACAGGATTCCATCCTTGCCATGACCCATAATCCTGATATATTGGATAATCTGTAATCGTTGCAGAAGGAGTTCCATCTAAATTAGAATAGAATGGCATTGTTTTCATTGCATTAAAAGTACAACGGTACAAATCATATACCGCCTGGTCGTCATCATCTGAAAATGGCCAGTAGAAACGTCTATCATTAGATTGATTTGCATCCAAATTCACATTCATCTTAATGTATTTACTCAACTCAATCGTCAAATTAGAGCGCAAAGAAAATTTCTTATTTTTCAACGACACATATGAACCTTCTTCAGCAAGGAATGAACCCATTACATAATATTGAACTTTCTCACTACCTCCTGTTACACTTAATGAATGCTTAGTATTCCATGGATTCTGCCAAATATAATCATTTACGTTATAATTAATGTTATTATCACGGAAATAGGCATACTCAGCCTCGCCATTAGGTTCTTTCGTTCCTTGAAAACGAGCCACTGCATTTTGATAATCCAAATCATCTATAGCAGTCCATCGATCTGCAAACAATTCTTGAGTTGGTTTACTAAAAGCATATGAACCCTGATAATTAAATACCGGTTTCTGATTTTTTACACCTCCTTTTGTTGTTACCAAAACAACACCATTACCTGCAGCAGAACCATATATAGAAGCAGTTGCTGCATCTTTTAAGAAACTCATCTGATCAATTTCATATGGCTCTAAATTGTCAAAAGCTTCTTTATCACGAATAACTCCATCAATTACAAACAACGGATCTCCAAATCCTCCACGCATTCGAATCTCTGAAGAAGCACCCATCAATCCAGAATTACCTGTAATTGTAGCACCAGGAGCACGACCAGCTAATGAATTTGACAAATTGGTATTTGGAATTACTGTCAACTCTTCTGATTTAACATTAGAAATAGAACCGGTCATGTTTACTTTCTTCTGTACACCATAACCTACCACTACAACTTCATCCAAATTCTGAGTATCTTCTTTCAAAAGAACTTGAACAGAAGATTTTCCACTAACCGGAATTTCTTGATCGATATAACCGATATAAGAAACTTGAAGGACTGCATTTTCTGGAACTTCCAAAACAAACTTACCATCCATATCTGTAATTGTTCCATTAGAAGTACCTTTTATAATTACATTCGCACCAATAACCGGAATATTGGATGCGTCCAAAACTACACCTGTAACAGTTTTTGTCTGTGTAACTAAATCATTGGCAACATCGTTGTCCCGAATTTCCAATGATACACCAGCTTTTGCTTCAGCAGAAAAGGCAGATAACAGTAAGCACAATGTTGAAACTTGTGCAATCTGTTTCATCAAAAAGGGGTTTCCTTTGTTCATCATACTGTATTAGTTTTCTAAGAATCTGTTTAAATTTATTTATAATTAGTTGTAAATCAGTAGGTTAATTGGAATTTTTTTCGTAACTTTATGATTATCAAGACATTAAAGTTATGCATAAGTACCCAACCAACCTGACTGATAAACAGTGGCAAGTTATAAAAAATATGTTAGACCCCAAAGAAAGATTCAGAAAATATTCACTGCGCTCTGTTTTTGACGGCATCCTGTACATCGTGAAGACCGGCGTGCAGTGGAGAATGCTCCCATCGGATTTCGCTCCGTGGCAGACAGTGTATTACTATTTCAGCAAGTGGAAGAACGAGGGCCTGCTTGAAGAGATCTTCGACACCCTCCGCGGCATTGTCCGCCGTCTTTCGGGCAGGGCGGAGAGTCCCAGCCTTGGGATCATCGACTCAAGGAGTGTCAGGACCTCCCATCATATTGATGGTCAAAGGGGAATAGACGGAAACAAAAAGATAAAGGGCAGGAAGGAGCACATAGTGGTTGACACACTGGGGCTGCCCATGTCAGTGAGAGTCCATCCGGCAAATGTCCATGACAGCGTAGGGGCGGAAGAGGTGTTCGAATCCATGAGATACAAATTCCCGGGGCTGAAACGGATTCTGGCGGACGGAGGTTACAGGGGCGAGACTGTCAGGAACACGGTCAAGAGACTGCTGCATTGCGACCTGGATGTCGTACTCAGGTCCGACAAACGGACGGACAGATTTGTCCCCATGCCAAAAAGATGGATTGTCGAGCGCACTTTCTCATGGCTCGAGAACTTCAGGAGACTGACCATTGACTATGAATACAGGGCCGATACGCACGAAGCCATGATGCATATCGCTGCCATAAAATTATTTTTGAATAAAATTTAAACAGTTTCTAATTTAGGTTATAATATTCACGTCCATCAATGTAAGATTAACAAAACATTTATTATAAATTATATACAGTTAGGTTTACATAAATATTAGAAATCTTAAATTTTAGGTTGCGGATGCAAAAATCTGAAAAATATAGAAAAAAAAAAATCAAATCTTGTTAAATTTTGACAATTTAATTTTTCTCAGACTTTCTGTCTTGAACTTTTTTAAAAATCCAACTACAACAAATTTTATCCAATCTGCAAACCCATATTATTTATTTCTCTTAAAAACAAAGTCCAATCTAAGATTACACCACTTTATGCCATAATGTCATCTTAACTTCATGAGAATTGATTTTTCCGGTACATTTTTTACAAAAACAAAACAGACGGCACTCTCGTAAAATTCAAATAATACAATTTGAATCTAAAACCTGCAAAAAAGTTACACAAACAATTATTCATTGCGATAATCTTGTTAAAAAATAGACATATTGCAAAACTTCGCTTTATAAATGCTATCAAAATGATATTAATAATTATACCATAAAATATCCCCTTCCTGATAAAAAAAGCTTGTTTTTCATGATATATCAAGCTAAAAAAATGGTGTTTTATCCCTAAAAAAGGGAGTGTTAAAAAAATGATTGTAATAACTTCAGGAAAAGATTGCAATCATTATGCAAAATCATTTAGAAGAGTTGGAACAATCATTATGATCATTTTCCAAAATCATTGCAATCATTTTTTTAAACAATCAAAATTGATGATTTTTTTCATCGAATTTCACTCCTTAAACGTATTATTTTGAAAAAAACACACAAAGATGGATGACAAAATGTCATATGTTATTTTTAGTTTTTATGGGGAATCGTAGAAACGCTTACGTTTATTTCAGCATAAAAAATATATATAGTCCTAGCTAAACGTAGAACCGTATATATTTCTGCGCGGGGCCGTATATATTTTTTGCTAGGACTATATATATTTTAGAATAAGATTTCAGTCAATTTAAGATTGTTTTTAAGTATATGATATTCAAATAACATATAGGCTTAATCACTGTGTGATTAATATAATAAATTTACGGAAACGCTCTAATGCATCTTGCAGCACAGAGTTTGGACAAGCTAAATTCCAGCGCAGAAAACCTTCGCCATCGGCTCCATACATCGAACCACTGTTAAGCCACAAACCTGTTTCTTCAAATAAACGGGATTGCAATTCATCTGAAGTCAGTCTCAATGCCCGACAATCTGTCCATGCCAAATAAGTTCCTTCCAATTTTGTAACATATACATTTGGAATATGAGCATGGATAAATTCACACAAATAATTATAATTGGCTTTTATATAATCAAGCAACTGAATAAGCCACTCCTCACTATTGTTATAAGCAGCAATAGTAGCTTCAATGCCGAAAGGATTTACATCACAAACTTCATTTATATTGATAGCTCGGTCTATGCGTTTTCGAACCTCCTCATCACAAGTAATTATATTAGCAATTTGTAAACCAGCTAAATTGAAAGCTTTACTAGGAGATACACAAGTCACAGAATTCCACAGATGACTTTCGCTGATTGACGCAAACGGAGTATATACATATTCCGGAAATACCAATTCACAATGGATTTCGTCTGAAATAACTGTAACATTGTTTCTTTTACAAATATCTCCTATGCGGCACAATTCTTCACGAGTCCAAACACGGCCAGCCGGATTGTGAGGATTACAAAGTAACATTAATTTAACCTCCGGATTTGCCGTCTTACGTTCCAAATCATCGAAGTCGATACGATAAGTTCCATTCTCATAGATTAAAGGATTTGAAACTATACGGCAACCGTTGTTTCGTATTGAGGAAAAGAAACAGTTATAGACCGGAGTCTGAACTACCACACCATCGCCCGGTTCGGCAAGAGCTTTTATAACAGCTGAGATAGCCGGAACAACTCCGGATGTATAGATAATCCATTCTTTCTCAATATGCCAGTTATGACGACGTTCAAACCATCGAATCACTGCTTTATAGTATTCGTCCGGAACACGTACATACCCAAATATACCATGTTTCACTCTATTTTCCAAAGCATCGATAATAGCCGGAGCAGTACGAAAATCCATATCTGCTACCCATAGAGGTAATATATCTTTCTCTGCTGGTCCACTATCCCATTTATAGGAATTAGTTCCACGACGGGAAATAATCTTATCAAAGTTATATTTCATAGTTTGCGCTTTTTATTTTGTAAAACAAGAATGTCCATTTCTAAGTCTGATCTCACAATCTGCCGGAGCTTTTATATTTTCATCTATTGTTATAGAACCAATCTCATCAGCTACTATAGATCCGGACATAGGATTCTTTATGTTTGTAATAGCACCGCGAATATCAGCATTCAAAGTGCTATATTCAAATGCTCTATCACAATCAGGACCGAATGTGCAATTCTCAAGAACAAGGTCATGAGCATAACAAAGAGGCTGCTCACCGGTTATATGACAATTAACAAGGCGAAGATTCTTTGAATGCCAACCAAGGTATTCTCCATTTAGTTCTGAATCATATATCGTTACATTCTCCACTTCCCAAAAAGCATCTTTTGTAGTAATCTTAGCATTATGAATTTCCACATTCTTCACATACTGGAATACATATTTACTGTCACTCACAAGTCCGTCAATATAAATATTATTGCTAAACATAAACGGATAAGTTCCTTCATGCAAAATAAGATTTCTGATTCGGATTCCGTTGCAACGCCAAAACACCTCATCAGCATCATTCATAGTCACGTTTTCAATGTCGATTTCGCTCATTTCACGGAACATTTTTGGCGCATCGATAACAGTATCTGTCATTTTCAGATGATCGGAATACCACAGGGCAGAACGTCCGCCTACATCAAAATAGCAACGCTCAATAGTGAAGCCATGAACATGCCAGAAAGGATAATTCCCTTCAAAACGACAATCTACTGCTTCAATATTGCTACATTCTTTTATTGCAGATTCACCGGCACGAATTACCACATTTTCCAAACGAAGATTATGAGACTCAAACAAAGGACGTTCTCCTCCAAATTCGGTATTTCTGATAATATTCATATAATTATAAATTAAATTGTTTATTAATATCTGACAAAAAGTTTATTATGAAAGTAATTTTGGATTTATACAATTTAAGTTTATATAGCTATCACATTCTTACACCTGTTTTTTAACGGTTTATGCAAATTTAGTCCTATAGCACATAAAGGAATGTATATAAATTACAGATATTAATACCCAAATTATCGATACTATTGCCGGCAATTAAAATATCCGGTAAAAATAGAAATACCAACAAACCTGCATAAAAAAACTAGCCACAGTTTCCTTATAAGAAACCATGGCTAGAATGTATAGTTTTAATGATTCAAATTATTCCGCAGGAGCCCATTTGCAACGAACAGGAGAAACGATAGCACCTTCTTCCTTAAGCTGCTTCATAGCTTTGTCAACTTCTTTGCGGTCGATTCCGCTTAGTTCTGCAATTTTACCTGCATTAAGAGGAGTTCCTGCCTCTTTCATTGTTGCCAATACTTTGTCTTTTGTTTCCATAATTCTTATTTTATTAGTTGTTATTTTATCCCGGACATAACATACCTGACACATAAAATCAATATGATATTCCGGATTTACTAAATCTGATGATTTAGGACATTCTGGTCTTATAATCTTCGTAACCGAATTTGCGGACAACACGTAGTCCTTTCTCTGGGTCAAAGATGCAGATTGACGGATGAGTGACACCGTTAAACATAGTTGTCTTTACCATAGTATAATGTATCATATCACGGAATACAATCATGTCGCCTACTTTTGGTTCACGTCCACCGTCGAAAGCCCAATCTCCATAGAAATCACCGGCAAGACAGCTGTTGCCTCCCATTCGCCATTTCTCCTCACCTTCTTCAGGATCATGAGCTCCCAAAATCGTTGGTTTGTATGGCATTTCAAGGCAATCAGGCATGTGGCATGCAAATGACACGTTCAGCATCAGAGTATTTATTCCTCCGTTTCTTACTATATCTTCTACAGTTGAAACAAGACAACCTGTATCCCATGTGAAAGCACTTCCCGGTTCAAGTATGATGCGCAGATGCGGATGGCGTGACTTGAACTCATTGAGAATACGGATGAGTTCGTTTTCGTCATAGTCTTTATGAGTCATCAGATGTCCACCGCCCATATTAAGCCATTTTATTTGTGGGAAGAAGTGTCCGAATTTTTCTTCTACAGCTTTGAGTGTTCCTTCAAGGTCAGCCGGACGTGACTCGCATAGAGAATGGAAATGCAGTCCTTCTATTCCTTCAGGAAGTTCTGTCAAATCAACAGAACGGATACCAAGGCGTGAAGTTGGAGATGCTGGATTATACAAATCTGTTTCGACAGTTGAATATTCGGGATTCACACGCAAGCCGCATGAGATTCCTGCTTTGCGAGCATCGTTGCCAAAACGTGCATACTGCGACAGAGAATTGAAAGTGATATGGCTGCTGCAAGCCATTATTTCTGGGAATTCAGCTGAAGTGTAAATTGGAGCATAAGTATGCGATTTCTCACCATATTCCTCGAATACCAAACGAGCTTCAGCCAATGAACTAGCAGTGGCTCCGTCGCTGTGTTTACGCAATTCAGGGAAAATGCTCCACATTGCATTTGCCTTAAGGGCTACGATAATTTCAACACCTGTTGCCTTTCTCACCTTGTCTATCACTTCCATATTTGCAGCCAGCAATGATGTATGGAGGACATAAGAAGGCGATGGGACTTCAGTGAAGTCCCACTCGCGCAACACTTGTTCTTTATCTATCATACTTCCAGATCGATATCAAATTTCTCAACCCAAGGCAAACCTTGTTCTCCCAATTCTGCCAAGAATGGATCCGGATCGAATTCTTCTACGTTGAACACACCAGCGCCTTTCCACAATCCACGTGCAAACATAGCTGCTCCCAATGCTGCAGGAACACCTGTTGTGTAGCTTACAGCCTGAGTGCCTGTTTCCTTGTATGCTGCTTCGTGATCGCAGTTGTTATAGATATAATATGTGCGTTCCTTTCCGTCTTTGATACCACGGATGCGGCAACCGATTGAAGTTTCGCCGTGATAATTTGAACCCAAAGATTTAGGGTCAGGCAAAACTGCTTTCAGGAACTGCAATGGAACAATCTTTGTACCGTTGTATTCCACTTCGTCTATACGAGCCATACCGATGTTCTGAATAACTCGAAGGTGAGTCAGATATTCCTGACCGAATGTCATCCAGAAACGAGCACGTTTAAGAGTTGGGAAATTCTTAACCAAAGATTCCAATTCTTCGTGATACAACAAATATGAATCACGCTCACCGATGTTTGGATAAGTAAGTGACTTGTGGATTTCAAGTGGCTGAGTTTTCACCCATTCGCCATTTTCGTAGTAACGACCGTTCTGAGTAATCTCACGGATATTGATTTCCGGATTGAAGTTTGTGGCAAAAGCCATACCGTGATTTCCGGCATTGCAATCCACGATATCCAAATACTGCATTTCATCAAAATGATGCTTAGCTGCATAAGCAGTGAAGATTGCAGAAACACCCGGGTCGAAACCGCAGCCCAAAATCGCTGTAAGACCTTTTTCCTTGAAGCGATCATGGTAAGCCCACTGCCAGCTATATTCGAAATGAGCTTCGTCTTTTGGCTCATAGTTGGCAGTATCCAAATAATTAACACCACATTCCAGACATGCATCCATGATTGTCAGGTCCTGATATGGCAAAGCAACGTTAATTACAATGTCCGGACGGAATGAACGCATCAAAGCTACCAATTCTGGCACACTGTCTGCATCGACCTGTGCCGTCTGGATACGGTTGCCACCTACAGCTTGAGCAATCTGGTCACATTTCGATTTTGTACGGCTTGCCAACATAATGTCTGAAAAACAAGAATGTTTAGCTACCTTGTGTGCTACAACGGTTCCCACACCGCCGGCACCAATAATTAATACTCTTGACATTTATTTATTAGATAATTATAGAATGCAGGGTACAGAATTGAGGACCCTGCGGACTCATTTTTCCCGATTATTTATTGAATACCAATGACAATATCTGGTATATCAATTTTGCTGCAAGAAAATCAGATGCCTTGCTTGCAGGATTAGGACATAGCTCTACAACATCCAAACCAACTACATTATGTTCCTTTGCTATCAGTCCTATTGTGCGCAACAAGTCACGATAACTCAGACCGTCAGGCTCCGGTGTTCCTGTTGACGGAAGATATGCCGGATCAAGAACATCAAGGTCTATAGTTATATATACATTTTTCTTAAGCTGTGCAGATACTTCCTTCTCCCATCCTTGCTGTTCTTTTATCTTATAAGCATGGAATATACGTGACGGATTTATATTCTTAAGCTCACTAGTGTCCGAACTTCTGATTCCCACCTGAGTTACGCTGTCAGTGAGTTCCAATGCACGAGCCATAACGCAAGCATGATTATGTGAAGAACCTTCATATTCATCACGCATATCAGAATGAGCATCAAACTGGATGATTGACAAATCATCATATTTCTTAGCCACGGCACGGAAAGCACCAATGCTGACAGAGTGCTCGCCTCCAATCAAAACTGGGAATTTTCCATCTGCCAAAATATTGTCCATAGCCTTTTCAACCTCGGCAGACATAGCTTCCGGTGATGAATCTTCAGTTACTGGTGCTAATGTAGCAATACCTTTCTTATATACTTCAGTTCCAGTTTCTATATCATAAAATTCCAGATTAAACGATGCGTCAAGCAATGCCTCCGGACCTTTATCTGCGCCTTTGATCCATGTGCTTGTTCCATCATATGGCACAGGAAGAATGGCGATTGCAGCCGTAGAATAATCTGTGTACTCTGATGTGAAATCTCCAAATTCTCTCATCGGATTTACTAGTTTTAATTGTTTCAAAATTTATATTATTCCAAATTATGACAAGTTTTCTTTCCTCCAACAAGTTGTATTATCTGCTTGTCATTCTCTTAATAATGCTATAAGCATTGAATATACCCAACTCTCCTGCCTTGCTCAAATCGGCTATTCCGTTTCGGGCATCGCCAAGAGACAAATAAGCCAAACCTCGGTTGAAATATGCATCAGCAAATTCAGGATCTCTGTATATCGCTTCTGTATAATCGGCAATTGCTGCTCGATAATCTCGCTGAGCACATCTGAGATTTGCACGGTTGAAATATGCATATACAAAGTTCGGAGCATACTTAATAACCATATCATAGTCACGAGTAACCATTTCATACTCGTATGACTTTTTGTTGTCTTTCAGTTTTGCAGTAACAGGGTCGTCACCCATTTTCTTAACTCCGCTTGTTTTTCCCGTAACAAGATTCATTGTCATATTTCCCCCGGGAATAAACTCCTCGGCATAAGTCTGCTCTTCCTGAGACGAAGCATATTCTAACTTTTTATATCTCACCACAGCCCTATTGAAATAAGCCATTACGAATTCCGGATTGATGTCTATTACGCGGTCAAAATCTTTTATTGCTTCATCGAAATCCTGTACCAACATATAATCAATAGCCCTACCAAAGTATAAATCAGCATCATTAGGATTCTTTTCAAGGCGTGCAGAATATTCGTTTATAGACTCGAAGTGAGCACTTACCTGGTCTTCAGTCAAAGCTGCTTCCTGATTTGTCAAAATTAATTTGCGCTTCAGTAGCATCTTTGAATTATATGACTCAACAATTTTGTCATAATATACAAGTTTCTTGACTGGGTCAGGCTTTTCGTAATATGTAAGGATGAACTGAGGTTCAATGTCAACATGCACATTGTTGTCCTGAACTCGTCCACGCACTTCGCTTTGATATTTACTGCGTCGTTCTTCCTCTTTATCATAAACGACAAGGTGGTTGAACTTGCTTATGTTCTTATCAGACTGCTCTCGAGTATTTTCTTCCTGCTTGTCTTTTGTATCCTTATCTTTATTATCATCATTATCCGCCAAGTCTGAAGAAGATGTTGATTTTCCGGCTGCGCGATCCTTCTTCATCTGCTGCTCCTTATTATAAGCTGTCCAGAAGTCTTTGTCGGCACCAGCAAGGTCATTCATTTTCTTCTTGGCTTCTGCTCTGCTGTAATATCCAGGCAAGAAGTTAGGATATTCATTAAGCACTACGTCATAATCGGCAACGGCTCCGCGATAGTCACCAGTTTCGTAACGCAGCAAAGCTCTATTGTAGTACGCCATGTAATTGTCCGGCTCAAGATTTATCACTACATCAAAATCTTCAATCGCTCTGTTGTTATCGCCAACCTGGAATCGGAGAAGTCCGCGGTTGAAGCGGGCAATAAGATTGTCTCTGTCCATACTTACCACCTGATCGTAATCCGCCATTGCGCCACGAAGATTATTCTGCTGATATCTAACCAAACCACGATTTATGAAATATCCACTTTCGCGGGGATTAAGATGGATTGCTTCATTCAAATCTACCAAAGCGCTGTCCAAACTATGCATCTGATAATGCAGAATAGCACGGTTTCCATATGCCGGAGCATAATATGGATCCATTTCGATTGCCTTGTTATAATCGGCAAGAGCTTTCAGTGTATCACCTTTTTCAAGATACATCGCACCTCTTGAGAGATAATTCATTGAATATCTCGGGTGAGCTTTCATCAGTTCTTCAAAAGCTTTTTCAGCACCATCGAAATCACCTTTCTGAATATAAGCTACTGCCCTATTTATCATCATCTGACGATCTTCCATGCGGAACTCCAACCCTTTGGTATAATCGGCAATTGCTCCATCATAGTTTTCCTGACTCTGTCGGGCAACACCTCTGGCATAATATGCCTGAGCCAGAAACGGATTTCGTTCGAGACATGCAGTGCAATCATCTTCTGCACCCTTATAATCGTCCAAACTAATCTTTGCGACAGCACGATAGAAATATGGCTCAGCAAGCCAAGGTTTAGCCTTGATTACCTGATTGAAATATTGTATGGATAGCACATAATCCTCAAAATACAGAGCATTTCGTCCGATTGACATCACTCGGTCTGTGTTAATCTGCGCCCACAACGAAAAAGAGCATATATTTATCAACAGCAATATAAGCAATCTCTTCATCTCTTTCTTATATATTTTTCTTTTCAGTTTCTACTTTTTTGATATTCGATACAAAAATAGGCATTTTGTTTGACTTCGCTACATAACAGAAACTAAAAATCAAAATCAGAAACAGACATTAGCTCTTTTATTTAAATTTCGCCAGGCTCAACTTTCAGTTTACGAGTTGACAAGAAAACAAGTTAACAAGAGCTCTTAAACAATTAAGTGCTAAATAATAGATATTTGACCTTGTCAACTTTTAAGTTGAGCAATATGCAAAACTTATAAACATTTATATTCTGCAAATTTGTTTCTCTAAATCATTTTTATGAATTTTACGGTGCTTTTAAATGTATATTATCAAAAATGCAAAACGATTCAATAGTATTCAGGAAAGCCGGACATAGCGACACGGACCGTATTATGGAAATCATGCAGCAGGCAAAAGATCAAATGAAACGCTTGGGAAGTTGCCAGTGGAATGAGAATTATCCTGCACGTGAAAACATAATCACAGATATAGGTAACGACGAAGGTTATGTATTTGAAAAGGAAGGAACTGTCGTAGCTTATGGTGTTATTTCCTTTACAGAAGAAGATGTATACAGGCAAATCAATACCTGGACAACAGACGACAAATATCTTGTTGTGCACCGTCTGGCTGTTGCTGACGAAGCCAAACACCAAGGTCTTGGGAAAAGATTTATGCTCAAAGCTGAGGATGTGGCAAGACAAAGAGGTGTAAACTTTTTCCGTGTAGACACGAAATATGACAACAATTATATGCTTAGTATATTCAAATCTCTAGGATTTGTATATAAAGGCGATGTCGTTTATCGTGGCGGTGAAGAAAGGCTGGCTTTCGAGAAAGATTTGAGATAAAATAAGACAAACAGATTTATTATTTTTTGAAATAAATTTATTCATGGATAAAGAAATTCAACTGAACGAACACAACAAACAGGAATACCCTCCTATGCACACCGCCGAACATATCCTGAACCAGACTATGGTCAGAATGTTCGGATGCCCACGTTCGAAAAATGCACATATTGAAAGAAAGAAAAGTAAAGCTGATTATGAATTAAGCGAGGCTCCAACCGACGAAATGATGCAGGAAGTGGAAAGACGGATAAATGAAGTAATAGACCAACATCTGAATGTTACTGCAGAATTCATGAGCAAAGAAGATGCGGCAAACATTGTGGACCTGAGCAAACTGCCGGATAATGCAAGTGACACGCTAAGAATCGTAAAAATTGGAGATTATGACGCTTGCGCATGTATTGGTGCACATGTGGCAAACACATCTGAAATCGGGCATTTCAAAATGTTGAACTACGACTATCAGGACGGAAGATTAAGACTGAGATTCAAACTTATCGAATAAATTTTACGGCAAACATTGTTATAAAATATATTTTGTGTAAGTTTGCAATCGGAAAACACAAACGAAAAAGATTATATTTATTCAGACTTTAAATAAAGAAAGTTATGCAAACAATGGACAATTTTAACTTTGCCGGTAAAAAGGCAATTGTGCGCGTTGACTTTAACGTGCCTTTGAATGAAGAAGGTAAAATCACTGACGACACTCGTATCCGCGGTGCTCTGCCTACATTGAAGAAAATTTTGGCAGACGGTGGTAGCCTTATCATCATGTCTCACATGGGTAAACCAAAAGGTAAAGTAAATGCTAAATATTCTTTGAGCCAGATTGTTGACGCAGTTTCTGAAAAACTTGGTGTTGCAGTTAAATTCGCTCCAGATTGCGCTAAAGCTGCTGACGCTGCTGCTGCATTGAAACCAGGTGAAGTTCTTCTATTGGAAAACTTGCGTTTCTATCCAGAAGAAGAAGGTAAACCAGTAGGCATCGAAAAAGAAGATCCTGCATACGAAGATGCTAAGAAAGCAATGAAGGCTTCTCAGAAAGAATTCGCTAAAACTTTGGCTTCTTATGCTGACTGCTACGTTAACGACGCATTCGGTACAGCTCACCGTAAACACGCTTCAACTGCTGTTATCGCTGACTACTTCGATGCAGACCACAAAATGTTGGGCTACTTGATGGAAAAAGAAGTTACAGCTGTTGACAACGTATTGAGCAACATCAAACGTCCGTTCACTGCTATCATGGGTGGTTCTAAAGTTTCAACTAAGATCGGTATCATCGAAAACTTGATGGACAAAGTTGACAACTTGATTCTTTGCGGTGGTATGGCATTTACTTTCGCTAAAGCTCAGGGTGGCAAAATCGGTAACTCTTTGGTTGAAGATGACAAACTTCAGTTGGCTTTGGATATCATCGCTAAAGCTAAAGCTAAAGGTGTAAACTTGGTTTTGGGTTGCGACTGTATCGCTGCTGATGCATTTGCTAATGATGCTAACACTCAGGTTTGCGATGACAACAATATTCCTGACGGATGGATGGGCTTGGATGCTGGTCCTAAGACTCGCGAAGAATTCAAAGCTGCTATCAAAGGTGCTAAAACAATTCTTTGGAACGGTCCTGCAGGTGTATTCGAAATGGATAACTTCGCTGGCGGTTCAAAAGCTATTGCTGATGCTATCGCTGAAGCAACTGCTGAAGGTGCATTCTCTTTGATCGGTGGTGGTGACTCTGTTGCTTGTATCAATAAATTTGGTATGGCTGACAAAGTTTCTTACATCTCAACTGGTGGTGGTGCTTTGCTTGAAGCTATCGAAGGTAAAATTCTTCCGGGTATCGCAGCTATCAAAGGCGAATAATAAATTGTTTTTTCTTTTAAATTAAAGAATAGACTAAATAGACACGGAAAGCATGGAGAAATAATTTCTCCGTGTTTTCTGTGTTTATATGTTTAAACATAAAATAAAAATGGAATTACCTAATGACCCGATGATGCTGTTTAGCTTCATCAATCTAAAATTAAGAGATTATTATTCTTCACTTGACGACTTGTGTACAGATATGGATATTGACAAGAAATATCTGATTGACAAAATGAAATCGGTCGGATTTGAATACAATCCTATGCAGAATAAGTTTTGGTAATACTATTACAATTATTACTGCAGTTTACTTTTAAAGTCTCAAGTTCATTGCACATTGTCCGCTTTTAAGCAACTCAAATTATAATATTCTATAGTTTTTCTATACAAGAAAACTATAGATTTTTTTATGCCTAAAAGCCAATTTTATAAACCTTTGTAAATAAACAAATTACATTTTCACAACTTTTTTACGGCTTGGAAAACTTATTTCATAATATATGGAAAACTTTTTCCACATATTATGAAATAAAAATATCATCTGCATTAAAAATCAAGAGTTCATTCTATTTTTTCCGGAACAAAAGGAAAGAAGGTTTTATTCGCATGTAAATTCCAGCTGAAAAGCTTGTGGACTGTTTGTTATTCTCCTCCACTCCATCAACAATGAATTTTCCACCAAAACAATGGTAAACAGACAAGTCAGCACCAAAAGAAAAGTATTTCCCGAATGAACGGGTATATTCCAATCCCCAATGCACAAGTTGCGGATTATCAAAAACTCCGCCAGGCTGTTTTGTTGATACTGAGCCAAAAAACGGACTGCCATACATGGAAATAAAATCATTATTCCACATATATCCTGCTTTAAGTCTGACATTTTTTATATCTGCATATGCGCTGGAATAAATTGCATATCCTGAATCCAGTTGCCACATCTTGCCAGCTTGCTGGTAATAGCCCAAAACATCCACCTCCAAACCTACTTTTTTCAAATATTTCCTGGAAGCATTCCATTCCGTACCTATTCCCAAAGCTCCATTCATCAATGTCTGTACGGAATTCGTTGTTATTGTATCAATCTCACCTCCATAGTGACGCGCCAAAAGCTGAAGGTTTGTATAGAAATGCACTTCATTTTCCGGTTCATTCCATTTGGCGCGAGTGGAAAGTCCTACAGTGAATGACTCCTGATGCACGTCATTACGGAAAATAAAACTGTCCCAGCTTCCCCAGAAATCCAAATCAAAATATTTGCTCGAATACAGAATCTGAGCTCCAGCTTCAGGATCTGCAGTCTGATTTAATTCAGGATTATAAAGAGGTTCAATCAAACGATGATTTGATGCGCCGTAAATGTTTCCCAGAATTACACTGAAATTATCCGAAAAATCAATTTGTGCCCTTAGCCAAGGCAAAGCATGGAAACCATGTTGGAAATCATTCCCCTGCCATTCCGGAATATCAAAATATGAAGCATAAGGATATTGCTGTGCTCCCCAATATTTCAAAAGATGCGCACCTAATTCCAGCTTGATATTTTCCAAAGGATAATAAACGACTTTAGGCTGAAGCCAAAATCCCGGCAACGAATATCCTTTCATTACATTTCCAGAATATTCGTTATCCTTGAAAAAAGACAAATTGTCCAACTCTATAAACAAACTACCTTTATTGTCTTTATCAATTTTATAATCGCTACGATATAATTCATCTGTCAATTGAGCTTTGGCAGTCACCGCAGCAAAGAGCATGGCGGGAATAAGTATTTTTCTTAAAAACATATTATTGCTATATATTCTTCGGACTGCAAAGGAAATAACAATATGTGAAATGCGCATCATCAAATGTATTTTTTTGCAACAACTGTGATTTATTTTTGTATTTTTGCAATGAGGGATTTTGCCCCAAAGTTTTGCAAACTTGCAAAATCACAGAATATAATAAGACATCTACATATGAAAATATTTTTTTTCGACTTGGAAACTACTGGTATAAAATACTGGAGAAACGGTATCCACCAGATAAGCGGACAAATTGTCATTGACGGAGAAACTAAAGAATATTTTAATTTCAATGTTTGTCCTAACCCGCAATGCGAAATTGACGATGAAGCTTTGAAGGTCTGCAATGTTACACGCCAGCAAATACTTTCTTATCCTCCAATGAAAGATGTTTACAACCAACTAATAGAATTGCTTTCAAAATATATTGACAAATACGACAAGACGGATAAGTTTTTTCTTGCCGGATACAACAATGCATCATTCGATAATCATTTTCTGAAAGCTTTTTTTGTGCAAAACGGAGACAACTATTTTTATTCCTGGTTTTGGGTAAATTCAATAGATGTTATGGTTCTGGCATCACAATATCTTATGACAGAACGCTCAAAAATGAAAGATTTCAAACAGGAAACCGTTGCAAGAGAATTAGGAATCCCTATTGAATCAGTGAAATTACACGACGCTAAATACGACATAGAGCTTACCAAAGCTATATGGGACATAATCACTAAACATAATAATTGATGAACGCTATTAAAAACATTTTATTTTTTCTGATATTAGGAACTTTTGTATTCTCCAACGATTTGGTAGCTCAGGAAAAGGCTTATCCAAAGGATGGAGAAGGAATAACACTGTTCTTGAAAAGGTTCAACAGAACCGGTGAATATTATAAAAATCAATTCATTGAACTTAACAGAGGCAAATTCGGCAGAAATTACGGTTTGCTCAAACATATCAAATACACCTTGCCTCCTCTGAAAGATTCAGAAAGCACTTCAGATAAAAACATTAAAGTAAGAAATCAGGACAATTCCGCGAAAAGGAAAAATTATGAGCCGCTTTTCGGGAAAAATTACGCTAATTTTGATATTGTCTCAAATGAGCTATCCGGAGCATGCTTTTATCTTGTGAGCGGACATGGCGGACCAGATCCTGGAGCCATTGGATATGCAGGTAAAAAAGAATTGCATGAAGATGAATATGCTTATGATATCATACTCCGAGTGGCACGTAACCTTATGATGCGAGGAGCTAAAGTTCATATAATTATCCAAGATTCCAAAGATGGAATCCGTGACGAATATTTTCTGAACAACAGTAAACGTGAAACATGCATGGGAAGCAAAATCCCGCTCAACCAAGTTCAGCGTCTGAAACAAAGATGTGACAAAATCAATTCCCTATATAATAAAGATAAGGAAACTTATAAAAGAGCATTGTTCGTTCATGTTGATAGCAGAAGTAAAAGTAAACAAACTGATGTATTCTTCTATCACAGTGGCAGCTCGGCAGGTAAACATCTTGCCCGCACAATGAGAAATACATTCCAAAAAAAATATGACAGACATCAACCTGGCAGAGGTTTTTCTGGAACTATCAGCAAGCGTGATTTATATGTTATAAAGAATACAGTTCCAACTGCTTTGTTTGTGGAATTGGGTAATATTCAGAATAAATATGATCAGCAACGTATTGTCCAAAAGAACAATCGTCAGGCTTTAGCAAATTGGATATGTGAAGGATTTCTGTTAGACTACAGAAAGAATAAATAAACCTCAATATAAACTATTTTACCTATGTCTACTATTTCACCATTCGCAAGACCAGTGTATGTAATGTTGAAACCGGCAGGTTCAATATGCAATTTGGCATGCGAATATTGCTATTATTTGGAAAAAGGGAAACTTTATCCGGAAGAAAAAAACACAATTTTATCAGATGAGCTGCTTGAAAAGTTCATCAAAGAATACATTGAGTGTCAGACTACACAAGAAGTTCTTTTCACTTGGCACGGAGGAGAAACTCTTATGCGTCCGCTGAGCTTCTACAAAAAAGCAATCGAGCTTCAGAAAAAGTATGCTAACGGCAGACAAATTGACAATTGTATACAGACAAACGGCACATTGCTAAATGATGAGTGGTGTAAATTCTTCAAAGAAAACAATTTCCTTGTCGGAATATCAATAGATGGTCCACAAGAATTTCATGACGAATACAGAAGGAATAAGCAAGGACTGCCTTCATTCTTCAAAGTTATGAAAGGAATTGAACTGCTCAAAAAACACGGAGTAGAATATAATGCGATGGCTGTTGTCAATGACTATAATGTTGACTATCCTCTGGAATTCTATAACTTTTTCAAGGAAATAGATTGCAGATATATCCAGTTTGCACCTATAGTTGAAAGATTTACAGCACATAATAACGGTACAGTCCTGACAAGTCCGAATGAGCAAAATGAAGAAATCAAACTGGCTCCTTTTTCAGTTGATCCAGAAAAATGGGGTAAATTTCTTTGTAGCATATTCGATGAATGGGTAAAAAAGGATGTCGGTAAATTTTTCATTCAGATATTCGATTCCACGTTGGCAAACTGGGTTGGAGTTCAGCCTGGAGTATGTTCTATGGCTAAACATTGTGGACATGCTGGTGTAATGGAATTCAATGGAGATGTATATTCTTGCGACCATTTTGTATTCCCTGAATATAAACTTGGTAATATCCGTACACAAACACTGACAGAAATGATGTATAGCCCAAGACAGTTAAAGTTTGGAACTGATAAATTCGACACACTTCCTTCTCAGTGTAAAAATTGTGAATACTTATTCGCTTGCAACGGTGAATGTCCTAAAAACAGATTTATGAAAACAAAAGACGGAGAATTTGGTTTGAATTATCTGTGTAAAGGCTATTATAAGTTTTTCGAACATGTAGCGCCTTTTATGGATTTCATGAAAAAGGAATTGCAAGCTCAACGTCCGCCTGCAAATATAATGGACCATATTATTATTGAAGAAGGTTCTGTCAGACTTGAATGAACATAAAATATAAATACGTTACATTCAAGGCTAATAATGTATATTTTTTCAGAAAAGCATCAAAAAACAGATAGCAGAACAACAAAATTGCAATCTACACATTGCAGTTTAGAAGAAGTTACTTATATTTGCGCTGTCAAACAATAAATATTGTTTATAATTGTGGAAGCTTTTTTTCGTACACATAAATATTTGGTCGAGCATCTGCAATCTCCCGTTCGGAGAGGTTTAATGGACGAAATAGACTGGAATGATCGTTTGATAGGGATAAAAGGCTCACGAGGTGTAGGCAAAACTACATTTTTGCTTGATTATGCACGTGAACATTTTGGAGCAGACAATCAGGAATGTCTGTATGTTAATCTGAACCATTTTTATTTTACAGAATGTTCTATCAAAGATTTTGCTACAAACTTTTATAAACAAGGAGGTAAAGTTTTGCTTATTGATCAGGTATTCAAATATTCTGGCTGGTCAAAGGAACTTCGTTATTGCTATGACAACTTCCCTGATTTGAAAATAGTTTTCTCTGGTTCTTCAGTAATGCGTCTGAAAGAAGAAAACCCGGATCTGTCCGGGAAAGTTGTTTCTTACCATTTGAGAGGTTTTTCTTTCAGAGAATTTCTTAACTTGCTTTCCGGAAATGACTTCAGAGCTTACACGCTGAGTGAGATAATGAATAATCACCGTGATATTTGCAGGGAAATATGCAGGAAAGTACAACCTTTGGATTATTTTCAGGATTATCTCCATCATGGTTTTTATCCATTTTTCCTCGAAAAACGTAATTTCTCAGAGAATCTGCTCAAGACAATGAACATGATGCTTGAAGTAGACGTCCTGTACATAAAACAAATTGAACAAAGTTATTTGCCTAAATTGCGCAAATTATTATATTTGCTAGCGGTAAATGCACCTGGAACACCAAATGTAAGTCAACTTAGCAAAGAAATTGAGACTTCACGTGCAACGGTGATGAATTATATAAAATATCTGGCAGACGCACGTCTGGTAAACATGCTTTATCCTGCGGGAGAATCATTTCCTAAAAAACCGTCGAAAGTATATATGTATAATTCAAACCTTATGTATCCTATCAGACCTATGCAGGTCAATCCGGATACTGTGCGCGAATCTTTTTTCTACAATCAGTTGCAAAAAGACAGTACACTTAGTCAGGGTGCCAAAAACACACAATTTGTAGTTGACAACAAATATCAGTTCAGGATTGAAGAGACTATGCGTTCAAGAAATAATCCTGACATATATTATGCAGTGGATAAGATAACTTGTGGTGAAGACAATGTTATTCCGCTGTGGCTGTTCGGTTTTTTATATTGATTAATACTAAAAACAAAAATACTAATAGTACTAATAGTTTATAAGTCTATGACAAAACAAAAGAAATTTATCACCTGTGATGGTAACCAGGCTGCTGCGCATATTTCATATATGTTCAGTGAAGTTGCTGCTATTTATCCCATCACTCCATCATCTACAATGGCTGAATATGTAGATGAATGGGCTGCTGCCGGACGTAAGAACATCTTCGGCGAAACAGTATTGGTTCAGGAAATGCAATCAGAAGCTGGTGCAGCTGGTGCTGTACACGGTTCATTGCAGGCTGGTGCATTGACAACAACATACACTGCATCTCAGGGTCTGTTGCTGATGATCCCTAATATGTATAAAATCGCAGGTGAATTGCTTCCTTGCGTATTCCATGTTTCTGCTCGTACATTGGCTTCACACGCATTGTGTATCTTTGGCGACCACCAGGATGTTATGTCTTGCCGCCAGACAGGTTTCGCAATGTTAGCTGAAGGTTCTGTTCAGGAAGTTATGGATTTGGCAGGTGTTGCTCACTTGTCAACAATCAAATCTCGCGTTCCTTTCGTTAACTTCTTCGATGGTTTCCGTACATCTCACGAAATCCAGAAGATTGAAATGTTGGAAAACGAAGATTTGGCTCCGCTTATCGACCAGGAAGCTTTGGCTGAATTCCGTGCTCGCGCATTGAACCCAATGAAACCAGTAGCACGTGGTATGGCTGAAAACCCAGATCACTTCTTCCAGCACAGAGAATCTTCAAATAACTTCTATGAATCAGTTCCAGCTATCGTAGAAGAATATATGAACGAAATCTCTAAGATTACAGGCCGTAAATATGGTTTGTTCGATTACTATGGTGCTGAAGATGCTGAACGCGTTATCATCGCTATGGGTTCTGTAACAGAAGCTGCTCGCGAAGCTATCGACTATATGATGGCTAACGGTGAAAAAGTAGGTTTGGTTTCTGTTCACTTGTATCGTCCGTTCTCTGCTAAGCATTTCTTGGCTGCTGTGCCTAAGACTGCTAAGCGTATTGCTGTTTTGGACCGTACTAAAGAACCAGGTGCTAACGGTGAACCATTGTATTTGGATGTTAAGGACTGCTTCTATGGCGTAGAAAATGCTCCGCTTATCGTAGGAGGTCGCTATGGTTTGGGTTCTAAAGATACAACTCCTGCACAGATTATTTCTGTATATGAAAACTTGGCATTGCCAATGCCTAAAAACAACTTTACTATCGGTATTGTTGACGATGTTACTTTCACTTCTCTTCCTCAGAAAGAAGAAATCGCTTTGGGTGGTGAAGGTATGTTCGAAGCTAAATTCTATGGATTGGGTGCTGACGGTACAGTAGGTGCAAACAAGAACTCTGTGAAGATTATCGGTGACAACACTAATAAATATTGTCAGGCTTACTTCGCTTACGACTCTAAGAAATCTGGTGGTTTCACATGTTCTCACTTGCGTTTCGGAGACACTCCTATCCGCTCAACATATTTGGTAAACACTCCAAACTTCGTTGCTTGCCACGTTCAGGCTTATTTGCACATGTATGACGTTACTCGCGGTTTGCGTGAAAACGGTACATTCCTTTTGAATACAATCTGGGAAGGCGAAGAATTGGCTGCTAATTTGCCAAACAACGTAAAACGTTATTTCGCACAGAAAAATATTTCTGTTTACTATATTAACGCAACTAAGATTGCTCAGGAAATCGGTTTGGGTAACCGTACAAACACAATCCTTCAGTCTGCATTCTTCCGTATCACAGGTGTAATTCCTGTTGAACAGGCTATCGAACAGATGAAGAAATTCATCGTTAAGTCATACGGTAAGAAGGGTGAAGACGTTGTTAACAAGAACTATGCTGCCGTTGACCGTGGTGGTGAATACCAGCAGTTGACTGTTGATCCAGCTTGGGCTAACTTGGCAGATGACGAAGTTGCTGCAAACAACGATCCTGCATTCATCAACGAAGTAGTTCGTCCTATCAATGCTCAGAATGGTGACTTGTTGAAAGTTTCTGCTTTCAAAGGTATTGAAGATGGTACTTGGCATCAGGGAACTGCTAAATATGAAAAACGTGGTGTTGCTGCATTCGTTCCTGTTTGGGATGAAAACAACTGTATCCAGTGTAACCAGTGTGCTTATGTTTGTCCTCACGCTTCTATCCGTCCGTTCGTATTAGACGAAGAAGAATTGAAGGGTGCAAACTTCGCTACTATCGCTGTAAAAGCTCCTGCAACAATGAAGGGTATGGCTTTCCGTATGCAGGTTGACGTTATGGACTGTTTGGGTTGCGGTAACTGTGCTGATGTATGTCCGGGCTTCAAAGGAAACAAAGCATTATCTATGGTTCCTCTTGAAACTCAGATGAGCGAAGCCGCTAACTGGGATTACTGCGTTGAAAACGTTAAATCAAAACAGAATTTGGTTGACGTTAAATCAAACGTTAAGAATTCACAGTTCGCTACTCCATTGTTTGAGTTCTCTGGCGCTTGCTCTGGTTGCGGTGAAACTCCTTACGTTAAATTGATTTCTCAGTTGTTTGGTGATCGCGAAATGGTTGCTAATGCAACTGGATGTTCTTCTATCTACTCTGGTTCAGTTCCATCAACTCCATATACTACTAACGAAAAAGGTCACGGTCCAGCTTGGGCAAACTCTTTGTTCGAAGACTTCTGTGAATTCGGTTTGGGTATGGAATTAGCTAACGAAAAGATGCGTGCTCGCCTTCAGGCAGCTATGGAAGCTTCTATCGCAAGCGAAACTTGCCCTGCTGACAAAGAATTGTACAAAGAATGGATTGCAAACCAGAACGATGCTGAAAAGACTAAGGAATTGGCTGAAAAGATCATTCCTATGGTTGAAGCTAACAAAGATAAATGTAAGAACTGTGCTACTATCGCAGAATTAGCTCACTTCTTGGTAAAACGTTCACAGTGGATTATCGGTGGTGACGGTGCTTCTTACGATATTGGTTACGGTGGTTTGGATCACGTTATCGCTTCTGGTAAGAACGTAAACATCTTGGTATTGGATACTGAAGTTTACTCTAACACTGGTGGTCAGTCATCTAAGGCTACTCCTGTTGGTGCTATCGCTAAATTTGCTGCTGCTGGTAAACGAGTTCGTAAGAAAGACCTTGGTTTGATGGCTACAACTTACGGTTACGTTTATGTTGCTCAGATTGCAATGGGTGCAGACCAGGCTCAGACATTGAAAGCAATCCGTGAAGCAGAAGCTTATGATGGTCCATCTTTGGTTATCGCATATGCTCCATGTATCAACCACGGTTTGAAGAAAGGTATGGGTAAATCACAGGCAGAAGAAAAAGCTGCTGTTGAATGTGGTTACTGGCACTTGTGGCGTTACAACCCAGCTTTGGAAGCAGAAGGAAAGAACCCATTCACTTTGGATTCAAAAGAACCAGATTGGAGCAAGTTCCAGGACTTCTTGAAAGGCGAGGTTCGTTTCGCATCTGTTGCTAAACAGTATCCTGCTGAAGCTGCTGAGTTGTTTGCAGCTGCTGAAGAAAACGCTAAATGGCGTCTTCGCGCTTACAAACGTATGGCTGCTGAAGATTGGAGCGCAGAAGCTTAATCTATGTTTATTCTTTGACTAGAATATAACCTAACTAAAATGCCCGGGAATACATTTGTATCTCGGGCATTTTCTTGTTTTTGTATTATTGAAATAAAATATTGCAAAATAAAAAAGCCCGACCATAAAGTTTATGATCGAGCTTATCTTAATATATAAATTACTATATATTTTTTCTATCAATACTGTTCTTTATCGTTAGGGAAATCTCCGTCTTTTACATCCTGAACATAATTCTGAATTGCAGAAGTTATAACATCTGCTAGATTTGCATACTGTCTTAAAAACTTTGGTTTGAATCCCTGATTCATACCAAGCATATCCTGAGCAACCAAAACTTGTCCATCCACAGCACCCCCAGCTCCGATTCCAATTACAGGAATTGAAAGTTCTGAGGCAACTCGGGCAGCCAATGCTGCAGGTATTTTTTCCAATACTAAAGAAAAACATCCAGCTTCTTCCAATGCATGGGCATCAGCTATCAGTTTCTGAGCTTCTGCTTCTTCCTTCGCACGAACACCATATCCACCAAACATATTAACACTTTGAGGAGTGAGTCCTAAGTGTCCCATTACAGGAATTCCGGCAGATATAATAGTACGGACTGTATCTATAATTTCAACTCCGCCTTCCAACTTTAGAGCATCACAACCGCTCTCTTTCATTATTTGTATTGCATTCTTTGTGCCTTCTGTTGCATTTATCTGATATGAGCCAAATGGCATATCACACACAACAAGAGCACGCTTTGCAGCTTTAACAACAGATGTTGCATGATAAATCATCTGGTCGACAGTTATTGGTAATGTAGTTTCATTACCTGCCATAACATTTGAAGCAGAATCTCCAACCAGAATAATATCTATACCCGCCTGGTCAACTAAAGTTGCCATTGTATAATCATAAGCTGTGAGCATTGATATTTTTTCGCCCAACTGTTTCATACTCATCAAACGGTGAGTAGTCACTTTCTTAATTTCGTCATCTTTTTTTGCTACAGACATATTATATCACCTATTTCTTTAATTGGCGGCAAAGTTACATATTATTTCACTATTTTTGCAAGATGAGAAAAACTTTTAAAAACGCAATATTATTTTGATATGAAAAAGATTTTAACCGTTGCTAGTGCAGCATTACTTCTTGCTGCTTGTAGTGAAAAACCGGGTTATACAATTACCGGAAAAGTAAATAATGCTGAACTAAATGGCAAATATGTCTATCTTTATGAATATGGAAGCAATGATGCAGCACCTATTGATAGTGCGTTAGTAGAAAATGGAGCTTTCACATTAAAAGGAACACAGAATACTACAAGTTTGAGAACTATCAGATTCTCAGAAAATGATGTTGAACCACGAAGAGCTGCTTCAGGTGAAACATCTCCATTCACGGCTTTACTTGCATTGCAAAATAGTGCTATTAACGTAGTTCTTGACGAGAAATATTCTGATGTATCAGGAACTCCGGAAAATGATGCGATGCTAGCATTCCAAAAAGAAATCAGAGCATTACGTGAAGAGCAGGAAAAGCTCGAAGCTGATCTAAAGTCTGAAGAAGCAGAAGTTAAGCGTGCTGCAGAAACTAAATATGACGAGTTTGACCACCAAATTGCTGAAAAAGCATATTCGTATATCAAACAAAATATAAATAATCTTACATCAGCCAAATTGCTTGTTGATTTCAGATATGAGTTGAACGAAGAACAACAGAACGACATTGTTGCAAGTGCAAGTGAAGAGTTCAAAAATGTTCCAGGTGTTCAGAAACTAATCGACCATCTTGAAGTTCTTAAGAAAGTTGCAGTAGGTCAGAAATTCACAGACTTTGAAATGGCAGATATCAAAGGTAAAACTCACAAATTGTCTGAATTTGTCGGTAATGGAAAGAATATTGTTCTATTAGACTTTTGGGCAAGCTGGTGTCCTCCTTGCCGCAGAGATATGCCAAATTTGGTTGATACATACAAGGAATTCAAAGGTAAAGGATTTGAAATTGTCGGTATTTCTTTAGACAGCAAAAAAGAAGCATGGGAAAAAGGTATAAAAGACTTAAATATAACATGGACCCAGCTATCAGATTTAAAAGGTTGGAAAAATGATGGAGCTGCATTATATGGTGTCAACAGCATTCCTCATACAATTTTAGTTGACAAAGATGGAACAATAATTGCAAAAGGTCTGCATGGAAAAGAAGTTGCTGAAAAATTAAGAGAATTATTGAAGTAATAATTCAATCTTGCACTCTATTCCATATGTAATAGCATCGACTTTGCTAAACACAAATTGATAAAATATAACAATGAACAGAATAACATCTATCTTTGGAATAAAATATCCTATTATTCAAGGAGGAATGGTCTGGTGTAGCGGCTGGCATCTTGCAGCTGCAGTAAGTAATAATGGTGGTCTTGGATTAATTGGCGCTGGTTCAATGCATCCGGATAAGCTGCGTTACCACATTCAGAAATGCAAAGAAGCTACAGACAAACCATTTGGCTTGAATATTCCTCTGATGTATCCTGAAATTGAAGAGATAATGGAGATTGTGGTTGAAGAAGGTGTAAAAATAGTTTTTACATCAGCAGGAAACCCTAAAACATGGACTTCATATCTTAAAGAAAAGGGTATAAAAGTGGCTCATGTAGTTTCTTCATCTAAATTTGCAAAGAAATGTGAGGAAGCAGGAGTTGACGCAATTGTTTGTGAAGGCTTTGAGGCTGGTGGACACAACGGGCGCGAAGAAACTACAACAATGTGTCTTGTTCCTGCTGTTCGCAAAGCAACTTCTCTCCCACTAATTGCAGCCGGAGGAATTGCAACCGGAGCTGGAATGCTTGCCGCAATGGCTCTTGGCGCTGAAGGTGTTCAAATCGGTACACGTTTCGCGTTGACTGAAGAAAGCTCTGCACACGAAGATTTCAAAATGTATTGCCTGAATCTAAATGAGGGTGACACTAAATTGATGTTGAAGAAAGTATCTCCTACTCGACTTGTCAAAAATGAGTTCTTTAACGAAGTGGAAGAAGCGGAAAACCGTGGTGCCTCTGCCGAAGAACTTAAAGAATTACTTGGACGCGGACGTGCAAAACGAGGTATTTTTGAAGGTGATATGGCTGACGGTGAACTCGAAATCGGACAGATAGCTTCTTTATTCAGAGAAATACAGTCTGTTGAGGAAGTTATGAAAGAAATTATAGATGAATATAATTCAGGACTAAACAAAATTGAGAAATTATAAATAAATTATTTCTTGACATTATAAGAAAAGATACTTGAATCAGAATTTTACTATTCTTTTTCAAGTATCTTTTTATTTTAAAGTAAAATCCCAGGAAAAAATAATAATAGCCTGCTTAAACCCATTACCTACGTTACAATAAAGCCAAACCTAGCACAAAATATAACTTATCCTACGATTATTTATACATATATATGTTTTCCCCAATTGCAATGTTTTTGGAAAACTGTTCGAATATTTTCATACGAATACAATTATCAAAAACAAATATAAAGAAGAAAAAAATTAGGGCTGCACCGAATCTTCGGAGCAGCCCCATATTAATCAATAAATATTGAAGGAAAATCCAATTATTATCCGCCAAAGTTATCGAAATGCAACATTTCCATTGGAACGCCAAGGCTATCAAGCATATTTTCAACAGCTTTTGACATAGGACCAGGACCACACATGTAGTATTCAATATCTTCAGGAGCTTCGTGATCTTTCAGATAAGTATCATAAATTACCTGATGTACGAAACCAGCTGTATATTTAACACCTGCTGCATCAGCTGCAGGATCAGGACGGTCAAGCGCCAAGTGGAATGTAAAGTTCGGGAACTCTTTTTCCAACTGCAAGAAGTCCTGCAAATAGAATACTTCGTTCAATGCGCGAGCACCATAGAAGTAAGACATCTTTCTGTCTGTAGTCTTCAATGTCTTTGTCAAGTGCATGATTTGAGCACGCAACGGAGCCATACCGGCACCACCACCGACCCACATCATTTCACGTTTAGAATCGAAAATTGGATGGAAGTCACCATAAGGACCACTCATGATAACCTTATCACCAGGTTTCAATGTAAAGATATAAGAAGAAGCGATACCAGGCATAACATCCATAAATCCAGGACCCTGATCTTTCGGTTTGAAAGGAGGAGTTGCAATACGAACTGTCAACATGATACGGTCTCCTTCTGCTGGATAGTTAGCCATAGAATAAGCACGGATAGTTGGTTCATCATTTTTACACTTCAAACCAAACAAACCGAATTTTTCCCAAGCAGGCAAGTATGTATCACCGATAAGACTCTTATCGATATCCTTGTCATAATCCATTGAGAATGCAGGAATCTTAATCTGGGCATAAGAACCTGGGATAAAGTCCATGTGTTCACCTTTAGGCAACTGAACGATGAACTCTTTGATAAATGTTGCAACGTTCTTGTTTGAAATAACTTCGCATTCCCATTCCTTAACACCAAGAACTTCTTCAGGAACTTTAACCTGCATATCTTCCTTAACTTTACACTGGCAAGCCAATCTCCAATGTTCTTTCTGCTGTTTACGAGAGAAAAATCCTTTTTCAGTTGGAAGGATTTCGCCACCACCTTCAAGAACCTGTGCACGGCACTGACCACATTTACCGCCACCACCACAAGCTGATGACAAGAACACACCGCCAGACTGCAAAGCACCCAGCAAAGTACCACCTATTGGAGTTTCAATTTCTTTGTCTCCATTTACCTTCAGCTTAACATTACCTGAAGGAACCAATTTTGCTTTAGCGTATAACAATGCACCAACCAGAATCATTGTCACCAAAAGGAAAACAACAGCACTGGTGATGATTGTAAGTCCGCCCGACATTAATAAAGTCATATTTTAATAATCTTTAATGCGTTAATACTTAAATCTTCAAACCTGAGAAGCACATAAATGCTATACCCATCAAACCAGTGATGATGAATGTAATACCCAATCCTCTTAATGGTTTAGGAACATCAGAATAAGCCAGCTTTTCGCGGATTGCAGCCATACCGACAATAGCCAACATCCAACCAATACCTGAACCCAAACCATAGATTGTTGCAACACCAACGTTTGAGAATTCCTTCTGCTGCATAAACAATGAACCACCCAAGATAGCACAGTTAACAGCGATCAAAGGCAAGAAGATACCCAGAGATGAATATAATGCCGGAGCAAATTTTTCTACAACCATTTCAACCAACTGCACAAAAGAAGCAATGATGGCAATAAACAAGATGAATGCCAAGAAGCTCAAATCAACGCTAGCATACTGTTCGCCAAGCCATGACAATGCACCTTCTTTCAATACATAGTTTTCAAGCAAATAGTTAATTGGCAATGTACATACCAACACAAATGTTACTGCCAAACCCAGACCCATTGCTGTTTTTACATTCTTAGATACTGCCAAGTATGAACACATACCAAGGTAGTATGCGAATATCATGTTATCAACAAAGATCGAGCGGACAAACGTACTTAATAATTCTTCCATTTTTTTCTTAATTTATAATGGTTATCATTAGTTTTCCTGGAGTTCTTTGTTGCGTGAACGATGAACCCAAATTATCACAGCAATAACGATCAATGCCATTGGAGGCAAAATCATCAAACCATTGTTTACATAGCCCAAGTCATAGAAAGCCTGAGGAATTACCTGGATACCGAACAATGTTCCTGAACCAAACAATTCACGGAAGAAACCAACTATAACCAAAATGATTGCATAACCCAAACCGTTACCAACACCGTCAAGGAATGATTCCCAAGGACCGTTACCCAAAGCAAATGCTTCCAAACGACCCATAAGGATACAGTTTGTAATGATCAAACCAACGAACACTGACAACTGTTTGTTAACATCATAAGCGAAAGCTTTCAAAACTTCACTCGCAATTGTTACCAAAGCAGCAACAACAACCAACTGTACAATGATACGGATACGGTTAGGAATAGTATTACGCATCAAAGAGATAATAACATTCGCAAATGCAACTACTGCAGTTACTGAGATACCCATTACCAATGATGGTTCCAACTTTGAAGTCACACCCAATGCAGAGCAGATACCCAACATCTGGATAATGACCGGGTTGTTAATACTCAATGGGCCAACCAGAACTTCTTTATTTTTTTTAGATAATAATCCCATCTCCTTATTATTTTGAAGTTAAAAATTTCTCGTAGCCTTTCAAGCTGTTAAGAATCATATCACTTACACCCTGGCTGGTAATTGTACCTCCTGAGATACCATCTACACAATCGATACCTTCAACAGCTTTACCCGGTTTAACAACTTTGATAGACTTGAATTCGCCATTCTTAAAAATCTGCTTACCTGAGAATCTAGAACTAAATGCTGGTTTTGAGATTTCAGCACCCAAACCCGGAGTTTCACCTTTGTGGCTGAAGTCTGCACCAAACACTGTGTTCTTATCGTCATTTACTGACAAATAACCCCAAAGCGGACCCCACAAACCTGCACCATGCAATGACATGATATATTTTGTCTGTCCGTCAACATTAGCAACAAAAACAGGATAAACATCAGTTGCTTCGCTAGCAAAAGCGTCACCTTCAACTTTTTCGCCATTAGCATTAACAAGGAATGATTCTTTGATCAATTCATTGTATTTAGCTTCTGCCTGATTTGCAGGAACTGTAACATTGATTGAACGCAAAATCTGCTGACGTTTATCGTTTTCTTCATTCTTCTGCTGATAAGAACGCAAAGACTGAGAAGTGAATGCCAACAAAACAGCAACTACAACAACCATTACAGCTGCATATATTATTGTATAAGCATTGCTATCTCTGTCAATACCTTTTTTCTTAGAAGCTTCTGATGCAATTTCTTCAAATTCAGAAGCCGGAGCTTTACACACCGGACATGTTGCAGGAGCCTTATCACCTTCGTGGACATAGCCACATACTTTACATCTAAATTTCTTTGTAGCCATATTCCTTTATTATTTATTCAATTTAACACGGTTAATACGACGGTTGATATTTGATTCCACTACATAGTAGTCGATAAGTGGAGCAAACACATTCATGAACAGGATTGCCAACATCATACCTTCTGGATAACCTGGGTTCAATACACGGATAATGATTGCCATAGCACCAACCAACAAACCGTAGATATATTTACCTGTTTCAGTGCGAGCTGAAGTAACAGGGTCTGTTGCCATAAATACTGCACCAAAAGCAAAACCACCTAATGTAAGGTGTTCATACCAAGCCATGTTTGCTGTAGCTGTGTCTGGACCAACAACATTGAAAATCAATGCCATCAAAGCACCACCTACAAATACAGAGAACATAGTCTTCCAGCTTGCAATATTTGTAACCAACAGGATAATAGCACCTATTGCAATTGCAACAACACTAGTCTCACCAATTGAACCAGGAATAAAACCAATAACCATATCGCTAAAGCTCCATGGGAATTCAGCTGTAGAAGTTGTTGCTACTTTAGCAATACCAAGAGGAGTTGCAGCAGAGAATCCGTCAACTACCTGACCTGCACCCAAGCCAAATGTATCAGCTGTGCGAACCCATACCTGGTCACCAGACATTGCTGCCGGATAAGCGAAGAACAAGAATGCACGAGTTACCAATGCTACGTTAAATACATTGTAACCAGTACCACCAAACACTTCCTTAGCAAAAATTACAGCAAATGCAGTTGCAACTGCAATCATCCAAAGTGGAGTATCAACTGGCACAATCATCGGAATCAAGATACCTGAAACCAAGAAACCTTCCTGGATTTCTTCTTTTTTCCACTGAGCTACAGTAAACTCAATTCCCAAACCTACTACATAAGAAACAATAATCTTAGGAAGTACGGCCAAAAAACCATAAATAAAAGTCATCCAGAAACCTGGGTTTGATCCAACAGCCAAGTTATGCTGGTAACCTACGTTATACATACCAAAAAGCAAAGCAGGCAACAAAGCGATGATAACAACTGTCATTGTACGCTTTGAATCTATACTGTCGTGAATATGCACGCCTGATTTTGATGTTGTATTCGGAACAAACAAGAATGTTTCGAAACCGTCAAATACAGAACGGAACATCGCCAGCTTTCCGCCTTCCTCGAAGTTAGGCTTAATCTTGTCGAGATAATTCCTTAACGCTTTCAATGTTTTACTATTTTAATAATGTTATTAATTCATTTCCTTATAAAGCAAGTTCAAACCGTTACGAACGATTTTCTGAAGCTCGATTTTTGATGTATCAACGAACTCACACAAAGCGAAATCTTCAGGTGCAACTTCATAGATACCAAGATTTTCCATCTTGTCGATATCAAATGTGATGATAGCCTTAAGCAAATATTCTGGCAAAATATCCATTGGGAATACTTTGTCGTATTCGTTTGACATAATCATCGCACGCTTTCCACCTTTGATTCGTGCATCCATAACATATTCCTTGCCACGGCCAATCAACCATGTCAGATAAGAATGGCTTGTACTGTATTTGTTGAATCCAGGAACTGCCCAACCGAACAATTCATGAACGTCATCACCTTCTGGAATAACAGTTACCTGACAGTCGTATGCGCCAAGATAGTCATTCATTGAAACCTTTGTACCTGTCAAAACATTACCGCTAATCATGCGAATATGGCCATTGTCCAATACCTTACCACCAAGGATACTTTCAATTGTACAACCAGCTACAACTTTCACATAACCACGTTCTGTTGCTTCAGAACCAGTAACAGCAACCAAACGGCTGAAATCAGCGATACCCTTATTGAAAACACGTCCCATAAGGATAACATCAGTAGCATTAACTGTCCAAACAACTTCACCTTTGTTTACAGGTTTAATGTGATTAATCTGTACTCCAACATTTCCTGCAGGGTGCGGACCTTCAAAACCAACCACTTCAACACCATTCAACTTAACTGAAGAACCAGCTTTAACGCCTACATAAACTTTACCGTTTGTCAATTTTGACAAAGCATCCAAGCCTGCCTGCAAATCAGCTTCCTGACCTTTAACGATAAAATCAAAATTAGGAGCAAGAGGTGCAGAATTAAAAGCAGTAACGAAAATGTCACGCGGTGTTTCTGCCGGAGAAGCAACAATGTCATAAGGACGCTGCTTGATGAACGGCCACATACCAGCGTTAAGCAAAGTTTCCTTAACCTGATCTGCGTTCAAAGATGAAACACTCTTCTTGCCAAAATCCTCATACTCGTTTTGCGCATCAGGAGTTACAACAATGCTCAAAACCTTACGTTTTTCACCACGGTTTACGGCAGCCACTTCGCCACTTACAGGCGAAACAAATTTGATTTCGGGGCGGTTCTTATCTACCATCAATACAGAACCGGCTTTGACTTTGTCTCCTACCTTAGCAACCACTTTTGGAAGAATGCCGCTGTAGTAGTCAGGAACGATTGCGTAAGACGCACTCTTTCCGCTGCTTAGCATAACTTCTGAAGCTTTGCCTTTCAGATTAATGTCTAAACCCTTTTTAATCTTAATCACATTTGCCATGATATAACTAAAATTGTTTATATGTAATTTTCTGCAAAAATAAACATTTTTCTATGTTTTAGGGCAGCTTTTTAGAAATAAATACAGAAATTTTTCTGTATTTTCCCATAAATATCATTTACATCAAAAAAGTAAAATTACATACGGAAGAAAGCTCTATTTCCTTCCGTATGTAATTTGATTTTCTTCCGAAAAGAATCCAAATTCCTTTCGGAAGTAATTCTTCCTCCTTTCGGATGTATTTTCGGGATGTTATTATCAGGAAATTCCCATCTTTACTATTTCAGCCAATATTGGTTTTATTCCACTAGTGAAGCATTCCACAGCAATCACCATAAGGATAAGCCCCATCAGACGCATCATTACGTTATTTCCTGTTTCTCCTATCAGCGCAAGAAGCTTCGTTGACGCTCTTAATATGCAATATGTAAGGAAAAACACCAGAATTATTATTGATATAAGAACTGCTTTCATCGTAAAATTTGGAGCATCTTCCATCAACACGATACCGTTGGCAATTGCGCCAGGTCCACAAAGCATAGGAATAGACAATGGAGTTATGGATATATCATCTACAAAAGTTTTCATTTCTGTTTCATTAAGCTTCACATGCGTATAATGTGCCTGCAGCATATCATATCCAATCTTGAAAATAATAAATCCTCCAGCTATACGGAAACCATTAGTAGATAATCCAAAGAAACTGAACAGGAATCTGCCGAAGAAGGTGAAGGAAATCAATATCAAAGCAGAAACAAAAGTTGCTTTCCTCACTATTCTCCTACGTTCCTTTTCTGTCAGGCCATTTGTCATAGACAAAAACACAGGCATCGTTCCAAGCGGATTTATAAGAGTAAAGAACGATGTGAAACACAATAAAGCAAAAGGGACAACGCTTTCCATATTAAACTGTTTTTTAAGTCGGCAGAATTAATTCTGTCGGCATTTGTTTTCAATACTGTTTTTAGAAAACAATATTAAACAAAATTCGAATACTCTCAAAGATGCTTCAAAATATTATTCTTCGTTTCGCGAAACAAATGCCGCAAAGCATCAAGAGGATGATAAATTATCATCCGAGGTCCGGAATACCGCATAACCTCACACATTCTTTCTCTCATATCTTTTTTATAACAATGAACGGGACACTGCCTGCAAGTTGATTTTTTCTCACCAAATGGACATTTGTCCAACCGTAACAAAGCATAATCCATAAGATTACGGCATGAAGAGCATAGTTCCGCATTACCTTCTTTCTTGCGGCAATACAAATGAATCATCTGCACTATGACTTGTTTTTCCTCTTCTATGCGTGAATGTTTCTTTCCCATCAAAATGCTTCTGTCATATTCATATAAAAAGATATTCCTTTGTTTGCCGGATCTTTACCGAAATCCAGGCGGAAATTCTTGCCAGGCTGAATCTGGAAACGCAAACCAACACCGTAATTCAATTTCCATTTCGACCAATCGACAACAGGAGTATTTCCTATTGTTCCTGTTCCAACCCATGCCACAAATCCACATTTCGACCAAAAGCTACCACTCATATATTGCTGCTGATTGCCAAACATGTGTCTATACTCCATTATAGCATAAGCCATTGTTTTGTCTCGATACTGTCCCATATAATATCCTCGCAAATCAAAAGGCGAACCAAACGATGGAAGTTCAGTAAAAGGAATATTTCCAACACCAATCTGAGTTTTAGCAACCCAAGCCAAAGTGCTTCGCGGACGGAACACATTCTTGAACTGTCGGTATTCAAGCTCGGCTATACCATAATTATATGACCCGCCAAACCATTTACTGTAATATTTGGCAATGGCACTGAGCAAAAGTCCGCGTGTTGGAGTAGCCACATCGTCGCGAGTGTCATATTGCAACAAACCACCAATACCGACATTCATATATTTTTGCTTAAACTTAAGGAAATATGGGTCCTGAGCCATCACCGGATTAATATCTGTTGAATTGCTCATGTTCAAATCCAGTAATGTTCCTGCATATAAATTCTTCTTCACTTCCCACACAAAACGAGGATAAAGCTGGAAATATGTTTTCTTGAATTTGGTAGTAGAGTCGCCTCTCACCACATTCTCGATTGATTCATAACCTTTACCATAGTAATGCGACGGTTCGTTTCTGAATCCGTAAGTTATATATATTCGGAATCTGTTTTCATTAAAGAATAATGTTCCGGAACCTGCCACAACAAATGTTCCGTTAAGTGTGACATTAAAACCTGCTGGGATAAATGAACGCTGCGATATACTATCGTTTTTATTTATTCTGAAACTGGCAAGAACAGCCCCGCCTATTCCCAGTGAAGCTTCAGGTGTATATGAAGGACCACCTAAAATTGACCACCAAACAGGCTTTTTGGCACGTATAGAATCTTTATGTAATTTCTTGTTATATCGTTGCAGCTGTTTTTCATTAAGCCAAACTCCATTTACCATTTTTCCTTCCTCATGTTTCAGAGTGTCATTCTGGAGGACTTCCTTTTCAACATCACTTTTGCCTATATCGACAGTTTTATTTTCTTGAGCACAAATTTCTTTTGAGAAAAAACTTATACCCAGAACACCTAAACAAACTAATATTCTTTTCAACAACATTTTATTACTATATATTGACATGCAAAAGTACGAATAAGATTCGTACCTTTAATTTTTTCAACAAACTGATTTGCTATAATCCGCCACTTTAACATCGTACCTCATAATCAAACCGGAACAATTATTGCCAAAGCACGCTTCCGGCAAATTGTCTGGACAACACCACGTGCAGACAGATAAACCATAAAAGCTAACCACAATGCATGATTCTCATATTTTGTATAACATACATTATATATAAGGAAAAAACATACCGACGCGACAAACATCGCTATAAGCATATATTTCGAAGCTGTTGCTCCAATAAATATTCCGTCCCACAAAAATGCGGAAAATCCGGCAATAGGGACAACTATTATCCAAGGCAAATACTCCATCGACGCAGTTATCACTTCTTTTTCATCAGTTAGCAAACTCACAAAAGTTTTTCCTCCAATTGCATAAATACATGTAAAGAGTAAAGCCATTCCTATTCCCCAATAAAACAAGTTCTTTATCATCTTATTCAGCAGAACTTTATTTCCCGAACCTATATAAAGTCCAGAAAGGGCTTCACCTGAATATGCAAATCCATCCATTACATAAGAAAACAATGTAAAGAATTGCATAAGAAGTGTGTTAACGGCTAAAATCACGTCTCCTTGTCTAGCTCCGGCAGAAGTAAAAAACGTAGTTACGGCAACAAGACACAATGTACGGAAAAATATATCCCGGTTCAAACGGAAGAAAGCATACATTTTATCCTTCCCCCAACAAATCCGATTATCAAAATAGCGTCCAAGACGACCATAATATTTATACCAAAGGAATATTGCCATCAGAAAACCTCCATATTGGGCGGTCAAAGTTCCAAAGGCAACGCCTTCCACTTTCATATCAAGTCCATATACAAAGAACAGACTGGCAATGATATTTATAATATTCTGAGTTATGGCAACAAACATCGGAAATCTGGAGTTCTGCATACCGATAAACCACCCTGAAAGTCCGTATAGTCCCAATACTGCAGGTGCGCCCCAAACACATATATGGAAATAAGAAGAAGCATAAACAGCAACTTCTTCAGTTGGGCGAATAAGTCCAAAAGCAATCTTCAGCAACGGATATTGGAGCAACAGAAGCACAACGGAAATAAAAGAGGCAACTCCAAGCGAACGCACCAGCAGAGAAATCACTTCTTCCATATTTCGCCGTCCATAAGCTTGTGAAGTCATTCCGCTGGTTCCCATACGAAGGAATCCAAATATCCAATATATCATATTAAATAACATCCCTCCCACTGCAATTGCTCCGATATATGAGGCTGAGCCCAGATGACCGACAATTGCCACGTCAATCAGTCCAAGCAATGGAACCGTAATATTCGACACAATGGAAGGAATTGCTATATTCAGAATCTTTTTATTCATTTATCAGAAACTGAAAAAATTATTCACAAACATATGTATCCATTCCGGTTTCAGAAGAAGAGGGAATAGAAAACCAAAAACAGCTCCGTAAAAATGGGCATTGTGATTGATATTGTCCACTGATTTTTTCGCCATATACTGGCAGTAGAACAAATAAATCACACCAAACAATATTCCCGGAATGGGAAGAAAGGCGAAGAAATAAATCTTTCCCCAAGGGTCAAAAAAGATTGCTGCAAACAAAACGGCAGAAACTGCGCCTGAAGCTCCGATTGACATATAAGATGAATCATCTTTCCTCTTTATCACATCATATAATGAAGCAATAATCATTCCTCCGAAATACAACAGAAGAAAAGCCCATTTTCCCAATCCTGCATATGTAAACAGACTTTCGATATATTCACCGAACGACCAGAATGTAAACATATTTACCAGAAGGTGCATAGTATCGGCATGGACAAATCCGTGTGAGACCATTCTATACCACTCATTATATCTCCTTATTCTATAAGGGATAAGTGCCATGCGTACAAATTTCTCTCTGTCCTGAAAACAGATAAATGACGTAATTACTGTCAATCCTATAATCAGATAAGTCATCATACGGCAGCTCCTCCATATATTTCCACCAGTTTCTCAGCACAACGCTCGCCATCAATAGCAGCCGAAACTATTCCTCCGGCATAGCCGGCACCTTCGCCACATGGGAAAAGGCCTTTTACAGTTATATGCTGAAGACTGTCTTTATCTCTGACAATACGTACCGGAGACGAAGTTCTGGTTTCAACTCCAATCATTAATGCTTCGTTTGTAAGAAAACCTTTCGAATTACGTCCGAATGTTCTGAATCCTTCACGCAAACGCGAAGTGATAAACTCCGGCATCCAGAAATGTAAAGGAGATGACACCAAACCCGGAGTATAAGAGCTGACTGGCAAATCTGCCGATAATTTTGACTGAACGAAATCATTCATCCTCTGTGCCGGAGCTATCTGCTTCATCCCGCCATTCAGCCAGTTAAGTTCTTCCAAACGTTCTTGGAATGCCATCAATGCCAAAGGAGAATCCGGCGCCACAGTCATATCTTCCTTACTCATAAGACTGGTATAGTCTTCCGGGCGAATCTCCACAACCATTCCGGAATTGGACCAATACGAACCGCGTGTTGAAGGCGACATGCCATTCACCACAACCTGTCGCGGACCACTCGCTGCCGGAACTACAAATCCACCGGGACACATGCAGAATGAATATACACCGCGTCCATTTGCCTGAGTCACGAAACTATATTCGGCAGCAGGAAGATATTTTCCTCGTCCTTCCTTACTGTGATACTGAATCTGGTCTATCAGTTTCTGAGGATGTTCCAGACGAACACCAACTGCAATTCCCTTCGCCTCGATTTCTATTTGTTTGTCATATAAATATCTGTAAACATCACGAGCAGAATGACCGGTAGCAAGTATTACCGGTCCCATGAAACACTTGCCGTTATTTGTTTCAATGCCGACAACTTCATTTCCTTTCATTACAAAGGCATCCATTCTTGTCTCGAAATGCACTTCACCGCCACATTTCTTTATTTGCTCACGCATATTCTCAATAACACGAGGCAATTTATCTGTTCCAATATGAGGATGAGCATCTACAAGTATTGACGGACTAGCGCCATGCTGACAGAAAACATTCAATATCTTTTCCACCGAACCACGTTTCTTGCTTCGAGTGTAAAGCTTTCCATCGGAATATGCACCTGCGCCACCTTCACCGAAACTGTAATTTGATTCCGGGTCAACTCTGTGCTCTCTGCTTATCAATGCAATATCTTTCTTTCTGTTGCGCACATCTTTTCCACGCTCCACCACAATTGGACGAAATCCCAACTCTATAAGTCGCAAGGCAGCAAACAATCCGCCTGGTCCCGCACCAACAACAACAGCTGTTTTTCCTCCGGACACATCTTTATATTCCACAGATTCAAATTCCGGTTCAGTTGGAATTTCATCTATGAACGCTCGGATTTTAAGATTTATATAAATTGTTCTCTGTCTCGCATCAATCGAACGCTTTAGAACTCTTACTGCTTCGACAGACGAAACAGAGGTGCCGGTTTCACGTGCTACTATTTTCTTCAACGACTGTTCATTTGCCGCTTCCTGAGGCAATATCCTAAGTTGTAACTCCTTTATCATAAAAAATTCTTATTCTATTCCTAAAACATCTTATCCGAACAAACCTCGGAAAGCTTCTTCAACTTTGCGTACTTGTATAATCTGGATTTTACATTTGCTCACATCAAAACCCTTGAGATTATTATATGGTATAAAAATTCTGTTGAACCCAAGTTTCTCGGCTTCAAGAATTCTCTGTTCTATCCTGTTTACCGGACGAATTTCACCGGAAAGACCAACTTCTCCCGCCATACAAGTGCCGGATTCTATTGTTATGTCAAGACTTGAGGAAAGGATGGCACTCAACACAGCCAAATCTATTGCCGGGTCATTCACTTTCAAACCACCTGCTATATTCAGGAACACGTCTTTCTGAACCAACTTGAATCCTGCTCTCTTTTCAAGAACGGCAAGAAGCATATTCATACGCCGAAGGTCAAAACCTGTGGAGCTTCGTTGCGGTGTTCCATAAACTGCCGAACTGACCAACCCTTGTGTTTCAATTAGGAAAGGACGCACTCCTTCAATAGCAGCAGCAATGGCAACTCCGCTCAATCCGTCATGATTCTGAGTGAGGAGAAGTTCTGAAGGATTACTAACCTCACGCAATCCATTCTGACGCATCTCATAAATGCCAAGCTCAGCTGTGCTTCCGAAACGATTCTTTATGCTTCGCAGAATCCTGTACATATAATGCTGGTCGCCCTCAAACTGGAGCACAGTGTCAACAATATGTTCAAGAACTTTCGGACCGGCAATACTCCCTTCTTTATTGATATGTCCGATAAGGAACACAGGCACACCGCTCTCTTTCGCATATTTCAAAATAGCAGCGCTGCATTCCCTCACCTGGGCAACACTTCCGGGCGAAGACTCAACAGTTTCAGTAAATATAGTTTGGATAGAATCTATAATGAGGAAATCAGGCTTCACATTCTGAGCCTGCACAAATATCTGCTCAAGATTTGTTTCGCAAAGGATAAAGCAGTTGGAACTGTCGCTGCTCAATCTGTCGGCACGCAATTTCAATTGCTTATAACTTTCCTCTCCGGAAACATAAAGCACCTTGATATCTTTAAGATTCAATATGGTTTGTAGCACAAGAGTGGATTTTCCTATTCCTGGTTCACCACCAATCAAAACCAGCGAACCTTTCACCAATCCGCCTCCCAAAACTCTGTTCAGTTCGGCATCATGCAAGTCTATTCTTGTTTCTTCCTCTGATGTGATTTCCTTAAGCAGAACCGGACGAGATTTTTCCTTATCCTGTCTGAGAGATGCCACAATTCTATTTCGGGCAGAACTTTCCTTTGCCACAATCTCTTCCACGTAGGTATTCCATTCACCGCAGTTGGGGCATTTTCCTACCCATTTTGGCGAATCAGCTCCGCAATTGGAACAAACAAACACAGTCTTAGTCTTTACCATAAATATATGATGATATGCCTTTTACACCGCGCTCCTGCTCAAATGCTACAAGGAAAGCCATTCATAGAAACGAGCGAAAAAGGCAAGTTTTTTCCTAATTAAGGTACAAAGATACAATAATATATTATTCTTACATATTGGTCTAAAGAATATACGAGATAAATGTAAACGTCTATGCGATTTCTGAATATCTGGAGTGGCTTTGTGGCGAGAAATCACGAAAAAGGTATAAATGATTGAGATACTTCATCTTTGTTTTTCATATTATTTTTTCAATCCTTTCTTGATCTCACTTTCAATCATCCTATCCGATTTCTCCAATGCATAACCCTTGAAGCATTTCAGAATGGTACGGTCCTTACCTATGATATAGAACTGTGGGACACCGCCGTCCGCATGATAATCCCTGATCACCTGATTGATTACCTTTCTCTCGCCAGTCAAGAAATCATAATTGATGTCATGATGCTTCACGTACGCCTCACAAGACGGTTTCGCCTTTCCCCATGTCTCCACGGCAACAATCGCCAAATCACTCGGACTGTATTTCTCTCTCAATTGATGCAAAAACTTCGTAGAGATTCCACACGGACCGCAACCAATGCCTGTCAGCTGTAGCAATACTACTTTCGACTTGATCTGCTTCAAGGAAACCGGTTGATCCTTCATATTGACAAGCACCCATTCTGGTGCTTTCTTTCCCGTCATATCCACAGCCGGTTTGGAAACACTTTCCCCTTTTCGGACCACCTTATAACCTTCCAGGAAATAATCAGTTGCCACGATACGCCCTTTATCAGAATGATTATAAACAAAGTCGGAACAAGAGGTCTCAACCGTATTATGGGCCATTTCCCTACGATATCGATAAGGCAAATCGTTTGCTTTCGAAATCCAAATCTGATAGATTGAAGTAGGATCTTGAGGAAAAGGAGGACGAGGCATATAGCGCTCCTTTCCAAAGAATTCCACTTGGGTAGGCTCATGTATGGTCAGTTCCATCAAGTAGTCATTGCCCAAATCTTTCAAGGAAAGTTCAATCGAATCTTGCGTGGCGATTGCATATTTCAGGATCGATTGAGTATAATAGAAGAACGGCGTCATAACCATTCGGAAAGGAAGCGGACCTCTGGTGGTAAAGTCATCCACTCTCATCAATTTTTTCCCATCTTCCACATAAGTATATGCTGATATCTTTCCATCGTACATTTGACGATAGCCATCTTTATGAATCTTTACGTACGATGAGCCGATTGCCGTATCTTGAGGATTCGTATGCTCGTAACACTCGAATGGACGTATTGAATTCGGTTTTTTCTCTCCTGGAAGCCATACTTTTTGAACAGCCTTGTAGCTTACAGATTCTACCTTGTTCATGTTCTGTAGTACGTCGGACAAATATTCTTTGTCAGTATGGGTTTTACAACTCACTAAAGCAAGACTTCCAGCAAGGAACGCTATTAATAAATTTCTTGTTTTCATGTTATTAAGTATGTTTCTTACTATATTAACGTGAGTTCGACGAATTATATGTACTTGTAAATATAACAGAATAATATTAGTTTAAAGTTATTATAGAATGTCTGTTCCTTTTATCATCCTTACACGAAAGATATGGAAATTCTTGAAATTCATCAACGCAAATATAAAAAATATACTCAATCAAAACTAATTTTTTTAATAAAGGTTCTCCTTTTCATAGGACTTGAAAAGATTCGAAACAGCAAATAAAACAGGATATGCCATTTTGTCACCTAAACCTCACGAGAATCCAATATTTCCGTACAATGACAAAGATTTTCAAATTGAAGGCTGCCACACGAAATTCGGGAAATACAATCTGATACGAAAATCAATTTATAAAATACATAAGGAATATTTCATCTATATCATTAAAAAAAACAATGGACATTTTGTTTGTATAACAACTCATTTATTGGAAATATGACATTATGATTTTGATTGGGAAATTTGACGTTCCTGATGAAAAACACATGTTTTCAAAGGATAATTACGGCCCTTATTATGGCTTTTCAGCCCATTAAACACAATTGTTAAAAATATCATTACAATGTTTTCGGTCTATTATTTAAATAACATCACCAAAACATTACAATACCCCATGGCAAACATTGTAATAACCGACTGGGAACATTGTAATGATTTTCCGGAGAGTGTAAAATCAGTGTCTTTTCTTGATTAAATCAACTCTTGGAACAGCTAAAATTAAAGAAATATAGCTTTTAGCATATGACATTCTGGCATATAGAATATATTAAATCTTTGCAGAGCGCATAAATAAGATAATATCCTGTTTAACAACCATATAAAACACGCTATCTTACTAAAACAGGTCCGAACCTAACTTTGCGTGTAGATTCGGACCTGTTTTCTGAAATTAATCATGGAATAAGTCCATATATAACCCGTATTTTCTTCCTAACGCAATTTGAAATCGTGGAGACGCTTACGATAAATCACACTTCTTTTTTGATAAGCATTTTTATTCTTCTCATTCGTGGTAATCTTCCGGAAATATTGGTTCTCAAATATCTGTTAGACAAAAGGCCCAAAATAAACAAGACGCCTACAATACAAATCCATCCGTACATTTCCTTCAGACTTACAAGTATTGCCTGTCTCATTGCTTCTCCATATATATTACCGAATCCTATTTCATGAAAAGCTGTGTTTACATTATCCAGTTCAATACTCAAAGTCTGGAAATTCTCCGGAATAATATATTGCAACATTCTGCCATAAACCGCACTACCAAATGCTGAGCCGAAACCGGTACGCACAAATCCAAGTAATGAAAGAACCTGGAAGAAATGCTGGAAAGGAACTATTCCAGTCACATACACAGTCAGTGATATATACAATATTATATATCCGGCTCCTCGCATTATGGTCGGAATATAAAGACATTCTATATTCATGTTAGGGTCAATCAGAAAATACATCACGCATAAATAACCGACTATAAGAGAAAAACCTGTTATAACCGGTATTTTGAAGCCTCCGTGAAAACGGACGTGCCATACGTATGCCAAAGCTGCACCTATAACCGTTCCACCCAAATTCCACCAATTCAGAGACACAGAATTAAGCACATCATATTTCAATATTGCACTTGTGAACATATTCTGAAGCACAGTCGGAGCTGTCAGAAAGAAGCTCAACATCAGAAATAGGAAAAGCAACAATCCCAGATTCTTATATCCGAATGCTTCTTTTGATATATACGGATGACGGCGAACAATTATCCTGTGTATGCTCAACGCGAGCGATATTATGCAAACAACAGTGCCAATAACTATCTGGTCCGAATCATACCAATCATAGAATTGTCCGTATTCAAGCACAAATATCAAAGACAGCAGGAATATTGACCACAAAGCTCCACCAATCCAGTCAATGCCAAACAATGGCAAAGGCTTCATAAAGCGGAAATGATGAGTCAGCATTGCTACCAATGCCCAAACCACAAAAAGCAATGCAATTATGAAATAATGCATATATCTCCACTCTGCCCAATAACCCAAATAAACTGTCAGAAGTCCGGACAATTGAATACTACCCAACACTATAAGATAAACAACCGGGAAGAATACAGCAAAATCTCTTGTCGGTGTTATACTTAGCTGCACATTCGACAAAGCCTCGAATGTTCCCCACATTCGCAAAATTCCGGAAACAAAACAAACGAAAACAAGCAACGGAATGCTGTCAGTATTCATTGTTATCAGATTGCATATTATTAGTCCTGGACATATAACCATCAAAATACTTCTGGTTGTAAAGCGGAATTTCAAACGAAACAATATCGGGAATATCATCGTCATCCCAACGAACGATGCATATCCTGCCATCATAATATCTTCCTGCATCAAAGCCAGCGAACCTACCATCTGCGATACAGAAGACAAATATATTCCTCCGCTAAATTGAAATGCCACCGCAAAAAAAAGACACAAGAACACTCGCAGCTTGTCCGGAACAAAGTCCCGGAACATCATAACACGAGTTGATATATTTGGTCCGACCATATCAATAATTCACTTTACATTCAACATTCATTCCTGCACTAAGTCTTTCCAAATCCTCTGCTCTATTATCAGATGTAAACTCTATCCTTACCGGTATTCTCTGTTCTACTTTCACAAAGTTTCCTGCGGAATTATCCTGAGGCATCAACGAAAGCGAAGATCCTGTTGCATCTGAGATTGAAGCTATTCGTCCTTTGAATTTCACTCCAGGAACGGCATCAACCTCAATATCCACTTCCTGTCCGTTCTTCATCACCGAAGTCTGTGTTTCTTTATAATTGGCAATCACCCATTTCTCAGTGTTGTCAATAAGAGTGACCATTGTCTGTCCTGGCTGAACCAGCTGACCTTCGTGCACATTCTTTCTTCCTGTCATTCCATCAGCAGTAGCAACTATTACTGTATAAGAAAGATTAAGACGGGCAAGATTCAACTCTGCCTCAGCAAGTTTGATGGCAGCATCATTCTGTTCAAGTCTTTGAGTCTGTTCCTGCTTGACCAGCGATGTTGATTCTTTCTGTCTGGTCATTTGCTCATAGCGAGCTTTTGCAGCTTCATATTCAGTCTTCACTCTGTCATATTGCTGCTTTGTGACTGCATTTTTCTTAATCATCTCTGAATATCTTTTGTAGTCAACTTCCGCATTCTTCAAGCGCACTTCTGCTTCTTTTATTCCTGCATCAGTGACGAGGATATTGCTTTGAGTTGTATTTATCGTTGTATGCATAGCATCCTTTCCCACCAAAGCATTGCGATAATTAGCTTCTGCTTGAGCCAGACGAAGCTGATACTCGGAATCTTCAATAACGACTAGCGTATCACCCTTTTTCACCGGCTGATATTCGTCAAAATAGATTTTCTTTATAAAGCCCTGAACACGTGTGTTAATCGGAGTGATATGCTGTTTCACCTGGGCATTGTCTGTAAATTCCACATTTCCCAGATGGATAAAACGGCTGCTCACCCACACAATTCCACCCAAAATGACAACAGTCAAGATTATATTTGATATAGTCTTATTCCTTTTAATATTGTTATTAGCCATAGTGTTATGTTTATTTGAAGTTTGATAAATTGTTTACTGAAGTTATTGTGAAACTTACGCCGAAAACCATCCGAAAGCAATTTGATTTTCTTCCGTAAGTAATCTGAATTACATCCGTATGTAACCGGAGTTTCTTCCGGATGTAAATGGATATGATTCCGGATGTATTTTCTCCTCAAAAAAGGTAGGCAGCTTTTCCCGAAGACATCGCAGTGTTTTTGAAAAAAGATGCCGAGCTTTTGATATGACCCCCAAAAGTTGGACGGTTTAACATTATATTAGGAGGCGGACTTCGATTGGAATAGGGCTCGGTATTGTACCGGGCTCTTTCCATTCAGCCTCAGTTTGATCCTGTCATTGTTGTAGTAGCGTATATACTTAACCAGTTCCTTTGAGAACTGTTCAACGCTGTCCCACTCCTGCAAATATAGCAATTCATTCTTCAAAAGTCCGAAGAAGTTCTCCATCATGGCATTGTCCAGGCAGTTGCCCTTACGTGACATGCTTTGTACGATATTCCTGTCTTTCAATGCCTTCTGGTATCTCTGATGCTGATAGTGCCATCCTTGATCAGAGTGTAGTATGAGTCCTTCCGGTATATCAGTTTTCTTGAACGCTTTATCCAGCATCTTCATTGCCATTTCCAGGTCCGGACGATATGATATTGTGTAAGATATTATCTCCCCATTGAACATATCCAGGACAGGAGAAAGATATATCTTCCTGTCTTTTATCTTGACTTCAGTCACGTCAGTTGCCCATTTCTGGTTAGGTGCAGTTGCCGTGAAGTCTCTGTCAATGACATTGGGCGCAACCGTTCCGATCTCACCTTTATATGACTTGTACTTTGCCGTCTTTCGCTTGCCATATAGGTTCATCTCTACCATAAGTTTCTGTACGGTCTTGTGGTTAAGGAGCATACCATCATTACGCAACTGGGCAGTTATTCTTCGATAGCCATAACGTCCTCTGTGACGATCATATATCTCTCGGATTGCGGTTCTTGCATCATTGTAGCCGTCAGGTTCTAACATCCTTTTAGTATGGTAGTAGAATGTGGATCTGGCCATCCCTGTCTTCTCCAGAAGAATCTCTAGATCATGCTCCTGCCTTAGTTCTTGGATGGCTTCCGCCCAATCTCTTTGAGACGGGCGTCTCTTGCTTCTACTAAGGCTTTCACTTTTTTTAGCAGAGCATTCTCAGCCCTCAGGCACTCATTCTCGTATCTGAGACGTTCCAGCTCTGTCATTTCTTCCGGTTTCTTTTTCCTTGATCTTCCCATGGCATTCTTTGGTAGGCGGCCTCTTGGCCTGGTGATAGCTAAAGCATCATAACCTTGAGTCCTGGCGACTTTTAGCCATACCTTGATTTGACTGGCACTTGCATTATACTTCAACGAAGCATCCAGCAAAGTTATATTATTTTCTTCAACATCACGAACGACTTCAAGCTTGAAGGCATAATCCGCCCTTACATTTTGCTTTTTCAACAATCCCGTTGGACCTTCTGAACGGTATCGTGTCCATAAATATCCAAGAAGCTCCCCGCTAATCCCAAAGCGGCGCTTAATATAATTTCGGCTAAAGCCATTCTCTAGCATATGCATATATTTTAGCCGTTCTGCATAGCCATGTTTCCTGTACTTTTTAGACATAACAAAACCCCGAAAGTTTTTTGTCTAACTTTCGGGGTGCATGTCATTTTTTGAGAAACGTCGTTACCTTTTTTATCTGCTATGATTATTCTTTATTTTATACATATATTTTTCACTAACACAAGTTTCACAATTTCATCATATATCTGAATACCAAACAAATGGTGTGAAACTTGAATGTTTTTTAACATTACGGAATAAAATTATCCATCACAGGTTACCGACCGTTTTCTTAAGCAGATAATACTGATAAAGAATTCCTATCTGAGCATTGGCAAGTTCCAGCTCACTGCTCAACTGAATATTACTTGCATCAAGCATATCAGTCACCAGCGACAAACCATTGAGATATCGGTTGTGAATTACATCATAATTCTCATGAGCCAGCTGAACACTCTTCTGCTTCGTATCTAATCTTGTATATGCTTCCTGCAAATTAATGTAAGCAGCATTGATATCATTTGAAATTCTTTCATCGGCAAGGCGAAGATTTTCCTGAGCCTTCATTGTTGCAATCTTCGCACGCTTCAGCTTTTTGTTGCTTTTGAACAAAGCATCGAATTTGTAAGAGACATTTACACCTACAAACCAATAGTTGAAATTCTTGTTTATAGGCGGAACTTCAATAAGAATCGGTCCGTCAAAATTGTTTGCAGCCATCAGTCCGACAGTTGGACGACGTTCAGAGCGCACCAAATCCTGTTCTTTTTCCGACATTTTCACTCCCAATTCTGCCATACGCAATAAAGGGGAATTTTCCTTTTTCTCTTGCCAGTCTGTTTCAGAAATTATTTCAATCTGTTTGCCAACAATTGAAGTGTCCGGAACAATCACGATATCAGTATCCAAACCGATAGTTGTCACCAGCTCTCTGTTCAATATACTCATGCGGTTCTCTGTGTTGGTCAGTCCCAATTCCAGGTTCTTCAATTGCAATTCATATCGGGTTATGTCGCTAATCAAGGCAGTTCCTTGTTCAAATGCAGATTTAATTTCTTCGATAAGCAACTTTGTCTGTTCAATATTCTTTTCATAAACTTTCTTCTGGTTGCTTAGCTGATAAAGGTCCAGATAATGGCCAACAAGCATGAAACGGATATTTTGTCTGTCGTTGTCCAAATTAGCTTCAGCTGTTTTCTTCTGCAATTCACTCATCTCAATGCCAGCAGTTATGGCACCTCCGGCATATATAGCTTGTGTAGCCTTGAATGCAAAATTATTTCCCCAATGTGGCATTTCAGCTTTCATTCCATTTGAGAAATCCCTGTCGCTCATCCATCCGTCGCCAATATAGCTGAACGAAAGACTTGCTTCAATGGATGGAAGCCTGTCATTTTTGGCAACTTTCACAGCCTGAATTGCTTCATCGACTGCCAGATTGTGAACTTTCAGACTTTTACTGTTCGATTCTGCCAGATTAAAAAGCTCTTCAATCGTCATTACTTTATGTTGCTGTGCTCCGACATTCAAAATGCTAAAGACGGCAAACAACGATGTCAAAATTTTAGTGCGATTCATATATTATTCTCTGTCTTTAAATTCCATTGCAAAATTCACACTTTTATGTTTTACCATTGATGTTTATTGTGGTTCACAATTTGTCTTTTTTGAAACATATAATTAATCCAGCAGAATATATTATCACACTAAAGTGACAGTAAATATATTATATAACAATATAATAACAGACATATAACCAGAAAGAAAAGTTTAATAAGAGATTAATAAAACAATGTCAATATTTATATTGAATAAAATAAATTATTACTTTTGGACAAAGACATATATAACGGTCCAATATTATGAATGAATATAATATCATAAACATACAGGAAATTATTTCCATAAAAGAAGGAGACAGTTACAACGGAGAGATTGCCGTATTCGAGTCAAATAGTACGGAAGATTTTTCTCTTTCGGGAAAAACGCCTGTATATGTCAATGCGTTTTCCTACGTTATAGTAATATCAGGAAAAGCAGTGCTGAACATCGACGAAAACAAACATGCTCTTGAAGAAAACAGTATTTGTATTCTTTCGCCTTTGCATCTTACTTTTTTCTCTGATATTTCTGACGATTTCAAATGCACATTTCTGTGTATTCACAAAGATTTCATTGATAAGATTGGTGTATTTAATCTAAAGCAAAGGATTGCAAAAGGAATAAATATGCACAGTATGCCAATTGCAAAAATCAACCATATGGAATGTTGCCTGCTGGACGAGTGCATAAAACAGATAAAAAAACAAATTTTGAGAGAGGCTCATATTTATCATTTGGAACTTATACAGAATGCTCTTATAAAGTTTTATCTGGAATTGGATAATATACTGGATAATCTTACAATAAATTATATACCGTCCAATACCGCCAGATATAGAATGATGCTACAGGATTTCATATCTCTTCTGATGCTTAATTTCAAGACAGAACATAATGTTCCATTCTATGCTGAAAAAATGAATATCACTCCACAATATCTGACATCAATAATAAAAAGGCAAACAGGACGAACTGTAAATTCATTTATCAACGAGCTTATATATAGTGAAGCGCGGAATATGCTTGTATCTACAAAAATGTCAATCCAGCAAATAGCAGTTTCTTTGAATTTCGCGGACCAAGCTTCGTTCAGTAAATTCTTCAAACGTAACAGCGGTATTTCGCCACAAATATTCCGTGAAAGAATTAGTAAAAAATAGGATCGGATGTATCACGGCGTAGGACCGAACCCACGACGAAATAAATACGGCCCCAAATCGAGCTGGGGCCGAACCTATTTTCAATGCATTATTTATTCAACTAATCATCTATCATTCATAATTATACAGATTAACTTTCTTATGTCGGCTGATTTGCTCCTGCACTTCAGGGAAGAATCTGGCAAGGATTGAATATAATCCCGGATCATAACGCTTTAATTCCTCACGTGTATTCACTTTGTTGTGTTTACCGTCGCCACCATCGTTATTCACTTCGGCATTGACATTAAACCAAGTCTGAACGCCTTCAGCCCAATACTCTTCAATATTTGTGGCTGCATATACATTTTTCCACTTTCCTTCGGCCAATGCCTTGTCCAGTGAAGCTTGCAGTTCATCATTAAAATCCGGATATACCGGAGAAATACCTACATTATGTATTGTGTGGGCAAATTCGTGAATCATTATATCCTCCGCATGATATTTGTCAATCTGATAAGCAAGTATATTTTCCTCGGCACATGTAGAGAAAGGCATATGCAAGGTTCCGCCTAATCCACGGGCACGCAAATCCCAGTTGATAGTAGTGTCATTGGCAAGGAAAGCATGTTCCGGAATATCAGTAGTTCCTTCATATCTTGCCATAATACCAATTCTTGTATTGCGGCTGGTCAATGATTCCATAACCTCGGCTGGCATCATTTTGGTAAGTGCATCAAGACTCACATAAGCAGCATAAAAACAGCTATCGGGAACACGCCATGAACTGACAACGTGTATTCCGTTCACGTTCATATATTTCTTATAAAAGGGGTCTAGTTTCAATTCCGCAGGTGGAGCTGTAATCTGCGGTGTATCAACCAAAGCGAGAAACTTAGTCTCGTCGGTTGTTGCATTAGTGACTTTGCTACTTTCAGGATGGCTGCATGAAGCCATCAAAGCTGCAGTCAGAGCAGCTGACAATAAAAAAACACGTTTCATAAAAGTATTGTATTTATAAGCTAAATTATCGGAATAAAAATCGACAAGGGAACAAGTTCTCAAGTCCTAAATATCTTCTCAACTTGTTTCCTTGTCGACTAAAATATTACTCTTTCTTTTTCCAAAGAGCATTCATTTCCTCAAGAGAAAGACCTTTGGTCTCAGGCACCATTTTCCATACAAACAAAGCAGCCAAAACGCATATTACACCGTAAAGGCTGTATGCGAATCCCGGACTGAATTCATATAATGCCGGGAATGTAGAAGATACCAGATAATTGAATATCCACTGGAATGCAACGGCAATCGCAACTGCTTTTCCGCGTATTGTATTTGGGAAAATCTCAGCAATAAGCACCCAACATATCGGTCCCCAGGACATCATGAAGAATGCTGCATAAACTATAATTGAAAGAACTGGAATAATTCCGCCAATTGACATCTCATCACACAAAGCAACACTGAAAGCTCCGGCAGCCATTCCTATTGAGCCTACAACAAGCAAAGGCTTGCGTCCTACTTTTTCCACTGTAAATATAGCTACCAAAGTGAAAAGAATATTTACAACACCCATTATTACGGTCTGCATCATGCTGTCGCCTGCACCGATTTTCTCGAATATACGAGGAGCGTAATAAAGCACTGCATTAATACCTATTGCCTGCTGGAAAACAGACAACAAAACACCAACAACGATAACAGTTACTCCATAAGTAAACAGTTTCTCTGTCTTTTCCTTAGATACAGACTGAATATCCGACAATATCGTATGAGCTTTTTCTACTCCGTTAACTCGCTTCAATACGTCCAAAGCTTCTTCCGAACGGTTTGTCATAACAAGATAGCGCGGTGTACGAGGAATAAAGAACAGCAAAATACCGAATAATGCAGCAGGAATAGCCTCAGAACCGAACATATATCTCCAACCATCCGATACGAGTACTTCTTCAGTCATTCCGTCCTTAATCATATAATTGACAAAATAAACCACAAGCATACCGAAGATAATGGCGAACTGGTTACATGAAACTAATTTTCCACGAATTTCAGATGGTGCAATCTCGGCAATATACATTGGACAAATGGCAGATGCCAAACCTACGCCCACACCACCAATAATACGATAGAAATTGAACATAAGAATAAGGGCAAACGAAGTATCGCCTTTCTCAAAAAACAGAAATTCCGGATAATATGAACCCAGCGCAGAAATAAAGAACAAGAATGCAGCCACACGCAAGGAATCTCTACGTCCCATTCCTGAAGCAAAATATCCGGAAACCGCACTACCAATCACACATCCAATCAAGGCGCTTGAAGCTGTAACACCATGCCAGAATGCATCCAATCCCAAATGCTTCTGCAAAGCCTGTTCAGCTCCGGAAATAACTGCCGTATCATATCCGAAAAGCAATCCTCCCAATGTGGCAACCAAGGTAATGCATAAGATATAAAGGTTATTTTTCATGATAATAGTTTTAAATTCATATAAAAATAAAAAATACAGAGCCACAGAGAACGTAGAGATAAAACTACTCCTTGTTTTCTATGTCTCTGCATTTTTGTTCAATGGCGCAATTCTTACGCCGGCAATATAATATAAATCATATTCCGGTTATTATTTTCCGGAAGAAGATTAAATATACTGGTTGATAATCATTTCATACAATTCCTGCTTGCCGCTGATCTGCTTAGGTTCACCGTCACGCATTGCAATTGTACGCAAATCTTCCAAAGTAAGCTTGCCTTCTTCGAAAGCTTTACCTTCGCCAGAATTGAAGCTTGCATAACGTTCTTCACGCATTTTCTTATAGTCAGAATTTTCAAGGATATCTGCAGCAATCATCAATGCACGTGCAAATACATCCATGCCGCTGATATGAGCGATAAAGATATCTTCCAAATCTGTTGAATTACGACGAGTCTTAGCGTCGAAGTTTGTACCGCCAGTTGTCAAACCACCGCCCTGAAGCATAACAAGCCAAGCCTGAGTAAGTTCATACAAATCAATAGGGAACTGGTCTGTATCCCAACCATTCTGATAGTCACCACGGTTAGCATCGATACTGCACAACATTCCTGCATCAGCAGCAGCCTGCAATTCGTGTTCGAATGTGTGACCAGCAAGAGTTGCGTGGTTAACTTCGATATTCAAAGCGAAATCTTTGTCAAGACCATAGTGACGCAAGAATCCGATAACAGTTTCTGCATCTACATCATACTGGTGCTTAGTTGGTTCCATTGGTTTAGGTTCGATAAGGAATGTTCCCTTGAAACCATTCTTACGTCCGTAATCGCGAGCCATAGTAAGCATCATTGCAAGATGTTCTTTTTCGCGCTTCATATCAGTATTCAACAAGCTCATATAACCTTCACGGCCGCCCCAGAATACATAGTTTTCACCGCCCAAAACGATACAAGCATCGATAGCGTTCTTAATCTGAGTTCCTGCATAAGCAACTGCTGGGAAATAAGGATTTGTTGCAGCACCATTCATATAGCGCTTGTGACCGAATACATTTGCAGTTGACCACAACAGTTTCACACCTGTAGCGTCCTGATGTTCTTTTGCATGACCAACCATAGTCTGCAAACGCTGTTCGAATTCTGCAAAGCTATCACCTTCGTCAACCATGTCAACATCATGGAAACAATAATAAGGAATGCTACATTTTGTCATGAATTCGAAAGCTGCATCCATTTTATATTTTGCTCTTGAAATTGCATCAGCACCAGCGTTCCAAGGGAAAGTCTTTGTTCCGCCACCAAACTGGTCTGCACCTTCAGCACACAATGTATGCCAGTATGCCATTGAGAAACGTAAATGTTCCTTCAATGTCTTGCCCATCACAACTTTGTTTTCATCATAAAAATGAAAAGCCATCGGATTTTTTGACTCACGTCCTTCAAACTGGATTTTTCCTATTCCTGGGAAAAATTCTTTTTCGCCTTTAAAGTAATTCATAATACTAAATTTTTAACAATTATATCATTTTTTCCAATCTTTCCTTCCAAGTTTCATAAGCTCCGCAATAGTCGTTAGCCTTGAAACCATCAGGTTCTACTATATCTATTTTCTTTAGAGATGAGAATGCTTCTTCAGGTGACTTATATATTCCTGCACCAATTCCGGCTCCTTTAGCAGCACCAACTGCGCCATTTGTATCATACAACTCAATAACAGCACCAGTCACACCGGCAAGAGCCTCACAAAATATCGGGCTAAGGAACATATTTGCATGTCCTGCACGAATCACGCTTATATCAATACCCATATTACTCATAATATCCATTCCATATTTGAATGAAAATACTATACCTTCCTGAGCAGCTCTAGCCAAATGAGCTTTTGTATGAATATTGAAATTCAGTCCGTAAATAGAACAGTCAACTTGCTTATTCTGCAGCATTCTCTCTGCTCCGTTTCCAAAAGGAAGTATAGACAAACCTTCAGAACCGATAGGCACTTGTGCTGCCAACTTGTTCAAATCATCATAGCTGAAACCTTCCGGTGCCACTGTTTTCTTCATCCATGAATTCAGAATGCCAACACCATTGATGCACAATAGAACACCCAAACGAGTCTGTTCCGCAGTATGATTCACATGAGCAAATGTATTCACCCTTGAAAGCATATCATAATTCACTTGATCATTAACACCATAAACAACGCCTGATGTTCCAGCAGTAGCGGCAATCTCACCCGGATTAAGCACATTCAATGACAAAGCATTGTTAGGCTGGTCTCCTGCCCTATATGTAACCGGAGTGCCTTTCTTAAGTCCTAACTCAGCAGCTATAGATGGCAACAACTCGCCCTGCAGGCCGAATGTTGGTCTGATATCAGCTATCAGTTCTTTGCCAAATCCAAAATAAGACAACAAATCTTCAGAAATTCTATTTTCCTTGAAATCCCAGAAAATACCTTCAGACAGACCGGAAATAGTCGTTACAATATCTCCTGTCATACGCATAGCGATATAGTCGCCCGGAAGCATTATCTTATGTATAGACTTATAAACTGCAGGTTCATTTTCCTTTATCCACGCCAATTTCGCAGCAGTGAAGTTACCTGGAGAATTTAGCAGATGTGAAAGACATTTTTCGTCGCCAATGCTAGCAAAAGCTTGCTCTCCATACTGCACAGCACGGCTGTCACACCATATTATTGAAGGGCGAAGCACTTTCTTTGCCTCATCTACAACTACCAATCCATGCATCTGATAAGAAATTCCGATAGCCTTGATATCTTCACCGGAAATTCCGGCTTTACTGATAGCTCCGCAAATCGCCTGCTTCATATATGTCCACCAGTCTTCCGGGTTTTGCTCAGCCCAACCGGGGCGAACAGCCTTTATTGGAGCTTCTTCCTTTGGAAAGAAGTCGGAACCTACAGTCAGCCCCGTTTCCACTTCCACGATTGAAGCCTTCACTGAAGAACTTCCTAAATCACATCCTAATAAAAACATCGCTTATATATTAAATTTGTTATTTATTTCTTGTTATTGAATCTCGAGCGCAACTTATTGTACTTCACTTTGTCGAAACGATAATATCTTGCAGCCCGGTGTGCAACCTTACGCTCACACTCATCCGTAAGGACTATATATTCCAAAGCATTCAACTTCTTATGGAAATTCCTCACATCGAAACTTCTGTCATAAATAAGCTCATAAGCCCTTCTTAGTTGATAAGCAGTAAATTTCGACGGCAAATAGGAATAAAGAATCGATGGCTCCATATCTATGAGGTGCCTTATCTCCTCAATTGCAGACTCGATAATAGCCTTATGGTCAAACGGGAGTTCCGGCAAATTCTGAACTGAGAACCACATGACAGAATCATTGTTTGGAAGAACAACAGAACGATGGCCCGTTTTGCACAAAGCAAGATAAGCAATCGTTACTATTCGAGAGATCTTCATCTTTGATGCTCTTTCCAACCATAGCACATCAGCTTCATTACATGTACGCAACGGAGAACCGAAAGCCTTGAATTGTTTCATTGAGACTCTTTTAAGGCCAGTTGTTTCATTCAAGACTCTGTATGCTGCCTCGTCCAAGTCTTCATCATCATATATAAGGCTGCCCGGTAATTTATAGCCAACTCTATCTTCTTTTATATCTTTTCGTTCAACCAATAGAACTGACAGTTGGTCGTCAACAATACTTAGAAGCACACAGTCAACAGATACATGCGGATTGTAAGTATTGGTTTTTTCACCCCGTGTTTTCATGATTTTCCCTTTACTTTTTGCAAATATAAAAATTATTATTTGAGATAACCTACTATTTTGCTGAGTTTTTTATATTGTATTTGCTACAAATAGGTATACTATATATATTGTAAAGGAAACAATATCTTTTTCACAAGCAAAAAAATCAGGATACAGCAAAAATTCTGAATCCTGACATAAAAAAAGAGCAGGATTATAAGTCCTGCTCTTCTTCTATCTTAGTCACCAAAACCTTGTCGATTCTGGCTCCATCCATGTCTACAATCTCAAACTTGAAATCCATCCAGCTTAGGGTCTCACCTGTCTTCGGAACATGTTCCAGAATTTCCAAGATAAGTCCGCTCAAAGTATTATAATCATATTCCGTATATAAATCTTCCTTATCGAAATATTCCAGAAAATCATAGAAAGAATACTGCCCGTCAACCAGATAAGTTCCATCCGGACGCTCAACGATATCCAGTTCCTCACCTTGCTCCGGAACCTGACCAATCAAACCTTCCATAATATCCTTCAATGTAACTATACCCTGAACACTTCCAAATTCATCTGTTACAATTGCCGAATGCACCCTCGTCTGTTTTATCTGCTCCAACACATTGTATACACTCTGATTTTCCGGAACGTATTGTGCAGGGCGTATAACATGTTGCAAAGAGAATCCTGGAGTGTCAAGTTTTCCAAACAAGTCTTTAAGATGAACTACACCTAGCAAATCGTCAAGCTTTCCTGACGAAACAGGATATACATTATATAGATTAGCTTCTACTAACTTCTTAATATTCTCAAGCGAGTCATTCAAATCCAACCACACCATATCACTTCTGTGCGTCATAATTGAGCCCACTTTTCTATCTCCAAGGTTAAACACACGCTCCACGATGTCTTGTTCCACTTCCTGAACTTCGCCACCATCCAAACCTTCCTTAACGATAGCCTTGATTTCCTCTTCTGTAACTTTGTTGTCTTCATCTGTATTAATACCTGTCATTTTAACCGACAACTCAGTACTTTTTGAAAGAAGCCAAACAAAAGGAGATGCCAATAAAGATAAAAGATACATCGGACGAGCAATAATCATAGAAACTCTTTCTGCACATCCCAATCCTATTCGCTTAGGAACCAACTCTCCAAAAATCAGTGTAAGATATGTTACAATAACAACAATTACAGTCTGAGCTATAGTATAAGAATAAGGCTGAATTGCAGGTATTTGATTCAAGACTACTGCCAAATCTCCGGCAAGAGCCTCACCGGAATACAAACCTGTCAAAATACCAATCAATGTGATACCAATCTGAATTGTAGATAAAAATTGGTCAGGGTCATCCGCTAATGCCAGCGCTGTTTTCGCTGACTTATTGCCTTTCTTGGCTTCCGTTTCCAAACGGGATTTTCTTGCCGAGACTAATGCCATCTCCGACATTGAAAGTAGGCCATTCAATAATATAAGACCTACGATTATAAATATTTCCATTAAGTATATAGATATTGTTTATAGCTGCGAAGATAATAATTGTATATTAACCAACAAAAAAGATTCAAATTATTTAATAGCACTCTTTATTCTTTAATTAATACAAAAGTATTTTTGCTTATATAATCCATAAATTCATTAATAGAAATTATATTATTCAAGTCCCAATAAAATGAATTTTACAGTTTTTATTATTCTCACACATAAATAAAGTGAACAAGACTATCAGTACTTACACAATATAACATCACCACCAATATTTAACAACAATTTATCACATAAAACCAAGATAACCTTACAAAACGCAACAACAACAAAATAAATCAAACAATATGATAAAACAACAGGATAAACAAAAACATAATTATATAATTTTGCTCACAAGAAAAACATATAGTCATAATAAAACTATTTTTACCTACATTATGACACAAACAGTAGATATTTCAAAACTTTATACAATTTAATATTCAGTATTATGTCAAGATTAAGATTCAGAGTTGTAGAAAGAGCTTTCCAGACAAAGCCCGCAGAAGTAAAGATTCCTTCGGAACGCCCAAGTGAATATTTTGGCAAATATGTATTCAACAGAGAGAAAATGTTTAAATATCTCTCCAGTGATGTTTACAAAAAACTAACCGACGCAATCGACAACGGTGCTAGCCTAGACAGAAGTATCGCCAATGCTGTTGCTGACGGAATGAAGAAATGGGCAATTGAAATGGGTGCAACACATTACACCCACTGGTTCCAACCTTTGACTGAAGGAACTGCCGAGAAACACGATGCTTTTGTAGAGCACGACGGAAAAGGTGGAATGATGGAAGAATTCTCAGGAAAACTTCTTGTTCAGCAGGAACCAGATGCTTCATCTTTCCCTAACGGTGGCATCAGAAACACATTCGAGGCTCGCGGATACAGTGCATGGGATCCGTCATCACCTGTTTTCATAGTTGATGATACATTATGTATTCCTACTGTATTTATTGCCTACACAGGTGAATCTCTAGACTATAAAGCTCCTCTATTGAAAGCCTTGCGTGCAGTTGATAAAGCAGCTGTTGATGTATGCCACTATTTCAATCCTGAAGTAAAAAAAGTTGTTGCTTACCTTGGATGGGAACAGGAATATTTCCTTATAGATGAAGGTTTGTATGCAGCAAGACCAGACCTTCTGCTAACAGGCAGAACTCTTATGGGACACGAAGCTTCAAAGAACCAGCAGCTTGAGGACCATTATTTCGGAGCCATTCCAACTAGAGTCGCAGCCTTCATGAAAGATCTTGAAATCCAGGCTCTCGAACTTGGAATTCCTTTGAAGACAAGACACAATGAAGTTGCTCCTAACCAGTTTGAGCTTGCTCCTATTTATGAGGAATGTAACTTAGCAGTAGACCATAATATGCTTATAATGTCTTTAATGAGAAAGGTAGCACGTGCACATAGTTTCCGTGTTCTATTACACGAAAAGCCATTCAAGGGCGTAAATGGTTCTGGTAAGCACAACAACTGGTCACTTGGTACTAACACAGGTGTGTTACTTATGGCTCCAGGAAAAACTCAAGAAGAGAACCTAAGATTCATCACATTCATAGTCAATACTCTGATGGCAGTGTACCGCCATAATGGTTTGCTTAAAGCTTCCATTATGAGTGCAACAAATGCTCATCGTCTAGGCGCTAACGAAGCTCCTCCAGCAATAATTTCGTCTTTCCTAGGCACACAGTTAAGTCATATTCTTGACGAAATGGAGAAGAACGACAACGAAGACTTTGTTTCTATCAGCGGCAAACAGGGTATGAAACTCGATATTCCTCAGATTCCAGAATTGCTTATCGACAATACTGACCGTAACAGAACATCACCTTTTGCCTTCACTGGAAACAGATTCGAGTTCAGGGCTGTAGGTTCTGAAGCAAACTGTGCCAGCGCTATGATTGCTCTCAACACAGCAGTTGCAGAACAGCTTATAGAATTCAAGAAAGAGGTTGATTCTCTGATTGAAAATGGTGAATCTAAAGTTTCAGCTATCATCAGAGTCATCCGAAAATATATCACAATATGCAAGCCTATCCGTTTCGATGGTAACGGATACAGCGAAGAATGGAAAGCTGAAGCAGCTGCACGTGGACTTGACTGCCAAACTAGCTGCCCGGTAATCTTCGATCAGTATCTTACTCCGGAAAGCGTTGCTATGTTCGAAACTGCAGGAGTAATGACTAAGAAAGAGCTAGAAGCCAGAAATGAAGTGAAATGGGAAACATATACAAAGAAAATTCAGATTGAAGCTCGTGTTCTTGGTGATTTGGTTATGAATCATATCGTTCCAATAGCGACTGAATACCAGACTAAACTGATTGATAATGTATATAAACTAAAAGGCTTGTTCCCTGCTGAAGAAGCAGATAAACTTTCTGCCGAGAATCTTGCCATAATCAAGAAAATTGCAGAACATACTTCTTATATAAAAGAGCACGTTGATACTATGGTAGAAGCTCGTAAATCAGCAAACCGCATTTCAGACGAACGTGAAAAGGCTATAGCTTACCACGACAATATTGCTCCAATGCTTGAACAAATCAGATATCATATTGATAAATTAGAGTTAATTGTTGACGACCAAATGTGGACTCTACCAAAATACAGAGAACTTTTGTTCATTAGATAATAATAGAATACAGAATTTGCCTTCTTTCTGTTTTTTCAATTTAAAAGGTTATACAGAGCGTGCCCTGTATAACCTTTATTATTTACTATTTTCAAACGAACATGGCAGACAATAATGCAAAAACTGAATCTTGCGAATTTTGTTCCGGAACAAAACGAAATTACTCTCGAAAGAAAATCAAATTACTTCCTAAAGAAATTCGGATTACATTCGGAAAGAATTGCTCTTTGTTTCCGGATATTTTTACAACAATGCTCCACATTCCTTAATTATCACCATAATCATTCATATCAGAAATATTCATAAAATATATACGGTTCCACGCAGAGTTAATTACTGTCCTATTTTTCTGTAGAACTAGATATGGTTATTGATATAACAACAATATACATAAAACTATTTTTAATTATATAATACGAAACCTGCAAGAAGGTAAACAGAGATAAAGAAATCAAATAAAAAATCGCATTTACATTTTTCAAAACAAAATGACACTCTTTTTTGTTATAAACTTAAACAAAAGTTATAAAAAACATTCTTGGAAAGAATTTCATTAAAAAAAACAGAAGTGTATGAGAAAGTTTATTTTATCATTAATTGTTGCGGTGGCTGCAATATTCACAAGTCAGGCGCAAGATGGGCTCTATGCTGGTGGTAGCTTTACATTGGCAGATGACAATGGTTTTTCATTTAAACTAGCTCCGGAAATCGGATATCACATCAGTGATTTATGGGCAATTGGTGGTGAATTGGGATATTCACATAGAGACGAATTCGACCGTTTTTATATTGCTCCATATGCAAGATGCAAATTGTATAATATTCAAAAGCTCACATTGTTTGTTGACGGAACAGTAGGATTATCAACTGGTGACGACGACACCGGATTCCAGATTGGACTTGTACCTGGAGCATTGATTAATGTTTGTGACCATATATCTTTAGTAACAAAAGTCGGTTTCCTTGGTTATAGAGATTCTTATTTGGGCAGCAATCTGAAAGGAATATCTTTCAGCTCAGAGAATATAAGTCTTGGTTTCTATGTTGAATTCTAAAGACTGATGATGAAAAAACAAAAAAATAGGAAGGCACAATGTGTCTTCCTATTTTTTATTGGTTGTTAATAAGCATCTTCGTGAACTCCTGCAACAGCTCTTCCGCTTGGGTCATTCATATTTTGGAAAGCTTTATCCCAAGCTAGAGCTTCAGCAGTTGAACATGCAACACTCGGTACACTTGGCACGCTGGCTGCAGCACTATCGCTAGGGAAATATTCCGCAAATATAGAACGATAGAAATATTCTTCCTTGTTCATTGGAGTGTTAATTGGGAAACGCTCTGCGGCGTGAGCCATTTGCTCATCACTAACTGCCTGTGATGTATATTCCTTAAGAGTGTCAATCCAGCTATATCCAACACCGTCACTGAACTGCTCTTTCTGTCTCCAGGCAACGCTTTCAGGAAGCATATCTGCAAAGGCTTCACGAACCACTTTTTTCTCGATAGTTTTGCCGGGACACATTTTATCTGCCGGGTTGATTCGCATTGCCACATCAAGAAATTCTTTATCCAAGAAAGGAACTCGACCTTCGACACCCCAAGCACAAAGAGCCTTGTTTGCTCTCAAACAGTCGTAAAGATAAAGTTTGGAAAGTTTTCGTATTGTTTCTTCGTGGAATGCTTTGGCATCCGGAGCTTTGTGGAAATATAGATAACCACCGAACACTTCGTCTGCACCTTCACCACTAAGAACCATTTTTATACCCATACTTTTTATTACTCTTGCCAACAGATACATTGGAGTAGAAGCTCGTACAGTTGTAACATCATAAGTTTCGATATAATATATCACGTCACGCAAGGCATCCAAACCTTCCTGAATTGTATAATGGATCTCATGATGAACTGTTCCAATATGTTCTGCCACTTCTTTTGCCTTAGCCAAATCCGGTGCACCTTCCAATCCGACTGCAAATGAATGTAGCTGTGGCCACCAAGCCTCATTCTTACCATCAGTTTCAATACGACGTGAAGCATATTTGCGTGCAATTGCTGATATAACTGAGCTGTCCAAACCTCCGGAAAGAAGAACTCCGTATGGTACGTCACTCATAAGCTGACGGCGAACAGCTGTTTCAAGAGATTCACGAAGCAGAGGTATAGATGTTTCGTTATCTTTTACAGCGTCGTAAGATGACCAATCGCGAGTGTACCAGCATGTCATTTTTCCTTCTTTACCTGAATAATAATGACCAGGAAGGAATGGTTCGTAACGATCACAGAAACCTTCTAAGGCTTTAAGTTCGCTAGCGCAATAAACTTTTCCGTCATTGTCGAAACCAATATACAAAGGTATCACACCAATTGGGTCACGGGCAATAAGAAAATCATCGTTTTCTTCATCGTAAAGAGCAAAAGCAAATATACCACTCAAATCTTCAAGGAAAGATATTCCCTTGTCACGATAAAGAGCAAGGATTACTTCGCAATCACTGCCTGTACGGAACTCATATTTGTCTTTATATTTTTCTCTGATTTCACGGTGGTTATATATTTCGCCATTAACGGCAAGAATCAATTTTCCATCGGGCGAGAATAAAGGCTGACCGCCACTTTGAGGATCGACGATAGACAATCGTTCGTGTGCTAGGATTGCTGTTTTTCCACAATAAATACCACTCCAGTCCGGACCGCGATGACGTAGTTTGCGAGACATTGTCAGTACTTTAGTTCTGAGTTCCGGACTTTGTTCCTGAATACGGAACACTGCTGTAATTCCACACATGATAATAAGGTTTTAAGGATTCGCAAGAAAGGTATGGAGTTTATAACAACATTATCTTTCTTGCGAAATAATATTAATGACTAAAGTTTAAATATTTATCTATCTCTGCTGCAACCTTTCGTCCACCTGCAATACATTTTACTACAAGGCTGGCTCCGGTTGCTGCATCACCTGCAACAAAGGCATTAGGAGGAAGCTGTGGCAGATTATTCTTGAGGAATCCCATTGCCAAAAGAACCATATCTGCTTTGAGAATTTCTTTTCTTCCTGTTAGATTCATCACAGGACGGGAACCGTCAGCAGGTGTGCTCCATTCCACTTCTTCAACTTCAACACCTTTTACCTCACCATTTTCACCAATAAAATGGTTAGAAGTTAAAGACCAACGGCGTATACATCCTTCCTCGTGGCTACTGCTTGTACGCAAAATAGCTGGCCATTGCGGCCACGGAGTTGAAGGATTATAATCAACTGGAGGCTTTGGCATAATTTCTATTTGAGTTACAGAAAGAGCGCCTTGGCGATTGCAAGTACCTATACAGTCACTACCTGTGTCGCCACCTCCTATCACTACGACATGTTTTCCTTTAGCTGAAATAAGCTCATCAGGTGAGAAAACTCTACCTGCAAGTATTCTATTCTGCTGTGCAAGCAAGTCCATAGCGAAATGTATTCCTTTGAGTTCTCTGCCCGGAATCTGCAAATCACGAGCCTCAGGTGTACCGGTACAAATGCAATATGCATCAAATCCGTCAGGCAAAGCAGTAAGGTCTATTTCTTCATTTGTTCGGAAAGTTATTCCTTCCTGCTCCATTATATGGATACGACGGTCGATTACGGTTTTCTGTAGTTTGAAGTTAGGAATACCAAATCTTAGAAGTCCGCCTATATATTCTGATTTTTCAAAAACTACGACATCATAGCCCATACGATTTAGTTGATTAGATGCTGCCAATCCAGCAGGTCCTGAACCGATTACGGCAACACGCTTGCCATTGCGGCTATATTCCTGTGGGACAACATAGCCCTCGCGGAAAGCTGCTTCTATTACAGCACACTCGTCTTCACGAATTGTAACAGCTTCGTTCATACTCAGCTTGAGGACACAACTTTTCTCACATAATGCCGGGCATATTCTGCCGGTGAATTCAGGGAAATCATTCGTTTTGGACAAAATTCTATATGCTTTCTCCCATTTGCCGTCAGACATTGCTTTCTGGAATTCCGGAGGTCTGTTTCCAAGCGGACAAGCCCAATGACAGAACGGAACACCGCAGTCCATGCAGCGGGATGCCTGAAGACGTCGGTCTCCGGTGTTAAGTGTTTGTTCTACTTCTCCGAAATCAGCTATTCGTTCGTGAACAGGTCTGTAACCTGCTTCCTGACGGCGAATTGTTATGAAGTTTTTAGGATTAATCATTTTCTTTGTTTTTGAGTTTGTTGGTTTATTGTTATTTAATACCTAAGGATTTCATTTCTTGTCAACTTACTAAATTGTCGACTATCAATAATCCCTCTGAACCTCCGATATTTTCTGCTGCAATTTTCGCATCTGCTCTTCAGCCAGAACTTTCTTATATTCTATCGGTGTTACTTGTATAAACTCGTCGATATATTTATTCCAGTTATCAAGCATTGTACGAGCCAAAGATGAGCCAGTGTAGAGGTAATGCTGACGTATCAATTCATGCAGTTCCTTGCGTGCAGAAGCATCTTCGAGCAAAGAAAGTTCAACCATTTCCATATTACAGAAATAATCGAAGTTATGGTTCTTATCCCATACATAAGCAATACCACCACTCATTCCGGCAGCGAAATTGCGACCTGTTTCACCAAGGACAACCACACGTCCACCGGTCATATATTCGCAACAATGATCTCCAACACCTTCTACTACGGCTATTGCTCCAGAATTTCTTACGGCAAAACGTTCTCCAACTCTACCGCTGATATATACTTCACCACTTGTAGCACCATAAAGCAGAGTGTTTCCCGCAATTGTATTTTCTGAAGCTTCGAATGTCGAACGTAAAGGAGGTTGAACACTGATATGTCCGCCACTCAAACCTTTTCCAAGATAGTCGTTAGCCTCGCCTTCAAGTTTAAAGCTGATTCCAGGAGCAAGAAAGGCACCAAAACTCTGACCTGCCGAACCTTTAAATTTCACAGATATAGTCTGATGAGGCAATCCTGCTTCGCCAAAACGCGAAACGACATGTCCGGAGAGCATTGCACCAACAGAACGGTCTGTATTTGAAATATTATATTCAAGAGATATTTCCCTTGCATTGCCAACAGATTCAAAGGAAGCCTCTATAATAGAATTGTCAATATTTCTCTCCAAAGTATATAATGGACGAGGTATATAATGTATAGCTGAACCATTGTCCACTTTATGGAAAATACGACTGAAATCCAACAATGCACCTTTACCGACCATTTTTTCTGTATCAACTTCTATCAAATCTGTATGACCGATTATATCATCCAGTTTCTTAAAGCCCATCTCGGCAAGATATTCTCTTACTTCCTCTGCCAGGAAACGGAAATAGTTCACTACATATTTGTAATGTCCACGGAAATGCTCACGAAGCACAGGATCTTGAGTGGCAACACCAACTGGACATGTATTAGCATGGCATTTGCGCATCATAACACAACCCAAAACTATCAATACAGCTGTTCCAAAGCCAAACTCATCTGCTCCCAACAAAGCCATGCTAATAATATCATGTCCAGTTTTTAGTTGTCCATCAGTTTGCAATCTCACCTTTCCACGAAGAGAATTGAGAACGAGTGTCTGCTGAGTTTCGCTCAATCCTACTTCTGGAGGAATACCAGCATATCTCATTGAAGAAGCAGGAGAAGCGCCTGTTCCACCTTCTGCTCCAGAGATTACTATCAAATCTGCCTTAGCCTTAACAACTCCGGCTGCGATAGTTCCGATTCCACTTTCAGCAACCAACTTGACACTGATTCGGGCATCCGGATTCACATTTCTAAGGTCGAATATCAATTGTGCCAAATCCTCAATAGAATAGATATCATGATGAGGTGGAGGTGATATAAGTGAAATTCCAGGTATTGAGTGACGGGTACGAGCAATAATCTCATCAACCTTGAATCCAGGAAGCTGTCCACCTTCGCCCGGTTTCGCACCCTGTGCCACCTTTATCTGTATTTCTTCTGCATTGACAAGATATTCAGTTGTGACACCGAAACGGCCTGAAGCAACTTGCTTAGTCTTGCTGCATAATGAAATTCCATCATAAGTTCCCTTGAAACGAGCAGAGTCTTCCCCACCCTCGCCAGTGTTGCTGCGTCCGCCAAGCTCATTCATAGCCAAAGCCATAGCCTCGTGCGCTTCTTTGCTGATTGAGCCGAATGACATAGCACCTGTTACAAAACGACGAACGATACTTTCCACAGGTTCAACCTCTGAAATATCAATAGGATTCTTCTTGAATCTGAAGAAATCACGAAGGAAAACAGGAGCAGGCTTATTATCTGCCGCAGCTGTGAATTCCTTGAATTTTTTGTAGCTGCCAAGGCGTGTTGCCAACTGAAGGGCACTTATAGTGTCCGGATTCCAGGCATGTTGCTCACCGTCTTTTCTGAAAGAGAATTGTCCGATATGAGGCAGCAATTCATCTGTTCCCTGTTCTGATACGAAACCTGAATTATGGAATGCTATATAATCCGCAGCAATTTCATCGAGACGAGCACCGCCTATTGTTGAAATTCCTGTACCGAAATATTTAGCCAACAAGTCACCATTCAACCCTATCGGTTCGAAAATTTTAGCTCCACGATAAGAACGGATAGTGCTTATACCCATTTTACTCATAACTTTATACAAGCCCTTGCAAACAGCCTTTATATAATTCTTCTCTGCAGTTTCATAATTCATCTGAACTTCGCCTTTGCGAACCAGGCTGTCAAGTATAGCAAACACCATATATGGATTGATGGCACTTGCACCATATCCAAGGAGAAGTGCTGCGTGCATAACTTCGCGTATCTCGCCACTTTCCACAATCAAAGCTGTTTGTACTCGCTTTTGCACACTAATCAAATGATGATGCACAGCACTGACTGCTAGCAATGAAGGAATAGGAGCATGAGTGGAATCAACACCTCTATCAGAAAGGACAATATAATTTACACCGTCACTAACTGATTTCTCAGCCTGAAGACAAAGCTGATGCAAAGCTTCTTCCAATCCTTGTTTTCCTTTAGATACCTCAAAAAGTATTGGGAGTTTTACAGTGTTGAAACCTTTATACCTGATATTACACAACAAATCCAACTGATTGTTGCTGAGGACAGGATGAGGAAGTCTCACCATCTTACAATGTGACTCGTCCGGAATAAGTATGTTGTTTCCAACAGCTCCAATATATTCAGTAAGCGACATAACAAGCTCTTCTCTTATCGGGTCAATTGGAGGATTAGTAACTTGAGCAAATTGCTGTCTGAAATAATTGAACAAAAGCTGAGGCTTCTCGGAAAGAACAGCCAACGGAGTGTCATTTCCCATTGAAGCTGTAGGTTCAGCTCCGTTTGTACACATAGGAGCTATAGTACGCTCAATATCTTCACGAGTAAAACCAAATGTACGAAGTTTACGCTCATAATCTGCAACAGTATTTTCAACTTTTCTACCACTACGAAGAGTATCCAACTCTATACGGTTTGCAGAAAGCCACTGACGATAAGGTTTCTCGGAAGCTAAAGCCTGCTTTATATCTTTATCATAATATATTTTCCCTTCTTGAGTATCAACCAAAAAGATTTTTCCCGGCTGAAGTTTTCCTTTTGACTTGATTTGCTCCGGAGCAATATCTAGAACTCCTGCCTCACTAGAAACCATAAGAGTATCATTCTTGGTTATAAGATATCTTGCAGGACGCAACCCGTTTCTATCTAACATTCCTCCGGCATAACGGCCATCACTGAAAATAAGTGCTGCTGGTCCGTCCCACGGTTCCATCAATATTGAATGATATTCATAGAAAGCCTTCAAATCCTCACTGATAGGATTTTTATCATTGAATGATTCCGGAACAAGCATTGCCATGGCATGCGGCAGGCTAAGACCGGACATCACGAAGAATTCTAAAACATTATCCAGAGATGCACTGTCACTCATATTCGGCTGAACAATAGGCGCAATATCTTTCACAGCACCAAGGAACGGAGTTGAAAGGACACTTTCACGAGCATCCATCCATGCACGGTTTCCACGGATAGTATTAATTTCGCCATTGTGAGCTAAGAAACGGAAAGGCTGCGCAAGGCTCCATGTTGGGAAAGTATTTGTGCTGAAACGAGAATGTACAATAGCAAGACCACTGGTAAAATACGGCTGATTAAGGTCTATAAAATATTCTCGTAGTTGTTCCGAAGAAAGCATTCCTTTATATATAATATTCTTTCCGGACAAGGATGCAATGTAGAAATCCGGATGTGATACTTTTTTCTCAATTCTTTTTCTGAGAATATAAAGAGAACGTTCAAGATTCTCTGGAAGCGGATTTGCTGTAATGAAAATCTGCATGATATCCGGCTCAGTTGCCAATGCTCCACTTCCTAGAACAGAAGAATCAACTGGGACAGGTCGCCACGCAAGCACAGACATTCCAGAATCTTTGACCTCAGATTCTATAATATCAATTATACCTTTCTGCTCATTCTTGTCTTTTGGGAGAAAAACAAGGCCTGTACCATAAGTCCCTTTTTCTGGAACAGGAATTCCCTGAAGCAGGATAAACTCATGAGGAATCTGAACCAGAATTCCGGCTCCGTCTCCTGTTTTGTCATCAGCACCTTCAGCTCCACGATGTTTCATATTTTCAAGGACAGTCAAGGCTGAATCAACAAGTTCATGCGACTTGTTTCCATTTATATTCACTATCATGCCTATTCCACATGCGTCGTGTTCAAATTCTTTCCTATACAATCCTGTATCTTGGCCTACAATGTATTTGACTTTAGATATGTCTTTATTTACATAATTCCTATTCATACCTAGTTTTGCTTTCATTTGGTCTAATAAATATTGTTTTACCTTTACTATTGATTGCAAAACTATAAATTTACTTTCACAAGTAAAATAAGATCTAAATATTTAATATTAGAAAAACAAAATCAAGATAAATCAAATTACAATATGATACTATTTACATGGTTTTAACTTATTATTTGTCTGTAATAATATAATATTTATGTCATTTAGAAACACAATGCAATATATTTAAAACAAAAATAGGCAGAAAATATATTTATTCTCTGCCTATATCATTATCTCTATCGTGTAATTTCTTCCCAGAGACATATGTTGCACGCACAGCTCTATCATCCGCCAATGTTTGTAATCCAAACAGCTTATGCTGAAGTGTCCATTCTCCCTTCGATAGCAAACGTTCACAACGGAGTTTTTGAGGGACCGTTGAACAATAATCTACCACAATGAAATCGGCATATCTGCCTTTACCGAAAGAACCTGTTTCTGTGTCAATGTGTAAAGCCTTTGCACTGCCTAAAGTACTCTTGTAATATGATTCAAAAGGATTAAGTGAATATCCTTGCAATTGCTGCATCTTATATGAAGCATCCATTGTGCGGAAAATAGAAAAAGATGTTCCGCCACCAACATCTGTTGCCATTGTCGTCTTAAGTCCATTATCATTAGCTTTCTTCATTGAGAACAAGCCGCTTCCAAGGAAAAAATTCGAAGTGGGACAATGTGACACAACTGCACCACTTTCTCGCAGCGCTTTATATTCACGTTCTGTCAGATGTATGCAATGTCCAAACACACTACGATCTGTCAACAATCCGAATCGTTCATAAACACTAAGATAATCCGGCGCATCGGGGAACAGACTTTTAACCACTTCCACTTCATTCAGATTTTCTGACAAATGCGTCTGCATATAAGTTTCAGTATATGTATTATGAATTTCCCCGGCAAGTTTTAACGCATCAGGAGTTGAAGTAATTGCAAATCTCGGAGTCACCACATACCGGCAACGAGATTTTCCATGCCATTTCTCTATGAGTTCAATTGTGTCTCTAACAGCACTGTCTGTAGTATCCATAAGATAATCCGGTGCTTCTCTATCCATCCATGTCTTTCCGGTGAAGACAGGCATGCCCAATTTCACCGCTTCAGAAAAAAGTGCGTCTGCTGATACTTTATGTACTGAAGAATATGCCATACATGCCGTTGTTCCATTTCTCAACAATTCCTTAAGGAAATTCTCTGCGACTTTGGATGCATATTCCGGATAGAAGAACATTGACTCAGCTGGGAAAGTGTAGTTATTAAGCCAATCCAGCAATTGCTTACCATACATTCCTATTATTTCAGACTGAACATAATGAACATGAGTGTCAATAAATCCAGGCATTATCAACGAGCCCGAATAATCTGTAATATTTGCATCTGGATAGATTGAACGAATCTCAGAAAAATCACCTGCATCCAATATTTTCCCCTCATGACCTACAACCAGTCCGCCATCTGTTATATGGCAATATGATTTATCACCATCAATCAATGGATCTGATACAAACCAAAACAGTTCACCCCGATATATAATATTCATTCTTATTTACTTGTTTAATTAATGCTTTGAAGTACTAGGCTCAACATGAAGCATCACATGTGTATCCTTACCGAATCTATTACGTAAATTGTTTTCTATCTCCCTAGTCCATTCATGAGCAAGCGCCACACTTGTATTTCCATCAACCCTAATATGAGCTTCAATAGCCACAGAATTGCCAATTCTACGAGTATACAAGTTATGCGGACATGAAATATTTTTATTCTCGGACAATATATCTAATATTTCCTTTTCTGTTTCCGGAGGTAAAGCAACTTCCAACAAATCATTTATTGCAGGATGAAGAAGCATAAGTGAAACTCTCACAATAAACATACTTACAACGACAGCCGCCAAAGGATCAAGAATACGCCATTCGTCTCCTAAAAGAACCGCGCCCCCAATTCCTAATGCTGTTCCTATGGATGAAAAAGCGTCAGAACGATGATGCCAGGCATTAGCTATAACCACTTGACTATCTACCTGCTTGCCGACCCAGCAAGTATATTGGTAAAGAAGCTCCTTTACTACAATTGAAATCAGAGCTGCAATCAAGGCTATCATTCCAGGACTTTCCAAAGGAATATCATTCACATAATAATCCCATATTCTGCAGGCTGCTTCCCAAAACAAACCGAAACCGACACAAAGAAGTATTATTCCAATAACTGATGTGGCAAGAGTTTCATATTTTCCATGACCATACTTATGAATCTCATCCCTTGGTTTGGACGAAATGTTTACAAAAAAAACTACTATGACATCTGTGACAAAATCTGACAAAGAGTGCACAGCATCTGCAATCATGGCAGCACTATTTCCTAAAAAACCTGCCACAAACTTAAACGCCAGCAAGGCTAAATTAGCTAAAGAGCCCAACAATGTGGCTCGCATTATTCTTTTTTCTCGGTCCATTTATATAACAATTTACACTTTCCAAACATCAGCAATACACTGATTGAAAAGAAGTTGATAAGCCGACAAGTTGACGAAGGTTTTATTTGACAGATTAACCTCACAAATATTCCTTCGTCAACTTGTCCGAAACTTTACAACAAATCTGATGCCAATTCAGAAAGCTGACTTCTTTCTCCCTTTATCAAATTAATGTGGGCGAACAAGTCCTGACCTTTCATTTTATCGACCATATATGCCAAACCATTACTTTGAGAATCGAGATAAGGAGAATCTATCTGCTGAATATCACCGGTGAACACCATCTTTGTACCCTCACCTGCTCTGGTAATTATTGTTTTAATTTCATGCGGAGTCAGATTCTGAGATTCATCAACTATACAGAATGTTTCAGACAAACTTCTACCTCGAATAAAAGCAAGAGCTTCAATGACAAGCTGATTGTTTTTCTGCATATCATCTATGCGTCGAACATCCGAACCTCCAGCTGGTAATTGTCCTTTGATTACATTCAAATTATCGAACAAAGGTTGCATATAAGGAGCCACTTTCTGTTTTTCGTCACCAGGTAAGAAACCAAGATCTTTATTAGCCAAAGCGACAATAGGACGAGCCAGTAAGATCTGCTTATATGCTTCGTTCTGCCTCAATGCAGAAGCAAGGGCAAGCAAAGTTTTTCCAGTTCCGGCTTTTCCTGTTAAAGCAACCAGTTTGATATCCGGATCATTCAATACCTCAAAAGCAAAACTTTGCTCTGCATTTCGTGGCTGGATACCGTAGTTATTGCTTTTGCCAACACGCCTTATTTTACCGGTGAAAGGATTATAGCGTGCCATTACAGAATTGCGTTCACTCTTCAATATAAAGCATTCATTAGGCTGAAGTTTGAGCATCTCAATCAATTCGGCAGCATCAACACCCTCAGTTTCTGAATAAATTTTATCTATCAAATCACCATCAATGCCTTCGTATGTTTCCTGGGCACGTTCAAAAATATCAACATTTGTAACCTTGTCAGTGATATAATCCTCAACCTGTATGCCAAGCGAACGAGCCTTCATTCGCAGATTCACATCCTTGGTGACAAATACAGTTACCATATCCGGGTGTTCATCAGCAACAGTTTTAGCACACGAAAGAATCCTGTGATCCGCAGTTTTCAAAGGAAATGAAGCCTCAATATCTTTGTGATATACTCCGCCAGTAACAACATGGAGCATCCCTTTTCCAGGACCCAATGAAGCACCTTTCGAGAACAAATCATTTGTAGTTATCGCATCCAAAGCACGCACAAACTCACGAGCGTTGTAGTTTATCTGATCACTTCCACGTTTGAATTTGTCAAGTTCTTCCAAAACAACTATTGGCAAATAAATATCATTTTCCTGAAAATTCTCGATGCATTTGTAATCGTGAAGTATCACATTTGTATCCAAAATAAAATTCTTCTTTCCCATGGCCTTCATATTTTAAGATTAATATTTTAAGAGACGAGGGAACAAGTTCACAAGAAGACAATATGACATGTACTACCCGTTTACTCGTCAACTATTATATAAAAATAACAACATCATAAAATCAAATGTTTTAATGTTTTCACTTTAAAAAGCAAGGTTTTTGATTTATTATACCTTATCTTTGCAAACGGTTTAAAATATATAATACATTGGCAAGAAAGAAGAAACAGTTGCCTTTGCTTGAGAAGGTGACAATTACAGATGTAGCGGCTGAAGGAAAAGCGATTGCACGTGTCAATGACATGGTTGTTTTCGTTCCATTCGTTGCCCCAGGTGATGTTGTTGACATCCAACTGACACGAAAGAAAAACAGTTATGCAGAAGGAAAAGCAGTGTTCTTCCATGAATATTCTGAAAAAAGAGCACAACCTTTCTGTGAACATTTTGGTGTTTGCGGTGGCTGCAAATGGCAGCATCTTCCATACGAAGAACAGCTTAAATACAAGCATAAGCAGGTTATAGACAATCTGACAAGAATAGGAAAAATTGAAATGGAAGAAATACTTCCTATACTTGGTTCGGAAAATACTACGTTCTATCGTAACAAACTAGAATTTACATTTTCAAATAAAAAATGGCTAACCGAGGAACAAGTTCAATCCGGTGAAACATTCGACTGTATGAATGCTTTAGGATTCCATATTCCGGGAATGTTTGACAAAGTTCTTGACATAAATAAATGTTGGTTGCAGAATGATATCTCCAACAAAATCCGTCTTTGTATAAAGAAATATTGTCTCGAACACGATGGTTATCCTTTCTATGACCTGCGCAATCAGGAAGGATTCGTTCGTACGCTTATGATACGAACTGCATCAACAGGAGATTTGATGGTAGTTGTTGTTTTCTATCACGAAGATGTGGAACGTCGCGAGGCATTGCTCAATCACGTAGCTGAGCAGTTCCCTGAGATTACTTCCCTGCTTTATGTTATCAACAGCAAATGTAACGACACAATCACAGATCAGGAAGTCCTGGTGTTCCGTGGCAAGGATCATATTATAGAGGAAATGGAAGGATTGCAATTCAAGGTCGGTCCTAAATCATTCTATCAGACTAATAGCGAACAAGCATATAATCTGTATAAAGTGGCTAGAGAATTTGCCGGACTAACTGGTGAAGAATTGGTCTATGACCTTTATACTGGAACTGGAACAATTGCAAACTTTGTTTCACGCAAGGCGAAGAAAGTAATCGGTATCGAGTATGTTCCGGAAGCTATTGAAGACGCAAAGGTAAATTCTGCATTAAATAATATTGACAACACATTGTTCTATGCCGGCGACATGAAGGATATACTTACACAGGACTTCATCAACAAACACGGCAGGCCAGATGTAATAATAACAGACCCACCTCGTGCCGGAATGCACGACGATGTAATAAATGTCATATTATTTGCACAGCCTAAGCGTATTGTATATGTCAGCTGTAATCCTGCGACTCAAGCACGTGATTTGAGCCTGTTGGATGTCAAATATAAAGTCAAAAAGGTTCGTCCTGTTGATATGTTCCCTCACACTCACCATGTAGAAAATGTGGTACTATTGGAATTGAGGGATTAAGAACTATAGTGTTAAGTAGTTAAGAAGGAATGCCATTCTTAACTACTTAACAACATAACTACACTACTCTACCCTTTCTTATCCACAAAATCTCCCATTATGAAACCATTCTATTTTTTCCTACTAATTACCATTATTCTTGTTTCGTGCATTGGCGGCAGACAAAACAATAATTCTGACGACAATGAGGAAATATGTTTCAGAAATTTTGAACAGATAAAGGAAGACGGCAAACTGATTGTCACCACATTATATAGTTCTACAAGTTATTTCCAATACAGAATGCAACCGATGGGTTATGAGTATGAAATGATTAAGGATTATGCTGAATCCAACAATCTGAGTCTTGAAATAAAAGTTGCTCCAAGCAGTGAACGAATGTATGAAATGCTTGACAGTGGAATTGTTGATGTAATTGCATATCCGGTTTTCGTAAGTAATAATCTAAAAGATAAATACACATACTGTGGAAAAGAGGAACAAAGTTCTCAAGTCCTGATACAGCGCACGGACAAGAACAAGAAAATTCTGAAAAACGTAACAGAACTTATCGGCAAAACAGTTTATGTAAAAGACAATTCGAGATTTCTGACACGAATGAAGAATTTGAACAGTGAACTTGGAGGAGATATTGACATAAAGATTGTCAATAATGATTCAATTTCATTGGAGGATTTGATTTCTATGGTTTCAAGAGGTGAAATTGAATACACAGTTGCAGATGAAAATGTGGCACGACTAAACAAAACTTACCATTGGAATATCAACACCAACCTTAAAATTAGTTTTGTGCAACGTTCATCATGGATTGTAAGAAAGGAAAATTCAGATTTGGCTAATTCGATTAATTCCTGGGCTTCTGATAATAACAGAAAACGTTCATTCAGCCGTATCATCAAGAGATATTACGAATTGGGTAAACAAGATTTGTCTGCTCCGACAAAAATTCCTAAGGGACACATTTCTCCTTACGATAAATTCTTCCGCAAATATTCCGGAAAAATTGGTTGGGATTGGAAACTTATTGCTTCTATTTCATACCAGGAATCGCATTTCAATCCTAATCTTGTGTCATGGGCTGGCGCCGAAGGTCTTATGGGAATAATGCCAAATACAGCAAAAGCTTTAGGTGTAACTCCACACGAACTTAGAGAGCCTGAAACAGCAATCAGTACAGGAGTTGAATGTCTGATGCGTTTCTACGACGGTTTCCCTGAAATAGAAGACGAAGAGGAAAAAATAAAATTCACCATTGCTTCATATAATGCAGGAATTGGACATATTTATGACGCCAGACGTCTTGCTGAGAAATATGGAAAAAATCCTAATATTTGGGAACATAATGTTGCTGACTTTGTACGTCTTAAAAGTGAACCAGAATATTATAACGACCCTGTATGTAAACATGGTTATCTGCGTGGCTCGGAAACATTCAACTATGTAAAAGAGATTTTAGAGAGATTTGAAGAATACAAAAGTTTAGGAAAAGATAAGGTTTAGAAATTAGTGCCCTATATTGTGAACAGCTATCAAGAAACATGGGAAGTTTCAGGAAAAAGCTGCCTACGTTTTTTCGGAAACGTAGGCAGTTTTTTTCAAAACAAGGGACATTAATTTTTCACTTTGATTTCTCATCATTATTCCGCATAAATACTTTCCCCAAAAACAGTGAATCACGGCTGATTAAAACATTTGTTAAACATTGTCATCAATTCACCATATTTCCCTGCTTATTAAAGAAATAGCAAAATTGTGAAACATCTCTCCGTAAACTTTCTGTATATAGAATGAGACTATAAACAAGCCTTTGAAAATATATATAGAAGTAATTCGGAATATATATAGATGTATGAACAAATATATATAGATATATTTCACCGCGGGTCCGGACCTATAATTCAGATGAATTTATTGCAATCCAGGAAATCAGTCTATGCCCCATTTCTTATTCGGCTTATTTCCTAGTTCAATAGTAAGAGTTCCTCCTTTCATCAACTCTTTATGTGGAATACGGAAAGAATTATGAGGTTTGCCATTCCAAAGTACATTCTGTATATATACATTTTCCTCGCTATTGTTTTTTACATCAATAACAATCTTGTCTCCATCATAATATCTTTTATCCAGTGAAATTTCCACTCTGTCGAAAATCGGAGAAGTAATTTCATAGCATGGATCAACAGATGCTCCACCCTGAATATCGAATAGACCAATAGCCATCAGCACACCAAGTGCGCCCATCTGTCCCTGGTCTTCATCACCATTATATCCGCCATAAGGAGTGATGTCGCCAAACACATCTTTCTTTATTCGTCTCACCCAGTATTGAGTCAGCCATGGGGCACCGGCATGACTGAACAAATGAGCCATATGCAACGACGGCTGATTTTCATAATCTACCCAATTCTCGGCATGCGAACCATGAGGTGTTATGAAATTTGAATGCGAAGCTTTCTCGAACTGCTCGGACAAACGTTTCACAAAGGCCTCATTTCCTCCAAGCATATCAATCAAGTCCGGCATATTTTGAGGAACATAATATGTAAAAATAGCAGAATTACTTTCCACAAAACCTTTCATATTGAAACCTTTTCCAATCGGAGCAAAATCTTTCATCCAGCTTCCGTCAGACATTCTGGGGCGCATCCAACCAACATTTTTATCAAACACATTCCTATAACTGAACGAACGCTTGAAATATTTGTCATACACATCATCCTTTCCCAGTGACTTAGCAAACTGAGCCATACACCAGTCCTGATATGCAAAATACAAAGTCATAGCGCAGCCCTCAACATGTCCGCCTTTTCCTTTGATATCATCCGGAACAAATCCATCCTCAACATAATAAGTCATGTATTTGTTCGGCTCAACTTCATATCCGGCATGGTCACGTATTCCTCCAGGTTCTGAATTCTTAAGACAACCTTTATAAGCACTTTCGATGTCAAAATCGCGTATTCCTTTATTATATGCAGCAGCAATCAGCGGAGTTGCCTGGTCGCCGACCATAACATAAGTATAATTACCGCCGCTAGGTCCTCGTGCAATCAGTCCACCATTATCATAATAGTCCACTAAAGTGGAAACAAACTCACTCATCCTTTTCGGATAAGCAATTGACCACAATATATTTAGATTAAATTCCGCACCCCAAAAAGCATCCGAATTATAAGTGCTTCTGACAGGTTTTCCGTCTTTATCCAAAGGAACAGAGCGGACAACAGGTTCACTTCCGGTATTATCAATATATTTTCCGTTTACATCAGAGAAAGTATGTCTTCCCAAAAGAGAATGCCATAAGTCAGTATAAAATTTCACTCTTTGCTCATAAGTTCCGCCTTCAACCTTTATTTTGCCTAACTCACTGTTCCATTCAGCAAAAGAATCGTCAACAACTTTATCGAAATCCCAATGAGGAAGTTCCTCCTGCATATTCAACAGAGCCTGCTCCTCACTAACATATGAAATGGCTACTTTCATTAGCAATGGTTTACCGTCCAGATTATAGAAACGTACATAGCCTCCAACATCTTCTCCTTCATAAATCTGCTTATCAGAAAGAATCTTATTTTCGGAAGCATCTTTTTCCCATCCACCAAAAGAAGAAATTGGATTATTGAATTTGGCAACAAAATAAACCTGAATAGGCTTTTTTCTTCGATGAGTAGGTGCCATCAGAGAATATCCACGTATTTCGTCGGCAGAAGTTTTATAGATTTTGGCTTTCGTTGTTTTATCGTGAGCCAGAAATGCTCCTACATCGAAAAGGACATTGGCTGTATCAGCCGAAGAATAATCATATCTGTGAAATCCGACTCTGTTTGTCGATGTCAACTCTACCTTGACATTATATTTGTCCAGTTTTATCTTATGATATCCTGGTTTTACAATTTCACCTTCATGCGAATATTCAGACTTATAGAAATCCATTCCTTTATGTCCGTTTATCATTCCAACAGTTGGCATCACCGGTATTCCGGAAAGCTGCCAGCAATGAACGTGGCTGAAACATCTCACATAAGTTGAGTCATACAAATAGCCGGAATTCCACGAACCTTTTACGGCATTGTCTGGACTCAGACTCACTAATCCGAACGGACGCGAAGCTGATGAGAAAAAGAACCATCTGGACTTATGTGTATCAATTTGAGGTTTTACATAATCCACCGGCTCAACAGCAAAAATATTTCCTAATTTGACAAATAAAATCAGGACAAGTAAATGCACACAACGTTTTTTCATATTACTCTATTATGATATAAGTATTTAACTTAACTACGATTCTCGGTAAACATATATTTCCACAAACAGAAAATATCTTATAAGTATCAATACAATCTTATATAAATACAAAAATATGGAAATATGGATAAAACTATATCTGAAAGTAACTGGAATTTGTTTCGAATCCAACTAAATTTTCTTTCGAAACAAATTCAAATTACTCTCGGAAGAAAAAAGAATTACTCTCGGAAAGAAATTCAAGTGATTCTGAAAAGTTTATTCAGGCATATCATTCCAAACAAAAAAACATCCTAACTTTTCCGAATATTCAATCAGTTCAGCAAAAACAGAATTATGGGATAATAATTTTTTCTCTCCAACTATAATCATTTGCTCTCTTGCACGAGTCAATGCGACATTCAATTTACGGTCAATCAGAACTCCGTCCTCAACAAACACATTTCCCGCAAGGAAATCCAACTGATATATTTTCTGAACAGTAAAACCATAGATTATGACATCACGTTCGCTACCTTGATATCTCTCAACAGTGTCGATTGTAATATCAGACAATTCCGGAATATTGTATTTGCTGATTTCCTTACGTATTGCAGATATCTGATTACGATACGGAACTATGATTCCTAAAGTAGATGCCGCAGAAAAACTCTTCCCGCTTTTCAGATATAAATCCCAAACAGATTTTACAATCAAAGATATAATCTCTGCTTCCTTAATATTAACTTTTACAGCATAAGGATTATCTATTCGAGGCGAAGAAATGAACAGAAAACGTCTGGATGCCAACAACCTTTCCAATCCTGAAACTGGCAATCCGGCAAAAGGCAGATTCTCCGGAATCTGATGGCTCAAAGGAACCGGAACCAATGAGTCGGCATAGAACGATTTATTGGGGAAAGCCGAAACTCCCGGATGCATTCGTCCTTGCTTGGTCAGAGTGAAAAACAGACTGTCGTTTCCTTTATGCAAAAAAAGTAATCTTTCAAAAAGAGAATATCGGCAGTTCACCAATCCGATGTTTTTCAAACTTTCCTCGCTCACTGCTGATTCAGACTCAGATTGTGAAACAACTGCCGGCAACTGTTTATGGTCGCCGATAAATACAAATTTATCTATAGCATTAGAGTTTCCATGTTTTGCACAAAGCAATCCCATCAAGTGCGGTTCCAAAATCTGAGAAGCTTCGTCTATAATTGCCAGGTCAAATTTCTTTAAAGAAAAGAAATTCAGATTTGAGGTTACAGCTGTTGTTGTTCCAACAAAAACACGTGTCTTAGAAATTGTGTTTCTTATTTCTGTTATGTTAGAACATGACGAAACTTTATTTCCTAGAAGATATGGATAATAAGCATCATCGCACGAGAGGTTTGAACCAAATCTGATAAAATCTATCTCTTCCCGTTTAAGTTTGCTGCAAATCTCATCAACTGCACGATTGGTAAATGACACTAGAAGCACTGATGACTGAGGATTGCTCAGTGTCTCCTTCAGTATATTTACCAAACCGAATGAAGTCTTTCCCGTTCCCGGAGGACCAATAAGCAAGAAAAAGTCTTTTGCCTGCTTTGCTTTCAGCACCAGTTCATTGAAATCCGGGCATTTGCCACCCTGGCTATAATCACCATTCAAACTCAGTGTTTTGTCAATCTGCGGTTGACGACGGTTCAATATCATATCTTTTCTGTCAGCTTTTGCCGTAAGGAAAGAATACATTGAGCGGTAAAGCGCACTATATGACGAATCCATGAAATCATGCTCAACTGCCCAAAAATGTCCCGGTTTGACAAACACTGATTTGTTCTTTTGTGGAGAGCGCAAAGAAAGAACTATTTCTTCAGTGCGCAGTTCCTTGATATTGCATCTGAACACCATTGTTTTGCGTGCATCCGGCTCTTCTTCTTCCAAATATGGATATAAAATCACAATATCTCCTACACGGAAATTAGGCAACACATCTTCCTCGCCACGAGGCACTGATAATGTTATCTGAGATATGCCACTGTCGCTTCCGCCATCGGGATTTCCATAAGATACTATATGCAATTTGTCAAAGATATTTCCGACTTGCTTTTTCTCTGCCAGATTTGTATTCCATATTGAAGAGAAGCCACTCGCCTCTTTCGATGGAGTTCCTATTTTAGACAAAATATGCTCACGCTGAATAAAACGGAAGAATCGATAGAAATAGTCTTTTTCCAAATCATCGGCACATTGCAGCGGTGAAAGCAAATTCTTCAGCTGAGGTTTTGAATATCTATCCCACAACACACGGTTTTTCTCGGAATTAATCAGATGAAAATCTTCCGGAGTCAAATTATCAATCAGTTCACGGAGATTTCCATTGGAGTAGTTATACTCGCTCCAAACTATCATATTGCGGATACGGAGAGCTTCGGCTAGAAGCATAGGAGCATTTCCTTCCTTTATCAGACCATTATGATATCTCGAATATAGAAGATAACATGAAACACTCGTATTGTTCTTTCCAAAATTATAATGTAGCAAGGCAAGATAAAGAAGCATCTGAACATAATGCTTCTCCACATGACCGTCTGTATGAAAATCCTTCTTGCCTGATTTCTGTTCCATCAGGACTTTCATATCTTCCTGCAACAAGTCCATACGGCCTTGTATTCCCAGTTTCTCACAAAAGAATGAAGGTTCGAGAATTATCTTTTCCGGGTCGTAATTCTCTATGCCAGGAAATATTTCGGAAACCATATGAATCAGATTATTCTGCTGCATCAGTGCATCCTGATGGAAAGCCCGATCCATATCATCACAAGTAGCAAGAGCCAATGCATTGTTACGGAAAAAAGCCATGGCACTTTCCGAATATCTTTCCTTATTATTCAATGACGAAGAATCCTTATATATAGCTTCATCAAGCAACTGTCCGGAAAAATTACCGAGCAATATTGCCTTCTTTATTTCCTGCGGCTTTATTCTGTTTATGAGATGAACTAAATGTGTAGTTCCATATGATTCGAAACAAGCTGCTATGGATGAAATATCTACCAGATAATCCGGCTCATAGATTATCTGCTCAGGAATAAAATAGTCATCTTCTTCAATACAGCCTATCACATTCAGCTGCGTGTTTTCTGTAAGAATCTCTTTTATATATGTAAAGTCAGCACCGTTCACACTGGTCTGATATTTTATCTTCACTTTGTCAGAATCCTCGCCGGATGTTCTTCCATATATATACTCGTCATCCCAATTATCCACAATTATGCGGATATACGAAAGACTGTTGCGGTTTCGCTGGCGGTATTTGAATTTGCGAGGGAAAACAGCAGATAAATTATCCGGTATTGAAACGTCATACAAATCACGTATGAATTCAGACAATGTTCTGACGTCTGACAGAAAAAAACTCTCCAGTTCATCGTCCTTCTTGACAGACAAATGCATACAGAAAGCTCTGAATGAATTAAGCCTGAAATATGCCTCATCATCATAAGCCATCTTCTTGCACAGATAGTCCATTTTCGGAAACGGACCGGAAAAACTGATAGGACTTCCGGCCGTCTGCTCATTAAGAACGACATTGAACAAACGATACATTTCCTCATATCGGTGACGTAAAGACATATCAGCACTGTCAACCAATCCATAAAGTTCACTGAAATATGTTTCCGCATAACGGACAAATGTATCACGGTCTTTTCCGCCAAAACCTATATATTCCTCCTGCATAACAAACTCCGGAATTATTGCACTTCAGACTTCTGTTTCATCATCTTCTCCATATCTGCACGGCTACGACTCTTTGTAACTAGATATACTCCGACAAATATCAATATAACAGAAAGAACTTTCATAAGATTGAATGAATCCATTCCCCAACAAATAGCTATGACTGAGGCAACAACCGGTTGCACGTAATTATACATTCCGGCAACCGTCGGACGAAGATTTTTCTGACCGATAACAACACATACGTAACTGATGAAAGTACTACATACAACTATAAACAATAATGACAGAACTTCATTGATAGTCAATGCGTCCCACGAAGCCTGCATCAAATCCATATATGAAAATGGAAGAATACATATAAATGCATATGTGAACATCCACTTCATTATCGTAAACAATGAATATTTCTCAACAAAATGTTTAAAGAAAACTATATAACATGCATAGCTGAACTGAGCAAAGAGGACTAGCAAGTCTCCAAGTATATAATTATCCCCGACAATACGTGTCTCTGATGACTGATGACTTCCCAAAATCAACAACAACGCTCCAGAAGCTCCGGCTGCAATTCCCAGTACTTTCTTTCCTGTTATAGGTTCTTTAAGGAAAAAGGCAGAAAGAATCATTACCAGCAGAGGCATACTTGTTGTTATAATCGAAGCATCAACCGGAGATGTCATTCCCACTCCAGAAATAAAACTTCCCTGATTAAGCACAATAGCCAGTAATGAAGCCAGAAATAAACGAAACATATCCTTTGGCGGAACATATTCCGATTTACGGAAAAACGAAGCTACCCAAAACAATACCATTGCACCGAATATTCTCATATCCGTAACAACCAAAGAAGAAACTGCACCACCAATTATCACAAATTTTGCCAAAGGAGACATCAATCCCCACATTACATTTGCACTAAACATGGCCACATGGCCTTTCAATTCTGTTGAATTCATTTTATACGTTTGTTTTTATTGTCTAATTCCCTTGTAATATAGGAAAAGAGTTGACAAGGTTAATATTTATTTCCCAAGCCAACTCTATTTTTCTATTTATCTGTCGATTTCAATTTCAGGACTGCTTTCTTCAAACCTTTGGAAGTCGCCTCAAAAACTATATCTCCTGCTTTTTCATCAGTTTGGACAATAGCCGTCAGCTGACCACTGAACACTTTCATTTGCGAAGCCTGAAATGATTCCAAAGACACACTGTTGCCGTTTGCTGCCGCCTTATAGCTTCCAGCTCCATTCACTTTAAACATTATCTCGTTTGTTGCATCAGGACATAAATTTCCATCCTTATCCACTACTTTGACATTTATAAAAGCCAAATCTTTTCCATCAGCGACAAGCGATGTCCTGTCTGCCGACAATTCAATATGATGAGGTTTTCCGGCAGTATGAATTTCTTTTTCAGCCACAGCCTTTCCATCTTTGTCATAAGCAATGACCTTGACTGTTCCCGGTTCATATTTTGTATCCATCCACATAAGGCGATAACGCTTCTGTCTTTCCAAACCCGCCAAAGCCTCTTTCGTTCCTGATGAATCCAAAGAAACTGTCAAATCTTTCTTTCTGCGTCCCTGACTCTTTCCATTAATGAAAAGTTCAGCTTCAGGATAATTTGTATATACAAACACAGGAACTGTATCTCCTTCTTTTCCTTTCCAAGTCCAATGAGGCAGAATATGCAAGGTTTCTTCTTCTAGATTCCAATGCGAGCGATACAGATAATATCTGTCTTTTGGAATTCCCGCCAAATCAATTATACCGAATAAAGAGCTATGGCTTGGCCAATTAGTATAATATGGAGTCGGCTCGCCAAGATAATCAAATCCTGTCCACACAAATTCACCTATACAATATGGCAAATCCTCGTGCTGGATAAAATCATCTTCAGGAAGATTTGACCAGCTGCAATGTTCTACATCATAAGAAGAACTTTGATGATCGTCATAAACAGCCATAGCCTTTCTCTCAACCGGGAATTTATAGACTCCACGCGAACTGACTGTCGATGCCGTTTCACTTCCTAAAATAATTCTTTGAGGCAATTTCCTGTAATTTACCTGATAAAGATGTGGGCGATAATTGAATCCGGCAACATCCATAACTGCCGCAAAATTATTGTTAACCACTGCATCCGGAGCATCCATTCCCTGAGTTACCGGACGTGTCGGATCTTCTCTGTGGCAAATATCCTGAAGGAATTTGGCAACTTTGCAACCTCCTTCGTCCCACTGCGTAGGCACTTCATTACCAATACACCACATCACGACACTCGGGTTGTTTCTGTAATTGTGCAACAAGTTCACCAAATCTTTTTCTGCCCATTCATCGAACAGCTTATGATAACCGTTGGCACATTTAGCCTTGTTCCATTCGTCAAAGCTCTCAACCATCAGCATCATCCCCATTTCGTCGCAGGCACGGACAAGTTCCGGTGCCGGCATATTATGAGAAGTACGTATCGCATTACATCCCATATCTTTCAGTATCCTTATCTGACGGCGGATTGCTGCGTCATTGACTGCAGCGCCAAGTGGTCCAAGGTCATGATGATTGCACACTCCTTTAAACATGGTCTTTTTACCGTTCAGGAAAAATCCCTTATCCGGAATGATTTCAATTGAACGGATACCGAACACCGAAGTATATTCGTCTTTAAGTTCCGTTTTATTCTTATAAATCTTTGATACTGCCTTATAAAGGGAAGGAGACTCAACAGACCATAAATCCGGTTTCTCAACAACAAATCCCTGTTCCACATATCCTTCTTCCTGATATACTGCATCCAGAGGCATATCAGATTCGCTGACAATCTTTCCTTTAGGAGAAACAATAGATGTGCGAACCATATAATCAGACGGAATAGCACCGCCTGGCAATTTCACAGATGTGCGGACATTAACTCTGGCAAACTTCTCATTGACAGCCGGAGTTGTAATATATGTTCCCCAAACAGGAATATAAGCATCTTCAGTAACTATCACATGAACATTCCTGTACAGTCCAGCACCGGGATACCAACGTGAAGATTCCGGCAAATTCTCCAAACGAACAGCCAAAGTATTTTCACCTTCGGGATTCAGATATTGTGTAATATCAAAATGGAAAGAATTGTATCCATAAGGCCAATATCCAACCTTATGCCCGTTTACGTAAACATTGGCATGGCTCATCGCGCCGTCAAAAAGCAATGACACACGTTTGCCTTTGTTATAATTTGGTATTTCAAATTTAGTGCGATACCATCCTGTACCCACAAATGGCAAACCGCCTGTTCGTCCGGCATGTTCCATAGCTTCAGTCTGTCCATCCTGTGAAATAGCAACATTCTGCTTGTCATTCTGTGAGCTGAATGGTCCGTAGATAGCCCAATCATGAGGAACTGTCACCGTTTGCCATTGCTTATCATCATAAGCAGGAAATATAAACTCTTGTTTGTCTTCACGAGTGAATTTCCAGTTCTTTTCCAATAAAAACTCTGTTCTGGATTGTGCCGACAATGATGAGACCAAACCGAACATTCCTAATATGGGAATCAAATACCTTTTATTCATTATACTTTTGCTTTTAATTTAGATTTTGTAATTGAAATTTTGCTGTTTTTGTATCATTATATACTTATCTCTGAAGCCTTATAAACTTTAAACGAGACCTAAATAAAAAATCCTATCTCATGCGAAGATAATATTTTTCCACGTTATGACCTATATCAACAAAATGATTTATTGATATCTCTTGCAAGATTGGCAGATGTTGACTAATATTGCCAGTTTTTATTAGTTAACGAGTTAACAAGTTGACAAGGCTTCAGGTAAAAATACTATTTCTCCTCAACTTCTTAAATACTTGACTTCTTGACTCCTTAAAAACTCATAAAACTTAAAAACTCATTACTGAATATGTACACCGGAGAAATAATATCACTAATCGTAGCAACATCATGGACAATCACTGCTATATGTTTCGAATATGCAGGAAAACGTGTAGGAGCACTTACTCTTAACATTGTACGCTTACTTATGGCAATAGTAATGCTTGGTATAACATTGAAAATAACAACAGGAAGTATCGCTCCATGGGATGCAGGAATTGACGCATGGATTTGGCTGTTATTATCCGGTGCCGTAGGATATGTTTTCGGCGACTATTGCCTTTTCAATTCATATCTTCTAATTGGCTCAAGATTCGGACAGCTATTTATGACTCTTGCCCCGCCTACCGCAGCCATCACAGGATTCCTTTTCCTTAGTGAGAAAATGGGACTGAATGCCATTGCCGGGATGTTGATATGCCTTTTCGGAATAGGGCTTTCAATCACAGGAAAACATCAGGATGCTGAAGGCGAAAAAAAGAAACTGAGCATTAATCTTCCATTAAAAGGTATTCTTTTCGGTATAGGTGCCGGAATAGGACAAGGTTTTGGTTTGGTGTTAAGCAAAATTGGCATGAACAGTTTTATGGAATATAATCCTCCAGCAAATGAACTTGAGGAATTCATGTTACCTTTCGCAGCAACTCAAATAAGAGCATTTGCCGGTATCGCAGGATTTGTTACACTAATGCTCATACGGAAGGAATGGAATCTGTTATTCGCATCGTTTGCAGACAGAAGGGCAATGACAGCATCTGCCGCAGGAACTTTCTTCGGTCCCTTTGCTGGAGTTTCTCTTTCCCTTATGGCTGTGCAATATACATCGGCAGGAATTGCTTCAACGCTGATGGCACTCACTCCAATAATAATCATTGCTCCGTCAATGTATTTCTTCAAAGAGAAAATAACTGTCCGTCAGATTGTCGGCGCATTTATCAGCGTTATCGGCGTAGCATTGTTTTTTATTTAAGAAGTCAAGTCCAATATAATTTTCACGAACATAATTACCAAAACCAGCATTATAACTGGTCTGGCAATATTTTTCCCTTTATTTGTGAAGAAATTCGCTCCAATATAATTACCTGCTATTCCGAAAACAGCAGCTACAACTGCAAGCGGAAACAACACTTCTCCATGAACCAGAAACACAGCCAATGCAGCCACATTGGTAGAAAGATTTATAATCTTTGTTGTTCCGGCAGCCTCATTCAGACCAATACGCGCCAAATATATCAGAAGTATCATAAGGAAAGTTCCTGTGCCTGGACCATAAAATCCATCATACACACCAATCAACAACGACAACAACATAATGATAATCATCGTTTTCCCTTCCGGAAGCGCCGGCTTGTCAGACTGCAAAGCCTTGCATCTGGTTATGAAAACAGCAGTCAGAGGTAAAATCACAAGCATCACAATCTGGAATATATCAGATGGCACCATAAGCGCGAGCCTCGCTCCAGCCCACGAACCAAGTAATGCTGTCAATACAGCCGGCCACACTCTGCGTATATTTATAAATCCGCGGCGGGCATAATGCCAAGTGGCAACTATCGTCCCCATACAAGCACTGAATTTATTGGTTCCAATTGCCATATGTGGCGGCAATCCGGCTATCAGATAAGCAGGTAATGAAATCAATCCTCCACCTCCGGCTATCGCATCAATGAATCCAGCAAGGAAAACAAGAGGGCAAACTATGAAATATTCCAGCATAATCGAAACTTTATATTTATCAGGCTGCAAATTTAGATTATATTTCTTTCTCTCTGTATAATTAATTTAAGTTTTACAAATTGCAAAACTTAAAAGTTGACAAGGTTTCAGAGACAAGTTGACAAGATAAAACACCTATTACTTAGCACTTAATTATCTATAAGAGTTCTTGTCAACTCATTAACTGAACGAAACCTAAATAATCAACACATTATCCCTATATCACTTTACAATAATGACCTCATCAATATTAGTCGTATATTGTTTACTCCTATGTTCACTTTTCAAATGCCATGATTTATCGGATGTTCCTTGAACAGCAACCCTCACAGTGTTATGCCCGTTTTTCCTGTTGATAGCATCTATGGCATCAGCCAAACGGGCTTGTTTCTCTCTATCTATATTATCAAACAGACTGGTTTGAATCGCATTATCTGATATTATATTCCAAACTATAACACCGGCTTTCTTATAAAGGCATCCACTTTCTTTACGAAAGTCCATACGAAATGCTTTTACAGCCGTACTTACCAATTCCTGTAAATTATTTGTAGGTACATTTAAATGTATTGTACGATTAATGCAATGATGCGGGACATCCTGACGGAAACGGCTAGTATATGCAAATACAGTTATCTCAGTGCAACAACTCCTCTGTCCACGAAGTTTGCGTACACATTCTGCAGCAAAATTTGCTATAGCTTCCTCCAATGAAGATAGTTCTGAAATACCGGAATCAGGAAAGCTACGGCTGGTACATATACTTTTCTTCTGAGGAACATCATCTTCACTAATACAACATTCACCTTGAAGTTCTCTCCATGTGCGAACCCCGGATACAGTGAATAGCCTTCTCACCCAACTCTCACTTTTCTGAGTAAAATCCCATGCAGTGTTAACTCCGTAATAACGCATCTTGTCCAAACTGCGACGTCCTATTCCCCAAACATCACCGATATCCAACCCTTGCAAAGCTTTGATACGCTTTTCTTCCGAGTCAATCATACAGACACCTTTGTAACCTTTATATTTCTTTCCGTATCTACTAGCCACTTTAGCTAAAGTCTTTGTCGGAGCAATGCCCATCGTTACAGGAATTCCTGTTCCTTTACTAACAGTAGCAACTATCTTCCTGCCATAAGAAAGTAACTCTTCTCCTTCTCCAAAACCTGTCAGGTCAAGAAAAGCCTCATCAATTGAATACTGAACAAAATCCGGCGTAAATTCCGACAGCAGCATCATAACCCTGCGGCTCATATCACCATAAAGATTATAATTTGAGCTGAACACTGCCACATTATTCTTCTCAAGAACATCTCTAACCTGATACAGAGGTGTACCCATTTTGATACCCATCGCCTTTACTTCATTACTTCTGGCCACGACACATCCGTCATTGTTCGAAAGGACAACGACAGGCTTGTCACGAAGCAGCGGATTGAACACTCGTTCGCATGAACAGTAGAAGTTATTGCAATCTACAAGGGCTATCATCTTTTCCTTGATTGTCTTTTAATATTATAGGTAAGAACCCCCCAAATCAAAAAATCATTTTCTTCTGTTATCCTAATTGGAGAATATTCTTCATTTGCAGGAATAAGCCATATACATTTGTCTGCATCATCAAATCTTACTTTTTTCAATGTAAACTCTCCATCAATAAAAGCAACGACAATATCTCCATCCTGAGGTTCCAAAGCCTTGTCTATGACAAGCAGATCGCCATCATCAATTCCACAGCCTTTCATTGAATCACCTGAAGCACGGGCATAAAAAGTAGTTGCCGGATGGCGGATAAGTTCACGGTTCAAGTCAATGCTGTCAGTCAGATAATCCTGAGCCGGAGAAGGGAAACCAGCCTTTACTCCCTGGTCAGCAAAAGGCAATGGAAGTTCGCTGCTCAAATCAGCTGAATACATTATAAGTTCCATTTGATAAAATCATATTAATGAAGTTGCACAATCTCAACTATCAGGTATGCAATATTCGCAAAATTTCGTGACATCTGCAAATTTCATCCGAATGTAACCGGTGCTACTTACGGAAGAAAATCAAATTACTTACGGAAGGAAAATCCATTACATCCGGACGTATTTACACCTTCATTCTAGTAGTAAAACACCTCTATATTGTAATAATATATTAAACAGACCCATTATCATATAAAACATTGTTAAATACACACTTTTTTCTTCAAAACTCTTGCACAGTATTACACGAGTTCATATATTTGCATCGTGGTTTTTTCATAATAGTATTAGATTTAAGGTTAACAAAATTGGTTAGGGGTTGTCGTGAGACAGCCTTTAATTGTTTATAGACACGTGGTTTGTTTTTATAATCACATTCCACGTGTTTTTTTGTCTAATAAATAAAGCTAGAATAACATCCGAATATAGTATATGAAATATTTTCTCCCGATATTAATATTCCTGATAACATCCTGCAAACACATTACAAAAGAAAACGACAATTCAGAAATAAGTGTAGCTGTGCTCCGCGGCCCGTCTGCATTAGCTTTTGCCGAATGGGCAGATAATCCACCTGTAATAGATGGAGACACTTTCCATATCAGATGGATTGATTCTCCGGAAATAATGCAGTCACTGCTGATAAAACAGGAAGTGGATATAGCTGTGTTGCCTATGATAAATGCGGCGAATTTGTATAATAAAAATCTGCCATATCATTTGTCAGGTTGCCCAATTTGGGGAACTTTATATGCAGTAAGCCGTGACAGTCTGAAAGCTCCTGTATATGTTTTCGGCCGTGGCACAACTCCTGAAATTCTCGCAAAACAATCATTGACAAATTTCAAGGACGAAGATTTCAGATTTACATTTTCATCAGCCGGCGAACTTACTCAAGCATTGTTGTCGGGAAGAGTAAATTCTGCTGTTCTTAGCGAGCCTTTCATCTCAATTGCGATGAATAAGGACAAAAGTCTGGAAATAGTAGCAGATTTGAACTGTAGGAAAGATAAGTCTTCGTATGGTTTCCCTCAGACTGCAATTGTATGTCATAAGGAATTAAGTAACAAAAGAGAAATCATAGATTCTCTGTTGACAATAAGCTGCAATTCAACAGCCAAGTTTCCGGAAAAGGCAATTAAAACTCTGGAAAAAGAGAAAGTTTTTGCAAAAAATACGCTTGACAGTAATTCTGTGATACGATGCTGTATCAGTTACAAGCCGGCATCACAGATAAAGGATGAAGTTAATTCATTTCTGGAATTAATATATAAATATGAGCCCAAAGCATTGGGAAGTAAAATGCCGGACAATAAATTCTTTATAGAGGAATAACAGATGAAAAAGAAAATTCTATCAATCATTTCCATTATATCGATGTTGCTGATATGGCAAGTAATTGCTTGTATTGTCGGCAATCAGCAAATTGTTCCGCCCATAACAGATTTGATAAAAACATTGATAAGTATTCCGGGAAATTCAGATTTTCTGCTTTCAATTGCATATACATGTTTGAGAATGGCAGCCGGACTTGTCTCGGCTTTAGTTCTGGCCATTATCATTTCATACTTGATGGCAAAAAAGGAATGGATAAGGATTATAATGAATCCATGGATTGTGACGATGCGTTCTGTTCCTGTAATATCATTTATACTTTTGGCTCTGATTTTCCTCAATTCCGAAAGTATTCCTTTATTCATTTCGTTTTTGACAATGTTTCCTCTTCTTACGGAAAATTTATATCAAGGAATAAAACATATCAGACCGGGATATAAAACAATGGGCAGAGTTTTTCATCTGTCGCAGACGAACTATATTGCGCACATAATTTATCCGCAGATACAGCCATATCTGTTCAGCGGTATCTCATCAGCAGCCGGTTTCGGATGGCGCGCTATAATAATGGGCGAAGTAATCGCTCAATGTACAAATGGTATCGGAGGAAAAATGAAAGAAGCGCAACTGTTCATCAACACGTCTGAACTTATAGCTTGGACTATAATAGCCATATTCCTTAGCTGGCTTACTGACAAAGGTGTGAAATCATTGTCAGTATGGAAACCTGAGATAAAATTCATTAAAGCAACAAATCCTACTATAAATATTCCGGATTTCCAGCTTCGCAATGAAATCAGGCTAAATAATGTTTCATATTATTTTGGTCCGGATAATATCTCCTTTTCACTTGTAAAAGGACATACATATATGTTGTCTGCACCTTCGGGAGCAGGAAAAACTACGTGTCTGAAACTTATTGATGGAACCTTCAAGCCGGCTAAAGGAAGTATCGAAGGAATGCCGGAATATGTATCGTCTGTTTTCCAGGAACAGGAAATACTGACACATCTCACAGCAAAAGATAACATTACTCTTCCTCTATCTTCATTTTATTGCAAGAATAAAGCGATGGAAATTGCCGACAAATTTCTGAAAGCAATGGAGATAGAAGAACTTGCAGGACGATATCCATCAGAACTCAGTTACGGTCAGCTGCAACGAGTTTCATTGGCACGTGCTCTTGCCTATCCGGCTCCTCTCCTGCTTATGGACGAACCGTTCCGAGGACTCGACAAGGAACTTCTGCAGCGTATTATCGGAATAATAAAGAATTTGCAAAATGAAAGAGGACAAACGATATTATTCTCTTCTCACAACGAGGAGGAAGCGGATTTGATGAAAGCGAAAATAGTAATTATAAGGGGACAAGGGAACGAGGGGACAAGGAGTTAAGGAGAAATAGATTTTTCCTGATGCCTTGTCAACTTGTTAACTTGTCAACTCAAAAACTCAAACATATGACAACTGAATTTTACCCGCTTATTTCCCAGGCTCTCCAAATACCTGAGAAACAAGTAGAACATACAATAACACTTTTGGAAGAAGGGGCAACAATCCCTTTCATCAGCCGATACAGGAAAGAAATGACCGGTGGACTTGATGAAGTCCAAATCGGAAACATAAAACAGCAGTTGGACAAACTGACGGAACTAAAGAAAAGAAAGGATTTCATCATATCATCAATTGAAGAACAGGGAATGATGAGTGATGAACTGAAGCAACGCATACTTTCTTCTTGGGATTCTACTGTAATTGAAGATATTTATCTGCCTTATAAACCCAAAAGAATGACTAAGGCAGAAGTTGCCCGTAAACGTGGATTGGAACCTCTTGCAAAAATCCTTATGGCACAGAATGAGGCAACTCCATTGCGACGGGCACAGATGTTCGTCAAAGGTGAAGTAAAAACTCCAGAAGATGCTTTACAAGGGGCACGTGATATAATTGCAGAATGGATTAATGAGAATGAAAATGCACGCAACACCGTGCGCCTGTCGTTCAAGCACTCAGCCGTAATTACCTCAAAAGTTATCAAAGGAAAAGAGGATGAAGGCGAGAAATACAGAGATTATTTCGATTTCAGCGAACCATTATACAGATGTTCATCCCATCGTATATTGGCATTACGACGCGGTGAAGCAGAAGGTATTCTCAGAGTAAGTATAAGTCCGGATATGGATGACTGCCGCAAACGACTTGAAAGAAGATTCATAAAAGGTTATAGTGAATCATCCGAGCAAGTTGCCATTGCCTTGGCTGATTCTCTGAAAAGATTGCTAAAACCAGGAATAGAAACAGAATATGCCAAAATAAGCAAAGACAAAGCCGACGGAGAAGCAATCCGTGTATTTGCCGAGAATTTACGCCAATTGCTTCTGGCTCCTCCTTTAGGACAAAAGCGAGTGCTTGGGATTGATCCGGGTTTCAGAACAGGCTGCAAAATTGTATGTCTGGACTCTCAGGGAAATTTGCTGCACAACGAAGCAATTTTCCCTCATCCGCCAAAGAATGAGAAAGGAAAAGCTGCAGCAAAAGTTGCCCAACTAGTAAGTACTTACAATATCGAAGCAATTGCAATCGGCAATGGTACAGCGAGTCGTGAAACCGAAGAATTCATAACAAACATAAGATTCGACCGCAAACTGCAAATTTTCGTTGTAAGTGAAAACGGAGCATCAATATATTCTGCATCAAAAATTGCACGAGAAGAATTTCCTGAATATGACGTAACCGTTCGCGGTGCTGTCAGTATCGGACGAAGACTGATGGACCCACTTGCAGAACTGGTAAAGATCGACCCGAAAAGTATTGGTGTGGGTCAATATCAGCATGATGTGGACCAGACTGCATTGAAGAAAAGTCTGGATCAGACTGTGGAGAGTTGTGTAAACCAGGTTGGAGTAAATGTTAATACTGCAAGCAAACATCTGCTTACCTACATTTCAGGCCTTGGCCCTACATTAGCACAAAACATCGTAAACTACAGAGCTGAACACGGACCATTCCGCTCCCGTAAAGAACTTATGAATGTTCCAAGAATGGGAGCCAAAGCATTTGAACAATGCGCAGGATTCTTGCGTATTCAGAACGGAGACAACCCTTTGGATAATTCCGCTGTTCATCCGGAAAGTTACCCGATAGTAGAAACTATGGCAAAAGACCTCGGTTGCTCTGTTGAAGAACTGATAAAGAACAAAGACAAAAAGAAACTTCTCAAACTGGAGAATTATCAGACCAGTAAAATCGGAATGCCGACACTGCTCGACATAATGCAGGAACTGGACAAACCCGGCCGTGATCCACGCCGCCAAATTGAAGTGTTTACTTTTGATCCAACGGTTAAAAGCATTGAAGATTTGCGCGAAGGACAAATTCTTCCAGGAATAATAACCAACATAACAAACTTTGGATGTTTTGTTGATGTCGGTATCAAGGAAAACGGATTGGTTCATGTGTCAGAACTTGCAGACAGATTTGTTTCTGACCCGTCAGAGGTTGTATCTTTGCATCAGCAAGTAATGGTTAAAGTAATAAGCGTAGATAAATCTAGAAAGAGAGTGCAACTCTCAATGAAAGGAGTAAATATATGAAAGAGAAAATAAACAAAACAAATGTTGCTCGTTTGCTGGACAAGGCAAAAGTCGCATACACATTAGTTCCATATGAAGTGGACGAGAACGACCTTAGTGCCGTTCATGTTGCTGCCCAACTTGGAGAAGATGTCGCACAAGTTTTCAAAACTCTCGTTCTGCATGGAGACAAAAGCGGATATTTCGTTTGTGTTATCCCGGGAGCTGATGAAGTGAATCTGAAAAAGGCAGCTAAAATATCCGGTAATAAAAACTGTGAAATGATTCCTGTAAAAGAATTACTTCCTCTGACCGGCTATATCCGTGGCGGTTGCTCTCCTATCGGAATGAAAAAGCACTTCCCAACTTACATACATCATACAGCTGAAAACTTTGAACACATATATGTAAGTGCCGGACAAAGAGGGCTTCAGGTAAAACTATCACCTAAAGACTTAATTAAGGAGTCAAGGGCAGAAGTTTGTGATTTGGTTTTGTAGAAAGGAAACGAGTTGACAAGTTGACAAGGCTTCAGAAAAAAGCTTCTTAACTACTTAACTTCTTAACTCCTAATTTTCAATTCTCAATTTTCAATTTAACAACCTTGTCAACTAAAAAAAGAGACCGCCTCACCACGAGGCAGTCTCTTCTGTCAATCCAAAGTCAATTATTCATTTATTCCATTCCCTGATTCTGAACCATAGCCGGATTTCTATTTATTTCATCTCGTTTAATTGGAGCGAAATACAATTTATTGTTCCATTTTCTAGTTTCTCTATAAGTTAAATCCGTTACAAAATATTGGTAGTCCCAAATTTCCGGATTTTGTACATAAGGAGCACTCGCTGTCTTACCAGGTTTCAATCTTGCAACCACAGCAATACCAGTTAATGGTTTAGACATCATTTCAGGCGCAATCATCCAACGGCGAATATCATAATATCTTGAATCTTCATAAGATAACTCTGAACGACGTTCTAATCTTAAGAATTCTCTCAAATTACTTTGATTAAATGCAAGATTTCTGATATTCAATGTAGCCTTTGTATCAGGACGTCCAATTCTGTTTCGTAAAGCATCTAAATATGAAACGGCTTCATCAAGACGATTCAATTCTATGCAAGATTCAGCTGCAATAAGATACATTTCCGCTAAGCGAATAAATGGATACGGGCATGTTTGAAACATTGACTCTGATGCTTCAAACGAAGTATCAATCAATTTCTTCTCCAAATATCCAGTAAATGAACCATTCCAATCCTCAACAGAAGATCTACGTGTGTCAACACCATTCACTCCAGTAAATGAAATAGTCTTTATCGGATTACCTGTTGCATCAAAAGCTACTTGTGCATCAACAGGACCACCTCCAGAAGATAATTCATAAAATCCCATCTGTAATGTTCCCATTGGAGTCGGGTCAAATGCCTGAGAATCTGATGGACGAGGACGACCCCATTCTGCACCATCATAACCAATTGTTGCATAAAAACGTGGCTCCCTATTCAAAAAAGGATTCATTGTTGTTGTCTCACCAGCTTTAAACATTGAACTATTGATTGAACCGTCTTCCATTTCAAACGACATTACCAAATCATTAGTCGGAGTAACACCAGCCCAATTATGATATCCATTAGGACCATGACATAATGCAACCCTATTCCTAACATTGTTATCAGCATTCTGAGATTTATTTATAAATTGTTTTGTAAAAATCATCTCAGCATTGTTTGTTGTAATAATTGAATGAAAATTATTTGCTATTTCAGCAACACTTCCAGCATTACAATCAACCAAAGAATAAACACCACTGTTGATTACAGCTTTAGCAGACTCTAAAGCTTTTTCATATAATGCTTTTGAATCTCCATCATACTGATTACAAGCCAAAGTATTTACAGTTCGATCTGCATATAATGGACTTGCTAAATGTAAGTACATTCGAGCCTTAAGTGCTATTGCAGCTCCTTTCGTGGCACGTCCCAAATCTGAAGAAGAAACTGTTTCAGGTAACAGTTCTATAGCCTGATCCAAATCTGAAATAATAAAATCCAAACATTCTCTTACTGTATTTCTTGGCATTGAAAGTTTTGAAGCTTCTTCGATTGAATATACTTTATCAACCAATGGAACACCACCAAAACCTCTCACCAATTGAGAATATAAATATGCTCTTAAAAAAAGAGTTTCACCTTTCATCATATTCAGATCATAACCTACTTTTTCAGGAACTCTATCTATATTATTGAGAACAAGATTAGCTCTATAAATTCCCTTATAACAATTCGACCATCTGAACGGGCAAAAATCATTATCATACCATTGAAGATCACTTCCTGAAACAGCAGTTTCATTGATGGCTTTTATACCATAATTATGTGTAAAATACGCATCATCTGTCAAAGCTGTTGTACTTACTTCGTCTGATCCATGACGGATGTATGAATATACATCATTTACTACAGCCTGAACGAGTCCAGCATCAGACCATACGGTTTCTTCATCATACTGGTCTTCCGGAGTTAAGTTCATAAAATCTGAACATGAACTAATCGACACAGACATAGCCAAACCTAAGGCAGCTATCAAATGTATTTTCTTTATAACTTTTTTCATAATAATAAAAAATTAGAACGTAGCTTGAATACCAAAATTAATAATACGTCTCAATGGATATGATTCCAAATTAACATCACGCTGTTCTGGGTCCGCATCTTTAACACCGTCAATACAGAACAAGTTTGTTGCATTTGAATAAATTCTTAACTTAGTTAAGCCTATCTTACTCAAGACTTCATTATTGAATGTATAGCCTAATTCCACATTCTTCAATCGTAAATAATTAGCATTCTTCAAAAAATATGTATTACGGTTAGTTATCCAATACTGATTTTCTCGTTCGTAAGTACGTGGTCCTGTAGCGTCAGGATTTTCTGGTGTCCAACGTTCATCATAATAACTCTTCAAAAAGTTACCAATTGTTCCTGACCAAGTCTGAATATACACCTGACCTCCTGTTGCACCTTGGAACAATGCCATTAAATCCCAACCTTTCCAGTTCAAACCTAAAGTCAAACCTCCAACAAAACGAGGTTCCTGATTTTTATCTAAACGTACACGGTCATCTGCATTAATTACACCATCATTATTAACATCCTTAAAACGAATATCACCTGGTTGTGCTCCTTCCCAATGAGGGTATGAATCAACAGCTTCTTGATCTCTGAATATTCCATCAGCAATATAATACAATTCTGTACCTACAGGCATACCTGTTGACACCTGATATGAAGGAACACCTGGAGTCTCATCCCAGAAAAGTATTTCATTTTTTGCATATGTCATATTGAATGATGCGTAGTATTCAACATCACCTACTTTATCATTCCATCCTAACAACATTTCAAAACCACGATTTTTCATCTTTCCAATATTCTCACGCGGTAATGTTATACCTGTTATTTCTGGAAGAGAAGCATTTCTAGAAATCAACATATTGGTACGTTTATGATAAAATACGTCTGTTTCCAAACTCAAACGATTGTTTAAAAATTTGAAATCCAAACCAACATCATATGTTGTACCAACTTCCCAAGTAATAGCTGTATTTGGTGTTCTTGTAGGATACAAACGTTTATACTCGACACCTCCAAACACACTTCCTGCAGAGCTGAATCCGTAGGTATTAAGATATTGAATAGATCTGTCATAGTTACCGTTAGCATCAAGCAATGCATCATTACCAGTCTGAGATACAGAAGCTCTTAATTTAAAATAATCTATAAATTTGATATTATCTTTCCACCAACCTTCTTCCGATGCTCGCCAAGCAGCTGAAACTCCAGGGAAGAATCCATAACGAGAATCTTTAGGGAATCGATAAGAACCATCAACACGCCATACAAATTCTAACAAATAACGTTCCAAATAGTTATAAGAAAAACGACCGAAATAATTCAAACGAGACTCATTCCATGAATATCCATTAGCTTGTATTCCTTCTTCACCACCAAGATTCAATTCTGGTTTTGAATCAGAAATAAATCCTTTGCGAAATGCATAAGTTTCTTCATAATGTTTTTTCTGCGCCTCGACACCAAATGTTCCGCCAAAAGTATGATCACCAAATGTACGGTTATAATCTACCAACACGTTAGTCATCCAATCTGTTTGCTCAATATGTTTTCGTTCTAACTGAGGTGATTCCAACCAACGCTTTGCACCACTTAAGCCTGAACTATCATAATTTACACCATCCCATGAATAAAGATAAACAGGACGTTCAAATTTATGACGATTTTGGAAATGCACGTCATAAGAAGCATTACCTCTTAAAGACAAACCTTCCACCCAAGGCAATTTTATATTTACAGAAGCATTATTCTGAATATAATAATTTTTATATTGATCTTTTCCTGCCACATCCGTACATGTTACTGCTGGGTTATCACCGCGCTCCAAGTCCGGACCTGGTTCACCTGTAGGCCAAAAGGCTACTTGTGTAGGTTTTCCACGTCTAATACCAGAGAATATACTACCTGCAGACTTTGCCGGATAATTAGTATTCTCTAAACGCGCAGTAGAACCTATTTGGAATGTTACATATTTACTTGTTTTTATATCAAGATTTGTACGAATACTATACTGGTCATAACGGTTTTGAGAATTTTTATACAAACCATCTTCACCATTTGCAGCTAAATTTACATAATATTTAACTATATCTGTACCACCACTTACACCAACGTCAGCACGATAAACTGGTGATGCAGGTTTCAATACAGTATCAAACCAGTCGGTATCAGGATGTCCCCAAGGATCTTCTCCTGTTTGGAACAAGCGTAAATCTTCATCTGACCAAGTTCCCGGATTAATCTCATTAACCATTGTTGCATACTCATAAGCATTTGCCATTTTAGGCAATCTACTCGGCTGAGAAAATCCTGCACTTGCATTAAAAGATACTGTAGGTTTTCCTTCTTTACCTCGTTTTGTAGTGATCAATATTACACCGTTAGCTGCACGTGCACCATAGATTGCTGCTGATGCATCTTTCAAAACAGACATTGATTCTATTTCATTTGGATTCAAACGGTTCATACCACCCCCACGATCAGGTATACCATCAATTACAATCAACGGGTCTTTACTACCCAAAGAGTTTGTACCACGGATACGGATTGTTGTTCCGCCACCTCCAGGTTCATCTGCTGTCTGAAAACCGATTACACCAGGCATACGTCCAACCATTGCATTCGTAAGGTTTGATGTCGGTGATGCTTTCAATTCTTCACCAGAGACACTTGCTACAGAACCAGTTACAGTAACTTTCTTCTGAGTACCATAACCTACAACAACAACTTCATCAAGTTTCTCGGAATCTTCGGTCAATGTAATATTGAAATCTGTTTTTGAACCGATTGGCTGTTCCACAGACTTATAGCCAATATAAGAAATCTGCAATACTCCGTTTGCAGGGACATCCTGAAGAACGAACTTTCCATCAAGGTCTGTAATTATACCTATTGTCGTTCCTTTTACTAGGACATTAGCACCAATAATTGGAATGCCGGAAGCATCAACAATAGTTCCTTTGATTGTTTTAGATTGCTGTGTAACAGTTGATATGTTAACATCATTTGAACTTACCTCTTCTGCGCTTGCTGTATAAGCAGAAAAAGCCGAAACCATAAGACATAAAGTAGATAATTTAGCTACTTTAGCCATCATAGATAATGGTTGAGATTTATTTTTCATACATTTAATTATTAGAATAAGGATTCACTTCTTTTTATCTCAAACAAATTAGTTTGAAAATTATAACCTCTCTTTGTATTTGTTTCATATTCTCCACTTATATCAACAAATAATTATATCAAAATCCAAACTTAGGTTAACAATTTCTAAACTTGACGCAATGTACGCATTTTTTAATTACCAACAAATTTTTACGATATTTTTTACAAAAATAACGCTAAAAATGCAATTATCTTATAATTAAACGGTTATTCGGATTGCTTGAAAATTGGGTAACGAGATAGCAACCGTTCGTATTTCTGAGTTCTTCATTGTTATGCTACAATGTGATAACTCTTGATGCTACAAAGGTACAAAAAGAAATGCAGACGAGAAGAGAATGATAATAATTTTCTTTCGCCTGCATTTCAATTATAGCAATTTTTTCAGTTCTTCAATATCGGGCAATGCTTGTTTCAATTTCTCAGGCATTTCGTCCGAAGTTTTGTATGTTGCAACGCCTAATGGCTTGTCGTAGTCTTGGATTACATACTCAACATACTTTTTATCGGCACTCTTGCATAGAACTATACCGATTGATGGATTTTCATGTGGCTTACGCATTTGGTCGTCCACTAAACGAAGATAGGTGCATAATTGCCCTAAATAAGAAGATTTAAACGCTCCTTTCTTTAATTCAATCACCACGAGTGCGTTCAGCTCTCGGTTAAAGAAAATCAAGTCAGGGAAATGTTCCACCCCGTACACCTCCAATTTGTACTGATTGCCGACAAAAGCAAAGTCTCGTCCAAAAGTGAGAATAAACTTCTTAATGTTGTGTATGATTTTCTGCTCTATGACTCGTTCGTCAATATCTTCTTTGTCTCGCTCTCCAAGTTCCTCTACATTGATAAAATCCAAAAGATATTCATCTTTGAACATTCCAATGGCTTTCAATGACTGTCGGGCATCTGGTATCTTCTGTATGAAGTTATTTGCAATCTCTCCTTGATGATTAAACAAATCATCCTCGATTCTTGCTGACAATACCTCTTTGCTCCATTTATTCGCAAGAGCTTGACGAATGTAGAACAGACGCTCTGCAAGTGTTTTGGTCTTACGAACAATAATCATATGATGTGTGAATCCCAATCCCAAGAATGAAGCAACATCAAAATTCTCTTTTTGAGGGCTTTCGCAAGGAATCAATAACTGCGTATCTATTTCGCTAACCGCAGTTAGCGATTTATCATCCCCTAATCCGCTAACCACAGTTAGCGATTTCAAGTCCTCGCACCAAGTCTCATAGAATTGACGCATAAATTTGATGTTCGCAGCAGAGAATCCACGAAGTCCCGGTAATTCTTTCTGTAATCGTTCGCTAATGGTTTCTATTGCACCTTTGCCCCAAAAACCATTACGGGAGTTTTCTGATACATATTTGCCAATGCCATAATATAACGATAATTGTTCTTTGTTAGCAATGGAAACTGCACGATATTGGCTTTGTAATATCGCCTCTTTGATAATCCTTACGGCTTCGGTATATGCTTGTATATTGTTCATATGCATAGATTTATATGATCAGTTCTTTTTTTATACAATCACGAAAAATTGTGTATGTTCTTAGCACATTATCAGACACTTCTCTAATCTCTCTTTCATCATTATCGATAACATCGTAATATTTACGAATTTCATCAGAATTATTGTTATCAGGATATGGTATTTCACGTTTTCTATATTCTTGAGTCATTAAAATATCTCTTAATTCTTCTTGAGTGTATTCATTTTCAGGTTCTTCATATTCCCAATATTTTGTGTTGTAAGCACGACATATTTGGCAAGTTAATGATTTTAAATCATCTAATGCTTTTGATAACTTGGTATAACTATCGTTAAGATAGGAATTGATAAATCTGTTTTGAGGATAATCTTGAAAATATTGAACATAGTCCCAACACTTTTCATACCATTTAAAGAATCGTCCAGAAGAACGAAAATCTGTGATACTATTGATAAATTCTTCCTCAGACACAAAGGACATCATTTTTTCAAAAATTTCAATATCGTGTCTCTTGTAATCAAATTCATTTTCCTTAGCGACAATATCATTGTAATTAAATATAATATCAGACAATAGTTTTGTTAGACACAATGATTTGACAGATTTTTTGTCAGTATCTTTTTTCCTGTATGTGATAATTCGATGTGCGGATATATCAAAAGGTAAGTATTCGACACTACCATATTCTTCATTACATATGCAAATAATTCTTTCCCAACCTAAAGAACGCACTGCAAACCCTAATTCAAACATTACATTAGGATTGGGCAAAGCTCGTTGTTTTACATTATCTACTACAAGAGTATATGCAGGTGTTACGTCACATATAAAAATATCAGACTTACCTATTTTTGTTAATATGGCGTTGGGGATGTCTGGTGCTCCTGTGGAACCTCTCGAATCTTCAAGAAGCTCTATACTAATTGATAGTTCATTAAAGGCGGATATTATTTTGTCTTTAATATAACTTTTGTTTGCGTAACCTCCAATATAAGATTGCCATGAATAAAAAACAGAAAATATATGTTCTTCCATACCACAAATATCAAAACTCATTAACATTTAGCTCTATATAAAGAAGGCTGATTAGTTAGTACACTTATTAAGTCTTTCTTGTGCATCTTTTATATCTTCAATGTTGCACACTTCGAGATATTGACTCCAAGAATAGTAATCATTCTTTATTTCTGCCATTTTATAAGATAGTTCTTTTAATTTCTTACCAACTTCCAAAGATGCATAACGGACACCCAATTTATATGTCCTCTTAATATCTCCATCTTTCTTCATTTTTGATATTAGTATATTCGAGACATCTTTTGCATATTCTCCTTTAGGATATTTATCAAGGTATTTCATGCATTCATAGTCAACTTCGTAGTCTTTCGCATTTTTTACATTAGAATATATAGACCTTTCTGCTCCGTTATACGCATCAACAAACGGAAGGCACAAACCAATTAAGCATAATACAGCTAATATGGCACATCCATTTTTTTGTAATATTTTTATTTTCATAAATTGCAATTATTATATTATTTTCATTTTTTAAATATCAGAGAATTCAGTTTATCATTTAATTTGAATGTAAATTGTGATATATTATCCCAATAAAAACTATAATCACTATTCCATGACATTGAACTTCTTATGTATTCTCTGTTTTTGTTTAGAATATTAACAGCGTCTAAAACTTCTTGATAAATATTCGTTCTACGATAGAGATATCTTATATATGCATCTATTAGCGAGGTTATGTGTTCTTCTTTAGAATATTGGTGCAAGGCCTCAAATTTCACAGTATTTTCTTTGTCTTTATAAGTTTCCTTTTCTTTATCTGTCATATACGAAAATGTACAATACCCACTTTCTCTTGTTTTTTTAGAATATGATGGCAGTAATTTCCCTAAATATACATCAGACGGATTAGCATTGCTATATGCAAACTCATTTAATGTATAGGTATCATCATCTCCTATTTTTGTACGAATATGCTCATCTATAGAAACCGTATAAGATTCTATTATTTCTTTAATATTTAATGAATCAATATAATTTAGAACAGTCTCTTTCATAGCATTAATTTTCTTGATATAGGAGAAACAACCATTTATATATGCTTTAGCATCATCAATATTTATGAATTTATCAACATCTTCATCACTTGCCAAAGATATGTTATCAACAAAATTTCGTTCGATATTCAATGAAGCATTGTTTGTATCAAATATCATTGAGTATTTGTATAAAAACTCAACATAACTATATAATGGAATATCTGAGTGAATTACTGCATAAACATATTTTTTTGCAGTAATATTCCATATTAAATATTCGTTATTTTGTTTATGTAATACATAACCATATTGTTTGTCATTCATTGAATAGCTATTGCAAAAATCTGTAATTCTTAACTCACGAACGATCTTTAAATTGTATTCTTTGGAAAATCTATCGTAAGCCCAGTAACCAATTTTAGGTATAAAATCAAGATGATGAAGTTGCGAACAGTTCTCAAATGTATTATAACTAACAACTTTTACATTACGACCACCCAAAACTGCTTTCAAGTTTTTACAGCCAAAACAGAAATATTCTGGCAAAAAGGTAATATCATCTGGTAAAGTAATTGTTTCAACAATATTATTATATTGAAACATCCTTTCAGATAATTTTGTCCCTTCTGGTATAATCACATGTTTATTGACTTTCCAATCCATTTTTCAAGCTTGTTATTTATTCTGCAAAATTACTCAAAAGTCGTAATAATAAGCACTCTACGGGCGAATTATTACGACTTAGGGGTGTGTTTTATAGTTTCAGCCCTCGATTTTGGTTTCTTCTGCTTGTCGGCAGTCCTAACGCTTCCATAAACTCATCTTTCTTGCGTCTGAACCACGAATGGCGTGAAACTCCATCGATATTAAGGTCAAAATGTCCCTCTCTATCTTGTTTAAGAGAGCAAATAGCACCATTAGCTGAAAACGATTGGTTATGTTCCGATGAGTAGAGTTTACCTGTAACAGATACATCTTTGAATGTGCATAATTTCCGTATAAGGTCGTCCGTAAAGCCCATCTTTTCGCTGAGGTATTTAATCATCGGCATCAGTTTCTCCACATACGGGAAGTAACGCAAAATCTTGTCGATATATTCCGATTGTTTGCGGTTCTCTTCTTCGTAAGACCTCTTAACCTCCTGCATCTGCTTTTGATGCTCCACCTGCATTTGCTTGATATCGGATTGCAGTTGCTTGATGGTCTCATCTCGGATGGCTATCTCATCTCTCAAATCCTCATTCTTGCGTTCCAATGATTTCATCTTACCGCTGCCGAAAAGAGAACTCACACCGCTTGCAAGGGCTGTGGCTGCATCGGTGGCTACGCTTTTTAGTTTGTCGGTGCGTATCTCCGATTTCACCTGTTTGAGTTTTTGCTCGGCAAGATCTATCTGGTGTTCCTTGTGCTGCCGTTCAACTTCTATGCGTTCCAGCTCTGCACGCTGCTTCTCGATGATAAAGTCGTTTCGTTCCAAATGCTCCTTGCCTGTCTCGGCTTTGGATTGCCCTCGCTCCATTGATAGGATTTCAGATAACAATGTCTGCATCTGTGTCATATCATCATCGTTGAGTTTGTAACTCTTCCCCGTTTCGTGATTCATCCAATCGAATACGATATGTGCGTGGTAGTTCGGCTTAAACCATCTGCTACCGATTTGAAAGCTCTCCATATCGTCTGCATTGGGCTTTCCACTCAGCCAATGCCCCTCGTCTTTGTGCAGGAATATTTGAAGCGGTGTGATACCCCAACGCTCCTGGCACTCCTCGCCAAATCTGCGAACATCCTCCAATGTTGTATCGGACTTGATGAGTAACACGCCCTCACGAATTGGAGAACATCCTGCCACTTTGATAATCTTGCCACTCTTGTTTTTGCGTTCTCGCTCTTTTTCTTGCATTGCTCGCCCCGTCTTTGCTTTAACCATCTGCTTGATGTTGTCGTAATGCGTCTGCAAATCGTAGTCGGCAATGCGAGGGTCTATCCAATGCTCGTTGTCGGCAACAAGTTCGGGAATGAGGTATATTTTCGACTCTCCGATGTTACGCATATATTCGGGAGTTCTGAGGTTGTGAGCCTCGCTTGATGATATATTGCAAGGCTTGATATGTATGCTGCTTTTTATTGCCATAGTTCTTTGATTTTATTGGTTACAATTAGGCTGTTTGTTTGCTAGTTTCCGCTTACGGGGTCCTTAGGGGCAACGCCCATAAGCGGAGTGCAGAGAGGTCACTCTGCCCCACAACTACACATCGGCGAAGCGTGTAGTTATAGTGGGCTATAACCTGAAGCCTCGTTTCTTCTTTGGCTGCGGTTGTGGCATCCGTCTTACGGATTGAACTTGCGATTTCTTTACTGCTTGTTTCGCTTGTATTCTGTGGCGTAAGTAGTCGTTCAAATCCTTATGCTCGGCATAGTGTTTCGACATATCCCTAAGCTTGTCTCCGAACATCTTTTTCAGACTCTCCATTGCCTTTTGCCCTGCTTGGTCGTTGTCGAGAAAACAGCCGATTCTGCTGTATGGTTGTAGCAGTCGTTCTGCTTTTGAGAGGTTGGTAACGGAGTTGAGTACCATATAATCCTGCGCCTCGATGCGTGGCTCTTCGGGGTGGTCGTTTACCCGAATGGTAAGATAAGAGAGGTAATCCATAAACCCTTCGAAGAGGTAACACGTTGCTCGTGGCTCGCCCTGCTGTCGGATATGTGTAATATCCTTTGGAGCAAGACAACCCTTGAAGTAGCGGTTACGGAGTTCATAGCCTCCTGCCATATTCGGAAAGCCGATGGCGAAGTATGGCTTACCGTTATACTCAAATCGCAACTCCTTACATTCTCTTTTGGCGAGTTCGATGTTTATGCCTCGCTCCTGAAAGTAGGCGATTAGTGCAGGCGAGGATAACTCGCCAACCTGTATGTCCTCGAAACTATGATTAGAGGTTTGTTGCTCGCCAAAAGAAAAGGTGGCAGGGCGTATGTATGGAGTCCGCTCCGCTATGCGAGCCAACAGATAGGCTACATTCTCGCTATGGTACAGCTCGGCTGCCAATGCGATGATGTTGCCACCCTTGCCTATACCGAAGTCATACCATTGGTTAAGTTCGGTATTTACCTTGAATGAAGCATCGGTTTCGTTTCTCAGTGGTGATTTATACCATAGGCTTTTGCCCTGCTGCTTGATAGGCGTATAGCCCAAACTTTGCAGATAATCTGCCAACTTGATTTGTTTTGCATCGTTGATTGTCATATTACTACGATTTTGAGGTTAATGAAATTTTGTTGATTTGATGAACCGTTGATGTAATATGCTTATATACAACCTTGTAACCTCTCAACATCTTCTCAACAAACCGCTCACCAAAAGAGAAATTCACAAACGGTGGTTGTCGGTCTCTCAACTTCTCTTTTGGATTGTTGAGATTTTGTTGAGAATGTATATTGCTTGTTATCAGTGTGTTTATACTCATATTCAACAATTCAACAGAAAAAGATAATGTTACAAGGATTCGAGTTGCTCCCTTGTGATGGTGTAGAAGCGTCCCACTCTCCTTATCGGCTCATAGTGGCAACTTTGGTTGTAGTTGCCTTGATAGGTGGTATAGGTAAGTCCGTTGGGTGCAGGTGTCAGTTTCCAACACTCTTGCACCACCTTACGCACTTGGTGTTTCTCTACCTTTACCTGAGAGTGCATCAACAGCACGATAAAGTCGTTAAGGCAGAATGAAACGCTATCCACATTCATAGTTGCCATAATATCGAGCAACAGCTCCGACATCTCTATCTCCAATCGGTTGCGGTTGCTGCGGATAATCCTCTGCAATGCTTCGGTATGCAGCAATGAGGGGTTGAACCACATTCGGCTCTCCCTCTCGGTGGATAACTTTCGATTGGTGAGGAAATGAAGAAATGCGGGTATTTCTGCTTTTAGTCGTTGCAGGAAGTTGGTATCATCGGACTGCAAGCGGTTTATCTTGCGTACCCAATAGCGTGTTTCTCCTGCATCGATGATTACGGGCAGATACTCGTTGTTGGAGCATAGCACGAATTTGGCAAAGAACGCTATTTCGTCACGGTCTTTGCCTTTGGCTTCCACCTTGTAGGATAATGTGGTACTAAGATTCTTCAACCGCTCGCTGTCCTCCCTGCGATTGAGCAGCACCTCATCGACCACGATAAGGAGCTTGCCTGCCCAATCGGAATTGAATTGACTGCGGAAATCCTCGTTGGTGTTGAATGTGACATTGTTCTGAAAGAGGGCTTTCAGAAAATTGAGGAATGTGCTCTTGCCTGTGTTGCGTTCCTCCGATACTAACAGCAGGATTGGTAACTTCTGAACAGGTTGCAGGTAGAGCAGTTGCAGATAGTCCATACCCAACTCATATTGCTCACCGAAGATGTGTTCTATCAATGAGCGGATAGAGGGGAAATCACCCTCCTGCGGTCGGTGGTCTATCGGCTCATAGAGGTTAAGAAACTTGCCGATTACTGGGCGATAGCCGATGTGTTCGGGTACGGTGCAGAAACCGTCATACTTGGGAACGCTGCCGATGTAGTCCTTGCCATAATCTTGGCGGAGCGTTTCATTGTTCCACGGGATACGCTTCTTCACATATCCGCCACTCAGTCTTGGCTGCTCCACAATCTTGTAGAGTGTTGTTCCCACTCGGATAAATTCTTCTTTTGCCATACCGCCATCTGATGGCGGTTGATAGCTTGTTGTAACTTTTTTAGCTTCCATATTTCACTCTTTTGGGTTTGAAAAATGTCAGCTACAAAAATATAAGTGATTGATGGATAAGTTGCTACGCAAATTGTAGCAGAATGATGAATAAGATACATTGAGGGTGGGAATGTGAGGGGTATATAAACACCACAAGCCCGAAAACAGGCGAAAAACCTATCTTCGGGCTTGCTTTGCTGATTAGTCAGCCGATATGCAGACTTACCGATTTATCGGCTTGTCGGTATGCCATCACGACATACCCGATATAGAGTTTGCAAGCGAAAAGAGATAACATACTTTCTCTTTTCGTCCGCATATTCTCTTTAACAACTCACCCCGTATCTTCTCTGCACCGTATGAGTTGATGCGAAATGCAAGGGCTATAATCATATCCATATTGTAGAGGGTAGCCCAATAGGTATATGGTATTACTTCGCAATGTTGAGTGTGTTCTGTTATCACTCCGCTTTTGTGTATGGCTCGGATTTCAACCTTTAATGTGGGTGCTGCCACATCGAATAGCGCCATAAGTTCCGTAAACGACATCCATATATTGCTATCAGGAATGTTCACTTTGCCTGATTCGCTGATTGTTATTATTGTTCGTTCCATATCTATACATATTAAATTGCAAATCTTCCGCTAACTCGACTCTCAAACATTGATATATCGTGTTCAAGTTTGGTATTAGTAACCTTTGCGTAAATCTGCGTTGTGGTAATGTTCGTATGTCCGAGAATCTTGCTTACACTCTCTATCGGCATACCATAGTTCAAGGCTAACACTGCGAATGTATGCCTACTCAGATGGAACGAAGTTCGCTTCTCGATACCGCATATCTTGGCAACCTCCTTGATGCGTCTGTTAATCACATCGTGGCTACCGATATTGAATAGATTGTTGCTTATTCTGTATGGCTCATATCGTTTGATAATCTGCATAGGAATATCCATCAACTTGATTTGGAACGGTACACCTGTCTTTTGTCGCTTTGATACAATCCACGGTGAACCGCCCAACATTGTAATATTCTCAGTTGTCAGGTTCTTGATGTCGATGAATGATATACCCGTCCAACAGCCGAACACGAATAAATCTCTTGCCAACTCCAAATCGGGATTATTCAATTCAACAGTTGTAAAGGCTTGCAGTTCCTCCTCCGTCAAGAAACCTCGTTCCTTGTGGTCGGGGTCAACCTTATATTGGGCAAATGGATTGCGTGCTATCTTACCGTTATAGTGAGCAGTAGTTACAATATGCTTCAGTGGTATGGAGTATATCCATACTGATGACTGAGCCAATCCAACCTCATTTCGTAGATACAAGCAATAATCACGAATGAAATCTTCAGTAAGTTCATTCATTGCAATGTCATTGCGCTTGTAATGCACCTTGATAAACTCGGCCAGATATTTTCTTACGGTGAGATACTTTTGATATGTACGCAGAGAACGATCCTTGCCAACTCGTTTGGCAAAGGCTTCGTTCTCCTTGTCGAATGCTCGAAGCAGTGTTTCATACTCCGTTCCGATGCCTTGATAGGCATTGCGTACCATTTCGGCAGTTACAAACGCCTCACGGTCTGAAATGCGTTGATAGTGCTTGATGATTTGAGCCTTGATATTATCCAAAGCCAAATTGATGTCTCTCGATTCTTTACTCTTGCCCTTTGCTCGGTTGCCTTTTACATCCCATAGGTCTTTATGGATGCTCTGCTTGCAACTGAATTGAGCCACAGAACCGTTGATTGTTACTCGTCCCATAATCGGGACAATACCGTTTTTCTCTTTGCTTCCGTTCACGTAGAACAGCACCTTAAATGTACTTCGCATAATCTAATCTTTTTTTAGTTACAAAATTAGTTATCAGCGAGTTACACATTGATATGCAAACTAACGCAGAACGATGAAACGTGACGACACAAAGAAAAACTTTACTGCATTATCGGGTAATGACTTGGCAACCGTTCTATTTCATTACCTTGCGTTTCTTTGCTAAATTGCTATTGTCACTATTTCTGAGGTTTTCTGTTTAATGCGTTATGGCTCAGTTCAAAACGCAGAAATTCACCTTTTTTGCATCGAATACCGTGATTTTTTATTAAAAAAATAATCTTCACGCCCTCATCTCCCCCCACTTATCAAACTCCTGCATCAGCAGCCATGCCATCGCTTGGGATTTTATGATATACTGGCAAGCATGCTCCGGGATATTAAAACCTCCGGTCGGTTTGAAATCTTTGAAACGCTCCATGGCTTCCAGTTTCTGCTCACGGGTGTGATGGATAATTCCACGGTCCTGCAATGTCTTGTAGATATATGGCGGGCGGAGCATTTCCAGACTTTCTCCGTTTTTGTAGCGACGGAAGGCTTCGCGGGCGTATTGCATATCCTGGTCGGCGGAAGAAAGGCTGTTGTCGGCGGAAAGGGCTTTTTGCTGTTGTTCTTCCTGAATCCTTTTGCGCACCTGTTGGCGAATATCACTTGTCTTGTATTTTTCAAGCCAGGTTGTGAATGTCCAAAGATTTATTCCGCTAAAGCGTCCTAAGCGTCCTTTTGCTCCGTTTTCAAAGCAATATTCAATTTCCTTGCATGTCAGATAAGAATAACACTGAAAAAGGTCTGATACGAGTTTTGCGGAAATTACACCAACCGCCTTTTCTTCATAAGTCTGATAACCGACCATAAAATAGCATTGCACTATCTGGGACGATACAAACTCGGTCAACTCTTTCTGGCTCATATCTTTTATCTTTCTATCATGCATTGCTTTATAAAGCATCATTTCTTCATAACTGTTTTCCATATTACAATCCTCCTCCATCTAATAATCGTTGGGCAATAACACTCGCTTTTTGAGCACATTCCATAGCCTCGTCAACCTTCGATTTCTTTTCTTCACGAATCTTACGGGGCTTTGAATTTTGCTGTTCCAATATCTCCGGAACTGACTGGAATTTCAGGTATCTCCACCAGTTTATCAGACGGCGTTTGTAGTCGTTGATGTTAAGCATCGAACCGGTTTCGCCGATTGACACTATGTGCTGTTCAAAATAGTCCATAATTTCTGGCAGCAGTCTTAACACCGGAGATCCTTTCCCGCTGCTTCTGACAACGCTGCTCAGCCATTCTTCGTCTTTCATAAGCTCGGCATTCCACTTCTTGCAGTTTTCGCTGAATGAGTTTGGCTTTTTAATTTCTTCCTCTAAAACTATAACTCCATTCGCTTCTCGCGCGCACGCGCACGCGAATGATGAAGAAGAAGAATATAAATTTTTTACTTTACTTTCTTTTACTATACTTTCCTTTACTTTACTTTGTTTGGAAATGTCAACATTTTCACCCGTTGAATCAACTGAAATGTTACATTTTTCATCATTCAACGGAGATGATTGTTGCATTTTTGAGGCGTTTTTTGATTCAGAAAAACGCTTTGGAATTGGCACCAAAAGATATTCAACATTCTCACATACAAAGTTTTTACGGCGTGATATAATTTCAAAGAAACGCTCCTGTATTCCTTTTGATGTTAAGATTTGGTGCTCTAAAAAGAGCTTTTTGTTAAAGAAATTAAACTCAACCAGAAAGTCGATTATCTGCTGCACCTTTTTACTGTTAAAACGTGAGTGCAACGAATATGTAAACACCTTGCAAATTGTTTCATTCCATCGCATATAATAACCATTCGTATATATTTTGCACAATAGTTTTATATACACTCCGGATGCTTCGAAGCCAAAATTTGCCATTAGCATTTCGATTTTTTCATTTTCGAAAAATTGTGTGTCCAAAGGGAAATACGATAATTTCTTTATTTCTGTAGCCATAATTTTTTAGTTTATTAGTTAGCAATTTGTCAAGGCTGAAGGCCTTGCATTTTACAGCGTAGGGCAACGCCCTACGTTTCAGGCATTTCCCCACCTATTATACGCCCTGAAGGGGCATAACTGAGGGAAGTTCCGCCCTTTCAGGGCTTAATATATGATACACGTCTGAGACACAGGGTGTTGCCCTGTGCTATATAATTTAAGGCTTTCAGCCAAATATGTCGCTCCTTCAGAGCTTATTTTCGGCGGTGACGCATCATAAACCTAGGGCTTACACCCTAGGCTATATGAGTGTCGCTCTTTCAGAGCTCCTTTGTTCCAACGGATAACCTCAAATCCTCGTCAACTCGTTTACTAGTCAACTTGTCTCCTCATATTTATTGCCCTCACAATCAACCTCACTGTCCTCACCGTCAACAACTCCGACGGCAAAACACGTATAAGTAACCAACCGCAGGCGGCTGCCTCATTGTATTTTTCCATATCACGCAGGAATCCTTCGGGGCGGAAATGGCGACCGCCATTATAGAGACCACCTTCAACCTCGACGGCAACTTTTGCTTCAATGATTGCAAAATCGAAGCTCCAGTCGCGCGTGGGATGGAAACGGTGCTCCGCAACGACATGAAAGCCGGTGTTGCGGAACACCATATCGTCAAGCGGCGAATAACTCATTGTAGTCTATCAGGAATTGCTCAGCTTCATACTGAGAGTCGAACATTTTCACCTCATACGTGTTCATCCGGTTGTCGAATGCTATCCAGGCATTGTTGGCTTCTTCATAGAAATAGCCGTAATCGTGGTTATGGTTGAAACTGTAAGCACGGCTAAGATGTTCACCAACATTCAGCTCATTGTATTTTTTCTTTGCCTCATTGTCGAAAAGGCAGGAGTTCATAACCTCCCGCACTTTTTCTGCATTAATCATGTAGTTTTTCATAATTACGCAACTTTTTTAGGTTCTACATTGGTGTTTTCTATTGTCAGGAACTTGTCCAGTCCGTAACGCTTGCCTTTCGTGATGTAGAGCAGTGCTTCACGTTCGCAAAGTGACATATCTTCAAGAAGGCGGTCAATCCAAGCATACTCGTCTTTGCCAAGATGCAGACGTACAGACATATTGGTTGTCGATTCGTAATTCACTGAAAGATGGGCATATATGGTCAGCAACTCACTATTTCCCGACGGTTGGCGATAATATCCGTCAACAACAAGATTATGATAACTTGTTCCCGTGATTTTTTCAATATGGAATGCAAGGTTTTGCATTGCCAACGCAAATTCTTCGTGAATCGGCGCCTCGTTGAAATAAACTGTGCGATAAGTATCGTCGTTTTTTTCATCAAAAATTTCCATTTCTACTTTTAAGTAGTTACTTTTGACGGAAATTTGGTAAATCGTTTTGTTTTTTCCCATACATAAATGATTTATTAGTTTTAAAATTACCATAGGTTAACCTAAGACGTGAGTCTTGGGTTAACTTTTTTTGTCTCTGTCTCTGTTCCAACGGATTTGCAATCCGTTGGTTAACATTAGTGGATTTGCAATCCACATTGATTGGAACGGGATTAAAAATCCCGAATAGCATACACATTGGATTACAAATCCAATGGAACGGACTATTTAACTTCTCCATAATCACGCTGCTTTAGGTTCTTCCTTATATTCCACGCTTGGAGAATCTATTCTTATTCCTTTCCTAGCCTGCTGTTTCGCAAACATTAACATCGGGTGCATTATGCGGCGAAGGTCTGCATCGGGCAATCCCTTACCAACATTTTCCCACCAGAATTTGAAGAGTTCAACATATCCGTCAACGGTAAGAGCTTCAGGTATCAGTTCCATTTCAACGGCGTTCAGTTGCAATGATGCAAGACCAGACGTGCGGCGTTCAGCAGCACGATTGTAAGCTTCTGCTTTTTTCTTCTCGTCAGTAATTTTACTGATACGCTTTTGCGACATCTCGTAATTCTTCTGAAGACGCGCAGCTTCGGCTCTGGCTTTTTCAGCCACACTCCTCAGATACTGTTTCAAAACAACATTGCAATTGTAAGCCGGCGAATCCGTTTTCTTCGGATCAATAGCATTTTCAAGTGCAACAAGCTGCTTTTGCAATTTAGTCAGCGTATCAGTGAACGGTCTGCGTTTTTCGTGCATCGTCCGGACTGCACCGGAACATTCAGCGATGTAAGTACGGATTTCTTCGGCTAGATTTTCATTCATGCCATAAGTTTCAGCCTGCGCAAAAAGTTTTTCACCTGTGGTCTTAGTTGCAACGCTTTTTCCGGCATTTTCGTTTAAAACGGTCTCAAAAGAATTGATGTCAATTTTGAGAGTTACTGATTTGTTTTTTCCCATATATTGAGATTTAAAGTTGATAAGTGGACTATTCCTCTTATCTTATAGTAACAAATATAACGATATGTTTTTTAACTACAAAATATTTATACCATTAATTTACAATATATTTAATTTTTTCTGTTATTGTTTTTTATTTAAAATATGTTTATACATTAGCACTACTTTGATATACTAGTGCCTATCCGAACCTATATGGAAATACGTCCGTATATATTCTTTCGTGGGGCAATATATATTTCTCCGTGGGGTCGGACCTACAAAAAATGGCTTCGGGACTTTTTAGATATACATAGAGCTGCAAAATGACGTAACACGACAATTGTAAATCATCAGAATATATTTTGGCGGGCAAAAATTTTAAACTTTTGCAGCTATGAGAACATACATTATTTTATTATTCATGTCAACTATGGCGAGTTGCCACTCCTCACGTAAAACCGCCGTGGAAAATATTTCCGAAAACAGAAAAATAGAATTGGAGAAAATAAGCACAAGGAAAGTTGATATTCCGGCGAGCAACGTGTCTATGAAAATCCCTGCGATAAATGGCGTGATCAACAAAACTCCGCCGGGAAGTTCCTACAACGCACGCAAAGGCAACGCATCCGTCAGCGTGCGGTTCATACGTGATACCCTTTTTGTTGAAGCTAACTGCGACAGCCTTTCACAAATCATATGGGAATACGAAAGGAAAATAGGAGAAATGCAAAATTCGGAAATAACCGACAAAACAGAATCTAAAATTAAAAGCTCCGGATTTCGGAAATATTTCCTTGCGTCTGCTTTTATCATTGCGATTATAATGCTCTTGAGATATAAAGGAATCTTTCGGAAACCTTAAGCGGACAGATGCGGACAGTGGGAAAAATGGGGGGCGGTAACTTTGCAATAGATTTAAACATGGAGACAAGAATTAGAATTGAAGCGCTCCTTCAGAGCTTGTATGTGGGTGGCGGCTGGTGACCCAGGGCTCACGCCCTGGGCTATGCCAAAGGCTTTCAGCCTTATCCCTCCGTTCCAACGGATTTGAAATCCGTTGGTTAATATTGGTGGATTTGAAATCCACACCATTGGAAACGGGATTACAAATCCCGAATAAATTTCCATTGGATTGCAAATCCAATGGAACGGAGGCTTTCAGCCTTATACCCCTTGTTCCTGTAGCCTTGTCAACTTGTTAACTCGTCAACTCATAAACTAACAAACTTATAAACTCAAAAACTTAAAAACTTATGCCAGTAAAGTACCGTTTAGTAAAAAGAAAAGTAAGTGACCTCAAAGGTGGTCCGGCAGTTGAAAAATCCTATGCACAGACTGTCTACAACGCAACTATCGAGTTGGAAGATGTCTGCGAGCTGGTGTCGATGCGTTCGTCAATGTCGAGCGCAGACGTGAAAAGTATCATCGATTCGCTCAACTACGTGCTTGCCTTTGAGATGAAGAAAGGAAACATCGTAAAATTGGGAGAAATCGGAAACTTCCGCCCGTCCGTATCGTCAATTGGCGCAGGAGAAGGCGAAGAATTCTCGGTGGCAACCAATATGCGAAAGTCAAGAATCGTGTTCACTCCGGGCAAGCTGTTGCAGAATATGCGTTCAGGATTGTCATATTCCGAAGTTGAGCCGGTTGTGGTAACTGAAGTTTGCGACAAGCCTCATTTGGAGTAAATCCACTGAAAAACAGTATGTTTTGCTTGTTTTTGTCATAATTTTTTACTATTTTTATATTATGAAAAACAACGCATTACATATGAAAGAACTGGCGGTTATGTATTTTCCGAACAGCACCGCCAGTTCGGCACGCCGCCAACTAAAGCGTTGGCTGATGCTCAACACTACGCTTTGGGAGTCGCTTCTCGAAGCAGGTTATATCAACGGACAGCGTGTTTTTACGCCGCTCCAAGTTAAGTTAATCTTTAAATATTTGGGAGAACCGTAGTCAATGCCTGTAAATTACAAATTAATCAAAAAGTGCATCGGTAAATTCGGTGCCGGTAAAACTGAAAAATACTATGCAATAGTATCACACAGCGGAACTTTCGATTTAGATGCTGTTTGTGAAGCTGTGGAAAACCGCTCGCATCTGAACAGTGCCGCTGTAAAATCCATCCTTGACAGCTTTTGTTACATAATTCGCAGGGAACTACAAGAAGGTAGAATTGTCCAGCTCGGAGAATTAGGCAGTTTCCGCTTGTCGTTATCCTCGGATGGTGTGGACAATCCGGATGAATTCATCGCTAACAGAAACATAAGAAGCTCAAGCCTTATCTTCTGCCCCGGCAAGAAAATCAAACTGAAAAAAGATTCTCTAAAATTCAGACACGTGACAGAATGATTCAATTATATGTTGCCGTAACGCTTTGCCTCAGTGGCATTGTTTTATTATTTCTCGGTTTCTGGATTCCACCTCAAGGAGAGATTGATTCTTCAGTCCTGGTTGCCTTCGGTGAGGTTTCGACGTTTGCAGGGGCGTTGTTCGGGGTGGATTATAAGTACAGAGACAAGAGATCAGATACAAGGGGACAAGGGAAAGAATAATACACCAAGGATTTCAGCCACTCACACAAAAAAAGGGAACAACCTAATGGCTGTTCCCTTGACCAAAACCTTAACTATGAAATTGTATCATACCAGCTTCACAGCTGATAATGATACTGAATTATTTACAAAATTACTGGATTATTTTTCCCACTTTTCTTGTGGCAAATGTATATTTTTTAATAATTTCAACCAAATTTATTTATATGCTATACAACATATTTTAATAAAAAAAACAAAAGGGAAGAGCATCACTGCTATTCCCTTCAACAATGAAAAATCATTTATCAATATCAAAATTTTCAGTTATACAAAAACCATAAATGGAAAAGAGAAACTTCACAGCTTCCCTTCTCCTAATGATTCTTAAGAAAATACCATTTTAACTATTCAAATATAACCTTTATAATATAACAATAAAAATAACTTTTATATGTTATTCGACATAGTCCAATCATATACTCCGATAGATTTGCAATTCATACCATTCAAAACGTGATTGCAAATTTAATGGAACAAAAACAAGGAGGGAAAAAGTAGCTGCTATTCCCTCCTTAATTGAACATCTATGTAAGAATTAACATAAAGGGAACAGTCATTACGACCATTCCCTATAACCTTAACTATAAATTGTATCAATAAGCTTCACAGCTTATAATGACACTTTTTTAATTAACCAAACCTGTACCCTAAAAAAAATAGCGTTTTATCATTGTAGTTTTTATATTTTCTCAACTTTTATTTTTCACCACAGTAAATATTAAATTCCCAAAATACAATTTAGGAATAATCAATATTTATTTAATTGCGAAAATAATATTTAAAATAATTTCAAACAAATTTATTTATATGCTACACAACATATTTTAATAAAACAAAAGGGAAGAGCATCACTGCTGTTCCCCCTTCACCTTAAAATAAGGCGAACTCACTAAAAGCCTAATAATTTTATTGATTAAAAGTCAATATGGCAATAAAACACCATACAGCCTCTTCTCTTTAAAATTACATTAGGGTATATTGTTTAACATTTTTCAAATGTAATCTTTTACTAACTACAATCAAATAATATTTATATGTTACACAACACAAACAAACTATCACCAAATTTCAACTTATCCGAACTCACCCATTCTCTGACCGCTATTGAAAACGCAATAGATAATACGCCTGATGAAAAAAGTTTGGAAAGCCTCAAAAATCTTTGTAAAAATCTTTTGCAGCCTTTGCGTGACAAGCTTGGGAAGCCTATTCATGTCACAAGCGGCTATCGTTGCGAAGAGCTTAACCGTCTTGTTGGCGGTGTTCCGACGAGCCAGCACACTAAAGGTGAAGCTGCGGATTGTTATTGTACGGATGGTCCGGAATTTCTGCTTCAAGTTCTTCTCGACTCGGGGCTGGAGTTTGACCAGGCTATTGTATACAAAAAGAAAAACTTTTTGCATTTGTCATTGAAAAAAGAAGGGAACAACAGAAAGATGATTTTAAGGAGCTGACAAATTTTTAATACAAAATAAAAATAAACAAGGAGTATTAATCTGACTTTCAATTAATACTCCTTGTCAACTTTTAAGTTGAACAGACTTGCACAACTTAAATTACTTAATCATATCAAATCCAGTGTAAGGAACCAACGCTTTAGGTATGCGTATTCCCTCTGGAGTCTGATTGTTTTCAAGCAATGCAGCGACTATACGAGGCAATGCCAAAGCACTACCGTTCAATGTGTGGCAAAGCTGAGTTTTCTTGTTTGCATCACGATAGCGGCATTTCAATCTGTTTGCCTGATAAGTATCAAAGTTAGAAACTGAACTTACTTCCAACCAACGCTGCTGTGCTTCTGAATATACTTCAAAGTCGAAGCAAAGTGCTGCAGTGAAACTCATATCACCACCGCAAAGGCGAAGGATACGATATGGCAATTCAAGTTTCTGAAGCAAACCTTCAACATGGTCAAGCATTTCTTTGTGTGATTCTTTTGAATGCTCAGGAGTGTCGATACGAACCAACTCTACCTTTGAGAATTCGTGCAAACGGTTCAAACCTCTAACGTCTTTTCCGTATGAACCAGCCTCACGACGGAAGCACTGAGTGTATGCGCAATTCTTGATAGGCAACTGTTTTTCATCAAGAATAACATCACGGTAGATATTTGTAACAGGCACCTCAGCTGTAGGAATAAGATACAAATCATCTACTTCGCAATGATACATCTGTCCTTCCTTATCCGGCAACTGTCCTGTTCCGTAACCAGAAGCTGCATTAACAACTGTAGGAGGCATAATTTCTGTATATCCTGCCTTACGAGCTTCATCCAAGAAGAAATTAATCAAAGCTCTCTGCAACTGAGCGCCCTGACCTTTATATACAGGGAAACCAGCGCCTGTAATCTTAACACCAAGGTCGAAATCAATCAAATCATATTTCTTTGCCAATTCCCAGTGAGGAAGAGCGTCTTTCGGAAGTTCTGTTTCCATACCGCCCATCTTCTCAACTTTGTTGTCTTCGGCAGTCTTTCCTTCAGGGACTTCGTCATAAGGTATGTTAGGAATTGTGTAAAGAATGTTCTGCATATCTTCTGCAGCCTTATCCATCTCAGCCTGCAAGTTTTTGCATGCTTCCTTGATTTCGGCAACTTTCTTCTTTGCTTCTTCAGCTTCTTCTTTCTTGCCTTCCTTCATCAAGGAACCGATAGACTTTGAAATTGAGTTAACCTCAGCAAGGTTTTTATCTAATACATTCTGTGTACTGCGTCTCTTATCGTTCAATTCAAGAACCTGCGCAATTGTTTCTTTTGCATTCTTGAAATGTTTCTTTTCCAAACCTGCTATAACGCGGTCTGTTTCTTCTGAAATTAACTTTAGCGTCAACATATATGTTTTATTAAGTTTTTGAGTTTTTGAGTTTTTGAGTTTTTAAATTGACAAGGTGACGAGGTAACGAGTTGACAAGTTAACAAGATAGAGACTAACATCTACTTGACTACTTAACTCCTTGACTTCTTAACTCCTTAACTCCTTGGCTCCTTAACTCCTCATCCGATAGTCCACCGCCAACTTAAAGACGTGCAAAGATAGAAAGAAATGTAAATTATTTCAAAGAAATCATTCGGAAACTTCTTTTACTGTTTCACTCTCCCACCGCAAATCCATGTTCGAGCATAATAAGGTTCGCTGAGGCTGCTGACCATCACACCGCGGGATGTACTGGTGTGTATGAATTTTCCGTTTTTAAGATATATACCTACATGATTCGGAATCTTTTTCCTGCCACTTCCCGTGCGGAAAAAAACTAAATCTCCTTCCTTCAGCTTCGAACGGCTCACTTTTTTACAGTCTTTGTTCAACATCTCTCTTGCTGAGCGTGACAATTCTTTTCCGTAAACTTCTCTATAAATTATTGTAACAAAACCGGAGCAATCAACTCCTCTTTTTGTAAGTCCTCCCATCCGGTGAGGAACACCAAGCCAATGGGCACCGGCATTATAAAGATAAATATTATCATCCGGAGTTAGTCGGACGCCATAAAGACGCGACAATTCCTTCGGTCCCTTGAAGTCTGCCGGCAAAACAACCTTATCCTTTTTTCTGCTTCCGCACGAACAAAGTATCAGAAATAATATGGAAATTATACATATATAATTGATTCGTCTGTCTGGCATATTCGATTATTTTTTTCAAAGGTTGTACATCGTTTTGCATGTTAAACGGACTTTTCCGGAAAATGATTATTATTTGTCAGGAGTTCCATAATATATGAAACAAAAATTCCATATATTATGAAAAAGTTTTTCCATATATTATGAAATTTTATTTTCATATATTATGAAAAAAGTTTTCCAACATAAAAAAATTAGCTGAAAATGTAATCAGCTAATATTCAACGATTAATACAAAAACGATATAATACCTAGGTTAATGAAGTTTTAAATTAGGAATTTAAGCTCCGCAAGTTGCTCAAATTAAAAGTTGAGAAGACTCCAGAAACAAGTTGACAAGGTCAAATATCTGCTAATCAGCTCTTAATTATACCAAAATTTCCTTGTCAACTTATTTTCTTGTTAACTCGTTAACTGAACATTTAGCCCGGCGAAACTTGAATCAGGAATTACTTTACCGGGTTTCTATGGCTGATAGTACCTGTTGCCTGATTTGTTGGCATAACCAGCACTTCAGCTATCTGAACATGAGCAGGAGCTGAAGCTGCGTAATAAGCAACATCGGCAATATCGTCGCCCGAAAGAGCATGGATACCTTTATAGAAATCATCAGCTTTCTGTTTGTCGCCACGATAGCGTACTACTGTAAAATTAGTTTCCACCATTCCGGGCTTAATATTTGTAACTCTCAGAGGTGTATCAACCAAGTCAATGCGAAGGCCGTCCGACAAAGCTTTGACAGCAGCCTTTGTTGCACAATATACACTTCCGCCCGGATATGCTGCGTCGCCGGCAATTGAGCCTACATTAATTATATGTCCGCATCCGCGTTCCACCATTCCCGGAACAACCATGCGTGTCATTGCTAGCAGAGCTTTTACGTTTGTATCGATAACAATGTCCCATTCGTCTAGCGAACCTTCGTGTTCCTTGTCAAGCCCAATGACAAGCCCGGCATTATTTATCAGGACATCTATATTCTTCCATTTACCTTCCAATGAATTTACGGCTGAACGCATAGCTTCACGGTCGCGTACATCGAACGGAAGCAGAAGAACGTCAACATTCAAAGCCTCAAGCTCAGATTTCAATGCTCCGAGTTTTTCCAAATTACGTCCGTTCAGGATTATATCATTTCCTTCTTTGGCGAACTTTCTGGCACAAGCCTCTCCTATTCCGCTTGTTGCGCCGGTTATTAGAATAATTTTTCCTTTCATACAATTGATTTTTTTAAAAGTTGACGAGGCTCCAGAAACGAGTTGACAAGACATAATTCCTTGTCAACTTGTTTCCTTGTCAACTCGTCACCTAGCCAAAACTATTTCTTCAACCACTTATCCAACCATTCAAAGAATGTACGCTGCCAAAGAATACTGTTCTGAGGTTTCAACACCCAATGGTTTTCGTCCGGATAGATAAGAAGTTCTGCAGGAACGCCACGAAGAACTGCGGCGTTGAATGCAGCCATTCCCTGGTTTGCAAGTATTCTGTAATCTTTTTCGCCATGGATACAAAGAATCGGAGTGTCCCACTTGTCAACGAAACGATGAGGAGAATTAGCAAATGTACGCTGAGCTGTAGCATTTGACTTATCCCAATATGCTCCGCCCATATCCCAATTAGCGAACCACATTTCTTCTGTTTCAAGATATTGCATTTCCATATTGAAAATACCGTCATGAGCAATAAATGCCTTGAATCTCTTGTCGTGGTGTCCGGCAAGCCAGTAAACAGAGAAACCGCCGAAGCTTGCACCAACGCAACCAAGTCTGTCTTTATCAATAAACGGTTCTTTTGAAATTTCATCGACTGCCGACAAATAATCTTTCATACACTGTCCGCCATAATCACCACTGATAGCCTCGTTCCATTCCTTGCCAAAGCCCGGAAGACCGCGACGGTTAGGAGCTATAACAATATAATCGTGAGCAGCCATAATCTGGAAGTTCCATCTGTAAGACCAGAACTGGCTTACCGGACTTTGCGGTCCGCCCTGACAGAACAATACTGCCGGATATTTCTTTGAAGCATCGAAATGAGGAGGATAAATCACCCATGTAAGCATTTTCTTACCATCAGTTGTAGTAATCCATCTTTCTTCGACTTTACCCATTTCAAGCTTGTCATAAATATGCTTGTTTTCAAATGAAATCTGAGTCTGTTCGCCATCCAGAGAAACAGTGAATATTTCGTCTGCCGCACTCATGGAATGACGCAAGGCAAGAAGTTTATCGTTGCCGAGAAGAGAAACGCCGCTGTAGTCGTGCTGACCTTCTGTAATCTGTTTCACAGTGCAGTTAGCAACATCAGCAGCATAAATCTGAGTTTTAGCATGCCATACACCTGTGAAATAAATAGTTTTTGAATCGTTGCTCCAACAGAAAGCATCCACATTTGAATCAAAATCTTTGCTGACAAATGTTTTCTTTCCACTTTCAAGATCCATAACCATAAGACGGTTCTGATCTGACTCGTATCCGTCGTGTTCCATACTCTGCCAAGCAATAGATTTACCGTCAGGAGAATATTGAGGATTTGTATCGTAGCCCATTATACCTTCGCTCAGGTTACGAGTTTCTTTGGTTTTCAAATCATACTCATATATATCTGAGTTAGTTGAAAGACTATATTCCTTACCAACCTTTTTACGGCTAGTATATGCCACTTTATCCGACGTTGTGTTCCACGCAAGCTGCTCAATGCCACCGAAAGGTTTCATCGGGCTTTCAAAAGGTTCACCTTCCATTATATCCACCGGATTAGAAATCTTCTCTCCATCGAAATCTGCAACGAAAGGATGAGGAGCAGTTGTCACCCATTCATCCCAATGCTTATACATAAGGTCGGTAATTACAAGTCCTGTAGTTTTATCCAAGTCTGGATATTTATCCTTTGTTGATGGAACAGTTTTAACTTGAGAAATGAAAAGAATCTTCTTTTCGTCTGGAGAGAAAGCGAAACCTTCGATATTTCCGTCATAATTTGAGAGCTGCTTGCGTCCTGTTCCGTCCGGATTCATTTCCCAAACCTGGCTGCTACCACTTTCGGAAGAAAGAAATGCTATTTTCGTTCCATTTTTAAACCATACTGTATTACCTTCGGAAAAAGGAGTTTTTGTTATCTGAGTATTTTCAGAACCATCAGCGTTCATAACAAACACTTCTCTGTTTCCTTTATCCTGAGGAACGCTGTAATATCCTACAGTGTAAACCAACTTCTTGGCATCCGGAGAAACACTTACCCCTCCGATACGACCAAATGCCCAAAGAGCTTCCGGAGTCATTCTGCCATCAGTAACATTAATCTCTGAACGGCCGATGAGATCTTTAGTCTCAACAGTCGAATTGGAAGCATCGTTTCCATTACCGGCACACGAGCCTAACAACACGGATGTTGCCATAATCATTGAACCTATAGATTTATTCATATAAAAAATAAAGCTTTAAACTTGAGTTAACCAATTTTGTTTGCGAAATTACTTTTTTCCATCAATAAAATTGCTTGCCAATTCGTATTTTTAATATCTTTGCCCCTATTAAACTTGAAATAGGTTTCAAAAAACATAAAAAATTATGAATAAAATCTGGTTATTTGGAGCTACATTGTGTATGGTGTTAGCTTTTGGTTCTTGTAAGCCAAAACAGAGTGCTTACAAAGCTGCTTACGAACAAGCAAAAGAGAAAGAGACTACTGCTCCTGTGGAGGAAGAAATTTATGACGAAGAAGAGGAAGAAGTTGTTACTCCGGTTTCAAAACCTCGTCCAACAAACACAACTACTCGCTCTGAAAGCATCAGAGTTGCTGCAGGTGAAGATGCAAGCAGACTGAGACGCTACAGTGTTGTTGTAGGTAGCTTCAAGAACAAAACAAATGCATACGCACTTAAAGAACGTATGATTAACGACGGTTACAATGCAGTTCTTGGTGAAAACGAACAGGGTATGTTGAGAGTTATCGTTTCAAGCTATGATAGCAAGATTGATGCAGCTCACAGCCGTGACGAAGTTAAAGCAAAATATGCTCCTAACTTCCAGGATGCTTGGTTGTTGGAAAAGAGATAAATCTCTTAAGTTTCTCAAGTTGCTCAACTTAAAAGTTAACAAGGCTTCAGAGACAAGTTAACATGGTCAAACAGCTTTTAATTTGAACTTTATAATAATTCTTGTCAACTCGTAACTTGACAGTTGAGTTTACGAAACTTGAATATAAATAAATTGGCAACATATACAAAGGGAACTAAAGTCTTTTGGTTATTTAAAATACACCAACAGAGCTTTTGTTCCCTTTTTGCATTTATCAATATTAGTTTATAACTTTGGAGGAAGTTGGAAGTAAAGAAAACACAGAGGCACAAAGTCACAGAGGTAATTATAGAATTATAATCCGGAGTTTCAGTATCTCTGTGTTTAAGGTGACAAGTTAACAAGTTGACAAGTTGACGAGTTGACAAGGTAGTAACTAATATCTTCTTGACTACTTAACTACTTGACTCCTTTACACCTAAAACTAATAAACTCATAAACTTAACATTCTATGTCAGTAAAGAATTATATTGAAAATAACAAAGAGAGATTTCTTGAAGAACTGTTCTCTCTTATTCGTATTCCTTCGATAAGTGCAAAACATGAACACAAGGCAGATATGACAAAGTGTGCCGAAAAGTGGGTTGAATTGCTACTTTCTTCCGGTGCAGACAAAGCAGAAGTGATGCCTACAGAAGGTAATCCTATCGTTTATGGCGAAAAAATAATTGGTGAAGGTAAACCAACAGTTTTGGTTTATGCCCACTATGATGTTATGCCTGCCGAACCTTTGGAATTATGGAAAAGTAATCCTTTCGAACCGGAAATCAGAGACGGGAAAATATATGCACGCGGTGCTGATGACGACAAAGGTCAGGGTATGATTCAGGTAAAAGGATTTGAAACTGCTCTTAATGAAGGTTTGCTGGATTGCAACGTAAAATTCATATTCGAAGGAGAAGAAGAAATCGGTTCTCCTAGCCTGGAAAGTTTCTGCGAGAAACATAAGGAACTGCTCAAGGCTGATATAATTCTGGTTTCGGACACTAGTATGGTAAGTGCAGAAGTTCCTTCACTGACAACAGGACTGAGAGGACTTGCTTATTGGGAAATTGAAGTGACTGGTCCGAACAGAGACCTTCATTCCGGTCATTTCGGTGGTGCAGTTGCCAATCCTATAAATGTTTTGTGTAAACTGATTGCTGACATAACTGACGCTGATGGTCGAATAACTATTCCAGGATTCTATGATGATGTGGAAGAATTGTCGGCTCGTGAACGAGAAATGATTGCAAAAGTTCCTTTCAGCGAAGAAAAATACAAACAAGCTATTGATGTCAATGCACTGTTTGGAGAAAAAGGCTATTCAACATTGGAACGCAACAGCTGTCGTCCGTCATTTGATGTTTGCGGTATCTGGGGCGGATACACTGGCGAAGGAAGCAAAACGGTGTTGCCGTCAAAGGCTTATGCTAAGGTTTCATGCAGACTTGTGCCACATCAGAATCATGAGAAAATATCAAAAATGTTTGAAGAATATATCGCTAATGTAGCTCCTGATTATGTAAAAGTAAAAGTTACTCCTATGCATGGCGGAGAAGGATATGTTTGTCCTATTGACCTTCCGGCATATCAGGCTGCAGAAAAGGCTGTGGAAATTGCATTCGGACAAACACCTCTTGCAGTCCGAAGAGGCGGAAGTATTCCTATTATCTCAACTTTCGAACAGGTTTTGGGTATAAAAACTGTTCTTATGGGATTCGGTCTTGAGCAAAATGCAATTCACTCACCCAATGAAAGTTGCAGGCTGGATATTTTCTACAAAGGTATTGAATCAGTTGCTGAATTTTATCGTATTTTCAAATCATGAATATACTTATAAAAGATGCTCTTTTAGATGGAGCAATAAAAGACATATATATTGAAGGTAAATGGATAAAAAGCATTGGAGAAAATCTGCAGGTAAAAGCTGATAGAGTCATCAATGCTAAAGATAAAGCAATCATTCCAGGATTTATCAACGGACATACGCATTCAGCAATGACATTGTTCCGCGGGTATGCTGATGACATGAAGCTTATGCCTTGGCTGGAAAAGAAAATATGGCCTAATGAGGCAAAAATGACACAGGAAGATATATATTGGGGAACAAAACTCGCTTGTCTGGAAATGATAAAAAGCGGGACTACTACATTTTCCGATATGTATTTTAAGGTTCGTGGCATAGCAAAAGCTGCCGAAGAAATGGGACTTAGAGCTATTCTTTCTGCAGCATGCTTTGACCATTTTGACGCAGAAACTGCCGAAAAAGCAAAAGTAAACTGTAAAAAGGTTTATGAATTCATAACTGAAGAATGTAACGACAGGATTCTTCCGGCATTGGGTCCTCACGCAATATATACAGTTTCAGGTGAATTGCTGAAATGGATAAATAAATTTTCTGAAGAGAATAACATTCCAATTCATATTCATTTGGCTGAGACAGAAGGAGAAGTGAGCAATTCTATCAAACAATTCGGATATTCTCCTGTCAGATATTTGTATCATCTTGGCCTGTTATCTCCAAGATTAATCATTGCTCATGGAATCTATGTGGATAATGATGAAATCAGAATGTTGGCAGACCATGGTGTGAAAGTTATACACAATCCGGCTTCAAATATGAAATTGGCTTCAGGAATGGAATTCAAGTTTCATGAAATGAAAAACGCCGGAATAAAAGTGGGTATTGGTACTGACGGATGTGCTTCATCAAACAATCTGGATATGATTGAAGCTATGAAACTTGCAGCCTTACTTGGCAAGGTTTGGAGAAAAGACCCGGAAGTACTTTCTGCTGCTGAAGTCTTTGATGCAACAACATCAGTCGGAGCTGAAATATTTGGGCTGAAATGTGGAAAAATTGATGTAGGTTATTTGGCTGATTTATCTCTGATAGAGCTAAAATCACCTGTTTTCACTCCGAACTTCAATTTTGTATCAAACCTTGTTTATGCTGCAAACGGGAACAGTGTGGACACAGTTTTGTGCAACGGGCAAATCATTATGGAGAACAGAAAGGTTCCGGGAGAAGAAGAAATAATGGAAAAGACTAGTGAACGTGCGTATAATCTAATGAAATAAAATATGCAAATTAATAAAGATTTATATTCTGAAACGGCAGCCTATCTGGCTGCCTGTATCAAAAATATTCCGGACACAGCAATCATTTTAGGTAGCGGTTTGGGCTCATTAGCTGATGAAATAGAAGATGCAGCAATAATCCCGTACCGTCAGATTCCTAATTTCATGGCATCGACTGCAACGGGTCATAAAGGGAATTTAATACACGGAAGACTTGGAAACAAGAATGTGCTTGCTATGCAAGGACGCTTTCATTATTATGAAGGTTATGCAATGGAACAGGTTACTTTCCCTATAAGAGTAATGAAATTACTGGGAATAAAGAATCTGTTGGTTTCAAATGCTGCCGGCGGTATAAATACATCTTTCAAGATTGGGGATTTGATGATAATTCGTGATCATATAAACATGATGCCTAATCCATTAATCGGACCAAACAATGAAAAGTTCGGACCAAGATTTCCGGATATGACTCGTGCTTATGACCGCGAATTTATTGCTAAGGCTAAAGAAATAGCTAATAAGCATGATATTGTTGTTAAGGAAGGCGTATATGTAGGTCTTACTGGTCCTTCATATGAAACTCCTGCTGAATATGCTTTCTACGGAAAAGCTGGTGGAGATGCCATTGGTATGAGTACCGTTCCGGAAGTAATTGTGGCTCGCCACGCAGGTATCAGAGTTTTCGGTATGTCCGTAATAACTAACGAAGGATATCATTTTGCTGACGACTTTGTAAATGATGCCAACGATGTTATCATACAGGCAGACAAGGCTGCAAAACGAATGACAACGATATTCAAAGATTTGGTTTCATGTATCTAAATTCAATTTCTCCATTTGCTCATCTTCAGACACAATATGATCTTCTCCAAAAAGAATACTTGTTTGAGAAGGAACAATACAAGGAACAAGCCGAACAGGCTGGACTTCTGCACAGAATAAAACAAGGACTTTGCTGGTATCCGATAAGACTTGGACGAAGCTATTACAACTCTTTGAACCAACTGGTTGTAGAAATTGAGCGCACACAGGAAAAAGAAATAGAGCATGTATTCGAACATGGACGGCCTGTATGTTTTTTCACGATGAAAACAGGACAGAAGCTGAACTATTTCAATTTCAGCGCAAATATCAGTTATGTTGAAGGCGACGTAATGATTGTTTCTGTCCCTTCCCAACAGTCATTGGCAGAACTGCAGATGTCCACATCAGAAATAGGTGTTCAGCTCTATTTCGATGAGACAAGTTATAAAACTATGTTTGCTGCCATGAAAGAAGTTATGTCGGCAAAGAATAATATAACAGCTCATTTGCGTGATGTTATGCTTGGTTCGGAGAAAGCTGAGGAAAGGAAAATATTTCCGGTAAGATTCCCTTGGCTTAACAGTTCGCAAGACTGCGCAGTAAACAAAGTCCTCGCCGCTAAAGATGTAAGTATTGTTCATGGCCCGCCAGGGACAGGAAAGACAACAACCCTGGTTGAAGCTATATATGAAACTTTACACAGGGAAAATCAGGTTTTGGTATGCGCACAAAGTAATACTGCTGTAGATTGGATAGCAGAAAAACTTACAGACAGAGGTGTTCCGGTTTTGAGAATTGGCAATCCTACTAGAGTAAATGATAAAATGCTATCATTCACATATGAAAGGAAATTCGAATCTCATCCAGATTATGCAGAATTGTGGAGCATACGAAAAACGATAAGGGAAATACAATCATCGCTACGCAAAAAAAGCAGAAGCGAAAAAGATACAGACAGAAACAGGTTATCCAGGTTAAGATACAGAGCAACTGAACTTGAAATGAGCATTGAAGCTAGCCTGTTTGACGAAGCAAGAGTTATTGCCTGCACATTAGTAGGTTCGGCAAATAAAATTCTAACAGGAAAAAGATTCAGTACCCTGTTTATTGACGAGGCTGCTCAGGCTCTTGAGGCAGCATGTTGGATTGCAATAAACAAATCAGACAGAGTTGTTCTTGCGGGCGACCATAAACAGCTCCCTCCTACTGTAAAATGTATTGAAGCAGCTAAAGGCGGATTAGACAAAACTTTGATGGAATATGTTGCAGACCGTAAACCTGAAGTTGTTTCTTTGTTGAAAATCCAATATAGAATGAATAACGACATTATGGGATTTTCATCACAATGGTTCTATAACGGTGAACTGTTTTCTGCACCGGAAGTCTGCAATCGTGGCATTCTTGATTGGGACACGCCTTTAGTATGGACTGATACTGCAGGATATGATATTGAAGGAGAAGACTTAACCGACAGTTTAAGCCGTATAAACCGAAAAGAAGCAGAACTACTGGTTCTGCAACTACAGGTTTATATGGAAAATATCGGAAAAGAAAGAATCCTGGAAGAGAACATTGACTTTGGAATTATCTCTCCATATAAAGCTCAAGTTTATTATCTGCGAGGTCTGATAAAAAGAAATCCTTTCTTCCGCCCGTTCCGAAAACTTATAACAATTCATACAGTAGATGGTTTTCAGGGACAGGAAAGAGATGTAATAATGATAAGCCTTGTAAGAGCAAATGAAGATGGCAATATTGGTTTTCTTAAAGATTTGAGAAGAATGAATGTTGCTATCACAAGAGCAAGAATGAAGCTTATAATTATAGGTGATTCTGAGACATTATCAAAACATAATTTCTATAGAAAGCTTTATCATTATATTGGGGAGAAAGGAAAAGTTATAAAAATAAAAGAATAGGATATTATAAAATATGAATTCAAAGCTCTTAATTTTAGATCTTGACGGAACTCTGACAAATAGTAAAAAAGAAATAACTCCATTTACTAAAGAAGTTCTGCTTAATGCACAGAGAAAAGGTTTACGTATTGCGTTGGCATCAGGCAGACCAACTTATGGTATAATCCCTTTAGCAGAAGAGTTGGAAATGCAAAAATATCATGGTTATATTCTGGCCTTTAATGGAGGAAGAGTAATAGAATATGGTACTAACACTATTATGTTTGAGCAAGCTCTTCCAAATGAAGTTCTACCGATATTATACAACAGAACTAAAGAAGCTGCTGTTTCCATATTATCATATAACGGACCTAAAATTATTACAGAAAACATTAATGATAAATATGTCCAATATGAATCATTCCTTAATAAAATGGAATTGCAGGAAACAGACAATTTCCTTAGAGATTTAGAATTGCCAGCAGACAAATGTCTGGCTGTTGCTGAACCGGAATTACTAATTCCACTTGCAGAAAAACTAAAAGAAGAAATCGGTGACAAAATAAACATATTCCGTTCCGAAGCATTTTTTTTAGAACTTGTTCCTAAAGGAATTGACAAAGCGGCTTCTATATCTAATCTAATAAATAAAATAGGAATTAAGCAAGAAAATACTATTGCTATTGGAGATGGGTTCAATGACTTGACAATGATTAAATTTGCAGGACTTGGTGTAGCTATGGCTAATGCGCAAGAAGCTGTTAAAGCGGAAGCAGATATTATAACAGAACATACAAACGACGAAGACGGTGTTGCTCATTTTGTCAATGCTCTATTGAAAAAAGGATAAACGCCAAAACTTATGAACTTAAATATTCGACTTTGTCAAAAGTGTTTCTTATATTTGTAGATAATCGAAAATTGACAGGTTATGAAGTATAAGTTATTAGTTCTTGATGTTGACGGAACTCTTTTGAATGAAGCAAAAGAAGTTTCTCCCCATAATATTGCAGCTGTGCGCAAAGCTCAGCAGATGGGAATACAAATTGTATTGGCTTCGGGAAGACCAACAAGCGGCATCTTACCAATTGCCAATAAATTGGAGCTTAATCACTACGGCGGTTACGTGATTTCATATAACGGTGCGCAAATCATAAATATGCAAACAGGAGATGTTATTTTCGAGAAAAGGCTCGAAAATGATTTATTGGCATATTTGGATAAAAAGGCGAAAAGAAATGATTTTGCAATCTTCACTTACAAAGGTAACAAGTTGTTTACCGAACAAGCAGATAATGAGCACATCATAAGTGAAGCAAAGATTAATAATCTTGAAGTTGTCAAAATAAATGATTTTGCGAATATAGAATTCCGTCCTTCAAAATGTGTATTAACCAGCGACAATACTGAAGAACTTGTATCATTGGAGAATCACTGGAAAAAGCGTCTTGCCGGTATGGCTGATGTTTTCCGCTCTGAAGATTATTTTCTTGAAGTTGTTCCACCTACAGTTGACAAAGGAAACACCTTGGCTCTATTGATTCAAGAATTAAAACTATCAACTGATGAGGTTGTTGCTATAGGTGACGGAGTTGCTGATGTCAGTATGCTACAACTTGCAGGAACAAGTATAGCAATGGGCAATGCACGAGATTCTGTAAAAGCCTGTGCTGATTTTATCACACTAAGCAACGAAGAGAATGGTGTTGCTGCTGCTATAGAAAAGGCTTTACTAACGAGCATCAAACCTACTGAAATACCTTTGGAACAACTTAATGCCAGAGGCAAACATGCTCTTATGGGAAACCTTGGTATACAATATACTTATGTATCAGATAACAGAGTTGAAGCGACAATGCCTGTTGACGAGAGAACAAGACAACCATTCGGTATTTTGCATGGTGGAGCAACTCTGGCACTCGCAGAAACCGTTGCTGGCTTAGGTTCAATGTTAATAGCAAATCCTGACGAAATGGTTGTCGGTATGCAAGTAAGCGGAAACCATATGTCTTCAGCTCATGAAGGAGATACAGTAAGAGCTGTTGGTTCTATTATACATAAAGGTCGCTCTTCTCATGTTTGGGATGTGAACATATATACTTCAACAGACAAACTGGTTTCATCAGTTCGTGTAGTAAACAGCATTTTAAAGAAGAAATGACTAAAACAAATTTAAACACAAAGATTGATAGTCTTATTAATCAAAAGAAGTCTTTTGCTCTGTGGAGAATTCCCGGTGAAACATGTATTCATTACGCAATACAAACAAAAGAATCATCTTCTTTACTTTACGATATAGAATCTTTAAATGGACGGAGCGGTTTTGTCATCGCTCCGTTCAATATTTCTGATGCCCACCCGATTGTATTAATTTCTCCTGAAGACACTGGTTACATAGAAATAGAAGAAATTTCTGACAATTGTGATTTGCATAGCAATCCTTCCGGTTATTCTTTTGTATCAGAAGAGAAAGACATATCAGATTATAAGTTGAAATTCAACAATTTCCTGCAAGAGCTTGTTTCAAATAAACAAGAGAAACTAGTCTTGTCCAGAAAAAAAACAGTACAAAGGCGAGGAAATGTTTCTATTACAACAGCTTTTCTTAGAGCCATAAAAAGATACATATATTCATATGTATACATTTGTTATACTCCGCAAACTGGTATTTGGATGGGTAGCACTCCTGAAATATTACTTGCCGGAAGTAAAAACAAATGGCAGACAGTTGCTCTTGCCGGTACACAAAGGCTTAAAGATGGAAAACTTCCAGAAACATGGGATGAAAAAAACATTCGGGAACAAGCCTTAGTTGCAACATATATCAGACAGAAGTTATTATCGTTAAACATTCTTACGGAAAGCAAAGGTCCGTTTCCTGTCAAAGCCGGTGAATTATCTCATCTTAAAACGGAATTCATATTTAATCTTTACGATGAGAATATAATAGGTAAAGTTCTTAAAGTACTTCACCCCACTCCTGCTGTTTGTGGTCTTCCTAAAGAAACTGCTTATGAATTTATTCTTAAGGAAGAAGGATATGACAGAAGTTATTATTCCGGATTTATCGGTATGCTAAAACCGGGCGGACAGAGTGATTTATATGTGAATCTCCGCTGTATGAATATAAGTCCAGACAAATTCACATTCTATGCCGGAGGCGGATTATTACCGTCATCTTCACTGGAGGATGAATGGAACGAAACAGAAGACAAAATGATGACAATGGAACGTCTGTTTCTTTAATATCTATAATCTGATTTGATAAATATTGCCAATTTTTCAAATTGGTTCTAAAATGACAAAAATTCAATGTTTAAGATATATTTAATTGATAACAGTCTGTAGAAAATAAATTTTGTCTATATTTGTACCGTCTTACTATGATTATTTTGTATTTAAATAATTAGAGAGACTTATAAAAAATAAATATATAATTAAGGAGTTGTAAATTGAGATAGTTAATCCCAATTCTCAACTCTTTATTTTTGAGGAATACAAAAACAATGAAAAACCTTCTTGAGTATAACAAGAAAGAAATTTCATTTATAAGGATATAAGCTTTAGCTTTTACCAAATAATACTTTCTAATATTTTAAGAAGTAATATTATCCGGAAAAAGTTTTTGTGATGATGACAGACTATTGTTATGTCTTTTTTAAGTTTGATTTTATAACAGTTGCTTAATGACCGATAAAATAAAATGGACAAAAAGAGGTTTGATAACCTTTATGAAAGCTCAATTTGCTTCACAAATTTCAAGTTTGGTTGATTTTAGCACAACAATTATATTAGCAAATATCTTTAGTGTATATTATGTTGTAGCTACTTTCAGCGGTGCAATTTGTGGTGGTATTGTCAACTGTATAATCAACTATAAATGGACTTTCAAGGATGGCGGATGCCGTATGGAATTCGTTTTCATCAAATACACATTGGTATGGATAGGAAGTATTTTCCTAAATACCTATGGAACCTATCTTCTTACTGAAACTATTACAGCTAATGCTTGGGTACAAGAAACTTTATCAGGCTTTTTTGATAACCTTTTCATTGTTTGTAAAATGTTTGTTTCGTTAATGGTAGGCTTTTTTTGGAATTATAATTTACAAAGAAGCTTTGTTTACAAAGATAGGAATATCAAAGGCATAATAAAGAAAAGAAAGGAAAAACTAACGTAACAATAATTATGGAATTCACGATAAATCACTATTTTTGTATTTATACAGTAAACGCCTTATAAATGCATCAAATACCCATATATTTAGTTTAATAATATTACTTTATATACCATAAAAACATCATATTCTTTATTTTTATTCTAAATAAACATATCTTTGCATTAGGGTAAAGAAAAATGAATATCATACATTATGCAAAACGGAAAAGAAGCAAGAGAATGTGTGTTGCAAATAATACACACAAGGATGGCTTTTAAGAAAGCCATGCAACGTGTTCTGAAAAAACACAATACAGGCATTACTTTTGAAATGTTTCAAATATTAAGCTGCCTATGGCAAGAACAAGGTATCAGCCAACAAACTTTGGCAGAAAGAACCGCAAAAGACAAAGCAAGCCTGACTAGTCTGATGACCAATATGGAAAAACGCGGTTTCGTGAGACGTGAAGAGAGTAAAGTCGACCGAAGAAACAATTGTGTTTATCTTACGGAACTTGGAGTGGATTTACAACAAAAGATAAATCCAGCTATTTATGAACTGTATTCTTACATTGAAAAAGAAATCGGATTGAGCACTATTAAGAAAAGTAATGCTGACTTAAAACGCCTACATTCAATCCTTGAAGATTTTGAATAATGGTATTCAGTCCGAGATGAGGCAAGAAAATCAGCCAACCAATACATCTGAATGTAATTGATTGGCTGATTGTTTGTTTAAATTCCCTTATAACTACCAACTTTAGATACAAGACTGGCAAGGAATTTTATCTGAAAGTAAATGTAAATCATTAATCATTTACAGCAATAACTTCAACTTCCACCAAACCATTCTTTGGCAAAGTTTTCACTGCAACTGCTGAACGTGCAGGGAAATCACCGTTGAACTGTGAAGCATAAACTTCGTTCATAGCAGCGAAATCAGCCATATCAGCCAAGAATACTGTTGTCTTAACCACATTGTCAATTGTCATTCCAGCTTCAGCCAAAATAGCTTTTACGTTACGGAATGCCTGTTCTGTCTGTTCTTTGATTCCGCCTTCAGCAAAATCTCCTGTTTCAGGATTCAATCCTAACTGTCCTGAAGCGAACAACATATTACCAACTTTTACAGCCTGATTATAAGGGCCGATAGCTGCAGGAGCATTTTTAGTAGCAATTATCTTTTTCATAAGATTTATATAATTTGAGTTTTCTATAAATAAACCGGTTGGCCGGGAAAAATATTCCAACCAACCGTATTTCTTTCCTTTCTATTAACTATTCAACATTCTCTGGCGAACCACTTCGTAAACAAGAATTGACGAAGCTACCGAAACATTAAGCGAACCGATTGTTCCAAACTGAGGAATCTTAACCATCGCATCGCATATGCGAAGATTGTCCATCGACACTCCCGTATCTTCCGCACCCATAACAATGGCAACAGGACCATCATATTTGATGTTGGTATAATTTTCCGCAGCCTTCTCGCTCGCAGCATAAACTTTAACTCCGCTCTGCTGCAAGAAACGGATTGCCTGATTGATGCTTCTTTCCTTACAAACAGGTAAAACATGCAATGCTCCTGCCGAAGTTTTTACTGCATCAGCATTCACAGTTACGCTTCCCTTAGCCGGAATAACAATAGCATCCACACCGGCACACTCACAAGTTCTGGCAATGGCGCCGAAATTACGGACATCAGTAACACCATCTAAAAGGACAATGAACGGATCCTTTCCCTGTTCATACACGAAAGGTATGATATCTTCCAGTTTCTGATATGTAACAGCAGATACGAAAGCTATTACTCCTTGATGGTTCTTACGTGTATAACGGTCCAGTCTTTCCTGAGGAACTCTCTGAACAGGAATCTCTGTTCCTTTCAAAACTTCAAACAGTTCCTTTACCAATTCTCCTTGCAATTCGCGCTTGACAAGGATTTTATCCACTTCCTTCCCTGCCTGTATTGCTTCAATAACGGCACGAATGCCAAAAATCATTTCGTTTTCCTTCATCTGTCTATTAAAGATTGATGTTATCTTTTTATTCGTTTAAAATCCTAAAGTTAAGCTTTAAAGAAGTTAAGAAGTCAAGTAGAAATATCTTTTTTACCTGAAGTCTTGTCAACTTGTCAACTAAAAAACCTCTGTAACTCTATGAACTCTGTTTTTAAAAAACATTGTCAATTTTGCGAAACCTCAGTTATTTCAATACAAAGATACTACAAAAAAACAATATTTAAACTACCTTGACGAACGTCCTCCCTTATTTTCCTTATTGTTAGAACTTCTCTTAGCAGGAGCTTCAGTTTTCACTTTGTCATTTCTTTTACTACTGCTGCTATAACTTGAACGTCCGTTGACTGTAGTTTCCGTTCTTCCTCCGGCAGAATGGCTTCCTACTTGCGTACGGCCCGGATTCCTGTCATCTCTGCTGCTGTAATGATTCTTATCCTTCGGTCTGTTTGCAGGAGGCAATGGCTTGCCTGGCTTATGGGCATTATGCGGCGGACGGACTTCCGGACGCGGCTGAGGACGCGGAACATTATGCGGCGGCTGCCACAGATTAATATCAAAGTGAGAATGCCAATGACCATCCACATAATCCCAACGGCAATCCCAATATGAATCTTCCCATCTGTAGCAATCATATGAAGGATGCCAATCCGGATGATGAGGATTCATATACCAGCCTCTGTAGTCATGTATGCGTATTGGTCTTGTTCGTGCAAGTCTTATGAACTGTCTGAACTGGGCAGGACTCATCAATCTCTGCAATTCTCTGTCGCGCTGCATTCTGTATTTATATATTCTCTCAGCAGAGCGGTCCCAGTAATAATAATCCCTCAGAGCCTCTTTTTCTATTTTCTTTCCATATTTATGGATAATCTTCTGATACTCTATTTGTGCCCTAGGCGACAAATGCAAGGAACTGCACATCCATGCACATTCCCGACAGTCATGTTTTCCCCACTCAAAATGTACCCAAATCTGCGAAAACGCCTGAAAACAAGTTGTCAAAACAAAAATCAATGATATAATTATTCCTCTTTTCATACTCTTTCCTCCTCTTTTGTGGTGGCTAATATATAAATGAAAACAATATTTACGGCATTATTTCCTGCTTTGCACGCAGTATTTCTTGTTTTTTAAGAACATCAAAAAGTAAATCTTAAATTTCATTTTTATTTCACAGTGTCATTAAACCTTTTGAAAAAGGTCTAATTATAACATTACATATTGCTTATTTAATCTTAAAACTAAAGCTTAGTTTTTACAATCTAAAACCTAGTTTATAAAAACTAAAACTAAGTTTTTGTAAACTAAGTCTTAGTTTTAAGAATAAATCACTATCTATAAAGTTTTCGGCTTATTTTTAGAAGAATAAAACGGAATATATAAACAAACAATATTATATATTTGCTATGTTAAACTTAATATCAAGTTTCGTATGCTTAACTTTCAGTTAATAAGTTAACAAGAAAACAAGTTGACAAGAGTTTCTTGATAATTACTTTTTAATGAACGTATTTATTCTTGTCAACTTGCATCTGAAACCTTGTCAACTTTTAAGTTGAGCAATATGCGAAACTAAAAAAAATCAATATTATGAAGCAGACTGTCTTAAAATTATTTTTAATCGTTCTTTTTCTACCGACATTCTTTTCACAAGGTAAAACCATAAGAGTTGCCTGCGTCGGTAACAGTATCACCTATGGAGCAGGAATCGCAAACAGAGACAAAAACAGCTATCCGGCACAATTACAGTATTATTTAGGTGAAGGATATGAAGTGAAGAATTTCGGAGTTTCGGCAACAACTCTTCTGTCCAAAGGTGATTATCCTTATATCACAACTAAAGAATACAAAGAATCAAAGTCATTCAATCCGGATATTGTTCTTATTAAACTAGGAACAAACGATTCAAAACCTCAAAACTGGAAGTTCAAAGATAATTTCAAGGAAAACTATAATTCTCTTATTGAATCATATCGCAATCTTCCATCTAAGCCAAGAATAATAATATTGACTCCGGTAAGATGTTTTCTCGCTCCGGAGAGTAATATAAAAGCGGAACTTATCTCGAAAGATATCAGGCAGATGGTTGAAGATGTGGCATGGGAAAACAAGCTGGACATCATCAATCTTTTCAATATTTTTGGCGACAAATGGGACGAAGCTCTTCTTCCGGACAAATTGCATCCTTCGTCAATCGGTGCAGGAATAATGGCTAAAAAGATAAGCAGCTATCTGCTGTCAATAAATTCAAATCAAAAGGCAGATACAAACATCGATGGAAAGCCTTTCAATTTCCATGGTCACCAAGGTTATGATTTCACAGTTGACGGCATTAACTGCAAAATTGTTGTACCGAAGAATGAGGCAAAAGGAAAACCGTGGGTTTTGCGTGCAAGATTCTGGGGACACGAGCCGCAGACCGATATTGATTTGCTGGAGAAAGGTTTTCACATAGCATATTGTGACGTGGCTGATTTGTATGGCTCGGACAAAGCTGTTAAACGGTGGAATTCCTTTTATAAATATATGACCAAATTAGGATTCAACAAAAAGGTTGTTCTTGAAGGAATGAGCCGAGGAGGATTAATTGTGTATAATTGGGCAGCCCGCAATCCTGAGAAAGTGGCATGCATATATGCTGATGCTCCGGTGATGGACATCAAAAGCTGGCCTATGGGAAAAGGAAAATCAGAAGGTTCGGCAGCAGACACAAAGCTGATGATGGGAGCTTACGGATTCAGCAATACGGACGAGGCTATTAAATGGGAAAAGAACCCTTTGAACCACGCATCGATAATGGCAAAGCATAATATCCCAATCATTCACGTTGTGGGCGATATTGACGAGACTGTTCCGGTTGATGAAAACACAGAGATTTTTGTTGATGAAATGAAGAAATATGGGAAAGATATTCTGGTGATTCACAAACCAAACGTAGGACATCACCCACATTCGCTCAGCAATCCGGAACCTATTGTTGATTTCATTCTCAACTCGATGAATATGTATATCAATTACTGCACTATAGCTGTTCCTGGAAATGAATTCCGTTCTGCAGCCGGATGGGCAGAAGATTCGGAATGGCATTCCGTATCACAGGATATTGAAAACAGTCTGGAGAACAGAAAACTTGATTTGCTTCTGCTCGGAAATTCCATAACTCAAGGTTGGGGCGGAAATCGCAAGGCTGTCACATATAAACCTGGGAAAGCTGCAATGGATAAGATGTTTGGAGAAAACCGCTGGGAAACTGCAGGAATATCCGGCGACAGAACTCAGAATTTGCTTTGGAGAATAAGACATTGCAACTATAACAGATGCCAGCCAAAGGTTGTTGTGATTGCTATTGGCATAAACAATCTTGTATCCGGACAGAACTCAGCCGAAGACACAGCCGAAGGAATCATTGCCGTAAGTAAAGAGGCTGTCAGCCAATTCCCGGACTCTCGCATAATTCTTTTGGGATTGTTTCCTTCTGGAAAAGAAAAGGACAGCGAAGTGAGGAAGAAATGCGACAAAATACATTCAATATTAGGCGAAACACCTGTTGACGGTGTGGAATATATAAATCCTAGCCAGTGGTTCCTTGATAAGGACGGAAAGATTGATGACGCATTTTACAGCAAAGATTATATTCATTTCACGGACAAAGGCTATCAGTTAGTAGCTGAAAAATTGAGAGATATAATTCAAGGTTCATAATTTTTATCATACATTTGCATTCGATTTTACAAGATATTTCCAAGGAGTTGTCAGTCGGATGGCTTCTTGGAATTTAAAAGACTAACAAACTTTATAATTATAAAACAAGAACAATGACAAAGTGTGCACTTTTTGATTTTGACGGAGTAATAGTTGACACCGAACCTCTTTATGACATTTTCTGGAATGAAGCTGGAGAAAGATACGGAACAGGAATTCCTGATTTTGCAGCAGTTATAAAAGGAACTACTCTACCTAACATTCTGAAGAAATATTTTGGTAACAGAACAGAAGAATTCAGGCAAATGGTAATAAAGGAATCGACAGAATATGAAAGCAAAATGGAATTGCCGGAAATGCCTGGTTCCATCAGTTTCGTAAAGTCTCTGAAAGAAAACGGAGTGAAAACAGCTTTGGTTACAAGTTCCGATCGTGAGAAAGTGAACCGTGCATTCCGCGAACTTGGAATTGAAGATTTGTTTGACGTTGTTGTAACTTCTGATTTAATAGAGCATGGCAAACCCGACCCTTCTTGCTATTTGCTTGCGGCTTCAAAACTGAACGTAAAAGCTGAAGATTGCATTGTTTTCGAAGATTCATTCGCCGGAATACAGGCAGGAACTGCTGCCGGAGCCAGAGTCATTGCTCTTTCCACAACAAATCCTGCTGAAACATTGAAGGACAAAGCGTATAAAGTAATCCCGAATTTCGAGAAATTCAGCTTTAAAGATTACTGCGAGTGGTGCATTTGATTCGTTTATATACAAAATAGAATGCAGGTATAAGAAACATATCTGCTGCAATCCAAGCTGTCGGGTCGCCATAGCAAACTGCAAGATATCCAAACACCGGAACTGCATATAAGCTGACCAAAGTTCGGGCTATCATCTCGGAAACTCCGGAAAGCATTGCCAATTTGGTGAATCCTACACCTTGGATTGTATATCTAAATATACAAAGCAAACCCAACACAGGGAAAAATGTGCAAGATATATGAAGGAACTGAACTGTATCTTTTATTATTTCAGTTTCAGAAGCATCCACAAAGAGCAGCGCCAGTTTTCCCGAACCCAACATAAGCACGCAGAACATTGAAGCTGCATATATCAGCATCATAAGCATACTTGCCTTTATTCCCAACCAAACTCGCTCCGGTTTTCCTGCGCCATAATTCTGACCGCTAAAAGTTGCCATCGCAATTCCCAGACTCTCAAAAGGGCAGATAAAGAATGTTTTTATGCGCATCGCAGTGGTGAATGCAGCCACACAAGCTGTGCCCAAAGCATTGTTTGCACTTTGCAACATTATGCTGCCAATGGCTGTAATTGAAAACTGAAGTCCCATCGGTATACCAATTCCCAACAATGTATTAGCCAATCCTTTGTCGAATACTTTTTCTTCGGCAAAACTCTGAAGGATTGTGAAACGCCGCATCATATAAATATAGCACAAAACTGCTGATATTCCCTGAGAAACAACAGTTGCAACACCTGCACCTAAAACGCCCCAGCCAAGAACAAGTATGCAGAATAAATCAAGGATTATATTAAGCACAGTGGAGAACAAAAGGAAATAGAAAGGAGTTTTGCTATCGCCCAAAGCTCTAATTATTCCTGAAAGTAAATTATAATAGAATGTACAAGGTATTCCTATGAATGTGACCAACAAATATAGATATGCGTCATGGAATATATTTTCCGGTGTCTGCATCAGATGCAGAATATCATAACAGAAATAACTCGTAATAGCTGCTATCAGAACAGACATAAGCATTGCCAGGCGGAGACTGACATTCACCAGACGCCTCATCGTAACATAATCTCTTGCTCCAAATTTCTGAGCAACGGGAATAGCAAAACCACAGCAACAGCCATTACAAAAACCAATAATAAGGAAAATTACGGAAGTGCTTGCTCCAACCGACGCCAAGGCATTTATTCCCAAATATTGTCCGACTATCGCAGCATCAATCATAGAATAAGTCTGCTGTAGCAAATTGCCTAACAAAAGAGGCAATGTAAAAGCAAAAATAATGGGCAAAGCTGCTCCTGATGTCATTTCTCTATAAGTTGCCATATTCCTTATAATTTTTGTCTTGCTAAAAATCGGGCGCAAAAATACACTAATTTTATTAATCGTATTCCTAAGGAATTATTATTTTATGTTATAGATTTTACTTATTTGCTTATTGTCAAAATTGTATTTATTGATATTTTTGTTTTCTGATAAGTAATAAATTGAATCATGAAAAAACATTATCTATTAGCGTCGCTTCTTCTATGCAGCTCGTTGTATGCGGAGAATGTGGAAGTGAAGAAGTTCATACATGCCGGTCCGATAAGTATCGCTTCGCCGATTATGACGGACAGTCTTAATGTTCAAGGGAAAAAGTTGAATGCTGAAGAAATGCTTAAAACTTCCATTCCTTTTGAGCAAGCTCTTAAGTCTTCAAAGATTTCAGAAGCCGGAAATGACGGAAAGTTTATATTCAGCACTCCGGAAACAGATTATGCTTTACATTTGCTTTCATTCTATCTCAACAGTGACCGATACACAAAAGGCAAACTTGAAGTTTCGGGAAATGGAAGTTTTCAGGTTTTCATTAACGGGGAACTTGTAAAAACAGAATCAGAGCTGAATCTTGAGCCGAGAAGATATGAAGTTGTGATTAAATATATAGCATCAAAAGATGTTGAGAAACCGGAAATAAAAGTTACTTACAAAACAGACTCGGAAGCTGTCGTTGTCGCAACAACTGACAAAGAAAAGAGATATGAACTGTCTGATGTAATGTACGGCAAAGATGTTTCCGGAGCAAGTCTTTCTGCCGACGGAAAATATGCTCTGATTTCATATACCAACAGATATGAAAGCGGGAAAAGTGATTCATACGGACAATTAAGAGATATCAGCGGAAAAGTGATTCTGCAGAGCAAAGAACTTGCCTATGCACAATGGATGCCGAAAAGCAACCTTTATTATATCACACGTAATGGCATTTACGGCCGCGAACTTGTATGCGTAAATCCGGCAAACGGAGAAGAACGTGTTATGGCTTGCGGTATTCCTGAAGGTTCTTTCAGTGTTTCACCGGACGAAAAGTCACTGTTCTATATGGTGAAAGAAGAAGGTCCGAAAGAAGATAAGGAAATAATCCGAGTTCTTGAACCAGCCGACAGAATACCTGGTTTCAGAAACAGATATTTCATTTGGAAATATGACATAAAAACCGGACTGTATCAGAGACTTACATTCGGTAATCACACAACAGGCATTAATGATATAAGCAGTGACGGAAGATATTTGCTCTTCGGCACATCAGATAGAATTTACACTTCGCTGCCATTCTCTCGCAGTTCATTGTTCTGTCTTGATTTGCAAACGATGAAGACAGAGACTATCTGGAAAGATGCAGAATATCTAAATCATGCCGTATTCTCACCGGATGGAAAAGAACTTCTTGTTTTCGGCTCGGGGGAAAGTTTCGGAAAAATCGGTCTTAACATTAAGAAAGGACAAATGTCCAACAGATATGACGGCCAGCTTTTCATATATAATCTATCAACAAAAGAAGCACGTCCGCTTACTAAAGACTTCAACCCTAGCGTAAGCAATGCAGTATGGAGCAAGGCTGACGGACAAATTTATCTTCAGGCAGAAGATGAAGATTATGTGCGTATTTTCAGATGTAATCCTCAAACAGGAGAAATCACTCGTCTTAACATTCCTGAAGATGTAGTTTCGCATTATGCATTGGCTGAAAATGCATCTGTGATGTTGACTTACGGACAGAGTGCGTCAAATGCAAATCGCCTGTATGCTTATGATATCAAGAGCGACAAAGCTACAATGATAGACGACCTTTCATCTGCTAAGCTGAAAGATGTAGTTCTTGGAGAAGTTAAGGACTGGAATTTTAAATCTGCCGACGGAACAACTATCCAGGGAAGATTTTATCTGCCACCAAATTTCGACCCGAACAAAAAGTATCCTCTTATTGTGAATTATTATGGAGGAACATCGCCTACCGACCGCTCAATGGAAGGACGTTATGCAACTCATATGTATGCAGCACAAGGATATGTAGTATATATTCTGAATCCTAGCGGTACAACCGGATATGGACAGGAATTTTCAGCAAGACACGTAAATGCCTGGGGAACAAAAACTGCCGACGAGATTATACGCGGAACAGAATTGTTCTGCAAAGAGCATCCATTCGTTGACAAAACAAAGATTGGATGTATCGGCGCAAGTTATGGTGGTTTTATGACTCAATATCTGCAAACCAAAACAGATATTTTTGCCGCTGCAATCAGTCATGCCGGAATCAGTGCTTTGAGCAGTTACTGGGGCGAAGGATATTGGGGCTACGGATATTGTGCTGTTGCCAATGCTGGAACTTATCCTTGGAACAATCCGGAGTTCTTTACAGAGCACAGTCCGCTGTTTAACGCCCATAAGATTAATACACCTCTCCTGCTCCTTCATGGAAATGTAGATACAAATGTTCCTGTTGGAGAAAGTATCCAAATGTTTGCAGCTCTGAAAATACTTGGCAAGGAAGTTGAGCTTGTTGAAGTTGACGGGCAGGACCATCATATCCTTGACTACAGCAAACGTGTGAAATGGCAAAATACAATCTTCGCTTGGTTTGCCAAATGGCTTAAAGGACAGCCGGAATGGTGGAATGAGTTATATCCCGACAGAGAATTATAATAACTGATATTTAACATATTAGGCATACAAAAATTACGTCCCAAAATAGTCCGAACCTATCGGCAATTGGGGCCGTAATAAAATCAAAATAGGTCCGACCCCACGACAACGTAGGTTCGGACCCATTTTTTTAACACTTCTTACTTTAAATATTCATTAAAGAAATGTTCTATCTTATCAAAAGGAATGACTTTAAGATTGTCGTATAAATCAACATGATTAGCTCCAGGAATAATCATCAACTCTTTATTGTCACCTTTAAGTTTCTTAAAAGCATCCTCACTGAAATAACGAGAATGAGCTTTTTCGCCATGAATCATAAGAACAGCATTGCGGATTTCGCTGCTATAAGAAAGTAAAGGCATATTGATAAACGATAACGAAGATGTTTTGTTCCAACCATTGTTTGAATTGAGCGAGCGTTTATGGTATCCTCTTTCTGTTTTGTAATAACCGAAATAGTCTTTTACAAACTGAGGAGCATCTTCGGGTAATGAATCCGGAAGTCCGCCGGCAAGTGAATATGTTCCGTTACGATAGTCTTCAGTTCGTTGTTCATTAAGCTGACGTCGCAATTCATAACGAGCATCAGCATCCATCGAATCAAAATAGCCATTTGCGTTGACGCGGCTCATATCATACATCGTTACAGCAACTGTAGCCTTTATTCGTGTATCAATTGCTGCTGCATTAAGAGCCATTCCTCCCCAACCGCAAATTCCAAGAATTCCGATACGGTCACTGTCCACATCATCTCTTGTAGAAAGATAGTCAACAGCTGCGCAGAAATCCTCAGTATTTATATCCGGAGAAGCGACATACCTCGGCTCACCTCCGCTTTCTCCTGTATAAGACGGATCAAACGCAATAGTGATAAAACCACGTTCAGCCAATGTCTGCGCGTATAATCCTGAAGACTGTTCTTTTACCGCTCCAAAAGGTCCACTTACTGCTATTGCAGGCAATTTACTATTTTCAGAATCCTTTGGAATATACAAATCCGCTACAAGAGTTATACCATAACGATTATGGAAACTTATTTTAGAATGCGTCACCTTGTCACTCTTCGGGAATGTTTTATCCCAGTCAAGAGTATAATTCGATTTTTCTCCCATAAATTTATTATTTATTGAAACATTGTTTTCTATTGTTCCACCTTTTACTGACGGATAAGCCATTTCTGCAATAAACAATGCAGGAAGAAGCAGCAATTTCCAATTCATACTTTTACTATTTAATGATAAGACGTACTGGAAAGAATCAACAGGCAAGAATTTCTATTTTCATCTAATCCATTTCAAGCAAAAGTATTTCAAATAAATATATAGGATTGTATACGATTTACAGATTAAACTACCAAAATTAAATATTACTTACTTTCTCCGAGTTCAACTATTTCTCTTACAAAATATACACCTGGATATTCGGCAGCAAAACCGTCATCCCAAACTCCGTTATATTCCAATTTCAACATTGCGCGCACCGGTTTTCCGTTTTTCACTCCACCTGTCAAACTATCGTATTTCTGACTTAGTTCTCCTGTTTTGTCTATAAGCCAATATTCTTCATTTGAACCATCTGGCTTAAAGGAGCGCACTTCGTGGCCAATACAAACAATACCACTCATATTATACAGAATGTCTTTTGATTTACTTGAGATATCGTCATGAGAAAGCTCTGTCAATTCAATACTATTCTCATCAAACAATGGTGCATCCTGACCTATTTCCATAAAAACAGCTTTATCAGGTTTGTTATCGTAAATCTCAAAATATCTCATTCCGCTATTTCCAACGCCCCAGTCGTTGCAAGTTGCTGGAACTGGTTCCGTTTTCATCTGATTGTCAATTTCCAAAGCATAGTTTCCATCAGGAACTAATACGAATCTTTTCACACCTTTTCTTCCTGATTTAACTTCTTTGAATTTACAAGTCTGACTTTCATCCCAATTTTCTGATTTAGATAAAGAATTTATTACATCATTAATATCGTTATTTGGTAAGTCAAAAATCTGGATAAGCATTCGCGGACTAGTATCACCGTTTCTTACCATAACTACTCCGGGTATTGAAGGATCAATCATAAGCCTTATTTCCTGATTGGATTGTGCTCTGAGCTTTATTCCTGCACCTGATAAAGTTGCCCACGTAAAACCATCATAAGCCTTACGAATTGATACACTGTCTGATAAATTACTGATTTCAGTTTTGCAAGCTTTCACACTCTCTTCTTTGTTATTATTTGCTGTACAAGCGCTAAGTCCTATTACTAGCAACATCAAAAGTTTATTCATAATATATATAGTTTTCAAAAATTCTATTCTGTAATTAATAACAGATATATTATTAGTAATGTTTTGGTAACATATAAAAGCAAAAAAGACCTTCCGCGTAAAACCTCGCTGAAAGTCCCTCCATCATCATCTCTCACCATACCGTTTAACGGTGGTAAGAGATATTACTTCTTTTCTAATACATCTTCAATTTAATAATCTAAAAATCAACAGCTAATCAGTTCTTTACTGAATTAAGCTGTTGTCTTGTCAAACGACGGATTTCGGCGTTCAACAACTGGCACATAGAACCTTTTCCCATAGCTTGATAACGTTCTGCCTGATAGCGCAACATTGCCAATGTTCGCATATCCTTTTCATTTTCCACTAACATAATTTTTCTGTTTTAGAATTCCCAGGCAAAGGGGATTTCCCTCACCAGGGAAATAAATTAATAATTAACCTAAACTTATCTTTTCTGCCTTAAATACGATGCAAAGATATATAAGATTTTTAATATCTATGTTGTAAAACATATATTTTTCTCCGGATTTAACTTGATTTAACCGATTATTTGATTACAGCTATATATAAAATAGCCATGTATATCAATATATCATATTCAAAATCTTAAGACAGAATGGCAAATTATGGGATGTTAAAAGATTTTCTAAAATCACAGGATTTATCTAATAATCACAGATATATAAATGATGTGAAGCTTACAAAAGTAAAAATACCCTGCAGAAGACAATAAAAATAGACATTACAAAATTAAGACTGCGATGTTTGTAAAAAAAGGTCGGCAACTTTTTCAGAAAATATAGTAGTGTTTTTGAAAAAAGCTGCCGACCTTTTTTGATACAATATTCATTTGGAAAAAATCCTTAGATTCTCCAATATTTTATTGAAGCACATCTTCAGGGGCAAACGGTTTATATGGCCCGTCTTTCACCTCGAAAATCATAGAACCACTTTCTAAAACTTCCAATGTATGCCACTGACCTTTCGGGATATGAATACCATAATTTCCTGTTTTAGGATCAAGAACCGCTGCTTCTGTTACTTCTTTCTGTTCATTATAGAAAATAACTTTTACTTTTCCTCGAAGTAGAATGTATGTTTCTGCGGTTTCTTGATGACGATGGATTGGGAGAATTGTTCCCGGTTCCATAGCATTCAACAATCGCTGGGCTTTTGCATCCAGTGATTCATGGAAATTATGATTCATTCTCAAACGAGGCGATTCCTTTGCCTTGCTGGTAACTGAATCAAGAAGCTCCGTATCTATCAACTGCATATATCTTCTATATTATATTTATTAAAGAATTACATATTCAGCAAATCAGCTTCATGAATATATTCAATATTCTGACGGCGGATAACTTCGCGGGCTGCATTTCTGTTGTTTGTTCTAAGAATAAGAATTGACTTTCCATTCAATGAGAAACAATACATATACTCGATGCTGACACCTGCTTTTGTGAAATATGATAAAGTTTGTGCAAAGCTGCTTGCATTTGAATCAGTTGCAATAGCCAAAACGTCTGTAAGATTTGCACTGACATTGTTATTCTTCAGCACTTCGTAGGCACGTTCCGGATCACTTACAATAATACGCAATATTCCATATTCTGAAGTATCAGCGACAGTTGCCGCTATTATTCGAATATTGGCTGCAGAAAGTAGCTCTAGAATTTCGCACAATTTCCCGTATTTATTTTCCAGGAAAATGGATATTTGGTTTACTGTCATACTTAATACTATTTAATTGGTGAATAATTATCAGCATAATTTTCTCAAATCCTTAACTCGAACAGCCTTTCCGTCCTGAACAGGCAAAGTGCCTTTTCCTACGAGTTTAAGCTTTGGAGTAAGTAAAAGTTCATCCTTCAACTGGCGTGTAACTTCTTTAGTCAAGCGCTGAAGAGCAGAATAATCGTCAGTAAACAAATCACTGAGTTCAACTTCTATCAACATTTCGTCGTTATTCTCTACCGTTTCAATTGAAATCAGGTAATTGCTACCCAATTCCTTGAATTGCATAAGAATCTTTTCAATCTGAATCGGGAACAGATTTACACCCTTAAGAATAATCATATCGTCACTTCTTCCTTTGAATCGAGCAAGTCGTTTATGAGTACGTCCACAAGGGCAATCGCCAGGTAAAATACAAGTAAGGTCTCTTGTTCTGTATCTGAGCAAAGGCATTGCCTCACGGTTGATGGTTGTCAGCACCAATTCTCCAACTTCTCCTTCTGGAACCGGTTCCAAAGTTACTGGGTCAACAATCTCAACAATTACATTATCTTCCCAAATATGAAGTCCGTTCTGCTCCTGACATTCAAAGGCTACACCAGGACCATTCATCTCCGACATTCCAAAACAATTATATGCCTTGACACCTAAAAGCTGTTCGATACGACGACGCTGCTCCTCAGAATGAGGCTCTGCACCAATACAAACAACACGAAGCTTTGTGTCTTTGCGCGGGTCAATACCCATTTCCTGCATAACCTCAGCCAGACGTGTTGCATAGCTTGGTATTATATGTAGGCAAGTTGTACCGAAATCAGTAATAAACTTAATCTGTCGTTTTGAGTTTCCAGCAGCAGCAGGCACTGTAAGCGCTCCAAGTTTCTCAGCTCCATACTGGAAACCTAAACCACCGGTAAACATTCCATATCCTGAAGTGTTCTGGAAAATATCAGTATCGCGTATTCCAACCATATACATACAACGTGCCACCTGATTTGCCCATTCATCCAAATCTTTAGCAGAATGAAGCACTACGGTAGGATTGCCTGTTGTTCCACTGGAAGAATGTATTCTCACACATTTCTGTAAAGGAATAGCAGCCATTCCGTATGGATAGTGACTACGTAAATCATCTTTAGTTGTAAAAGGTATTTTCTTTAAATCGTCCAATGTCTGTATATCATCTGGAGTCAGTCCTTCACGCTCAAAAACTTCTTTATAAAAAGGAGAGTTAATTGCATGCTTGACTGTTTCTTTTAATCTTTTCAGTTGCAATTCCGACAATTGCTCCCTACTCATTGTTTCGATGTCTTTTTGCCAATACATAATAGTATAAAAAATTTATGGGATAGATTGTCCGATAGAATAATTGAATCTTTCCATCGGACAATCAGTTTGATTAAACACAATAAAATATTCTGTTATCAGAATTTGTCAAAATAATATTTTTTACCGTCGCTGCTCAATATAAGTTCCTTTCCGGAAACTTTCTCAATCTTGAATGTTCTGATATTTGAAGTCCAGTCAGTTCGTTTCAGGAAATCTTCGTTATAACTAAGCTCCAGTCGAACTTCTCCTTCTTTTTCAAAATAATTGAAACCATACATATTTGGGTAAGTTCCCTTTGAGGCGTCATATATCTGATACATAAACAATGATGTCTGAAAGTTATACCAAACAGTGTCGACCGGTGTAAAAGAACCTTCAGATTCGATTTGCTTCAATTGCCATTTTCCTTCCAGTTCAGTAGTCATTTTATCACAAGCCGAAAACATCATGATAAATGACACAGCTGCAATTATAATTTTTTTCATCTATCTATTATAAGTGAATATTAATGTTTAGATAAATCTATACTAAACACAAAGATAGAAATAAAAAACCACATAGACGAAAAACACTGCATATTGGTATAAAAGATTATATTACACCTTTAGTACTAGGCAACTGATAATTATATATATCACGTTTGACCGCCATCTTTATAGAGCGTGCTAAAGCCTTGAAGATTCCTTCAATCTTATGATGCTCATTCTGTCCCTCAGCTTTGATGTTAAGATTCATCCGTGCAGAGTCACTAAAACTCTTGAAGAAATGAAGAAACATTTCAGTCGGCATATCTCCGATTTTCTCACGTTTAAATTCAGCATCCCAAACCAGCCATGGACGACCGCCGAAATCCAAAGCTACACTGCACAAACAGTCGTCCATCGGCAAAGAATATCCATATCGCTCAATTCCTCGTTTCTCGCCCAAAGCTTTATATATAGCTTCGCCCAAAGCTAGAGCAGTATCTTCAATTGTATGATGTTCGTCCACATTCAAATCGCCTTTTACATTAATGGAAAGGTCTATTCCTGAATGCTTGCCAATTTGCTCCAGCATATGGTCAAAGAAACCTAAGCCAGTGGATATATCGGTCTTGCCTTTACCATCAAGGTTTACATAAACGTCAATATCTGTTTCCTTTGTTGTTCTCTTAACTTTTGCCGTTCTTTCACCTGCAAAAAGATATTCAGACACTCTGTCCCAATCTTTAGTAATAAGAACAGGAGAAATTTCCGGATGCTGAGCCAACAGAGATTTGGAAACTTCATCATCGTCAGTAAGCCATATTCCTTTTGCTCCCAGATTTGCTGCCAATTGCATATCAGTAAGTCTGTCTCCGATCACAAAAGAGGCAGACAAATCATAATCACCATTCATATATTGCTTGAGCATTCCGGTTCCCGGTTTTCTGTTTGGAGAATGTTCTTCCGGGAATGAACGGTCAATTAGTATGTCATCAAATGTTATGCCTTCACCTTCGAAAGTCTTGAGCATTTTGTTATGAGCCGGCCAGAATGTTTCTTCAGGAAAAGAATCTGTTCCCAATCCATCCTGGTTAGTAACCATAACAAACTCGAAATCCAATCGTTCACGGATAAAATAAAGATTACGAATAACCTTTGGATAGAACTCCAGCTTTTCGAGGCTGTCCAACTGATAATCTACCGGCGGTTCAATAACAAGCGTTCCATCACGGTCGATAAACAATGCTTTCTTCTTCATAGTTACATTCTCTTTAATGCCGAAACCAACAACATATTCTCCGTTTCAGTTCCTATTGTTATACGCAAGCAGCCATTACACAAGGAAACTTTATTTCTGTTTCGGACAATTATACCATCTTCAACCAGCTTGTTATATGTTATATTAGCATCATCAACTTTTACCAACACAAAGTTGGCATCAGTCGGATATATTTTTCTTACAATAGGTATTGACTGCAGATTCTTGATCATACGCTCTCTTTCCTGTATAATCATCTCACGCTGGGATTTCATTCTTTCCACATCCAATATTTCCAAAGCTTTTTCCTGAGTAAGAAGATTTACATTGTAAGGATATTTTATTTTATTGAGCACAGATATTATATCCTGAGAAGCAAAAGCCATTCCCAATCTGATTGCAGCAGCGCCCCAAGCCTTTGATAGAGTTTGCAGAACAACAACATTAGGATATTTGTTCAACTCACCCAAGAATGAAGGTTGTGAAGAAAAATCTATATAAGCTTCGTCAATTACCACTATTCCATGGAATGAGTTGATGATGTCACAAATATCGTCCCTATTCAAACTATTTCCTGTCGGATTATTCGGCGAGCACATATAAATAAGTTTCACCTCATCCGATATGTTGTTTTTTATCTGCTCAACGTCCAAAGAAAAGTCTTCTTTTAACGGAACTTTCACACATTCCACATTATTAATATCAGCAGCTACCTGATACATTCCGTAAGTCGGATCCGGAGTGATTATTTTATCTTTTCCCGGCTCACAGAAAGCGCGGATAAGCAAATCAATCGGTTCATCACTTCCGTTTCCCAAAAAGATATTATAAACATCAATGCCCTTGATTTCTGATATCCGTCTTTTCAACTCCCATTGCATCGGGTCCGGATAACGGTTATATGGAACATTATATGGATTCTCATTGGCATCCAAAAACACAGAAGCCGAGCCATGAAATTCATCACGAGCTGAAGAATAAGGCTTCATCGCTCTTATATTTGGTCTGACAAGAGCATTTATATCAAATGATTCATTCCCTTTCATAATGTTTTCAATCTAACTGTTACTGCATTCCTGTGAGCTTCTAACTGTTCGTTCTCTGCCATAATCTGGATTGTCGGTCCCAATTTTGATATACCTTCAGCTGTTATTTCCTGGAAAGTTATCTTCTTTATAAAACTATCCAAATTGACACCGCTATAAGCATGAGCGTAACCATTTGTCGGCAATGTATGATTCGTTCCAGAAGCATAATCACCTGCGCTTTCCGGTGTGAATGGTCCCATAAAAACACTTCCTGCATTTTCCACCTTTTCAGCAAGTTTCGCATAATCTTTTGTTTGGATTATAAGATGCTCAGGAGCGTAATAGTTTATAAAATCCATCACTTCATTCTTATCTTTCATCAGGATAATACGGCTGTTTGTCAAAGCCTGAGCTGTTATCTCTGCACGTGGAAGGACAGAAAGCTGTAATTTGATGGCATCACATACCGGCTGAATCAACGCCTCATCAACAGTCACTAGAATAGCCTGACTGTCTTTCCCATGCTCCGCCTGTGAAAGGAAATCTGCTGCAATAAATTCCGGATTAGCAGAAGCATCTGCTATTACAGCAACTTCAGATGGTCCTGCCGGCATATCGATTGCCACATCTTTCAGACTGACAAGTTGTTTGGCAGCTGTAACATATTGGTTTCCCGGACCAAATATCTTATACACCTTTGGAACAGATTCTGTTCCGTAAGCCATTGCTGCTATAGCCTGTATTCCTCCAATTTTACAAACTTTACTTACGCCTGCAACTTTTGCTGCATAGAGAATTGCAGGATTAACTTTCCCGTCTTTTCCCGGAGGAGTACATAAAACTATTTCCTTGCAACCGGCTATTTTGGCAGGAACTGCAAGCATAAGAACTGTTGAAAATAATGGAGCAGTTCCACCGGGAACATAAAGCCCCACTTTTTCTATAGCAACAGCCTTTTGCCAACATGTAACTCCGGAAGTTGTCTCAATCTTACGACCTGTAAATCGTTGTGAGGCATGAAATGTTTCAATATTCTTATGAGCAAGGCAAATGGCATTTTTCAATGATTCATCAACCAAGCCATAAGCTTCTTCCTTTTCCGATTCAGAAACCACGAGTTCCGAAAGCAATACTTTATCAAATTTCTCTTCATAACGTCGCACTGCATCATCTCCATTATTCCGGACATCATCCAACACTGAACGAACTGTATCGAAAAGAGATGTCACATCCAGAGTAGGACGCTTTGCTATCGAAGCCCATTCTTCCTGCGACGGATATCTGATTATTTCCATAATTATATTCTATTTCAATTCGTCAAATTCTGCAAACTCCATTATTTCGTATCATATATATATTATGAATAATTTGTACAGTCTGCAAAATACAATTATTATAATATCATTTTCTCAATCGGCAACACCAGAATTCCTTCAGCACCAAGGTTCTTAAGTTTACCAATTATTTCCCAGAAATATTTCTCGGCAATAACAGTCTGAACAGAAACCCATTCGCCATTTGCCAAAGGTGTTACAGTCGGGCTCTTCATACCTGGCAAAACCTCAATAATGTCATTAAGTTTTTCCTTAGGAGCATTTAGAAGCACATATTTCTTTCCTTCCGCCATCTGTATAGATTCAAAACGGAACAATAGCTCTTCCAGTACTGCAAGTTTATCTTCACTCAAGTTCTCATTAGCGATAAGAAGAGCTTCGCTTTGCATCACCACTTCAACTTCTTTCAGTTGATTGCTGACAAGAGTGCTGCCTGAACTTACGATATCAAAAATTGCATCTGCCAAACCAATTCCCGGAGCAATCTCAACAGAACCAGTTATCACATGCATTTCAGCATTTACTCCTTTTTCCTTCAAATATGTAGAAAGTATTCCCGGATAAGATGTTGCAATAGTTTTTCCCTGGAACCAATTCACATCAATATATTCTTCGTCTTTCGGTATTGCCAAAGACAAACGGCATTTACTGAATCCCAGACGCTTAACCAAACGAGCCTCAGCTCCTTTCTCTATATATTCATTTTCGCCTACAATACCAACATCAGCTACTCCATTAGCAACAGACTGAGGAATATCGTCATCGCGCAGGAACAATACTTCAACAGGAAAATCCTTGGCAGAAAGAAGCAGTATGCGTTTTCCACGATTCAACTTGATACCTGCTTCTTCAAGAAGCATCATTGTTTCGTCATAAAGACGGCCTTTTGATTGTACAGCAATACGTAACATTGTTTTTTCTATATTTTGATTAACAAAAAAAGCCTACCGATATTCGGCAGGCTCATTATCTTTTCTCTTATATCGAATATTACACACATATCCATCAGCCACCGAACTATTGTCCGTTGTTACAATGATGATGATAATGATGCAATATTGAGTTTGTTTTCATTTTATTATTTATTTACACTGCAAAATTATAATAATATTTTTTTCGTCCTAATTTTTTGACAAAATATTTTCAATAAATATATTTTTATGTGATTAGGATATTGTGCCTCTCTATATACAGCCGAATTATCAAAACAAAGTTCATCATTTATATTTTGGCAATATGAGAGAAACTGAACTAACTTTGCTATATAAAATCAACTTATATGCAGAATCTACATATTTATATCAATATTGAAGACTTAATTTCAGGATTTAATCCTGAGAGCAACACCATTTCTCTGAAAATGCACGATTTCCTATCCGACTATTCTGCCGGAAACGAACCTTATGGCTTCAGCTTGCTGAGACAGACAATAAAGGAATACGAAACCAAGAATAACATCAGCTTGAATGACTCCAAACAATCTATGCCTTTTTTCCGTGACTATCAATGCCGGCTTATCGGTCCGGAAGTGACTCCTTTCTCATTGTCACTTTTCGAGGACGAATCAACAGCTATGAAACAATGCTACGGAAATAATAAATCAGGAGTTATAATCAGCATTGATTACAGCGAACTGGCGCAACAGGCTTTGATGGAAAATATGTTTCTAATTAAGTGCAAATATGATGTTGACGAGAATAAAACATATCTGAAAGAACAGTTGAATAGAGAATATGACAAAGTTTTCTTTGATTCCGAAAATACAGGATTCTCTCCGGATTCACGCTTTTTCTCATTACTATGCAATGCTTGCCTGAATATCGACAAACCGGAAAATACAGATTTCAAGGAATGGAGAATAGTAACAATGTCAGAACCGGAAAATGCAATTTATATTTTAGGTGACAACAATATCAAAGCTGCAAGTATTTTCCCATTGCCCGTCGATGCTATAAAGAAAATAAGACTTGTTCCGGACTACCAGAACAATACAGCATTATATTCCACATTAATCGGATGGATGAAAAAATACAGGCTTTCGCCGGAAACAAAACTTGAAGGACTGCTCGAATAAATATTCAGCAGTCCTTTTTTCCTCTTATAGATTCTTATTTTACAAATCTGATTTTTCGTCCTTTCTCTCTTCGTGCAGTATTTGCTATATCATATCCGCTGCATTCCACTTCTCCGGTAATGAATTCCGGAATATTATATGAATACATAAAATCGTGATAGAAACCTGTATCTTCCTGAGGCAACATAAAAGGTTTGCCAATTTTCCCGTTCTCATCAATATAAGCAATATAAGGACGAGTATAAAGTCCGTCATCACGGCGGCTGCTGAATATAAACCAACGACCGTTGCTACTCCAGGAATGATAGCTTTCCACATCATCACTGTTTACCTCAGATATTTCACGATATGTTCCGTCAGCAAGACTCATCAAATATAAATCCGCATCCTTATGCCAGATGGAAAAGTTTCCATATCCTGACACTGTAAACATCAGATATTTTCCATCCGGAGAAACACGCGGAAAAGAAACGCTTTTCATTTCCTTTTCTGCATTATATAATGTATCAACCTCTGAACCGAAACTTCGTGTTTCGGGATTGAATGATACACTGCACAAACTATATCGTATTTCATCAAAATCAACTCTGTCTTTTGCAATGGCCGAACAAAAATATAGTTTGGTGCCATCTGCCGAAAATGTAGGGAAAGTTTCGAAACGCTCAGACGAAGACAGCAATGGTGATGATATTATTTCATGCTTGTCGGTATCATACACAACAACATCCGACGCATTATCATAAACCTCAATCCTGTTCTTGTCATGTCGGTGAAAAGACTGGAAAGTTTCGTTTGTAGAAAAAGCCACAAATCTTCCGTCTGGATTCCACGAAGGATAAACCAAAGCTGATATTGTCTCAGGTGTTTTGGTATCGAGCTTCTCTATTGTATTATTATTAATAATATAAGTTCCGGCATTCTTCCCGCGCATATGGAAAAGGAACTTCTCCGGATTACGGTTGCAGAACGAATGGCAGTTCATACAATTCTTATCAGTCCTATAATTCTCTATTATAGGTTTCTGAGTGAACGACGACAAATCCCGCTGATAAATTCCCATATCATTCCATGTTTCGTATCCTGGAGGAATCAATCTGTAGGCAATGTGACTGTCTATTTCTTCTTCCGCAATGTTTATGTTGAATGGAGCATAAGAAATCCATTTCCCGTTTTCCTTAAGCTGCACATTCAATGTTATATTTTTGCCTTTATTTGCTTCCAGTATTTTATGCCATTTACTCTCCGGAAAACAAAAACCTTGTTCTTTAAGCGGCACGACGAGCTCAATGCCACTGCCGGAAACAGACACCATTCCTTCCGTAACCGAACCTGCAGCCGGACGGAAATTCAACGGTGCTATATCAGACGGAACTGTTACATCCTTATAGTCCGGATAAATATCCGGTTTATCCGGACTAGTAACATCAGCCTTTTTCATTCCACCGCTGCATGAAAACAAAAAAGCCGACAACAATAATATATTACCTAAAATCTTCATAACCGTTTATCACTTCTTGAATGTAAAATAGAACCAATAAGTTTTACCGAACGAACGATAAACAGTTTCCTGCAAATAAGGAGACTGACGTTGCTCAACAAACAATTTTCTGAATGCCTCAAATTGAGAAATAACTTTATCCGACAACTTATATTCTTTCCACTTATCCGGATTTCCTTCATTTATTATAATGACAGCTTGCTGGAAACTCAAAGGCAATTCCGGCAAAGATTCGGTTCCATAATATTTGTCGAGCATTTTCTGAAATCCTTCCAAATCCTTTCCAAGAAGATACAAACAACCAAGATATTCAATTGCCGGTTTATTTCCAGGATTACATTTCAGAATATTATCGATATCGGTGTCAAAACCAAGAACTCTGGACAAATGGTTCTCTCCTCCAACATTTTTTTTCTTTTCCATCAGCAAAGGATTTTCACTGATTTTATCCGGAGAATAAAGATATGGTCTGTATTTTTCTGCCCAATCTGAATAATGTGGTGTTTTAGACAGCATATCAATATATTTTCCGGCAACTTCATTATATCCAAATATAAGATTTGTTTCAACCAGACGTTTCCAAAGATGTGGATTGCCTCCGTTTCCCTGAGCCATTATTCCCTCAAATGCCATTTGCTGAGATATGGCAATATCTCCTATTTGATAATATATATCACTCAAAAGCTGCGAAACAGTAAACGATTGGTCCCAATTCGGAAGCAAGCCCAACGGTCCGACTTGCGGATATTCAAAAATCCTGTCGGCAAGAACTCCTGCATGCGACAATGCCAGGTTTCTATATGCAACATACAAATAATTACTTCCGTTATCCTTTGTCACATCAAAAACTTTTTCCCAATTATCGTGCTGCGAATAATATGTTATCTGTTTTAATGGCAAAGCGTGCGAAATACCATACAAAACCGTTCCTTTCCATATTACCAGCAGAACTAATACTACTGAAGCTACTGTCACCGAACGAGACGCCCAAACGGACTTTATCCTAACATTCCTGAATATTCCGGCTGCACACAATAATGCAAACATCACCAGCCAAGGATAATAAACCATAGCCGGAGCCGACATCAAATGGTTAAAATATTCATCAGGGAACAATGCTGTCCTCATCGAACCTGCTATTCCAAAATAGAATGCGCACCATCCAATATATATCGAATAAGGAATGAGGAGTATATCAAGAAGAGATTTTCCTGAACGCTCACGGAATATATCAACAAGCACTATACAGAAAGCCATAAATATAGCAATCGGTCCGGCGCAATAATACAACAGAGGAACAAGCAAAAAAGAAAGTCCCAAACGCAAAAAATAATTTCTTACAAATTGCAGGATACACATTAGGAACAAAGCCAACAACATAGCCGTTGTTCCCTGCATACGATAAAGATGACTGAAGAAAACAAAAGTCATCGTTGCAGGCAGAAGCTGAGACAATACACACCATATCTTAGAAGGAGATATTCTTGTCAGCAGATATGTAGCCATCATCGAAGTCAGAGTGTTAAACAATGCCATTATGAATGCCCCGCAAAACGGCACTCCAAAATGTTGCACATAACTTCCAGTCAAATAATCTACAACGCCGTAAGAAGAAGTCAGATTTACTGATTCAGGAACAAAAAGCTGCGACTGTTCCAAATAAAATAAGTGGTATTCACTATTAAGCTGAAAAAATACAAGCCACGCTACAAATGTCAAAACCCAATATGCAACTTTAGGAATATTGGTATTGAAAATTTGAAAAGGTTGTTTCATAATAATCTTTATTTATGCTTTGCAAGCATGACAAAAAAGAAACCATACTTGCAAAGCCAGAATTACATTGTCAATTATTTTACTCTAAACAAATAAGCAACTTTTGCAGAGATGTTTTGTATTGAAGACTTGGCAAAAGGGTCGCTCTTTGTGCTGTTCATCAAATCACCTAAAGCATAATAATATCTACCTTCAAGGATGAAATGTCCGATTCCGGTGCGGAGCTCAATTCCCGGTCCGCCGCACAATCCCCAATCAAACTTTTTCTGCACTTTCAGATTATGCTGTTCATTGTTCTTATTTGGTTCGGCTCCATCAAGATTACTGCTCGTTGATTCGCCTAAAGCATATCCTATTTTAGGACCAAGATTCACAAAGAACCTGAAACGGTCACTGCCGAAATAAATATGCGTAAGGAAAGGAATCTCGATAAAGTTTATCGTGCGGCTATACTGATACTGAGGCTGCTCTTCAAACTCCTCTTCCCAACCTTGCTGGGTGAAATTCACCTCAGCCTGCAAACCCAGATGCTTTTCTGTTATCCATCTCAAAATCAATCCTCCGTTGTATGCCTGGAGCATTTTCTGATCCACTTTAGGAGAAAAGCTTACTGATGAAAAATTCATACCAAACGAGGCGCCGACATCAAGCTCGTGCTTGAATTTGCCATCCTGAGCCAAAGAATTCCCCAACGCAACAAACAAAAAAGCCAGTAGAAATATATATTTACTTACGTTCATCTCTTGTCACTGTATAATCCTTCTTGTAATGTACAACAAATACATTAGTATTTATAAATCCGCCCCAGTTGTTCACCCGGTGGAAATCAAAGCCCGTCTGAAGGCTCGGATAAGAAATCTTATCTATATTCTTCTCAAAATTGATACCATACTTATGAATTGCTCCCAAGAAATACATTCCTGTGTCAAATCCCAATATGCCATATTTCGGGAAAGTATTTATCAGAGTCTTGCTATACCAATACTTATATGAGTTATAAAAATTATGAATTCTGTCAGACAAATTATCTGCATAGAAATTCGTATAAATATATGTATCCAGAACATAGAAGTCCTCCAAAGCTTCGCGCATATATGTCTGCCATTCCGGATAACCGAACATTGATATATTATACACAAAACGATTCTTATTTTCCGGATTAGCAGAATCTGTTTCTTCTATTCCTGTTTCAGCCAACGAACGTAAAGGAGTCTTTATCAGTTGCAAGGCGTCCAACGAAGAAGAAGTTGGCAAAACAACATTCTTCTTGTTCTTATCCATAAGAGCAAGAATATCCGATGAGAAAGTTTCCCCTTTATAGTTAATTTCCTTATACTTTATATTCTTGTCCTTAAGCTCTGTTTTGAATGCAGTGATAAAATCTTTCTTTACATCTTTATCGTTAATGTTCACAATGATAATATTATCCTCAGCAAACAATTCGCAACCAGCCTGAGCTGCTTTAGAATACAAGTATGAATGAGGAGTATTCACCTGGAATATCATTGAGTTCGACAGCACATTGTCATTCTTAGACGTGAAAGGTATAACATATTTAATCTGATTTGTCTCGGCAAACTGTGCTATCTGCGCAATCTGGTCGTTCTGAACGGCTCCGATAATCAAATTAGATTCTTTCAAAGCATCTTCCTTAAGAATTTTGTTCAGCTTTGCTGTTCCCTTTCCTGTATCATAAACAGAAAGACTGATTGAAGCTCCCATATTTTTCAAACTATCCACCGCCAACAGCATTCCTTCGTAATATTCAACGAAACGAGATGTGGCATGAGAACTTTGTCCGTCTTTAAAAGGCAATAGCAAAGCGACCTTAATCTGATTCAATTTCTCAATATTCTCAGTTTTGTCCAAAAGAGCATTAACCTCGGTTTCGCTCAGTATTGCATCGTGTTTCAAGTCGTTTACAACAACTTCCTCTGTTTTAGTAACTGGTACATAAATTATTGTACCAGCCTTTACACCTTTCTTAAGGACAGGATTTCGCTTAATCAATTCATGGCTTGAAATATTGAATTTCTTGCAAAGGCTATACATTGTTTCACGTCTTGCAATTTTGTATTCCTCTTCCGTAACAACTGTTTCTGTTTTTACAGATGGTTCCGAAACTGCATTTTCCTCGGCATCAATGAAATTAGGAATTCTTATTGTTCTGCCGATGGTGAAGGTCTTTGCTGTCAGACCTGGATTTGCCTTGACAATCTCGGTAGCAGGAACCTTGTAACGCATTGAAACCGCATACAAAGTTTCTTTTTTCTGAATTGTATGGAAAGTATAGTTCTGTGTTGCAGAAGCAGACTCAGCCTTCTCTGTCGCGGCTTTTTGCTGAGGAATCAGCAAAGTATCGCCAGCCTTTATACCATTTCGGCTATCCGGATTAAGCCTGTAGATATCTTCAGTAGAAACGCCATACATAGTTGCTATGGCATAAACAGTCTGACCTCGCTCTATGGTATGAGAAAAAGTTTTGTCTCTTTCACTAACTATTCGGACCGAAGTGTTATCTCTTTGAGCTTGAGATTCAAATCCCCAGCCAAACATCATTGCAAAGACGCAAATCCAGATTTTATTCATAATTTATTCAATATTTTTCAGCTATTATTCAGACAAAGATAAGCCATATTATCCAATTGACAAATATGTTAACTGAAGTTTCGCAAACTCAACTTACAGTTAAAGAGTTGACAAGAAAACAAGTTGACAAAACTTTTTTAGACAATTAAGCATGAAGAGACAAATAATTTGCCTGTTTAACTTGTCAATGAAGCCTTATCAACTTAAAAAATAAGCAACTTTAGTATCTTAAATCTATTATTATTTTCAGTAAATAGTAATCTTTTCTTAAAACTAAGCCTTAGTTTTTATAAATTAAGTCTTAGTTTCTAAAAACTGAATCTTAGTTCTTAGAAACTAAAGCTTAGTTTTAAGAATATATTTAATATTTTCAAGTCTATTTCAAGTATTTCATCAAGTTAGATAAAAAAATCACGGAAAATAATGAACCTTTTGAAACTATGTTCTGTTATTAGAATAAAGCAGAATATCAGTAGTATTTGTTTTTTCATATAAGTAGAGTTTGTTATTTGTTTGGTCCGTACAGAGCTGTGAAGTTCTGTACGGATTTTTATTTTTCAAAACAAAAAAATCGCAGAGACAGCAGATTGTAATCAATCTTATTTGCTGTTTCTGCGATTAAATAAAGTCAACTTGTTTTCTTGTCAACTTATCAGCTGAAAGTTTCGCTTACGAAACTTACCTTATATAATTCAACTGTCAACGATAATCCTTTCTCAACGAAATTTTGTCCTTGGTTGGGAAATCAGACGGAACAGGCTGGGTAACTTCGCCTGTTGCAGCCCATTCGCTTCCGCGAAGAAGCAAAACCTGGAAACCTGTGCATTGCATAGCAACATTGTCTTCAACAGTATTTCCTGCATGTCCAATCATAATATGGAAAATACGAGCTTTACCATAGTCAACAGTAAAAACAAGTGGCTCTTCACGTCCTGAACCACCAGTACTCTTATCAGAATATGCAGTGTAAAGCAAATCTTTTATATTGGCAGGTCCACGCATACGGTCATACAATTCATCTGTAGCATGGCGCCACTGGTTTGGCAAACCTTTGAGTACAGGATGATTTGAAGAGCGTGAATTAACAACATATTCATGTTGTTTTCCATGTGAACCTCCAGGACCGGCTGAATAATCTTTCACCAACGCTCCATCTTTCCAATAGGCATAAGGGCCGGAATTTTCATTTCTATTTTCCCAACCGCCCAATGCGCAAATCTGATTGAAGGCAGGCCAGTCTGCAAAAGCATTATCTGCAGCGTGATAAACAACAACGCCACCACCGTTTCTTACAAATTCCAAAAAACGGCTGTCTGTTTCAGCTGGCCATCTGTCGCCATTATAATCAAGCACAACCAACTGATATTTCATAAAATCTGGCTTGAAACTGCTCATATCTTCACCTTTGGACGGAGAGCAAGCAATATCAACATCAAAAAGTCCGGAATTCTCAAGAATTTTCTGAATAGCTACATGGCTGACCGGCCAATTATGGTTATTCTGCCCGGTAACGACAAGCGTCTTGATTGGCTCTGCCGCATAAGAGGATAGCATAAAGCAGCAAGCCACAAATAAATACAAAAGGTGTTTCATAAAGTATAACGATTATTAATTAATAAAATATGCATAACCATCAATGCATTTTTAAGCTGCACTTTTGAAGCCTGTTTAAATTTAAACTGCGAAAATAAAATTAAGCAAGCTCTTTTTCTGCCATAAAAATAGTTTTTATATCTTTACAGAACAATAATAAACTACATTTTTTACTTAAAACTGATGTTTTGCAACGGCAATCATAACTCAAGATTGCAACTGCTCAACTTTAATCAAATATTATAATTTATGATGATAAAAAAAACTATTGTTTCAGCTTTAGCCTTGTTCATTAGCCTGACAGGCATCAATGCCCAGAACGACACAATTTTTGTCACATTCAAAACTACTGCTGGCACGATGAAAGCCCGTCTTTATGACAACGTGCCAAACCATGTAAGTACATTTATCAAAAGAGCTCAAAGCGGAGAATACAACGGAACTTTGTTTACGAGAGTCATAAAAGATTTCATGATTCAAGGCGGTGCGCCCGACTCCAGAAACGCTCCTGCCGGTGCAAGATGTGGATTTGGTGATTCTAGTGCGGAGATTATGCCGGAACTCAGACCTGAATATTTCCATAAAAAAGGTGCATTGGCAGCTCCAAGACAAGACGACAAAATAAATCCTCAGAAGAAGTCTGACATGTCGCAGTTCTTTATAGTACAAGGAAAAGTTTATAGCGGCGGAGAATTGGACACTCTGGAAAAAGTAAAGAATTATCCTGCCAGAAAAAAGGCTTTGCAGGAATTTTATTATCCAGTAAGAGGACAACTGCAAATTCTAAAAATGGACAATCCGAGAGAATACAACAAAAAGATTGCAGAAATAAATGAAAAAATCGACTCTGTTATTCTGGCAACACCGGGACATCTTGTATTCACAGAAGAGCAGAGAAAAGCCTATACGACAATCGGCGGCTGTCATCATCTCGATGGAGTTTACACTATTTACGGCGAATTGGTCGAAGGCTTCGATGTCCTTGACAACATAGCAAACCAGAAGAAGGACAAATATGACAGACCGTTAAATGACGTTCGTATCCTGGAAGTCAAAGTTGAGAAAAAATAATTGAGAAAAGATTAAAGTCATGCTGAAAAGAGACTTCATAATGGTTCAAATTGAGGAAATCAGCAAAATGATTGTGCAACTGGTTTTCGACCGTAACGACGGAAATGACGGCGCAAAACAGCAAGATTCGCAGAAAGCACAAGAGCTGATTGACACAATCTACCGTACACTAAAGACTAATATAGATTTCATTCTCTCCCACTCGCCTGAAGAAATAAGGGAAGAGCTTAATCACGATGATTCATGCGGATTGGAACGTATGGAACTTGCTGCTAAAACAATGATTGAGCAAAGTTATTATTGTGATAAGGATTCAGAAATCCTGCGTCGCAAAGCTTGTGAAATCATAGAATATGTACAAGCCAACGACTCCACTTTCTCTTTGGAAAGAATGCAGATATTAAATGAATACAAAAAATGAGCAGAGTTAATTCTGCTCATTTTTGTTTTTATCGCTATCAGTGTTTCCAGGCACTAGAACCGGAGTTATTATATGATAATGTCTTTCCCTTAACAATAAAGGTTGTATTTTACCATTTTGACGCACAAACAATGTACTATCATTTGAAAAGTCCATGAAATGAACAAATTCCAAGGCATTGTCCAAACCTACAACTTCTGTGTAGTTTAATGTATATTCCGGTTCATCCAGATTATCCAATTCAAAGAACGATTTCCTGTTATAAGCATGAATACCAGCAGAAGCTCCTTCTGTTGAAATAAAGATATACTTTTCAGAAGCGGCAATTCCGTAAGGAATAGTGTTATCAGTATATTTCAATGACTTTACTTCATATAAAGAAGTATCCGCCTCACAAGAATAGATATACAATGTCTTATCCATATTATTTGCAGCCAATAAATATCCGTCAACTGCCTGCATATCATAATCCTGAGAGATTGATACAGAACCTGGTATACTATATTTATATTTAGGAGAAACATTCTTCTGCTTTTTAGCTATTGCTTCATTTATTTCTCTTCTGTCGAACAGTTTTAAGAGTTCAGACTGATCGCGCACATAAACGAAATTCGAGTCAACTGCCACACTGTTCGCCTGCTGAACAGAACCAGAAGTAGAGCCATCTCCAAGACGGCAAAGATATTCTTCAGTAAAACGATTATAAACAGAAACTTGGCTAGGATTTCCGCTTGTAACAAATAGCAAAGAATCGGACACACAAACATCACGGCTGTTAAGAGTTCTGCCGCTTTCGTTAGCGTAGATTGTATGAGAATATGTCATATTCTTTGCATCATACACTTCAATTGCTCGTGCAGTCCAGTTTGATATATATAATGTATCACCGGAAATACAGAAACCTAAAGGATTGAATCCTGCGGCATCCGAGGGCAAAGTGTTTCTGTCTATCGGTTGCCATAATGCTTCTGCATAGCGTTCCACAACTGTTATCGTATCAGTAGATTGCGGAACATCATTTATTACAATTTTCTCTTTGTTGCATGAATATAAAGACCCGGCAAGCAAAAGAGACATTATAGGGATAAAATTATTATTATACATAATTCCGTTTAGTTTATATATTACCTGCACAATATACGGTTGAATGGAATGTTTCTCATATCAACTGTAATTGGCAAGCGGGAAAACTGCTATTTTTTATATTGTAAAGATGAAACCTTATCAGCATTATCTCTGAAGTAAATATCCATCTTTGTATCTGTATCAGTATATTTCATTGCACTGTAATCTACAGAATGTCCCCAATATTTCTCATAATCAGGATTAGTGAAATCAAATTTCTTAGGATTACGATAAGGCAGTCTTTCCTGTTTACGTAAATAATTATGAAGCCAAGGCATACAGTTCACTGCAAAACCTGCACTATTTCCATAAGTAAGATTACTGCTGTGATTATATCCCATACAATGGGCAAATTCATGTGAAATCATATCCCAAGCTTGAGAAGACAAGGAATAATAATGAGTATAGAACATCCAGTGATCAACTCCTAAAGTAGTTCCACCGCCAAGTCCGCCTCCCATTGTTGTACGACCAAGTATTAATGTCCTGTCCATAGTCAACCTGTTATACAAATCTTCATAATCATCTGCATTAAAAGTCTCTCCATCATTTCCGTATAATTCACCGCCCATAACAGCATTATAATTATGCACAATATGATTCATTTCAGGAGAACTTACCATATATGCCAGATTTGTTATCATAACAACCCATTCACGAGCATAAATAGCATCCATTGTTCCCCACGAACTATTCAGATGATAATTACTGAATGAAAGATTCCAGCTTACTTTTATCTCGTTCTGCAGCTTGTTATATAAGCTGTCATTAGAAGAAACTGTAAATTTCACATCATCTGATTTCAGATAAGGCAGTTCAAAATCAATGTACTTTCCGTCTGCTGTCTGATATATTGACTGATCATTCACAAATCTCGGAGTATAGTCAATCTGACCTAATGCCGGAAGCGAGTCAATATGAGCAATAAGGAAAGGCTCGTCCATTCCAATATTCTGCAAAGAACAATAAATGGAAACATCGTGAATCGTTTCACAGACCCAACTAGTCAATCTCACTGTCCTGTCATCATAAATCCGAAGTTGCAGAAGCTCTTTTGTATTGAAACTACGGAGTTGATTATTGACTACTGTATCATTGTTTTCCATCCTATTCTTATCTACATAAAGAATAGTACGCTTACTATCATCTGAAATATCATTATATTTTAATGAGTCGACAGAAATCTCCGGAGAATACGGCAAAATATTTGTTTCATGTATTTCTGTAGTACATGAAACAAATATTAAAGAAAAAAGAAGCGGAATACACTTCAAAGGATTGTTCATCATAATCATTTTATATTAATGTAAGTATGGAATACAACAAAAATATATTTCAATAAAATATAACAGCAACATTTGTAAAAACACATACCCGGCAGCTATCGAGAGCGAGCCCAAACTAAGCCAGGTTCTATCCCGATAATTGCCGGGTTTAGTACTGTTTTATACTCTTTGAATAAATAGGAATTAACTTATAATCCTATAACCCGCAACAGTCAAAGCCTGCTGTATTTCATTTATCTGTTGCTGATTTCTTGTCTCCATTTCAAGATGCAGATAACAGCCATTAATATCTTTTGTATGGCTTACACGCTCGTGATAAACAGAAACAACATTAGCGCCACAACGTGCAATAATTTCAGACACATGCTGAAGCTGTCCAGGCTTGTCAACAAGTTCGATAGTCATTGTGACTGAACGTCCTGACTTCTGAAGGCCACGACCTATGACACGAGACAAAATAGTAACATCAATATTTCCACCTGACACAAGGCATATAACTTTCTTTCCTTCAACTGGAACTTTATTGAACATTGCAGCAGCAACAGAAACAGCACCTGCACCTTCTGCTATCAGCTTCTGTTGTTCAATCAAAGCTAGTATTGCTGTTGAGATTTCATCATCGTTAACTGTTACAATATCATCAACAAACTGCTGGCAATAGTCGAATGTATTTACTCCTGGTTCTTTTACTGCGATTCCGTCTGCAATAGTTCGGACTGATTCAAGGCGCTCAATTTTACCATGACTTATTGCCTGTTGCATACTTGGTGCACCTTGAGCCTGAACTCCATAAACCTTTATTTTAGGATTTAGTTGTTTGATTGCAAATGCAACACCTGATATAAGTCCACCGCCACCGATTGGAACTATAACAGCATCCACATCCGGCAATTGTTCCAGAAGTTCCAGACCAATTGTTCCCTGTCCAGCAATTACATCTTCATCATCAAAAGGATGGATAAATGTGTAACCTTTTTCATCACGCAATTGCAAGGCTTTCTGATAAGCGTCATCATATACACCTTCAACCAGACAAACATCAGCACCTAATGCTTTAGTTGCTTCAACCTTTGATATAGGAGCATTATCAGGCAAACAAATAAGTGATTTTATTCCATGAGCCGTTGCAGAAAGAGCAACACCTTGAGCATGATTTCCGGCAGAGCAGGCAACAACGCCTCTCTCCTTCTCTTCTTTTGTCAACTGGGAAATCTTAAAACAAGCACCACGGACTTTGAATGAACCTGTAACTTGAAGATTTTCCGGTTTAAGATATATTTGACTCTTTGGATTAATCCGTGGAGCAAATATCAAATCCGTACGGCGAATCACCGTACGTAAAGCATAAGAAGCCTGATAAATTCTATCTAATGTTAGCATATTATTATTTTTAACTGCGCAAAAGTACAAAAAAGATAAAGTTATTGTAACTTTAAATGTTATTTATCACGCAAGAATCCACCCGGAGATGTTCCTGTGATTTGTTTAAATACTCTATTGAAATTATTCGGTGTACTGAAACCAACATCGAAGGCTATCTGTTGCATAGTTTTGCCTCCATCGGTAAACAATTCTATTGCACGAATTATACGCTGCTGATTCAAATAACGGTTGAAACGTATTCCTGAACCCTGTAATAAACGGCTAAGGTTTCTGACTGAAAAACCAAACTTCTCAGCCAAAGAAGCTAATGTTATATCTTCATTTGAATGTTCCACTATATATTTAAGCACCGGACGTATACGTGAATCATTGGGAATTACTTTAGCCTGAAACATAAATTCCAGATTCTTATTCATAATTGGCAGGAAATTCAGAAATCCTAATGCATAATTATATAAATCCTTTGACTCGTCAATACTAATTTTAGCATTTCCTGTTGCAAGAAACTTCAACGTTTCTGAAATAACAGCGTTCGTATTATATATGTAAAAATTATTTCTTCTATCGCCCGGCTCAAACTTAAGATTACAATAAAAAATCACTATAGATATTCTTTTATTGTTGCTGGACAATTTATGTTCTGTTCCTCCAGGAATCCAAGCTATATGCTTTTCAGGAACAAAATAGTTATTCTCTCCAATCTGAATTCTCAAAGTTCCAGAAAGCATATATATAATCTGAAACTTCGGATGTGAATGATTATCAAGATTCACGCCTTCCCAGCCTGTCTTTTTTATATATATTTCAGTAGGAGATGAATCATTAATTATATTTATATACGCTCGTTGCTCCTTGTTCATATTATTCTTAATTCTGGCATAAAAGGATAATATTGTTGCTTTTTATGAAAATTCTGACCAAAATTAATATTTTACTTTTGCAAAATCAAAAATAACATACGCAAGTTTTTTAGGCAAAAATAAGACAACAAAAGATATATAGAACATTATCAACAGGTTGTATTGCACTATAATTTTTAGGGAATAATATTAGGACAAGAGTGTCCCGAAATAAATATAAAACATATTATATGATTAAAAGAAGATTGTTTCTAGGTTTTACATTGTTATGTTCATTTATTGGAATATCTGCACAGTACAAAATTCTCACCATCGAGGAAATGTTCCAATTGGCAGATGAAAACAGTAAGGCAATTAAAATACGTTCTATAGCTATTGACGAAGCGGAACAAGCTATAAAAGTAGCTAAAAACGACAAATTGCCAGATATAAAAGCTCACTTGTCTTTAAATTATATTGGTGACGGATATATGACTGATAGAGATTTTTCAAATGCTATACATGCAGAAATGCCTCATTTCGGAAATTCATTTGCTCTTAAAGCATCTCAAGTTGTATATGCAGGAGGAAAAATTTCCGAAAATATCAGAAATAAACAATTACATCAACAAATTGCGGAACTTGAACTTTCACAGCAAAAACAGGACTTACGCTTTATATTACTTGGCTATTATCTTGATTTATTTCAATTAAGGAATCAAGTCGTTGTATACCAAAAAAACATAGAACAGACTAAACTTCTTGTAAAAGATATGCAAGCAGCATATAAACAAGGAACTGCATTAAAAAGTGACATTACTCGATATGAACTTCAGTTACAGAATTTGGAACTTGGTCTGACAACTACAGAAAATAAGATGAACGTAATCAATCATCATCTTTCTACAACAATTGGTCTTGACCCAGCAATAAAATTATTGCCAGATACAACTATGCTTGTTAAATATTCCATTGATAAAGGAACAGAATCAACCTGGAGAGAAGATATTGACAATACACCTAAAATGAAACTTGCCCAAAAGGCTATTGAATTAAACCTTAGTGAACAACAAATGATTAAGGCAGAGCGCCGTCCAAACATTAGCCTTTTTGCAACAAATGAATTCAGTGGACCTATCCTTATTGAAGTTCCTCCAATGAATAATAATTTCACTTATTGGTTTGCTGGTGTTGAAGTCTCTTATAATATTGATGCTTTATTCAAAAGCAACAAAAAACTCAAAAAGGCGAAAATCTCCACAATGAAATCTGAGGAGAAAAGAAAACTTATCGAGGAAGAAATAGATAATGCATTACATGAAGCATATATCGGACTGGATGAAGCTTATGTCCGTCTGCGTACACAAAAGAAGAGTGTACAGTTGGCTCACGAAAACTACAAAATCGTCCAGCAACGTTATCTTAACGGTCTGTCACTAATTACGGATATGCTTGACGCTAGTAATATGCAGCTGGATATGGAGCTGAAACTTGCAAATGACCAGATTGGTATACTTTACCAATATTTCCTACTTAAGAAAATTACTGGCAGTTTATAATTTCAAGAGCAATTTTATTTAATCAGAAACTTAAAAATAAAAAGATATGATAAGCAATAAGAGAAGAATCATCCCTAACTTCATCATTATTTTAGTTATAGTTGCAGGATGCAGCTGGGCATTCGGACGTTTTTTTCATATAGGAAGTGTTGAATATACTGACAATGCTCAAATCAAGCAACACCTTACTCCTATAAATACGCGAGTTCAAGGTTTTGTTAAGAAAATATGTTATGAAGAATATCAGTCTGTTAAAAAGGGTGATACTTTGGTTATTATAGAAGATACAGAATATAGACTTAAAGTCGCACAAGCCGAGGCTGACTATCAGAACGCTCTTATCGGTAAAACTGCAATGTACACAACAATCAACACGACACAAAATGATATTTTGGTCACAGAAGCTGCTATCGATGAGCAATACATAAGAATGCAAAATGCCGAAACTGAATACAAGCGTTATTTAGAGCTAATGAAAGAAGAAGCTGTTACTCCACAACAGTTTGACCGCATGAAAACTGAATATGAAGCAACAAAAGCCAGATATGAGCAATTGTTACGTCAGCGTCAGTCAACTTCTCTGATTAAGGAAGAACAGACACAGAGACTTGAACAAAATGAATCAGCAATAAAAGTAGCTGAAGCTGCCTTGAATTTGGCAAAACTAAACCTTTCATATACTGTTATACTTGCAACTACTGACGGTGTAACAGGACGAAAAAACATCCATGAAGGAGAATTAGTTCAACCTGGACAAACTCTAGTCACTTTGGTGGACGGTACAGAAAAATGGGTTATTGCCAATTACAAAGAGACTCAAACTACTAATATGGGTGTTGGCCAATTAGTCGAAGTAAAGGTTGATGCTATTCCAGGTGTAACATTTGAAGGTAGAATATCTTCAATATCCGATGCAACCGGTTCTTTCTATTCTATAATTCCACAAGACAACTCAGCCGGAAACTTCGTCAAAGTTGAGCAAAGAATTCCTGTCAGAATTGAATTTACGGAAAACAATAAAGTTGAGAATCTGAACCGCCTTCGTGCCGGTATGAATGTGGAATGTATTGTTGATTTTGATTAAGTATGGATTTCTCACATTTACCCAGAGTTATATATTTCAAAGAAAAAGTTCCTACACCTGTATGTATTGTTATATCATTGATTTGTGCAATGATATTCCAATTCAACGGTGGAGTATTCCTGCCCACAGCATATCAGATGTCAAGTGCTTTGGGTTGGATACAAGAGGACGTTATGATGGCAGGATATGCTTCGTTCATAGGAATGACCATCATATTTCCAATCCTTATACGACTGAAATTCAGATTTACCACAAGGTCAATTCTTATGACTGTATGTCCTATCCTAATTATATGTAATATTATTGCTATAAATGTACATAACCAGCTCATTTTGATAATAACCTGCTTCATATCTGGATTCTTCAGGATGTGGGGAACCTTTGAATGTTTCTCAAATATCCGACTGACAGTAACACCTTCAGGAAACTTTTCAGTCTTTTATCCGGTGATTTATATTGTCGTTTTGGAAAGCATTCAAGTTTCTGGTATCGTGGCAATGCATCTTACTGATTTAGCCAATTGGCAATATATGCATTATTTTGTTATATGTTTGTTATTAGTAGCATGGATAACCCTCTATTTGCTGACAAGGCATATTCGTAAATGCAAACTGATGCCTCTTTATGGTATCGACTGGACTAGTGCCGTTATATGGACGATAATGCTGTTTTCTGTAGTCTTCATTTGTATATATGGAGAATACTTCGATTGGTTTTACAGTTGGGAGATAAGAATAGCAGCAGTAATAGCAGTTGTTGCCATTTTGATAAATATAAACAGAATGGCAAGTTTAAAACGTCCATACATTGAATTCCAGACATTACGATACAAGAATTTTCCAATCGTTCTGTTGCTTTTCCTTATGTTATGCCTTAATCAGACAACATCATCAGTTCTTCAAAACCTGCTTATGTCAAGAATTCTGAACTATGATAATCTGAATAGTATATCAATTAATTGGTTCGCTTTTGCAGGAATACTATGTGGTTCTGCAACCGTTTTTTATCGTAAAGCAATATTAAAAAAAGGATTTAAGATGCTTATATTCATTGGATTTCTTTTAGTAGTGATTTACCAATATTATATGTATTTCCTTATTTATCCGGATTTGAACATTGAAAGTCTTTATTTTCCGAACTTCTTACGAGGGCTAGGTCATGGTATTCTGTACATTTCCCTTACAATATATATAGCATTGAGTGTTCCGTTCAAGCATTTCTTTCAGGCATTGTGTGTTCTAAGTTTTATAAGGACAAGTATTGCCACTCCTTTAGGAACAGCTATTCTTAACAGATGGATGCGTCTCCTTCAAGTGGACAAAATAGGAATTGTTGGTAGGGATATTGACCAACTGCATGAATGGATGCCCAATGCCCCAATAAAAGAATTGTATGCCGAAGTAAACAGACAAGCTACAATGGTTAGTATGAAGGAGCTGTTCGGATGGGTTTGTATACAAGGTACAATCATATTACTTATTATTATCGGATACAGAATCTGGGAATTATATAAAGGAGAAAACAAACTTGAATTTTCAGATAAAGATGATAATCTTGAATAAAGATATATGAATGTAACCATTATATAGGTTCGAATGTAATTATATTTACATTCGAACCTACGTTAATTTTCTTCCGAATGTATCACAAAACACATTCGGACATATTTTTATCTCAATTATATTCTATATCATCGTATATATTATACACTGCAAAAACAAAATCAAGTAAATTGGATAATAAATAAAATATATTCACTACTTTTATACTATTAATTGTATTCGAAACACAAAACAACAAAACATATAAGTAAGTTTATTTTATATTCAATTGTTTGTTTAGTATTTAAGATTTTCGGATATTAACTTTATAAAACCACTTATTTTACTTATAAAAATGAAAAAGCAGCAATTAAGAAAATGTACAGCCTATGGAATGATTGGAGCTGTACTATTATCATCAGCAGCATGTTCTAACCGTAAATGGACAGAAAAAGAAAAAGGTTCTTACAACATTATCACGCAAGATGCCGGTGCAACTCTTGGTTATTCCACAAAATCCGGCATTAAGATTCTGACTATAGACGGTTTGGCTTTCAAAGATTTGAACAAAAACGGGAAACTTGACATTTACGAAGATTGGAGAAAAGATGCACTTGAGCGTTCAAAAGATCTGGCATCACAACTTTCCATAGAGGAAATTGCCGGATTGATGTTATATAGCGCACATCAGTCTATTCCTGGTGCAAGTAAAGGTTTTGGAGCTTCAACATATAACGGAAAACCTTTTGACGAAAGCGGAGCAAAGGCTTCAGATATTTCTGATGCCCAAAGAAAATTCCTCACCGAAGACAATTTACGTCACGTATTGATTACTAAAGTTCAAAGTCCAGCTATTGCTGCCGAATGGAACAACAATGTTCAAGCTCTTGTTGAAGGTATCGGACATGGTATTCCTGCCAACAACAGTTCCGATCCACGACATGCAACTGCAGCGGACACTGAATATAACTATGGTAGTGGCGGACAAATATCACTTTGGCCCGGATCACTTGGATTGGCAGCAACATTCCGCCCGGAACTTACCAAACGATTCGGAGAAATTGCATCTATTGAATACAGAGCATTAGGTATAGCTACTGCCCTATCGCCTCAGATTGATATGGCAACTGAACCGCGATGGAGCAGAGTGAGCGGAACCTTTGGCGAAGACTCACAATTATCTGCAGATATGGCAAGAGCATATGTTGACGGATTCCAAACATCTGAAGGTGAAAGTGAAATAAAAGACGGATGGGGATTTCACAGTGTAAACGCAATGATTAAACACTGGCCTGGAGGCGGACCAGGCGAAGCAGGCAGAGATGCACACTATGCCTATGGTAAATATGCTGTTTATCCAGGGAAAAACTGGGAAGAATTGAAAAAACCTTTTACAGATGGGGCATTTAAACTTGATGGTAAAACTAAGATGGCTTCAGCAGTTATGCCTTATTACACAATATCTGTCGGTCAGAATGGCGGAGGAGTTGATATAGCCAATAGCTACAACAAATTTCTTATAACAGACGAGTTGAGAAATAAATATAAATATGAAGGTGTTGTATGTACTGACTGGGGAATCACTGCAGATGAAACAGGTGTTGAAACATTTGCCGGAAAACCTTGGGGTGCGGAAAATATGACCGTAGCAGAACGTCACTATGCTATTTTGAAAGCAGGAGTTGACCAATTTGGCGGAAACAACGACAAGGGTCCTGTGCTTGAAGCATATCAGATGGGTGTAAAGGAATTTGGAGAAAAAGCAATGAGAGAAAGATTTGAATTGTCTGCAGTAAGACTGCTTATGAATATATTCAGAACAGGACTGTTTGAAAATCCATATCTCGATCCGGAAGAATCACAGAAAACCGTAGGTAATCCTGATTTCATGAAAGAAGCTTATAATACTCAGCTTAAATCAATCGTCATGGTAAAAAACAAGAACAATGTTCTGCCTATGAACAAGAGCAAAAAGGTGTATATTCCTAAACGCTACTTCCCTGCTGTGAAAGGATTCTTTGGAACTGTTAGCGAAGCTCATACAGATTATCCGGTCAATCTTGATTTAGTAAAAAAATATTATACACTGGTTGAAAATCCTGAAGAAGCAGATTTCGCAATAGTATTCATTACAAGCCCTAATAGTGGTGTCGGATATGATAAAGCTGATCGTGATAAAGGAGGAAACGGATATATGCCAATCAGCCTGCAATACAACGATTACACAGCGACACACGCAAGAGCGAAGAGTCTTTCTGGCGGTGATCCTTTTGAAGACTTTACAAACAGAAGCTATAAGGGTAAATCTGTAAAAACAGCCAATAAACAAGATATGCTGTCTGTAATTGAAACAAAACAGAAAATGAAAGGAAAACCAGTTATTGTTTCCTTGTCTATGACAAATCCAACCGTCATGTCAGAATTTGAACCTTCGGCTGATGCTATACTAATTGGTTTTGATGTTCAGAATCAGGCAATGCTAGATATTATAAGTGGCGAAGCAGAACCTTCAGCACTTTTACCATTACAAATGCCAGCAGATATGAAAACCGTAGAAGAGCAGTTTGAAGATACTTCACATGACATGAAATGTTACAAGGACAGTGAAGGAAATGTATATGATTTTGCATTTGGTCTTAACTGGAAAGGTGTAATAAACGATGAAAGAGTTACCAAATATAAAAAGTAAATCTTAATCTGTTTATAAAATGAAAGCTCATTATGGTATTATAAGAATATATATCAAACATCCATAAATACCATAATGAGCTTCTTAGTATATATTACTATCACATTAAGCCTTCTTAGCCTTATAAGATCTTATCGGTAATTTATTGAACCAACTCCATACTTTTAGTTTAAGCACGCCAAACAAAGCTTCACCAAAGATTGAAGAATTCATCTTTGAAACGCCTAAAACTCTATTAATAAAAATTATAGGCACTTCTATTATCTTAAATCCACATTTATATGCTGTAAATTTCATTTCAATCTGGAATGCATACCCCTTAAAGTGTATATTATCCAAATCTATAGCTTCAAGTACATAGCGTTTATAACATTTGAAACCTGCAGTTGTATCACGGACATTCATTCCTGTAACAAAACGTACATAAGTTGAAGCAAAATAAGACATCAGAACTCTTCCCAAAGGCCAATTCACAACATTCACACCATTGCAATAACGCGAACCTACAGCAACATCAGCACCTTGTTCTGAACAAGCAGAATAAAGTCTTGGCAAATCGTTCGGATTGTGGCTAAAATCAGCATCCATTTCAAAAATATAATCATATTTATGTTCGATAGCCCATTTAAAGCCGCATATGTATGCTGTTCCAAGACCCAATTTTCCAGTGCGTTCAACTAAGAAAAGCTTTTGGGGAAATTCCTCTTTCAATCGTTTAACAATAGCAGCTGTTCCATCTGGAGAACCATCGTCAATTATTAAAATATGAAATTCCTTTTCCAACGAAAAAACCGCACGAATAATATTTTCTATATTTTCCTTTTCGTTATATGTAGGAATAATAACTACACTGTCTGACATAAAAATAATTATTGATTCAATGATAACCGGATTGAATAATATATAAGTAATTCTTATAAAACGACATCTCCGACACAACCCGGCATACCAGAAATGTTGAATACAAAATTAATGTAATCTTTGTAAAAAACTAAATTTTACCGACATTTTTGAATTTATAGCGTATACCGATATTAAAAACATTTTTCAATCACATGAAAACACTTATACAGTTATTTGGGTTATAAAGAAAAGTAGTAAATTTGTAGCGATGCTCTGAGGTGACATTAAGAGCTTCGCTTTTTTAATAATTAAACAATTTAAGTTTTGCAAACTTACAACTCTATGTTGACAAAGATTCACTTATGAAGTTGACAAGATTTTAAAATAATAAATGAAAAACTTGTCAGCTTATTTATTGTCAGCCATACGTCAAGTTGCACAACTTTAATTAATAACAAAAGCTATGTATACTGTTGTTAAAAAATTAGAAATTTCTGCTGCTCATTCCTTGCAGTTATCTTATCCAAGTAAATGTTGTAATTTACATGGTCACAATTGGATTATTACTGTTCATTGCCGTTCTAAAGAACTGAATGAAGATGGAATGGTTATTGATTTCAGCCATATCAAAAATAAAATCAAAGACAAATTAGACCATAAGAATCTTAATGAAATTCTTCCTTTCAATCCAACAGCAGAAAACATTGCTCGCTGGATATGTGATCAACTTGAGTCATGTTATAAAGTAGAAGTTCAAGAATCTGAAAACAATACCGCAGTCTATGAGAAAGATTAATGAGATTTTTTACAGCTTGCAAGGCGAAGGTTTTCATGTTGGGACACCAGCATTGTTCATCAGATTCTCAGGATGTAATCTCCATTGTGACTTCTGCGATACAAAACATACTGAAGGAGAATATATGGATGATGAAGAAATATTGCTCAATGTCCGCCAATATCCGGCAAAAACTGTAATTCTAACTGGAGGAGAACCTTCACTGTCGATTGATTCAAATTTTGTGGATATGCTACACAAAGAAGGTAAATTTGTATGCGTTGAAACAAATGGCACGCATAAATTGCCAGAAAACATTGACTGGATTACATGTTCACCCAAAGAAAACTCTATTATTAAATTGCAAAAAGCGAATGAAGTGAAAATAGTATACACACAGCAAGATGTTGAGCAATATTATCATAACATCAAAGCTCAGTACTATTTCCTTCAACCATGTTCTTGCAAAAACACTGACGAAGTGATTGAATATATAAAAAAACACCCTTGGTGGAGATTAAGTTTACAAACACATAAATTAATTAACATCCCATAGAGTATCAGACATATACTTGGGGTAAATATTCATTTTAAACACATTTTAAGGTAAATGAGAAAATGGAAAATTGAAGATTCAGCCGAGCTGTACAACATCAATGGATGGGGGCTGAATTATTTCTCGGTCAACGAGAAAGGGCACGTGGCTGTTCAACCAAAGCCGGGTGGTCCAACTATCGACTTAAAGGAGTTGATGGAAGAACTGCAGCTGCATGATGTAGCTGCCCCTCTGTTACTGCGTTTTCCAGATATTCTGAACAATCGAATTGAAAAAATATCCGGTTGTTTTGAAAAGGCAGCAAAAGAATATGGCTATAATGCCAAAAATTATGTCATTTATCCTATTAAGGTGAATCAGATGCGTCCAGTTGTGGAGGAAATTGTAAGCCATGGCAACAAGTACAATATTGGTCTTGAAGCCGGTTCAAAGCCAGAACTCCATGCTGTTTTGTCAATCGATATTGACAACGATGCAATTATTGTTTGTAATGGATACAAAGATGAGAGTTATATCGAACTCGCCTTGTTAGCCCAGAAAATGGGAAGACAGATATTCCTAGTTGTTGAAAAGATGATGGAACTGCATACCATCGCGACTTTGGCAAAAAGAATGAATGTCCGCCCTAATATTGGCATCCGTATTAAACTTGCAAGTTCCGGAAGTGGAAAATGGGAAGAATCAGGAGGCGATGTCAGCAAATTCGGTCTGAACTCAAGTGAACTTCTTGATGCTTTGGCTTTCCTTGAAAAAAATGAATTATCAGATTGTCTCCAGTTGATTCATTTCCACATTGGAAGCCAGGTTACAAACATCAGAAGAATTAAAACAGCTTTGCGTGAGGCAACTCAGTTCTATGTTCAATTGAAAAAGATGGGATACGACATCCGTTTCTTTGATATTGGCGGAGGCTTAGGTGTTGATTATGATGGCACACGTTCTCCTCTTAGTGGTAACAGCATGAACTATTCTATACAGGAATATGTAAACGATGCTGTTTCATCTCTTGCTGATGTCTGCAAAAAGAACAATATGGAACAGCCTAATATCATCACAGAATCTGGACGATCACTTACTGCACATCATTCCGTTCTTGTATTCGAAGCTCTGGCAAGTGCAGGTCTTCCGATATGTGATGACAACGAAGAGTTGCAACCAGATGCACATGAGCTTGTGAAAGAATTGTATAATCTATGGGACAATTTGAACCAGCCAAGACTTATCGAAACTTGGCATGACACAATGCAATGTCGTGAAGAAGCTCTTGAGCTTTTTAACATAGGTCTGATTGATTTGAAAACAAGGGCTCAAGTAGAGCGTTTGTTCTGGTCCATAGCACGCGAAGTATACGAAATGGCTGAGAATATCAAACATTCACCTGAAGAGCTTAAGAAAATTGCAAAAATGTTACCTGATAAATATTTCTGCAACTTCTCTCTGTTCCAGTCTCTTCCAGACTCTTGGGCTATCGACCAGATTTTCCCTGTTATGCCATTGAGCCGATTGGATGAAAAGCCGACAAAATCAGCAACTATACAAGACATAACTTGTGACTCTGACGGAAAAATTGATAACTTCATATCAACAAAGAATTTCTCATACCACTTGCCTGTTCATCCATTGAAACCGGATGAGCCTTATTATATTGGTGTATTCCTTGTAGGTGCATATCAGGAAATTCTTGGAGATTTACATAATCTGTTTGGTGACACAAATGCTGTTCATATAAAAATCAAAGACAACAAATATGTAATTGATAAAATTATCGAAGGCGAAACAGTTGCTGACGTTCTTGATTATGTACAGTTTAATCCAAAACGCATGGCACGCTCAATCGAAGTTTGGGTTGCAGGAGCCGTAAAACAAGGTAAAATTTCTACTGAAGAAGGACGTGAATTCCTGGCGAACTACCGTTCTGGTCTTTATGGATACACTTACCTTGAAAAATCCAGATAATAACAAAATTCAATCTGATTATTAAATTGCAAAACTTAGATTTCTGAAAAAGGAATCTAAGTTTTGTTTCAAATATATGACAAACCCAAAACAAAAACACAACAAAACAATTATTCCTTCTTGTTTACAATTACAGCAATTTTAATCCTTGTAACACGATTGTAACACATTTTTCATATCTCGGAAATACCATATATATTCTTTTGCAAACAAAAAAGTACGACAAAATGAACGATAACATTACATCTTCACATATTCTGGTAGTAGATGATGAAGAAGACCTATGCGAAATTCTTCAGTTCAATCTTGAAATGGAAGGTTTCAAAGTTGATACAGCCCATAGCGCGGAAGAAGCATTAAAGTTGGATCTTACAAAATACCAACTTTTGCTACTTGATGTAATGATGGGAGAAATTTCAGGTTTTAAAATGGCTAAAATATTAAAGGCAGACGAAAAGACTGCACATTTGCCAATCATATTCCTGACAGCAAAAGACACAGAGAACGATGCACTGACTGGTTTCAATCTTGGAGCAGACGATTATATTTCCAAACCTTTCTCAATCAGACAGGTTATCGCCAGAGTTAAAGCTGTGATACGCAGAACAAACACTGTAAATAAAAAAGAAGAATCAGACGAAAACAGATATCTCAGCTACCAAACTCTCACACTGGATACAAAACGCATAAAAGCGACTATTAAGGGAGAAGAAATATCTCTTACAAAAAAAGAATTTGAGATACTTAAACTATTCCTTGAAAATAGAAACTGCGTATTAAGCCGCGAAGACATTCTTTCCCGAGTATGGAGTGATGAAGTATATGTTCTCGATAGAACTATTGATGTAAACATCACCAGATTAAGAAAAAAAATAGGCGAATATGGAAAGAATATAGTAACACGCCTTGGTTTTGGTTATTGTTTTGAAGGAGAATAATAATGTATAATAATACAACAGAAAAAAATTCACAGAATAGAATACCTTTTAGCCAAAGACTATTTTGGTCTGTATTTTTCATTTTTTTAGGCTTCACTGTTTGCGTTCTTATTTTTCAATATCAGCGTGAAACAGAATTTACACGAGAGAAACTCAACAGTGTTCTAAGCAGTTATAACTATCAGTTACATCATAGAGCACAATACACTAACAATCTGGATAGTCTTGTTGAAGAATTTATCAGGGAAATTCCTGAAACCGAAATGCGAGTGACTATAATCAGTCCCGAAGGAGAAGTTCTGTTTGACAATACTGGAACTGAAAAATTCAACAACCACAACGACAGAAGTGAGGTAAGAAAAGCACGAATGAATATGAACGGATATGCTATCCGCTCGTCAGGATCAACAGGACAGGAATATTTCTATTCGGCAAACAATATTGACGGATACATCTACAGATGTGCTATACTTTATGGCCCTTATGTAAAAAACACATTGAAAGTAAATAAGGAATTCATATACTTTATGGCGCTGATGATTCTTGTTTTCTTCATTGTGCTTTCACGTTTTACTTTCAGTATCGGACAAACTATAGCCAAACTAAAGTATTTCTCACAAAATGTTCCAAAGAACCCAGAAAAGGAAATTGAATACAATTTTCCCAATGACGAACTTGGAGATATAGCACAACAAATCATTTCAATATACAGAAAACAACAAAAGGCAAAGAACGACCTTGCTCTGGAAAGAGAAAAGATAATCAAACACTTCCAATACGCCAAAGAAGGATTTGCAGTATTTACAAAAGAAGGTGTTGAAATTCTTGCCAATATCCAAATTATCCAATTTGCCAATCTGATTTCAAATACTGAAATTCATTCTTCTGAAGAAATCATTGACATTCCAGAACTTGAAGAAATACGTAATTTCATTAATGAAAAGTCAAAAGAGCCTAAGGTAAAAGTTCTCAGACAAACATCGACAATTGATAAAGGAGGTAAAACGTTCTCCGTTGAATGTATTCTTTTCCTAAACAATAGCTATGAGATTTCGATTAATGACATAACTCAGCAGGAAGAAGAATACAAGATGAAAAGGCAATTGACTCAAAACATTGCCCATGAACTGAAAACTCCTGTCAGCAGCATACAAGGATATTTGGAAACATTACTTTACAATGACAATATTGAAGCTAGCAAACAGAAATTTTTCCTGGAAAGATGTTACTCACAAAGTCTGCGCCTTACAGATTTATTGCAAGATATTTCTGTCCTCAACAGACTTGAAGAAGCTTCAGGCATGTTCGAAATCACAGATGTCAACATCAACAAGATGATTGAAGAAATTGAAAAAGAATGTGCCCAGAAAATTGAAAGTAAAGGTATAACAACAAAAGTAATCCTTCCGGAAAATGCTATGATTCATGGAAACTACTCTTTGTTGTATTCAATATTCCGTAACCTGTATGACAATGCTATTGCTTATGCTGGCGATGGTATAAAAATAAAACTTAATTGCTACAAGGAAGACGATTCTTACTATTATTTCAGTTTCGCAGATAATGGTACGGGAATTCCGGAAGAGCATCTGAACAGAATATTCGAACGTTTTTACAGAGTAGATAAAGGCAGAAGCCGAAAAATAGGTGGAACAGGACTAGGATTGTCAATAGTTAAAAACGCTGTTCTCTTCCACAAAGGACAAATATCAGCCAAAAGCACATTAGGAAAAGGGACAACTTTCCTGTTTACTCTAAAAAAGAGAGTATAGCTCCTATAAGTGATATGCATTAAACATCATTTAATGCATATCACTTGTTTTTTATACAGAAGAGTTCTTATATTTGAAAAACGTAAATCTTAGATATTATGGAATTAACTCTTCCCATAAAACAAGGAGCAAGAAATACAGAAACTATCCATACAAATATTCTTGTAGTAATCGGGACGAATGGTGTTGGTAAAAGTTCGTTCGGCCGCGATTTACTAGACAGATATCCAAATCAATCAGAAAGAATATCAGGACTGCATGCCTTGTTTATTAACAGTGACAATACAGAAAGTCCAGGACCATCATTCGCATTCTTCAAATCTATCCTTAAAGAAAGAATTTCTGTACCTGTATTATCAGATTATGAAAAACTTATCCTACAGCTTCAATATGAAGAATACGAAGCTGCTGTAAACTTCAAGGAAAGATATAAAGAAAACAAAGATTTTCAGCCTCCTGTAACAAAACTGGACTATATACAGAAAATATGGGAAAAAATGTTTCCTCACAACCAGCTGGTAAGAAAATCAGGATTCATTGAAGTTCGTCCGGCAAAAAAGAATATTCCATCATATACTGCTGGAAGAATGAGCGACAGTGAAAAGCTCGTATTCTATCTGGTTGGAGCAATATTATGTGCCAAACCTAATGCACTTCTAATAATTGATGAACCAGAAACTCTTCTCCATAATTGTATAAAAAACCAGCTATGGGATGAGATTGAAAATATGCGTCCTGACTGTACATTTGTATATCTTACCCACGACATAGAATTTGCCGCATCCCGAAACGACAGCAAAAGAATCTGGCTACGTTCTTTCAATGCCGAACAGAAATGTTGGGATTATGATATTATAGGAAATAACGACGGTTTTCCGGAAGAATTATACATGGAAATACTTGGAAGCCGTAAACCTATATTATTCATCGAAGGAACAGACAGTAATAGCATTGACAGCCGTTTATATCCACTTATATACCCTGATTATATGGTAAAGCCAATGGGTGGATGTCAGAAAGTTATTGAAACTACAAAAGCTTTCGGCGAGCTCAAGGATTTCCATAATCTGAAAAGCATGGGTATTGTTGACAGAGACAGAAGAACTGAAGGCGAAATAAAATATCTCAGAAGTCAGAACATATTCGTACCAGATGTAGCAGAAGTAGAAAACTTACTGATGCTCGAAGACGTAATCAAAACTGTAGCCGGAAGACTTCTGAAAGACCCGGAAGAAGTGTTCTCACAAACAAAGGAAAATGTAATCCGTCTTTTTGAAAAAGAATTAGACAGCCAGACACTTCTGCATGCAAAACATTTAGTCCGCAAGAAACTAGAAATGGCTATGGCATACAAGATTAACAGTTGTGAAGAACTTACTGCTCATGTAGAAAGTATTCGCCATAACATCAATGCAGAAGAAATATATAACAATATAAAAGAAGAGTTCAAAAGCTATATTGACAACGAAGATTATAGCAGTATCCTTCGCGTCTACAACCAGAAAGGAATGCTTCCGCAAAGCAGATTATGCTCTTTGTGCGGCATCAGTAATAAGGAGAACTATCTGAACCTTATCCTTTCACTGTTAAAAAGCAACGACGCTGACGGACAGAGGATAAGAAACTGCATTAGATGCGCTATCGGTTCATGCTGATTAATCCTCAAAAACATCTAAGCAAGTTGGCAAACTAAAAACATCTTTGCCAACTTGCCATCACATTAACTTACCACATAATTTATCGTACGTTTAGCTTGTAAAACTTCTGTTAATAAATTATGTTACCCAACATATTTATAAAAAAACAGACAAGCAATAATGATTGTTTTTTGTATATTTGACGCAATTTTTTAAATCAATTATTATGCGTACACCTACACTGCAATATTTGTACCTGCAAAAACCGGTAACAATGATAGTCATCATATGTATAATATCGGTTTTGCCATGGCTTGGACTTTCGGACATCTCTATGCCCGACAATTCCGAAACGGCACAAATTTCATCGGCAATGCTTGAATCGGGCAATTGGATAGCTCCTATCCTGTCTGGTAAATATGTATCATATGACCATCCAATGCTCTATTGGCTTGTTTCTTTATGTTCGTTATGGCAAGGATATGTCTCACACCTAACAGTGTTGCTTCCGGGAGCCGTTGCATATATTGCTATAATAACTAGTACACTGATATTTTTCGGCAGACGAACCAAGTTCCACGAAGCTTTCATTGGCTCACTTTTCTTAATCACTTGCGTTGGTATGCAGAATATATACTTCGTCAATTCAGGCGATTTGCTTTTTGCTACATTCATAATCATCTCCCTAACCCAGCTCTACAGATGGGAAGAAACCATTGAGCTGAAAGGACTTCCGGTTGGAATATCCGCACTTCTTAGCGCTGCCGTACTCACAAAAGGACTTATGGGATTAATATTGCCACTCCTTGCGTTTGGAATATATCTTTTTATGCTTAATAAATACGACAAGCTTACCATATTCAAAACCCTTTTCTATATGGGAGTTTCGGCTTTATTTATTCCTGCATTGTGGTATATTGCAATCTGGAAACAAGGTGGTTTCGAATTATTACAGTCTGTGATGAGCCTTGAGTTTGATTATTTCTGGAAAGGCTCAAACTATAATATATTCTACACATTCCTGCTCCTTGCTGTTGGATTCATGCCTTGGGTCGTATTTTTTGTATTCTCTCTATTCGGAGCTCAATACAAAAAACCATCAATGCCGAAAAACAATGTAAAGTTTTTCAGTTTCATTGTCCTTGTTTCCCTGTTTGTAGTATATGCAATCATGCCGGTAAAGAAGAGTTCATTTCTTCTACCAATATACCCTTTCATAACCATATTCCTTGCAGAATATGCTCTTTTCGTAACAGAATACAGAACGCTTTGCACCCGCATATTTGCTGCATTTCTTGCAACAGTTGTACTCCTTGGTCTGATGGTTCCATTTTTCCCTGAAAGTTGGGGCATCAATCTGGTTATAGATTTCACCCCAAGAATAACACTTGTTGCCGGATTCACATGCGTAATGCTGGCTGCTGTATATTATCAGATGCTGAAACGAATAAATATAAAAATTCTATACGCAACTATTGCCCTTACATTTGCAGTAAACATGCTGCTTAATGTTCTTATGGGAAGTTCATTCCTATCTGGATTTGTTGGGTAAAAGCAACAAGAAATTACATTCGGACATAAATATAATTTGTTTCGAAAGCAATCAGATTTTCTTTCGGAACAAAAAGAAATTCCTTTCGAAAGAAAATTAAATTGCTTTCGAAAGGAATTTTCTGTTTTTATTCCTTGCAACGTAACGGAATGTGCCATTATGTCACGTTAACTTCACGAGAATCGATTATTCCGATACATAATAAAGAAAAAACAAAAAGACATCACTCTCATGAAGTTTAGAAAATACATATTGAAAGTAAAACAAAATGAAATCTAACACATAAAGAATAACGTTTATAATCATTTCATTAAAAACAAGACACAATGTAAAGGCTATTTCACGAATCATCATCAAAACGACATTCTGATTTTGGTCACGAAATTTGTCGTTCCAGATGAAAAAAGCTTGTTTTTTGCGGTAAATTAAGCATAGAAAACAGTACTTTTATCTAAAAGAAGCAACTGTTAAAAAAATGATTGCAATGACTTCAGGCAATGATTGCAATCATACAGTGAAATCATTTAGAAGACTTGAGGCAACAATTGTAATCGTTTACTGAAAACATTGCAATCATTTTTTTAACCAATCTAAAACAAAAGGATTTTTAGTCTAAATTAAGAGCTAAAATGCTGAATTTAATAAAAAAAGCAAGAATCCAATATGTCATTTTGTCATACAAATAGTAATTATTTCAATATTAAATAAAACTCACTGATTCACAACGCTGTTCTGAAAAAAAGACAAGTTTTTTTTTCTTTTCTTCATCAAAATAGATTTCAAATTGAAAAAGTTTTAATTAACTTTGGCAACAATAGAAAGTGTTACATTTGTTTATAACTAATGTTTAGCGGAATTCAATTTTTCGATAGACAAACAGGCGGTTCATCCGCAAAGCAGCCGAAAAACACAGTTCTCCGGCAGTGTGCGGGGATGGGAACCTAATTTTGCCACGGATGTTGGTTTCCTCTAAAATCAAACAAACTATAATTATATGGCAAAAATAAAAGGAGCAGTTGTTGTAAATACTGAACGCTGCAAAGGTTGCAACTTATGTGTGGTTGCATGTCCCGCCAATGTTTTGGAACTCCATCCAAGAGAGGTCAACAACAAAGGCTATCACTATGTGTATATGAAGAATCCCGACAATTGTATCGGATGTGCAAGTTGCGGACTGGTATGTCCGGACGGATGTTTGACTATTTACAAGAAAAAAATAGAGATATAATCAAAGCTTATTTCTTCAAGCTTTTCATCTTATTTCAATAAAAAGCAATAATTATGGCAGAAGATATAAAACTAATGAAGGGAAACGAAGCCATCGCACATGCTGCAATCCGTTACGGAACAGATGGCTATTTTGGATATCCCATCACTCCCCAATCAGAAGTTCTGGAAACTCTTATGGCTGAAAAGCCTTGGGAAACAACTGGTATGGTTGTATTGCAGGCTGAAAGCGAAGTTGCAGCAATAAACATGGTATATGGCGGAGCCAGCACCGGAAAAGCTGTTATGACATCATCGTCAAGTCCTGGCGTAAGTCTTAAGCAGGAAGGTATTTCATATATTGCGGGAGCTGAACTTCCTTGTCTGATTGTAAACGTAATGCGTGGAGGTCCTGGACTTGGAACAATCCAGCCTAGCCAGGCAGATTATTTCCAAACAGTTAAAGGTGGAGGTCATGGAGACTACAGACTTATAACACTTGCTCCTTCATCAGTACAGGAAATGGCAGACTTCGTTGCATTAGGATTTGATCTTGCTTTCAAATATAGTAATCCGGCAATAATACTTGCAGATGGTATCATCGGACAGATGATGGAAAAAGTTGTTCTCCCTCCTTTCCGTAAAAGAAGAACAGAAGAAGAAATCATTAAACAGTGTCCTTGGGCTGCAAGAGGAAAACGTCCGGACCGCAACAGGAATGTAGTTACATCACTAGAGCTTGACCCTGCAAAAATGGAAGAGAACAATATTCGCTTCCAGAAAAAATATAAAGTGATTGAAGAAAACGAAGTGAGATATGAAGAATTCCATTGTGACGATGCAGAATATCTGCTTGTTGCATTTGGTTCATCAGCTCGTATATGCCAGAAAGTTGTTGAAAATGCAAGAGCTGAAGGCTTGAAGCTTGGCTTGCTCAGACCTATAACATTGTGGCCATTCCCAAGCAAAGTTATTTCAGAATATGCCAACAAGGTTAAAGGCATGCTTTCTGTCGAACTTAATGCCGGACAAATGGTTGAGGATATCAGACTTGCCGTTAACGGAAAGGTAAAAGTTGAACATTTCGGACGTCTTGGTGGTATTGTTTTCACTCCGGATGAAGTGTTGAATGCCTTAAAAGAGAAATTATTCTGAGAATATGACTAAAGGTAGTAAAGCTGACGAAATTATGACTTTGGTGTTTATGGTTTTTGCCATTGCAGCAATTGTTTCATACATATATAGTTTCTCGTCACCCGACAAAACAATCTTTCTATGCTGTGCCGGCGCTGCAATCATAATGCGTGTGGTTCAGTATTTGCTGAGATTCTTTCATAAATAATGCTGCTCAACAATTAAGTTGAAAGGCTTCAAACACAAGTTGACAAGGTTTACATAGCCTTAGTAATTAAAGAAAAGAATTAAGTTATGGAACTCAATGATATTATTAAACCGGAAAATTTGGTTTACGGCAAGCCGAAATTAATGAACGACAACCCTATGCACTATTGTCCGGGTTGTAGCCACGGCGTTGTTCACAAACTCATTTCTGAAGTTGTTGAAGAAATGGGGCTCGAAGGAAAAACCATAGGCATTTCACCTGTTGGATGTGCTGTATTTGCTTATAATTATATTGATATTGACTGGATTGAAGCTGCTCACGGACGTGCTCCAGCTGTTGCAACTGCTGCTAAACGACTGAATCCGGACAAGATGGTGTTCACTTATCAGGGAGATGGAGACTTGGCTGCTATCGGAACTGCTGAGACAATACATGCTGCAAACCGAGGTGAAAATATAGTTATTATTTTTATAAACAATGCAATATATGGTATGACCGGAGGTCAGATGGCTCCGACAACTTTGGAAGGAATGGTTACAGCAACTTGCCCTTACGGACGTGATGTTGCCTTGAACGGCTATCCTCTGAAAATAAGTAACCTGCTTGCTCAGCTTGATGGAACTTGTCTGGTAACTCGTCAAAGCGTTCACACTCCTGCTGCAGTGCGCAAAGCTAAGAAAATGCTTCGCAAGGCCTTTGAGAACGCAATGGAAGGAAAGGGAACTTCTGTTGTAGAATTTGTTTCTACTTGTTCATCTGGATGGAAGATGTCTCCAGAAAAAGCTAACAAATGGATGGAAGAAAATATGTTCCCAGCTTATCCATTAGGCGATTTAAAGAATGTATAACCAGTAAAAGTTGTAAAAATTATGAAACACGAGATAATTATTGCAGGATTCGGAGGTCAGGGAGTGCTTTCAATGGGTAAAATCCTTGCATATTCAGGTCTTATGGAAGGCAAAGAGGTGACATGGATGCCATCATACGGTCCGGAACAGCGTGGTGGAACTGCAAACGTGACGGTCATACTGAGCGATGACCCTATCAGCTCTCCTATCCTGAATGAATATGACATTGCTATAATTCTTAATCAACCATCTTTGGAAAAGTTTGAGAATAAAGTAAAACCTGGAGGAATTCTTATTTATGACAGTTATGGTATACACACTCCGGTAAAAAGAACAGACATTCAGGTTTATAAGATTGATGCTATGGATGCTGCTACTGAAATGCAAAATGCAAAAGCATTCAACATGCTAATTCTTGGCGGATTGCTTAAGATAGAGCCGATGGTGAAACTTGAGAACGTGCTGTTAGGCTTGAAAAAGTCTCTTCCGGAAAGACACCATAACCTGATTCCGATGAATGAGGCTGCAATCAAAAAAGGAATGGAAATCATTGAAAAGATATAATTCTTTTTATAAAAGATTAGAAAGCGGGGCATTTCTTGCATTAGAAATGCCCTTTTATTATATCTTTGCAGACCATGAAACAATGTATATATATATTATTATCAATACTGGTTTGCTCATTGACTCTTACTTCGAACGCTCAAAGCAGAAGTGGTAGCCGAAGAGGAGGCTTTTCATTGTCAAATCTGACACAAAAGCAAACCGATATTCCAGATAGTCTGCTCACAGACAGCACTACTCTTGGCACAAGAAGACTCAATGCCTATCAACTCACTCCTATTTTGGGAGATTATTATGAAGCTGAAGTTGATACGTTAAGAGAGAATACTGCAAATTCAACACTTGTTGAAGGTAAATCCCTATCCATTGCTCATTTGGGTAATTTAGGCTCACCATCACAGTCCAGAATTTTCAGAGAACGAAAAGAAGCCAGGGATTTCATTTTTGCTGACGCTTATGATCCTTATATCATAACTCCTGAAAAAGCAAAATTCTATAACACCAAGGTTCCGTACACCAATATTATGTATACAACTGCTGGTGGTAGTTTGAATAAAGAGGAACAACTCAAGGGTATTCTTACTATAAACTTCGGCAAGAAATTGAATGTCGGAGGTGATTTTGATTATATTTACGGACGTGGATATTATCAGTCAAACAGTACAAAACTAATCGGATACAGAATTTTCTCAAGTTACAACAGTGACAGGTATGAGGCAAAGGCTTATATCAGAAACTACAGTGTGACTAATTATGAAAATGGAGGTCTGACTAATGACTCTGTGCTCACACATCCAGACAATTATGCCGTTGGCAAACAGATGATGAAACCCAAAGACTATCCTGTCAGATATATCAACACATGGAATAAAGTCAGTGGAATGCAGATATATCTTACTCACAGATATAACCTTGGATTCACAAAAACTCTTCAGGAAACCGATGAAGAAGGTAATCCAAAGGAGCAGTTTGTTCCCGTATCCAGTATCATACACACTATAGACTATGAACAGAACAGGAGACATTTCCTGTCTGACAATAGCCTTGATGCCAACTATCCAGAAGTTTACACTTTGGACGAATTTCCTAATGATTCAACTTCAGCGTGGGTGTTGAAGAATACTTTGGCTTTGTCGCTAAGAGAAGGTTTTCAGGATTGGGCAAAATTCGGACTAACAGGTTTCATCAGGATGGAACAAAGGAAATTCCGTTTGCCTTATTTGGGTCCAATGGATAATTTCCCGGATATTCAAAGTATGAGAAACAAAGATTACAGTGAATTTTCTACATATATCGGGGCAGAACTCTCGAAAAGACTGGGCACCTTGTTTACATATAATGCAAACGGTGAACTTTGCGTAGTTGGTGATGACATTGGTGAGTTCAGGGCAAATGGAGAAATGCAGACACAATTCAAGTTATTCAATAAAAATGCATCAGTAAAAGCAACCGGATATATAAAGAATGTGACTCCTGCATTTTACCTGCGTCACAATTTTTCAAAATATTTTGCATGGGAAAATGAGTTCAGCAACATACAACAATTCTATGCAGGTGGTGAAGTAAACATTGAATCAACTAAGACTAAACTTTCTGCTGGAGTTGAAAGCATCCAGAATTATGTATATTTTGGGTATCTCGGTTATCCTGCGCAACACAACGGAAATATACAAGTCATATCCGCAAATCTAAAGCAGGATTTCAGGTATAGAGCTTTGGGATGGGAAAATGAAATTTGTTATCAATTAAGCAGCAACAAAAACGTATTGCCATTACCTGCAATAAGTGCATACTCAAACCTGTATTTGTCATTCAAGGTCGTAAAAGTACTTTCAATACAATTAGGCGCAGATGTTCACTATCATACATCATATTATGCTCCATATTATGAACCGGCAACACAACAGTTCCAAATACAGAACGATGTAAAGATTGGTAATTACCCTCTAATTAATGCATATGTGAACTGCCATCTGAAACAGGCAAGATTTTTTGTCACAGCATATAATTTGGGCTCACAATTTATAAAGCCAAATTATTTCTCATTGGCTCATTACCCATTGAATCCTATGATGATTAAGATGGGAGTTGCAGTTATGTTCAACAACTGATTGAAATGAAAACTAAGAGACTTCTTATAGTATATATTGTTATGCTTGCATTGGCTGTGGCAACAATGATTAACCTTATGCCTTCAAGCAAAGAGGAACAGCCTAAGCTATCCACCAAAGATTATCCGGAAATAAAGGAAGAAGGTATTCTGAGGATAATAACGGAATATTCTTTATCGGGATATTTTGTTAATGGAGATACAATCAGCGGATTTCAATATGAGATGAGTCAGGCAATATCAAAAGAATCAGGATTGGAAATCCAGACTCTTCTGGATATGAACCTTGACAACAGTTTCGAAAAGCTTAACAATGGAGAGTGTGATGTCATTGCAAGAAATGTACCTATAACAAGCGAGCTTAAAGATAAATATCTTTTTACGGAACCTATTGTTCTAAACAAGCAAGTGCTGGTACAAAGAAAGCTGGCAGATGGGAAAGAGCAAAAGCCTATAAGAAATCATCTGGAACTTGGAGGTAAAACCATTTATATACCCAAAGGTTCACCTGCACTGCAAAGACTGAAAAATCTTAGTGAAGAAATTGGTGATACTATATATATCAAAGAAGACAGCTTGTATTCTGACGAACAACTTATAATAATGGTTTCAAGCGGAGATATTGACTTGGCAGTATGTGACCAGCAAATTGCTGAAGCATCATTAAAAGAATTCAACAATATCGATATAAAAACTGATATCAGCTTCACTCAACTACAGGCATGGGTACTTAGAAAGGACTCTCCTATCCTAAAAGACAGCCTCGACAAATGGATTAGCCAAATAAGAGAGAACGGTCTATATAACAGAATATACCGAAGATATTATAAGTAAAACCCTATTGAATACTCCAGTTTGCGTTGAAAAAAACATATCACATTATTTCGCACAATCAATGAAAATCCTTATTTTTACGGATATTTTTGATTGAGACATGAGATTTGATGAATTACCTTTGGATGAAGCTATCCTTGATGGTCTTGATGCGATGAACTTCACGGAAGCAACTCCAATACAAGAGCAAACTATTCCTATCATTTTGGAGGGGAGAGACATTATTGCATGCGCGCAAACAGGAACAGGTAAAACTGCAGCCTATGTTCTCCCGATATTAAACGAACTCCATTATGGTGGATTTCCCGAGAATGCCGTAAATGCAATAATTATGGCTCCCACCCGAGAGTTGGCACAACAGATTGACCAACAGATTTCCGGATTTTCATATTTTGTTTCTGCTTCAGCTGTGGCTGTATATGGTGGAACTGACGGTATTGTGTGGGAACAACAAAAACGCGGTCTGGAAATGGGCGCTGACATTGTTATTGCAACTCCCGGAAGATTGATTTCACACCTCAAATGTGATTCAATCGACCTTTCAAAGGTATCCTTCTTTGTTCTAGATGAAGCTGACAGAATGCTGGATATGGGATTCTATGATGATATAATGCAGATATACAAGCATCTGCCCCAATCCTGCCAGATAATCATGTTTTCAGCAACTATGCCGCCCAAAATACAAACATTGGCGCAGAATATCCTGAAGGATCCGGTTGAAATCACTATAGCAATTTCGCGACCTCCGGAAACTATCATGCAAACGGCATATATCTGTTATGAAATACAGAAAATACAGATTATTAAAGACCTTTTCAAAAACAGTAATCCTAAACGAGTTATTATTTTCTCCTCGTCAAAGTTAAAGGTCAAGGATTTAACATCCAGCCTGAAAAGAATGAATTTCAATGTAGCTGAAATGCATTCAGATTTGGAACAAAGCCAAAGAGAGGAAGTGATGAAGGATTTCAAAAGTGGGAAAATAGATATTCTTGTAGCAACAGATGTCGTTTCACGTGGTATAGACATTAACGACATCCAGCTTGTTGTTAATTTTGATATTCCTCACGATCCTGAAGACTATGTCCACAGAATAGGTAGAACAGCAAGGGGTAAAAATGACAAAGGTCTCGCCATAACATTTGTATCGCCTGAAGAGCAATACCAGTTCCAGCAAATCGAATCTTTCCTTGGCAAAACGGTATATAAAATACCTGTTGACCCTGAGTTTGGAGAAACACCGGCTTATGAACCGGAAAAATATGCCAAGAAAAAAAGTAGTAGTAAAAAGAATTCGAGAAGAAAAAGCGGACAACGCAAAAGTGCAAAAACAGCATCTGCGAATAATAAAGTAAATCAGAATACTGAAGTATAATTCTAATACATATAAAAATGAAAAAAATACTATTAGCAGCCTTGTTTATAATTGGCTCACTGCATTTATCTGCTCAGGAAATAAAAGACTGGGCAAACTTTGCACGTTATGAAGCGGCAAACAAAGAGGTAAAAAGCCCTAAAGTTGTGTTCATGGGAAATTCAATTACTGACGGATGGCCTAGTGCTGACCCAGACTTTTTCAAGAGCAATAACTATGTGGGTAGAGGTATAAGCGGACAAGTATCAGCACAAATGTTGTTGAGAATGCGTCCGGACGTAATAGACTTGAAACCTGAAGCAGTAGTAATTCTTGCAGGAACAAACGATATAGCTCTGAATGACTATGCTATGACTCCGGAAAAGACTTTCGGAAACATTGTTTCAATGGTACAGCTTGCAAAAGCAAATAATATCAAAGTTATATTATGCTCCACTATGCCTGCAAGCAAGTTCGGATGGCGTCCGGGTGTAAAGCCTGCAGAAACTATTAAAGCTTTGAACAAGAAAGTTAAAGAATATGCAGAAGCTAATGGCATTGAATATGTAGATTATCATTCAGCTATGAGCGATTCTGAAGGTGGTTTGCCTAAGAAGTATTCTGAAGACGGAGTTCATCCTAATCTTGAAGGATATAAGGTGATGGAAGGACTAGTGCAGAAAGCAATAGAAAAAGTATGTAAATAAAAACACATTGTCCGTTTTTTTCGGCAATTATTTCATATACGAGTTGACAAGGTAAAAATAACGGCTTTAAACAAAGCTTGTTTAGAAACCTTGCCAACTCGTTGTTTTTTCTTTAATATAATACTCTAAACTCTTGAGAAAATTAGAACAGTTGTAACACGGAAATTCCACAAAATATAGTTTTAACAGATTCCAACCTAACTAAAAGTACAAATACGAAATAATTTATTAACTTTACGTTTTGAAAAATACTTTGCCATAGTACACACTTTTGCAAGGTATCCGGCAGACGTATATATTATCTGTACTAAAGCTATTTACCGTACAGATTGAAGAAAATATAAATAGTTTCTTAGTCTGCAACAAGATATGACAAGAAAAAAAATAATATATAATGACTAATAAATGGAACTATCGACCTCCAACACAGGAAGAGCTAAACCTAAGGGACAGGCTTTCAGAGGAAATGGGCATAAGCCCTGTAATCAGCCTGTTACTTGTCCAGCGCGGCCTTACGACGGTTAGTGAGGTGAAGAAATTTTTCAAGCCGACTTTGAGCGACTTGCACGATCCGTTCCTTATGCCGGATATGGACAAGGCGGTAAAACGCCTTAACAAGGCTCTGGGCAATAAAGAAAAAATATTGATATACGGTGACTATGATGTTGATGGAACAACAGCTGTTTCTCTCGTATATAAATATTTACGTACGTGCACTTCGTCTGCAAATCTGCTGGATTATTACATACCTGACAGAGATGATGAAGGATATGGTATCTCTTATAAAGGTATTGACTATGCAAAGGAGAACGGGATAACATTGATTATTTCGCTTGACTGTGGTATTAAAGCCATTGACAAAATTGAATATGCCAAAGAAAAAGGCATAGATTTTATTATCTGCGACCATCATATGCCGGATGATAAATTGCCTGATGCAGTTGCTGTGCTCGACGCAAAACGTGCTGATTCGGTATATCCTTATGAGCATCTTTCAGGATGTGGAGTCGGATTCAAGTTCATGCAGGCTTTTGCTATGAACAATAAACTTCCTCTTTCAGATCTTGACAAGTTGCTGGAACTTGTCGCTGTAAGTATTGCTTCTGACATTGTTCCAATCACAGGTGAGAACAGAATTCTTGCATATTACGGACTGAAACAGATAAACAGCAATCCAAGTTTGGGACTAAAAGGAATTATTGATGTATGCGGATTAAGTAATAAGGAAATTACAATCAGCGACATCGTATTTAAAATTGGCCCAAGGCTGAATGCTTCCGGAAGAATGATGAAAGGTAAAGAAGCCGTAGATTTGTTGTTGGCAAAAGATGCTGACGTTGTTAGAAAGAAAAGCGAAAGCATAAACCAGTATAACGAAGACAGAAGGGAACTTGACAAAAAAGTCACCGAAGAGGCAAACGAGATTATAAACTCCATTCCTAATCACGATGAAAACAAGGCAGTGATAGTTTACAATCCGAATTGGCACAAAGGTGTGATAGCCATTGTAGCATCAAGACTTACGGAGAAATATTACCGTCCGGCAATAGTCTTAACAAAATCCGGAGATTTGGTTACCGGCTCTGCTCGTTCAATAGCTGGTTTTGATATTTATAAGGCAATAGAAGGATGCCGTGATTTGCTGGAAAATTTCGGTGGTCATACATATGCAGCAGGTCTTTCGATGAAAGAAGAGAACCTGGGAGCTTTCACAGAAAGACTTCAGCAACTTGTTGCTCAAGAAATCATCCCTGAGCAACTGACTCCGCAAATCGATATTGATGCTATTATTGACCTCAAGGAGATCAACAATAAATTCATGAGCGATTTAAAGAAGATGAGTCCTTTCGGTCCGAACAATCAAAAACCAGTTTTCTGTACTTTTGATGTGAAAGATTATGGAACAAGTAAACTTGTGGGACATAAACAGGAACATATAAAACTGGAAATAATCGACGGCAAATCAGCTGCCTCTCCTATTCATGGTATTGCATTCGGAATGTCAAAATACAATGCCCATATCAAGCAAATGTTACCTTTCAACATTTGTTATACGGTTGAGGAAAATACATATAATGGCAACACATCACTGCAATTACTGATTAAGGATATAAAAACGGATAACAACTGCATATAATTTAAATCATATGCCTGAAAGCCCTGATATTTTCCATCAAATTCTATCCCAATATTGGGGATATAAATCTTTCCGTCCATTACAGGAAGATATTATTCATTCTGTATATGAACGGAAAGACACATTCGGGCTTATGCCAACAGGTGGAGGAAAATCCATAACATTCCAAGTTCCGGCAATGGCTATGGAAGGTATATGCATTGTGGTTACTCCTTTGATAGCCCTAATGAAGGACCAGGTTGACAACCTGAAGAAACGTGGAATAAAAGCTACATCAATTCATTCAGGGCAATCGAGAGAATTTATCATCTCCCAACTAGAAAACTGCATATTCGGAGATTATAAATTCCTATACGTATCACCTGAAAGATTATCCTCAGAAATTTTCCAGATAAAGCTTAAGGCAATGAACGTCTGCCTTCTTGCCATTGACGAAAGTCATTGTATTTCACAATGGGGATATGATTTCCGACCGTCTTATTTGGCAATAGCAGATATTAGGAAAATATTACCCAACGTTCCTGTACTTGCACTAACTGCAACCGCCACTCCTGCCGTTGTTGATGATATTCAGGAAAAACTACTTTTCAAGGAGAAAAATGTATTCAAGAAAAGTTTCCAACGTAAGAATCTTGCGTATATCATAAGAAAATCTGATAATAAGACTGAAACACTGAAATACATTCTTGAACGTGTACAAGGAAGTGCTGTTGTATATGTCAGAAGCAGGAAAAAGACAAAGGAAACTGCGGATTTCCTGAAAAGCAATGGTTTTACCGCTGAATTCTTCCATGCCGGACTGAGTATGGAAGAAAAAAATCTCAGACAAGACCGGTGGATGAAGGGTGAGTGCCGCATAATTGTGGCAACAAACGCTTTCGGTATGGGAATTGATAAACCGGATGTACGACTCGTTGTCCATCTGGATATGCCCGGTTCTCTTGAAGAATATTATCAGGAAGCAGGACGTGCAGGACGTGACGGAGAAAAAGCGTATGCCGTAGTGATTAGTTCAAACATTGACAACGCAAGACTAAAAAAACAACTCACAGATTCTTTTCCAGAAAAGGATTTGATAAAACGAGTATACGAAGCTCTTGGTAATTACTTCCAGATTGCAGTCGGATTCGGGCTTGACACAGCACACGATTTCGATCTTAATGATTTCTGTATGGCATTCAAGTTGCCAATAACTCAGACCCACAGTTCTCTAAAAATTCTGGAGTTATGCGGATATATTGAATATATAGAAAACGTTGATAATGCTTCACGCATTATATTCACTGCGACTCGCGAGGAATTATACAGATATCTTGGTCAGGACAAAACAATAGATGATATCCTGTCAGTAATACTCCGCTCCTATTCCGGTGTATTCTCTGATTATGTTTATATTAATGAATCATATATTGCAGCGGCAACAAACGTAAACAGAGATACTGTATATCATGTGTTGCTGAATCTCTCAAAATATCATATAATAAAATATATTCCTGAGAAGAAAACTCCAATAATAATATTCAGACAAGTCCGTGTCGAGAAAGAAAATGTCAGAATCCTGCCTTCTGCGTATGAGGACAGAAAGGAGCGTTTCGAGCAAAGATTAAACAAGGTCCTTGAATACAATAATGAGAAAAGTATTTGCCGAACACGCATACTTCTTTCTTATTTCGGAGAAAATATGGATGAAGATTGCGGAACTTGTGATATTTGCCTTGCAAAGCATGATTCCGGAATTGCCAATAAAGATTACAACAAAATACAGAAACTGATTCTTGAACAGCCAAAAGATACACCAATATCAGTGCCCGATTTCATCAACAAATATAAGCTGAATACAGACAAAGCTTTTGCTGTCATAAGGTTTATGGCTGATAATGACGATAGATTAAAACTGGAAGATTCCGCTTTTATTGTGTATAGTTGACGAAATAACGAACTGGCATAATATTAGACAAAACTCATAAACTAAGAATATATGGAAAATCATCAATACTGCTATAAATATCCACGCCCTTCAGTAACTACTGATTGCGTTATATTCGGTTATGATGAAAAAGTAAGTTCTCTTTCTCTCCTTCTTATACAACGAAAATCTGATCCGTACAAAGGATGCTGGGCTTTTCCCGGCGGATTTCTTAATATGGATGAAGATGCCGAAACAGGAGCTCTTAGAGAATTGAAAGAAGAAACAAATATGGACCCAATGTTTATAAAACAACTTGGTGCATATACGAAAGTAAACCGCGACCCAAGAGACAGAGTTATAACTATTGCATATTATGCAATCACCCAAATTACAGAAGTTAAAGGTGGAGACGATGCTGCCGAGGCTCGTTGGTTTTCTCTCGATGAAATTCCCAATCTAGCTTTCGACCATAATGATATTCTTAATGATGCTATATCTGAACTTAAGGCAAATATTTCACGTAACACTACTGAATGGAATATAAGTCCGGAATCATCTACTTTACAAAAACTGCAAAACTTAATACTAAAATTATGATAGGTGCAATTATCGGTGATATTGTCGGTTCTGTGTATGAATTCAACAATACTAAAGATTACGACTTCAAACTATTTTCAGAAGATAGTGATATAACTGATGATACAATAATGACCATTGCTGTTGCGGAATGGGCATTAAAATGTAAACGGAAAGCAGATTTTGACCTGAAATCATTAGAAGAAATAATGGTTTCTACTGCTGAAAGATATCCAAATCCGAAAGGCGACTATGGAATGGCATTCAGCACCTGGCTGTTTTATCCTCAAGGTCTCATAGATTACCGTACTGGAGAACTTGCCGGAAAGCGTTGTCCTTACAATTCATGGGGAAACGGCTCAGCTATGAGAGTTTCTTCAATCGGATGGCTTTTCGACTCAATAGAAGAGACTGAGCGAGTGGCAGCAATTTCTGCATCTATCACCCACAATCATCCAGAAGGAATAAAAGGAGCTGAGGCTGTAGCAGCAGCAATATTTCTTGCCAGAAACGGAGCTAACAAGAAAGAAATAAAAGAATATATCGAATCAAAATATGAATATAACCTGGATTCAACTTGGGAATACCTGAACAAAACTTATTCATGGGATTCAAGTTGCCAAGGTACTGTTCCGCAAGCTATAATATGTTTTCTTGACAGCTCGGACTTTGAAAGTGCCATAAGAATGTCCGTCTCAATCGGTGGTGACAGCGATACTTTGGCTTGCATAACCGGTTCGATTGCCGAAGCTTATTATAAAGATATTCCAAACAGTATGATTTCCGTAACTTCCGCAATTATGCCGGAAGAGTTCAAGGTTGTTCTGAAACAGTTGGCAGAAAACAGCAATTATTCGGAAGTCTATAGCAAGTATTTCTGTAAATAATACAGCTAAATAAAAGTAGACAAGGATTGCTGATTAAGAATCCTTGTCTACTTTTTTACAGAAGCCCAAAAAGCTTTATTTTAGTTTAACGACAAAAGTAGTCAGCGACTTTGAAGGAGCAGCAAAGCTTAATGAACCATTATCGATTCTCATATTCGGAAGGGATTTACAATCTTCTTCTTCACTTGTTCGCCACACAGAAACATCAGACGAAGCAGCTGCCTTTATTGCCAAATCTACATTCTCACCTTTATCAGATTTGTTCAGATAAACTATCACAAGCTCTTTTCCAGATGGAGAAACTGCTGAAAGAGTCTGAGCATTGTCTGTATCCACAAATATATATCCTTGCTTTATAAAACCTGTAACCTGCTTACGGACATAATAATTCTTCACTTTATGAAACTTCTCTGTCTCAAAGTTTCCACGCAACAAACACCATTCATTGTTGCCCTCTTCCATTATCTGCCAGTCGAGCCAAGCTTGCGGACGCATAATCCTCAAATCATTGAACATTTTCTGTGTCAATCCAAGATTACTTTCCAAATCAACACCTTCAGAAGGTCCGGTTTCTGATTGCCAGAAAGGTTTACCGGCACGTTCAACTACTGCACGGACAGCTTCGCGCTCCTCATTTGTTCCGCTGTAAGTATGAGTATTTAATTGACCTACTTTTTCCCATATATCTCCTGCCTTCTCATAATGCGACTGAACTGTGAGAAAGTGATTCAAGTTAGTTTCATCCGATGCGGAAATCACCGTATTCATTCCACTTGATTTTAGCATAGGATAAAGAATACGAATTATCTTGATTTGAGTTTCCGGTTCGAAATGGCAACCTTCCTGGGTTCCCTCTGCATACCAGTAATTGGAATAAGACTCGTTGAAAGGCTCCAATGTCTTGAATTCTATTCCATATTCATCTTTGAAGTGCAGACACACATCAATAAGATATTTACAGAATGCTTCATAATATTCCGGCTTAAGATTATCCTTAAGAGGATCTTTATGTCCTCCGGCACAACCGCTTACAGTCATCCAATAAGGTGCAGAATTTGAGAAAGCCTCAAACACAGCATCAGGTCTTTTCTCTTTGATTTTTTGGAGTAATATTCTTTGTCCACGGTCGGCATTCCAGTCATAAGGACTATTCTCCGTAGCCTTGAATCCTTCCATTTCCGCTCTCTTGCCCTTGCCTTTCACCATATGCCCGCCAAGATGAGAAGGATCGTCGCCTCCACCGATATTATATCTGAATATATTCATATTCAGTTCGTCTTCTGAAACAAGCATATCAACGATGGAATCCACCTTTGATTCTTCCCATTTTCCGACTTGTGCAGCCCACCAGCAAAGCGAACTTCCCCAGCCTTCCAGTTTCTGATATTTCACTGAGGGATTTACTTCAACCTTCACAGATTTCCCCTCATTGTTGTTTGCCGATACAAATCCGGTAAAGGCAAAACATAGTGCTAAAGATAGTAATATGGTTATCATAATATAAATATTGGTATTTTGTAAATATAATGATTTTATTTAAGATTTGCAAGTTCTGCATCCAGTTGACAAGGGAACAAGTTGACAAGACTTAATTATCTAAATATCATTTTTCAACCAGTTTTGCCAAATAGTCATAATGCTCGCCTTTCTTCACCAGCTCAGCCTTGAAACCGTATTGTAATGCATAGAGAGAAAGAGTGTCGAAATCAATATAAAGCCAGTCGAATGATTCACCTTTTATATTCTTATAGCGCATGGAAAAATCCACTTCTCCATAATAACCGTCTGTACTGTCTATCTCGAAATTGCCATCCTCATCCTCAAACAGATATTTCAAATCGCTTGAATCCATCAACACACATCCTCCAGGATTAAGCAAAGTTTTGATGCGCTTGAAAAACTCTCCAATGTTCTGCAAACGTCCGATAATTCCGGAACCGTTCATAAGCATCAAAATTGTGTCGAAACGTGAAGTAAACGACAAATCAAACAAATTTATATTTGCAGCATCAACACCTCTTTCACACATAACAGCCACTGAAAGTGGAGAAATATCTATAGCAAAAGACTCCTTTCCCATTTCCTTCAAAGCAATGGAATGACATCCGCTTCCGGCTCCGACATCCAGAATGCTGCCTTTCGCTATCTGCAAAGCCTCCTGCTCAAGAGGTGACATTTCGTTATATGTTCTGAACAAATCTTTTACAGGTATTTCGTCTTCGTCAAACTGAGATGAAAAAACGGAAAGTCTGCCTGCTTTCCCATTCTTGAAATAATCACGGATGGCTGCACCCATCGGGTCTTTATCTTCTGTCAGCACTCTATAGTTCATAAGTATTTATATATTGTAATTACAATTAATAATCCTCATCAATCCCAAACCTTAAAGGAATAACAACCTTTATTGCTTCCAAATCAAAATATGGCGTAGGCGGATAAATCAAGTCCAGATAACGAAGGTCAAGTGCACAAGGCACTTCTTCAATCCTTACTTTAACAACTCCACCCGACTTAAATTTAAGCTTCTTTGCAGCAGCCTCAGATAAATCAATTATCCTGCTACGCTGATGAGGTCCTCGGTCTGTCACACAGACAACGACACTCAACATATTCTCAAGATTTGTAACTCTCAGAAAAGTTCCGAAAGGATAAGTGCGGTGTGCAGCTGTAAATTCATATCTGTTGTGAATACGCCCACTTGCCGTCATCTTCCCATGAAAACGATGATGATAATACGATGCAAAACCCTCATCCTGGGCATACATTATATTTGACAGGACAAAAAGAAGGAAAAACACCAGAGATGACGATTTTATCATATTTCAATTATTATAAGGTTAATAATAAAGTTGACAAGGCTTTAGATAATAGCAGACAATAACTGTCATTAATTATCAAAGAAAAAAACAGAGACACCGAAAATACAGAATTCTTTGCCTATTCACAGTCAAGTTCTGTATCCTCAGTGTCTCTGCATTAATATAAGAAATTTTCACGCTCCTTATTCAGGCGCATTTTTATTATTTCAATTCCTCATCATTATACTCTCCAGTCAATGAACCAAGGAAAGCAACAATCTTAGTCATATCTTTATCAGATATAGTTGTTCCAATCTGGAACTCGTGCATAATGCGTACAGCATCCTCAACACTATTAACCGAACCATCATGCATATAAGGATAAGTAATCATTATATTACGCAATGTCGGAGTCTTGAACTTATGTCTGTCGCTCTCGAGCTTAGTCACAGCATAACGTCCGTTGTCACCGTCAGTAAGTCCGGTTCCACGATAATCGAAATAGCTGTTCTTAATACCCATATAATCATAAGACTGACCACCGATATTCATACCAACGTGGCAAGTTGCACATTTGTTTTCCTTGAACAAAGCATAACCTTCGATTTCTTCTGCAGTAAGAGCAGACTTGTCGCCACGCAAATATTTGTCGAAGCGTGAAGGTGTAAGCAATGTCTTTTCGAACTCAGCAATTGCTTCTGTAATATTTGACTGAGTGAAACCGTCAGGATAAACTTTCTTGAAGATTTCAGAAAATTCTTTGTCTTCAGCAAGAACGGCACAAATATCATCGAATGACTTATGTCCCATTTCCACTGGGTTCAATGGAGGTCCGGCAGCCTGTTCTTTCAAGTCGGCAGCACGTCCGTCCCAGAACTGGGCGAAGTTCAAAGCTGAGTTATAAACTGTTGGAGCATTAACGCCACCAAACTGTCCGCCAATACCTTCTGAGAACTGCTTGCGGTCCACACCACCAGTGTTAAGACCATGGCAAGTTGCACAAGAAACAGTGTTGTCAGCAGAAAGACGTGTGTCGTGATACAAAGCAAAACCAAGAGCAACTTTCGCTGAATCAGTAGGAATAGATTCCATCAACGGCTGCAAAGGCTCGTTTGCAAATTCATCACATACTGTCGGCGACTTAAAGTTGGCTTTTCTCTCTTCTGCCGCCCAAGCAAGAATCACGGCTTTCTCATCATTGTCAAGATTGGTTCCCCAATGATTTGGCATATAAGAAAATTTAGCAGGAGGCATTGAGCCACTCAAAGCTGTGTTTTCAAGCTTAGCCAAATCGACTTCTGAAACCTTTCCGCCATTTTCCAATGCTTCAAGCATTGATGTGAAGTCCACATAGCGTGTTCCCTGAACCATATCATCTGCAACTACTTTGCCAATAATAGGCAATTTGCCATAGAAAGGTACAGGAGCATTTGCAGAATGGCAGTCCATACAACCGTTTTCGCGGATAATTGAAGCAACTTGTTTTGCCTTATCCCCTTCATACTTTTTGTATTCGGTTGTAGAACAGCTTACCACTGCACTTGCCAAAAGCGCCAAGCCTACAGGGAGAATAACATTCTTCATACTTTTTCCGTGTTTTTGTTAATCAATTTTAGTGTTCAATCGTATGCAAAGATACTGGAATTTTTCGGATAATTTTAAAATATGTTAGTCCAATTTGCAACAATAATAATATAGATAATAATGTTTCTAAAATCTCTTGACAACGTAATCTTTTGGATAAATAAAAAGAAACAGTATTCAAATCAGCTATTTGCAGGGTTAAGACATAATTGCTGGTATTAACCGGATTTTATTCGCACGAAAAAAAATATCTAAAAAAACTCTCAAAATATTTGCATTTTAAAATTTAGTCCATACATTTGCCAACGAAGTAAAAGAAAACAACGAAATAATAGAATACAATGACAACATTTATCGTAAATACATTTTGGTGGTGGCGCCTCATACAACCCGAACGGTCGTAAGAGACGAAGACACTTATGTATATACGAAGATTGATTGAATTCCTGAATTTTTAGATTATACAAAAAGCGGTCTGTCGCACTTGCGGCGGACCGCTTTTCTTTTTTACACAAATCCAAGAAAATATTCAGGAAATATATCATCACCAAAGATATAAAAACAAGTTATAAAGGTTAATCCTAATCTTAAAACTAAGGCTTAGATTATAAAATCTGAATCTTAGTTTATAAAAACTAAAACTTAATTCTTAAAAACTAAGGCTTAGTTTTAAGATTAAATGGTAATCTATGGATTTTAAGGGAATGAATTAATATAAAAAATAATATACGATGGATATGAAAACTTATCAAGTTGACGAAAACGGTTTCTATGGTGAATTCGGCGGAGCTTATATTCCAGAAATACTCCACCGCTGTGTTGATGAATTGCAGCATACATATCTCACAGTGCTGCAGAGTGATGATTTCAAGAAAGAATATGAGCAGCTTCTGAGAGATTATGTGGGCCGCCCTTCTCCTCTTTATCTGGCAAAAAGATTGAGCAGAAAATATGGATGCCGCATTTATCTGAAACGAGAAGACCTCAACCATACCGGCGCTCACAAGATAAACAACACTATCGGACAGATTCTGCTGGCAAGAAGAATGGGCAAGAAAAGAATAATTGCCGAAACCGGAGCCGGACAGCACGGTGTTGCAACAGCAACCGTATGCGCTCTGATGGATATGGAATGCATTGTGTATATGGGGAAAACTGATGTGGAACGACAAATGCCGAATGTGCAGAAAATGGAAATGCTCGGTGCAAAAGTGGTTCCGGTAACTTCGGGCAATATGACACTGAAAGACGCGACAAACGAAGCCATCAGAGACTGGTGCTGTCATCCATCGGACACATATTATATTATTGGCTCCACTGTCGGTCCTCATCCCTATCCTGATATGGTGGCACGTCTTCAGTCCGTTATCAGCGAGGAAATTAAAAAGCAATTGATGGAAAAAGAAGGACGCGATTATCCCGATTATCTCATTGCCTGCGTTGGCGGGGGAAGCAATGCAGCCGGAACTATTTACCACTATCTGGACGACGAACGTGTCAAGATTGTTCTTGCCGAAGCTGGTGGACTGGGAATTACAACAGGGAAAAGCGCAGCGACAATTCACCTCGGCAAGAAAGGTGTTATCCATGGTTCGAAAACTTTGGTGATACAGAACGAGGACGGACAAATTGAAGAGCCTTATTCAATTTCCGCAGGTCTGGACTATCCTGGTATCGGTCCGATGCACGCAAACCTTTCAGCTTCGATGAGGGCAAAAGTGCTTGCCATAAACGATGATGAAGCTCTTAAGGCAGCATTCGAACTGACAAGAACTGAAGGCATAATTCCCGCACTCGAAAGTTCACATGCTCTGGCAGCGTTGGAGAAGATAAACTTTAAGGCTGATGACATTGTTGTTCTAACAGTTTCGGGACGAGGAGACAAAGATATGGAAACTTACATTAAAGCAAAATCTACGTTATGAAATACAAATTCAATACCAATAGCAAACAAGTGCTTGGAGACTTACAGACTCCGGTAAGTATTTATCTGAAAGTTCGTGACATTTATCCTGAATCAGCATTGCTGGAAAGTTCGGATTTCCACGGTAATTCAAACAGTCTTTCTTATATCGCACTGTGTCCGTTGGCACGTGTGAGCGTTAACAGCAATATCTGTTCTTTCACTTTCCCGGACGGAAACAAAGAGGAAAAGACATTAAACGAAAATTATGACGTAGCTTGCGGCATAAATGAGTTTCTTGGAAAATTCATTATCGAAGGAGAAGACAAAGATAAATATGGTTTATTCGGCTACACAGCATTTGATGCCGTGAAATATTTTGAGCCGGTGGATATAAAAGAATTTCATCATAACGAGAATGATGCTCCGGATATGCTATATATAATGTATAAGTATATCATAATTTTCGACCATTTCAAGAACGAGCTGAAACTTGTGGAATTGCTTTCAGACGCAGAAAAGTCAAATCTGCAAAGTCTGGAAACAATGATAAACAACAGAAATTATGCTTCATATAATTTCTATCGCAATGGAGAAGAAACATCGCCGGTGAGCGACGAGGAATACAAGGAAATGGTTCGCCGCGGAATATCTCACTGTCTGCGTGGCGACGTATTCCAGATAGTGCTGAGCCGTGGTTTTGCCCAGCCATTCAGAGGCGACGATTTTAAAGTTTATAGAGCATTGCGAAGCATAAATCCATCACCTTATCTTTTCTATTTCGATTTCGGCGGTTTCCGCATTTTCGGTTCTTCTCCGGAAACTCACTGCAAAATAGAAAAAGGAACGGCAAGTATCGACCCAATTGCCGGAACAGCTTTCAGAACCGGCAATGCGGATGAGGACAAGAAACTGACAGAGGCTTTGCTCAACGACCCGAAAGAAAATGCCGAACACGTGATGCTTGTTGACCTTGCACGTAATGACCTTTCAAGGAATTGCCAGAATGTTTCAGTAAACTTCTATAAGGAAGTGCAATACTACAGCCACGTCATACATCTGGTTTCAAGGGTTTGCGGCAAAGTAAAAGACGACAGTTCTTCAATAAAGACATATATCGACACATTTCCTGCCGGAACACTAAGCGGAGCTCCCAAAGTGCGTGCGATGCAGCTCATAAGTGAAATTGAGAAAAACGACCGCGGAGCCTATGGCGGATGCATTGGTTTCATCGGTTTCAACGGTGATTTGAATCAGGCAATAACCATACGTTCATTTGTGAGTCGCGGAAACACGTTGTTCTATCAGGCTGGTGCTGGCATTGTGGCAAAGAGCAATCCGGAAAGAGAGTTGCAGGAAGTAAACAACAAGCTCGGCGCATTGAAAAAAGCAATATCTTTGGCAGAAAACATTATTAACTGAAATTCCGCCATCACAATATAATATAATGGCAGAAAGATTACAAACACAAAATATCAACGATATGAAAATCTTATTATTCGACAATTATGACTCTTTCACATATAATTTGCTTCACATACTGAAAGAACTTGGAGCAGATACGGAAGTTCACCGCAACGACAAAATATCTCTTGAAGAAGTGGATCGCTTTGACAAGATACTTCTTTCTCCGGGACCTGGAATCCCGTCGGAAGCTGGAATACTTCTTCCTCTTATCCACAAATATTCACCGACCAAAAGTATTCTTGGTGTATGCCTTGGCGAACAGGCAATCGGCGAAGCATTTGGAGCGAAGCTGATAAATCTGAAGGAAGTGCATCACGGAATCAGTTCGGAAGTGGAAGTTTGCAAGGATGATGCATTGTTTGAAGGCATAGGCAAAAGATTTATGGCAGGAAGATATCATTCATGGGTAGTTTCAAAAGAAGATTTTCCGGGCTGTCTCGAAATAACAGCAACTACAATAGCAGACGGTGAAATAATGGCATTGCGACATAAGGAATATGATGTACGCGGCATTCAATTTCATCCGGAATCAATACTGACTCCCGAAGGAAAGAAAATGATAGAAAACTGGATTAAAATGTAAGCGAAATGAAAGAGACATTATATAAACTATTTGAACACCAATATTTGGAAAAGGAAGAGGCACAAGGCATATTACACAAAATTGCCGGCGGCGCATACAACGATGCTCAGATTGCCAGCCTCATAACAGTTTTCCTTATGCGAGAAATTTCCGTAGAAGAAATAATTGGTTTCCGCAATGCTTTGCTGGAAATGTGTATTCCGGTGGATTTGGACGAATTCGAGCCTATAGATATTGTGGGAACCGGTGGCGACGGAAAGAATACATTCAACATCAGTACGGCAGCATGTTTTGTAGTTGCCGGCGCAGGTTATCCGGTAGTGAAACATGGCAACTACGGAGCTACATCGGTGAGCGGCGCCAGCAATGTTATGGAGCAGCATGGAATAAAGTTCAGTAATGATATTTCAAAAATACGCCAGTCGATGGAATCGTGCGGAATTGCTTATCTGCATGCTCCGCTGTTCAACCCGGCACTTAAAGCTGTTGCTCCGGTAAGAAAACAGCTGGGAGTGAGAAGTTTCTTCAATATATTAGGTCCGCTGGTAAATCCGGCAAGACCGAAATATCAGCTTCTTGGTGTGTATAATCTGCCGTTGTTGCGCCTTTACAATTACACATATCAGGAAAGCGGAACAAAATTTGCCGTAGTTCACAGCCTTGACGGATATGACGAGATTTCTCTGACAGGAGAATTCAAAGTGTCCACTGCCGGAAAAGAGAAAATATACACACCACAGATGCTTGGTTTCAAACAAAACAGCGAAAGTGATTTGTGCGGAGGCGAAACAGTGGAAGAAGCATCAGCAATATTCGATTCCGTATTACAATGTACCGCAAGTGAAGAAAAGATGAACTGCGTTATTGCCAACGCTGCTTTCGCAATACAAGTTATTTGTCCGGAAAAGACTATCGAAGAGTGCATAAATGAAGCAGCTCATTCTCTTCGCAGTAAAGCAGCATTGCAGAAATTCAACAAATTCGTTAAACTTAACAGCTGATAGAGCAATGAAACAGGATATTCTGGCAGAAATAATAGCTAATAAGAGAAAGGAAGTTGAAGAGCGTAAAGCCTCAATCAGCAAAGAAGAATTAATAAAGGAATTTGACAAAGGCGCGAGTCACAAACCTATTTCGGCAAGGAAAGCTTTGTCGGAGTCAGGAAGTGGAATTATAGCAGAATTCAAACGTCGCAGTCCTTCGAAAGGCTGGATTCATCCGGATGCAAAAGTAGAGGAAGTTGTTCCGGAATATTGTAATTCCGGAGCTAGTGTTTGCTCAGTTCTGACCGACAGCAAATTCTTTGGTGGAAATACTGCAGATTTCATAAAAGCACGAGAATTGGCAAATATTCCTCTTTTGCGCAAAGACTTCATAATTGATGAATATCAGATATATGAAAGCCGGATTATCGGGGCAGATGTAATTCTTCTTATTGCCGCAGCCTTGTCACCGGGAGAATGCAGAATTCTTGCAGCAAAAGCCAAAGAGCTTGGAATGGAAACATTACTGGAGATACACGAGGCTTCGGAGCTGCAATATCTGAGTAAAGACATCGACTTGCTGGGAATAAACAACCGCAATCTCGGAACATTCCACACAGACGTACAGAATTCCATGTCGTTGTCCGAGGAAGTTGAGCGATTCCTCAAAGACAATCCGGAAAAACATTCTTCTCCGCTGCTTATTGCCGAAAGTGGTATTTCAACGCCGGAAACAGTTTTGAGCCTTCGGGAAAAAGGATTCAAAGGTTTTCTGATAGGAGAAGCATTTATGAAATGTGAAAGTCCGGCAAAAGCTTTACAAGATTTTATCGAACAAATAGAAAAATCCGGTCAATTATGAATTCTGACAAAATCATTAAGGTTTGCGGAATGCGTGATATCGTAAATATCATTCAGATAAGCGGACTTCCAATAGATATAATGGGATTCATCTTCTTCCCTTCCTCACCTCGATTCGTTGAGAAAGAAGGAGAAAACGAAAGGCTGAAAGTGCTGTTGAGAAATATAAAATGTAAAAAGGCAGGTGTATTTGTAAATGAGGAATTCTCACAAATTATTCCGATGGCAGAAGCATACAACCTTGATATTATCCAATTGCATGGGAATGAGAATCCTGATTTATGCAATGCTCTGAGAAAAGAAGGTTATTCCGTGATAAAAGTATTTTCAATTGAAAATGAAAATGATTTCGGAAAAACTGAAGTTTACAATGATTGTGCCGACATGTTCCTGTTCGATACGAAATGCAATGAATTCGGCGGCTCAGGCAAATCTTTTGATTGGAATTTGCTGAATAATTATAAGGGAAATACGCCTTTCATCATCAGCGGAGGAATTGATGACGGCCACAAAGATGCGATAAATAAAATCAGTCATAAGATGTTTGCCGGAATCGACATAAACAGCAGATTCGAAATATCTCCGGCTCTGAAAGACGTAAATAAAATAAAGAATTTCATAAACTCAATAAAACAGTAAACAACTATGAACCGCATAAATAAATTATTCCAGGAGAAAAATAAAGAAGTGATGTCAATATATTTTCCGGCAGGTTTCCCGGAAAAAGACTCAACAATGAATGTATTGCAAGCTCTGCAAAGAAATGATGTGAATATGGTGGAAATTGGTATTCCGTTCTCTGACCCTATGGCTGACGGACCTGTGATTCAGCAAGCAACACAGAAAGCTCTGAACAATGGAATGTCATTGCGCCTGCTTTTCAGTCAGCTGAAAAATATGCGACAGACAATTGATATTCCTGTTGTTCTTATGGGATATCTGAATCCGATCATGCAATATGGATTTGAGGAATTCTGCAAAAGCTGTTGCAGCGTGGGTGTTGACGGAGTTATAATTCCGGATTTGCCTTTTTCGGACTATATCAAAGAATATAAAGAGATTGCAGATATTTACGATATAAAAGTTATAATGCTGATTACACCGGAGACTTCAGAAGACAGAATAATTGAAATCGACAATCATACTGATGGTTTCATCTATATGGTTTCCAGCGCTTCAACTACCGGCGCACAGGATAGTTTCGGAGAAAACATTATTTCATATTTTTCACGAATCAACAATATGAAACTCAACAATCCAAGGCTTATCGGCTTCGGTATAAGCAACAAAGCGACTAAAGATGCAGCAACGGATTATGCAAACGGAATAATCATTGGAAGTAAATTTGTGAAACTTCTGGAAGAATATGGCGATGCCGACAAAGCAATGGAAAAGATAAAATCCGCCCTTGAATCCTGAAGTCAGGACATAATTGACGAAAGTCAAGAATTGAACACTTCAATATTTTTAGTGTAGTTTTTACTAAAAATCTATTTTATATTTGTGAGTATAATAATTGTTGAACTTTAAATTTAAAATTATGTCAAACAGAAGAACTTTTTTGAAGAATATTTCCCTTCTGACTTTAGGCGGATTGGCAAGTCAGAATGCTTTTGCCTCATCAAACAATCTTTTAAATACTAATTCAACAACGTCTGCCAACGCTACAACTGCAAAACAAATTGGTTTGCAGACATACTCACTTGGAGAAGATTTGCTTAAAGACCTTCCTAATGGATTGAAGAGATTGGCTAAGATGGGTTATACAGACCTTGAATTGTTCGGTTATCAGGAAAACACTGGTAAATTCGGTACATATTCTAAGGAAAACCAGATATTCTTCTCAGGTAAAGAATATAAGAAAATAGCTGATGACGCAGGTATCAGAATTACCAGCTCACACCTTACTCCAAATCTTCGTGAATATACTCCGGAAAATATCTCAAAATTTGAAGACTTCTGGAAAAAGGCAACAGATATACATGCTGAAATTGGAGTGAAATATATGGTTCAGCCAAGTTTACCAAAAATCGAAAACGAAGATGATGCAAAACGTGTTTGCGAAATCTTCAATAAAGCAGGTGAAATTACAAACAAAGCAGGTATTCTTTGGGGATATCACAATCACAGCAATGAATTCAAACGTGTTCTTAAAGCTGGAGAAAAACCAGAACAGAATCCTAATCCTTGGGCTCCTCCAAAAGGTACTTATATACAGGAATTGTTCATGAAGAATACAGACCCTGATAAAGTAATGTTTGAATTGGATGTATATTGGACTGTGATGGGACAGCAGGACCCAATTGAATGGATGGAAGATTATTCAAATCGCATCAAACTGCTTCATATCAAAGACCGTTGGATTCTTGGAGATTCAGGTATGATGAATTTTGAAAAGATCTTTACAAAAGCAAGAGAAATCGGAGTTTTGAATTATTTCGTTGAATTGGAAAGCGACAGAAGAAAACATCGCCCACAGTTTGAAGGCGTTGAAGCTAGTGCAAAATATTTGCTGAATGCTCCTTTTGTAAAATAAACTGTTTCAATAAATAATCATTTAAGGCATTGCGGAACTTATATCTCCGTAATGCCTTTTTTGTTTATACATATATATGTATTCGAAAATTGAATTTGTTTACAATCTCAAATAATCCATACCTAAATAGACTTATTTTTCAGCAACAAAACGCCATCTTTATAATACCCTGTTAGTCAAAGAATTGCATTTTCATAAAATTTTCTCGCCCTGAAAAACTTTTTTCATCAGCATGAAAATAGATTTTCATAATATATGGAAATTTATTTTCACAATATATGGAAAAAGTTTTCCATATATTATGAAAAACATGAATCATTAGCATCAAAATCCGAACACAAGAATTATGTAAATTAATTTCCTCCCTACTGTTTATAAGATTTTTTTGTAGATTTGCCAAAAACTAAAATATTATGAACTATTACGAGCTTAATTTCACTTACAATTCTGAAATTGAAACTTCAGTTATAAATGATATTCTTGCTGCCGTGTTAGGCGAAGTTGGTTTTGAAAGCTTCACTGAAAACGGAAACGGCTTGCAGGCATATATTTCTGAGAAAGTTTATAATGAAGATGCTATCAAGGAAGTTCTTGCTTCCTTCCCTATTGATGGCGTGGAGTTCAACTATACTACTTCATACGTTGAAAGCCGCGACTGGAATGAAGAATGGGAAAAGAATTATTTTAAGCCCATAAAAATAAATAATGACTGCATTATCAGAGCTTCATTCCATGAGGATGAACCAGGATATAAATATAACATTATCATAGACCCGAAAATGGCTTTCGGCACAGGAAACCATGCTACAACTTTCCTAATGATAAGCGAAATGCTGAAACTTGACCTTGAAGGAAAAGAACTTCTGGACATGGGTTGTGGAACAGCCGTGCTGGCAATTCTTGCAAAAATGAAAAATGCATCACGTGTTGTTGCTATTGACATTGATGAATGGGCTTATAACAATGCAATAGAGAATATCAAGCTTAATCATACCGAAGAGATACAGACAGCACTTGGTGGAGCAGAAAAAATCGATGAATTCGGAAAATTTGATATCATATTTGCCAATATCAACCGTAACATTCTATTGAACGATATGCACGTATATAAAGCTCATCTGAAAGATGGAGGAACATTATTTATGAGCGGATTCTACACTGAAGATATCCCAGCAATCTCGGAAGAATGTAATAAAAACGGATTGAATCTGGTTTCTTATTCCGAAAAAGACAATTGGGTTGCTGTAAAAGCACAGTAATGTTAGAAAAAATTTAATACTGCAAATAAATTAACACATTTTATACATATAAACTTATTAATAAGAAATAAATCGTCTATCTTAGGCGTATTATTAATCACATAAAAGAAAAAGTAATATGAAAAATGTAGATTCAAAATTATTATTAGGCTTGGTTATTGGTGCTGCAGTAGGTAGCGCAGTAGGATATTTGATGGCAACTGACAGAAAAGAAGAAATTCTTGAAGAACTTAACGGAGTAGTTGGCAAAGTAAAAGAAGGTTTCAATTCAGCAATTGCTAAATACAAAGAAAGCAAACAGGAATTAGTTGCTAAAGCTGAAGACACTGCAACAGAATAACAATAAAAGATGAATGATTCTGACAAAATCTTCCAGGAACTGAAGAAAGACCTGACCAATTATGTTGAACTCAGGACAGAACTATTCAAATTGAACGCATATGAGAGAATGGGGAAAGTTATCAGCATTCTCTCATATGGTTTGATTCTTGTATTCCTGGCTTTTTTCGCCATACTATTCATTTTTTTGGCATTAGGATTCTTTCTGAGTGAATTGCTTGATTCGTTTGGAGCCGGTTTCGGCATTGTGGCAGGATTGTATCTTATTCTAATAGTAATTATCCTCGCATTGAGAGATGAAATCAGAAACAAAGTCATAAACGAAATCATTGCTGCACTTACGGCTAATGATGACAAGAAAAACAATTCCGACAATGAACAACAGACAGCAAACACCACTGGAGAAACTATTGGCTGACAAAGCCCGTCTGCAGGAAGAATGTAAAGCACAAGAAACAAAGCTAAACGAAACACTTTGCTATTTCCAGGAAAATGCAGGAAGCTTGTTGATTTCCGGTTTGTCTTCGCTGCTGTTTCCTGCAAATAAATCTACCAATAAAACGAAGGAAACAAACCAGAGTGTCAGCAAGGATGCGATACCACCTGTTTCGTTTGGTTTAAGCGATTACATCTCTATTGCGAAAGGTCTTCTACCCGTTGCGTGGGAAATTATTCAGCCTATTATGCTCAGTTGGGGCATAAAAAAAGCCAGAAAGATGATTACTTCACTTTTCCGTTCAAAGAAAAGTGAGATTTAACATTTAATTAGACTTAAAGACTCACTTTTTTGCCGAATTTGATTGTCTTCATAAAAAAGATAATTAACTTTGCGGCGTTAAAAGAAAGAACCTAATAAGTTCTTAAAGTTGTTTAGATTTATAAAGACAACATTTTTTAATAAACCCAATAAAAAACTATTATTACAATGATTAAAGTAGGTATTAACGGTTTCGGTCGTATCGGCCGTTTCGTATTCCGTGCAGCTCAGAACAGAAACGATATCCAGATCGTAGGTATTAACGACTTGTGCCCAGTAGATTACTTGGCTTACATGTTGAAATATGACACAATGCACGGCAAATTCGAAGGTACTATCGAAGCTGACGTTGAAAACAGCAAATTGATCGTTAACGGTAAAGAAATCCGCGTTACAGCTGAAAAGAATCCTGCTGACTTGAAATGGGATGCTGTAGGTGCTGAATATGTTGTTGAATCAACAGGTTTGTTCTTGACTAAAGAAAAAGCTCAGGCTCACATCCAGGCTGGTGCTAAATATGTTGTAATGTCTGCTCCTTCTAAGGATGACACTCCAATGTTCGTTTGCGGTGTTAACGAAAAGACTTACGTTAAAGGTACTCAGTTCGTTTCTAACGCTTCTTGTACTACAAACTGCTTGGCTCCTATCGCTAAAGTATTGAACGACAAATGGGGTATCACAGACGGTTTGATGACTACAGTTCACTCAACAACTGCTACTCAGAAAACAGTTGACGGTCCTTCAATGAAAGACTGGAGAGGTGGTCGTGCTGCTTCTGGTAACATCATCCCTTCTTCAACTGGTGCTGCTAAGGCTGTAGGTAAAGTTATCCCTGAATTGAACGGTAAATTGACAGGTATGTCAATGCGTGTTCCTACTTTGGACGTTTCAGTTGTTGACTTGACAGTTAACTTGGCTAAACCAGCTACTTACGCTGAAATCTGCGCTGCTATGAAGGAAGCTTCTGAAGGCGAATTGAAGGGTGTTCTTGGTTACACTGAAGATGCTGTTGTTTCTTCTGACTTCTTGGGTGACACTCGTACTTCTATCTTCGATGCTAAAGCTGGTATCGCTTTGACTGATACTTTCGTTAAAGTTGTTTCTTGGTATGACAACGAAATCGGTTACTCTAACAAAGTATTGGATTTGATCGCTCACATGGCATCTGTAAACTGCTAATCTATAAAGATTATATAGTTTCAAAGCCGCATCCTTTTGGATGCGGCTTTTTTTGTTTATCTTTGTTTTATGATGAACAACGATACAAAACATAATTCAGATTATCAGCTGATAACAATACTGGGACCAACGGCTTCCGGAAAAACAGCTTTTGCCGCAGCTCTTGCTGAAAGGCTTGATACTGAAATTATCAGTGGTGACTCACGTCAGATTTACCGCTCAATGGACATTGGAACTGGTAAAGATTTGGCTGATTACATTGTAAACGGTAAACAGATACCATACCATCTTATAGATATTTGTGAACCAGGATATAAATATAACGTATTCGAATATCAGCATGATTTCTTCAAGGCTTTCAATAGTATAAAAGATAAAGGGAAATTACCTATTCTCTGTGGAGGAACGGGGATGTATATCGAAGCCGTTCTTAAAGGTTATAAGCTTTTAGATGTTCCTCCTAATCCGGAATTAAGAAATAGTCTTAAAGGAAAATCTTTAGAAGAACTTGAAACAATTCTTTCAAGCTATAAAACGTTACACAATAAAACAGATGTAGATTCGGCACAAAGGGCTATTAGGGCTATTGAAATTGAAGAATACTACAAAACTCAAGCTCCGGATAAGAACGAATATGAACCAATAAACAGCTTGATAATTGGTGTGCAAATCGACAGAGAGCTGAGAAGGGAAAAAATATCACGAAGATTAAGAAGTCGTTTGGACGAAGGCATGGTGGATGAGGTCCGAAACATCCTTAACACAGGTGTTAAACCTGAAGATTTGATATATTATGGATTGGAATATAAATTCCTGACACAATATATCATTGGGGAGTTAAGTTACGAAGACATGGTTTCACAACTTGAAATAGCTATCCATCAGTTTGCAAAACGTCAAATGACATGGTTTCGTGGGATGGAAAGACGTGGCTTTACGATACATTGGATTGATGCTACGCTTCCAACAGAAGAAAAAATAGAGAAGGTTCTAGACTTTATAAAATAATAAATAAACAAGTTATGCTTTCAATTGAAGATTTGAGAAACAAAGAAAACTTTTTCCTTCTAGCCGGTCCTTGTGTAATAGAAGGAGAAGATATGGCTCTGAGAATCGCTGAAAAGATTTCTGAAATAGCACAACGACACGATATAAAATATGTATTCAAAGGTTCGTACAGAAAAGCTAATCGTTCAAGGCTTGATTCATTTACAGGAATTGGAGATGAAAAGGCTTTGAAAATTCTAAGAAAAGTAGGAGAAACTTTCAATATACCAACAGTCACTGATATCCATGAAACTCACGAAGCAGATATGGCTGCTGAGTATGTTGATGTTCTGCAAATTCCGGCTTTTTTATGCAGACAAACTGATTTGTTGGTGGCAGCTGCCAAAACAGGAAAAATTGTAAATATTAAAAAAGGACAGTTCCTCTCTGCTGGAGCTATGAAGTTTGCCGCTCAAAAAGTCGCAGATGCCGGTAATAAAAATGTAATGCTTACAGAAAGAGGTACAACATTCGGTTATACAGATCTAGTTGTTGATTTTAGAGGTATTCCGGAAATGCAGTCTTTTGGTTATCCCGTAGTAATGGATATTACTCATTCATTGCAACAACCAAACCAGACTTCAGGTGTAAGCGGAGGCTTACCTTCAATGATTGAAACCATAGCTAAAGCTGCAATTGCTGTTGGTGTAGATGGATTATTCATAGAAACACATCCACAACCATCAATTGCTAAATCAGACGGTGCAAATATGCTTCAACTTGATTTGCTTGAAGGTTTATTGGAAAAACTGATTAGAATAAGAAAAGCTATTATCTAATCTAAAAGAAAAATTAATGAACTCTCAAATATGAAAGAGTTCGGTGTCAAAATAAAATAGGATCACTCCTAAGTCATACAAGGAGTGATCCTATTATTATTTCTACTTCTTTATCAAAAGATAATTAGTCCAACATCTTTGGATTAAATATCAAATAACCAATATTAAGTCCAAAATTGAAATTATTATCCGGATAACTATATCCGTTTGCATAAAGGCTAAGACTTATTACAGGAAGATTTACAACCAAAGCTAACTCACCCATATATTGGAAAGAATGCATGAATTTACCATATTTAGCAACATTCAATACTGAATTATTATATACTACTGAATGATTCTGAATTTCATATAACGGAGAAAAACCATACATATCAAACCTAAGATGGAACATGTCATTGAATTTCCAAATCGGTGATAATCCTAAAGCAACATACTGGTTAGCTCTGAATGCTTCATTGAAAACTATTGAGCTATGGGGCGTTGGCGTAAACGCCGGAGCTTGAAGTATGGAAGCTGTGTAGTTTTCCATTAAGTTCTTGCTGGAAACAACTAATTCTCCAGTATAACCTAATTTAAAGTTCTTACCCAAACTACTATACTTTTCCCAATGACCTTTCATCTGTAACCAAGTATGTGTTTTCCGGCTGAACAAATTTAATAGCTCAGAGCGTGATGGCTCATAATTCTCAAACCCAGTAACATATTGCGCCGTCAAACTAACTTCTTCACCAGATATAGGATATTGTTTTGCATCAAGAGTACTATGCTCGATATGCAAAGAACCACAGAACAAATCATACCTGCTATGATCAAACTGAGAATCTGACAATGATAAATCAGTTGATTGCAAATAATAGTCGTTAAGCACGCCATAAGCAAAACCAATCTCCGCCTTCGCCATATTCAGGAAAGGAAAACCGAGAGTAAGTTTCGTATATAGTTCTTTCTGCTTAATAAAAGCAGGAACAACATCTTCATAAAATAAAGATTGTGTCTCTGTATATTTTTTATATGAAAATACTCCTTGCCATCTTAAATATGTAGGAATACGTGTCTGAAGAAAAATCTGCTCATCCAACAAAACTCCACTAAAAGAATTTCCGACATGAAAACCAGCTTTTGAATTTGATGCAAATCTGCCTAGATATTTATAACCTAACCCCAAATAAAGCTGATTTGCCTGATGAGAAGAAATATTACCTCCGAAATTTATATCAATTTCTTCTGACATCTTGACATCCAGATAAAGATCAAAAGTCTTGTTACGCCTATTATAAACTGCATGAGGAACTATCTCCTTTATCTTTGAATATGCAAGCATCTTAAAATATGCTTTCTTAAATTCTTCCATCGAGAAAGTTCCATTTATATCGCGGTGCAGCTGAGACTCGATATATTTCTTCTGCGCTTCAGTAACACCAGTAATATAAATATTCCTGAATTCCAATGGTGGCAGATTATCTCTGTATTCTTTACGCCTTCTTGCCAAGTCCTCTTTTGGAAGTTCACGAGGCACACGTTTCTTGATGGAATCCATCAATTGCATAGTACGTTTGTAACCTATTTCCATAAGTTCCTCCGCACGGTCAAAATCCAATAAAGAAACATCCTGGAAATTGAAACGCACCGTAACTCCTTCCTCTTCGGATATCCCTTTCTGACCATCCTGCATAATCATAGCCTCTAGCTGACTATACAAATTATTTGATGGTTTATTCGGACCACTTGACAAGTTTGAACCTAATATGAAATCAGGATTAAAAGAATCCTGCATAGGTTTAACCGGGAAATTATCATAAATACCACCATCAAACAATGGGACTTTATCTTTCCATATTGGTTTAAATACCATTGGGAAAGTCATAGACACGCGGACAGCATCACCCAAATCTCCATTTTTGAATATAACGGCTCTCTTATTGTAAACATCAGAGCCGACACATCTGAAGGGAACAAACAAATTGTCAAAATTCCAGCCTGCTTTTGCTGAAGCCTGAGCATAAAGACCCATAAAAGCCTGATTCATCTGTATCGGGTCAATAAGGCTTTGAGGAAGGAAATTTGTCTTAATATGCAACGAATCTGAAAAATCAAGAGATATATTGAAGAATTCGGGAGTTGCATCTGGCTTTCGAAAATAATACATATAATCATCTTCTACTTTTCCTTTTTGCCAATAACCGAATTCTTCTGACAACATCAACTCAAGCATTTCATCAGGAGTATATCCTATTGCATACAAACTTCCAATAATAGCTCCAATAGATGTTCCCGTAACATAATCAATAGGAACATTATTCTCTTCAAGAGCCTTGATAACTCCAATATGTGCAGCTCCTTTAGCTCCTCCTCCACTTAAGACCAATCCAACTGTCTGAGAAGAAACTGAAAAGGGTAGGAATATAGTTAACAGGAAAAAAACAAGCCTTTTCATTCAGTATCCAATTTATTACTAAATCAAAATTACTGTTTTTTTTCAGATGCAACAAATTTACTTCAGCCAAGTTGCACGCTTCCATATATATTCCAATGGCCCGTGAGTGTGATGCTTCATCCACCATTTGCAGAAACTCAATTGAACGAAGAAAAATGCTATACCAACAAAGCAACTTGCTGTAATTGTCAAGTCATCATGCAAAGACAATCCCCAATTATAGAATATAAACGAACCAAATATACTTTGGACAATATAGTTTGTCAAACTCATTTTTCCATAAGGGATGATTTTATCCAGCACAGACTTCATATTAGTTCTATAATACATAAACAATACTCCGGATACAAGCATCAGCATGAATGCGAAATTAGACAATGACTTCAATATCAAAGTAAGCTGAGTCAAAAGTCCTTTGTTTTCTATGAAACCAGGCAACATATTGCAAAGCCCGTATAATGGGAAGAATGAAATAATAGCGGCTGCACATATTTTATTCCATACAGACAACTTCTCTTTCAGGAACAGCCTGTTTCTACCTATAAGCATACCTAGTATAAATAAAGCCGCACTTTGGAATACTCGTCCATTATCCCATGCCCAAGCTAAACTAGCCAATTGACCTTCCCATAGATTTGTCTTCAATGTACTAATAAAATCACCTGTGAGCTGTGATTCCTTAGTCATTGCCCATAATTCACGGGTAGGAATAGTTGCTGGTATATATGTAGGATCCAATGCTGCTCTTATTGTATAATATAAAGGTAATGGCTGAATCAACAGAATCGCAGCCAATATAAGTAGTTTCTTGTCAGACATTCTAGCTGTAAGAACCAAAACAAAACCTACTAACGAATACAGTACGAGAACTTCAGCCGTAAAAAATGAAGCATTTAGATTTCCAAATATAAACAGAAGAACCAATCGCCAGCAAAAACGCAAACGATAATCATTTCCTCTCATTCTTTGGTTGTCATCCTGTATGAAAAAGCTAAATCCGAAAAGAAGAGCAAAAACCGCATATGCCTTTCCCCCAAACATAAAGAACAGACCATCCCAAACGGCTTTGTCTGTAAAATTAAGGAAATCACATTGGGTAGATGTATCGGGATAAGAATAAAAATTGAAATGTTCGATAGAATGAAGAACTATAATTCCCATAACTGCCAAACCTCGAAGCACGTCGGCAACATCAACTCTGGCATGTCCGATTTTCTTTTCTTTTTCCATAAATATTATGTATTAGACAGATTATTATTCAAAACAAAATTAACAAAAAGTATATATTAAAAAAAATGCCCATACACTATTACGTGTACAGACAATCCTATTAACACTTACAATGTGCGCAGAATGAGACTCGAACTCACACGCCGAAACCGGCACTACCCCCTCAAAGTAGCGTGTCTACCAATTTCACCATCTGCGCTTCAAAAGAAACTACAGTACCCAGAACAGGACTCGAACCTGCACAGCCGCAAAGCCACTCGCACCTGAAACGAGCGCGTCTACCATTCCGCCACCTGGGCTCAATAAAACAAATATCTCTTTTGCTCTTGAGCGGAAGACGGGACTCGAACCCGCGACCCTAACCTTGGCAAGGTTATGCTCTACCAACTGAGCTACTTCCGCGATAACGGCTGCAAAGATAAGCATGATTTTTTAATATGCAAAAGAAATATTGTTTTTTTCACAATAAAAATTCCATGTGATTAATTATGATTTGTAAATAAAAATCAGTATCCAATTACAATATTCTTGTAATTTAGAACATTAACTATATATTCGGATAATATCACAAACTTCCATTCTTTATACTTCTATATTTTGCCCAAGCTTACTCCTTCCTCTATATTCAGATAATATAAGATGCCGCTCTGCAGAGCAAAATCAAAAACAAGTTTTTATTTTGCTCTGCACTCGCCTTTCGCTATATTTGTATAGAAATAAATATATGTAATTAATAACTAACATTATCATCCCACTTTTATGAAACTGATTTCATGGAATGTTAACGGACTAAGAGCTTGCTGTGACAAAGGATTCAGAGAATCATTTGCAACACTGGATGCTGATTTTTTCTGTCTGCAAGAAACTAAAATGCAGGAAGGACAACTTGACCTTTCGTTCGAAGGATATGAATCTTATTGGAATTATGCAGAAAAAAAAGGATATTCTGGCACTGCTATCTTTACAAAACATAAACCTATCTCCGTTTCTTATGGAATAGGAATTGACGAGCACGATCACGAAGGAAGAGTCATTACATTAGAAATGGATAATTTCTATCTGGTAACTGTTTATACTCCAAATTCTCAGGACGGACTAAAAAGACTAGACTACAGAATGACCTGGGAAGAAGATTTCCGCAAATATCTGCTTTCTCTCGACAAAAACAAACCTGTAATCGTGTGTGGCGACCTGAATGTTGCTCACAAAGAAATTGACTTGAAGAATCCTAAGACTAACAGGAAAAATGCAGGATTCACAGACGAAGAAAGAGAGAAATTCCAAATTCTGCTGGACAACGGATTCATCGACACATTCAGATATTTCTATCCTGAACAGGAAAATATATATTCGTGGTGGTCATACAGATTCAAAGCAAGAGAGAAAAACGCAGGCTGGCGTATCGACTACTTTCTGGTATCCGACAGATTAAAGGATAAACTGTCGGATGCAAAAATTCATACAGAAATATTCGGTTCAGACCATTGCCCTGTCGAAGTTACTTTGGATTGTTAACTCCGTATCCGAACAAAGCAAAATCTCCATAACATGGATCGCCGGGAAATATCTCATTCAAAGCTTGGGTTATTTTCCTGGCGTTTCCTAATGAAAATGTTTCTGTCGAAACCAGGCCAAGTTCAAACGCTACTCTGCAAACATGCGTATCGAGTGGTATTATCAGTTCTGATGGAGAAAATGAATTCCAAATTCCAAAATCAACAGCTGAATCGCGGCGAATCATCCATCTCAAAAACATATTCAGTTTCTTTTGAGGGCTTTTATTTGATACTCCCATAAAAGCACATATCTTATCCATCGGAGAACCGGCAAAGCTATTCAAACAGTCTTCCAACGAATCGAAACTTGTATATGCATTGTAAAGTTTGCAGAAAAAAACATTCATCTCCGAATAGAAAACCATTCTGTAGAAACTTACTCGCTTATCTGCCGGAAAATCATCATTCCATTTCATTGACTTGATATATTCCAACGGAGATTTTCCCATCAAAGCATGCAATTCTTCCGCTTTTTTCAATATCTGTTTTCTGTTTCCAAAGCTAAGTAAAGCTGTCAACAGTCCACTAATTTCTATATCCTGCTTTTTCTCAAACCTATGAGGGAACTGAACCGGGTCAGCAGGGATAAAATTAGAATTATGAAACTCTGCAGCCCATGCAACAAGCTTTGATTTTACTTCCTCTGTCATTGCAATTTATTTTTTATACGTTTGTCAACAAATGTAATTTTCTTATTCAAAACGAAATTTACTGCACCATAAACGAACAGACCAAGGAATTGTGAAACATACTCATTCAAACCTAAAACCTCAACCATAAGCAGCAACGCAAGGAACTGGGAACAATAGGCAAAAGCAAAGGCAACCAAAAATAACAACGACTGCCTCAAAAAAGAGCCTTTTCCAACAGCAAACACCCAATACTTACTCCAAAAGAAATTATTTATTAATGCTGCAATATACCCGGCAACATTAGCCCACAAATAATTGAAGCATAAAATCTCCATCATTATCCAAACAACCAATGCAGTTATCAAAGCATTTAATGTTCCGATAATGACAAAACGTATGAGCTGAGATGAGTTTCTTTTATTTTTCAATTTCCCGGTAATTACAAAGACAAATATACAATAATTTTATTTCTCTTAAACGATATAAAAAAAGGCTGTACTCTCGTACAACCTTTTTATATCCTAAGAATTTAATTCTTACTTCACTTTAGCAACGATTGCTTTGAAAGCTTCAGGATGGTTAACTGCTAAGTCAGCCAAAACCTTACGGTTGATTTCGATACCTGCAGCGTGCAAAGCACCCATCAAACGAGAATAAGACATACCTTCCAAACGAGCTGCAGCATTGATACGCTGAATCCACAATGCACGGAAGTTACGTTTTTTGTTTCGACGGTCGCGGAATGCATAAGTTAAACCTTTTTCCCATGTATTTTTGGCTACTGTCCAAACATTTTTACGAGCACCGTAATAACCACGGGTAAGTTTCAAAATGCGCTTTCTTTTTGCTCTTGAAGCAACATGATTTACTGATCTAGGCATAATTCTAATCTGTTTTGAATGTTAGCGCCATCACTTCAAACCGAAGGATGAACTTAATTTGCTAAAAATTCGGTTAATAAAAATCTTGTAAAAAACTCGCTAATTAAAAATTACTTCATGCAAAGCATTTTCTTTACATTGTTCACATCTACGTTTGCAACCAAACCAGTGTGAGTCAAATTTCTCTTCTGCTTTTTAGTCTTTTTTGTTAGAATGTGACTTTTAAAAGCGTGTTTTCTCTTGATTTTACCTGTTCCGGTAAGAGCGAATCTTTTTTTGGCACCGGAATTAGTCTTCATCTTAGGCATTTTCCAAATATATTTAATTAATTAAACTTTAGTTTATCCGAGGCTTTGCAGCCTCGGACATTTTTTCTCAGTCTTCTTTTTTCTCAGCTTCTTCCTTTGCAGGAGCTGCTGCAGGTTTTTTAGCAGATTTCGGAGCACCAGCCTTCTTTGGTGTAAGCATGATAATCATACGCTTTCCTTCCAACAAAGGCATCTGTTCAACTTTTCCGTAATCTTCCAAGTCATTTGCAAAACGAAGCAATAACACTTCTCCCTGTTCTTTAAACAAGATTGAACGTCCCTTGAAGAACACATAAGCTTTAACCTTTGCTCCTTCTTCCAAGAAACCTTTGGCATGCTTCAATTTAAAATCATAATCATGATCATCAGTCTGAGGTCCGAAACGAATCTCTTTCACTACAACCTTGACAGATTTAGCCTTCTGTTCTTTCAGACGTTTCTTCTGCTGATACAGGAACTTCTGATAATCAATCACTCTACAAACGGGAGGCGCAGCATTAGGTGAAATCTCAACCAAGTCCAAACCCTGTTCTTCGGCGATCTTCAGTGCCTGAGAAGTGGGATACACACCTTGCTCTACATTGTCACCGACTAATCGAACTTCACGAACGCGAATACGCTCGTTAATTCTGTACTGCTCTTTCGGATTGTCATTCTTCATCAAAAATGATTTCTTTCTCCTTTTTAAGTTATTACTTGTTTTTTATATGTCACTTTTTTACCAGCGGTTCATCATTTCATCAACCTCACTGTTCAAAAGCGCTGCAAAGTTAGCAATTTTCATTGAACCTTTATCACCTTCGCCCTGTTTTCTTACAGAAACTTCACCATTTTCTGCTTCTTTTTCACCTACAATAAGCATATATGGTACTCTTTTCATCTCATTGTCGCGAATTTTGCGTCCAATCTTCTCATTTCTGTCATCAACAAGAACACGGATATCGTGTTTCTTCAATTCTTTTGCTACACTCTTTGCATAGTCATTGAAGCGTTCGCTGATAGGCAAAATACATACCTGATCCGGAGTCAACCACAATGGGAACTTACCAGCTGTATGTTCAATCAACACAGCAACGAAACGTTCCATTGAACCGAACGGTGCACGGTGAATCATAACCGGACGATGTTTCTGGTTGTCCTCACCTGTATATTCAAGTTCGAAGCGCTCTGGCAAGTTATAGTCAACCTGGATTGTACCCAACTGCCAACGACGGCCGATAGCATCCTTAACCATAAAGTCAAGCTTAGGACCGTAGAATGCAGCTTCACCATATTCAATCTTAGCAGGAAGACCTTTTTCCTGACAAGCTTCGATGATTGCCTGTTCTGCTTTTTCCCAATTTTCTTCGCTACCGATATATTTTTCACGGTTCACTTTGTCACGCAAAGAAATCTGAGCCTCGAAGTTTTCGAAATTCATTGATTTGAACACTACAGAAATAATATCCATAACATTCAAAAATTCTTCCTTAACCTGGTCTGCACGGCAGAAAATATGCGCATCATCCTGAGTAAAGCTTCTTACACGTGTCAATCCGTGCAACTCGCCACTCTGTTCGTAACGGCAAACTGTACCGAATTCAGCAAGACGCAAAGGAAGATCCTTGTATGAACGAGGAGAATTCTTGAAAATCATACAGTGATGAGGACAGTTCATCGGTTTCAAGAAATATTCTTCTCCTTCTTCCGGTGTATGGATTGGCTGGAATGAATCCTTACCATATTTAGCATAGTGTCCGGAAGTTATATAAAGCAATTTGTTTCCGATTGGAGGACAAATCACTTCCTGATAATCATAACGTGCCTGAATTCTGCGCAAGAAATCCTGCAAACGCAAGCGAAGAGCAGTTCCTTTTGGCAACCACATTGGCAAACCTTTACCTACAGTATCAGAGAACATGAACAAATCAAGTTCCTTACCAATCTTTCTGTGGTCACGTTTCTTTGCTTCTTCAAGCATAGCCAAATACTCATCGAGCATTTTCTTCTTAGGGAATGTGATAGCATACAAACGAACAAGCTGTTTGCGCTTTTCATCACCACGCCAATATGCACCGGCAACACTAAGAACTTTTACGGCTTTGATATATGATGTGTTAGGAAGATGCGGACCACGGCAAAGGTCTGTAAATGCACCCTGCGTATAAGTGGTGATTGTTCCATCTTCCAACTCGTTGATCAATTCAACTTTGTATTCTTCGTTTCTTCCGCCAAACATAGCCAAAGCGTCAGCTTTGGTGATATCCTGACGTACGATAGCTTCTTTGCGGGCAACAAGCTCCATCATCTTTGCCTCGATGGTTGCAAAATCGCTATCTTTAATAACTCCTTCACCCGGATCTACATCATAGTAGAATCCATTTTCAATAGCCGGACCGATACCGAACTTGATTCCAGGGTACAACTCCTGCAAAGCTTCAGCCATCAGGTGGGCACTTGAATGCCAGAATGCGTGCTTGCCTTCTGGGTCTTCCCACTTGAACAGTTTTACACTTGCATCCTCGTTTATAGGACGAGTCAAATCCCAGATTTCACCGTTCACACTTGCAGCCAAGACATCCTGAGCCAATCGTGAGCTGATGCTTTCTGCAATCTGCATTGCAGTTGTTCCTTCAGCATATTCTCTTACGGAATTATCCGGAAATGTAATCTTAATCATATTCTGTTCACTAAAAATTTCTTTTATTCAGTTTGCAAAGTTAATATTTCTTTTTAAGGAAAGAAATTTTTGCTGACTAATATTCTTGAATTTTGACTTGTAATAAAATTTGAGTTATATTACCCTCAAAAATATATCCGACCCCATTCCCGAATACGTCCGTATATATTTCTCCGTGGGGCAATATATATTCTTTCGCGGGGTCGGACCTACAAAAAATATCTTCAGAACTTTTTGGAAGCGCTTCTGCACATATTTCGAATTTTTTCCGATTACGAATTTTTCAGTCAGAAAAATAGTTCTCCCCCAAAAAGGATACTACCTTTTCAAAAAAAGCTCGTTATGTTTTTCCAAAAACATAGTTATGTTTTTTCTGAAACACTACGAGCTTTTTTCTCCCATATTTATTCCATCATCTATACAAATGATCAGCCTGTTGCTTAAGCTTGCTTATCAGCAGATAATTCATATCTGGATTTTCTTTAAGGAAAGCATCAACCTCACTCTTTGCTGCTTCCGAATGATGTCCGGACAAAAGAGCACGCAACCACGCTGTTGGGAAAAATATATCTCCCGTTTTCTGAACTTCAGGCAGAATATCCAATGCCGGTCTGATATATTTTACCGCTTCATTCTGGCGCAACGGATGATTTAGATACCTCAAAGCTGACGAAGCCCACGGCTCAACACGCCTGTTCTCAGCTTTAAGCAATGAATTGAAGGCGCTGTCACGCACAGATTCCAACGGCGAAACAGCCGGAGATATAAACTCAAATTCCTGCAGACGGTCGGCATTCGAAAATCTTGCAGACTGTGTCTTAATTATATTCTCATATTCATCAGGCATTCTCACTGAAAGTTCGTATGCTATATTCACATAATCGTTTTCAGACAAAGAACATCCGCGAGGAGCTTTCTGATTCTTCCATACATTATATATATATGTATTGGCATTCTTACTGCCGGACAGACTGACATACTTACGGAAAGCCTGCAAACGGAGTGACTTGTCCTGCTGATTCGTAATCTCACCCATCAATGCTTTCTCCACAATTTCAGAGTTCACAGGAAACAGAGTTTGAGCTTGCGACATATATCCCAATGCCATTGTATAAAGTAACTTATTCTTTTCCTTTGGAATATAGGAAAGCATAGATTTAATGTAGTTCTCTGACGAGATGGATTTATTGATTACATTCTCAAACAATGTAATAAGAACAGAACCTTTCAGCACCTCAGAGCTTGCCGTATCCAAAACATTAAACAACGCGTCAGCTTCAGAATTGTCAATCAGGAAATATCCATACCCTATTCCGTCCGCATTAGGAATAACAACAGACTTCTCTCCTGCTTCAAAAGGTAAATCCACAATGATTTCTGATGTATCTGATGTCATGCAGACATTAAGCACTGCTTCTTTGTCGCCACTTTTCACGATATACTTAAGATTCTGTGGCCACAAACGTCCTTTTCCCTGCGGATCAGATTGTCTGACAACAAGTTGCGAATCTTCACAACGCGCCTGAATTGTCGGCATGCAGTTTTCCTTCACCCATATATGGCTCCACTGTTCAAGGTCTGAATCAGTATACTTATCCAAAATCGAAATCAGATTATCCCAAGTAGCATTGCCATAAGCATAAGTATTCAAATATTCCTGTATGCCTTTTCTGAAAGCATCATCACCAAGAAGTTGAACCAGCTTTTCCATCACAATAGGCGACTTGTTATATATAATATTACTGTATATAAGGCCTGCATTCGACAGATTGTCCAATGGTTGTTGGATAGGCATAGCTCCAGCTGTTCTGTCTTCCGAATATGAAGGCGGGAAATAGTCCTGGATGAAGTTCAGACGATGATTAACAGTCGGAAACATTGACTGAACCATTTTCGAAGCGAAATAGTTGGCAAAGACTTCCTTAGTCCATACGTCGTCAAACCAAGCCATCGTAACGAAATCGCCAAACCACATATGCGCTGTTTCATGTGCAATCAAAGAGCTGCGGGCAAGTTCTTCGTTCAACGTAGGATTTTCATTCAGAAAGATAGTACGGTCTGCATATAATGTTGCTCCCGTATGTTCCATTCCACCATATTGGAAACCCGGAAGAACGATAAGATCATATTTACTGAAAGGGTAATTTATACCAGTATAATTTTCCATCCATTCCAAAGCATCAAAGACCTGAGAAGCAATAACCGGTGTTTGAGAAACTTTTTCAGGATTATTTTCCCTATGATACAGGCTTATCGAGCGATTTCCACGTGTAAACGTCTCATACTTAAGTTTACCTGCAACGAATGAGAATAAATAAGTACTCAATGGCTCAGTCTCGCCAAACGACAAAAGTTTTCTGCCGGGTCTGGACAGTGTATCCAATGAAGAAACAGCGGAATTAGAAACTGCATTCCAACTGATAGGAATATCCAGAGATAATGAGTATTTAGCCTTGATATCAGGTTGGTCGAAACACGGGAAAAGCGTTCTTGCTCTGTCCGGCACAAGCAATGTGTAAAGGAATTCATCCCTGCGATTCAAAGACTGGTCGTTGGCTTTGAATGTTATCACAGCCTCATTCGTTCCGGCATGTGTGACTGATTTATTGCCTAAAGAAACGATATGCTCATTAACAACACCAAACTTAATTGGTGATTCATTTACCACAACCGACTCAATCTGAGAAGAATCAGCACGGAAGTCAATCATCAATGGCTCAGGTTTATCCTGAATCCATCTCAGTTTGGCTACTCCCACGACAGGTTCTTCCTTACTTTCAGGAATTCTGAAAGACAAATCATACTTTACTTCCAGAAAGTGTGTTTTTCTGAACTCTGCAAGTTCCTTGCTTACTCCCGGCTCTGAAGTGTAGATATTATGCTCTTTCAAATTCGAACAGGAGGATAAAACAAATAAGGCAAATGTGCCCAGTGCAACAAACAAACCTTTCATACTTCTTTCAGATATTCAGCAATACTCATAAAATTCCTTTCCAACAAATACATCTGTCTAGCCATAAAAGAGAAAAATTCGCCCCAATCCGAGCGACGGTGGAAATCTATACCTTCTTTCTTAGTATATATGCGTGCCACCTGATTCCCGGTTTCTCTGATATAACAAATATCCCAAATCAAACCTTCAGGAAAATCTTTCTCTAAAACGTCTTTATACCAGGTAAGCTTCTCAAAAGCCTCAAGTCTTTCATCCTCCTGACGATGATTGACTTCAAGTATTACGTAAGCTCCGTTCCTGTTGACGTCGAACTTCAGCTCCATTCCTTTTACCTTGGTATTATATAAAACCCACATTTTGCGACGGCGGCGCAAATATGGCTGAACTTCACAATAAGCGGCAAAGCTTTCCCAAAACTCTACTTTAAGTTTCTTTAGCTCGTCTTTACTATACATATTTATATATTATGAATTAATCAATTATTTAAGTTTCGCAAGTTGCTCAACTTAAAAGTCGACAAGGCTTCAGGGACAAGTTGACAAGGTTAAAACACTTATAACCATAAATATTATTATCTAAAAACTTTTATCAACTTGTCTTCTCGTCAACTTGTCAACTCGTCAACTTTTTATTGTAAGTTTAGCCTCTCAAACTCAAGTCAATTACCAAATGCAGTATATTACTACTTAAAAACATCCTTGTCCTTCATGTAAACTATCTCTCCGAAAGAAGATAGTTTTTCCATATCTATTTTCTTTCGGTTACCAACTATGGCATAGTTAACCGGACGTCCTTTGAGGTGACGTTTGTAAAAGTTGAATATATCAGACAAAGAAAAACTGTCAACTGCTTCCAACATAAGCTTGTTCGGATCTTCCTCGAAACCTTCTTTGTTATAAAATGCCCAGCGGAGAGAAACATCTCTAAACGAAGGAAACATACTGTTTACCTCATTACGAATTGACTGCTTGATATCATCAAGTTTATCAGGATATAAAGGCATATCATCAATCAAAGCTTGCAAAACAGACATTGCATCAATAGTTTTGTCGCATTGCGTTGACAAAAACCCAAGCATAAATCCCGGTTGCTCAATATGTTGTCTGGACGGAAGCTGAAAACGTCCAGAAACTCTATAAGCCAACGATCTAAACTCTCTTATCTCCTGAAACAATACAGAATTCATATTTCCACCAAAATATTCAGTAAACATATTGGCAATGAAACGCTCACGCTGCTCGGGCAATGTTTCACCACAAACAAAACTTCCGATAATACTTTGGCTTATATCAGATTTGTCGTAGAAAAAGACCTGAGGTTTCTTGTATGATTTCAGTTTTCTTAAACAAGGAGATATTGATTTGTTAACAACATCACCCAATGGCAAATGACGAAGCAAAAGCTCTTCAACCTCTTCCCTGCTTCTGTTTCCGCAATAATGAATATCGCAGGCATAAGTCATGACATTGTGCAGAAGAGATACCAAATTTTCTCCTTTCATCTTCTTCACTTCAGACACAGATGGTTTAGTCAGATAAATGGATTTCTCTCCATAAATCATCTTTTCCATCAAGGCACGTGCCATACTGTCTGCCGATTGCTTGAAAGACTTGTCCAAAACCCTTATTTCGTCCACAAGATGCCTTAGTTTCTTATCATTAGGCTTAGCCTGTTTCAAGAAAGAAGAAACAAGAACCAATGTTTCTGAAAAATTATTGTCGAATCCTGTTATACGCACAACAAAACTCCTTTCGTTTGCTTCGAAAGTCATAATACTTCCCAAAGACTGCAAACGGCTTCGGAATTCTGCAAACGAAAGCTCTGTGGTTCCGAGATGTTGCAAATAATTTGCCATCAGCTTCAATCTTGGTTCGGATATTGAACCTATTGAAAACAACAAATCAAGGGAAAAAATCTCATTGACCGGATTTTCCGTAACATACAATTTTACATAAGGAGTCAAGTCCTTTATTTGCATTCCACAAGTTTCTGCAGTAATGAAATGCGGACTCAACTGCTCTACTGGCAATTTCTCCAGTTCCTTTGCATAATCAGAAGACTCGTTCTGATGCTTCGGAACAATAGGCGCATAATCAGGCTTTGATAAATCATCCTTCGGATATTGCCCGGTTTTCTTCAACACATGCAAATAATCTTCCGTAAAATAGCGACAAGCAGCATTCACAATATCTTCTTTTGTCAATGCGTCAATTCTCTCTATCTCACAAAGATATTCGTTCCAGGTTTTTCCTTGGGAAAATATATTCATCATAACTCTCGCTCTTGAAGAAATATCTTCCAGAGCAGAAGTATAATTTCTTTTCTGTTCCAGCTTAAGACTCTGGAAGAACTCGTCAGAAAATTCTCCTTTCTTAAGTTTCTCAATCTCATTCCAGACCTTTTTTTCTGCAGAAGAATATGATTGAAAAAGCATTCGGGGCATAACTACAATTGCCAGAATACCTGCATCATTCATCTGCTCATTGATAACAGTTGCGGCAAGAACTTTATGATCCACTACGAGCCTATCAAGGAAACCAGTTCCATTACTGTTGTTCAACAAAGATGATATAATCTTCAGAGCCACTTCGTCCGGATGATTAGCAGGAACGCCTCTGAAACCAAGAACCATTATCTTAACAAATGGAACTGGTACTTTCAGAAAGAAAGTCTCGCGACCTTTGAATTCCGGAAGCGGATAAGTAATTCTGGATATTGGCTCACCTTTTGGAATTCTTGAAAAAGCCTTTTCAATCATCGGAAGAGCCTGTTCCGTTTTAAAATCACCACACAGGATAAGTCCCATATTTGGACCAACGTAGTATTTCTCAAAAAAACGGCGCATTTCCGACAATCTCGGATTCTTCAAATTTTCAGTACTGCCAATTATAGGATAAGCATAAGGATGATCTTTGAAATACCTTTCCTTCAATCTCTCCATTGAAAGACCACCAATATAATCTCCGTACATGTTCTTTTCCTCATAAACCGTCTCAAGTTCACTCTGGAACATTCTGAAGACAGGATTCAGAAATCTCTCACTGTTAATCTCAAGCCATTGCATAAGATACTGAGGTGAAAAGACATTATAATACGAGGTGAAATCGATTGAAGTTTCAGCATTCAGTTTTGTTCCACCATATTTTGATATTAGCCGGTCAAATTCATTCGGTATTACAAAATCAGCGGCTTTGACACTGAGCTTATTTATTTCTTGCTGAATCTGAACACGCTGCTGTTCGTCTGTTGCAACAGCTAATTCATCGTATTTCTCAGCAATTTTATCAAGATAGACTTTTTCCGACTCATAGTCAACAGTCCCAATCTTATCTGTTCCCTTAAACATTATATGCTCAAAATAATGAGCAATTCCTGTATTAGGACAATCCTTAGCTCCGGCTTTGACCACAACGGCACCAAACACTTTTGGCTGATGATGATCTTCATTCAGCCAAACAGTCAAACCATTACTTAGTGTAAAAGTCTTACATTTTATTTTCTGTGCCAAAGCCTTCATTTTTTCAGTTGTTAAATTACAAATGTATGCATAAATAATGATATAAGGAAATTATACTCGAATTGTTATTCTTGATAAAGTTAAATATAAAACATTATAAAAAACAAAAAAAGCTGTCTCAATTCTATTTTGAGACAGCTTTCTGTTGAGTTATATATTACTTATATGGATTATTTCTTGAAATAACGGTTGAACAAACCTTCGAAACCTTTACCATGACGAGCTTCATCTTTAGCCATTTCATGAACTGTATCATGGATAGCATCAAGATTCAACTGTTTAGCTCTAGTAGCAATACGTTTCTTATCAGCGCAAGCACCGCTTTCTGCGTTCATTCTCTTTTCCAAGTTAGTCTTAGTATCCCAAACTACATCACCTAGCAATTCAGCGAACTTAGCAGCGTGTTCAGCTTCTTCCCATGCATAGCGTTTGAAAGCTTCTGCAACTTCAGGATAACCTTCACGATCTGCCTGACGGCTCATTGCCAAGTACATACCAACCTCTGTACATTCACCAATGAAGTGAGCGTTCAAATCCTTAATCATTTCTTCATCGCAACCTTTTGCTACACCAATAACGTGTTCGTCAGCAAAAGTCAAAGCGCCTTCTGTTTCAACTAATTCTTTGAACTTTTCTTTAGGCTGCTTACACTGTGGGCAGAAATCTGGAGCTTCATTACCTTCATGAACGTAACCGCATACTGTGCAAATCCATTTCTTTGTCATAACTTTATAATTTTAATATTGGTTTATACTGTATTTTTCTAATCGCATTACAAAGATGAGAAAGTTTAAGAATATAAGCAAGATTATGCCGATTGAATAAATCAATCATATGATTGATAAAAACTATAATAAGCATTAATCTATTGATATAAATATATATACAGACAACATGCTATTTAACATGACAAATTTAATAAGGGTAGTCTGGGAAATAATAGTATTATCTAATATTGCATTATTAATTAAAATAAATCTTCCCTTTAATAAAATCTCTATATACAACATAATAAAACACGAGGCCGGAGCCGCATTCTGCGACATCAGCCTCGTGTAAAATTTGATTATGTCACATATTCTATTTAACCTTATCTTAATCTTTCCAAAGAACGAACCAAAGCCTCATCTGCACCAATATTTCTTATGGCAAGATAATCCAGGACTATACTTATGAAAGGAAATGTCAAAGCTATTTTACCTGTAACAGAAAGCTCATCACCTAATTCTCCTTTAATAGAGAACAACAAAAAAGCATAGAAACCATAAAATCCCAACATCAATAATGCATTAAACACACACAATCGAATTTGAAGGATTCTTTTTCTAAACAAAAATATTGTAACCAAAGCAACGATGGCAATAACAGCTGTAAGAGCAAACAAGCCCCATGCAGGATAAAGCAATTCCGGTTGCTCAACTAAATAAGTAGAAATACCAGATGCATCAAAAGTATAAAAATTATCTCCTAATTGTAATGCGGACAATGGCAAGAACAAAGTAGCTGTCATAAGAACTACAATCAACAATAAATAAACAGTCTGTATTCTCTGTAGCATAATGAAATTATTTTAGGTTATTCATACAAAACAAAAAAGTGAGCAACCAGTACTGATAATAATATAGTCCGAACGAACATTGAAATTATCATCTCTGATTGCTCACTTTACAATTAAACCTGAAACTATTGTTATTAAAAACAATGTCTTTCAAGTTTTAGATATTATTCTTTTCCTTAGACGGATTTCTATAATAAATTTTTCCTTCCTGATATTCCTGAGCTGCAATCAACACTGGTTTAGGAAGCTTCTCGTAATAGCGAGAAATTTCAATCTGTTCTCTGTTTTCAAAAACCTCTTCCAGATTATCATTATAAGAGGCGAACTCTTGGAGTTTCTTTTCCAGATCCTGTTTCATTTCAACACTAATCTGATTAGCCCGCTTTGCAATGATCGCTACTGTTTCATATACATTACCTGTGTCTTCGCATAAGCTCATCATATCACGAGTAATCGTATTTGAAGGAGCGTTTGTTTTTCTGTAATCCATACTGTTGTAATATTGAAAATTTAATATGTATCAGTTATTCGTTTACTTGCATAATCATAATACTTCTGAATATCTTTCAAGTATTTTCCTTCCGGATATTCATTAGTATAATTATAGTATTCATCAACAACATCTCTGTATCGTCCTTGCAATTTTTCATCCACACTGACTAATGCCAACTCATATTTTGCTTTAGCAATAAGATACATAAATTCTTCTCTGTACTTGGAATACGGATAATTTTTTAAAGCATTCTGAGCTGTAATAACTGCAGAAAGGTAATTATTACCCATATAAGTTCCAAGATTGAAATAGAGTTTAGTAGCCATCAGTTCCTTCAAAGCAAGTTTTTCCTGAAGTTCAAACATTATCTGCTGTGCTTCTTTTGCTCTTTCACTCTGTGGATAATATTCCAAATAAAGCTGCAACTGCTCTATTGCCTTATATGTCTGAGACTGATCTAACTGAGGCTCCGGAGAATCCAAATACAAGCCATATCCCGAATAAAATCTTGACAATTCTGTAAACTCACCTTTTGGATAAGTCTTGTAATACGTCTCAAAATATTCAGCAGCTGTCTGGTAGTCCTTCTGTCCATAATAACTTTGAGCCAACAGATAAAGAGACTCTTCCGCATGAGCAGTTCCCTTAAAGATTGTCACCAACTCATCCAGCAATGTTGCAGATTTTGAATACTGCTTCGCATTGAAATATTTCTTTGCATATGAATATTTCAATTCATAATCTGTGCTTTTTAATATATTGTTATATTCTCCACATGAAGTGAACAATACAGCACTCATCAACCATAAAATAACAATCTTCTTCATTCAACGTATATTTAGCGTGCAAAGATAATATTTCCTATTGAATAAACGAAATGAAATGCATAATGTTTTACAACTTATACAGTTCACTGGCAGCAATCAGCTCCAATTTATTTTCTTTTAATACTTCAGCACAGCGTTCCACATTATCCGGACGGATAATTACATTTGCAGCTTCTCCCTGTGAAAAAGCATACATATATTCCACGAAAATTCCAGCTTGAGTTATGACTTCCATAGCTTTAGCTAATGCTCCTGGTTGGTTTGGGCAATGAAGACATACGACGTCAGCAATACTCACAGCATATGTATGTTCACGCAATACCTGAATTGCTTTATCAGTATCAGAAACTATAAGACGTAATATTCCAAAATCTGAATTTTCAGACACAGTAAAAGCTGTCATATTAATTCCAGCATTTCCTAGGATTTTAGCTACTTCTGTAAAACGTCCGCGTTTATTTTCCAAAAATATAGATAATTGCTTGATTAACATAAACACCTCCAGTTTTATTAATTAAACTAATTTTCTGTTATCAATCACATGCTTAGCCTTGCCCATACTTCTTTCAATTGTACAAGGTTCAACAATCTTAATATCCGGTTGCAAGCCAATAACACTTTGTATTCTGTTTGCAATTTTCTTTTTCAAAGCCAAAAGCTTATTCATCTCGTCTGTGTAATATTCCGGACGAACTTCAACCTGAATCTGGAAAGTATCTGTATTATTGACACGGTCAACAACAATAAGATACTGAGCTTCGAATTCCGGCATTTCCAAAATTACTGATTCTACCTGAGACGGGAAAACATTTACGCCACGAATAATAAGCATATCGTCACTTCTTCCCATAATTCTACCCATTCTTACGGCTGTACGTCCACAATCACATTTTTCATAATTCAAAGTCGTCAAGTCACGAGTTCTGTACCTAATCATTGGCATACCTTCTTTGGTAAGAGTTGTCAGAACAAGTTCACCTTGTTGTCCAGGTTCTACAGGCTGTAATGTAACAGGATCAACAATTTCCGGGAAAAAGTGGTCTTCCCACAAATGTGTTCCGTTCTGGCACTCACATTCTCCACCAACACCAGGACCGCATATTTCTGTCAAACCATAAATATCATATGCCTTTATATTTAACTTCTCTTCAAGTTCCTTACGCATATTTTCAGTCCATGGTTCAGCCCCAAATACTCCAATACGAAGCTGAAACTCGTCCAAAGACACTCCTGATTTCCTTATTGTTTCAGCAAGATACAACGCATAAGAAGGAGTACAAGCCAAACCTTTTGCTCCAAAATCATGCATCAATTGTATTTGTTTCTGAGTATTACCGCTACTCATCGGTATAACTGTTCCACCTATATTCTCAACACCGCCATGCAGCCCAAGTCCACCGGTAAACAAGCCATAACCATAAGAAACCTGTACTGCATCATTTTTGCTGAAACCGTATGCTGTCAAACAACGTGAAACGACTTCCGCCCATATTGACAAGTCCTTACGCGTATAACCTACAACTATAGGTTTGCCAGTTGTTCCTGAAGAAGCATGTAGGCGAACTATCTCAGACATCGGAACAGCCATCAATCCAAATGGATAATTATCCCTCAAGTCTTGTTTTACGGTAAAAGGAAGCTTGACTATATCATCTATAGTCTGTATATCATTAGGAGTCAAACCTAATTCCTGCATTTTCTTTCTGTAAAAAGAGGAATTATGATAAACATGTTCAACTACCCGTCTCAATCTTATACCTTGCAATTTCCGCATATCCTCGCGGTTCATGCACTCAATTGTTTCATTCCAAATCATGGTCTAAATTTATTAGTTAGATTAACATTTCTGTACAAAGAAACAACTTTTTCATTAATTTTGCACGCTGAAAATAATAATTTTTCCATTATGCAGCGTAATCTTCTTTCACTTTACATAATTAAGCTATCAAAATTGTTCACATTGGTAATGCCTATCATAGTTTTGTTCTATGAAGAGCACAAATTGGGGCTACAAGATGTTTTCATCCTGAAAAGTATTTATTCAGTTGCTGCTGTAGCTTTAGAAATACCTTCAGGATATATAGCGGATGTTTGGGGAAGAAGAAAAACTCTCATACTAGGCTGTATATTGTTTTTCCTCGGATATCTTTGTTATTCTTTCACATCAACATTTCATGCTTTTGTAGTTGCTGAGCTTTTACTCGGTATAGGCCAAACAATGGTAAACGGAGCAGACTCAGCCCTGCTCTACGACACAACAGCACACTACAACAAAGAAAATATGTATCTCAGATATGAAGGAAGAATCACCATGATAGGGAATTTTGCTGAAGCCATAGCAGGAATTTTCGGAGGTTTGCTTGCCGCATATTCTTTAAGATATCCGTTTTACGCCCAATCATTAATTGCGTTCTCTGGTATTCCTGCAGCATTTGCTCTAAGAGAATTTACATCACAGGGCAAGATTCAAAATCCGGCTCATGAGATAATACGTATTGTCAAATACTCATTGATTACAAACAAAAAATTATGTTATAATATAATGTATTCCGGCATTATCGGTGCCGCTACTCTTATGATGGCGTGGTTCGTTCAGCCTGTATTAATCCATTTGAATACGCCAACTGAGTGGTTTGGCGTTATATGGACTATACTTAACCTTACTGTAGGTGTAGCAGCATTATATTCCGATAGAGTGGAAAAATATTTTGGTATGAACAAAATGAACACATTAATTCTTCTGACCATAGCTGGAGGATATATTGCCCTTGCCTACAACCTTACGTATGCAGGACTCGCAGTCTTGTTCGTATTCTATATTTTCAGAGGTTTCGCCACTCCTATACTTAAAGGCTACATCAATCAGATGACATTTTCAGAAATGAGGGCAACAGTCCTTTCCATAAGAAATTTCATCATTCGTCTTATGTTTGCAATAACAGCGCCGTTTGTAGGTTGGCTGAATGATGTTTATTCTCTAAAAACAGCGCTGTTAGTAACTGCCGTGATGATTCTTGTTCCCGGAGCTATCTTTGTATGGTTACATTATTCTCCTTGCTCCACAAACACTAACCGTCCGGTATCATAACCGCGTGACTTGAGCTTCGCCAGCAGTTCTTCTTTCAATTTATCATCCATAAATTTCTCACGGCTCATTATCCATAGATATTTATCAGAACTGCTGCCGATAAGCATATATTGATAGTCGTCATCTACTTCCATAACATAATAATCAGAATAAAACCACAGGAAAAAAGATACCTTAAGCTTTCCAGGATCTGATGGATCAGGCTGTTTTGCTTTTCCCTTGATTTCTTTCTTCTCACCATCTTTAATTCCTTGATTGAATACTTCAATTTTTCCATTATCAAGTAAAGTGTAGGTTGCAGACACATGAGTCATACCCTTCTCAAACCTATGTTCATAGCGTGCAATTTCATACCATTTACCAACAAATCTGTTAAGGTCAAATACTTTTACTGTACTATTGTCTATCATAGATTCTTTTTTATTTTCAGAAAAACTACAACTTGAAAAACCTAAAATTGAGCATAATATTAATAATACTTTTTTCATAACATAATTTATTTAGTTAACAACTATATTACAGACAATAATTTAAGAATTCAAATCTATATAAATTATACCTATATAACAAAGAGATTTTGATTTTTGATAAAAAACATAAAGGGCTCAAATCCTATTAATAAAGATTAGAGCCCTACATAAATAAATTATAAGAAATATTTACAATTAATTCCAGCCATTTTCTACAATCATCTGAGGATTTTCATCTATTTCAGTGATAGGAATTGGGAATTTTTTATACTTAGGATTAGTTCCCTCTGGTAATTCAGACATCATATCCATCTTACCAAGTCGATCCCAACGAATGAGGTCAAACCAATATTGCTGCTCACCATATAATTCAATATATCTTTCACGTTTCAAAATTTCAAAAGCATTTGCAGAAGTAATATTATTATATTTCTCTGCACCAACTCTCTCTCGTACTTCATTGATTTCTTCCAATGCTTTGTCATACTGATTCAACGCAATATATGCTTCAGCCAACATAAGCTTTACATCTGCAAGGCGTAATAATACAGAAGAAATATCACCATTATCCATTATCATGTGTTCTTCTGTTTCATAACTGCAATATTTTTTCCATTGGAAACCAGAAGCAAGAGTTCCATTATATGGTATATACGGGAAAGCTCCTCCTGCAAAATCTTCATCACCCAGAACTCCATCACCATAAAATATCATCTTTCCGCGCGGATCTATATAATCTGATTTTCCATTGATGGAATATTTGAATTTGGCAACAGAAGCATCCGGTACATAAACATTATGCCAATCATTAAATCCATACTCCAAATGTCTCGCTGTGTTTGTAGACTTTCCTCCCCAAGATTCTTTTCCACCAAAAACATATTCAGGGCTTCCTTCTCCTCTACCCCAGTTTTTATGCAGAACCTGTAAAATAATCTCTTGATTTGTATGATTTCCACGGTCGAATAAACTACAGTAATCAGAGGACAAAGTTACACCGGAGACTTGAGAAAGAATATCAACAGCTTCCTCATTCTTACCAAGCGTCAGATAATGCTTACCCAAAAGAGTTCTTGCTGCATTCTTGGTAATACGCCCAAGATTATATTCATCCCATTCTTCTGGCAAATATTTTATGGCTTCCTTAAGAGCAGCTTCTATTTTCGGTTGTATTTCAGAATATGCCATACGTGGCTTAGCCGGTTCTTCCTTGATTGAAAGCCATGACTCATGATAAGGAACATCGCCAAACAGCTCAGTAAGATTGTAATATGCCCATGCATGGAAGAAATAAGCCTCACCGATAAAATAAGACTGAGCAGTTTTTTCCTCTTCAGACTTGGTTTCCCAAGCTGATACTTTTTCCAATGCCACAAGTGCTCTCATATTCATTCTGTAAAGGCCCTCCCACAATGTTCGTACTTCATTGTTGTCTTGTTGGAAAACAAACATACCGAACTGCGCAAGTCCTGACAATTTCTCAGTTTTTGCTGCCTGGTTTGACATCAGATCAAACATATAATACCACTCGCGGGAATAGAATGGAGCCATTGTAAACACTGAATAGCATGAAAGAACTGCTTCCTGACATTCTTTTTGTGTTTTATAATATGTATCCTCATTATATTCAGCCGGATTCTTAAGATCCAACACGCTCTCGCTGCATCCGGTTGATAATAAAGCTGAGCCTAAAATGGCTGCATATACTATATTTTTCATTATAATAATCAGAATTTAATGTTATTAATCTATTATCTCACTTCTTGTTACAATTACAAAAGGTTTTCAAGAACATTTATACATAAAATATTATTTAGAATGTAGCCTGAACACCCAAAAGGAATGTACGAGGTATAGGTAACATATTACTCTTTGTTACAATACCTCTTTCCAGATTATAGCTATCAGCATTCCAGCTGCTTGGAGAACTGATTTCTGGATCATAACCATCATATTTTGTAATAGTGAACAAGTTCTGAGCTGTCACATAAAAGCGAAGCTTATCAATCACTTCGTTTGATTTGAACGGAACTGTATAACCTACAGTAAAATTCTTCAAACGAAGATAACTTCCATCCTTTATATAACGGTCCGAAACTCGCAAGTTGTTGTTAGGGTCAGAAATAACAGCCCTTGGAATATCTGTTACGTCTCCTTCTTCCTGCCAGCGGTCAAGAATATCAGCTGACTGATTGAACAAACGACGCATACCTTGTCTTTCATATATTCCAGCAAAATCAAAAATCTTGTTTCCAGCTACACCTGTAAATCCAAGTTGCATATCGAAATTCTTGTAGTTTGCGTTAATATTCAAACCGTAGTTCCATTTCGGTGCTGGATTACCTATGAACGTTCTATCGTTGTCATCAATCTTTCCATCAGGACCAGTTGGATTACCGTTTTCATCAGCTGGACCAGCTATATCCTTGAATGCTATATCACCAGCTGCAGCATTTTGTCCGTATTTTTCATTATAAGCATTAGCCTCTGCTGTTGTAGACAAAACTTTGTCAACCTGATAGCCATAGAACTCCCCAATAGAATGACCAACTTCCGTACGAGTCAGATAACCAATTGTCTGGCTTGCCATAGATATAGGTTCACCTGCTCCCAATGAAAGAACCTTATTATCATTGAAACCTACAACTGCTGATGCAGAGAATCCGAAATCACCAATCTGTTTGTTATAACCGATAGAGAAATCAAAACCTTTGTTTTCAACCTCTGCCGCATTCTGATAAGGTGACTGGTCGATACCTGAAGAACCAGGAATTGGAACTTTTACCAAAATACCGTCTGTCTGTCTTGTATAAACATCCAAAGAAGCAGTAAGTGCATTATTGAAGAAGCCAGCATCAACACCTAAATTATATGAAGTTGTTGTTTCCCAACGAATATCCGTAGCAGGCAAGCCATTGATTGTAACTCCAAAGGCTTGTCCCTGATTAACTCCTATAGCTGATACGATATTGTTTCCAGAACCAGAATACAGATTTGCAAGATAAGCATAGCTTGCAATACGGTCGTTACCAGAGCGACCAACACTCAAACGAAGTTTCAACTGAGACAAATCATCGAATGACTGCATAAAGTTTTCTTCATCAATTTTCCAAGCCAAAGCTAAAGAAGGGAAACGACCCCATCGGTTTGATGGAGAGAAATTAGGAGAAGCATCCTGGCGATAATTGAATGTCAGCAAATATTTATCCATCAAAGAATAATTAATACGACCATAGTATGACAAATAAGCACTATGCCATGTATTATTTCCTGAAACTGTATATTTGGGAGTTTTGTTAACAAGTAATACTTCCATATTCTCCCAATCCATTTCCTCAGAAGCAGAACCAGCGATTGTTGCTGAACGACCATTGTTATATTTACTTGAAGAAAAAGAATTACCAATCATTGCATTAATTGAATGAACACCAAACTCCTTAGTAAAATTCAAATAGTTCTCAATCATTGCACTCTGGCTATACGAATAAGAATCATTTATACTTGCTTTATTGATAATATCTCCGTTCTCAGAATATTCATTATAAGTCAAATCATTACTTGAAGAGTTTGTATACTGAGCCTGAGTACGCCATTTAAACATGTCAAGGAATGATACTTCCAAATAAACCTGTTCACGAATGAAAGTACTTTTCTTATTTGAATGATTCCTGTTCAACATTGTAATCGGGTTGAATGAGTCGTTTCCACCATCCAAAACAGAAGATGTTTTTGAATAACCCCAACTGTTTTCAGCATCTTCCACAGGCATATAAGGAGCATAATTCATAACAGCTGTAAAGTCCGGAGTAACGCCATCTGTATCTGTTCTCCTGACTGTCAAGTTCTGGCCGACCTTCACATACTTACGAATAGTAAATTCGTTGTTTGCAAGAATATTAAGACGTTTATAATTGTAACCTTCAGTGATAGCATCCTGATCTGTATATGAACCGGAAACACTGTATACAGCATTATCACTACCGCCACTAATATTCATATGATATTCCTGCTGCAAAGCCAAACGGAATATTTCGTCCTGCATATTATTTCTGTCAGTACGAGCCCAAGCTTCATCATATCCCAAACCTCCTTCAGATGTTGGAACGAAACGCTTAGCATCTTTGAAGAAGTTCGGATTCATTTCCAATGCCAAGTCAATATACTGACTAGCATTAAGCATATCTATTTTCTTTGCTGCCTGAGCAACGCCAACGTAAGCATTCAAATTAACAGTAGCCTTACCAGAACGTCCTTTCTTTGTTGTTACAAGAACTACACCATTTGCAGCACGAGCACCATAGATAGCAGTAGATGATGCGTCCTTAAGAATTTCTATACTTTCAATGTCATACTGGCTAACGGAGTTGATATCACCAGGCATACCATCAATAATATATAGAGGGTCAGAGTTATACAAAGTACCAACACCGCGGATCTTGATAGAAGTTCCTGAACCAGGAAGACCACTGTTGTTGATTACTTCCACACCAGCAACACGTCCCTGAATCATCTGCTCAACATTTGACACTGCCAAATCGCCCATATCTTTACGGCGAACAGAAGATACTGCACCTGTAAGGTCTTTTTTCTTAACTGCACCATAACCTACAACAACAATCTCTTCCAAAGATTGAGTGTCATCTTTAAGTAGAACTTTCATTCCTTCTTCTGCAGGTAATGTTTGTTCAATGTACCCGATGTAGGAAAACAAAAGCTGAGCGTTGTCAGCAACACTAATTGAGAATTTACCGTCCATATCGGTAACTGTTCCATTGGTTGTTCCCTTTTCCACAATATTTACACCAATCAGCGGCATATTGTCCGAAGCTGAAACCACCACTCCATTTACAGTTTTCTGAGCAAAACTGATAAAAACATTAAGGAGTAACAAAGTTGTTAGCCATCCTTTCCTAAATAAGAAGTCTAATCTTCCTCTTTTCATGTGCATAGGATTTAAGATTTACATTAATATGTTTACAAATACCACATTCTAAAAACTATGTTAAAAACAGGTAATATTTGTAACACAAATGTATCTATATCCCTATGCTTCAAATATAAAATTCAGTGTATTCTCTTTATATTTTACTTTCTAAATGTTGTTTTCGAACCAAAAAACCATCAAAAATGAACCATTTAAATTAAAAAAAGGAAGTCTTAGTTAAAAAGACATTATTTACACATAAAATTCATCGGCTACATATAAATCTTATACATATAATAGACTATCTATGATTAACAAATTCTTTAGGTGTCATACCATAATATTCTCTGAAAGCCTGACTAAAATAAGACGGAGAAGAAAAACCAGTCATAAAAGCAATTTCTGAAATAGAAAGTGTTTTTTTCTTCAAAAGGATTGCCGCCTTTCTCAAACGAACCTGTTTAATATATGAAGCAGGAGACTCGCCTGTGAGTTCTTTTACTTTTCTATTAAGATGAGTTCTGCTTAACGACATTTCTTTGCAAAGTGTCTCAACCGAAAATTCTGAATCATCAATATGTTCTTGTATTAGCTTATTTATATTATCCAAAATAACCTTATCCATAACAGAAGGCTCATTATCCAAGTCTTCTTCTTTATTATCATCAGATTCAGCAATTGCCTGTTGCCGACTTTGAGCTTTTGACTGCAACAAACGATTTACCAAAGCTCGCAGGTAATCCAAATCAAAAGGTTTCGTAACGTATGCATCTGCACCAACCTGAAGACCTTCAACCTGCTGATTCATTGAAGAACAAGCAGTAAGTAGAACTATTGGTATCAACTGGGTACTTTCATTATTGCGTATTTTCTTACAAAACTCTTTTCCATCCATTTCCGGCATAAGAATATCACTTATTATAATATCAGGATTAAACTCAAGAGTTTTATATAAAGCATCCTTTCCGTTCTCTGCCTCAATAATATTATAATCATCCGAAAACTCTTCTCTTAACAATAATCGTATATCAGGATTATCCTCTACAACAAGCATTTTAACCTTTGAATCTTTACGGTTACGTTTCTTTGATTCTTTTGAGAATGATTTAATACTTAAGTTCAAAACAGGAGCTGTTGAGAACTCTGCATCAATTTCATTATTCCTTGTAAGTTCTTCCTGTGTATAAGAATCCTTGTTAATCGGTATAGTCAATTCAAACAAATTTCCTTCTTTTTCATCAGTTTGGGTATTTATTTTTCCATGATGAAGCATCACAATTTTATTTGTTAAATGAAGTAACAATGTAGATTTTATTGTCAGGTCTTCATTTCCTTTATCCACACTAAAATATTTTTCATACATCAACTTCTGCGAATATTCAGAAATTGCCGCACCTGTATCTTTAATCTTAATCTTTAATTCAGATTTGTCTACACATGACATTTCAATATTTACACTTCCCCTTTCTGTCCTGCTAATTGCTGAAGAAATAAGATTAAAAAGTATCTTCGACAATATCTCACTATCAGCATAACCTATAATTGTTTCCGGAGTAGATTGAAATCTAAAATCCAACTCTCTTTCCTCTGCAAGAATATCAAATGAATCTTTCAGCTTTGAAACTAATCGCGTTAAATTCATTTCTTCAACATAGATATGTTTTTTTCTGCACTCCAGATAATACAAATCCTTTATCTGGTTTATCAGTTGCAACAATTCATTGGAATGCTTGAACATAATATTATATGTAGGCAAAAGCGAAGGATTGTCTCCCTTAGCAATGAGTTTTGCCAATGGCGTCATTATCATTGTCAAAGGTGTCCTAATTTCATACGAAAGGTCCGAGAAAAATTTCAGTTTTTCTTTCTGCATTCTGTCAAACTGAGCAGCTTTCCATTTTTTATTAAAGAAATAAAAAGCTAAAATTCCAGCCAGCAAAAATAATATGTTAAGAAAAAAACTCACATACTTCACTATTGTTTCTGAATCCGTGTTTGATTCAGCAAAGCAACTGACAGGGAAAGCTATCAATATCGGTAATATAAAAAACAAACGGTTCATTAAATTCGGGTTTTAACTATATATACAAAATAATCGCACACACAAAAATCTCAATAAATAAAGATAAGGGAATAATGCTCATTCCCCTATCTTCATCAATATTTCATTATAAATCACAAATACTCGCAAAATTCAACCTTTTCCTTGTTTGGTCCGAGTATTGTAAAAAACTTAACCCCATTCTCCCAAAAAGGAAGGGAATTTACCTGTTTGTCCAACATTTCAAAGCCCATTCCCTTTATTTCTTCAAAAAGGGAATCGATATTCTTCACATTAATCGCAAAATGGTCGATAGCTCCGCTTCTCATTACCGCCTGATTATTTTCATAAGTTTCAATAACCAAGTCATACATACGAAGGAAAGTAACAGTTTCATCAACATTACGTGTGGTGTAAGCTACTTCAAAACCTAATTTCTTGTAAAACTCAACTGTTTCATTAATGTTATTTGTCGGAATGCCTATATGCTGCAATCCTGAACAATATTCTTTTACTCCCATGATATTATAATGTTTTTAACGGTATTATGACACTTAATTTTCTATCGGAAGGAAGTGGCAATTTCTTTCGGATGTAATTTGTTTTTCTTTCGGAACAAATTCAACTTTCTTCCGAAAGAAAAATGAATTACTCTCGGAAGAAAATTCAAAGGTTTCTATTTATCTTGAAAACTCATAAACTGAAGATATCATACCAAAGGTTGCATTATCATTCAGCTCCCAAACCTTCTTTCCGTCTTTATCTACTTCAATCAGCTGAGGATAATTACCCTCAGTCGCAGAGGAATCATGTCCTTGCCAGTTACAAATATAATAACCTCCGTTTGAAGATGGATATAATTGGGCTACAAAAAACAATTTTGCTCCTTCAATATCATTCTGCTCAACAGATTTTACTATTTCTCCGGTTGCAAAATTCAATTCCACATATTTATGACCGTCGCCACAAGCCACAAGATAGTTTCCATTTGGAAGGAACATCAGGCTGAAAGGAGTTCCGCCAACATTAACAGACTTCTGTAATTCGCCTTTCGCATTGACTTCGCGAACTTCGGATGTTGCAAACAGAGGGAAGAGATAATTTCCTTCTTTGTTTTTATTTATTTGTCTGAACTGGGCGTGAGCCTGCTCAATGCCTGTTTCGTATGAGGTTTCAGAAATGATTTCTCCTTTTGAGTTCACTTCCATTACTTTTGCCGGAGTTCCGCACCATGCGAGAAGGAAATTTCCATCCGGCAAGATTCTTGCTGTTTGCATCTCACAACCTGCAGGAGCCGGAATGTTCCAGATTTCTTTCTTATCCGCAGTGACAAGTTTTGCTCCTTTTGAATAAGAGAACAATATGTTGCCGTTGTCTGTCATTGCTACGGAATTACACTCCCATCCTTTTTCCAAAGGATATTCCCATTCTATGGTTTTAGTTTCTTTATCAAGGATAACTACTTTGTTCCATCCGGAACCACCCAACAACAATTTTTCTTTCTTTTGCTGGCAAGATGTAGTCAGCAACAATAAGCCAGCAGCTAACAAAGCTGATATTTTCATGATGAATAATTTTTTATAGTGACGAGGTGACAAGTTAACAAGGATATTAGTATAATCTTCTTAACTACTTGACTCCTTAACTCCTTATCCCCTAAATTCTAAAGAAAATCCCTTCCAAAGAACCTTAAAGGCCTAAAGAAGGGAATTTCCAAATTATAGTTTTATATTATTTTGACAAGTCCTGGAATTTTTCATATGCCTGGTCTGCTGTCAAACCTTCGTGAATAACTGAATATACAGCCTGAATCATTGCAGCAGGACATTCACTCTGGAACACGTTACGACCCATATCCACACCGGCAGCTCCGTCGTTGACAGCCTTATAACACAATTCCAAAGCTTCTTTTTCCGGCAACTTCTTACCACCGGCAATTACGATTGGAACAGGACATGCAGCAGCTACTTTTTCGAAGCCTTCGCAATAATATGTCTTAACGATGTTTGCACCGTTTTCTGCACATACGCGTGATGCCAAAGCGAAATAACGAGCATCGCGAGCCATCTGTTTGCCGACAGCAGTAACACCCATCACAGGAATGCCGTAACGGTTACCCATATCTGCAGCTTTCACAAGATTTGCAGCTGTGATTGCTTCCTGGTCACCATCACCTGCTGAGAACATAACAGCCATAGCTGAAGCATTCATACGGATTGCATCTTCGATGTCAATCAAAACATTACGGTTCAATTCAGTAAGGATTGTTGAACCAGCGTCAGAGCGCAAACAAATAGGTTTGTTGACGTTTGCAGGAATGCAAGTCTGAATCATTCCGCGTGTTCCCATCAAACAGTCAGCATATTTTGCAAGAGGAACGATACTCAAGTCAATTCTTTCCAAACCTGAAGTTGGGCCCATAATGAAACCATGGTCAAATGCCAACATCACTGTACGGCCAGTCTTAGGATTGAAAATACGAGACAAACGGTCTTTCATACCCCAAGCAAGGTTGTCAGCACCTTTAACGTGGAACTGAGCATTCTCAACTTTCTGATTTAATCCGAAGTTATTGGCTTCTCTGAAGCCGTCCATATCTGCCATATTTTTGAGTTTTTGAGTTTTTAAGTTTCTTTGTTTTTAAGTTTTGAGTTTATTACATCAATCCTTTTGTCAGATTGCATCAGCAAAAGCAGCAATCATGCAGCTCCATGAAGTTGCGCCACTGTCTGCAAAACCAATTGAACGCTCGCCGTAGTTGCGGGCACGACCAAAATTAGCCTTCATCTGAACAGTTTCTTCAGCTCCTGCCAAAGCTGCTTTTGCACCTGCCTGGAGTATTTCCTTGATGTCGTCAGATTCAACTGCCTGCATAGCCTCAACTGCAGGAATCAATGCATCCATCATTGTTTTGTCGCCACGTTTAGCAGCAGTCTGTTGCTGAACATTTGCCAAACCACCGGCGAACATTGCTTTCACTCCGGCAGCATCCAATTCTGTACCTTCGGCACAGTCGCTCATTCCAAGGAAGAATGCGCCAAGAAGTGTACTTGTTGAACCGCTAACTTCCATCATCACACCCATTCCCATGTCCATCAGCATTGCCTTAAACTCAGTTCCATTTTGAGCAATACGATGAATAACAGAGAAAGCAGTAACAATAGCTGTTCCATGATCTCCGTCACCGATAACAGCGTCCAACTTAGAGAACTCTTCTTCACGCAACTTTATTTGCTCGAATGCTTTGTCAAGCATTGCTTTGAAATTATCAATTGTCAGAGTTTTTGCCATAATAAAAATCTTTTTCTAATAGTAATTATAGGTGACGAGGTGACAAGGCTATAGGGACAAGTTGACAAGGATAAAAAATAAATTATCATCTTGTTACCTTGCCAACTCGTCATCTTGTCACCTCGTCACCTGTCATTTATTTTCCAATTGTTGTCCAATAAGGAGCATCAGATTGTTTGTTCTTCAAATAATCGATATGATCCTCATCAAGAATAGCAAGAATCATCTGGAAACCAGCCTGTTCCTGCACTGTCAAAATCTCCTGAATACGAGATTCAACTACCTGCAAGCCACGAGCTTCAAGTTCCTTGTAAGCCTTACGGAAAATGATATTCAACTCCATATGAGTTGTTGCTCCAACGCCGTTGATAATCAACATCATCTTATCGCCGGCTTTTGGCTGCAACTGCTGGCAAAGCAAATCTACCATTTCAGCTGCTGTAGCGTCTGCAGATACAAGTGGTTTCTGTCCGCCACCACCTTCACCATGCTGTCCCATACCAATTTCCATAATTCCTTCTGGCAAATTAGTGATGACACCACCATTCTGCGGATGTGAGCAAGAACGCATAGCAACTGCCAAGGTAGCAACCTTTTCATTGTAGCGTTCACCTATTTCAAGCAATTCATCCAATGATTTGCCTTCTTCTGCTGCAGCACCCAAGATCTTGAACAAAGGAACACATCCTGCCAAACCACGACGATCGTTTTTGTCTGCACCGATACCAGCACTTATATCATCGTGTGTAAGCAACTGTTTAACTTTGATACCCATACGACCGGCAAGCTGACAAGCCATGTTTGCACTCATAACGTCACCAGAGTGATTCAACACAACAAGCAAAATACCTGCTTCGCGTTTCATCAGCTGCAATGCCTGGAACACACGCTGAGCACCTGGAGCTGCAAAAATATCACCAACAACAGAGCAGTCCAACATACCTTTACCAACGAAACCGCTCAATGCTGGTTCGTGACCAGAACCACCCAATGTTACGATAGCAACTTTATCTTCACTTTTTGGATTAGCACGAACAACAATGTTTTCGCCACCCAATTTAACTTTGTCCGGATAAGCCAATACATAGCCTTCCAACAATTCTGCAGTAATATTCTCAGGTTCGTTAATGAACTTAGTTTTCAATTCTGACATAATAAAATTCTCCTTTTAAATTTATTAGAGTTACACAATAGAGCGACTCTTTAAAGTTGACAAGGCTACAGAGACAAGTTGACAAGAATAAAGAATAATATTATTACCTTGTTACCTTGTCAACTCGTCACCTGTCACCTTCAAGTCGAGCCCAGCGCGACTCGATTTATTTTACTTCCATAATTTCAACAGCAATACCTTCTTCTTCGATAAAAGCAATTGTCAGGTGCTCATCACATGGAGCAGGACCGAAAATTACTTTTTTGCCTTTCAATTCTTCCTCCAATGAAGGAACAACATAAGCAACATGAGCTGTAGATATCACCAATTCTGGAAGAGGAGTTTCACCTGATTCCAAATGTATAAATTCAATCTTGTTTGGACTCTGGCTATAATCAGTCAGCCAAATATTCAAACCTTCGTTATAGACTGCGCCTTCTGGCTTATAATTCACTGGAATTCCAATATGACTTAATGTTCTCATGATAATTAAATTTATATTTAAAGATTAATCTTCGATTATTACACGGAAACCAACATTGAATACTCTCTGATATGGATAGAATCCTTTACGAGAATATGCTGTTGAGAATTTAGGACGTTCGATGAATGAACCACCACGAACAACCTTATATTCAGCTTCAACCTTGCTATTTTCCTTGTAAGGATATGGCACATAGTCAGAGCGAGTCCATTCGCCTACGTTTCCGTGCATATCATACAAACCAAACGGATTTGCTTCGTATTTCTTACCAGGAACCTGAACAAGGCTTCCATCATCTACATTTTCTTCTTTAGGAAGGAAGATGTAGTATTTGTACCACATTGAAGTCGTAGGCATCGGCTGAGGGTCAATACCGCTAACTGCAAGTTTCAATGTTGTCTTATCAGCCAAGTTGTCTTTCTTACCGAAATCAGAGTTCATATTTCCAAACCAGAAGTCAGAATCACTACCTGCACGGCAAGCCCATTCCCACTGAGCTTCTGTTGGCAATGTCACGTTCAGACCAGTCTTTTCGCTAAGTTTCTGGCAGAACTCCATTGCTTCGTTATAGCTCAAGCGAATTGCTGGCTGATCAGGGTCATTAGCCTTATATCCAGGAACAACATGGTCTTTCCACTGCTGGTCCATATACTTACTGTCGTGATTTGGGAAAATAGTTCTGAACTGCTCGTTTGTAGTTTCGATTTCAGCCATCCAGAATGCCTTCTTAATCTTGACTTTAGTTGTCGGATATGTATCAGACGGACCATTGTAGCTACCCATTACGAATTCTCCGGCAGGAATACGAACAAATGTCATATTAATACCAGGAGCCAATTCAATAACTTTACGAGTTTCTTTTTCGTCGGCAAGCATTTCCTTAACTTGGTCTGCACCAAACGGCCAGTTCTTAGCTTTCACCGTCTTTTCCTTGACTGGAGGTAATGGTTCAGGCATAACAGGTTTGATTTCTCCTTTTCCTTTCAGATAAGCAGCATAATCTTCTATTTCCTTCTTCCAGTCAACACCTGCACCACCAGCATATTTGTCTGTAAGTTCTTTACGGCGAGCAATCTGATCATAGCCCTTATAAGGAATACAAGTCAAAACATTTGCATTGAAATATCCTTTATCAGGTGCATTATAATCAATCCAGTTATACAATTTGCGCCATTCTTCATCTGTCAGCTTAACATTTGCATGTCCACGTTTCAACAGACGAACAAGTTCACTTGTATTTGGATGATATTCATAAGGATTAAGAACCTGCATATCACCTTCTCCACCCTGACGGTGAACATATGGATGCAAATTCAAATATGAAGTTCCATATCCAAGTTTATCTTTCTTACCACCGCGCAAATCAAATGCTTTCTCTCCGTTATGGCAGGCAATACAAGCTCTGTCCAAAATAGGCTGAATTTCCAAATCGAAAGTAAATGAGCGTACGCCACCTTCCGGTGTCTTCAGTTTAGAAGGCTCTTTCTGTGAAGCAATTACTCGTTTAGGTATTGCAATCTGGTTCTGGTCTTCATGACAACCGATACATGATACAACCTCACCAGGCTGGCCAGTTACCCAACTACGCATCCACTGAACAGCAACTCCATCCTTATCCAATGGCTGAATAGAAATAGGAGTATTAGCAGGAGCCTTGAAAATAACAGAACCGTCTTCTTCTACAGGAACTGTACCCAAATTACGCTTGATATCCCATCCTGACTGAATACCATGCCAGTTATGGTCTGATGTAGTCTTCACATAAGCATATTCATAAGCATGCAAACGCAATTCCTTAACTGTTCCACGAGGTATTCCTTTCAAGCCTTCGCCTTCATAAATATCCTGAATGAAGAATGTTGCTTCTTTTTCATTCAATTTAACACGATCAGGAATTACCGGAGGTGTTTTAGTCTTGCGGACAACAATAGGACTAATATATCCTTCACCTTCGCTCTCCATCAAGCAAGTTACGTTGTCATACACGTCAACCAAATACAAGCCCCACAAACCGTTAGGATCCAATTTAGCTGAAACAAGGAAATACTTGTCGTTAAGTGCTGTTGGTTTGATGAACTGTGGCCATACGCCATTTACCAATTCATCCTTCACTTCTTCAACAATCGGACGATTGCGATACGGAATTTCCTGAACCATACCGGCTGCACCTGCACGAGCCTTGTTTGGGTCGAACACAATCATACGTCCTGAACGTGCAATACCATGGTGTCCGGAAATAATGCCGACAAATGAAGAAGCATGTCCTGGCAATGGCTGCACATCGAATGTACTGTTAGGGAACATTGAACCACTACCATACAAAGCCTTTTGCTCTGTTCCATCCGGATTCATATGCATCACAATACGAGTGTAATAGTGAGTCAAATCTGTATATTCCCAACGAGTGTACATAACACGACCGTTATTCATAATGACAGGATTCCAGTTTGCATCCTGGTCAAATGTCAAACGGCGCATAGTCTTTGTCTTTGGATCATAAAGAACCATATTTCCTACAGGGTCGTCACCGCTTACACAAGGAACACCCTGATAACCGATATTTGAAATGGCAATAAGTCTACCATCAGGCAAATATGTTCCGTCATAGAATTCCAAATCCGGCTCAAGCATTTCCATCAATGGACGATATCCTGTTCCATCCAATTTGACTTCATGGATATTCCATCTCTTGTCGTCCATTGTCTGTGTGAACATCACTCTGTCACCATCCCAATGAAGTTTCAAGTCCGCGATTGAAGATGTATTTGATGGCTTGTAAACAGAACGAACATTTACATCACCACGTAAATTTGTCAACTCAACAATATCCGCATCAAAACCCTCACGGCGCGCAGACTCCTGGTTACTCCAGTTGTTTGCCTGAGTTCCCAATTGAGGAGCCATAGCAGTGTGAGCAGTAGCACCCAATTTATATCTGGCAGCTACAACTTTATCACCGTCTAGCAAAGGGTTAGAAAGCAAAATAGCTCTTTTGTTTGCGATAGCCTTTTCTGCTGAAGCAACAGCAGATGCATCACCACTATACATTCCATCGAAACCTTTCTTTACCAAAGATTCCAATTCAGACAACAATGAAGCATATTTACTGCTATCGTAGCCTTTCATACCCTTCATATCATTGAAAGCAAGTCTGATTGCTTCCATATTAAGCCATTTAAGCTCTTTCTGAAGAGTATAAACCTTCTGTACTTTTTCGTACAAATTCAAATATGAAGTAAGCTGCTTATTCAAGTCCTTCTCCGCAGCAACTTTATTTACTTCAGCTTTGAAATAATCTTTCTTCTGCAACTGCTCAACAATGCTCAGGATAGCCTGTTTTTCAACACTGTTATCAGCTGAAGCCAACCAATTTTCCAAACCGTTGACTGTTGCATTTAACGATCCTATTTCTTCCGGGAAAGAAGCCATCAATGATTTTGCCTCGTTCTTAGGATATACATTCATCACTTTGAAGTATACGCTACCTACTGTTGATTCATCAACAACTCCGACTTCAGCTTCAAAACGAGAAAATTCTTTACCCAGATTAAAGACCATAACACCATTGGCATGGCACATGATACCATGTTCATATTTCTTGCCGTCAATTACCAATGGTTTTCCATATAAATCTTTATTTTTTGATATGCTGCCGGAACCAGACTCCCAATAAACCGGGTCCAATTCGTCCAACCACACAGAAGAACCATCCTTACGGATTAACTTGGCATTTGCCCAAGTTCCCCAGTCCCAAGAATTTCCATCAGGACCTTCAGAAGTAACAAGAACAAGCTGTTCAAGCCCTTCTATATTCGCAGAAATTGGAGCCGCAGTCTGCTTAGCCTTCATCCATGCCGACTCAATCGGCATCTGAGCTTTTTGCAAAACTGTTCTCAATTCTGCCTTTGTTTTAACTGATGCATCAATCCAGTTATCAACCTTCTCTTGCTTTTGCCCGAAAGCAACAAGAGAAGATGATAACATAACTGATACAAGAATATGCATTCTATTCATGTATATGGATTTAGTGTCAACTAATAAAAATTGATTATAATGCAGCTTTTGTGTTTGTAAATCTCAAGCCGTCATTGTCGTGATAACATGCCCATTCAGAAACAACAGCACCTTCCGGACCAGCCATCATAAAGTGGAATGTTTCCAACTGTTTCAAACGCAAAACATCACCAACTTTCTGAACTACGAAATTCTTGCTCTTGATAGGGCCATGAGTTGCAGGTGTTGCAGGAGCATTAGGTGTTTCTTCTCCAACTTCTGAGAAATTATAAACCCAACCTTTTTCAACCATCCATGATTCATGTTTAGCTGGGAATTTTGTCTTTACGTGTGCATGTTCAGGAATCATCTGACCAGGCAACAGATAAATTGCGTGAGCGAAATATCCATATTCAGGGTCATTAACCCAGAAAATACCACCCATACCTACATTTTCAAAATCTCCTAATCCGAAATCTGTTACCCACATTTCTTTTGCCATCAAATCAGTGAAAGGAACATCATAGAAAGCAAACATATCTTTCATAGCTTCGATAGCTACATCCTGCTGGAATTTGCCGTCTTTATAGAAATCGGCATTTGTGTACTTTTTAGAATAAGTCATAGCTTTTTTATTTTTAGTTTCACATGGTTGTTCTGATTTGCAGCAGTCTTCTTCACAGTCTTTTGATGTATTTGACTGATTGTTACAAGAAGTGAATGCTGTAAGGGCTGCTGCAGCCAACAGCATTTTCATTGAATTTACTTTTTTCATATTTATTTTATTTATTGTTTAGAATTATTTCTTTTAGCTATACCTTCTATTTCAATAAGTAATTCATCTCTACAAACATCTGCATGAAGATAAATCACAGGTATAGTCAAGTCATATTCTTTAAGCAGTTTCCTTGACTCTCTGTAAAAAGAATCACTCTTAAGATAAACACGCAAAAGTTCATGTTTACCTTCTTTTATCAATTCTGCAATATTCTCCATAGTTGTATGAAGTTGTTGCTTCAAACCTACACCTTTAAGGCTCTCTTCTCCACGTATCGCAGCCGTACCAGATATATATATAATATCTTGATTATCAAAAGTCATACTCTTTGCACGTTCAAATTTAGGTGTAGACTTTATCTTTCCTGAATGTTCAAGGACTTCTTCTGAATATTTATGTGCAGCGACCTGCAATCTGTTATTTATAGGAGTAGCATAGCAATTGTCAGATTTAAAAACGACAGCATCGACATCAACCAATACTCCTCCAAAATACGCACCAATACCTGTTGCCGCAGGATATCCATTATCCCAAGTAACATTATTATAGAACTCACTGCGAGCATTATTAAATGACTGATAGTGTTGGTCATCTCCGTCGAAATCAGTAATTCTCTCTATATAATTCCACTGACGAATTATTGAATTAATAGGAAAACCCTCTTTCTTCAAAATATTTCCAAGTGAAGAGAATACTTTACTAGACTGCTCTGCAATATTCAATCTCAACACATCAGCCTGGAATCCCCCAGCAAACAAAAACTTCGCTTCCTTATTCTCTATCAATATATATGAAGAATCCCCTTCCGAGCAAAACTTTATTATATCGTTTGTTCCTGGTATATAGCTATGAACTTCCAATGCCATACCTGCTCCCATAACCGGTTGTGAGACCAAAGAAACTACAGGCATTTTATCACCACAGAACAATCTTAATTTCTTCATCAGATAATTCTTCTGCTCAACATATTCTTCATTAGATGTATGTCGGCAGAAAAATACAAGACGCAAAACCAACTGTTCTGTCGGAAGGTTTAACAACAGTTTGTCAACCATCTCTTCCATATCGGCATCGGCAGTTGTCCAGATATTATACTGAATTCTATCGCAGTAATTCATACTCCACAAATTCTTATAATGAATTAACATATTCTGTCAAAGCTTCAATGTCTTTCTTCGACACTCTTTTTTCTATACCATGCTTATGCACACTGAATACTTCTTCCAATGTTGCAGCACGTCCGTCAAACAAATAAGGTGCAGTTCTCCAAACTTCAATAAGAGTTGGAGTATCCCAACCTTGTTCAAATTCTATATCATCGCCTATGCGGTGCATTTTCAAATCAGTAAAATATGGTCCGCTGTGACACTCACCACATTTTAATTTTTCAAAGACTTTACGTCCTTCTTTTGCCTTTTCTGATAATTCCCCGTTTACAAGATATGGACTTGGAACAGGACGAAGTGATTTCAAATATGCATCAACACATTTCGCCATTTCTTCATCAGGTTCGTAAAACTGTATGAACTTAAAACCAGCTCTTACAGCAACCTCAGCTGATTCACGAATTCCTGAAATCATACATTTAGGAGTGACATGGCTGTAAAGCATACTTTTGCAATTCTTTGAATTACCTACTCCATCATTCATCAAATCCCAGTTCATTCCATCAGTTCGTCCGTCACCAGGATGACAGCCATTACAGCTCTGCCAATTCTGGTAACAATGAGTAGCATCGTTGAAATATTTTTCACCTTTATGTTCCATTGTTTCCTCTCTGTTAGGATTCAAAAAAACAGATTTAACTTCAGAGGTATTTACATCAACGAAATTCAATTCATCCGCGAAATATGTAGGAACAATCAGTTCCCCACCGTCAAGCAACATACATCTCGGGCCATTACCGTTTAAAGGAACACGTTCTCTTAATCCATAAAGAAATGTCAGGTCATAATCCAAACGACTTTTATCAGGGTAAGCCTCGAATTTCTTAAGCATTGCTTTATGGTCGATAATACTTACTTCATGCGTTCCGCTATGACTGACATAAATATTATTTTCATCACAATCAATACTCCAGATACCTGCTGCTCCTCTATCGGGATCATCAACTATCACTACTCCTGCAAATGCCTGATTAGCTACATCTATAATACTGAATGCACTCGTATTCATCCAACCTTGCTGCAACTGAGAAGTAGGTACTGTAAACCTTCCCAAATTATGAGAAACATATATATATTTGCCATCAGGAGTAATACACATTCCACGAACAGCATTACTTCCATTTGCAAGCTTTATGTCTTTTACTTTCTCAAAAGACGACATGTCAATGACTGACACACATGCTGCCACCACATCAAGGTCAGCTCTTTGCGCAGGCAGAAAGTTTGTCACGAACATATATTTTCCATCAGCAGTAAACACTGCAGATCTGGGTTCACGCAAAACCGAAACTTCGCGAACAACTTTATGTGCAGCCAAATCAATCTCTGAAACAGTATTCTTGAACTGATTAAGCACATAAATATATTTTCCATCCGGACTCATCATAGGGTGACAAGCTCCCATCCCAGTTGGTATTGCATACTGCATCGCTCCAGTTTCCGCATCCAGTATTTGCAACATACCACGATTTTCAGATGTCGTTACATATAAATGATTATCAGCAAACAAAACCCCAGTTGGTACAGCATCAACAGGAAAAGATTTTAAACAAGTTTTTCCATCAGGTGAAAAGATGTCAACTTTCTTTGTTCCTTTCTGAGTCAATATTAATTCACCGGATTTTCCCTTTATTATATCAGTTGTAAAAAAAGGAGGATTGCCAGCAAACAACACTGAACTGACAAAACCGGAAAGGCATAATGCCAATAATTTTCTATATAACGAAACATGTATCTTCATGGCTTGTAACAATATTTATTTTGCGTTTTTCATTTAATATATCCTAACTTCTTAGATATCTCTGTTGATGTGTTCTTAACAGCCGAAATGGTTGATGTCAGAACTTTTCCTTTAAGTCTATCCTTTGGTCCGGAAATCCAAATCGCCCCACAAGGATATCCAATATAATTAAATAACGGAGCGCCCACACATATCACCCCACTCATTTCTTCCTCGTTATCCATTGCATAACCCAGCTTACGAACTTTTTCCAACTCTTCCAAATAGTCCTTAGCTGTCACTATAGTTCTATCATTATATGGATGAAACTCCATCAACGACAAATATCTGTCACGAACAGTATTTGGCAGGTAGGCCATAATAGCTTTTCCTGGCGCAGAACAATGCAAATCGAAAGATTTGCCCGGTGAAAGGACAAAACGGAATGTATGATGTCCTTGAGCCTGTTCTATAAAAATACCTTTCTCATTGCCTAATATTCCAAAGCAAGCAGTTTCCTTTACTTCATCCCTTAGTTTCCTAAGATAAGGCAATACTATCTCAAGCATACTATGCTCATTCAATGCTCTGAATCCAAGGGTAAGCATCTTTCTGGAAAGTGTATATTGCTTACTTTCATCGGAATACTGCAAATATTCCAAACGGACCAAAGTATTCAGAATACGATATGCAGTAGTTTGTGAAATATCAAGTGAGCTTTTTATATCCTGCAATGTTTTACCTTCAGAATTAAAAGCCAGATATTCCAAAACCGCCAGTCCTTTTTCCAAATTAGGCACTTTATAATTCTCTTCCGTTTTTTCCATATTTGGCAATACATTTTCCATATTTGGAATATTATTTCAGATTTGAATCTAAAATAAATTATGATTTCCATCTATTAAAAGAGAATTTGCAAAATTTAGTTAATTATGTTTTATAACACAACAATTATGTATTTATATTATTTTCAATGTTAAATGTTTATTCTTTTATATATAATCACATCTTATTATTAAATATTCCTATACAATGTTTTTTCTATCACTATTTAATTCAATATCCAGGATTCTGTGTCAGAAGTTTATTAAGAGTAAGAACATTATCAGGAATTGGAAAAACAGTTGTATAACCGTTTTCTTCCTGTGGTAACTGTGAACGACTGCTATAAGTCCGCGTAAAAAGACCGAAACGAATTAAATCCTGACGACGCCATCCTTCCCAAGCCAACTCTAATTGACGTTCTGCCAAAATATTTTCAAGTGTAGCTTTCCGTTCCGACATTCCTGCACGACGACGAACTTCATTCAATTCGAGATCACCATTCTCTCCATTTCGTACTTTTGCTTCACTCTTCATCAACAAGGCATCAGCATAACGGAAAAGAACAATATCATTATCAGATAATTTTCCATCCTTAGTACCCTGACTATCCACTTCATATTTCTTCATACGTGCTCCAGCAGTTTTTTCAGAAGCTAATCCTGAAAGATCCAATTGGATATCCCAAGGGAGATACTCCAAAACTGTTCCATTATCCAAACGAACAGTATCTCCATTCAAATCCAATACAACTCCGGCAAAATAACAAGCATCAAAACGACTATCAACCGAATCTGTTCCATACGCAAATGTTTTAAGCACTTCAATAGTTGCACTAGAGCCATTCTCTCCACCTAATCCATAAGCCTTTGCGTGATTATAATGACGCGAACGGAAAAGATTTTGCATTTGATTAGTATATAAATTCTTGTCCATTGGAATAGTAAAAATATTCTCCTCAGAGCCTTCATTATAAACTTTAAAGTTGTCTGTATAAGAAGGAGCAAGCTGATAACCACAGACTGCCAACGAATCACAATAGGCAATAGTTGTTTGCCAGGCATTCAAGGATTTGCCTCCTACATTAAAATAAATTGATTTACCGTCAGGACGTTCAGATGTCGTCCAATTATCATGCAAATAGACTTCACTATTCAAAGCAAGTTTAGCCAATAGAAAAAAAGCAATCGGACGTGTTATGCGTCCATAATAATCACCCGGATAATTACTTCGTTCCAAGCTTAAATCTGGTAATGCTGTCTGAAGCTCATCCACAATGAAATGAAAAACTTCACTTCTTTCACTTTGTTTTACATCTTGCATTGGAGTGGACGATGACAACACTAAAGGAACACGACCGAAAAGATCTACCAAATAATAATAATATAAAGCACGGATTGACCGTACTTCTGCCAAATAAGGAGACAAATTATAATCCGGGTACTTTTCCTGTAAGTTCTGTAATATTTCCAAAGATTTATTACTTAACACAATAACCTTATACAAATATTCCCATGTTGCCTGAATAGAATAATTATTAGTTCCCCAACGATGTAAAAACAATCCTTGCCAGAAACCTCCGTCATACCAGTCTCCACCTCGTGTTGGAAGCATAGCCTCATCCGTTGTAAACGTATTCAAATCATACACTCCACGATATGTGCCCTGCAGACCTTGACTATCTTTATTTCCTCCTATGTAATTATATAAGGTAGCAACTGTATTCAAATAAATATTTACTGGCGTATCAAAAGCTTCATCTTCCGAAATCTGATCACGAGGATGTTCTTCCAAAAATTTACTACATCCCATCAGCAAGAAAAGACTTATTATACTTAGAAACAAATTTAACTTCTTCATACCTGACTAATATTAAAATTGAAAATTCAAACCAATTGAATACGAACGGGATACAGGATAATTCCGCTTATCGTCAACGCCCAAGGTGTTGTTTACAATTGAACTATTTATCATAGGTGTCAAACCAGAATATGCAGTTATGGTTGCTAAATTATTTACCGACGCAGATAAACGCAAATACCTAATATATTTTCTAAGTTTACCCAAAGGTATATTCCATCCAACTGTCAGATAATCAAAATTAATATAGTCACCGTTTTCCAACCAATAGTCTGTTGCTGTCTGATCTTTGATACGTTTTTCTGGAGCTTCTTTCATTACGTTGTAATCCGGAAAACTTCCCATATTCATATAGCTCAATGCTGTACCATTATAAATTTTATGCCCGAATGCACCATTAATCTGAAGAGAAACGTCGAAGTTCCGATAACGAAAACTGAAATTTGAACCCAACATTGCTTTTGGCGTAGCCTGTCCAGCAACATAACGATCTTCCCCATCCTCAATATTCACACCATTTCCATTCAAATCAGCCACTTCATATCTATAACTACCATCAGCTTGTTCAACCAATCCTGTACAATGTGGCAAGTAAAAAACGCCTAATGATTCTCCCACTATCTGATATACAATATGGTTGTTTCCTCCATGAAAACCTGCTCCATTCAAACTAGCAATAGGAGTATATTGTGGTGCCGACATGTATTGACCATTATACATACCACTCAACGATAAAAGTTTGTTCTTCTGGAAAGCGACATTGAGATTGATATTCAATTCCATATCTTTCTTTTGAAGCGGAGTGATACCTAAGCCCAATTCAAAGCCACTATTCTGCATAGATCCTAAATTGGCTAACAACTTATTATAAGCAAATGGTGGTACGCCTACATCATACAGGTATAACATATCGCTCGTTTTGGAATAATAATAATCTGCAGCCAAAATCAAACGGTTCTGAAATAGGCCAACATCTAGCCCTATATTTGCTGTCCGTTTAACTTCCCATTTCAAATCCGGATTAGCATTTCGGATTACTCCCATAGTAACTGTAGGAGCTCCATTTACCGAAACTACACCATTAGGTTTCATCAACTGCAAAGAATTATATGAATCAATAGCTCCTAAATTTCCCGAAACTCCATAACCAGCACGAAGTTTGAGATTACTTAAAAACGATATATCTTTCAGGAAACCTTCTTCTGACAAAATCCAGGCAAAAGATGTTGAAGGAAAGAATCCCCAACGATTATTCTCTCCTACTTTCGAAGATGCATCTGCACGAGCATTGGCTGTCAAAACATACTTTCCATCATACACATAATTAAAACGAGCTAAAAAAGAAGCTAATCTTGGTGATTCATAAAACGACCCTGTTCCATCCCACAGACGAACTGCTCCTGCCTGCAGATTATTGTATCCAAATTTATCAGTAGTAAAGTTCGTCACAGTCGTATAAAAACCTGAAAGAATTGTTTTCTGTACTTCTGCCAATCCAAAAACATCCAATTTGTGTTTTCCCCACACATTAGTATAATTCAGCATAATGTTTCCCAACAAATCTTCCGTTTTATTCTCACCTTTATATGCCTGGCCGTGAGCCCAAACCGAAGTTGGCAAATACTGCGAATTTTCTATTACATTATAAGAATATGAACCAAAAACTGAAAATGTCAAATGCCTATTCAATAGTAAAGACAGTTTCATATGTGTATTAAAATGCGCATTCGATTCGTCATCCAGAACTTCCAACCATGCTAAAGGATTTGTTATCTGACTGGCATTCGTAATCTGATCCCATGAACCAGTTTCAAGATTTTTATGATTAGGGAATGTAGGATTAAATGTTGCAGCTGAGTAAAAAGTCTTTTGTATATCTGTCAGATAATTGTTCTTTTGTAAAGAACCAAACAATCCCATATCTAATTGGAAACGATCTTGAAAAGCTTTCTGAGACAGGTTAACCTTCGCAGTAAAATTTTGATAATCATCGTTCTGAACCACCTTTTTACTATCCATCATACCAATAGAAGCTCTATAATTGGTAGTATTTGTTCCTCCTCCAAAAGCAATATGATGATTTTGCATAACTCCCAGACGTGTAATCTCTTTTGGGAAATTAGTTTGATTCCCTAAATCCAAAATCTCCATATTTAATTGCCGTGATACTGCCCTGAATTCATCAGCAGATAACATTTCTATATTCTTGTAAACAGACTGAACACCATAATTACCCGTGTAACTTACACGAAATGATTCGCTCTTACCTTTCTTGGTAGCTACCTCTATTACGCCAGAAGCACCTCTCGATCCATACTGGGCGGTTTCCGAAGCATCTTTCAGAATAGTGAAACTCTCAATATCTGCAGGATAAATCGTATTTAACGCACTCAAATCAGCTGACACGCCATCAATAATAACCAACGGGTCATTTCCACCTGTCAGAGAAGTAGTACCTCTGACACGAACCGATGAAAGCATTGCCGCACGGTTTTCACCCGAAGAGATACTTACTCCAGCCGATTGTCCGCTCAAAGCTTCCAACGGTGTAGTAACAAATCCTTTATTCATTCGATCTTCGGAGACCTTATCGACAGCGCCAGACAAAGTCTGTTGATTTCCAACTGCATATCCTACTTTGATTTCTTCTAATCTTAAAGAATCTATCCGCAATGTGTCTGTGGATATTAATCCTATTTGCCCCTTTACTCCCAAAGAAATACCTAGCAAACATGTTACCATAGAAATGCGTAAATGTGTTTTAATGGTACGATCCATAAAGCTTTTTATTTTAAAACAAGTAAATTCTAAAGAAAGTTTAATTCTGTTAGTTTAAATTTACAAGAATCAAGAATATACACAACTAACTTACATTTTGTCATAATAACAAAATGACAAATTAAGTAGGCTGAGAATCCATTATTTCAACACAAATTGCAGGAAGTTCAAATTGATGGCAGTCTCATAGAATTAAGAAAATACAAATTGTCAGGAACTTCTTTATTATTCTTACATGAAAAAGAAATCATCACAATGAAACCTTATGTGCTAAAGCATAAAGAATGAAATTCAACTGACATTCCTTACATTTTATCAGTCATAATAAGTAGATATAATTCTTCATTCCTGAGAGTAAAATACAGTAATTTTACGTATTTTCCTGTTAGAAACGGGGCTTTTTCAGTATAAAAAGCTAGTGTTAAAAAAATGATTGCAATGACTTCAAGCAATGATTACAATGATTGCTCCAAATCATTGTGAAGACACTATGGAACGATTTAGATAATTGACTGAAATCATTGCAATCATTTTCTGAAACGAATCAGAAAAAGCTGGGGATTTGATGATTTTAGAGGAAAATCAATAATTTGTGAGTTAGCATAAAAATCTATTTTCCGTAAAAATGACATAAATAATTAGGTTTTGAAAGATATTTGACAAACTGGTTTATATGTTTATTTCGAGGAAATATGCCAATCATTTGGCTTTCATCATAACTACTCACATACTATAAAATAGAAAAACAGAGTAACGCTTATTTATTGTGCATTACTCTGTTTTTCCCAATAATTGACTATAAAAACTTCTGATTATTTATAAGTCTCGCTCAAAGTAAATTCAAGTTTACCGGCATTGACCAAATCTTCATGTGAAATAGTAAAGCCTTTAAGTTTCTTTCCTCCGGCTTTTACATCCTTGATGTATATTGACTCAGGAGAAGAATGTTTTGACTCGATTACCAATTCACCTTTTGGATAATATTTCTTGTCGAGCTTGATTGTCACCTTGTCAAAAGTTGGAGATGTAAGAACGAAGTTTACATCACCAGGACAAGCCGGATAGAAACCAAGCATTGAGAATATTGCCCAAGTTGACATTGTTCCGGCATCTTCATTTCCCGGAACTCCGTTAGGAGCATTGTGATAACGGGTTTTCAGAATGTTTCTCACTTCCTTCTGAGTTCTCCAGGCTTCACCCTTGAAATAGCTGAACAAATATGGATATGCAATATCCGGTTCGTTTGCTGCATCATAGTTTCCGTCATCGAACACGCTCTGAAGTTTGTTAACAAAATTCTTCTGTCCGCCCATCAATTTTGCAAGACCTTTTATATCATGAGGAACATAGAATGTATAGTTCCAAGCATTTCCTTCATGGAATCCGGGACTTGGCTCGAAATTCTCACCCTGTTTTGGGTCAAACGGAGAATAGAATGTTCCGTCAGGCAAAATAGGACGCAATGTTCCAAAGTCCTTGCAATAATAATGTTTATATCCCATTGAGCGGTCATAGAATAGTTTTGCATCATCTTTCTTGCCCAATTCTTTAGCGAACAAACATAAGTTCCAGTCTGCAATGTAATATTCCAATGCATGTGAAACAGAATTGTCGAACTGCTCACGCAAAGGAACATAACCTTTGCTGAAATAATCATTGGCATCCGGACGAAGTAAGTTATATTCACCAGGAGTTGTTGCGCCTTTCAGCATAGCTTCATATGCTGTGTTGACATCGAAATCACGCAAACCACGCATATATGCATCAACAATATATGGGATTGAAGGGTCGCCTTCCATTGTAAATGTTTCTCTACCGTAAAGTTCCCACTTAGGCAACCAACCGTTTTCCTTATACATATCAATCATAGTATTGATAATGTCGAGCTGACGGTCCGGATAAAGAAGAGTCATCAAAGTTGTTACATTTCTGTATGTATCCCACAAAGAGAACACAGTATAACGGTTACGGTCTGTTTTGCCAACTTCAAGGCTTTCCATCTTAGGATATTCACCGTTCACATCCTGAAGGATATTAGGATGGATCAGCAAATGATAAAGTCCTGTATAGAAAATAGTCTTTTCGTCCTTTGTTCCACCTTCAACCTGAATGCGTGAAAGGTCATTGTTCCAGCTGTCGCGCGCTGCTTTCTGAATTTCATCAAATGGGAATCCGCTGATTTCATGCTCCATATTTTCTCTCGCATTTTCAATGCTGACAAAAGAAACGCCCACTTTAACAGAAATCTGCTCGTTCTCTTCTGTATCATACTTAAACCATACACCAATATCATCACCGCTCATTTCGCGATTATATTTTGTATATAGTTTATATTTTCCGGAATGAACATCCCACTGGGCTTCCACTCCTTTCATTTCACGCTGTTTCTTCCAATAACCTTTTTCTTTTGGAGCTTTGCTGAGCTTCATGACAAAATATATTGGGAAAACAGCCTGAGGATTATAACAGAATGTTCCAAGCAATTTACTTCCTTCGATTTCTGTGTCGCTAACGAAACGAACTGAAGCGCCGGTTTCATTAGTCAATCCTTCTCCCAAATTAAGCAAAATATTTCCCTGTCCTTTAGGGAAAGTGAAACGGCTCAATCCTGTACGCATTGTAGCTGTTGCTTCTGCCTTGATGTTGTATTTTGTCAGTGTTGTACTGTAATATCCTGGAGTTGCAACTTCGTTCTTATAGTGACTGCCGTAATTACGGAAATCCACGTCCAATTCTCCGGTTGTTGGCATAAGTAGCAAACTTCCAAGTTCAGGACATCCCACACCACTCAAGTTAACGTGAGAAAATCCGGTGAAAAAGTCATTATCTGATGAATAAGGAGTTGACCACCACTGACTGTCTTTATCAAACTTGTTGGTTTCCGAACCCATCACATTGAAAGGAGTCACATTCATCATACCCTGCGGACATACTGCGCCGGGATTTGTTGTCCCATAGTTACTTGTTCCGATAAACGGATTCACATAATCTACAGGCTGTTGTGCAGAGGCTACCAAACCTCCACACAGTAATAAACTTAAGAGTTGTTTCTTCATTATATAATTTGAGTTTTTGAGTTTTTGAGTTTTTGAGTTTTTGAGTTTCTAATTCGGTTTAACTTTTTCTACAAATTACAAGAACAAAAAATCAACACTATTCTTTTCAGAAATGCTTGTCAACTTGTTTTCCCATTAACTTGCAACCCGAATTACCATATTACTATCTCATCAACGAAAATAAATCCTTTAGGATTCTTTGCCTTGATTTTCACGTAGCGTGCTTTCCAGTTTCCTTCAAAAGTATATTCCTGAAAAAGTAAATCTGAGTTATCCTTTGCTATATTAGTTGGAACAACACCTTGAGAAGTGAAATTCACACCATCTTCAGATGTCAACAGCTCTACGTTTTCAGGCTGATAAACTCCCGGACCGATTAGCTGCATCCAGCGTGAAGATATCTTATGCAATTCTGTCACCTCGCCCATATCAACTACACAATCAAGATTATCAAGATACCCCTGCCAGCGTCCGTCCAGATACGTAAGTCCTCCACGATAACCGTCGAGCAACGCATTCATTCCACCTGCCATATAACCCGGATATAGTTTGCTGTTATATTTTATCGGCTTGTTTATTCCACGGTGATAATCCACACGTTTTACAGTCGGTTCGCCCTGCAAAGCTCCGTCAACAAATATTCCGGCACAGATATCTGCAGAATCTTTTACCATAATAGAGCCATTATATAATGCTGAAGAAGCATCAGGAGTTGTACCATCTGTTGTATATCTTATTTCCGCCGGATACTTCTCTGCATCAAGGAACACAGAAATCTGTTTCTGCAATGTATCAACCGACATTGTCACTTCAATCTCATTCGACAATGTGAAAGTATTTATTCCTTTCTTCTGCAGAATAGGTATGTGAGCATTCATTCGAGGCTTGAAGTCATCCCACGAACGCAACTCCTGAGCTGTCCATCCAATTTCGGCCACTGCCAAAGCACGTGGGAACATCATATATTCAAGATGTTCTTCTGTAGGGATATATTCTGTCCATGTATTAGCCTGAACACCCAGGAAATGTTTTTCCTGCTCAGCAGTCAATGAATCTTTCGGTATAGGATTATAGCTGTACACTTTCTTTATCGGAGTATAACCACCGATGGCATATGGCTGAGTATTTGGGAATGCCTGATAGAAATCGAAATACATATAATTACCCGGAGTCATAACCACATCATGTCCCATTCTTGCAGATTTGAAACCGGCAGCTTCGCCACGCCATGACATAACGGCTGCATTCGGAGCAAGTCCACCTTCAAGAATTTCGTCCCATCCGATAAGTTTACGACCTTTTGAATTAAGGAATTCTTCTGCACGATGAATCATATAACTCTGCAATTCGTCAACATGCTTCATTCCTTCCTTTTTCATAAGAGCCTGACATTTCGGACAAGTTTTCCAGTTGCCCTTTCCTGCCTCATCGCCTCCGATATGTATATATTCAGAAGGGAAAAGCTCCATGATTTCAGTCAGAACATCTTCCATGAAAGTATATGTCTTTTCATTTCCTATACAGAAATCACCGCCTGTATAAGGTTTTCCCTTACAACATAACTCAGGATAAGCAGCAAATACTTCTTCTGAATGACCGGGGAATTCGATTTCCGGAAGCACTACAATATGTTTCTTGGAAGCATAGGCAACGATATCACGAATGTCCTGTTTTGTGTAGTATCCTCCATATGAGCCTTCAGTTCCTTCCAGTACATATTTACGGTCTTTGCCATCCCACCATTTACGCCAGTCTGATTCTGTACGTGCAGAACCATGGCTAGTCAGACGTGGATATTTATCTATCTCAATTCTCCAACCACCGGCATCAGTAAGATGAAAATGCAAACGGTTCATTTTATAGAACGCCATCACATCAATGATTTTCATCACTTCCTCCTTTGGGAAGAAATGACGGGAAACATCTAGGTGCAAACCTCTATAAGGGAAACGAGGACTGTCTGAAATTGTCACATAAGGAAGTCCTTCCGGTTGAAGGAGCTGAAGCAATGTCTGCTGTGCATAAAACAATCCGGCATCTGATGCGGCTTCAATGTTTACACCCTTACTGTCAACTGTCAATCGATATGCTTCACTTCCCTGCGAAGCCAAATCGTCAACAATCTGATATTTTACCTTATCAGAATTTTCTGCAAAAAGAGCAGCACTGTCAGTTTTGAAGAATCCTTTCTGGAATTGCATGCTCTGCGGCTTTGGAATCAGGTTAGAATTTAGCTGAACAGCTTCATCACTGCAACCAACGATTCCCAACATGCAGAAAGAAACTGCTCCAATAATTATTTGTTTAGTTTGCTTTGGCAATAACATAATGTGTAATGTTTATTGTATTAATATATTTCACAAATTTACTTATTTTATTCTATTTCACAAGATTTTATATCCAAATAAGGAATCTGTTCCGTATAAGAAATCCACTGAAAGCGAAATCTTTTAGCAAAAACAGGATATATTGAAAAAAAGCTGCCTATGTTTCTGAAAAAAGCCGCCTACGTTTTCCTAGAAACATCGGCAGATTTTGTGGAGGGATTAATGGTTGTTGGAATGCATAATAAAAAGACAAAAAATGTTCGAACATAAGACTTGAAAGATTTGAAGGAAATAAAAATATTTACGGAAGAAAATGAGCATAGGGTCGAACCTAAATCCAAATATATACGGCCCCAATTAGTGATAGGTCTAGATGTATTTTTGAGAATATGAATATTATATACAAACCTGGATAGTATAAAAGCAAAAAGGGGAAATTCCGTTAGGAAAATCCCCTTTTGTATAATAAAAGCCGCACCGTAGATATGAACAAACTCCGTATGACAGGATTTGAGTGCTTTACCGTCTTTGTAATCCGCCGTGCGAAGCATACCCCGAAGGGCGCGGCCCGCCATTAACGATAAGAGCTATGTCTCGGAATTGTGAAAATTTGATGAGTTTCCCAATCGAACAAGTGCGGCTTAACTCTTTAAGCTTTTTCTGTAATTCTGTATTGCAAATATATGTGATTTTCTCTAACTACAAAAAATATTTTGAATAAAAATATTACCAAAACATATATTTCACATATTTTTGTAATATCAAAAATACACAAAATATAACTATTTAATTCACTAATAATATGTTGACATTCCCTAACGCAAAAATCAATCTTGGACTTAATATAGTTAGCAAACGTCCTGACGGTTATCACAACATAGAAACAATATTTTATCCTATTCCGGTAAAAGATGCGTTGGAAATAATTCCTGCAAATGAGACAAAATTCACACAAAGTGGTATAAAAATAGATGTTCCGGCGGAAAAGAACATTGTTGTTAAAGCATACAATATCCTGGCTGAGGAATATGAATTACCGAAATTCAACATTTATCTTCTTAAAAACATTCCTTTTGGAGCCGGACTGGGCGGAGGTTCTTCTGATGCTGCATTTATGCTTAAAATGTTGAATGAAGTATGCGAATTGAATATCAGTAATGATAAATTAGAAAATATCGCATCAAGAATCGGAGCGGATTGCCCGTTTTTCATCAACAACAAACCTGTGTTTGCTTCAGGCATAGGAAATATCTTTGAACCGATAGAACTTTCATTGGAAGGCTTATATTTATGCCTTGTCAAACCTGATATTTCGGTTTCCACACCTCAAGCATATTCAAATGCAAAACCTTTAGTTCCGGAAATATCACTTAAAGAGATTATAAAACATCCGGTAGAAGAATGGAAGGATTTAATGGTTAACGACTTTGAGAAAAGTGTTTTTCCTCAATTTCCCCAAATAGCTGAAATAAAAAAGAAATTATATGAATCAGGAGCGATATACGCTTCAATGTCCGGTTCCGGTTCATCTGTATTTGGTATTTTCAAAGAAATGACATCTTTAAAAGAGAATTTCCAGAACTGTTTTGTGTGGGAAGGGAAAATATAAAGGAGGTTGCCTCACGGCACCCTCCTTCTATTATTGTTATTAAGTTATATGAGTATTATAAAACACCTCCGCCTAAAGCTCTATACAAATAAACATTGTTGATACATTTATATGTATTAAGCTGAATTCTTTCCAGTTCGCAATCCAGATATCTTTCATCAGCAGAAAGCACTTCAAGATAGCCGACAAAACTCAAACGGAACAATTCGTTAGCATCACGTATAGAACGATGATGAGTTTTACTTTCTTCTTCTTTAAGTTTATATCTTTCAGAAATATTATCCTGGGCAACCAGCAGATTAACAACTTCTTCGTATGCCTTTAAAACTGTTTCATGATACTTGGACAAAGCAATCTTCTGATTACTCTTGGCTTCTTCCCATAAAGCTCGAATTTCATGCTGATTGAATATTGGAGCTGAAAGTCCTGCTGCAAGATTATATACAAGTGACGCGGGAGCAACAAACCATTTACTTAAGTCAAATGCATTAAATCCACCACCGGCACCGATGACCAAAGACGGGAAAAAAGCTTTACGTGCAGCTTCAGCATCTGCCTTTGAAGCTAACAGTTCCATTTCTGCAGCGCGAATATCCGGACGGTTGGCAAGTAACTGAGCAGGAATTCCTGATTTAACAGAAAATTCCAAATTTCTCATTTCCTCAAATGATATTCTTTTTATTTCGAAAGGGAAAGCACCCAGCAAAGTTGCCAAAGCACGTTCTTTCTCACCTGTCAGTTGCTTAGTTTCAAGCAACTGTCCTTCCAGATTCAGCAATCGAGACTGAAACTGGTCAACAGCCAGCTGAGTGACCTCACCTTCCTGCTTCAACTCATAAGTGAGTTGATAAGCTGCCTCTGTATTACGGATAGCTTCTTCCAATATTTCATACTGAGTGTCCAAACCAATTAATTCGAAATACTGAACCGCGACCTCTGAAATCAGCAAAGTTCTGGCATATTGAGCAGCTTCTGCCGACGCCATCCATCTTTTAATGGCAGCTTGTTTTTTATTACTTAATTTACCCCATATATCTGCTTCCCACTGGAATTGAATGCCAAGATTCAAATCTCTGTATGGGTCAGGTATATGTTTTTCTTTATCCAAATCAGGAGTGTTGGTAGTTGCATTACCAACACCATCCATACTATATTCTCCAAAACGCTGAATGCCGGCACCAATTCCTGCAGAAAGTTGCGGGAACATAGCGTTTTTGGACTGCTTCATACGTGTTTGAGCTATATAAACTCTTTCCAATATCTGCTGGAAAGAATGGTTGTTGCTCAATGCCGTACGAATATATCCTTGGAGAATTGTATCCGGAAAGAACTCTTCCCACTTCATGTCTGCCATTGTTGTAGTATCACCCAACGATGGCTGTCCGTAAACATATTTATCAGGAAGTTTGATCTTTTCATCAGCTGTCATCTCAGGAGCTTTGCAACTCCATGTAAAAGCCGACATAAAACCGACCAAACTATATGCTATATATTTAATCTTCATCTTCATATGATTTTTTATTACCCTTCAAACGAGTTTCTAATGCCTCAAAAATAATATACAAGCCAGGGATTAAGAATATACCTACAATAGTTCCGATCAACATACCTCCAGCAGCTGCCGTACCGATTGACCTGTTACCCAAAGCTCCGGCTCCAGTTGCAAAAATCAAAGGAATCAAACCGCAGATAAATGCAAATGATGTCATCAAAATCGGACGTAAACGGCTAGTGGCACCTTTCAATGCTGCAGTAAATATATCCATACCTTTATGTCTGTACTGATTTGCCATCTCAATAATCAAAATAGCATTTTTACCCAGCAAACCGATAAGCATGACTAACGCTACCTGAGCATAGATGTTATTTTCAAGACCTGCAATCTGCAAGAAGAAATAAGAACCAAATACACCTGCCGGCAAAGACAATATAACAGGGAAAGGCAACAGCAAACTTTCGTACTGAGCTGCGAGCAACAAATAAACGAATAGCAAACAGATACCAAAAGTTATCATTGTCTGTCCTCCGGATTCTTTTTCCTCACGAGTCACACCTGACCATTCAATATGATAACCTCGAGGCAACATTTCGTCTGCAATTTCTTCAACAGCGGCAATAGCTTCACCGGAACTTACACCTTCTGCTGATGTACCGGTAATCAACGCAGATGTAAACATATTATAACGGGTAATCTGACTTGGTCCGAATACTCTCTCCATCGTCATAAAGTTAGAGTAAGGAACCATATTGCCTTCTTTATTCTTTGCAAACAGACCATATACATCGTCCGGGTCCATTCTATATTCCGGAGATGCCTGTATCATAACTTTATACATCTGACCGAAACGAATGAAGTTTGAAGAATAGAAACTACCTATATATGACTGTAATGTTTCCATAGCGTCCTCAACACTAACACCCAATTTTGCAGCTTTTGGCAAATCAACTTTCAAAAGATACATTGGGAAATTAGGATTGAAACCTGAAGTAACACCTTCAAGACGAGGGTCATTATTCAATCTTTCAACCAATTCATCAGCAACATTTGCAAAATCCTCAAAAGAACCGGCTGTTCTATCCTGCAATCTCAATTCAAAACCGCTGGCATTACCGAAACCAGGAACTGCAGGTGGCAAGAAGAACTGAATCTGAGCATCTTTGATATGTGATGTTCTATCAGCGAATACTGAAATCAAATCATCAGCACTCATTTCACGCTGATCCCAAGGTTTCAAGTTAACCATACCCATACCAAAGCTAGCACCTTCGGTTTCTGTCATCAAACTGTAACCTGCCAATGTTGAAATACTTTCAACCTCATCAAATGGCAACAATGCAGCCTGTACGTTATTCAAAACAGCTTCACTACGTTCCAATGTTGCTCCAGGAGGTGTGTCAACATTTACATAAATCATACTTTGGTCTTCATTAGGAATAAAGCCGGTTGGCAAAATGCTACTCATACCCCAAGTTGCCAAGAAGAAGACAATCAATGTTGCATATGTAAAGAATCTTCTATTTAAGTATGTAGACAAACCTTTTGCATATTTGTTTTCAAAAGACTCATAATGCTTATTGAAGAATCTGAAGAAACGGCCCATCAGACCTACTTTTTTATGAAGTTCACCTGGTTCCTTCAATAACATTGCACATAACGCCGGAGACAAAGTCAAAGCATTAACACCGGAAATAACAATTGCTGCAGCCAATGTCAATGAGAACTGACGATAGAAAATTCCGACAGTTCCTTCCATAAAACCTACAGGCAAGAACACGGCAGACATAACCAATGTAATAGCTATAATAGCGCTACCAATTTCTTTAATTGCAGCAACTGATGCTTTATAAGGTGAAAGCCTTTCATTATGCATCTTAACATGGACGGCCTCTACCACAACAATCGCATTATCCACCACAATACCAATTGAAAGCACAAGCGCAAACAATGTAAGCATATTGATAGAGAAGCCCAGCATCTGCATGAAGAAGAATGTACCGATTAATGATACAGGCACAGCAATCGCAGGAATCAATGTTGAGCGGAAATCCTGAAGGAAAATATACACAACTATAAAGACCAGCAAGAATGCCTCAACCAATGTTCGCAACACGGCTGAAATAGATGCATCCAAGAAACGTGATACGTCATAAGATATATTATAATCCATTCCGGGGACAAAGCTGCTCTCCTTCACTTCTTCCATTTTTGCCTTGATATTCTGGATAACCTCGCGAGCATTAGAGCCCGGACGCTGTTTAATCATAATAGAAGCAGAAGGACGGCCGTCTGTCATTGAAATCATATTATAATCTTCGGAGTCAAACTCGATAGTAGCGACATCTTTCAGACGTAACAATGAACCGTCAGACATTGCCTTCAGAACGATTTCACCATATTCTTCAGGTGTAGAGAACTTACCGGTATATTGCAACACATATTGCAAATGCTGCGGTAGTTTATCAGAACTGATACCTGTTTTTCCAGGCGCTGCCTCGATATTCTGGTTTCTGATAGCTTCTGTAACATCCTGTGGCGACATATTATATGCTGCAAGTCTGTTCGGATTCAACCAAACACGCATTGCATAATCACGGCTACCCATGATTTCCACGAAACCTACACCATCAATACGCTTAAGCTCACGAAGAATATTAATATCCGCAAAGTTGTAAACGAACTTTTCAGTATGAGTGCTGTCTGTACTGTATATATTAAGATACATCAACATACTGTTTACTTCCTTTTCCGTTACCACACCGGCACGAATTACTTCTTCTGGCAATTCGTCTAAGACTGTAGTTACACGGTTCTGTACGTTTACTGCTGCTACGTCTGGGTCTGTACCAACCTTAAAGTATATTGTTGTCAAAGACATACCGTCATTAGTACAAACTGTTGTCATATATGTCATACCAGGCACACCATTAATGGCACGCTCCAAAGGTGTTGCAACTGTCTTTGACATAACATCCGCACTTGCTCCAGTATAACGAGCTGTTACTGTTACTGAAGGCGGCACAATGTCGGGGAACTGAGTAATTGGCAATCCAATAATTGCCAAAATACCCAGACAAACAATCAATACAGAAATAACCCCCGACAAGATGGGTCTTTTAATGAATAACTGAAACATAAGCTATGGGATATATTATTGTTTATGGGTAGTGTCTGTTGTATGATACGATTCCATTAAAATATTCTGGAACTTTACTGTATCTGCTTTAATTGTAGATCCATCTTTTATGCCTTGTATTCCTTCATATACAATAGTCGTTCCAGGTTCAAAATCCTGTGTAACATAGAATTTCCCATATCTTTCCAAAGGTTGGAAACTACGGATTTTTGCTACACCATTCTTGTCAACGACATAAACATAGGTAAAATCCTGTATTTCAAATGTAGCCTTCTGTGGCACAAGATATACATTCTCCATATGAGTCTGCATACGAATCTTGCCCGTTACACCGTGCTTCAACAAACCTTCCGGGTTCGGGAAACGTACACGGAAAGCAATTGAACCTGTTCCTCTTTCAAAGTCTCCTTCAACAGTTTCCAACTTTCCTTTATGACGATATACGGTACCGTCTGAAAGAACCAATTCTATATTGTTCATTTCCGGAAGTTTCTCTCCTGTCAGCTGAGCCTTCTTATATTTTAGATATTCACTTTCATTTACTCTATAATATGCAAATATTTCTGACACATCACTTACTGTAGTCAGCAAACTTGCTGGAGTTACCAAACTTCCCACTTTGTATGGTATTCTGTCGATATATCCATCAAATGGAGAAGAAACGGTAGTATATGAATAATTAGTCTGAGCTTGCTGTAACTGAGCCTTAGCTTGCTCAACCTTCATTCTAGCGACTTCTTTTTCTGTATTAGCCTGATCCAGACGAATCTTTGCAATGATGTTCTTTTCAACCATCCTCTGGATTCGTAGAGATTCATACTCTGCCATCTGATATCCAGCTTCTGCTTGCTTGAAATTTGCCTGAGCTTCTTTGACTCTTTCGGCATACTCTTCTGAGCTTAGGCGGAACAAAGGTTGTCCTTTGCTGACCTTCTGACCTTCATCCACAAGAATCTGATTTACATAACCTTCAACTTTTGGTTTTACTTCAACAAACTGTATTGCCTGAACATCCGCAACATAAGACTGAGGCAAGTCGATTGTTGTAGGCTGCAGAACAGTAATCGGTGTTGCTGCAGAGGAATGAAACACAGTTCCACGCTGAGCTTCATCACATGAACTTAACAGCCCAGCTACAAACACAAAGGCTGTACACATCTGATACAAATTAATTTTCATAATGTTTAAAGAAGATAATACTTGTAAGTTTAGTGTACGACTCAATAAATACTCGTAAGGACATACGAATAATAACAAAGAATAGCCAAAGTCTATTCCAAATCAAAGTCGCAATAAAAAATGATTAATTAAGGAAATACACACAGGTTCTCAGAAACAGAACCTTAATTATAAAAGATAAGAATGATTAAATTCGAAATACACAAAATGCAGTATGGAAACTTTCGTAACCAAACTTAAAATCAATATTGTCTACAAATATATTCTCATTATTATTATACTGGGGAGTATAAAATATATCAGGCAAACATGCTAACATAAGTAAACTAAACACTTCTGAACCTAATCCTGCTCTTGATGCTTGTCTATAGTAGTCATCTGTATCCAAGCTTTGGATTGCATCATCAGGTTCCGCCTGTATTAATTCAATTGCGGTTGTTGGTATTTTAAGATATGAATAATCTACAGTCAACACGTCAGACTGTACCAATAATAAAACTATGGCACATAAAAGACGAATTATAGTGTTTTTTATATGGTCTCGCGTTGACATTTATCCTATTCATTTTTTCCGTTTGCAAATTTAAAATAATTATCTAAAAACACAAAGGAACGTCATAATTTTTAATTCCAGTTTGGCTTTTGATTACTCCTCATAAATCATTTTCTTTGTCATTCCACCATCAACAGTTATATTCTCTGCATTAATGAAATCATTTTCTGGCTGAGACAAGAACACACATATTCTAGCTATATCCTCAGGTTTTCCAACCCTCTTAGACGGATGCTGAACATGATCTATCGGACGTAAACTTTCATAATCTGAGTTTTGTATCCAACCAGGAGAAATACTATTGACTGTTATATGTAGATCAGCCAAAGATAAAGCCAAAGCATGAGTAAGGGAATAAATTCCTCCCTTAGATGCTGTGTAAGCCTCACTTCCCGGCTCACTCATCAAATATCTGGTTGAACATATATTAATTATCCTACCATATAAGTTTGGCACTAAAAGTTTTTTACGATGTATAGCCAAGAACCTTGAAGTAATAAAAACAGGTCTCAAATTAGTGGACAAAATCGAGTCAAAATCATCTACACTGATATCTGTTAATGGAGTGAATATGCTCACACCTGCATTATTTATCAGGATATCAATATCACCCCAAGCTTCGAAAATCTTTGACATACAAGATTCTAACTCCTCTTGCTTTCTTATATCAACTTTATAAAAAACAGCTCCAGTTTCTTTTGCAGTCTTATTTCCGGAAATTTCATCTATATCACAAAAAGCTACACGATAATGCCCCGGATCAAAAGCCGATACTATCGCTTTCCCAATACCTTTTGCTCCTCCTGTCACAAAAACTATTTTCTTCTTTGTCATTTCAGAGAAAGTTTTTTGTTTTCCTATAGCCGCAGATGTTTTTCTGGAAATTTTTCTCATCTGCATTTCTTCAAATTTTCTTTCCAAATAATTATCAGCCATAATATAATTAGAGCAAAAAGATTTTCTATTTAACAAACAAATTAAAACTTTTAACTGCGATTATTTTTCCGTTATACATAACAGACAAAGTCCATATTCCTGCCTTATCTTCAATAGGCTCCCAAACTGTATCACCCAGGAAAAATTCAAAGTCGTTACTATTGACGAAATAAGAGCCTTCAAAAGGAGGAGCCAGTTCTCCTTTGTCATCATTAAAAGGTGGATGTTCGATTATATAATCCAAAAGTATTCCTTTTCCCTTTTTTACAGAAATAATAAAGCCAAACTCTACACCTATTTCAACCGGAATTTCTGTTGTATGCTTTATAATTTTGGGTAACGCTTTTGAATTTCGTTCCCATTCAGTATAAAGACCATAACTTTTCATTGAAAAGACAGGAGATATCTTAGGCATAAGTAATCATTTTACGTAGTTAATATTACCAAGGTAACACATTATCCCAAACAGGATTATAAAAATACATTGCTTTTAATCCAGTCACTGAATTTATATAAATTCCATCCTCGCCAGCAAACATATTCGTTGCCTGATTTATTTCAGTTGGAACTTTAGCCTTTTTAGTCCAAGATTTATTTACAATATCATATAACCAAATATATCCATCTGTATCCAATAAATAAACAGAGCCTTTGAATGCTGTTGCACAAAGTACTCCATTTGACGGGAAAGGAGTTTCTTCTGTCCATTGCAGAACATCGTCCTCATTAAATGAGACTGACCACCATTTTTTACTGAAAACATCAGACAATGTTCCTTTAACTCTTCCCAAACCGACAAAATGTTTACTGTCGTCGACATTCAAAGCTACGCTTCCATACTGAGGTTCAGGAAGAGGTGTAGATTTTGACCAAGAAGAATTTAAAGTATTGAAAACCCATACTTCATCAGTAATCTTCTCACTGGAAGAAGATAGGCGTCCTCCAACTATATATATATTGAGATTATTTAAAAACGCAGCAGAATTGCACATAGGAGCAGGAACTCCTTTTTCCCCTACAACATAGGCAACTTTCCTCCACTGATTATCTGCATCTACATATGAATACATATCATTAGATAATTCTGAGTTATCTCCCATACCTCCAAAAGCCAAAATATTAGAAGAATTATATGCTATCAGGGTCTGCCATTTCCTTTTAAAAGGGAATGCAGCTCTTGAATTCCAATCATCCTTAGAAATATCATATTTCAAAAATTCATTTGTCAATTCAGAATTATGGGTATTTCCACCAAGCACATAAGCAACTGTAGATGTAGATGCTGTTGATATAGAAAGTATATCTAATGGCTCACCGGAAGCAGCTTCTCTTTCTTCAAATATTTTTGGAAGCTCCACTGTTTCTATTGCGCTATAAGAAGTACCTTCCGAGTTTGTAGCATACGCAACAATATAATATGTCTCAGAACCTTTCAATCCGGAAATTTCAGCCGTTAAATCTGTTGATTCCGGCTCAAGAACATTATTGTATGCTCCATTTTTATTGGTTAATGAAGGAGCTTCCTCTACAGAATTAGTCCAGCAGAATCCAGCAGAAACTATATCAGACATTCCTTCCGACAAAATTGAAGCAGACAACGACAGCGTTCCGTTTTTATTGATGGTTATATCTTCTATACCAACAGTTGGCTTCTGATTCTTCAACACAAAAGGTATACCATCGCCTTCGCTATACGAAGTTCCATAATGATTAGTTGCAAAAGCACGGACGTAGTACTGTTTCTGAGGTTCCAAATCTTTCAATGATGCTGTAAACTTACCATCAGGCTGTAATTCTGCAAAAACATGCATTGAATCCAAATTCGGTGATTTCTTTGTGGCATAACAAAAGCCAACTTGTTTTACTGTAGAATCACCATTAGAAATCAATGAAGATGAGAATACAGCCTCAGTAAATGAAATCTCTACTGTATCAGGTACTTCAACAGCTGGTTTTCCACTTGTTGTTGTAAAGTTTTTTACACCTCCTGTTATGACACCGAATGAATTCTTCAGATAAGCTTCTACCTCATAATTCGTTTCAGGTTTCAAGCCAGTAATTTTTTGATAAAAAGAATCAGCCTTCATTTCAAAGGCAATTGTATCTTTTTTCTCAATACCTTTAACAGATAAATAGACACCACGCTCAATAATATCACCTTCTCCTGGGTCTATAATTTTTCCACCACAAACTACAGAGCTGGCTTTCACCAAAGAATCAACAACAAAGGTTTTCATCAAGCCTAATCCTTCTGTTGTATTTTTCTGAAATTCTTCACCGTAACTTGTTCCAACCTTATTTGTTGCATAAGGTCTGAAATAATATAAAGTTCCTGGTTTTAAGTTTTTTGCTAGAGCTTTAAATTCACCAACTCCACTTCCACATACAGTTGTATCATTTGATTCAATTGTAGGATTGGGTTCAGTTCCCCAACAAACGCCATATCTATCAACAGGAACACCACCTGCACTAACAACTTCTGCATGAAAAACTATAGATGTAGCAAACATCTCAACACTATGTTCGTCATCTAAAAGAGTAACAACTTGAGGAAGCTTTGCATTTCTGACATCATCATCAAAAACAGGATCCTCGATACATGCATAACTCAATGACAGTAATAAAATAATATATATAATATGTTTACTATTCATGTCCGATATTTTTAAAAGAACACACCAACTCCAGCATTCAGGTCAATATATTTAAAGTTAACAGTACTACAGCCGGCGCTAATATAGAATGAATTAACCTTGAAAATCAAATCACAATCACCCGCTATACCGGAAACAGAAGAATCAATATTCTTTGCCCATCCTGTATATATATCATTTCCTGAATTTAAATCTGATTCAATATATTCATAATACAAACTACGATTTCCATATCCCAATCCGACTGAGGCATAAAGCCATGACGTACATTTAATCATTGCTCCAAATGTAGCTGCATATGCACTAGTTCTGGTTCTGTTGGTAAAACGATATACATCAGACGATCCATAATCAACCAACTCACCGCCATTATTATTAGTACATTCAGCATCACCCTTTTGGAAAGACATATTAGTCTTAAACCTTAAATACCAGCCGAAACCATTTCGAACACCTCCAATATTTATACCATACGGCATTTCCATCGAATAAGTATATCCAATAAAAAATTTCATTCTATTATTTGTCTGTTGCGATTCAAGACGTCTGACATACTCTTCATATGAAACTTTTGGTTTACGCAATTCGTCAAGTTTTTCTGTCCAATAAGATGAGAGTTCTTCGTTCAAAGGTGTACCTATTCCTTCTTTGTAATAAAGGATAAGTTGCTTAATTGCTATTGTATCATTTTCCGTGCCTTTTACATTCAAACAATTAAGACATTTATTCATAAGGCTTCGCATAGAAGGACGCATAGAAGGACTTTTCAGCCATATATCTGTAAGCCTATCTATACTGTAAGAGTCGCAGTTAGCGACACCTTCCTCATACCACATCTTAGCATCGCGATAATCATTTCTTCTCATCGCTTCATCACCTTTTTTATTGTAATTAATATCCTGCTGCGCTATAAGTATTGCAGGATTTAGAAATATCAAAAAGAATATAAAAATATAATTTCTCATCATTATACTTTATTATACCCAACAAAACAAGTCTTTAACTGAAAGGACAAACGGACAGGATAAATTAATATCTGTCCGATCAACCAATCAACTAAAAACATGCTTGCCAAGAGTTAAGTTATCTACGAAACTTATGTTTATTATTAGCACAAATAAAGGCAGGTTAATAATACGCCGCACCTTCATTTATCAAATTACCATTAACATCATATATATCAAACAAATTATCTGTTCTTTCAAATGCACGTCCTTTGTCAGACACACCTACACTAAGATAACGGCAAGGTATTTTCTCTACACCTTCATTATCAATCGCACCATATCTGCCATTATCCTTTTTCCTTACTATAATATATGAACCGAAATTCATTTTCTTTTCATATAGCAAGATTCTGTCTTTGATTTTTCTGTCTTCTGCTTTTTCATCACACTCTATCATCAACCGCACAACTTCTTCAGTCAGTTTTATTTTTTTTGCTGCAGCAAAATCCTTTTTTGCGCCAATATAATCTTCTGCTTTCATCCTACCTTTTCCGGAAGCAAGCAAATCACCATATTGCCTGTCTAATTCTTCAGAAGACAAAGACTCTTTTTCTTTATCATCAGGCTCAATAACTGAAGAAGGAACTTCTGCTTTCAAATCTTCATCCTTTCCACTGACATTAGTAGGAGAAACATTATTCAAATCTGAAATGTTATTATCTTTCTTCGTTTCTTCTCTAACAGAAGAAGGCTTATCTTTTTCTACTATATCAAGTCTAGTATCTTGCTTTTCAGAAGGAACTTCATTTTCTTGCACCAGAGATTCTTTGTCATTAACATTGTTAGATTGAATTGGTTCCTCTTCTTTATCCTCAAAATCAGATGACACATGACTGACATTATCACCCGTAGCAAGAACTCTATCCTTCAACACAAATCCTATAATAGAAAAGGCTAGCAAAGATAAACATAAAACCAACAAACGCAAATACTTCTTTTGTTTACGAGAAGCTATATTCCTATCTTCGTCCTTACTTTCCAAAGTAGAAGAAATCATATTCTCAGAAGTATTCAAAATCGTTTCATCTTCATCTTTATCAGATGAAATAAGCTGAGTTTCGTCTGAATATTCACTATCACCAACCAATTTTTCCGATACTTTACCAATATGTTCTTTCTCCTTATCCAATAATGAAAAATCCAACGATTCCATCATTTCCTTAACTGATTGATAACGGTTTGATGGACTTATTTCCATAGCCTTAAGAATAACCAATTCAGTTTTCTCAGAAATTAAGGGATTAATATCTCTAGGATTTTCCATTTTTCTGGTTGCACGTAAAATAGACTCTGTAGGTATTTTACCTGTAAGCATATTATACATAGTTGCCCCCAAAGAATAAATATCCGGACATGGAGAGAAGTTCAATGTTCCTTCATTATCATATTGCTCAATTGACGCAAAACCTTTTGAAAGAGTAAGCATAGTAGTGCTTGTTTCATGATTGTCCAAATCATAGCGCTTACTAACTCCAAAATCAATCAGTCTTGCATTGTCACTTGAATCTATCAGAATATTACTTGGCTTTATATCTAAATGAAGAATATGTTTCTCATGAACAAAATCCAGAGCTTCTGCAATTTGTTTGACATACTTCAAGGTTTGGCTTTCCTGCAGAAATCCATCATGTTCAATTAGAGACTTTAAAGATTGTCCTGCTATATACTCCATTACGATATACGCAGTGTTATTAGCCTCAAAAACTTCCAGAACATTTACTATATAAGGATGATGAACTTCCGACAATATCTTGGCTTCCTTTATTAGCTTATCACGGAATTTCACAAACAAATTCCGTCCTGTTTCAGAATGGACATTAACAAAGTTAGTTTTAGGATCGCGATAGCAATAATCCTTAAAAAAGAACTCCTTTATACACACAGGAACTTCAGTGCGAACTGCACCCAACACGCCCTTGACATCAGTAAACCAAACACCTTTATATGTTATGCCAAACCCACCTTGTCCTATAGATTGCGTAAGTTTATATTTTCCATTTTGAAGTAAAAATCCGTTTGGCAAATTCATAACAAATACAAAAGTAGTTACATTTCATATGCCAAAAGTAATCTTTTTACAGGAAAGAATAAAGAAAAGACAAAATATTTTGTTTTAAACCAGCTGTTTCATATACTTCTTGGATAGGAATCATATAAAATGAATAGTTATCTTTTGTTTTTCCCATACACATATCAAGTATCTTTGAACGTGCATTAAGCATATTTGAAGAACTAAGAACTGATGCAATTGTCTCAGAAGGACAATTTTCCAAAACTCCATCTGTACACATAAAGAACACATCACCAGGCAACACATCAGTCAGAGTAACCACATCTATTTCCGTACAAGAATTTGTTCCCTGAATAGCCCTTAGAATAACATTCTTTTTGGGGTGCAAAGATGCTTCTTCGGGAGTTATCTCACCCATACTTAACAACATATTTACATAAGAATGGTCTTTGGTCTGATAAATAATTTTCCCGTTTCTTATCTGATAAATCCGACTATCACCGGCATGAGCAATAGTCACACCATTATCACCAACATACAATAATGTTAAAGTAGTTGCCATTCCTGCTGACTCGGGATGAGAATCCTTATAAGAATCAAAACAGGTTTCAGTATATCTTACAGATTTTCTAACGAACTCTTCTGTTGGAGAATTATTTTCCAAAAAAGCATCAAAATACGTGCAGATTGATTCACACGCCAAAGAACTTGCTATTTCACCTTTATCAGCACCTCCTACTCCATCACACACCAAAAACAGCCGTTCTTTTGATGTTACAGACTCAGGATATGGATATATAAAATCTTCATTATTCTTGCGTAATCCAAGGTCTGTAAATGCATAAGGTTGAGCAATTGATATATTCATAGCATTAATGTTTTTAGTTTCGCGTATTCTAAACACAAGGTCAACAAATTACAAAATACTAAAGGAAAATATTTATGCTTTTAGTTTTCTAACAATCTGTAAATTCGAAAACTTGCCAACCTCCGTTCTTAAGCAATAAGCGAAACTTTAGTTATTCAAATTTTGAACCGAAGTAATGTTTTGCCAATTACAATTTCATCACCATCGGACAACACCACCACCTCTTCTTTTTCTAAGTAGTTGCTATTATATAACGCTCTATTTTTACTATTATTGTCTGATAAGTAATATTTGTATCCGCCTTTTGTATCTTTTTTTACTGAAATACAAATATGATTTCTACTCATAAACCTATCATTAGTCTGTATCTGTATTGAAGCCGTTGATGTTTGGGATTTTCTTCCAATCCAATTATCACCCTCATGCAAAAGATACTCTTGCGACGGAGTATCTTCATCTTCAACAACAAGCAAGCGGGCAACATTTGTTTTTACCGAATGTTGCAACAAAACAGTTTCAGAATCATCCTGCTGTTTGGAATTTTCAGATTTAAGCAATGATACAGGAATAGATTGCTTACAGTTCGGGCACTTGAATGAAGTTATACCGAGGGGAATTTTCCCCTCGTCAACTTTCAAACCAATCTGACAATGTGGACATCTAACTGAAATCATAAAATAAATGAAATATCTGTACCATCCATATCTATAGAATATCCGTCGATCATATCAGAATCAGACATCATAACTGTGTCGTCAGCCAATGTGATAAAATCACTAGAATCCGCTGATATTCCATCATCAATTGTCACAGCGTCCAGAAGCATATCATCAGCACTCATATCAACAATAAATGAGTTTGAGTCTAATGCATCGTCGCTGTCGATTGTCACAAATGTGTAATCATCCTCTTGCACCATAGCTGTTCCCCATAATATATTTATTAATTAATCTGAAAATTCTCCAGTATAGCATTCAACTACAAAATTAAGAAAACATTATGTCGGGCAATGCTTTAATGCATACGGATAATCAAAATATTATGTTTTATGTACAAAAGCCCATAGATTTATATACAAAAGTCAATCTGACCATTTTGCACGACAGGTACTTACAGGGCAATGTTTTCTATTCTTCAATGATTCCCAAGGAACTTCACCTAAAAATACGCCACATTTCGGGCAAACATATTCTATCTTAAACCGGTTTGTAAGTTCCTGAAGTTCTTTAGGAACACGAGCCGACTGGCGAGCCCCCATATATATACCTATAACAGGAGCACAAATAGTCACCAGCAAACTCACCGTAAACCATTCAGTACTACCCTTTCCCAAAAATCCCAACAATACACCAATTATTCCTGGAATTGCAAATGGCAACGCCTGAAATAATCTTGTTTTGAACTGGTTTGAAGACTGTATACGTATCTTTTCCTTGATATAATTATCATAAACATCCTTAAGAGCTTCAAACTCTTTAGTATAGTCATTCCCTGCTTTTAAAAGTTCATTGAAGTCCAATGACAAATTACCCCCAAGAGTTATCTTATCTGTCGGCTTCACTCGTTTCTTCATAATACGAACGCCGTTGACAAACGTTCCATTAGCTGATTCCAAATCTTCGAGAATCCAAAATCCATCATCATTCTTCGTCAAACAAGCATGATGACGACTAACAAACTCATTATCCACGACATAGTCATTATCTGAAGCCTTTCCTATTCTTATAACCATCTGTCGTATAACTATTATATATTCTCAGAATCTTTGTTTAATTCTTTTTCAAGACTTTCTTTCAAAAGCTTAAGAGGATCTTTTGAAATAATAAGTTCTCTTGGTTTTCCATCGTCCATTAGCAACAATAATTTCTGTTTAGGAAGATTTATCTGCAAAATATGGTTCATATTAACTATATGACTCTTTCCAACTCGCATCAATATACTATTTGCGTTTTTCAACTGAGACTCAAGAAGCTCCTCAATTTTTCCTATATTTATAGCAAATGTAAACTGTATTCCATTTGACAATAATAGTTTTGTATAGTTTCTATCTGCCTCAAAATATAATATCTGGCCTATTTTGATTCTTAACAACTCATCTCTAGTCTTGATAATCAAATATCTATCCATAATAAAATATAATGTTTTTTATCAGTCACACAAACATACGGAAAGTTTTATATACTTCAAAAAAGAAATCACAACAATCGTACTTTATACTATCAATTAAATTCACTTGTCAAGAGATTCACAACAGTTATTCTTCATTAAACAAATTACGAATATGCTTATAAAGAACAAAAAGACTGTATCGAACATTACTTCCGATACAGTCTTTTAAAATTACCAACAAAGTTCAAATTTCTAAAATAAAAAACTTGAATTATTTAATAGAAAATTTTTCTTTCAACTTTGACAACATATCTCTTGTCATTGTATCCAAGTCGAATTCTGGCTTCCAGCCCCATTCTTCACGAGCACAAGTATCATCCAAAGAATTTGGCCAAGACTCAGCAATTGCCTGACGCAAAGGATCAACTTTATATACCATCTTGAAATCCGGAAGATATTTCTTTATATTGTTATATATAATTTCCGGATCAAAACTCATTGAAGCAATATTAAATGAATTTCTGTGAACAAATTTTGAAGAATCAGCTTCCATAATTTCAATAGCTGCACGCAAGCCATCAGGCATATACATCATATCCATAAATGTTCCGGCAGCAATAGGACATTCAAATGTCTCACCTTTAACTGCTGAATAATAAATATCAACAGCATAGTCTGTTGTTCCACCTCCCGGAGGTGTAACATATGAAATCAATCCAGGGAAACGAACTGAACGAGTATCAACACCAAATCGGATGTTGTAATAATCACTCAACAACTCTCCTGAAACTTTTGTAACACCATACATTGTTCTTGGATTACGAATAGTATCCTGAGGTGTCTTATCTTTCGGAGTGTTATTTCCAAACACACCTATTGAACTTGGGGTAAACACTGCACATTTCATTTCACGTGCGACCTCCAGGACATTAAACAATCCACCCATACCGATTTTCCATGCCAACTGTGGTTTTGCTTCAGCAACAGCAGATAATAATGCTGCCAAATTGTAAATTGTATCAATTTTATACTTAGATACAGTTTCGGCGATTTGCTGCTCATTTGTTATATCTACAATAGCAGACGGACCACTCTCCAACAATTCACCCTTAGGTTCTGCTCCCGGAATATAACCAGCAACTACATTAGCACCGCCATAAATACCTCTTAATTTCATTGTCAACTCAGAGCCAATCTGGCCCGTTGAACCAATAATCAATATATTCTTCATCTTTTAAAACAGATTTAAGTTCTTTCAAGAAACAAAGATATACAGAAATACGAAGTTTGATTATGTTTTTTCCTTTTTTTATTCACTCTTTCGAAAAAAAGCTCCATCTTTGCTCTATGTAAAAGTTTTTTCTAAACACAAACAATATTATTATAGAAAGGATTATAATATGTACGGTAAATTTCAAGAATTCCTGACAAACGAGCTTAACAATATCAAAGAAGCAGGTTTGTATAAAAATGAGAGAATCATCACAACTCCACAGAAAGCAGATATCAAAGTTAATGGAAACACTGAAGTGCTTAATTTCTGCGCCAACAATTATCTTGGTTTGTCTGACAACCAAAGATTGATTAATGCAGCTAAACGTGCAATGGATTCTCATGGTTATGGAATGTCTTCTGTAAGATTTATCTGCGGTACTCAAGATTTGCACAAACAACTTGAAGCTGCTATTTCAGACTATTTCAAAACAGAAGATACTATTTTGTATGCAGCTTGTTTCGACGCAAACGGAGGTTTGTTTGAGCCACTGTTCACAGAAGAAGACGCAATTATCTCAGACGCATTGAACCACGCATCAATTATCGACGGTGTTCGTTTGTGTAAAGCTAAACGCTACCGCTACGCAAATGCAGATATGGCTGATTTGGAACGTTGTCTTCAGGAAGCTCAGGCTCAACGTTACCGCATAATTGCTACAGACGGTGTTTTCTCTATGGACGGAAATGTCGCTCCAATGGACAAGATTTGTGAATTAGCTGAAAAATACGATGCTTTGGTTATGGTTGACGAATCACACTCTGCAGGTGTTGTTGGTCCGACTGGTCATGGTGTTGCTGAACAGTTCAATGTCTATGGCAAAGTTGACATATTTACAGGTACACTAGGTAAGGCATTTGGTGGTGCTATGGGTGGTTTCACTACTGGTAAAAAAGAAATCATTGATATGCTTCGCCAGCGTTCTCGCCCATATTTGTTCTCAAACTCTGTTGCTCCAGCAATCGTTGGTGCTAGTTTGGAAATGTTCAAAATGCTTAAGGAAAGCGATGCATTGCACAGCAAATTAATTGACAATGTAACATATTTCCGTAAAAAAATGATTGAAGCAGGCTTCGACATCAAACCTACTCAGTCTGCAATTTGCGCTGTTATGCTTTACGATGCTAAACTTTCTCAGGATTTCGCAGCTAAGATGCAAGAAGAAGGTATCTATGTAACTGGATTCTACTATCCTGTTGTTCCTAAAGGACAAGCTCGTATCCGTGTTCAGCTTTCTGCCGGTCACGAACGCGAACATTTGGACAAAGCTATTGCTGCATTTATCAAAGTAGGAAAAGAATTGTCAGTAATAAAATAACAGACAATTAAGTAATAATTAATATAAATACCAAAGAGGTTTATGCCTTAAGAAGTCAGGTTGTGTCTTGCTATTTTTATAGGAAGGCACAACCTTTCTTATTTTATAAATATAATGGATAAACTCTCTAATAGCAGAAGATACTATCTATAAAAATTTCTCTTCGTAATAAAAGATGATTTATGTCCGAAAGAAACAGAATTTTCTTTCGGAAGAAAATCAATTTTCTTTCGGATATAATTTACGTTACATCCGAAAGAATTTTTCAGTTATTAATATTAAATGTTTTTCCAACTCCTTTAGGAACTTATTCGTATTAAAAATAAAAAAATTACTAACTTTGCCATCTAAAAACGAAGACAAATAAAAACTTCTTATAATATGAGCGAAATCAATATAACAGAAGAAGAAAGCAAAAAAAGCTTGAATTTTATTGAAGCTGCAGTTGAAAAAGATTTGGCCGAAGGTAAAAATGGCGGACGTGTACAGACTCGATTCCCGCCTGAACCGAACGGTTATCTGCATATTGGTCATGCCAAAGCTATTTGTCTGGACTTTGGCATTGCTGAAAAACACGGAGGTATCTGCAACTTACGTTTCGACGATACAAATCCTGTAAAAGAAGACGTAGAATACATCGAAGCCATCGAAGAGGATATCAAATGGCTTGGATTCCACTGGGATAATGTTTATTATGCGTCTGACTATTTCCAGCAATTATATGACTTTGCTATCAAATTGATTAAAGAAGGCAAAGCATATGTTGACGAACAGTCATCAGAAGTTATAGCACAACAAAAAGGTACTCCAACTCAGCCTGGTATTGAAAGCCCATATCGCAATCGCCCAATTGAAGAGAGCTTGGATTTGTTCCGCAGAATGAACGAGGGTGAATTTGAAGAAGGAAGCATGACTTTACGTGCTAAAATTGACATGGCTAACAGCAACATGCACTTCCGCGACCCTATTATTTACAGAATTCTGAAAACTGCTCATCACAGAACAGGTACAAAATGGAAAGTTTACCCAATGTATGACTTTGCACACGGACAGAGCGACTACTTTGAAGGTGTAACTCATTCACTTTGTACACTTGAGTTTGTACCTCATCGCCCGCTTTATGATTTATTCATTGACTGGCTTAAAGAAGGAAAAGATTTGGATGATAACCGTCCAAGACAGACAGAATTCAATAAGCTGAATCTGAGCTATACGTTAATGAGTAAGCGTAACCTTCTTACTTTGGTAAAAGAAGGTCTTGTCAACGGATGGGACGATCCACGTATGCCTACAATTTGCGGTTTCCGACGCAGAGGTTATTCTCCAGAGTCTATCCGTAAATTTGTAGATAAAATTGGATATACAACATATGATGCACTGAATGAATTTGCATTGTTGGAAAGTGCAGTCCGTGAAGATTTGAATGCTCGCTCAACAAGAGTTTCTGCAGTTTTGGATCCGGTAAAACTTATTGTAACAAACTATCCGGAAGGCAAAGTTGAAGAAATGGAAGCAATAAATAATCCGGAAGACCCAAATGCAGGTTCTCACACTATTGAATTCAGCCGCGAATTGTGGATGGAACGCGAAGACTTTATGGAAGATGCTCCTAAAAAATTCTTCCGCATGACTCCGGGACAGGAAGTACGTCTGAAAAATGCATATATCGTAAAATGTACAGGATGCAAGAAGGACGAAAACGGTAATATCGTTGAAGTTTATTGCGAATACGATCCTAACACTAAGAGCGGAATGCCAGACAGTAACCGCAAAGTGAAAGGAACTTTGCACTGGGTAAGTTGCGCACACTGCATTAAAGCTGAAGTTCGCCTTTACGACAGATTGTGGAAAGTGGAAAATCCGCGTGATGAATTGGCTGCTATACGCGAAGCCAAGAACTGCTCTCCTTTGGAAGCTATGCAGGAAATGATTAACCCAGACTCACTGAAAGTTCTGGAAAACTGTTATGTTGAGAAATATCTGTCAACATGCAAGCCTTTGGACTATTTCCAGTTCCAGCGTATTGGTTACTTCAATCTTGATCCTGACAGCAAAGATGGTAAGCTAATATTCAACCGTACTGTTTCATTGAAAGATACTTGGAACAAGATTAAAAATAAATAATCGAAATTCTGAACATATATATAAATTGACGGGCTATGGGAAATTAACGTCCGATGCCCGTCAATTTATTTTTAACCCATATAATGATGAACAAACAAGAGCTTGACGAACTGCTTGACAAATTTATTGAAGCTGAAAAACGCGGACAATCAATCTACCTTGATTCAGACCAAATTGAGGAAATATTGGATATCCTTGAGGATGAAGAGGATTTTGAATTGTATGACCGTTTGTTGGCAGCCGGATTAAAGATGCACCCGGAAAGTACACAATTGCTAATTAAAAAAAGCAAAGTACTGATGTGTGATGAAGAATTCGAGAAAGCCCTCTTGCTTATAAATCAACTCAAGGAAACAGAAAGTGGGGAATTGTATGCAATACAAATAAATTGCTTATTTGCAACTAACCAGAAAAAACAGGCATACAAAATACTGAATAGACTCACAGAGGAAAATTTCGACGAACTTGAAACTGTATATGAATTTGTATCAACGTTCCTTAATGAAATGTATATGAACGATGAAGCTTCTGATGTCATTTCAAAAGGTATAACTCTTTTCCCGAAAAATATATATTTAAAAAATGAACTTTGCTTTCTCCTGGAAACGAGCAATGACATTCCGAAAGCAATACAAATATGTCAGGAATTGATTGATGCTTCACCATATTCGGCTGAACATTGGTTCACATTAGGCAGGCTGTATACTATTATCGGAGAATATAATAAAGCGATCGAGGCTTTCGACTTTGTAGCAACATGCAGTTCAGAACAAAATGACTACGAACTAAAAATTCTGAAAGCATACTGTTTCTATATGAACACCAACTACGAAAGTGCCATATCAATATATAAAGAGCTCATTGAAATTGATGACCTGAAAAAACGTATAGCACCTTTGATGGCTGAATGTTATATAAAAATGGGAGAATATGAAGAAAGCTATTTATTGATGAATCCAATCATAAACAAGGAAAACGACTGCGATGTCTCTACATATCTGAACTATATCCGCTGTTGTATGGAGACAGGCAGAGAGTCAGAGGCACAAGCGACAATACATGAAGCAGTGAATACTTTCCCGCAAAATATCAACCTCCTATCACTACAGGCTATTTCATTCCTTGAAATGAAAGAAATAGAAAAAGCTATAGCTACTGCAAAAAAAATGCTTGAGATTCTTGACCTTGAAAGATATGATCTCGAACAACTTTCGTGCAATAACAATGCTGATACACTTTTCCGCCTTGCCCAAAGAATGCATAAAGAGGACGATATTGAACAAGCCCTGCATTATTATAAAGAGGCAAAAAAAGCTGATCCAGGATTGAAATTCATCAATCTTTATATGGCAATAGCCTATCTTCAAAAAAGAGATATGGATAATTTTGCAGAATGCATAAAACATATTTCTTCAGAAGAAATGCAAAAATTAATTACGGAAACTCCATCATATAATATAGAAAAAGATGCTTTGTCAAGTATAACAGAAATGGTTTCAACTGCTAAGTTGGCAAAAGAATATCTTAAAAATAAAAGTAACAACAACTAAAAACTGACTACTAACATTTAACAAACAAATAGAAACATGAATAGAAGTTTAAAAGATTATTCGCTTCTTGTTCTTAAAGGAATGGGAATGGGAGCGGCAGATGTTGTTCCCGGTGTTTCTGGAGGAACAATAGCATTTATTGTTGGAATCTACGAAGAATTACTTGATTCTATAAAAAGCATAAATGCACAAAGCCTGAAATTGCTTTTCACAGGTAAACTTGCAGAATTCTGGAAAGCAATAAATGCTAATTTCCTTGTTTCAATAGTGCTTGGTATTGCGATAAGTATATTCTCTCTGGCAAAACTAATTACATATCTTCTCGAGTTCCATCCAATTCTAGTTTGGGCATTTTTCTTCGGACTTGTTCTTGCTTCATCATGGTTTGTTGCAAAAACGATAAGTAAATGGGATGTAAAAACTATTATCAGTTGTATAGCTGGCATAGCCATTGCATATTATGTAACTGTAGCAACGCCAGCAGAAACCCCTACAAATCTACCATTTATTTTTCTATGTGGAGCTGTAGCTATATGTGCAATGATTCTTCCTGGTATATCTGGTAGTTTCATTCTTGTTCTTATGGGAAAATACTTCTATATCATGGATGCTGTGAAAAGCTTGAATATTATTGTAATGCTAGTGTTTATTTGTGGAGCAGGAATAGGTATTACAATGTTTTCAAGAGTTTTATCATATGCACTTAAGAAATTTCATAATGTAACTATCGCAGCTTTGGCAGGTTTTATGATAGGTTCACTCAACAAAGTTTGGCCATGGAAACAAGTGCTCGAAACTTATACAGACAGTCATGGCAAAGTTAAGCCTTTGATTGAATCAAATATTATTCCAGATATGGCTAATTCAGACCATCAGGTTTTGATGGCAATCGGACTTATGCTGTTCGGTTTTATCCTGGTTTATGTTTTGGAAAAGCTTTCTGCGAAAAGCAGTGAAAAACATGTATCATAAGTATTCCAATAAAAATGGATTATAACAAAACAGGTTCTGAGTCAAAATATACAAACTCAGAACCTGTTTTGTTATCTTCTTATCAGTATCATTTCTCCACAAATTGTATAGGTTCATTATTCCCGGAAAGAGTCAATGTCATATTCCTTCCTTTTCCCCTGATATCTGCGAAAGAATTCTTATATCCATAACCAGAAGCTGTCGGATATTGATAAAGTATATAATCTGTTCCTTGATATTTAATTTGCGCAATTCCTGCGTGAGTAAAAAACGATGTAGATAAAGACTGACCATTGTCGTTTACAAATTCAGCTTTTAGAATATTTTCAAATCCGGTTGATGAATAAAGGACTTTTCCTCTTCTAGTTATCAGCCATTCATTATTACAATGTTCCAGCATATATGTATCATCATCTTCAATATTCCAAACTGATGTACCATCAGGTCTATTTCGTCTCTCTAGAATTACAGATTCTTCTGGCATGAACAACTCTACTTTAGACGAATCCTGCAAGAAAACAAAATATGCAACATATGACGACAAAGAATCTTGTGCTGAGAGCATCTTTTGCCCTTCTTCAAAAATCCTTATTTTCTTATCTAGAAGCTTGGAATATGTATAACCCATAGCAGAATCATCTCCACCTATCAATTTGCTTTCATTCTGAGATTTGACATATTGTATTCTGTACATATCTCCTTTTCCCAAAGTAAGAGTATCATTATTAATGGATATAACTTTTAATGTATCAGAAAACTGAATTGTCTGACCATTTCCTATACTTTTTCCAATAAGAACTATATCTGAACCACCGTCTTTTTCTTTCAATAATTGCCAACCACTATACTTTAATGTAGCCATACCAACAGAAACTGCATTTCCATCTTTGTCAAGAACAAAACCTTGAGTGATATCTTTATTTACAGGCATTATTTCATGCCATTCTCCTAATAAGTCTTCCTCGCAGTATGAGTTTTCTACTGATTTACATGATACAAGCATCAAAGCAGACAGTGATAATAACAAAATTTCTTTTTTCATTTCCAATAATAGATTTTTGTTTATAGATCCTATAAAAAGAAAATCTATAAAACTCAGTTACTGTTAATAAACAGTATGAATATTGATTTTGTTGTATTTTATTATAGAATTATATACTATTGACGAAATTTCAGCTATTATATTTTCCGTTGTATCATATGATTCCGAAGAATCTTTTACAAAAACTGATATTACATATCTGCCTCCGTCCGGCAAATACACAAAACCAATATCATTTATTCCTATAAACTCTCCTTTCCTATTTTTATCACCTGTTCCTGTTTTATGTCCAATTCGTAGATTTTTATTTTCCAAAGGTTTTAGCAATCTAGAACGTCCGGTTGAACATTCCATCATTGTATTCTCAATAAAGGATCTATATTCTCCTGTAATTGTATAACCTGAAATAAACTTTTCCAGCAAGACAGCGGCAGACAAAGGTGTAGACCAATTTTTATAACAATTATCCAAATTAATATGCATATAATCCTCTGTCATTTCAATAGCAAAGTCATTTATTCCCAACGAACGTATATAAGAATCTGTATTTTTAACATTAAGTATTCTATCAAATAATATATCACATGCATTATTATCACTAAAAACCAAAGTATAAGAAAGTAATTTTGATAATGCAATATCTATATTACCCTCAGGATTTTCATCCCGCAAAGGACTATAAGTATTCTGTTTCAGCTCATACTTAGATACATGAATAACAGAATCACAACTTATATGATTTTTCTGTAAATAATCACATACAGCCAAAGCCTGATGAAATTTAAAAACACTCATCATCGGATACCTAATATCATTATTTACAGTTATAGTATCTTTCCCATTTATAATAACAGCAACACCTACAGTTGCATCATAACATTGTACTTTCTTCTGTATCTCTGATACGATTGAACTATAAGTTTCTGATGAATTAGCTTGTAAAGTAACTGATAATGTTAACGATAAGAATAAAACAAATATTAATCTCATTTTCTGCAATAATTTTCTTTTGTCAAAATTAATGTATATTGTCCAAAAGACAAAAAGTTCAAATTTCACCTTTTACTTTTTTGAGTATTAAATAATCAAATTATCTTTGCATAAAATGATTTGGTTTTATTCAATATGAAGATATTTAAACACATCCCTATTATTATTTTTTTTCTTTTGGTTTCACAAAATATTACAGCTGATAGCCAAAGAAAACTTTCCTCTTATCAGAAATATATCAATCAGTATAAAGAACTTGCAATAGAGCAACAGCACAGATATAAAATTCCTGCCAGTATAACTTTGGCACAAGGTCTTCTTGAATCAGGTGCAGGTAGAAGTAAACTTGCACTAAAATCAAACAATCATTTCGGAATAAAATGTCATAGCGACTGGAAAGGGAAAAGGGTTTATCATGATGATGACCTAAGAGGAGAATGTTTCAGAAAATATAAAAAAGTAGAAGATTCATACGAAGACCATTCGAAATTCCTTTGCCGTCCGAGATATTCAAGTTTGTTCCGCTTGAATATAACAAACTATAAAGGATGGGCAAAAGGATTACAAAAATGTGGGTATGCAACAGATCGTTCATATGCAAATAAACTGATAAAGGTAATTGAGGATTACGAATTATATAAATTCGATACTTCAAAGAAAAGCCGAAGAGAAAAAGAAAAAGAAGCAGAAGCAACACCGATAATCAGAAGAACTGTATATAAAACACACGGACTGCTTTATGTTTATGCTAAAGAAAATGACAATTTTGAACGAATAGCACATGATACAGGCTTCAAAGCAAGACATTTGAGAAAATACAATGAAGTGCCAGATGATTTTCCTCTTCAGGAAGGAGACATCATATATCTGGAGAAAAAGAAGAAAAAAGCCGACAAGCCATATTATGATCATGTGGTTGAAGCAGGAGAATCAATGTACAGCATCTCTCAGAAATATGGAATCCAGGTAAAAAGTCTGTATAAATTGAACAAAAAAGACTATGATTATGTTCCTAATGATGGAGATGTTTTAAGACTAAGATAATTTCAAAAATAACGATTTGGTTTTAAAATCTTACAGTCTAAATCATTACGACAATTATTGTAAAACTTGAATAATTATAATATCTTTGCGGTTCAAATACTATAAAAATGAGCGATCAACGTTATAATCTGCGCGGTGTATCCGCATCAAAAGAAGATGTTCATAATGCAATAAAGAACATCGATAAGGGTATTTTCCCAAAAGCATTCTGTAAAATCATCCCTGATATTTTGGGTGGTGACCCTGAGTATTGTAATATTATGCATGCTGATGGAGCTGGAACAAAATCTTCATTAGCATATATGTATTGGAAAGAAACAGGAGATCTTTCTGTATGGAAAGGAATAGCGCAGGATGCTCTGATTATGAACATCGACGATTTACTGTGCGTTGGTGCAGTTGATAATATCCTAGTTTCATCAACTATTGGACGTAATAAACTGTTAGTTCCTGGAGAGGTTATATCTGCTATTATAAACGGAACTGATGAACTTCTTGCAGAACTCAGAGAGATGGGTGTTGGTGTATACGCTACAGGAGGTGAAACTGCAGACGTTGGCGACCTCGTTCGCACAATTATTGTTGACAGTACAGTGACATGTCGTATGAAACGTGCAGATGTAATCAACAATGCAAACATTCGTCCGGGTGATGTAATTGTCGGACTTGCATCTTTTGGACAAGCAACATACGAAAAAGAATATAACGGCGGTATGGGAAGTAACGGACTTACCAGCGCTCGCCATGATGTTTTCGCAAAATATCTGGCAGAAAAATATCCAGAAAGTTATGATGCTGCTGTTCCTGAAGATTTGGTTTATTCAGGCAATCTTAAATTAACAGACGAAGTAGAAGGTTCTCCTCTTAATGCTGGAAAATTAGTTCTATCTCCAACTCGTACATATGCTCCAGTAGTAAAAAAACTTTTGGATGCTTTACGTCCAAATATTCATGGAATGGTTCACTGTTCAGGCGGTGCTCAAACTAAAGTTCTTCATTTTGTTGGAGACAACTGCAGAGTAGTAAAAGACAACCTATTCCCTGTTCCTCCATTGTTCCGCACAATAAAGGAACAAAGTAATACTGACTGGTCAGAAATGTATAAAGTATTCAATATGGGTCATCGTTTGGAAGTATACCTTTCTGCTGAATATGCTGAAGAAGTAATCGCTATAAGCAAATCTTTCGGTATCGACGCTCAGATTATTGGTCATATTGAAGAAAGTAACAAGAAAGAATTGATAATTAAATCAGAATTCGGAGAATTCAAATACTAATATTTCTTTTTATCCAAGAATGGCAGAGAACAATTCATTATTAAACAGACTTGACGGTTTGGTTTCAAGATTCGAAGAGGTATCAACTTTGATAACAGACCCTTCGGTAATTGCTGATATGAAACGTTTCGTTAAGCTGAATAAAGAATACAAGGATTTGGAGAAAATCGTTAAGACCAGAGAAGAGTATGTAAACACTCTCAACGGTATAAACGAAGCCCGTAGCATTTTGGACACTGAGCAAGATCAGGAAATGAGAGAACTTGCCAGGGAAGAGCTAGAAACATGTAGTGCTAGGATTCCGGAACTGGAAGAAGAAATCAAACTGTTACTTGTGCCCGCTGATCCTGAAGATGATAAAAATGCCATTGTAGAAATCAGAGGAGGTACAGGAGGTGATGAAGCTGCTATTTTTGCCGGTGATTTATACAGAATGTATGTAAAATATTGCGAGGCAAAAGGCTGGAAAATTTCTGTATCCAGCTTCAATGAAGGTTCTGCCGGAGGTTATAAAGAAATTATATTCACAGTGAGTGGAGAAAAAGTATACGGAACTATGAAATATGAATCTGGTGTTCATAGAGTTCAACGTGTACCCGCAACTGAAACGCAGGGACGTGTACACACCTCTGCTGCTACAGTAGCAGTTCTTCCCGAAGCTGATGAGTTTGACGTTGAGATTAATGAAGGTGAAATTAAATGGGATACTTTCCGTTCAGGAGGCGCAGGTGGACAGAACGTAAATAAGGTTGAATCTGGTGTCCGTTTGCGTTACATATGGAAAAATCCTATAACTGGTGTCAGTGAGGAAATTCTTATTGAATGTACAGAAACCAGAGACCAGCCAAAGAACAAAGAAAGAGCTTTGACCCGTCTGCGTTCGTTCATCTATGATAAGGAACATCAGAAATATCTTGATGACATAGCAAGTAAACGCAAGACAATGGTTTCTACAGGTGACCGTTCGGCTAAAATACGTACATACAATTATCCTCAAGGACGTATCACCGATCATAGAATAAATTACACAATATACAATTTATAGGCATTTATGGATGGAGATATACAAGGTTGTATCGACCAACTTATAGTTGCCGAAAACGCAGAAAGATTAAAAGAATCAGAGTTGTAAAAATTTTGTTGGTTAATTGGATATTAATATTGTATCATACAATTAACCAACAAATACATATCAGCTCAAAAAAATCAAAGCATATGAACAAGCAACAGTTATTTGAAAATATCAAGAAAAAGCAGTCTTTTCTTTGTGTAGGTCTTGATACAGACATAAAAAAAATTCCTCAGCACCTTTTAAACGAGGAAGATCCTATATTTGCTTTCAACAAAGCAATAATTGATGCTACTGCAGATTTCTGTGTTGCATATAAACCAAACTTGGCTTTTTATGAAAGCATGGGAGTTCAGGGTATGATGTCTTTCGAGAAAACAGTAAAATATTTAAGAGATAACTATCCTGATCAGTTTATAATTGCTGATGCAAAACGTGGTGATATTGGAAATACATCAGAAATGTATGCACGTTCATTTTTTGATCACATCAAGGTTGATGCTGTTACTGTTGCCCCTTACATGGGAGAAGACAGCGTAAAACCATTCCTAATATATCCGGAAGCTTGGGTAATTCTATTAGCCCTTACATCAAATAAAGGCTCACATGATTTCCAACTTACTGAAGATGCAAACGGAGAACGTTTGTTTGAAAAGGTTCTTAAGAAATCTCAGGAATGGGCTAGTGACGAACAGATGATGTACGTAGTAGGAGCAACACAAGGAAGCATGTTCCTTGATATCCGTAAACATGCTCCAAATCATTTCCTACTTGTTCCTGGTGTAGGCGCACAAGGAGGAAGCCTTGCTGAAGTAGCTAAATATGGAATGAATGATCAGTGCGGACTACTAGTAAACTCTTCAAGAGCTATAATATATGTAGACAAAACTGAGAATTTTGCAGCTGCATCACGCGAAGCAGCTAAACAAGTACAAACAGAAATGGCTGGCTATCTGAAAGAAAGAGGATTAATTTAACAAAATAATTCATTAAAGAATAACACTAGTTTACTCGTATTAATAAAAATATTTTTATAGTAAATCATAGTGTAATAATATTTGAATAGTAATGGAGTTTTCAGCCCAACAAATTGCAGCCTTCCTGAATGGGACAGTAGAAGGTGATCCAGATGTAAAAGTAAGCAATTTCTCAAAAATAGAAGAAGGTAAAATAGGAACTTTGACATTCCTTGCAAATCCTAAATATGAGCATTATATATACAATACTAAAGCTAGTATTGTATTAGTTAATAATGATTTTACCCCTTCAGGCATAGTTCCAGCAACATTGATAAGAGTGGATAATGCTTATGCATCTTTAGCTATGTTGCTTAATATGGTTGAACAGAGTAAAAAGAAAGAAAACGGTATTGATTCAACTGCATTTATTGCTAAATCAGCATCCGTTGACGAAAATGCTTACATTGGTGCTTTTGCATATATTGGTAATAATGCTAAAGTTGGAAAAAACTGTAGAATTTATCCATATGCTTATGTAGGAGATAATGTTATTATTGGTGACAACACTGTTTTATATCCTCACGTAACTATATATGAAGGTTGCGTTGTGGGATGTAACTGTATTCTACATGCTGGTTCTGTTGTCGGTTCGGACGGTTTTGGTTTCGCTCCTGAGGGTGAGACATACAAGAAAATTCCACAATTAGGAAATGTTGTAATTGAAGATGATGTTGAAATCGGAGCAAATACAACTATAGACCGAGCTGTTATGGATTCAACCATTTTAAGACGCGGAGTTAAGTTAGATAATCTTGTACAGATTGCGCACAATGTTGAAGTTGGAGAAAATACAGTGATGGCTGCACAAGTTGGTATCGCAGGCTCTGTCAAAATTGGAAAACACTGTATGTTCGGAGGTCAAGTTGGGCTAGCTGGGCATATAAAGATTGCCGACCATGTGAACTTTGGGGCTCAATCAGGTGTTATCAGTGATATAAAAGAAGCAACGACGGTCTTAGGAGCTCCAGCAATACCTGCAAAAAACTTCATGCGTTCAAGTGCGATCTTTGGTCGTTTGCCTGAAATGTATAGGACTATAGGACAATTACAACGTGAGATTGAAGAACTAAAAAAAGAATTAAATAAATAAAGGCGAATTATGCAGAAACAAAATACGCTTGCTGCAAGTTTTACCTTGCAAGGTAAAGGTTTACATACAGGATTAGAAATAACAATTACATTTAATCCTGCTCCAGAAAACCACGGATACAAAATCAAACGTTCGGATTTGGAAGGCGAACCAGTGATTGATGCCATTGCTGAAAATGTTGTAAACACTCAACGAGGTACTGTTCTATCAAAAGGTAATGTACAAGTAAGTACTATAGAACATGCGATGGCAGCTTTATATGCTATGGGTATAGATAACTGTCTTATAGAAGTTAATGCTCCTGAATTCCCTATATTGGACGGTAGTTCTAAATTCTATGTTGAAAACATTAAAGCTGTAGGTCTTAAAGAACAGAATGCAGCCAAAGATTTCTATATTGTAAAGAATAAAATAGAAGTCAAGGATGAAGAATCTGGTTCTGTCATTACAATTCTTCCTGATGACAAATTCAGCGTAAACGTTCTTATTTCCTATGACTCTCCTGTATTGTCAAACCAATTTGCTACTTTAGATAACATATCTGATTTTGCGGATGAAATAGCTTCATCAAGAACATTTGTTTTCGTACGTGAAATTGAAATGTTATTGCAGAACAATCTTATCAAGGGTGGAGACTTGGATAATGCTATTGTCATTTACGACCAAAAGACATCTCAGGAATCTCTTGATAAACTTGCTGACATGATGTGCCAGCCTCATAAGAATGTTCAAGAACTTGGATATATAAATAATAAACCTCTTGTTTTTGAAAATGAACCGGCACGTCACAAATTGCTTGATATAATAGGAGACTTAGCACTTACTGGAAAAGCTATCAAAGGACGTGTAATTGCAATGCATCCAGGTCATGGTATCAACAATAAAATGGCTCGTCTTATCAGGAAAGACATTAAACTTAATGATGTTCAGGCTCCGGTATATAATCCTAATGCAACTCCTATTATGGATATAAACCGTATCCGTGAACTTTTGCCTCACAGATATCCGTTCTTGCTAGTTGATAAGATTATAGAAATTGGAGAGAACCATATAGTTGGTGTAAAGAATATAACAAACGACGAACCATTTTTCCAAGGACATTTCCCACAAGAGCCAGTGATGCCTGGTGTACTTCAGGTTGAAGCAATGGCACAAACTGGAGGTCTGCTTGTATTGAATTCTGTTGACGAACCAGAACGTTATTCTACCTATTTCATGAAGATTGACGGTGTTAAATTCAGACAGAAAGTCGTTCCTGGTGATACTCTTATCCTTCGACTAGAATTGTTAGCTCCTATCAGACGAGGAATTTCCACAATGAAAGGCTATGTCTTCGTAGGAGACAAACTTGTCAGTGAAGCTGAATTCATGGCACAAATTATCAAGAATAAATAACTAAATTAGAATATAAATATGAGTCATTCTCCATTAGCTGTTATACATCCGGAAGCAAAAATCGGAGAAAATGTAACAATTGATCCGTTTGCAGTGATTGAAAAAGATGTTGTTATTGGTGACAATTGTCATATATTCTCTCATGCAGTAATTTTAGACGGAGCTCGTATCGGAAATAATTGTAAAATTTTCCCAGGAGCTGTAGTTGCTGGTATTCCACAGGATTTAAAATTCAAAGGTGAAGTAACCACTGCTGTTATCGGAGATAATACAACATTACGTGAATGTGTTACTGTAAACCTAGGTACAGCTTCTAAAGGAACAACTATAGTTGGAAAGAATTGTCTTATAATGGCTTATTCTCATATTGCCCATGATTGTGTATTGAAAGATAACATAATAATTGGCAATGCATCCCAAATTGCTGGAGAAGTTGAAATAGATGATTTTGCCATAGTAAGTGGAGGTTCATTGGTCCATCAATTCTCAAGGATTTCCAAACATGTTATGATTCAAGGAGGTTCAAGAATAGGAAAAGATATACCTCCATACACTTTGATTGGTCGTGATCCTATTGTTTATTGTGGAATCAATATTGTAGGTCTGAGACGAAGAGGATTTACAAACCAGCAGGTATATCTGATTCAGGATATATACAGAACACTCTATACAAGAGGTCTTAATAATTCAGATGCTTTAAAAGCAATTGAAACTGAATATGAACCAAGTGAAGAAAGAGATTTGATTCTTAATTTCATTAAATCTTCCAAAAGAGGTATCGTAAGAGGTTCTATTGACGAATTATAACCATAATTATTTTCTTATAAGAGACGCTTTGATGCATGTAAAATCTACATCAAAGCGTCTCTTTTTTTTATAATATAAACTATATTACAGCCAGACGAAAAAGAAACATTCACCCCTCACCTTTTAACTCCATATTCGTATAAATAAATTATTTTTACTATTTTTGGAGCATCAAAAAAACATTAATTATGGTATATAGATTCTTACTTTTATCAGACGAAGTTGAAGACTTCAAAAGAGAAATCCAAATAGATTCTGAAGCAACATTCCTGGATTTGCACAATGCAATACTAGATTCAGTAGGTTATACAAAAGACCAGATGACATCATTCTTCATTTGTGAAGATGACTGGAGTAAAACTACAGAAATCACACTAATGGAAATGGATACTTCTTCTGATGTAGATAATTATACAATGGAAGATACTCACCTTGATGAACTTCTCCAAGATGAACATCAAAAGCTATTGTACGTTTTTGATTATATGACAGAACGTGCATTCTTTATGGAGCTGCGTGAAATCATAACAAATAAAGATTTGGACAAAGCTGTATGTACAAAATCTAAAGGTGTTCCTCCAGTGCAGTTAATGTCTTTCGATGATTTCGACACAAAACTTGCAGCTTCATCTTCTACAGATTTGGGAGAAGATTTCTATGGCGACTCTGAATATGATATCGACGAACTTGACAAAGATAGTTTTGAAGGATTTGGAGACAGCGCCATGAGTAATCCATATGATGACGACCGTTATTAATGGATAAATATCTGATAATAATCTTAGGTCCTACTGGCGTAGGAAAAACAGAGTTGAGCCTTCGTATAGCAGAAAAACTTGGTTCTCCGATTATTTCTGCCGACTCCAGACAGTTGTACAAGGACATTCCTATTGGAACTGCTGCACCAACGGCTGAACAGATGAAGCGTGTAAAACACTATATGGTTGGGACATTGGATTTGAATGATTACTATAGTGCCAGCCAATTCGAAGAAGATGTAATAAGTCTATTAGGTGATTTGCACAAAACTATTCCAGCAGTTGTTATGACCGGAGGTTCCATGATGTATATCGACGCCGTAACAAAGGGCATCGATGATATCCCAACGGTAAGAGCAGACATACGCCAGCAGGTATGGAAAGATTATGAGGAAAAAGGCCTTGCTCCTATTCTTGAGGAATTGAAACGCTGTGACCCCATCCATTACGAAGAAGTGGACAGGAACAATTACAAAAGAGTGGTTCATGCCGTTGAAATTTGCAGGCAAACAGGAATGCCTTATTCTTCATTCAGAACCAAAAGCCGCAAAGAAAGAGATTTCAAAATAATCCAGATTGGTCTGAAACGTGACAGAGAAGAATTATGCGATAGAATTAATCTTAGAGTTGATTCTATGATGGAAGAAGGTTTACTTGAAGAAGCAAAGAAAGTATATCCTTTGAAACATCTGAATTCTCTCAATACGGTAGGATTTAAAGAATTGTTCAATTATTTTGATGGTGAATGGACTTTGGATTTCGCTATTGAAAAAATAAAACGCAATAGCAGGGTTTACGCCAGAAAACAAATGACATGGTTCAAACGCGATAATGAAATCAAATGGTTCAATCCGGACGATGAAACTGAAATTATGGAATATATTGAACAATGCATCAATAAGTAATTGATATTCCACTACAATTTGGAAACACATTATAAGAAAGCTATAATTCATAAAAAAGGTCGTTATGTATCATAAAAAACATAACGACCTTTTTTTAAAAACATAGTTACAAAACTTCAGATTCCAAATATAAGGAACAATGATAATATTAACGCAAAAACAAACTCATTGCGAGCTGTATCACCTAAAACCTTGTTCAAAGCTCTTCCCTCTAATCGAGATAAATCAATCCACGACTTTACGAAAAGGACAAAAAAAGCAGAGAAAAGCAAGATGAAAATAATCGAAGCATTCAACAACAATGGAAATATTAGCGCTACAGCAATTATTCCATTCAATAGATAAATATATTTCCCAAATGTCCGGCCAAATATCACAATTGAAGTTCTCTTGCCAACTGCCTTATCCTGATAATAATCTCTATAATTGTTAACAATCAGAATATTGACAGACAAAACTCCTAAAGCTATAGATAACAATAATGACAGCAAACTGAAGTGCAAACATTGAACATAGTAAGTGAAACAAACCGGAACAATTCCATAGAACAATAACACGCAAACATCACCAAGACCATTATAAGCTAAAGGATAAGGACCTGTGGAATATGCCAACACACAAACTGCTATTGCCAAACCTACAGGAACAAGCTCCCATCCGCCATAAGGAATAAGCATACAACCGAAAAGACAAGCCAAAACCAATGTGATAACCGTCGCCTTCAACATATCCTTAGGTTTTATCCAGCCTTGAGCCACTGCCCTTTCCGGCCCCAGACGGTCCGCACCGTCTGCTCCTTTCTTAAAATCAAAATAATCATTGGCAAAATTACTCGCAATCTGAGCAAACAATGCAACCAGAAAACATAAAACTGCCGGAACAAGCAACAGCATTCCACCATTATCCCTATATGCCAATGCACATCCCAACAACACTGGGCTTAATGAAGCCGGCAAAGTCTTTGGCCTCGCTGCTTTGAGCCAAAGAGAAACAGAACTAATAAATCTCATTACATTTTTTTTTGCAAAAATAGGAACAAAAAACACAGATAATACCCTTTGTTTTCAAAAAACCTTATATATTTGCTGCGTGAAACAAATATTATACATATTCGGTCTGCTGTTCGCTTTATTTTTGTTTTCTCCAGAGAAAGCATTGCAAAATAAAGAGGATGTTTTCTTATGTAATACAGAAACTATTACACAAGAGGACAGTTCTTCTGATATGCAGCACCAGATAAGTATACTAAGTAATGATTTGAAAAGCAATAATCTTCTCACTCCACGCAGAGCTTTTCAAATAAGCAGTAACGCAACTTCACTTCGCGTTCTTGACACATCGACTTATCGTTTAATACAATATTTGAGAGTAAAAAATCTTACAAATTTATCAAAGACACAGGAACAGAGTGCATTCGTACGTTCTGTTACCTGCTCTTCCCTATTCTGCAGTATGGCTCACCACGTATTTGCCATGCGTAAACTAATCATTTAGACTAATCCGTATTCTATTCTGCAAAGAGTGGCTTTTATCTAATCATCTAAGCTTCTCTCGAGGATATATATGCCTTTCACTAACTTATATACACCAAGCATATATTCCTTTCCTGATATTTTTATTACTCTAATTTTTTTCTGATGGATACAAACCATGGTATATGTTTTTGTATCCCAAAGAATAATATTGTCTAATCATAACTAAAACAGAAGAGTTTAGTAACCTGTAAGTTTTCTAATTGATTTAAACCGGGAACTTGCAAGATTACAAACCCCTCTAATTCTAAAATTATAATACATATGGCAACTAAAAATAAAAAAATGACAATTTGGTTTTCAATATTCGTAACTATCGTTGGATGCGTTTTGGCATGTAGTTCTATAATTCCAAATGATTATATCAAATTACTTATTGTATTATTGACTTTAGGTGGCGGTATATATGGAATTATGAAAAGCCTAAGCAACGAAGTTGAATCAGAAGAGATTAATAACTAACAAATAACAAACAATATAAAAACAAATAGTATCATGAAAGTAAATAAAGATTTAGCAGATGCAGTGATGATGGTTTCATGCATCATCTTGGTGTTAGCCGGAACAAGTGATTTTGAAAGTAGTTCAATGAAAACTATCTTGATGTCAGTTCTTGGCATTTTAGCTGTAGGTATGGGAGCTGCCCGTGTTTATGGTTCAAGACAGAACAATCAGCACGAAGCTAACTAACCCTTCTATCATAAATTATTGACATAACTTTTATATTCTCGAATTCCCTGGTTGTCGCTTCGGCGTGACCCCGCGGTTATCTGAGATTCATTTTTCTGCCTATTTCAATAAAACTTGCTGTTACTTGGATAGAGTGTTCCACACTTGGCAACAGAGGGACGAGAGATAAATTAGAGGCAGTGCGACTCAATCGCACTGCCTTTTATTGTTTGTCTAACACTGTCTCTCTCTTCCCATAATCTGATAATAAAAGAAACTATCCGACAAACTGTTTCAAACTTTATGCTAATGATTCACATATTCCATAATATGTGAAAAACTTTTTCCATATATTATGAAAATCTTTTTTCATATATTGTGAAAATTTTGTTTCATATATTATGAAAAAAGTTTTTCAGTACATAGAAATACGATGAAAATATAATTAATTATAATACAGCATTTTACACATTTAAGCCTATAAATAGAATATCTATATTCATTTTGTGGAAACATATCAGCTCAAATTCTCATATTCTTTACCTAAAATCATATAAAAATATCTTAACTTTGCGACCTCAAATTTCTATAAATTAACTGTATGAAAAGAATCTTCATTTTATTATTTCTATTGACTTCTTTTATTGGACTTAATGCCCAGAACATCCAACTTCATTATGATTTGGGAAGCGCTCTTTACAATAACGACCTTAAAGACCGCCCAGTCGTTACAACTACAGTTGAAATGTTCAAACCTGATTCATGGGGAAGCACATATTTCTTCGTGGATATGGATTATACAAGCAAAGGTATCGCTTCTGCATACTGGGAAATCGCTAGAGAGCTTAAATTCTGGCAGCCACCATTTTCAATCCATGTAGAATATAACGGTGGATTGAACAACATGGCTTCATTCCAGAATGCATATCTTGGTGGTTTGACATATACATATAATAACAGCTCTTTCACCAAAGGATTCTCTCTTTCAGCCATGTACAAGTATATTCAGAAGCTTGAATCTCCAAACAATTTCCAGCTTACCGGAACTTGGTATCTGCACTTCGGGAAAAACGGAGTATGTACGTTCAGCGGCTTTGCTGATTTCTGGAGAGAAAAAGGAAACAATCCTCACGGCGATTTCATTTTCCTTTCAGAACCTCAATTCTGGCTTAATCTGAACAAATTGCCGAAAGTAAATGACAAGTTTAAATTAAGTGTCGGTACAGAAGTGGAATTAAGCAATAATTTCAGTTTCAGAAACGGATTTTATGCAATACCGACATTGGCAATCAAATGGTCTTTTGATTAATCATTTATATAATAAAGAAAAAAGACAGTGTTCCGTTTGGAGCACTGTCTTTTTCATATCTGTCAGTAAATTATCTTTATCAGAAAAGTTTTGAAGGATATTCACCGGCATCAACCAAAGCCTGGATTTTGTCAACCACGCCCTGACGGTCAGCTGCATAAGTTACGCCAAACCATTTTGAAGTTGTGTCAAGAACTTTTACTGTAGCCTTGCCTTTTGTAATAAGCTCATTAACCATCAATGGAATGAAATATTCGCACTTCAAGTTGCTGATATTTGCCTTAAGGAAATCTACGAAGTAATCTTCTGAATATTTGAAATAATCTGGAGTGAATCCCCACATATTCATTGAAACAGGAGTGTTTTCTTCCAATACAACCTTCTGACCGTTTTCGTCAACAAACTGAATGTCGCCGTCGATTCTTTCAATTGCTGTACGTTCAACAACGCCTGTCAAATATCCGTCAGCATTAGTTTCGCAAACACCACGAGCCACAGAACCACTTTCACTCAAAGTATTTCCTACGCGATAACCAACCATGCAATATTCGTTCTGTTTGCCAGCAACTTCAGAAAGCCATTTTCCCAGCACAGCAAAGCTGTCACGACCATAGAAATCATCAGCATTGATAACTGCAAAAGGTTCTTTGATAACATCCTTACCCATCAGAACAGCATGATTTGTTCCCCAAGGCTTTTCACGACCTTCAGGACAAGTGAATCCTTCAGGCAGATTATTCAAATCCTGGAATACAACTTCTACAGGAATATGATTTTCATATTTAGAAATAATCTTTTCACGGAAATCCTGCTCGAAAGATTTACGGATTACGAACACAATTTTGCCAAAACCACCGCGGATTGCATCAAATATTGAATAGTCCATAATAGTTTCACCATTAGGTCCGAGTCCATCTAACTGCTTAAGACCACCATAACGGCTACCCATACCGGCAGCCAAAACAAACAATGTAGGTTTCATCACTATATATTTTAATGTTTTATTTATAAACTGAGACAAATGTAAGTATTTGTTATGAATAATATTGCCTTTGGCTTTTGTTTTTTTATTACTTTTGTGCGCAGTTTTTTAGGCAAAAGAAAAAGATGAAAAAAACAAGAAATCTATTATTGCCAATCTTGGCAGCCGGAATGGTTGCTATGGCAAGTTGTACTTCTGCTCCCAAAACAGAAGCAGTTAAGAATCTGGCAATAGACCCAGCAAATCTAGACACAACAGTTGCTCCCGGCACAGACTTTTATCAATATGCCTGCGGAGGATGGATGAAAAATAATCCATTGAAACCGGAATATTCAAGATACGGAACTTTCAACCAGCTTATGGATGAGAATCAAGAACAGCTTCGTATATTGATTGAAGAACTGAGCTCTCAGCCTCAGGAAGCAGGAAGTGTTTCTCAAAAAATAGCAACGATGTATTCTCTTGCTCTTGACAGCGTTAAATCAAACGAACTTGGATATGAACCAATCAAAGAGCAGTTGAACGATATTATGCACCTTGCCTCAAAAGCAGAAGTTGCAAAAATGATTGCTACAATGCAAAGACAAGGTATGGCTCCTTATTTCGCATTCTTCGTAAGTGCTGACGATAAAAACAGCTCACAGAACATTGCAATGCTTTATCAAGCAGGCCTTGGAATGGGTGATAAAGACTATTATTTGCAGAACGATGACAACATGAAGAGCATCAGAGATGCTTATCATACTTATATCAACCATTTGTTTACAGCTATTGGTTCAAGTCCGGAACAGGCTGAAGCCGCTGTAAATTCTGTAATGAAAATCGAAACAGGAATCGCTGAAGCCTCATACAGCAGAGAGGACTTGAGAGATTCTCAGAAAAATTACAATAAAATTTCTGTTGAAGAACTTAAAAAGCAGAACAAGGCTTTCGATTGGGATGTTTATTTCGAAGCTTTAGGCGTTGCTGACCTGAAGGAAATCGACGTTAAGCAGATTGATTACTACAAGGCATTGGACAAATTCCTGAGCAATGCTTCTCTTGACGATCAGAAATACTATCTTGCATTCAACCTTATGGATGCTGCTGCTCCTTATCTGAGCGACAATTTTGTGGATGCAAACTTTGAATTCTATGGCAAAGTGATGTCAGGCCGCCAGGAACAGCAACCAAGATGGAAAAGAGCTATCAATTCTGTAAACGGAACATTGGGCGAAGCTGTTGGTGAAATGTATGTAAAGAAATATTTCCCTGCTTCATCAAAAGAGAAGATGATTACATTAGTAAACAATCTTCAGACAGCTTTGGGCGAAAGAATAAATGCTTTGGAATGGATGGGCGATTCAACAAAGATGAAGGCTCAGGAAAAACTGGCTTCATTCACTGTAAAAATCGGATATCCTGATAAATGGAGAGATTATTCTTCTTTGGAAATCAAAGATGACTCATATTGGGCAAATATTTGCCGTGCTAATACTTTCGAATTCGATTTCAATTTGTCTGAAGTAAACAAACCGGTTGACAAATCTCGTTGGCATATGACTCCACAGACTGTAAACGCATATTACAGCCCTAATACAAATGAAATCTGTTTTCCGGCAGCAATTCTTCAGCCTCCATTCTTCAATCCTGAAGCAGATGATGCTGTGAACTATGGTGCTATCGGTGTGGTAATCGGTCACGAAATGACTCACGGATTCGACGACCAGGGAAGAAATTATGATAAGGACGGAAACCTTTCAGACTGGTGGACAGAGGAAGATGCGAAACTGTTTGTTGAACGTGCTGAAGTTTTGGTAAAACAGTATGACGATATAATTGTTGTTGACACAGTTCATGCAAACGGACGTTTCACTCTCGGTGAAAACATCGCAGACCAGGGCGGTTTGCTTATTGCTCATCAGGCTTATATGAACAGCCTTAAAGGTAAAGAAACTCCTGCTCCTATCGAAGGTTTCACACACGAGCAGAGATTCTATCTTGGATATGCAACATTGTGGGGAATGAATATCCGTCCTGAGGAAATTGTAAGAATGACTAAGATTGACCCTCACTCTCTTGGAAAATGGCGTGTAAATGCTGCTTTGAAAAACATTGACAGCTTCTATGAAGCATTCAATATTAAAGAAGGCGATCCTATGTATCTTGCACCGGAAAAGAGAGTAAATATCTGGTAAAATACATTTAATCCTATATAATAAGGAGCAGAGCTGATAGTCGTGATTCGAATCACGACTATCAGCTCTGCTCCTTTTCTTTTAGGCTCTCTAACGCACGAACAGAAAAAAATGGAATCATAAATAAGCGATAAAGCTTAGTTTTATGATTCCATTTATATTTTTAAATTAAAAGTATTTTCAGTCTCTATTAGCAAAATACTTCATAAACTGAACTCTTTCATACATTGCAGGATTATCAATGTTTGAATAACTCAATTTTCCTACAAACTCAGGCAATGATTTGAAGTGAGCCTGTCCCATCCATTCTTCCACGCAAGTCAGAACTTGAGATATGATTTCAGTTCCATGAGTATAAATTGCACTACACATCTGAACAGCAGAAGCACCAGCCAACAGACATTTAATAACATCTTCCCAATCATGAATACCTGTTGATGAAGCAATACTTATACCTTTTACTTTTCCGCTTGTAATAGCTGTCCAACGTATTGTATCACTCAAATCAGAATGATTGCTGAACACCTGTCCTGAAACAAGCTGCATAGAATTTATATCTATATCCGGCTGATAGAATCTGTTAAACAAAACAACACCGGCAGCACCATTAGCTTTCAGAACATTTACCAATGCAGGAATATTCTCAATATATTTTCCCAACTTTATTATAATTGGAATAGAAACAGTCTCTTTAACTTTACGAAGAATATTCACATATAAAGATTGAATTCCGCCGTCGCAACTTCCTTCCATATCTGTTTCCAGGAAGAATACATTTAATTCCAAGGCATCAGCACCTGCAAGTTCAATCTGCTTTGCAAAATCAATCCATGAATCAGCCTTATAACAGTTGATACTTGCAATAATAGGAATAGAACACAGTTCTTTTGATTTCTTGATAATGTCCAGATAATTGTTAACCTGGTTCATTCTGGCATAAGTCCTGATATAATCTTCAGCTTCAGGATAATCAGAATGTTGAGAGAGCTGGTCGCTCTGCATTTCAATCTGTTCTTCAAACAATGATTTGAGAACGATGGCGCCTGCACCGGCTTTTTCATATTCTTTGTTTCGTTCCGGACTTAGAGTTAAACCGGAGCTACTAATAATGATAGGGTTACGAAGAGTAAGCCCTGCATATTCAGTTTTTAAATCTATCATGTCTGTATAGTTTTATGCTCTACACAAAAGTAAGCATTTATTTTATAATTCAATATTCTCTTTCGCCGAAAATATCTGTACCTATACGCACCATAGTGCTACCCTCTTCGACAGCAATATGATAATCATGGCTCATTCCCATCGAAATTGTCTTGAACTCAGAATTATCTGCAAAATATTTTTCCTTGAATTCAGTAAATAGAGAATGAAGTTCTTTAAACTCTTTGCGGATTTTTGACTCATCATCAGTGAAAGTAGCCATACCCATTACACCGGAAAACACCACGTTTTCAAATTCGCCGAGGTTTTCATCAAGCATCTGGCGGCATTCATCCGGATTAAACCCATGCTTCGAATCTTCTTCAGCCACATGAATTTCGAGCAACACGCGGATTTTTCTGTTGTTTTTCTTCGCCTGTTTCTCCACCTCACGCAAGAGTTTGAGCGAATCTATACTCTGTATAGTATGGATGAAAGGAGCGATTTCTTTAACTTTATTGGTTTGCAAAGTTCCAATAAAATGCCACTCTATATCTGCATATCGCAGGAGTTTCTCTTTCATGACAAGCTCCTGTGCACGACTTTCACCAAACACTCTTTGTCCGGCTTTATAAGCTTCATCAATAGCCTCAATTGGATGAAATTTCGACACAGCGACAAGCGTCACTTCCTTTGGAAGCGACGCCTTTATTTGTCTTATATTTTGAGATACACTCATTTCATTTTCTCCTTAAAAATATTATTATGCTTTCTGAGCTTTTTCTTCTGCTAATTTTTTCTGTTCAGCAATGAGTTCTTCACCACTTTTAGGTTCAGAAGGAATTTTGCTTGCACCGAATGGGAAAACATCCATCAAGGCAGTTTCAGCAACAGAAGCTATGACATAATCTGAAAGAGTTCCCTTCATTCCGTCTTCAAGAACAGAAATTGCTTCCTTCAAAGTGCAAGCCTGAGCCAGCATCTGTGCAGCTGTTTTTTTCTCAGCACCGCTTTTTTCGTCAAGTGTGATAAAATATACCTTTATTTTATAGAAACGGTCTCCATTCTCATTAAAGAACAACTCTGATATACGAGCACGCTTAATATCAGTGATAGTGAATTCACCCGTGATAAACGGACGTATTTCCTCTATGATACGGCTTTCTGCTTCTGTAAAAGACAAAGCATCTACCAAATAAGGTTCTGTAACTTTTTTCTGCATTCCGTTTTCAAGCATCTTTTCATAAGACACTTTACATTCAAACCAATTGTGCATTTTTATTCCTCAATTAAATTTTACAACACAAAGAATATGCCAAAGACACACTCCTTTTTCTTATGGCAAAATTAGTTTTTATTCGTCAATTAATCAAGAAGAGATATCAGCTTAATCAGCATTGAAACAATACTCATTATACATTATGAAGGGAAGCCGGGGAATAAAAAAAAGCGGAAACTCAGATTTGAGTTTCCGCTTTTTTGAGCCTCTTGTCGGATTCGAACCAACGACCCCGAGATTACAAATCACGTGCTCTGGCCAACTGAGCTAAAGAGGCAGGTGGGCAAGCTTGCTACATCGCGCCGCTACAACCAAGTACCCTTGCTACGGTCAAGTCCTGGGGGATTCCGAGGGAGCTTGCCGTGTAGGACTTACCCGAGTGCAAAAGTAGATATTATTTTTTATTCTGCAAGGGGTTTTGACAATATTTTTTCATACAAACACATAAGATACACAATAACAACAAATTAAGTCTATGTTAATATATGTAAATTCATTGTTATTCCTATAATGATATGTACTTAAAAATATATACGGATGTAAAATAGAATATATACGAACGTAAAATGAAATAAATACGGACGTAAATCTAACTACTTCCGTATATATTTTACAGGAATTGCCAGTGTAAAAGTCATCCCCTATAATATCAAATATTATCACAAAAAAAGCTGCATGTCAAAATGAGATTACTCACTTCGGCATGCAGCTTTATCTGTTATAAGAATTAATATTCTATATGGTATTCAAATTATAACTGAATCCAACGAATATAAGCGAAGTCCATTCTATGAGGCAATTCTGCATTCTTTGGGAATACACGGAAACCTATGCGTTGTGTTCCTGCTTCTGTTGGAGTTACTTTCAATTCGAAGAATAATTTTGAACCTTCTTCTTTCATAAGTTTGAATTCTTCTTTAAGGACAATTACTGGAATATGTTTTTCCATGTCTTCCTTAGTAACAACCATTTCAACGCCAAGCATACCCTGCAATTCATGACGGTCAATTACAAGATTAAACTTAGCTTCAGTTCCTACAACAGGACCATTTGCTACAAAGTTGTCATCAGCTGTAAATGATTCAACCTGGAAGCTATCCCAGTGAGAAGCTACCTCTTCTTTCCATGCTGCAATTGATTTTGCCTTAGCAAAATTATTTTCAGTCAATACAGCTGAACGTGTAGCCAATTTGTTATAGAAACGGTCGATATAATCATCAAGCATACGTTTCATTGTATAGTCGTATGCAATCTGTGACATAGAATTCTTGATATACTGAATCCATTCAGGAGAATAGCCCTTACTGTTACGAGCGTAATATGTTGGGATAATTTCTGTTTCCAACATCTGATAAATTGTAGCAGCGTCCAACTGATCCTGATACTGCTGGTTTTCGTAAGTACGCTTGTCAGTCAAAGCCCAACCAGCACCTTCACGATAACCTTCATACCACCAACCATCAAGTACAGAGAAGTTCAATACACCGTTCATTTCTGCTTTTTCACCAGAAGTACCAGATGCTTCCAATGGTCTTGTAGGAGTGTTCAACCAAACATCAACACCAGCAATCAAGTGACGAGCCAAACGCATATCGTAGTTTTCCAAGAAGATAATCTTACCCTGGAATTCAGGACGACGAGAAATCTCAATAATATGTTTGATCAAGCCCTGTCCACCACCGTCAGCCGGGTGAGCTTTTCCTGTAAATACAAACTGGATTGGGAACTGCTCGTTGTTGACAATCTTAGCCAAACGATCCAAGTCTGTAAACAACAGGTGTGCACGTTTATAAGTAGCAAAACGACGACCGAAACCAATCATCAATGCATTAGGATTAATCTTTTCCAAGATTGAAACAACCTTAGCTGGATCACCCTGATTTTTCAACCAAGTTGTTTTATATTCATTCTTGATATATGAAATAAGTTTATTCTTCAATGTTTGGCGAAGATTCCATATTTCTTCATCAGAAACAGACTGAATAGCTTCCCAATATTTAGCTTCTGATTGATGCTGGAAGAAATCTTTAGCAAATCTTTCCTTGAAGAATTTCTTCCATTCTGTTGAAGCCCATGTTGGCATATGAACACCATTTGTAACATAGCCTACATGCAATTCATCAGGGAAATATCCTTTCCAGATAGGAGCAAACATTTTCTGAGAAACTTTACCGTGCAACCAGCTCACACCATTTGCTTCCTGACAAGTGTTCAAAGCAAATGTACTCATACAGAACTTTTCATTTGTACCTGGATTTTCACGTCCCATGTCAATGAATTCCTGCCAACTGATGCCTAATTTACCAGGGAATTCACCCATATATCTGCCGAACAAACCTTCATCAAAATAGTCATGACCTGCAGGAACAGGAGTATGAACTGTATACAATGAAGAAGCACGAACTACTTCAAGAGCTTCATTGAATGAAAGACCGTCATTCTGGATATAATCAACCAAACGCTGAGCATTGATCAATGCTGCATGTCCTTCATTACAGTGATAAACCTGTTTCTTGATTCCAAGTTTGTTAAGCAACAAGATACCACCAATACCCAACAGATATTCCTGCTTCATACGGTTTTCCCAGTCACCACCGTAAAGCTGGTGAGTGATTGAACGATCCCATTCGCTATTCTGAGGAATGTCAGTATCCATCAAATACAATGGAACACGACCTACCATCACTTTCCATACATACGCATATACTACACGACCAGGATAAGGAACTTCAAGAACAAATGGTTCACCATTAGACTGCAAAACCTGAGTCAAAGGCAAAAAGCCGAAGTTCTGAGCTTCGTAGTTTGCAATCTGCTGACCGTCCATTGACAATGTCTGAGTGAAATAGCCATAACGATACAAGAAACCTACAGCACACAAATCAATATTGCTATCGCTGGCTTCTTTCAAATAGTCACCTGCCAAAACACCTAAACCACCAGAATAGATCTTCAATACATTTGTAAGACCATATTCCATACTGAAATAAGCTACAGATGGTTTTGTTACATCTGGCTTAACACTCATATAGTTTTTGAAGTCAGCATATACACTGTTGACTTCTGCCATCAATTCTTTATCAGAAATAATTTCCTCAACACGACCATAAGAAAGATTCTGCAACAACTGTACAGGATTTCCTTCTGTTGATTTCCATAATGCTGGATCAATTTTGCCAAACAATTTGGCTCCTTCGTGATTCCATACCCACCAAAGATTTGTCGCCATTTCTTTTAATGGCTCTAACTGTTTAGGAAGTTTTGACTGAGAATAAACTTCCTTCCAAATTGGTTCGTTTGCGTTATTCGCTTTGATTTTCATATTATGAAGTTTAAAGTAAATTCTACATTATAATTAACTTGCCATTAATTTTTCCGCTGCAAAGGTACGATTTTTTGTCGATAAATTTGCTTAACTATTTCTTTTCTTGGCTTTTTCCAATGCAATGCGGAATGCTTCATCATAATATTTGATGAATTTAGTCCATTCAGCCTTTTTCGCTAATTCAAAACAATTAGTTTTTATCTTATTCAATGTAACCTTGTTTTCCTCAGCAGCCAATTCCAAAATTGAATGCTTAATAGCATCAGCAACCTCAAAGTAATTGAAGTCTGTACGATTAACAACAACAACTCCTTCCTTTATATTATTACCTGAAACATGCTGTTTCGCCCACATTCCAAATCCGGCAAGATTTGTTGTAATCGTTGGTATTCCAAATGCTACACTCTCAAGTGGTGTATATCCCCAAGGTTCATAATAAGAAGGGTAAACAGTAGCATCCATACCAATAAGCAAATCATAATATGGCTTATTGAAAATACCATCTTTACCGTCCTGATAACACGGAACGAATATTATTTTAAGTTTTTCATTAGGCTGGTTTGTAAAACCGGCATACTGTATGTAATTCAAAACTCGGTCTTCATTCATATGATGCAGCCAATGAGTGCAGAAAGGCATTTGCATTGGTTCTGTTGTCTTTATATCTTTTTCAACAACTTCTTTCAAATCAGCACGTACATCTTTAACCCATGCCGGAACCATGATAAACGCAACAACTTCTCTCTGCAACTGACCGGAAGTTCTGGTTCTGTTCATTGCTTCAATAAACACATCAATACCTTTATTGCGGTATTCATATCTTCCACTGGTAGAAATAAGCAATGCATCAGAATCTATTTTAGTTCCCAAAAGTTTCTCTGCCACATTAATCAAACATTTTCTGGCAGCTTGTCTTTTTTGTTCGTAAAGCTTTCCTTCTGGAACAAAGTTCGGTTCAAAACCATTAGGAGTAACAATATCAGGAGCTTTATCCAACAACTGCTTACACTCAACAGCCGTGATATCGCTTACAGTAGTAAAGCAGTCCACATTATGAGCTGCCTGTTTTTCCACAGAATGTTTTGCTTCCATATTAAGCTCAAATGCCATCTGGTCGCCATTATAACCTTCCATATAAGCATACAAGGCTTTGTTGTTACCAGCGATGGAACGTCCTATGGATGTAGCATGAGTTGTAAATAATGTTGCAATAGCAGGAATATTCTTACGTATATATAAAGCTCCCATAGAAAGCATCCACTCATTGAAAAGAGCTACCACATTCTTATTTTCCAAGTGGTAATAATTATAAAAACTTTCTATGACCTTTCCTACGGCATATGCAAAAATACAGGATTCATCGTAATCACCATAAGCATGCATTGAATCGACATGGAAATCCTGCCACATAGAAAAGAATAGGATATCTTTTTCAGGGAAAAATTGTTTGAAATCAACAAGAATGACTGGAGGTTCACCTGGAACAGTCCATCTACCAACCTTTATTTTCAAATTGTCATTCTGCTCAGCGTGCTTCTTCCAATCAGCAAATAGCTTTTTATCTTCTTTAAAATCTGAAGCTTCTGTGTCTTTCCATACATCAGGGCCGATAAATACAACTTTATCCTTAAATGTTTGTTGTAGTGTATGAGCTTTTGTTGAAAGTACTGTATAAATTCCTCCAACTTTATTACATACTTCCCAACTGCTTTCGAAAAGATAATCTGGCATAGTTTTTGTATTGTCCATAATCATTAGAGTCAGTTATATTTCTTTTTTTGCAAAGATATTCATTTTTTTTACATTTTCAGACTGTCAGTTTTCTTTTTATATTCATACACACATACCAACCCGATCACAATTCATAGTTTCAAAAACAAAAAGGGTTAAGATTATTCCTCATACAGAACATCTTAACCCTTTAATTTATATATTTTATAATATAAAGACTTTTATTAAAAGCTCAATATTACATAACTTATTATAAACATCAATTAGATTATAATATACCTTGCGCCATCATTGCTTTAGCAACTTTCATAAATCCAGCAACATTAGCACCCTTAACATAGTTTACGTAACCATCAGGTTGTTTACCATATTTTACGCACTGTTCATGGATGTTTTTCATAATGCTCTGCAATTTTTCGTCAACTTCTTCGCTGCTCCAGCTCAATTTCTGAGCATTCTGAGTCATTTCCAAACCAGAAACAGAAACGCCACCGGCATTTGCTGCCTTACCCGGAGCATAAAGTATCTTAGCTTCAAGGAATGCATCAATAGCTTCAGGAGTTGATGGCATGTTAGCACCTTCAGACACTGCAAAACAGCCGTTAGCCAACAAAGTCTTAGCATCGTCGCCATTCAATTCGTTCTGAGTAGCACTTGGCATAGCTATATCACATTTTTCACCCCAAGGACGAGCACCCTGAACATACTTCACGCCATAATGTTCTGCATATTCTCTAATTCGACCACGATACAGATTCTTCAATTCCATGATATAATCCAATTTTTCACGGTCGATACCATCCGGGTCATAGATATAACCATCAGAATCTGACATTGTCACAACTTTAGCTCCAAGGCTGATAAGTTTTTCAACTGTATATTGAGCAACATTTCCTGAACCTGAAACTGTAACAACTTTACCTTTGATATCAATATTTCTAGTCTTAAGCATCTGTAACAAGAAATAAACATTTCCATAACCAGTTGCTTCAGGACGTATAAGAGAACCTCCGAATTCGATACCTTTTCCAGTGAATGTTCCAGTGTTCTCGCGTGCAAGTTTCTTATACATACCATACATATAAGCAACTTCACGGCCACCAACACCTATATCACCTGCAGGAACATCTGTATCAGGACCAATATGTCTCCACAATTCAAGAACGAATGCCTGGCAGAATCTCATAATTTCAGCATTAGACTTTCCACGAGGGCTGAAATCAGAACCACCTTTACCACCACCCATTGGCAAAGTTGTCAATGAGTTCTTGAAAGTCTGCTCAAAAGCCAAGAATTTCAAAATAGACTGATTTACTGAAGAGTGGAAACGAATACCACCTTTATACGGGCCAATTGCATTATTATGCTGGATTCTGTATCCCATATTTGTCTGAATCTGACCTTTATCGTCCATCCATGTCACACGGAAAGAGAAAATTCTATCAGGAATACAAAGTCTTTCAATCAAATTTGATTTTTCAAACTCAGAATGTTCGTTGTAAACTTCTTCAATTGTTCCTAGCACTTCAGATACTGCCTGATGATATTCCGGTTCATTCGGAAATCTTCTTTTCAAATTGTCTAATACTTCAATTGCCTTCATTTTCGTTTTTTCTTTTTTAATCTCAAACCAGCCTCAAAATTTGGTCAGCTTATGCCGATTTAAGAGTAGTACTTGTTTATTATTTAAAATACCTATTCATTTTGCCATAGCCTTTCACAGCTCCGACATCGCAAAGGTAAGCAGAAAATCGAAATATGCAAATACTTGAAAGAAAAAATCAGAAAAATATATCATTTAGTAATATTCCAAGGTAATAATTTACAAATTGTCAAACATTATCTTTTCTTCGCATATTCTTATAGATGGGGACAAATACTATTATTGCTGAAGCTACAATAGCAAATACAACATCAAAAGTTATTGTCTCAGTGTTTGATATGAGGAAATAGCATAGAAATCCCCATAATAAAGTCAGACACACAGCCTGACTGTTAGAAATTTTTCTTCGCGCCATATTTTATATCAATTTGTTTTTATTATTTACGATTCATATTTACTAGTCTATTTATAATGTGACAAGTTGACAAAGATAATATCAAAAACTAATATTTCTTTGTCAACTTATTTAACTCAACACAGAATATAAACAATACTCAATATTGTAAATAGGACATTCGCAAAAACTCCATTTATTCATATATGAAGAATGCCACTGTATAAAAAACCACAGCCAACAATAAAGCTAATACTATAATCCATCCCAACAACTGCTTTTCAAGCTTTTGCCCCTTGAACAATGGCAATTTGTCCATAAACTTCTTCAAATCTGATGCCCAACCGACATTTCCTGACGGCAACTCATAACCTCCATTTTTCATTATACGTAATGCTTCAGGCAAATCTTTTTCAAGAATTTCCACAATAGTTCGTTAAAAAATAGCCAAGCCTAAGCGGCTCTGGCGGTAAATAAAATGAGTTCTTTGAAAAGTTTGTCAATAACTTGCGTGTCTGGGCTAATCCCAAACACGCAAATAAATCGTTCAAGCATATAAGCATTGTGTATGAAAGACTTGCAGGATGATATGGAATAGGTTATTCCGAGTCTCTTACATGCCGCTTTGGCCAAGTTGATAGCTGCAAGCGACGCATTGAAGTGAAAATCCAACTTCCTGAAGTCGGTTGACTGACTGTTGGTGATTCCTGCATGCTGCTTTCCATCTCTAAAGCAAAACTCCAGCTGGAATCTGGTTCTGTAATAATCCAGAACCTCGCGTCCATCCATGGAATCGTCTGTAGAGAAGTAAAGCTGCCACTTGTCTGTCCTCCCGTCCATCGGATACCAGATGGCTAAGGAAACATACCTTTTGAGAGCTTTTGCATATACCCTCAATCCGTATAGTTTTCCCTTGTTCACCTCGTATTCCTTGCACCTGGTCAGATCCAGATTGGCAAAGTCGATTCTTCCGTCAAACCACTTGGGATGACCTCGTTTCCCTGTTTTCTTTTCCAATGTCGGATAGTACAGGATTACATCATTCCGAAAGCGGCTGATGACATGGAAATCGTTCTCGCACATAGGCGTTATGAAAGTTTCCTTGGAAAAGAATGCGTCTGCAACCACCGTTCTTGATATGCTCTGTATCTTGTCTTTTCTACTGATAAGATAGCTGCTGTACCAGTCAACGAGGTTCTTGTCCATATTATCCAAGGTCTTGCAATCCGGTGTCTGAATGGAACCTAAAGTCATGCATTCATGGTTGTCGATGTCAATGACACCGATGCCCATGATTTCCAGTCCACGCTTGTACTCTCCTGCACAACCAGACCAGAAGTAACCTATCCAAGGTGTCTTCTTTCCTGATTTGGGGATATAGGAAGGATCGATGGCGATGGCTTTTCTTTTGCCTGTGAGATGCTTGCTGATGATAGAGCCGTTGAACGCAAACCAGTCGAAAGTTTCATGCTCAAAAAGGTTACGATAAGTCTGTTCTGAGAAACAGCCATATCTGCCCAATTGGAGGAAGTTTATACGATCTGGGATAGCCATGAATAATTTCATGGTGTCCATGAACGTTTTTTCAAAAGGTTTTTGTATATTCACGACTGATTTGAGAGCCGACAGGCACTCAGATTGGTATTGCATAAGGAGTGTTTCTTTAGTCATAATCAGAAGAGTTAGGGAACTTCTAATTTACTAAAAACTAACGAATTATGCAATACTTTTTACCCTTATTGTCAGCAAGCTAGCACACTTTTTTTCAGCACATTTCTTCATGCTTAACCATTCGTCTTGACAACACTTCAATGACCTCTTTAGTGTTTTCGAACCAGCTTTTACTGGTTCTATTGTTTAACTTTTAATTTTTCGGTAAAAATTTACCGAAGTATTGTTTCCAGATAAACGCCTCCCACATCTGCATAACCATAAAGGAGGCGAGCAGTCAGTTCATTACGCAAATAGCAATCTATCCCTTCTGATTTCAAAAGTGAAATCAATATTTGCGCATCCGCCGGATACGTAAATTGTGCTATAGCTACCATTTTATCCATAATAATCCTGATTTAGAGTTTGTACAAATTTAGAAAAAAACAGAAAATGCATCCGTATGTAGCAACATTTTCTTTCGGGAGTAATCAGGTTTTCTTCCGTATATAATCTAAGATACATCCGAATGTAAATTCCAAAGCTATATAAGCAAAAAAAGCTCGTTATCTTTCAAACAAAACATGATTATGTTTTACGAGAAACACTACAGTGTTTTTTCCGAACAAATCTTTAAGGTTCGATTAGTATAAAAAACAAAACTCTTTTTGTATATTAGCAACACTAAAAAAAACAATAATAATATATATGGTCGCAGACATATTGAAAGATTTATACAAATCCTATACAGGAAGTGAAGCAGAAGACATAGTAGAATTACCATCTTCCGGCTCAAACAGAAGATATTTCCGTTTGAGTGGAAAACAAAATATTGTTGGTGTTAGTGGAACTTCTGTCAAAGAAAACGAAGCTTTCCTGTATATGGCAGAACATTTCCGCAAAAAAGGCTTGCCTGTTCCGGAAATATATTGTACCAGCAACGACAAGGCTTTCTACTTACAAGAAGATTTAGGAGACACTCTCCTGTTTGATGCCATAGAAAAAGGACGTAAAAGCAGTGTGTTTGATGAAACAGAGAAAATCCTGCTACACAAAACCATAAGATTATTACCTAAAATTCAATTTGTAGGTGCCGACGGTATGGATTTCAGCAATTGTTATCCTCAACCGGAATTCAATAGCCGTTCTATTCTTTGGGATTTAAATTATTTCAAATATTGTTTTCTTAAAGCTACCGGACTTGAATTTCAGGAAGACCGTCTGGAAGATGATTTTCAGAAAATGGCGGATGTTTTGTTACGCAATTCATCAGCAACATTTATGTATCGTGACTTCCAGTCTCGAAACGTAATGGTTCGCGACAATGAGCCATGGTTAATTGATTTCCAGGGCGGAAGAAAAGGTCCCGTATATTATGATGTAGCATCTTTTCTTTGGCAGGCTAAAGCTAAATATCCAGAGGATTTAAGAAACGAACTACTCGAAGAATACATCGAAGCTCTCCGTCAGTATATGCCAGTAGATGAAGCATATTTCAGAAGTCAGCTTCAACATTTTGTTCTGTTCAGGATTTTGCAAGTTCTTGGTGCATACGGTTTCCGTGGATATTTTGAAAAAAAGCCTCACTTCATACAAAGTGTTCCTTATGCAATAGAGAATCTAAGGGAACTTTTGCGCAATGATTATCCGGAATACCCGTATTTATGTTCTGTTTTACGTGAATTAACAGAACTGAAACAATTCACAGACGATGCACAAAAACGCCGCCTGGAAGTAAAAGTCATGAGTTTTGCCTACAAAAAAGGTATTCCTAACGACCAGACAGGAAACGGTGGAGGGTTCGTCTTTGACTGCCGAGCAATAAATAACCCTGGAAAATATGAGAGATACAATCACTTCACCGGGCTAGATGAACCTGTTATAAGCTTCCTTGAAGCAGACGGTGAAATAACAGACTTTCTGGAACATGTATATACCTTGGTAGATGCTTCTGTAAAAAGATATCTGGACCGAGGTTTCACAAATCTTATGGTGTGTTTCGGATGCACAGGTGGACAGCATCGTTCAGTCTATTCTGCCCAACATCTTGCAGAACACCTCAACAGTAAGTTTGGCGTAAAAGTACATTTAGTACACAGGGAACAAAATATTGAACAAATCTTTAATCCAACTCTATGAAAGCACTGATATTTGCAGCCGGACTGGGCAGCCGGCTAAAACCTCTTACAGACAATACGCCCAAGGCCTTGATTCCGGTCGGAGGAAAACCCATGCTTGAACATGTTATACTGAAATTGAAAGAATCAGGATTCGACCAGATTGTTATAAACATACATCATTTAGGACAACAGATTATTGATTTTCTGGAAGCAAACCAGAATTTCGGTGTTGATATTCATATTTCTGATGAAAGAGACTATTTGCTCGACACTGGTGGCGGTATAAAGAAAGCAGAACAGTTTCTGTCAGGAGACGAGCCGTTCCTTGTACACAATGTTGATATTCTGTCGGATGTAGATCTTAAAATGCTATATAATCATCACCTTGCCACACCTAAAAGTCTTGCAACTTTATTGGTAAGCAAGCGTAAAACATCCCGCTATCTGCTTTTCAACAAAGAGAACCAGCTTTGCGGATGGCGCAACAGAGAAACAGGCGAAGTGAAATCTTATTATCCTTATTTTGATCCGGAACAATACACTGAGTATGCATTCAGCGGAATACATGTTATTTCACCTGAGATATTCAAGTGGATGGACGAATGGACCGGAAAATTCCCGATAATAAACTTCTATCTGTCCATATGTGCAAGAACAAAAATAATGTCTTATCCATTGGAAAATTTAAGTTTGCTGGATGTCGGAAAGCCAGAGACTTTGCAAAAAGCCAACGAATGGATTGAGCAAAAACAATTATTGATGAAATGACATTTATATATTATTCTACTTTACCGTTCCGTTTCCTGCGTGCCTGGTGGCGCTCAGTGAAACGGAGCGTTTTTCCTATCGAAGCCGCGGAACCTATTATCTTCATAATATTCTTTTCTGTTTATTGTCTCTTAGGAAAATTCATTATCGAGCATTCCAATATACTGACAGATATTAAATCCGGAAGTGGAACTTATCTTGGTTATGATAACATATATCAGTTTTATTCTGATGGCGGTGACTTTAATCCTCTAAATCCGTTGTTCAACTTTTTCCATTTCATAAAATGGAGTATAACTGCAACCGTTGAACATTTCTGGGGAATAAATATTCGTGCGGCACTAGGCATTGCTGTGATGAATTTCTTTGTCAGTAGCGGACTTGTATGCATTTACAGATATCTGAAAAGAATAGTAGCCTTGCCTGGGAAAAGAGCTTTTTTGTTGACTCTGAACGCAGCTGCATGTTTTACGACAATTGTTCTTTCATTCACCATAGGAACATTTCCTTTCTCGTTCTTTTTCCTGATACTTTCACTTCTTGTTCTATCAACGGAATATATGAACAGAGGTCGATTCAACAGCTACACAACTGCTGTGTTTTCGTTTATCCTTGGAGGAATAAATCTGACAAATATGCTGAAGCCATTAATGATTCATTCTGTTTTCTCAGGGAATATGAAAGAAAAACTTAAGACCTTGCTTTCAAGTATTCTACCTCTGCTTATATGCTCCACCCTTTTATTTGGAATCTATTCTGCAAAAAAGGCATTTTCCGAATCAAAGAAAAAGACAGATTATTATGAAAGTTCTACAAACTTCTTAAAAAAGAAATCAGATGATGAACAGAAAAATATCATAATGAACGGTTTTATCTCGAATACATTTATGTCAACACCTCTGATTCCTCAATGGGCTGACGGAGAAAAAGAACTCAGACCAACAAAATATCTGATGGGTTGGCAATATGCAATTCCGATATTACTACTAGTGCTTTGCATTATATCTATATTTCTGAACATTCGGAATCCTTATGTATGGTTTCTGTCTGCTTATTTTTCCATAGATATAATTATTCATCTCATTCTGGGGATTGATATGAAAAACGCTCCGGCTTATGGCAGCCATTGGCTATTTCTTATCCCTATGTATATAGGCTGGATATATAAAAAGGTCCCGGTAAGAATTTATCGCGCTATCGACATAACAATGCTTCTGATTACATTATGTATGATTACATTCAACACATTGGAACTTTACAGAATAGCCGATAAATATCTGAATATTTTCTGACAAAAGAAAAACCGAAAGAAGGTGTTTCGGAAATATCCGACATTTACAACACCATCTTTCGGTTTTTATATTAATTCTGAATCACATTGTCCAGACAAACATGTCTGTCAAGCTATTTTATTTTGCAAAACTTACAGCTCTTGTTTCACGAATTACTGTGATTTTAACCTGACCCGGATAAGTCATCTCATCCTGAATTCTCTTAGCAATTTCGTTTGACAAGTTTTCTGTATCCTTATCACTAATCTTGTCTGCACCTACGATAACTCGCAATTCACGACCAGCCTGAATAGCATAAGTCTTGACAACACCAGGATAAGAAGAAGCCAATTGCTCAAGGTCATTCAAACGCTTGATATATGCTTCAACGATTTCACGGCGAGCACCAGGACGAGCACCAGAGATAGCATCACAAACCTGAACAATCGGAGCAAGAAGTGTCTGCATTTCTATTTCATCGTGGTGAGCACCAACTGCATTGCAGATATCCGGTTTTTCCTTGTATTTTTCACAAAGCTTAGAGCCTAAAATTGCGTGTGGCAATTCAGGTTCATCATCTGGAACTTTACCAATATCATGCAACAATCCGGCACGTTTTGCTTTCTTAGGATTCAATCCAAGCTCAGAAGCCATCACAGCACAAAGATTTGCTGTTTCACGAGCATGTTGCAACAAGTTCTGACCATAAGAAGAACGATATTTCATCTTACCAATCAATCGGATTAATTCAGGATGCAATCCATGTACACCAAGGTCGATTACTGTACGCTTTCCTGTTTCAACGATTTCTTCTTCAACCTGCTTACGTACTTTATTTACGACTTCTTCGATACGAGCCGGATGAATTCGGCCATCCTGAACAAGCTGATGAAGAGCCAAGCGGGCAACTTCACGTCTCACAGGGTCAAAGCCGGAAAGAACAATTGCTTCAGGAGTGTCATCAACTACAATTTCAATACCAGTTGCAGCTTCCAAAGCACGGATGTTTCGACCTTCGCGACCGATAATACGTCCTTTAATTTCGTCTGATTCGATGTGGAACACAGTTATAGAGTTTTCAATAGCTGTTTCTGTTGCCACTCTCTGAATAGACTGTATAACTATTTTCTTAGCCTCTTTGTTTGCTGTCATCTTAGCTTCTTCAACGATATCATTAATGAAAGAAGCTGCCTGAGTCTTAGCCTCATCCTTAAGAGATTCAACAAGACGTTCTTTTGCTTCTTCGGCAGACAGACCTGACAAAGTTTCAAGATGTTCAATTTCTTTCTGATGCAATTTGTCAAGTTCAGCCTTTTTCTTTTCTACCAAATCAAGCTGGGTTGCCAAATTTTCTTTTACTGCATCAACCTCAGAATTCTTTCTCTGAAGTTCTTCCTGACGCTGATTTATTGTAAGCTCTTTCTGCTTCAGTTTAGTCTCAATAGACTGAATCTTTGCATTTCTTTGAGATACCTGTTTTTCCAAATCAGCTTTAAGGTGTAAAAACTTCTCTTTGACCTCAAGTAATTTATTTTTCTTCATTACTTCGGCCTCCTTTTCCGCCTCACGAAGTATAGACTCAAACTTCGATTTTAGCAGGACACGCAAAACAAACCATGTAAGCAATCCTCCTATGAAGAAAGTTACAATAGATATGATTATATACATTCCCATTTAACTAATAATTTAAATTCATTATATTTATATATAAAAAAAGCACTACAACTGCATGATAAACATGCGAAGCAGTGCGGAAAGTATCATATTTCTAAATAAATAATCCTATTGTTCCTTTACATATTGGCTCAACATCTCGCTCACCTGAGATATTTTCTCAATGAAAGGAGCTGCATCATTAGCTTCTTCAATACGCAAATTACGATATGAAAGATGCAATGCAACCATAGCCAGTAAATCCTTTGTGTCAACAGAATCACTTCCACCGAAATGTTGGCGATACTGAAACAACATACTGTTTATCTGTACAGCAGCAGCACGAATCTTCTCTTCTTCATCTCGCTTGATATTCAGAGGATAATGCTTGCCTGCTATTTCTATATTTATAAGAAAATTATCATCCATCGCTCTATTATTCATTTAAGAGTGCGATGCACTTATCTATTTCCCGCACCATTTTCGACAATCTCATCTTTGCGTTTCGGACTTCAGTTTCATTTACGGAAACAATCCTGGCAGTCAGAAGATTGTCACATTTTATATTTAAGTCCCGAATGGTCTGCAAAGCCGTCTGGAGTTCTTCCTCCTTCTGCGCCAACAATGATTCCAACTCAGCAATCCTTGATTTCCTTGCCTCGCACAAGTCTATCAAATCCTGGATTCTGACATCGAAAATTGACAATAACTTTTTTCCCTCTTCGGTCATATCATAATAAAATCTATACAAAAATAGAATTTAGTATTTAAATTTCCAAGGTTCTGTTAAAAATATTACCACAAAATTACATAAAACACAAAAGGCCGTCCAATAAAATAATGAACAGCCTCTTTCCTAAAATTCTTCAATATTTCGTTAACCAATCAACGAAACATAAGTTTCTCCATTCAATTCTTCAAAAGACAGTTTACCCTCTTTAGCCAACCAGCCAAGTGCAGCATACATATCTTTTTCAGCTCTGATCTTTGTAGCTTTTTTCACTGCTTTAAGAGTCATTTTTCCACCGGTATTCAAGGCATTCCACACTAGTCCGGCATTTGTTCCAATTAATTCAATCATTTTATTTTATTACATTTGTGTCCGGCAAATGTACATATTATTATAATATTCCAAAAGTTTTTATTATTATTTTTGACTCAAAGCCTTAGAAGTTATCAACTTTACATTCAGTTTTACCCTCTTTTGTTATTAAATTCACCTCTATTTCCGAAATATTCAAATAACGGCGAAGCAAATCCAACGAATATTTTCCAGCTTCAAACAAACCTTCTCTTCCTGAATATCCGTTTATAATCATAAGAAGAGACTTTGTTTCCATACCGATTTTAGTACGTTCTTCATCACTTGTCGGAGTTCCGATGCCACCAACTGAATCACGATACACTGGCAAACCTGCAATATTGAGTTCTCCACGTCCGATTCCATGATAAACTTCACCTTCCTTACCTACACCTAGAATAAGATCACCTTTTATCTTGCCAGAATCAAAACCTCCGATGGAATAGCCAGTTTTCAATGACACAAGATTTATCAAATCCACAAGTGTATCAATCCTGTAAAGCGACATCCCTTTCAGAACCCTGCGGCGCAAAGCTTCAGCTGACGGACGATAGCGATTAGGATCCTTACCAAGTTTCTTATACGCCTGACGTGTAGCATAAATAGGCGCAAACTTATTTATATCTTCAACTTTCAGGGAAGTTCGCAATGCATCTTCTTCAACTGCAATTTCTTTCCACAAATTTTCATCCGATGGTGTATTCTCTGCTATTTTGCAGTAAACAGCCAATACATTCAAATCCGGACAAACATCCGTGATTTCCGCAGACAATTCTATTCCTATCATATATGTTTGTTAATTTTAATTTCTCAAGTACAGGAAACAAATGAATAAGGTCTTTACAATATACATAATTGACAATTCCATCAAATCGCCCCTAATCATCTGTCTTTTATAAATATACCGGACATTATTCTGCCACTGTTTATTCCCAACCGTCGGGCAGAGAAGAAATTCTGATTATCAGTATAAGTACAAATCCCCGACACTTCAATATTTTCTGCTCTTACACCATAATGCAACATCTGCAAACTGTTGGCTTTCCACAAATCAATGTGAGCCTTACCTGTAATTTCATTACGGATTGATATTTCTTTCATCTCCGATTCAGTCCACAAACCGGAATCGGCAAAAGCAGCAAGTACCTCATCTCCTACCTCAAAAGACTGCAAACTTATGGAAGGTCCAATTGCTGCAACTATATTTGAAGCATCAACTCCATATTTCTCAGCCATAACATAAATAGTATTTCTCACTATTCCTTTGACCGTTCCACGCCATCCCGCATGAACTGAGGCTACAACCTCCTTGTCCGGGGCATACAAAAGAACTGGTACACAATCAGCTGTAAGCACAGACACGCATATTCCCGGCACATCAGTAACCAAAGCATCCACGCCATCAAGCAGCTCTTGCTTCACTTCTGCATCAAGTGACAAAAGTCTTTCATCAAAAGCCAAAACATCCGTTCCATGAGTCTGATGCGGAACTATAATTTTTTCCTTATCTATGCCTATGTAATTGGACAACAAATCATAATTCCTGCGAATCAACTCTTCATCATCGCCGGAATAAAGTCCCATATTCAACGAAGCATAAGCGTCCTTGCTGACACCGCCATGCCTTGTGGTTATAAAATGTGAAATGTTGCAATACCGGCTCATTCCCGGCAATTGCAACACTTCAATATCATTATGCTTTTGTGGATTCAGATTCATCATATTCTTCATCTTCTTCCCAATCATCATAATCTTCGTATTCTTCATACTCTTCATCATCGAGGTCATCGTCATCCACCGGAATGATAAAGTCATCGTCATCATCCATCGGCAGAGTGCTTACATCGATATTCTTATGAACAATACGTTCAACTTCGTGGAATGTTTCCTTGTTCAGTTCTTTCCAAAGAAGATCCTTAAGTTCCGTTATTCCTATCTGTGCTATTGAAGATATGAATACATACGGAATACCTTCAGGCAATTCCTGCTTCATAGCTTCAATAAGCTCTTCATCAAGCATATCACACTTGGTAATAGTCAGAACACGAGGCTTGTCCGCCAAATCAGGATTATACTTCACAAGCTCATTGTTCAGGATTTCATACTCCTTACGGATATCGTCCGCATCAGCAGGAACCATAAACAACAGCAACGAGTTTCGCTCGATATGACGCAGGAAGCGCAATCCCAACCCACGTCCTTCGCTCGCACCTTCGATAATACCCGGAATATCAGCCATAACAAACGAACGATGGTCGCGATAGCTAACGATACCCAAGTTAGGCTCAAGCGTAGTAAACGGATAGTTGGCAATCTTCGGCTTTGCTGCAGAAACGACCGACAGCAAAGTTGATTTTCCGGCATTAGGGAAACCAACCAAACCTACGTCTGCAAGAAGTTTCAACTGCATGATGACAGTTCTCTCCTGTGCCGGTTCGCCCGGTTGGGCATATCTGGGAGCCTGGTTTGTAGAAGTCTTGAAATTCCAGTTACCCAAACCTCCGCGTCCTCCTTTCAGAAGCATCACTTCCTGTCCGTCTTCGGTCACGTCGCAGATGAATTCGCCAGTTTCAGCATCATAAACCACAGTTCCGCAAGGAACTTCGATAACACGGTCTTCTCCATCTTTACCGAAACTACGTTTTGCTCCTCCGCCTTCACCGTTTGTTGCCATAATATGGCGTTCATATTTCAAGTGAAGAAGAGTCCAATAGTTACGGTTTCCACGAAGATAAATATGGCCTCCTCTTCCCCCGTTACCTCCGTCGGGACCTCCTTTCGGAATGTATTTCGCACGGCGAAAGTGAGAAGACCCTCTACCGCCTTTACCCGAACGGCAATAGATCTTTACATAATCTACAAAGTTAGATTCAGCCATCTTCTTATATTTTTATTAAAGTTTTGAAGTTAAATTGTCAGCCAACAAGTTGACAAGAAAACAAGCTGACAAGAATTTTCTAATAATTAATACTTATCAACTTGTCTCTGAAGCCTCGTCAACTCGTCCTCTTTCTTTCAATATTATTTTACAGCGTTAATAGCTTCTTTGATACGACCGAAGATTTCTTCGATTGAGCCCATACCGTGGATAGCAACGTGTTTGCCTTCACCGATATAATATTCAGCCAAAGGAGCAGTTTGGTTGTGGTAAACTTCCAAACGAGATTTGATAGTTTCCAAGTTATCGTCTGAACGACCAGAAACTTTACCACGTTCCAAAAGACGGTGAATCAATTCATCTTCGTCAACCTGAAGATTCAACATAACAGAAACGTCTGTTCCACGTTCGTTCAACATAGCCTTCAAAGCTTTTGCCTGAGGGATTGTACGTGGGAAACCGTCGAAGATAACACCCTTAGAGTTTTCCTTGCTGTCCAAAACCTTAGCCAACATGTTAACGATCAATTCATCTGGAACCAACTGACCTTTTTCGATATATTCTTTAGCAGTTTTACCAAGTTCTGTGTTGTTTTTCATTTCTGCGCGCAAAACATCGCCAGTTGAAATGTGATCCAAACCGTATTCTTTGATAATCAATTCGCTCTGAGTACCTTTACCTGAACCCGGAGCACCAAAAATTACTACGTTCAACATAATTGTCTGTTTTTTATATTAAATAATTAATTAAATGACTAGCACACTATTCTTCCACCTGATAGATATCCTTAAATGCACGTCCTTCGCCATCATAATCAAGTCCGTGTCCCACGATAAATGCAGGAGCAATCTCCAGACCAACATAATCAGGCTTCAAATCGCATCGCAATGATTCAGGCTTAAACAGCATGGTTACAAGCTTAACTTCTGCTGCTCCTTTATCAAGCAACATACTCTTCATACATTGCATAGTGAATCCTGTGTCGATAATATCCTCAAGGATATACACTGTTTTACCACGTAAGTCTTCCTTGACTGGCATTATTTCATGAAGAACTCCTGTGCTTGCTGTTCCCTCATAAGAAGAATATCTTGCAAATGTTATAGGATATGAGGCATCTATTTCTTTCATCAGTTCTGTAGCAAACATAAATGCGCCATTCAGCATACAGACAAACAATACGTCCTTTCCACGAACGTCATTCTTTATGCCTTCAGCTACCTTCCTTACAGCAGCCTGTATTTCTTCATCCGAAATAAACAAACGGAATTTTTTATCTTTAATCTGGATTCTGTCCATACAAATATATTAATTGAGCATACAAAGATAAGAACTTTTCTTCAACTATCATCGAATAAAAAGTATGCCAAATCACAAATCCGTAATTATTATTGATTATCAGACAACTACATTTTCACCGTATTTTTATGAGCTGGAAAACTTTTTTCATATATTATGAAAATATTTTTCCATCTATATGAAAAAGTTTTTTCACAATATATGAAATTTTCTTTCCTTCCGATATCTGTGAAATCAAGGACTGGAAACTAAAAAATCAGAACCATTTTATCTTCTTAAACACCACTACGGACAAGCCTGACAATAAAGCCGAAGCCAGAACAATCCACCAGAAAGCATTAGGCACCTGCTCGATATGGACATCAACGTTCATACCATAGAAACTTGCTATCAATGTCGGAATCATCAGTGTAATGGACAGACTCGTCATACGTTTCATTATCGCGTTGACATTGTTTGAAATAATCGAAGCAAAAGCATCCATCGTTCCCGTAAGAATGTCACTATATATATTTACGGTATTATAAGCCTGCTTAAGTTCAATCAGAACATCTTCTACCAGTTCAGCATCATAATAATCCGTATCCTGAAATATCACACGAAGTTTACCGATCATGACTTCGTTTCCACGTATTGACGTGTTGAAATAAACAAGGGTTTTCTGAAGTTTCATCAGTCGGAGCAAATCCTCATTACGGATACTTTTCTCCAATTCGTTTTCAGCAGCAGTGACATCCTGATTAATTTGCTTTAGATATTTCAGGAACCATACAGCCGACGAATACATTATGCGGAATATAAGATCCAGCTTGTTGCGCACCAGAATATTCTTGCGTCTGGTATGCTCAATAAAATCAGGGATAAGATCCGTCTGATAATAGCAAACGGAAACGATTATTTCATTATTTGTTATTATACCGATTGGAACTGTGATATAAGGAACAGCACTGTCCTTGTTTGCAACAGGAATACGGAGAATTGTCAAAAGCCAGTCACCTTCCGATTCCGTACGCGGACGCTCTTCCACATCGGCTATATCTTCCAGAAAGGACTCCGGAACATTTAGTGTTTTGGTGAGGAAATCAAAATCATCACTGTCGGGCATCTGAACATTTACCCAGCAATTTGGAAGCCATTCTTTCTTTTCCACGAAGCCCACAGCTTCACTGAACAGATACTTTCTCATCAGCCTGTCTCCTTTCTCTACGTGTTTATATTCCGAAAAAGGAACCTACTGACAATGAATGTCCTCCTTCGGAATTAATTAATACTAATGTTTCTTCTTAATATGTACCTACTCGACTCGTCCATATATTAGTTCTCAAAAATGCTGTGCAAAGATACGAAAATGGGAATGTGCAGAAAACATAAAAAATGTTTTTGATTTGTCATCCTTAATGAAATTTCAAAAATCACTACTAATAGTGATTGCAGCTTTTGAATGTTTACATTTCCTTTGCATCCGGAAACAAACAAGATAAACAAACCAACATATACGAAAAGATGAAACACGTCATTCTAGGTATAACAGCCTTTTCCATAGCAGGTTTATCACAACTGAGTGCAGAGGAAAAAGTAATTGCAGATAACGACACTATAAAAACTCTGAATATAGATGAAATTGTAGTTACATCATCTGCCAAAGAAACTAATGATTTCAGGACTATTCCAGGCTCAGTGTCTGTGTTCACGCCTCAACTTATTGCCGGAAGACAAATTGATGCACTGAAGGATTTAAGCTCTTTCGTGCCTAACCTGTATATTCCTGACTACGGTTCAAGAATGACTTCGGCTATATATATAAGAGGTATTGGCGCACGAAGCAGCGGACAGTCAATCGGGATGTATGTGGATGACGTTCCTTATTTGGACAAAAGTACATTCGACTTTGAGCTGAGCGACATCCAGCGTATTGAGGTTTTGCGTGGTCCGCAGGGAACTTTGTACGGCAGAAACTCTATGGGAGGAATTGTAAAAGTTTACACAATCTCTCCTTTCGATTTCCAGGGAAAGAAAATATCACTTTCTGCAGGCAATTATGGAAACATAAAGGCTAAGGCTTCGCATTACGGTATGCTGAGCGACAAAATCGGTTTCACAGCCGGAGTTTATTACGACCATTCCGACGGATATTTCACAAATGAATATACAGGAGAGAAAGCAGACAAGGAAAATGTTGTTGGCGGAAGAATAAAACTAGAAGGACGATTCTCACCAAATTTCAAGGCGGCATATACTTTCTCCGGCGACTACACAAGCCAGGGAGCTTTCCCTTACGGATTGTATGACGCTGAAACTGGGAACGTGGCGCCGATAAGCATGAACGACAAATCATCTTACAACAGAAGTATGTTTGCCAACCAACTTCTGATGGAGTACAAGAATAAGCATGTCATATTTACCAGCACAACCGGACACCAGTTTTTCAAGGACGATATGAAAATGGACCAGGATTTCTCTTCCAAATCCATCTTCACCCTTAATCAGAAACAGAAGCAGCATTCCGTTAGTCAGGAGTTTGCCTTGCGCAATAACAACAACAATAATTACCAATGGTCGCTCGGATTATACGGTTTCTATAGCGGATTGAACACAGAAGGTCCGGTTACATTCAAGGAAGACGGAATGAAAGAGATATTCCAGGAATCAGTGTTCGACAAGATATATGAAAATGCTATCAGTAACAATCCGAACTCTGCAATGCCTAGACTAGTTGTTCTCGACAAGGAATTATATATTCCGGGAAGCTTCAAAACTCCGTCGTATGGTTTGGCACTGTTCCATCAGTCTACCTACAACAACCTTTTCATCGAAGGTCTTTCAATTACAGCCGGAGTTCGCCTGGACTACGTAAAGCAGAGTATGAACTATAAGAGCAATGCCAAGATGAAACTTGGTGCCCAGTTCAAGAACAGTCCGGTCGTAATTGACCTCAGTGATATGTATAACGAAACTGTTATCGACCTGAACACATCTCAGGATTTCTGGCAAGTCCTTCCTAAAGTATCTCTGAAATATGAATGTTCGCCAAAGACTTTCACATATTTCACAGTTGCCAAAGGATATAAAACCGGAGGATACAACGTACAGATGTCGGCAGACGTTATGCAGACACAAATGCAATACGACATGATGAGTGCGTTCAGCAGCATGATTCCCGGAGATTTGAAAGAACCTTCGCCTATCGAAGATGTTGCTGCATACAAACCAGAACAGAGCTGGAATTATGAGCTAGGTATGAGAAGCGAACTTATCGAGAATCATCTCAACGCAGAACTGTCATTGTTCTATATGGACATAAAAGACGTTCAGCTCACCAAATTCGTTGACAGTGGCAACGGACGTATTCTGACCAATGCAGGAAAAGCTCGCAGTTTTGGTGCAGAAGTTTCCCTGAAGGCACAAATCATCCAGGGGCTTACTGCAGATGCAAACTTTGGTTATACAAATGCCACATTCACAGAATATGACAACGGAAAGGAAGATTTCAAAGGCAAATATATTCCTTATACTCCGCGTCACACAGCAAGCCTTGGTGTTCAATACACCAAAATGTTGCGCAGCAACTGGATAGACCAGTTCTATTTGTCTGCCAACGTAAACGGTACCGGTAAAATTTTCTGGACTGAATACAACAATATTTACCAGAACTTTTATGCTACTCTCAACGCTCGCGCCGGAGTAAGAAAAGGTATTCTCAATGTATGCTTTTGGGGAAAGAACCTGACCAACACTACTTATTCTGCCTTCTATTTCGAATCTCGCAACCAGCCTTTCATGCAGTTAGGCAAGCCGTTGCAAGTTGGAGTTGAAGTTTCGGTCAATATTTGATAAGTAACCACAATTATATTAATAATGCGGATCAGTTGCTCATTGCTGATTCGCATTTTTTATATGTGACAACAACCTAAGTCTTCTTTTGGACTTTATGTCGGATGCAACGACCTGTTCAACAGCTACAAACGTGATTTCATGATGTATGTTAGCAATATGCAGACAATGCACATGACGGAAGAGCCCAACAATTGTACTGTCCGACTTACTGTCCGCTACAAATTCAACACAACAAAGAGTAAATATAAAGGAACTGGTGCTGGAGAAAGTCAGAAGAATCGTATGTAAATACCATAATGATTATCATAATTAGTTATTTTCATTTAATTCAAAATATCAACTCACCTAGGTGAATCAACATAAAAATAACCATCAATCGATATATTCAATGTAAAGAAGTTGACATACCATTGCATTCAATCATTTCAATTGCCTCAATTAATACTAACAACATTATATTATAATTGACAAAACATGTTTTAATAAGTCATTCCAGTTTCAAATCGGAAATAAAGCCCATATTTTTGTACAAAAAAACTAAACTAAACTATTTTTTAATTGTTATATTAGACGGATATTTGCACTATAATTCATATAACAGAAGAGCTTAAGAATGAGATTTTTCATATTAAAACTAATCTTTCTCGTTACTTTCACATGCACTGTCAGCGCACAGGAATATTGGCATGCAATAAAACCGAGAAACTATACAAGTGACACAACCCTTTTTTGCCCGAAAAAGAAACCTTGGGCAGCTGCAAGTGAAGTTTTTGGTATAAATATTGGGGTATGGACTTTCAACAGATTTATCATGCACGAAGATTTTGCAATGATAAATGGAAAAACGATAAAGAACAACTTCAAGACTGGTCCAGTTTGGGATGTAGATAAATTCTCAACAAATTTGTTTGCTCACCCTTATCACGGTTCGCTATACTTTAATGCAGCCAGAAGTAACGGAATGAACTTCTGGCAATCAATTCCGTATACTTTGGGAGGAAGTCTGATGTGGGAATTTTTTATGGAAACAGAACCTCCATCAATTAATGATATGATGGCAACTACATTCGGAGGTATCGAATTGGGAGAAATAACATACAGACTTTCGGATATTTTCATCGACAACAGAACTTCGGGCAAAGAGCGTGTGGGAAGAGAAATTCTTGTAGGACTTATTTCGCCGATTAGAGGCATTAACAGGCTTATCAGTGGCGAAGCTTGGAAATATAGCCCACAAAAGGGACGTTCATTCAGCAATGTTCCGGTGAGATTCATAGTTTCAGCCGGAGCAAGATTTCTTGCCGACCAGGACCATTCCACAAAAGGTTCACTTGGGATGAATATTAATTTCGACATAAATTATGGAAATCCTTTTGAAGACGAAAGTTATTCACCTTACGAATGGTTCAGATTTCATTTAGGCATGGATTTGCTATCATCACAGCCTCTAATCTCGCAAGTCAATGCTGTTGGTGCATTGTGGGGAACTAATGTATGGAAGAAAAACAACAGGTCGCTGATGTTTGGTATGTTCCAGCATTTCGGATATTACAATTCATCTCTCAGAAAAGACAGTAACAGAAATGTAGCACCCTACAGAATTTCGGAAGCTGCTGCTGCCGGACCGGGTATTATTTATTACAAGAAACCTACTTCTGAAAACGATGTAGCTGTATTCGGTGAATTATATACTAACGGTATTGCTTTAGGAGCCAGTCTGTCGGATTATCTGATGCTGGGCGAAAGAGATTACAATCTGGGAAGCGGATATAGTGTAAAATCATCTGCAGGACTTATATATAAGAATAAAATCGCATTCATTTTGGGGCTTGACAACTACCATATATTTACATGGAAAGGTTATGAACCCGATATGGACTGGTCCGAAATAAATCCGGAATATGCGAATATACAGGGTGATAAAAGTAATGCCCGACTGACAACTTTGTCAATGCGTCTTGCCTATCTACTGAAAAACAGATGGTTTATTTCTGCAAACACTCATTTTTACACAAGGCAGACTCAGTATAAATATTACGAAACTGTGGATTATTCAACTTATGACTTTATATTAAGCGTAGGATACAGATTATAAGAAGTAGAGAAGGAAAGCCTAAACTAGCCTTTAAAGACTACTTCTTATTAAAAAACATAGAGGGGTCTTTATCTCAAAGACCCCTCTACAGGTTTTTAATAGGTATTAGTCTTTAAGGCAAAAAGATTGTTTAGGTTATCTGGACGCAAAGATGGAACTTTTAAATTTACTAAACAAATAAAAAAAGATATTCTACAACATATTTTTTAAAATAATCTAAGATTGAACTTTTCCTGTGATTTTTTTTAACACTTATAAAAAACATGTTTTTCCATTGTTACTTTGCATTCCATAAAAACCGTCAATATCATTAAATCAAGCCTTTAGCTCGTCCATCCATAAAGAAGAAACAGCATCGCTAGGCATACGCCAGTCGCCACGAGGTGAAAGACTGATGCTTCCGACCTTTGGACCGTCCGGCAAACAACTACGCTTAAATTGTTGCTGGAAGAAACGGCGAACAAATGTGTTGAGCCATTTTCTGATTGTGTCATCATCATAAACTCCGGCAAATGCCTGCTGGGCAAGATAGAATATTTTCTTTGGCGATGAACCAAAACGCAGCATATGATAGATGAAAAAGTCGTGCAATTCATAAGAACCGACCAAATCCTCAGTTTTCTGCTTGATATTTCCATTCTCATCTGCCGGAATAAGCTCTGGACTAATAGGAGTGTCAACGATATCAAGCAATGTCAATCTTGATTCAGCATCTACTTTATTCTCTGCAACCCATTCAACAAGATATTTAACCAGAGTTTTCGGTATGCTTCCGTTGACTCCATACATTGACATGTGGTCGCCATTATATGTTGCCCAGCCAAGAGCCAATTCCGAAAGGTCGCCGGTTCCGATGACAAGTCCGTTTGTCTTGTTTGCAACATCCATCAGTATTTGCGTACGCTCACGAGCCTGGCTGTTTTCGTAAGTTACGTCGTGGATGTTGCTGTCGTGCTCAATATCGTGGAAATGCTGGATACAGGCATCTTTAATTGAAATCTCACGTAAAGTCACGCCCAATGAACGGATAAGGCTCACAGCATTATTATATGTACGTCCGGTTGTTCCGAATCCAGGCATTGTTATACCTATCACTTTATCACGAGGTATTCCCAAATAATCAAAAGCCATCACAGTTACCAGAAGAGCAAGAGTTGAATCAAGACCTCCGGAAATACCTACAACTGCAGTCTGTGCATGAGCATGACGGATACGTTTTGCCAAACCGGAAATCTGAATCTGGAATATTTCCTCACATCTTTCCTTCAAGGCATTTCCCGAAGGAGTAAACGGATGCGGATCTATACTGCGAAGAAGAGGATTCTCCTGCAAGTCGTATTCCGGCAAAGTAAATGGTATTCTGATAATCTCGCCTTTGACATTTGCAGCCTGAGTTCCTCGCATGAAGCTTGTGGTTACAAGGCGGTCGTGCTGAAGATTGTTGATGTCTATTTCAGAAACTACAAGTTGACTTTCCAAAGAGAAACGCTGTGATTCGGCAAGAATAATTCCATTTTCGGCAATCATTGAATTTCCGGAGAAAACCAAATCTGTAGTAGATTCGCCAAATCCGCATGAAGAATATATATATCCGGCATAACAGCGTGCTGATTGCTGCTGAACAAGCTGACGGCGATATTGCATCTTGCCAATCAGTTCATTGCTTGCCGACAGATTAAACAAAATGTTTGCACCGTGCATTGCCAACCACGAACTGGTTGGAACCGGAACCCACACATCTTCACATATTTCTGCACCAACGCACACCTCACCTGCTTCGAAAAGCATCATGCTGCTCATCGGATAATAATGTTCCCCTATTCTGATTTCGTTCTTCGAAAGTTCCAGAGAAGAAGTAAACCAGCGTTCTTCCTGAAATTCCTTATAACTTGAAAGATATGTTTTCGGGACAACGCCCAATATTTTTCCTTTCTGGAAAGCAACTGCAGCATTGATAAGTCTGTTTTCCGTAACTAGAGGAAGACCAACCAATGTAAATATATCCAAATCCTTTGTTGAATCTACAAGCTGAAGCAATGCTTTCTCTGCATTTCTAAGCAATGTTTGCTGAGCGAACAAATCCATACAAGTGTAGGCTGTGATGGAAAGTTCTGGAAAAGAAATCAGCTGAACGCCTTTTGCCGAAGCCTCGCGCATCAGCTTTTCTATCTGTGAGATATTATAAAAACAGTCGGCAACCTGAACGGAAGGAACACCGGCTGCAACCTTTACAAATCCGAAATTTTTATCCATTTTATTATGAGTGTTTAAATTAGGAACAAATTTACATAAAACTCTCCGATTTTTATGTAAATTTGTACTATTGAAGTTTTATATACCGACAAAAAGTCCGGAAAATTTCATATAACAACTTATTCATAAACACTATGGTTACGAACGAACGCACAATAAGAAAAGAGCTGGTGATTGAAGCTGCACACCGGATTATGACAGCAGCCCGCACTGCACCTAAGGGAAAAGGTGTGGATATAATTGAAATTGCATTGATTACAGACGAAGATATAAAGACATTAGCAAACAAGATGAGAGAACTGGCTGAGGAAACAGGAATGAAATTCCTCATCCGCGACGCTGACAATATTGACAGCGCAGATGCTGTTGTAATTATGGGAACAAGACAATTCAATCAAGGTTTGAATTGTGCTCACTGCGGTTTCAAAACTTGTGCGGAAAAGCCGGAATATGTTCCATGTGCTATCAACTCTGTTGATTTGGGAATAGCCATAGGTTCTGCTTGTGCAACTGCTGCCGATTTGAGAGTTGACACAAGAGTAATGTTCAGCGCCGGTCTTGCCGCTCAAAGATTGCAGCTTTTGGGTGACGAATGTAAATGCGTTATGGCAATTCCTATCAGCGCTTCATCTAAAAATCCATTCTTCGACCGCAAACCTAAAGACAAAAAATAAATGAAAAGCAGTATAATAAAATTTGCGAACAAGCTGGAGCTAAGATATTTCTTCAACGACAAGTCCACTTATATTGATTCGTCTATCCGTCACAGATGTGAAAAGGAAATACTGAATCTTATCCGTTCATTGTCTGATATGCTTGATGTGAAGCTTATGGTGTATAACGAGCCATACAGTTTCCAGGAAGGATATAAGGATATATGGAGTGTTGCCGGAGAAAATCCACGTTGCATTTCCGTTGTATTGAATATGGCAATGCAAATTCTGGTAAGACCTATTCTTTCTGTTGGCGGTCAGCTTTTGATGGAACGCCACAGTGACGATGATGAAAAGATGCAAAAGGAAGTTTCTCTGTTCAAGAGAAGCCTTAAGCTTGAGGCAAAAGGTGTACCTTCACATCTTATGGATTTGCTGAGTAATTCGCCGAGATTCTGCAAAATCAAATCAAACTTCTATGAAGCAATAAAAGGCTATCCGAAAGTGACAAAAATAACTTTGCGAGAATTGAACGAAAGTAATCGCAGCCGCTCAGGATTGCTGGAAGTGAAACGTGAGAATTTCGACTATTATATCCTCAGAAGCGATGACCTTCCTCCTGTAAAAGACCAAAGAGCTACAATCGAAATCATCTCTCCTGTGCTTAAGGATGCACGTTATAGATGGAAAGGAATATACAATAAAGGAGGAGTAACAATCGACTTCTATATGCAAGACGAGGATTTCAAGAAACAGATGATTGACAACAAGATGGCTTTTTCAAGCGGCATGTGCATCGACTGTGTTCTGGAAATTTCACGTAAGCTTTCCGAACTTGGCGAAATAATAAACGTAAGCTATGTGGTGACAACTGTTATCCGCACCAGATTCGACAAAATGGAAATTCTTACGCCTCAGGGAAAACGCCATCTCAAAAAACTTGAAGCAGAAAAAAGACAGCTCACACTGGATTTATTCGGATAATTTATCAGCAGCAAGGGAACATGGATTTGAGAAAACAGACAACCATATTCCCTTGCTTACCAACCAGCCTATCATAATTAAACTACATTATATAATATGGAAACCAACGAACAAATCCGGATTGCTTTTCAGATTATCCAAAACACAGGAACAAATCTTTTTCTGACTGGAAAAGCAGGAACCGGAAAGACCACATTCCTTAAACAATTGAAAGAAATTTGCAAAAAACGTATGATTGTTGTTGCACCAACCGGCGTTGCGGCTATGAATGCTGGAGGTGTTACTATTCATTCATTTTTCCAACTTCCACTCGGTCCATATATCCCGGGAACAACTCAAGGTGATGACACAAAGAAGCATTTCAGATTCAGCCAGGAGAAAATACAGATTATCCGCAGTCTTGACCTTTTGGTTATTGACGAAGTGAGTATGGTAAGAGCTGATTTACTTGATGCCGTAAGTGATGTTCTGAAACGATTCCGTGGCAACAGCCAGCCTTTCGGAGGAGTTCAGCTTTTGCTTATCGGCGACCTTCAGCAGCTTGCTCCGGTGGTAAAAGACGAAGAGCTGGAGTTGCTGCAGGAACACTATGCTTCTCCGTTTTTCTTTGACAGCCATGAATTGTCGCAAACTTATTATTGGCAAATCGAGCTGAAAAAAGTTTTCCGTCAATCTGATTCTGAATTTGTTAACATTCTGAATAAAGTCAGAGAAAACAGACTGGATGATGCAAGCCTGGCAAAGCTTAACTCCAGATTCATTCCGGATTTCAAACCCGATGAAAAAGACGGATATATAACTCTTACTACGCATAATTATATGGCGCAGCAGATTAATTCCGGAAAATTGGAACAGCTTCCCGGCAAACTATACGAATTCAAGGCGGAAATAAAAGATGATTTCCCTTCTTATAATTATCCAACTGAAGAAGTTCTTGAACTGAAGCAAGGCGCGCAAGTTATGTTTATCAAGAATGATTCATCCGGAGATAAACTTTATTATAACGGGAAAATCGGGAAAGTTGTTTTTGTAAATCCCAAAATGATTACTGTTGTTGACAACGATGGCAATGAGATAAAAGTTCAACAGGAAACATGGACTAACATTAAATATACTTTAAACCCCGAAACCAAGGAAATAGAAGAAAAAACAGTTGGAACATTCAGTCAGTTTCCTCTTAAACTTGCCTGGGCAATCACAATACACAAAAGTCAGGGATTGACTTTTGAACGTGCTATTATTGATGCTGCTTTGGCATTTTCGCACGGACAGGTTTACGTTGCTCTTAGCCGTTGTAAGACACTGGAAGGTCTGGTTCTGAGTTCACATCTGACAAGCAAAGCTCTGATAACAGACAACAGAATAAACCGTTTTACATCTGATATAGAATCCAAAACTCCCAGAAAAGAGCAATTGGAAGAAGAGCAAAAGAGATATTATCTGTATCTTCTTTTAGAATTATTCAATTTCGAGACTCTGAACAGACAAATGCAGACATCTGCATATCAGATTTATTCAAGCCTCGGGAAATTATATCCAGATTTCAGCACGCATTGCAGTAATTTAAGGGACGAATTCCGGACACATATTCTGGAAGTCGGCAATAAATTCCAGCGACAACTGACGCAAATGGTAAACGAGTCTGCTTCATATAAAGAAGACACTCTCCTTCAGGAAAGAATAAACAAAGGTTGTGCATATTTCCTTCCACGACTGGCAGATTATTGCCTTCCATTGCTGAAGATGACTGAATATGAAATCGACAACAAAGAAGAGAAAAAGAAATTGCATAATGCATATAAATCTCTTTATGAAGAACTGAATATAAAAAAGCTTGTTCTGAAAGCTTCGGAAAGCGGATTCAGTATTCTTGAATATTTGTCGGCAAAAGCTAGGGTTTCAATAAACGACAATAATGAATCAGAAAAAGTAAAAAATAATTCACGCAACAAAAAAGAATCCGTCGAAAAGCTGATGGTGACAGCTGATATCCTCAATCCACAATTATTCGAGAAATTAAGAAGCTGGAGAGCAAAACTTGCCGAGGAGAAAAAAGTGCCTGTATATGTCATACTGCAGCAGAAAGCTCTTATCGGCATAACGAATTTCCTTCCATCAACGGAAAAAGAACTTTTGTCAATTCCAGGAATTGGGAAAAAGGTATTGGACACGTATGGAGAAGAGCTTCTTTCGCTGGTAAAAGAGTTTAAAGATATGAGAGAAAATACATCCGGACATAATTCTTAGTGGGTTCGGATGTAAATTGATTTACTTCCGTACCTAAATCAATTTACTTCCGTATATATTCTGAATTATATACGGAAGTATTTTTACATAAATTCCTTACTTTGTTCCTATAATATACAAGGAGTTTCTGAAAGCAAGTTTCACAACTCGCATACACCACTGATTTTCAAGAAGAAAATGTGACTTATAAATATATTTTAACACTATTCATACAATTTATCCGAATGATTATATTCTGATGATAAAATCACATCATTTTTCTGATACATATCTGTTTACAAAAATGGTGAAACATAGCTTTGGAAAATACCTGTTGTTTTTCAGAAAACATTTGACATTTGCGGAGAAACATTGGATGTTTCAGAAGAAAGACTACTATAAATAAAAACAGCAATTCAGATTTACCCCAAATATCAAAAGCCAATAGATTTTATTTCATAAGTATCCAAATTATAGAGCCAATAGCATTTGTCTTTATTTTTATACGATTCAGCGCAAATCAATAACTGGTTTTCTTGAATCGAGAATGGTTGACAGTTAAGCTCTACAACATGACTTGTTGTTCCAGAAAATTCAGAATCTCTCTCCTCACTATTTTCAAGAGAATCATCCATCTGTTCCGGATATATCAAATAAAAACCTTTAGGAATTTCAACAGACAGCAATTGGTCAGTCCTTTCATCATATAAATAAAAATATTTATCCCAAGTCTCAATCATCCAAAGCAAACATCTCTCTGTTTTTACCAATTTGGAAACATGAATTTTTTGATTTGAAGGAAACAATGTTTGCTCTGTTTTCGAATTAACATCGAAAAGTTTGAAATTCAGAATTGTCTTTTTATCTCCCATAGTTGTCTTCTTTACTTCTAAAAAAGGCAGAACACGATAATTCTTGAATGAGAACATATCACCTTGTAAAGTATCTATTGACAGTTCCTTATATTCCTCCTCATTATTCTCCGGTACAAATTTATCTAACCGACTTCCTTTAGCAAAAGGTCTTTCATCAGGAAAGAATCCTGTTTCTATGAAAGCCAGTGTAACAAGTATTAATAAGATGCAAAGGCAAGTACCAACTATAATGTTAACAGTGCGAGCTGATAATAGTTTGTTGAAAAAATCTTTAAACATGGGTATTAATTTTATTATCTGATATAATCATTTTGAAGTTATGTAAAAAAGATTTTAAAGAAAATATTTATAATGCAAATAAATAAATTATCAGGAATGCAAATAAGACTGTGTCAAATCTTTAATTTGTTCTTTCTTTAACACAATATCATTTTGCAACACTTGAATAACAAGCATTTACCCAAAACAGAATTATAGATAATCTGACTTATCAGGAAATGACACAGTTTAAATTATGGTATCATATTTTCTTTAATTATACATATTAAGAAAACATATTTTTCTTATCCGAGAAAATCCATAATTGTTTCTGCGTTCTTTATATCATTTTCTAAATTTGGATTGTTTGTATATATTTCAATTGTATAATCATCTTGAACACATATTTCATCTAAAAATTTAGAGTCAGATATTCTATTATATTTATATCTTATTACAATTCTTTTATTACGATATCCATCCATACAAATATATTTTATACAATAAGGATTAATTAGACGATCCAATATACGCATTTTTACATAGGGAGCATTTTCTCTTTTTATAGTTATAAATTTCTCTTTAATAGAAATTTCACTTTGATTAAAAATCAAGCCAATATCACTACTTCCCAAAAAAGATTTTCCTCTATATTTAAAATTAAACACTTCTGGAGTAGATGTATCTGTTAATTGTACAATTATAAAAACAACAAACGCAATGATAACTATTAAAATAAATGTCCCCATAATTTTTTTTATATGTATTAATACTAAAACAACTATTTTACTTACATAAAAACACAAGCAAGCCTTTAAATATTTCTTGCTCGTTAAATATAAAATAAATATAATTACTTACTAATAAAATTAGACAAAAATATCAATATGATAGGAATCATAATAATATCAGCAACAATTACACTAAACCAATCTATTTCTCCTAATAATTTATAAGATACTAGTATATTAATTAATAGTCCAATAATTGCAGCTATAATAAAACTCCCTGTCTTATTCATAGAAGTATCTATAAAATCCTCGCATGCTTTTATATACGCTCCAACTAAAATCTTTATAATATTCATCACAAATAAAACTAATTATTAAAACAATAAGCAATATTATTTCTCAATTATAATAGATTATATTCCGCTTAACTATGATTTTTGCGAACTTTCCGCTATTCTTCTTTATATATGTTTCTAACTCGTTTAGTTCTTCAACATTAGCCTTCTTTGAATCTGTAATTTTTAACATTTCTGATATAATCTTTTCCCTTTCTTTATTAGTAAAATAATACATGCTTTTATTACTTTCGTAATAATTATTTAGTTCGTCAAACGAATGATCTAATTCTTTATTTTCTTCCAATAACTCATAGAATCTATTTATTTTTTTATCAAAAATAGTTCTATTTGGAATTATCTCTAGCTCTATCCAATTTCCTCTACTATCTTTTTTGTAGTGAAAAAAAGCGTATATACCTATATCTTTAATATAAATACGCTTCAACAAACCATCGTGATAATCTTGATTATCATCTTTAGATGAAAGATCGTAATACTCGTATTTATATGTATTGTCTTCAACAATCTTTCCTCGTTTGTTATAAATTAATGAATGTCGACCAGGCATTTTTTTATAAACTATATTATCATCTAAATATAAATTAGCTTCAGAATTACTATTTTCTTTATTTAAATAATTTTTATAAGAAGTTATTTTATATATATCTTCCTTATCATCTAAATATATAAACGAAGAATCTTTGAAAAAAACATTAGAAGAATCTTTCATCTGAGAAGTCTTAATTTCTAATATATAATCATCTTCTTGTCTGAAACTATAATTTGAGATTATTTTAATTGTATCTTTTTTAGAAGTAAATTTACTACACTGATTCTCTAATATATTATTTCCATCGTAACTAAATGTTGTTTTACTATAATGATAATAATCATTATACTTTACAGAATTCTCATATAAGGAAAGGCTGTATATTGGCGTCTTAAACTTCTTATTAATAATTTTAATTCTGTTTTCATCATCATATTCATACTTTGCCAAATATAATAAAGTATCTTTAAAATTATAGGATGCAGAAGATAAATACCCTTCTCTTGTAAATGTTTTGGATATTGCTGTAACTTTTGCTAAAAATGGGAATGGTCCTTTTCTTATTTCACTTAATTCTTCTATTGGGCGATAAAAAACATCGAGTTGGTCTTTAGTCAAGACATCTTTATGTAAAAAAATATTATTAAAAGGAGGAAATGTTACAAAATCAAGTAAATTCATTTTGCTATATCCTTCTTCTTGAACGTAATATATATAAGATTCTGTTTGTACTTCAGCAACATTACCATTTAAATCAAAATACTCCAAATGAGGAGGATTTTTAAAAGGAATTATATTTTCGTCACATGAGGTACATACAATAAGAAAAAAAAGGAATATTACAACTGGTATATTAAAAATAGTATGAAAGAAATTTTTTTTCATAATTATATATTTATTTTCCTGCTCCCTCCGGAAAAGATTAACAAAAAAAGCGTGGAAGCAATCCTGTCGCTCGTTCCACGCATCAAGGCTCTCGCATTGCCCAACCTGTCGAAACGAGCAACGCCGAAAGCCCCACGCCGATAGTATATAATCCACCCTTTCCCTCTTGGCATAAAGGTAGTAGCCAAGAGGGTATAAAAAGGGCTATACATATATACACCCGAGGGCATCCACCGCTGCTTTGTTTTTGACAGGTAGTTTGAATTTGCGAGATTCTGATACGTTCAAAACCAAAGCGTCAAGTAAACGCCTTTCAATAAATATGTCTGTATCCTTTCCGCCTTCCTTTTAGTCAGTATGGAGAGGAACACAACAAAGATAAAAACTTTTCTTTCTCTATCAAAAAAGAAAGGAGATTTTCCCGATGCCAATACACCGGAAAATCTCCTTTTATAGAAGTATTCTGACTATTGAATCAGATTATTATTTAGCCTGTTCCAACTGCAAAGTCTTAGTTGGTTCGTCACATACTTCAGATGGACCGAAGTACTGGATAGGACCTGGATAAACATAAGCAGTTTCCTTAGCCCATGCATCGCGGTTTGCAGCGAATTTCTTGAAAGGAGCACCGTCAAGTTTAACCAAAGCTTTCTGGATAACTGGTTTCATTTCACCGTGACGACGTTCCATGTTCATCATCATTGTGATAGGCACACCACCTGCAATCCATTCAGCAGCAGGAGCAGTTGTGTTACGTACAGAAGACATATAACCAGTCTTACCGTTAGCAATCAAAACAGATGCTGTATAACCCAAAGAATAGCAGTAGTCTGCATCGAAGTTAGAAGGAGCAGCGCAACGACCTTCGTAACCGAAGAAGTGGTGCTGTGGAGCAAACTTACCAACATATTTACCTTCTTTCTTCCAAGCAGCCAACTTAGTAGCAACCATTTCAGACAACAGTTTTTCAGTTTCGATCAAAGAAACCTGAACGTTTCCGTGAGGGTCGCGATCCAAAGACAACTGACGAGCCACGCCTTCTGGAAGAGAAGCATAGATAGCAGCGTTTTCAGCAGACAAGTGGTTGATGATATATTCACGCTGTTTGTTACGTTCGATAGCGTTGAATTCTTCACCATTGTGAGCCAAGAAGTCGTTCAATTCAGCGATCAAACGTTTCATAGCTGGGATGAATTCGATCAAACCTTCTGGAATCAAAACAGTACCGAAGTTGTTACCAGCAGCAGCACGGTCAGCTACAACCTGAGCGATGTAAGTAACTACATCATCCAAAGACATATCTTTAGCTTCAACTTCTTCAGATACGATACATACGTTTGGCTGAGTCTGCAAAGCACATTCCAAAGCGATGTGAGAAGCTGAACGGCCCATCAATTTGATGAAGTGCCAGTATTTGCGAGCTGAGTTACAGTCGCGTTCGATGTTACCAATAACTTCTGAATAAGTCTTACAAGCTGTATCGAAACCGAAAGATGTTTCAATCATTTCGTTCTTCAAGTCACCGTCGATAGTCTTAGGACAACCGATTACCTGAACACCATAATTCTTAGCTGCATAGTATTCAGCCAATACACAAGCGTTAGTGTTAGAGTCGTCACCACCGATGATTACCAATGCCTTGATACCCAATTCGCGGATGATTTCCAAACCTTTTTCGAACTGTTCAACTTTTTCCAATTTAGTACGACCAGAACCAATGATATCGAAACCACCTGTGTTACGATATTCATCAATGATTTCAGAAGTCAATTCTATATAATTGTGGTCAACCAAACCGCCAGGACCCAAAATGAAACCGAACAATTTGCTGTCTTTGTTCAATTTCTTGATACCATCGAACAAACCAGAAATTACGTTGTGTCCGCCCGGAGCCTGACCACCAGACAAGATTACACCAACATTGATTGCAGGGAATTCAGTAGCTTCGCCACCTTCTTCGAACTGAATCAACGGCATACCGTAAGTGTTAGGGAACAACTGTTTGATTGCTTCCTGATCGGCTACCGACTGAGTAGGTTCGCCTTCTTTTACTTTTACAGCACCCAATAATGCTTTAGGAAGCTTTGGCTGATAAGCCGCTCTGGCAATTTGTAATGCACTTTTTGTCATTTTCTCAATTTTTATTTAGAAGTTACAAATTATCAATATTAAAGCGATGCAAATATAGTTTTTTTATTCCAATTACAGAAATTCATAATTGTGAATTTGTATCAAAACTCAACTGTAAGTCCTATTGTAGGCAGAATTGTACCACTTTCCTGCTTGACTGTTTTCATCACATAACGCTGTTCGGAATGTGGTGCTTCCGGATTCTCTATAACCCCGGTGCTCATAAGCGCATCCGGCTGTTTCAACTTGCTGCCTGTTATATTCTGCAAATCCAGATAAACACCAAATCTCCACTTCTTAAAATAAAAGTCTTTATCTACTCTCAAATCGAGCTGGGCAAAAGCATCAAGTCTTCCAGTATTATAAGCATCATAGTCATAATATGGTCGTCCCTGCGCATCCCAAGCCTCCACCAATGATGATTTCTCAACATCATACGGAGTATAAGGTGAACCACCAATACAACTAAGCTTTGATCCTACACTCCAGTGTTTAGGAAAATCATAAGTTCCACTTAAATTCAACACAAATCTGTTGTCCCATGCCGAAGCTATATAAGGAGAAGAAGAATTATTTCTGTACTCGCTTTTAAATAATGTAAATGAACCGGTAAGGTTCAGTTTATCCGGGATATTCCACTGAATCATTGTTTCAAGACCGTAAGCGCGTCCTTCTGCTGAAGAGACCAAGGCTTCGTCGCCTGAAGTTCCATAATCATTGCCTTTACAAGTAAGAGGCACTTGGTCACGGATTGACAATGGAACATCTCCATATCCTTTATAGAAACCTTCCACAGAAACTATCCATCGGTCACGCCAGCGCCAGTCGAATCCTAGATTGGCTCCGATAACCCGCATATAGTCCAACCCTTTATTTACCCAAACACCTTCACTGTTTTTGAATCCCAAAGCTGTGTATGGCGGCAGCTGATAGTAAATTCCGCTTCCTCCGCTAATTGACCACATTTCATTCAAAGCATAGCTTATTGAAACTCGAGGAGAAAGCTGCTCCCACACACGTTTTGTCTGAGATGCATAATTGGCGGCATCGGCTCTCAAGCCAACAGAAGCCGTAAGTTTCTTGTCCTGTGATGTATAGTCGGCAAGAGCAAACAATCCCCATGAGAACAGACCCAAATCAGTATTATAATCTGAAATAACCGGAACATCTGTAAATAGTCGCTGCCAAGTGTTATTTGTATAACTTGAATAATTCAGTTCAACACCTTCACGCATAGTCCAGTTACCAAAATAACTTCTGTTCTCTGCCCGGAATGATGTTTTTTGTTCAAGAGAACGAAGTCTTAGTGTAAGATTATCCTCTGAAGATTCATCATTGTTTCTGTATTTGATATTTTTATTGTTCAGATAATTATGACTCAAAGTAAATGTCTGAACATGTTTTCCGGCATAATGTCTGTAAGTGGCACCAACAGTAAAAGTTTCCTGTTCTATAGTTGGAAGATAGCTGAGTATATATTGAGCACTCTCACTGTCTTCGTCAGTATTAAGTTTCATCTTATCAATACCCGTAAGCGCGAGGAATGTCAATTCATCAGTATCAGAGAAGCGAGTTTTCACTTTCACCTGGGCATCTATATAATTAGGAAGAAAAGGAAGGCCAAGAACATCAAACAAGAATTGCAAATAAGACTGACGTACTGAAAACAAATATGTAGTTTTCTTACCCAAATGTCCACTACCACTAAGTGATAATTCTGAAGCACCGACAGTAGCCTTGAATGTTTGCTTGTCAGGATTGCCATCCTGAAGTGAAAAGTCTAAAACCGAGCTTAATGCGCCTGAACGGTTTGCAGGAAAAGCTCCAGTATAGAATTTTATCTCACGAATAAGGTCTGCATTAACAATACTTACAGGTCCACCTGTTGCACCTTGCGTTGCAAAGTGATTTATATTAGGTATTTCTATTCCGTCCATATAGAAACGATTTTCAGACGGACCACCACCACGGACAATCAAATCATTTCTATATCCTATTGGAGAGAATGAAACACCGGGATATGAACGAACTATTCTGGATATATCACGGTTAGAACCTGGACTCTTCTCTATCTCCCTCAACCCAATCACTTTCATACTTACAGGACTCTCAATCGTTTTATTGAATCTGTTGGGACGAACAACCACACCTTCAAGAGTATTACTGTCTTCGTCCATTTCAATTTCAATAAATGGAGTAGTCGCAGAAATAATATAATCTGGTGTAACTACACTTTTATACCCTAGATAAGAAACAGAAAGCTGGCAAATTCCCGGCTTAACTTTTTCAATCACAAAGTTTCCATCCGTGTCCGTAGCAGCACCCACTCCATTATTATTACCACCAACAACCAACACGTTAGCATACTCTATCGGCTGTCGGCTCAAACGGTCAATTACTCGACCTTTAATCGTATATCCTTGTGAATAAGCTGCAGCAACAAATAAGAAAAGTAAACAGACTAATGATAAAAATCTTTTCATACAAAATGTTTTAATGGCACAAAGTTAAATATTTTTTATTTCATGGTATATTCCAAAGAAACTCCTATGCAGTATACAACTGAAATTTCATAAGCATATAAATAAAAAAAGCGAGAAACACTATTGCGTTTCTCGCCTTACGTCGGGGTACCAGGATTCGAACCTGGGACCCCCTGCTCCCAAAGCAGGTGCGCTAACCGGACTGCGCTACACCCCGTTTTTATTATCATTGAGTGTCGTTGTTTCTCAAATGCGGTGCAAAGGTAGTGATTTTTTATAAAAATCCAAACTATTAATAAGAATTTCTTTCAAGAAAAATACAACCAGACTTAAATACAACAAACAAATATCTAACATTCAAAATATTACAAAAGACAAAAAATTATTAGATTTACATCAAAATCTCAATTTTTAATCTTCATCCTCTTCCATATGAACCTTGGGATTAGTCGCCAAAAGAAAACCAGAATACTATATTTCCAATCAATCACAACAACTCTCTTCTTCTTTCTAAGAGAATCGACAATAGTTCTTGCCACATTGCCTGCATTCATTAACATTGGGTAATTCTTACCATCATTAAGCAAGCTTGTAGCAACAAACCCCGGGCGTATATCGGTAAAAACAATTTCAGTGTTATGGATATAAGCCAACTGTTCAAGAGCATCAATATAAGTATTCTGCATTCTTTTTGTTGCCGAATACGATGGAGCAACACCAAGACCTTTTGTTCCGGCTATAGAACTGATAACCGCTATATGTCCCTTACCATTGTTTTCATTCCTGAAATAACGATAAGCAGCTCCAACCATCCTGACAAATCCGGTACCATTTGTTTCAAGTGTGCTTATTTCAATATCCTCCCGTAAATCATAATTCTGGAATCCTATACCTGAACTATGAAAATACAAATCCATGCCACCAAGCATACCTATAAGAGAATACAACTCCGTCACAGCTTCTTCTTTTCTTATATCAATAGCCTTTATATAAATATCAGTGCCACCAAGCTCTTCTTTTATAGACTTCAGATTTTCCTCCCGGCGCCCGGCTATTCCAAGCACCCAGCCTTCTGAATGTAACAACTTGGCAACTTCATAACCAATGCCTGAAGTTGCTCCTACAATTATTGCTCTTTTTGTTTTTACCATACTATGAAAACATAAAATAAGAGAAACTAAGCTGAAAATATCAGCAAAGCAAGTATACAAAAAAAGCATCGTAATCTAATGATTTACGATGCTTATCTCCTTTTACAGACTACAAATTTAAAACCTTTGTATTCCTAGTATTTGTCGGGGTACCAGGATTCGAACCTGGGACCCCCTGCTCCCAAAGCAGGTGCGCTAACCGGACTGCGCTACACCCCGTTTGCTAGAAACACTCAATCAAACTTTGATTGGATTTCAGCGGAGAGAGAGGGATTCGAACCCCCGGAACCTCTCAGTTCAACGGTTTTCAAGACCGCCGCAATCGACCACTCTGCCATCTCTCCAAAATTTCTTATTTCGTTAACCAATCGTTCTCTCTCGATTGCGGTGCAAAGGTAGATATTATTTTTGAATCTGCAACAGTTTAGGCAAACTTTTTTTCAAAAAAAATTATCATTTTTTGTACGTTCTTTTGGGATTCTTTGGAAACCAGCCTTTTAAAACTCTCTCTTCTTGCTCAAAAACTTCCTTAATTGTCCAGAATGAAGAAAAGGCAAACACTCCACATACCACCGACCAGAACGTACTTTGTATGAATAAAGACAGGAAAGTACCAACTAAGCCCAATATCAGGAATATCCACCAACACTTAGTTCCCCAATAATATTCAGCTTTTACGACAATAGGATGAAAGAATCCTATAATTAAAAAAGTAACTATGCCAATAAGCAAACCATCAAAATTCAATAATTCCATATAATTAAGTTTTCTCAAGTTTCGCAAGCCTAACTTTCAGATAACAAGTTTACAAGGGCTTTTAGATATAACTTGTAAAGTTACAGGTGTTTTAACCTTGTCAACTTGTCTCTGAAGCCTTGTTGACTTTTAAGTTGAGCAACTTGCGAAACTTAAATATATTTATTGCAAGTTTAAGGAATAGTTTTGATAATAGCAAATTTACATGACTCCTCAAAAAAACAAAGAGACACAGAGCCACAAAGTTTTTCCTTCTCTGTGCCTCCGTGTCTCCGTGTTTCAACTCGTCAACTGACGTATTACAATCTTATCTTGACAATCTCATCACCAACTCTCACGATATATACGCCTTCAGCCAAGTTGCGGAACTCGCGCTGTCCTGCAACCTTGTCAGCAGCTACCACTGAGCCGGTCATTGATACCACCTGAACGTCCATTACCGATGGAGTTACCACCACAATTGCTCCGTTCTGAGTATATACCTTCACTTCCTGAGCTTCAACTTCCTCGTTGCTTACAGGCCAGATACCGTCACCTGATACCTTAACGTAGATGTCTGTATATACGTTGCGGATCTGATAGAAGCCACTTACTTCGTCAAGTTTCAAGACCTTCCATTCATCGAAGCGTCCGCGTTTGATATATACTGTCGGTTCGCAGTCTTCATAACCTTCTTCTTTTTCCAATGACAATGTGAATGAACCACCGTCTTTAACTCTCATCTTATTGTAGCGTGATGTAAGTTTTGCTCCGGTGCTCTTGATAATGTGGAGGTCGTTATAATCAACAATGATACCACCGTCATTGTCATCAATTTCGATACCAGGTATTTCGATCTCTCCACCTTCTGTTATATCTATTTTACTGTCACAATTATAATAAGTTACATCATAATTACTTTTCTTGAAACCATTTTCTACGTTATTGTTCAATGCAAAGTTTTTCAAAATAATTTTATCTCCATTTATTTCTAAATGACAATCTGATGGGATTGATGGATTTTCATCTCCTACCAAACCGTCTAAATCTATTCTATCAGAATTCCAAGCCGAAGCTTCTTCTTCTGTTAATGAATTAGGAATATTGAAATCAACAGATAAATCTTTTTTAAGAATCATCAAATCGATTTTAATATCACCACCTTTAATATAATTATTTTCAGGAATAGTAACAGTTGCTTTATAGCCCCCCTCTAAATAATCCTTTGGTGTTACATTTGGAGTATAAGTCGCACTTACATCAATACTCTGATAATCTACTTCATTGTTACTGTCTGTAATCTTAACCTTCAATTTCTTAATAGGATGTTCTTCTCCATCATAAGTTCTGACAAATGCTTTTTTATCAGCATCCCAAGTCCATTCATCATTATTATCTCCTCCAGGTATGATAATTGGATTATCTGGATCTTCAGGGTCGGTAGGATCTACAGGATCAGTAGGATTTATTGATTGTTTTACAATCAAATCACCTTTGAATTGTTCACATTCATAATTTGAAGCTTTAAAATTATTATCGTCATCATCAGCTATTCCAAATTTATCACTAAATTCTATCGCATCAATATATTTATGTCCCGACTTCAAATCTGAGATTCCTAATTTCAAATTTCCTTCAAAAGACACAGTCTCTCCTTTCACATTTCCTTCAAAATTAACTGTCTTTTCATTTATTTCAGAATCAAAATTTTCTTCATTTTCTATTGCCTGATCCAAAATTTTAGCTTCCAACTTCCTCTTGTCAATACGCAAATTCAATGTAGCAATCTTACCTTCAATATTTATTGTAGCCTCATAACTTCCTGCATTTCGAACTTCATTTACAATTGAAGTAGACTGCTGGTCGTTTGTATACTGATAACTTACTGAAGAAGGTGTTTTCTCATCACCATTAACTAACACTTTCTCAATATTATGTTTTTCACCATCATATGTTCTATAATATGTGTTGTCTTTAAAATCCCAACCACTACCTTCAGGAAGTGTAACATCACCATCAACATCACCTGGATTTATATCGATTGGATCTCCAGAAATAGTTTGCCCACCATACAAAAATTCAGCCAAATAGTTATCTTCTTTATATGATTCATTATCGGTAATCTTCAATTCAGAGAATGTTGCCGTATATTTTCCTGGTTCACTATCTTTTTCTTTTATTTCAACCTTTCCTGAAACACCAAGAGTTTCTCCTTCAACTAAACCTCTATTTTCCCCAGCTTTTTCAAACTCAACATCTGACTCTGTAATATCTGTTTTTGACAAATCAGCATTTAATGGTTTTACTGAAACTTTCAAAGGTCTTTTTGTTATCCTTAATGGCATTTCAACGTTTTTAGCATAATAGCCTTTACATGAAATATTGATAACAGCCTTATAATTACCTTTGTTTTTAATATCGGATGGTTCATAAGAAATCGTAAAGCCTTCTGTACCATCTTCCAGATTGTCCACTTTTGTAATTTCTTTTCCTCCATCAAGTATCAATGTTTGGATATCGATAGCATTGCCATCATATACTTTTTCAAAAGCATCTTCTTTCCAAGTCAAACCGCTTCCATCACCTGGTTTCAAATCTGTTGGATATTTTGGTTCATAGTTATCACCATCAAAATATTTGTATACATTCAATGTATATGTTACATTTTGCGTAGAAGAAGAAATAGTATAATTGGAATTATCGATGTTAAATCCAGTCAATGTAACAGTATAAGTACCCGGAGTATTTTCCCAGTTGTTACCTTCTGTACCTTCTGCTCCGGCAACGCTACTGTTAGTAGCCGAAACAGTAACTGCATCATTTCCCTTTATACCACTTTCATCAATTACTACATTATTAGTCAACGTAGGCTTAGCCCCTTCGTTCAATATATTCCAAGAAATAGCATTATCCTTGGCTTTAACTGTTAACTCAGCGGGACTGACAGTGAATGATTGATCTGTAAGCTCTATTTCTTTAGAAGTGAGGGCTCCTGTTTTATCGTCTCCCGTTCCTTTTATTTTCAGCTTGTAAGTGCCGGCATCTTTAATGGAGGTTACCCAATCCGATTCTCCTTCTTTTTGATAAGAAACTTCATACTGATTTTCTTCAACTGGTTGATGATCAGGATAAAGATCCTTATCTATGTAAATACGAACCGTTTCTTGTTTACCAATATTCAAACCATCATAAGTTACACCTTGTTGTATTTCAACTGTAATACGATCTTTATTATCTAAATCTAAAGGCTTTTGATTAACATCTACATGCACTATTGGTGTCAAAGCTGGAGCAGATATATTCTGCGGAGTTATTGTGAAATTAATATCGTACTTCCCCTCAGTTAAAATCTGGAAAGGATCAACCTTTACCAATTGGTACTTGTTGCTTGGATCAATTCGCAAACCGGCATTTGTCATTGCCTCTGTATCTGATGTAGATGCTGTAAACAATTCAGCATCTATCGGATACCACAAATATACTTGACCGTCCAAACCATTTTCGGCTTCATAATAAAGGTTCCTGTCTTTGATTACCCAAACAGCCTTGAATGTTGTGGTGTTTTGCTCCAAAGTTCCTGACAAAATAGTCGGGGTTGTTTTGGAGCCACATATTTGCCAATCGTTATTTTGATCTACCCAATAGCCTTTGAAGTGTGTATAATTACCTTTATCAGTTATGTAAACATCTCCTTGCATCCATTCAGATATAGTATAAGGGGTTTCCGGACCACAATAGAATACTCCCGGCAATTCTACCAACTCATTGTTTGTAAACCCTTTAACAGAAGAATCATATACAAACTTGAAGCCATTGACAGTACCTCCGGATTCAATTTGTAAATTATCAGCATTGTCTATCTTGATACCCTTTCCTAATGTCAATGTTTTCCCACTCGGTACATTTAATGTCAAATTATCCAAATCCAACGGAGATTTCAATTCAACATGGTCTCCAATTACCGTACCTGTAGTACTTGCATCAAAAACGATACCACCATCAAAATGCTTATCAGGCACATTAACTATTTGTGCAGCAATCATAACGCCATCGTTGCTTACAGTAACAGAACCCGTGGGAGGAACCCAATCATTATTAATGATACTACTTCCACCTACACTAAGTTCATCATAACGACCACTTACTGAATTACCAATAGCGACTACAGTTCCTCCTTGAATATCAATAGAGCCACAAGCGTCATCTCCCCAAAGTTGGAAAAGATTTGTTCCAATAGCAACACGTCCTGTTACAGTTAATTGTCCGGTACTTTCTTGGGCAATAATCAATTTAGCACCTTCTGGAACATAAATACCTGCGGCTCTTTCATAGGCAATCCCCGCAGTACTTGCAGGAGTTGACTCAATACTACTATTTCCTCTTAATATTAACGTAACAGTTACATTATTGTTAATGTGGAAAGGAGAAACATTCTGATCCAGACCATCAGTTCTATCATGTTTAAAATTTGCATTTTCTAACGTGATATTAGCATCTCCCGTTATAGTAAATCGCACATCCTGTGTTGCAGTCCCTGTAATTATATGATTTCCGCCAGAGATATTTGTATTTCCTGACATACTTTCCAATTGATAAGTCTCTCCCCAAACGGCACCACTCAACGTCGCCAAAAACGCGACTAAAAAAGTAAATAATTTTCGTCTCATAAGCTATATATTTAATAATTAAACGTTCATCCTTTTTATAAAATCAAGAGCAGGGTGCCTCCCGGCTGCCTGCTCCCATAAAAACCTTAACTATGAAAAAATGTCATTTCTTTATTAGGATAAATTTTTTCAAAAGCCTTAGGCTTTTACTATTCGAAAATTCTGAATTAAAATCTTGAGATTCAATTCAAACCATTCAAATCTCAAGAGAACTAAACTTGGGAGAAAGGGAGTATTCACTACTGCCTGTTTCCCCGACTATTAAATAAAATCCTTAACTATGATTTTTTATTGTCAATTCTTCTGTTTGTATCATTTTTCTATACAAAACATCAAGCGAAGGTTTATTCATCAGTTCGTTTCATCATGAGGGTGGTAAGAAAAAAGGGACGTTTTTTTTTACCACTTTAAGAGAGTTAAAGAAGGAATATATTTTTTTTGAAAATTTTCAGAATTAGACTGTTGTATTATAAAAAGTTTTTTACATTTGCAGCGAGAGAAGGTAATTTTGATGGTAAAAAAAACGTCCCTTTTTTCTTACCACCCAAGGAGTTAAATCAGATATTTTCCATAATAGTTTTTCAAGAAAAACACTGCGATGTTCCAAAAAAAACACTACCATGTTCCAGCGGAAACACTGCGACGTTTTTTACAATAAGTACCCGTCATTTTCGGGGCAAAATCCAGAGAAAAAATCCGCCGAGTCCTCCGAGTCCGCCAAATCCTCCTATTTTTCGGAGAGGAGGTGCAGACCACGCTCTGTTTTTACATAGCAACCGTATGATTCACGGACAATTAAGTCGCATTTCAAAGCCCTCATAAGCATCTTTTCGATTCGAGATTCGGAAATCTTTCTGGTCGCTCCCAATTTTACCGCTTCAGCACGGGTAAACTTAGGCGAGAGTTTTACAAAAAGGGTATGCATATCGTCCGGCATTGTATAATGGATTTTGTCCTTTTCTTTCGACAATGATGTAGCCACAAAATCGGAATGTTTCAGGCATACTTTTGTAATCATAAAGGCAGTTTCGAAATCTACATCGTCCACAAACATCTCGCTCATCTTCCACCCGTCGTCATATTTCCTTGCGGCAGTCAATATTTGCGATAGGCGGAAAAGCATCAGGGCATAACGCTGCACGGTGCTGTTGCGCTCACGGCACGAAAAGGCGATGTTGCTGACATAGCACGATTCGAAAAAGCGGTTCACTCGCTGGCGCTGGGCGTCAGTCCATTTCACTATTGTGGGATATTCCCAAAGATAGTCCGCCATTTCCAGAAGATAGGCGGCATGGTGCTCCAGTTCCTCGTCCGTTGACGGACCTTCTTCCGAAATAAGCGGGATGAAATGGTCCGCCGGACGGAGACGGTACATCAGCATTCGCGAGAAGGTGCCATTCTCGGCATCCGGTATCATTTTCTTGAACATTCCCGGAGTGCCGCTCATCACAAGGCTCAACTTAGGACAATCAACCGACTGCGAGCCGCGGCTTATGGTGTGGCTACCCACGAACTCGTGCTGGAACACCTTGTTCAGCGTGTCGTTATACATCCCGTAGTCCGAATTATTGAGCTTGTTGATGGTTTCCATCTCTGTTTCGAAAAACAGGGTGCAGTACGGCGAGTTCACCGCAAGCATGTCGTCGAGCTTTGCGGCGGTAACATAACCGGAAAGGCATAGCTCTTTCTGATAGACCTCCATCGGCTCTTCGGCTGTGAATTTCTCCTTGTTGCCGGGTTTCTGGAGGAGTTGTTTGCGATAGGCGGCACGGAGCTGCTCATAGTCGTCCTTCTCCTGCTGGTAACGGCGCACCTGCTTGCGCGATTCGTTGGAGATTTTCTTGTGATAAAGCGAAACGAGCTTGTAGAGCGGTGCTATCGAACCTTTTCCGCTTCCGGACTCGCCGATTATCGAGACATACAAATCCGGATAAACTTCCCTGCGGCGGAACACGCCTTTGACAAGGGGCATCGCAGACCCGCTTATTGTCAAAATCGTGAGTAACGATATATCCCTCAAAGAGCCTTCCATATGCTCCGGAACCAGTTTTTTCAGACCGTCCGGAAGGGAGTCGTAAACAATCTGAGGGAAAACGGGCAAAAACTCGCCACTATCCTCTATGTCAATCTCTTGAGGCTCTTCTTCCGTATTTTCTCCTCCCAAATGGGAGGATTTGGCGGACTCGGAGGACTCGGAGGACTTTCGGAACAGCTTTTCTTTCCTGTTTTTCCCGAAATCCGCCCTACCCTTATTGTATATTCCGCGGATTGCATTTTCGATTTCTTTCTCCCCGAAATCCGGTTCGGCATAGCGGCGGACGCACTCGCTAATCGCATCGTCCATATCGAAGCCGGCATTCACCAGGCAGCCGACAAGGGATGTCAGCTGCGTGTGGCGGCTGCCACTCGTCATGGTGATTGAGGCGGCGTCGAGATAGCGGGCGATGTCGGTTGTCAAGGTGCGGTTGTCTGTCAAATTGTTTTTCTGATCTTTGGTTAAAGTGTGGGGTAAGTGTAGGATGCTGGCGTTGGGATTGTAATAAGCCTCCGCGTCGTGACTGAGAAACATCACGCGCGAGAGGTCCTTGCATGCGGGGTCGATTTCCTCGCCTAGGGCGGCGGTGATTATCTTTGCCACATGCTTATACACCACTGTGTGATTGGCAAGGCACACGTCTGCCCTGACAATTACGTGAACTCCCTCGCCACGGACGCTGACCGTGGCAAGCAATACGTAAGGAAGTTGCGACGCGCGGCGAACCACCTCGCGGGCGGGTGTTTTGCAATGGTCGATGTCGAACATCAGACAGCCCGTGTGCGACTCGGCATTCTGACCTACACGACCGCCGCTGAACACGGCATGGGGCAATATTCCACCCAGCTTGCGCTTTGCGGCATCTACTTCTTCCTTTTTGTTCTCCCCGGCTTGCAGCTGCCGGATATACTCCGTCTGCTGCCGGAGACTTCCTCCGGTTATAAGGTTGTACACTTCGCCGGACGTCATGCTCCGGCAACCGGTTTTTTCATAAATGTTTTTAACATAAATGAATCTGTTTTCCACTGGTTTGACTTGATTTTTCATTACTGATAATTTATATTAAAGTGAGTTCGATGAATTCTGAACTATCTATCAAGGCTGAAAGCCTTGTCAAATCAGGCAAATGCCTGATTTGTATAGCCCAGGGCGCGAGCCCTGGGTAAAAGCGACAAGCATCCGTTCAAAGCTCTGAAAGAGCGGCACTCCGTTCCATTGGATTTGTAATCCAATGGGAATGTCATTCAGGATTTTTAATCCCGTTTTAAATGATGTGGATTACAAATCCACCCCAAATAACCAACGGATTGCAAATCCGTTGGAACAGAACATTGTGTCGCCCCTTCAGGGCTTTTGTTTATTATGTGTCTGTGACCCAGGGCTCACGCCCTGGGCTATAAAAAGGCTTTCAGCCTTAATTATGTCCTCCTCTTCTCCTTAACTCCTTTAAACCCCTTGTCAACTTGTCCCCTCCTATCACGGCTCCCCAAAATGATCTATAAGAATCCTGACCTGTTTCGGCGTATAATACTTATTGAACTGCCGGTATCCGGCTTCCGCAAGGCGTTCTTTCAACCCGGGTGCCAGGTTTATCCATCTCCGCATTGTTTTGTATGCCGCAGTAGGTGTCTGATGTGGGAAATAAAGCATGGCGAATTCGCTCACTCCATAACTTTTGATTAATTTATTTTCCATGATATTGTTGTTTTTTGTTTTCTTAAAAATAAGGATAATTTATTAAATATCAAAATTTTAAGTCAATAAAAATCAGGTTTTTATTTCAATATTTGGACATGAATAGTATGGGTATTAATTGTTATTTTCTGTTCCAACGGATTTGCAATCCGTTGGTTGGTTTTGGAGAATTTGTAATCCACATTAATTGGAACGGGATTACAAATCCCGAATTTAATCAACATTGGATTACAAATCCAATGGAACGAGCAAAAGATGTTCGTGGTGGTCTGAGGTTGTAAATGGTTGGAATGAAGGAAGTCCTGAACGGGCGATACATATTTAGCCTGGGGTATGAGCCCCAGGTTGAAGATACGATACAAAAAAATAAGCTCTGAAGGAGCGACACTAATAAACTCGGATTGTGTCGCTCTTTCAGAGCTATAATAGAACTCTTTGTATATATTAATCTATATTTTCAATCTCCTCTATGCTTAAACCTGTACATTCTGCTATTAAATCTACAGAAATACCTTTATTCTTTAAATTTCGGGCAACTTCAGCCAATCCTTCGGCTTTTCCTTCAGCTCTTCCTTCAGCCAGTCCTTTAGCTCTCCCTTCAGCAATTCCCTCAGCAATCGCCTGTTCCTTCATATAATTCCACGTATTATAATTATCACGGTAAACCTTCAGGCAAGCTTCATATTCATCACGCTCTTTCTTGTTCATATTGACAATACGGGCTAGCTCTTCCAAACGCTGGAAAAGTGCCTTCTGTCCTTTGAACTGTAAAGATTCCAATTTCTCCATATGCTTTAAATTGTATAACCAATAATCCAATGGCGTTTCACATTCTTCTTCCGTTTTGTTGAATAATGGAAATTCGATAAATATCTCACGTATCATTTTTGATACAGGTTCACCCGTTTCCTTATCGGCAAGGATTATGTCAGTGCGCACCTTGTTAGTCTTGCCACTTTTAAAATTCAGGAAGAATATTCCATATACGGGTACTATATCGAAATTCCATCCATCGCCAATCTTGTCCTGACCAGCTATGGCACGGCAAATATAATAAAGTCCACGCTCATAAATATAAGGCTGGTTGCAATTTTGCATTTCTACTATAAACATATTGCCGTCTTTGTCCTTGCAGCGAAGATCGAACACTGCTGTTCTGCCGTCTGAGGTTTCAGGGGGCATTTCAGTGTTCATATACGTAAGGTCTTCGATATGACGCTCGCCTTCCAACAAATCATTGAGTAAGTCTATCAGCAGTTCCTTGCTGTTTTCCTGTCCGAAAAGAATTTTAAAACCTCTGTCCACAAACGGACTGATAAATACGCTTTGTTTCATAGAAAGATTTTTTAATGGTTACATTGCAAGTTTAGGGAAATAATTTGACAATAACAAATTATTTAAACACAGAGAGAGCACAGAGTTTTTTATTTTATTTCTGTTCCAACGGATTTGCAATACGTTGGTTGGTTTTGGTGGATTTGTAATCCACATTAATTGGAACAGGATTGCAAATCCCGAATAAAATCAACATTGGATTACAAATCCAATGGAACAGGGGCCTCGTCAACTTTCAACTATTTCTTTCCTTATCCCCCATCAACCAACCATAAAATGCCATAGCTGCTACTCTTTATTTTCATGTATCTTACCTTTGTGACAAAGAAAATTAATCAATGTTTTGCATAATAGTTGACGAGTTAACAAGGCTACAGGGAACAATGATTATTTACTTACTTCCTTTAAGGAATTAGAAACTTAATACTCCTTGTCAACTTGTATCTGAAGCCTTGTAAACTTTAAAAACTTCTCCTGCAAAACATTAATCACTAACCTTTAAATTTACATCTATGTCTATCAAGTATCGTTTGGTAAAAAGAAAGAACATGAGTAAGGATGCCGGAGCTGACGAAAAACTGGTGTATGCACAGGCAAGAACTTCCGGGGAATTGACTTTTGAAATGCTTTGCAAGCAAATTGCGGCACAGTCCACTGCTTCGTTCGGTGATGTGGAGCTTGTGATCAGAGGTATGGTCAGCGTTGCTACGGAAGCATTGCTCAGAGGTGAATCAGTGTCGCTCGGAGCATTGGGCAGACTGCGTGTTTCGCTGGGAAGCCAGGGTGTGGCTACGGAAGAGGAATTCACCACCGCGCTTATCCGCAAGCCGAGATATGTGTTCACTCCCGGAAGTGAGCTGAAGAAAGCTACATCGAATATGTCCGTGGAAAGAATGGCGGAAATAGTTAAGGAATGCGACAAACCTCATCTTGAATAACCATGACTGCTACTCAAATCCGCTTCGTTAAGCAGAACCTACCCCATGCCATTGCTGCAGGGGCGGCTTTTGCAATGAACCCGATTGTGATTCTTGCGCAGGCGGCCCTGGAAAGCGGCTGGGGCGAAAGCAGGCTTGCCAAGGAAGCAAATAATTTTTTCGGTCTGATGGCGTATGGTTGTTCAAACGAGTTCTGGCAGGGGAAGAAATTCCAGGCGGGAAATTCTCCGGATTCAATGAAGTTCCGACTGTATATGAAAACAGAAAATTCGTTTATGGACTTCGCCCGGCTTATACGCAACAAGTACCGTTCGGCATGGCAGATGAGCGACAAGCCGGAGGCTTATGCAAAGGAGATTGCTTACAGTATGTATATTACGGAACTCAACGGAGATAACAGGGAGCTGTATAGGAAGTCGGTTGTCTCGTGCACCAGTACAATCAGAGCAATTGTGGAGTTGATTTCGGATTGGAGGGAGACATGATTTTCAAAATGGAAACCTATATTCCTTGTCTCTGAAGCCTCGTCCACTTGTCAACTCGTCAACTCAAAAACTTAATAACTCAAAAACTTAATAACTCACATGTATGACTAAATTTAAAAAGATTCTTGAATTCATTATTGCCTTTCTCAAATTTCTGTTCAATTTCAAAAGCAGTGATAGCGAAGTTGCCAAAACTACTATGGTTTATCCTGGACGTGACAAGACGTATGTTCCGAAGACATAGGAGAAGGCGGCACTTGCAAGTTGAATTTGGATGGATGAGACTGAGGGTGCTTAGAGAGAATTATGATTAAAAACTTAAAAGGCTTCAGATATAAGTTGAGAAATAATTTTTTCAACACAGAGACACGGAGAACACGGAGATTTTAATTTCCAATTTGTCCACCCAGTGTTGAATACTCGTCAACTTGTATCTGAAGCCTTGTCAACTATTGTATCACAATGTCGGGTCTTCCTTGTGGAAATACTGGCAAAGGAACTGCCAGTTGTCCTGAATGATAGCCTTTCCACGTTCAGGACTTGAAAGGCTCTTAGTCTGGGCATCAGGAAGCAAACCTTTGTTCATCATCTCCTTCAACAATCCTAGACTGCAATGTTTAACAATGAAGAAGCTTAGAGCCTGCTGTTTTGCCATTTCTGCATTATAGAAAGGATTTCTCTTTTCTTTAACGAACTGGACTCCGTAGCTCAACACCTTGATACCTTCCTCAGGAGTTGCATAAACTGCAAATTGTTCAGGAATTTCACCGGCGATGTCTTCAAGTTCAAGTCCCAATGTCTTGTTAAGGAATTCACGGAATTCCTCTTTTGAAGTCATATAAAGGAGAAGTTTTCTTTTTGCTTCTTTCTTGAACTTCTTATATTGTTCCTGCATTTCATCCTTCATCTCAAGAACTTTTGGGTCAACGAAGTTCTGAGCCTTCTCGCCTTCCTGTTTGAAATATTCATAATCAGGATGCTCTGCCGGAATCAGTTTTGACAGCCAGTATGGGGAAGTATATGCAAGGAAATGATGTCTGGCAACGTGAGCCAGAGAATCATGTATAATCATAATATCTCCATGTCCGTTAGGATTCTGCTTCAGATAGTCCTTGACAGTGTCAGTCAGTTCCTCGTTGGTGTCGCAAAACAGATAAGAGGAATAATGGAACCAGTGAAGAAGTTCTTTATATTTCTCAGGAGTATATCTTGTTTCGACAGAGAAAAGCTTCTGCATTTTTTCGTTTTCAGGAGCAGTTGTCCAATGTTCGCAGAAAAGCTCGTATATAAGTCTTGAAGCAGCCTCGTTGGCAGGATTGTCAGGATTGACAAAAGTGCCATGCTTCCATCCGTGATATTGCTGTGTAAAATGCCAAAGAATCAGTCTTATATCCTCAAAGTTAACTTCGTCGTCATAATAATGATCGTCAGTTGTATAGAAAGGCAAATACTGACCGAATTTCTCCTTATATCCAAGGATGAAAGTGCGCCATATATTTGTTTGTGAAATAACGTCCTCGAAATATCCAGCCAAACGGATTGCAATCTGTACAGGTTCGTCTTTCTCGAAAGAGTTAACCATCTCAGTAGCTTCCAATATATCGTATATACGATTTGCAATACGTGTATAATATGAATCGACCGGCGTACTCTGAGTATAAGGATGGATTTGAAGCCAATCCTTAGGGAAAATTCTAATGTTTTTCATATTAAATTAGTTTGTCTGATCTAAAATTTTTAGGATTTGCTGCTTTTGCACGTTGCAGAGTCATGGATTCTGCAACGCTCTTCAATCCCAGTGTTCATCATAGCGATGCAAATATACAATTAAAATTGAAGTTTGCAATCAATCCTCATCAGAATCAAAATCGAAGTCAAAGTCAAAATCGTCATCCGGAGCATCATAAAAATCGGAACCTGTGAACTGTTCCAAATCACGACGGTCTTTCTTGGTTGGTCTGCCAAGTCCCTTAGCTCTGTTCACGAATCCGGATATTCTGTTCATTTCCAGCAATTCATACTGGTCAGGAGTTGTAACATTCTCCATATATTCCGGAACGAGCTTTGCTCCCATCCTACGTTCGGTAAGTGCAAGGACTTTGAAGGAGAATGTGATTGGAGGTTTTCGGACCTGCACAATATCTCCCACCTTAATCATTCGGGAAGGCTTTACGGTTACACCCCCAATCATAACACGTCCTTTTTTGCAAGCCTCGGCAGCAATCGTACGAGTCTTGAAGATACGTGTTGCCCACATCCATTTATCTATACGTACTTCGTTCATTTATTGTTATATTGATTCATTGTCAATTGAATACCTGCAAGGCAGAAACTTTTCACAATCTCTATAGCCTTTGATACGACCTCGGGCATTTGCTGAAGTTCCTCGGCAGGAAATTTTCCCAAAACATAATCAATCTGTCCGCCACGTGCAAAATCAGAGCCAATGCCGAAACGCAGACGTGCATAATTCTGAGTGCCCAGCATCTGTGCAATATTCTTCAGACCATTGTGTCCGGCATCACTTCCTTTAGGTTTCAAGCGCAATGTTCCGAAAGGCAAAGCCAGGTCGTCAACAACAACAAGAAGATTCTCAACAGGGATATTTTCCTTCTGAAGCCAATAGCGGACAGCATTGCCGCTAAGATTCATGAATGTGTTTGGTTTGAGAACAACAAGCTCGCAATTCTTCACTCTGAAACGAGCCACAGCTCCATAACGCTCTTCGGAGAACGAAGCTCCGGCTTCGTCCACAAGTTTATTTACAACCCGGAAACCTATGTTATGGCGTGTTCCAACATATTCCGAGCCTATGTTACCTAGTCCGGTTATAAGATATTTCATATTTATTCGTAAAAAAACAAAGGGCTCATTCTTTCGAACAAGCCCTTTTTATAGTTTTAGTCAAATCTGCAAGAATATTTGAAGAGTTATAAATCCCAACTCACAACCCTACAGACTTATTTACTTATCGTATTATTTACCTGATTTAGCCTGAGCACCACGAGCAGCACGAGTCAACTGAACTGCGCAAACTACAGCGTTCTTAGCATTCATCAATTCAAGGCCTTCGAAGTTCAATGCACCAACCTGAATTGTTTTACCCAAACCAAGGTGATCAACATTGATAACCAATCTTTCAGGAATTTCAGAATAGATAGCTTTAACTTTCAATTTTCTCATCTGCAATGTCAACTTACCACCGGCTTTAACACCTTCTGCGTGACCGTCCAAAACAACAGGAACTTCCATTACGATAGGTTTCTTGTCAGATACTTCAAGGAAGTCGATGTGAAGGATAGCGTCAGTTACTGGGTGGAACTGGATATCTTTCATTACAGCCATTACAGTTTTGCCATCGATAGTCAATTCAACAGCGTAGATATCTGGAGTGTAAACCAAGTTACGAACTGCAGAGTTAGTAACAGTGAAGTGTACTGTGTTTTCACCACCGTAAAGAACTGCAGGGATTTCGTCCTGTTTACGTGTAGCTTTCAATGCTCTTTTCTGATCTGCTGGTCTAGCAGCGATTTCTCTAGTCTTACCTTCTAGTTTAAATGTTTTCATCTTACAATAATTTAATGTGTTACTCAAAATTAGCTCTCTAATTTTCCCATCACACGGGTAGAAAACCGACGCGAAATTAATACAAATATTTGAATTGAGCAAATTTATCACTAATTTTGCTCGTACAAATATAATAATGTTATTCTATGATTTCCACTATGAAAGAACGGAGAAGCATCCGTAAATACAGCGACAGACCTGTTTCAGAGGAATTGATAAACGAACTGCTCAGTGTTGCAATGCGTGCTTCCAATACCGGAAATATGCAATTATACAGCGTAGTTGTGACTCGTGATGAAGAGAACAAGAAGAAACTCTCTCCTGCTCATTTCAACCAGCCGATGATTACAGAGGCTCCTGTTGTGTTGACATTCTGCGCTGATGCAAACAGATTCGTCAAATGGGCTGAGCAAAGAAATGCTCATGCTGGTTTCGACAATCTTCAGACATTCATGACTTCGAGTATCGACGCAATGCTATTCGCCGAAGCTTTCGCTGAAGCTGCTGAAGAAAAAGGACTGGGTATATGTTATCTGGGAACTACGACCTACAATGCTGACAAGATTATTGATATATTGAATCTTCCGGAGCTGGTTGTTCCTATTACAACTATAACAGTTGGTTATCCTAAAGAGCCTCTTCCTGCTGTTTCAGAAAGATTGCCTCTTGAAGCTGTAATGCATAAAGAACAATATAGTGACTACAGCCCAGAATCAATAGACATATTATATAAGGAAAAAGAAGAACTTGAAGTAAACAAGGAATTCACCCGCATAAACAACAAAGAAACACTTGCGCAAGTGTTTACAGATATCAGATATACTAAAGCAAACAACGAGCATTTTTCTGGTGTACTGATGGAAGTGCTGAAAAAACAGAAATTCATTTAAAGTAATAAAGATAATATGTTCAAAGCATTATTCTTCGACATTGACGGGACTTTGGTGAGCTTCAAAACTCACCAGATTCCCGAATCAACCGTTAAGGCTATCGAAGCAGCCAAAGCAAAAGGAATAAAAATTTTCATTTCAACAGGACGACCAATACCAATCATAAACAATCTAAACTCCATAAAACATCTAATTGATGGCTATATCACTACAAATGGAGCATATTGCATTGTCGGGAATGAGGTAATATCATGCAATCCCATACCTAAAAAAGACGTGGAGTCACTGATTTCCCTTTCAGACAAATATAAATTCCCATGTATTTTCGTAGGAGAGAAAGAACTTTTGGTTTACAACAATAGTCCTATTGTAAAACAGATTTTCAGCGATTTCCTGCAAGTACATAATCTTGCAGTTGGTGACCCTCGCAAACTTATGGAGGAACAGGAAATAATCCAGACAACACCATTCATCACTGAAGAACAGGAAAAGGATATTATGCCTATGCTTCCAGGTTGTATCTCCGGACGTTGGTATCCTGCATTTGCCGATGTCACGGCAATTGGAAGTGATAAGGGAAACGGAATAAAACATATTGCCCGTCATTTCGGTTTCGAAATAGAAGAAACTATGGCTTTCGGTGACGGAGGTAATGATATAAGCATGATTAAAGTTGCCGGTGTGGGTGTTGCCATGGGGAATGCCAACGATTCACTGAAAGAGGTGGCAGACTATATTACAACAGATGTTGATAACAACGGTATTGAGGCTGCAATGAAACACTGGAAGATTATAGACTGACAGAAACCTTATCAATGGCTTAAGTTAATAATATATGTTTTGCTTGGAGGAAATATTCTTTTTCAAGCAAAACATATTAAGCCTCTGATTAGCAATAATATTACCAATACATAATTTCAAAATAAAAGTTAAAACACAAATTTAAAGCAAATTTTTATCTGAAAAAGCTTGGAGATAAAAATATAATCACTACCTTTGCATCGCATTTGAGAAACAACGACACTCAAGGATAACAAAAAACGGGGTGTAGCGCAGTCCGGTTAGCGCACCTGCTTTGGGAGCAGGGGGTCCCAGGTTCGAATCCTGGTACCCCGACAGAAGAAAGAGAAAACGATTGTTTTCTCTTTCTTTTTTTATTATCACCATACAACCCTCTCTCCTACATATTCAAAAGATAATGCAAGAATAAAAATATATTGTATATCAAACCACACATTTCATTTTCCTTTCTTTGCATTCAGAAATAAAACAAATAACATGAATAAATTCGGTAAATTATTTTTTGCAGCAGCATTAAGTTGCTTTGCAATGTCGGCATTTGCAGATAACGACTATAACAAACTAAGAATAGTCCAAAAACAAATCTTGGAAGACAAAACAATGGACCGTGTGAACGAGATGGCACACGAAATAGTTTCGTCTGGATTGAACGCCGGTGATGGATATGGAGAAGTTTGGATAAGAGATTTCAATACATTCATACAAGTTGCCATGGATGTATCTCCGGATTCAACAATTACTCACGCGCTGAATACTTTTTTCCATTTCCAGGGTAAAAACGGAGATATAGTGGACGGATATATAGATATCAAAAAAGCAGACCTGAACAATGTGGGCGGATATAAATACAGACTTTCAGAAACATGTTCGTTATATGCAGCTCACAAAAACACGGTTGAAACAGACCACGAGACATCCCTAATCCAAGCTGTTTACCAATATATAAAGAAAAGCGGAAACAAAAATTACCTGAAAACAGTTGTTGCAGGAAAAACTGTTGAAGAGAGAATGGAAGAATCTCTTGAATTCCTGATGAACGAAAAGCTGAACAAGCAATACGGACTTATAATAGGAGCCACGACAGCAGACTGGGGTGACGTGCAACCAGAACATATCTGGGGTGTGGAGATTGACGAGAATACACATTTCACTATAGATATATATGACAATGCCATGCTTGTCCTGGCTTTGGAAAATTATATCGAGCTTACAGACGATACGTCAAAAAAAGCGAAATGGAGCAAGGTAAAAGAATATATCAAAACTAACATAAGAAAATATCTGTGGGATAACAAAAATGAAAAATTCATCCCTCACATTTATCTAAACGGCTCTCCTTTCCCTGAATCATTCGATGAGAACCAGATTTATTATCACGGAGGAACAGCTGTCGCTATACTTGCCGGATTGTTGTCAAAAGAAGAAATTGAAACAGCAAATGCAAAGATGCTGGAAAATGTAAAAAAAGCGAAGGCTCAGACAATCGGTCTGACTATGTATCCTACATATCCGGCAGGATATTTCAAAGGTGTTGGAATGTATCCTTTCGGTTATCAGAATGGTGGAGACTGGACTTGGTTTGGAGCCAGAATGATTTGGGCTTTGACAGAAAACGGAATGATAGAAGAAGCCTATAACGAGCTTAAACCTATGCTGCAAAGGGTTATTGAAAACAAAGGTTTCAACGAATGGTACACTCAGTCTGGTGAGCCAAAAGGCTCAGGCACATTCCGTGGAGAAGCCGGTGTTCTGGTGAAAGCTATTGAAATGCTGAGAGAATGGGCAGTAAACTACAATGCTCTGCCTGATTCAAACATAAAAGACAGTAAAGTTATTTTTACTTTCGGACAATCAAACTCTGCTAATCATGGACAGGGACATTATTTCCCGACACATAATGTAATGAATTATTTCGACGGGAAAATATATCCATCTCAAGACCCTCTGATTGGTGCAACAGGCGAAGGTGGTAGCGTTTGGAATATCGTTGCAGACAAGATGATTGAAGAAAAAATGGCAAAATCTGTTACAATAATTCCTATAGGAGTTGGAGGCGTGGAAATTTCTGCATGGGCTAAAGGTGGTTTTCTGCATGAAAAACTTATCAGCACTGTTGAGCAAATAAAAGAAAAAGGTATCAAACCGGATTATATTTTATGGCATCAAGGTGAGAGTGATAATATTGCAGGCACTTCAACCGAAGAATATATTGCCCGTTTTGAGACCATACGCGAAGTGTTCCGTTCCAGAGGTATAAAAGCTCCGATTGTTATAGCAATTGCCAGCTACCATCCTAATCTTGTGGAAAAAGACAATGGATTCAACGAAAATATAAGAAAAGCTCAAAAACAGTTAGCAGAAAAATATGATGATATATTCATAGGTCCGGATACAGACAATCTTGATAAAGTATATCAGCGTGCTGACGGCATACATTTCTCTACTGTTGGACAAAAGGAACATGCAGAAGGATGGATTGAGGCTATCAAGAAAGTCAAGTAAATCAGTTCTATAAGTTAAGCACAAAAGCATAATTACAAAATTATTTTTCTGATCTATACTCCCTAATCTGTTATACTGGTAAAGATTATTTACAAGAGCAACAGAATAGGGAGTTTTTTTAAAGCATTAGCAATATTCTTTACCAATTTCACTAATTTTGCATAAATCATCATCAAAAACTTTATATTATGAGAGGGATTATATTTACAGTTATTTTATCAGCATTTATTTGTAGTACAATAAATGCTCAATTCAAAATTGGTGGAAAAACTATCAATACCAGTAAAGTTCTACAAGCTGCTGGGGACGTTGCAAAAGCAATAACATTATCCGACCAGGACATTGCCGAAATGAGTAAGGAATATATGGTATGGATGGACAAGAACAATGAAATAGCAGGTCCAGAGACAGAACTAGGAGCCAGACTGGAACGTCTGACTAAAAACATAAAAGTTGATGGACTGGATTTGAATTTCAAAGTATATAATGTTGTTGATGTAAACGCATTTGCCTGTGGAGACGGAAGTGTCAGAGTATGTGCCGGTCTTATGAAAATAATGGACGACAACGAAGTTCTTGCCGTAATAGGTCACGAAATAGGCCATGTGGTTCATAGCGACTCAAAAGACGCAATGAAAAATGCATATCTTACTTCTGCTGCAAAGAATGCAGTAGGAAGCATTGAAGGAACAATCTCTAAACTATCAGACTCACAACTGGGAGAGCTGGCTACTGCTCTGGCAGGTGCACAATACTCACAGAAGCAAGAAAACGAAGCTGACGACTACGGTTTTGAATTCAGCATCAAAAACGGACTTGACCCATATAGTATGCACGATTCATTGGCAAAACTTCTTGAGCTGGATGGCGGAACCAGTCAGTCAAGCGTAATAAGAAAATTATTCTCAAGTCATCCTGAAACACAAAAACGTGTGGATAGAATGAAAGAAAAAGCTGACGAATATGTAGCAAAAAACAAATAAACTGTTAACTAACCTTTCCCATGGAATCACATTAGCAAAATAAGGTTAAACCAAGAAAATTTATGCTTCAAAACTATGCTGAATAACATAAAATACTCTATATTTGCATCGTGTTTTTCATGGTATTAGATTTAAGGTTAGCAATGAAGATTGGTTGTCGGGATGACAACCTTTTCTTTTTTATATAGGTTACATATTTTTCCCGAGATTAATACCTCATCCATTATTCATAAACATCCAATATAAATTCATTAATAAAACCTTTCCCTCATTATTATTCATGGTAAGTTATATAATTTGTGAATCTTGATTAAAAAAATTACAAGCATAACACAAACTATTAAATAAAAAACAATTATCTTTGCAGTCTAATTTACAAATCAAGAAGTTCTTTCAAACGATGATTAACAGAATTTTAATCCGCATTAAAGTTTTACAGATAGTTTACTCTTACTATCAGAATGGTAATGGCGATTTGAAAACAGCAGAAAATGAATTGCTGTTCAGCCTTCAGAAATCGTATGACTTATACAATTACCTGCTCCTCCTAATCATTGAAGTTACCAACCTTCATCGACGGACATTAGACATCCGCAAACACAAGTTTATGCCAACAGATGAAGATTTGAATCCGAACACTCGTTTTATCGACAACCGCTTTGTTGCACAACTTGCCGAAAATGAAATGTTGCAGAAAAATGTTTCGGAACAAGGTCTCTCATGGGATAATGATGAAGAATTTGTCAAAATGGTTCTTGATCTTATTCTTTCTTCAAATATATATGCAGAATATTTGGCTAACGAAGACGATTCATATGAAACAGACAGAGAATTCTGGCGTGCAGTTTTCAAAAATCTGATTTGCGGAAATGATGATATCATCGAATATCTTGAAGACAAGAGCATCTATTGGAACGACGATATTGAAATCGTTGAAACTTTTGCTTTGAAAACAATCAAAAAATTCGAAGAATCTGCCGGCAAGAAACAGCCTATCCAACCAATGTTCAAAGATTTGGAAGATAAAGCATTCGCTGTTAAACTTTTCCGTCAGTCACTGTTGAAAGGTAAAGAATACAGAGAAAGAATCAACAAACATATCAAGAACTGGGAAGCAGAACGTATTGCAAACATGGATTTGATCATCATGCAAGTTGCTATTGCCGAGATATTGAATTTCCCAACAATACCGGTAAGTGTTTCTTTGAATGAATATATCGATGCTGCCAAATACTACAGCACACCTAAGAGCGGAACATTTATCAATGGTATCCTAGACTCTATTGTAAATGAATTAAAAGCTGAAAAACTTTTGTTTAAAGATTAATTTACTTACATTTGTCCTGTCACTATTGACAGATAACAATGTAAAAACAATTTTATAACAATGAATTTATTGAGTATTTTGCTTCAAGCTAATGCAGCTGAGCAGTCACAATGGTCAGGGATTATCATGATGATTGTTATCGTAGCAATCTTTTATTTCTTCATGATTCGCCCTCAGCAGAAAAGACAAAAGGAAATCCAGAAAGCTCGCGAAGCTCTGAAAGTCGGAGATAAGGTTATCACAGCCGGAGGAGTTTATGGAAAGCTTAAAGAAATCGGAGATGTTTATATGATTATTGAAATCGCAAATGGTGTAAACATTCAGATAGACAAGACTTCGGTTTTCGCATCACCAGAAGATGCTAAACAGAAATAAAATAAAAAAGTAAAAACAATATGTCACGACTTGATTCTTTTAAAGACAATCTCAAGGCCGCCGTGACGAAGATTGAAGCTTCTTTGCGTCGGTATCGATGGAAAGAAGCTTTAATTTTTTCATCCTTCACTCTCCTTGCCCTTGGATTTTGGTTACTTGTTAGTTTACAGCAGGAATATGAAACGGAAATATCAATCCCTGTTGTATATCACAATATTCCACCAGATATTTCTTTCTCCGAAGAAATGCCCAAGAAGATAACAGTAAGAATAAAGGACAAAGGCAATGTGTTGCTTAACTACAGTATCAGAGGACGTTTTATGCCTCTGGAAGTTGACATGAAAAACTCATCGTCAAAAACCGGAACTCTTTCTGTTTCAAGAGAAGAGATTGAAGCATCCGTATCAAAACAAATATTGTCTACAACTATTGTCAACGGATATTATCCTCAAAAAATTGACTTGAAATATAGTCCTATTTCCGAGAAAGAAGTTCCTGTAATTTTCGATGGAGAAATAAAGACACAGCCGGGATACAGACTTTCTGGAGATATAAAAATATCACCGTCGAGAATTTCCGTATATGCCAACAAAGAAGTATTGGATTCTGTATTTGAAGTGAAAACTTCATTTATAAAAATAGAGAAAGGAGAAAAAACTGTTTCCCGAAACATCAAACTTGCTCCAATAAAAGGAGTGAATTTCAGCTCTGATGCAGTGTCTGTAATCATTCCTATTGAAGAGTTCACAGAGAAAACAATCAAAGTGCACGTTGAATGCGAAGATGTCCCGTCGCAATACATTATAAGGACTTTCCCTGCAGAAATTGAGGTAACTTGCAATATTCCAATATCAAGATTCAAAGAACTTGATGCAGAAGATTTGGCAATAAACCTCTCTTTCAAAGACATGGAGGAAATTATAAATGGAGCTATAAGCATAGATTTGACTAAAAAGCCGGAATGGATAAAAGACTATATGCTGAATCCGAATAAAATAGAATTTATATTGGAAAAAAAGAGTTACTGATGATTAGAATTGGAATAACAGGAGGAATTGGCAGTGGTAAATCAGTAGTTGCCTCTCTCTTGTCGGTATATAATATACCAGTATACATAGCTGACAACGAAAGCAAAAAACTGACAGATACTTCTGAAGTAATAAAAGGCAAACTTGTCTCTCTGTTTGGAAATGACATTTACAATAATAATGGTCTTGACAGAAAACTGCTTGCCAAGCATATTTTCGGGAACAAAGAAATGCTTGCAAAGGTAAACAGTATTATCCATCCAGAAGTAAACAAGCATTTCAATTGCTGGGCTGAATCACAGAAAACAAAAGCTTGCGCTATTGAATCCGCCATCCTTTTTGAATCAGGATTTGACAAAACTGTTGATGTCAAGCTTATGGTTTATGCTCCAAAAGATATTCGTATCCAACGGGCTATTATGAGAGATGGGGCATCAAGAGAAGAGATTGAACGCAGGATTAACAGCCAAATGGCAGACGAAGAAAAGAGCAAACTTGCAGATTTTACAATCATTAACGACGGAATTTCTGCATTAATACCTCAAATGGAAAACTTTTTGCGCAAGTATGATTTGTGATATCCACAAGTTATACTAAATTTGCAACCCATATAAGTTTAACTCTATTAAGAAAGATATAACGATTATGTTGAAAACAATCTTATCCATTTCAGGAAGACCAGGACTATTCAGATTGGTCTCTCACGGAAAGAATATGTTAATTGTAGAATCATTGGTTGACAAGAAGAAAGTTCCAGCCTATGCAAAAGATAAAGTAATTTCATTGGGCGATATCGCAATCTACACCAACGAAGGCGAAGTTCCATTGCATGATGTTCTGGAAAGTGTAAAAAATAAGGAAAACGCAGCTAAAGCTTCAATCAGCACTTCTGCTAAACCTGAAGAATTGCGTGCTTATATGGCTGAAGTTCTTCCTGAATTCGACCGTGAACGTGTTTACCCAAGCGATATCAAGAAACTTATCAGCTGGTATAACATCCTTGTTGAAGCTGGAATCACCGAATTCGTTCCTGCAGAACCGGAAAAAGTTGAAGAAAAAACTGAAGCAGCAACAGAAGAAAAAACTGCTGAATAAATTTGAAAAATACATATAAAAAAGAGGATAAGTCTTTGGAATGATATATCACCAAGCTTATCCTCTTTTTCTATATTCTTATATATTCTTATTTCTTATCCCCTCCACCGGCAAATGCTGAATAAAGCTGAAATATTGCAGCAATAAATAGACATAATATCCATTCCGTACGGGAATTAAACATCAAACCAGAAGAAACAATCATCAAAAGTCCCGCCAACACGTTGAAACGGTGCAATCGTTTCTGACGGAATTCCATATTATCTACCCGAACTGAAAGATACGAAACTGCCACACCTGCCGAACCAACCGCAAACAAATATGGTGCAAATCCCCATTTCGAGAGATACAACATAGCTCCAATCACAACCAAAGTATAAGACAAGCAGAATATCGCACTCCTAATTTTTGACTCCATCCGTATATAATTAATTCTTAATTTTTAAATTACTCTTCTTTAATAATAAAGATATCCTCATTCTGGCGTTTCATCAAATATTCTTCACGGGCAAAACGCTCAAGTCCGTCTTTATCAGTATGAAGTTCATTCAGTTTGCGGCTGTTCACTTCTATTTCTTTCTTGTAATATTCTATTTCCTCTTTCAGACTTCTTATTTTTTCATCATAGGTATATCGCTTGTATAGGCTACTGTCTCCTGCAAAAAATATAAGAATAAGGAACACTATTATCACGACCCAATACATATTGAGACCGGACAAATATTTTTCATAAAGCTCTTTCAACCGTTTCATGCAAGATTAATTTTTTTACAAAGGTAATTTAATTATTTTGCTTATCTTTGTCTATAAGAATAAAAAAGCAAAGAATGGATAATTATATTGTATCGGCAAGAAAATACAGACCGGCAACATTCAAGGATGTTGTAGGTCAGAAAGCCCTTACTACAACACTGAAGCATGCCATCGAAAACAACAAACTGGCTCATGCTTATCTTTTTTGCGGACCTCGTGGAGTCGGCAAAACTTCATGTGCCCGTATTTTCGCTAAAACCATTAACTGCCTTAATCCTACAGCAGATGGCGAAGCTTGCAATGAATGTGAATCCTGCAAAGCTTTCAACGAGCAACGTTCATATAACATTCACGAGCTGGACGCAGCATCAAACAACTCTGTGGATGATATCAGACAGCTAATCGAACAGGTTCGTATTCCTCCTCAGATAGGAAGATACAAAGTGTTTATCATCGACGAGGTTCATATGCTCAGTTCCCAGGCTTTCAATGCATTCCTGAAAACACTTGAGGAACCGCCTCATCATGCATTGTTTATTCTTGCCACGACTGAGAAACATAAAGTTTTACCTACAATATTGTCACGTTGCCAGACTTATGATTTCTCTCGCATTACAATTTCAGATATCGTTGAACATCTGCAATATGTTGCATCACGTGAGAACATAAAAGCTGAGCCTGAAGCTCTGAACGTCATTGCCCAAAAGGCAGACGGAGGAATGCGTGACGCTCTTTCTCTGTTTGACCAGGCAGCGAATTATACAAACGGAAACATTACATATCAGGCAATCATTGAAAACCTGAATGTTCTGGACTACGATTACTTCTTCCGTATGACGGATTTTATTCTTAATGGAAACATCAGAGGTGCATTGTTGCTGCTTAACGAAATTCTGAACAAAGGTTTTGACGGACAGAATATAATTTCCGGACTTGCCTCCCACTTCCGTGATTTGCTGGTATGCCAAGACGAAGAAACAATCGTGCTTTTCGAAGTTGGCTCGTCAATCAAGGAAAAATACAAGAATATGGCTAAACGCTGTCCGGAGAATGTGCTATTCAAAGCATTGGAATTAGCCAACAATTGTGATTTGAACTATAAAGCTAGCCGAAACAAAAGATTATTGCTTGAACTTACTTTGATTCAGATATGCCAACTGAACAAGCACAGCGAAGAAGAGAAAAAAAAAACAATAATTGAGCCTATCAGCACAGCACAAGAAGTTGCTAACAACGCTCCCACACCTGTTGCCAAACAACAGACCGAAAAAACAGTCGTAACACATGTTCCGACTAATATACAAAATCCAGTAACTCACAATCTGACTCAGCCAACTGTTCCTCCAGCTACAAAACGCGCAGCCAGACCACCAATGGGCGGAACTTCTCTGAAAGATTTGGGAGTAAAGAAGAAAACCATTGGCGGAGATTCTGTATCTGCCTCAGCTGTTATGCCTGAGCAGAACAATAATTTTACAGAAACAGAACTTATCAATGCCTGGGATAATCTGGCTAATTCAATCGAAGAGAAAGTATTCCTTAAGAATACGATGCTGAACTGTAAGCCTAAGTTGCTTGATAATTTTTATTTCGAGATAGCAGTTCACAATCCTCCTCAGCAGGAAGAACTGATAAATTCCGCAATAGATATTTTATCTGTTCTCAGAAACAAACTTGGAAACTCTCATATCCAAATGAAAGTGAGAGTTCAGGAAACAAACGAGAAACATCTGGCATACACAGCAGCCGAAAAATTAGATTTACTAATGACTATAAATCCGACTTTAGGAAAACTGAAAAATGAATTTGATTTGAGAGTTGACTAAGAGGAAATTTTATATACTGATTTAACAAAGCGAATGTCGTTATGTTTTTTAAAAAAGATGCCGACGTTTTTTTAGAAATCTGCCTATGTTTTCGGAAAAACATAGGCAGATTTTTTATGAGTAATGTTACATCCTGATGTATTTTCAGAAACGTTCTGCATTATGATTGAACAATCGCTGTTCTGCCAGACGTTCATACTTAGTTCCAGGACGTCCATAATTACAATAAGGATAAATGCTGATACCGCCACGTGGAGTAAATATACCAGTCACCTCAATATATTTAGGGTCCATCAACTTAATCAAATCCTTCATGATTTTGTTTACACAATCTTCATGAAAATCTCCATGATTGCGGAAGCTGAACAGATAAAGTTTCAGACTTTTGCTCTCAACCATTTTGACATCTGGTATGTAATCAATATATATGGTAGCAAAATCAGGCTGACCTGTAATAGGACACAGACTTGTAAACTCAGGGCAGTTAAATCTTACCCAATAATCGTTTTCAGGATGTTTATTTGTAAATGCTTCAAGCACCTCAGGTGCGTAATCCTGGCGATAAACAGTTGTTCCACCCAGCAAGTGCAATTCGTTTTCCTCTTTTCGTGTATCCATATTTATTATAGAGTTTTATTTTTCTTTGCCAAATACTGTTGCAAACCTTTGTTGCGAAGTGTACATGCCGGACAATGACCGCAACCGTCGGCAATAACACCGTTATAACAAGTAAGAGTTTTGTTTCGGACAAGGTCGAAAACACCAAGCTGGTCCGAAAGCTCCCACACTCCGCATTTGTCCAGATTCATCAAAGGTGTGTGAATAACAAACTGTTCGTCAATAGCAAGATTCAACGTAACATTCAGCGAACGGATGAATGTATCCCTACAATCCGGATAGCCGCTGAAATCTGCCTCGGAAACACCAGTAACGAGATTGTAAATGCCATGAGCACGTGCAAGTATTGCTGCAAAAGTAAGAAACACCATATTACGTCCTGGAACAAACGTATTAGGATATGAATCCTGCGGTTTCTCTGCATCCATCTCGATTGAGGAATTTGTAAGGGAACAATTGGTGTCCAACTGACTTATTAATGAGACATCCAATAAATGGAAAGGAACATTAGCATCTGTGGCTATCTGACGAGCCACTTCCACTTCCTGGGAATGTTTCTGTCCGTAAGTAAAACAAACGGCTTCAACATGAGAAAAATGCTTCTTCGCCCAAAACAGACAAGTAGTTGAATCCTGTCCTCCGGAGAAGCATACCATAGCTGCATTTTTATTCTTCATAAATTCTTGTTTTTAATACGTGGTTTAGCAAGCACACGGAAAAGAATACATTTCTTTTCAACGACAAAGGTAAAAATATTTAATGAAAAAATAAAGAAACCACCTTGTCCGCCAACGATATTGCACACAAAACGCAATTTTGTGCTGCACATTTTATATCTATTTGTGCAATTATTCAAAAAAGTTAATATCTTTGCACCCGTTTTTGCATCTTATGATGCATTTAGTATTCACTATAATTTAATTTTATGAAGAAGATTATCGCACTAGCATGTATTTCGGCACTGCCTTTCTCTTATGCATCAGCCGAAGGTTTTCAGGTAAATGCACAAAGTACAAAGCAGGCTGGTATGGGACATGTTGGAGCTGCCATGAAACTTGGCGCTGAAAGTATGCACTTCAACCCTGCAGGTTTGGTGTTTATGGATAAGAGCGTTGATTTGTCAGCAGGTGTTTCTGCTGTTTTCCCTAATGCATCATGCACAGTTGGAGACAAGAAATACAACTCAGACAACACACCTAGCACTCCTTTATATGTATATGCCGGATTTAAAATTTACGACAATCTTGCAGCAGGTGTTATGATAAACACTCCATACGGAAGCAGCATTAACTGGGGTAACGACTGGGCGGGAGCTCATTTGGTTCAGGACATCTCATTGAAGGCTTTCAATATCCAGCCAACAGTTTCATGGAAAATCATGGATAAACTTAGCGTTGGTGCAGGTCTGATGATGGAATTCGGAAACATCACCCTAAACCGCGCATTGATTGGACCAGGAGCTATGACAAATATGGCAAACGGAATGCTTGGTTCTGTACTTGAACAATATCCCCAAATCAAACCTATGGTTGACCCTATTATCGAAGAAATGAAAAGATACGACGAAACATCCGCAGCTTCTGTTTCTCTGAACGGAAAAGCAGGAATGAGATTCGGATTCAACGTCGGTGCCATGTATGATATCAATGAGAAATGGACAATCGGTTTGTCATACCGCTCAAAAGTTGTAGCAAAAGTTGAAGAAGGCGACATTGCATTGAAATATGCTAACAAAGAACATTTGGAAGGATTGCTTGGCAATGTGAACAACCTTATTGCTATGGCTAAGCAAATGGGTATACAGAATTTGCCTGACGGAATCGCTGTTCCTCCACTGGAAAGCGGCACATTCTCTGCGGAGCTTCCTTTGCCTGACAACTGGAATGCTGCCGTTACATACCGTCCTAATGACAGATGGACAGTTTCTGGAGAAGTTCAGTTCGTAGGTTGGGGCGCTTATAAGTCATTGGACGTTAAGTTCAATCCAGATGCAGAACTTGGCAAATATAACATCAGTGCTCCTAAAGAATATAAGAACACTCGTATTTATCGCCTTGGAGCACAATTCGCTGCTACTGAAAGATTCGACATCCGTTTCGGTGCATACTATGATGAATCTCCTGTAAAAGACGATTATCTTAACCCAGAAACTCCAAGTATGAACAAACTTGGAATTACAGCAGGTTTGAGCTTCAGACCGGTTAAGCCTTTGTCTGTTGACTTTGCATTCTCGTATGTTACAGGTTTCGGACGCGACGGTTCATACACAGACTTGGATTTGCTTCAGCAGCCAAGAACATTCAGCGGACATTATCAGGCATACGCACTTACTCCGGCACTTGGTGTTTCATACAGCTTCTAAGCAAAAGGTATAAACATACTATCTATTAATTTATATATAAAAGAGACATGAAGAAACAGTACTAGCCACAGAGCTATTCTGAATCTTCATGTCTCTTTTTTTTTATACTATTATACTATAGTTATAATACAATTTCTCCCGAAAGAAAGTGTATAACACTTATCTTCCGGGAGAAATTCATCTTAAATCAAAACAAAGGATTATCCACTTTTTCATCAAGCAAAGCCAAATCAATAACCTGGCGAATATCTTCAACGAAATGGAATTTCAAACCTTTCAAATAGTCTGCCTTTATTTCATCAATATCTTTCTTATTGTCCTTACATAGAATAATCTCTTTTATTCCGGCACGTTTAGCAGCAAGGATTTTCTCCTTGATTCCACCAACTGGAAGAACCTTTCCGCGGAGAGTTATTTCTCCTGTCATTGCCAGGCTGCTCTTTACCTTTCTTTGTGTAAATGCCGAAACCAAAGAAGTAACCATTGTCACACCTGCACTCGGACCATCTTTTGGAATAGCTCCTTCCGGAACATGAACATGAACATTCCAAGAAGTGAACATATCTTCATTTATTCCAAACAAAGATGCATGTGCACGGATATATTCAAGAGCAATAACTGCTGATTCCTTCATCACATCACCAAGATTTCCTGTCAGTGTCAGCTTTCCTTCTTTTCCCTTGCTCAAACTTGATTCCACGAAAAGAATTTCGCCGCCAACAGCTGTCCAAGCCAATCCGGTAACAACTCCGGCGTATTCATTGCCCTGATATTTATCTCTGCTATATTCTTCTGCACCCAGATATTCCTTCAGCTCTTCAGGTTTAATCTGTACGCATCCATTATATCCGTTTGTTGCAACATCACGAGCTACCTTGCGGACAACTTTAGCAATCTTCTTGTCAAGTTCGCGAACACCACTTTCTCTTGTATATGATTCAATTATCTTGTCGAGAGTTTTCTTAGGGAATTTTACAGCTTTCTTCTCCAATCCATGAGCTTCAATCTGTTTCGGAACAAGATGTCTTGCGGCAATCTCAACCTTTTCTTCCTGTATATATCCGCTCACTTCGATAAGTTCCATACGGTCAAGAAGTGGCTGTGAGATTGTGTTCAGATTATTGGCTGTAGCAATAAACATCACCTTGCTCAAATCATAGTCGATATCCAGATAGTTATCATGGAATGTTCCGTTCTGTTCAGGGTCAAGAACTTCAAGCAATGCAGAAGACGGATCACCTTTGAAGTCGCTTGTTATCTTATCAATCTCATCAAGGACAAACACAGGATTGGAAGTTCCCGCTTTCTGAATATTGCTTATTATTCGTCCGCACATTGCACCGATGTAAGTGCGACGATGACCACGTATCTCCGCCTCATCATGAAGTCCGCCAAGTGATACACGAACATATTTTCTGCCCAAAGCATCAGCGATTGAACGGCCGAGCGAAGTCTTTCCAACTCCCGGAGGACCGTAAAGACATATAATCGGAGATTTCATATCACCTTTCAGCTTCAACACAGCCAAATGTTCGATTATACGCTCTTTGACTTTCTCAAGTCCGTAATGATCTCTATCCAGAACCTTTTGAGCATGAACAAGATTAAAATTATCCTTGCTATACTCGTTCCATGGAAGATTCACAATTGTCTGGACATATTGCATTTGAATTGAGAAATCCGGAGACTGAGGATGCAATCTCTCAAGCTTTCTTATTTCCTTGTCGAATATTTGAGCAACAGATGATGGCCAATTCTTTTTCAGACCTTTTTCCTTCAACTCGCGAATTTCCTGCTCATTGATGTTTCCACCCAATTCTTCCTGAATTGTCTTGATCTGCTGCTGAAGGAAATATTCTTTCTGCTGTTTGTCAAGGTCTTCCTGAGTCTTCATCTGGATTGAAGCTTTAAGCTCAAGAAGCTGATATTCTCTGTTAAGAATAGACAACAGACGGAAAGCACGTTCACGCAAGTCGTTTATCAACAAAAGCTGCTGCTTTTCAGCTGCCGAAGTCAATATATTGGCACATGCAAAGTTTATTATATACAAAGCATTGCGGTTGTTCTTGATTGAAAAAATCAACTCACGCTGCACAGGCTCAGGACTAGCACTGAGCAGTTTTATTGTCATATCCTTAACCGATGAAGTCAAAGCCTCAAATTCACGGTCGCTTGCATCCGGACGAGTTTCCTCGAGTAATGTTATGGAACCTTTCAGATAAGGTTCAGTCTCAGTCAGTTCGTTTAAGATAAAGCGTTTCTTGCCTTGAAGTATAACTGTAGTGGTTCCATCCGGCATTTCCAGAACACGGATGATATCTGCAACAGTTCCAGTTGCATACAAATCATCGAAACCTGGTTCTTCAGTTTCAACTTCGCGCTGACAAACCACACCGATAAGAGCTTTATTGTCTATTGCCTCCTTAATCAGACGCATTGATTTCGGGCGACCAACTATCACGGGCATAGCAACACCAGGGAAAAGAACCATATTACGAAGTGGCAAAATAGGCAACTCATCACCCACTTTGTCTATACCTTCCGAAAAGTCTTCGTCTGCATCGCAATCTGTCAATATAGGCATTACAACACCGACAGTATCATCTACATCCAATGTACTCTGACTAAATAATTTTTTCCTTTTAATCTTCATATATTATTAAATGGCTAACACAGATATCCAGAAATGCTTCTGTGTATTTATGAGCTATCTATAAATTTATAATCAAATCCAATAATTACAATATATACAATAAATGTGCCAAAGATACGAAGTTCTAAGCAAATATGTGTACATTTGCGCATTTCAATTATCAAAATATGCCTAATCCATACTTTCAATTCAAACAATTCACCGTGTGGCACGATAAATGTGCCATGAAAGTCGGCACCGATGCCGTGCTTTTAGGAACATGGAGCTCGTGTAACAACGCAAAACAAATTCTTGACGTTGGTTGTGGAAGCGGTGTAATAAGCTTGATACTGGCACAGCGTTCTGATGCCCAAATCCTTGCAATTGACATTGATTCCGGTGCCGTTCAGCAAACTATCGACAATGCTGCCAAAAGTCCATTTAAGAACCGCATCTCGGCTAAACAGTGCAAACTGCAGGATTATGCCGAAATGAATGAAAATATTTGTTCCTTTGATTTGATTGTTTCAAATCCTCCATATTTTATCTCTTCGCTGAAATGTCCGGACAAACAGCGCAACACTGCCAGACATACTGACACTCTGTCTGTATACGACTTACTTAATGGCAGCAGACGATTATTATCGGACTACGGACTCCTGTCCGTCATATTACCTTATGAGCAAAGAGAATTATTGATGGAAACAGCCGAGAAAACTTTCCTCCATCTGACAAGAGAGACAAAAGTTTTCCCGACTCCAGACTCTGCACCTAAACGGATAATGGCAGAATTTTCCCTTAACAAGCCTGATGAAATAATTTCGGATAGTCTGACAATTGAAATAGAGCGCCATGTCTATACCGAGGAATACAAGAACCTCACGAAAGACTTTTATCTGAAGATGTAAGGCAAACGTCTGTCAAAGAAACGTGTAACCTCATCGAAAAGATAGCGCACTTCCTTACGCAAAGAAACTTCGGAAGGCGTAAACACCTTCAGCGCATGCGGAATAACAGATATGTCAATACGGCTGTCTGCCATAATTGGCTCTCCGTCCAAATGCATAACGCCAGGTCTTTGACGGATAATCGACACCTGCTCTGCCTTGAACGTGCGTATTTTACTGTTTCTGTCTATTTTGCGTGAGAACAATTGTATGGCAAGCGGAGCTATATCTATCGGAAGGAAAGGCGACAACACTGTTACATCCATTTTCCCATCGTTAATGTTCGCATGTGGAGCAATATAAGCATTGTTTCCATATTGCGAAGCATTGGCACAGGCAACCAGAAATGCTTTTTCCTTGATAGACTGATTGTCGATAAGCAATTCATATTGTTCCGGATGATAGCTCAAATATTCCTCAACAGTGTTCTTTATATATGTCAACGAGCCTCTGCGCTTTTCATTAGCAAATTTCTGACTGACAGCAGCATCAAACCCGACACCGCAGGTACAGAAAAACACACGGTCGTTGGCTTTGCAGCAGTCGATTGTTGTGACATGGCGTTCGCGAATCACGTCCAACGCTCTTCTGACATCCATTGATATATTCAACTCACGTGCAAGTCCATTGCCTGAACCTTTTGGTATAATACCTAAAATCGCATCGGAATGCAACATCGACCTTGCTATCTCATTAACTGTACCATCTCCGCCAACAGCTATGATGCAGGAAACTCCAGACTCAACCGCACTACGGGTCAATACACTAGCATGACCGGCATATTCAGTAAAGGAAACGGAAACTTCGTCGCCTGTCTCTTCACATAACTGCTCAATCAATTTCGGTATTTTCCTCTTTGAACCAACACCCGATATGGGATTAATAATGGCATGAACTCTCATCTCTCTATTTCTAATATTTTAGTAGCAAAAAGCTATAGCTGAAAAATATTTTCCCAATCTAAACATCCCGCAGCATAGCGCACAATAAAAGTGGAATTGATTTCCGCAACAAAATTAAATTGAAAAAAACAGCGGTGCAACTAGTTTGCCGTACATACACATACGAAATATAAATATTTAAAGATTACGAGTACATTTTTATAGCCTTTTAAGAAGATAAATATTTCCGACAACTAATTAAAAAAACAATTTTTCATCATAAAAACACTATAAAACGACAGTTCTGGCATAAAAAAGAGTGCTTTTCTGAAAGATTTAAAGCTATTTTGAATCAGCTTAATTCATTTTTTACTACTTTTGCGCCGGATTTGGACTCTGCGCTTTCATGCAGAGATTTGTTATGACCGTCAACGCACTTGTAATGAGCGGCATAACAAATCAAGAAAAAGAGAAAATAATAAACATATAGATATATATTGTTTAAATGTTTAATAACTTAGATAGATAAATCATTCTCTTTATAAATAAATATGAAACTTCTACAAGAGAAATTAGCAAAGTATGATGCGCCGCAGCGTGCAATGGCAGCGGGTATTTATCCTTACTTCCGTGAAATCCAGAGTGATCAGGATACTGAAGTAATTATCAATGGAAAGAAAGTTTTAATGTTTGGTTCAAACGCTTATCTGGGTCTGACCAATCATCCTAAAGTTAAAGAAGCAGCTATTGAAGCTATCAAGAAATATGGTACTGGTTGCGCCGGTTCACGTTTCTTGAACGGAACATTGGACTTGCATGTTCAATTGGAAAAACGCTTGGCTGAATTCGTTGGTAAAGAAGAAGCTATTGTTTATTCAACTGGTTTCCAGGTAAACCTTGGTGTAGTTTCGTGCGTTACTGGTCGTGAAGACTATATCATTTGGGACGAATTAGACCATGCTTCAATCATTGAAGGTCACCGTTTGTCTTTCTCAACTAAGTTGAAATACAAGCACAACGATATGGATTCGTTGGAAAAGCAGCTTCAGAAATGCGCTCCTGATAAAGTGAAACTTATCGTTATCGACGGCGTGTTCAGTATGGAAGGCGACGTTGCAAATCTTCCGGAAATCGTTAAGCTGGCTAAGAAATACAATGCTAGCATCATGGTTGATGAAGCTCACGGTATCGGTGTTCTTGGTAAACAAGGTCGAGGAACTTGTAACCACTTCGGATTGACAGACGATGTTGATTTGATTATGGGAACATTCAGTAAATCATTCGCTTCAATCGGAGGTTTCATTGCTTCAGATAAAGAAACAATAAACTATTTGAGACATAATTCTCGTTCTTACATTTTCAGTGCAAGTAACACTCCAGCTGCAACAGCTGCTGCAAATGCTGCATTGGACATTATGCTTAACGAGCCTGAACGTATCGAAAACTTGTGGAAACTTACTCACTATGCACTTGACGGTTTCCGCAATATGGGTTGCGAAATCGGACATACTTCAACACCTATCATCCCATTGTTCATCCGTAACAATGATTTGACATTCTTGGTTGTAAAAGAATTGTTCGAAGCAGGTATATTCGTTAATCCAGTTGTTTCTCCTGCTGTTGCGCCAGAAGATACTCTTATCCGATTCTCTTTGATGGCAACACACACTCAGCAGCAGTTGGATTATGCTCTTGAAACTATCCAGAAAGTATTCAAGAAGCACAACATCATCAAATAAGTCTATCTTATCTGATATTATATTTAAATTAAAAACCTATGTTTTACTGGATGCATTTGCATTCTTCTGTAAAACATAGGTTTTTTATATATAAAAAAACGACCATTAAAAACCTCAACATAATTTGTTTCATTCCTGAATGAAATTCACAATCCTGTTTTTCGGATTTAACGGCGACTGGTCCGACAGAACCAGATTCTTCACCATATGCAAAGTTCCCTTCTTATATTTTTGAAAATGCTCCGAAGCAATGTGCTGCTCATAAGCTGATTTGCTGGCATAGGTTTCAAGGATAGTCACATTACATGGATTTTCCTTTTCACTCACTGCATACATGGTCAGAACTCCCGGCTCAGTAAGCAAAGAAATTTCTCCAACCTCAACGGCATATTTCATATATTCCTCAATATATTCCGGGTAAACCTCAATTTTAGACAAACGGACGATTCCGTCTGCTTGCATTTTCATTTTCTCGCACATCACAGGATGATTTGTTTCTGTTGCTTTTTCTTTCGCAAAATTATTCTCAATCGGGAATTGTGTCTCACTGCCATATATTTGAGCATTCGAAGTTACAGCCAATGCACTTATCGACGAAATTTTCAAAAAGTCCCTCCTATCCATAAAGCATATTTATTTATAAATCCTGAACATAACTATTTAATCTTAAAACTAAGACTTAGTTTTTACAAATTAAGCTTTAGTTTTTAGAAACTAAGACTTAATTTATAGAAACTGAGACTCAGTTTTAAGAATATTTACTTACTTAAATATTCCAAAAACAGATATTCGCATATTTAGAAAAAATATTCTGATATTAATAACACAAAATTAGTAACCACGGACAAACTATATTGTATCAATAAACTAGATGTTTATACCTATTTTACAGATTAATCATTTTATATGAGCTTCGCTGAACTAAATTTTCAGTTAACGGGGCGACAAGAAAACAAGTCGAGGAGAGTTTTTAGATAATCAAGTGAGAAGTAATAGGTATTCAAGTCTTAAGTAAAGCATATAAAAATCCTCATAAATGCCCAGGGCAACCGCACCAAAATTCCATTCAAAATATGTTTTGCAACAGGTTTGTTAAAATAGTTCTGAAAAAAATGTGTTATTTGGGAAATAAAGCGGATATTGCGGATAGCAAAACCTTAACTATGAAAAACAACCTTAGCGATTGGATTTTTTACGTGTCGATTTTACAACCAAAGTCTTTCGACTATGATTCGTAAGATCTTATGAGAGGTCTCTTATAAAAAGAGGCCTCTTTTTTATGATTCAGATCATCCGGTCAGAACTGCAATAACTTTTTTAAATAGTTAATATCCAAAGCTGCCTTGTAAAGTCTTTTTTTAAGGCTTAACTTATCCTTTTGTTCAGAGATGATATGTAAAGCCACTTTTCTAATCACTGACAGGTTTTGTGATGAATATCCTTTCCTCGCTCTGCAATCATCCTCTTTAAAAGTAACGTCCAAATGCCAATGCAGTTGGTTCTCAATACTCCAGTGTCCTCTTATTATTTTTTGAAAGTAAGACGCACTTAATCCTTGCTCGTCACTGATATAATATCTGGTTTCAAGAGCCGTTTTCCCGTTCATCTCCCTACTTGATTCCATTTTTACAATCGTCCCTAGTCCTTTCCAAGATTGAATGGTTTCCGGAAGCAGATATTCCATGGCTGGAAGAATGCTGCATTTCCTGACTTCTATCCTTCCATGGTCTTTTTCCACAGTCGTATCCGAATCAAGGCCGCCGTGTACTTTAAAAGCACATTCAATATCCTCATATAGAGACTTCTGATTACCTTTTACCGACAATAGATAATGCCCCTTCTTTTCAAGTATCAAGTCTACAACCTCACGTTGCGTTCCCATAGCGTCTATGGATATAACTGCATCCTCAATATCTATGGCTGACAACACTTCGGGAATGGCTGTTATCTCATTGGACTTGTCTTCCACTTTTTTCTGATATATACAGAATTCGTTCTCGCTTACCCAGGCATTCAAAATGTACAGACCTTTATTCCCGCGAGAGGTCGGCGATGTCCCACTTTGCTTCTTCCCGTCTATAACAATCTGTTTTTCTGATAAATCCGACAGGATTGACTTCCCATAACTACAAAGACAATGTTCTAATTCGGTTGGGTCTATGCGTTGAAACACACGCTCAAACGTATCTTTTGAAGGTACACCGTGAGGAAGTGAAAGCATATCCTTAAGTTTTTCTCCACGTTCCAAGGTAAACAGACGCATATCCTCATAATCTGTTCCGCCTGTCAGGTAAGTACACAAACCTATCATTAATATGTCTGACAACAAATGTAGACAACGACCTGTTACACGAGGATCGGTAACTTCTGAAAAATACTTGGATGGATTCATTTCACTGCAAATTTATCATTTCTATTTCTGTTTCGGTTTGCCGCTGCAAATCTAAGGTGAGGCACAGATAAACACTTCACTGATGATTACAAATTTTGATGCGGTTGCCCTGATAAATGCCGAATCTATCAGTTTATTTCGTTATTTTTGCATTAAATGTCGATATTCGAAACTGATGTAGCGAATGACATTATCAATAATACACAAACAAAAATTGTAATGGATTTTAAACTAAATAAAGGAAGTTGCTGCATGAAGGCTAAAGGCTGCAGCAAAATACAAAACAATAAATTAAACACATACGACTGGCTTTGTGGTGTTCCGGATGCCGAAGGAGCCACAGATTTTGTGGAAGTTCAGTTTAAGAACACTCGAAAAGGTTATTATTTGAACAACACAAAAATACCTTTGGAAAAAGGAGATATAGTTGCTGTTGAAGCTTCGCCAGGTCATGATATAGGAACGGTTACGCTTACCGGAAAACTTGTTCTTCTGCAAATGAAGAAGAACAACTACAGATATGACCTTGAGCCAAAGAAGGTTTACAGAAAAGCTCGTCCAGGAGATATGGAGAAATATGAAGAGGCTAAAGCTAAAGAACATGACACTATGATTCGTTCCCGCCAGATTGCCGCAAAACTGGGACTGGACATGAAAATCGGTGATGTGGAATATCAGGGCGACGGTAATAAAGCTATCTTCTATTATATCGCAGATGAAAGGGTTGACTTCAGACAGCTGATTAAGGTGCTGGCTGAGACTTTCCGTGTGCGCATAGAAATGAAACAGATTGGTGCACGACAAGAAGCTGGAAGAATCGGAGGAATCGGTCCTTGCGGAAGAGAATTGTGCTGCTCAAGCTGGATGACTAGTTTCGTTTCAGTTGCAACAGGTGCGGCTAGATATCAGGATATATCAATGAATCCTCAAAAACTTGCCGGACAGTGCGCAAAGCTGAAATGTTGTATAAATTATGAGGTTGATGCTTACGTCGAGGCTCAGAAACGTCTTCCGTCGAGAGAAATCGTTCTTGAAACAAAAGATAACAGCTATTATCATTTCAAGACTGATATTTTCAAACGCGAAATTACTTATTCAACAGACAAGACTATTGCTGCAAATCTTGTCACCATCAATGCGTCAAGAGCTTTTGATGTGATAAATATGAATAAGAAAGGTATTAAGCCTGTTTCGCTTGAGGCTGACAACAAGACTTCTGCTCCGAAAAGAGATGCACAAGATATACTTGGGCAGGACAGCGTTACTCGTTTCGACAATAATCTGAAGAAAAAGAAGAAAAAGAAGAGCGCAAACAATGTTGCAGAAAACAACAACAAGCAGCCACAGGTGCAGCAGGCTCAGCAACCAAACACACAGCAGAATCAAAGCAAAGTGAATGAAGTTGCGGCAGAAAACAACAATTCTGCAGAAAAGCCTAATGCAAATCAAGGCAACAAGGTAAACAATACAAACAACAAAAATAAGGCGAGAAACAACAACAATCAGAACAACAACAGAAACAACAATAATCGTCCTCGCCCCAAAGCAAAAGCCAACAATGACAACAAACAACAAAACAACAACAAAGCGCCCAAGCCTTCAAATAACTCGGAAGCTTAATGTTTTAGGTTTGTCTGCAATAATATCCTTATTCTTTTCCTGCAAACAGGATTTTACCTACGAGCAATACAGAATCATAGATAAAACAATGTGGGACAAGAATAAGGAATATTATTTCACTTTCAATATTGATGACCCGTCGAAAACCTATGATGTTTCTCTGCAGATACGAAATAACAACAAATATCCTTATCAGAATATCTGGTTATTTCTGCAAGAGGAAAAGCCTATAGGTGGAATTGAGCGAGATACAATTGAATGTATGCTCGCCGATGACTTCGGGAAATGGTATGGACATGGAATTTCTTTATACGAAATGAGTTTCCCGATAAAAACGGGATATCGTTTTCCGCACAAAGGTCAATATACTTTTGCCGTAAAACAGGCAATGAGAGATTCATGCATAATCGGAATACAGGAAATAGGACTGCAGGTTCAGGAATCATCTCTCCTTCCTTGATGCATCAAGACGTATGAAAATGAAAAGGAGGATTGTGAATCCAAGCAATGAAGAACCTCCATAGCTGAAGAATGGTAGCGGGATTCCGATAACGGGCGTAAGTCCCGTTACCATTCCTATATTAATAATAAGATGAAACAGGAATATGGAAGCCACACAATAGCCATAAATCCGGCTGAAACTATTGTCCTGCCTTTCTGCCAATAAGATAAGCCTGATTATAAATATAGAAAAGACTATAAGCACAAGTGTTGCTCCGACAAAACCTTGTTCCTCACCTACGGTACAGAATATAAAATCCGTTTCCTGTTCAGGAACATATTTCAACTTGGTTTGTGTTCCATTCAAGAAACCTTTTCCCAGAAATCCGCCTGAGCCAATCGCTATCTTCGACTGGTTTACGTTGTATCCGGCTCCGCTTGGGTCATCTTCCAAACCTAACGATACTTTTATACGAATCTGTTGATGAGGTTCGAGAATATCGTTAAATACATAATCTACAGAAAAAAGGAAACCTAATGATATTATAGAGAACAATGCTATCATTACATAATTCCATACCCAATGATATATGGAAAGATATACGAGATAGATTATGGAAAGAATGATTAGAGCTATAGTTATATGAGCAAAATTTACCGGGATAAAAAATGATACTATATAACTAACAAACAATGAAGAAGCTGAAACATAGGAAACGATGCGCAATGCCAGCTTGTTCTTGCTTTCAACATATATCAATCCGATTGATATTGCCAATATCATCAGCGATACGATAAATTCTCCCAAAGGTGTCATTCCCAGCATAACTCCGGAATATTTCATACCGGTGACAAAGAACACCACAGCACATATTCCAGCAAGCAGAAAATAGCCAGACATTCCTTCACGATAAAGCATAAGGAAGAAAGCAAAGTAAACCAAGGCTGAGCCAGTTTCCTTTTGCAGCAGAATACATATCATTGGAAGAAATATCAGTCCAAGAACCTTGAAGAAGTTCGTTGGCTTAGTAAGTTTAAACCCATATTGACTCATTACATGCGAGACCATCAATGCCGTCGAGAACTTGGCAAATTCAGCGGGCTGAAGTCTTATCGGACCAAGAACCAGCCATGAATGTGAACCTTTGACATCGGGCGCAATAAATATAGTCACAACAAGAAGAACAATTGTCGCTACATATATTATATTGGCAAACATGTCAAACAAATCACTTTCGAGCATCAGGATTACGAAAATAACAAAAGAAGATATTCCAATCCATTGCAACTGAGTCATTGGTCTTCCTGAAGGTTCAAATAATTTTGCCATATCAAATTCATAACTAGCACCACATATGCTGAACCATCCGGCAACAATCATAAGCACATAAAGCAATATTATCACCCAGTCAACAGACTTCAATATATTATTTTTATAAATCATATACGGATAAAACAGTTTCGCTAATAAAAGTATGTACTATTCCGGCAAAATAACAGAATTAACAATATATTCCTCAATAGATTCACTTTCGGGCAATATATTTCCTCTTAGATATTTTTCTATCATCAGTCTGCCGATTGGAACTGCATAAGTTGCACCAAAACCGGCATTCTCAACAAACACGGCTATGGCAACTTTAGGTTCCTTGTATGGAGCATATCCCATGAAAATAGAATGGTCTTTTCCATGAGGATTCTCTGCAGTTCCCGTTTTTCCACAAACCTCAATGTCCGGCAAATTTGCCCCTCTACAAGTTGCTCCATAATCAGAACCGGCAACGGCGCCACGCATTCCTTGAGCTATATAAGAATAATATTTGGTATCAACTCCAGTATATCGTTTTTCTGTATATATGCTATCCAAAGATGAGCCTTGGATATCTTTCACCACATGAGGAGTAATAAAATATCCTTGATTTGCTACTGTTGCCGCAAGATTACATATCTGCAAAGGAGTGGCAAGGATTTCTCCCTGTCCGATAGCAATTGAAATGATTGTACTGGAATTCCAACGGCCTCGATATATTTTGTCATATACTTTGCTATTTGGAATATAACCTCGTTTCTCACCAGGTAAATCTATTCCTAATTTATAACCATATCCCATGGAAACCATATAATCTTTCCATACATCAAATGCTTCTTGGACGGATTTGTAGTATTTTCTGTCATCAAGCATATAATGTAATCCCCAAGGGAAAAAAGAGTTACATGATGTAGATATAGCGCCAGTCAAGTTAATTGGAGAAGGATGTCCGTGGCAAGCTGGTTTTCCACCTCTAAATGTATATCCATGAGCGCATGTAAAACGTGTTTCGGGAGTAATAACTCCTTCCTGAAGGAAGATAAGTCCCTGCGTTGGTTTGAATGTTGAGCCCGGAGGATATTGCGCCATCAACGGTCGGTTGAACAAAGGCTTCAGAGGATCTTTCTCAAGTTCGCTGTGGTGTTTACCTCGTAATCTTCCCACAAGCAAATTAGGGTCGAATGTTGGTGATGAAACCATACACAGGACTTCACCAGTTGACGGTTCAATCATAACTATTCCGCCCAATTTGTTTTGCATGAGTTTCTCACCATAAGCCTGCAAATCCATATCAATTGACAGAGTAAGATTCTTGCCGGAAATTGGCGGCAAATCATGTTTTCCTTCTTCATATTTACCTTTAATACGGCCATGAGCATCACGAAGAAGAATTTCCATACCCTTGATTCCTCGTAATTCCTTTTCATAAGATTTCTCTATTCCGGAACGTCCGGAATAATCTCCACGAACATAATAGTCATCCGCTTTCAAATCGCTTACACTTACTTCACCCAAATCGCCAAGCAACAATGCACCATTTGGATAATTGTATTCGCGGATAGTTCTGTTTTGTATATAAAATCCGGGGAATTTATATAGTTTTTCCTGCAAAACTCCACATTCCTGAGCTGAAAGTTGAGATATAAATACTTGAGGGACGTAGGATGAATATCCAGGATTAAGCCTTTTGTTTTTCACATCCTTTATTCTGTTAAGGAACTGATCTTTGGTTATACCAACGATATTACAGAAGTCCAAAGTATCAAACTCCTGAACTTCGCGCATTATTATCATAACATCATATGTAGGCTGATTATAAACAAGAAGTTTGCCGTTACGGTCATAAATTATTCCTCTGGCAGGATAAATTGTCCGTTTCAAAAAAGCATTACTATCAGCCCAAGCCTTATAATCATTATTTAATATTTGAAGTGAAAATAAACGGATTATAAAGATCAATAATACAAGAAGTACTGATGCTATCAGAACATACTTCCTGTTCTCAAGTTCATATTTATTATTTGCCTCCAATTTCCCGAACAACGATATTGAACGATTCTACTATAAAAATAAGAAGAGAAGTCAAAACAACACTTGCTGATATTCTTAAAACCATAAACAATGGGTCATAAAAACTTAATGACTCTACTAAAAACAAAGTTATATGATGTAATAATACAAAAAACAAAACATATCTGAAAAATGAAGAATAACCAAAAGTATTGAAAGAAGGATAACTACCTTCAACCTGATCTTTGCCTATCAGAAAATTTATCAACGGAGCCCTGCATAATGCAGCAAATGTGCAGGCTGAGGCATGCATTCCGGCTGTATTGGAAAACATATCCATAGTTAGTCCTATAAAAAAAGCTAATAGCAATATCAAGCTTCTGGACATTCCTACCGGCATTTTCAATATTATATACAAATATAGAAATGGCGTTGCAATACGAAGAAAGTGAATATTATTCAACACAGCAATCTGTATGAACAAAAACACTATAAAATAAATCAGACCTCTTATGATATTATTAATCATTGCTATTCACCTCCTTCTCCAAAGTTTTCTGTTCAGACTGATTAAAGTTTCTGATAACCCTAACATTATGTAAAGATGTAAAATCTGTAGCTAATTTTATATCCAATGCGTAGAAGTTATCATCATGCTGTTTCTTGTAATCATATATTGTTCCAACAATTATTCCTGCAGGGAAAATGGCAGAATAACCACTAGTCACTATTGTATCTCCCTTTTCAAACTCGACATGACGGGGCATTTCTTCCAATGTTGCGGTTGTTGCATCTCTACCGTTCCAACTTAATGTTCCGAAATAATTACTTCCAAGAACTTTACAGCTAAGACGTGATTTGGGATTAAGCAAAGGTATCACAACTGAATATTTATCGGAAGCCGAAACAACTATACCAACAACGCCATTATCTGAAACAACTCCCATATCAGGCATAACTCCATCTGATTTTCCTTTATTCAACGTTATGTAATTGGAAAGATGCGACACGCTGTTACTAACAACTTCTGCCACTACAAAATCATATTTGAAATCCGGAATTAAGGAATCCTTAACATATCCTTTGAATAAAGCTGTATCAGACATCATAACTTCTATCTGATCCTGTAAACGGAGTATTTCCATTTCCAGATAGCCGTTTTTCTCCAAAAGAGCCTTATTCTCTTCCTTTAAATTAAGATATGAAACAAATGAATATGACAAAGAAGACAGATAACCAGTAATGTAATTAGCAGAACTCAACATCACATTTCTCTGATAATTATTATTGCGATAAACAAATACCAAAGAAATTATTTCCAGCAATACAAAAAGAAACCAATGCCTTTTATTCAACAAGAAGTCTAAGAGCTTGCGCATATTTCAGGAATAATATAAATCTGAGAGTATAATCAATCATACATATATGCAAACACGAATGACGCAGAGCACATCGGACATAAAATTTCTCCGTGCAATCTACGTCATACGCTTTGCTTTTATTATGTACTAAAAACAACAGCAGTTCTTATCTTGCTCTTAACGGATAAGGAAATTAAATTTATCAATATTCTTAAGAGCAACACCTGTACCTCGGGCAACTGCATGCAAAGGATCTTCTGATACATGGAATGCGATATTCATCTTATCAGATAATCTTTTATCCAAGCCTCTCATTAATGCTCCACCGCCTGTCAGATAGATACCGTTACGCACAATATCAGCATACAATTCCGGAGGAGTCTGTTCCAAAGCACTTAGAATTGCAGCCTCCATCTTTGATATAGTACGGTCAAGACAATGAGCAATTTCCTGATATGATACCGGAACTTCCATAGGCAGAGCTGTCATCTGGTTTGGACCATGCACCACATAATCAGCTGGAGGATTATCTAATGTTGTCAGAGCAGAACCAACATTAATCTTAATTTGCTCAGCAGTTCTTTCTCCAACTTTTACATTATGCTGACGACGCATATAATCCATAATATCAGCTGTCAGGTCATCACCTGCAATACGTATAGATTTATTAGAAACAATGCCGCCCAATGAAATAACAGCAATTTCTGTTGTACCGCCACCTATATCAACAATCATGTTTCCTTCAGGAGCCTGTACATCTATACCTATACCTAAAGCAGCTGCCATAGGTTCAAATATCATATACACATCACGTCCACCTGCATGTTCGGCAGAATCACGCACGGCACGAATCTCTACTTCTGTACTACCAGAAGGTATTCCAATAACCATACGCAAAGAAGGCGTAAACCAACGGCTCTTCGAACTAGCCATTTTAATCAATCCACGCATCATCTGCTCTGCTGCATAGAAGTCTGCAATAACTCCTTCACGCAACGGACGCACGGTACGGATATTTTCATGAGCCTTTCCATGCATTTCACGAGCCTTCTGACCTACAGCCAGAACTTTGTCGGTTCGTCTATCCAAAGCGACCATGGAAGGTTCGTCAACTACCATTTTACCATTGCATATTACAATGGTATTGGCAGTTCCCAAATCCATAGCCACTTCTTGTGTAAAAGAAAATAATCCCATTTTAAAACGTTAGATTTTAATGTTTAAAGTGACGAACACCTGTCTTCACCATTGCAATATTATGTTCATTGCAATAAGCAATAGACAAATCATCTTTGATTGAACCACCAGGCTGAATAACTGCAGTAATTCCAGCTTTGTCAGCAATTTCAACACAGTCAGGGAATGGGAAGAATGCATCTGAAGCCATTACAGCACCATTCAAATCGAAATTAAATGACTTAGCCTTTTCTATAGCCTGTTTCAAAGAATCAACACGAGAAGTTTGTCCAATACCGCTTGCACAAAGCTGCTTGTTTTTAACCAATGTTATTGCATTTGACTTGCTGTTCTTAACAATCTTATTAGCAAACAACAAATCTTCAATTTCTGAAGCTGTTGGCTGTTTTTCAGTCATTGGGACCAAGTCAGATTCTTTCTGAATACTCAAGTCTTTTTCCTGAAGCAACACACCATTCAAAAGAGAACGGAACTGCATTGGACAAGTCTTACATTCCTTACGGATTAAAATTATTCTGTTCTTTTTCTGCTGCAATACTTCCAAAGCTTCTGCATCATAAGAAGGAGCAATTACAACTTCAAAGAAAATCTTGTTTATTTCTTCAGCAGTTTCTTTATCAATTGTTGTATTTGTAATCAAAATTCCACCAAAAGCAGAAAGAGGATCACAAGCCAAAGCATCTTTCCAAGCTTCCAATACAGTTGGACGAGATGCGATTCCACAAGCATTATTATGTTTCAAAACCGCAAATGTCAATTCGTCAAATTCATCAATCAAATTAACAGCAGCATCTATATCAAGCAAATTGTTGTATGAAATTTCTTTACCATGCAACTGTTCAAACATATCATTGAATTTGCCATAGAACTTAGCTGACTGATGAGGATTTTCACCATAACGCAAGTGCATAGGAGTATCAACTGTTGCACGGAAATATGAACCTTCGCGTGCGTCAAAATAGTTGAATATTGCAGAATCATAACCTGAAGATACAGCAAATGCTTCTTTTGCAAACCATTTACGATCTTCCAAAGTTGTTTCTGCTCCTTTTTCATTCAACAGATTCAACAGAGGCTGATATTGGTTCTTTGATGCTACAATAACAACATCCTTGAAGTTTTTGGCAGCACCACGAATAAGAGAAATACCACCTATATCTATCTTTTCAATAATTGCCTGCTCTTCCGCTCCAGAAGCAACAGTTTCTTCGAACGGATACAAATCAACGATTACCAAGTCAATTTCAGGAATCTCATATTGAGCCAACTGCTGACGGTCTCCTTCGTTTTCACGACGGGCAAGAATACCTCCAAATACTTTTGGATGCAAAGTCTTTACTCGTCCTCCCAAAATTGAAGGATAACCTGTCAAATCTTCCACCGCATCACAAGGAATACCCAAAGACTCGATAAAAGTCTGAGTTCCGCCTGTTGAAACAAAAGTAACACCCTCATTATGAAGTTTTCTCAATATCTCATCTAAACCATCTTTGTGGTACACTGAAACCAATGCACGCTTAATTCGTTTCGTTGCAGTCATTTTATCCGTATTTTATTAGTTTTTAAAGTGCAAAATTAATGATTATTTCAATTAAACCTCTTAATATTTACCGTAAAAGCACTTTTTAACAACAATAATATTTTATTCAGCCTTTACTTTATTTTTCCAGACAGTTGTCAAATCGCTTATGGAAGCATGGCGCTCGTCCAAATCATCAATCATAGCTCTAGCTTCTTTTGCAGTAAGCAATCCTTCATTCTGAAAACTTTCTATCTGGCGATGTTCATTTGCAAGCAACATACGAATTGATTTTCTTGTCACTCCGCATCTGAACGAAACAGGATAGTTCGTTGACAAATAATCCATAATCTCAGTAATCTTAAGAAGATTAGAATTAATTTCATCTTTTAAAACGACCAACTGTTCTTTCTCCTGATCCATCAGGACATCTGAATTCTCAAATTCTTTTATAAGCTCTATAGATTTTTTCTGGACTATTACAAAACCTCGAGCCAAATCATAACCCGTAACTACCCAGTCATGAAAATATACATCAAGCCATTTTCTAGCAATTGGCAGTTTCTTAATTAAACGAATATAAAAGCTATTATCATAGTATTCAAAAATTCGTTTTCTATATGAAAGAGGCAACCTTCCACTGTGATCATACAACTCATCTATCGAAGCTGTAAGACAGCGCAAAGTCACAAACGAAACTATACCTTCATCATACATATTCCAGCACAAAGCTCTTTCTTTATTCAGAACTCGCAAACGTATATCAGCCAACATATCTTCCGGCTTGAAACTTACATCTGGTGCTTTATCTTTCTTAGGCATAAAACTTTCAACTAGTTTCCAGTCTGAAATCTCCAACGCTTCACGCTTCTTTAACGATTCCAAATACTTTTCGCTGTTATCAGCCAAACTCTGTTTGATAGTATAATCTAACAACATTTTTGCTGAAGGAATCCTAGTCAAGCCTAGTTTAAGCAAAAGCCATCGCATTGTTGTTGCATTGATTGTAAGAGTAAGAGTTACTATACCAGCAGTAAAGAACAATATCTGGCGACGTATTTCTTCCGGAATGGCAGGTGTATAAGAAACCATAAGAGCTAATGTCATACACAATGCACCACGAAGACCACCCCAAACTAAAATAACCGATTCACGCATAGTCAAGCCATAACCGCATTTCTTCATAATAGGATAAAGCAAAAGAACCATAGCTGCACGGGCCAAATTAACACCAACATATACAGCTATCAGCAACAACACATTTGTCCATGTAACATCTACTTTCAATGCGATAACCACACCTACTATAATAAATATTAAGGTATTAGCCATATAAGCAGCCAATTCCCAGAAGGACTGCATAAATCTGTGAACCTCCGGCTTAAGCTGAGGTCGGCCAACATATGATATAGTAAGACCAAAAGCAACCAAAGCAATAACTCCGGAAACATTCAAGAAACTCTGTGCCACTATAAAAGTTATATAAGCTCCAACTATTATAGCACTATTCTGAACAGATTCGTCTCCTCCAACCTGACCAAGTGACCAAATCGTAAATCTTGCCAAAGCCCATCCAAGAACTGTTCCACCAACAACCACTATCAAAATACGCATCAGCGGCGAAGATGTGTCACCACCCATTGCAGTGTATGCACTGAAGAACAACATAAACAGAACAATACCAGTTCCATCATTAAGCATTGACTCTGCATCTACCAATGTTGAGAATCGCTTACTGGTTCCCAATTCCTTCAATAAAGCAACTACTGCCACAGGGTCGGTTGCACCAATTAAAGCTCCAAACATCAGAGCATAATTCCAATTCCATTCTTTACACTCCGGAACAAACATTGCCAAACCCATAACAAAAGCAGCCATGATAAACATTGATATGGCTATACCCGGACCGGCTAGCAAAGTTGAATTAAACAACGACTTCTTAAACACATGTAAATCCAGCTCATACGCTCCATCAAAAATCAGAACAGGAAGAAATAGATAAAGAATCATGTCCGGATTTAAATTTCCTGCAAAATCAATAGCAGACTTAAACATTTCATAGTCTGATAAAATACCAAATCGATCCAGCAAACCTAAAAGAATACCCACACAAAACAAAACAACAGTATAGGGCAAACTAGATTTCTTCAACAATGATTTCAGTACTGCACCCGCAACCAAACCTAAAACAACAAAAAATAAAGGCGCCAATAAATAATCTGTTTCCATACGCTAAGTAAATAATACTATATTCGTTTAATACTTTGTTTTTACAGTACTAGCCTATAGGCTTCACCGACCTTTGTTTTATATATGTAAAAGCAGCACCAATTGCTGTTCTATATTCTGCATATTCAGGTATATGAAAATTGACTCCATACATATCACCTATAGACTGAAAAACCGGTTTGCATTGAGGCAATTGAGTAAGGTTTCCAATAAGGACAAAATCTTTAATGCTTGTATTCAAAGCTGCCAATATAGCTGCCTGACCTATTGATTGCATAACCATATGGAACAATCCACACGCTACATCTTCCGGCTGGGCATTATTGTCAACTTTTCCAAACAAAGAAGCCGTAGCATCCAAAGGCAATCCCGGCAAAGATGTTTTACATATATCCTGTATCTGAAGATCTATATTATTAATGTTTCCTTTCATTGCCAGTTCGGAAACCCAAAGTATATCATGCGATTGAAGAAGAAGAGTTGACAGACCTATCAAAGTTCCTCCGCCAATTCCTATTCCTCCTATATGCTGGATATCATCGCCTTCAACCTGGACGAATGAAGTTCCAGTTCCCATACTTACAACTATTAGCTTTTCCAAATCTGTCACATACTGAGCACCTAATCCGTTTGCTATAAATTCATCGGTACAAGCTGTAGGCAAACCGTACAAAGGCTGTTTTATATAAGAACTGCCAACCCCTGTCAATACAACCTGTTCTATTTCAGACAAGGATATGGAATTATCATAAATATACTTACCAAAAGCTCCAAACAACGATGTAACCGGGTCGTTAGCCTTGACAAACATCGGATACTTAACTTTATTACCTTCTATTCCCACTATTTTGGTAGTACTACCTCCTACATCAATACCTATTATCATAGTTCTATCGTTATTTGTTGAATATCGCAAAAATAATAATTACATAATAAAAAATCAACCTATTTTAAGAAACAGAAATTTACTAAAAGATTCGACATCGGAAAAAAGCCAGAATATATGCAGAAGTGTTTCCCAAAAATTCCGAATATATTTTTTGCAGGTCCGAACCCGCGAAAGAATATATATTGCCCCACGGCAGAATATATACTGATGTATTTTGGAATGGGGTCGGATATATTGGGGGAGAGTAATATAACTCCTGTACCACTAAAGTTATGGCACCAGCAAAACTTAAAGTTTATAATAAAAAAAGTGCACCAGAATAATACTTAAAACAACAGTATATTCTGATGCACCTTTAATATTTTAATTCAAAGATTATTTCACATAATCAGCTTTGTTCAAATAATCGAAGCTCTGTTTTACACTTTCCTGAGGATTGTTGTTAGTGTACTGTTCTACTTCAACATACCAGTCTTTGATGTTATTTGCATACATCTGGTCGAAGATTGGCTGGAAGTTCATCTTACCGCTTGCACCGATTTCTTTATCATCTTTAATATGGATAGCCTTAAACTGTGATGGACGGTTCTTCAAATAAGCAACTGGATCACCACCACCGCGAGTTACCCAATATACGTCCATTTCAAAGAATACGTGATTCTGGCTTACGTTATCCAACAAGAAGTCATAAATCAACTGATCATCAATCTTGCGGAATTCGAAATCGTGGTTGTGATATCCGAATGCGATGCTTGCTGCAGCTGTCTTGTAACCAACTGTATTGAAATAGTCGCAATACATCTTCAAGTCATCGATAGTAGTCTTATCGTTAACTGGCATCCATGGCTGAACCATATATTTAACGCCTAATTCGTTATGAGCTTCGATAGCTTTATCCCACCAAGCCATAACTTCAGCTTCTGTTTCTTTTGTAAATGCCTGACCTAGGTGAGCGCTTGTACATTTCATACCAAGGTCATTAACAATTTTCTTAAATTCAGCAGGAGCTAAACCATAAATTTTACCGTTATCGTAACCGGCAGTTTCAAGGTTTTTGTAGCCCATCTTTGCAACAGCTTCCAAAGTTTTCTGGATACCTTCTTCTTTAACCATGTCTCTCAAAGAGTACAACTGAAGACCGATATTTTTAGCTGTAGCTTCTGCTGCTTCTGTTGAAGCAGTTTTACCACCACATGAAGTCAACAACTGAGGTGCAACCAAACCTCCTGCGAGCAATAAAGATGCTCTCTTTAAGAATTCTCTTCTGTTCTGCATAGCATTAAATGTTAAGTTTGAATATTTTCATGCAAAAGTAAAACTATATTCGTCTTTTTACACATATTTTGTGTTAAAATTTAATATTTCGTTTCTTTTTTAATGCATAATACTGCGTCAACAACATCTTCCTGCTACGTATTATCTGATATCTGTAAACTAAGCAAGCAGTAATGAAATATACGCCAACCTGCAACCATAGAGTGTGATACTCATGAATAACTTCATTAAGTGTTGCAGCTGATGTATTTATCCTCACAAATCCCTGCACAGCCGGAGTTGACGGAAAAATATATCCCACAGCTCTCCAAAATCCTGGAATTGCCTCTTTGGGCCACGAAATCCCCGAAATAAAAAGTAATATAACAGATGTAAAAACTACAAGTAACATAGGCTCTTCCCTCGTCTTCATTATTCCGGACAATGTCATTGCAAAGAATATGGATGCAAAAAGGAATGGCAGCATAAACATGAGAATATCCCAATAATGACCTATTTGCGGCAAAGAGAATATCTTAGGAACAACAACCAAAGTCCAAAAGCAAACCAGAACATACAATACAATATATGTTAAAGATTTTCCCAAAACTATTCGCAACGTTCCATTGAAATGACGACTAATCGGAACCAGACTTCTAAACCTGTTCTTCTCACGTGCAGTTCCGCCAAGCATTCCTATTCCAAGTATCAATGTCTGCTGAATAACCAACACAAGAATAGCCGGGACAAGGAAACTTGCAAATCCATTCTGAGTATTAAATAGCACTATTGACTCGGAAGGTATAGGACGAACTTGTATGCTTTGCAATTCTTCTGTTGACGCCGGAGTGTTATGTGCTGCAATTTCAGCGCCCATATCCAACGACACTTCCGTTGCCGTCATAAGAAAAGCCTTATAATAGAGCAATGCGCTCATATCACAATAAAGTGACACAGTGGCTTGTCTTCCTGTATGAATCAATTTGCTGAAATCTCCCGGAATTGAAATTATTCCATATGCCTCTTTTTTATCTAAAGCTGTTTTCGCTTCTGACATATCTGAGCACACCTGAACTACCTGGACATCCGGAGCAGCATCAACACGGCGGATAAACTCACGGCTTAAAGCCGTACGGCTGTCATCCACTATAACCATCTTAGCCTCGTGAACCGTCTCTTCATTATAAATAAAAGAATATAACAAAGGATAAGCCAGAGGTACAAGGAAGAAGAAAATCATAACTCCGGAATCACGGAAGACGTTTTTCCATTCCTCTTTCCATATATAGAACATATCCTGTATGCCTTCTTTTATTATATAGCTCAATTTTTTCTTTTTATCCATCTGCAAATCTCCCTATTTTAAGGAATATATTTAAAATGTAGCAGAGCACTCTTCAAGGTCTTGCCAATTATCAGCGGCAGCAACAGAAATCCCAGCAGCCACACATATTCCGACCAAGTATAATACAAATCTCGTCCATTCAATGCCTGATCCACATAAATCAGAAAATAATGGCGCAACGGGAACAAATTAGTCAAAGACTGCAAAGTTGGATGCATTGCCGTCACCGGAAATGAGAACCCGACAATTGAAAAAGCAATCATACCAAAAAGACTGGCAAAACTCAATCCCAAACGAAGCGTTGGAAGAACTCCAATCATAAACACGCCCACTGACTGAGATGCAATCACAAGGAAGAATGTTGCCATCAGCATAGGAAACCATCCCGAATTCAAAGGGAAAGCATTATAGCCATAAAGCACAGCTATCATCATCCAGGCAACCAGCGTAAACAACAATGTATAAGGAAGCATTTTGCCTATAAGACTTGTCACCATAGAATTTCCTCCGCGACGAAGCCACTGCCTGGCTGTTCCGAATTTTATTTCCGAACCAATACTGAAAACCGTAACCAGGAATATCATAAGCTGCAATATTCCCGGCAGCAAAGTATTATTCAGGTAAATGGAATAATTCAACCACGGATTTCCAATAGCATGAGTATCGATAACTATCGGTTGTAACTGTCCCATTATTCTGGATTCATCCAAGCCTTTTGCCGTTCCAATCTCCAATCCTACGGAAGCATTAGCCAAAACAGAAATAGTTTTCATATCTCTGAATAGCAATGATGCCGCAATAAGATATGTGGAATTTGTATAATATGACAATTTAGGCTGTTTTCCAGTTGTTGCTTTAACAGCAAAATCTTCAGGAATATAGAATATTCCATAGACATTTCCCTTCTGCATTTCAATCCTTGCTTCACTAAAGGAAGCAGTTCTGACTACGACTTTTGTCTGCTCAAAAGCGTCAAGCTGCCGAATCAGATTTCTGGACGTAGCCGAATTGTCAAGGTCAACCACTGCAATAGGCAAATCGGTTGGCAAGCCTTCACGCATAAGCGAAATGAAGAAAATCGTACACAGCAATGGTGCGCCCAATATACAGAACAAGTATAAAGGCGACCTTGATATGCGGCGAATTTCCCTGCCGAAAACAATGCCTATATGCTGTATTGCTTGTTTTAAAGTCATATTAATCCTTTCTTTATCGCTTCAATATAACAGACATTCCCGGACGTAAATCCTGAACAGCGGAAACAGGACGTGCACGCACTTCAAAAGTCTTTGAGTCATACTGACCTGTAGTCTTTGTAGCCTTCCAAGCTGCATAAGTTCCCATATCTTTCATATAGTAAACTTTCAGTTTCACCGGCTGATTGTCCAACGCAGGAATAAATGCCTCAACTTCATTTCCAACTTTCAAGTCTTTAAGCAAATCTTCACGTACGCTGAAAGTAACCCACATATCTTTCAGGTCAACAATATTCATAACCGGAGCACCAGTTCCAACCAATTCACCAACTTCAGGAAAGCGTTCAGCCACTTCACCGTCTATCGGAGACACCAAAGCACCTTCCTCTGCATATGAAGCAACCTCAGCTATCGCACCGTCAGCACGTCTGACAAGAGCAGCTGCGGCTGCCTTATCTTCCTTGCGGGCACCTTCTTTCGCCATTTCGTATTGTGAGCGTGCAGCCTTCTCAGTTGCAACCATTGCCTGATAGTTAGCTTCTGCCTCATCTTTTTTCTGAGCAGACATCACTCCTTTTTCATACAAATTACGAACTCGGTCATATGATTTCTTGGCAATAGAAAGGCCTGCCTGAGCTTTCTGCCATATTTCGTATGCACCGGCTACTTCCTGAGCTCTGGCACCATTCATAGCCTTTGTATGCTGAGCTTCAGCAGCAGCGCGTGCAGCTTCAGCCTGCATCATTTTAGCCTGTACTTCCGGAGTGTTAATGAACACCAATGTATCTCCAGCCTTAACCTTGTCACCTTCACCAAAACGGTATTCCGCAATTCGTCCGGGAACTTTTCCCGAAATTCGAACAGTTGTAGCCTCAGCCTGTCCCATTATTATTGCTTCAGGAGGAGAGAAAAGGAAAAAACCAGCAAAAGCAACAATTGCAACCACAATTATCAGCGCAATAAAGGCCAACATCATGTTATTGATAGAATATTTCTTTTTATTATCCATTGTTATATTATGTTTTAATTATTATTCCAAGAATTCAATATTTCAAATCGCCCATAGCTTTATGATAATAAACCTTTGTCAGTTTAACATCTATCTGCGCATCAATAAGTGTTGAATGCGCGGCAAACCATGCAGTTTGTGCTTGCATCAGATTAAGAGCCGGGATAACTCCTTCCTCAAAACCTAAGTTAGCATGACGCAAATTCTCTTCAGCGCTTTGCATATTTCGGGTTGATGACGCAAGCTTCTTGTTAGCCTCATTCATCTTATAAACCGACTGGGTTACTTGCAATTCTATTTTTTCTCTTGCATCTTCCCATTCCAACTGTTTGATTCGAGTTTCAGCTCTTGCTGCATTTCTCTTATATGTTCCTTCCCACCATCCGGAAAGAGGCACTTTTACCAAAACGCCCAGATTAAACATTCCGGCAAATTCATTCTTGAATCCATTCATCAGGTTCGGATTTGTAATAAAATAATTTGCAGTGAATGCAACTGAAGGCAGCATATCCGAAAGAACTATTTTCTCTTTCTTCTTATATATTTTTGATGCGAGGTCCAGACTGCGCAATTCCTGTCTGTTTGCAAAAGCCTGATTTATGTCTGCCACTCCTTCTGATGGAGAAACCGAAACTTCGTCAAGAGATTCATCTGCCAAAGTAAACGGCTCATCCAATGGCAAACCGCAAATCTGTGCCAGCAACATTCTGGACAACGCCAGACCATTATCAACTTTTGTCTGTGCTATTTCTGCCTCGTTAAGTTTCACTTTAACTGAAAGTCCGTCTGCCTCAGTAGCAACTCCTTCAGCTATCATTGCTGTTATATCTTCATCCATCTGACGCAGCAGGCTGACATAAGAATCTGCCAGTTTCTTTTTATTAACCAAAGAAACTACTTGCCAATAAGTTTCGTCAGTCTTGTATATTATATCCTGGAGTTTCAAATCATGCATCGACTCTGCCAGCTCCCTTGCATAACGGGTAATCTGATTATACGACACAATTTTTCCACCCATGAATATAGGCTGAACCAATGAAACATTACCAACCCAAACATTCTGTATATCCAAATGCTGGACATCATTAATAGCTCCGACAACATTTCCCACAGCAGGCAACTGAGCCAAACCACCCAATGAAGACGATATTGCACTCTGCAAGGCGCCCATGTCCAAAAGATTCAAATCTTTCTGATTCCACATATATGCGCCACTTGCCGATAATTGCGGAAAATACTTGGTTAGTGCAGCTTTTTTCTCTTCTTCGCTCATCTTAATCTTTTGCGAAGAAATCTGAAGTTCCTTGTTGTTCTTGACAGCCAGTTCCCGACATTCCTCCAACGTCCTCACCTGTTGTGCAGAAAGGACGAAAGATGTCAGACACATGACCGATAACATAAAAATTCTTTTCATATAAATACCGTTTTCTTTTATTTCCTCCTTAGCTTCAGATTCTGCGCGTTGTCAGGACTTATTACATAATTATCGAGATCTAGTTGGCAGCTGCAGAACTATCAGCATTCGTTTAAATAACAATTTTGCAAATGTATATGTTCTGATTATTACACATTATTGAATTAATACAACTTCTTCAGCAGATATTCATTTACAAAATGAGAAAATAGCAGTCTTAAAACACAATGCTTGATATATTAAATCTATTTAAAAGAGTTTATTAATCAATAAACAAAGCACCTAAATTGCTAGTTTTTTTTATTTGCACATCATTTAATTCAAAAAAACAATTATATCATGAAATTAAAAACTTTATTCTTATCATCATTTATCACAATGGCGTTATTAAGTGCTTGTAATGATGAAGACAAACCATCATATGAGACAAAATCTTATATTGATGGTATCTACAGTAATTATACCGATGAAGAATTTCCTAATCTGAATTTGGTATATAATAATGAAGTAAAAACAGACAAAGAAGTAACACTTAACACGGAAGATTATAAATATTGTGATATTACTTTCAAAAACGTATTCGATACGCCCGACGTAATATTCAGAAATATGGAAATGAAAAATTCAGATAATTATCTCACAATTCAAAAAGACACTACAATTGCCGGCAAAAATATACATCTTGATGCTGAAATAAAACCTGAAGGATACGAGAGTAATTATGGTCTCGAAAAAGGTAGTGCAAGCATGAAGATCGTGATAACTGAGACAGAGTGAAAACAATGCAGTGTTTCAAAAAAAACATGGTAATGTTTTTAAAAAAAAGTCGGCATATTATTTTAGAAATATGCCGACCTTTTTATATGATATTAATGAAAGATTATTTATAATCCTTCACCATGACAATTCTTATACTTCTTACCGCTTCCACATGGACAAGGGTCATTACGTCCTACTCGCTTTTCACCTCTGACCGGTTCTTGAGGAGCAGCAGCACTTGAAACGCCTTCGCCATTGATTCCGGCTTTTTCTGTGCGATATTTGCTCATATCTTCATGCTGTTCTTCCTGAGCTCTCTGAATCTGGATACGCTGGCGAGCTTCTGCCTCAAGAGCTGCAGCCTGCTGGCTTGCTGCTTCCATTGCTGCACGGCGAGCTTCTGCTGCACGGCGTTCTTCTTCTGTCGGTTCGTGAACCGGAATCTGGCCACGCATCAAAATAGAAACAGTCTTTCTATTCATTGTATCGACCATACTCTTGAACAGATTATAAGATTCAAGCTTGTAAATCAACAGAGGATCTTTATTTTCGTAGCTTGCATTCTGAACTGAGTGACGCAATTCGTCCATTTCACGCAAATGTTCTTTCCATGCATCATCAATTGTATGAAGAAGAATCAACTTCTGGAATGACTTAGTGACAGACTTACATTCTGTTTCATAAGCCTCTTTCAAGTTGCAAGATACATTGAACATACGTTTTCCGTCAGTAATAGGAATCATAATATTCTCAAATCTTGCACCCTGCTGTTCGAATACTTGTTTGATAACAGGATAAGCAACCTGAGTCATACGTTCCATTCTGCGTTTGAACATATCAAGAGCTGCATCAAACAATTTCTCAGCCAATTTATCTTCTTTCAAGTTCTTGAATTCATCTTCTGTAATAGGGCATTCCATTGCGAATGTCTTGAACACTTCCATCTTCAAATCCTCATATGAACCTCCGGCAGAAAGTTCTTCAATAATAGCATTTGAAGTATCATAAATTGTATTCAGAACGTCAAGACCAACACGTTCACCCATCAAAGCATGACGACGGCGAGTATAAATCACATTACGCTGAGAGTTCATCACGTCATCATACTCAAGCAAGCGTTTACGAATACCGAAGTTGTTTTCTTCAACTTTCTTCTGCGCACGTTCCACAGACTTGCTCAGCATGCTGTGTTCCAAAACTTCGCCTTCTTTGAATCCAAGCTTGTCCATCAAGCCTGCAATCTTTTCAGAAGCGAACAAACGCATCAAGTCATCTTCCAAAGAAACATAGAATACAGAAGAACCCGGGTCACCCTGACGACCGGCACGACCACGCAACTGACGGTCAACACGGCGGCTCTCATGACGCTCAGTACCGATAATTGCCAAACCGCCTGCATCCTTAACTTCTTTTGAAAGCTTGATATCCGTACCACGACCTGCCATGTTTGTTGCAATAGTAACTGTACTGCTCTGACCTGCCAAAGCAACAATTTCAGCTTCTTTCTGGTGCAATTTAGCATTCAACACGTTGTGCTTGATCTTACGCAAAGTAAGCATTCGGCTCAACAATTCTGAAATTTCGACAGAAGTTGTACCAACCAAAACAGGACGGCCTGCTTCAGTCAATCTTACTATTTCCTCAATAACAGCAGCATATTTTTCACGCTTAGTCTTGTAGATGCGGTCATTCAAGTCTTTACGTGCGATAGGACGGTTTGTTGGAATAGCTACGACATCCAATTTATAGATATCCCAGAATTCACCAGCTTCTGTTTCAGCTGTACCAGTCATACCAGCCAATTTATGATACATACGGAAATAGTTCTGCAAAGTAATAGTTGCAAATGTCTGAGTAGCAGCCTCAACCTTCACACGTTCCTTAGCCTCGATAGCCTGGTGCAAACCGTCAGAATAACGGCGACCATCCATGATACGGCCAGTCTGCTCGTCAACGATCATTACCTTGTTGTCGATAACTACATATTCATCATCTTTCTCAAACAAAGTATATGCTTTCAACAACTGGTTCACAGTGTGAACGCGTTCGCTCTTCACAGAATAGTTTGCCAGGATTTCATCCTTCTTAGCCTGCTTTTCTTCAGCAGTGCCTTCCATATTTTCCAACTGAGAAAGTTCAGTTGTGATATCAGGCAAAACGAAGAATGTCGGATCACCTGCATTACCAGTAAGCAAGTCGATACCTTTATCTGTCAGCTCAACGCTATTGTTCTTTTCATCGATTACGAAATAAAGCTCGTCAGTTGCTTCATGCATATGACGCATATTTTCCGACATGAAATATTCTTCAGTCTTCAACATCTGAGCTTTTACACCCTGTTCGCTCAAGAACTTAATCAAAGCCTTGTTGCGTGGATAACCTTTGAATGAGCGATACAACTGAACTGTTCCTTCTTCAACAACTTTCGGGTCGTTGCTAGCCATTTTCTTCTTAGCTTCAATAAGCAACTGAGAGCAAAGATTTCTCTGGGCATTTACCACAATTTCCACATTAGGGCGGAACAATTCAAACAACTGTTGTTCGCCACGAGGAACAGGACCAGAAATAATCAACGGAGTACGTGCATCGTCAATCAACACAGAGTCCACCTCATCGACAATAGCATAGTTATGTTTGCGCTGCACCAAATCTTTAGGATTTGTTGCCATATTGTCACGCAAATAGTCGAAACCAAATTCATTGTTCGTACCGAAAGTGATATCAGCATTATAAGCACGACGGCGAGCGTCAGAGTTCGGCTGGTGCTTATCGATACAGTCAACTGACAAACCGTGGAACATATAAATCGGGCCCATCCATTCAGAGTCACGTTTTGACAAATAGTCGTTCACTGTTACTACGTGAACACCATTACGAGTCAACGCATTCAAGAATACTGGCAATGTCGCAACCAAAGTCTTACCTTCACCAGTCTGCATTTCTGCGATTTTACCCTTGTGCAAAACGACACCACCGAACAACTGCACATCATAGTGAACCATGTTCCAAGTAATCTCATTTCCACCGGCAACCCAATGGTTTGCATAAATAGCCTTGTCGCCTTCTATTCTAACAAAGTCAAAACGAGTAGCCAAATCACGGTCGAAATCATTTGCAGTTACAACCACTTCCGGATTTTCAGCAAAACGGCGTGCTGTATCTTTCATGATTGCGAACACTTCAGGTAATGACTGCTCAAGCACCACTTCCATCTTGTCTGTGATAGCTTTCTCAATCTTATCGATTTCAGCCCACAAAGCTTCACGTTCTTCCAGCTCTTTCTCTTCGATGCCGGCACGAAGCTGTTCAACTTTGGCACGCTCGTCAGCCACGAAATCCTGGATACGCTGTTTGATTTCGTCAGTTTTGGCACGCAATTCGTCATTCGACAAAGCCTGGATAGAAGGATAAACCGCCTTTACTTTTTCCACGTAAGGAGTGATTTCCTTCAAGTCACGCTGTGATTTGTTGCCGAATAACTTCGTCAAAAATTCATTAAATCCCATAATATATTTGTTTTTATTTTATTCTTTAATTAAGTATTTGATTTCTTTTCTCATATATATATAGACACAAAATGTCCGATACAGGAGCATTCTCCCCTGCAAACAAGAAATCACATAAAGACAATAGTCCCCACTTGATAAAACAGTAAATCTTAAGGAAGGAAACAAATCCGTCTTCCCTGTTTATTGCACAGTCTTGTTCACAGTCAGCTCCCACAATGGCAAGGACTGTGATGCATTAGGTGGACGAATTCTTAGAATGTAAGTAATAGATGGAGCAATTTCCGTAGCTTTAACTTCACGGTAGATACGCTCCGGCTTCATTCCATTACCGAAAAATATAAGAGGAGTTATAACAGCATTATTTCTGATAACTTTTACTTTTTCATTAGGATTATCATAATTCAACTGCCAACCCGGCTGAAGTTCAATAATCAAGTCGCCACGTCTCAGATGATGAGTTCCGTGTCTGAAAGATGCAGTAGCTTCGTTCCAGTCGCCAGTCATCAGCGCAGTTCCGGTTGTAACAGACTGCACACCTGTAAACTCCTGCACAAATCGTGCAGCCTTGCTCTGTATCTCAGCCAAATCAAGCTTGGCATCTTCTATCGCCTTTCGGTTAAGAAATATCTGATTGTTATAATAACCTGTCACCCATTTAGTCTGTTGGCCATACAAAGCCATCATATACATATTGAGCAACGCGACGCATCTCTTAGGGTGAAATTCACCACGGTCCACATGCAAACCGTCGGCATATTCCTCCTCACTCTTGTAATAGCCCGAACCTGTAAAAACCACCAAAGTTTTGTCGAGCCCAACTTTCTTATCAATTGCATCAAGCAAACTTGCTATATCCTGATCCAACTGATAATAAGTATCTTGTATTTCACGAGTGTATTCCTTGTTCATATTGCCACGATAGTTTCCGGCATAATAAGTCACCGAAAGCATATCAGGACACGAGCGTGTTCCAAATCCTCCGTATTCGAGGAACTGTATGGCAAGACGATTTATCTCCTTATTTACAAAAGGAGTTGTTTTCAGATTCTGATAGCAATATCTTTCATTCTCACTGAAAGTATAACGGAAAGGAATATCATCAAGCACATATGGGAAAGCATTATACTTCTCCATAGGCAATGACGGTGTCCAAACCATCTGGTTAAGACGTGCCGAAAGAGATTCGTTTCCACTGTTATATCTGTCAACATACCAAGGTACCCCTTTATAATAGGTAGTAGTAGCCCATTTCCCATTCTGGTTGTCTATCCAAAAAGCACCATTAGCAGCATGACCTGCCGAAAGAAGAGCACTTTCCGGATTAGGAGCAATAGAATAAACATCACTTCTTCCTTTTGAAGCAATCTTCAGTTCGTCTCCTATTGTTGAGCTTATAAGTGCATTAGGCGAATAATTCTCCTTGGTGTAATTTCCCAAATATTCCGGGTCATTAAGGATAGAAATTTCCTTGTCGTTATCGAAATCATATTTCTTATTTCCTGTTATACCGGAAAAACAAGGATTTGAACCAGTGAAAATAGTGGCAAAAGCACTTGCCTCATCTATATTGGAGAATTCAAAACGGATATTCTTATAGAATACACCGTCATTCATAAGGCGCTTGAACCCGCGCTCGCCGAAAGTATTATAAAAGTACTCTATATAATCACCTCTCAACTGATCGACAGTTATGCATACCACAAGTTTTGGAGACTGCTGTTGTGCCTCCATATTTGTAACTGCCAATATAGCTATCAGTGATGATAATATTTTTCGTACTTTTTTATCCATTTATTATTTTTTCCCGGCTTTTCATGCCGATGCAAATGTATTTGTTCTTAATATTTGTATTAATTGTTCAGCGATTAGCCAACGTCCTATTTTCAGATTTCGCTCTGTACAGCACCATTCCACTACGCAACAACAAGCTAAATGCCAACGGAATAACTGCCATATTGAAGTGTTGCGGAATAAAACTGCAACACAGCACGAACAGCAAAATCGCCACAAAGTTAATAAAATGATAATAATAAAAGACTTTTCTCCACTTTTTTACAACATATAATATTGGAGACAGAAGATGCAAAGGCTGAATCCATATAAGATTCCAGTTAGGGCAAGTGCAAGGATGTTCCGAAACGAAACAAAGGAAAAACAATATACATCCGCCAATTCCGGCCACAAAGAACAGCAGCCCGTCCACCACCGCAAAATATCTGTTAGTCCTAACTTCCAGCAGAGAAAGCGCAACGAAGAAAACAAGCAATAATATTGCAGCCACAAGAGGAGTAACTACAGTTTTCTCTGCTTCATCCGGCTCGGCAGGCAAAACGATGGTTTCTTCCACCAGTTTTCTTTTAGTTCCGTCCTCTCCCACTATCTCAGCTTTCTCAAAAGCATCCTTAAGCAGCATAGGAAGAAACATCATCTCATGCTTGGTTGCCATCCGGTCAGTCGGACTTCCCAAAGCAAGGTCACAGCCAAAGGTAAGCCATGGTTTATTGCGAGTGCAATCATTAATCATATCACGAAAAGACAAGCTGTCAGCTTTCCATCCGGAATAATCCACATTCCCGGCAACATTCTTTTCTATCAAAGCCACAGGCCGTGTCGCGCAATTGTCAAAGAAGAAGTTATAACGATATTCTCTGTTCTCCGGTTTATAATTTTCCTGCAAGGCTAGCCATATTGCCTCCTTCTCTTCGGCAGTAAGATTCAATATCTGCTCTGTCACGGTGCTTCCACGCATCTGATATTCCACGATATAGTCGGAATAATTTATTGCGCCAAGCATATAATCAGTCTCCCCGCTGGCAAAACGGTATATAAAAAACGGTTTATTGAAATTGAACAATCCGTAGTTAAACACAATGTCGATACGCTGCCCCGGGTCATTTATCCTCAAAGCCGCATGTCCGTACACAGTGAAAACCTCAGCCTCGTATGGCGAACTTGTCAACAGACTCACCTTTGCCCTTTCTGTTAAAGGACGTGCCCATGTCATAGCCAATGACAGAAAGCACAAACACATTATAGATATTATTCGCTTCACGCCTCTAAATAATTAAATTAGTCAAGTTCTGAAAGCCATGCTTTCAGCATACGAGTTGTCATGAAAACAAAGTGGACCAGTTTATTATCCTTGACAGCTTTTCCTGTGTTGCAACTTCAACACATCTGTTTTCCGTCTTCTCTTCTGTTAAGCCATTTTGTTAACCATCGCAAATGCGGCTGGATACGACTGACAAAGAATCCCACCAGAAAAGCCGATAAAATTGTCCCTTCACGGACACCTCGTATTTCACCGAACAAATATAATGAGAAAATCAGACTTATAAATATCAATGTGCAATCAAAACCGACCTTCACCTTTCCAAAAGGCTTATGCCACTTGTTCGCCAACACCAGCATCAGTCCTTCACCGGCAATAAGCATCACTTTCGGAGTAACTTCGAAGAGTATTCCAACAGCCAGTATAGCAGAGCCGAACACCACGTAAAGCATACGCATCATATAAGTTTCCGGCAAAATAGAATTAGTCAGCCAAATTGCAAAGTCTATGAAAAAGCCGAACAGAAAACCCGTAATCAGCTGCATATATTGCAGTTTCGGAAAATCTTTCCTCAAAATAGCAACCTGGATAAGAACAAGGATAGCATGCATAGCTATCGTAAACTGACCAACTGTGGGCTTCAATCCCAGACTCAAAACATATGGAGGACAAGAAATAGGGGTTATACCCAAATCAGCATGAACACAAAAGGCGATTCCCAACGCCATCATAAATAATCCCAATACAAACACGGAATAGCGTTCCGTCAACTCTACAATATTCATCACAAAAATTTTTTCGCAAAAATACAGAATACTGCATTTCCTTGATACTCATTTTCTGCCTTTATTGCTGCAATATCAGCCAAGTTGTGTATGCGACATAGCACAAAATAAGCAAAGCGCCCTCCGGACGTGTAATAGTTCTCTTGCGGAAAAACCATCCGACAAGCCAGAACAAAACTGACGAGCCAACAAGGACAGCCATATCCATATTGTTTATATTTCCCATTGGCAGCGGAGCAATCGAAGCACTGCATCCCAAAACAAAGAAAATATTAAACAAATTGCTGCCAATCACATTTCCTATTGCTATTCCCGGATTCTTCTTCAACGCAGCAGTCACCGAAGTTGCCAGTTCCGGAAGTGATGTTCCTCCTGCAACCAGAGTCAAGCCAATAATAGACTCGCTCACGCCCAAGCTTCGTGCCACGCCGCTTGCTCCTTCAACAAATAGCTGGCCGCCGCCAATCAATCCGGCAAGTCCGCCCAATATAAACACAGCGGATTTCCACACCGGCATCAGCTTTATTTCCTGAGATTCCTCTTGTGATTCTCCTCCATTACGTGCTATCGCAAACGTATATCGCATGAATATAAGGAAGAAGCCAAGCAAAACCAAGCCATCAATGCGGCTTATCACATTCGCCGCTCCTCCATCCAGCAAAACATCATTGGCAAAAGCCGCCAACACCAGGGACGAAAGAATAACAAGAGGAATTTCCTTGCTCATTGTTCCATCTCCTACTTTCATAGGCATCACCAAAGCCGTACAGCCTATAATCATAAGTATGTTGAATATATTACTACCCACCACATTACCTATTGCCATCTCAGCACTGCCTTTCAATGATGAAAGAACGCTAATCACCAACTCCGGCGCCGAAGTTCCAAATGCCACTATAGTCAGACCAATCACCAGGTCAGAGATGTTAAAACGCTTAGCAACCGAAGCAGAGCCGTCAGTCAGAATATTGGCTCCAAGTAAAATCAATGCCAATCCGGCAAGCAGGAAAATAATATTGAGCATATTTCAAGTTTTTGTGTTATTATCAGAATCAGTCTTTTTCAAACTCTCTGAACACAGGAGAAGGGAAATGCATTCCTGCAAACACCAGATTCTCATCCTTTATATATTGCAGATATTTCTTTCTCGACCCGATAGCCTTCTCTTTATCCATGTCATAAGCCGCGCAAGCATCAGGATATTCAAGCTGCAACGCAACAGCATGAAGCAAATCCCCGACAATCATACAATTTCCAATTCTGTAAATCGTATGTCCCGGAGTATGTCCCGACGCGTCCAACGCAACAATTCCATACGGAAGAGTGTCTGAAAAATTGAACAAATGTATCTTATTTTTATAAGTTTCCAAAATGGCAAATGTTTTATTTTTTCTTTCATCTTCCATATTCATCCATCCATCATATTCCGGAGAAGAAATAAAAACAGATGCTTTTTCAAAAACAGGCTTTCCATCCTTGACTAATCCACCGATATGGTCACCATGCAGATGAGTAAGGAAAATAGCATTTATGTCATTCGGAGTAATCGAAAGTGATTCCAAAGCTTTCAACAGCAAACTGTCCTCAGCTCCGTTTCCTGTGTCAAACAGGATATTCTTTCCTTCGGTCTGCAAAAGATAACAACTCACGGTCGAAGGCATCTTCCCGTCCGGAGATACACGCGACAAGATTTCCTGGTCAAAATCACTGAAAAGACTATTGTTCATAAATCCTTCCTTCGCATTGTCTCTTATCCAGGTAATACTAATGTCACCGAAACTGCGTGTTTCAATTTTACCATTATGGCTTTTCACTGAATTTTCAGCACCAAACAAACGGTTAAAGTGATTTGGTGTCATCATTAAAAGCAATGTTGTTCCTGCAACATTGCGAATCCATCTTCTTCTATTCATACTTTTTCTTTTTATTCAGCCACAATAATACGAAAAAAAGAACATTCAATCCTCTAAAAGATTCTTAAAACTCTTTTAATACAAAAGACTTTGATTAATATTGCAAAACTTGTTAACGAAAAACGGACTATTATTTTATTTAAGTTTCGCAAGTTGCCCAAATTAAGAGTTAACAAGGTTTCAGAGACAAGTTAACAAGGTCAAGACACCTGTAACTTTACAATTTATTATCTAAAAATTCTCGTTAACTTGTCTTCTTGTCAACTTGTTATCTGAAAGTTGAGCTTGCGAAACTTGAGTTATTTTAGGGAGATTAGAGTGAAGATGAAGAATACAGATTTAATAAGAACTACATTATGCATATTAATATGCCTTTCTTTTTTATGCGAAATATCAGCTTCTGAGAAAGATTCAATTACAGGAAAAGCCTCACATCTGATAGGTTTCGACTTCCGCCCGGCTTATGTATTTCCTACTCACGATTTCTTCAAAGGTGAAAACAATGCGCAGAAGAGCATAAACACAACTCTTTCCGGAAATCTGAAATATGGCTTCCAGTTTTCACCGGACTCAAAGTTCGGGAAATTATATCCTTATGCCATACAGGGCGTAGGTCTTGCCTACAACACATTTTTCAATTCAGCTGAAATAGGAAATCCTATTGCCCTTTATGCATTCCAAACATCAAGGATTGCCACAATCTCCCGTAATCTTTCATTTGATTATGAATGGAACTTCGGCGCATCTTTCGGATGGAAGAAATATGACAGCGAAACAAATCCGAAAAACAGAGTAGTCGGCTCAAGCACAAATGCCTATATAAACCTGGGCTTCCTACTGAACTGGGAAGTTGCGCCCAACACCAATATCCGTGCAGGAATCGGACTCAGTCACTATTCCAACGGAAACACCAGCTATCCCAATGCCGGAGTAAATTCAATCGGCGCATCCGTAGGAATCACCCGCTATTTGGGCAGAAAAGCCGAAAGGAGATTTGCCTCAGCAACTTCCTCCAGCTCTTTGTTCTCGCCTTATATAAATTATGACCTTATTGTATATGGAGCAGTCAAGAGAAAAGGCATTTTCCCGGAAGATCACGACCCGATTCTTGCTCCCGGCTCATTCGGTGTTCTTGGTCTTAACTTCAATCCGCTGTATAATTTCAGCCAATATTTCCGTGCCGGAGTTTCCCTGGATTTGCAGTACGACGAAAGCGCAAACATAGTTGACCATATAGCCAACGATTTCATCCCATCAGAGTCTGAGGATTTGAAGTTCTATCGCCCGCCATTCCGCGAACAGTTCTCAGCCGGTCTTTCTCTCAGAGCGGAAGTGGTGATGCCTATTTTCTCCATAAATATTGGTATTGGCAAAAATTTCCTGTGCAAAGGAAGAGACACAAATTCTTTCTATCAGATTTTTGTGCTGAAAACCGATATAACCAAGAATGTATTCATCCACACCGGCTATCAGCTTTACAAATTCAAGAATCCGAACAACCTTATGCTCGGCTTGGGAATAAGATTCAACGCACGATAACATTCCCTTCTGTTGGTTGCTTTGAAATATTTTAGGATATTTGCAAGGATAAAGGGGACAAGGATTCAGAGACAAGTTGACAAGGATTCAGAGACAAGGGAACAAGACTTTCAGCCTCGTCAACTCGCCACATCGTCCCCTATTAAACTTAAAAACTCAAAAACTTAAAAACTCAAACCATATTTATGAAAACAAAACTCCTCATATCAATTCTCTCAGTCCTATGCCTCTCTTTCCTCCTCAGCTGTAACAAGAACGAGGAAAAGACTTTGCCACAACGGACTGTACTGATTTATATGGCTGGCGACAACAGCCTCAGCTCTTTTGTGGAATATAATATGAAAATGATAGAAGAAGGCTGCAAGAATGCCGATTTGGAAAATGGCAACATTATAGCATATATCGACGAAAGAGGTGCAACACCTGGATTATACCAGTTCCGGAAAGACAATAATGGCATTGTTTCAAGAAATCTCATAAAAGAATATGAAGAAGAAAACTCCGCCTCTCCGGAAAATCTCCGCTCGGTGATAACAACCGTAAAAGAGCAGTTTCCTTCCGAAAGTATGGGCATCGTTCTGTGGAGCCACGGCACAGCATGGCTTCCCTCAAATCTCGACTCCTATCTGCGCTCATTCGGACAGGACGGAAACAATTATATGGAACTCGACGACCTAAGCTACGTCCTCAACGATTTCCATTTCGACTTTATCCTCTTCGACGCCTGCTATATGGCAAGCGTAGAAGTAGTTTATGCTCTGCGAAATTGCACAGACTATATCATCGGTTCGGCAACGGAAATCCTTGCCGACGGATTTCCGTATAACGAAATAACACCAATGCTGCTGAATGCCGACGTCACAGGAATAGCCGATTCATTCTACAGCCATTATGACCAAATGTCCGGAGTATCACGCTCCGCATCAGTATCAGTCGTAAAAACAAGCGAATTGGACAATCTTGCAGATGCCTGCCGGAATATTCTCAGCAGACAGACTGAAGAATCTCTATACAATATAGATTTATATCAGGTGCAAGCCCTCGAATATCTGACATGGAATAACCACAAACTCTATGACATGGAAGATTATCTGTCCCAAATTGCAAGCAATGAAGAATATACCAACCTGAAAACAGCAATGGACAAAGCCATAATCTACAAAGCATGCACTCCTGAAAACTACTTCGCCCAGTGCGGCTCAATAGCAATAGATAAATTCAGCGGACTCTCAATCTACGCATACCAGAAAAACTATCCTAAGCTCAACGACTGGTACGACCAGTTGGAATGGGCAACCTACGTCTCTAAATAAAAAATGCGACAGAATCAAAATAAATATAAAAAAGCGGAGATTTTCATCAACAAAATCTCCGCTTTTCTTGTTTCCATTATATAGTGTTTTTCATGGTATTAGAATTAAGTTAGGTTAAGATTCAGGCCGTCCGGTTCGCGAGGATAGGACGGTTTCTTGTTTTCTTACGTCACGGTCTGTATTTCGAAGCCGAAAGAAACTCCTGAGCTGTTTCCGGCATCGCGTTCATCAAAGCCGAAGGCGAAGCCTTTGTTTCACCGATATATTTCTCCACAATCCGTATTCCAACCCATATTCCCAAATTTCCCGGAGCCTTGTCGGCAAGGAAAGTACACGGACGGTTACTGAAATATTTCTGTGTAGTCGTATTATCCGGCGTATAAAGATGCTTCCTTGTTATTATATTTTTCCACAGAATTTTCTCGTTGTCCACACACCACTGCCAGTCCTCTGCAGTATATCCCAGAATATCGGCAATGGAAACTTCGGGCAAAGCCAGCGAAACAATATAATATATTTTCCCGTAATAAATCATCTGGTCCAGCAGAACATTCTCCTTTCCTGAAAACGGGAACTCACTCATCAGCCATCCGGCAATATAATCCACAACAGCAAATTCCCTGCTCATCTTCCGCCTGTCATAATCCGGGAAAAACTCCTTGTAAAGCGGATATTCAGCGCCAAGATATTTATCTATCGACAATGACAGAGCACTGTCGCCAACAAGCACATTCTGATTGAATCCCGAAACGTGCATATACAATGCCGGAATCTGGCTCTGCGGGAAAACATCCTTCAAAAAAGCAAAAGCCTGCCCCAATGTCTTCTCCATATCATCCGTATTCTCAAAATTTGATACGGCGTCACGATAAAGCCCGCGCAACGTCGGTTCCGAATAATAAGAAGAAAGTTTCGTGAAGAAATCCTCACGTTCCGGAGTCTGAACATTCAATATTCCTTTCCCCGTAAGGTCCAGCATCTGATAATAATCATCCGTCAACACCTTTTTCTGCGCGTCATCTCCACTTTCCAGCCATTGCAGCAGAGCCTTATCAAAACGGTGTATCTCCACCGCCGGCGCATCCTTATATCCCGAAGCGTCCTGAGTCTGGCTGCTACATGCCGGCAGGCTCATAACAAACAAGGTTATCAGAATAATAAATCGTTGTATCATATGGTTCTTTTTGGGGCAAATATAATGAAAGGAGAGCGCAGAGCAAAATAAAAACCTGTTTTTGATTTTGATATGCCGAGCCGCATCCTATATTAACGTAAGTTCAACGAATAAAAAAGCAGATTTGGAGAATGGATTATTCCGGGAAAAGGACATAATATTAAGGCTGAAAGCCTTTTTATAGCCCAGGGCGTGAGTCCTGGGTCACAGACACATAATAAAACAAAGCTCTGAAGGAGCGACACAATGTTCTGTTATATTTTAGTCGTTAACAGAGAGTCGCTCTTTCAGAGCTTAGAACGGATGGTGGTTGCATTTACCCAGGGCTCACACCCTGGGCTATACAAATCAGCCAAATACCTGATTTGACAAGGCTTTCAGCCTTGATAGATAGTTCAGAATTCGTCGAACTCACGTTATATTATCAAAATTCTTATAGGTAACAAGGCTTCAGATACGAGTTGACAAGACTAAATAATAGACATTGTCAACTCCTCCCCTCGTCAACTTGTCTCCTCAACTCACTTCCTCACCTCATACTCACCAGCCTCATAAACCTTAGCCTCAGTTTCTCCAGGAAGAGTAACCGATGCCGTACATCCTTCCGGAACAGTGAAATTCCATATCCACGTATCACCCTCATATCTCCATGAACTCTTGATACGTCCGGAAGCAGAATCATAAACAGCATCCACATGGCCCAGTCTCTTGTCCGGAACAGGCTTCATTATGATATGCTTAAAACCAGGATTAGCCGTATCCGAAGCAATGCCGGCAACACTCTCCCAAATCCATTCGCAAACCACGCCATAAGCATAATGATTGAAACTGTTCATACCCTTAGGTCCCATTCCGCTTTCAATCATATAACTGTTCCATCTTTCCCATATAGTGGTGGCACCATTGTCGATTGAATACAGCCAGCTCGGATTCTTACGCTGCAACAACAATTCCCATGCAATATCCGACATACCGTTTTCAGTAAGCGTAGGCATAAGTATTGAAGTTCCAAGGAAACCGGTCTGCAAGCAATTGTCATGCTCCTCAAAATTCTTTCTCAATCGTGAAATCATATCCTCCTTAGCCTTGCCATCCCAAATCTCATTCTTCAGGGCAAACAAAGCCGGAGTCTGCATAGTGTTCAGAATATCAGTCTTAAACTTTCCATCAGCAGTGAAGAAATTCTCCTTTATATAAGCCTTAGCATCAGCAACCATTTTCTCATATTTCGAAGCATCTCTTCCGCTTGCGGCAGCCATATCACGCATCATTCCTGCATCAATCACCCAATATGATGCACTCAGATAATTCCAGTAGTCCACAGCCTCAGGCAGAGGACCTTTCTTGTCGAAAGCACCGCCACCACAGCTTTCCAGCGGCTCATAGCTCAACCAGTCCGCCCACTGATAATTCATATTCTCATTCACCAGAGTCTTGTGGTCATACTTCGTGTCGTTGATATGATTCATGAATTTATCCATCGAGTCCCAGCACTGGTCGATAATCTTAGTGTCGCCAAACTGCTTCCATATAGTCCAAGGCACGATTATACCTGCATCCGCCCATCCCAGACGCATCATCTCATTTCCATATTGAGCCAAAGGAGCAACACCCGGAAAACCGCCCAGCTCACTCTGGCTGTCCATCATATCACGCATCCACTTATGGAAGAAAGAAGAAGTGTTTGCAAAGAACGAACCAGTTTCAGTGAACACCTGAGTATCCGCAGTCCAGCCCAACCTTTCATTTCTCTGCGGGCAGTCAGTCGGAACAGAAAGATAATTTGAGCGCTGTCCCCAAAGAGTGTTTGATATCAGCTTGTTCACCATATCATTTCCCGTAGTAATACTTCCACATTCCATTTCCTTCGTAATTGAAGTGACAGGCACAGATTCAATCTTACTGATATTAACCTCGGCAGAAGCAGTAATTGAAACATAGCGATAACCGAAGAAAGTGCATCTCGGAATATAACTTACATCCTCAGCCGAATTGGCAAAAGTATATTTCAAAATCATTCCGCTATCCGGGATTCTCAGGTTCAGGCGGTGAACACTTCCCTCCGGACCGTCCATACCGCGGCTCTTAGCCCCGTTTCCGTCATTCAGCAATTCCGAAGTGATACACTCCAGAACAGTTCCCTCAGCAGCATTGAACACAAATGACGGCACACCCGCACAATTCTGGCCGAAGTCAACCACCAGCTTCTCGCCCGGCTTCACCGTCATCGGCTCACCCGCCTTATATTCCTTCTTGACAATGATTTTTCCAAATTCATCCTTGCTCTCGCCACTTACGCCTTCCCACACATAAGCCTTCACAGGCGAAAGAGCCAAATCGTGGCGGAAATAAATCTCAGCACCTTCCGACGGCACCAGCTCGCCCTTGAACTCGCCGTTCACTTCCGGAGCCGACAATTTCTCAGGAGTTTCATAACCCGGAAGAATTCTGGCATCATATTCCTCACCGTCAAAAATAGCCGCATGAGTCACCGGGCCGGCAATACCCGCCTTCCAGTTCTTAGTGTCCGTGCCAAGCAGCTCCTTGCTACCGTCGGAATAAGTAAGCTCAAGCACACCGCGGAAAGCACATTTCTTGCCAACCATTCCATCATGGTTTCCCGGAGTAATAATCTTGTCCGCCCACCATCCAGGAGTGACCTGTGCCGACAGCACATTCTCAGCCTCCGCCTCAGTGTTGAAAGCATCAGTTATATCATAAGTAAAAGAAAGTTTAGTCTTCTCATAATGTGTGAACCCCGGTTTCAGAATTTCATCGCCGATAAGTTTTCCGTTCACATATATATCATACACCCCAAGAGCCGAAGTCATCCATCGCGCACTGCTCACCTTCCGGCTGTTCTTCACCGTCGATACAAACCAACTGGCACCATCGGCAGCCCTTGTTCCGTCATATACCGGCCCCGTAACCACCGGAGCATCAGCAGCAGAAATCCATGTCGATGAATTCCACGCCTGATTTTCCAAAGCCTCAGTCTTGTGTATTCCTTGTTTTTCCTGCTTCGTCGAACAGGACAGAGCGAAAAGCATCCCCGCAGCAAACAGGCAGGGAACGATTTTTTTGATTAGTCCGATTTTCATATTCCGTAATGATTTATTGGTTAGACAAACAAAATTACAATAATTTCCTAGAATAACACAGACTCTTGTTTCACAAACTAAACTTTTAATTGAAGAGTTTACAGGAAAAACATTTTTTTATTTTGCCCGTCGTATCATCTTTTTATACTTTTGCACGCAATTTCCGGATATATAATTTTCAGAAACTTACAAAACCAATAATCAAAATAAAAAATATGGGAACAAAACGTATCGAATACTATCCTCAAGGTGTTTGCTCAAAAATGATGATTGTAGATATCAATAACGGTGTTATCGAAAACGCCCAGGTTATCGGCGGCTGCCATGGCAACAGCCAGGGTATCTGTGCCTTACTTAAGGGCATGAAGGCTGAAGATGCTATCAATCGCCTCAGTGGTATCAAATGCGGCAACAAGAATACTTCTTGCCCGGATCAGATGGCGAGGGCGCTGAGGGAAGGGATGGAATAAAATAAGAATTTCTATTGTCCGACAAGTAATTATTCATTTTAAAAATTAAAAGTAAAGATATAATCTTAAAACTAAGTCTTAGTTTTTAAGAACTAAGTCACAGTTTATAAAAACTAAGACTTAATTTGTAAAATCTAAACCTTAGTTTTAAGATTACATTATTATCTATAAATCATAAAAAGTAATAGTACAATAGTTCGTTAAAAAATAGCCAAGCCTAAGCGGCTCTGGCGGTAAATAAAATGAGTTCTTTGAAAAGTTTGTCAATAACTTGCGTGTCTGGGCTAATCCCAAACACGCAAATAAATCGTTCAAGCATATAAGCATTGTGTATGAAAGACTTGCAGGATGATATGGAATAGGTTATTCCGAGTCTCTTACATGCCGCTTTGGCCAAGTTGATAGCTGCAAGCGACGCATTGAAGTGAAAATCCAACTTCCTGAAGTCGGTTGACTGACTGTTGGTGATTCCTGCATGCTGCTTTCCATCTCTAAAGCAAAACTCCAGCTGGAATCTGGTTCTGTAATAATCCAGAACCTCGCGTCCATCCATGGAATCGTCTGTAGAGAAGTAAAGCTGCCACTTGTCTGTCCTCCCGTCCATCGGATACCAGATGGCTAAGGAAACATACCTTTTGAGAGCTTTTGCATATACCCTCAATCCGTATAGTTTTCCCTTGTTCACCTCGTATTCCTTGCACCTGGTCAGATCCAGATTGGCAAAGTCGATTCTTCCGTCAAACCACTTGGGATGACCTCGTTTCCCTGTTTTCTTTTCCAATGTCGGATAGTACAGGATTACATCATTCCGAAAGCGGCTGATGACATGGAAATCGTTCTCGCACATAGGCGTTATGAAAGTTTCCTTGGAAAAGAATGCGTCTGCAACCACCGTTCTTGATATGCTCTGTATCTTGTCTTTTCTACTGATAAGATAGCTGCTGTACCAGTCAACGAGGTTCTTGTCCATATTATCCAAGGTCTTGCAATCCGGTGTCTGAATGGAACCTAAAGTCATGCATTCATGGTTGTCGATGTCAATGACACCGATGCCCATGATTTCCAGTCCACGCTTGTACTCTCCTGCACAACCAGACCAGAAGTAACCTATCCAAGGTGTCTTCTTTCCTGATTTGGGGATATAGGAAGGATCGATGGCGATGGCTTTTCTTTTGCCTGTGAGATGCTTGCTGATGATAGAGCCGTTGAACGCAAACCAGTCGAAAGTTTCATGCTCAAAAAGGTTACGATAAGTCTGTTCTGAGAAACAGCCATATCTGCCCAATTGGAGGAAGTTTATACGATCTGGGATAGCCATGAATAATTTCATGGTGTCCATGAACGTTTTTTCAAAAGGTTTTTGTATATTCACGACTGATTTGAGAGCCGACAGGCACTCAGATTGGTATTGCATAAGGAGTGTTTCTTTAGTCATAATCAGAAGAGTTAGGGAACTTCTAATTTACTAAAAACTAACGAATTATGCAATACTTTTTACCCTTATTGTCAGCAAGCTAGCACACTTTTTTTCAGCACATTTCTTCATGCTTAACCATTCGTCTTGACAACACTTCAATGACCTCTTTAGTGTTTTCGAACCAGCTTTTACTGGTTCTATTGTTTAACTTTTAATTTTTCGGTAAAAATTTACCGAAGTATTGAATAGTAGATACAGATAATTAATACAAATCAGAGAATAACATTTATAACGCAGATTAATTTGCTTATACAAAAAAGACACGAAATGCTGTTGGCACAACAGCAATATCCGTGTCTTCTTTGTTTTTTATAGAATAGAATAATTTACATCAACCTATCATTCCCCCATCATCCACAATGAAAGAATCTATCAACAAGAGCTCTCAGCTCATCTGGCTTGTCAATGATATCTTTGCGGAGAGTGGAGTCGTTGTAAGCCTTGAGCTGGGCTATAATTCCATCAATCATAGCAGGGCTGAAGACATTATATTTTTCATACACTTCCCTATCCCGGGCAAGACATTCGGCAGAAGCTACGCAACTGTCCGGCAATTGAGCCAAGGTTTCCAATCTCGATTTGTTCTCTTCGTTATGTATATTTACATTTACATATGTGCGGTCGGCAACTTCCAAAGCGTTTTGCATTTCGAAACCATGACGACATGCCACGGCAAGTCCGGCAAGCAACTGATATAAATCTGCCGAGCCGTCCGGCGAACGCATTTCTACTGTCTGTTTCTGGGTTGTGTCATACGCAGATGCGCTTTCCAGCGGATTAGCCAAAGCACACATATCAGTTTTTGCTGCCCAACCCAGAGGAACACGAACCAGGACGGAACGGTTTCGGTCGCCCCAGCAAACATTAGTAGGCGCTTCCTGGTGAGGAACGAGGCGGAAATATGATGTTGGATTCTTATTGCCAAATGCGGTGATTGACGGTGCAAGCTCCATCATTCCGGCTATTGCCTTGCGTGCCACTTCGGAAAGAACTCCGTTGCTGAGCATCTGGTTCTTGCCGTCTTTCATCAGGCGCATGTGTATGTGCAAGCCTGAACCTGCCTTGCCAACGGTGATTTTAGGCGCAAAGGTTACGTTATAACCGTAGATATTTGCCAAATTGCGGATAATCCATTTTGCAAGCATCAACTGGTCTGCTGCATCTTCGGCATATACCGGAAGGAATTCTATTTCATTCTGCTCGTAGGTCAAACCTGTCTGTGAGAAGTTTCCAACTTCGGAATGTCCGTATTTTATTTGTCCACCTGCCTGGGCAATGTATGACATACAGGCTGTGCGGAAATCATTGAACTTGGCATATGGTGCTGATTCGTGATAGCCTTTCTGGTCTGTTGCCGGGAACATATCGGTTTCAGGAGCTATAACGTAGTATTCCAACTCTCCCATTGCGTGGAAATCCATTCCTGTCACTTCCCTGAAGGCGCGGCATGCTTTTTTGAGGGTGAATTCGGGTGAGCTTTCAAGCGGCTGTCCGTCTTTGTTGAAATATGAACATAGCATTGTTACCGTTTTGAGTTCGGCAAAAGGATCAACAAATGCTGTCTTGAATCTTGGGATTACGTACAAGTCGCTGCTTCCTGCTTCGATGAATGAGAACAGGCTTGAGCCGTCAACTCTTTCTCCGCAGGTCAGTATTTCGTCAAGATAGGATTCATTGTTGATGACGAAATTCAAGGTTTTCAAACGTCCGTCGCCAGCCGGATACATGAAATTCACCATCTGGACTTCATTTTCCCTGATATACTTCTTGATATCTTCTTTGGTAAATTCTGCTGCCGGTTTTTGCAGATAAGATACCAGCAAATTGGCATTCATTGATAGCTGATTATCCATAGTTCATGTATATTAAGTTAACAAAATGTTTGTCAAATGTATGTGTGACTGTCCAAATATACGATTTAATCTGACTAATGGATAATTTGAAGGATATTTTTTTCAAAAAAGGGTGTTGCAAAACTGATATTTTAAAAAGTTACAGATTGAAACCTATAAATAAGAAAGAGTCAATATTAATTAGAAAACTATATTTCTATCTGAATTTTGGCTGAAGGCCTTAAATTAGGATAGTAAGTTATATTAAAAAGAAAACGAGTTGGCAAGGATTTGAATTCCCGAATTCAAATGAATCAGGAACTATTCCTTGTCAACTCGTCAACTATTTTCTATTCCTCAGAATTATTTCTGATGAAATGTTATCTTACAATCATCAAGGCTGTCGATCATGGCAAGACTTTCGACATGATATCCCATTTTGCGCAGTTCGTTTCCTCCGCCCTGGAATACTTTTTCAATAATAAATCCCATGCCGCAGATGGTTGAGCCTGCCTGTTTTGCAAGGTCAACCATACCCATTGCTGCGTTTCCGTGTGCAAGGAAGTCGTCGATGAACAGCACTCTGTCGTCTTTAGTTAGGAAGTCATTGCTTACACAAACAGTATAGTCGCGACCTTTTGTGAAGGAATGGACAACTGATGTAAGTATGTTTTCCATAGTGTTTGGCTTTTTCTTCTTCACAAACACTACCGGCAGCTGCATAAGATATCCAACCATGATTGCAGGAGCTATACCACTTGCCTCGATTGTCACAATCTTGTTAATCTTCTCATCTTTGAAACGACGTATGAATTCTTCTGCCAGCTGATGCATCAGCATCGGGTCCATCTGATGGTTGATGAAACTGTCCACCTTCAGAATACCGCCGGGGAAACAACGTCCATCCTGTAATATTCGCTGTTTTAATAACTCCATAGTATTATTCTTTTATCTCTGATTTTTCGTCTTTTACTCTGATAAACATATTTGCCAAAATGGCTGTGAGACCTCCGGTTGTTATGCCTGATGCAAAAATAGCACGGATTGCTTCCGGGGCTTTGCTCAATATATCCGGCATCATCTCAACGCTCAAACCTAGCGAAATGCTTGTTGCCAACACTAATGTTGCCTTGCGGTCGATTTCCTGTGAAGCGATGATTCTGATTCCGGCTGACGCTACTGTTCCGAACATAAGCAGTGTTGCACCGCCAAGAACAGGGTCCGGCATCAATGAGAATACTACTCCAACGATTGGGAACAGACCGAGCAATATAAGCATTACGGCAATATAATATCCTACGTATCGGCTTGCTACTCCGGTAAGCTGGATGATTCCGTTGTTCTGCGCGAAAATTGAGTTAGGGAATGAATTGAATATTCCGGCTACGAATGAGTTGAATCCGTCTGCCATAACTCCGCCTGAAACTCTTCGCAAATAAGATTCGCCTTCGATTGACTTGCCTGAGATCATTGAGTTTGCTGTTACATCGCCTGTTGCCTCAATTGCTGTAATCAGATAAATAAGACCTAATGCAAGGAATGATGAGAAGTTGAAGTCCAATCCGTATTTGAATGGGACCGGTATGTTGAATCCGAAAAGGCTCTGTGATGAAGCTGCGCTCAAATCGACCATTCCAAGAGAGAAGGCTACGGCATAGCCTACGCAAAGACCAAGAACGATTGAACTCATTCTGAGATATTTGTTTTTGCAACGGTTGAAGAACAAGACGGTGAGAAGAACTATTGCGGCTACGCTGACATTCTCGAAGCTGCCGAATGTTCCGTTGTCCATTGCCGAATATCCTCCACCGCAGGAAACTACGCCTACCTTGATAAGACAAAGACCTATCATAAGAACGACTATACCCGAAACCAGCGGTGTTATTATCGAACGCATATATTTAAATGTGCAGCTCACTATCATCTCGACCGGCGCTGCTGCCATACAAACTCCGAATATCAGTGGCAGACCTCCGATTGTTCCTGCCGTAATTATCGGACCGATAAATGAGAAGCTTGTTCCCTGAATGCACAACAAGCCGGAACCGATTGGGCCGATTGTCCTGCACTGTATGAATGTTGATACTCCGGAAGCAAACAAAGCCATTGACACAAGGAAACTTGTTGTTTCCAAATCAAGCTTCAACGCTCCTGCAATTATCAGAGGAGGAGTTATGATTGCCACGAAAATAGCCAGCAAATGCTGCAAAGCTGCAAAAACAGCTTCCTTGAATGGTGGACGATCGTCAATTCCATAAATCAAATCCGCAGGTTTCTGCTCATTAACAGATTGTTTTTGTTCCTGTAATGCCATAAGTTAATCTATATTATTATTAATTTAAGTCTTGAAAGTTGGTGACGGAATAGTTGACAAGGCTTCAAAGAGAAGTTGACAAGGCTTCAGATACAAGTTGACAAGGTATTAATAAATTATTAGTAAAAAATATCTCGTCAACTTGTCAACTCGTCATCTTGTCAACTTGTCAACTCGTCAACTAGAACTCTACTCCACTGAGATTTCCGCAACAAGCGGTCTGTGATCCGACTCAACCGGCGCATCCACAACCTTCACATCTTTCAACGACAGTTTTTCGGAATGTTTTTCCGAAACAGCGATATAATCGATGGTTTTTGAAGGTTCGGATGCCGGGAATGTGTATTCCTCAGCTTTGCTCAATATCCTGAAGGTCTTCTTCATTTCATTCAGGAATGCTGATTCAGGCTCGTCGTTCCAGTCTCCGGCAACTATGACGGGTTTGTCGAATTTACTTATAAAATCCTTTATCAGGGCGGCAGATTTTATGCGGTCGGATTCTGTCAGCGAGAAATGAGTTGAAGCGAAACAGAATTTGTCGAACTCAACGACAATCAGTGTACGCTTTTCCTCAGTTCCCGGCAAATCTCTGCGATAGACAGCCTTTGGCTTTTCGGTGCAAAGAACGCCTGTGCCATATTTTCCTCCGTCATAATCTATTGCCGGAGAGAACACGGGAATCATTCCGGTGCGGGCGGCAAGTTCGCCGAGTATGTATTTGCCCTGGCTTCGTCCGGTTACGCTGTCGATTTCCTGGACTGCCACAACATATGGCTTGATGTTATTGATTACGGATGCGGTGCGATCGACAGACACGCTATCGTCCAATCCTCGGCAATTTCGGATATTATAGGTCATTATCCTGAAAACCGAAACTTCTTTCTCACTCTGACTGCTATTTGCACATGAAAGGAGAAATATGCCTAAAAGCAATGTTAGTATATGTATTGACTTCATAACGGGAATTTATCTCGAACGCATTATCTGGTCCAATGTTGCTATAAAAGAATCTATATCTTCATCTGTTGTATCCCATGAGGTGACAAGTCGGGCTTCGTTGCGGGCATCGTTCCACACATAGAAGAAATATTTTTCCTGCAATTTTGCCAAAACGTCGGCTGGCAAGATGAAGAAGAGCTGATTTGATTCTATTTTCTGTGTAAATTTTATTTCGTCGAATTTGCTCATGGCTTCAGCCAGTTTCAATGCGCATTTGTTAGCATGAAGGGCATTTTCCAGCCAAAGGTTATTCTCGAGATATGGCAGGAACTGTGCAGACATGTATCTTAGCTTGGATGCGAGCTGGGCGGACTGCTTGCGGATGTATGCAAGGTTTTCAGTCACTTCAGGACGGAATGAGATAACGGCTTCGCCCATCATCATACCGTTCTTGGTTCCGCCGAAACTCAAGATATCTACTCCGGCATCGACAGTTATTTCCTTCATTGAGCAGTTCAGATAAGCGCAGGCATTTGCAAGTCGCGCTCCGTCCATATGCAAATACATATTATAGGAATGCAAAAGCTCGGATATTGCTTTTACTTCTTCAACGGTGTAGATGGTTCCCAATTCAGAAACCTGAGAGATATATACAGCTTTTGGCTGTGAATGATGGCAAACTCCGAAATTATGAAGGTGAGGTTTTATCAATTCGGGAGTTAATTTTCCATCTTCCGTAGGGATTGTCACGATAGAGCATCCTGTCATTCGGCCCGGAGCTCCGCATTCATCGACATTTATATGTGCTGTTTCTGCGCACAGAATACTGTTGAACGGTCTTGTCACCGCCTGCAAGGCTACGGAATTAGCTCCTGTTCCGTTAAAAACGAAGAAAGGTGACGCTTCGTTACCGAAAATTTCCTTCAACTTAAGAACGGCTTTAGATGTCCATTCATCGTCGCCATAACCTACTGCGTGTCCGTCGTTAGCGTTTATCAACGCCTGCATAACTAAAGGATGTACTCCTGAATTGTTATCGCTCGCAAAACTTCTCATTTTCCCCCTAAAATTTAAAATTTTCGCAAAATTACAAAATCCATTTCAAAAACACGCCAGTAATAAAGTAGTATCGTCAAAAACATAAGGAATAAGCAAAAGTGTCATTAAATAGAAATTAACAACAAATCACCCATATCATCAAGTAATATTTTATCACAAATAGTGGAGAAAGAATGACTATAACCAAGTATTACCGGTGAATACACAAATAATTGACAGAAATTCACCAATACACATCACTTTTTTTCCAAAAACGCTTGTATAGTTATTAAATTATTTTCATACATTTGCAATGAGTTCTTTCATAATAAATAAATATAAACACAGGATTATTATTTTTCGATAATTATGTTTTTGTATTTCATAATATCATATTAAAATTTAATATCTTGTTTTTGCTATAAACTTTCAAAACGACGGATTGTTATACAATAACAAGATTTAACAAAACGTGTTTATATGAATAAGATAGTTGTTTTTTAAGGTAAGAAACATACCAATCCAAATCAATAGAAAAAAGCAACAACTAACTTTTTCTTCATAAACACATGAACACATATTATTGAAAATAGATGTGTAAAAAAAGGCGCATTCCTCGTGATGAAGAGTGCGCCTTGCTTATATTTATCTCAAAATGAAAAAAAATCTAATCCATACCGGACTTATCTGTAATCTTTCAGGGATTTCTGTAATTCCTGTCGTGCAAAAAATATACGACTTTTCACTGTTCCCAAAGGCAAGTTCAGCTTTTCTGATATTTCGTTATATTTATATCCGCTGACATACATTGAGAATGGAATTTTCAATTCATCATTCAAAGATTCTATGACTTTAGTGATTTCCTGAATATGATATGCTCCGTCTGGAGAATCAAATCCGGATTCATTAACAACATCCAAATTATACAAATCGACACCTTGATCAACTACCGTTTGTGTTCTTACAACCTTATGATAATTGTTTATAAAGATGTTTCGCATAACGGTTAAAACCCAACCCTTAAAGTTTACGTTGTCAACAAATTTCTCCTGGTTGTCCAACACCTTCAGAGTAGTGTCCTGCATCAGGTCCTGGGCGTCATCCTTATTAGAAGTCAACATCAAAGCAAAATTCAACATATTCTCCTGGATGCTCATTAACTTTTTCTGAAATTGCAACGCATTCATAATAAAAAATCTTATTAGGTTAAGACACTTCTTGCGTCGTATCTGTCATCAAAATTTTGATAACATTACAAAGATATGAATAAACCTCAGATTTGTTCTACCTGTTATAAATTATTAACTATTATATTATTGCCTTTTATTAATAAATTTATTAAAAGGTCAAAATTACACGAACTGTCCTTCGAGTATGGCATTCGCATCTTCATTCAAAGAATAAAGAATACGTTTGTCCACCATAACATACCCGATTACATCCATTGCCATCAAATCGCTCAGGATATTGCGTGCCACATTATATGATATATGGGCTATCCGGCAAAACTTGCTTACACTGATGTTGGGATTGTTTTCAAGAAATGACAAAAGTATTTTGACCGGCTCGCTGAGCCTGAGCAATGTGCCATCGGGGCGGTTACGTTTACGCCAAGCCCTCACCATAACTTCGTCTGCCAGGATATTCTCATCGTCAATCCTGACGTATGCCTTGTATTTGTCATCTTTGTCCGGTGCGAGATAAGGACGGTCCGGGCACGGCTCAATGTCTATTTCCAAAACTGTTTTCCCTTCAAAATCCCAATAACTGCTTGAGAAAGGAACTTCCGGGCGTGTGTACATTTTCGACGCAGCTTCAATCATGTAGTATTCCTCATCACCTCTGATTCCGGATATTTTTCCGTTATCTTTCACACCAATGAGCAGGCGGCCTCCGTCGGTGTTTGCGAATGCGCTGAGAGTACGTGCTATCTTCTTGCTGTCGCTCACCTCAAACTTAAAGTCCTGCTGTTGATGCTCTCCCTGTGCGATCAACACTTCCAAAGGATGTTTCTTTTTCATTTTAGGTTTTCTTTTGATACGCAAAAATAAAATAAATGCATAACTTTGACAAATAAATAGAGACAAGGGGACAAGGCTATGGTACTTGCCTGCCTGTTTTCTTGCCAGCTCGTTAACTGAAAGTCGGGCTTTGCGGAACTTGAATTAAATTAACATATAAAGATGTCACACATACCTTCACTAATTTCAGATCTTGCCGTTATCCTTATTCTGGCAGGAATCGTGACCATTCTGTTCAAATGGCTGAAACAGCCTGTTGTTCTCGGATATATCGTGGCAGGAATCCTTGCCGGTCCGTCAATAGAAATTATGCCGACAGTGACCAATATGGAAAGCATAAGAATATGGGCTGATATAGGTGTTATATTCCTTTTGTTTGCCCTAGGTTTGGAATTCAGTATAAAGAAACTGCTGAAAGTGGGCGGAACAGCGATTATCGGTGCCATTACAATCCTCACCGGGATGATGACGCTCGGGTATCTGACCGGGACGATGCTTGGCTGGAGCCAGATGAGTTCTATATTCCTCGGCGGTATGCTGTCAATGTCATCAACTACCATTATATTCAAGGCTTTTGACGATATGGGGCTGCGCAACCAGAGATTTGCCGGTGTGGTTTTCGGTATTCTGGTGGTCGAAGATTTATTTGCTGTTTTGCTTATGGTGCTGCTTTCCACTTTGGCTGTCAGCAAGGAAGTGGAAGGTCTGGAGCTGCTCAACAGTGTTATAAAGCTCGGTGTGTTTCTTCTGTTTTGCTTTGTTGTCGGCATTTTTGCCATACCGTCGTTATTGGAAAAGACCAGAAAATATCTGAATGATGAAACTATGCTTATACTCAGCATCGGTCTTTGCCTTGGCATGGTTCTGATAGCGACAAAAGCAGGTTTTTCATCTGCCTTGGGCGCATTTCTTATGGGCTCCATATTGGCTGAGACTGTGGAGGCTGAGCATATTGAAGAGGTTATAAAGCCTGTAAAGAATCTTTTCGGCTCAATATTCTTCGTTTCCGTCGGTATGCTTATCGACCCGGCATTGCTGTGGGAATATAAATGGCCTATTTTAATCATCACTGTTGTGGTGGTTATCGGACAAATATGTTTCGGAACTTTCGGTGTGCTGTTATCCGGTCAGCCTCTCAAGATTGCCATACAGTCCGGTTTCTCGCTTGCCCAAATCGGTGAGTTCGCTTTTATCATTGCTTCGCTTGGACAGACATTGAAAGTGACTGACGATTTTCTGTATCCTATTGTAGTGGCTGTTTCTGTGATAACCACATTCTTTACGCCTTATATGATAAGGATGGCGGAACCGGGAGTAAGATTTGCGGAAAGGGTTATACCGGAGCAAGCCAAAAGGTTTCTGGACAGATATACTTCCGGCTCAAATACTATCAGGCAAAAGAGTACTTGGAACAAGCTGCTGAAGGCTTTGCTGAGAATAGTTGGTGTATATACGTCATTGAGCCTTGTTCTTATTTTCACATGGATGCAGTTTGTAGCTCCTATTATCACAAAAGAAATTGAAGGATGGAAAGGCAACGTGATAGCACTGGCAGGAATCATCCTGATAATTGCCCCTCTCCTGAGAGCTATTATGATGAAAAAGAACCGTTCTGTTGAATTCCAGCATTTGTGGCAGGACAGCAAATATAATCGCGGTCCTCTTATTTCACTGATTATTCTGAGGATTCTTCTTTGCGTCGGACTTATAATGATACCTTTGAGTAAATATGTGAACCTCACTGTGGGTTTCCTGTGGGGAATTGCTGTAATGATGATTTTCTTCATTATTTTCTCACGGAAGCTGAAGCGCCAGTCAATTCTGCTTGAACGCCGCTTCTTCAGCAATTTATCTGCAAGAGAAATTGAGGAAGAGAAAAAGGCGCCGATATCACAGAAATTTACGAATCACTTGCTTGAAAGGGATTTGCACCTCGCCGACTATGAGATTAAACAGTCATCTCCAAGTATTGGCAAGACATTGAAGGAGCTTAATTTCCGCAAGAAATGCAATGTCAATGTAGTAACAATTGTGAGAGGTGATGAAAGAATAAATATTCCTGGAGGTGAAGAGCGCCTTTATCCTTTTGACAAGATTGTGGTTGTGGGAAGCGACAGTGATTTGGAATCCTTCCATCAATATATTGAAAAAAGATATCAGGAGTCTGTGCTTGAACATGAGAATGCAAGCAAGGAGGAAGTTAAGATTGAGCAATTTTACATTACTGAAAATTCCTCTCTTATCGGAAAATCCATACAGGATTCCGGTATCCGCGACCAGGCAAAGTGTCTTGTTATTGGTATTGAGCGTGGCAACACATCTATACAGAACCCGCCACCTTCAACTGTGTTCGAAAAAGGTGATATAGTCTGGATTGTAGGCGAACACAAGCAAGCAATATTACTGAGTGAAGGAAAAATTCTGTCAAATTGAAATATTACAATCAGTAGGATATAATAACTCAAGTTTCAAGAGACAGGCTTTAAAGTTGACGAGTTAACAAGGGAACAAGTTGACAAGGAAAAAATCTTGTTAACTTGTCTCTGAGACCTTGTCAACTTTAAAACCGAGCTTGCGAAACATCAATTAATATTCAACAATATGAGATTTTTAGCAATTATACCTGCACGCTATGCCTCAACCCGATTTCCGGGAAAGCCATTGGCTGATATGGACGGAAAGCCGATGATTCAGCGTGTATATGAAAGAGTTTCAGAAGTTATCAGCAATGTATATGTTGCTACAGACGATACGCGCATCGAAGAAGCTGTGAAAGGTTTCGGAGGAAACGTGGTTATGACTTCCGACAAACACAAGAGCGGAACAGACAGGTGCTATGAGGCTTTCACCAAAGTAGGCAACGAAAATGATATTATAATTAATATTCAGGGCGACGAACCTTTTATATGCAAGGAGCAAATAGAGGCTCTGATGCATTGCTTCGATTCGGAGGATGTTCAGATTGCTACTCTTGTGAAGCCTTTCCGTCCGGATGATGATTTCGAAACGGCTCTGTTCAATGCCAACAGTCCAAAGGTTGTTATAAACAAAAATATGGAAGCTATGTATTTCAGCCGCTCAATTATTCCTTATATGAGGGGAAAGCATTTCAGTGAATGGCTGCCGAATCACACATATTACAAGCATATAGGAATGTATGCTTACAGGTCTGATGTTCTGAAAGAAATTACATCTCTGCCTCAGTCTTCACTGGAAATTGCAGAAAGTCTGGAACAGCTCCGCTGGCTGGAAAACGGATATAAAATCAAGGTTGGAATAACTAATCAGGAAACTATTGGTATTGATACTCCTGAGGATATGGAAAAGTCTATTGAGTTTCTTAAGAAGGATAGGTAACTGAGAGTTGACTAGATATCAGAAGATGGTGTGTCAAAACACAAAAAATAAAACACAGAGACACAAAGACACAGAGAATATTCATTGAATATGAATTAAATAAAAAAACTCTGTATCTCGGTGTCTCTGCGTTTAAATATATTTCGACACAACCTCATTTTGTCAACTGAAAAATTATTGCTGAATACTGTTTCTCCTCCTGTTGCAATAACGCTCACATTGCAAACGAAGGTCATATCCAAGAAGAGCTCCAAGGATGAAGTCTTCTTCAGGAGAAAGCATATTCAATGGCTTATCTGCTATCAATCCTATTGTGTGAAGACATTCCGAGCGTCCGAAATAAATATTTACAGAATTCTTCCCTGCTTCCTGCCTTATATATTCTATACCCTGACTTTCCAAACGCTCCACAGCAATCGGTTCATAACACTTGTTGACAGTGTAGAGAACAAGGTTGCGTACTCCTTTCTTGAATTCATATATATGATTCAAAAGGACTTTTATTTCACCGGGTACACCACTGCTCAACATAACCATACAGCAATATCTCCTATATTTTAATGTCAACAAATTTCTGCTTTCAGAGCATTAACCCAATTCTCAATTCTTTCGGGTGTTTTGTCATCCTCATTCATTTCATCAAGAGCAAGCCCGACAAAGCGGCCGCCGACAACTGCCGTAGAATCGTCATAAGTATAATCAGAGGCATCAACAGAACCGATGAATTTGCATCCTGTATTTTGAAGGTCGTTGTAAATTGTGCCCAAGGCATCACAGAATGTGTCGCCAAATGAAGAGGAGTCGCCACATCCGAACAATGCTACAATTTTATCTGACAAATCCATTTTTTGGATTTTAGGAAGGAAATCATACCAATCGTCCTGCAAATCTCCGGCTCCCCAGGTTGAACTTCCTAGCAGCAATACTTCATATTTTCCCACATCTTCAGGCGAAGCTGAGGCTACGTTATGGACATCAGATCCGGGTACACCCAATTTCTCAGCTATTTTATTTGCCACTTCTTCTGTTACTCCACCGGACGAACCGAAAAAAATTCCTGTTGTTTTCATAATTCTTTAACTTATTAAAAATGAGAACGGCCGCGATAAGGCAGAATTGCCGAAAATTATCACGGCCGTTTACCCTAAAACCATTATTTATTATCCAATGGCAAATTTCGTTTTTACAACAGGGCAAGGCAATACCTAGAAAAATGTATTTTCAGGTGCGGATATACCTGAATATTGTGGTTTGGACAGCAAATTGTTTCCTCAGACTATCAGTGAAGCTATGAACTGGATGAAAAGAATAAGGAACACCATTGCTATCGGATACACTGTGGCATAGGCAATACTCGGTGCAGAACTGTCGGACATAGAATCTGCTGCTGCCAGACCCGGAGTACTTGTCATACCGCCGGCAATTGTTCCTAGCAAATCCAATATATTTATCTTGAATACATAATATCCGAATATCAATGCTATTATCATAGGAACCATTGTTATGGCAACTCCTACTCCGAATAATGTCCATCCGCTTTCCTGGAATGTGGAAATAAGATTTGTACCGGCTGATGTTCCGACTTCAGAAAGGAACAAGAGAAGTCCGAACTGACGCAACAACTGGTTGGCTGAGCCTGACATGGTCCACATTATCGGTCCGGTCTTTCCTATCGCGCTTAGGATAAGAGCGACCATCAATATTCCTCCTGTCAACCCCGGTGAGAAACTAAAGCTGTCGGAGAATGAGATGTTCATTTTACCGAAAAGAACACCCAACACTATACCTGCCGCTATCGGGAAAAAGTCTGTATCAGAAAGTCGCTTCTCATCATTTCCTAGGAACTGGCCTAATTCCTTGAGTCCTTCTTTCTCTCCGGCAACCATAAGTTTATCACCTAGTTTCAATGACAAATTCGGTTTCGGAGGCAAGTCGATACCGCTTCGGCGAACTCGAGTTACGGTACAGCCGAATGTTCCCTGCAAGTTAAGATGTCCAAGAGTCTTGTTCACAAGGTTTTTCTTAGTCACAAGCATTGACTGCAATTCCTGAGTTCCGGCAAAAGGAATATCCTTATCCACTCTGCTACCAACTAGAAGGCCGACCTGCTCAAGTGATTTGTCATTGCCGACAACGCGAATCAAATCGCCTTCGGATAGTTTTGTAGTTGCTTTTGGCATACATATCTGGTCACCTTGTTTCAGGCGGGAAACAACGGCACCGGTCATGCTTCGCAACTGTAATTGTGCCAATGTTCTGTTGCATACGGAATCATTCTCAACTCTGAATGTTGCGGCATGCAATGCAGGATACTGGCTCTTGCGTTCAAGCTCCAGCCTGTTTGCTTCCTGCTGCAAATCTATACGCAATATTTTGGGAAGAAGCTTGACAAACAGTATAACACCAATTACACCAAACGGATATGCTATACCGTATGCGATTGAGGCAGCTGAGGATTGAGTTGTGTCGATTGCCACTGCCAAACCTGGTGTACTGGTCAAGGCTCCGGCAATCAGACCGACCAAACTCGGAGTGTCTATATCAAACAAATATTTCAAAGCTACACCTGTAAGACTGGCAGAGCCAACAATAAGCATAGCCAGAATAATCAAAGTCTTTCCCTTACTTTTAAATGAATCGAAGAAACCGGGACCAGCCTGAATACCAATGGTGAAAATAAACAGCACCAAACCAATGTTTCCAAGTTCTTTTGGAATGACAACGCCGAAATGACCAAAGAGCAAGGCGATGAAAATAACAGCTGAAATGTCCAACGACAAGCCTTTGATTTTTACGCGGCCAAGGATAAAGCCAAGAGCAATGATTAAAAACAAAGCAAAATAGGAAGTCTGCAAAAGTGATTCAAACATAATTTATGAAACTTGAGTAAATAATATTTTCGATGCAAAAATAATTGTTTTACAGCATAAAACAAAGCGTGCCAAAACAAGTTGAACTGTTTATTGTAGAAAAGCAAAAGTGTTCATACCTTTGCCGTGTTAATTAAGAATTCAAGTTTCGCTTGGCTCAACTTTCAGTTAACGAGTTGACAAGTTGACGAGTTAACAAGGTTTTTAGGATAATTAGAAGAGAAGTGAGATGTTTCTTTGACCTTGTCAACTTTTAAATTGTGCGACGAGCGAAACTTAATAAATGATAAAAAAGGATGCAGCGATATTTTATTTATTTAAGCTACAATGGCAAGAGTTTTTGCGGATGGCAAATCCAACCTAATGCAGTCACGGTTCAGGAAAGTATTGAGAATGCTTTGACTACGTTGTTACGAAAACCAGTTTCCATTGTCGGCGCAGGCAGAACCGACGCAGGAGTTCATGCAAAGCTTATGATTGCTCATTTCGACTGGGAAACTCCTATTGAGGATTTGGCATTTCTGGCAGAAAAGATGAACAGAATTCTTCCAAAGGATATTGCTATCCATAAGATTGTGCCGGTGCGTCCGGATGCTCATGCCAGATTCGACGCGACATCCCGCACTTATAAATATTATATTACAACAAAGAAGAATCCTTTCAATTACGAATTGTCCTATAAAATTCCCGGAACTCTGGACTTTGATGCAATGAACAAAGCTTGTTCTGTGCTCTTCGATTACATAGATTTCACCAGTTTCAGCAAATTGCATACTGACGTGAAGACCAATAACTGCAAAATATACAAGGCAGTCTGGGAGAAAGAAGGAGATTTATGGGTTTTCACTATTTCGGCGGACAGATTCCTGAGAAATATGGTTCGTGCCATTGTGGGAACACTGATTGAAGTTGGAAGAGGAAAACTTGACGAAGCTGGGCTGAGAAGAGTGATTGAGGCAAAGGACAGATGCGTTGCCGGAACTTCTGTTCCCGGTCATGCGTTGTTTCTGGTTGATGTTACTTATCCGGAGGATATCTTTATTTTATAAATTTCCAAAATCATATGTGGTTATTACTTGCTTTTCTATCGGCATTCCTTCTGGGATGTTATGAAATAAACAAAAAGATGTCGTTAAACGGGAACGCCGTGATTCCTGTTCTGTTCTGCAACACTTTGGTTTGCAGTCTGATTTTTTTACCGTTCATTCTGTTGTCATTCTACACTGACGTTTTGGACAACACACCTTTTTATGTTCCGAAAGTGTCGTTTGAGACTCATGTAGCTGTGTTTATCAAGGCTGTTATTGTTCTGTCGTCCTGGATTTCCGGATACTTTGCCCTGAAGCATTTGCCGATAACATTGTCCGGACCGATTAAGGCTACTCAGCCGGTGCTGACTCTGCTTGGAGCTTTAATCATTTTTGGTGAAAGATTGAATCTGTATCAGTGGATTGGTGTGGCATTTGCTGTGGCATCATTTTATCTGCTTTCTGTTTCGGGCAAAAAGGAAGGTATAAAATTCACAAGTAACAAATGGATATATCTGACTGTTCTGTCTGTGTTGTTGGGAACATGTAGCGGATTATACGACAAGCATCTGATGGGTGACCTTGATGTGATGACTGTCCAGGTGTGGTTCAATGTATATCAGTGCATCATTATGTGTTTCATATTGATATTCCTTTGGTATCCACGCCGCAAACAAACAACTCCGTTTGTATGGAGATGGAATATTCTGTTTATCTCGGTATTCATTTGCCTTGCAGACTGGATATATTTCTATGCTCTGAGTTTTCCGGATTCAATGATATCAATTATTTCAATGATACGCCGCAGCAATGTCCTTGTTACTTTTGCTGCCGGAGCTCTGCTATTCCATGAAAAAAACTTAAAGAGCAAAGCCTTGGATTTATTGCTTGTGTTAATTGGAATGATATTCCTATATTTGGGAACAAAATAAGAATGATTGAAATGAAAAAATTATTGATAACAATGTTTGCCAGTGTGGCGACATTAGGCTCAAATGCTCAAGATATAAATACTTTGTTTCGCCAAATGCCGGACCAATATATTCCTCAACTGGAAAATGCTTGGCGAAAAGATATAACAGATTTATATAACGAAGGAAAAGATGCTTCATTGAAGAATAATATGAACGGAACATCAGTTCTGGAATTGATGAACGAGGATTATCTTCGCCTGAAGTCAACCGAAAGCACTCGCATTGAGATGCGCCGCCTTCCTTTAATCAATAATACTTATGTGATTTGTATGGTGACGACATATTTCGGTCCTGTTGCTGACAGTAAAGTGGAATTCTTCTCAACAGACTGGAAGCCACTCAACACCGGAGATATAATAAATCTGGCCAAAAGAGAGGATTTCTTCAAAGCTGATAATGACACGACATCTATTGCTTGGCAGGAGGTAAACAGTTTTGCTGATTTCGATTTAATCGAATATAGACTTGATGAAAACGAGCCGACACTAACAGCAATTTACAATACTCCTGAATATTTGCCTAAAGAAATGCTGGATAAAATCAATGCTTTTATAAAGAGCAAAGAGAAGAAATATACTTGGAAAAACTCTAGATTTGAGTGATTGACTCAGATACAAGTTGACAAGGAGACAAGTTAACAAGGTTTTTAGATAATAAATTGTAAAGTTACAGTTGTTTTGACCTTGTCAACTTGTTTCTGATGCCTTGTTAACTTTTTATTTGTCTGCCGGATAAACCACACCTAACTGACGACGCACCTCATCAATTATTTCAATGGTTATAAGTGAATTCTTATGGCTATTTATTTCAGACTCACGTTTTCCTGAAAGAACACAATTGATAAATTCTTCTACTTCATAGAAATATTCATCGTGCTCAGTTAGCTTTGAAATATCTTCTGGTTCGTTTTGCTCACCTTTTCCTGATGCAGCGGCAGCACGAGGCTGGAACTCAACTTTGCTGATAAGATTAATCCTGTCGAGAGTAATATTTCCGTCTTCTCCCTGAATTTCTGTAGGAAGAGAAGAATTTGCTATCTTGGAATAAAGTACAGTTGCATTGAGTCCGTCGTATTCGAAATTCACTGCGCCCTGCCCGTCAACTCCTGTATGAAGCAAAACTCCGCTTGCATTTATCTTTGAAGGACGACCGAAAAGTACAACCATTGGATAAACAGTATAAACACCGATATCCATCATTGCTCCGTTGGAAAGCTCTGGTTTGAAGGCATTGAGAACTATTCCTTCCTTAAACTTATCATATCTTGACGAGTATTGGCAATATGAAGAGAAATAGCGTCTTAAAGTTCCTGCACGATGAATATTTTTCATGACTGAAAGAAAATTAGGAGTCAATGTCGGCTTCATTGCTTCCATCAAAGTTACTCCATACTTCTCTGAAGCTTCAATCATGCGTGAAACTTCTGCTGCATTAGATGCCATCGGCTTCTCGCACAAAACATGTTTTCCGTGCTGCATACACAATATGCTTTGCTCGGCATGCTTGAAATTTGGTGATGCGATATACACTGCATCAATCAAATCGCTTGCTGCCATTTCTTCCAATGATGTAAATGTATATGGAATATTATGCTTTTCAGCAAAAGCATCAGCTGTTTCCTGACTACGGGAACAAACTGCTACCAACTCAAAACGCTCGTCTTCACGAGCTCCTTTTATAACCCAATCAGTTATAAAATTGGTTCCTACAACTCCGAATCTTACCTTTTTCATAATACTTTTCTTACAAAGATATAAAAGATTTAATACATTTGCCGAAACAAACATTATCTCAAATGAAGTATATATTAATTTGCCTTGGCTTGATTATGACAATTTCGTCATATAGCCAGTCATTCTGCCTACCAGAAATTTCCACCTGTATTATAACACCTGAAGACAGAGCTTCGTTTTTAGTAAGTCACTATTGGGATTTATACCCTTTCAATTCTGAACCTCTGCCGGAAGATACAACAGAGCAAGCTATGGTAAATTATATAGATTTGTTTCGCTTTGTTAGCAAAGAAGAGGCAATGCAGTCACTAAAAAGCACTATGAACAAGGCGGCAAATTCCGAAAAAGATGTTTTTACTTTCTACAATTTATTTGAGAAATATCTATATGATTTTGATTCTCCAATGAAAAATGAGGAAATGTTTATTCCTGTTCTCGAAGCTTTCATTGATTCAAAAATCATCAGCGAAGACGATAAAATAAGACCGGCTTATTTGTTGGAAATGGCAAAGAAAAACAGAATTGGCACAATTGCGGCAAACTTCGGAATTTGCATGAATAATGATGAAAAATCTATGCTGCATAATCTGCCTGACAAAATAACTATTATGTATTTCTATGACCCAGGTTGCGACGAATGTAGCTTGTTTACTGAAAAGCTAAGAAACAACACTACAATATCAAGACTTCAGAAAGAGAACAAACTGCAGATTCTGGCTGTTTATACAGGCAATGACAAGTCTTTGTGGAATGAATACAGAAAGAATATTCCAGAAGGTTGGATAAATTGTTATGACTATAATATGGATATAGAAAATAATGCTCTTTATGATATCAAGGTGTTCCCTACTATCTATTTATTGGATAAGGATAAGAGCATTATTCAGAAAGAAACTGATTTGAATAGTATTATTAAGTTCTGTCTTAACTATAAATAAAGTTAACGAGGCTTCAGAGACAAGTTGACAAGAAAATGAATTGACTTGTTAACTTGTTCCTGAAGCCTTGTCTTCTATATTACTCTTACTTTCTGAAAGGAGCTTTTACAACAACTGCTTTCAATTTCTTGTTGCGAACCTGAATATAAATTTCAGAACCGACCTTTGAGCAGTCAGTGCGAACATAACCCATGCCAATACCTTTTTTCAGAACAGGAGACATTGTTCCTGATGTAACAACACCAATTTCATTGCCTTCTGCATCAACAATAGGATAGCCATGACGAGGAATACCTTTTTCCTGCAACTCAAAAGCACAAAGTTTGCGGGCTACGCCTTCTTTCTTCTGTCTTTCAAGCTCAGCTCTGTTTGTAAAGTTCTTGCCATCTACGAATTTAGTTATCCATCCAAGACCAGCTTCAATAGGAGAAGTTGTGTCGTCAAGGTCATTTCCGTAAAGGCAGAAACCCATTTCAAGGCGAAGAGTATCACGTGCGCCCAATCCGATTGGCTTGATTCCTTCTGGCTTTCCTGCCTCAAAGATTGCATTCCAAATTGTCATTGCATCCTGAGGATAGAAATACAATTCGAAACCACCGGCACCTGTATATCCTGTATTAGAAATAATCACATTTTTGCAGCCTGCAAATTCGCCTGTAGTAAATGCATAATAAGGAATAGCAGACAAATCAACCGGAGTAAGACGCTGAAGAACTTCCAATGCTTTCGGACCTTGGATAGCCAACTGAGCAGTGCGGTCAGAAGAGTTTTCAAGTTCAGCTCCAACTGTATTATGGCTTACACACCATTCCCAGTCTTTATCAATGTTTCCGGCATTAACTACCAACAGATATTTTTCCGGTTCATAATGATAAACAAGCAAATCATCAACGATTCCGCCTTTTTCATTCGGGAAACAAGTATATTGAGCTTTTCCAATAGGAAGATTTGATGCATCGTTTGATGTTACCGACTGAATAAATTCCAATGCTTTCGGACCTTTAACCCAAAATTCGCCCATATGAGAAACGTCGAACACGCCCACTCCGTTTACAACGGTCATATGTTCATCAATAATTCCGGAATATTCAATAGGCATATTAAAGCCTGCAAATTCGTGCATTTTTGCTCCTAAGGCAATATGCACATCGGTGAATGGTGTTGTTTTCATAAAATAGATATTATTTTTAGTTTTTGAGTTCTTAAGTTTTTGAGTTTTACTGTTTCCGGTTTCCTCGATTTATTTTGCAGCCAGTCGGCTGATGTTTATCACTGTTTCCATTGCCTTTTCCAATGATTTAACCGGAAGGAATTCATATCGGCCATGGAAGTTCAAGCCGCCGGCAAAGATGTTAGGACAAGGCAATCCCATAAATGATAATCTTGCTCCATCAGTTCCGCCACGGATAGGCTTGATAAGAGGAACTACTCCAGCCTCTTCCATTGCTGATTTAGCCAAATCGATTATTTCCATACGAGGTTCGACAACCTCACGCATGTTATAATACTGATCCTTAACAACAGCAACTGTTGAGCCCGGATATTTCATATTCATAACATTAACCAATGCCTGAATATATTCTTTTCTCTTTTCAAATGTATTGCGGTTATGATCACGGATAATATAAGAAAGAGAAGCTTCCTCAACTGTTCCGCTCATACCAATCAGATGATAGAAACCTTCATAACCTGTTGTATGTTCCGGACGCTGTTCTGCCGGAAGCATCATAGCAAATTCAGCTGCAATCTGCGCTGCATTCACCATCTTGTCTTTCGCATAACCCGGATGAACATTCAATCCTTTGAATGAAATCTTTGCTGAAGCAGCATTGAAGTTCTCAAATTCCAGTTCGCCAATCTGTCCGCCATCAATAGTATAGGCAAATTCACAGCCAAACTTCTCAACGTCGAAATGGTCAGCACCTTGTCCGATTTCTTCATCAGGAGTAAACGCGATGCGAATCTTTCCGTGTTCCACTTCTGGATGTTCTTTCAAATAAGCCATTGCTGCGATTATTGAAGCAACGCCACCTTTGTCATCCGCACCAAGAAGAGTTTTTCCATCTGTAACAATTATATCCTGACCGATATAATCATTTATTTCAGGGAATTGTTCCGGAGAAAGAACAATATTTTCTTCATTATTTAATATCACATTGCCGCCTTCATATTTTACGATACGAGGATTTACATTCTTTCCTGACATATCAGGACTTGTATCCAGATGCGCAATGAATCCGATTACCGGAACTTGTTTCTCTGTGTTGGCTGGCAATGTTGCCATAAGATAGCTCTTGTCATCCAGAGAAATATCTTCCAGTCCCAATGCTGAAAGCTCTTCAACCAAAGCTTCGGCGAATACACGCTGACCAGGAGTGCTAGGTGTTGTTCCTGTTGTATCATCAGACTGTGTATCAAAAGTTACATATTTAAGGAAACGATCTACAACTGTCATTTTATTTACATTTTGATTATAATTCCTATGGTCTAAAGGTAAGTATTGCGGTTCAATCTACCAAATTTTAATGGAGGATAATAAAAAAACACGGAAACTCTGTGTTTTTATGTTGACTAATAACACTGGATAAGTCAATCATAACCAAACACAGAATCTCCGTATTATCAATATATATGTATAATCGGCTTATATCAAAGCCATGATTTCTTCAATTAAAAACAGCTGCTTCCGTCGAAACAGTGTGTACAAACTTTGCATTTAGGCAAGCCGATTGCTTCAATTAATGTTTCGAGAGTATTGAATTTCAATGAGCTCAAGCCGAAACGGTCTGCAATGATTTGTACCATCTTCTTATATTCAGGCGAATCAGTAGTTGCGTATTTATCAAGATTCTTGTTTTCATCACCTTCAAGTTCCTTGATTATACGACGTGTGATCAATTCCAAATCGCCCTTTGAAGAAGTAAATCCGATAAACGGACAACTGTAAATCAATGGAGGACAAGCAATACGCATGTGAACTTCTTTTGCTCCATAATCATAAAGAATCTTCACATTGTCGCGAAGCTGCGTTCCACGAACAATTGAATCGTCACAGAACAACAGACGTTTTCCTTCAAGCATTGAGCGGTTAGGAATAAGCTTCATCTTAGCTACCAAAGAACGTAATTCCTGGTTGCTCGGAGTGAAACTGCGTGGCCAAGTCGGAGTGTACTTAGCAATAGCACGGTGATAAGGAACTCCCTTGCCTTCTGCATATCCCAAAGCCATACCAACTCCTGAATCTGGAATACCACATGCACAATCCACTTCAGATTCATCTTTCTGTCCCATCTTGAATCCGCTCTGGAAACGAACGTCTTCAACATTGCGTCCTTCGTAGCTTGATACCGGGAATCCGTAATATACCCAAAGGAATGAACATACCTGCATCTTTTCATTTGGCTTGCGAAGCTGTTCCAAGCCTTCGGCTGTCATTTTGATGATTTCTCCAGGACCTACATATTTATCGATTTCAAAATCCAAGTTAGGCAAACTAGAAGATTCACTCGTAGCAGCATAAGCTCCTTCCTTCTTTCCGATAATGATAGGAGTTCTTCCCCACTTGTCGCGTGCAACAATAACTGCATCTTCAGTAAGGAGCAACATAGAACAAGAACCTTTGATACGGTTGTAAACATTCTCTATGCCTTCAACAAAATCCTTACCCTGAGTAATCAATAACGCAACTAGCTCTGTTGGATTTGTCTTTCCTGAACTCAATTCAGAGAAATGCATATTGGCCTCGAGCAATTCTTTTTCCAATTCATCAATGTTGTTGATCTTCGCAACTGTTACGATTGCAAATTTTCCCAGGTGAGAATTGATAACAATTGGCTGAGCATCATTGTCGCTAATAATACCAATACCAGCATTACCCTTGAACTTAGGAAGGTTTGCCTCAAATTTAGTTCGGAAATATGAGTTTTCCAGATTATGGATAGAACGAATGAACCCTGCTTCTTTATCGTATGTAGCCATACCACCACGACGGGTTCCTAAATGAGAATTGTAGTCTGTGCCATAGAATAAATCAGTAGCACATGAAGATTTTGAGATAGTACCGAAAAAACCACCCATTGTTTTTATTTCTGTTTTGAATTTATGGGTGCAAAGTTACAAAAAAGCGAAAAATATTCAATAACAACAACAGTTATAGTTTAAACTCAATTTCACGAATTAAACACTTTTTGTTTCTCCTTTTAAAACAAATAACAATTTAAGTATTCAGTTATTTAGTTTTATAGTTTGTAAGTTTATTAGTTTATATGTGTCTGATTGGGTAAAAAATATTGAACCTCCTAGGTGAAACGGTTGGCTCACCTAGGAGGTTTAATAATTCGGATAAAACAATCCGTACTTATTATTACTAACTTAAGTTTAGTTATTTGCAAAGCTTAATTATATTATCTTCGCCACAGATGTGGCGAAATCAGGTCACAGATGTGATTTAATTAAGTCACAACTGTGGCGAAATCAAACCACAGTTGTGGCGAAGTTAGTTAAATTACAGATATTATACTCTTGTTTACTTGTATCTGAAACCTTGTTTACTTTTAAGTTAAGCAACTTACGAAACTTAAATTACTAATTTCTTATAAAGGAATAAATGTGAATCCCCACAAATAATCTTTATTAGCCGGCAATGTATATTGAGGTTCCGGACGAGCACCCCAGCTGTCGAATCCTCCAACACCCTGCTGACGATAATCTACGCAAACTTCAACGAAATCACGATGTTCAACATGATTTATATGATGCTGACGGCGCAACACGTTCTTTGCTTCTTCCTCGTTTTGGTTGGCAACTTGCTCCGGAGTAAGATTTCCCCACTGTCGTGGCAATGCAACTTGTTCCTCATCATCAAAATCCTCAACTGAATTTCTCAGGGCATTAAATTCAATGAGGCTGTCAGCTTTGATAAGAAGACCTTTGTTGCCATTAACTGTAAGTTTCAGCCATCTTGTGTCGGTGCGATGTCCATTTTCCTGAGGACGAACATATGGGAAATACATATCTTCGGCAGTAGTCTTGTAAACGCCTACCGGACTTCCGGCATTGCGGTCGCAATAGTTTTCGCCAGGACCACGTCCGAAATATTCTACCTTATTCATTTCGGCAGGCAAACGGAATCTCACACCAATACGTGGAACATTAAGCTTCGATGCTTCGGCACGTGCAGCCTCACGACCAGGAGAGAATGTTGCTGTGCGAGTTTCCTCAGACATTTCTGTTGAGTTTTCAGTAAGCTCGGTTGATGTGAAATGTGCACGGACATTAACCGCTCCGCTAGGATAAACAGTATAATTCATCACATAAAGATTTCCTGCCGGCAAAAGATAGCAAACAGAAAGAACAGCATTTTCTCCGTCTTTCTTCAATGTAGCTTCTGTGACATTGAAATCCTTGCTGCTCTGTTTCCAGATTTGTTCGCGTTTTGGCTGCTGGCTTCCATAATCATTATCATTTGGTCCACGCCAGAAGTTAGGCTGAATGCCGAAACCTTCAGCAAAATATTCTGTTCCCTTCACCTTATATGAAGTAACAATTCCTTTTGACTTGTCAAATACAAATGAAAGACGTGATGAAGTGACAGAAAGCAAATCGCCCGAAGTTGAGCATTTCAATTCAGGTCCGTTTGTTTTGAATGCCGAAACCGGTGATTCAATAGGCAAGCGGAACTGCTCCTGAGCTATGACATGACCGGCAGGAACTCCGGGTTCGTCATATACTGAAACTACACTGAAATTCACGAAATATTCTGTATCTGCTTTCGGTTTCAGACGCAAAACAGCCGGAACATTAAGCTCGGCAGACTGCTGCGGTTCAATGTCAAGTGAAATCTTGTTGTTGTCAATAGTTTTTCCATTAGCCGAAACAGTATATACAATCATATATTTCTTCAGATTCGTAAAATAGAAGCGGTTTTTGACTGCAAATTTTCCGGCAGCCAAATCCACCGGTTCAAATGCCACGTTCTGATGTGAATATTTCACTTCAGTCATAGCCGGATGCGGAGTGCGGTCAGGGCTTACAATACCATTACACAAAAAGTTTCCATCGCTTGGAGCATTCACGCCATAGTCGCCTCCGTAAGCATAGTATTCTCGTCCGTTTTCATCAACTTCAAGGAATCCCTGGTCAACCCAGTCCCAGATAAATCCACCCTGCAAATTAGGATATTTATAAATGGCTTTCCATTGATTGTTGAAGCTTCCTGTTGAATTGCCCATTGCATGAGCATATTCCGACGGAACGACAGGACGGTCACTTCCTTCCTTTCCTATTTTCTCCAGCCAGTTTGCGTCCGGATATTGAGGAACGTACATATCAGTGTTCCATTCCCACAATGCACGCTCATAGTTAACCGGACGGTTCATCATATCTTTTTCCTTATTCTTTATATATAAATATGTCTGATAGAAGTTGTAACCGTTTCCGGCTTCGTTGCCAAGAGACCAGAACGTAAGAGATGCATAATTCTTGTTTCTTTCATACATATTCATTGTTCTGTCCATGTGAGGTTTCAGCCATTCAGGGTTATTACCCAAAGTTCCGCCTTTTCTCAAATTATAATACATACCATGAGACTCAATGTTTGCCTCGTCATAGACATAAAGTCCATACTCATCACAAAGAGAATAGAACTTGCGGTCCTGAGGATAATGACACAGACGCACGGCATTGATATTATTCTTCTTCATGATTTCGAAATCCTTGCGCATTGTTTCTTCCGAAACATAATGTCCGGTCTTCGGGTCATGCTCATGAATGTTTACACCTTTGAACTTGACCGGCTTGCCATTGAACAGGAAAACATTATATGGTCTGCCATTAGCATCCTTTTCTTCTGTTTGAGCCATTTCCATACGGCGGAATCCTACACGGAAAGGAACAACCTCAACAACTCGGTCACCATTCTTCACCGTCATAATAAGTTTGTACAGAGAAGGTGTTTCCGCACTCCATTTCTCTACGGTAGGAATAACAGCGTCGAAAGAAGCACGCTGAACACCATATGGGCTTACCCAAATATCCTTTTCTTCAGAAACTACTGTTTTTCCATCCTTGTCAATCAATTCATAACAAGCAGTGAGTTGCTGTGACTCAGTCATAGAGTTCTTCAAATCAACACCAAGGCGGAAAATTCCATTTTCATATTTATCATCAAGAGTTGAAACTACGTGAAAATCCTGTATAGCGGTTTTCGGTTGTGACCACAAGAATACATCTCTTTCTATTCCACTAATACGCCAAAAGTCCTGGCATTCCAGATAAGAACCTGTGCTCCATCTGAAAATCTTCAAGGTAAGAACATTCTTTCCTTCATTGATATAAGGGTTTATACGGAAAACAGCAGGGTTCTTGGAGTCCTCGCTATATCCGACTTCTTTTCCATTCAGATAAACATACAATCCTGATTTCGCTCCACCTACATACAAGTATATATCACGATTGTTCCACGATGAAGGTATTTCAATATCTCTCCTATATACACCGACAGGATTCTCCTCCGGCAATGTTGGCGGCATTGGATTGCGCGGTTTGAATTCATAGCCATGATTTGTATAAATAGCAGTACCGAAACCCTGACGTTCCCAGTTTCCCGGAACTTTAATGTCTTTCCAGGAAGATGTGCTTACTGAAGGATCTGTTATATTCTCAGGCAAATCCTTGTAGCCATCAACAAAATAGAACTTCCATGTTCCGTTCAGAGAAGAATAATAAGGACTATTCTCGTAACGCAAAGTCAAGGCAGAGGCTTTGTCCGGATAACTCATAAAATCCGATCGCGGTGCTTCCTTGTTGACTGCCACTGTCTGGATATCTTTCCAATATGGCAATTTTTCGTTTTCAGACATTGCTGAAGTTATCGAAGCAAAACTGATAAGTCCAGACAACATCAAAGTGCTAGCTGAGTGTTTCATGTTAAATTTATATGTTTGTTTAATGTAGTTATGCGCCATTATTAAATACAGACAAGGTTCAGTTGGCATACAATCATTTTTGTACTATCAACTGAACCTTGCAACTACACAAAAATTATCTTGCAGCAAAATAAGTAGAATATCCTTCTGCAACTTGTTTGAATGCCATAGCACCTGCAGCATTAAGTTCTACGTCCATTTTTCCACCATCAGGCAAAAACATAACGACGTTTTCTTCATCCTTAAACTGCATCAAATCAAAAGATTTACCATCGGCATTTACGCTCCAAGTTTTGTTTTCATTGTTATAAACCAAATCCATTGTAGCTTTTTCACCTTCTTTCTGAATATGGTAACCGTTCTCCTTTGTTTCTACCAAGAAAGTGCCATTGGATGTTTCTACATTCTTAACACTTCCAACATCAGCTACAGGATTATTTCCGCCCCAAAATTCAATTGAGTTAAACAAAATAGCATCAAAAAATATTGTTACTTCATAAACAGGAACAATCCAAAAGGCGAAAAAGATAAGTTCATTAACGAACTTATTGTCAACACTCTTATTCCAAGAAAGCAACTTGTTTGTCAAAGCAAATGGTCCAATACAAGAAGAAAGCAAAACGCTGGAACCCAAAGTTGCCGCAATCAACATCAAAAAATTTCTCTTTTTCATACTAGTACATTTTTAATGATAAATATTAGCGAAGATAGAAAATATCTTTATCATATATGTATCTTTGCAAAAGAATTTAAAATAAATAGTATGATTTCAGTAGATGCACTAACTGTTGAATTTGGAGGCTTCACTCTGTTTGATGACATATCATTTGTAGTAAATAAAAAAGACCGTATAGCTCTGGTAGGGAAAAACGGTGCAGGAAAATCAACTTTGTTAAAGATTTTTGCCGGAATCCAGTCACCGACTTCCGGAAGTATCAGTATTCCTAAGGACATAACTATCGGTTATTTGCCTCAGCACATGCAACTGAAAGATACACGTACTGTTAAAGAAGAGGCAGAATTGGCTTTCGAGCATATCCATGAGATGGAAAAAGACATCGAAAAGCTCAATCTGCAACTTGCTGAACGCACGGACTATGAATCAGAGGAATATCAGAAACTGATTGATGATGTAACTCATCTTACTGAACGTTTCCAGATGATGGGCGGCAACAACTATCATGCGGAACTGGAACGTACTTTGATTGGTTTGGGATTCAGCCGTGATGATTTCGGCAGACTTACTTCCGAATTCAGTGGCGGATGGAGAATGCGTATCGAATTGGCAAAGCTGCTGCTTCGCCGTCCGGATGTCCTTCTTCTCGACGAGCCGACAAACCATCTTGACATAGAATCTATCCAATGGCTTGAAAACTTCATCGCCACAAGAGCTAATGCAGTCATACTAGTTTCGCACGACCGTGCCTTTATCGACAATACAACCACACGCACTATTGAAATCGAATTAGGACACATCTATGATTACAAAGTAAAATATTCAGAATATGTGGTTCTAAGAAAAGAACGTCGTGAACAACAATTAAGAGCTTACGAAAATCAGCAGAAAAAGCTTGCCGATACGGAGGCTTTCATCGAGCGTTTCCGCTACAAAGCAACTAAATCCACTCAGGTGCAATCCAGAATTAAACAGCTTGAAAAGATTGAACGAATTGAGGTTGACGAAATTGATACTGCTATGCTTAATCTCAAGTTCCCTCCTGCCCCACATTCCGGCTCTTATCCGGTTATCGCAGAAGAGGTGAGCAAAAGCTACGGTAATCATGTTGTTTTCGAACACGTAAACCTTACTATCCGCAGAGGAGAAAAAGTTGCTTTTGTCGGTAAGAACGGTGAAGGTAAATCTACTCTCGTGAAGTGTATAATGAACGAAATAGAATATGGCGGAAATCTGAAACTCGGCCATAACGTAAAAATAGGATATTTCGCGCAAAACCAGGCGCAACTGCTGGATGACAACATGACCGTGTTCGATACGGTGGATTATGTTGCCCAAGGTGATATCCGCACTAAAATCAGAGATATACTTGGTGCATTCATGTTTGGCGGCGAAGCTTCTGAAAAGAAAGTAAAAGTGCTTTCCGGAGGTGAACGCAGTCGTCTTGCCATGATTCGTCTGCTGCTTGAGCCTGTGAACCTTCTCATCCTCGACGAGCCGACAAACCACTTGGATATGCGCTCAAAAGATGTATTGAAAAATGCGCTTAAAGAATTTGACGGAACTGTGATAGTTGTATCTCACGACCGTGAATTCCTTGACGGGTTGGTTGAGAAAGTTTATGAATTCGGCAACAAACGTGTTGTTGAACATCTTGGCGGCATTTACGACTTTTTGGAAAAGAAAAAGCTGGCAAGCTTGCAAGAGCTTGAAAAGACATCGCAATCTGCCTCAAGCAATGTTGCTGCCGACAATCAGCCTTCACAGAATAAATTATCATACGAAGCTCGCAAGGAATGGAGTAAAGCTGTGAAGAAACTTGAAAAAGCAGTAGCCGAAGCAGAACAAAAAATCGCAGATATTGAGAAATCAATTGCCGATATCGAAGCCAGACTTGCAACACCGGACGGAGCCTCGGACACAAATTTATATTCAGAATATTCTGAAAAGAAAAAAGCTCTTTCAGCTGCAATGGACGAATGGACAGAAAAAACCATGGAGCTGGAAGAAATGCTATCACAAGGATAAAAACAGGCAATAATTATCAATAAAATCTGTAAAAGTTGCCCAAAAGTCCTTATTTTTGTAGAAGAATAATAAACGCAAAAACTTAAAACCAAGTATATGTTAACTCAAATTATCAACGGCCGTATCCTTACACCACAGGGATGGCTCAAAGATGGTTCGGTTCTGATTCAGGACAACAAGATTCTTGAAGTTACGAACTGCGACCTTGCAATTGTTGGCGCTACTTTAATTGATGCCAAAGGAATGTATATAGTTCCTGGAGGAGTAGAAATACATGTTCATGGTGGTGGCGGACGCGATTTTATGGAAGGAACAGAAGATGCTTTCCGCGCTGCTGTTAAAGCCCATATGCAACACGGAACCACTAGTATTTTTCCTACTTTATCGTCTTCTACAATTCCAATGATTCGTGCGGCTGCCGCAACTACAGAAAAACTTATGGCAGAAAAAGACAGCCCTGTATTGGGACTTCACCTCGAAGGTCATTATTTCAACATGAAAATGGCTGGAGGACAAATGCCTGAAAATATCAAAAATCCGGACCCGGAAGAATATATTCCGCTGTTGGAAGAAACTAACTGCATCAAGCGTTGGGACGCAGCTCCCGAACTACCTGGAGCAATGCAGTTCGGAAAATATATTACATCGAAAGGTGTGTTGGCTTCAGTAGGTCACACTCAGGCTGAATATGAAGATATATATACTGCTTATGAAGCAGGCTACACTCACGCTACGCATTTCTACAATGCAATGCCGGGGTTCCATAAACGCAGAGAATACAAATATGAAGGAACAGTTGAAAGTATATATCTGATAGACAACATGACTGTTGAAGTTGTTGCAGACGGCATTCATGTTCCTCCAACAATATTGAGACTTGTCCACAAAATCAAAGGCGTTGAACGTACTTGTCTGATTACAGACGCTCTTGCTTGTGCAGCAAGCGACAGCGACACTGCTTTTGACCCACGTGTCATAATCGAAGACGGCGTTTGTAAACTTGCCGACCGTTCTGCTCTTGCCGGTAGTATTGCAACAATGGACAGACTTATCAGAACTATTGTTCAGAAAGCAGAAATTCCACTGGAAGATGCTATCAGAATGGCTTCAGAAACTCCTGCAAAGATAATGGGTGTTTATGACAGAAAAGGCTCATTACAGAAAGGTAAAGATGCTGATATTATGGTTCTGGACAAGGATTTGAATGTCCGCGCTGTTTGGGCGATGGGTAAACTTGTTGAAGGAACAAACAAACTGTTTTAATAACTTAGCTTAAGTTTCGCAAGCTCGACTTGTAGATAACTAGTGGACAAGGCTTCAGAGACAAGGGAAAAAAAACCTTGTCAACTCGTTCCCTTGTTAACTTGTCAACTCGTCAACAAAAATCTCAACCTTGCGAAACTTGAAAAAATTAATGCCTATGCTTACACAAATTATAAACGGTCAGATACTGACTCCTCAAGGTTGGCTTAACGATGGCTCAGTTCTTATAAGCGACGGTAAAATCCTTGAAATTACAAATAGTGATTTAGCCGTAATCGGAGCTAAAGTGATTGATGCCAAAGGAATGTATATTGTTCCAGGCTTCGTCGCTATGCACGTGCACGGTGGAGGTGGTTACGATTTCAAACAAGCAACTGCTGAAGCTTTCGAAGCTGCCACAAAAGCTCATCTGAATCATGGAGCAACAACTATATTCCCGACTATATCATCATCTTCTTTCGCCACTCTCAAACAGGCTGTGTCTGTTTGCGAAACAAAAATGAAAGAAAAAGGCAGCACAATTCTAGGTCTCCATATCGAAGGTCCGTATTTGAACCCTAAAATGGCGGGAAATCTGTTTGCTGAAGATATAAAAGGAATCGACAAAGCTGAATATACAGAACTTATCGAAAGCACTGATTGCATAAAACGCTGGGATATCAGTCCGGAACTGGAAGGTGCTCACGAGTTCGCGCAATATACTCGCTCAAAAGGCATCATGACTGCTATCACTCACACTGAAGCAGAATATGGAGATATAAAGGCTGCTTATGCTGCCGGCTTCACTCACGCTGCACATTTCTATAATGCAATGCCTGGATTCCACAAGCGCCGCGAATATAAATATGAAGGCACAGTGGAAAGTGTATATCTGATGGACAACATGACTGTTGAAGTAATTGCCGACGGAAGACATTTGCCTTCAACTATTATCAGACTTGTCTATAAAATCAAAGGCGTTGAACGCACTTGTCTTGTTACTGACGCTTTGGCTTATGCTGCATGTGAAAATCCGAATGTCGACCCAAGATTTGTCATAGAAGATGGAGTTTGCAAACTAGCAGACCATTCATCTTTGGCTGGTAGTCTTGCCACAATGGACAAACTTGTTCAAACTGTAGTAAAAGCTGGTATTCCTTTCTCTGACGCAGTGAGAATGGCTTCAGAAACTCCGGCAAAACTAATCGGTGTTGACGACAGAAAAGGTTCATTGCAGAAAGGTAAGGATGCAGATATTCTTATTTTCGACAGAAATCTGAATCTGCGTGCCGTATGGTCAATGGGAAATTTGGTTGAAGAAGCAAATACTTTGATATAAGTTGACGATATTTCAGGGACAAGTTGACAAGGATTTTATCTTGTCAACTTGTTTTTTTATCAACTAGTCAACCGAATCCAGGTTTACTTTGCCCTCAATCCAATCGACTCAATATATTCTCTTTGAGGAGTACAATTCTCAAAACGGCAGTTCTTGATAAAATCCATCATAGCCTTCCTGACAATTTCCTGGTCAGGACGTGCTGCCTGAATTTCTTTGTAAGTGCTTCTTGTCGTTTCTGAGAACGCAATAATTTTATCCCAATTTTCCGGCATTGTGATGCCCATCATACATGAATCATCTTTCTTCTTGTATGGCCAGAATGTCCATCCGATATTGTTTTCTTCCATCACCTTACAGAATGCAGATTGCCATTCAAATGTATTATGTCCTATCTCACCCATATACATAGGAAGATTCACGCTGTCGCGGAAAGCAATATAACTTCTTATAGCCTCAGCAGTTGAATCACCTCCGTAACGATGGCAAGTGTACATCAGTTTATCATCATACGAAGCATCTGTAAAAACAGAGAAATTACTGTTCCACTGAGGAGCTCCAAGAAGAATAATATGATTATTGTCCACTTCACGAATAGCCTTAACTGCACGTTTATGCAAAGGCTCAAGTTTTGCATTCAATTCATCGGCATTTTCAAAATAGTGGGCAATTGGCTCATTAATCAATTCATATCCGAGAATCACAGTCTCATTCTTATATCGTTCAGCAATTTTCTTCCAGATATCACAGAACAGCTGCTGGCTTTTCTCACTTTCAAACAGCCAAGGATAGCCATAGCTATCATCAATGTTATCTCCAGTCTGTCCGCCCGAGCATCATGCATATCCAGTATCAGATATAAATTATTGTCACGGCACCAATTTACCACACTATCCACACGTGCAAATCCGTCCTGAGCGGAAGTCAATCCCATATAATCCTCATCCGTGAACAATTTGTAATGGAAAGGAAGACGAATTGTATTTGCCCCCGTAGAAGCAATATATTCAATATCTTTTCGGGTGATATAATTATCCTTGAACTGTTTCCAGAAATCAGCTGTAAAATCCGGACCGACAAGTTCCGAAAACATAATATTTATAAAGTTTGCAGAGTTTGTTTTAGTAAATCCAAACATATAACCTTCCGGATTCAGCCAATTCCCCAGATTTGTTCCCTTTATAAACAGTTTTTCTCCATCCGGCTTAATCAAATCCGGTCCTTGAACGCGAACAAAAGCTTCTGCCGGAACAACCTTTTCGGTTTCCTGCTGAACAGGCTGCTGGCATGAAAACATGGCAGAAGCAAGCATAACTGACAATAATATCTTTTTCATAATATGTAATTTAAGTTAAGTTTCGCAAGTTGCTCAACTTAAAAATAAACAAGGCTTCAGAGACACAAGTTGACAAGATCAGAACACCTGTAATTTCACAAATTATTATCCAAAAATCTTGTTAACTTGTCTTCATGTCAACTCGTTATATGGAAATTGAGCTTGCGAAACTTGAAATCCTTTATATATAAGTAAAAAGACACAAACCGGGATTTGCCCAACAGAGGCAAATCCACGACTTTGTGTCTTTTGTATTGTTTATTCTGTTACAGAGTCAAATTTATGCTCCAAACAAAATTCCTGAGATTCTTATTCCACGTTAAAACCTGTAATCTTAACTACAGGAGCATTACCGCGAGTATCAACATCTTTCCATTTTATGCTGACTTCTTTCTTCTCGCCCGGAAGCAATGCGAAATAGTTGTCAGAATAGAATATTGGCAAGAACTGGTCGCCATCCTTGTCGCCTACAACATTCAAGCGGATCATAAGAGCCGGAACCTTTGTTGTATTCTCAACAACAACAGTAGCAGTCCAGTTTCCATCTTCACCCTTGGCAGAAGTTACATTTGAAGTAAGCTTAACTTTCTCAAGCTTGTTCAAATCCTGGTAGTTGTTTTCTTCCAGACTTCTGTGATAGAAGTTATCTGAAATAACTTTGCCGTTCTCGATAAGCCACATCTTTATGAAGTGAACTTTAGAGATATTCTGAGGGAATTCAAGTTTGATGCACTTGTTTGTAGTGTCTTCATTGCTGTCAACATTCACTTCTTTTTCCCAAGCAACTGTTGCATCCATGTTCAACACCTGAACTTTTGCAGTAAGTCCCTTGTGATAACCTGCACTATAGTTGACCACTTCCACTTCGTCAGTAGCCGGATTCCACTGGATATGCAATGGCTCAGAAGCTTTCTTGATTGCGAAATAAGCAGCTGTAGGCTCGAAGTAATAGTCATAAGTCTGCCATACCATTGAAGGCCAGCAAGAGTGGCTCATCCACATCAACAGACCCATACGGTTCTTGCTGCGTGATTCGAACAAACTGCGGTGACCATCATAGTTGACCCACTGTGCTTTTTCAGTAAATTCTTTTGCATTCTGGGCTTCGCCATAACCTTTAGCAATGATTTCATTGAATGAAGTTGCTCCCTGAGCGCCTTCCAATGTATAGTCGTGCATACCCCATTCGTGAGACTGAGGCCACATTCCTTCAGGAGAATATGTACGCTGGAATCCTTCGTAAGTCAATACGTTTGGCATACCGCGTTCACTATGGAACTTGTCGTTACCAGTTTCAAGAGTAAAGTATGTCTTAGCCGGAAGCATACGATACGGACCGTGTCCGCTTACTACATCATCAGCAGAACTTGGAATATAATGTAATCCCGGATGTTCTTCCTTCACAATTCGGCGCAAAACCTTGTCGATTGTTTCAGGTGGGAAACCTTCGTTACGTCCGCAATAAATACCAATAGAAGCATGGCTGCGGATACGGCGAACATAGTCCTCTGCATTTGCTATGAACATTTCAGGATAATATGGATCTGGTCCGTCAGCAGGGTTTGCCAACCAGAAGTCCTGCCATATCATTATACCATATTTATCACAAGCTTCATACAACTCTTCGTCGCCAATCATACCAACCCAGTTACGCATGATTGTAAAGTTCATATCTGCATGATAAGCTACGGCTGCATCATATTCACGCGCACGATAGTTCAGATTTGACTCACTGAATCCCCAGTTACCACCACGACCAATGAAACGGCGGCCGTTGATATACATATTAAGGATTCTGTTGTCCTCGTTGAATGTCATCTGGCGGAGACCAACCTTGAAATCTTTTGAGTCAGAAACCTGGTCATCTACCTTGAATGTGAAGTTCGCATCATACAAATTAGGAGCGCCATAACCCTTAGGCCACCACAAACGAGGATTCTTTATGTTGAGCTGTTCGAATTTGTCAGCGTCAAACACAACAGTCTTCTCCTCTCCTGCTGCCAATTCAACAGGCTGATTGAACACCACATCACCAATCTTACCTTCAAGAACACCTTTCACTGCAGCAGCATCGTGGTTCTTGACGATAACCTCAGCTGTAAGTTTTGCAGAAGTTGTATCTGGCAAAGGCAATACAGTTTCCACCAATGGGTCAGCCACCGTAACCTTACCAGTTGTAGTAAGTTTCACATCATTCCAGATACCGATGTTACGTCCGCGCATTGTAGGAATCCAGTCCCAACCGATAGTAGCATGGAACGTAGGATTATCCGCACCAAGGATACCACCGTTGAAGTCCGTACTTTGTTTGTTCTTTTCCTTGATTGCGCCGATATGGTTATTCTTTATAATCTCAACGGCAACAACATTCTTGCCGGCAACAATAGCCTCAGTTACATCAAACTTGCCACGCATGAATGCACCTTCAATTCTGCCAACCTGTTTTCCGTTAAGATAAACATTAGCCTTCCAGTTGATACCGTCGAAATTCAGGAACACACGTTCTTTCTTGAAATCTGCAGGAACTTCAAATTCATCACGATACCAGAAATTAGAATAGAAGAATGATTCGGAAATATTGAGCTGATTATCCGCATAATTCGGATTAGGCACGGCACCTACATTTACATAACTGCTCAACACAGTTCCCGGAACAGTTGCCACAATCCAATTCTGAGGATTGAAATTAGCTGTAGAGATTTCCTCACCTTTAGCAGTCACTTCAGATGCACGCTGCAATTTCCAGTTACCGCCTGAAAGAACAATCTCACCGTTTGCCGCAGCAGGCTGAGCAACAGGCTGAGCCTTCAAACCGCCCTTACCCATCACTTCCATTTCACTCAGGACATAATGACCTTCGCCGGCAGGCTGTTCCATCAACACTCTCACATAGCGTGCATTACCCTTAACTGCTATTTCGTCAGTCAAAGATTCACCGCCAGGCAACTCTGCCACATCATTCCACTGCTTAGCATCGTTCGAAGTCTGGATTTTACCTTTTGAAGCCTTGTTTACCCAGTGCAAAACCACTTTGTCAAATGAAGAAACACTGCCCAAATCAACATATATCCATTCCTGCTTGTCAGTTTCACTCATCCAAGCGCTGCTATAGAACTGCGAAGGTTTCATTTCCACAATATCATTCTGATAAAGGAAATTCATATCCATAAGAGTCCAGTATGCAGCACCTGCCATTTTGAAGCAAACACGATAATAAGAGTAATCACCTGTTTTATCAAGACTGATAGTCTGATCGATAATTCTTACAGGAAGATCACCTTTTTCGCTCTGCTTGTTAGGGTCAGAATGCATTTTATATGAAGAAGCCTTTCCCGGCAGACCGCTTCCGCTTGATTTGCCCAGTTCTTCCCAAGTCTTACCGTCGTTCGAACCCTGGCAAATAATTTCATAACCTTTATTTGCCTTAGCTGCATCATAAGCAACCGAACCACGCATATAAACCTGGTCAGCCTTCTTGCTGTAATTATTCAGAGAGAACTGGAAATAAGTATCCTCGCCAACAGTGATATTACGTGAATAAGGACCTTGGTCAATCATCCATTCACGCTCACGGCGTGGCTTTTCGCCATCAGGAGTAATCAAATCCAAATACTGTGGTTGCTTGTCTGTGATAACACCATCGGTCACAAGCTGTGCCACAAGATTATAGTCATGGCTTGATGACTGATACGCCGCACGAAGCAATGCTATATTACGATATGTATCATCCGGTTTAAGCTCAGGAGAAAAATCCTCAGAAGGATTTCCTGGATAATGACCAATACCACGAGTGTAGTAATCAGAACGTTCGAAAGATTCAGTCGACGCTCCAGCTCCCGTACAACTCCAGAACATAGCAGCAGTTGCTGTTGCCAGTCCGCATAGAGTAAGCACACGAGTCAGTTTTTTCGTTTCAATTTTTGCCTTCATTATATATAAATATGTTGTAATCCACTGATTATTTGTTTTCCATGTTCTGCAAAAATACATATAAGAAACGGACTATTAAATAATTTAACAAAAAACTTTTCCAGTTTTGCTTTTGAGAGGCGCAATTAATATAATTCAAGCTTCACAAACGGAACTTTCAGTTAACGAGTTGACAAGAAAACAAGTCGACAAGTTTTTTCAGATGATTAAAAGCGAAAAATAGCTATTCTTCTTGTCAACTTATCACTAATTCCTTGTCAATACAATTTTTTTAATTAGCTTTGTAACAGACAAATATATTTATTTTCGAGAGCAACTTAATATATAATATACAATAAGCCTTATTGTAGAAACAACAAGAATTAAAGTCTAATAATATGAAAATGAAACATCTAACCGTAGCCGCTTTCACAGCGCTACTGATGGTATCTTGCGACAACAACAAGCAAGATTATCCTTTTAGAAATCCGGACCTCTCCACAGAAGAAAGAGTCCAGGATTTGCTCAGCCGACTGACACCGGAAGAAAAAATCGGCCAAATGATGAACCAGACACCGGCAATCGAAAGACTCGGTATTCCGGAATACGACTGGTGGAACGAAGCCCTGCACGGAGTTGCGCGCGCAGGAAAAGCAACTGTTTTCCCTCAGGCAATTGCCCTGGCTGCCACATTCAACGATTCTGATGTGTATGAAAGCTTCGATATGATCAGCGACGAAGCCCGCGCGAAATACCACCAATATCAGAAAGACAAAGAATACGACAGATACAAAGGTCTTACTTTCTGGACTCCGAATATCAACATATTCCGCGATCCACGCTGGGGCCGTGGTATGGAAACCTATGGAGAAGACCCATATCTTACATCACGCATGGGTGTTGCCGTTGTAAAAGGTCTGCAAGGCAATGACCCGAAATATTTCAAGACTCACGCCTGTGCAAAACATTATGCCGTTCACAGCGGTCCGGAATGGAACAGACACGAATATAATGCCGAAGCCACTCCACGCGACCTGTGGACAACCTATCTGCCTGCCTTCGAAGCCTTGGTAAAAGAAGCCGATGTTCAGGAAGTGATGTGTGCCTACAACCGTTTTGAAGGAAAACCTTGCTGCAGCAGCGACAAACTTCTGATTGACATCCTGAGAAACGGATGGGGCTATGAAGATATTATCCTTTCCGACTGCGGTGCCATAGATGATTTCTGGCAGAAAGACAAAAATACTCCACGACACGAAACTCACCCTGATGCAGAAAGCGCTTCTGCCGACGCTGTGTTGAACGGCACAGACCTTGAGTGTGGCGGCAGCTACCGCTCATTAATAAAAGCCCTTGAAGACGGAAAAATCCAGGAAAAAGACTTGGATGTTTCATTGACTCGCCTGCTTAAAGGAAGATTCGAACTCGGTATGTTCGACCCGGACGAAAGAGTTCCTTTCTCAAAAATTCCATACAGCGTTGTGGAAAGCAAGGAACACGTGGCAAAAGCTTTGGACATGGCAAGACAAAGTATGGTGCTGCTCAAGAACAAAAACAACACTCTCCCATTGAGCAAGAATCTTAAGAAAATCGCCGTAGTCGGTCCTAATGCCGCAGATTCAACTATGCTTTGGGCAAACTACAACGGATTCCCAACAAAAACAACAACTATTCTTGAAGGAATCAGAAACAAAATGCCTAATGCCGAAGTAGTTTACGAACTTGGCTGTAACCACACCGCCAACTTCGTGATGGAAGATTTGGGAAACAACATCACAAGCGAAAACGGTCAAGGTCTGAAATCTGAATTCTACAACAACACAGAATTCAACGGCACTCCGGTATATACAGGTCTTGCAAAAGAACTTCACTACACAACCGGCGGTAACACACAGTTTGCTCCAAACGTAAACCTGACAGATTTCTCGGCAAGATTTACAGGAACATTCAAATCACCGGTAAGCGGAGATGTCGAATTCTCAATTTCGGGCAACGACGGATTCCGCCTGTTCATCGGAGATGAAAAAGTTGCAGAAGTTTGGGGCAACGAATACGGCGCATCAAAAACTTATATTCTCAAAGCTGAAGAAGGAAAAGAATATCCGGTCAAAATAGAATATATGCAGAAAAAAGGTTCTGCAGATTTGAATTTCTCTGTTGCTGTCCGTAAAGATGTAAACTATGCAGCCACAGCAGATAAAGTAAAAGACGCAGACGTGATTATCTTCGTCGGCGGTATTTCCCCACGTCTCGAAGGCGAAGAAATGCCTGTTGACGCTGAAGGATTCAAGAAAGGCGACCGTCTGAACATTGAGATTCCGAAAGTTCAGCGCGAAATGGTGAAAGCTCTGAAAGCAACAGGCAAGCCGGTTGTTTACGTTGTCTGCACCGGCAGCGCCCTGGCTTTGAACTGGGAAAATGACAATCTTGACGCAATCCTCAACGCTTGGTATGGCGGTCAGGAAGGCGGAACTGCTGTCGCAGATATTCTGTTCGGCGATTACAACCCTGGCGGAAGACTTCCTGTCACTTTCTACAAGTCAGCTGACCAGTTACCGGACTTCGAAGATTATAGCATGAAAGGCCGCACATACAGATATTTCACTCAAGAGCCTCTGTATCCTTTCGGTTATGGTTTGAGTTATACAAGCTTCGACTACAAGAATGCGAAACTTTCTGCCAACCAGATTTCAAAAGATCAGTCTGTAACCATCACATTCGACATTACCAACACTGGTAAATTGGATGGCGACGAAGTTGCTCAGATTTATATCAAGAACCCTAACGACCCTGAAGCACCAATCAAGTCATTGCAGGGATTCAAGAGGGTTCATATCAAAGCCGGCGAAACTCAAAGCTTGAGCTTCACTCTTGAGCCGAAAGCTTTCTGGTCATTCAACGACGATACTCAGGTTATGGAAGTAAGAAATGGCAAATACCAGATTCTTTACGGTAAATCTTCTGCTGACAAGGATTTGAAGTCTTTGACTGTGGAGATAAAATAAACGTCAGCATATATTATAAAAAAGATGCCGACGTTCTGACATGCACCCCGAAAGTTAGACAAAAAACTTTCGGGGTTTTGTTATGTCTAAAAAATACAGGAAACATGGCTATGCAGAACGGCTAAAATATATGCATATGCTAGAGAATGGCTTTAGCCGAAATTATATTGAGCGCCGCTTTGGGATTAGCGGGGAGCTTCTTGGATATTTATGGACACGATACCGTTCAGAAGGTCCAACGGGATTGTTGAAAAAGCAAAATGTAAGGGCGGATTATGCCTTCAAGCTTGAAGTCGTTCGTGATGTTGAAGAAAATAATATAACTTTGCTGGATGCTTCGTTGAAGTATAATGCAAGTGCCAGTCAAATCAAGGTATGGCTAAAAGTCGCCAGGACTCAAGGTTATGATGCTTTAGCTATCACCAGGCCAAGAGGCCGCCTACCAAAGAATGCCATGGGAAGATCAAGGAAAAAGAAACCGGAAGAAATGACAGAGCTGGAACGTCTCAGATACGAGAATGAGTGCCTGAGGGCTGAGAATGCTCTGCTAAAAAAAGTGAAAGCCTTAGTAGAAGCAAGAGACGCCCGTCTCAAAGAGATTGGGCGGAAGCCATCCAAGAACTAAGGCAGGAGCATGATCTCGAGATTCTTCTGGAGAAGACAGGGATGGCCAGATCAACATTCTACTACCATACGAAAAAGATGTTAGAACCTGACGGCTACAATGATGCAAGAACCGCAATCCGAGAGATATATGATCGTCACAGAGGACGTTATGGCTATCGAAGAATAACTGCCCAGCTGCGTAATGACGGTATGCTCCTTAACCACAAGACCGTACAGAAACTTATGGTAGAGATGAACCTGTATGGCAAGCGAAAGACGGCAAAGTACAAGTCATATAAAGGTGAGATCGGAACGGTTGCGCCCAATGTCATTGACAGAGACTTCACGGCAACTGCACCTAACCAGAAATGGGCAACTGACGTGACTGAAGTCAAGATAAAGGACAGGAAGATATATCTTTCTCCTGTCCTGGATATGTTCAATGGGGAGATAATATCTTACACAATATCATATCGTCCGGACCTGGAAATGGCAATGAAGATGCTGGATAAAGCGTTCAAGAAAACTGATATACCGGAAGGACTCATACTACACTCTGATCAAGGATGGCACTATCAGCATCAGAGATACCAGAAGGCATTGAAAGACAGAAATATCGTACAAAGCATGTCACGTAAGGGCAACTGCCTGGACAATGCCATGATGGAGAACTTCTTCGGACTTTTGAAGAATGAATTGCTATATTTGCAGGAGTGGGACAGCGTTGAACAGTTCTCAAAGGAACTGGTTAAGTATATACGCTACTACAACAATGACAGGATCAAACTGAGGCTGAATGGAAAGAGCCCGGTACAATACCGAGCCCTATTCCAATCGAAGTCCGCCTCCTAATATAATGTTAAACCGTCCAACTTTTGGGGGTCATATCATTCCTTAAGAAAGATGCCGATGTTTTTGATGTAAATGTCGGCATCTTTTTTATGAAAAATACAGACCGTAATTATTGTAAAATATATATAGAAGTAATCAAACGTAGGACCGACCCCAATTACAAATATATACGGTCCCACGAACAATTAGGTCCGTATATATTTTTATAAATTATAACTTCTTATTAATCAACGCTTACACTCTCACCCAACGCCTTCCACAGCTTATCATCAGGGATTGGCGCCACTATATGAATTGGAAGTTTGGAAACAGGATGAATGAAATCAGCGCTGCGGGAATGAAGGCTGATGCCGCCGTCGCGGTTGGAACGGTCGAAGCCATATTTCAAATCGCCTTTAATCGGGCAGCCCATTTTTGCCAACTGGCAACGGATTTGATGATGACGGCCGGTTTTAAGGTCGATTTCCAAAAGATAATAATTATCAGATTTTGATATGACCTTATAGTGCAGGATGGCTTTCTTGGAATTAGGGCGTTCGGTGTCGTAGGCAAAGCTTTTGTTTTGCTTTTCGTTTCTGACAAGCCAGTTTACCAGCTCGCCTTCTTCTTTTGGCGGACGGTTCTTCACAATAGCCCAATAGGTTTTCTTTACGCCTCCAACACGAAACATTTCGTTCAGACGCGAAAGTGCCTTGCTTGTTTTGGCAAATATGACAACTCCACTCACCGGACGGTCCAGACGATGGGTAACTCCGATAAAGACATTTCCGGGCTTGTTATATTTTTCCTTAAGCCATTCCTTCACTATCTCGGACAGTGGCTTATCTCCCGTTTTGTCTCCCTGAACGATTTCGCGGCAAGTTTTGTTGACTGCTATTATATGATTGTCTTCGTAAATTACGTCCATTGAACTATAAAATTAATAAGTTTCGCAAGCTCAACTTAAAAGTTGACAAGGCTTCAGAAACAAGTTGACAAGAATTTTTAAACACAGAGACACAGAGAACAGAGAGATTCTTTATTAAAAACTCTGTGGCTTTGTGCCTCTGTGTTTGATTTTTCTGTTTAACACAAGTTGGGGACAACCTGCAAAACTTATTACATATTCATACCACCATCAACCTGGATAACTTGTCCTGATACGTAAGAAGACATATCAGAAGCCAGGAATGTAGCGATGTTTGCAACATCTTCAGGAGTACCGCCACGGCGCAAAGGAATCTTCTTGCACCATTCTTCACGAACTTCTTCAGACAAAGCAGCTGTCATGTCTGTGATGATGAAGCCCGGAGCAATAGCGTTTGCACGGATGCCGCGAGAACCTAATTCCTGAGCGATTGATTTAGCCAAACCAATCATACCTGCTTTTGAAGCTGAGTAGTTGCACTGTCCGGCATTTCCATGAACACCAACAACAGAAGCCATGTTGATAATGCTTCCTGAGCGCTGTTTCATCATGATTGGAGTACATGCGTGGATAAAGTTGAACGCTGACTTAAGGTTTACATTCAACACTGCATCCCACTGTCCTTCGCTCATACGCATCATCAAACCGTCTTTTGTGATACCTGCGTTGTTTACAAGGATATCCACACGTCCGAAATCTTTAAGAATTTCAGCCACTACGTTATGAGTATCTTCAAAATTGGCTGCATTTGAAGCATAACCTTTTGCCTTTACTCCGTAAGCTTCAAGCTCTGCCTGAGTTGCCAAACCGTTTTCGTCGATTACCAAATCAGTAAAAGCTACGTTTGCTCCTTCAGAAGCGAACTTCAAAGCTACTGCCTTACCAATACCGCGTGCAGCACCGGTAACAATGGCTACTTTTCCTTCTAATAGTTTCATGATTATCTTTTTTTACTTGATTTTGCAAGTTGGGTTGTTGCAAATTTAAACACAGAGACACAGAGAACACGGAGATATTACCTCTGCGGCTTTGTGCCTCTGTGTTTGATGTTTTGCAAACCTTCTTGCGAAACCTGGTTTATTTATTAAAAATTTATTTCTGTGTTATACTGTTCCGGATTTATGCCTCAGTTTCTCAACATTTGATAAGGCAAGCACCGGTTGAATAGCCTCCACCAAAAACTGTAAGGGCTACCAAATCACCTTTCTTGAAGTTTTCAGCATTCTGAGCATACACCAAAGCTGAGCTTACAGAACCGGTGTTGCCAAGTTCTTCGATGTTGTGAAGGAACTTTTCCTCCGGCAAATTAAGCTGCTTGGCGATGTTCGACATAATGCGCATATTTGCCTGGTGACCGATGAAATAGCTCAAATCATCAAATGTATAGTTGTTCTTTTCCAACAGATATAATACATTCTTAGGCATATATGTGCAAGCCTGCATGAACACGTCACGACCTTCAGGCATCATGATACCGCCATCGCGAGGACGAAGATGCACAGCCTGAGGAGCTTTTGGGAGATAGCCCAAGCCCTGAGTGTAAACATCAAGCACTTCGGCATCGCTGTCTGTCACTCTTTCTTTTGAGATAAAGAAAGCAGCGGCTGCGTCGCCCCACAAATGTCCGGCTTTCGGGTCTGTTTCATTTGAATATGCAGAATTTTTGTCTGCTCCTAAAATAAGAGCTTTAGTAGCCTTACCCATTGCAAAATATCCTTCTACAACTTCAAGAGCGTTGATAAACGACGAACAAGCTGATGAAAGATACAATGCCTTTGCGTTTGTTATATTAAACTCGTACTGCGCGTTGTGAGCTGCAGTAGCAACTGTATCATATGGTGAATAGGATGCTGAAATAATCAAATCCACCTCTGTTATATCATACGGCAGTTTTGGAAGAGCATTTCTAATGGCAGCCATGCTCATTGTGTTGATATTCTCCTCCGGTTTTGCCTTCGAACGGGTACGAATTCCCGTGCGCTGCTCTATCCATTCACTGGTTAGCCCATTCAATTCTAAAAAATGTTGGTTATCGACCCGGTCTTCAGGTACATAATAACCTGTTGCGTTCACATACATTACGTCTTCTAGTTATTACTTTATCTTTATACCGTTAAAGATAAGATTTATTACATTATCTCTTCTTTTTATTCTTTTACTTATACTGTCGCCCATCACGCCTCTGATGTATGGTACTTCAAGTCCTTTCAAAGCATGATGCAACACCAGCGCTGTTATCTCGGTGTCGGGCATGGAAAAGATGCCTTCCTTGACTCCGTCGTCCAATATATTTTTAAGCAATTTTACTTCAAGAACATCGAAATCCTTACGTACTTTTTCTACTCTCCAGATATCTCTGAAAAAAGTGGCACGCAACGTTCCGTTCCTGAACACCAAAGCCTTGATTGCATCCAGTCTGGTGTATATAAATGTTATCAGTTTCTCATCGGCTGGCAATGTTTTTTCTGAAACATCCATAAGAACACGATGCAACTGTGACAATTCAGACTCAACAACTGCCAGATATATTTCATTCTTATTCTTGAAATATGTATAGAGTGTACGTCTGCCTTTGCCCGAAGCTTGTGCAATATCGTTCATTGTTATATTATCGACTCCCATGCGGGCAAACAACTGTCTGGCCACATCAACTAACATGTCACGTGTTTTTGAAACTGTCATCGGCATTACTATTGCACAATTTTATTCATTTTGCGCACAAAAATATGGAAAAAAGCTGGTATTTACCAAGTGTTACAAAAAAAACTTGCAAAATATTTGCAGATTTGAAAAAAGTTCATACCTTTGCACTCGCAATCGGGAATGATTGATACTACATCGCGGAGTGGAGCAGTGGTAGCTCGTTGGGCTCATAACCCAAAGGTCGTCTGTTCGAATCAGGCCTCCGCAACAACAAAAAAGCGTATAGAATTTATCTATACGCTTTTTTTATTTACTTTCACTTATTGTTTTTCTTGTTTTTCATTTCTGAGAAAGTTGTTTTCTGCTCGTCTGTCAGAAGAGATTCTACTTTTTTGTTCAGCTCATCCATTTTAGACTTTCTTTCTTCCCTATTCACCTTGCTGTTGAAGAATTCAGTGTAAAGTTTCTTGATTTCTTCTTCCTGCTCATCTGTGAGATTAAGCTTTGAGTCAAGTCGCTGCATCTGTTTTTCTACTCGCTGCTCCGGTGTGAACTGTTGTTTCTGACGGCGCTGTGCGCTTGCTGTGGTGAAACCTAAAACGACTGCAATTGCTAATAAAACTACTTTTTTCATGATTTTTCTGTTTAAATGATTATTAATATTTGTTTCGTTGGAATTGGGGACAAGAGGAGAAGTTGACAAGTTGACGAGTTGACAAGGGGACAAGATTTTTAGATAATAAAATCGTAACGTTATAAGTGTTTTGACCTTGTCAACTTGTATCTGATGCCTTGTCAACTCGTATCTGATACCTTGTCAACTCGTATCTGATACCTTGTCCCCTATTCACCTTATCGTATATACAAAACTCAACATCAAATAAGGCTTAAGCACGTTTGATGTGACATAGTCGTAATAATTACTTCCTGTCTGATGTGTAAATGCCTGATTCTGGCAAAGCACATCGAATGCTTCAAGTTTGATTTCTGCCTGATTTCGCTTGAGGAATTTCTTTCCAAGCGAGATGTTCCACAGGAAATAATCCGAATCGTCCATATCCAAACCTGCATAATTCTGATAGCTGAATGAACTGCGCAATGTGAAACCTTTCCAGAATGTCCATCCTATTTTTGCTGCTCCTAAATGAAACACATAATTGCTGGAGCTTGAATTTTCGAGCGAACTGAAAATGTTGTTCAATGTGGCAGAATATGAAAGCGTGAAATCAAGATTATGGCTTATATTGCTGCCTACAACAATCTTAGGAATAAGGTTAAGTTCCTTTGTCCTGTTTTTCACTCCGTTGAAAATTGACGGAACATTTGCATAGTTGGTCGAGAAGCTTACATTGACATTGCTGCGGATAAAATCAATCGGAAATCCGTATGTAATCATTGACTGCAAGCTGTAGTATCCATCCATATTGACGGGCTTAGTATATTGCGCGCCTTTGTCCATTGATATTCCCGATGGAAGGGTTATATTTTCAGTAGCGACGAATGTACTGTCTGAAACATAACCGGTGCGCAAAGTTGTTCCAAGCATTCCTATGAAAGTGTGTCCCGATGCTGTTGTCCTTATATATCTGAGGTTCAACGAATGATTTATCTGTTGATCCAGGTTTGGATTACCACTTGACAGGAACAGCGGATTGGTGTTATCGACAACTTCCTGCAAATCCGTGATTGAAGGAGAAGAAGAAGAGCTGCGATAACGCAACATAAATGAGTTTGTTCGATCCAGTTTATATCTTGCTGTCAGCGACGGAAGCACAGTGAAATATTTCTTTCCAATCATTGCATCCGACGGATAGAGCTGTTCTCCCTGAAGAGATGAATACTGAAAGTCAACTCCCGCCATGACGTTAAAACCGCCTTTGTGCAAGCGAAGGCCCAATGCTCCTGCCTGAGTGAGATAGCCGGATTCGTAGACATTTGACAAATTCTCGTCGAGCTGCTCATAAAGATCATTCACTGGCGAACGCAAGAATACTTTACGGTCGGATTCTGTGTCTGAGTATGAAACTTTATAGCTTGTCTGCAACTGCAATATATCGGAGAGTTTTTCCGTAAACATTACATTTCCTCGCAATGAATACTGCTTCTCATTGATATCTTTCAATTGTCCGTATGAATCTTCGGTTGTTGTTGCCCCATAAAGAATATCGAGATAATCATTATAAGTCTTTCCGGTTTTATCAGAAACCTTTCCGTTGAACATAACAGACAATGTGCGTCCTTCGACCGGAAAGCGATGACGGAAAATTACATCTGTTCCGATGTTATATGCATTTGTATTGCTACCGGTTGTGTTCTGTATTTCATTTTCGGCAACGGAATTGTTCATGTTTATTCCTTGCATAAAACCTGTCATATCATTGTTCTGGAAACTGATATTCGGTTTTATCTGCAGGGAGTTATTTTTGTCGATCTGATAATCCAGTTTCATGTTTATCCTGTGATTCCAGTTTTCCATCCTTGAATTGTTATATTCGCTATAACTCAATCCGGGCAGGACAGATTCGAAATACTGACGGTCTGTATTTGTTTCTTTATTGTTGACAGACTGATTGAAGAAATAGCTTCCGGTAAATTTCAGTTTATCGCTCCACTGGTCAACATAATTGAAACCAAGTCCGTTGCTTGAAGTGACACCGCCCAAATTTCCAACCATAAAGTTATTTGCCGAATTGCCGCCGCCACCACCGGAACCACGTCCGCCGCCGCCTCTTCCTCCGCGACGTCCGCCACCCTGGGATGAAGACATTACGCCTGCCAAATCTTCCTGAGAGAAGTTCTGCTGGTTTACGTTGTTGCTCATTCCCAGTATGGAAATTCTGCGATCATCGTTGAACAGGTTTATATTTCCTCCGGCACGATAGCGGTTGTCAGTTCCATAGCCGGCATATACTTCACCAAAGGTTCCCTCGCGATAACCTGCCTTGGTAACAATATTTATTGTCTTTATTTCTTCTCCATCGTCGAAACCTGAGAATTCCGCCTGCTCGCTTTTCTTGTCGAACACTTCGATGCTAGCAATTACGTCTGATGGCAGATTCTTCAAAGCCAGGTTTACGTCGCCATCGAAGAATTCTTTTCCGTCAACAAGAACTTTCTTTACATCCTCGCCCTGAGCCTGGACTGTTCCGCCCTCAACCACAATGCCGGGCATCTTGGATAGCAAATCTTCGGCAGTGCTTCCCTGCATAACCTTGAATGCTTCGGCATTATACACAAGGCTGTCGCCTTTCTGCTGGGCACGGGTTGCACGGGCTTCAACTGAAACCTGACCGATACTCTGGACATCCTCTTCCATAAATATTTCTATTGAGGCTCCCGACTGCGGAACAGAAATATTCTTTGTATAAGTTTTATATCCGACATATGATATCTGTAATGTATAATCACCGGATTTGATATTCTTGAACTCAAAGATTCCTTTCATGTCCGTTGCTGTATATTGCATCTTTCCGTCAGCTCCGGAAATTCCTACTGTGGCAGACAACAAAGGTTCATCTGTTCTCTTATCCGATACAGTTCCGGAAAGAACCTGGGCTGCCATGTTCAGAGGGAACACGAATGCTAATATTATATATATTAAGTTTTTAATCATAAGTCTGTTTTTTTACCCTGTTGTTTCTAAATGCAGTATTTTGAGTTGACGAGTTGACAACTCCTCAACTCACAAATCCAGTCACCTCATATTGCAATCCTTCAGACGTTGGTATCTGTTTGTAGAGAGTTCCATCAAACAAGAAAAGAGTTTCTCCGTTTATTATCACCTCATCAACATTATAATCAGGAAGTTCGGGAACGATCATTCCTTTTTGAGGCTTTACCACTTCATATTCATTATCGGTACATTTCTTATAGAACACCCCCATAGAATAGAAAAAAGGAACTTTATTAAAATTAATCACTACACTGTTTACCGGACGATGTTTAACCCTAGTTCCAACTACAACTTTCTTAACCACAACTTTCTTAGGCTTTTTATGACCATGTTTGTTATTGCTGGTTGTTACAATTGTCACACGTTGTTTCACACCTGAATGTAAAGGTTGTGCAGACACGCAGCTAAGCATTGTCATCACCATTATTAAAAGGAAAAACATATTTCTCATAACCGTACTTTATTTGTTTTTCAGCAAAAGTATATGAGGAAAATATTACATAAAACAGCAACATTTGCAAATGGTGGTGAACGGCATTGTTCCAGTGGTAAACAACACATAGTTTATTTTCCTGATATGATTTAATACAATATTTTTGCAAACAGATAAGATGTTTAAACCATATATATACCATGATTCAAATAAAAAAATTACCATTCTACATTGACCTGGTATTCTGCCTGTTCCTATTACCGGCAATGATTATGCTTTTGCCAATCGAACGATGGCTGGTGTATAATTCTGTATTTGTGTATCTGCTTATAGGCTGGTTATATTTAATATATATGATAAACAGGCGTTTCACCATGCCTTACTTTTTCAAAGGGAACAAATATATATTATTTGCGATTCTGTTTCTGCTTCTTGCCGTTGCCGGAACTTATCTGATAACGCACTATCAGATGGAATATCCGCATCAGAGGATTAAGAAAATAAGAATTCCTACAAATGCACCTAAAATACAGCTTCAACAACAGGCTGTATGGTTTTTGTATATGGTTGTCACCACATTCAGCCTTGCTGTTGGTCTGCTTACGGAACTTCACCGTCAGATAATGGCAAGACAGGAAATAGAATTCGAGAAGAAAAAGGCTGAGCTGGCTCTATATAAGGCACAAATCAATCCGCATTTTCTGTTCAACACGCTGAATACTTTGTATGGAATGGTGCTGACACAATCGGAAAACACAGAAACTGCCTTCAACCAGTTCATAAGTCTTATGAGATATATGTATAAGAACGGTTCGAAAGACAAAATTCCAATCCGCTCTGAGGTAGAATATATCGAGCAATATATAGAATTGCAGAAATACAGGATGCCGGAACATTCAAAAGTATTCTTCTCATTTGACCACGACGAAACAGCAAGTGAGGAAATAGCTCCTATGTTACTGATTACATTCGTTGAGAATGCTCTTAAATATGGTGTTTCGTCTCTAAAGCCTAGTGATATATATATTGCCGCAAGTGCCAAAAACGGAGAATTGCTGTTTTCGACACAAAACCCTATTTTAAACCAAAACCAGGAAAATAAATCTAAAGGCATAGGAATAAGTAATTGCAGGAAAAGGCTGGAATTGATTTATCCCGGAAAACATTCGCTGAAAATAGATGAATCTGACGGGTATTTTAAGGTTCTTCTTTCTATTAGGCTGGGGTGAGGAGTTGAGTAGTCAAGGAGTTGAGAAGTTGAGATGTTATTGGGAGTTATAAGTCAATAGTTTTAATTTTCAATTTTCAATTTTCAATTTAACTTGTTTCCTGTAGCCTTGTCAACTCGTCAACTCATAAACCCATCTCATGCTCAAAACTAAAAAAACAACATAATACATTTATATATGAAATGCATAGCTATTGACGACGAGCCTATCGCACTTGAGATTATTGCCCAATTCTGTAAACGAATAGGAAATATAGAGCTGACAACATTCAATAATCCTCAGGCTGGAATGGAGTGCGTAATGAGAACGCATCCGGATATTCTTTTTCTGGATATAGAAATGGGAGGAGTGAACGGTGTTGAGCTTGCGAGAAGTCTTCCGCAAGATGTATTCCTGATATTCACTACGGCTTATGCAGAATATGCTATTGACGGATTTGAGCTGAACGCCGTGGATTTCCTCCATAAACCTTTCTCTTTCTCAAGATTTGAAAAGGCTATCAAGAAAGCCAGCGACATTATGACTTTGCGAAAGCAGGCTGTTAATCCTGTTATGACGGAAGAATGTATCACTGTTAAGGTTGAATATAAAAACACAAATATCCGCCTTGCAGATATTCTTTATATTGAGTCAATGGATAATTATATAAAGTTTTACTTGACAGACCAAAAGCCAGTTCTTTCTCAAATGAGCATGAAGAATGTTCAAGAGCTGTTGCCGACTGATAAGTTTATTAGAGTACATAAATCTTATATTGTGCCTGTTCACCGGATTTCGAGTTTCAACAGCAAACAAATTATTCTTTACAATAACTTTACAATACCGGTTGGAAGAGTTTACTCGAAAATCTTGTCATCATTGCCGGCTAATCAATAGATATTTTATGTAACAAAAAGTCCTGTAAGAGCAGATCTGGATGAAACTCCACTCTTACAGGGCTTTTTATTATATATTTATTATTCATGTAAACATTGACAAGGTCAAACAAATATAAATTCACTTTATTATAAAAAACCTTGTCAACTCGTCAACTCATCAATTAAAAATAAACCTGAACAAATCATTACCATTTGCATAAAGCAGCAATAGCAACAATATGAACATACCTGTCATCTGCGCATACTCCAGGAATTTGTCGCTCGGTTTGCGGCGTGCAACAACTTCATAAAGCAGGAAGAGAACATGTCCGCCGTCAAGAGCAGGAATCGGAAGTATATTCATGAACGCAAGTATGATTGACAACCATGCTGTCTTTTCCCAGAATGACTGCCAGTCCCAAACAGAAGGGAACATATTTCCTATTGCACCGAATCCACCAAGACTTGAAGCACCCTCTTTTGTGAACACATATTTCATGTCATTCACATATCCTTTCAGAGTATTCACTCCTTTTGCTATTCCGGCTGGGAAAGACTCAAAGAAGCCATAGCTGATATTCTTATATTCATAAAGGTCGTATGGAGTATATGCCTTAACTCCAATCTTACCAAGAGAATCAACAGCCACAGTTAAGGTATCGCACTTTCCGTTACGATAGAATCCAAGGTTTACTTCTTTTCCTCTGTTGTTATATAATTGCACAGCGACTTCGTCGAATGTCACAGCCGAGCTGTCATTAACAGAGACAATACTGTCGTCCGGCATAAGTCCAGCCAAAGCAGCAGGAGAATCCTTAGACGGAACTTCCTTTATTATCATTGGGAAACGCATTCCGGCAAAACCTTTCTTATCACGCAAAACACGCATCATCATATCTTCCGGCATAGGAATGACAGTTTCAACACCATTGCGGAGAACTGTTACATTCTTAGCCTCCATCACCGAGCGGAAAGTGTTTTCTCCAAAGCGCTCAAGGGTTGTTGTATCAGCTTTAAGAAGTATATCACCATCCTGGAAACCAACTTCCTTGAATGTTTCGCTATACATCATACCCATTTTCATATTCTTGAGAGGAAGATAAGTATCGCCCCAATAGAATAAAGTCATTGAATAGATGAACAGCGCAAGCAAAAAGTTGAATAAAACACCGCCTATCATAATAAGCAATCTCTGCCCTGCCGGTTTAGAACGGAATTCATAAGGTTGTGCCGGCTGAGCCATCTGCTCTTTGTCCATACTTTCATCGATCATTCCTGAAATCTTGCAATAGCCACCTAAAGGAAGCCAACCTATGCCATATTCAGTATCGCTGTTCTTAGGCTTAAACTTGAACAGAGAAAACCAAGGGTCAAAGAATAAATAAAACTTTTCGACGCGCACCTTGAACAGACGTGCGAAAAGAAAATGCCCGAACTCATGTATAATCACCAAAATAGACAAACTCAATATGAGCTGAAGGGCTTTAATAAGAAATGTTTCCATCTAAAAATCAATATTTGCAATGTTACACTAAAACAATTCAGCGGCGATGCGTCTTGCTTCGGCATCAGTCGCCACATAATCTTCATATGTAGGGTTAGAAATGAAAGCTGCTTTCGACATTGTTGCCTCAATCACATCACTCATCTGAAGGAATCCTATTCTGTCCTGAAGGAAGGCTGCAACAACCACCTCGTTTGCCGCATTCAATATGCAAGGCATATTTCCGCCTTTTCCTGCCGCATCAAAAGCGAAGGCAAGATTACGGAATCTCTTCATATCCGGTTCCTCGAATGTAAGAGTTGAATATTGATTGAAATCCAAACGTGGAGACATACTTTTCATTCTTTCAGGATAAGAGAATGCATATGCTATCGGAAGCTTCATATCCGGAATTCCAAGCTGAGCCATTACTGCTCCATCTTCAAACTGAACCATTGAATGGATGACAGACTGCGGATGAACAACTATCTGAATCTGAGAAGGCTCAACACCAAATAGCCATTTTGCCTCAATCATCTCAAAACCCTTGTTCATCATTGAGGCAGAATCTATTGTAATCTTGGCTCCCATTTGCCAGTTAGGATGTTTAAGAGCCTGTGATTTGGTAACAGTTGCCAATTCCTCTATCGTTTTGTTTCTGAACGGACCGCCGGATGCCGTTAGCAATATTTTTTCTATTGGATTATTATTTCCTACTGTAAGACACTGGAATATGGCTGAATGTTCAGAATCAACCGGAAGAATGGGAACATTATGCTCGGCAGCCAAACTTGTTATCAGCTCACCTGCCACAACCAATGTTTCTTTGTTTGCCAAAGCTATAGCTTTTCCGGCTTTTATTGCTGCAATTGTAGGGCGCAAACCGGAATAGCCAACCATGGCTGTCAGAACCATATCAATAGGTTCTGCCTGCACAACCTGCGAAATAGCATCTGCGCCGGCCCATACTTTTATAGGCAAATCTTCCAATGCTTCCTTCAGTTCCGGATATTTATTCTCATTAGCAATGACAACAACTTCCGGCATATATTTACGTGCCTGTGTTATCAATAAATCTACACTGTTATTGGCTGTCAAGGCATAAACCTCAAACTTGTCCGGATGTTCGCTTACAACTTCCAGAGCCTGAGTGCCTATCGAACCTGTAGAACCTAATATAGCTAATTGTCGTTTCATACGATTAAAATGAAATATATTCTTCTGGATTTATCGGCATTCCCTTATACCAAAGCTCAAAGTGCAAATGAGGGCCTGTCGACAAAGCTCCTGTATTTCCAACCAAGGCGATTGCCTCGCCTGCTGCAACATGGTCTCCGGTTTTCTTTAATAAAGCATCGTTATGCTTGTATACCGAAACAAATCCGTTCTTATGCTGCAACTGTATTACGTTTCCAAAATTCGGGTCGAATCCGGCAAAGACAACTGTTCCGTCCAATGTTGCCAATACGCTTTCCTTCGGTGTTGCCACAATATCAATACCGAAATGTCTTATATCAGCCTCAAATGTAGAAGACAAAACTCCATTTACAGGCTTAATAAAAAATACACTGTTTGGCAAAGATGGATTTGCATCAAGCGCAGTCAGACTATACTTTTCTTCTTCCTCAAATTGTTTTACAAATTCTGTTTCTGCTTTTCCGCGTGGAATCTCAAAATCGGCATCCACGTGTGCCATAGAATCTATTTGCTTTATAGAATCCAGTTTCACATCGCCGGATATAATCTGTGTCACATTTTCCAGATATAACTGCTGAACGAGCAGCATTCTCTCCAAAGAATCAGCGCGAAGAGTATTTTGCATGATTTCTTTGCGTACTTCCACATCCAGATATCCCGGCAAATAATTTCGGATAGGAGTCTTTATGATTATAAAAGCTGTAAAAGATATCAAAAAGAAAACGAAAACAGAAAATGATATAAATGCTGATAATTGCGACAATCTGAAAGACCACACTTCTTCCAAAGTGTCCTCATTAATAAACGAAAGCTTATACTTGAAACGTATCTGCTTCCAAAAAGATTTAAATCCTCTCTTTTTCTTATTCTTCTTCAAAGCCATTTCTCACACTTTTATCTTTACAAATCCAGTAATCCTGCAGGCAATGATACGGACATTATTTTCTTTTCATGATCAACATCCGAAATCAAATCCTCGGCAGCAGGCAAAAGAAGTTCTTCCCCGTCATGGTCTATCTGAAGCAAGACATTCATTGTTGTTTCATCAACATCAACAATCGGTCCTAAATCTCCATGATTTTTATCCACTACATGATAACCGATAAAATTATCCCACGAAATATCACCTATTATACTATCCTCATCAACTTCATCAAGGGAATAATAAACTTCCTTATTGACAAACTCACGTGCATCAGCTTCACTGTCTATACCCTCAAGCTTGACCAGTATAGAAGAATCTGATTTATAACGATAATCTTCAATAAAAAAAGGAACCAGAATTCCATTCATATCACAAATGATATAAGGATCATCAGATTCATCAAACACATCGCATTGTGTATTCAATGTAATCTCCCCTTTTATACCATGAGGTTTTGCAAACTGTCCTATTTTAAAAACTTCTTCCCTTGAAATCATTATAAGATAATTTTATATACGAGTAATACGGGCACCAATCTTGTTAAGACGCAAGTCTATATTCTGATACCCTCTGTCAATCTGGTCGATATTGTTTATACGGCTGGTTCCTTCAGCGCTCATTGCCGCAATCAGAAGTGCAATTCCGGCACGGATGTCAGGAGAAACCATTGTTGATGCTCTAAGTTTGAACCTGTTTCCCAAACCGATAACTGTTGCTCTATGCGGGTCGCACAAAATAATCTGGGCGCCCATGTCAATAAGTTTGTCCACAAAGAACAATCTGCTCTCGAACATTTTCTGATGAATAAGAACACTGCCGACAGCCTGAGTTGCAACAACTAGAAAGACACTGAGCAAGTCCGGAGTCAATCCCGGCCACGGAGCATCTGCAATTGTCATAATTGAGCCATCTATGAATGTATCAATTTCATAAGAATCGTGAGTCGGTATATGAATATCATCTCCACGCTGCTCAACAGTTATGCCCAATCTCCTGAATGCTTCAGGAATAATTCCAAGCTTATCATATCCTGTGTTCTTAATAAGAATATCAGAACCGGTCATAGCTGCCATACCGATAAAACTGCCGACTTCAATCATATCCGGCAATATTGTATGTTCAGTGCCATGCAACGATTTCACACCTTCAATAGTCAACAGATTTGAGCCGACACCAGAAATTTGCGCGCCCATTTTGTTGAGCATCGACGACAACTGCTGCAGATAAGGCTCGCATGCCGCATTATAAATTGTAGTTTTACCTTCAGCCAGAACTGCAGCCATAAGGATGTTTGCAGTTCCCGTAACAGACGCCTCATCCAAAAGCATATAAGCTCCCTTCAGTTTGTCTGCCTTTATTTCATATACCTGTCGAGTCGCATCATAATTGAAATCTGCGCCCAAACGCTGAATGCCAACGAAGTGGGTATCCAGTCTTCGGCGACCAATCTTGTCTCCACCCGGTTTCGGAATAAGAGCTTTTCCAAAACGGGCAACCAACGGACCAACAATCATAACGGAACCTCTCAATGAACCACTCTTTCTCAAAAAGTCTTCAGTGTTCAGATAATCCAAATCTACATCATCTGCCTGAAAAGAATATGAGTCAATTCCAAGACGTTCCACTTTTACACGCATATCGCGCAAAAGCTGTATCAGATTATTTACGTCCAATATATCCGGGACATTATGTATAATTACCTTCTCAGCAGTAAGTAAAACGGCACAAATCACCTCCAATGCCTCATTTTTGGCACCCTGAGGTACAATCTCACCATTCAGCTTACAGTTTCCTTCGATAATAAATGAACTCATCTGGTCTTACGTGTAAAATTCTTCTTGTTATTATTGTTTCTGGCAAGCAATTCTTTACTTTCCAAAAGTTTATGAACTTCCTCATCCAAAATGATTTTTCCGTCTGAAAGTTCATCCAAATCTTTGAATATTTTTTTATCGTCAACAGTTTCCTTATTCCATGTAAGGAAAGATTTCTTCATCTGAGTAGCGAGCAACTTGATAAGCTGGTCTTTTTCATTTCCTTCTTCAAATTCAGTTGCTTTCTTAATCATTAATTCCAAAGTCTTTCCGTAGTGACGATAACGGATTCGAGAATTATTGTAAGGGATTCGTGGAGGGCGTGTATATAAGTCCTCTTTCTTTACAATCTCATACGGGTAATCTATATCCAACTTAAAGTCGGACATTATAGCCAAATGATCCCAAAGGATATGTTTGAAGTCATTCACATCACGAAGATGAGGAAACATATTACCCATAACATTTATGATGGTGTTGGCACAGCGCTTACGCTCTTCACGGTCTTCTATCGTTACGCAATAATCTACCATATTCTGGATGTTACGACCATATTCCGGCAACACCAATCTTTTCTGTTCTGTATTATATTTCATCAGTTTTATTCATTTTTCAATTTGCAAATATAGTGAAAGGCGAGTGCAGAACAAAATAAATAACTTGTTTTTGATTTTGTTAAGCCAAGCCGCATCCTATATTATCTAAATATAGCGAAAGGCGAGTGCAGAACAAAATAAAAAGCTTGTTTTTGATTTTGTTATAAAGAAGTGTATTTTACATTAAGAAACTGTTAATCATATTTAAACCTATCCCATCCCAATCAGCGCAACGTCTTGAAATGTAAAATATAAAAACTAATCGACAGAGCCAGCAGCATAAGCAGTGCCTTCAGCCAAATATAATCCACAAGATAATAAGCAGCGTATAAAATTGTAATCCAAACCAACGACACCGATATAAATTTAACTCTCAACGGAATAGCCTTATGCTCTCTGAAATTCATTATATACGGACCTAATTGCGGATGGGAAATCAACTTTCCGTATAAACGTGGAGAACTTCTGAACAGCAAAGCAGCAGACAATAACAGAAAAGGAGTTGTAGGCAATAATGGTACAAATATTCCTACAACTCCCAATATACAAAATAATACTCCAAATATTACTAATATATATCTAACCATTGTACTCATGATGCAAACTTACACAAAAATATGTTTGCACAGAACACAACTATCAGTTATTCATTGAATCAATCACTTCTTTGTTTATTTTGCGTACTGCATCTTCATTTATCTTAATCACTTTTCGGTCGTAAGTCATCAGACCATTTACCTCACCTTCAACATCAGTTGTCTGAGTATATACTGCAGCAGAGAAACCTTTCTTAACCAAAGTCTTCAACTCCTTGGCATATTTCACATATTCGGCAGTCACCTCATCGCTGCTCTTGAACTGGATATAACCCCAGTTACGGTTGTTCCACCACAAATGACCATCCAAAGCAAGACCGATACCGCCATATTCGCCCAAAACATTCACGCGCATAGGATCAGCCAAGTACATTTCCGGACCAGGATAGTTATGCAAATCCAAGATATCACCACAAGCTCGGTGGTTACCGCCACTGGCAGGGTTTACCAAACGTGAAGGATCATAAGCTTCAGTCCATGCAACAACCTTTTCAGTATCAAATTGTCCCCATGCTTCATTAAACGGAACCCAAACAACAACAGAAGGATTTGACATACACAAGTTCATTATTTCTTTCCATTCTGTATAGAAATTTGAAATTGATTCCTGAGTTCTGTTCTTATCTGTTCCTGCATTATATTCACGTGGTCCCCACTGGTTTCCCATATCACCGCTTGGCATATCCTGCCATACAAGAATACCTTCACGGTCGCAATGATAATACCAGCGAGCAGGCTCAACTTTCACATGCTTACGGATCATATTGAATCCCCAATCCTTAGTTTTCTTGATATCATAAAGCAATGCTTCGTCAGTTGGAGCTGTGTAAAGTCCGTCCGGCCACCATCCCTGGTCAAGTGGACCATACTGGAACAAAGGTTTATTGTTCAAGCACATTCTGTAGATTCCGGCAGCATCTTTCTGAACAGAAATCTTACGGAATGCTGTATATGATTTCACTTCATCTTTCTGTTTACCAAGAAGTGTTACTTTCATATCATAAAGATACGGATTCTCAGGTGACCACAATTCTGCATCTTTAACCTGCAGACGCATTTCCTGTCCCTGAACACCCTGAGCTGTAGCAACTACTTTATTATTCTTGTCTGAAATCTTAACTTCAACAATATCTGTTACTGAAGACTCAGATGTAGAAACAGTAACACCAACAACTGAATTATCCACATCCGGAATTGCCTTAATCGCAGTTATATGATTTGAAGCAACTGGTTCCAACCAAACAGTCTGCCAGATTCCTGTAACCGGAGTGTACCAAATACCTTCAGGCTTTGCCACCTGTTTTCCGCGAGGCTGAAATCCTGCATCACTTGGATCCCAAACTCTCACTGTCAATTTCTGACCTTTCTGACCTTTAAGATATGGAGTTATATCAAAAGAGAATGGAGTATATCCTCCTTTATGCGAACCAATAAGAATATCGTTGACAAACACATCGGCTTTCCAATCCACAGCTCCGAAATTCAGAATTATATTCTTGTTCTTCCATGAAGAAGGAATATCAAATGTTCTTTTATACCATAATTCGTTATCTGCTCCAACTATTTTCTGCACACCGGAAAGAGATGATTCCACAGCAAAAGGAACCAGGATATTTCCATCATAAGCAGTTGGTTCAACACCGCCTTTAGCTCTGATTGCATATTCCCACTCTCCATTCAGATTGGACCATTCTCCACGTACCATCTGCGGACGAGGATATTCCGGTAATACTTGTTTTGGATTTACAGTTTCAGACCATTCTGTCTTGATTTTGTCGCCGGCGGGTTGCCATTGTGCCTGAGAAGCAAAAGCACACAATAATGCTCCGCATAATAATAGAATTCTTTTCATGATATTATAATTTGAGGTTTTATGTTATACAAAAGTAACAAAAAACATAAATGTGAAAACAAATACATCTAAACTAATTTTATTTTTCACCGATATAACCAATGATAAAAATACATCCGAACCCACCTCAACGTGGGGCCGTATATAATTCAAAATATATACGGCCCCACGAACTGCTAGGACTATATATATTTCAACACATATCAGAAAGGATATCCAACAGCAAAATGCCAGGCAAAATCTCTTTTTAAATTAGGATTGATAATAGCCCAGCGTCCTTTTCCAGTAAGCTGAGGGTTGTAGGCTTTCATACCTGTATCAAAACGAAGTAGGAAGAAATCAAAGTCAACGCGCAATCCCAGTCCGTAAGCCACAGCTATTTCCTTATAAAAACGGGAGAAGTCAAAATTAGCACCAACATGATAGCCATCATCATGGAACTTCCAAATGTTACCGGCATCAACATATGCTGCCATTTCAAATTTCCAGAAAAGCTTTGTTCTATATTCCAAATTAACATCGAGACGCATATCTCCTACTTGGTCGGCAAACGAAGCTGCCTGTTTCAGACTCATACTTCCGGGACCAAGAGTTCGAACTGACCAACCTCGCACACTGTTTGCTCCTCCGGAAAAATAACTACGTTCGAATGGCAGCATCTTTGTATTTCCATAAGGATATCCAACTCCCACACCAACATGGAAAGCTACTTTATTTCGGGCATCAAGAACAAAACTCTTGCTAAAATCCAAATCCACCTTTGTAAATTGGCTATATGGTGTGCCGAAACACTCATACAAACCATCTGCATTTTTGGATGCGCCAGACAACTTTGACACGGCATAAAGTAAGTTACCCGCCATTTCAAATGACACACGCAATGAATGTGTATCTTTCAATCTGTTCTGAGGATTATAATTACTGAAAGAGTAAGTATAACCTGTTCCCATCACAAACTGGTCAGTAAAATTATACAGTCTGGTAGATTCCGGAAGTTCATTTTTGAAATCACTGTCTATTTTAGGAAGAGACACATAATCTATATCCAGAAGTTTGAATACATGACGCGCCAGTGTGTTACGTCTGTCCTGCCATATATAACTCCATCCTCCGGAAAGAATTGCACGCTGATATTCCGGTCTGGTCTGAAAACTATAGCTCAACTTAAATTCTGTTGTAGCACGCAAGCGTCTTTTTACTTTCTCGCTTATAAACGGGAACACAAAGCTAGGGAATGTCAATCCTGTTTCGGCACTCATCTCCCAATAACTTCCTATACTGTTGTCAGATGAACCCAAAGATTCATATGCTCCTCTGATTTTTGCCGAGAAAGTTTCTGAACCTTTGAATATATTACGATGCTGATAATTCACACTTGAAGCAAATCCCAAATCTCCGGCAGAGTTCGTTCCTTCAAGGTCAACACCAAAGCTCTGTGTCTTTGCCGGAGTTGTAAGAATCATACAGTCCAGTTTCATAGTGTCATTCTGCTCAACCTCATTAAAACGGACATTAATATTCTTCAATGCACGCAAACGTGAAAAAGCAGAGTAAGTCTGTTCCACCAGATTCTCATTATACAATCGTCCGGGCTGAATATACACACTACGGCGTAACACAGACGGACGCACGGAATGATTCCTGTTTCCATATATTATATTCACCCCGTTATACAAAACTGTATCTGAATTGGCAAATAATGAATCAAGATCGACCAGCGACAACGGATCGTAATCTGTCAGCACTTTTACTTCCCTGACATAATACTGCTTATGCTGAGTGTCTTCAACCTTTCCATCCTGACGGACATGACGATACGGTTTCAACAACATTTCCAAATCTACAATATCCTTATTGTAAGAGCTGTCAGCCAAATATGCCAGATTATCTCTATTAAAAGCGTAATAACCGTGACGGCGCAAAAGTGAAGTTATTCGCTGACGTTCTTGGTCCAACATATCACGGTCGAAAAGGCAGCTGTCTTTTATCAATGATATATATTCATCCTGCTGTGAACGGAAAGCTTCAACCAACTTTGGACGTTTCGGAGCTTCCAACCTTGCAATACTGTCAATCTTCGTATCATTTAGGTTCATCCTGTAATTGACAATTCGATATGGCTCATTGCTTTTCACAAAATAAGTAACAACCGCCTTCTTTCTGCGTGATGTATCAATCTCGGATGTCACCTTGGCATGGGCAAAACCTTTATTCACGAGGAAACGCTCCAGTTCGTCAACGGACTGTTCCACAAGCGTTGTATCAAGTATTACAGGCGGCTCGCCCATTCTGCGGAGCTGCTTGTTCACCCAGTTTTTTTCGTTCTTGCCGGACCAGCTATACAGATACAACTGCCATTTCATCAAGCCAAACACCTTGAAGTTTGCCTGCTGCCTGACATAGTCCTTCAAATCAGAAGCCTTATAGTGTTTGTTATCTGATACGATTTTGACTTCATCCAGCAAATATTCATTATCACCCACGAATTTTGTAGGATGACACGAAGCCAGACAAAGCAAACAAATCAATAATATTTTACTATAAAGCAACAGATTTTTCATATCATCAATAAAGCTACAAATTTACTGGATTTCCAATAAATTCCCGTATTTTTGTCTCATAAATAAAGTTTTCAGATTTTGCAAGCTTGTGGCACAGTCAACGAGAAGTCAAGAGGACAATTCGGCAAAAGCTTTATGACGATTATATTCCTTGTCAACTTGTATCTGTAGCCTTGTCAACTTAAAAAAGATAACGATGATTAGCAAAAACAAAATAAAACAAATCAAAGCTCTGGAATTGAAAAAATTCCGTAACGAAGAAAAACTGTTCGTAACAGAAGGCAACAAACTTGTAGCCGACATGCTTCCGGCTTTTGAGTGTAAATTTCTTATTGCAAAACCTTGCTGGATGGCAAACCAAGGAGATATAAATGCGGCAGAGCTTGCTGTTGCCGAAAACGATGATATACGCAAGGTGAGTTTTCTTAAGAATCCTCAGGATGTTCTTGCCGTATTCAAACAACCGGAGTGGGATTTGAATGAGGTCGATGCTTCACGCAGCCTTGTTCTGGCACTGGACGGCATTCAGGACCCGGGAAATCTGGGTACGATTATCAGACTTGCTGACTGGTTCGGCATCGAGCATATTGTATGCAGCACCGACACTGCCGATGTATTCAACCCTAAAACAGTTCAGGCAACGATGGGCGCACTGGCTCATGTAAAAGTTCATTATACAGATTTGAAAACCTTCATCCTGACTCAGAAAGAAAACAATATTCCGCTTTACGGAACTTTCCTCGACGGAGAAAATATGTACCAGAAAGAGCTGACAGCTCACGGCATAATTGTTATGGGAAATGAAGGAAACGGAATCAGCGATGAAATAAAACAGACTATAGACAACAGACTCTTTATTCCGAGCTTTCCGCCGGAACGTGAAACTGCCGAATCTCTGAACGTAGCAATTGCAACATCAGTGATTTGCGCTGAGTTCCGCAGACGTGCACTTATGAATATCCAGTAAAAGCAAACGGATTGGCTTTCCTTCAAGCGGAAGTTGCAAATCCAAATATGATGAAAGAAGAGAAGAAAAACTTTCCCAATCCGGATTTTTCTTCTCTTCTTTTATTTTCAACAGAATCTTATTTATTTCTGAAATATCAAAATCAGCAGGAAGCGGCAACAAAATTCCGTCATAAAATTCTGTTCCTGCTATTTCTTCTTCAAGAGGAAACACTCCGTTCAGGATGTTACTGCCGGACGACAATTCAACATAATGCAAACGAAGCATTCTGTGATAGAACACGAAATGTGAAGCGAATCTTTTCATTGAACAACCTGTTTAGGCAATTTGTCTGCAGCTTTCGGAGTCTGCGAACCATAATTATATCTGAAAAGGCTAATACTGTCCAAATATACCTTGTAATAATCCATATCAGCGTTGTCAAGTCTGATAGAACCATAAACCCTCTTGATTCGGCGGGTTGCTACACTTTTCAGTACTGTCTTATGGAAACCATCTTTATTTATACGGTCGGTAACAGTAACCGATGTATCTCCCTGCTCGACAGTAATACGTATTTCCGGACGGCTTTTCATATGCTTGTCCAATCCCCAGACATTCATACCCAGAACAAAAATACTGCCGGACGGGAATTGCTCGGATGGACGTATATCAAACGTAGTTCCGTTGAACAAAGCATTTGCCGAAAACCTGAAATATGAACGGCGTGGCCAAATATCTACAGAATCTTTCTTGGAACTGCCGGAAATCGGGTCTGCCGGAATATCACCCATTTCATCTGCACGCTTATCCAAATCATCAATCATGCGGTTAAAGACGCCCATATAAATATCCATATTGCGTCCGTACCACATTATCGAACTGTCATATTCCGCCTGGGTAATATTGTATTTACGGAAAACAGACTCATACAAAGCCTGTTTCATTGTATCAGACTTATATGTATCATAGTCCATTCCAATCATCGCCTCAGCCAGATACATATCTGTCATAACTTTCTGCATGTCTTTCTCAGAAAGAATACCTGACGGAACTCTGCTGCACGATACATGCATTACAGACATCAACAACGGAATACAATATTTCAGCCACACCTTAGGCATAATCACTTTTCTTCGTTAGACAAACTCTTTGACAACGTGTGACGGTAGAACAGAAGTAGAGAAAAAACACCGACACAAATAGCCGAATCAGCCAAATTGAATATTGGTCTGAAGAAAATAAATTCCTGACCTCCCCATATCGGAAGCCAATCCGGAAACGTTGTTTCAATCAGAGGAAAATAGAACATATCGACAACCTTGCCGTGAAGCCACGACGCATAACCGCCTTCCGCAGGCATAAATGTTGCCACTTGTCCATAACTATGGTTAAATATAACTCCATAAAATATAGAGTCTATTATATTACCCATCGCTCCGGCAAGAACCATTGAAACGCAAGCTATAAAACCAAACTTATAGTTAGCTTTCACCAGTTTATACAGATAATAACCGATAAAACCAACTGCCACTATACGAAACAATGTAAGAAAAAGTTTGCCAATAACTTCTATTCCAAATGCCATTCCCGGATTTTCTGTGAAATACAGATAGAACCATGGAGTAATCTCTATACTTTCATGTAGTTGGAAATGGGTTTTAATCCAGATTTTCAATACCTGGTCTAAAAGAAGGAGCAGTATTACAATCAACACTGCTCCCCAACCTTTTGATATCTTCATTTATTTTACGCCTCCTTGTTTTGCTTCAATACTTAATGTTGCATGAGGCACGGCACGTAATCTTTCTTTCGGAATAAGCTTTCCGGTTTCACGACAAATACCGTATGTTTTGTTTTCGATTCTGACCAAAGCAGCCTGCAAGTTCTGAATAAACTTCATCTGGCGCTGAGCCAAACGGCCTGCTTCTTCCTTTGACAATGTTGCAGCACCTTCTTCCAATACCTTGAATGTTGGAGATGTATCTGCTATATCATTACCGTCGGAATTGGTTACACCGCCTCTCAACAATTCATAATCTCTCTTTGCAACTTCTAATTTCTCTAATATAATTGCACGAAACTCCTCAAGTTCCGCATCAGAGTATCTTGTTTTTTCTGACATGGTATTTATTTATTTTAGGTTGAACAATAAAATCAAAAGAAAGGTTTCTGAAAATATATAATATCCATAAGCCTTTCTTTATTTACTTGCAAAGATAATATAATTATTGTATTTACAACTTTTAGAAGTGAAAATTCCCAATTTAGGCAAAAAAAATCCGAATACCGATTTTTATACGGTATTCGGATTGTATATAAAGTTGACTCTTCAACTAATTGTTATGCTTTTTCAACCTTAACAAGAAGTTTGAAATCTTCGAAATCCAATTCCACTGCATCGCTTACTGCTTCATCTGCAATTTCAATAGACGCTGCCAATACCTGATTTGAGATGTATTCTTTATATTCAGCTACTGCTGCATCCATTGCTTCGTTTGAAAGGATTGTGATATTAACCTTGTCTGTAATATCAAAGCCACTGCTCTTACGGATATTCTGAACACGGTTAACCAATTCACGAGCCAAACCTTCTTTGCGAAGTTCTTCTGTAACTGTAATATCCAAAGCTACAGTCAAACGGCCTTCGTTAGCAACCAACCAGCCCGGAATATCTTCAGAGATGATTTCAACATCAGCACGTTCAATTACAGCTTCCTGTCCTTCAACGTTCAATGTGAATGTTCCAGCCTTTTCAAATGCGTTGATATCATCCTGGCTCATCTGCTGGATTGCAGCAGCCAAGGCTTTCATAATCTTACCATAACGCGGACCGAGTTTCTTGAAGTCCGGTTTGATTTTCTTGACAAGGATTCCGGCTGTGTTGTCAACGAATTTCATTTCCTTGACGTTAACCTCGTTAAGAATCAAAGCCTTCACAGCGTCGATGCTTTCCTGCTGGTGAGCGTCCAATACAGGAACCATCAAAGTCTGAAGCGGCTGGCGAACCTTGATATTAACCTTACGACGCAAAGCCAAAACCATTGAAGAAATGCTCTGTGCCATCTGCATGCGTTCTTCCAGGTCTTTGTCTATCAACTCTTCGTTGCAAACCGGGAAGTCTGCCAAGTGAACAGACTCTGCAGTTTCACGTCCTGTTACAGAAACCAAGTCGCGATACAACTGGTCTGCATAGAAAGGAGCGATTGGAGCCATCAACTTAGATACAGTTTCCAAGCAAGTATATAATGTCTGGTAAGCAGACAACTTATCTTCTGTCAATCCACCACCCCAGAAACGGCGACGGTTCAAGCGAACGTACCAGTTACTCAAGTTGTCGTTAACGAAATCAGAGATTGCACGACCGGCACGTGTCGGTTCGTAGCTTTCCAGATATGTGTCAACATCCTTAACCAAAGTATTCAGCAATGAAAGAATCCAGCGGTCGATTTCCGGACGCTTGTTCCATTCCACATCAGCCTGTGAATAGTCGAATCCATCAACGTTAGCATACAATGCAAAGAATGAATATGTATTATATAATGTACCGAAGAATTTACGGCGAACTTCTTCAACACCTTCAACGTCGAACTTAAGGTTATCCCATGGAGAAGCGTTTGTAATCATATACCAACGCAATGGGTCAGAACCATATTTCTCGATTGTTGCGAATGGGTCAACAGCATTGCCCAAACGTTTAGACATCTTGTTTCCGTTCTTGTCAAGAACAAGACCGTTTGAAACAACAGCTTTATAAGCTACGCTGTCGAATATCATTGTTGCAATTGCGTGCAAAGTGAAGAACCATCCACGAGTCTGGTCAACACCTTCAGCGATGAAGTCTGCCGGATAAACAGTTCTGTTGTCAAGTAATTCCTTGTTTTCGAACGGATAGTGAATCTGTGCGTATGGCATTGCACCTGAATCGAACCAAACGTCGATCAAGTCTGTTTCACGCTTCATCGGCTTGCCGCTTTCAGAAACCAAAGTGATATCATCAACATAAGGACGGTGCAAGTCAATCTTGTCATAGTTTTCCTTATTGTATTCACCCGGAACGAAGCCTTTATCCTTATAAGGATTTGATTCCATCAATCCGGCTGCAACTGCTTTTTCGATTTCGTTATACAATTCCTCAACAGAACCGATGCACTTCTCTTCCTTGCCGTCTTCAGTGCGCCAGATAGGAAGCGGAGTTCCCCAATAGCGGCTGCGGCTCAAGTTCCAGTCCTGAAGGTTTTCCAACCATTTACCGAAACGTCCTGTACCTGTGCTCTGCGGCTTCCAATTGATTGTGTTGTTAAGTTCAATCATACGTTCGCGGCAAGCAGTAGTGCGGATAAACCAGCTATCCAACGGATAATACAACACTGGTTTGTCTGTACGCCAGCAGTGAGGATAATTGTGGACATGCTTTTCGATGCGGAACACACGGTTCTGCGGCTTAAGCATCATACAGATTGAAACGTCCAATGTTTCATCCTTGTCTGTAAGTTCAGGGTCATATGCATTCTTGACGAATCTTCCCTGCCAAGCATCATAGTCAGCAGCGTTCATTGAAGAATGAACATAATCCACATCCAAATCTTCAAGTTTGTAGAACTTACCTGTCATATCAACCATAGGACGCATATTTCCGTCTTTGTCCTTAAGCATCAATGCAGGCACGCCGTTAGCTTTAGCCACCTTATTATCGTCAGCACCAAATGTTGGAGCGATATGCACAATACCTGTACCATCTTCTGTTGTAACGAAGTCGCCGGTGATAACCTTGAATGCTCCTTCTCCAGGATTTACCCAAGGAATCAGCTGCTCATATTTCATACCAGCCAACTCAGAACCTTTCCATTCGCCAACGATGCGGAAAGGAACAAGCTTGTCGCCTTCCTTATAGTCTTCAAGTTTAAGGTCGGCAGCTTTAGGATTGAAATAAGCATCCAAACGGTCCTTACCAACAACGGCAGTCATAGGAACGCCTGTATATGGATTATATGTCTGAACTGCAACGTATGTAATTTCCGGGCCAACGCAAAGAGCAGTGTTTGAAGGCAATGTCCAAGGAGTAGTTGTCCATGCAAGGAAACAAGGCTCACCGAATCCTTCCATTTCTGGTTTAGGGTCAAGAATACGGAACTGAGCTGTACAAGTTGTATCCTTAACATCACGGTAACAACCCGGTTGGTTCAACTCGTGAGTACTCAAACCTGTTCCGGCTGCCGGAGAATACGGCTGGATTGTATATCCTTTGTAAAGCAAACCTTTCTTGTAAAGTTCCTTCAAAAGATACCAAAGAGTTTCGATGTAGCGGTTATCGTATGTGATATAAGGATTTTCCAAATCCACCCAGTAACCCATCTTTTCTGTCAAGTCAGTCCATTCTTTTGTGAACTTCATGACATCCTTGCGGCAAGCCGCGTTATATTCAGCAACAGAAATCTTCTTACCGATATCTTCCTTAGTAATGCCCAAAGATTTCTCTACACCCAGCTCAACTGGCAAACCGTGAGTATCCCATCCTGCCTTACGGTTAACGTGGAAACCTTTCATCGTTTTGTAACGGCAGAAAATATCTTTAATTGAACGTGCAATCACATGGTGAATACCAGGCATACCGTTTGCTGAAGGCGGTCCTTCAAAGAATACGAATGAAGGTTTTCCTTCACGGATTTCAAGACTTTTGTGGAAAACGTCGCCGTCCTGCCACTTCTTTAGCATTTCTTTATTCACGTTCGACAAGTCGAACTTCGAATATTCGGCAAATTTCTTACTCATATCGCGATTTTATATATATTCTTTTAAGCGTCGCAAAACTACTGATTTTATTCGGAATAGACAAGAGAGAATAATATTCTGACAGATATTTCGATAAACCAAATAGTTGAAGTAAGATGTTCATGCCTCATTTTATCTGAATTTCTACCTTGAATATATCTTTTCTTTATAGAATATTAGTCTGATTCTATATTGCAAAAGAAAGAACCTTGAAACCGACAATTATTAAAACAGTTTTTCATCGCAATGAAACTTTTTTTCCACATATTATGAAAATCTTTTTTCATATATTATGAAAATTATTTTTCATCAGCATGAAAATTTATTTCCATATATTATGAAAAAAGTTTTTCACGGCATAGAATTACGATGAAAATATAATTGTGTGTATATTAACAATATACAGGAATTGTTTTTTTTAACGCAAATACTATAAAAAAAATCTCCTTACAAAAGACGGATAGTTCTTCTGTAAGGAGATTATATATGTTTCGTAAACTGCTATGAATTCAGAGACAAGGCGACAAATATCAAATCTTGTCCAAAGAAATGCCTAAAGCTTTGGCAACGCCTTTGCCATAGTTTTCATCAGCTTTCATACAGTTTCTGATGTGGCGAATCTTTATTTCTTCAGGAATATCGCCCATTGCTCTCGCCGTATTCTCGAAAAGCACTTGCTGCTGTGCAGGAGACATCAGGCGGAACAAATCGCCCGGCTGTGAATAATAATCCGAATCATCTTCCCTGAAATCCCACTGATAAGCTGCGCCGTCGAGTTCCAAAGGCGGTTCTTTATATTCTGTCTGATGCTGCCATTCACCATAACTGTTAGGTTCGTATCCGAGAGTCGAACCGTGATTTCCGTCCACTCTCATCTGTCCGTCACGATGATATATATTAAGGAAAGGACACTTGCTGCTATTTACCGGAATCTGATAATGGTTTACACCCAGACGGTAGCGCTGCGCGTCACCATAGGAGAACAATCGTCCCTGAAGCATTCTGTCCGGAGAGAAGCTTATTCCCGGAACAACATTTGCAGGATTGAATGCTGCCTGCTCAACATCTGCAAAATAGTTTTCCGGATTACGGTTGAGCTCCATAATTCCGACCTCAATCAGAGGATATTGTTTCTGCGACCATACTTTGGTAAGGTCGAAAGGATTGAACGGGCATTTTGCAGCCTCTTCTTCAGTCATAAGCTGAACGAACATTTTCCATCTTGGAAAATCGCCCTTTTCGATGCTTTCATACAAATCTCTCTGATGACTTTCGCGGTCCTTTCCTATCAGCGCTTCAGCTTCCTGGTCAGTAAGGTTTTTTATTCCCTGCATAGTGTGCAGATGGAATTTCACCCAAGTACGTTTGCCTTCTGCGTTGATAAAAGAGAATGTATGGCTTCCGTATCCGTGCATGTGTCGGTAAGAATAAGGAATACCGCGGTCGCTCATTGTTATTGTCACCTGATGCAAAGCTTCAGGAAGAAGAGTCCAGAAATCCCAGTTATTGCGTGCGCTGCGCATATTGGTGCGAGGGTCACGTTTTACGGCATGATTCAAATCCGGGAACTTAAGCGGGTCGCGAAGGAAGAACACAGGAGTGTTGTTTCCCACCAAATCCCAGTTTCCTTCTTCTGTATAGAACTTCATGGCGAAGCCACGGATGTCACGTTCGGCATCGGCTGCGCCACGTTCGCCGGCAACGGTTGAGAAACGCACGAAAACTTCTGTTTCCTTGCCGACTTTTGAGAAAATGGCAGCCTTGGTGTATGCAGTAATGTCATTTGTCACAGTAAACTTACCGAAAGCGCCAGAGCCTTTGGCATGCATACGGCGTTCCGGAATAACTTCACGGTCAAAATGAGCCAACTTTTCAAGGAACCAAACATCCTGCAATAACATCGGACCACGACGACCGGCAGTTGCCACATTGTGATTGTCTGAAACGGGTGCACCTGATGCACTTGTTAGTTTATTATTTCCCATATAACTTCATTTTAAAGGTGAAACATTTGTAAATCTATTTAATGCTAATTTATCTTCGTCTGTAAGAAATCCGGTTTTGGATTTCAATTCATAAACAGGAAAAGATTTAGGAATTGACAGAGCCTTTTTCATATTCGAAAACATACTTCCGATACGGAACTTGTAAGTAGTAAATAATAATGTACGCTCCGGCGGTATGATTCCTGCTATTTCCTTGCTGAATTCAACCCATTTTTGGTGAGGATGCTGATTGACGACAAACCATCCGCAAGTCCAGCAACCGGTAATCAGGAAATCTACTTCTTTAAGTTTATCCTTGTTGAAATCAGAAACAGCGCTTAAGCTGACACTGAAACCTTGCGACCACAGATACATTGCTATCTCACGAGCGTAAAAAGCTGTTTTCCCTTTATGACTGTAATACAAAACCGCTACTTTCATAATCTTTTTTCCAAAAGTAGGAAGAGGTGCTGCTTCATACATTATTTTAATAACTCATTTTTCCGATAACATCTATAGGTTTTAACGATAAATAGAGCAAAAGCATAGTTACCGACTGTGGTGATTTAAACAGATTACTTAAAAAACTTCAACAAATACGTTGTTTTTCAAAAAATAATAAATTACCTTTGCCCGTCGAATATAAAAACATAAGGATTAAAATGATTGATAAAATAAAAGCGCTACTCCAGGAAGTAGAAAATATAACAGCTGCAAATGCTGAAGAACTGGAAGCTTTGCGTATCAAATACCTCAGCAAAAAAGGGGAAATCTCTATGTTGATGAATGATTTCCGCAACGTACCGGCAGAACAGAAACGTGAAGTTGGTATGTTCATTAACAAACTGAAGGAAACTGCTCAGAACAAAATAAACGAATTGAAAGAGGGTTTTGAAAATGCCCAGACTTCGAACGATGAGATTGACCTGACACGCACTTCTTATCCTATCAACTTAGGAACACGTCATCCTTTGTCATTGGTTAAAAAAGAAATTTGCGATATTTTCGGTCGTTTGGGTTTCAGCATTGCTGAAGGTCCGGAAATCGAAGATGACTGGCATGTGTTCTCTTCTTTGAACTTCGCTGATGACCATCCAGCTCGTGATATGCAGGATACTTTCTTTATCCAGCATCAGCCGGATGTATTGCTTCGTACGCATACTTCATCTGTGCAGTCAAGAGTTATGGAAAAGCAGGAACCGCCTATCCGTATCATCTGTCCGGGACGAGTATACAGAAATGAAGCTATTTCATATCGCGCACACTGTTTCTTCCACCAGGTTGAAGCTTTGTATGTGGATAAGAATGTTTCTTTTGCAGATTTGAAACAGGCACTTTTGTTCTTCGCCAAAGAAATGTTTGGCGCTGAAACTAAAATCCGCCTGCGTCCATCATATTTCCCATTTACAGAACCATCTGCCGAAATGGATATTTCATGTAACCTTTGCGGTGGTAAAGGATGTGCGTTCTGTAAGCATACCGGCTGGGTTGAAATCCTGGGATGTGGTATGGTTGACCCTAATGTTCTTGAAAACTGCGGAATTGACAGCAAAGTTTATTCAGGATATGCATTAGGTATGGGTATCGAACGTATTACAAACCTTAAATATCAAGTAAAAGATTTACGTATGTTCTCAGAGAACGATATACGTTTTCTGAAACAATTTGAATCAGCCAATTAAAATTGCAACCTAAATCATTTTACCACCCCGGACCACTAACCATGGTCCGGGGAAACACACACGTAAAATGAATATGGTTGCCAGCTTGGCTTGATAAAACAGAAGAGAAACTGATAGGTTTTTTATTGCAAATAAACCTGTCAGTATTTTTTTTGTTTATTTGCGCCGTTTGTTTATCTTTGGGTAAAATAGAAAAACAAACAAAAAGACGATAATCATGCGCAAACAAGAACGATACAAAGGTATTCTTGAATGGTTTCAGGCAAATGTGCCAACAGCAGAAACCGAATTGCATTATGAAAACCCTTACCAATTGCTTGTTGCCGTAATACTTTCGGCACAATGCACCGACAAACGTGTCAACCAAGTCACCCCTGCCCTTTTCGAGGCTTTTCCCGAGCCGGAAGTTCTGGCGGAAAGCACTCCGGAAGTTGTGTTTGAATATATCAGAAGCGTTTCATATCCCAACAACAAAGCTAAGCATCTTGTAGGAATGGCAAAAATGCTTGTGGAGCAGTTCAACGGTGAAATTCCTTCGGACATAAAAGATTTGCAGAAGTTGCCCGGAGTTGGTAGAAAGACAGCAAATGTAATTGCCTCAGTAATATTTGACAAACCTGCCATGGCTGTGGATACGCATGTTTTCCGTGTTTCGAACAGACTAGGACTGACAAACAACAGCAAAACTCCGCTGGAAACGGAAAAAGAACTGGTAAAGAATATTCCCGAAGAACTTATTCCAATCGCACATCATTGGCTGATATTGCACGGACGATATATTTGTCTGGCACGAAAACCAAAGTGTGAAGAATGTGGACTGATGAAATGGTGCAAATATTTCATGAGTAAAAAAGGATGAAAGAATATGCAAAAGATATCATCATTGTTGTGCTAACCTTAATCTTAGCATGCATCTCCGTAAGCTACTTTTTCGGTTTCCTCAAAAAAGAGAAACAAACGGAGAAAGAAGATATTTTTTGCCTTATTCCTGAAGATTATACATCTATACTTTCCGTAAACAAACCGGGACAACTGCGCCACATGGTGCTGGAAAAAGAAAACGGCAATTGCATTTTCCGCAAATATATTCCGGAAGTTTTCATAAAACTGATAATGTATTATGATTTCAAGTATATGCTATTGTCGTTCCACAAAGAAGGTGTTGTCTGTTATATTCAGGCAAACAACGGGAAAAGGAAAGAAATAGAAAGAATTATTTCGGAAAGTTTCCTTCCTTTCTATGCGCCTCAGGAAGAAAAGAAATATGGAATAGATTTCAAATATTATCCAAACGAAGGAAGTTCATTTCTTGGCTGTTATCATCACAATGGTCTATGGATTGCCAGTTTCAGCAAAAAGCTTCTGAATGATGTGGCGCGCCGGCAGCTTGCCGGATATAAAGATGAGTCGGCAAATCCTATTTCAACTTCAAGGAAAGAATTCGATAATAAAGCTACTGCTAATTTTATTGTTCCGGCTAACGAATGGCATATGAAACTGGCGAAAGGCGATACTGTCATTTGGGAATATCCGTCTTCTACTATTAATATGGATATTTTCACCAGTGAAGGAAATCTGTGCTCGTTCTGCTCTTTTCCTTGCTCTGTGCCTAATGACAGCATATACACTTCGCTTGGAGATTCAATAGCCGGAAAACTAAAACTTTATTTTCCGGACATCGAGTTAACTCCTCAAACCACATCTGACAGGAAACAGATATACATTACTTTATGTACTCCGTTGTAAGTTGCAATCCGTCGTATGCAAAACTTACGTTTTCGGGCAATAGTTTTTCTTCTTCGGCATGCAATCCCATACGATGACTTATATGCGTGATGTATGCATGTTTAGGCGCAAGGTTTGATATATGCATAAGCGCAGACTCAAGACCTTGGTGAGAAATATGCCTTTCATCTTTCCTCAGAGCATTTATGACTAAGATATCCAGGTTCTGCAATTTGGAATATTCACTCTCGGGCAAAGTCTTCATATCTGTTATATATGCAAAATTTCCTATACGGAAGCCGAGAATGGGCAAACGGGCGTGCATAACTCTTATCGGGATAATTTCCAATGAGCCGATATGGAACGGAGCTTCGGATATGTTATGCAAAACGAGGTTTGGAACTCCGGGATATTTATTCTCCCTAAATACATATGGTAGACGGATTCGGATAGCCTCGCAAACATTGGCTTCGGCAAATATCGGCATATCCTTGAATCTGCAGAAAGGACGTAAATCATCCAAGCCGCCGACATGGTCGTAATGTTCATGGGTTAGCAGCACTGCATCAATCGGCTTGCTTATATATTTCTGCGCCTGGATATAAAAATCAGGACCACAATCAATCATTACGGAAGTGTTTCCTTCCTCAATCAAAACAGACGAGCGAAGGCGTTTGTCTTTTGCGTCATTGCTTTTGCACACGCAACAGTCACAAAGCAGTTCCGGCACTCCTGTCGAAGTGCCGGTTCCTAGAAATGTTATCTTCATTATACAATGTATTTAACCTCTGGCATCAGTTCTATTCCAAAACGGTCGTTTACGGCAGTGCGGATACTTTCCGCAACCAGAGCAATTTCATCGCCGGTTGCTCCACCATAATTCACCAGAACCAAAGCCTGTTTCTCATATACTCCAACTTCACCATGGCGCTTGCCTTTGAATCCGCATTGCTCGATAAGCCAGCCTGCAGGAACTTTCACTTTTCCTTCCGAAGCCGGATATGACGGTATTGTCGGATAAAGAGCTTTAAGTTTGTCGAACTGTTCGACTGGGATAACAGGATTCATAAAATAGCTCCCGGCATTGCCCAGTTCCGACGGATCAGGAAGTTTTTCCCTACGGATTGCAATAACAGCATCGCGCACTGTCTGGAGCGTTGGCTGAACATCTGAGAACTTCTCTTTCAACTGTCCGTAGTCCAAAGAGAAAGATTCTTTTTTAGATAATCTGATATTTACGTATGTTACGATATGCGGATCAAGATGCGGATTCTTGAAACGGCTGTTGCGATATGAATAATCGCAGTCGGAAACAGAGAAGCAAACCTTTTCGAATGACAGCTGATTCCATGCTTCGACTGATTCTATTACATCTTTTATCTCAACGCCATATGCTCCGATATTCTGGACAGCAGCAGCTCCGGTTTCTCCAGGAATAAGAGATAAATTCTCTATTCCGAACCATCCTTTTGAAACAGCAAAGGCAACAACATCGTCCCACAATTCGGCTGCGCCGACACGAATAACCACATGATCGTCATCTTCACTCACAACATTTATTCCTTTTATTGCCGAATGAAGAATTATACCATTATAGTCGTTAATGAAAAGCAGATTGCTTCCACTTCCTATATGTGTAGAAAGACATTCCTGAAAATATTCGTCATGCAGAATCTTTTCCAGTTCTTCTTCTGTTTCATACTCCATAAACCAACGAGTCTTTACAGGAAGATGGAAAGTGTTATGTTGTTCCAATGAGTAGTTCTGTTCTATTCTCATAATATTCTTGTTATAGTATATTTTCTGCTACTTCATTTAACTACTTCTGATATTTCTCCGCTAACTGAATTCATTATAAAGCCACGGACAACGATATCCGAAGGAATCAGCGGATGGTGCTGAACCAAATCTACAGATTCTTTCACCGCACTTTCAGTGTCGTCGAAACCGCTAAGCCATGATTCAAAGTCTATTCCGCAATAGCGCATCATTTCTATATGGTCTTCAGAAATGCCACGTTCTTTCATATGCTTTATCATCATATTGCTGTCCATATGCTGAACGCCGCAATCCGTATGGCCAATAATCATAACTTCTTCGACCCCCAACTCATATATTGCTACCAAAAGGCTTCTGATTACACTGTCGAATGGCTGTGAGATAACACCTCCGGCATTCTTTATAATTTTCACATCACCGTTGCGAAGTCCAAGAGCTGCTGGCAGAAGCTCTGTCAGACGAGTGTCCATACATGCAACTATTGCTATTTTCTTGTCAGGATACTTGTTAGTGATATATTTCTCATATCCTTTATTAGCTACAAACTCTTTATTGTACTTAAGCAAATCTTCTATCATAATCGCAAATTTTCCGCAAACTTACAAAAAAAGAGGTATTGCTTAACTTAAAAGGCTTTCTTATCTTTGCAAAAATTTTATAAAGCAATGATACAATCAATGACTGGGTTCGGCAAGGTTACAGCCGAACTGCCTTCGAGAAAAGTAACCGTTGAGATCAAGGCTTTGAACAGCAAACAGCTGGATTTGTCAACTCGTATTCCTGCTATCTACAGAGAGAAGGAAATGGCTGTCAGAAGCCTTTTGATGCAAGCTCTGGAAAGAGGAAAAGTTGAGTTTAGCATATATATCGAATCAATTGGAAAAGATTCTTCTGCTCAGATAAACCAGGAAGCAGTTGCAGGATATTATGCCCAATTGAAAGAGATTTCTGAAAAACTTGGAATAGAAAAACCTAGCAGCTGGGCTGAAATGCAACAGGTTTTGCGTTTCCCTGACGTAATCCGTACTGAAGTCGTTGAAGCCGACGAAGCAGAATGGAGCGTTGTGGAAAATGCCGTAAACCAAGCTATAAAGCAATTACAGGAGTTCCGAATTCAAGAAGGTGCTATGTTGCAAAAACTGTTTGGTCAGAAGATAGAAAACATTGCGCAATTGCTTAAAGATGTTGAGCCTTACGAAAATGAACGTATAAGCAAGATCAAGGCTCGCATATGTGACAACTTGGAAAAGGTGGCGGCTCAAGACTACGACAAAAACCGCTTTGAGCAGGAGATGATTTACTACATCGAAAAACTCGACGTGAGCGAAGAGAAGAGTCGCCTGGATAACCACCTTAAATATTTCCTTGAAACTATGAACAATGGTCATGGACAAGGTAAGAAGCTTGGCTTCATCGCTCAGGAAATGGGACGTGAAATCAACACTTTGGGTTCAAAAAGCAATCATGCGGAAATGCAGAAAATCGTAGTTCGCATGAAAGACGAGCTTGAGCAGATTAAGGAACAAGTATTAAACGTATTATAATATGGACGGAAAGCTAATAATATTTTCCGCACCTTCAGGTTCGGGAAAATCTACTATCATAAATTATCTGCTGGAACAGGGACTTAACCTTAAGTTCTCAATCTCAGCAACCAGCCGCGCTCCTCGTGGAGAAGAAAAAGATGGTGTGGAATATTATTTCCTCAGTCCTGAAGATTTCCGTAAACGCATTGCTGCCGGAGATTTTCTGGAATACGAAGAAGTATATACAGACAAGTTTTACGGAACGCTTAAAAGCGAAGTTGAAAGAATATTTAAGGAAGGCAACAATGTTATCTTTGATGTTGACGTAGTTGGCGGATGCAACATAAAGAAATACTACGGAAACAGAGCTTTATCCGTATTTATCCAGCCGCCATCAGTTGAAGAATTACGTCGCAGACTAGTTGGCCGCAACACTGATAGTCCGGAGGTGATAGAAAGCAGACTTGCTAAAGCTGAATACGAACTAGGCTTCGCCAAACAGTTTGATGTTGTAATAGTCAATGATGACCTGGACAAAGCTAAAGAGGAAACATTGAGAACAGTCAGAAATTTCTTAGATAAATAAGGAACGTTCTAGCAAGGATTAAGTTTAATATAACAAAAACTGTTTTCGTCACAAGTGTGACTTAATAAGGTCACAGCTGTGACTTAATTAAACCACACTTGTGACCTAATCAAACCACATTTGTGGCGAAAACAGTTTCTGAATATTTAAATGTAAGATTTCTGATAATATAGAATAGTTTCCAAATCATCAGACGAAAAAACAAAAACAGCTTCCAATCATAATATAGCAACTTATCTAGAAATCATTCAAAATTACCATAATGATAAACCAGAAAGAAAAAGTTAGCAAAACTATTTTCATCACCAGCATTATCCTGGCTATTATTGCTATGTTTGCCGGAATTTTTGCTTTGTATAAGGAAGAATACATTATTGGAGGAGGAATGTTATTTGTATTAATATTGCAAATTCACAATATTATTTCATACAAAAGGCAAAATGGGAAGTAAGCGTATAAAAACCGGGATATATTCCGGTTCATTCAATCCTATTCATATAGGACATCTTGCTCTTGCAAATTGGTTATGCGAATACACCGATTTGGAAGAAGTATGGTTTATGGTTACGCCCCACAATCCACTAAAAGACAAGAGGAATCTACTGGATGACTCTATACGGCTTGAACTTGTAAGAATTGCTACTTCAGATTATCCTCATTTCCAAGTAAGCGATCTTGAGTTCACAATGCCACAGCCCTCCTACACATACGCAACACTTAGCGCACTGCGAAACAAATTTGAAGACAGGGAGTTCTGTCTTATAATGGGAGCTGACAACTGGCAGATTTTCGGACAATGGAAGAATCATGATAATATCATGAATGAATTTCCTATATATATATATCCCAGAAACGGATATAAAATTGTAATACCGGAAAACTGCAAGAATGCAAATGCTGTTCCTGCTCCTATCATCGAAATATCTTCAACCTTCATCAGAAACTCCATAAAAGCAGGTAAAGATATAAGGTTTTTCCTCCCGGAAAAAGTTGGAGAATATATCTCAAACAATAAACTTTATATAGAATAGTCGCACATTTATTAGTGATTGACCAACAAAACTGATAGCAAGACTGATAAAACTTGTTATATTGTCACTTTTTTTTTACTTTTGCCCCATATTATACAAAATAAGAACGCAATGAATCTATTAGAACTGAGCGAACAAGAAATAATAAGACGCAACAGCATGGAACAGTTGCGCCAAATGGGTATCGAGCCATATCCAGCAGCAGAGTACGAAACAAATGCATATTCTAAAGAAATAAAAGAATCTTTCAAAGACGATGCAGAGCCTCGTCAGGTATGCATTGCTGGCCGTATTATGAGTCGCCGCATTATGGGTAAAGCGTCATTCATGGAATTACAGGACTCTGAAGGAAGAATTCAGGTTTATATTTCACGTGACGATATTTGTCCGGACGAAAACAAAGACTTATACAATGTTGTATTCAAGAAATTGCTGGACATTGGTGACTTTGTCGGCATCAAAGGTTTTGTTTTCCGCACACAGATGGGTGAAATTTCTGTTCATGCACAGGAATTGACTGTTTTGGCTAAGTCTTTACGTCCGTTACCTATTGTTAAATACAAAGATGGCGTAGCATATGATGGTTTCAACGATGCTGAAATGCGTTATCGCCAGCGTTATGTGGACTTGGTTGTTAACGAAGGTGTAAAAGATATCTTCATCAAACGTACCAAGATTTTCAATTCAATGCGTAACTATTTTAATGAACATGGTTATACAGAAGTTGATACACCTGTACTACAAAGTATTCCTGGTGGTGCATCAGCCCGTCCGTTCATCACTCACCATAACGCATTGGACATTCCGTTGTATTTGAGAATTGCCAACGAGTTGTATTTGAAACGCCTTATCGTAGGCGGTTTTGAAGGCGTATATGAATTCAGCCGTAACTTCCGTAACGAAGGCATGGACCGTACGCACAACCCTGAATTTACTTGCATGGAAATTTATGTTTCCTACAAGGACTATAACTGGATGATGAACTTCACTGAAAGATTGCTTGAACGCATCTGTATGGATGTTCTTGGAACAACTGTTGTAAAATTCGGTGATAAGGAAATCAACTTCAAAGCTCCATATAAACGTATTTCCATGATTGACGCAATCAAGGAAAATACAGGCATCGACATCACAGGAATGAACGAAGACCAGCTTCGCGAAGTTTGTCATAAGCTTGGTGTTGAAGAAGACGAAACAATGGGTAAAGGTAAACTCATCGACGAAATCTTCGGTGCAAAATGTGAAGGTAATTACATTCAGCCGACATTCATCACTGACTATCCTATCGAGATGTCTCCTCTTACAAAGAAGCATCGTAACAATCCTGAACTTACAGAGCGTTTCGAACTTATGGTTTGCGGTAAGGAAATTGCAAATGCATATTCTGAGCTTAACGACCCGATTGACCAGCGCGAACGTTTCCAGGAACAGCTTCGTCTGTCAGAAAAGGGTGATGATGAAGCAATGTTCATCGACCAGGATTTCTTGAGAGCTTTGGAATATGGTATGCCTCCAACCAGCGGTATGGGTATTGGTATGGACCGTCTGACAATGTTCCTTACAGGTCAGGAAAGCATCCAGGAAGTTCTGTTCTTCCCACAAATGCGCCCTGAAAAGACAGTTAAGAAAGACTCTGCAGAAAAATATGTAGCTGTTGGAATAAATAAAGACTGGGTTCCGGCTTTGCAGAAAGCAGGATATTTGACTGTTGAATCTCTTAAGGAAGCCAATCCGAACAAAGTAAGACAGGAGCTTTGTGAAATCAATAAGAAATACAAGCTGGAACTTGAAAATCCTACAGCCGAAGATGTTGCAGGATGGATAGAGAATGCAGCAAAATAAAAGTCAGAGTATAATGAATTTGCCTGGTAAAATTGCAATAATGGGAGGTGGTAGCTGGGCTACCGCCTTAGCCAAAATTGTACTTTCTACTCAAGATAGTATCAATTGGTATATGCGCCGTACTGAACAGATCGAGGAGTTCAAGCAGTATGGCCATAATCCAAGCTACCTTTCTTCTGTAAAGTTCGACTTAAGCAAAATTAAATTCTATTCAGACATCAACGAGACTATTGATGACTCTGACACTTTGATATTTGCGACACCGTCGCCTTTCCTGAAACAACACCTTATGAAGGTAAAGACTTCGATGGAGGATAAATTCATCATTTCTGCCATAAAAGGTATTGTTCCGGATGAGAACATGTTGGTAGCAGACTATTTCGCAGAATATTACAATGTTCCTTTAAATCATATTGCAGTAATAGGCGGACCATGCCATGCAGAGGAAATTGCCTTGGAAAGATTGTCATACATAACACTTGGTTGTCCTGATATCGACAATGCTTATGCTTTTGCATCTGTTTTCAAGAACCAATATCTCAATAATTATTGCTGTAAGGATGTGACAGGCATTGAATATGCTTCTGTTTTAAAGAATGTCTATGCAATTGTAGCGGGCATTTGTCACGGCATGAAATATGGAGATAATTTCCTAGCCGTATTCATATGTAATGCAATTGAAGAAATGAGAAACTTCCTCAATGCAGTACATGGCTTGGAAAGAGACATCACTGATTCGGTATATCTTGGAGACTTACTGGTTACTGCCTATTCCCGTTTCAGCCGAAACAGAACATTCGGAACTATGATAGGAAAAGGATATTCTGTCAAGACGGCACAAGTGGAGATGGAAATGATTGCAGAAGGTTACTATGGAACCAAATGTATTCACGAAATCAACGAACAAAAATACAAAGTCAATATGCCAATATTGAATGCTTTGTATGCAATTCTATATGAAAGGAAATCTCCAACAACCGTTATCAGACAACTGACTGAAACATTTAAATAGAATAAGTATTTTAGATATTATAGGATGCGGTTCGGAACAGCAAAATCAAAAACAAGTTTTTTATTTTGCTCTCCGCTCACCTTTCACTATATTTGCAGAGACATACAAGCCCATTGTATGTCTCTGTACTTTTATAAGAAGAATATTTATGAAAAACATTACTTTAAACATCGAAAAAGCTTTAGGATTTGTTTCTAAAGACCAGGTTTTTGCTCAAGAAGCTAAAGCCAATGAGTGTATCGCCACTTTGCACAATGGAAATGGCGAAGGCAATGACTTCCTAGGATGGTTGCATTTGCCATCATCAATTACTGAAGAAGAATTGGCTGATATCGAAAATACAGCTAACCTACTTCGTTCAAAATGTGAAATTGTTGTAGCAATAGGTATTGGCGGAAGCTATCTTGGAACTAGAGCTGTAGTTGAAGCAATGAACAACAGCTTCGACTGGTTGCAGAAAGATCGCAAGAATCCTATCATGCTATATGCCGGCCACAATATTGGAGAAGATTATTTGCATGAATTGAGCGAAGTTTTGAAAGGTCGCCAGTTCGGTATTATCAATATATCTAAATCAGGAACAACAACAGAACCTGCTATTGCTTTCCGTATCTTGAAAAAACAATTGGAAGATTCTGTTGGAAAAGAAGAAGCTCGTCAGCGTATCGTAGCTATTACAGATGCTAAAAAAGGTGCGTTGCGTACATTAGCAACTCAGGAAGGTTACAAGACTTTTGTAATTCCAGATAATGTTGGTGGTCGTTTCTCTGTTCTTACTCCGGTTGGATTGTTACCAATTGCTGTTGCAGGTATTAGTATCCGTGAATTGATTTCAGGTGCTGTAGATATGGAAAAAGCTACTGGAGCTGATGTTCCTTTTGCTGAAAACTTGTCAGCTATCTATGCAGCTACAAGAAACGAATTATACAAGAGCGGTAAGAAAATTGAAATCTTGTGTAACTTCCATCCAAAATTGCATTACATTGCTGAATGGTGGAAACAGCTTTACGGAGAAAGCGAAGGAAAAGACAACAAAGGTATTTTCCCTACAGCTGTAGATTTGACTACAGACTTGCACTCTATGGGTCAGTGGATTCAGGAAGGTGAACGTTCAATATTCGAAACTGTAATTTCTGTTGAAAATCCAGTTTACAATGTTCAGGTTCCTCACGATGAAGAAAATCTTGATGGTTTGAACTTCCTTGCTGGTAAACGTGTTGATGAAGTAAACAAAATGGCAGAATTGGGAACTCAATTGGCTCACGTTGACGGTGGTGTTCCAAACATCAAAGTTACTATGCCGGAAGTTACTCCATACTATATCGGTCAGTTGTTCTACTTCTTTGAAAAAGCTTGCGGTATCAGCGGATATATGCTTGGTGTAAATCCATTCAACCAGCCGGGTGTTGAAGCATACAAGAAAAACATGTTTGCTTTGCTTAACAAACCTGGATACGAAAAAGAATCTGAAGCTATCAAGGCTAGATTATAATTCAGCCTGTTATATAGGACCGAACCCACAGTTTCGCGGGGCCGTATATATCAAAAAAATTATTACGGCCCCACACGGATGTGGGTTCGGTTCTGTTTTTCAAACATAATATAACTATCATTATGCCATAAACTCCGTATATCAAACCTCGGATATACAATCTATTACAAACATAATGACAAAAAAGTCCAAAAAGATTTGCTTTATAAAAAATAATCACTACCTTTGCACTCGCAATCAGGGATGATTGATACTACATCGCGGAGTGGAGCAGTGGTAGCTCGTTGGGCTCATAACCCAAAGGTCGTCTGTTCGAATCAGGCCTCCGCAACTCAGAAAGAGTCGTCATTATAATTCGGACGACTTTTTTTATACCTATTCAATTAACAAATTCTATTGCCAAATAATTAAAGAAGGTATCTGAAAAAGGATATCTTCTTTTTTTATATTACATTTGTGGTAATAAAATCAAATATTCAGACAGATTTCAAACATAGCTTATGCGCATAGATATTCTTACAGTCCTGCCGGAAATGATTGACGGAATGGTAAACTGCTCAATCCTGAAACGTGCACAAGACAAAGGTCTTGCTGAAATCCATCTACATAATTTAAGAGACTATACAACCAATAAATGGAGACGTGTGGATGATTATCCATTTGGCGGTGAAGCCGGTATGGTTATGCAAATTGAACCTATTGACCGTGCCATTTCCGAACTTAAAAGTCAAAGAGAATATGACGAAGTAATTTATACTTCCCCAGACGGAGAGACATTCAATCAGCCAATGGCAAACTCAATGTCTATGATGAATAACCTTATTATTCTATGCGGACATTACAAAGGTATAGATTATAGAATCAGAGAACATCTTATTACAAAGGAAATATCTGTGGGTGACTATGTACTTACAGGCGGAGAATTGGCAGCTGCTATAATCTCGGATGCCGTAATCAGACTAATACCTGGTGTAATCGGTGATGAGCAAAGTGCATTATCTGATTCTTTCCAGGATAATCTGCTGGCTCCTCCAGTTTATACTCGTCCCGCGGACTATAAAGGATGGAAGGTTCCGGAAGTTCTGCTCTCTGGTCATCAAAGAAAAATTGAAGAGTGGAGATTGCAGCAGGCACAGGAAAGAACTGCAAAACTTCGTCCGGACTTATTGAAATAATAGCAAACAATAACAGTTTATAATAAACCCGCCATTGGTATTTATGAAACCAATGGCGGGTTTTATTTTAGAGAAATAACGTATCCAGATATAGAAATCACACGAAAATATATTGTATAACATAAAAAACTGGCAAACTCTCTGAAAAGCTCGAAAAAAAATCTTTAATTTTGTGGCTCACTTATTAATAACATAATTTGTGTATTAATCATGTTTTTTGATAAAACTCATGATCAATATAAATAAGACAAAAGAAGAGTTATGGATAACATAGAAAAGAAAGAAACAAAAGAAATCAACAAGATGTCATTGCTGCTCGTTGCAGTTATAGTTTTGGTTTTAATTGTAGCCGGAGGTGGTTATTATATTTTCCATCAAAATGAACAGATGGAAGCAATGACACAGACATTCGACCTTGAAAAGGAAATGCTTGCCGACGAATTTAATGAACTATCATTACAATATGAAGGTTATAAGTTCAGTGTAAGTAACGACTCACTTGTTGCACTTCTATCTACTGAACAAGCAAAAGTTCAAAGATTGATGGAAGAACTTAGAACCGTAAAATCTACAAACGCAAAAGAAATAGCACGATTGAAAAAGGAATTGGCTACTTTGCGTAAAATTATGCGTAACTATGTTGTTCAAATTGACTCTTTGAACAGAGCTAATGAACAGTTGAAAGTTGAGAAAAACGAAGCCGTTCAAAAATACAAACAGGCTACATCAACTGCTGCTACTTTAAAGAAAGAAAAAGAAAAACTTACCGAACGTGTAACTTTAGCAAGCCGTCTTGATGCAACCTCAATAAGCGTTACACCTGTTAACTCGAGAGGTAAATTAGCAAAGAAAATCAGTAAAACTCAGCAGTTAGTACTGAACTTCAAGATATCAAAGAACATCACAGCTCCTGTTGGTGAAAAAGATATTTATGTCAGAATAATGAAACCGGATGATGACATTCTGGTAAAAAACAGAGGTAATGTATTCTCTTTCGAAGGTAAGGAAATTTCATATTCAATGAAGAAAATGATTGAATATGAAGGAGAAGAAGTTCCTGTTACTATGTATTGGGATGTTGAAGAATTCCTGTCACCGGGAACTTATCGAGTAGATATCTTTGCTGACGGTAACCTTATCGGACAGAAAAAGTTCACATTAAAAGACTAAAGGAAAATGCCGGAATCTCCTTTTTATCGCTTTCTGGAAGGAATTCCAGAACCTTTAAAACGTGATAAAGCTTTCATTGATGAGCTGGAAAGCCATTCTCATATTGTGAAAGTTAAGAAAGGAGAATATCTGCTCCGCACCGGCGAGCTTTGTACAGACGGTTATTTTATAAACAAAGGATTATTCGTAAATTTATATGTTGACGAGAAAGGGAATGAATGTGTGACAGGCTTTGCTGCCGAATGCGACATTCCTTTTCTTTCAGCAATAGGTTACTTCACAAAAGAGCCCTCCGAATTTGAGATAAAAGCCATTGAAGACGGCGAATTGCTTTGCTTTTCACGTGTACATATTGAAGACTTGTCTTTACGTTATCCATTATTTGCATCCTATTATCAGAATGTGATGCTTACGCTTATCTCCAAATTGTACACGTTGTTTGCAATCCGCCAGTCATGCAAGGCAGAGGAATTCATACGCTATATGTATGATAATCAAAAATGGCTTATCAGCCGTGTTCCTGACAAATATATAGCGCAATATATTGGAATAACTACTTCTTGGTATTGCAAGCTGAAAAAGCGTTTATTCCGCTGATTATATTATCCCATTCTGCAGCCAAAGTTTTCATATCAGGGAACAACAGGTGTGCTCCAGCTTCAAGCAGAACTTCATCTTTCAATGGACCGGTATTTACTGCTATGGTGAATATTCCGGCATCAACCCCGGCTTTTACACCCATTGGTGCGTTTTCCACTACAAACGCTTCATTAGCCTTTACTCCTGCCCTTTGCAATCCGATAAGATATGGTTCAGGATTTGGTTTTCCGTATTTCACATCATATGCAGTTATTATCTTCTCTTTGGTAAACATTCCGGGATAAGTATGTTCCAGTTTATCAATCAAGCTCATTTGTCCAGAGCCTGTGACAACAAGTCGCTGCATATTGCAGGATTTAACCTTTTCCAGAACTTCTGTAGTTCCCGGCATAGCTTCTCCATCATTATAGGCTCTGAATTTAGCAGCCTTCTTTTCGTATATACTATGCTTTTCTTCTTCCGTAGCTTCCCTACCGAATGTTTTCATAAATAGTTCGTTTATGGTACTGGCTCCGGTTCTTCCCTCATACAGATAAAAATCATACTCATCTGCTTCCAGATTATATTCTTCTGCAATTTCCTTCCATGAACGCGCATGGAATTTCATAGAATCATAAAGAACACCGTCCATATCAAACAGAACAGCTTTCGGATTTATCTCTGTTTGATTGTTCTCTTTCAAATACCTCGATATAGCTTCTTCTATCATATATATTATTTACTTTGGTTATGCAAACTCGTCTTCTTGTTTACCAGTTAACAAGAAAACAAGTTGACAAGCTATTCAGACATTTATATTTACGTCCGTTTTCCTACCTTGTCAACTTGCATCTGAAAACTTATAAACATTAAAATCAAATACGTTCAAGAACCTTGACTATTAATTCAGACAATGAATCTTTATAAGACGTATTCATGTTCTTTTCAACCCTGCCTGCTATAATGCAACACACAGTCATAGCTCTATGTCCCATAAGCGCTGCAAGTCCGGCAAGCGAAGAACTTTCCATCTCAAAATTAGTTATCTTCTGATTCTTATATTCGAACTTCTGAATCTTGCTGTTCAAATCTGGGTCGGCAAGAGGAAGTCTGATTTTCCTTCCCTGCGGACCATAAAATCCGTTTGCGGCAATAGTCACACCTCTGAGTATATCATCTTTGGTGATTTGCTCTATCAGAGACTTATCAGCCGGAACCACATAAGGACGTAATCCTTCTATTTTCCATTCAAGCTGACGTTCCAGTTCTTTTTCCATTTCCAAATCACGGACTTTATCTGTATTGCCATAGAAATATATAACACCATCAAAACCTATTGATTTCTCTGCTGCCACATATGTTCCCACCGGAGTTTCATGCTGGAGGCCGCCACTCGTACCGATTCTCACCAATGTCAATTGTTTTATCTCATCCTTTATTGTTCTTGTAGCAAAATCAACATTTGCCAAAGCATCAAGTTCTGTCAGAACAATATCAATATTGTCCGTACCGATACCATGAGAAACAACAGTTATTCTTTTTCCCTTATACTTTCCAGTTATAGTATGAAATTCTCTGCTTTGGATATCGCATTCGATATTATCAAAATAAGTCGCTATGATAGACACACGTTCCGGGTCACCAACAAGGACAACTTTTTCAGCCAGCTGTTCCGGCTTGATATGCAAATGAAAAATACTTCCATCTGCATTTATTATTAATTCTGAAGAAGGAATTGGATTCATATTCTATTGGATTTTTTATAAAATCACCGGAACTGATTTAAATCATCAACTCCGGTGTTTTAAAACTATTGTCAACTCGTTTTCTTGTCAACTAGTCAACTGAAACTTATTTAATTGTCTTATTTTGCGAAGCAGAAGGTTTTGCAATTGCTTCCCTCATAGATGTATCAGCTTCGATATTTTTCATCTTATAATAATCCATAACACCTAGATTGCCGGTACGGAAAGCCTCTGCCATTGCCTTAGGAACTTCAGCTTCTGCCTCGATAACTTTGGCACGTGCTTCCTGAGCTTTTGCTTTCATTTCCTGTTCAAGGGCAACAGCCATTGCACGGCGTTCCTCAGCCTTAGCCTGAGCAATATTCTTATCTGCCTGAGCCTGGTCCATTTGCAAATATGCACCGATATTCTTTCCTATATCAATATCGGCAATATCAATTGACAAGATTTCAAAAGCAGTTCCGGCATCCAAGCCTTTCTTCAATACTAATTTTGAAATAGAATCCGGATTCTCCAACACTGTCTTATGGCTGTCTGATGAACCGATTGAAGAAACAATACCTTCACCAACACGTGCAAGAATAGTTTCCTCTCCTGCTCCACCAACCAGCTGCTTGATATTGGCACGGACTGTCACCCTCGCTTTAGCAATCAACTGAATACCGTCTTTTGCAACAGCAGTTACCGGAGGAGTATTTATAACCTTTGGATTAACCGACATTTGCACAGCTTCAAACACATCTCTACCAGCCAAGTCAATTGCCGTTGCCATCTGGAACGAAAGGTCAATATTTGCCTTAGACGCAGAAACAAGAGCATGCACAACCTTTTCCACATGTCCGCCGGCAAGATAGTGAGCTTCAAGTTCATCTCTTGTAAGATTTCTCAAACCTGCTTTATGTGCTTCAATCATTGCCTGAGTAATTACGTATGGAGGAACTTTTCGTATTCTCATCAGGAACAATTGCAATAACGAAATGTTCACCCCGGAAACTTTTGCCGATATCCATAAAAGGAAAGGCACATAATAAAGGAAAACCATCAAAAGCAGAATGGCAATCCCTAGCATAACCAACGGAGCTGAAGTTGTGATTTCCATATGTTTTAGTTTTAAATGAATAATTTATTTACTGAATACTATTTTCCGTTTCTTCCGCCTGTTCATCTGTGATGACCCAGATATAATTGTCCTCAATCCTGGTTACAAGAACAGGTGTGTTCTCATCAATCCATCCGTTTTCCGCTTTTACTTCAACAATTGTTCTATTGAATCTAGCCTTACCAACAGACGCAAGTCTGGAAACAGTGACACCTTTTTCCCCTACACTTATGCCTTGTTCCAGATTTGATGTAACCTTTGAACTTATGTCTGCATTCAATTCCATAATCTTAAATGAACGTGAACGCACGAAAAACCAGAAAACAGCTACAAATCCTATAATTGAACTCAAAACTGTAATATGTCCTATTGTCATATCCAAACTATAGGCATACCAAATACCACCGCCAGCACACAAGGCCCCGGCAATACCTGCCAAAGTTATTCCCGGAATAAAGAACACTTCTGCTATCAAAAGAATAATAGCAGCCAACATACATATTACGATAATAGTAATTTCGGATAACATAAGCTATAATCAATTGTGCTACGGCATTGCAAAAATTTATTATACAACGCCGCACAAGTTATTTTCTCTTTAATTTCGGAGCCTCAGCATTTCGTGCATTCTTCTCCAATTCTGCAGGCTGGTCAGCCAATTCCAGCAATTTGTTTTCTGCCTGAAGAATCTTATCTTTCATCTGCTCCTTTTTGGCAGTATTCTTTGTAGAAGAATATTCCTGTCTCATTTTCTGAAGCTGCATCTCAGTCTTTTCAATCTGCTGTCTGATATCTGTTGCCTGCTTATAAAAGTTTCTTGCTTCAGGAGATTTGAAGTCCTCCCATTTATAATACATTGTATTTGGAGATACAGCAAACTCAAAGTCATGATCTTTCTTCTGTGGTCCGTAAGGTATCACCTCATGAGCCAAAGCCACTAATTCGGAATAATCCTTTCCTGCCTCCCATGTTGTCTTGATTGAAGACAGAGAAGCCCAAGCCTGTTTCAACGAAGCATCTTCCGTATTCACCCTTTCATGGTTTTCATTCGGTATAAACAGATATACACAAGCCTTTCCTTCCGGCTGGAAGCGGTCAGATACAAACCAGCCCAACTGCTTAACCTCATCAATAACCATCATATAATCATTATATGGAGAATTAAAAGGCATTCCCAATTGCTCCGGAGCCAGATATGTATCTGTATTCATATTATAGCGGGTAACAAACAAATCATATCCGCCCAAAGAGCCATTACCCTTTGACGAATAATAAATAGTCACTCCGTCAGACAATACGAACGGATAATTATCATCCTCCTGACTGTTTATATTCATAGGCAACTGCTTCTCGTCAGACCATTTGTCCATCAGCAAAGACTGAGTAAACAGACAAAAATGATTTTCTGCTGTTTGCTTTCCATAATATGCCTTATTTCCTTTCTGATTTACAAACACTACAGAATTTTCATTTCCTGAAGATGAAAACATATCGTCAGAATAAACAAGCGAGCCACACTCCTCACTCAAAGTATAAGCCTGAAGTATATCGCTTTTATCAACAACGATACTGTCAATCACATGAACAGCCTCAACTTTATCCATCATGCGGGCAGCATTCTCCAACTCGTCGAGTCGAAGCTCTGCCTCTTCAGTATCTCTTTTCTTTTTTGTAAGCCAGTCAATATATTCTTCATACATTTCAACGGCTTTATCATATCGAAAAGTCTTGAAATACAACTCACCCATATATTTAAATCCGTCTATCACCTTGCGCTTCACAGAAACAGACAAATATTTCTCAGCATTTTCTATATCGCCGGTTTCCAGACAACATACACCATACCAATGATTATATGATGCATTTCCAGGAGATTGTTTTACAAACTTCTCAAATGCAGGTTTAGCTTCAGCATATTTTCCTTCGTTATACAAAGCCTTGGCTTCATTAAGTGTCTGTGCTTGCATTGAGCCGCAAATACAAGTTGCAGCAAATGCCATTATCCATTTGTCAAATGAAATTCTCATTCTAACTTTTATTCGTAATTAAATTATTAACTCATTATCAGATATACGTTCGTTTTTCAGACAATCTCAGACATAAAAGTGCGGAAAGTCCAAAATGAACAAAAGCTTTCTATTCTAATTTCAAAAATACTCTTTTCTCTTGAATTAAGAATAACATAAAATAGAATATTTTTCAATCTTGTTTTTGACATGCGCTTTGATAGTAGTAATTTTGCACCCGCAAATATGCGACACCTTTCAGATGCTGGTTTCTGAACAGGTCTTAAATAAAAGATAATAAGGCAGAAGATTGATTTATGGCAAAACTCACTGAAGAAGAAATGCTCTTTCGAAAAGTGGAAGACAAAGTCAGAAAAGCAATAAGGGATTATAGTCTGATTAACGACGGAGACAAAATTCTCATCGGTCTTTCCGGAGGAAAAGATTCCCTGGCTTTGGTTGATTTACTCGGACGCAGGTCGAAAGTGTTCAGTCCGCGTTTCCAGATAATTGTGGCACACATAGTAATGAAGAATATTCCTTACAGCTCTGATTTGGAATATCTGAAAAGTTGTGCTGCCGAACACGACATTCCTTTCATTCTGCATGAAACGGAATTCGATGCCTCGACCGACAAACGCAAATCGCCATGTTTCCTCTGCTCATGGACAAGACGAAAAGCTTTGTTCGACATTGCAAAAAGAGAAGGATGCAACAAAATTGCTCTCGGTCATCATCAGGACGACATTCTGGAAACTCTTCTGATGAACATTACTTTCCAAGGAGCGTTTGGCGCAATGCCACCAAAGCTGAAAATGTCCAAATTCGATATGGAGATTATCCGCCCGATGTGCCTGATCGAAGAAAAGGAATTATTGAGAATTGCCGAATGGAAAGGCTACAGAAAGCAGATTAAGAACTGCCCGTATGAATCAGGCTCGAGCCGTAAAGATATGAAAGCTGTTCTTGCTTCTTTGGAATCTCTCAATCCCGAAGCCCGATACAGTCTGTGGGCAAGCATGACGAATGTACAGAATGAATATTTGCCTTCGAAGCCTAAGAAATAATATCATTGAAGTTTCGTAAGCTCAACATTCAGTTAACGAGTTAACAAGAAAACCAGTTAACAAGAACTTTCAGATAATTAAGAGCAAAGTAATAAATATTTTACCTTGTCAACTTGTCTCTGAAAACCTTGTCAACTTTAAATACAAACTTAAATATTAAAATAAAATGCAAGGAATTTACAGTATTTTGCTTCTTATCGTATCAAACATTTTCATGACATTTGCATGGTACGGACACTTGAAGTTGCAGGAAATGAAAGTCATCAACAATTGGCCGCTCTATGCAGTTGTTCTTTTCTCGTGGGTTATTGCTTTGGCGGAATATTCATGCCAGGTGCCGGCAAACAGAATCGGTTTCCAGGGAAATGGCGGACCATTCACACTGATGCAGCTTAAGGTTATTCAGGAAGTTATCACTTTGATTATTTTCACAGTGTTCACAACTGTCCTTTTCAAGGGCGAATCATTGCATTGGAATCACCTGGCAGCTTTCGTATGCCTTGTAGCAGCTGTTTATTTTGTTTTTATGAAATAAACTTCATTACCCAGAATTGTTAAACTTAAAATCACAATACCATGAAAAGTGTTATTTCCATTTTGGCAATGCTGCTTGTTGTTGCCACTTCTTTTGGAAAAACTTCCGACAACATAAATCTGAACATTGTGTTTGTCGGCAACAGCATAACTTATGGTGCCGGTCTGGAAAATCCGACACGCGAAGCTCCACCTGTTAAGGCTGCGATTTATCTTACCGGACAACCTTTCATCGGCTCAGTAAAATATTCCAACCAAGGTGTGAGCGGCAGTACAACTGTGGATTTCCTTCCGGAAACAAACACATTGTTTCCAAAAGTAAAGGCTGCAGCCGATAAATTCAAAGATGAAGATTGGGCAACTCTTGTATTCTCGATAATGCTTGGAACTAACGACAGCGCTATCCGAGGTACAAACGGCTGTCCGGTTTCTCCGGAACAGTATCAGAAAAATATGAGAACCATCATCGACAAACTGATTGAACTTTATCCCGGTTGCAAAATTGTAGTTCACCGCCCACTTTGGTACAGTCCGAACACACACAATGCTTCTGAATATTTACAGGAAGGTCTGGACCGACTGCAAACATATTATCCGGAAATCAAGAAACTGGTAAAACATTATAGCTCCGTGAAAAAAGGCTGTGTTTATCTTGGAGATACCGACGGCTTTGACTATTTCCGCAAAAATCATAAAGATGCTTTCCAGGCTGAGAACGGAAACAGCGGAGTGTTTTATCTCCATCCAAACAAAGAAGGAGCTTCTTATTTGGGGAAATTATGGGGAAAAGCGATTTATAAAATAACAGAAACAAGGTGACAAGTTAACGAGGGAACAAGGATATAAACCTTGTCAACTTGTTTACTTGTCAACTAGTCAACTAAAAAAATAAACAACAATGAAAAGATATTGTCAAACACTAGACTTAAAAGAAGACGAAAAATTAATCGAAGAATACTGCCACTGGCATTCGCCGGAAAATATATGGCCGGAAATTCCTGCCGGAATCCGCGAAGTTGGAATCCTTGATATGGAAATATATCGCCTTGGTTCACGCCTTTTCATGATAGTTGAAACTCCGGATGATTTCAACTGGGACGAAGCATTTGCCCGCCTTGCCACACTTGACCGCCAGGCAGAATGGGAAGCATTTGTAGACAAGTTTCAGAAATCAGCTCCCGGCAGCTCCTCATCCGAGAAATGGCAATTAATGGACAGAATATTCAAACTTTGAAATCCTATGGAAAATAAAGGAAAGAAATCTTTGGTGTCGGCAGCTGACGGCAAATCATTTTTGCTTCCATTTGTCCTCATCACCTCATTGTTTTTGCTGTGGGGATTTGCTCACGGATTGCTTGATGTTCTGAACAAACATTTCCAGACAGCTTTCACTATGTCGAAAGCAGAAAGCGGACTTGTCCAGTTTGTGACCTACATTGCCTATTTTCTTATGGCATTGCCGGCCGGAGCATTCATGAAGCGTTTCGGATATAAGAGTGGAATAATTGCCGGACTGATGTTATTTGCTTTGGGAGCATTTGCCTTCGTTCCTGCGGCTTACACACATTCTGCAGTACCATTCCTGATAGCCCTTTTCATAATAGCTTGCGGACTTTGCATACTTGAAACGGCAGCCAACCCATATTCCACTGTTCTCGGTCCTGCGGAATATGCTGCACAGAGATTGAATCTCTCACAGTCGTTCAACGGATTGGGATGGATTTTAGGACCGCTCGTTGGCGGAGCCTTGATATTCGGTGCTCAGTCCGACGATTCATTTGCTTTGGCAAAACCTTATATTCTTGTAGGCTGCATCGTTCTTATAGTCGTAGTGATATTCTCATTCGTCAGTCTTCCTGATATAAAAGAAGAAGAAATGGAAGAATTATTCCCCGACGATGCTTCAACACTAAAGGAAATGACGCCGACAGTTTCAATGTGGCGCTGCCCTCAGTTCGTTCGCTCCATTGCGGCACAATTCTGTTATTGCGCTGCACAAACAGGAATATTCAGCTTTTTCATCAATTATGTGACAGAATTGAAGCCGACACTTACTAACGTAGAAGCCTCACAAATTCTGGCATTTGGAGGAATGGCATTGTTCATGCTTGGCAGATTGTCAGGCAGTTTTATAATGAAAAAGATCAGTCCGGAAAAGCTTTTGGGAATTTATTCACTTGCAAATATTTTATGCATGATTCTGGTCATATTCGAATTTGGAAATATATCTTTGTATGCACTGTATATTTCTTTCTTCTTTATGTCCATCATGTTTCCTACAATATTCGCCCTCGGGCTCGAAGGAATGGGAGTGCACACCAAAAAGGCTTCGTCATATATTGTTATGGGTATTGCCGGAGGTGCATTCAGTCCGATGTTGATGGGATATATAGGTGAAAACGAAATGTCTATCGGCTTTGCAGTTCCTCTCATTGCCTTTGCTTATATATTGTATTTCGCTATGAGATGCAGAAAATCAGGGAAGAAACAGCATATTGCATAATATACTATAAAACAACATATTGCATTTTCAATATTTTTTTCGGGCTTGGAAAAGTTTTTTCATCCGCATGAAAATCTTTTTTCACAATATATGAAACTTTATTTTCATAATATATGGAAAAAGTTTTCCAGCCGTAAGAAATGATTCTGACAAAAAAAGGGAATCTCATCTACTTCAAGATGGATTCCCTTTATATATTTAACCAAGGTCCAAGCCCGACCGACTAACCTAAAGTTTCCTGCTTCAATTGTTCCACAAATTCATCGATGCGATGCAGTTCCTTCGGTATATCAATGCTCTGAGGACAATGAGAATTACACTGCTTGCAGCCGATGCAATGATTTGCCTGACGCAATTTAGGCACGCTTCTGTCGTAGCCAACCAGATAAGCACGACGGGCATCACGATAATTCTCATCCTTTGAACTCTTTGGAACATTTCCTTCGTTCACGCATTTGTTATAATGCAACAATATTGCCGGAATGTCGATACCATAAGGACAAGGCATGCAATATTTACAGTCATTACAAGGAATTGTCGGGTATTTCAGCATCAACTGAGCTGTTTCTTCCAAGAAATCCTTCTCCTCGTCGCTCAATGGCTGAAGCGGCGAATATGTACGGATATTATCCTGCAAGTGCTCAAGATAAGTCATACCACTCAAAACTGTCAAAACGCTACTTGGAGAACCTGCAAAGCGGAAAGCCCATGAAGCGACACTGCTTTGAGGCATTCTTTCTTTCAGGCGGAGCATTATATGTTCCGGAACATTTGACAAACGTCCACCCAACAACGGTTCCATAATAATTGCCGGGATATTGCGTTTTTCCAACTCACTGTAAAGATATTCCGCATTTACGTTGTTGCCTGAAGCATGTAGCCAATCAACATAATTCAACTGTATTTGCACAAAATCCCAATGAGCATAATCATGCATAGCCAACACCTCATCGAAAACCTCAGTTGTTCCGTGGAAAGAAAAGCCCAAATTACGGATACGTCCTGCCTCACGCTCCTTCATCAGATAGTCCAGCATACCGTTCTCGATATAACGTGCACGGAAAGTTTCGATACCACCGTTACCTATTGAGTGCAACAAATAATAATCGAAATAATCGGTCTGCAAGTCTCTGAAGGACTTCTCATACATAGCTATTGAATTCTCACGAGTCCAGTTCTGGAAGTTAGACAACTTTGTAGCGATGAATATTTTCTCACGCGGATGACGTTTCAAAGCAATACCTGTTGACTTCTCCGACCAACCCTGAACATAAACAGGCGACGTATCGAAATAATTTACACCATGCTCAATGGCATAATCCACCAAACGGTTCACTGCGTCCTGGTCAATAAGGTTTCCACCTTTTTCCGGTGCAGGAAGTGTAGGCCAGCGCATACATCCATATCCTAACAGAGACACCTTGTCGCCCTTCGGACTAGTGCGATAAGTCATCTTGTCTGTCGGCACCTCTCCCAACGCGCCTGAAGCATCGCTCCCTGTTCCTTGTGAAGAGCAGCCGGACAGCAACGGAGTTGCAGAAGCTGTGCTGATACCGACAATCTTCAGGAAATCGCGACGATTAATCGCATTCTTATCTTGTGTTTCCATATCTCTCGATGTTTTTATATATTAAATTTCACGATGGCGCTCATGTCCCTCAACATAAATTGCACTGTAAGGACGTGCAGGACAAAGATTTTCACAAGCACCACAACCGATACATTTCTCTTCATTTACAATCGGTTTCTTCGGTGAATCCGGATTATTCTTGTCTACTGGAATCATCTTTATTGCTTCAGTAGGACAGTGACGTTCACAATTACCGCACTCTACGCCATCAGTCACAGGAATACAATTCTTATGAATAGTAACAGCATGACCAATCTGAATAGCTGATTTGTCGGCGCGTGTAATCAACTTAATTGCACCTGTCGGACAAACTTCAGAACATTTCACACATTCCGGACGGCAATAACCACGTTCGTATGACATTTCCGGTTGCATAAAATTCTCCAACTTAGTTGAAGGACGAAGCACACCATTAGGGCAAGCCGAAACGCAAAGCTGACAAGCAGTACAATGCTGGGCAAAGTTTCCAATTCCAAGTGAGCCCGGAGGTGTAAGCGGTGTAAGACGTTCAGGAGCAAGTTTTGGTTCTATATCTGCCAAACCTCCGTCAACTTTCTGTTCAACTTCTTTCTTGTCTGTTGGAAGTTCCACTCGTGTATCAGTACGTTTTGTCTGATTTTTCTGATATTGACGAAGGGCTTTCTGCTGTTTTTCCTGAGCGTTCAATGCAGCAGTTGCAGCAACAACACCTACAGCAGAGAAGAAACCGCGGCGAGAAGCATCAGCCGCATTTTTGCCTTCTTCTTTTTTTGCGTAAGCATATTTGTAGTGAAGAGCATCATGCTTGCAATTATCCAGGCAATCCATACAAGAAACACATCGGCTATAGTCGATTGTATGTTCCTTTACATTGATACATGAAGCCTTGCACTTACGTGCACAAAGATTACAGTTTTTACATTTATCAGTATCAATCACCGGACGGAACAATGAAAAACGGGCTACAAATCCCAAGAATGTACCAACTGGACAAATAGTGTTGCAATATGTACGTCCGTTTCTCCAAGCCAAAACAGCCACCACAACAAAAGTCAATACTGCAACTGCAAATGTTGATACACTTTTCACCCACACATCAACAGTGTAGAACGCATAGCTATCTGCACGTTCAGCAAAATAAGCCAGCAAATTATTACCCCATTGATAAACCGGTAAAAACATGTTGTTTGCGATACGTCCATAAGCACTGTAAGGCGCCAGTAAAGCAACTGCCGAATGTATTCCGGCAACCAACAAAATCACAAACAGAATCAGAACGCCATAACGAAGCCAGGCTATAGCCGGCGAATAAGAAAAACGCATGTTCATCTTTTTACGCTTTCCGCTGATCCACGAAATAACATCCTGAAAAACGCCCAAAGGGCAAATCACTGAACAATACACTCGACCAAATACGAATGTAAGCAGCAACAATGCAACAACTACTCCAACGTTCAACGCCAACAAGGCTGGTAGAAACTGGATTTTTGCCAGCCAACCGAACCACGCATGAATTGTTCCGGTGAAATCGAGGAACAAGAGCGTAATCAGCGCGAAGAATAGTGTCGCGAGCGTCAATCTAATTTTACGTAACATATTAAGAACTATTATTTAATAGAAAAATTCATTGTTTATCATTATGAAACCATCCAAGCCTTGAATTCCGAGGCTTTGTTCTTACTCACATATACCCGTTCCGGTGTTTCCACATCCAAAGATATCAATAATCTGTTATCAAACCATATTGTAATATTGGTTACACTTTCTCTGGCTATGATAAACTGCTTGTTTGCCCTGAAAAAAAGATGAGGATCCAGTGTCGAATAAATCTGTTCCAATGTTTTGTTATACGGATATTTCATTCCGTTTCTCAAGAAAACGTAGGAATTCTTATCTGTAGTATAAAAACACGCAATCTCGGAAACTCCGACAGGCAACAGCATATCTTTATATGGTATAAGAATCTTGTCACTGTAGCTTGGCCTGGATATCATATTCGTGATTTGCGACAAATAACGGCTGATATCAGACCTTCCCCATTTCCCGAACTTAGCCAATGCACGGCGCACATCCTCTTCCTTGACCGGTTTCAGCAAATAATCAATGCTGTTTACCTTGAAAGCCTCAATAGCATAACGGTCATATGCCGTAGTAAACACAATCGGTGTTTCAATCTGAGTCTCTTCAAAAATCACAAAAGCAGAACCATCCGACAGATGAATATCCATAAATATCAGGTCTGGTGCATCATGCTCGGCCAACCACTTTATGGTTTGACGAATACTTTCCGTATTTCCCATTACATGAATATCTGAGTCTATACGGGCTAGCAATTCAACCATATTCTCATAAGCGGTAGTTTCATCTTCCACTATCAGTACATTCATAGAATATCATTTTTGCAAGGACAAATAAACACAAAATTTTTTATCGTCTTTCTCTACACGGATATTTTTTCCCATCAAAAGCATAAAACGGTTTCTTAAATTTGACAATCCTGTACCATTGGTTACCGGTGGAGCAAATTTCGGAAACACGGGATTCATAACCTGCAGTTCATCATTGTCATTCACCCATATTCTGACCACCATTTTATGTTCGCTGTCAATTGCATTATGAGTAACCACATTATCAATCAGCGGCAACAACGACAATACGGGCAGACACCACTCCAAGGCTTCCGGTCTGACATCAATCTCAAAAGTCAGCTTGTTGGCAAAACGGACTTCCATCATATAGGCAAATGCATGTACAAAGTCGATTTCCTCACGAAGTGTAACCAGTTCCTTTTTGTCGCTCTGCAATGTATATCTGAACACGTCCGACAGTTTGTTAAGGAAAGCCAATGTCTTCTCTTCATCATTCTTTCTTATCAGAGCCGAAAGGCTGTTCAATGAGTTAAAGAAGAAATGCGGATTGATCTGATTTGCCAATGCCTCACAACGACTGCGTTGATTCTCGGTCTGCAGACGTTCTATTTCCAATTCCCGGCGATGCCGCTCCATATTCAAGGCAACCATATGACCGAAAAAAAGGCTGAACACAAAAACAACCATAAACTGCAGATAGACAGAATAACGTGTGCAATCTATCTTTTCCACATCGAAAACAAAGCAAATCAATGCCAAAAGCAGATAAGCAACCGTCATGATTGCCAGATTTCCCCAAAAACGTTTCTTGAATGAAAAATATTCTATACCGCGCAGATTAAACTCAAGCAAACCCCAAATCACACCAACAAAAAACAGCAATCTGAAAAGATATGCCCCATAAATATTCATGTGTTCGGTTTCAGCATAAAAATTCATTTCCCAGGGAATGCATATCAGATTGGAAAAGGTCACAAGAAAAGCACCTATCACGCTAAACACGCCTAATTTTATTTGTGTATGACGATATAACCATTCCATGCTTATCCTCCGTTTTTCTTTTCTGTTTTACACAAAGGAACAAATATTTTACATCTTTATTTATGGAAAATGTCCTAAAACGAAAAAATCATTCGTCAAAGCGAATATTGGAAAATAAAAAAACACAAAGACGCTCGGACAAAAAGATTTTTGTCAAAACAAATCTTCAATGTCTCAGCGTCTTTGTTTATATATATCACAAATGCAATGTTATTTCAGCATCTGATACAATTTGTCAAGCTTAGGAGAAATAATAATCTCAGTTCTTCTGTTCTTGCTTCTTCCTTCGTTTGTTTCATTATCGGCAACAGGCATAAATTCACCTCGTCCGGAAGGCAGAATCTGCAAAGGATTTACTTTATATTCTTTTGTCAGAATTCTAACAACAGAAGTAGCACGGATAACACTCAAATCCCAGTTATCCTGGAACTGTGCTGTGTGAATAGGCTTACTGTCTGTGTGTCCTTCAATTGAAACATCTATATCTGTCTGCTTATTCAACACGTCAGCCAACTTGGCAAGAGCTTCTTTTCCTCGATTGTCAACCTTCGCGCTGCCGGATTTAAACAACAGCTTGTCCGAAAGAGCAACATATATTTTCCCGTTCTTTTCGCTTACCGTCAGTTCATCGCTGCTGAATCCCAGCAAAGCATCTTTCACACTGTTCAAAATGCTCTGCACCTTTTCGTTCTGGGCGTTCATCATATCCTGCAATTCGCTGATAGTTCTGCTGCGTTCGTCTAGTTCTTTCATTTTCTCCTGCAACAGAGCGTTCAGTTTTTCCTGTTCGCCCATGTTTGTGTTCAGCATAGTCTGATAATTACGGATTTGTCTGCCTAAATCAGTAGTGTCACGGAGCAAAGCCGCAATTCTGTTTGAGAGCTGGTCATTCTCATCTTCACTTGCTATTAACTTTTCCTTCAAGTCAGCTTCGCGCTTCAAAGCGTCGAGCCTTCCATTTTCTGCCAATAAATATTTCTTCTTTGATACGCAAGAAGAACCACAAATCAATATGGCAGAGACTGCCAGATAAAAGATTTTATTCATAATTCCAAATGCTATAAAAACGGGGCTAAAATACGAAAAACTTTCTAGTTGACAAGAGAACAGGTTGAATACATTTATATCCTTGTTCCCTCGTCAACTTGTCAACTCGTCCTCTTAATTAACTTTCCATTCAATAATACCGCCAGAAACTCCATCCTGAAGTTTAGCTTCAATTTTAAGTCCTGTTGTAGTTACCGGAGCGAAGTTTACTTTATTGTATTTGTCTTTGTCCACTGTATATGGGTCAAGAGCTTTTACTTCTTTCCATTCTTTTCCGGATTTGTAATAAAGTTTCCAGCTTTCCGGAACGCGGAAATCACCGTCATAATGGTCGAAATCCAACCAGTAAACTTCCACACTTGATACATTATATGGTTTGTCGAATTCATAAGCAAGAGATTCAACAGTTCCTTCCTTCAACCACCAGTAGTGATAAGGTTTTGAAGTGTCAGATGAACGTTTCGGCTCCCACTGGTCGTTTGCGCCCCAAGCCGGAACTTCCTGAGAAGCTGATTCCGGAGCATCCTTCTGAATAGGAGCCTGAATCATCATAGTCTTAGCTTTGCTTGCAATTGTTGGAAGCGGAGTTGGCCAAGCATATTCCTTTGATTCCGGAATCCAAACTTCCATCTGGTCAGCACCTCTGTTGTTCCATGTTGAATAAGGAATAGCCTTGAATGTTACTTTCTTAACATTTCCGTCTCTATCAACCTCAAATGCATTTCCTTTCAGAACCATTACGCCATTAAGCAAATCTTTCTCGAATGATGCAGAAACGGCAACTGTATCCGGAATAAATTTGTTGAATACAGTCTTTCCTTCCTGATCCTGACCTTCAAGACAGAACACAATAGGACCACGTTCCATTGCCAGCTTACCCAAATCGTCTTCAACATTCTTGTTTGCACGAACTTTACGGACATCCATAGGCAAATCAAGAGTAATACAGTCTCCGGCTTTCCAATTGCGTGAAATAGCTGCATAACCGTTTTTAATATCAGCTTTCACTTTCTCACCGTTTACAAGGATTGAATAATCTTTAGCCTTGTCTGTGTAAGTATATAAGTCTGTTGCTACAGGTCTGTCAGTAATCCAACTTGGAATACGAACAAGAATTGTGAACTGTTCTTCCTTCTGAGGATTAATAGTCATCTGGATATTTCCATCCCACGGATAACCAGTTTTCTGCTCGATTGTTATATTGTTATCAACTGTATTCACCTCTGCCTTGCTCTGTATGAAAAGGTTGATATATACATCCTTTGCCTGTGTTGCATACATATAATATGGAACAGAAGCCATGAAACGGGTAATATTTCCCGGACAACAAGCACAGCCAAACCAACGCTGACGTTCGTGTTCACCCATTGATTCCAATGGATTATCATAGAAGAATTTATCTCCGCTCAAAGAAACGCCGGAAAGAACACCGTTATACAAAGCACGTTCCAGGACGTCAGTATATTTTGAATCGCCGGTTGCAAGGAACATTCTGTAATTCCAATATACATTGGCAATTGACGCACAAGTTTCGCAATAAGCTGTATGGTTGTTCAACTCATAGTTAGGACCGAAACCTTCACCCTGCGGACGGGAACCGATACCGCCGGTAATGAATAATTTCTTGCTTGCCATATTTTCCCATATACGAGTCAAAGCATTAAAATAAGCAGTGTCGTTTGTCAAAGCGGCAACATCAGCAACTCCGGAATACAAATATCCTGCACGTACGGCATGACCAACGATTTCCTCCTGTTCAAGGATAGGCATATGGTCCTGACTATATGCGCTGAGTTTATGACCGTCTGTTCCTCTACCGGTTTCTTCAATGAAATATTTCGCCATGTCGAGATATTTCTTGTCGCCGGTCACTTTATAAAGTTTTGCCAGAGCCATCTCAATTATCGGATGTCCGGAAGGAACATGTTTCTGATTTTCACCCGGACCGAACACTTCACAAACCAAATCGGCATTCTTGATTGCCACATCGAGCAAAGTTCTTTTTCCTGTTGCCTGATAATGAGCAATAGCTGCTTCATACAAGTGTCCGGAGTTATACAACTCATGACTGTTTATTTTCTCCCATCTTTTTGTTCCCCACCATCCGGACAAGCGTGTACATTTGTTGGTAACACATGTTGTAAGATATCCGTCAGGTTCCTGAGCTGCGGCAATTATAGTTATAACACTGTCCAGATAATTGTCCAGATTCTTGTCATATTTGTTTGCCAAAGAATATGAAGCTCCTTCTATTATTTTATAAGGATCTGTATCATCGAAAGAGAAATCTCCACGATGTTCGCCTTCCATTAGTTTTCCGGCAATGGCGAAATTATCGAAACGTCCGTTCTTTTCACATTCCTTAAATGCTGAAGGGATTGACACTGTTCTGTTGGTCTCGATTCTAGGCTGCCAGAAACTATCACTGATATGCACCTGAGTAAATGGCACCTGCTTGATTTCTTCCTTGTTTTCACTAGGAGAAGAACATGAGATAAAGCAGGACAATCCTGCTAAACACAAAATTGATACTATAGGTTTCTTATTCATAAATCGTATATTTATAGTGTGTTACTAACTTTGTTTATTGTGATTTTTGCAAATATATATTTTTTAGTGTACAAACAACAATATTTAAAGAAAAAAGATTGGTAAAACTGGAAGTTTAACAAATTCAATATACTGATAATTACTTTAAATCGTCTAATTACCATCACTTTTAGTAAAATCATTTTTCTTTCAAAACTAGCAAAACAACAACCTTTTGCCCATTTTAATCCAATTTTGCTAACCGCTATTTTTCGCAAAAGTTCTTAAATTAGTGAAACAGAAAACATGAATAGCATCGTTTCAGAAAATCATCACAATGACTTCAGTAAATTATCACAATCGTTCACCTAAGTCATTACAATAACTTCGCACACTCTTCACAATCATTTCCCCAAACCATTGCAATCATTTTTTTAACACTCCGTATTTACCACATAAAAACTGCTGTTAATATGGAAAAACCATCAAAAAATGCACGTTTTTCTATCAGGAAGCCTCAAAATCTCATTCAAAATCGAACTATTATTTTGTCTAACTTCTTATCCTTTTCTCTTACATTTTTCCTTTATTTCCTACAATCATCACAATGATATTTATTCCAAGAAAGTAAACACCACAAATCCCTGTCACTTTGTATTTCCTTAACTTCACTAGAGTGCCAACGATTCGAATTTCATGTAAATTATCCCGAAAAATCGGATTCTCATAAGGGTTGGGATGACAGAATGATAGTTTGACGTTTTGTCAAGAATATCATTGTATACAATCATAGTCTGTCCATTATGTTCTTTTTTGTATACTATAACACAAGAATTTTTGATTAATATTTTGACTTAACTTAAAACTTATTTTACACTAAATCCACATTATAAGGAAAACGACTTATAATCTTTCGGTGTTTTCCCAGTTACCTTTTTAAATAATCTCGTAAAATGTTGTGGATACTGAAAACCAAGCTCATATGCTACCTGAGTAATTGAATACATAGGATTTAGAATACGTTCCTTAGCAATGTTTATAACTTTATTCTGAATATAAGTCTGGGCAGATATTCCTGTTTCTTTTTTTATAAGGTCACCAAAATACCCGGCAGATAAGCATAGTTCTGAAGCACAGTATTTCACTGACGGCAGTCCATTATTAACAGCTTTTCCGCCAGAAAAATATTCTTCTAATAATGTTTCAAAACGAACAAGGATATTCCGATTTACAGGTTCACGAGTAACAAATTGGCGTTCGTAGAAACGTAAACAGTAATCTAGTAGAAGTTCAATATTAGTGGCAATCAATCTTTTACTAAGTCTATCTGTTTTATTCTCTAGCTCCATCTTGATTTTTTCAAGGCAATCAACAAATAACCGTCTTTCGCTATCCGAAAGGTGCAGTGCTTCATTAACGTCATACGAAAAAAAAGAATATTCAAACATATTACGACCTAGAGATGTACCCCGAATCAATTCCGGGTCAAAGCATAATGCCCATCCTTTAGGCTGAAATACCTCACCTGTATCTTCTATACCAATGACCTGTCCTGGAGCCAGACATATAACAGAACCCTTCTGATAATCGTATCGTTGCCGTCCATATATAAATTCACAATTCTTTTCATCCTTGAGAAACACAACATAAAAACTGAATGTATGCCTCATGTGGCGCATTGGTTTGGCTGTGGAAAGATCTATAACACTAACCAATGGGTTCAATGTTTCTATGCCAAGCATTTCATTATACTGGCTTATAGTTTCAATATTTAACAGTTTGGTATTCATCCTTTATTAATCTTAAAAGATATTTTACTATGTCCAAAAATACTATTTTACTTCCAAATTTAAATGTATTATGAATTAAAACAGCAATTATGGTAAATCAAAAAGTAATCTATCTAATTATATCAAATAGCACCTCCTATATTTTTGCATATGAAGTTTGGAAGTAACTACAACCTTCATTAATACAAATAATTATTAGTAATGAGAAAAGAAACAGATACCATCATATGGATGGGAGCAGGACAAATTGGACTTGCCATTGTAAGGAGAATTGCTTCAGGGAAAAAAGTAGTCATAGGTGACAAAAGTATTGAACATGCTCATAAAGCTGCTGAATTATTAAACCGTGACGGATTCGATGCTGTAGCAATGGAAGCAGATATTTCATCACGTGAATCCATCCTTTCAGTCATACATGAATCATGTAAGTATGGTGAAATCAAATATCTTATTAATTCAGCAGGAGTATCACCTAGTCAGGCTTCAGTAGAAACTATACTAAAAGTCGATTTATATGGGACAGCCGTATTGCTGGAAGAAATTGGAAAGGTTATTGCTAAAGGAGGATGCGGAGTGACTATATCCAGTCAGTCTGGACACCGATTGGCTGCACTTACTTCAGATGAGGATTTGCTTTTGGCTACTACTCCTACAGAAAAACTACTTTCCTTAGATTTACTAAAAAAAGAAAACATCCAAGACACATTACATGCCTATCAAATGGCTAAACGATGCAATGTGAAACGTGTGATGGCTGAAGCTATAAAATGGGGAGAACATGGTGCCCGTATAAACTCTATTTCACCGGGAATAATAGTTACGCCATTAGCTATTGACGAATTCAACGGTATAAGAGGTGATTTCTATAAGAATATGTTTGCAAAATGTCCGGCAGGACGTCCTGGAACCGCAGATGAAGTGGCTCATGTAGCAGAACTTCTGTTGAGCGAAAAAGGAGCATTCATCACAGGATCTGATTTCCTTATGGATGGAGGAGCCACAGCTTCATATTTTTACGGACCTCTTAGACCATAAACAATTATTACAATAATTATGAAACATATAATATTTATCCTGGTTCTATTGCTAACTTCAGTTCCGGGTTTTACAAAACAATCAAATAATAAAAATACTATAAATTCTATGGAAACAAAACAGAAAACTCTTGTAGCCTTTTTCTCACGGGCCGACGAAAATTACTCAGTGGGATATATCAAGAAAGGGAACACACATATAGTAGCAGAAATGATTGCAGCTGAAACTGAAGCCGATATGTTTCATATCGAAACAGTAAATCCATATCCGGCAAATTACAATGAATGTATTGAAGTAGCCAAACGCGAAAAACAATCAAAAGCTCGTCCGGAAATAAAAGGAGATGTTCGTGTGGAAGATTACGATGTAATTTTTTTAGGTTATCCTAATTGGTGGGGAGAAATGCCAATGGCAGTATATACATTTATCGAGAAACATAACTGGCAAAATAAAATTGTAATTCCTTTCTGCACACATGAAGGAAGCGGACTTTCAGGCACAGAACGTCGTATCCAATCTGCTTGTGAAGGAGCAACAGTTATGAAAGGAATTGCCATTCGCGGTTATACCGCACAAAACGAACAGGAAACAACAAGAAAAACTGTTCAGACATGGATTAAAGGACTTAACTTTTAAAAGTTCATTTATTGGCTAGTTTGATATGGAAACACAAAATAAAAAAACAAAGTTATACAATTTGCACATTCAAATAAGAAATCTTATTTTTACAATCAATTCTCATTAAAATGTTTTTATACTGATGGATAAAACGAAGAAATATTATCGTCACTTCAAGGGAGGTAAATACGTTGTTCTAGCTGAAGGACAAGATAGCGAATCGTTAATTCCTGTAGTTATATATCAAGCACTTTACGGCGAACATAAAATATGGGTTCGTCCGAAAGAAATGTTCTATGGAACAGTTGTAATAGAAGGAATTGAGCTTTCACGATTTAAAGAAATAACGAAAGAGGAGGCTTATGGAAAGGACTGATGATATAAAGCTATATCTGAAGAACAAGCACCAAGGTGGCGAAAATAATCAGAAAGGTGGTTTGTTTGAAGATTTCTACGCCGTCTATCAAATTGTATCATCTATTACCAGATATAAATCTTCAGTTAACTGTGTAGAGTTCCAGACTCAATTGGAAGACACGTTTGTAGATGATATGTTGATATCTCATCCTGAACAAAATACGTACCATCAGTTAAAGAACACCAAATCTTTATCGTGGGGTAAAATAAATAAACAAGGTGATATTGCATTTGATTTTGCACATCAGATCGAGGACTGTAAAGAGAGGAAAGAGAAATTTTCTCTAAAATTAGTATATTCACTAAAGGACAGCAAAATTGGTGAGCAAATACCAGAAGAGATAAAGAATCAAACATCTACCGAATATTTTGATTATACAGCAGACTTAAATAGTCTTGTCATAATAAGTACACCTTTAAAACGTGCACTAAGGGCTATTACACCAAATGGTGAAAAAACACCAACTGATGTTTTAGCGAATATTGCCTCCGTGTTTCTTGGTGTTTGGAAAGGATGCGATTCAAAAAAATAGAATTTCTCTTAAGGAGATAATAAGTAGAGCTGAAAATTTTAAGCATGTAAATCTGAAGATTTACTCCGATGAAGAAATAAGCGACGAGTGTAAACGTGTTCTCGATGCTATTGATGGTTTTAAATACCATATAAGTGGAAGAATGTTTTATTGGAGCATAGGTCGTATGAACGGTAGTTGTCCTTGGCCCGAAGAGATAGAAACAGAGATAATACGTCTGCATCCAAAAGACAAGTGGGAACTAATATCAATGTTATCATAAAAGAAATGTGTTATGAGAAGATATGAAAATCTGCAATACGGAGATGAAAAGATGATCCGCAAGTATTTAGATATACTGGCAGACAAAACAACCAGTGTTGAGGAGTATCGTAATGCATTTGAGATACTTGGTGTAGAGTTAGGACGCGCATTAGTACATAAGGTCGGTGACATACCTGCAGAGGAAACAATGTTAGTGTGTGCATCAGAAGATGCAGACTGGTTGGCCAAAGGTGTAGAGAACGGTTTAGGTAAGGGAGAACTTCCTGTTTCTGTTTATTGGAATACTCGTAACACCGTGTATAAATCAGAAAATGGAGAAAAGATCGAGATTTCACCTATCGTAAAAGCATATGAGGAACCTATAGAAAAGTGCCGTCTGTTGATCATTGTGAAGTCAATCATCAGCTCTTCATGTGTGGTAAAGACTCAACTGACTAGACTTATTGATCGTATACACCCAGAAATGATTGTTATCATGTCACCTGTGATGTATAAAGATGCTCAACCTAATTTATTGAAAGAATTTCCTAATGAGATAAGTAATAAGTTCCAATTCATACAGTTTGCTGTGGATGAAGATCGTCAAGGCAACGAAGTAATTCCTGGAATTGGAGGAATGGTTTACCCTCGGCTTGGGTTAGGTGATATAAACAAGAAAAACCAGTACATTCCTTTAATGGTTAAAATGAGGATGTAATACATTGACAATTAGTGTTGCATAAAATCACATCCAGATATTAGTATATTTTCTCCCAAAATCTCCCAGTGTTTTTTTCGGAACATCGGCATGTTTCTCCCTGAACATGCCGAGCTTTTTATTTATAAGTAACGACTTCGGGAAGTTCAATAAAAATATTACTTCAAAAATTAAAAGTCTCAAAGAATAAAAACTATTTTTGCACTTGTTTAATCAATAATATAGAGATAGTATGAAAAGACTTATCTTTAATGTAGTTTTATTATTAAGTTTCATAAATATGACAGAAGCTGCAAACAATCCGTTCTTCGGAAAATACAAAACGCCTTTTGAAACTCCGCCTTTCGACAAGATTAAAACTGAGCATTATGAACCGGCGTTTGAAGAAGGTATTAAACAATTGAAAGAAGAAGTTGATGATATTGCTAACAATTCTAAACCGGCAACTTTTGAGAATACAATTGTTGCACTTGAAAGAAGTGGCGCCTTGCTGAATAAGGTAAGCAATGCTTTCTTCAATGTTCTAAGTGCTGACGCTACTGATGAAATGATGGAAATTTCACAGCGCGTTTCGCCAAAACTTTCCGAGAGCAGCAATTATATTTATCTTAACGATAAACTTTTTGCAAGAATAAAAGAAGTTTATGATCAGAAAGACAAACTGAATCTTTCAATTGAAGATGCAAAACTTCTGGAAGAGACTTATAAAGCTTTCCAGACAAGTGGTGCTACATTGAGCGCTGAGGACAAGGAAAAATATCGTAAACTGAGCACTGAGTTGAGCGTTCTGACTCTTCAGTTTGACCAAAATGCTCTGAAAGATGAGAATCGCTTCGAAATGTTGCTTACAAAAGAAGAAGAGCTTGCCGGATTGCCTGAAAGCGCAAGAGAAGCTGCCGCTTTTGCTGCAAAAGAAAAAGGTAAGGAAGGATGGTTGTTCAATCTTTCTGCTCCAAGTTATGTTCCTTTCCTACGTTATTCCGACAACAGGGAGTTGCGCGAAAAGCTTTATAGAGAATATATGAGCGTCGGCAACAAAGGAGATGAATATGACAACAAGGATATTATCAAACGAATTGTCAATATTCGTCTGGAAATAGCAAAACTGATGGGTCACAAGAACTTTGCCGAATATAAACTTGAGAATAAGATGGCAAAGACTCCTGCTAATGTTTATAACTTGCTGAACCAGCTTTTGGAAGCTTACAAACCTGTTGCTATCAACGAGTTCAACGCTGTTCAAGGTTTTGCAAGAGGTATGGAGCAGAAGAATATCAACATTATGCCTTGGGATTGGAGTTATTATTCTGAAAAGCTTAAGAACATTGAGTTCAATGTAAACGATGAAATGACTCGTCCTTATTTCCAGCTCGACAGCGTGAAGAAAGGTGTGTTCGGTCTTGCCACACAGCTTTACGGACTTACTTTCAAGGAAAACAAGAAAATTCCTGTTTACAACAAGGAAGTTCAGGCTTATGAAGTGTATGATGCTGAAGGCAAATTCCTCTCAGTACTTTACACAGACTTCTTCCCTCGCGAAGGCAAACAGTCCGGAGCTTGGATGAACAGTATCAGCCAACAATATAAGGATGCAAAAGGTAAAGACCATCGTCCGCAGATTATTATTGTTATGAATTTCACACGACCGACTGACACAAAGCCTTCACTTCTGACATTCAGCGAAGTGGAAACATTCCTTCACGAGTTCGGACATGCATTGCATGGAATGTGTGCTCAGGGAACATACGCAAGTCTTTCGGGAACAAATGTTTACCAGGATTTTGTGGAATTACCATCACAAATCATGGAAAACTGGTTGACTGAAAAGGAATATCTTGACCAGATTGCCAAACATTATGAAACTAATGAGAAAATACCGGCTGATTTGGTGCAGAAAATAATCGACGCTTCAAATTTCAACTGCGGTTATGCTTGCTGCCGTCAGCTTAGCTTCGGTATGCTTGACATGGCTTGGCATACTTTAGAACAGCCTTTTGAAGGTGATGTTATAGCATTCGAAAAGAAAGCATGGGCTCCGACTGTAACAGTGCCTGATGTTCCGGGAACATTGATGAGCAGCAGCTTCGGACATATTTTTGCCGGTGGATATGCTGCCGGATATTATGGTTACAAATGGGCTGAAGTTTTGGATGCAGACGCATTCTCTATGTTCAAAAAAGCAGGAATATTCAACAAGGATGTAGCAAAATCATTCTATGATAATATTCTTACAAAAGGCGGTGTTGAAGATCCGTCGGTTCTTTACAAGCGTTTCCGTGGTCAGGATCCGACTATCGATGCATTGTTGATACGTAATGGTATAAAAAAATAAAAGACAAATAAACAAAAGATGGCGGGAAATCCCGCCATCTTGTCTACTCAAAATAGCTTGATATATGAGTGACAAAGCGAATAAACAGCACGAAATAGATAAAAGATATCTGAGAATGGCTGCAATATGGGCCGAAAATTCATATTGCATAAGGAGAAAAGTTGGTGCTCTAATCGTAAAAGACCAGATGATAATATCCGACGGATATAACGGAACTCCTGCCGGTTTTGAAAACGTATGTGAAGACGAACACAACATCACAAAGCCTTATGTGCTGCATGCAGAGGCAAATGCAATTACAAAGGTTGCAGCTTCGTCAAACAGCAGTAAGGACGCAACAATTTATATTACTTCCGCTCCATGCATTGAATGTGCGAAACTGATTATACAATCAGGAATAAAAAGAGTAGTTTTCTCAGAAAAATACAGGACAGAAGAAGGTTGTGATTTGCTGAAAAGGGCAAATATCGAATTGGAATATATTGAAATTGACAAAGACTGACAATAAAAGTAGTTTTTTTTCAGTTAACTAGTTAAAAAGAAAACAAGTTGACATTACGTAATAAATAAACATAAACTATGGACAGGAACAACAAGCATTCCGTTTGGCTTCCGGTGATAATAGCTCTAAGCATTGCGTTGGGAGTTTTCGTCGGCAACCATTATAATACATTAAGCAAGAAAAATCCTTTTACCCAATTCAATTCCAGGGCAACCGCACCAAAATTCCATTCAAAATATGTTTTGCAACAGGTTTGTTAAAATAGTTCTGAAAAAAATGTGTTATTTGGGAAATAAAGCGGATATTGCGGATAGCAAAACCTTAACTATGAAAAACAACCTTAGCGATTGGATTTTTTACGTGTCGATTTTACAACCAAAGTCTTTCGACTATGATTCGTAAGATCTTATGAGAGGTCTCTTATAAAAAGAGGCCTCTTTTTTATGATTCAGATCATCCGGTCAGAACTGCAATAACTTTTTTAAATAGTTAATATCCAAAGCTGCCTTGTAAAGTCTTTTTTTAAGGCTTAACTTATCCTTTTGTTCAGAGATGATATGTAAAGCCACTTTTCTAATCACTGACAGGTTTTGTGATGAATATCCTTTCCTCGCTCTGCAATCATCCTCTTTAAAAGTAACGTCCAAATGCCAATGCAGTTGGTTCTCAATACTCCAGTGTCCTCTTATTATTTTTTGAAAGTAAGACGCACTTAATCCTTGCTCGTCACTGATATAATATCTGGTTTCAAGAGCCGTTTTCCCGTTCATCTCCCTACTTGATTCCATTTTTACAATCGTCCCTAGTCCTTTCCAAGATTGAATGGTTTCCGGAAGCAGATATTCCATGGCTGGAAGAATGCTGCATTTCCTGACTTCTATCCTTCCATGGTCTTTTTCCACAGTCGTATCCGAATCAAGGCCGCCGTGTACTTTAAAAGCACATTCAATATCCTCATATAGAGACTTCTGATTACCTTTTACCGACAATAGATAATGCCCCTTCTTTTCAAGTATCAAGTCTACAACCTCACGTTGCGTTCCCATAGCGTCTATGGATATAACTGCATCCTCAATATCTATGGCTGACAACACTTCGGGAATGGCTGTTATCTCATTGGACTTGTCTTCCACTTTTTTCTGATATATACAGAATTCGTTCTCGCTTACCCAGGCATTCAAAATGTACAGACCTTTATTCCCGCGAGAGGTCGGCGATGTCCCACTTTGCTTCTTCCCGTCTATAACAATCTGTTTTTCTGATAAATCCGACAGGATTGACTTCCCATAACTACAAAGACAATGTTCTAATTCGGTTGGGTCTATGCGTTGAAACACACGCTCAAACGTATCTTTTGAAGGTACACCGTGAGGAAGTGAAAGCATATCCTTAAGTTTTTCTCCACGTTCCAAGGTAAACAGACGCATATCCTCATAATCTGTTCCGCCTGTCAGGTAAGTACACAAACCTATCATTAATATGTCTGACAACAAATGTAGACAACGACCTGTTACACGAGGATCGGTAACTTCTGAAAAATACTTGGATGGATTCATTTCACTGCAAATTTATCATTTCTATTTCTGTTTCGGTTTGCCGCTGCAAATCTAAGGTGAGGCACAGATAAACACTTCACTGATGATTACAAATTTTGATGCGGTTGCCCTGATTCAATTCCGGCAACAACAAAATTGATGCTATATTGCGTATCATAAACGAACAGTATGTTGACACGGTAGATATGGGTAAACTTATCGAAGGAACTATTCCTAAAATATTCAGCGAACTGGACCCTCACTCTGTATATATTTCGGCAAAGGATGTGGAAAGAGTGAATGAAGATTTGGAAGGTTCGTTCAGCGGAATAGGTGTATCTTTCAATTTGCAGACGGATACAATTCTAATTATCAGTGTTATTCCCGGTGGTCCATCGGAAAAAGCCGGTTTGTTGCCTTTCGACAGAATTATCACTATAAACGACTCTGTTTTTGCAGGCAAGAAAATCAGCCAAAACGATATTATGAAGAATCTAAGAGGAGCCAAGAATAGTACAGTAAAACTTGGTATCAAAAGAGGAAACGAACCGGAATTGCTGACATTTGAAGTTACCCGTGGAGATGTTCCTGTAAACTCTGTGGATGTTGCCTATGAAGTGGCTGACAATATCGGTTATATTAAGGTTAGCAAATTCGGACGTACTACATACAATGAGTTCATAACTGCAATAGCGAAGCTTAAACAAAAGGGTTGCTCGTCTTTCATTATCGACCTCAGAAGTAACACTGGCGGTTATATGGAAGCAGCAGTAAATATGATTAACGAATTTATGCCTGAAGGAAGTCTGATTGTTTATACAGAAGGAAAATCATTTCCTCGTTCTGATGTTTATGCAAACGGTACAGGAACTTGTAAAGATGCTCCAATTGTTGTTCTGACAGACGAAATATCAGCATCGGCAAGTGAAATTTTCTCCGGAGCTATTCAGGATAACGACAGAGGCTTGATTATCGGACGAAGAACATATGGTAAAGGACTTGTTCAATCACCAATCAAGTTGACTGACGGTTCAGAAATTCGTCTTACTATTGCCAGATATTATACTCCTTCAGGAAGATGTATCCAGAAACAATATGAGCTTGGTGAAGGAGACAAATATGATCAGGATATATACAACAGATTCATGCACGGAGAATTTGACTCGGCTGACAGTATCAAGCTTGATGACAATTTGAAATATCAGACAGCAGGCGGACGAACTGTTTATGGCGGAGGTGGTATTATGCCGGATATCTTTATCCCAAGAGATACAAGCGGAATAACATCATATTTCTCTAATGTAATCAACAGTGGTGTTCTTTATTTGTATGCTCTTGAATATTCAGACAAGAATAGAGATAATTTCTCAAAATACAAGAGTTATGAGGAGCTGTATGACTATTTAAAGAAACAGCCTATTCTTAATGAATTCACAAATTTCGCAGCTAAAAAAGGTATAAAGAAACGTCCTAATCTGATTGCTATTTCCTCTAAATTGATAGAGAAACAGCTTCATGCTTATATTGTAAGGAATTTCTTTGATGATCCAGGATTCTATCCTATTTTCCTGAGCGATGATATAACTATAAAAGAAGCTATTAAAGTGCTTCAGGAAGGGAAAGCAAATCCGCTTGAAAATAAATAATTTAAGTTTCGCGAGTTGCTCAACTTAAAAGTTAACAAGGCTTCAGATACAAGTTGAGCTTGCGAAACTTTAATAAATAATAATTGACAAGCGAACGAGTTGGCAATGTTCAACTCACCAAACTAACAATTAAAATAAGAATGGAAGCATCACAAGCAAAGCAACAACTCAGAAAAGAAATAGCTTGTATAAAAAAGCTTCAATCCAAAGAAGACTTATCAAACTGGTCTGCTCAAATCATGGAAAAGATTGAGCAGACCAGTCTTTTTAAACAAGCAAATAACATAGCTGTATATTATTCCTTAAAAGGCGAAGTGGAAACAGACTTATGGATTGAAAAGTGGTACACAAAAAAGAACATAATTCTTCCCGTAGTTGACGGTGACGACTTGATTATGGTTCGCTACGAAGGAAAAGAAAGTCTCAGAAGCGGCTCTTTTGGTATAATGGAACCGGTTGTAACTCCTGATAATATTTTCCCAGAAAATAATATTGACTTGGTAATTGTTCCTGGTGTAGCCTTTGACAAAAGCCTGAACAGAATGGGACGAGGCAGAGGTTTCTACGATCGTTTGCTGTCCGGTCTGAATGTGCCGAAAATAGGTATATGTTTCGGTTTCCAGTTTTTTGATAAAATACCCGCAGAGGGATTTGACAGGAAAATGGATATGGTAATAACGGAAAAAGATGTGATTGGTATAAAAGAATAACGAGCTGTCCTAAAAAGGGCAACTCGTTATTTTTTATAAGCAATCTGCTTAGCAGATGCTTAATACATGCTTCGGTCTGATTATGCCGGATGAATAGCTTCAGTAGGACAAGCGTCAGCGCAAGTTCCACATTCTGTGCACATATCAGGGTTGATGCTGTATTTATCACCTTCTGAAATTGCACCTACCGGACATTCGTCAATACAAGTACCGCAAGCAATACAATCGTCGCTAATTACGTAAGCCATTTTTATAAACGTTTAAAATGATAACTATTAGTGATACAAAAGTAGAGTTTTATTCGATATTAAAAAATATCTGAGGCAAATATTTTCTCAAATATTCCCAATTTTGCAATATCTTTGCCTTTGCTTCGTTAATAATAAAAACAACAGAATGACATTGAAAAGAATAGCTTTTATATTATATTTTATCTGTTTAGCCTCAACGATGGCTATTGCTCAAAAGGAAAAAGCAAAGAATCTGCCATATACAGATAACCGACTTTTTCATCTTGGTTTTTTTGTCGGGTTGCACTCACAAGATTTGCTGCTGACAAATTCAGGTTCTTCATATAATGGAGAAACATGGTTTGCTGAAATACCCAACTATTCACCAGGATTCAGTGTCGGTGTTATAGGAGACATGTATCTGAGCCGTTTCTTCAACCTCAGATTCACGCCATCAATTCATTTCGGAGACAAGCAATTTGTATTCAAAAAGGAAAATAGTGAGGAAACTTTCAAAACGAATGTACGTTCCAATTATCTGATGTTTCCTCTTGATATAAAGTATAGTGCTCTAAGGCTGAATAATTATCGTCCATATCTGTTAGGCGGTATTTACGGTGCATTTGATTTGGGCAGGAAGAAAGGAACTCCTATTTTGCTGAAAGGTCCGGATTTCGGAGTTGAATTCGGTATAGGATGTGATATTTATCTGCCATTCTTCAAACTTTGTCCTGAACTTAAATTCTGTTTTGGACTTGCTGATGTTCTTGAAAAAGACAGAAGTGACCTCCAGGGACAGGAAACAATCAAGTACACTGAAGGTCTATCTCGAGCAACATCCAGAATGGTGGTGCTTACTTTCAATTTTGAATAAAAAGACGGAAATATATATAAGCTGCCGGAATTGCCATCAAAATGCTGTCAAAACGATCCAGCATACCGCCATGGCCTGGCAGCAGCTTTCCCGAATCCTTTACACCCAAAGTGCGTTTCAGCAAAGATTCCACTAAATCTCCAAGAGTACCGAATAGAACAATTACAACAGAAAGTCCAAGCCAGGAAAGTCGGCTGATTGAAGGGTCGATATATGCAAATCCCTGAGAAAACAGCATAGCAAAAAACATTCCGCCCCAAAAGCCTTCCCATGATTTCTTTGGTGATATTCTTTCAAACAGACGATGCTTTCCTATAGCTGAGCCTACAAGGAAAGCTCCTGTATCATTAACCCACACAAAAACAAACATTGAAAGAACTAGAATATAATTGAAACCAGCCACTCCGCTCTCATCACTTGCCGACATTATAAAATTAAGCAGAGAAAAAGAACCTGCACAATAAAGCTGCCCCAAGAACAAATATGCCCAGTTTTTTATCGGGTCAGATGCTTTATAATATAATTCTCCTATGAATGAATACAATATAAACAACAAATAAGGAAGGAAAACTACCGATGATGCCATATTGTAAGCATAAGCAAAGCAAGAAAAGAATAAATATATTCCACCAATTGTTGCTAAAACTTTATGAATAACGGCTTCATCATTCTTTCGTACCAAGCCATAAAATTCCCACAAACTTGCTCCTGTTATTATAGCAAACACAAGAGCAAACAAATAAGGGTGAAAACATATTCCTCCCACCAATACAGCCACGAAGACAATCCCTGTCAATGTTCGTGTAATAAAGTTATTCAAAATATTCAGTTTTATGTTTATAATAAATTCCTGTTAAGCAAATCGGCATATACACATAAGCCCAATGTACAAACAAATTATAGCTAATTTGCAAAGCCTAACCGAAATTGCTTTTACAGCGCAAAGATAGTATTATTAAATCGAGATAGAAAAAAGAGAAGAGATATATTACCTAAAACTGAAAATAAGATAAGAAAAAAGGTGTGCCAAAATATAAAATTTCAACACACCTTCATAAAAATATTATAGGGAACTATTATTTCACTTCAGCATCTTTAGAAGAATCCTCTTGAGAAATATTTCCGGAATTTTCAACTTGCTCTATGTTTTCAGAATCTTTTTCAGAAGATTCCTCAGTATTACCAGTTACAGGAGATTCATTACCAGAAGCATCCTTAGCCTGCTTTTCCTGCTCCTGTGCTTCAAGTATTTCCTGAGTTCTTGAAACCCATGGACGTTTACCGAAAATTTCTTCCACGTCTTCTGAATAAATAACTTCACGTTCAAGCAATAATTCTGCCAAATCATTATGGCCTTTGGCCTTCTCTGTCAGAATCTGTTTTGCTCTTTCATATTGAGTATTTATGATATTCTGAACTTCCTGGTCGATAAGACGAGCTGTTTCCTCACTGTAAGGTTTGGTAAATCCCCAATCCTGACCAGTTGAATCATAGTAGTTCAAATTTGGAAGTTTATCACTCATACCAAAATAAACCACCATAGCATAAGCCTGTTTTGTAACTCGTTCCAAATCGTTGGAAGCACCTGTTGATATTCGTCCAAGGAACAATTCTTCAGCTGCACGTCCACCAAGAGTAGCACACATTTCATCCAATAACTGCTCACGAGTAGTAATCTGACGTTCTTCAGGCAAATACCATGCTGCACCCAAAGCCTTTCCTCTAGGAACAATTGTCACCTTAACCAATGGATTTGCATGTTCAAGAAACCAGCTCAAAGTTGCATGACCAGCTTCATGTATAGCAATACTTCTACGTTCTGAAGCTGTAGTAATCTTAGTACGTCTTTCCAAACCACCAACGATTCGGTCAACAGCATTCATAAAGTCTTCCTTCTGAACAAATTTCTTATCGTTACGAGCAGCTATCAATGCAGCCTCATTACATACGTTGGCAATATCAGCACCTGAGAATCCAGGAGTCTGGCGAGCCAACAATTCTGTATCAACACTATCGTCAATCTTGATAGGACGAAGATGCACACCAAAGATTTCCTTTCTTTCATTCAAGTCCGGCAATTCCACATGAATCTGTCGGTCAAAACGTCCGGCACGCAAAAGAGCCTTATCAAGAATATCCGCGCGGTTTGTAGCAGCCAGAATGATAACACCACTGTTAGAGCCGAAACCGTCCATTTCTGTAAGCAGCTGGTTCAATGTATTTTCACGTTCATCGTTGCTATTCATATTAGCATTTCGTCCGCGAGCACGACCGACAGCATCAATTTCATCGATAAACACTATACATGGCGCTTTTTCTTTTGCCTGACGGAACAAGTCACGAACACGTGATGCACCTACACCAACAAACATCTCAACAAAGTCTGAACCAGACAAAGAGAAGAATGGAACATCTGCCTCACCAGCAACAGCCTTGGCAAGCAAAGTTTTACCTGTTCCCGGAGGGCCAACAAGTAATGCTCCCTTAGGAATCTTACCACCCAACTCTGTATATTTTGATGGATTCTTCAAGAATGCAACAATTTCTTCAACTTCCTGCTTTGCTCCAGCAAGACCAGCGACATCCTTAAATGTAACTTTACGGTCACTATCCTTATCAAACAACTGAGCCTTAGCTTTACCTACACTAAATACATTTCCAGGTCCACCACCAGGTCCACCAGACATCTTACGCATAAGGAAAAACCATATTGCAATCAGCAGCAACATCGGAGACCATGAAATAAAGAAATTCCATAAAGTACTGTCTCCTTCTTCAAAACTAACCTCAGTATCAATCTGGCTTTCACTTACAGCTTTATCATAGAAATCTGAAAATTTGTCAGCTGAAGGAATCTTTACATAAACCATCATTCCCGTACCTGTTGGTAGTTCAGAATGATTTTTAAATACCAAATCAGCTTTTCCAGGTTTTACAGTTGCCTCAACCATATTCTTCTGGTTATAAACAACCATCTTCTCAAACACATTCTCCTTCATCAGTTTCTGGAACTCAGTCCATCCAACTTCTTTCGATGAAGTGGGGCTATTAGTCATATACAAGCCCAAGAGCATCAAGAGAATAAGACCATACATCCAATAGAGGTTAAATTTAAAACCTCCAGGCTTATTATTCTTCTTTGATGACTTATTAAACAAATCCTTATTGTCCATATTAATTTAATGAAATAAATAATATTAACCGGATTAATCCAAGTTCGGTATTTCTGTCACTTTGGCATCAGCCCAAAGATTTTCCAAATTATAGAACTTGCGCTGTTCCGGCATAAATATATGAACAAGAACCGTGCCATAATCCATTCCAATCCAAGTGGCACCTTGCGTTCCATCAATAGAAAGAGGTTTTTCTCCCGTTTTCTTTCTTGCAAACTCCCACACAGAGTCAGACAAAGCCGAAACCTGCGAAGGCGACTTTCCCTCTCCTATCACCATATATTGACTGATTGCTCCTGACAAGTTTGTTAAATCAACTACTACGATATTGGAGCCTTTTTTCTCCTGTAATCCTTCTACGATTGATTGTACTAATTCTTTTGTTTCTTCCATTTATTCTATTTAATGTATTTTAGAGATGCAAATATAAAAGATAATTTGGAATACATACATTTCTAAAGGGCAATTATTCTGTTCATTTTTAACAATATTAAGAGAGAGGTTATAAAGAAACAAGCCAATAAGGAAACAACTTTATAAGTAATCACAGTCTCGTCTTACTATTCCTACAAAAAGCTGTCAGCACAAAGAAAAATACATATTTTGAAAAAAAACACGAAAAACATTTGGTGGTAATAAAATTTTATCTACCTTTGCACTCGCAAACGAGAGAGTTAGCAACACAAAAGTTGATGAATATTGTTCTATGGTGTAATGGTAGCACAACAGATTCTGGTCCTGTTTGTCCAAGTTCGAATCTTGGTAGAACAACTTTCAAATTCTTTTTATAGCTAATCACCAAATTGTTCTATGGTGTAATGGTAGCACAACAGATTCTGGTCCTGTTTGTCCAGGTTCGAATCCTGGTAGAACAACAGAAAAAAGCCGGTTCAAGAAATTGAATCGGCTTTTTTGTTAGGTACAAGTTGACAAGAAAACGAGTTGTCAAAAGAATAATATAATACTTTGTCAACTCGTTTCCTAATTTATCTGATTATCTATATCTTATCCACTTTAATATCTCCATTATAGAAGGTTTCTTTCCATACATTAATATTCCTACGCGATAAATTCGTGCAGAAAGCCATACTACAAAAACAGACGTAAGCAGCAAAACAGACAAAGACAAAGCTAGCTCCCACCAAGGAACATCAAATGCAAGACGCATCATCATAACCATAGGAGAACTGAACGGAATAACCGAAGCCCAAAATGCCAATGGTCCGTCCGGATTTTCCGCACCATAAATACCGGCATATAAACTGAACACCATGAAAAGAATCATTGGTGCCATAAACTGCTGACTGTCTTCCTGCTGACTAAGAGCACTACCTATTGCGGCAAACATTGCTCCATATAGTATGTAACCTCCAACAAAATAAAGGAAGAAGAAAAACAACAGCTTTGCCCAAGGCACAGCAAACAAAGCTGACAATCCGGACATTTCAACATCCGAAGCAACTACAGCCTGAACTGGTTCGCCCATAGCCACACCCGCACTGGCTATCAGAAATATTGTGAGAACACACCAAAGGATAAACTGAGTAAGACCAACAAGTCCGATTCCAATAATTTTTCCCATCATCAGGTCAAAAGGACGGACAGAAGAAATCATAACTTCTATTATCCTGTTTGTCTTTTCCTCCATAACACCCTGCATAACCATTCCTCCATAGGATATTATGAACATATATATTATAAGTGTAGCCATCATCCCAAGAATTGTAGCGACATCAGATGAACTTTTGTCTTCAGAACCGTCATCATTCCATTTCACAGTCTGGACAGAATAGTTTTCTTTTGCAACCTGCATAACACTGTCTATATTTTCAATGTTAAATCCGGCTAGCTTCTCATTTCTTAAAGCTTCAGTAAGTATATGGTTGATATCTCTCACCAAATTGTTAGGTAACTGACGGGACGAATACAAAGTTGCAGCATCAGGATTTTCCGATAAAGGTGCAGAGATATTGAGGAATGCTGTTATCTCTTTGTTTTCCTTTTTACGGTATTCGTCCATCGAACCTTCAGCCTTTATATAGACACAACTTTCAGTATCTTCAAACAATGATTCATATTTTCCGGTTGAATCCATAATCACCACCGTTTTAGCTTCCGAATCCTGAAAAGTTGCCAACCACATAGGAACAAAAACCAATGCAGCAAACAGAACCGGCATCAGTATTGTCAACAACCAAAATGATTTTTTCTTTATCCTGAAAGAATATTCTCGCTCTATTATCAATCCTATATTACTCATTGTTATTTTCCTCTTTTAAGTTTTCAGATACTGTTCGAATAAAAATCTCATTCATTGACGGCAAAGCCTCCTTGAACGAATATATCTCATTATTCTTGCCTAACTCTACCAGTAATGCAGAATTGCTGACAGCATAATTCTTACGTATCATTAAAGTAAATCTATCTTCCGCCTTTATAATATTTTCCACATCAAACACTCCACCAACTGAAGTTATTTCATCCACGGAAGGCGCTATTTCAACTATATATCTGTTCTCTCGGAAACTGTTTCTTACATCGGTAACAGCTCCGGAAAGGACAACTCTCGATTTGTTTATCAATGCGATATTATCACAAATCTCCTCGACAGACGACATATTATGAGTGGAGAAAATTATGGTATGACCTTTTTCCTTAAGAGACAGGATTTCCTTTTTCAACAACTCAGCATTAACGGGGTCAAAACCGCTGAACGGTTCGTCAAAAATCAATAGCTCAGGCTCATGAATAACAGTTGTGATAAACTGCACTTTCTGCTGCATACCTTTCGACAACTCCTCGACTTTCTTGTTCCACCACGGAGCAATATCGAAATGCTCAAACCAATATTTCAAGCGTTTCATGGCATCAGAACGTGAAAGTCCCTTGAGACGTGCCAGATAAAGAGCCTGCTCGCCTACTTTCATTTTCTTGTAGAGTCCACGCTCTTCCGGCAAATATCCAATACGATATATATCATCCGGTTGAGACAAGCGTCCATCCAAATAAACTTCACCACTGTCCGGTGCTGTTATACGGTTTATAATCCTGATAAGCGTGGTTTTTCCTGCACCATTCGGACCAAGCAATCCGAAGATTTCACCTTTCGGAACCTGGATATTAACATGGTCTAAAGCAAGATGCCCGCTATATCGCTTTACTACATCTTTTACTTCAAGATAATTCATAATATAGATATATTTTATGTTTCACAAGCTCAACATACAGTTAACAAAATCAAGTTAACGAGTTGAGCAACTTCATCACATCTTCAGAACAATTCTTTCACCCAACTCTTTCGACAAAGCATTCTTTATTTCATTAAGCCTGACAAGTTTTCTCATGAGTTCCATAGCCTCATCCATATTCCCTGAGGTTTGCAATTCTTTCATCTTAGCCTGGATTTCCTTTATCTGGCGAAGAATATATGCATCCTTAAGCGCAAATATATCCTTGATTACAAGCTGGTCCAGTCTGTCCCGCTCATCCTCAATCTCCCTATATTTGGTGTGATATTTGCTAAGTTGGTATTTCTCGCTCATAAGATTTGCAGCCAGCTTACTGATTAGTTGGTCCTGATGAGCCAGGAAATATCTGCTTGCCACAAAATTATCATCCTTGCAATGCTCGGCAGCTTCGTCCAGTATGCGTTTGAATAATGGATTATAGAAAGTAAGTTCATCCTGCTCCAAATCAGACTTGATATATTCAGCCACTCTCCACTGCACTCGTTCGTTTGTTTCATCATCTACATAATCAAACAATATCTGCTCGCCATAACGTATTATATATCTGAGAAGATTGATTTCATACGGCTCATACGGCGAACGTCTGATTTGTGGTGCAGCAGGCTTGGCTGTGACTTCCTCAGGCAAAGGCACCTCCTGAGGCACAGGAGACGATGGCGGCAAATCCTCAACTGGAGGAGCCATAGGAAAATCAGCCGGAACTTCCGGCACATCCGACACTTCAAGACTGGCAAGTTCCGGAGGATAAACATAATCGTTTACGTCGTCGTTCCTATATGGAGCGACCGAAGAATATTCCGGTTGCTGTTTGACTTTGTTCTCATTGCGCTGGTTCTTGTCGAGACGTATTTTATTTACGGCATTAAGCAAAACCTGTTCATCTATCTCCATCATACTGCTACACTCACGGATATATACCGAGCGTGCAATATTGTCTGGAATTATAGCCACTGAGGCTACAATATCATTTATCAGTTTAGAGCGGCGGATTGGATCATTACCCGCCTCATCAAGCAAAAGTTTTGTTTTAAAACGAATGAAGTCTGTCTCATTTGCCTGAATAAACTCCGTAAACTGCGTAGCATTATGTTTACGGGCAAAAGAGTCTGGGTCTTCCCCATCAGGCAAAAGCAGAACCTTCACATTCATGCCTTCTTCCAGAAGAAGGTCAATACCACGCAAAGCAGCCTTTATTCCGGCTGCGTCTCCATCATAAAGTACAGTTATATTATTGGTGAATCGTCTGATGAGTCTTATCTGTCCTTGAGTAAGAGCTGTTCCTGAAGAAGCCACAACATTCTCGATTCCTGCCTGATGCATTGATATAACATCAGTATATCCTTCCACCAGATAGCATCTGTCAGCCTTTACTATTGCCTGTTTGGCAAAGAATATACCATAAAGTTCGTTACTCTTGTGATAAATTTCACTTTCCGGAGAGTTTACATATTTGGCAGTTTTCGCATCTTTCTCCTTTTTAAGCACACGGCCACCAAAGGCAACGACCTTTCCACTGAGTGTATGTACGGGGAAAATAACTCTGCCACGAAATCTGTCATTAACCCTTCCGTCCTCATAAGATATTATAAGTCCTGTTTTCTCAAGGAATTCTTTTTTATATCCTTTCTTCTGAGATTCCTTATACAAAGCGTCGCGCTCATTAAGGCTATAGCCCAACTGGAACTTACGGATTATATCTTCACGAAATCCTCGCTCTATGAAATAACGCATACCAACGGAGCGCCCTTCCTGATTATTCTCAAGAATAGAGGTAAAATATTGCTGAGCCCAAGAATTGACAATCAGCATACTTTCTCTGTCATTCCTTATACGTTTTTCCTTTTCGGTGAGCTCACGTTCCTGAATCTCAATATTATATTTCTTGGCAAGATAGCGGAGTGCATCGAAATATGAAATCTGCTCGTGCTTCATAATGAAATGCACGGCTGTTCCTCCTTCACCACAGGCAAAGCATTTGCATATATTTTTGGCAGGCGATACGTAGAACGAAGGAGTCTTGTCCGAATGGAAAGGGCAAAGCCCAACATAATTCACGCCACGACGGCGCAAAGTGACAAATTCCGAAACAACATCTACAATGTTTGCCGTATCCAATATCCTATCTATCGTTGCCTGGTCAATCATATTTCAATACCGTCATTCTTTTTTCGGAAGACAAATTTAATGATATTTATTTATATCAGAATATAACCTTTAAAAACACTTTATATTCGACATAAAAACACTGCGATGTTTTTCCAAAAACACTACGAGCTTTTTTCTGAAACACTGCAATGTTTTTTCAAGAACACTGCGACGAAAAAAAACAATAAAAAAATGACGGACTGTCAAGGCTTATTCTTCATACTAAAGATAATAAACCAGACAGCCCGTCAATTATATAACGGCATCAGAATGCCAATAAATTATTCACCTTCAAAAACACCTTCGCGAGACAATTGCTTGTCCAAATTAGCAACGCCCAAAACTACAATTGCTGTAACTGTTGCTGTATGTTCAAGATATTCCGGAATATTCTTTGTATATAAATCACGCTCAGTATGCCATATTTCACCGTAGCTGAAGTTATATCCTTTTATATCTTTGGTTGAGAAAGTATATGTAGGAACACCTTCCACTGCAAAAACTTCAGAATCTACTCCTCCAGGAATAGTTGGACGTTTTCTTGGTGGACGTACTGTAACTTCAAACGGATAATCTTCGCGGATACGTTTCACTGGTTCTGTAATTTTCACAAAATCATCATACATTGCCTGAGAAACGGCTATACCAACTGGAGGCTCCGGACCACCGTCACGGTTAAACAGATTAGCAATCTTCGGCAATTCTTTCGCATGAGTTTTGCAATATGCCTTGGCTCCTAACAAACCGAATTCTTCCCCGGCAAATGCAACAAAGACTATTGTTCTTTTAGGTTTTGCACCTGAAAGGGCAATCATTCTGGCAGCTTCCATCATAGGAGCAATACCTGTTCCACAATCTATACCACCTGTTCCAACATCGAATGCATCAAGATGACCGCTCACCATGACACATTCATCAGGATATTTGCTGCCCTTTATAGTTGCCACCACATTGTGGTATTTTACAGGTCCAAGTTTAAAGTGATTACGTATATCAAACTCAAGAAGGAAATCCTCGCGACGTTCCTTAACCATTTGTTCGATTACTTTGAACTGATGTTCGTCCAGTTTGATATCCGGAAGTTCGGGAGCATTATCAAATGTCATGCTATCAATCATCTTCCTGTCATACAAAGCACGGATTGGAACTGGGGAAGATTGGATAAAGCCCAAAACTCCGGCTTCTTTCATTTCATTGTAAAACAATGCGGGAAACTCGCGCAAAGGCAACATTTCGTTTTTCTCGCCATTTTCGTAATTACGTTTGCGTAGTTCGGCATTCTTTTTTGTGATTTCCAAATTTTCTTTCTTGACCGCTTCACGGATTGAATCACCTTCAGCAGAACGGTCAATAGGCCAGCCTGTGTTTGTTCCGGAAATAAGCACCCATGCACCTTTCAGCTTATGTTTCATGCGTTGGAATTCATCCTCTGTCTTAGGTTCAATAAGCACATGTCCACGTTGAACACCTTTTGTTCCAGCCGTATATGATGGAGTTGCAAAATGAAGAGTCATTCCGTTATCATGGCTCAAAAGTTTTCCGAACCACGGGCCACGGTTAAATCCAACCTGAAGAGTTCCGGCTTCCTCAAGATGAGCTTCAATACCCCATTTCTTATATTCACGAATCATCCATTCTGCGGCATTGTCATAAGCATCTGAGCCAATAGGTCTTCCACCAAATCTATTGGTGAGAATATCAAGCTGATGCATTGTCTGATTATCGTTCTGCCCAATTTCGATAATCTTATTCACCGCCGAATTCTGGGCAGGTAAATCAAATTCACCCAGACATAAAAAAGCCAGGCACAGAATATAAAACTTTTTCATTTCACTTGAATTTGGTATTAGAAATTATATTACACTTTTATTACAATCTTCAAAAAACTCGGGCAATTTAATAACAAATTTCCAATTAAACTATACTTTTGTGAAAGTATAAAAAATCAGGTAAGCTAGTAAATTGATTAGTCCATTAATTTGCTGTTTTTTTGACAAAATAATACTGAAACTTATAAACCCAAAAACTAAGTATTCCATATTTTAGCAAGGACAACAAAAATATCTAACTTTGTATATTTAATAAAAAAGAAATCATGATTATCTATAACACAACTTTCCATATTGAAAACAGTGTGCTGGAAGAGTGCATTGAATTCCTTATACAGGATTATATTCCTAATGCTACTAATAGCGGTTTTTTGAGTCATCCCAGATTAAGCAGAATTATCCCACACGAAAAGGATGATTTGGGAGAAAGTTTTTCTCTGCAATTTCATGTAAAAAACGCTGAAACTCTCAACTATTGGCTTGAAAAAGATGGAGCTGCCATCCAAAAAAGACTGATAAAGAAATTCAATCAGAGAGTTGTTGGTTTCACAACAATAATGGAAGAAATATCTCTGGAATAATGACTAAGGAAAAAATAATTCTAGGAATAGACCCAGGAACAATCATTATGGGTTACGGAATTCTGGCAATACGTAACAATAAGCCTTACATGGAAACGATGGGTATATTGAAACTAGACAAGTATGAGGATTATTATCTCCGTTTAAAGAAGATATATGAAAGAGTGACTTCGCTGATTGAGCAATATCATCCGGACGAGTTGGCCATCGAAGCTCCTTTTTTCGGAAAGAATGTTCAAAGTATGCTGAAACTTGGCAGGGCTCAAGGAGTGGCAATGGCAGCCGCACTTGAAAAGGAAGTTCCCATTTTTGAATATGCACCTCTGAAAATCAAAATGTCAATTACCGGAAATGGAAATGCTTCAAAAGAGCAAGTTGCCGGAATGTTGCAGCGGATTCTGAAAATTCCACAGGAATCAATGCTGCCACAGCTTGATGCTACGGATGGACTGGCTGCTGCTCTTTGCCATCACTTACAGTCCAAAAATCCTGTTATGGAGAAAAAGTATAACAGTTGGAAAGATTTCATAGCAAAGAATCCGGACAAAGTGAAGCAGTAAAAAAAACAAAACCACAGAGAAACAGACAAGCCTAATATAAATTTCATACAGTCTGTATCTCTGTGGTTTTATTATATCTATACCAGATTTTTGTTCTACTACAAATCTTCTGGTTCGTCTTTAGTCAAATCCAATTTCTCGTTATCTCCACCTTTATCAAAATATTGACGGCGCAACGGACGCGCAGTAGCTTCCTGATAACGTTTTCTGTTACGATAGATATCCAAAGATTCATACAAAGCAGTTCTGAAAGATTCTTCTGATGCCAGATTCTTTCCTGCAATATTGTATGCTGTTCCATGTGCTGGCGAAGTTCTTACAAAAGGCAAGCCTGCTGTAAAATTCACCCCTTCTTCCATTGACAAAGCTTTGAAAGGAGCCAATCCCTGATCGTGATACATTGCCAAGATTCCATCAAACATATCCATCATATTTGAACCGAAAAATCCATCTGCCGGATAAGGGCCGAAAGCCTCAATACCATTGTTCCCTGCTTCTTTAATTGCCGGAATTATTATTGTCTGTTCTTCTGTGCCCAGCAAACCATCTTCTCCTGCATGTGGATTAAGAGCCAACACAGCGATACGTGGCTTAACAATTCCAAAGTCCTGCTTCAAAGATTTATTGAAAATCGTCAGTTTTGACAGAATCAACGGAACAGACAATGTTGATGCAACCTGTGAAATTGGAATATGACCGGTAACAAGTGCAACCTTCATTATACTGCTCTCAAGAATCATCAAAGATTTCTGTCCGTCACCACAAGCCTCTTCCAGATATTCTGTGTGTCCCGGAAAATGGAAATTCTCGTTCTGAATATTATGTTTGTTGATAGGCGCTGTCACAAGAACGTCTATTGCTCCTTTTTTCAAATCGGCTACTGCAGCTTCCAATGAACGGAAAGCAGCATCACCAGCAATAGATGTTGAATGTGACAATTCAACCTTTACGTCTTCCTCTATACAATTTATTATATTAACTCTGTTAGGCCCAGCTTCCTCTGCTCTTGAAATTATATTCATATTTACAGCAGGAAGATCCATCACCTTACGATGATATGCAGCTACTTTTGACGAACCGTAAATTACGGGAATACACATCTCCGCAATTCGGGAATCAGCAAAAGTTTTAAGAATTACCTCATATCCAACTCCGTTAATATCACCGTGAGTTATACCAACTTTTATCAATCGTTCTTCTTTTTCCATAAAATCTATTATCTTTTATTCTTCCTGAGATACATCCAATGAACTGTCATATTCTTGTTCAAATTCTCCAGGAAGTTTTAATGTAAACAAAGCTGCTTCAATGCGACGTATAAAATTACCTTTATCAGTTTCCGGCGCATAGACAAATCCTTCAGCAACAACAACTCTATTGTTCTCTTCATCCAGACGGATATGTGACACAAACGGGCCACCCATCATATCACCGACTACACGCCACAAACCACGCATCACACCGCAATATTTATTATTTACAGTTATGGCTTTATAGTCAACACCCAGACCGAATCGGGTTTCAGTTGCCATATAAGTACCAGGGAAAGAACCCGGAAGGTTTACCTTCAGTACAGAATCTCTTTTTGCCACCAAATACTCAGGAGTAAATGTATCCTTATCTGTATATGGGAATGTATAAACAATCAAATCTGTTCTTCCAGTGTTAGCATTATTAGATGCCCAGAAGAAGTCTGTAGTATCTTTATAGAATGTCATATTCTCAGGAGCATTAAGCATCAGATTATACTTGCTCTTCAAATTATCCATAACTACAGAACTATAACTCTCCTGCAATTGCTCAACAGCCCTGTTCATTTCTATTTTCACAAAGAAATCAGTAAGAACTGTAGGACGTTTATTCAGATACTCAACTATTGCATTTGAATCCGGAGCCTTAAGTGTCATAACATATTGTCCCTGAGCCCAACGGTTTGCTTCATAAGCCAACGTAACCTTAGTATAAATATCCTTGTTTATATCTACGATAAGGATATTACGAACATATGTCATAAGACCATTGAAGTCTGAAGGACGTGAATATGTTACTTTCAGACTTGGTTCAGCCTGTGGTAAACCAGGGATTGGAGCAGTCAACTGTGACTTCACGGCTTTTCCTCCTTCAGATTCCCAATTTGCCTGATCCATTACGACAACAACCTCGTAAGCAAAACCCGTTGCACGGGTAAGCACGCTTCCGGAATTACAGCTTCCCAATACGAGCATTGCCAATAAAAACAAAATTGAAAATAAAGTTTGCTTTTTCATATCACATCATATATTATTTATTCAAGATTCGCAAGCTAAACTTACAGATGACAAGTTGACAAGAAGACAAGTTAACAAGAGTTTTGACCTTGCGGACTAGTATCTGAAGCCTTGTTAACTTTTAAGTTGAGCTTGCGAAACTTAATTATTTACAAAAATAAGAAACTGTTTTGATTTTCGATAAAAGCTTTACCTTTTATCAAACAAAAAGTTTCATCAATCAACCTGATTATTTTTTTTCATCGTAGAAAGCATTCCGCATGCAGCAAATATATCCTCACCTCTGGAAGCTCTGATTGTACATGTAATTCCTTTTTCATTGATAATATTCTGGAATGCTTCCATACGGCTCATATCTGTTGTCTGTAAAGGTACATTCGGTATGGCATGAAATCTGATAAGATTCACGCGACAAGGAATTCCTTTCAGCAAACCTGCCAAAGCCTTTGCATGCTGAAGTGAATCATTAAGATTCTTGAATACAATATATTCAAATGAAACCCTTCTCTGATGAGTAAAATCATATTGACGAATCAAATCAAGCACTCCTTTTATAGGGAAAGCTTTCTCAACAGGCATTAACGAAAGACGCTCTGCCGGATATGGTGAATGAAGACTGACGGCAAGATGACAATCACTTTCATCAAGAAAACGCTTCAGACCTTTTGCTCCAATTGTTGAAACAGTTATTCTTTTCGGGCTCCACGCGTATCCATAAGACGAAGTCAATATTTCAAGCACTTTGAACAATTCATCCGTATTATCCAAAGGCTCACCCATACCCATAAATACAATATTTGTCAAACTTTCGTTTTCCGGCAATGATTGTATCTGATTGAGTATTTCGTTTGCAGAAAGATTCTTTGAAAAGCCCTGTTTGCCCGTCATGCAGAACAAACAATTCATCTTACATCCTACTTGTGATGATACACAAAGCGTTGCTCTATCTTCTGTCGGTATATACACTGATTCTACAAACATACCTTCACCGGCTGAAAACAAATATTTTATTGTTCCATCAACCGATTTCTGATAATGAGTTGGAGGCAACGCTCCTACCTCATATTTTTCTTCCAACACTGCACGTTTTGCCTGAGGCAAATTTGTCATGGAAGATATATCCTTAACCTTTTTCTTATACAACCAGTCAGCAATTTGCTTTGCTGCAAATCCCGGCAACCCAACCTCGTCTGCTACTTGCTTCAATTCCTGAAGGGTCATACCAAGTAAACGTTTCTTTTCTATCATAAAAACTAATATGTTTATATTACAAAGATAATAGTTTAAAGCGAGTTCATTGTAAGACGATAAATAATATTGCAGGAATCCATTTTATGAACATACTTTTTCCTTTGAAAATACATCTAGATATATCCCAACGCGGGGCAATATATATTTTGTCATACGTCCGTATTTATTTCCAAATACATCCGTATATATTTCAGCGAATAAATACCGCAAGCTAAAACACTTATTATCTGCCCATTAAAAAAAGCCAAGGTAAATACATTACCTTGGCTTTCATATCTAAAATATTTAGTTTATATCTTCTATTAATAGAAACGTATACGGTTATCTTCGATATCCGCTTTATTAATCAAAGACTGGATTGCCTGATAAGATATTCTATATGAATTAGTAGCATCTATTGTACGCAATTGAGATGCCTCATCATATTCTTTATTTTCTTTGTTACGTTCATATACCTTGAATACATAAACACCGTTATTACCTTTAACTGGCTGGCTTACCTGATCAACAGCAGCCATTGAAACTGCAGCATTCAAGTTAGGTTCAACACCGATACCTGAGATACGACGAGTACCGAATGAAACAAACTTAACAGAATCAACATTTGCTCCCATTGCTTCAGCATAAGCTTCAACTGATGTAAGATTTTTTGCTGTCAAATCAGCAGCAATCTTTTCTCCTTTCTTCTTAGCAATCAACTCTGATTTCAATGAAGATGCAACCATTTGAACAGGACGATAACCTTCTTCCAATGTTGATTCTATTGCAGCGATAACGAATTTATCATCACATTCAAAAATCTCAGAGATTGAACCCTTTTCATTCTGGAAAGCCCAACGGATTACAGGACGAGAATTCTTAATCATTCCCAACATCTGATTATCAGCTGTTACTGTCTGGTTTGTCACAATGCTATATCCAGCTTCTTTTGCTGCATCATCAAGTTTGTTTATATCCTGGTTTTTAGAGATAAACTGATTAAGTTCATTATATATATTGCTATATGTTTTTGAACTTGGAGAAACAGCCATATCAATATCAGCTACTTTATATTTAGTAACTTTCTTGGTCTGCTCAGTTACCTTAACCAAGTGAGTTCCATACATTGACTTCACAATTGTAACTTTGTTCAAAGGAGAAGAGAATACTGCATTCTTGAAATCTTCGTTAACACCACGCAAAGCTGTAACTTCAGTAAACCAACCAAGTTCACCGCCATTTTCTGCAGCCTGGTCTGCTGAATATTTCTTAGCCAATTCAGCGAAATCAGAACCGTTGTTCAAAGCAGTCATAAGGCTATCAGCCAAAGTTTTTGTTTCTTCTTCGCTCTTACCAGCCAACATAATGTGAGAAACTTTCACTGAATCCGGAGCTTCTGTTTTTGCAACAAGCTTGAACATTCTGTATTTTTCATTTTCAAATACAGGACCATACACATCACCAACGCTTGCAGTTGTAGCAAACTGTTTCAATGAAGCATCGAAAGCTTTGTCTGTAAAATAAGCATCAACATAAGGAACATCTGAATTTTCGTTTACGATATCATCAACCTTTTCAGATGTTGAGAATTCATTTTTCAAATCTTCGATATCTTTCTGCACATTGTCATAATCTTCCTGGCTAGGACGAATATCTACAGAAATATATTTCAAAACTTTAGCTTCTTTCTGTTTGAAAGATTCTTTACGATCGTTGTAAAGTTTATCAATCTCACTCTGGCTTACCTGGATAGTTGAATCAGGTATTGTAGAATAAGACTGCATTGCATAAACGATATTTGATGTTTCAGCTGTTTCGTTGAATGATTCCTGAGCATCCAATTTATTTGCTGAGATAGCTTTGCTCAACAAAGTTGTATATTTCTGCTCCAATCTCTGAAGTTTTATATTCTTTTCCCAGAACAACCAGAAATTACGAGCTTTGATGAACTGTCCTTGCTGATCAGCCGGAATTGATGCAATATTTTCATCATCGATAGCCTTCAAGTAATTCAACAATGCAGTTTTGTCAAACTGACCTGTCTGAGGATTAGCAAACATTGGCATCTGTTGGATTAGCGGTGAGATATTTTCACCCTGAACCATATCAAACAACTCGTCAGGACAAACAGACATTCCGATTTCTTCTGTTGCTTCGTTTAATACGATTTCCTGTACCATGTTATCAAAAACAGACTGACGAATCTGTGTCATATATTCTTCTGGTAAACTAGAAGAACCTGTCTGCATTTTATATACTTCAGACATATCGTCAATTCTCTGCTGATATTCCTGATAGTTAATAACTTCACCATTAATTTCAGCAATTTTTTCCTGTGACTGTCTGAAATAAGTTGAACCGGAGTTTAAAAAGTCTCCAATGATAAAAGCGAATAATGCCAATCCCACTACAAGGACCAGCAGACCTGCTTTGTTTCTAATTTTTTCAAGTGTAGCCATTTATTGTTTTTCTATTTTTTAAGTTTATATTTGCTATTTTCATTTAAGAGCACGAAGATACGAAAAAATAAAAACGATACATCATTTTATCATTATTTTTTAATCAATCAGCGATTTTCATACGCACAAGATCGATTTTTGTTGATGTCATTCTTATTATTTTAAAAGAATACTTGTCTATTACTATTGTCTCATTAACTTTTGGGAAATTCTGATAATGATGAAGTATATAGCCTGCAACTGTTACAAACTCATCGGACTCTGGAAGGTCCAAATCAAATTTTTCATTCAAAGAATCTATTTCAACTCTACCAGAAAGAAGATATTCTTTCTCAGATATCTTGCGGGCAACATATGTTTTTACATCATGCTCATCTTCAATATCACCGAAGATTTCTTCAACTAAATCTTCCAATGTAAGCATTCCTGATATACCACCAAATTCATCAACCACTATAGCAACACCTTTCTTTTCCTGCATCAATTGACGCATTAGCTTGTTTGCCGCCATAGTTTCCGGTACCAAAAGGACCTCTCGTATCCTTGTTGTCCAATCTTTCGGGTTAAAAAACAACTCCGATGAATGAATATATCCTATTATATTGTCAATATTATCCTTATATATAAGAACCTTTGACAATCCTGTTTCTATAAATTTATTTTTCAGTTCCTGTAATGAATCTCCATATTCACAAGCTACTATTTCATTCCGCGGAACTATACAATCTCTTAAACGTACATTTGAGAATTCCAAAGCGTTTTGAAACATCTTCACTTCAGTTTCTATTTCCGAATCCTCTGGAGCTTCCTCAAGACGTTGCTGCAAGAAATAGTCCAAATCTACTTTGGTCAAAGAAGATACTTTCTGATCCGTAAAAAGTTTGTTTCCTGTCAGCAATAAAATTAGATTTGACAATATAGAAGCTAACTTGGAAATAGGAAACAATACTATATATATAATAAAAAGAGGTAGAGCAAATATCTTAAGAGAAAAATTAGGACTTATTCTGAATACTGTTTTAGGAACAAATTCGCCGGCAAATAGAATTAGTATTGTAGAACTGATTGTCTGCATAATAACAACCAACGCATAATTATCAGTATAAGTCAGAAAGAATGGTTCCAACAACTCCGCCATCTGCAAACCATATATTACCAATGCTATATTATTTCCGACTAGCATTGTTGAAATGAACTGGTTCGGATTATTATAAAAGATATCCAGTATTCTTGTTATAATAGTATTGCCGTTCTTATCCAATTCATGACGAAATTTACTGGCCGAAACATAAGCTATCTCTATTCCGGAAAAGAATGCAGAAAAAGCCAATGATATTAATATGTATATATAAATATCCACTTACTCTTTTTATTATTTTATACTTGAAACATTCTGCAAAGAATCAGCTTCAACAGTATTTTCGGATGCCTTAGATTCTGAAACGGGAAATGTTCCTTTTGAATTAAATATTTTATACTGTGTCATTTCCTGGTTAGATTCAAAACCTACACCAGTTATTATTTTATCTTCCTGTTCAATCCTTATATATTTATCTGAATAGACCTTTCCTTCTTTCTGGTTCCAAAATAATTCCGAAGTATCAAATTTCTCACCCTGTAAACTTTCCACTTTAACATTACCAACCAAACGCCAAAGCTCACGTTTACTGAAATAAAATGCAGTGTCAGCCTTTATACTTGCTTCTGTCTGAAACAACGTATCAAACTTTTCCACATAAATACCTTCAGGAAAATACCAATAAGGATCTTTTGCTTTATCAAAAACCAACCATTCTTTTGCATTCAGTCTGTAACGAGTCAACCCTGAATCAGAAACAAGGGAATTGACTTCCGTTGCTTTCATCGTATAAGTTTTTTCAGGATCGAAAACTACATCTACAATTTCTTTTTTCTCCGAACTGCAAGCGATAGTCAATAAAAGAAGAAGCATAACAACAACCATACCGGTCGTTGTTATGCCATTTCTTTTCGTTTTACTAAGAAAACGCGTATTTGCCATAATAAAATATTATCTTACGATAGTGCTTTCACCAATCCATCCACCGATTGTAACAGCTTTACCTTTTTCCAAATCTGGGTGCATGAAGACTTCTTCATTTGAAGGCAAGTGAGCGCTATATGAACTAATCAACTGATTAGCTTCTTCAGTACAAGATTCATCAACCTGTTTTGCTTTGCTGAACTTGTCGATTGCAGCATAGTAAACGGCACGTGCCATAACACCATCACTTGGATATACAGACTTAGCAGTAGCAGCATACATCTTACCAATCAACAAATATGGCGCACCATAATTTGCATTTTCAGCAATAGCCTTGCGGCAATATTCTCTAGCTTTTGAATAGCTGTTCTGTTCAAAAGTAAGCAAAGCAATCATATAATAATCATTTGCTTTTTCAACTGGATCAGCTTCCAAAGAAACAGCTTCTTCGAAGAATTTGATTGCTGTTTCATAATCCTGCTTTTTAACAGCCTGCTTAGCCAAACCAACAGCTGATTCTGCAGTAGGCTCAATAGCATGAGCATAACCAGAAGCAGTGAAATAAACTTCAGCTTCCTGACAACGAGAACGACGCAACAAAGCAATTGTCTGTTTCAAGAAATCCAAGTTAGATTTGTTTTCTTCAACTTTAGATGCATAAACATTCTGCAAAGTTTCACAGTCAGCAGCTCCACTATTAGCAAAATTGTTTTCTACACTTGAAATATAAGCTTGAACAGTCTTAACTTCTTTCTGGTTGTTTGCAGCCTGAGCAGCTTTCAACTGAGCGTCCAAAACTGAAGCAGCTTTCAAATAATCCTGAATATACTGATCTTTAAAGTTAGCATCAGCCTGCATTTTAAGCAAAGAAGCATAAGTAAACAAGTTAACGCCCAAAGCATCAGTATTATTTCCAAATTCGTCTACGATTTCTTTTAACCAGCCATAAAGCTTATTTGCATCAACATTACTTCCCATATACTGGATATAATCCTGAGCTTTTCTTGCTACAATCCAGTCTTTTCCATAACGTTTGTCAGAACCGAAATATTTAACACGCTTGTCATAAACTTCCATCAACTTGTTAACAAGCTCTGCCTTTTTAGCAGCATCTTTTTCATTTTCGATCTGCCAACCTACAATACGAACGCCATACAAATAAATATCCTTTGTTGCAGCAGGACATTCATCATAAGCTATTTTCCAAAAATCATGTGCATCTTTGAAATTACCAGCTTTTGCATATGGTACAAACAAGCTGATATTTGTGATACAACGAACGCTGTCTTCACCAGAACCAAATTGGGTTCCATTATCGACACCTTTTTGTGCATAAGCCCCCAATGTTCCCATTGTACAGCCAAGTGCTAGTAGTAATACCTTGATTCTCATATTTTACTTACTTATTAAAGTTAACTATTTGTTTTAATCCACTTTTCGTTTAAAGAACCAGAATTCATTAAATGCATAACTAACGGAAAAGCGAAAATACTGTTCCGAGATCATTGATGGATGTTCTGGTTTTACATTAACATATTCAACTCCAAAATTCAAATAAGAACGGTTGTCAACCAACGGAAAGCCAAAACCAACGGTAGCACCATATTCTTTATATCCATAGTTTTTGGCTACACCTCCATCTGTCATATTCACATTCAAATAAGAGTTAGAGTAATGAACTCCAGCACGATATTTAATACGGTTAAAATACAGTTTTTTATTATATGCCGGTATATATTCAACTCCAGCAGCAATACGCATTCTATTGTTGAAAGCATCGTTCTGTCCCAAATACGAGCATTTGTCCCATGTTTCATATAAGAAATCAGCCGCAACTGTCAACTTATTCTTTTTTGTATAAGACAAACCTACTCCGTATGTTTCAGGCAAGTCTGATGCCACTCCTTTCAATGTATCAACTTTTGACTCAATCAAAGTTCCGCTCGAACTTGAATAACGTTGGAATGAATCATAGGATGTTGAATTCAGTCTGTTTGATGGCGAATAAGTCAAACCTAAAGTTATACTTTCTGTAGCACTTATAGGATGAGTATATTGAACACCAAAATCCAACTTCAAATCTCTGACATCCATAGACTGGCTTCGGCTAGTGGTATATGCAGATGATGCATCATCACTAAATGTCAAATTCTGACTATGGGTAATATCACCAAACAAATAGCCAACATTTGCACCTATTGCCAATCTTTTTTTCCATATATCTATAGACAATCCTGCATACAAATCGTTTAATCCGCCCTCTCCACTATATGTGTTGGCATATTTTGTATCTCCGATTGTTTCAACAGCACCATAACTGTAACCGACAAAAGAATATGGTTTTACACCTATACTCATTGCCAGCCAACGCGCAATTGGGAACTGCATTGCAAAATACTCCAAATTACCGTTCAGCTTATTATCTTTATTTGCTCCATCACTGAATTTAGCCAATTGCAATCCAGCTCCAAAATCAAACAAAAAAGTCATTGAATCCATACAGCTATATGAAGCCGGATTCATAGGATTTATCTGAGATGGGTCACGTAAAGCAATACCTACGCCTCCCATAGAACGGTTCGCACCAAATGAATGATCTGCCAAATTTCCATATCCGAAACGTGTATATGGCGAATTTGTATTATTTTGAGCTGTTACACCCAACTGTACAAGAAGCAATAATGCAACTATTATTAATTTATTACACTTCAACATTATACTCTAAGATTCTATTTAATCCTGTCAACACTAAATTAATATCTGCAAAGATGGTGTTTTTTAGTCGGCTTTCAAAATAAAAAGAATGCCCGCCTGTTAAAAAAACCAAAAGTTCAGGATATATCTTTCTCAAACTGTCAATATATCCATCCATTTCAAAAACTATACCATTGACAACTCCAGCCTGTATGGCAGATATTGTACTAGTTCCTATCAATGGAACTTCGTTTTCTTCCTGTACCAAAGGTAGTTTTTTTGTAAAACAGTTAAGAGCCCTGAAACGGGTAGTCATACCTGGTGATATATTTCCACCTTTGTAAACACCTGTAGACTCTACCAGCTCATATGTTATTGCTGTTCCAGCATCGATAACCAACAAATCTTTTCCAGGCATAAGATAATTTGCTCCTACAACAGCAGCAATTCTGTCTTTACCTAAAGTTTGAGGTGTATCATATTCTATCTGTACCGGCAATTTAACGGATTCGTCCAGAAAAATAAAATGCGTCAAATGCGCTTGCAAATAAGACACAAGCTCTTCATCAATATCTATAACTGTTGACAATATACCGCACGTACAACTATACGACTCAAGCAAAGCTGCAATCTCATCAATACTTATACGTTTATACATGAAATATTCTTCCATGCAACCCTGCTTATAAATGGCAACTTTTGTTGATGTGTTTCCTTGTTCAATTATAAGATTCACGTCATTTAATATTTTCCGCAAAGAAAAGCAAAAAAGGTGAGAAAATCATAAATATAAAAGATTTTATTTCCCTTTTTCAATAAAAAATCAGCTTTTCTCTTTTTCTATTATGAGACATAAGTATATAAAAAAAGTCTTTTCGAATAATAAAATCCGAAAAGACTCCCTCTCTGCACGGAACGAGAGGCTCGAACTCCCGACACCTGGTTTTGGAGACCAGTGCTCTACCAACTGAGCTAGTTCCGTATTGCGGGTGCAAAGGTATAAACATTTTCATTAAATGCAAATTTTTCCTCGGATTTTTTACGCTGTAATAAATCTATATTTTCTTAAACACCTAATACTCCATAATATAAATAATAAATTAAGTTTCTCACAAAACTTGTCCGAAGCCAAGTAAATCAGCTTCGGACAAAATAAAGGAAACACATAATAAACAAACAGCTTTACAGCCTTTGCTATTTCTTCTCACATTTAAACTTATATACCGTAAATGTATAAGCAGGAATATCTGTTTCAAAACCTTTATCTCCCATATTCAGGGATGAATTCTGTGGAACAATCTGTGAAGGTTTATCCAATGTATTATCCAGATATATATCATCTGAATGAAGAGTGACTACTTCTACTCTATTAGATAATTTCTTCTTTTTAAGCCCTTCAAAATCCAATTTAACACTTTGAGGCTGTGATGAAGTATTTGCTATTTTCACGATATATTCCTCTGTATTATTATCCCATACAGCACTTGCAAACAAACCATTCTGATCAGAATTACCAGCAACAGGCTTATCATTCATTAGCAAAGGAACAACATTTGTACCTTTATTATTTCCATAAAGTTGCTGAACATAATAACTGCATGAACGTACAACTCTAAGATTGTCAAACCAAATCAAATCCGGACGCCACTGCCATCCTTCCACATGTGCAAGTAGCGGTGCATAAGTAGCCATGTGAACTACATCTGCATTTCTCTCAAGTCCGGTCATAAAAGCAGCTTCAAGCAATGAGGCATGAAAATGATTCCATTTTTTGCCATTTGCTCCATGGCAAGCATATTCTCCGGCAAACACTTTCGGTCCTTTTCTGTCATAATTATCATAACGATTTCCTTCAGCCAAGAACCATTTTTCTGGACGATAAAAATGTTCATCAACCAAATCTACCTTAATTCTTTTCATTTCCGGCCATAAATATTCAAAATCTTTTCCTTCCGAATTTGGTCCGGACGAACCTATAATCTGAATATCTGGATATACTTTTCTGATAGCCTTAACAAATGGTTCCAGACGCTTGGTATATAAATCACCCCATTGTTCGTTTCCAATAGCTATAAATTTCAAATCAAATGATTCCGGATGCCCCATTTCTGCACGAAGTTTTCCCCACTTAGTTGTAGCCGCATCACCATTAGCAAACTCTATCAAATCCAAAGCATCTTGTATGAACGGATCCAACTCATCCAACTTGGCATGAGCTTCTTCGCCATCATTCTGGAACTGACAAGCCAAACCGCAACTCAACACAGGCAGAGGTTCTGCTCCTATCTCTTCAGACAAAAGGAACATCTCATAAAATCCCATTCCATAACTTTGGAAATAATCAGGGAAAAAGCGGTGAGGGAAAGTATAATGCCATCTGTTTTCGTTGCAAGGACGATTCTCAACCGGACCTACTGAGTTTTTCCAGCTATATCTTGTATCCAAATCTGTTCCCTCAACAATACATCCGCCCGGGAAACGGAACACTCCAGGTTTGGTATCAGCCAATGCTTGCACCAAATCTTTTCTTAATCCATTTTTGTGTCCTTTCCAAGTATCAACCGGGAATAATGATATATGTTCCAAATCAACATTACCGTCCGATGTAAGAAATATTCTCAGATGAGCTTTGTCTATAGTAACAGGAGAAACCATCTCCAACTCATATTTTGTCCATTCTGACGAATTAATATCCAAATTGGAAGACACCAGAACTTGAGTTTCAGCCATGGAGTCATTATCAATAAGCTCCACTCTTATACTCTGCCCATTACCTCTGGCCCAAACAGAAAAACGGTATTTAGCGTTTTCCTTAAGCCCGATTCCGAAAAAGCCTTCATTCTCCAAACCTGTATGTTTTTGGCTATGTCCGGAATTTCCCAATCTCACATAATGTGGATTTCTTTCAAACGGACCATCGTTCATAAGTTTGACGTTACCAAAAACATTCCATCCCATAAAATTCTGAGGGAACTCAAACGAGCGGTTTTTCACCAATTCAGCATAAAGACCACCGTCAGCGCCGAAATTTATATCCTCAAAGAAATGTCCGTACATCGTTGGCTTTATCTCAGCCCCGATTTTATTGGCTTTCAATACAATATTATTTACATCTCCGGCATAAGCAAACGATGTTGAAAACAATGCAGCCAAAGATATCCAAAAAGTCTTTTTCATAATTTACATTTAAAATGAAACAACAATTTTATTTCAACTCAAGAGCTACAATAGATTGAGCCGGAACATTCACAACCAGCTTTCCTCCGGAAATCTTGCAATCCTTGAAAGCTACAGGTTTTACTTTATCCGGATTCTCAAATGAATTATAATCATCTATCTTTTCTGAGACCAAGATTCTGCCTGTAACAGCTTTGTTCTTTATACCATCCAAATCTATTGATACAGTCTGAGATTCTTCAAGATTCACATTAGCCAATGAAATATGAACCAATCCGTATTTATCTTTCGATGCAGTTGCGCTAAGCATTGGAACTATTCTGTCATCACGCACAACTTTACGTTCACATTCTATATCCAAAGGAATATATGTTGCATCTTGATGAACATTATACATTTCAAACACATGATAAGTTGGTGTAAGAACCATCTTTGGTCCATCAGTAAGTATCATTGACTGCAGAACATTTACGATCTGAGCAATGTTAGCCATTTTTATACGGTCAACATATTTATGGAATATATTCAGGGTCAATGCAGCCACAAAAGCATCACGCATTGTATTCTGCTGGAACAAGTGTCCCGGTGTCGTTCCAGGTTCTTCATCCCACCATGTTCCCCATTCGTCAACAAGCAAATCTATATTCTTGTTTGGGTCATATTTATCCATTATAGATATATGACGTTTGATTACGTCCTCGATTTCCAGACATTTTCCCATTGTCCAGTAATAATCATCAGGAGAAAAAACTGTTGCAGCACCTTTACTACCCTGCCAGCCTGTAACAGTATAATAATGAAGAGATATACCATCCATTCTGCCTCCGATATTCTTCATCAGTACCTCAGTCCAGTTGTAGTCATAATCACTAGCACCACTAGCTATTTTATAAAGTCGGTTTCCATTATAATTTCTGCAATATGTTGAATATCTTCTGTATAAATCAGAATAATATTCCGGGCGCATACTTCCTCCGCAACCCCAGCTTTCATTACCGACACCTAGATATTTGACTTTCCATGGTTTTTCACGTCCGTTTTCTTTACGAAGTTTTGCCATAGGACTTCCCTGTTCAGCAGTCATATATTCAACCCATTTTGCCAATTCCTCAACGCTTCCACTTCCTACGTTTCCACTAATATAAGGCTCACAGCCCAACAACTCACATAAATTCAGGAACTCATGAGTTCCGAAACTGTTATCTTCCACTGTTCCGCCCCAATTATTGTTCACCATCTTTGGACGGTTTTCTTTCGGACCTATTCCGTCCATCCAGTGATATTCATCGGCAAAACATCCTCCTGGCCATCTCAGCACAGGAACCTTTAGTTTTTTCAAGGCTTCAAGAACATCGGTTCTATATCCGTCCTGATTTGGTATGTCCGATTCTGGTCCAACCCAAAGTCCACCATAAATACAACTTCCAAGATGTTCGGCGAACTGACCGTATATTTCTTTATTGATTTTCTGTGTAGCTTCTTCTGTATGAAGAGTTACAGATACTTGAGTCTGTGCACAGACTGACAATGTGGTAAATAATGCTAAACTCAAAAATACTTTTTTCATAAATATCAGATTTATAAATGTAATATATACACAAACATAAATAATATTTTTCTCTTATGCAAAACTGACAGGAAATAAGTTCCAAAAAATCAATAGTTTTTTACCAAATGCCAATATTTAATGTTTCAAATAACAAATAAACAAGAAAACAAAGAAGGGACAATCCCGAATTAATATCATCGGAATAGTCCCTTCGTTCAATCCTGGAAATATTTATTCCCTATTATTTAAAAACTTAAAATTATTTACTTTCTTTTTTTGACTGTCTTTTCTTAACCTTATCCAGTTCTTTCTGTAATGCTTCAATTTCTTCTCCCTGGTTCTTAATTGTTGCCAACAAAGAGTTCAACTCTTCGTTTTCAATAGTTTCAGGGAACTGAGCTTTAACACGAACAATAAAGTCAGACAACACATTCATATAATTATTGAAAGCATCATATGGATTATCATAAGGACTAAAACCTTTCTGTCCCATATGCTTAGTGCTCATATAATAGAAGTGGTCACTGCTCTGAAGATAATACCAGTCCTGACGAATACGGCGAGGTTCACACATACGAACACGTTCACCAATCTCACAAATCTTGCGGAATGCTTCCTGCTGAAGAACATTACCCAACCATGAGCTTGTATCTCTTTCTTCATCTACCCAAGACATTGGATATGGAACTGACAAACAATCCACCGGTTTCATCAATTTGAAAATCTCAGAAGGAGTTGAGAATCCGATATTCTTTTCAGCAGCATACTGAGGCAAAGCCTTGAAGAAATCAAAGATTCCTGAAGAAGCACTATGCAAAGAACCAAGAACTTCATAATTCATAAACAGATTTATAACCTGTTCTGATTCCGGAGTTGAAGCAATCCATGAGATGAATTTATCAGCAGTCAATGGATATTCATTCCAGCTGTAGTCTGTAAATCTTTCAGAAAGGTCTTCACTGAATTTATCGTTCTTAAGCAACAAATGTAAATCAGGTCTTACGCATGATGCATACATATAGTTAGGGCTCTTCCAACCAAGAATATGTTTTGCACCTTCAGTCAACATTCCTCTATAGCCCATTTCATAAACTGCTTCTGAAATATCGTCAGAATAAATAAGCTCAGTGTTGCGGAAAACTTTAGGTTTAACACCGAAAAGAGTATATATCTTATCTTCCTGTTTCTTCACCTGATGTTTGAATTCATCGATATCACCCAATGAAGACAATGAATGTGCATAAGTTTCTGAAAGGAACTCAATATTACCTGTAGCAGCAAGTTCCTTGAAACTATCAATTACCTCTGGAGTATAAATCTCCATTTGTTCAAGAGCAACACCTGAAATTGAGAAAGCCACCTTAAACTTACCACCACTGTTTTTAATCATTTCCAAAATTGTTCTGTTTGCCGGCAAATAGCATTTTTCAGCTATACGGCGAATAATTTCTTCATTCTGGAAATCATCATAATAATAATGGTCATTACCTATATCGAAGAAACGGTATCTTTTCAAGCGAAACGGTTGATGTATCTGAAAGTAAAAACAGATTGTTTTCATAATTGTATGTCTTTTTTTTAAATTTATACTGTTATTTTGACTATTTCGCACAAAAACTATTTGTGCATTACCATATCATAAATACGGCGAACCTTCTGTCCGGCATATTCCCATTTAATATTATCCACTTCACGTTTTCCTTCAACTTTCAGGAATTCATGCATAGCCGGATAAGTTATGATTGAATACATTGCATCAGCAAGAGCTTCAATATCCCAATAATCCACCTTGATTGCATAATCGAGAATCTCAGCACATCCTGATTGTTTTGATATAATAGTCGGAACTCCACATTGCATAGCTTCCAACGGTGAAATACCGAAAGGTTCAGAAACAGAAGGCATCACATACACATCACTGGCTTTCAAAACTTCATAAACCTGTTTTCCTTTCATAAAGCCTGTGAAATGGAATCTGTCCGAAATGTTTCTGGAAGCAGCAAGGCGAATCATCTGGTTCATCATATCACCACTTCCGGCCATTACGAAGCGTGCATTCGGAGCTTTAGCCAAAACCTTAGCAGCAGCCTCAACGAAATATTCCGGTCCTTTCTGCATTGTTATACGTCCAAGGAAAGTAATGACTTTATCGTTCACACCTTTCTTGTCCTGAATTGCCAGGATTTCCGGGCTCAAAGGCTCAACTGCATTGTGAACAGTTGTAACTTTAGCAGGATCTTGATGATATTTCTCAATAACAGTCTGGCGTGTAAGATTACTTACAGTGATGATATGGTCAGCATTATCCATACCATTCTTCTCTATGGCATATACATCAGGATTAACATTACCGCGGCTTCTGTCATAGTCAGTTGCATGAACATGGATTACAAGAGGTTTTCCAGTAACCTGTTTTGCATGTATTCCTGCAGGATATGTCAGCCAGTCGTGAGCGTGAATCACATCGCAAGGAATAGTTCTTGCAATCACACCCGCAACAATTGAATAGTTGTTTATCTCTTCCAGCAAGTTATCAGGATAACGGCCAGAGAATTCAAGACATCCCAAATCATTTACATAGCGATATGAGAAATCCGCATAAATATTGTTCCTGAAATCAAAATATAATTGAGGATCCATATATTTGCCCAGGCGCTCTTTTACGAAATCATAATTCACATCACGCCATACAATAGGAACATTGTTAACTCCTATTATCTTCAAGAAACTCTGATCCTCATCACCCCATGGCTTTGGAATACAGAATGTAATATCCATATCCGGCTGTAGAGCCATACCTTTAGTCAAACCGTAACTGGCAGTTCCCAATCCTCCAAGGATATGAGGAGGAAACTCCCATCCAAACATTAATGCTTTCATATATAGTACATAGTTTATTCGGCGTTATACATATCTAAAATATCCAATATGCGAAGTATAGCTGCCACATTCATCGCATACGAAATGGCTCCACGGCCTGTGAACGGAGGATTACCGTCAAATATTTCCGCAATAGTTCCTATACAATGTTTAGACATTTCGTCTTCCATACTGATAAGCATACGTTCAGCAAAAGCCACACCTGATTTTCCAAAAACTCGCAAATAAGCTTCCAAATATGCACCAAGCAACCAAGGCCAAGCTGTTCCCTGATGATAAGCAAGGTCTCTTTCGCGCTGCGGACCGCTGCAATACGGACGATAGCCTTCGCTCTTAGGGCTCAACGAACGGATTCCCTTAGGTGTCAGCAACTCTTTGGTTACGATATCAAGAACTGCACGGCGCTGCATTCTTGTCAGAGGTGAATAAGGAAGTGCAACCGCAAAAATCATATTAGGACGTACACTCCAGTCAACAAATGAACCGTTCACATAATCGAACAAATAGTTGTATCCATTTATAAATGTATTCGGGAATGACACATCTATATCTTTTATCAGACTTTCAACCTTTGATCTTATAGTTGACTCGATCTGAAGTTCTTTGTAGAAGCACAAAACATTATACCACAACGCATTGAATTCCACAATATAACCTAAACGTGGAACAACAGGTTTTCCATCAACTACCGAATTCATCCATGTTATAGCCTTGTCGCGTCCTTCGGAATAAACAAGTCCGCTATCCATAACTTTCAAATTAGGATGTTTCTGGCTGATGATATAAGTCAACGCTTCTGTCAGAAAATCTGAATATAATTCTTTAGTCTTTTCAACACCTTCTTTCTTTGCATACTGTTGTATTGCCCATATTGCCCAAAGCAGAATATCTGGATGTTCAATTTCTGTGATAACAGCATCTTGCGAACCGTCTTCCATAAAGGCTGTCAACGCAGGAATTGCTGTTGCCATAATCTTTTCAAAACGGACAGGATCGCCTATTGACAAAGTACATCCTGGAGTAGAAATAAACAAGTCTCTTGCTCTTACCTTAAACCAAGGATAACCAGCCAATAAATATGCGTCCTGTTTTTTAGGACGGAAATAGAATTGCTGAGCTGAATTTTTCAAGCAATTAAAGAAACTTGTTCGAGGTGTACGTGATTGAATCTCTGCTTCATATAAAGATTTCAGGCGTGTAGTAGCCACCTGGCTGTCTCCGGCACTGAATATAATAGACTCACCTTTCTTGATTGGAATTTCAAAATATCCAGGAACATACAAATCTTCCTTATAAGGATAACCTCTTTCCTGTTCTTTCGGATATTCTATTCCGTAATACCATTTAGGGTCAAAAACAAATTTAGGCTTTTTGCTGAACTGCATGAACAAATCCGGATAACCTGCATACATACAAGTTTTTATACCACCCGGAACCTCTGTATAATTCTGATTTACTGAATCATTTGCATAAGTAAGGTCCTTTACATTCCTGAAAGCCAGAAACGGACGGAAACGCAATGTTGTAGCAGAATGAGCGTCTTCAAGTGTATATTTAATCATCAGACGATTCTCAAACGTAGAGAATACTTTTTCTTTTGAGAAAATCACACCGCCTACGCGATATACTGTTCTTGGCACTGTATCACAAGAATATTCTCTGATATATTTATGACCTTTTGGACTAAAGTTGTTTTCACCATATTTGTGAAGTCCAAGGTTAAATTCTGCACCGTGCTGAATAACTGTTTCATCCAATGAAGATAATAAGACATGGTTGTCATCATCCAGGGTTGGTACCGGCATTACAAGCAAACCGTGGTATTTCCTTGTATTGCAATCAACAACAGTACTGCTATGATAAGCCCCTAACCTATTTGTTCTCAACACTTCACGGGTTAAAGACTCTTCCAAATTTATCATTACTGTTTTGTCAAATTTAAGATAACTCATACGATTATTTGGTTTTTAAGTTTTTCATTTGTTTCAAAACACACAAGTTTCAACAGGAATAATATGATAAGAACGTGTTTTTCAAAATAAGAACGTGTTTTTCAATAAATATTCAAGCAGCACTTTCTTAGATTACACAACCCGACATTTATGTTTAAATTCGCCTTAATATGCTTCGTCTTTGAAACTTATGTTATTTTGTATCAAAAGTAAAACTAACAAACTAAAAAAGCAAATAGATTTTCAGTTATTTTCTCAAGCTGTATATTCTTTTCTGTTCTTAAGGTTTGCCAATCAAAGAGTTAAAAAACAAAGTATGTTCTAAACATATGTTATCAAACACAAAATATAATTATATTCATTACATATTATATACCAAACACTTAGGTTTTCAGACACAAATTTACGCATTTCGCACAATACAAAATAAATCATAAATAAAGTCGAAAAGGCATATGGCACAAGTTAACAAAGTCAAAAAGCCTTATCTCCATGTTACAAACATATGAAAATGTATGACAATTAGTTTTCAGCTCGAATATTTACCGGAATTAACCACTAAAGTGCTTAAGCATTCTTAAAACTGAGACTTAGTTTTTAAAAACTTAGTCTTGGTTTATATAAACTAAAGCTCAATTTATAAAAACTAAAGCTTAGTTTTAAGAATATCACTACTGTCCCGTTAAAAATGGGAATCGGTCTTTGAAATAGTTGAAATAAAGTCTTTTACAAGCATTTTTATGGTGCGACGATTTGAATTTGCTACTTTGTAGTCTATTAAGATTGACTGCATATGAACAAAAACAAATATGTCTTCGCCCAGTTGATTGAATTTCTCGATAAAGATAAGTTTCGTCACTTGGTTGACAAATATAATGGCAATCGGTATGTTAAATCATTCACGTGCTGGAATCAACTTCTTGCATTGATGTTTGGTCAGCTTAGCAATCGTGAAAGTTTACGCGATGTAGTCGTTGCACTGGAAGCGCATCATAGCAAATGTTATCATCTTGGAATGGGGAGAAATCCTATTACTAAAACGACATTTGCTTCAGCCAACCAAAAGCGGGATTATCGCATATTTGAAGACTTTGCATTCTTTATGATGGATCAGGCTCGGAAGAAGCAGGTAGCAGATATTTTTAAGTTGAAAGGGCATGTATATGCCTTCGATTCTACGACAATACCTTTATGTCTGTCAATCTTCTGGTGGGCCAAATTTCGTAAGAAGAAAGGTGGTGTAAAAGCTCATGTGTTGTATGACTTGGAAGCAAAAGTTCCAGCATACTTCCACATCTCTACAGCATCTGTACACGATTCAAAAGTTATGAAGTATATTCCTTATGAATCAGGCTCTTACTATGTATTTGATCGCGGTTACAATGCCTTCAAAGAACTCTACAAAATACATTTGCACGAGTCTTTCTTTGTGGTGAGAGCCAAAAAGAATCTACAGTTTAAATGTATCCGATGGAGACGCAGATTGCCAAATAATGTACTTACCGATTCAATAATAGAACTTACTGACATAATCACTCAGTTGAAGTATCCGAAGCGCTTGCGATTAGTGAAGTACAGAGACGAAGATCAGGATAGAGAGTTCGTCTTTCTAACCAATGCTTTTCATCTTACTTCACTTGAAATCGCCGAACTGTATAAAAACCGTTGGCAGGTTGAGCTGTTCTTCAAATGGCTAAAGCAGCACCTCAGAATTAAGAAGTTTTGGGGTACTACGGAAAACGCTGTCCGAATCCAAATCAGTACTGCCATTATTAGCTATTGCCTTGTTGCTATAGTTCAACATGACATGAAACTGGAACGGTCAACATATGAAGTTTTACAAATTCTAAGCATTTCTCTTACGGACAAAACATGTATTAGAGAACTGTTTGAGAAGACTAATTTCAACGATATCAAAGAACTCAATTCTTCCCTTATTTCGGGATTGTTCGATTAATATTAATTTGTCCCGATTTTAACGGGACACTAATGTAAGAATATATAATTACGAATACAAGTTTTGAAAGTTATTCAACCTAAAAACAGAAAAGCTTAATAAACAAATTGATAAGAGTAAAAAACTTTACAGAAATAAAGCACATGAAAACAAAAGTGGAATAACATGAATTATTTTGAACAAACAATTCTCAAACTTTGTTATTAATACGATAAAAAGACAATGACTTGTGGTGAAAACTAACCTATTATCTCAAGCTTTGCCGTTTATATTATTTTTTAGTGTAAGACAATTAAAAACAAACTATTTATGAAACGATTCAACAACTCTGTGCTACGCAGTATACTAGCTGTTATTCTTGGCTTGGTTCTTATTTTATGGCCGGAATCTGTAATTCATTATTTGGTAATGCTAATCGGTATATTTTTCATCATACCTGGTATTATCTCGTTTATAAACTATTTCACTTATGACGAATTACAGAATAATGGACGTAAGAAATTTTTCCCTATCGACGGAATAGGCAGCTTGCTTTTGGGCGGATGGCTTGTTATTATGCCTGGATTTTTTGTCAATATTATGATGTATCTTCTCGGAGCAGTTCTTATAATTGCAGGTATTCAGCAGATAATTACATTGGCTAAGGCACGAAACTGGAGTTCAGTTCCTGTTTCATTCTATATTCTGCCAACGTTGATTTTGGTAACCGGATGTATGATTATATATAACCCTGCATCAATAGCAGCAAATACATTTGTTATCTTCGGTATTGCGATAATGATATACGGAGTAACTGAATTTATAAACTGGTATAAGTTCCGTAAAAGAGATTATATCCAAATAGACTGACGGATTTTACTCCAGAAAAACATGGAGTCAGGATTTCCTGAACTCCATTGGAGAAAGTCCGACATGCTTCTTGAAAAACTTACCGAATGTTGACTGATCAGAAAAGTTAAGCAAGTCGGCTACGCGCTGAACTGTTATATCAGGAGTTTTAAGAAGAATCTTTGCCTCAACGATAAGAGATTCGTCAATCCACTTATTGGCTGATTTACCGGTCATTTCCTTAAGTACCAGAGACAAATACTGCGGAGTGATGAAAAGTTTATCGGCATAGAACGTAACTCCGTGTTCTTTCTTGCAGTTTTCAAAAAGGAGCTGCAGGAATTTGTCTAGCAATTCTTCCTTTCTGCTCAATGTTGTAGGAGAAAGAAATTCGCCGCGGCATATCATTATATTTGCAACTTCAATAAAGAATTCCAACAAATTATTTTGCAGAAGATCGCGTTGCAGGAAATGTGTCCTGCAACGTATTTTTTCTCTTATCCTTTGCATACGTTTATCCAAAAAGAACAAATCTTTCGGTTGTAGCTGTACACTTGGATTCTTTCGTATTTTCATATAATGAATATTCGACGAACGCTTTGATGGAAATGTCTGCTCCATAAACGGACGTGAAACTATCAGCATTCTAGCTCTCAATGATTCCGATGCACTTTTGAATTTCAAAACGTGCGTAGGCATTATTGTCAGGAATGCATTAGACTCAAGAGTATAACTGGTATAATCTATATCAAGATCCATTGAACCTTCAAAAACCAACAGCACAACCAATGCATTCAATCGGAATACATCAATATTATTTATCCTTTCAACAAGAGCTTTACCTTCGATATCAGCAACTGTCAAATCATTCAAATAGCTGTCTCGGGAAAATATTTCCGCAGTCAACGCTTCTATTTCTATTTGTGGAATATCCGTCATTTCTTGATTTTATTATGAAGAAAACACATAAAAGTATTCACTAGTAGTGAAATCCTCACAAAGATAAAGATAAAAAAGACGATACACAAAAACGGATATCAATACCGGTTTTGCATATCGTCTTTTTCATATAAAATATCCGGAACAATAAATATCCGGAATCTTTTGTCTTCTGTCATTTCATAGAGCCGCCCATTATATCCAACAACTCGTTGGTGATTACTTGCTGACGGTTCTTATTATATTGCAATGTCAATTGCTGAATCAAATCGTTTGCATTGTCGTTTGCTACCTGCATAGCCATCATTCTGGCTGCATGTTCTGCCGTTATGGTATCAAGCATAACCGTATATACGGTAAGTTTCAGCAGCTTTGGAAAAAGAATCTGCTGGAGATACTCAATTGATGGTTCGAACAAATAATCTTCAACCACAGCACCGTTTGTATTATTCTCAACCACAACAGGGAGAAAAACCTTTGTTGTAAGAGTCTGCGTTGCCGTGTTCTTGAAATGATGATACAAGAACTCCACTTTATCCACCGTATGAGAGATGAAAAGGTTTATCAATTCTTCAGCCATTTCAACAGCTTGGGCATATGAAGGTTTTTCGGCTGCATGAACAAATCTGTCATCAATCTCATATCCTGCATGCTGCAATTCATCAGCTACTTTTTTCCCAACAGGAACAAGACGAACGGATATTTTTTCAGCCTCATAACGGCGAATCATATTCAACAGTTCTTTCCATACATTGGCATTATAGGAACCACAAAGTCCATTGCTGGAAGAAAATACGACCAACGCAACTGAGCTGACCTTGCGTTGCTCTGCAAACGGAGTGTTCAAATCGTCGGAATCAGCGAGCAATCCGTTCAATATTCCAGTCAGCTTTTCAGAATAAAGCAAAGTATGTTCTGCCTCAGCCTGGAAATGATGCAATTTGGCAGAAGAAACCATCTTCATGGCAGAAGTAATTTTCTGCGTACTCTGAACAGAGTTTATTCGCAATTTTATCTCCTTAAGGGAAGCCATAGAATTAGTTCTTTAGTTTTTGAGTTTTTGAATTTGAAAGTTGACCATGTTATAAGTTAACAAGGTAACGAGTTGACAAGATTAGTGAGCTTCTTGTCTCCCTGTTTCCTTGTTTTCTTGTTTCCATAGTTACTTATATGATTCTGCCAGTTGACGTGCCACTGTTTCCAGCGTTTTCTTTATCTCATCGTTGATTATTCCCTTATGCAGCAAATCCAATACATCTTTCTGATGTGAAGTGCGCATTGTTTCAAGGAAAGCCGATTCAAAATCATGCACTTTCGACAGCGCAACCTCTTTCAGCAAACCCTTTGTTCCGCAGTAAAGTATTGCTATCTGTTCCTCTACCGGCATTGGGCTGTATTGCGGCTGGATAAGAAGTCGTGTATTCTTCTGTCCCTTGTCGATTGTGAATGCAGTAACAGGGTCCATATCTCCACCGAACTTTGAGAATGATTCTAGTTCACGATATTGAGCCTGGTCAATCTTCAATGTTCCGGCTACATTCTTCATAGCCTTCAACTGAGCATTACCTCCGACACGGGAAACAGATATACCGACATTGATAGCCGGACGATTACCCTGGTTGAACAAATCTGTTTCAAGGAATATCTGTCCGTCAGTGATAGAAATAACATTTGTCGGGATATATGCAGAAACGTCGCCTGCCTGAGTTTCGATGATTGGCAATGCTGTCAATGAGCCACCGCCGCGAACCTTACCTTTCAGACTGTCCGGAAGGTCGTTCATCTGCTCAGCAACTTCTTGCTGATTGATAATCTTAGCAGCACGTTCCAGCAAACGAGAGTGCAAATAGAAAATATCACCCGGATAAGCTTCACGGCCTGACGGACGGCGAAGAATCAATGAAACCTCACGGTATGCAACTGCCTGTTTTGACAAATCATCATAAACAACCAGCGCATGACGGCCAGTATCACGGAAATATTCACCAATAGCAGCACCGGCAAAAGGAGCAAAATACTGCATAGCTGCAGGATCTGAAGCTGTTGCACTAACAACAACAGTATAATCCATAGCACCTTTTTCCTGAAGTGTGTTCACCAATGCAGCAACAGTTGAACCTTTCTGACCGATTGCCACATAGATGCAATAAACAGGATTTCCAGCTTCATAGTTTCCTCTCTGGTTGATTATCGTATCTATGGCAATTGAAGTCTTTCCAGTCTGACGGTCACCGATTATAAGCTCACGCTGACCACGTCCGATAGGAATCATTGCATCAACAGCCTTTATACCAGTCTGTAACGGTTCATTTACCGGCTGACGGAAAATAACACCCGGTGCCTTACGCTCAAGTGGCATTTCGCAAGTTTCACCAATGATAGCACCTTTTCCGTCAATAGGATTTCCCAGAGGATCAATAACCCTGCCGATCATACCTTCACTCACATTGATAGAAGCAATTCGTCCGGTACGTTTCACCGTATCGCCTTCTTTAACATGGTCAGTAGGACCAAGAAGAACGGCACCGACATTGTCCACCTCCAGGTTCATCACAATGGCACCCATGCCATTATCAAACTGAAGCAACTCGCTAGCCTCGGCATTGTCAAGACCATAAATACGAGCCACACCGTCGCTCACCTGAAGAACAGTTCCGACTTCCTCCATCTTTACATCAGTGCTGATGCCTTCAAGCTGCTGACGAAGAACAGCCGAAACTTCACTAACTTTTATCTGATCTGTCATAATTCTTTCACTATTTATCTGTTTCAATTTCGGCAAGCAGTCCGCTTCTTATCCTGCGGAGCTGCGAAGCATAGCTGGTGTCCAGCCTGTAGTTTCCAATCTGCAACTGGAAACCGCCTATCAAATCTGGATTTACCCGACCGGAAAACTCAACTGTATATCCCGTTTCCTCACTCAGCTTTTTCTGCAGATGTTCCTGAATATCCTTGTCAACCGGAACAGCCGTAGTGAAACGGACTCGAGTTATTTTCTTGACCCTGCGATATTGCTCGATGAAAGAACGGGCAATGAAAAGCAGAATGCTTTCCCTTTTATGCTGCAGAACCAAACGGATAAAACGGATATACAAATCGCACACCTCAATACCTCCGGCTGCAATCAATATCTTTTCCTTGTCAGCATCCGATACCAATGGATTATCCAAAGCTGTCTGCAATTCCTTTTCCATAAGGAAACTGTCAGCAAGCATTTTTATATCTTTATAAACTCTTTCTTCCTCGCCTTTGTCTGTTGCAAGGGAGAAAAGAGCATTGGCGTATCTTGAGGAAAGTGTTCCAATATCCATAATTTATGATTTTCTAAATGAAACGTCGTCAAGAAGCTTATCAATCATCTGCTTTTGCTTACCTTCGGCGGACAGAGATTCACGCAAAACTTTCTCGGCAATAGCAACAGACAAGTCTGTAATTTCGGCACGAACTTCGCGGATTGCTTTTTCTTTTTCCTCCCGGATACGTGCAGTTGCTTCTTCCATTTGCCTGCGAGTTTCGTCATTTGCTTTCTGACGGGCTTCTGCTATAATATTATCCTTTTCTTTCATCGCTTCTTTCAGAATGGCATTCTGCTGTTCTTTAGCTTTGGCGATGATCATCTCTCCTTCTGCCTGCAAATTGGATAACTGCTCATTAGCTTTACGAGCAGCATCCAATGCATCATTTATATACGCTTTCCTCTGTTCAACTGATTTAATGATAACTGGAAAGCCGTATTTTGAAAGAATCACCAAAACGATACCAAACGACAGAATCATCCAAAAAAGAAGACCTGAATCTGGTGTTAACAGTGACATAAGCTTTTAATTTTATTATTGGAACAAGCCCAAGAAACATACCACAATAGCAAACAAAGCAACACCTTCAACCAAGGCACCCATAATCAACATTGATGTACGGATATCACCAGCGGCTGACGGCTGACGGCCTATAGCTTCAACTGCACCTCTACCAATCAGACCAATACCGATACCTGCACCTATAGCTGCCAAACCTGCACCTATTGTTGCACCCATCTTTGCTATTCCCATTCCTGCTGCTTGTAATAAAATTGTTGATAACATAATCTTAAGTTTTTAATTGTTTTCTAAATCTTGATAATACTATTTATTTTTCAGACGTTTCGCAACACCTCAACTTAAAGTCAGTATATTGCAAAACATGAATTTGTTAAATCAATCCTCGTCTTCAACTTTTGAAGATCCAATGTAATTAGCCGATAACAATGTGAATATATATGCCTGCAAACATGCCACGAACAATTCCATACAGTTCATAAATACACAGAAGAAAACTGATACAACTGTCATTCCACTATTTATCACAGCCCCCATTGATGCTGTAATAAATATCAGGCAAGTAAGCGCCAGAATTATCGTATGTCCTGCCATAATGTTGGCAAAAAGACGAATCATCAAAGCAAACGGCTTAGTAAACACACCGAAAAACTCAACAAAAGGCATAATTGGCAAAGGCAGTTTCAGAAATATCGGAACCTTTGGCCAAAATATATCCTTCCAATAACCCTTGGTGGCAAACAAATTTATTGCCAGGAAAGTAAACACAGAAAGAACCATCGTAACTGCAATGTTTCCTGTTACATTCGCACCACCGGGAAATATCGGGATAATACCCAGCAAATTGTTAAACAGGATAAAGAAGAACACTGTCAATAAATATGACGAGAACATCTTGTATTCTTTTCCTACCGATTTAATTATCACTTCTTCCTGCATGTACATTATTACTGCTTCCATCATACCGACAAAACCACCCGGTGCCTGGTTCGGATGTTTCTTGTACCATGAAGCCGTTCCTAGGACTGCAGCCAATAAAAGCGCACATCCCAACAACATTGCACATACATTCTTAGTCATAGACAAATCAACAGGACGTACATATTCACCTTCACTGTTTTCTCTCACGATTTTTCCGGCAAACTCACCGTCTTCAGCGATCTTATAGCCATTATATACATTTCCGCCATGAAGCCGTGAAGAAAGGAAAACATCCAGTCCACATTCTTTATCCCAAACTATAACAGGCAACGGAACATATATTTCGGTTTCACCGATTTCTGTCACATGCCAAGTGTAAGCATCTTGAATGTGCGAGAAAACTATTTCCTGCACATCAACTGGCTCAGCATTCTCTTCAGCCTTCAAACTGCCAACAGACAGGAAAGCCATAAGAGCAACCAGCCACAAACCTATTTCATTTCTGAATCTGTTCATCACGTTCTCTCTTCTCCCTTTTCATCCTCTTTTTTTCAAACAAATACAAAGAATATGTCTCTAATCCCAAGTAGATAAAATAGAAAAGTATCAATGTTGAACCAAATGTTCTCATCTTCTCTCCTATCAGAACTGCATAAAGCCAAAGGAAAATTATCGCCAAAGTGAACTTGCAGAATCTTACTACCATAAATGTAGTAACTGTTACATCACCTTTCTTTCTCTTGACTCTGTCCAGGAAGAAAATCATAGCCAATGCCGTCAACCAGTAAAAAGTTGGAATCAAAGGATACCAATGAAAATAGTGGTCCGGCCATATTGTATAAAGCAATCCTCCCAATGAAACACCCACAACAACGTTTATGAACGTCACGAGAGCCATCAGTTTCATTTTTAATCTGCCAGTCATATTATTTAAGTTTTTGAGTTTGTAAGTTTTTGAGTTTGTGAGTTCGACAGTTTTATTTAACTTAACAAACCCACAGTTTCTTATGTTTCTTATATTTACAATTTACAACTCGTAACTTTAGTAAGAACCAGCACCTGCTTCAACACAAACGCTAAGCAAATCATCCTTGACCTCAACAAAACCACTTTCAATCATCATCTCCTGTGTTTTTCCATCCGATTCATAGCGGATAACACCTGCCTGCAAAGCTGCTATCAATGGAGCGTGATGCGGCAACACATCAAACACCCCACCTGCACCAGGGAAAGTAACACTATTTGTCTCTCCCTCGAACAACAGTCCTGCCGGTGATATGATTTCTAACTTCATAAGTTTCTTTAATACTATAATTACAAGTTTTACTGTCTCACCAAAAAAACATCAATTAGCCTGTTCTGCAAGTTTCTTAGCCTTTTCAAATACGTCGTCGATTGTACCGACATTCAAGAATGCCTGCTCAGGAATATTGTCTGTTTCACCATCCATAATCATATTAAAGCCACGGATTGTGTCTTCAATTGATACCATCACACCTTTGATTCCTGTAAACTGCTCTGCAACAGAGAACGGCTGCGACAAGAAACGTTGAACCCTACGCGCACGGTTCACTGTAAGTCTGTCCTCTTCCGACAACTCTTCCATACCCAAAATAGATATGATATCCTGAAGCTCCTTGTTGCGCTGAAGTATCTGTTTAACTCTCTGAGCAGTATCATAATGTTCCTTACCTACAACCAATGGATCAAGAATTCTTGAAGTTGACTCAAGTGGGTCTACTGCCGGATAAATACCAAGCTCTGCTATCTTACGGCTAAGAACGGTTGTTGCATCAAGATGTGTAAATGTTGTAGCCGGAGCCGGGTCAGTCAAGTCATCTGCCGGAACATATACTGCCTGAACAGAAGTAATAGACCCTTTCTTTGTTGAAGTGATTCTCTCCTGCATCGCACCCATCTCTGTAGCAAGTGTAGGTTGATAACCCACAGCCGAAGGCATTCGACCTAGCAAAGCCGAAACTTCTGAACCAGCCTGTGTGAATCGGAATATATTATCAATAAAGAACAATATATCTTTTGATTCTCCTTCTGCCGCCAAGTCACGGAAAGATTCAGCAATTGTCAAACCAGACAAAGCAACGGAAGAACGTGCTCCAGGAGGTTCATTCATCTGTCCGAATATCAATGTCGCCTGTGATTTAGCCAACTCTTCATGATCTACTTTTGAAAGATCCCAATTTCCTTCCTCCATGCTCTTCTTGAACTCTTCGCCATAACGGATAACTCCTGATTCTAGCATCTCACGAAGCAAATCGTTACCTTCACGTGTACGCTCACCAACACCGGCAAAAACAGAAAAACCATTATTCTTCTTTGCAATGTTATTGATAAGCTCCATAATCAAAACAGTCTTACCAACACCGGCACCACCAAACAGACCAATTTTTCCACCTTTCATATAAGGTTCCAGCAAGTCAATAACCTTAATACCTGTATACAGCACTTCCTTACTGGTTTTCAGTTCCTCAAATTTAGGTGGTTCACGGTGAATAGGGAAAGCACCTTTTTTGTCTAACTCAGACATTCCGTCAATTGAATGTCCTGTAACATTCATCAAGCGACCTTTAACCTGATCTCCAACCGGCATTGTGATAGGCGAACCATAAGAGACCGCCTCCATTCCTCTCCTTAAACCATCAGTCGTATCCATCGCAACAGTACGGACTGTATTCTCTCCAATATGCTGTTGCACCTCAACAATCAGAACCTTTCCATTAGGTCTGGTTATTTCCATGGCATCATGGATATGGGGCAAAGATATTTTTTGTCCGTTTTGTTTTTCTTCGAAATGAATATCAACAACAGGACCAATAACCTGTGAAATATAACCTTTTATAACTTCCATTTCGTTTTGCCTTTTATAAAACTACCTAATTTCTTCATAGCAATATTACTCAGTTTTAGTAATGGTTTTATGAAAATATTACTTTTTGTATCTTTTTTAAATTAGTTAAACCATATACCAAAGATTCATTATATTAAATATACCAATATCTATTACAAAAAGACTAATTATATACTCAATAATAATACAAGTAATAATCAGTAAATTAAACATATACAAAAATATCATTTGATAAATGTCAATATTTATGCTTGATTGTTTCTTTATGTTAATTACAAAAAGATGTTCTTAAACACAATAAATAAATTTGCACAATAAATATTATTCAATACTTTTGCATCAAACAAAATCAAAAATATTTTACCTCTTTAAATGAACATCATAACTTGCAAAAGCAAGTTTTTTTCATAGTTAAGGTTTTGGTTATGAATGAGGAAAGGCTGTGAAGTTTTTCCTCATTATTTTTTATTCCTATACCAAGTTTATCCTTACCTATTCAATATTAAATAACAAGCACTATTATCAACTCATCAACTGAAAGTTACAGTTATCAAGCTTGAACAAATTAATACTATATCTTGTTTCCTTTATAAACATAGTTCGTAAAACTTTTACGATTATATAATACGTCAAACTAAAATATCAATTTTATGAGAAAATTATTTTTTGCAGTTATTTCTTTCCTTACTCTAACATCAAATATTAATTCACAGGAAAAAGTTTCAGTTCGTGGTGTCGAAACTATTCTGAATGGAAATATTCCACAAGAAGGTATAACAGCACCTAACTTTACGGCAACTAAAGCCGACATGACCGATATACAACTATCAGATTATAAAGGAAAGAATGTTATTATAAACATATTTCCAAGTCTCGACACGCCTACTTGTGCAATGTCAGTGAGACAGTTTAATGCAAAAGCGTCTTCACTTGACAATACCGTTGTCCTTTGTGTATCCATGGATTTACCTTTTGCTCAGTCACGATTCTGCAGCATAGAGGGATTGAACAACGTAATTCCTTTATCAGTATTCCGCAGTCCTGATTTCAAAAAGAATTACGGAGTGATATGTACAAATGGACCGTTGAAAGGTCTGACTGCAAGAGCTGTAATAGTGATAAACAGTGAGGGTAAAATAATTCATACAGAATTAGTAAAAAATGTCTCAGAAGAGCCTAACTATCAGAAAGTTTTAGAATCATTGTCCAAATAATCAATATAAATATAGATATCATCACTCGTTCGCAGATATAAAAAATTTCATTATCTTTGTACCACTCAATTAAATAATAATAGTATTGCATGCACGAAAGACTTATTATTCTTGATTTCGGCTCGCAGACAACTCAGTTAATTGGCCGACGGGTCAGAGAGTTGAATATGTATTGCGAGATCGTTCCTTACAACAAATTTCCGCATGATGCAACGGATGTAAAGGGCGTAATCCTTTCAGGTAGTCCTTATTCCGTGTACGACGAAAATGCATTTAAAGCGGATTTGAGTGAAATTCGTGGCAAATATCCTGTATTGGGAATTTGCTATGGAGCACAGTTCCTTGCATACACATCAGGAGGTAAGGTTGAGCCGGCAAACACACGTGAATACGGCCGCGCAAATCTTGCTAAAGTAGATGCTGAAGATCCTTTGTTCAAAGGTATTGAAACAGGCTCACAAATCTGGATGTCACACGGCGACACTATTACTCAGCTTCCTGAGAATTTCAAAATCATCGCCAGCACAAACGATGTTCAGAATGCAGCTTACCGCATCGAAGGAGAACAGACATGGGGCGTCCAGTTCCATCCTGAAGTTTTCCACTCAATCGACGGAAAAAAATTGCTTGACAACTTCTTGAACATCTGCGGATGTGCAAAAGACTGGACTCCGGCTTCATTCATCGAATCTACTGTTGCCGAACTGAAAGAACAGCTTGGCGATGACAAAGTAATCCTTGCTTTGTCTGGTGGTGTTGATTCTTCTGTAACAGCAGTTCTATTGAACAAAGCCATCGGTAAGAACCTTACTTGTATCTTTGTTGATCATGGATTGTTGCGTAAAAATGAATTTGAAAACGTATTGAAAGATTATGAACACCTAGGTTTGAACGTAATCGGTGTAAATGCGAAAAACAAATTCTATAGCGAACTTGCAGGAGTTTCTGATCCGGAAAAGAAACGTAAAATCATAGGTAAAGGCTTTATCGATGTATTTGATGAAGAAGCACACAAGCTGAAAGACATCAAATGGCTTGGTCAAGGAACTATCTATCCTGACGTAATCGAGTCTTTATCTATCACAGGAACAACAATCAAGAGCCATCATAATGTTGGAGGTCTTCCAGAGAAGATGAATCTTAAACTGGTTGAACCTTTGCGCCTATTGTTCAAAGACGAAGTTCGCCGCGTAGGTATCGAACTTGGAATGCAGGAACATCTTATCAAGCGTCATCCGTTCCCAGGACCAGGTTTGGGTATCCGTATCTTAGGCGATATCACTGAAGAAAAAGTACGTATCCTTCAGGAAGCAGACGATATCTATATGTCGTTGATGCGCGAATGGGGATTGTATGACCAGATATGGCAGGCAGGAGCAATCTTGTTGCCTATCCGTTCAGTAGGTGTTATGGGTGATGAACGCACATACGAAAACACTGTTGCATTGCGTGCCGTTACATCTTCAGATGCTATGACTGCAGACTGGGCTCACCTTCCATACGAATTCCTTGCAAAAGTTTCAAATGAAATCATCAACAAGGTTAAAGGTGTAAACCGCGTAGTTTATGACATCAGCTCTAAACCACCAGCAACAATCGAGTGGGAATAATTGACTTTGTCCATTCTACGAGCAAAAGTAAATATCAGATAATTTAAAATCAACAGATTAGGCTGCTATCATGGTTAAGTATTTAAGACCGTGATAGTAGCCTTTTTTATACATCTTTTGGAGATTGGCCCCTAAAATTGACCCCTTTGATCATACTCTCCCCCATCCTACGATATTTAAACATTATTATCTCAATATTTTTGCAATTAAAACATTCCCTATTAACAACAAAAAGACTATATTTATTGTGTAAACTTTAAAACAATACGAAATATGAAAAAGAAACTTCTAGCCTTATTCCTGTCAGTTTTCGCAATGACAGTACAAGCCCAAGGAGAAAATGATGTATTTCAAGGTAAATGGAATTTTAATGCTCCAACAGCACCTTATGGATACAACGAAGGTATACTCAATTTTCAGCAAAAAGATGGTAAACTTACAGCAAAAATTGAACTTCCAAACTCTGACTTGGATATACAACAATTGAAAAAAGAAAAATTCGGATATTCTTGCTCTGAATATATTGAAGGAAGTGAAGTGACAATAAAATTCATCAAGGTACAGGAAAATGGAGAAACTGGCCTGAAAGTTGTTGCTGAAGCTGACGGACAAGTTATAGATGTGAAACTAAAAAGAAAATAATATAATCGAAACAACCTATGATTCAAAAAAAATATGGTAGTGTTTCAAGGGAAAGACTGTAATGTTTTTCTGAAAACACTACCATGTTTTTTACAATAAGCATTAATATTCCACGGTAAAAAAACCGCCGAAACCGCCAATACCGCCATTTTTTGGAGAAAAAATTCACCTCCAACCGGCTATTTCTCCACACATTCCTAATACATAAAATGTTACAGCCATAAAAAAATCCATTAAACTCTATAAAGACACAGAAAAATATTAGCACTTCCGGACGGTGTCAATTCTTACAAATTAGATATTTATTACAATAAAAGAAAATACAATAAACCCATTCCCAAAAAAATTATATTTTCAAGTTTCACAAGTCCATATTTCAGTAGTTAAAGAAGTTATGAGTGTGTTGCAAAACAAAAAACAAACACAGTTATTCAGAGTTCAAAGGCTATGTATCTAGTATAAACAACTAGATGCTCAAAATTATTTTTATAAATCTGGTTTATCTGAGTGCAACATATAGGAGTTATATGTAGTTACAGGAAGTTAAAATCTAAAACAGACATGGCTTATTGTATATTTTAACAGAAGAAAAATCATAATAAAAACATATTCCAATCAATATTTTCAGTTCGTCCGGAAGGTTATTTCCCTAGATAGTCAAATTTAAGCACAACAGAAGTCAACACCCTACAAATCAATCAAATAAAACACAATCACAGAAAAATCCGCCGAAAATATACGGTATTGGAGGATTCGGAGGATTCGGAGGAGTTTTTTTAGAAATATATGGTAAAAAAATTAGGGGAGACTTAAAAAAGTTATTGTATTTTCATCGAGTAGGAGGAAAACGAAGTAGCTTTCTTCCTACTTTCGTTTTCCGACCTCTCACACCACCACGCATGCGGTTCCGCACGTGGCAGTTCTTTACTATGGATGCCTTTCGAATACATCGAAGGACACTTCCACGACATCATCTTCAACCATCCATTTGTAGGTCTGCACTCCTTTATACCATTCGGATTCCGTCCTATCTCTTTAAAGGCAGCCCAATACTTCTGTATTGGTTTTATGCATTCATTCCAACAAACGGTAGTTTTCAGTTCTGTCGTTTAAATAAAGTTCGGTCCTTCCCAATAGGCATACATGCCTTGGGTAATACGACCTCTGCTGACTTCTCACGGCAAGCGTTACTCCATCATGGTACTTCGAATGATTCATCTTCACCATATGTCCGTGAGACCTCCTCAGATAAGGGTATTAACTTTCAATCTTATGTCTGCTCCATTTACATTGACTGTTCCGAATAGCTATAGGACTTTGATTTGTCATGCAATCTCATCCACAGTCTTATGCCTTATATGAAGTTTCTGTTCGTCAGACCAGATGTTTGCCTCCAGCTTCCTTTAGATTCCACCTCGCGATGGACACCCTTGCTTTTGGCTGTATGATTCCCGCTATTAGGGCTCATTGGGGACTTGCACCCGTTAGCTAATACTCATGCCGAGCGTACATGCAAAAAACCGACCACAAAATCTAATTTGGGCCGGTTTCATTGCTATTTTATAAAATAAACTTATATCATAAACATATAAGAATATTATAATAATCTTTAGACAAACAAAGTAATATAAATTTTATACATTACTTAACATCCCACCACACACGCGACATAAACGTATCGCCATTTTCAAGTTTTGAAACTGCGCTATTGTAATTGTCACTGTTGACCTGGGATTCTGTTGAAGGATATGCAAAACGACGTGGAATAGAACCATCTGTTGCACACAATCCGTATGTTTTTGCATTCTTAACCGGGACAAGTTCAGGATATCCAGAACGACGCCAGTTTGCAAATGTTTCATATTCATCACAGAAACAGTTAATCCAATACTGAGTATTAATCTGTTTCAATGAACCATCAAACGGATTCTTAGCCAAATAAGCGTCAACAGCATCTGATGTCAGATACTGATTATACAAAGCTGTTGCATTTGGGAATTGTGAGAACTGTTCCATTGCAGCACGTACACCTGTTTCATAATATGTCTTTGCATCACCACTTATCCATCCGCGAACAGCAGCCTCAGCAAGAAGCAACTGAGTCTGAGCATAAGTTACGATAAATGTCGGTGATGTCGGATTTGAATATGTGTAACGGTTGATAGTTGAATAAACGCTTCTATAATTATCAAGGTATTTATCATCCTTAAATTCCGGATAATCTATACCAATAAACCATTCATTAGTCTTATCGTTACTGTAACCACAAGGCAAACCTTTCTGGATTGCAGGATCTGAATTACCATACTGATAGTTACTTGCGTTCTGAACAGAAATTGTCGGATCCTCACAAACAGTTGTAATCAATGCCAAACGAGGGTCTGATGTTTCCTTAAGCATATTAACGAAATATTCACTTACGAAAAACTCTCCACGATCTTCATGTGAATAAATCTTTGCATAAGGTTCAGAAGAGTCATCTGTAGTAACACCTGCAGGATGCTCCAGTTTTACATTTTCTGCATTTGAAGTGATTAAACCATTAGAAACAGCTTTGTTAACCCAAGTCTTAGCAGTTTCCGGTTCAACCTTTGACATACGCATAGCAATACGCAACATCAATGAATTTGCAAACTTAACCCATTTTTCTGCGTCACCCTGGAAATAAACATCCTGTTTACCTACCTTGGCAACACCTCCGGCCTTAAGATTAGCCTGAGCTTCGTCAAGTTCTTTCAGCATATCCATATAGATGTCTTTCTGAGCATCATAAACTGGATATGAATATTCGTTCGGACGACCGGCCTGAGAATATGGGATATCACCGTAAAGATCTGTCATACGGTGCATACCGTAAACACGTACGATACGTGCCATATTATAGTCAATCTCATAACCTTCCTGATCTTTCCACAAATCCATCACTGTTGTTACATCACGAAGTGCGCCACGGTCGCCACTGTATATTCCCCAATAAGCAGAAGAATAGCCTTCGCTATATGCATATAAACTATAGTTCCACCAGTTTCTTATTGATGATACGTGCTGCATCCACTGTGCTGAGTAAATACAAGCATTACGCCATACATCCCAGTCGGAACCTAACATCTGGTGCTGAGCATTTGTGAATAGCATTTCGTAAGGAACATTTCCTTCGTTCATGTGCTCCGGATCAATATTAGTATCTCCGAAATCGCTACAACTTGTAGAAGCAAAAACCAATGACGCTGCAGCGAAAGCATATTTAATATATTTGTTCATAATCGTTTACTCCAAGAATTAAAATTTAACATTAACATTGAAACCTACGCTTCTTGTTGCAGGATAACCATTAAGTTCAAGACCCTGACCGTTTGAGTTGTTGTATGCAGCTTCCGGGTCAATGTTGTCAGTATGTTTGATAATTGTCCAAAGGTTACGGCCAACCAATGAAACATTCAAACCTTTAACAACTTTCATCTTGTCAAGAATAGATTTCGGGAATTCATATCCTAATGACAATTCACGCAATTTCAAGAAACTTGCATTGTAAACGAATTCTTCGCCAATGTTGTTATTACAAATACCCTTATAATATGTCTGAGCATCTACAGCAACTGTATTTGGAACGTAATTTCCATTTGCATCAAGCATTACACCTTCACCCACAATGCTTCCCCCAGGATTTTCAGCTGTACGGCCAATCAAAGTATTCTTGTGCAAACCTTCGCTATACAATGAATAGTTTGTTCCTGAGAATATATCAGCTCCTGCTTTGAAGTCCAACAAGAATGAAAGAGACAAGTTCTTATACTTGAATGTATTTGCCCAACCACCTGTGAACTTGTAAACACCATTACCAAGGCTTGACAATTCATCTTCTCTCTGAGGAATACCATTATTGTAAACGATATTGCCCTGAGGGTCACGTTTATATTTATAACCGATCAACTCTCCATAAGAAGAACCAACTACGTTCTGAACAGATACGTTACCAGAGCGAGATGTGGCACCGTCAATCTGCAACATCTTCACACCTTCACCAAGATAAAGAACTTCACTGTCGTTCAAGGCAAAGTTGAATGTCGAGTTCCACATGAAGTCTCTAGTCTGAACAGGAACGAAATCTACCATGAATTCGAAACCTCTGTTTCGGATTTCACCTACGTTCATAACTTTTGAGCTATAACCAGATGCAGAAGAAGTTGAAACAACTGCGATATCGTCCTTAGTATTCTTCACATAGTATGCCATATCAAATGTCAAACGGTTGTGGAAGAATGACAAGTTCAAACCTGCTTCCCATTCTGAAATGCTTACAGGTTTCAATCCCGGATTTGGATACTGGTCGTTATTGTTCTGAGTAACTGTGTGCTGACCATTAACTGTATAATCTCTCAACTTATAAAGCAACAAGTTCTTGTATGGGTCAGTACCGTTTGATGCAGAAGCATAAGAAGCACGAACCTTACCGAAGTTGAACCACTCTGGAATATCGAATGTATCAGTGAATACCCAAGACAATGTTGCTGATGGATAGAAGAAACTGTTGTTCTGAGGTGACAATGTTGAGAACCAGTCGTTACGTCCTGTCAAGTTCAAGAACACCTGGTTTTTCCAACCGAAATCTGCAGTTGCATACACTGAGTTAACCTGATATTCAAGATAAGTTTTGGCAGCACGCTTATCACCCAAGTTGTTTACTGACCACAAACCGTCAACGATGAAAGGACGGCCGCCGTCACTCGGAGTATATTGTTTTGTTATTGTACGCTGGCGGTTACCACCCAAAGAAGCTGAAACAGACCAGTCGCCGAACTCTTTGTCGAAACCAATCAAATAGTTCAAGTTCATTTCAGAGAAGTTCTTTGAATATTCAGTCAACCAACCGTTAGGATCGGCAGCTGCACCTGTTGGCTGCACCTGTTTGAAATCCAAGCTGTAACCATCACGCTGAACAGCTCCCTGAGCATACAACCAGTCTGTGATGTCCCACTTCAATGTCATAGATCCTGTCAAACGGTTCTTGTTCATTTCGTTAGTCTTGCGATACTGCAACCAGTACGGGTTGTTGAAATATACGTTAGTACCACCAAGCATTTCAGAACCATCAGGATTAGTACCCCAATCGCAACCTTCGCCACCACGTTCCAACCAACGGATATCAAATGAGTTACCACGGTGAATCAAAGACGCGTTGGTGTTACCGTTACCATCAGACAAGTTTGAACGGCCATTGAATTTTTCGAATACGTAGTTGGCATTAACCATCAAATGAAGGTTCTTGAAGATATCATATGTCGTGTTCATATTGATGCCCTGCTGGCTATTGCCTGCATTTGGAAGAATACTTCTTTCCGTAATATTTGAAATACCAAAACGATAAGTAATCTTGTCGCCTGCACCGCTGATTGAAGCAGATGTTGAGTTGTTGATTCCTGTGCGATAGAAATTATCCCAGTTATCTACATATGAATATTTATATGTATTACCCAAGAAGTTTACGGCATCTCCACCATCCATAACATCACCCCAGCTTGACATTTCTGAAGATTTAGCTGAGTTGATATCTGTTGGGCGGCTACCGTATGTTCCCTGACCGAATACCTTCTGATAATCACGATAATCGTAGATTGTATTGAATGTCAAGTTGTTGTTAAATTCGATACTGATTGGTTTACCTTTCTTACCTGATTTTGTTGTAATCAAGATAGCACCATTACCACCACGATAACCATACAATGCAGAAGCAGCAGCACCTTTCAAAACCTGAATGCTTTCGATATCATCAGGGTTGATGTTGTTCAAACCATCACCCATATCCAAACCACCCCAAGTTCCGGCACTACCCAAGTTCTGGTTGTTGAAAGGAACACCGTCAACAACATACAATGGCATGTTGTTACCTGTCAATGATGCGTTACCACGGATTACGACACGAGAAGAACCACCACTACCAGTTGAGTTACCAGACACACTTACACCGGCAACCTTACCTGACAACGCGTTACCCAAGTTCGGGTCGCGGGCCATTGTGAAGTCTTCACCACCAACCTGAGTTGTTGAATAACCCAAAGAACGAGACTGGCGTTTGATACCCAATGCAGTAACAACAACCTCATCAAGTTTCTGAGTGTCTTCAATCAATTTAATGTCAAATGTTGTTTGATTTCCGCTTACAACGAATTCTTGTGTAGTATAACCTATATAACTAACTTCAACAGTTGCTCCTGCAGGAACATCCAATGAAAAGTTTCCGTCCAAGTCTGTAATCACACCATTTGTTGTTCCTTTCTGAACGACATTGGCTCCAATTACAGGAATACCAGCATTATCAACAACAACACCAGAGATTTTCTTGGTTTGTTGAGTTTCATTAACAGAAAAGTTATCACTCTCGTTAAGCTTAATATCAGATGCACTTACTGGCAAAACAAGTGCACTGAAAGCAGAAGCCAACAAGAAAGATGAAATTTTCATGGAATTACGAAAATTCGGCTCTTTTTTCATTTTTATTCTTATTTATATAAATGATAGTTGTTTTTTTATGTCTTTTTTACCTTAAAGTCAACAATAAACATGAATGTAATTGTTATTAGATTTATGTTTTGTCTATTAACCTTTAGATTTACGTTTATAGCAATTACAGATGATTCAAAATGTTGTTAACCGCTTGCAAATCTATAATAAAAAAATGTATTACAAAAGTATTTCCTTAAAAAAAAATTCACGTTACAAGTAAAATCTTTCGAATTAACATTTTCAGCATACTCACCTAAAAAACAATAAGATAATAAACAAGGAGCATTAATATCATTATGCTACCCAAACAAAACAAACACCAATATTTTCCCTACAAAAACAATGTTTTTAACATCATCAACAAAAAAAAGAAAAAACATATATGATAATTGTTTTTTTATATTTGGATAATATGGAATACAGCAAGGCAGAACAAAATCAAAAACAAGTTTTTTATTTTTATATGCTGAGCCTTTCACTATATTTTCAGTCAAGAAATTTAAGTACAGCAAATTCACTTCAGTATTTTAATACTACCAATAATAAATCATCTATCATTTTGTCAATTTTGACAATTTGTCAAACGAACCACTCTGAAACTACGATAATTCGAAGCTATTACCAAAAAATTCTGAAAGATGGCAACCTCATGAAGTTAAGCAAATACATATTGACAGAAAAATCGATTTTTTTCTTACCATAAAAATTATTTATCGCAATTATTCACTTTTCCTCTAACAATTTGTTTTACATTAGCAATCAATACTTGATAAATGAAACAACAAATTTGTTATCTATTTTTTCTCTTCCTGATTGAAAATTGCTATAATCAAGCCTCTTCTTCATGGTTTCTAAACTAGACTCTCCCCATAAAAGCACCTGTTAAAAAAAAGATTGCAATGATTTCACCAAACGATTGTGATAATTGGCTGAAATCATTGCAATGACACTAGCAAATGATTGCAATCTTTTACCAAAATCATTGCAATGACACTAGCAAATGATTGCAATCTTTTACCAAAATCATTGCAATCATTTTTCAAAACAATATTTATAAAGACATACTTTCAATGTTTTAAGCAAGTTTTCTTTAAATCACACGTTAGCAAAAATCTTATTTTTACAACTTAAGGAAAGCAAAAACAATAAAACAATAACATTTTGCATATTCTAAAGAAAAAAAAAAATAAGGAGACCTCACGGCCTCCTTATTCCAAATTAATTGATCTTAATAAACAATATAGGGAATAACACCCCATAAGTTTTGGTAATATTTATTGTTTCCAAGTTTTTCTTAATTATTACAATAAAAACAATACAAATATATAAACTTTTAGTCAATATATTATAATAACTAACAATGTTTTAGCTTATTAGCATAATAATACAAAGTAAAAGTTTTAAAATTCAATTTTCACAAATTTATTTTCCCAAGGCTTAAACTGTAAAGTCCCATTTACTAAAGGAGAACCAGCCACATCGCAAGCAGTTACTCTACGAATCTTAACCTTTTCAGAAGCAGCTTCAAATGTAGCAGATTTACCTCCTATTTCTCTTAGCTGCAACATTACAGCATTCTCCCCATCAACAGGTGTCATATTCACTAACAAAAGATTGTCCGGAATAATTTTCAACAGAGAAGCCGGTTGTAGTCTGTTTCCAGATTTAGAGTTCTCATCCGCCTGCAATACACGTGTAAGGAAAGGAATACGATTTTCCCATGCAAAACGTGTAGCATAAGCTATGCTATTATCTGAAGAAGAATTAATACAATAGCTCCACTGCATTTCCCCCATCTGATCAGCATTGAAGTTTGTCACCCAATAATTGTTCATAGGCCATGAATACATATTTGTCGTCTGAGGAACAGCACCAGCTTCGTAACGTCCTGTATTTATCGCGCCAAATTGCATCAGAGGTATTTCCTGACTACACATTACTACCTGAGAGTTTTCATTACGAGCTGTTGCATAATTCTGGACAGTGTACCAGTCATTTGAAGAACCTGGTATCTGGTCAACCCCAGCTTCGATATTTCCTCCAGGAACATCCAAATGAATCTTTCCGTTTTCAACCTGATAAGGGAATGATATATAAACCACTTCTGGGTCAGTTACAGCCTTCTTACGCAAACGATATACAATCTCTATTTTCTTCTCTACGTTGTAAACGCGATATTCAACCATAAGATTGTTCGGTTCGCGACCGGCAACTGTTTCACCACGGAAACGATATGTATCCCATATATCACCTTTTTCATAGCATTCGAAACGAATACGTTCAGGACGACGGCGAAGGAACTGTGGAGCAGTGTAGCGCTCCATTGGATGACGACTGTCAATTATTTCGTAAATAAACTCACCCAATTCCCATTCTGCGTTTTCTGTCAACAGTTGTTTACCAAGTTCTTTATCGAACAAGCTCTTTATTGTTCCTTTTCCTTTATTGAACTCAATTATATACCAAGGATTCTCTACTTTTACATTTTCAAGCTTTTCAGCCTGTAATGTTTCAGGACGTGCCTCATCTTTCACTTTTATATAATATTGAGCATAACCCAGAGCCGGGACATCTTTTACATAAATATTCCAATAAGTTCCATCCGAGCGGCTTTCACCAGGCTGAGCAGGAATAATATTTCCTGAAGCATCAACAATTTCAAAAGCTTTTTCTTTAGGAAGAATCTGATGGTCAATATACATTCGTGCAATGCCACTATAAGACCAGTTCAAAGTATTGAATACAGCAATAGAAGGAACGTCAGCCTTTGGGACAAAAGCCTGCAACAAGCCCATCGTTGTTTCACCTAGCAATCCTGTGTGGCGATATGCTTCCCATGCATAAGATTGTTTTAGCGAACGCTGTTCCCAAGTTTCCAATGCATAAGGACTACGAACACTTTCGCTATGACCGAATGTATGCTCGTCATAGAACAACAATGCATTGTTAACGCCCCAAATCTGTTCATTAACATCTGATGGTAATTTTGCACCAAGCATTTTGGCAAAAGAAAGACCTGCCTGGTTAGCAATGATATTTGAATGCGTCACGCGAGATACGGCTGCTTCTCTGGCACCGGAAGCAAAACCGTCTGTCCACCAATCCGGCCAAGCACCACGTACTGTCTGAATTTTATCAGCATATTCAGTTTCCACTGTTTTGATAAATTCAGTGGCTACAGCCGTACGCAATTTAGGCCATTCATACTTTTCGTTCCAGCGTTTCACAAATTCGCAACTCTTGGTTGAAGGGGGTGCATTATCTGTGAAATAACCCGAATGCTGTGCCGCACAGATATCGTATGGATAATTTTTGTCAGCTAGCTGATTCAAATAATCCAGCACTCGCATTTCAAAAGTTTGGAAATCATCAGTATGCACCCCGAAGAAGTTTCCTTGATTATAATGTTCTGCACGATAAGCTAATATTTTCTTTCCTGAAGGAGATTCCCACCAGAAAACCGTTGGTTTGTCAAAACAAATCAAAGCACGGTGTCCGCGAGTTCCCATATTCAAATATTTGACTCCGGCATCAGCAAAGAATTCACTGAAGCACCATCCGATACCATTCACATCATCCTGCATAGCCAATTCTGCACGCATACCTTCCTCGCGGAATTGTTTTATCGGTGCAAGAGATGCTGCCAATGTCTGTTCATCCGGAAGCTCGTCAAAATTAAGATACATTGTTGCAAGCTCTATTCGTCCTTCCTTGACACGCTGTTTCAATCGTGCTATCTGTTCAGCCGGACGACATTTCAGATATTCACTGACAGCCCATGAAATTTCACAAGTCCAACGGAACTTGGCAGCTTCAGGATAATCATCCGTAGCATCACAATAATCCAAAGCATAATCAATATAGCGCAGATGTTCAGCCAAAATCTCCATCTGCGAACGAGTATAGCCAATATCCGTATGAGTGTGCTGCACCAGATTCATCTGCCAATGGCGTGCAGGAGCAACTGTTATTTCTTCAGAAGCAATTTCATTCTTGCCGGAAACAACACTCAATGGCAATTTAACTGTAGTTTTAACTTCCGGCATTTCAAAGAAGAAACGGTTCTCTCCTTCTGCCAGTTTCACTTTCTGAGTCTGCTCGCCTAAACGCAATGTTGCCGAAACAGGCTTTCCTTCGTGGCGAACTGTTACCCACACACGCTGTGTGAGACCTTTTTCCGACTTATAAACAGCAGGCCAGACTTTTGTCTCAACCTCCGGCTTATCTGCGGAAACAGACTGGGCAGACACTGTTCCTGACAACAGCATCGCTCCGACAAGAAGTAAGTTCTTTAGTTTCATAAATAGCTTTTTAGTTTATAAGTTTTTGAGTTTATAAGTTTTCGAGTTTTGAGTTGACAAGTTGACACTCTTGTCAACTCGTTTCCTTGTTAACTCGTTAACTGAAATTTATTTCACCTTTAAATATCCCAAATAAAGCATACATACCAGCAACGGTATCATTCCTGCGGTCTGACCAAAAGTATCAGATAGTATTCCCATAAAAGGCATAACTAAAGCCCCACCGGAAACACCCATGATCATAAGTGCTGATACTTCGTTTGCCTGTTCAGGTTTGTGTTGTAATGCATAAGAAAACAATATAGAAAATACATTGGAACATGCCAGACCTACAACTACTATCAAAAATAGCAATACCCACAAATCACTGACTAGTAACATTGCAACAAATGCCACAACTGAAATAATCATACAGATTCGCAAGAAACGGTTACCGGCTATACGAGCCAACAAAAATGCTCCAGCAAAAGCTCCTGCAGTTCTGGAAACAAAATACAAACTTGTTCCCAATCCAGCTTCACTAAGAGCAAGTCCTGTTTTTTCCATCAATAATTTTGGAATGCATGTATTCAAACCAACATCAATACCTACAACAGCCAAAATTCCGACAAAAAACCATAATATTGTCTTATCAGAGAATAAGGACAATGCAGAGCCGAAAGTAGCAGGTTTTTCTTCTACAGAATGGTCTGCCTCAACAGACATCATAAGCCATAACGCAGACAAAACAGTTGTTACTGCATAAACTACGAATATCAACTTCCAACTACCGAAATATGATGCTGCTGCACCGGCAATAATCGGGCCCAAGAAGGAAGATATTGCCTTAACAAACTGCCCCATGGTAAGAATACTTGCTATTCTGTCTGCTGACACTACTTTTGCAACCATCGGATTCAAGGAAACTTGCAATATTGTATTTCCTATTCCCAATAACGCGAAGGAAAAAAGCAAACAAGCAAAACTATAATAAAGCAACGGCAAAATCATTGCCACAATAGTGATAGCCATAGACAGAAGAACTGTATTTCTTCTGCCTATCTTGCCCATAACAATTCCTGTTGGTATAGAGAAAACAGCAAACCAAAGGAAAACCATCATCGGGATAAGATTTGCCAATGTATCAGACAATGCAAAATCACTCTTGACATTGTTTGTCGCAATACCCACAACATCGACAAATCCCATCACAAAGAAACCGAACATTATAGGGAGCAGTTTCATTATGGAAATTGAATTTTTCATATCTATCAGATTATCATATAAAGTCAACTTAATACTTAAACTTTGGTTCAGCCCCCATAACTACTTCAAGATTTCCGCCTTTCACAACATCAGAGAATGGAATACGTACGCCATTCAACGTTTTTCCGTTCAATTTATATTCCTGAACATAATTGTTAGCATCAGTATTTCCTGTAGTAGTTATAACAAACTCTTTACCCGGATAATATTTTTCGTTCAAGCGAATAGTTATTTTATCAAACAATGGGGCTCCCAAACCGAATGAAGGATTTGAATCTGTCAGACCTTTCACGTCAAACAATCCCATTGATGATATAACATACCATGCGCCAAGCTGTCCCTGGTCTTCATCCTGACCATAACCATATCCATGAATTCCGTCAGTACCATAAAATTCATTCAGAATGGCACGAACCCATTTTTGTGTCAAATCCGGACGTCCGGCTTCATTAAACAACCATGAGATATGCAAGCAAGGCTGATTTCCCTGATTATATAATGTCTGCAAACCGGCAAAAGCACCAACTTCTGTTCCACCACTGAATATCTTTTTCTGAGAAACAGTGAATATACTATCAAGTCGAGCGTTAAACTCGTCTGCACCGACTTTTGAAACAAGTCCTTCTACATCATGAGGAACATAGAATGTATATTGCCATGCGTTACCTTCCTGGAATCCTCGCCAAACTTGTAATGGATTGAAATTGTCAATGAATTTTCCATCTGCCTTTTTAGGACGGATAAAGTTGCATGATGTGTCATACAAGCGTTCCCAACCTTTTGACAAATCCATAAGTTTGTCATAATGTTCCTGGTCACCAAGTTCTTTTGCCCACTGAGCAACAGCCCATGCACTATAAGAATATTCCAAAGTATGTGATGCAGAGAACATGAAAGTTTCATGATGACCTTCACCCTGGTCAAGATGAGGAACGTAACCATATTTTACAAATTCAGCAGTATTCACTTTTCCGGCTCCGAAAGGACGGTTTTCGCCGTCAAGTTCGTTCTTCAGACAAGCTTCATATGCAGTCTTTGTATCAAAGTCACGAATACCACACTGATATGCTCCGGCAATTATTGTACTTAGAAGATTAGTACCCACACCAGAAACATATCTGTTGTTTGCCAAACCATCAGCAAGCCATCCCGCATCTTTATATGCCTGCAAATGAGTACTTACATATTCAGTCATATATTCCGGATAAGCAAGAATCCACAACTGGGAAAGATTCCATTGCGCGCCCCATGCAGCATCTGTATTATAAACATTATACAAAGGCTTTCCGTTTTCCATCGGCAATTTTCCGACAGAACCATCATTACGAGGATAATCACCATTCACATCGTTAGCCATACCACGTCCTAGCAAAGCGTGATACAATCCGGTGTAGAACTTGATTTTATCTTCTTTCTTTGAAGTCTCAACTGTAATACGGCTCAAATAATCTTCCCAAACACGATGAGATTCAGCTTTTGCATCATCAAACGAAAGATTTGCGGCTTCAGTTTCAAGATTCAAACGGGCATTCTCAACTGAAGTATAAGAAAGACCGACTTTTGCAGTAACAGTTTCATCTTTGTCATTGCTGAATGTGAAATACATTCCAGCACCAACACCCTTGCTTTCACGTTCGCCTTCTTTCTGTGAGTTACCATTATATGAACCGAAAGAAACCGGAGTTTTATCCATAACTGCGGAGAAATACAAAGGAACTGTTGCTCCCGGCTGATATTTCTTCACATATTCAGGCATAGTAACAACCCAGCCTTCAACATGTCCGTCAGCAGTATATGTTACACAAGCATCTTTGACTGCGCCGCTCTCACCCTGACGGTTACCAATATTAAAGAGGATATGATTTGAATCACCTTTAGGGAAAGAAAATCTCTGGAAAGCAACACGCGGAGTTGCTGTAAGTTCAGCCTTGATATTATAATCGTCGAGAATAACTGAATAATATCCTGCAGTTGCAATTTCATTACTTCTGTCGAAATGTGAACGATAACCTGTCTTCACCGAATCAGTAGGCAATCCAGGAATTGTCACCAAATCTCCACTTGTAGGCATCAAAACAATTCCGCCAACCTGAAATTCGTGCAAACAAGGGAAACCTTCAATTGTATTATCTCTATAATCATATCCTGTAGCTTCCCAACCAGAGTTATTTCCCAAACTTCCGTTTGTTGAAGGTGCTGGTTTTGCCAAACCGAAAGGCATTGCTCCAGGAGTGAAGTGGAACCAGCGGCAATGTGCTGTTCCAATTCTTGGCTCAACATATTGTGTCAAGTCTTCCTGCTTTGTTTCTTCTCCTTGCTTCTGAACAGAACATGAGAACAAAGAGAAACCCAAAGCTATAGTTAATATGATGGATTTATTTAGCATTATAAAATTTAAGTTTTTAAGTTTTTAAGTTTTTAAGTTTTTAGGTTTTTGAGTTTTATTATCCACAAAATATAAATGGACAATCAAATAGGGGAATTACTTTCTCTCCAGTTGATTAACGGCAAACCAGTATGCGCCTAACGCTATAGAACGGCTTGCCCCATTATGTGACAATGCCACACCTGTTCGTCTAACAGTCTGGTAATCCACTTTATCTTCAGTTCCAGGAATGTTCACCTTACAAACTGTACTTTCCAGAAATTTATCAAGCTCTGCCTGATTATCCAGACAATACACCTCAGACTGTATACGATTGAAACGAACACCACTCATCATTCCGGTTTCTGACCTTAGCTCCTTCATAAGAGCTGGCATTATATATTTGGAAGCACCTGAAACACCACCTCCTATAACTACCAAGCCATCAATAAGAGTTACTGCGGCTGCAATAGTATGACCTGCCATTTCCCCTAGTTCTTCAAATGCAGTAATTGCTGCCTCCTTATTTCCAGGACGAAGACCTTCAGCTATATCATAAATATCTTTTGGTGTATATTCCGTATTATCTCCGGATCTTTCCGAATAAACACGTTTGATTGCACGAATGCTAACACTCTCTTCTGCAATCATTCCTTCGTATTTCTTATTAGGCATACACCATAAATAACCACCTATCTGATTGTCACCAAACAACAGTTGATTATTGATGACAACTCCTCCTCCAAAACCTGTACCAAGAGTGACACCTATAAGATTCTTATATCGCTTAGGATTTCCATTAGCTTCCAGTTTGGCATTTATTTCCGGCAACAAACCAGCGATTGCTTCACCATAAGCAAATAAGTTTCCATCATTATTTATAAAAACAGGTATTCCGAAGTGTTTCTCAAGAAACGGACCTAAAGCCACGCCACCACGAAATGCGGGGAAATTAGGTAAGTCTCCAATTATTCCTGCTTCATAATCAGCCGGACCAGGAAAAGCAAAACTAATTGCCGACGGAGATTCGGTAAGCTTTGAACATATAGTCTCAAAGCCTGTCTTCACTGTTTGAAGACAGGCATCCAAATCATCAGTAACAGTTGGAATTGTCACCGGAGAAACAATCTCCTCGCCATTTCTAATGGCTGAGAAAACGAGATTGGTTCCGCCGGCATCCAACGTCAAAACTATTTTTTCACAATTCTTCATCATTTTCTGAATCTAACGTAAGCCTTGATTGTTCCGCATTCTTTTCCTTCAGAAGCGCCATAAGGGCGTATTGTATATTCACCAACAGAAGCAGGAATGATGAATGTTTCAGCATAATGAACAACAAACGGTTCAAATACACCGGTAGGACTTTCCACGATAGCTTCTTCTCCTTCAATAAGATTGAACACCTGAACTCCATTATCCGTATTATGAGTAACAGGAGCAGTAAACCAGTGACGGCGTGTTTCAATAAATTCGTTTTCGTGCAATCCGGTACGTTCTTCTCTCCAACCTTCACCTTGCGCTATCGGCTGAATACAGTTCACAAGGTTTTCACGCACGAAGTCGGTCTGACGTTCCCACTGTATTACATGAGAACCATGACCGATATTGATAGGGCGAGGCAGGCCATCAAGTCCCAATCGGCCCCAGTCCCAAAGTTTGAATGTAAATATACTTGGAGTAGCACTGATTTCCAACACCATTGCTCCAGCTCCGGAACAGTGGATAGTTCCGTTAGGAATCAAATAGTGGTCATGCTTTTTAGCCGGCCATTGATTTACATATTTTCCTGCATCGAAAGGTTTTCCTGTTTCCTGAGATTCATTCAAAGCGTCAATCATTTCCTTAGGATTAACTCCGGTTTTCAGACCAAGGAACACTGTAGCACCTTCTTCCGCATCAAGCAAATAGTAGCTTTCATCCTGAGTATAATAGATACCGAATGTATCACGGATATACTGTGTAGTCGGGTGAACCTGCAAACTAAGGTTTCCGCCCCCAATTGTATCAAGGAAATCGAATCGAATAGGGAAATCCTGGCCAAAACGAGATTCAACAGGACCGCCAAGTAAATCCCGTGTCTTAAAGAACACGAGATTATTAGACGGCATTTCAAATAATTCTCCCTCTATTTTAAAATATAAGCTATTTTCTTCAGGAACACAGTCGAAACACCATCCGTAATTGTCTTCTTTAGGATCAAGACCACAGACTGATTTCATCCATTGTCCGCCCCAAGGAGCCGGGTCAAAGAAAGGAACTACACGGAATGGCTTATGTGCTGTGATGTTCAAACCTTCACGCAAAGTTTCACCTGTTATCATTTTAGGCTGACCTGCGATATGTGTATCCAACCAATAATCAGCTTTAGGCAACAATTGTTTCTTAAGTTTATCACATACAATCCAGTCAACAAAATAACCGCGCTTATAGTGATATGAAGCTCCTTCTGCACTATTCTCAACGCCAAGACCATTTATTTCATGACGGCGAGAACGCATCTGGATTTCCCAACGTGCCATATCCACATAAACAATCAAATCAGCATCTGGTGCAACCAATGCAGCACCATGACCATAAATTACTGTCAGAGCTTTTGATTCAGCAACCTGTTTCTTTGCTTCTGCTAATTTATCCGCATCTAGGAAATCTGCAAAAGAGAAATTTGCACGGAAACCGAACAAACGGTCGTCAGTTGTGTACGGATAAGTCATCTTCTCGATTTCCGAAACTGATTTGAACAAGTTTTGTGTGTCAATCCACAAATCTGCCTGCAAGCCGGCAAAGCCTTTCTTCAATTCTTCGTGATAAACACCCTGATAGCATTCAATCACTACAACGAACTTCTCTTTGTTGCAAGCTTTTTTCAACTCAGAGCAAATTGATTCCCATCCTTTCCACAAAAAACCAGCAACATTGGTTGCAGGAAATTTATCATAATTGCTTTTACGCATATGTTTTTAGTTTTTGAGTTTTTAAGTTTATAAGTTTTTAAGTTTATAAGGTGACGAAGAGAGAAGGTTACAGAAAGCGGGGAATTAATTCTTGACTCCTTGACTTCTTGACTCCTCAACTTCTATTCTTATTATTTCTGCTTTTCAGCCCAATCATTAAACATTTCAATTGCTTTGGCAAGCACACCGGCAGAACCTTTGAAATGACCGCTTCCACTTGGTACGCCACCTTTACCATACCATTCGTAGAAACCATTGTTCTTTATTACGCGGTCAATCATCGGACGAACTTCGTCATAGGCTTCTTCAACCATTCCATTTGCAATAAGTTGCTGAATCATTCTTCCACCGAACCAAGTCCAGTCCCCGCCATTCTGATAATTATAAGCCTCAGCCATTCCTCCACCGAAGAAACCTTCCGGATAAGTAGGATAAAGAGTAAGACCTATACTTGGCATTCCTGAAAGGCGGACATTTTCAAGCATCTGAGCATTTACAGCCTTTATTTCTTCTTTAGTAAGCAAACCGGCTTCTATTGCAACAGCTGTTCCTCCATGATAATGAACCTGGTTTTCATCGAAATCACCAAAATCAGGAGTTTTATCCAAATAAATATGAGGAATGAATTTCTGATGTTCGCTGTCCCACAAATATTTTCTTGAATTTTCAGCTATTCTGTCACGAAGATTCTTCCATTTTTCCAACAAAACCTTATCGTCAGTCATTTCCTGAAGATAATCCAATGCTATTATAAACATGGCATTGTCATAAACATCAATAGCCATATATGATTTGTCATTTATATCGCAAGCAAAACCAGTTCCTGGCTGAACATCACCCCAATCGGCAGTCATTGCGCCATAAATCAATCCATATTTCTCTGAATAACGTTCACGCATAAGATAATCCACCATATCGTCCATACGCTCAAGCACTGTACGTCCGGCAACATTTTCACTCAAAATGGATTTATCTCCTGTTTTGCGGATATATTTTCCAACAATCTGTATCAATGATGTTTCCTGGTCTGTCTCAACTGTATTCTTGAAAGCTACATGATCTGGCGCAGCATCAGAATAATATGGAGTATCATCATACCATGTAAATTCCGGTTTCAAAACGTAACCGTCAATCATTTCATCATTTGGCTGCTGAAGAGCAAAAAACAACACTATTGCCTGACGTAACACCTGATGGTCAGTTTCCTCGCATGCCACTTCAATGAATGTATTCATATCCCTTGCCCAAATCTGAGAATAACCGCTTCCGGCATTCAGTCCCTGACCTATTACGGCACGTGCCATACTGTCAACCTGATGCAATGTAATATCTTTCTGAATCTTTTCTGCCAGCATTTTTTCTGCAGAAGGCTGTGAACACGACAGCAACATTAGAGACAAAGCTCCAGATACAAAATACTTCATTTTTCTCATATTATTATTTTTTACGGCAAAGGTATAGCTTCATTATCAAAGGAAATTATACCTTTGTTTTTATTTACTTACACAATCTTACGATTTAGCGATGGCAAAAATAAAAGAAGGATTCAAAGGGGAACGCTTTATTTCTTTGCCTGACGATTTGTTAGCAAAATATAGCAAAGATCCAATCATCGGGAATCTCTATATACGTAAAATAGGCTTCTTCCCGCATGTAAAATATCACTATGTCCAAAAAGAACAAGGATGTGATTACTCAATGCTTATATACTGTATTGATGGAGAAGGCTGGTATAAAATAAATGACAAAACATATCCGGTAAGAAAAAATGAATATATTATTATTCCGGAAGGTGTGCCATACTCATTCGGAGCAGACAATGATGAGCCCTGGAGCATATATTGGCTACATTTCAAAGGTAAGCTAAGTAAATACTTTGCTCCGGCATCAGCTAAGCCGAAGGAAATTTCACCATCAGATAACTCCAGAGTACAAGAAAGACTACAGATGTTTGAGGAAATTTACCGTTGTTTCTCCATGGGCTATATAAAGGAATATATGATGTATTCCTCACTGAATCTTTATGCTTTCTTATCATCTTTTGTTCTGCTGGAGCAATACAGGTCATTTGCGTCATCTCCGGAACAGCATTTGTCTTTCTCGGCAAAAGTTATTCATTATATGCAAGAGAATATACAACATAATTTAAGCCTTGAACAATTGTCGTCTTATTTCAGATATTCTCCTTCGCATTTATCTATGCTTTTCCAAAAAGAAACAGGTGTTTCACCGATAAGTTATTTCCTGCGTCTGAAAATACAGAAAGCTTGTCAGTATATAGAGCTTACAGACATGAAACTAAATGAAATAGCAATGATTCTTGGTTTTGAAGAACCTGCCTATTTCTCCCGATTATTCACAAAGATAATGGGCATGTCTCCTTCAGCATACAGGAAGAAGGAAATTGGTACGAGCTAATTGCTTAAAACAGAAAAAATACTTAATTTGCATTATAATAACAACCATACAAACTGTCAGAAAAATGAGAAATATCCCAGAACTTGAGAAAATAGAAAAGACTTTCGGCTTCAAATATCTTGAACTGTTCAGACAATTATGTGCCGACGGTATGCTGTTTGCCGGCGAATATACAGAAAACTGGTTTGAAACTGAGTATCCAAAAATCCGGAAGAATCCGCCATTGCTACTTTTCAACTGTGACTTTGAAATATTATATGCTGAAGATGTTGACGCAGAAATGAAAAAGATGGCTGACCCAAATGATTACAGAAAAATTCCTTCAGAAATAAAACTTGTTCCGTTCGGTCAGAATGGTTCCGGAGATTTGTATTGTTTCTGCCTGAACGAAAAAAAAGGAAAAGACATTCCTGTTGTTCTGGCTCCGCATGATGAGATTGACGCTACTTATCTGGCAAAGAATCTGGACGATTTCATCTTCATTTCATTGATGGAAGCAGTTGTGAATCCTTATATTCCTGAAGAAAGAGATGAAAAAACAGAATATGAAGATTTGGTTGCTCAATTCAATTCCCACAAAAAGTATCTGAACAAGCACCGCCAGGAAATACTTGAAGATATATATAAACGCAAGCCTTTCACATACAGTTGCCCTGTAAATGACAAGGAAACTATGACATGTAAAGGTCTGCTCACTCAGGATGAGTATTACAAGTTAATGAAAGCTGAAATCAAGTACAATAATTTATATAATACGTTCCAGTATATGGGCGATGAAGAATAATCTAGGAAAGGAGATAACATATATATGAAATTATCAGACGTTTGGTTCACCGCTCTTTCCCAAAATGAGGAAGGGCAAATTATAACTATCAGCGGAAGAGATGAACTTGACGAGTTTATCCAAACCGGAAAATATAAGGAACGAGTTGAAATAACTTGGAAATACGATGGCGACGAAAAAGGCATGCCTTCGGAATCTGTAGGCGAACTCATGGAATCTGTTGAAGAAACTTTGCGTAAAGCAATGGAGAAAAAAGACAAACTTGCCATTATGACCAGCATTTACACCGGAGGAAATGAAAAAGTATGGGTTTTCTACACCAGAACTGTCCGCGTATTTGGAGAAAGACTGAACGAAGCCCTTTCCTCATTCGAACTTTTGCCAATTTCTATTTACACGGAAGTAGACAACGATTGGGAAGAATACAAAGACATGTATGAAATGAAAGAATGGGCTGTTGACTGAAAAAGCACCATAGTGCCACCGGATATCTATGTGGAAATTCACCGAGATATCCGGTGAGCTTTTCCACAAGTGAGAACTTTGTCCACAATCCAAATTCTACCACTCTTTTACACTCATTATTCATATATCTGCTATCTTTCAATCATTTACTAAAACCTATTATAATTTGGCATAACTCTTGCACTATAGTTATCAGAAGCAAGAGCTTCAGAAACAAAAAACACAAAATTGACCTATTAAAATTTTCAAGTATGAAAAAGTTAGCATTTTTATCAGTGATGATGTTTACAGCAATGGCTTCTGCCAATTTGTTCGCAGTTGAAAACGTAATGCCTACAGATAGTAACATAACTATGACTATCCAACAGGACGATTTTACAAAGATTGAACTAAAGGATGTTCCGGCAGCTGTGACCGGTGCTGTGACTGAAAAATTCTCAGAATCAGAAATTACAGAAGCTTTTGTTAAGGAAACAGAAGATGGCAAAATCTATAAAGTAACCGTAAAAACAGTTGATAGTGGTGAAATTGTAATCATTATTAACGAGAACGGTGAATTTGCTGAATAATAAATACAAATTAACCATACTCATTCATAACAAGTTTATCCTTATAAGTTAACAGCCACCCGTAAAGTCGTGAGACTATAGCGGGTGGCACTTTTTTTATTTCGTAAAATGTTTTTGGAAAAACAGAATCTGATAATCTATTGAATTGTTCCAATATTTAGAATTATGCTCACCGGGACGAGTGATAAAGTCATGCTCAATTCCTTGCTTCAGGAATGCTTCATGCAAGTTTTTGTTCACTTCGAGGAAGAAATCACTCTCACCACAATCCATAATAATCGCAAGTCTGCCTGGCTTCATAGTTGGAACAAGATTTATAACCGTATGATTATCCCATATTTCCTTGTTTTCCGACAATTCACCAAGCTGAATGCTCATTTCCCAATTCTTCGGGAACGGACGAATATCCATTCCGCCACTGGTTGTTCCTGCTGCTGAAAACACATCTGTATGACGGATGGCATTCCACATAGCTCCATGTCCACCCATACTCAATCCAGTAATTGCACGGCCTTTTCTGTCAGCAATAGTATTATAGTGCGAGTCCACATATGAAACAAGTTCATTTGAGATGAAAGTTTCATATCTCACGTCCTTATTCTTCGGACTGTCCCAATACCAAGTGTTCTTGCCGTCAGGACAAACAAAGATAATTCCTTTCTCATCCGCTATTTCCGGTAATTCCGGTTTGATTACAATCCATGTTTTGGCATCACCACCATATCCATGCAGCAAATACACTACAGGACATTTCTCATCCGCAGCTTTATCCGGAGCAATAATCACTGTCTGTACATCTTTGTTCATCGTATTGCTTCTCACCATAACTGTATCCACTTTTGCCGCTTCGGAAGCAAAAGCCATAATGGCGAAGAAAGCTGAAAATAAAATTTTACGCATAGAAATATATTTTTTAGGAGTTAAGGAGTTAAGAAGTCAAGGAGGATAAAACAACCAATAACTACTTGACTACTTAACTACTCAATTCAACACCTGCAACGTATGACAAGCCACCAGCGCCGCCGTCTCCGTACGCAATCTACTCTTTCCTAAAGAAATCGGTTCAAAACCATTTTCAATGGCTAGTTTTATTTCCTCCGGACTGAAATCACCTTCAGGACCAATCAGCACAAGAGCATTTTCGCCCGGTTTATATGTATCTTTAAGAAGAAGTTTCTCTCCTTCTTCACAATGGGCAATAAACTTACGACCGTCAAAAGGTTGCTGAACGAATTTCTTGAAATCTGTCATTCCGGTCAGCACCGGCAATGTAGATTTTTGAGATTGCTTCATCGCACTTACCAGAATCTTTTCCAATCTTGCAGTCTTCACCTCTTTACGTTCGGAAAATCGGCAGTTCAGACAAGTTATGGCATCAATACCGATTTCCGTAGCTTTTTCGGCAAACCATTCCATGCGGTCCATATTCTTGGTTGGAGCCACAGCTATATGTAAATAGAAAGGCCATAAAGCTTCCTGTTTGATTGTTTCAATGATTTCGAATTCACAATGCTTTGGATGAGCATTTGTAATTGTTGCTTTATAGAAAAAGCCTTTTCCGTCCGTCAGAAGTATCTCATCTCCTTCCTTGAGTCGTAGCACTCGGACACAATGACCGGACTCCTCTTCTGTCAGTTCCTGCTTAATATCAATATCAGGAGTATAAAATATTTGCATCGTATATCTATAATTTTACTGTTTAAATCATTATTAAATGAATATGGAATATTGTCACATACTCAGCAATTTGTATACCTTCACAATTCCACACAAATAGCAATATAGCCTTATCCTTGTATATCAATCATTTGCATTTTCACAAGATTTTTACAGCTTGGAAAACTTTTTTCATGGGTATGAAAAAGTTTTTTCACAATATATGAAACTTTTTTTTCATCCGGATGAAAAACTCTTGTCAACCTGTTTTCCTGCGAAACTTGATTAATATGATAATGTGAAACAATATTTATGCCTAAAGAATCATTCCTATAATTGTAGCTGAAAGTATTGCAACCATCATTCCTGCAATCATGGATTTCACACCCATCCGGCTGATAAGTCCTTTCTTTTCCGGAGCCAAAACGCCCAGACCACCAAGCAGGATTCCAATAGAAGAAATATTTGCAAAACCACAAAGCAGATATGTTGACATTATTACAGACTTTTCATAAACGAATATTCCAGCTTCACGCCATTGCTGCATCTGCATATAAGCTACAAATTCATTCAAAATTGTTTTCTGTCCCAACAGTGAACCAACAATCATCATGTCCTCGTAAGGCACACCGATAAGCCACATTAAAGGAGCAGTTATAACACCCAAGATAAACTGGAATGTAAGGCCATTAGCTCTGCCATCTGAGAACTCAACTATCCAGTCATTCAAGCCTGTGTATTTTCCTATAATATCACACATAATGAAATTTACAAGAGCAACAAGAGCTATAAACACAAGAAGCATTGCTGCAATGTTCACCATAAGTTTCACACCTGTCTGCGTTCCCGAAGCTATAACACTCAAGATATTATCTGAAGAGTTTTGCTCAATAGACTTATTTTCACTGTCGATGACTTTTTCAGTCTGAGGACACATTATTTTGGCTATCGCTATAGAACCAGGAACAGCCATAACTGAAGCAGAAAGCAAATGTTTGGCAAACAAAAGCTGAGCTGCAGGATCGCCATTTCCCAAAAGGCTGACATACGAGCCCATCACAGAACCTGCAATTGTTGACATTCCGGCAACCATAACAAGGAAAATCTCAGACTTATTCATCGAAGGCAAATAGTTCTTAATTAAGACTGGTGATTCTGTCATACCCAAAAATATATTTCCTGAAACAACAAGCCCTTCTGCCCCAGAAATATTCATAAACTTTCTGAGACACCATGCCATTGCACCAACAATACGCTGTATGATTCCCCAATGATAGAACAAGGAAACCAAAGCCGAGAAGAAAACGACAATTGGCAATGAGTGGAGAAGAAAACTGAATCCGTTAGCTTTTGAGGCATACGGGCCCAAAAGAAAAGACAAACCGTCACCAGTGAAGTCCATCAACTTAATGAATGCTTTTCCCAAATACTGGAAAAATACCCCGATAAAAGGCACGTGCAATATAGCCAGAGCAAAGGCAAACTGAAGGAACAATCCTCCTCCGACTAGTTTCCAGTCAATTCGCTTCCTGTCCGAACTGAACAAATAGGCAATCAAGACTACAAAAAATATCCCGACAATTCCTCTTAGTATTTCCATAAATATCATAATTTTCTGCGGTTCAACTCTTCCTGATACATTTTGGCATATTCATAGTTTTCTGTTTCAACGGCAAGTTCCAGACGCTCCTGTAAGTCCTCAACCGAAAGAACCGAAAGCCATTGTTTAAGCAAAGCCGGATCGTCAATATCCTCCGGCTCAAGGTCTAGAATATTTTTTGAGTCATCATCAGCCTCTTCTTCATACACATTGTCTTTGACATTTTCCAATTCCACACCACACTCTTCCATTATATTCTCATAAATATAAATATCACAGTTTACGCGAAGAGCAATTGCTATAGCATCAGAAGTCCTGGAGTCAATACGCACTTCATCTGTTCCATTCGAGAACAACATTTCCGAATAAAACACACCGTCAAGAAACTTATATATAAGTACTTCCTTTAGTTCGATAGCAAAAGCATGAGAAAACGAAACAAAAAGGTCATGAGTGAGTGGACGAGGAGTCATTATACGCTCAATTGCTATTGCTATAGACTGAGCTTCGGCAGTTCCAACAATTACCGGAATACGGCGGTTTCCGTTTTCTTCTGCAAGAACCAAAGCATAGGCGCTTGAGTGAATCTGGCTATTGGTGAGTCCTTGCACCCTTAATTTTATCTTTTTTTCCACGAGTTCAAGTTTTTAATAAATTAAAAAAGAAATTAGCATCTCTGTTATAAAAGTCATATACTAATTTCCTGAACAAATCTAATAAAAATACACTTTCAATGCAGCAAAAAATCTTTTTTTTCAGAAAAACTGTTTTAAAATGTTGGTATATTAAAATAAATTTTACAAATTTGGGGTTGTAAGTGTAATATTAACCGAATATACTGTCATGGAAGAATCTGAAAGAAAAGTTCATGTTGAAAATGGCGATAAGGAAATTATATATTCTAAAGCCATAAAAGCTGGTAAGAGGATTTATTACTTGGATGTAAAAAAGAATCTAAAAAACGACCTTTTTCTTGCGATAACAGAAAGTAAGAAAATCCAGCCTAAGAGTGGAAGTGGAAACGGTCCTATTTCTTTCGAAAAACATAAAATTTTCTTATACAAAGAAGATTTTATAAAATTTATGGATGGGATGGAAGAAGTAATAAACTACATCAGATCCAATAATCCTTACAGACGCCAAGACGAAGAGGATTATTATGAGCCAGAAGAAAGAGAGATAGAAAACACTTCCAATGATAATCCAATAAAACTGGATATTGATTTTTAATAATCTTAAGTAAGAAATTTATTTGCTAAAGGCAATGTGTCATAATCAACTTTGATGCATTGTCTTTTTTATTAGCAAACCTGCCAGTAATTCCAATAATGTTTAGCTTGCGAAACTTAAGTAAAAACAATACCTTTGTTAATCAACAAAGAATAATAAATCCATGAACATACAACAACTGGAATATATCCTAGCCGTAGAGAATTATAAACATTTTGCCAAGGCTGCCGAGCATTGCAGAGTGACTCAGCCTACATTGAGCACAATGATTCAGAAATTGGAAGATGAGCTTGAAGTGAAAATATTTGATCGTTCATCACAGCCAATCAAGCCAACGCCAACCGGAAAAAAAGTTTTGCAGCAGGCAAGAACAGTTTTGCAGCAGGTTTCCAAAATAAAAGATATCGTAAAAGAAGAGGAAGAACAAATCAGCGGAACATTCCGCCTTGCAGTGTTACCTACTATTGCTCCTTACCTGCTTCCCCGCATAATGCATAAAATACAACAACAATATCCGGAACTGGATCTCCGAATTCTTGAAATGCAAACAGCTCCTACTATGGCAGCCATAAAACAAGGAGAAATCGATGCTGCAATAATTGCAAACCAGCCAGATGATCCTACTCTCGACGGGACGACTCTATATTTCGAGGAATTTTTCGGATATATTTCAAGAGAAGAGCCAATATTTGAACAGCAAATTATAAAGACTGCTGATATCAACGACGAAAGGCTATGGCTCCTCGACGAAGGACATTGCTTCCGCGATCAGCTTGTAAGATTCTGCCAGCGTGAAAAAGTAAAAATCAATCAGGCAGCTTACAGACTAGGAAGCCTCGAAACTTTCATGCGAATGGTTGAAAACGGAAATGGCATGACTTTTATTCCCCAACTTGCAGTGGCACAGCTTAGCGAGAAGCAGAAGGAATTGGTCAGACCTTTTGCTATTCCAAAGCCTACTCGTGAAATTGTATTCATAAACAGGAAAGACTTTGTGCGCTTCAGTATAGCACGTATTTTGGTAGAAAACATACGCAATTCCGTACCAAAAGAAATGCTGTCGTTACAGGCCGGACAAAAGGCAGTGTAACTTTTTCCTATCTTTTTTCGTAAAAATATTTGGTTTTAAAAAAATATCGTTACATTTGCAACGGAATAAAAAATAATTAGACAAAATGAATCGATTTAGCTTTACATATTACTTTTATTACTTTTACTTTTTTAGCAAGGTAAAGGCAGGAGTTTGTATGTAAAGAATTGATACTTGATGTTGAATGTATAATCAATTATAAATATAAAGTCCTGCCAGTTTTGGTGGGACTTTTTTTTATTTTAAAACTATAAAATCAATGAAAAGGAAAGTTGCAATACAAGGAATAGCAGGATCGTATCACGATATAGCAGCACGACAATATTTTGAAGGAGATGAAGTGGAAACAATTCCATGTAATACCTTCCGCGATGTGATTTCCACAATCAAGAAAGACCCGAAAATTTTAGGTCTGATGGCTATAGAAAATACAATTGCCGGAAGTCTTCTGCAAAATCACGAGCTGATAAGAGAAAGTGATTTCTCAATAATCGGTGAATACAAACTCAGAATATCTCACTCTCTGGTTGCTCTTCCGGGAACAAAGATTAGTGATGTGACTGAAGTAAACTCTCACCCAATTGCCTTGATGCAATGTTCCGATTTTCTTGACACTATTCCACAGGCTAAGGTAGTTGAGAAAGAAGATACAGCAGGAAGCGCACAGTGGATTGCACAAAACAAGCTTAAAGGGCATGCCGCCATTTGCGGAAAACTAGCTGCCGAAATCTACGGAATGGAGGTTTTGGCAGAAGGCATCGAAACAAACAAACGAAACTTTACTCGTTTTCTGGCAATTGCCGACAGATGGACTGCCGACGAAATGCAGCGAAACACCGTTAAAAATAAAGCCTCTCTTGTATTTGCCCTGCCACACACTGCCGGAAGCCTTTCCAAAGTTCTGTCTGTTTTGTCATTTTATGATATGAATCTTTCAAAAATCCAATCTTTGCCTATTATCGGAAGAGAATGGGAATATCTGTTCTATATCAACCTGACATTTTCAGACTATACAAGATACAGACAAGCATTGGACGCTATACGTCCGTTAACAAAAGACTTAAAAATATTAGGAGAATATGCAGAAGGAAAACAAAGTATGTAACATAGTTCCGGCAGAACGCGTCAACAGCGTTCAGGAATACTACTTCTCAAAGAAGCTTAAAGAAGTAGCCGAGATGAATGCAGCCGGAAAAAATGTGATTAATCTTGGTATCGGAAGTCCGGACATGCCGCCTTCTGAACAGACAATCGAAACTCTGTGTGAACATGCACGAAATGCCAACGAGCACGGATATCAGCCTTATGTTGGTATTCCTGAACTGAGAAAAGGTTATGCAGAATGGTACAAAACATGGTATAATGTTGATTTGGACCCTAAATCAGAAATCCAGCCGCTCATCGGTTCAAAGGAAGGTATTTTGCACATTTCTCTTGCTTTTCTTAATCCTGGAGATGGTGTTTTAGTTCCAAATCCTGGATATCCGACATACAGTTCTGTCAGCAAACTTGTCGGTGCAAATCTTATTAACTATGATTTGAAAGAAGACAACAACTGGCAGCCGGATTTCGAGGAATTGGAGAAAATGGACCTTTCGTCAGTAAAACTTATGTGGACCAATTATCCGAATATGCCTACCGGAGCAAATGCCAGTATGGAATTATATGCAAAACTGGTAGAGTTTGGAAAGAAACATAATATTATAATATGTAACGACAATCCGTATAGTTTTATTCTTAATGACAATCCAATCAGTATCCTCAGTATTCCTGGAGCAAAAGATATCTGTATTGAAATGAACTCAATGAGTAAAGCTCACAATATGCCGGGATGGAGAATGGCTATGCTTGCATCTAACTCTCAGTTCGTACAGTGGATTCTGAAAGTAAAGAGCAATATCGACTCAGGACAGTTCAAGCCAATGCAGTATGCAGCTGTTGAAGCTTTGTCTGCAAAGAAAGACTGGTATGATGGAATGAACAAAATCTACAGAAGCCGCCGTGCTCTTGCCGGTGAGATAATGAAAACCATAGGTTGTACATACGACGAAAATCAGGTCGGAATGTTCCTGTGGGGAAAAATCCCAGCCGATGCTGCAGGCAGCGAAGCAGTTGCCGACAAAGTGCTTTATGAAGCAAATGTTTTCATCACTCCGGGATTCATATTCGGCAGCCGTGGCGAAAGATATATCAGAATTTCCCTGTGTTGCAAGAATGAAGCTCTGGCTGAAGCATTGGATAGAATTAAGAAAGTTATGGAAAAATGAGGAATTAAGAAGCCAAGGAGATAGAGATTCTTTCCTGTCACCTTGTCCACTTGTTAACTTCTCAGCTAACAAACAAAAACAAAGAACAAAAAAAACATACAAATATGGAAACAATGAACTTAGAATCAATTTTGCTTCCAGGCATTGATTCACATCGTCCTATAGTAATTGCCGGCCCATGTAGCGCCGAAAACGAAGAGCAGGTTATGACAACAGCCAAAGAATTGTCTTCAAAAGGAATTAAGATTTTCCGTGCCGGTATTTGGAAACCTCGTACAAAACCGGGAGGATTCGAAGGTATCGGCGTTCAAGGCTTGAAATGGCTGAAACGTGTAAAAGAAGAAACTGGAATGTATGTTGCCACTGAGGTTGCCAACAAAGACCATGTATTCGAAGCATTGAAAGCAGGAATTGATATTCTTTGGATTGGAGCCCGCACAACAGTTAACCCTTTTGCAGTACAGGAAATTGCTGATGCTCTGAAAGGTGTTGATATTCCAGTATTGATTAAAAACCCGGTAAACCCAGACTTGGAATTGTGGATTGGCGCATTCCAGCGTCTTTACGGTGCAGGAATCCGCAAACTTGGAGCAATTCACCGTGGTTTCAGTTCTTACGACAAAAAGATTTACCGAAATCTTCCTTTATGGCATATTCCAATTGAATTGCGTCGCCGTATGCCTAATTTGCCTATATTCTGCGACCCTAGCCATATTGGTGGAAAGCGTGAACTTGTTGCTCCTCTTTGCCAGCAGGCAATGGACTTGAGCTTCGACGGACTGATTATCGAATCTCACTGCAATCCGGATTGCGCTTTGAGCGATGCAGCACAGCAAATCACTCCGGACGTTTTGGATTATGTTCTCAACTTGCTTGTAATACGTGAGTCAAACCAGACCACTGAAAACTTAAGTGCTCTACGCCGACAGATTGATGCAATCGACGAGCAGCTACTTGAACTTTTGGCTAAACGTATGCGTATTTCAAAAGAAATCGGAACATACAAGAAAGAACATAATATGCCAATCCTTCAGTCTCCGCGCTACAGCGAAATCCTTGAAAATCGTTCAAGCATGGGTGAACAAATGGATTTGAGTACTGAATTTGTAAAGAACATCTTGCGCGAAATTCACGAAGAATCTGTACGTCAGCAGATGATAATAATGAATAATGATAAATAATTTAAGTTCAGTTGACAAGGCTTCAGAGACAAGTTGACAAGGAATATTAATTGAATATTTACTCATTGTTTTTTTAATAAAAAGAGACATTAGCTCTAATGCCTTGTCAACTCGTCAACTATAAGTAAGTTTACGAAACTTAAAACAAAACATACTGAAAAATGAAGATACTTATTTTAGGTGCAGGGAAAATGGGTTCTTTTTTCACAGACCTTCTTAGCTTCGAACACGAAGTTGCAGTCCTGGAAAAAGATCCGAAAAGAATGCGTTTTATCTACAACGCACTGCGCCTCAGCAATGAAGAGGAAATAGCAGAATTCAAACCGGAACTTGTCATAAACTGCGTCACATTGAATCACACAATTGACGCTTTCCGCTCAGTTTTGCCATATTTGCCTCCTTATTGTATTATCTCTGATATTGCATCTGTAAAGACTAATCTTAAGGAATTCTATGAAACATGCGGTTTCCCTTATGTTTCAACTCACCCTATGTTCGGACCAACATTTGCAAATCTGAGTAATCTTGAAAAAGAGAATACCATAATAATCTCTGAAGGTGACCATTTGGGTAAAATATTCTTCAAAGATTTATATGGCAAACTACATCTACATATCTGCGAATATTCTTTTGAGGAACACGACAAAGTTGTTGCTTATTCTCTAGGCATTCCATTTGCATCAACAATGGTTTTCGCTGCAACAATGAAGCATCAGGATGCACCGGGAACAACTTTCAAGCGCCACATGAAAATTGCCCGTGGTCTTCTCTCTGAAGATGATTATCTGCTGACTGAAATACTTTTCAATCCTCGTACTCCAAAACAAATCGAACGTATCCAAAATGAATTGGAGATTCTTCAGGAAATGATAAAGAATAAAGATTCAGAAGGCATAAAAGGATATCTTGCCAAGATAAGAAAGAATATTGAGTAACAGAGAGAGAGGAGACAAGGAGAAGAGTTGTTGAGTTAACGAGTTAACAAGTTGACAAGGCTACAGAATATAAGCAAATCTCCTTGACTCCTTAACTTCTAAACTACTTAACTCCTTTATTCCCCAATTCCTTCCCTCCCACACAATATTTCCCCTACCCCTGCGTTATATAATAAAACAACGCATAATTATGAAACAGTCATTCATTCTGCTGCTCACACTGATATTCTCAATATCAGCCTGGCAATTATATAATAAAATCAATAAAGACACAGCCACAGAGAAACATAATGACGGAGTTCTGTCGGACATTGCCGAAGAAGTTGTAGCCATACCTTTGCAAACACCTTCGGGAATGGAGCCGATAAAATATGCACGCAACATAAACAAACAAGGCGACTATCTATTTCTTGTCAGCCGAAATACATTGTTCCTTTTCAACCGTAAAGGTGAATTCATCAGACAAATAACAAATCCCGACGAAATAAGCGTTGCCGGATATATGATAAATGAAGGTAAAAAAGAAATAATAGTCCTGGGCAACAAAGACGACATCCACTACTACAACTTTAACGGCAAACTGCTTAAGAAAAAGAAACTGAAAAGTGACTTGCCTCAACAGAACGTGATGTCAGCAGTTCTCTATAACAACAGAATTTATACTTCTGAAAGAAAACAAATAAAAGATTCAATATCAAGCTGCACAAAAATTGTTGACTGCGTTGTGGAATACGATACTTCATTCAATAAAATTGGCGAGAAAAAACTATGCGATGCAGAAAACGGCAGAAAACATATTGCACCGAACTATCACCGTGCAAATCTTATGGTAAACAAAGATTCCGGAATGATATATGCCTATAAGGAAACTTCAGAAGCAGAAAGCCTGCTCCGTGACTCACTGTATATTTTCAATAACGACGGACACATAAAATCAGATGAAAATATCATCACCTCTTTTCCCGTGCAATTGGGAACAAGATATTGGATTTCATCTCTTACAAGCAATTCCTGCCCGGAGAAAAACAACACATTCTGCCTTGATATACAACACAACGAAGCATGGCAGATAAAAGACGGTTTCAAGGATGATTTCTTCCTGTCTGGCAGAGTTTCAAGCCTTTGCCCTTCAGATATCTATTGCCATACTTATTCTTTCTTCAAAAGTGGAGATGCCTTGAAAGATTGCTTTCCGGAAAATGCAGAAAGCGACAATGCTGTGATATTTATTGTAAAAATGAAATCTTGAATATTACTGATTCAAATCGATATTTTTCAATAATTCCCCATCAAGCGAATACACACTTATCACTCCTGAATCATACACAACAAATGTCGGCAGATTGCCTTGTTTAGGGAAAGTGATGGAACCAGAATTACATATAATCATTCCGTCACCATTCTCCAGTTTCCACAAATGAGTATGACCATAAAACATAACATTCCAATCTCCTTTTGGCATGTTATCTTCATTATAAATATGTCCATGAGTGAAAAACAATTTCTTACCGTTATCAACTACAAGTGCATAATCTGCCATACAAGGGAAATCAAGAAGCATCTGGTCCACCTCGGCATCACAGTTTCCACGAACGGCTATAATCCTTCCGGCAAGAGGATTAAGCATTTCCACAACTTTCTTTGGATTAAGACCTTCAGGAATAGAATTACGAGGGCCATAGTTCAGAATATCTCCCATAATAACAAGGAATTCACATTCCATAGCCTTAAACTTCTCCAAAGCTTTTTTCAACGTCAAAGCCGAACCATGTATATCTGATATTATAAAGTATTTCATATTTATATTGTTTAAGTTTCTCAACTCTTGTCAACCTATTACATACTTTGCTCCCGGCAATTTGCTCACAAAATAAACAAATGTCCATGAACAAGCAAATGTAAACAAGGCAGAAACTGGAACAACAACCGGAATTGGCACACCAAGCCAAAGCGTGAACACATAGCACGGACCGATAAAGAAATAATGCACGCAATATATTCCAAAACCGCATTTCGTAAGATTTGCCAACGCCAAACGAAGTTTCTCCGAACCTACTTTAACATATCTGGCAATAAGAAACACAGGTATTGTCATCATCACCACATTAGGAGAGCAATATGTAAAGAAAAGCTCCATACCTTCCAGACTCACATTCGGATCGGAAGTCATATAACGGAAGCCGAAGTATGTAATCAAATATCCGACAACAAACAATGGTGTTCCCCAGAAAACCACCTTAGCAAAAGATGGCTTTTCAATCCTGCCAAGATAGTGTCCCAAAAGTAAATAGCCATTGAAACCGGCAAAATAATAGAACAGTCCAAATGAGTTCCACGAACAAGTACCAAACAAATATTGAGATACAAAAACCATCAGATATGGAATAAACAGACTGACTGCCCAAACTCCAAGGAACCACAATTTTGCCTTATCCGAAGCCTTCTCAACCCAAGCCGAAAACACAGGCATATAAAGATACAAACCTATCAATGTATATATATACCACATCGGTGTTGCATAAACGGTGAAATTAATCGGTATCATAGCTATCGTCTTCAATGCGTCTGCAAGCGATGCCGAAGGATTTGGTTCCCAAGGGAAAAACTGTACTACAAGCTCCTTTGAACCACCAACAAACTGTATAAACCAAGGGGAAAGGTCAAACAATACCGACCACACCAGAAACGGAAACAGCACTCTCGGAATCCTTTTCCTGTAAAATGCCGAAGCTTCCTGCCTTACCGGAAGGAGCAAAAAACCCGTCATCATGACAAACAACGGCACGCAAGGCCTCAACATTGAGCCATAAGCCGAACCCCAGAAATTTATCTCAGGATTTGCCCTGGCTTCAGGCGAAGCATTAAACGGGTCTGTGCAGTGGCAGGCTATTACCAATAAAATAGCTATCAGTCTTACAACGTCAAGCCAGACTATTCTATCTTTAGAGTTTGTTATTGTATATTCCATAATATTTGTTTATCACGTTTGATAATTACTTAACCTTAAAGTTGAAATTGAACTTATTATTTTCCCGGATAATTCGGACTATAAAGCATTGTCTTATCCAGAGTCATCAGTTTTCCATTTGACACGAAACTCTCGCCGCGTTCCTTCAAGTGTTCCACCATTGCCTGATACATTTCACGGCGAACGGAAGAATAAGCTGAATCATTGATACAATTGTGTTTCTCGCTACGGTCGTTACGCAAATCAAACAACTGTTCTGAACCGTTATGCAGATTCCATACATATTTCATCTTTCCGTCGGTGAGAGCACACCAGTAATTATCTTCGCTATAGCATGTGGCATGCTCCATATCTATATACTTTCGCCACTGCGGCTTCTTGTTTTCAACGAGTGCGAGCAATGAACGTCCGTCCATATCTGGCGGAACGCTTCCTCCGGCAATATCGATGAATGTGGGCAGGAAATCGCGCAGCTCGACAGGCTGCTCAAGTATTGAACCGTCCGGCACCTCTTTTTTCAATGACTTTGGCCATTTCACTATATACGGAATACGAACAGAACCTTCGTACGGATATGTTTTTCGCCAATGATAATGGTCGCCCATCATATCACCGTGGTCGGCAGTGAAGCATATCAGGGCATTGTCATACATTCCTTTTTCCTTGAGAGTTTTTATTATCTCTCCTATCTGGTCGTCAACAAATGTGATATTGGCATAATAATGTTTACGGGAATTGCAGGCATAGTCGTCGCCGAAATTTCCAAAGGCTGCGTCGGTTGATACATCTTTTGGATTCTTCAGTTCGGAATATTGTCCACACCAGTCGCCTTTGTCCGGCTTTGGAATATCCACCCCGTCATACATATCCAAATATCTCTTTGGAGGATCGTAAGGACTATGAGGGCGGGCAAACGATACTTTCAGGAAAAGTGGTTTGTCGGAATTATAATTTCGTATCACCTCGCAAGCAGTCTGTCCTGTCCAAGTGGTAGGATGCAAACGTTCGTCGAGCTTATAAGTTGCAGCTCCGTGGTCGTTCCACCCTATACCGGTCTTATCCGGATTCTCGCCCGGCGCCTGAGTCTGGAACCATTTACGATAATCGCTGATGAAATCTTTTGACTCCACTCGTCCGCTCTCGTCAAGCAAAGTTGCATGAAATCCGTGCAGATTGTTCTGTGGCGCCCAGTGCATTTTACCTATACCCATAGTGTAATATCCCAAGTTTCGCAAAATGCGCGGCATCTCATATTTATATGTTTCTGCAACACGGCCATAACCAAGCATTCCGTGATGCCATGGCGACATTCCAGTCAGCAGACCGGCGCGTGCAGGTGTACTGCTGGGGGAAGAAGTATATCCATTAAGGAAAATTGTTCCTTCTTTGGCAAGATTATCCAAATTCGGAGATATTACAGCCTTGTTTCCCATACATCCCAATGCATCTCCACGATGCTGGTCTGTCATTATGAAAATAATATGCGGCTTGACATCGCTGCCGGAATTTTCTTTCAGTCCGGCAGTGACTGATTCTGCCGCCTTTGCATTCAAAGAGTGTGCGGAAGAACCAAGCCCCATCAATATTGAGGATTTTATAAATGTTCGTCGTTGCATAAATAATGATTCTGTTTGATTATTATCCAATTTAATAACTTAATCTTCCTTATTAAATGGATTACTTATTTTTCTCATATCGTCATCACTTAATGACTTATCATAAACAGCAATTCCACCTATTTGCCCTTTAAAGAAGTTTCCCATTCCATTTTTCAGGAGAACAGCGCCAACAGTAAAATCTGAACCATTATCTCCTATTCCATCAGGGAAATAATATGGATTCTTACATTGCCTTAATCCTTCAGGATATCCGTCAAAGCCTTTTGTATGCTCGATGAGCTCTTCATCGCGTTTTTCAAATACTCCATTAAGATAAGAACATATATATGTTCCGTCATAAGTAAAAGCAACACAGCACCATTCATTCATAGGAACTTTTCCTTCACTTGCTGAATAATCAATTGAATACGGGAATGGAGGTGTAGGTTTTCCGGTATATGAAATATGACCGCAAACCTGGTCTTTTCCATTATAATAAGGAAGAGAAACAAACAATCCATATTGTCTCTTTCCTCCATCCTTATATTCATTCCACATTCCTGCAACAAATCCGGTTTACTCACCAGTCCACTTCACCCAAGCAACAACTGTAACAGCATTCGTTTTCACATTAAGTTTTCCGGTTTCACTATATGGAATATATAAATAATCCGTTCCATCAAAATAAATTGAATTTCCGGACAAAGGACCTTCTTTAACTATTACAGGACCTTCATCTCGAGAGCAGTTCAACCGATATTCACCTTTGCCTTTTGAAACCAGAAAATCCTTTTCTCCAGAAAAATCCCAATATGCAACCAAGCCAGAAACAGACTCAATATTATCAATAATATTATCCGCAATAGACTGAGCCTTTGCATTATCAATTATCATTGACAGGCTTAATAAGACAAACCATTTACTAACATTGAACACGGTTTTCATTCAACTACAATTTTTATCAAGGATTATCCAACAAAAAAATATTCCAGACAAATATAATCACAATAATCCCGGTTCACGGCGCTCCTTGCCTTTCTTGCGTGTCAGATTATCTCCCAACTCCTCACGCATATCATCTGCGATTTTCTTTAGCTTAGCTACACGCTCAGGATATTGTGCCACGACGTTATAACGTTCGCCCGGATCACGGCGCAAGTCATAAAGCTCCGGTTTCATTATTTCCAGATTTGTAAGTTTCCCTGGCTGACCATCATTTCCAGGCTCGTATGCGCCATAGGTGACATATTTATGAGGAAATACTAATTTGAATTCGCCATCGGTCACAGCTTCAAGGTCATTCTTGTTATAATAATACACGAATGATTCTCTCGGGTTTGCACCTTCACGACCTTCGATAAGCGAGAGGATGCTAACACCGTCTATTTTTCTCTCAGGAAGCGGTGCTCCGGTTATTTCGGCAAATGTCGGGAACAAGTCAATATTAGATGCCAACTTGTTGCATATTGTGCCCGGCTTGGTGTGACCTTTCCAATACATAATACACGGGATTCGGTTTCCGCCGTCGAAAGTTGTTGCCTTTGCCTCACGCAAGCCGCCTGCTGAACCGGCATGATTGCCATAGTTTGCCCACGGACCGTTGTCGGATGTGATAACAACCAAAGTATTATCATCCAAGCCTTCTTCACGCAAAGCTTTCATCACCTGACCGACGCTCCAGTCTATTTCCATCATTACATCTCCGAAAAGACCTTGTTCGCTCTTGCCCTTGAACTTGTCCGACACGGCAAGAGGAACGTGAGGCATTGAGTGGGCAAGATAAATAAAGAACGGTTTCTTACTGTTCTTCTTGATGAACGAAACGGCACGGGTTGTATAATCAGTCGTAAACTGAGACTGGTCTGTGTTATAGCCAACCACCTCATTTCCGTCTATTGTCGGCAAATCAGGGAAATTAAAGACTTCACCCTGTTGAGGATGATTAGGCCACATATCGTTGGAATACGGAAGTCCATAGTATTCATCGAATCCGTTCTGTAACGGAAGAAACTGATGTTTATCGCCCAAATGCCATTTGCCGAATATGGCTGTCTGATATCCTTTCTGTTTCAGAAGTTCACCCATTGTCATTTCATCTTTGTGGATACCATAGTTGGAATCCGGTCCGGGTGCTCCGGCAAAACCTATTCTGTTAGGATAGCAACCAGTGAGAAGTCCGGCACGTGACGCTCCACTGATAGGTTGTCCGGCAAGGAAATGCGTGAATCTTACTCCTTCAGAAGCAAGTGCATCAATATTTGGGGTTGTATAACCATAAGCTCCGTTGCAAGAGAAATCTCCATATCCGACATCATCCAAGTTTATAAGGATTATATTTGTGTGGTCTGCGGCAAAGGCAGACAGTCCGCTGTAAAGACAGACGGTTGTGAGTAGTAATTTTGGGTTCATATAATATAATGATAAATTAGGTTTATACTAAGGGGACGAGGGGACAAGTTGACGAGGGAACAAGTTGACGAGTTGACAAAGGGACAAGGTTGTTAATTAATAAATATATATATCAGATACCTTGTCAACTCGTATCTGTAGCCTCGTCAACTCACCTCTAATGCCATGTCAACTCACCCAAATATCGTTCTCGGTACCTCTCCCACCCAGCACAACGGTTTCTTCACACCGAAGAGCTGTAGAATGACAGCGGCAGTGTTGACAGTGTTGTTAGGTTCACTTAATTTATAACCTTTCTTTATTCCAGGACCTACAATTCCCCACGGAACAATCATTTCGGCTTCGCTCACACCGCCGTGTCCGTTGCCTACACCACCATGGTCAGTAAGGAACATAAAATGAGTATCATTCTTCAGACCTTCACTCTGCAGTTTGTCGAGGAATTTTCCAATTTCCACATCGGCTTCCTCAATCGACTTGATATATTCAGGAGACATCCATTTGTATTTATGACCGGCATGGTCCGTATGTACGGAATATATAAATGCCACTGTAGGCAAATCCTTGTTTTGCTTTATAAATTCAAAAGCTTTCTCCAGATTCTTGACATAGCCATCGTTTTCGAGGAAACTCACTTCGTCCAGATATTTCTGGTTATAAGGATAAATCAAATTAGGCCAGTTATAATAGAATGCAGTTTTCATTCCCTGCAAATTATCTTTCAGCACTTTAAATACAGAAGGATAATATCCGTCCGCATCTTTCTCCACTGCGGGAAGCTTGAATTTTGTTATTTCCCAGCTATTGTCCACAACTCCATGCAGCTCCGGACCGCTTCCTGTGAGATGGCTTGTCCAGTTTGGAAGTGTCACCGATGGCATCACAACCCTTGTCTCCAAAGATAGTACACCTTCGGCTAGCAGCTTATCCAAATTCGGAGTTTTCGCCTTCAGGAATCCTTCCACGCAAATTCCATCCAGAGAAATCATCACCACTCTTTTTGCCTTTATTTTTAAAGGCCTTTTATCTGGTTTGCCAGCAGCTTCCACAGTCTGCACTAATGGGCCGGCACCAAGCATCAGTGTTCCCAATAATCCTTGTTTAAGGAAAGTTCTTCTTGATTTTGCCATGTTATTAGATTTTTATTTTAAACACAAAGAAGTGTAGTCACAGAGAATTAATTTTATCACTTCACATCTTCCGTAACATTCAACACATCTTTCAATATAAGATTATTTTCATTTTTCATACGAAACATATTATCCTTCACAACAAGTCCGTCAACACCTTTCACAGATATAGCCTGAACAGAAGGATTATCAGACTCAAATACATTCTCTTCAATAACAATATTCCTGTGAACTGCACCTTCATATTTCTTATTTTCAGGAGAAATAAATATAACAGGACCTCCGCATTGGATGAATGTATTCCGGCGGATTGTAAGGTCATGCACCGGACCGGATTCGTACCAGCTCATAGCATCATCAGCAACGAGTATTGCGCTCATCTGCATTCCATAAAACACATTATTCTCGATAAGCGACTTTCTGCGTGTTGACAATAACACACCGCGCGTCGGGATACGAGAGAATTTATTGCCTGTAATATTGACTTCCGGCGTCCATGTCACATTCTCCACCACAAGATTCTTCACTTCACGAACATTTGCAGGAATATTCCTGTCCAGTTTTATCACCATTTCCCTTGGAGAGACCAATTCTGCATCAACTATCTTACACGGCAGAACAGAAAAAAGAGTTTCTGCATTTACAAGCTCAGCCAAATCACCTTTGAAGAAAGCCTCAAATCCATAAGTCTGCGGATGCATAAACCGAATTTTCAATGTCCTTGCATCCATAAAGTCCACAACTTTAAGATGAGTTCCGTGAACATTAATCGGATCGTCATGAGCCCCGGCAAATGCACAACCATCAATATTAATCTTACCCTTACAACCGGACACCTGGATAAAATCGGCAAAGCCAGCATTAGTCCTTCCCGAACCTGGTTTTGGCATGAAATTACATCCGCTAAATGTCACATCCTCGCTATATTGCGAAACCACACCGAAATTGCCCAGATAATAAAAGTTTACATTTTCGAAACGGACATTTGCCGAACGGTTCACAAATCCGCAAACCTCATCCCTGATGGCATCGCGCATCTGGAACACTGTGCCAACCTTCACCTCAGGCTTTTTACTGTATTTCAGATAAAGAAGATTTGGTTCAATCTCCACAGTTTTCACCAAACCAGTCATTGGCGACCATGAGCGCCATGTCATGTCACTGACATAATCATACGACTGAGCTATTCCTCCGGAAAATGACCAGCCGTCGCCATACCACACAAGTCTGTCCTGCTCAATTCTATATTTAGATGTAGGATGAACTTCGGCAATCAGATAATCCTTTCCGTTTTCCCTCACTGTCATCTCTGTCTGTGTCGGGTTACTGTTGTCGATATTTATATTCTTAAAAACTATGTTCTTGCATTTATCAAACACAAAAGAAGTCATCTCCCCGGTCATAAGCAAAGTTGAGCCACAACCATCAATAGTGACATTCTTCATACCTTCCAGCAGCAAGGCTATATGTTTCAAAGGTTCAGGATTTTCCTCTTCTGAAGTTGTATTAGACACATAATATATTTTCTCCGATGATTCAGCACGGCTAAAATCATATATTCCAGGTTTAAGACTGATAGTAACCGGTTTGCCATTATATTTGCTTGCCTTTTCCAATGCCTCAGAAAGATTGGAATTATCACTGCCGGATGCAGGACTGACAGTAATAATATTCTCCGCCGATATTCCGGAATTGTATATAGACAATATTATGAAAGCTGCAAAAAGGATAAATCTGTTATACATATTCAATAATCTTTATATTAATATTTTAAGTGTCTGGGAATTATTATCTAAAAATCTTGTCAACTTGTTATCTGAAAGTTCAACTTGCGAAACTTGAGCAACTTACTTTCCAACTCATCAACTTGTCACCTTTCACTTCCTATCCCTCTCTTTTCTAATCTCCTCAAACACCTTGATATCATTCTCATTCATCTTAGCCTTCTCTTTCCACTCATCCGAGCCATAAACCCCCACTTTGGAAAAATCCCAAGGCTTGAAACCAATCTTTCGTGCAGCCTTCATCGAACGGAAACGGAAATCATCATTCTCCGCATCCATAAACAATGGATCGGCAAGGATAGAATGCTTTTCCTTCAATTTCTTCCATTCACCAAAGCTGTGTTTTCCGAATTCCGGTTCACCATTAAGATGCCAGTATAGATTATAATCCATATCCAGATTTCCCTTTTCCCATGGACCGGCAAGAGTTTCGCCTTCGTCCTGCAGTATAATATTATGCCTGAAATGGAATGACAAATGAGGCTCCACACGAGTGTACTGTGCCTGATAGAAATGGCCGAAAGCAAAAATATTATTTTCAATACGATTTTCCTTTCCATAATGCTGGTGGAAACCGCCGCTCTTACAACGATAAACAAGGTTTGAACTCATCTCAACACCTGTGGAACCTTCATCAGTATACAAGCCCCAGCCACCATAGTCATACGAAAGAATATCATGTATAATATTATTTACAATACGTGTTCCAGGAGACTCACCCAAAGTATATACAGCTCCCATATCCGACAATTCACCCCATCCGATATGATGAATATGGTTGTATGCCACCAGATTCCTCACTGCCGGACTTATCAGCTTTATTTGTTTGAAATCCACGGTACCATCGTCCATAAGAACATTTGTCCACAGAGAACCAGAATTATTATAACCCCAAACCCAGCCTACGGAAACACCGGAATATCTCAAATCTGATATTTCATTATGCGTCACCTGATTGTCGGAAGAATGGAAAATAGCTACACCAACACCGCAGGGTAATTCACTTCCCGCGTGGGTAATAATGGAGTTATTTACTATATTATGTCGGCTCACCATTGTTGTATCTTCAGTATATACAGGCTCACCAATCTTGATACTACCAGCGCCAAGGTCTGCAATATAACAATGATCCACCTTATTGTTCCGGCAAGCCGACTTTAACCACAAAGCATAACCACCCGTGTGCATCATCTCACAATTTACAAAGCTTATATTTTCGGCACGCTCAAGTTCAACCGCTGCCTCAACAGTTGCTGCAGCCTGCATAGGTTCGTTTCCGTTACGAGGCATACGGAATGCAGAATACTGGAAAGACAGATTCTCAAAACGGATATCTTTCACCGGCTTGCCTTTCTCACCTTCCACCACGAGCCACTGATGTAATGTCGGAACCATACATTCTGCCGTGGACATATCTTCTCCTTCACGTGGGATATAATATACATAACCCTCTGCCTTGTCCAGATACCATTCGCCGGCAGTGTCCAAAGCAGACTTGTATCCATACATTATGTAACGCGAACCTTCAGTTACCGGATTCCACGGTTTCATTCCTCCACCCTGCACATACACGTATCCGGAATCCGGACAGGCATAGGACAATTGTTTCTGCGTTATATCCCATTTATGATAAAAGCGAAAACGCACATCAGCCAACTCGTCTGCCGACAAGCCTTTCAGCGTTTGCATATCTACTTTGTCTAGTTCTATTCTCTGAGTGGCATAGTTTGCCGAGCGGACACCGGAAACGTAGGCAAATTCCTTGTATCCCTTCACCATATACCAGTCCTTATTCGGAGTCCTTGCCCATGTAGCACGCTTTCCATTGACATAAAACTGTTCGAAGGAGAAATCGTACAACTTCACCTCAGGGATAAAAGCACGGTATATATTTCCCTTATATTTCTCCCATCCACGCACCTGCATACCTCCGAGAAAACGAGGCATATCAAGCTTATCTCCACGCACAACGACAGGCGAACCAACAGAACCGGACAAGCGGATTGTCTTATTCAAATGGTAATCTCCCGATGCCACATTGATATACAATGTATCAGCCGAAAAATCTACAGCTTCGGCAAAAGCCCTATCCAGAGTCTGAAATGGTTTTTCTTTATCACCGTTCCAAGTGTCATTTCCCTCAGGTGAAACATAAACTGTTCTCTGAGCCGAAATTCCGGACACAGCACAGCAAAGTATTGCAGCAAAAAATAATTTGTTTTTTTTCATAATAATTTCCTCACATCAAAAAATAGGAAGAAAAGTCAGACAGTGAAAATGTGTTTCTCACAGCATACATGACAAATGTATAAAAATTAGGGATAAGTCAATAGGTTTTGGATAAGTTAAAATGAAGTTATAAGTAAGATATAAAAGGAATAGTTATTGTTTTCTCAAAATAGAATTAAACACAGAGTCTCAGAAGTATAGAGTTTTTCTATTTTCTCTGTACTCAGACTCTGTGTTACACTATTTTGAAACACACACTCTCTGTATAATTATATCAAAAAACACAATCAATAAAACGAAGGCTTCTCCTTCAAAGTTCCTCCTTCATTATATCTCTGATTATTCGGAAGACCTTTTTTTCCAACACCTTCTTTCATAAGCTCTTTAAATTCATCCAAATAAGACTGATATATACGGCGTGGCAATACGTTATGTTTCTTGCACAATGATGCAGCCATGCCAACCACTTCGCCCATCATCCCTGTTGTTCGCATAACTCGCACTGTACCCAAAGCTACATGAGTAACACTGATATTCCTGCCTGCCATAAATAAATTATCTATATTGCGGGAGTACAGACAACGATAAGGAATCGGATAAGGATAAATCGGTATATGTTTGGCTATCGACTTAAACTCAGCACCAGGGAAGTTCTTCGTGTTTGCCGGGTCCGGATAATGCAAATCAATAGTCCAGGTTGTAGCAGCCGTTCCATCTTCATGCTCTACAGCCTTGCGCAAATCATCTTCCTTAAGTATATAATCTCCCATAAGGCGACGCGATTCACGTTTGCCGGAAATATAGGCAACCCATCCAAGCTCCCTGTTCTTGTATATATCATTTTCTTTCAACTCATTTTTCAGATAACTCCAGTTTGAATAAACAACCATAAGGCCATAATCACGTATGCGCTCGAAATCTTTTATCTGATCGTAATTCATACCAGTTTCCCAAGTCCATTCACCCATCGTTACCTTTTCGCAACTATTATCATCAAAATGAACACCATAATTGAAGAAAGGAAAAGCAGTAGGCTTCTGTTTTTCTACGGAATACCACTGAACAGAGGCACCCATCGTCATCTTATCAGCCTTTTCTGGAGCAGTAGCCTCACCAAACTCAGATTTGCTTTCACGCCCCATTCGATAATCCGCACCTGCAAGATACCCTATTGTGCCGTCACCGGTGCAATCAGAGAACAATGGTGCCTCAAAACGAAGCTCCTCGCCAGTCTCTATATGCTTTGCTACTACAGCCGTAATGCGATTACCATCCTTTTCAACAGCAATAGCACGATAATTAGCAAACAAAGTCACATTTTTTTCCTGGAGAAGCCAGTCCATTTTCTTCTGGTCTTCATAATTTTCCGCAGGCTTTGCATTTCCTCCATTTACAGGACCGAATTCTTTCTGCAAATTACCAAGTTCCTTATACGGACCAGCCTCAATTCGTCCGCCCAAATGAACACGAACTTCCGAGCTGTTATTTCCGCCCAACACCGGACGGTCGTTGATCAATGCCACCTTGCAGCCCAGTCGTGCAGCAGAAACTGCAGCACTCATTCCTGCTATTCCGGCACCAACTACAACCAAATCATATTTTCCCGCAAGAGGAGCAACATCCGGAATACCCAATTTTGCACGTCTGAATTTCTCCAATGCAGCTACATCCGACGGCGGACAATCATCTTTTTCCGTAGTAAAATAAATAGCATCGCAACGGCCATTGAATCCTGTCAAATCATGAAGACGCAAGCGGGCATTTTTATTCTTAACTACAATTTTTCCAGCACTCTGCCACATCCAAGCATTACCCTCACAGCCTAAAGGCGAAGTCAGTTTCTGATTATCCACATAAAGAGAAAACTTCCCTGCTCCTTCACCATCTTTCCATGGTGAAGTCCAGTTATAGGTACGCACATACACATAATAAGTTCCTTTCTCTGGGAAATCTACGGAAGTCACCGCATCACTCACCGGTTTTCCCATCCCATGGGCCATCAGATATGACGAGCCCATCAAATCCATAAACTGTTGGTCAACAACCCAACCACCTTTCGTCTTGAATGACTCAGCCTCAACAAACAGGTTTGCAGAGTTCAAAACTGAGCAGCAAAAGAAGAAGGATAAAAAATAAAGTAAAGATTTCATGGTTTATTGTTTTATTACTTATATCACAAAGTTAACGAAAGGAGCTATAATATCTTTTTACATTACTATGCCCAAAGACAAATATAACTCCTTTTTAAGCATTAATCCATAATATCATTTATAATCCAACCAAGTTGTCACTTCAGAGTCTTTATCTACAGAGAATCTAATCCATCTTGCCTGGAATGATGACGGGAATTTATGATTAAAAACTTTTCCAGGTTCAACCTTAAATGTTTCATATAACATCCAATCACCGTTGCCTGTCGGATCGACTTCTACATCAAAAGAAATTACTTTATCTGATTTATGAGATAACTTCAATTCTTTTTTATCATAGAATGCTATAAGATAAGGATCTGAATACTCTCCAGATTTAACTTTGCAATCCACCCAAGGACCACCTTTACCCACAGGTTTTCCCAACTTCCATAAATCATCAATAACACCGGCCCAAACAGCCGCTTTTCCATCATCTGAGACTATTATATGAGGATTATTCTTTGCATTTTCAAGATTTATACCCGTCAAAATCATCATTCCACGATATGAGGCATAATCATTTATCTGATAATTATGAGTTGATATAGGACGAATCTTTGCGTAACCATCAGCATTTTCTGCAGGCAATTCATAAAATGTACCCATACAACTGAACAAATCTCGTTCTGTAGCGACCTCACGACAAACGCGGAGCTGAGAAGCATTTGTCAAATTCTCAAATTCTTTATCTCCTAGAGGCAATCTCCAGCGTCTTTTCAAATCGTCAACAATCAAAACTGAACCATTTTCTATTGATACAACTTTTTCCGGAATAGCAAATTTTGTACGGATAAAATCAGACGTTTTTTCATCTGCTTTTTTTACTAAAGATAAATTATCCGACATTTCATAATAACCTGTTTCTTTTTTATTCCCGTTTTCTGAAACATTTGCCAACAGTGCCAGACTACGTCTGTTTTCTCCCAGTCCATAAAGTAATCCACCTACCGATGTTTTTTCAGAAACTACGGACAATCCGTCAAACATAGGATTCATATCTCCAGGCAGACGTTCATCTTCCGATGTATAAGAAAAGCTAACAGTTCCTTCTGTAGAATTATTTGAACGAACTCTAATCCATTCCGCTTTATTTGATGAATCAAAAGGTATAAATTTTGATTCTCCAGGCTCTAATGATACTGTCATAAGTTCTTTCCATTCATCAGAACCTTTTTCATCAACTTCAAAAACAAATGTAGATTTGGATTTTCCATTATTATCTATCCAACAACAACGATTATTCCATCCTGAAAACAGAAATGGCTCGGAAATCTCACCTTTCCCAATGCTTTCATCAGCCCATACAGCGCCTTCTACAGTAGCAGGGCCCAACTCATCAGGTTTTGACAAAGAGGTAAACCAAAGATTAGAATTTGACTGTCCCGGTCCTTCTATTTCACCTTTTGCCTGACGTTTATTTAAAAATTCTTTCTGAGCAGAATCGTCACAACCAAAGACAAGCTTGTCTCCCCAGCGTGTAAAGTCACCTATCACCTTCAAATATGCAGAGCGGGGGCGAATACCGGCAGTATTACCTACTTCAAATGTTGCAGGGAAATGCCAAAATAGACCATGCATAGTCATAAGATAGTCAGGTTGCGAATTTGTTCCAATATTTCTTATTCTAGGCCACTCCGTGTTCCAACCATGCGCACCATCATAAGAATGACTTGATTTTGGAAGCCTGTAAAATTTCCAACCTTCGTTTTTATCTCTTACACCAAGCAACACAGATTTATAATCCCAACCTGTCGCCCATATAGGATCGTCGGAAGGAGAAGGATTTCCACATATTCCACCAGGTCCTGTCACTTCAACAAACTGATTGCGACGAACCACTTTCCAATCTTTACCATTCCATTCAGCCAAAACACCAGCTTCAACATCAAATTTCTTCAATGCTTCCTGCGTACCCTCACCATTATTAGAGAAAACCATCACACCTTGTCCGGAATACAAGCCTTTTCCATGAACACCCGGAAGTAAATCATTTATCGGACCAGCGTCTGTATCATTCTTTTTCTGTTTCTTATTATTACCATCCTGATACAATTCTTTTACATCCAATGAATGAACATCGACTTCATAGAATCCTTCTTCCATGGTTCCATAATATATTTTATTTTCCGGATCACTTAAATGACGGGCGTTACCGGTATGGCGGCCAGGCATCACATCATATGGAATAACTCTTACATTACCTAAACTGTCAATAGCATAAGGACCAATAAACAACTGAGAACTCTCCTTGTGAATCATTCTGTTAGCCGGAGTCCCGCCTATACTTTCTTTCCTTATGATCTGTTTCAAATCAGGAGTTATCTCATATAATTTGTCCGAAGACCCGTTAGGTAAATGAGGACCATAAGTTATAACCCATAGACGTCCTGCCCAAGGCACAACCGCACCAGTTCCACACTCCCCCTCATTATTGTAATAAGCCAAATGAGGGTAAATGCCAGATATTGAATCTAGCATATCCTTTTTCTCCACATTTGAACAACCTGCAAAGGTTGACAAACCAACACATAAACAAATAAGTTTTATATTTTTAGTAACCTTCATTCTGTTTCAAATTTTCATTAATTAATACTTCTTTAGTTGGTATAGGCCATAAATATTGTCTATCGTTCCAAAGTCTTTGAGACAAAGCAACAATCTGTCCGGCTTCCTCCATCTTTGTAAAGTCAGGTATTCCATCTTCATCAATTTCTGGAACAGAAGGCCAAAACCAACCACCCTTACTTGTTACTTTTTCAATCAATAATGAAGAAGGATATAGTAATCCGTAATTCTTATTAGTCAAAGCCTTAGAAGCTAAACGCCAACGAACCAAATCCATATATCTCAAACCTTCATACGCAAATTCCATTCTTCGTTCAGTCCTTAATATTTTTCTTAATTTGTCCTGCTGCATAGTTGTCACTGCCGGATATGAATTAACATCAGACAAACCAACGCCATAAGCTCTCGCTCTTACTTGGTTTATTGCATCCAAAACGGACTGATCAATTTCATTTAGCTCAATCTTAGCTTCAGCATACATCAACAATACATCTGCATATCTTACAATTATCCTATCCGGATCTACAGTAAAACCATTAGCCAGCCAATTTTCATCTATGCCTTTTTTCCAAATAAGACCATTGAAAGATGCATATTGGGCATTTGCTCTTGTATCATTATTTTTCTGCATATTACCTGTATTGTAATTAAGAACCTCCAAAGCTTCAGGGTGAGGATTATACTCAAAACCTAAATGTTTGGAACCAAATGCTACAATTGTTGCGGAACAACGAGGATCCCTGTTTTTGAATGGATCATGAGAATCAAACAAAGGAGATTCGTCAATTGGTAATCCATCCGTACATGTATAAGCAGCCAACAAATCCCAAGAAGGATCCTTTGCAGCCCATCCTCCGGAGTTTCTGGATATAGCATTCAGCACAACATCATTACCCAAAACAACTTTATCCGTTACAGAACGAGGAAGAGCAAACACACTTTCTTTAGTATTTCTAGTTGTCGCAAGGAACAGTTCTGAGTAATTTGGATACAATTCATACTCATTCAGTTCCATACAAGCTTTAGCTGCATCAGCTGCTATTTTCCAATCACCATTATATAAAGCGAATCTTGCTTTCAAAGCCAACGCAGCTCCCTTAGTTGCTCTTATAGTTGATGTTCCACTATATGATTCCGGCAAATAAGCTATAGCATCATCGAAGTCCTGATAAACTTTTGAAATTATCTCTTCTTTTGGTGTACGTCCGATCTTAAAAGCCTCATCAATACTGATAACTTCCGTAACATATACGACATCTCCAAAATGAGAAATCAAAGTAGCATATCTTGATGCCCTGAGAAATTTTGCTTCTGCAGTATATAAGTTAATCTTATCCTGAGAAATCTGTAATTCTGCAGCCTTATCCATATTAGCAAGAACTGTATTAGCTCTTGCTATTGCTTTATATTGATTGGACCAAAGCGTTGTTACTATTCCATCCTGACCATTAAGAGTTCCATTCACAATTTGAGAATTGGTTTCCCTATATACATAATCATCTGTCCACTCTTCACTGTCCGAATGCCAAAAATCATGTTTATATCCATCCTTCAAAGCCATTTCAATTTCTGTTTCGTTTGAATACCAGCTTTCACTAGATCCCTGAGCCAAAGGATTCAAATCCAATTCATAACAACTTGTTATGAATAATGCATTTATAAAGCAATATAATATATATTTTACTCTCATAATCTTTTATATTAGAAGTTAACAGAAAGACCGAACAACAAAGATGTTGTTATAGGATAAGCAGACGTTCCCATTTCTGGATCCCATCCTTCGGGGAATTTGCTTATTGAGAACAAATCATTTGCAGATACGTACAACCTTGCATTTTGTATTTTGATTTTCTGAAGAATATCTTTAGGCAGAGTATATCCTAATGTTATATTCTTCAAACGTACGTATCTACCATTAAACAACCAGTAATCAGACATTGCGTAGTTTGAACCAGCATTAGTATAAGTCAACCTAGGAAAGAATACTGATGCATTTTGTTCATCTGTATTTTTTGAACTCCAATAGTTTCCTTCCAATATTGACGGAACATTACCGTAATTTTCACGTAACGGCTGCACCATAACAGTAGAATAACGTACTTTTTGGCTTCCCACGCCCTGGAATGCTACAGAGAAATCAAACCCTTTGTATCCTAAAGCTATATTACCACCAAACATATAACGAGGAAGTGAACCACCCAACAACACACGGTCATAATCTGGAGAAATTTTACCATCAGGCTTACCTTCAGGTCCTGAAATATCAACATATTTCACATCACCTATCTGTACATTATCATTAATTTTAGGACCAGCTAAATCCTCTTCTGTAAGAATAAGTCCGTCACTTACATAGCCATACCATTCATTAAATTCTGAACCTTCCATTTTAACTTGATCTCCTAAGAATTCTGTTCCTCCCAAATCTCCCATTTTTGAGACAAAATCTGAGAAATTAACAGAAACACTATAACTAAAATCACCTATCTGATCATTCCATCCCAAATCAATTTCATAACCATTAGTATACATACTTCCAGTATTCTTCTGAGGGTTATCAAAGCCTACATAGTCCGGAATTTCAAGAGCCAACAACATATCAGTTGTTGTCTTTTTATAATAATCACCACCAAATCTTAAGCGACCATCAAAAAATTGCATATCAAGACCTATATCATAAGATTTTGTTTTTTCCCATGATATATTTTCAATTGCATATGCCTGCTGTGCTGCAGATAGTTGTGAGATTGGTTTTCCATTCTGATAAAACAAGACATTACTGAATACAATAGCAGCTTGCCATGGATAATAATCTTGTTCAGCCGGATTAGTATTTGGTTTGAAAATTCTTTCATTACCCAATGTACCCCAAGAAGCTCTCAATTTCATATAAGACATCCACTTAGGCATATTCTCTTTCATAAATTTCTCTTCACTTATAACCCACCCTCCGGAGAAAGAAGGGAAAGAACCCCAACGGTAATCTTTATGAAAACGTGATGAACCATCATAACGTATATTAGCCTGTAACAAATAACGATTATCATAATTATACATTACACGACCAAACCATGATTGATAAGCCACTTCCTGAGCATTTCCACTATTATCACGCATAGATAACGGTCCCAAGTCGAGATATGGATAATTGCTTATTTCATACTGATCACGTGATGCCATAAGATTTTCCCAAAAAGCATAATAAGTTTCATAACCTGCCATTATATTCAGATTATGTTTTCCTATCGTTTTCAGATAATTGGCAATACCTTGAATTGTTACATTATAATTATCATTTCTCTTTTCTGTAAGTTTAGTTGATGCCTGTCCTTCCAAATATCCTCCTATTGTATTTGGATCATCAGCCAATGTATATGGTACAGCTTTATTAAATGTCTTTATTTTATCAAAATTATACACCGGAGCTACAACTCCAGAAATCTTCAAGCCTTCAATTGGAGTCAAATCCAATGAAGCCTTGCCACCTATCTGATTATACCATTCATTAGATTCACCTCCGGCAATCATTCTACCATAAGGGTTTGCTCCAGATTTTCCTTCAGCAATACGACCGTCATCCCACACTGCAGCATACACAGGAGGAGTTATTCTCATTCTGTCAAACGGAGAGAATGTAGGTTTATGAGATTTTGATCTCTTAAAATTAAAGTCTATAGTAGCACCAAGATATTTATTGATTTTAATATCATTATTTACACGTGCCATAAATCTTTCATAATATCTATCTGCATATAATCCATCTACATGATCATAAGAAAATTAGGCTTTGGTTCTGACATTTTTCCCTCCCCCAGACAAACTGATCATATGTTTTTGACGAGGTGCAGATCCTTTAAGTATCAAATCTGTCCAATCTGTATTAGGATATAGATTAGGATTTGTTTCATGATTCTTTAACCAGTTATTTATCTGATCTTCAGAATAGTTTTGATACCATCCACCAGAAGGATTATCATTATATCTCAGTTCGTTGGCAACCTCCATATAACGCTGGACATCCATATATTTAGGTAATGTTGTAGGTATTTCCCATCCATATTCAAAATTATATCCTAAAGAAAGTTCACTCTCTTTAGCTCTTTTTGTTGTAATCAATATTACACCGGCAGCTGCTCTTGAACCATAAATAGAAGCAGAAGCAGCATCTTTCAATACAGACATACTCTCCACATCATCAGGATTAACCTGATTAATATCACCAGGAACTCCATCTATTATAACCAACGGAGATGATTCACCGATAGTAGTTACACCACGAACTTTTATACTACCGGCTGTAGCTCCAGGTTCTGAGTTATCTCTTGTAACCATTACTCCAGAAACTGCACCTTGAAGCGCATTTGACAATTGAGTTGTTTTTCTTGAAGCCAAATCAGAACCTTTAACTGCAGCTACAGCACCAGTTAAATCCTTTTTTCTTGAAACACCATAACCTACTACAACTATCTCATCTAGTGCCTGAGTATCTTCGTTCAAAGAAATATTCAAATTATTCTGTTCTCCGACTTTAAGAACTTGTGAACTATATCCAATATACGAAACTTCAAGTACAGCATCTTTAGGAACATCCAATGCAAAATTACCATTCATATCCGTAATTGTTCCAATAGATGTACCTTTCACCATAACATTAGCCCCAATAACAGGAATGCCTGAAGCATCCACAACAGTACCTGTAACCTTCTTAGGTGCAGACTGCTGGGTATTAGTTGTATTGGTTATTTTCTTTACAATAATAGTCTTATCCTTTATTTCATAACTAACTTTTTGGCCATTAAGAATTTGTCCGATAACAGCTTCAATATCTTCATCATTAGCTGATACGGAAATTTTCTTTTTTGAATCCAAATCATTTGATGAATAAACAAAAGTATATCCTGTAATACTTTTCAGTTCATCCATAGCCTGTTTTACAGAAACATTATTCAAATTGATTGTAATAGTCTTAGCCATTAAAGGTACATTAAGACACAGAAGGGTGGTTACAATACATAATGGCCGCTTAAACTTTAACATAAGCAATGAGTTTTAAAGATTAACAAATTCCAGATAGCGATTCAAGGTATATATATTTGCAGCAAGAATCAGCTATGCTGATTAGTAATAATTTTTCTTATCATAACGCCGAAAAATATGGTACATTTTTCGGCATTTTTTACTGTTTTTCCATTTTCAGTATTTCTCCATAGGCTACAATTTATTATCAATTATTTTTATTTATTACTATTGTATTACTTTCTTCTTTAATATACGAAAAACCACCTGTAGCAACCAATGAATTCAATATATCATCAACACTCTGTTTTTTTGTATCAAAATATCCGTAAAAACATCTTTCCATTAAATCAGAAGATTCAATTTTAATCTTCACATTATATATTCTGGAAAGTTCATTTGCAATTTCAGACAACGGTTTTTCATCAAAAAACAAAATATCTGAAATCCAATCTTTGGCTTGTTCTGTCTTTGCAGTTATCTTATCCATCTCTCCGGAACGCTTATTCAAAACAATTTTTTCATTTACTGCCAAATACTCAACCGGCATCTCTTTCATCAAATTTTCAACCTGAACTTTGCCTTCCAACAATTCAATGACTGCTTCCGGATCGTCCGGATAGTTCCTGAAATTAAACTTAGTGCCCAAAACCTCTAATTTGAGGTCTTCCGTATTTACATCAAAAGGTAAATTTTCATTACGGGCAACTTCAAAATATGCTTCTCCTGTCAGTTCCACATTCCTGTCTTTTACTCCAAATCCCTGAGAATATGTTATTTTAGAACCTGCATTCAACCACACAAGAGTTCCATCAGGCAAATACATTTTACTTTTAGAACCCAACGGAGCTTCAACAACTATATCCATAAACTGTTTTTCCACCATATTTCCTCCCATAAAAAATGAGATATATGCAATAGCGAATATAGCTGCGGCAATTCCTGCTATACGATAATAAAGAGTATAAGATTTAGATCTTACTTTCTTTTTCAATGTCTGTTTTCCTATATTATTAAGGAATTTATCAAACGCCTTGTCGGAGTCAAATGTATAAGTGTCATCGGCTATTGCCGAAACAACCCATACATTTACCATATCGTCAAAGTATTTCTTGTTTTCTGCAGACATATTTATCCAATCAAGCAAATATGCCTCATCCTCCTTACTCAAGCTTTTTTGCAAATAGTCAAGAATAAGATTATCTATATTTTTATTTTGAAAATCGTCTTTCATATATCATTTGTTTCTATATGTAAGACAACGGAGAATTAATTAGGGGTAGTGAAAAATATGTTTTTTTTAAAAAAAGTGGAAATTTCTTTCAATCAAATAAAAACAGGAATACAAAATATTTGCCCAGGTCATTATGAAGTATAGATAATGCCCTTTTCATATGATACTTAACTGTATTTACAGAAATTCCCAATTCTTCTGCTATTTCCTCATTTTTCTTATGTTCAAAACGGCTTTTGGTAAATACAGCGCGTGTTTCTTTAGGTAATTTTCTTATTGCCTCTTCTATTTTCTCCTCTAATTCACGTTCAAGCAACGATGTCAACGGTGTCTCAGCCAATGAACATTTATTGACATATTCAAATGCATCAGCTTCTTCTATTGATACTTCTGATAAATGTGTTTCCTGCTTGATATAATTAAGACAGCGATTACGCACTGCTTTTATAAGATAAGACCTTAACGATGTAGTGATATTAAGAGTTTCACGTATTTCATAAATATGGACAATAGTATCTCCAACTATGGTTTCTGCCACATAAGGATCATTAACCCAGGCATTGGCAAGACGACATAAAACGACATAATGATTGTCATACAAATAACGGAACGCGCTCTCTTTTCCATTACGTATCTGTTCAATCAATAATAAATCGTTCACGTCCATTGTCTGTAACTATTTTATTCGACACATATCACAAAAATATGTATTTTCACAAAATAGCGCAAATAAAAACAATGATTAACTCAACTTACATACTTAACTGAATTTAATAGTAGATAATTCGAGTTTAAGTTGACAAGGGAAATACTTGTCAACTTGTTCCCTTGTCAACTTGTTTTCTTTATTATCTACTATATCCTTTATCTACATACCTCTCCAACAAGCCTTTAAGTTCCTCAACCTTTTCAGGTTCCGACAGATAGAGATTATTTGTCTCCATCATATCATCCGCCATATTATAAAGCTGGCCTTCAGGGCCATTCTTTAAAGGCTCGAGATTATGCGGGAAGCTGAAACCACAGGAGCCCAGTCCGTCGATAAATTTCCAGTTTCCCTTTTTTATTGCCAGTTTACCGGAACCGGAAAGATATATTATGTGATCACGAGTCTGAGCAGAAAGATTCCCTTTCAATATAGGTAAAAGACTGAAACTGTCTTCTGCGCTACCGGAGGGTAATGGCTGACTGGTAATTTCGGCAAGAGTTGCCATAATATCAACCAATCCGACTGTACTTTCCGAAACTGTTGAAGGTTTGGTTACACCTGGCCATTTCACAATCAGAGGGACATGATGACCACCATCCCAAGCATCACCTTTCTCTCCACGGCGGCTCCAGTTGCTCTGGTGAGCATATTGCTGAATGTCTTCCTCTTCCCATGCTCCACCATTATCACTAGCAAAAATGACAATAGTATTATCGTCTATACCAAGTTCTTTCAGTTTCAGATTTACACGAGCTACAGCGTCATCTATATTAGCAATAAAATCACCATATGTGCCCAAAGATGTAGAGCCTTTGAAACGCTCTTCCGGAAGCCATGGCGTGTGTGGCCCGGTAAGTGGCATATAAAGGAAAAATGGCTTTCCGCTTTTCCCGGCTCTGTCAATAAAAGAAATTCCTTCATCTATTATTATAGGAAGACATTCCTCGAATTTGAAAGACTTGGACATCTCACCATTACGCCACCAAACTCCTCGCTCCCAATAAATATCAGACTCACCAGTATGCTTGCGGTCCCAGGCATATACAGTTTCTTCCTTTTTAGCAGGATATACATCTGCAGTAAGAACAACATCAGGGTCAACCACTTTATCGTTACGTACAAAAACATAAGGAGGCATATCCAATGATGCGGGTAATATGAATGAGTAATCAAACCCTCGTTCTGTTGGTCCATCACTTACAGGAGCAGAAAAATCTGTATTCGTATAATCAAACTTTGAAGGAGAAAGGATATGCGGACGTGAAGAATCCTTTAATGCCCAATTCAATCCCAAGTGCCACTTACCAATGCAAGCTGTGGTATATCCGGCTTTCTGCATAAGTGAGCCAATGGTCAAACGGTCTTTTGATATATAAGGATAAAGATATCCCCAATATTCCTTCTGCTTGATTTCACGAAAGAAATATCGTCCAGTAACCAGGCCATATCGTGACGGTCCGCTTAAAGCCCCGGCAGAATGAGCGTCAGTGAAACGAAGTCCTTCAGCAGCTAGAGCGTCAATAGCGGGTGTTGATGTTCGGGAATATGGATTGTTGCAGCATACATCGCCATATCCCATATCATCTGCCAATATGATTACTACATTGGGGGATTTCTGAGAATATGCGAGTGACGAAATCATAAGCAATCCGCAACCTAATATCATTTGCCTGCCTTTATTCTGTTCTTTCATTTTTTAGATTTAAAATTAATCATCCTGTGAACACCATTTCTGGAAAGCCCAGTCACCAATTGTAACAGATTTTTCTCCCGATCCACACGGTTTGTATGTATATGACCGGAAAGGACTATTACATTATTATCCATAACCAAATTGTAAAACTCTTTGGTCTCGTCTGTATTTCCCTTATCACTCCAAGGCTCACGTTTTTCTATTTCATAACTCTCATCTATAGCCCTGCCCCACTTTGGATTTCCGAAAGTTGCGTTTCCATTATTGAGCAACGTGTAAACAGGAATATGCATAACCAGAACAATAGGATATGGTTTATTGAGCTGCTGTTTGAAAAACGCCAGCTGTTCACTGTCAACCTGATATGTTGAGTTATCGATACATACGAAATTAACACCTTTATACAAAGTAGAATAGCAGAAAGGATTATTTCCATTATATAAAGGTTTAAGAACACCTATCATCTGTTTACGTTGAGAATAATCAGACCCAGGAGTTCCCTCAAGATGCCAGTCATGGTTTCCGGATATATAGGCATATGGTATTCCACACTTCTGCAATTCCTTATAAACAAAATCAACTGAAGCTTCTGACGGGAAATTAATTATATCACCGGAAAGAACTATAAAGTCCACTTTCTCGTTCTTTGCATTATTCATCAACATGGTGAAAGCTTCTTCACGGCTGACGTTTTTACCAGACTCATGAGAATCAGTATCCTTGTATGCCTGATGCATTCGCTTACATTTTTCCCATACTTCCTCATCTTTTTGACTCGGCACTGTTATATGACAGTCTGTTATGTGCATCACCTTAAAATCCGATTCAACTCCTTCGAGCATAATATCAGCATTATTCCCTTTCTCAGAGAAAGAAATAAATTTGCTCGATGAATCACCACCCTGCACTGATGCAGAAACATTTTCTGTATCATATTCCACAGCTTTTGATTTAGGAATTGCACCTATAGCCATGGCTGCAACAAGGCTTTGTTTGAAAAATGTTCTTCTGGATAATTTCATAGAAGATATATTTTTTTAATTTAAGTTTCGCAAGTTGCTCAACTTAGAAGTTAACGAGGCTTCAGATACGAGTTGACAAGGTCAACCTTGTTAACTTGTCTTCTTGTCAACTTGTTATATGTAAGTTTAGCTTGCGAAACTTGAGTTATTAATATTATTCAGGCTTCTCCCAGTATACTGACAGACAAGCTGATGTTTTCTTCATATAAACCTGTATTTGAAAAATCGGAATAGAAAATGATACTTATATCCTACAGCTTCCATTCCTCCTTCCATGGAATTATAAATCTCTCTCCATCAAACTCTAAAGGTAACCAAATATAACGACCATCAATAGCATTATCCGGAGTCCATCTATCACCCATATATATAAATTTATCGTTTGTTCCTTGTACCGGCAAAATATATGTACTTTGCGAATGATATGTCAAAGACGAATCGTTATCAATACATGGATTTCCCAACTCTTTCCATTCTCCAAATATTGAATCAGCTTTTGCAGAGCGAGCAGCATTTGGCGTCCAGCCTGTGCATCCCGACATCATCAAATAATAATCTCCTTTATATTTGAACATAGCAGGAGCCTCCATAAAACGTCCTGCAAAACATCTAATATACTGTCCATTATGAGACAGATAATCATCAGAAAGCTGGGCTATATGCAATGTGCTGTTTTCTTCCGAAGCATAAATATGATATGCCTTTCCATCATCATCAACAAAAAGGTTCATATCTCTAGCCATTTGCCCCTTATCAAAATCTCGTTTATGAATATTCATTGAATCCGGATGTTGAGGTAAACTTCCTCCGGAATAGTTTGTCACCAATTCCTGCAAAGGCATTTCCTTCATTCTTGTCGGAGTATTTATTGCCCATTTACAAGCATTAATTCTTCCGGCATGAACAAATTTATACGGACCTGACACATTATCACTTACAGCCACACCACTTTGTGCACCTTTATATCCCAAACCTTTAGGCTCTAAATGAAACCACATTACATATTTATTTGTTTTCTTATTGTATATCACTTTAGGACGTTCCAATATACAACCTTTTTCTATTGGACTTCCAGATCCTTCCGGCTCTACATGCAATACAATACCTTCATCTTTCCAATTATATAAATCTTTTGAAGAATAACAATGGACACCAACATTCGCAACATTTCCATTTCTACCTTCCGTCTTATGTTCTCCAAACCAGTAATAAACACCATTTGAAAACAAAATTCCACCACCATGAGCATTAATATGAACACCTTTGTTATCAAGCCAAAGCTCTCCTGGCTTAAAAGATTTATAAACATTATCTTTTCTACATGAAGAAAAAGCAGTTACTAACAAAAATGATATTAGCAACATCATTCCGTTAATTAATGGTTTTTTATTTAACATCATAGATATATTATTATAAAGTTATTAACTATCACTACTGTCCCGTTAAAAATGGGAATCGGTCTTTGAAATAGTTGAAATAAAGTCTTTTACAAGCATTTTTATGGTGCGACGATTTGAATTTGCTACTTTGTAGTCTATTAAGATTGACTGCATATGAACAAAAACAAATATGTCTTCGCCCAGTTGATTGAATTTCTCGATAAAGATAAGTTTCGTCACTTGGTTGACAAATATAATGGCAATCGGTATGTTAAATCATTCACGTGCTGGAATCAACTTCTTGCATTGATGTTTGGTCAGCTTAGCAATCGTGAAAGTTTACGCGATGTAGTCGTTGCACTGGAAGCGCATCATAGCAAATGTTATCATCTTGGAATGGGGAGAAATCCTATTACTAAAACGACATTTGCTTCAGCCAACCAAAAGCGGGATTATCGCATATTTGAAGACTTTGCATTCTTTATGATGGATCAGGCTCGGAAGAAGCAGGTAGCAGATATTTTTAAGTTGAAAGGGCATGTATATGCCTTCGATTCTACGACAATACCTTTATGTCTGTCAATCTTCTGGTGGGCCAAATTTCGTAAGAAGAAAGGTGGTGTAAAAGCTCATGTGTTGTATGACTTGGAAGCAAAAGTTCCAGCATACTTCCACATCTCTACAGCATCTGTACACGATTCAAAAGTTATGAAGTATATTCCTTATGAATCAGGCTCTTACTATGTATTTGATCGCGGTTACAATGCCTTCAAAGAACTCTACAAAATACATTTGCACGAGTCTTTCTTTGTGGTGAGAGCCAAAAAGAATCTACAGTTTAAATGTATCCGATGGAGACGCAGATTGCCAAATAATGTACTTACCGATTCAATAATAGAACTTACTGACATAATCACTCAGTTGAAGTATCCGAAGCGCTTGCGATTAGTGAAGTACAGAGACGAAGATCAGGATAGAGAGTTCGTCTTTCTAACCAATGCTTTTCATCTTACTTCACTTGAAATCGCCGAACTGTATAAAAACCGTTGGCAGGTTGAGCTGTTCTTCAAATGGCTAAAGCAGCACCTCAGAATTAAGAAGTTTTGGGGTACTACGGAAAACGCTGTCCGAATCCAAATCAGTACTGCCATTATTAGCTATTGCCTTGTTGCTATAGTTCAACATGACATGAAACTGGAACGGTCAACATATGAAGTTTTACAAATTCTAAGCATTTCTCTTACGGACAAAACATGTATTAGAGAACTGTTTGAGAAGACTAATTTCAACGATATCAAAGAACTCAATTCTTCCCTTATTTCGGGATTGTTCGATTAATATTAATTTGTCCCGATTTTAACGGGACACTAATGATGTGGAATACATATATGTCATACAACTTAAAATTGTGATTTACAAATACTATTTGTTTAATGTTTAACAACTTTTTGTAAAACTTCTGATGCAAATCTAGCATAATGGCCTTCTTGGCCTAATGCATAATTCTCCAGCACTTTCTTTCCAAGACCATCCTTATCGCCACACAAATATAAGGCTTTAGATAAATATAACTCTTTAAGAGCTTTATTACGCATAGTATCTTCCAATATATATACTCTATCTATTATATTGGGCTTTATCTTTATTGTTGATTCTTTTTGTGTTCTAATATAGTTTCCTTTCATACCACTAATAAGTAAATTATACAAAATATGTTGAAATTCTTTTGAAATACAATTTTCTATTGCAATGGAAATAGCTCTAAAATGTGAGAATTCTGATTCTGGAGTTAACAACTTTAATAGACGAAGTATTTCTGGTATAACAATACTATTATTACTATAACCTAAAGCTATTACATAGTTATCCAACCTACTTGAACTATAACCAAATTGATGCATACCTCTATAATTCCAACCTTTATCCCAATTTACATATAACTTAACTTCTTCTAAAATTCTTTCAAATCCTATAGGTTCCCTCATCATACATAAAATATTTGCATAATATAATTTATCCGTAAAAGATCCATTTCTGTACCATTGTTTTAGTATAGGAATAGAAATATCTGGTACTGATAATATTTTTTCTAAACCTTTATAGTTATCTATAACAACATCTTTCAAACATTCTATTTCCTGTTTAGTAATTAGGGGAGAGTCATTTTCTTTCAATACTTCTATTGGTAAATTTCCTTTATCAACCAATTGACGTTGAATAGATTTTATATCAAGTTTACAAATACTTTTGCTTTGAAGAATAGACTCCGCAGCTACAATTCCAACTGCGTACCCTTGATTTTGTAAATCAGGTTGCATCCTAATTACTGGCATAGCATCCCTATTTGCGCCACACCCTAAACCTGTAACTAATATATTCTCTAATCTATGAGGTAATAACGACCGTAATGGTAGTCTCACATCATAAGTCCTATGTCCTCCTTCTGGTGGATTAATTGTAAAAAAAACATCTTCAGTAAATCCATGAGTGTCAAAATTACTTCTATGATAAGAAATTGTATCATAAAAAGTTTTTTCATTAATCATATCAGTTACTGAAATATTATATTCAGCAATAATTCTCCGTCTCTCCCTTGTCTGAGGTAGTTTTCCAATGTCATAACTTCCTATGTTTTTTAATTTTGCTTGAATAAACAATCTTGTAACATCAATAACATCTGTATCATCGACAAATGTCCAATCAGTATTATTATAATGATCACCTAAATTATAATGACCTAATCCAGCTCCTTGAACAGCTAAGCTTTCTGAACTAGTATATTCATAATCGCATCCTGCAGCAATTGCCACATCAGCACTTCCTGTTGAGTCAATCACACATTTACAATAAATAATACCTTCACCCATAGGAGTATGTACAACGACACCATTTATTTTATCTCCATCTTTTATAACTCCATTAACAAGAACCTGATTCCATATAACTCCACCTGATTTAAGAATTTCTTTTCTGTACCATTCTGCTTTCCAATCAATTGGCCACTCCCTACTGTCCTCTCTAATTTTTCGAGAATGACCTTTAGGAGCTATATTTTGCATAGCTAAATCTATCTCTTCTGTAAACCCCTTACAATATCCTGCAGTATATCTACCTATCAAACCAAATGTTCCAATACCCCCTAAACCATGTAAATACTCCAATAATAAAACTTTCACACCTTTTCTTGCAACACTTATTGCAGCAGGAGCTCCCGCTGTTCCACCACCTACAACAACTACATCATAGCTTCCCAGTACAGGAATCCCCCCCCCTCTAAATTCAGCTAAATCTAAAGGAGGTAAAAATCTAGAATTATTAACTAATAATATTTCACCAACTATATCACCTAATGGTAATATAGGCTTAATTATACAACCTTTACCGACTCTTATATTTTTTACTAATTCAAAAATCCTATTTCCTAATATTTCTCCTTCCTCTATATACTTATTTGGTTCCATAAAATCCATTATCTTATTCCTTGGTATAGAAGAATTCAACCCAAAGACAAACAAATTATAATATTCATCTGTTTGAAACCTATCTTTACTTTTAAGATAAGAACACGGAACAAAAAATAATGAATCAGAACTATCAACTTGTTCAATATCCCAAGTTATTGTTCTTATATCATGTTCAATTTTCATTATTGAATCATAATCATAATTTTCCAAAAAAATTTCATAAGTATACTCTATAGCCTGAAAGCTTTTTCCATTTACGTTAAAAGCAGGATATATTACATTAGTATTTATTATAGAAGTATGTTTTTTCTCTTTATTTCCAACAACTACAAAATTAAATTTACATCTTTGAGGAGAAAAATCATGAAAAGTAGCATTAGACAACTTGGCAACTATTGCCTCCTGTGTCGTATCCACTATACATTTAGATTTTATAACTTGTTGTCCAGAACGATTATTAATACAGATTCCTGATAAATTTCCACTTGAGTCAATCAATATATTTGAAATGAAACTACAGTAAACAAACTCAATATCATTATTTATAAGTTCAGACTCAAGAACTGTTTTTACATGAAGAGGCGTTGGTGGTATTTTACTTATAAATATCTTTTTAAATAAATCAGAAGACTTTTCATAAGATTTAGGCCAAAATCTGAAAAAAGCACAAATATCTTCTCCCAAATATGGATATGATGTAACAACAAAAACTTTTAATCCTTTTTTTGCAGCAGATATTGCAGTAGATATACCACCTGTTGTTCCACCAATTACAACCAAATCAACTTCCTTCCAAATATGCTTATTATATGGTTTGTGATAAACTGAATCCTGAATAACATTTAAATATTCACTTCTCCTATCATTAGAAAAAATCAAATTACTATTTAAAGCCAACAAAGAGCCTGATGTTAAAGCCTTAACAAAATTTCTACGTGTCATCATAAATTCATTTAATTTAGTCGTTATTTTTAAATCTTAAACATAGAACAATACTTCGGTAAATTTTTACCGAAAAATTAAAAGTTAAACAATAGAACCAGTAAAAGCTGGTTCGAAAACACTAAAGAGGTCATTGAAGTGTTGTCAAGACGAATGGTTAAGCATGAAGAAATGTGCTGAAAAAAAGTGTGCTAGCTTGCTGACAATAAGGGTAAAAAGTATTGCATAATTCGTTAGTTTTTAGTAAATTAGAAGTTCCCTAACTCTTCTGATTATGACTAAAGAAACACTCCTTATGCAATACCAATCTGAGTGCCTGTCGGCTCTCAAATCAGTCGTGAATATACAAAAACCTTTTGAAAAAACGTTCATGGACACCATGAAATTATTCATGGCTATCCCAGATCGTATAAACTTCCTCCAATTGGGCAGATATGGCTGTTTCTCAGAACAGACTTATCGTAACCTTTTTGAGCATGAAACTTTCGACTGGTTTGCGTTCAACGGCTCTATCATCAGCAAGCATCTCACAGGCAAAAGAAAAGCCATCGCCATCGATCCTTCCTATATCCCCAAATCAGGAAAGAAGACACCTTGGATAGGTTACTTCTGGTCTGGTTGTGCAGGAGAGTACAAGCGTGGACTGGAAATCATGGGCATCGGTGTCATTGACATCGACAACCATGAATGCATGACTTTAGGTTCCATTCAGACACCGGATTGCAAGACCTTGGATAATATGGACAAGAACCTCGTTGACTGGTACAGCAGCTATCTTATCAGTAGAAAAGACAAGATACAGAGCATATCAAGAACGGTGGTTGCAGACGCATTCTTTTCCAAGGAAACTTTCATAACGCCTATGTGCGAGAACGATTTCCATGTCATCAGCCGCTTTCGGAATGATGTAATCCTGTACTATCCGACATTGGAAAAGAAAACAGGGAAACGAGGTCATCCCAAGTGGTTTGACGGAAGAATCGACTTTGCCAATCTGGATCTGACCAGGTGCAAGGAATACGAGGTGAACAAGGGAAAACTATACGGATTGAGGGTATATGCAAAAGCTCTCAAAAGGTATGTTTCCTTAGCCATCTGGTATCCGATGGACGGGAGGACAGACAAGTGGCAGCTTTACTTCTCTACAGACGATTCCATGGATGGACGCGAGGTTCTGGATTATTACAGAACCAGATTCCAGCTGGAGTTTTGCTTTAGAGATGGAAAGCAGCATGCAGGAATCACCAACAGTCAGTCAACCGACTTCAGGAAGTTGGATTTTCACTTCAATGCGTCGCTTGCAGCTATCAACTTGGCCAAAGCGGCATGTAAGAGACTCGGAATAACCTATTCCATATCATCCTGCAAGTCTTTCATACACAATGCTTATATGCTTGAACGATTTATTTGCGTGTTTGGGATTAGCCCAGACACGCAAGTTATTGACAAACTTTTCAAAGAACTCATTTTATTTACCGCCAGAGCCGCTTAGGCTTGGCTATTTTTTAACGAACTATTGCATAGAAATTACTACAAAATAAAAATTAAAAAACTGTCCTAGTTCAATATTAAAGAATAATGATCTAGGACAGTTTTTATAAAAACACAAAAATAGGATTACAAAATCTATAAAAACATAAATTACCTATTTACCTACATTCATTATTGCATTATATATCCTCAACAGAACATCTCTTCTTTTTTCATCTTTATTTCCCCTAACATCTATACCAGATTTATAGTACCAGTCTTTAAGTTCTTCTGCTGAAGCAATATCATTTAACCTCGCATTCCATTCAGGAAGAAAACCTCTCAAACCTAAATACTGAACCATTTTGAAATCAGAAGAAGAAGGAGCAACATCCTTATAATAAATCAGAGTAGCTCCCTGATTAACCAATATTTCCTGCAATTTTTCTATATTAACATTCTGAACCTTAACATCGTCATCTATTGATATAGCTGCTGCTGCTCCTGCAGCCTGACCTATAGCCATCCAACAAGGCTCCATTCGTAATGTTGAAAAACCTATATGTGAACCAGATACGGGAACAGGGAACAATAAATTATCTACTTTTTTGGGAAGCATAACTCCATAAGGAACTGTATAAACAGCTGTAGGATAACTTAAAAATCCATCTAAATGAACTCTTCCTTTTTCTCTTTTCCTAACAGCATGAGAATCTAAAGCATAATGGCTTGCAGTTATACTATATTGATTAACAGGGGGACGACTTCCTATACTTATTGGTATGGCATCTTGTGCTGTAAAGAAATATACTCCCTCAAAACGGCGACCTTCTCTAACATACACTTGACGAGGGAAATTTCCATTATCAGTATATTCATCTTTTGCCAAGCCCCATTCTCTACATGCTAATCTAAAATGCTCAGGTAATGATTTATCATTCTGAACAAAATAAAACAAACCTTCTGTATATTCCCTCAAACGTTTTGCAAACTTATCTCTCCATTCCCAGGAAGATGTTGGCCATGGCCAATTTTCTTCAGGCAAATCCGTGGACAAAAAAACACCATGCTGATTATTTGCATCTGTTTTAGAATTAGGCACATTAACAATATTAGTAACTTTTGCTATACCCCATTTATCACCAGGCAATTCTGATTTTTGACCAGAACTAACAATCTCGATATTTCTTTTTATATCAGACTCTGTCACTCCAATCATCAAACGATCTGTATTTATTCCACTATAAACATCTTCAACAATAGAAGCATATTCTTCTCTATTATAATTTTCCGGTTTTTTAAACAATACACGATTATTAGGATCATTAGTTAAACAAAGCCTATAATTATAAGCTTGCACGGCATTATCTCCTTGGAAAGTGCTACCTTCACCTTCCGGACCACCCCAATATTTATAAACTCTACCTGCTCCTGGTTCATTAAACTCATCCTTGCCCTCTCTTCCGACTCTATATGGAACACCTGCCGCAGCTCCCAAATCACCTTCATAAGTAGCGTCAATAAATATTCTCCCTTTATATATTTCTTTCTCTCCGGAGTTTCTATTTAAAACCGTTATCTGTTCTATTTTATCATCAGATAATACTATATTATAATTCTCTGCATCAAACTGACGCATAGTAAAAACAGTTATCTTATCTTCATACTCCAATAACATATCGTTAAATACCTTTGCTCCAACTGATGGTTCAAAATGATAACCATCACTACAAAGCTTCACCTGTTCCGAACTTTCACCATAGGTATCAACATAATGCTTCTTTACACGACTAACAAACTCATAAAACAAACCTGTAGTTGCAGACCTAGTAGCTATATCAGTAGCACCCAATCCATTTGCAGGTAGCCCTCCAATACTATTACTACGCTCTAATATTACAGATTTTTTACCTAAGCGAGCTGCTGATATAGCAGTCATAATTCCTCCGGGTGTTGCTCCTACGATTACTAAATCATATATATTGTTTGCCAATACATTAGAAACACTTATTATAAGTGTAACCAATAAACTTAAATATTTCATACCAATTTTTTATTTACTTTGTAAAACTTCAAATGCATAACGTGCATAATGACCTTCCAAGCCAGATGCATATTTCTCCAAAACAGTTTTTCCTATATTATCTTTATCACCACATAAATATAATGCTCTAGCTAAATGAAGTTCCTTCAATGATAAATTTCTAGTTGAGACATCTATATCATCAGGAACGACACTAGCCCTTGCTTCATTATAATTTAATATGGAGTGCCCTGTCACCCCTGGCTTTAACAACATTTCTGAGAGTTGAGAAACAGCATCGTGACTTCCTATATTCTCATAAGCCATTGAAATTGCTCTAAAATGAGAAAAACAATCCTCGGGATTAAGTATTCTTGCCTTATCTGTTATAACATTCAAAGAACCTTTGTTTCCACTCTTACCCAGCGACATAATCAATGCATCTAATCGGCTAAGACTCATTCCAAACTGGTGCATTCCTGTATAATGCCATCCTTCATCCCACTTATCATAAGATTTTATTGCTTCAACAAGAACATTTGATACAGAATCATCTCCAAGCATACACAAAATACTTGCCAAAATAGTCTTAGCTTCAACATTATTTTCCTTAGAAATACGTTTCAATAAAAAAGACTTACATTGAATCGGATCTGTCAGTAGTATTTCTAAGCCTTTATAATTGTCTGTTACAGTCTCAACAGCCCTATTCATATCTGACCTAGCAAAACCCTTGAAATCCTTATCCTTTAAAACTCGCTCTGGGAGATTACCTATAGAAACCAAATGTTTCTGTATTTTCTTAATGTCTATTTTCCTTAAAGTTTTACCTTCTTTTATACATTGTGCTGAAAGATATCCTACCGCATAACCCTGATTTTGTAAACACGGTTGCATTCTTATAACAGGCATTGCATCCCTACTAGCACTTGCTCCAAGACCCGTTGTTAAAATACCATCCAGACCTTTAGGCAAAAGACTGCGTAATGGGACATCTGCATTATATATAACATGTCTCTTCATTGGAGGAGAAAGTATAAAATAAGGATCTACTATCATTCCGTGAGTATCAAACGAACTTTGATGGAAAGATATCGTATCATAATATCTTCTATGGTTCAAGACATCATATACAGATATTACATGTTCCCCTATTACTCTCCTTCTTTCTCTTGTCTGAGGTATTTTAACAATATCGTAATTTCCTGCCATTTTATGTTTAGCCTGAACAAATGTTCTGGAAACATCAAGTACGTCAGAATCATCAATAAAAAGCCAGTCGTTATTATTATATGAGTCTCCAAGATTTCGTTTACCAGCTCCTGCCCCCTGTATTGCCAAAGTCTTTATTCCAGTATATTCATATTCAGCTCCTGCCGATATAGCAATATCTGCACTACCTGTACTATCTATTAATATTTTTGACAATATTACACCACGACCATAAGGTGTAGCAACAACAACTCCTTTAACTATACTATCTTTAACCAATGCACCACATCCTAAAACTCCAAACCATAATTTTCCACCATACTTATGAAGCTCACGTCTATACCATTCCATTTTCCAGTCAGAAACACTTCTATGTCTCCAGTCTTTTTCTTGACGTGGATGTTCCTCTGGAGCCATATTATGTACACTCTCATCTATATAAGATGTGAATCCTTCTCTATAACCATCCCAATAACAACCAATGAGTCCTAAAGTTCCAAGTCCTCCCAAACCGTGAAGATATTCAAGGACAAGAGTTTTAACCCCCTGCTTTGCCGATGATATTCCAGCTGATGCACCAGCAGTACCTCCTCCTAAAATAACAACATCAAATTCTCCCAATATTGGCAAAGAACTACTCTTAGAATAAACATATTCCTTCTGTAAAAATGGTCTAACAGGTTTTAATACTTCACCAACATAACCCAGATCAATAGATTTTACAGAATTGTTACTTTGAACTTCTATATTTGCCGATAAAGAGAATGCTTTTGTTTTGTTACCAATTTGCTCTCCTAACAGTTCTGCTAACCACAATGCATTAACAGGCCGCATAGAATACTCTGCTGCTTCTCTTGATATATCAGCACAAGGACCTATAACCCATAAATTATTTACACCATTTGGTTGAAAAGAATCTATTGGATATTCTCGCAAAGTAGAAATCTCTCCCTTATAAGATACTTTACACTCAAGTTGCTCATTAGGAATGTACCATATTATATCAGAACTATCAACCTGATCCGGATCCCAAGCATAGTCTCTTAGTTTATGCTCAATATCCATAAGATCAGCATATGACTCAATTTTTCTTGAGCTTTTACAGATATAACGAAAAACAGAATATTCTTTCCCATTAGAAACTACAGGCACAGGGACAGATTCTACCTTTATTTCAGAATCTCCGGTTTTCAAATTATTTCCAACAGCAGTAAAGATATAATCTACAGGCATATTTGTACGGTTTCTTTTCAAACCGGCTAATTTAGCAATATTAGCCTCTTGAGTAGCATCTATTATTGACTTACACTTTATAGCCTGACGACCGGAACGACTAACCATAACAACTCCAGAAATATTCCCCGAAGAATCGACCAATAATTCTGTAATATAACTACTATAAAGAAAATAAACCCCATTATCTATAAGTTCATTTTCTAGAACAGTCTTACAATACAAAGGTCTAAATGTCTTTTCTCCCTCAAATATTTTCCTAGCCAAGGCTGTCTGAGGCTTTTCTCCTTCTTTTAAATCATACATAAAAGAGCCACATATATCATCTCCTAAATAAGTAAGAGGTGCTATAAGAAATACTTTACAGCCTTGTTTTGCTGCTGCTACGGCTGCTGCTACGGCTCTAGAGTTTCCTCCAACAACCACAACATCTGTTTCTGAATATATTGGTATTTTTCTTTCTGATTCATAACAAAATCCAGAGTCTGGCAATACCTTATTTATAACAGCTTTAGCTTCCTGAACATTACTCATAGCCGCTAATGCACTTCCTGCAACAGTGAATTTAAAAAAATCTCGACGTGTTATCATAATATAGATAATTATTGTGGAACCCAAAGTATTGCATCTGCAAATACTCTACTGTTCGAATTACTACCCTTTATACTTACATAAGATGTTGTCCCGTTTTCACATTCAAATATGCCCAACGATATCCAAGAATTTCTATTATCTTTAGGATAAATCTTTTTTTGTATCAATCCATCTTTGGAATTTATATTCAGAATTAAGTAGTCAGGCATTTCTGTATCGGATAAATCTGGACAAAAGAAATAAATCTCATATTTACCACTCTTTTTTATTTGAGGTTTAAACAGAACAACTGAATTATCGAAATTACATATATATCTATAACCTGATTTATAGCTACCATACCCATTTTTATTTTCCCATTTACCAGAAAACTCCACATATAAGGAATCACTATCGTCTACCAAAATTTCAGGGGTTGAACCATCCAAATATGGATCTTCCACCAAGATATTCTGTAACTGAGCAACATCTACATCCTGAATAATATTGTTATTATCAATGGCCAATACCGAAGCAACCCCTGCAGATTGTCCTAAAACCATAAATACAGGCTCCATTCTTATTGAACCGTAAGCGATATGGCTTGCAGATAAACATACAGGAACCAATAAATTTGTACATTCATTTCTTTTAGGGACTAAACTTCTATAGGATATAGGATAAGGAGGAAATCCACCAACTTCTACGTCTCCTTCATTTTTCACCATCCCATTTACAACTATTCTCTGGCAATTATGAGAATCCATTGTATATGCAGCCATACCAACAGCATCATCAACAATTTCAACTCCCTGACAGTTTTTCTGAGTCATAACATATTCACCAATCATTCGACGAGCCTCTCTAACATAAAGTTGTGTAGGGAAATTATCATTATCCACAAATTCATCTTTAGCCCACCCAAAATGATTTACTTTATTCCTTAAATCCTCAGGAACTCTTTCATCGTGCGAAAGAAAATAAAGCAATCCTTTTGTATAATCAACATGTGCATCCCAAATTTTTTGACGTGTATCATAATCGGCTTCAGGATAATCATAATTCATGCCTATCATATCTGTAGATAAAGGGCCTTTATTATTTGCATCATATTTTTGTTCAGGTATCCCAGATGGCATTAATAGGTATTTATTAATATCAGTATCCATCTTTCTTATCGCGCGGGCTAACAACTCATACATTTCAGGATTATAATTTTCAGGTTTTTCAAATGCTCTCTTATTATCTGGATTATCAGTTAAACATAATCTGAAATTATAAGCTTGTATTAATTTATCACCACTTCCAGTCGCTTTCAATTCATTATTACTAATACCCCAACAGTAACCACTTGTTGAATCACCTTCTATTTTATATGGATTTACACCATCTGGGAACTGATGATAAATTGACATCTGAACACCATTCAAAGTTTCTCCATAAACGCTATTATCTTCACGTCCCAAAGTATACGAAACCCCTGATTTTGCCATTAAATCACCTTCGTAAGTACAATCTATGAACTGTTTAGCTTTAACTTTCAACAATTTTTCATCAAGAATTTTGTTTGAACTCTCTAAAATTATTGATTTTATAGCATTCTGTTCAACATTAGACGTTACCAATCTTCTATTATACAAAACATCTATATCAGCATCATCCACAAAACGTTGCATTACTTTTGTAGCAACACTGGGAGGAAACATCCATTGTTCAAATTTATTATAATGTTCACCAATTCGTCTATAAAATAACCTCGCCAAACCTGTTACAGCATATTTATTTCCAATATCAGTTGCTCCAAGTCCACCGGTAGTCATTCCTCCTATATATTTACCCGGTTCGATTAAAACTACAGACTTACCCATTTTTTTTGCAGAATAAGCTGCTACTACCCCAGCTGATGTACCACCATATACACATACATCAACTTCTTTAACCATCATTTCATTTTTCTCAATATTACAAGAAAAAAGGAAAGCTATTGATAATATACAATATTTTAAATTCATGGTAACAATTATTTTATCAAAAAACCTTAGATATGAATCTTTGAAAATCTATATCTAAGGTTTTTATATTACTTATTCGTAATTTGGATTCTGAGTCAAGTTCGGATTTGTCTGTCTTTCAATATAAGGTATAGGCCACAAATAATCTCTATTTTTATCAAATTTACGAATATCAACCAAACGCATCTTATAATCAGAAGATTCTCCACTTGACGCAATAGGTATATCATCATAAAAAGCAGTACCCCATTCATCAATTCTTGGGGCCTTATCTGGATAAGCCTTCTTCATCCTTCCAAGTAAAGGTTGATTCATTACAATCTCTGCAATTTTCCAGCGTCTTATATCAAACAAACGTAAACCTTCACCTGCAAATTCATATTTTCTTTCACGAGCTACTGCATAGAATAATTCTGTAGGATCTGTTGTAGTAATAGGAGGCATATTAACTGACGGACGTTGACGAACTTTATTAATTGCATCCAAAACTGATTGATCAATTTCTCCAGCTTTTATTTTTGCTTCAGCATAAGTAAGAAGAACTTCTGGATATCTAATCAATATAGTATTCATATCACAATCATTAAGAGCATCCTTGTCTTCTATATTCGCATATTTTCTCCAACATATTCCAGTAAAAGTTGCATAAGCATGAGTCGCCTCCAAATTATCAACACGTTGATTAGTCATATAATTCCAACATTTCAAACTATCTCCATGAGTTTCAAACTGGAATCCTAAGAATTCTGAACCAGGAACAGCCAATGTATATCCCAACCTTGGATCTCTATTATCATAAGGTTTTTGTGGATTATACAACGGAGATTTATCAATCTGTTTACCATCTATACATTCCCAAGAATCTGCAAGTTGATATGCTGGTTTTTTATTTGTATGTGCTAAAGCATTTCTAGATCCAAACAAACGATAAAGTGCATGAACCTGAGTACCCAAAAGATATTGAACAGAGAATACAACCTCCTTAGATGTTTGTCCTTCATACTTGAAAAGTTTAGAATAATCATCTTCAATAATATATTCAGAACCTTCCATTTCCATCACAGATTTAGATGCAGATATAGCATCTTGCCAACGTTCATTATATAAAGCAGTCCTAGCTTTCAAAGCTAAAGCAGCTCCTTTTGTCGCATGACCTGAAGTTGGATTATTAGTCACAGGTAAAAACTCTGCAGCCTCAGTATATTCTTTCAAAATAAAATCTACAACCTCGCTTTTAGGTGTTCTAGGCTGTTGAGCTGTTTCCAATGTTAATGTCTCTGTTATCAAAGGAACATCTCCATATAATTCAATTAAATATGAATAATATAATGCTCTTAAAAACTTTGCTTCTGCTTTTATTTGATTAAACACATCTGGGTCAACCACAGATTCTCCTCTATGCATATTTTCAATCAGATAATTACATCTTGAAATTCCCTGGTAAAAAGCTTTCCAATAATTCAATGCAATATCGTTTTTAGCATCAGCTGCACCTTGTGCCATTACCTGTAAAGCATTTGTATTTCTCTCATAGCCTATATCTGAAGCTTCGTCCAATGATAAAAAGAATGTCATTGTTTCCCAGTTAGTCCATAAAGAAGAATAACATCCAGTCAATGCCATTTGCATTTCTGTTTCTGTCTGTAAGAAACTTTGATCTGAAGGTGAACTTATAGGACTTTTATCAAGAAAATCACTACAAGACTCCAAACTTAATGCAGAACATGTAGCTGCTATATATAATAATAACTTTTTCATCTCTATTATATTTTTATATTAAAATCTAAGATTAACACCAATACTCATAGTCTTCATCTGTGGGTAATAACCACCATTACCTACAGGAGCTTCAACATCAAATCCTTTCCAAAACTTATCTATTGTCAATAAATTATCTCCACTAACGTAGAATCTGACATATGAAAGGGGTGTTTTCTGTAAAACTTTCTTAGGTAAAGTGTATCCTAGTTGGATATTTTTCAAACGCATATAAGCTGCATTTTTCATCCAAAATGACGAATTCTGCATATTATTTACCTCATTAAAAGCCAATCTAGGGAAAGCTGCATCCCTATTCTCTGGAGTCCAGTAGTCTTTATGCTGTTCTTGTACTGTACCTCCTTCAATAAAGGTTTGTATACCCTGACCATAAATATAACCATTAGCTTTACCTACACCTTGTAATAACAAATTCAAATCTATTCCTTTATATTCTCCATAAAGAGATAATCCAAATGTATACCTAGGAATAGTACCTCCTATTATCACATAATCAGAAGTATTTATAACACCATCTCCATTTTGGTCTTTATATTTGATATCACCGGGTCCGAAGTTTCCATACTGTGTAGCTCCCATATAATTACCATTAGCATCATAATCTTCTGGCTGAATATATCCTATAGCTTCCAAACCATATAAAGAATACATTTCTTCTCCTTCACGGTTTACAGTCAACCCTGTTTCATTCACACCTCTCATATCCAAGATTTTATTACGGACATCCGATAAATTAAAAGATGCTCTATAATTGAAATCTCCAACGTGATCAGCATAACTTAAAGCTATTTCCCAACCTCTATTCTCCATTTTTCCGGCATTCTGCTGAGGAGCATTCATACCTATAATCAATGGAATATTCAGTTTCATTAGAATATCATCTGTTACTTTATAGAAATAATCTGCTGTAATATTTAATTTATTAAATAATGTAACATCAAGACCTATATCTGTAGAAGTTGTTGTTTCCCAAGTTATATTTTTATTTGCCATATTTACAATTGCAGCTCCTGAAGAAATAGTTTTATCAAAAACATACTTATTATCAAGATTCACCATTGAAAAGTATGGATAATAGTCCCCGATATTCTGATTACCAAGCTGTCCCCATGAGGCTCTTATTTTCAAATTGTTTACAACATCTTTTATTGGTTCAAAGAAAGATTCTTCAGATATTCTCCAACCTGCAGAAAATGATGGGAAAGCACCCCATTTATTTCCCGAGGCAAATCTTGAAGAGCCATCATAACGAATATTAGCCTCTAACAAATATTTACCTTTGTAATCATAATTAATCCTACCAAAATATGAACGTAAAGCCCATTCTGAAGAATTACCATAGGCCTTTTGATTTTCTTCACCTCCAGCATCCAATACAGGATAATCAGGAAATGCATAATTTTCACGATATCCTCGATGATTATCATAACGATAATCTTCTTGCTGATAACCAAATAATACCTTTAAACCATGATCATTGAACTGTTTCTCAAAAGTTGCAGACAAAGTCAATAAATTTCTAAAGTTTCTTTGAGTCTCATCTGTCAATGTAGATTTTTGAGGAGATCTGTAATATGGAGTTCCATCATATTTATAAGTCTGAACCATTTTATTAAAATTAGAAATATGATTCTCCCAATAATTAGCTGCATAATTTCCCTGTAAAGTCAGCCATTCAAATGGTTTATAATTTAAAGTTGCATTAACTACTGCTGTAGGTTTCTTCTGTTTTTTCAAACCTCCATCATTAGTAAATGCTATAGGATTATCACCATTCCATCCTTCACCCCACTGTCCTGAAGTCAAAACACCTGCCTGATTTGCAGGAATTCTACTCATCCAATGAAAAGCCTCTCCAATTCTAGCTGGAGCATTTTGATCAACCATAGCTAAGTGAGCATCAATTCTTGCAGATAGATTTTTAGCAATATCCATATCTGTATTAAGTCGTACAGTATATCTGCTATAATTTGTATTTTCAGTAATACCTTCTTGATCAAGGTATCCAAAACTTGCACTGGTTCTTATTCTCTTTGAGCCACCACTTATTGATACAAAATGACTTTGCATCAAACCACTATTCGTTAAAGACTCTTTATACCAATCTGTATCAGGATACTTATCTGGATCCGTAAGCATTCCTTTACGATATTCCTCTATATATTCATCCGAATATAATGGAGACTTACCTATATTTGTATATGCTGTATTCATCATTAACATATGATCTATAGCTCCTACTTTATCAGGTAAATCTGTTGGACTTTGCCAACCTACATATCCATTATAAGAAACAGAGAACTTATCTGCATCAGCACGTTTTGTAGTAATCAAAATAACGCCATTCGCAGCTCTTGAACCATAAATAGCAGATGAAGCAGCATCTTTTAATACAGAAATAGACTCTATCAAAGATGGATCTATATCATTTATACCCATCTCAACTCCATCTACCAATATCAATGCATCATTATTGTTTAATGTCGTTTTTCCTCGAATGCTTATAGTACCACCATCAGCACCTGGTTGTCCGCTACTCTGAGTAATAGCAACTCCAGGTATCAAGCCTTGCAATGCCATTGAGGTTTGACCAACTTGTCGTTTTGTCATATCATCAATAGATACAGTAGTAACAGCACCTGTTAGATTTGCTTTCTTCTGAGTTCCATATCCAACCACAACAACTTCATCCAATTTCTGAGTATCCTCTCTTAATGTAATAGCTATATTTTTCTGACTTCCAACTTTTACTAGCTGAGTTAAATAACCTATATAAGATATTTCTAAAACCGCATCATTCGGAACATCCAAAGTAAAATTACCATTCATATCCGTAATAGTACCATTTGTTGTACCTTTCACCATAACATTAGCACCAATAACCGGAATACCGGAAGCATCAACAATAGTACCGGTTATTTTATTATCATTTTGAGCTATTACCGGAGACGCATCTTTCACAGTAAGAACAATACTTCTATCCTTAACAGAATAAACGACATTTGTTCCACTGAATACATCATCCAGAACTTCAAAAATATCTGCATTATTGATATTTACAGAAACTTTTCTATCTAGGTCAACATGACGTGTATTATAGAAGAATGAATATTCCGTTGTACTTTCTATTTCATCCAATACTTCCTTTACAGTTTGATTTTCCACATTAATGCTGACCATTGTAGTCTGAGCATAGCTATTTGAAGCATATGTCAGACCTGCATAACTAAGCAGGCATGCATAAAATAGTGATTTCATAACAATAGGGACCTTAGGCAACGTAAGTCCACACGTTTTTTTATCCCATATTAATGGGGTAATACATTTTTTTCTCATAATTTTGTTGTGCTTTTTAGGTAAAAAATGATTTAATATGATTTGTCGCCAAACAAATCTTTTCAGGTTAACTCATTTCAAGCAGAGAAATACGCCAATATTTCTCTGTTTGTTTTTTTAATCTCCGTTTTTCTTCATGCTGACAATTTTTTTAAGTTTCTCAATCCTATAAATTCAGGTTAACATAGTTTTTTTAATAAATTGACAATAATAAAAATGCACTTGTAAATTAAACATTATTCATTTATCAATTTACACCCACGTCAAATACTGTTAAGACCGAGAAACAAGAATTAGTTATTAGATTTATGATTGTTTTATATTTATGACATTTTCCAAACACAAAACTCCTAAACAAAGAATAAAAAATTTTCAATAAACTTCAATTTTACTTCTTTTTTCCTCTGTTTTATCGGTTGGAACATAACGCCATTTTATATTCGAAGAAATACTGAATACATCCAATACTTGCTCCAATCGCTGTGTTGAGAATGTTCCGGTAAATGAATCCTTTCTGTATTTCTCATTTTTCACTACGAAATCCACATTAAATCTTTTTGACAACATACGGAGAACTTCATTAAATGGAGTGTTATCAAAAATTATTTTGCCATATTTCCATGCTGTTTCAGCTTCTCCATTTGTTTTCGTAAGTTTCGCCTTGGATGTTTTATTATTATAAACAAGTTTCTCACCCGGATTCATCTGTACACTTCCTGCATCGGAAACAAATCTGACCTTTCCTTCCAATAAAGTTGTAGATAATATTGAATCTCCTGGGAAAGCTTCCATATTAAATGATGTACCCAACACTTCCACCCGTTCATCGCCCGTAGTTTTTACAACAAAACGTTTATTGGGATCTTTGGTAACATCGAAAAAAGCTTCTCCTATCAGTTCTACTTCACGTTTATCTTCGCTGAAAAACTCCGGGTATCTCAAAACTGAACCGGAATTCAGAGAAACATTTGTTCCATCAGGTAATACAAAAGCTGTCGTCATACCTGGATTAGTACGAATCTCCATCATCCTGGCTTCCGCAACATCTGAGTTCTTAATTTGAAGAAGATATGCAGAAAGTAAAGGGATAAACATAATGGCGGCAGCTCTTTCAGCCCATAAGAAAACTGTTTTAAACTTTCTTCTCACCAATTTTCCTTTAGCTTTTTTCAAAGCTTTGCCGGCATCCACCTTGTCCATTACAGACAATGTATCTGCAGCCCAATAAAGTTCATGAACAGTTTTCGCAAGTTCCTCATTTTCCTTACTTACAGAAATCCATTCTTCAACATACTTTCTTTCGTCATCGTTCAGTTTTCCTTCGCAATAACTGAAAAGTAAATCTTCTATATTTTCTTTTATTCTATTCATAAAACATAAAAAATAAAACCAGCCAACAAGACTCTCTGTCACAGAGAATCTTGCCACCCTGGTTCTAAAAACCTTAAATTAACTTTTGATGTTTCATTCGAAACCCAACCTTTAGTAATATAAAACCTCACATAAAGGTTGAACTCATTAACCTTAAATTAATCCTTACTCATTCATTATGCCAGAGCCTCAATGTAATGAATAAAAAACAAATCTTTAACCACAAAAGACCTATGCAACATTTTTTGTCTTTATTATTATGACATTTCTAAAAAGGAAAGTTCCTAAACTCCTCTTGTTTTTTTTCAAAAAAAATACATACATTTGCTTTATATTTGAAAAAGCGCAAGGCTTTACTGATAAACCCGGCATTGAAATCTGGACAATTTCAAGCCTTATCGGGATAATAATTGTCAGTAAAAGTTTCTGCGTTTGTGTTGTTATATCCGCTTTTTATTTTAAAACGATATAAACACATAAGACGCAGAGCTATTGATTAATTACGATAAGGTGGGCAGTCCAGAGCCTCAATGCAGTGATAATCGATATGCTCTGCGTTTTCTCTTTTAGCCTACACAATTCAATACCGGATGGATAAACAGACTATACATATTAATGATGATAAAGAAAGCCATCTTCTTACTTCACTAAAGAATTCTGATAAAAAGGCTTTTGATAAATTGTTCAGTCAATTCTATCCGATACTTTGCGCCTATTGCCATAAATTTGTTTCATTGGAGGACAGCGAAGAGATTGTTCAGGACACATTATTGTGGTTATGGGAAAACAGGAAAGAAATTACTGTTGAGAAAAGTCTTTCGTCATATTTATTCAGAAGTGTTTATAACAGGGCATTAAACAAAATTGCAAGTAAAGACTGCCGAAACAAGGCTAATACTTTATACTTTGAGTATATGCAGGAAACTCTGCAAGACAAATCTTATTATCAGACTGACGATCTTAAAGATAAAGTTCGTGAGGCAATAGCCAGACTTCCGGAAAGTTACAGGCAAGCTTTTATAATGCATCGTTTTGAGGAGATGACTTATAAGGAAATTGCTGAAAAACTTGGTGTTTCAAGCAAAACTGTTGATTATCGCATACAGCAGTCTCTCAAACTTCTTCGTGAAGATTTAAAAACCACATTGCAGCAATATCACCTGGAAGATAAAACACAAGCTATTGGTCTGCTTATTCAAATGATTATGGGCGGAAATATTACGTTTTGACATTTTGACAATTTGTCATTTCTGCTATGCTGAGAATTCAATTTTTCAGGCTAAATTATTTTTCTTGATTTCTGTTGGCACTCTCGTGAAGTTTAAATCATATTTTTTCAGCATATTCTTCAGTTTATCAAACTATTACTCCTGTAATACAAAATCAGGAAAATCTCTCTAAAAATTCAATTTCCAAGACAAAAAAGGCATATTAAAGCCTATTTTTCCATGATTTTAAAGCAAAAATATGAGGGAAAAGCATTTGTTAAAAAAATGATTGCAATAACTTCAGAAAAAGATTGCAATGACACGTCGAAATCATTTAGAAGACTTGACTGAGACATTGCAATCATTTTCCGAAACCATTGCAATCATTTTCCGGAAACAACAAAAACACTCCTTTATTTCATTGTTTTTTTAGTAAAACCACAAATATACGAGTTATCCAAAACAATAAATTCATAACAAAATGACACAAATACTCAACTTTAACTAACAACAAAAAATCTCTGTGCCTCCGTGAGCTCTGTGTTTAATATGCCTTGTCAACTCGTAACCTGAAACATTACTTCTGCTTTCTTCTCTTTATTTCCATCTCAAGCATTCTCAGCTCTCGACCGGTTTGTCCTGCCACAGAAGTGTTCTCCTCAGCTCTTCGAATCAGATAAGGCAAAACATCCTTGACCTTTGCATAAGGAACATATTTTGTTACGTTATAACCTTCGTGAGCCAGGTTGAAAGAAATATTATCACTCATTCCCAACAATTGAGCAAAGAATATGCGGGAATCATTCCTTGCCAAGCCTTTTTCGTCAATAAGTTTGGCTAGCAGATAGTTACTTTCCTCATTATGCGTTCCCATAAACATTTCGAAATGCTCAAGATTGTCAATTGTGAAACGTACGGCTTCGTTGAAATTTGCATCAGTTGTAGGTTTATCCTTGCAAATCGGATCAGGATAACCCATTTCTGCAGCTCTTGCTCTCTCTGCTTCCATATATGCGCCGCGTACGAACTTGACACCAGCAATATATCCTTTTTCCTTCGCATCTTCCAATATGCGGCGAAGATAAGGCATACGGTCATGACGATACATCTGCAGTGTTGCAAAAACAATAGCACGTTTCTTGTTATACTTGCGCATAGCTTCATCAGTAAGCTCATCCAAAGCATCCTGGAAACAATAATCCTCAGCGTCAACAATCAAACGAACGTCATTATCATAAGCTCGCTGGCAGAAAGCCATAAATCTTTCCTTGAATTCACGGAATTCTTTAATCTCTTCAATAGTCAACTCCTCACGTTTTTCTGAAGCTTTAGCCAAAAGTTCATCTGTAACAATTGTTGATGGTTTGAACACAGCATAAGCCAAGTTGTCATTTCCTTTGGCAAAATCAATAGAACGGATGGTTTCTTCAAATGTTGCCTTGATTCCTTCAGGAGTCTGCTCTCCTTCTGCAGAGAAATCCAAAGTTGAGCGTACGTTAAATTTACGGAGATGGTCTATGATTTTCTGACAGTCCTGCAAAGTCTCACCACCCACAAACTGCTTGTATAAAGTAGGCTTCACAGCCCATGACAATGGGAAATGTATCTTTATGGCAACATTACTTGCAACACTTGCCATCTTTACAATAGACGGATGCTTCAAAGTATTGAACAACACATAAGCATTCTGTAACTCTGCATTTGATTTAGCAGAAAAGGCAATTTCGGTATTATTAAAGTCTAGCATAATGATTAATTGGGGGGAATATTAGGTTAACAATTTAGATACAAGTTGACAAGGGAACAAGTTGACAAGGCTTATTTCCCTTGTCAACTTGTCAACTCGTTACCTTGTCTCTATTCTTTATTTCTCACCTAAGAAAGGATATCCGTAGCTTGTTGGCGGAACCAAAGCCTCTTTGATACAACGAGGATTTGTCCAACGGATCAAGTTCAATGGACCACCAGCCTTATCGTTAGTTCCGGAAGCACGAGAACCGCCGAATGGCTGCTGAGCAATTACAGCACCTGTCGGTTTATCGTTGATATAGAAGTTTCCGGCTGCATAACGCAATTTATTAAATGCCATATCAATAGCATATCTGTCGCGTGAGAAGATTGAACCTGTCAAACCATAAGGTGAAGTGCGGTCGCACAATTCAAGAGTTTCTTCATATTTGTCGTCATCATACAAGAAGATTGTGATAACCGGACCGAAGATTTCTTCAACCATGCTCTTGAACATTGGGTCTGTTGTAAGGATTACAGTTGGTTCAACAAAATAACCTACAGACTTGTCGCCATTACCACCGAATACAATTTCAGCATCCGGAGACTGTTTTGCATAGTTGATATAACTCATGATATTATCGAATGAAGCCTCATCGATAACTGCGTTGATGAAGTTTGTGAAGTCCTGAACATCACCCATCTTGATTTCTTTCAGCATATCGCCAACATAATCCTTGATGTCTTTCCACAAAGATTTAGGCAAATAAGCACGAGAACCAGCAGAACATTTCTGTCCCTGATATTCAAATGCACCGCGAACGATAGCTGTTGCAACTTCAAGAGGAGATGCAGACGGATGAGCAAAGATGAAGTTCTTACCACCTGTTTCACCAACAATCTTTGGATATGATTTGTAGTGACCAAGGTTTTCGCCCATCTGTCTCCACAAAGTATTGAATGTTGATGTAGAACCAGTGAAGTGGAATCCAGCCAAGTCAGAGCTTGCTGTGATAACTTTACCGATTGTGCTACCCTTACCAGGGATAAAGTTGATAACACCATCAGGCAAACCTGCTTCCTTGAATACTTTCATCAACAAATAGTTTGAATATATAGCTGTAGTTGAAGGTTTCCAAACAGCAACGTTACCCATCATTGCCGGAGCCATATTCAAGTTTGAAGCAATAGATGTGAAGTTGAACGGAGTCAATGAGAATACGAAACCTTCCAATGCACGGTATTCCATTCTGTTGAGAGTACCAGTTTCAGAATAAGGCTGGTCTGCATAAACCTGGCTAGCATAGAATGTGCTGAAGCGAAGGAAGTCAATCAATTCGCAAGGAGCATCAATTTCAGCCTGGAAAGGATTCTTACTCTGTCCCAACATTACAGAGGCATTCAATAAATAACGATATTTAGTCGCAAACAATTCGGCAGCCTTAAGCATTACAGAAGCTCTTTCTACCCAAGGAAGTTCTGACCATTCCTTATGAGCTTTCATAGCGGCATCAATAGCCATCTGAACTTCTTTTTCTCCTGCCTGATGATAAGTGGCCAATACGTGTTTGTGGTCGTGAGGCATAACTACTTTACCAGTATTGCCTGTGCGGATTTCCTTACCTCCAATCACCAAAGGTATATCCCATTCTTCTGAAGACAACTGCGCAAGAGCCTGTTTCAAGGCTGCTTTTTCAACACTACCGGGAGCATAGCTCTTTACCGGCTCATTAATGGGCTTCGGAAATCTAAATAATGCATTATCCATGATAATTCGTAATTATTAAAGGTTAAATCTTATTTTTGTTGCGGTAAACTTAGAAAAAAGTTTTCAATTATTTATTCTTTAAGTGTTAAAATAGCAATAAAAAAGAGACAAGTTAACAAGCTTACAAGTTGACAAGGAGGGAAAGGATTTTTCATAAGATTTTCTCCTTGTTTTCTTGTCAACTTGTTAACTTGTCAACTACAACAATTATGACAAATCAAACTGAATTCAAGCTACCAAGCTATTGCCGCGGCTTCCACCTAATTACATCAGAAGTGGAAAAACATTTGCCGGATTTACCGCAATTCGGGCTACTGCACCTGTTTATCAAACATACATCTGCAGCCTTGTCGATTAACGAAAATGCCGACCCGGACGTTCAAATTGATTTGGAAAGTATTTTCAACAATATAGTAAAGGAAAGAGAAAGTTTCTACAGACACACTTACGAAGGCGATGACGACATGCCGGCTCATGCCAAATCAACCATGATTGGCAACAGCATAACTATTCCGATAACCAACCACAGGCTTAATCTCGGAACATGGCAAGGTATATATCTGTGCGAATTCCGCAATTATGGCGGAGCAAGGAAAATCGTTGCAACTATTATTTCTTGATAAATTATGCCCGGACTGCGTAAAGGCGCCTTACCGAAAAATATTTTTCGTATAAGAACATCACAAACCTGAGGACAAAGAATGATGTTACGAATCCCATTACGGAATCTATCAGATAATGCGCCTGTATGTAAACCGTAGCGCAGCACAGCAAAACATAGAATGGGAACATCAAAAATGCCAGACGGCGGTTAGCATCAAACGCCAGAAGCATCACAATTGTAGATACGGCAACATGAGAGCTGGGGAAAGCAGCCGTAGGCCTTTCTCCAACCTGTTGCGACGATTCCACCAACTTATAGAAAAAACCGTCAGTATATCCGGGACCGGGAAGTAAATCTCGATTGTGATGGAAATAATCACCTATGGACAAGAAATTGCCGTCAAGTACATTCTCCATTCCTATTGCCGGGAAATAAAACTGAGGACCGGCAACCGGAACAAGTATATAGAATATATAATACATGAAAAACGAAGCTGTAAGTAGGAACGCCACTTTCTCGAAATATTCAAAATGCTTGATAAAATAATATATCACAACCATGAATATCATAGGATAATAAAAGAAATATCCCATATTGAAAGCTTCACTCAAAAATTTATAATGATAATGTGAACTGAATGCAAGTGATGGCTGGCAGCCAAACAGCAACTGGTCTGCTCCGGCAAACCAATGGTCCAAATTTGGCAGAACACTGTTAAATTCATATGTTTCGGGATACCAATATGCAAGGAGAGACATCTGCGCAATTACGCGAATCAACGCTGTGAAACGGCATGGACGCAACTTATATACGGTCATAAGAGACAAGGTAAGAAGAACTATTCCACAACGCTCATAAAGCATTTGACCGGGATTGTCAAGCCGGTTGAAAAGCATGAATATAATCAACGTCGTCAACGCATTATATATCAAAGCTACGCTTTCAATCGCAAATACAGAATTCCGGCGTTCGAGGCGCCCGAACAAAAATTCTAACCCTTTCTCCATTTTTTCTCTCTCTCAAATAATGATATTCCAACACATACATTTCAGTTTTGCAAATTTAGCCAATTGAATCATACAAAGGAATCTGACAGTAAGCTATATATAAATATTTATGCTTTATTTTAAATTCACACGGTTTAGCAATATTGTATTTTTGGCTTTTTTAATCAGTCTATATCATTTTGTCAAAATATCAAAATGTCAATTTAAGTCTTTCATACTCGGATAAATCGATACCAGGCACGTATAACTCAAAAAAAATCGCACTCTCACGGAGTTAAGCTTTTACAAAAAGTAAAGATATTATCCATTACTCTTATATTTTGCAAAAACAAATCATATTCTATCCGGATATATAAATCCACAGTGAAAGCTATTAATGAATATACTTTCCATTTTGACAATCCTATTTCGATTGAAAAATCAGAGCGTTTTGATGGTGAAAAAGGTCTCTGGTAAGCCAAAATTCCTGATTTTGTAATTTACAAAGGCTATTTTTCCGTAAAATACGGTATTTACTATCGGACATAGGCATCCGTGGGGCCGAATGTAAGCACTCGTGGGGTAATATATAAGCAGTTTTCGGTCCGTATATATCGGCATTTATAGGCTTTTATACCGTCATTTCAGTCCGAAAAACTCACTTTTTGCATATTTTCATGGTGTTTTCACAGAAAGGGGTGTAAGTAAAAATGATGGGATTTGAGCATTTTGATAATATAATTAGTTTAGTGGCATCAAATTGGCTGAGGACCTTAGATTTTATAGCGTAGAGCAGCGCCATACGTTTAGAATGAATACACCGGATGAAAACAAGCTTTTGATTTGGCTCTGCACTCTCCTTTGCTTATTTTTGCAAATAAAAATAACACGAAATGGTACAACTCAACATAGATAAACTTACGAAAAGTTTCGGCGACCTGATGCTTTTCGAAGATATAACTTTCGGTATCGAGCAAGGTCAGAAAATTGGTCTGATTGCAAAGAACGGAAGCGGGAAAACAACTTTGCTTAATATCATAGCCGGGAAAGAGGATTATGACAGCGGCGCGGTTATTTTCCGCAATGATTTGCGAGTAGGTTATCTGGAGCAGTCGCCCGTTTATCCGGAAGGACTGACTGTGCTTCAGGCTTGTTTCTATTCAAAAAATGAAACAGTGAAACTTATTGCCGAATATGAACAGGCAATGAGCAGCGACGACCACAGCAATCTGAACGATATACTTGAAAGAATGGATGCTCTGAAAGCATGGGACTACGAGCAAAGGGCAAAGCAGATTCTGGGGCAGCTGAAAATCCACAATCTAGACCAGAAAGTTGAAAGCCTTTCCGGCGGACAGCTGAAGAGAGTAGCTCTTGCCAATGTGCTGATTACCGACCCGGAACTGATTATCCTCGACGAGCCGACCAACCACCTGGACCTTGAAATGACCGAATGGCTGGAAGGTTATCTGAGCCGTGCGAATATCAGTATCCTTATGGTTACGCACGACAGATATTTCCTCGACAGAGTTTGTAACGAGATTATAGAAATTGACCGCAAGCAGATTTATCAGTATAAGGGCAATTATAATTATTATCTTGAAAAACGTGCCGAACGAGTGGATGCTCAGAATGCCGAAGTGGAAAGGGCAAACAATCTGCTGAGAAAAGAATTGGACTGGATGCGCCGTCAGCCACAGGCACGAGGCACGAAAGCTAAATACAGAATCGACGCATTCTATGAGCTGGAAAAGAAAGCTAAACAGCAGAGAGAAGCCGGACAGGTGAATCTGGACGTGAAGGCTTCGTATATCGGCTCTAAGATTTTTGAGGCAAAACACGTTTCAAAGCGATTTGACGATTTGAAAATCACAGAGGATTTCAATTATATTTTTGCACGATATGAGAAACTTGGTATCGTTGGCAACAATGGTACGGGAAAATCAACCTTCATCAAAATGCTTATGGGCGAAGTGGAGCCGGACAGCGGATGCTTCGACATTGGTGAAACTGTGCGTTTCGGTTATTACAGCCAGGAAGGATTGCAGTTTGACGAGCAGATGAAGGTAATTGATGTGGTTCAGAAAATTGCCGAATATATCGACCTTGGCGACGGACGCAAAATGAGTGTGTCGCAATTCCTGAACTTCTTCCTTTTCACACCTGAAAAGCAGCATAATTATGTATATAAGCTGAGCGGCGGTGAGAAAAGACGACTTTATCTTTGCACTGTGCTGATGCGCAATCCAAACTTCCTTGTTCTGGACGAGCCGACAAACGACCTGGACATCGTAACGCTGAATGTGCTTGAGGAATATTTGCGTTCGTTCAAGGGATGCGTAATTGTTGTGTCGCACGACAGATATTTCATGGACAAGGTTGTGGACCATCTGCTGGTGTTCCGTGGTCAGGCAGACATCAAAGATTTCCCTGGAAACTACACTCAATATCGTGAATGGAAGGATTATCAGGACCAGCTGGAAAAAGAACAGGAAGCGGCAAAGCAGGCAAAAGCCGCTCCGGAACCTGAAAAACCTCGCCGACAGGAACAGCCAAAGAAGAAACTTACTTTCAAGGAAAAGAAAGAATTTGAGGCTCTGGATGCTGAGATTCCTCAACTTGAAGCAGAAAAGGCGGAAATTGAAGCAGCTTTGAGCAGCGGAACTTTAAGCACTGACGAGCTTCTTGCTAAATCTGACCGTATCACAAAGTTAATCGAGGAGATTGACGAAAAGACTCTTCGCTGGCTTGAACTTAGTGAATTTGCATAATGAAAGATAAACTTTGGAGCAGGAATTTTGTGCAATGTTGTTTGTCCTATTTCTGGATGAACTTTGCATTCTATCTGTTGATGCCGACAATGCCGGTCTATTTGGTTGAAGAGCTGGGATTGTCGGAAAAAGATGCAGGTTTGGCACTCTCTGCCTACACTGTGGGATTGCTGATGGTGCGCCCTTTGTCCGGTTATCTGGTGGACTGCTTCTCGCGCAAGCATTTGTACGTGTTTGCCTTCACTGGCTTTACACTAATGTTTTGCGGATATTTCTGGGCAGCAGCGATGTGGAGTATAATGATTGTGCGTTGCATTCAAGGCGGACTGATGGGAATGACTTCCGTTTCGGGAAATACGATAACAATTGACGTTATCCCGTCGAGCCGACGAGGTGAAGGAATGGGATTTTATGGATTGACTATAAATCTTGCGATGTCGCTCTCGCCGCTTATTGCTGTATGGATTTATTCTCACGGAAATTTCCATTCGGTGGTTCTTGCCGGATTATTGAGTTCTGCAGTCGGATTGCTGTCTGTATTTTTTATTAAATGCAAGGAAAGAGAGAAAGTGAAAAGACCGCCGTTCTCGCTAGATCGTTTTATTCTGCTTCCGGCATGGGCTTCGGCATTATCTTATATATTGGTAGCTGTACCTTACGGAATGATAACATCATTCGTCCTCCTTTACGGAAAAGAATACAATATTACCGAACCGGGATATTTCTTCCTGTTTATGGCTACAGGCGTAGGTTCGTCAAGACTTATTTCAGGAAGACTGGTGGACAAAGGATATATTCATCATGTAGCGATTTCTTCAATTGCCGGATTGGCTGTGGTGTTCACTCTGTTTGCCACAATACATAATGAGGTTGTATTTTTCCTAAGTGCATTGCTGATAGGAATAGGCTTTGGAACAGGTGTTCCGGCATACCAATGCCTGTTTGTGAATATAGCCAAACCGTCGATGCGCGGAACGGCAACTTCAACGTATCTGACATCGTTTGATATCGGTGTTGGTATTGGTATAATTACAGCCGGAGCTATCGCTTCAGCTCATTCTCTTGCAGTAGCTTTTCTTATCGGGGCCTTAAGCTGCGTGTTGTCACTGGCGGTTTATTGTTTGGTGGCAAAAAAGAGGTATGAGACTATGAGATTAAAAATTAAAGAAGTAAAATAATTTGAAGCTAATAGTTTATGTTTCTTTATTTTGCTATACACTCTTAATTAATTATTTTTGTAAATAAAAAACCGTAATAATATGCTAACTTGTATTTTAATCGTCTTCCTAGTGGGTTATTTGTGTATCGCACTGGAACATCCACTGAAGATAAACAAAGCTGGCACTGCTTTGTTAACCGGAACAATACTTTGGGTGTTATACACCTTTTCAGTCACTGACTTTGTACCAACAGTATCGGGCGAAAGTTTTGAAATATTCAAGGCTCTCAACCCTAGTGTTCAAGAAATGTCTCTTAAGGACCAGTGCATTCATTTCGTCCTGGAACATCAAATGCTTGACAGTGTTGGAGAGATAGCAGAAACTCTTATCTTCCTCATTGGAGCGATGATTACCGTTGAGCTTATTGACTCACACGGTGGTTTTACATTTATCACCAACAGAATAAAGACTAAAAGCAAAAAGAAGCTGTTGCTGCTGATTGCAACTCTGACATTCTTCATGTCGGCAGTTCTTGACAATCTAACTACTTCAATCGTTATGATTATGCTTATCCGAAAACTGATAGGCAACTACAAGGAACGCTGGGTGTTCGGAAGTATAATAATCATTGCGGCAAACAGTGGTGGTGCGTGGTCGCCTATCGGTGATGTGACAACTATTATGTTGTGGGTAAAAGGAAACATATCAACAGAGGCAACTATTCCAAACCTGATTTTGCCAAGTATGGTATCAGCTATTGTCCCTACATTGTTTATTATGCGTAAAATGCATGGAAATGTTACTGCACCAATAATAACGAAAGAGGTAAACGATAATCCTTTATTATCAATACTCGCAGACAGGGAAAAACTGGCATTACTGGTTCTTGGTGTAATAAGCCTGTTATTCGTTCCGGTATTCAAGACTATTACGCACCTGCCTCCTTTCGTAGGAATACTTATGGCTGTTGGTGCTCTTTGGGTTTATACAGAAATAATGTATCAAAAGAAACAAGATATAGACGAGAACATCAAGTTGAGATTGGCTAATGTTATCCGCCGCATCGACGGAGCGACACTGATGTTTTTCCTTGGTATTCTTTTAGCTGTTGAAGTTTTACGCTACAGTGGAATACTAACAAATTTCTCAACCTGGCTTGATGAGAATATTGGAAATGTATTTGCTGTAAATATAATAATAGGTACACTATCTGCTATTGTAGATAATGTTCCATTGGTTGCTGGAGCAATTGGTATGTATCCGATTGCAACGGAGGCAATGGTCGAAGCAGCAGCAAATCCGGAATATTTATCACATTTCCTTCAGGACGGAGTGTTCTGGCAGTTCCTTGCTTATTGTGCCGGAGTCGGTGGCAGTATGCTGATAATCGGTTCTGCAGCAGGTGTTGTTGTTATGGGATTGGAACGTATCAATTTCATCTGGTATCTGAAGAATATTTCATTCCTGGCAATGCTTGGTTATCTTTCAGGTGCTGCAGTATATATTATTCAAACTATGATTTTCTAATTGCCTAAAAACATACAGAAATGTATCTGATAGCAGACAGTGGCTCTACTAAAACAACCTGGTGTCTTTCCGACAACGGAATGGAAATAATGAGAATTTCCACGGCAGGCATGAATCCATATTTCCAGACAGAGGAAGATATGAAATCTACCGTCAATGGATGTCTGTTTCCATTGTTGAAGAATCATAATGTAGAAAGAATTTATTTCTATGGAGCCGGATGTGCTTTCCCTGAAAAGAACATCATTGTTGAGAATGCATTGAGAAGTTTTTTCCCGACGGCTGAAATTTCTGTCAACAGTGACTTATTGGGAGCGGCTTTGGCACTATGCGGACATGAGCGAGGCATTGCCTGTATTTTAGGTACGGGTTCAAATTCCTGTCTGTTTAATGGAGAAAGCATAGAAGAACAAATTTCTCCATTAGGTTTTATTCTTGGAGACGAAGGTAGTGGGGCTGTGCTTGGCAAGACTTTCATTGGTGATTGTCTGAAAAAACAAATGCCGGAATATCTTGTAAAAGCATTTATGGAGAAGTACAGCCTCTCTCCTGCCGAAATTATTGACAGGGTTTACAGACAGCCTTTTCCAAACAGATTCCTTGCATCAATATCTCCTTTCATATATGAACATATTGATGAACCGGCTGTAAAAAATATGGTTTACAATTGCTTCTGCAGTTTTTTCAGACGCAATGTGATGAACTATACGGATTATGACAAGCTGAAAATCCATTTTACCGGTTCTGTGGCTTATTATTATAAAGATATACTGACAGAAGCGGCTAATTCATTAGGGCTTGAAGTTGGGAAAATATATAAGGAGCCTATGGATGGATTGGTGGAGGTGATAAAAATTGAAAATTAAAAGTTGAAAATTAAAAGAGCTGTGCTTATAAATAAAGGAGTCAAGGAGTTAAGTAGTCAAGAAGATAATACTTGTTTCCTGTTGCCTTGTCAACTCGTCAACTTTTCAACTTGTTTCCTGTTGCCTCGTCAACTTGTCTCCTTTTAAACTTAAAAACATAAACAAATGTCATTCAAACGAATTACAGAATCAGAATCATTATATAAAGACCTGGACAAAATGTCTGTCCACGACTTGCTTGTCGGTATAAACAACGAAGATCAGAAAGTTGCTTTAGCCGTCAAGGAGGTTATTCCTGCAATAGAGAAACTGGTGACAGCTATTGTTGAAAGGATGAAAAGAGGCGGACGTATATTTTATCTTGGCGCCGGAACAAGTGGAAGACTTGGTGTTCTGGATGCTTCTGAAGTTCCTCCTACATTCGGAATGCCGAATACTTATGTTATCGGACTGATTGCCGGAGGCGACATTGCTCTACGAAATCCTGTTGAAAATGCTGAAGACAACAGAGAAAATGCATGGAAAGAACTAATAGCACATGGAGTTAACAAAAATGACACAGTGATTGGTATTGCTGCATCCGGAACCACTCCTTATGTGATTGCTGCCCTGCAAGAAGCACGAAAGAATGGAATACTTACTGCTTCCATTGCTTGCAATCCTGATTCTCCAATGGCTCACGAAGCTGATATAGCCATCGAACCAGTGGTAGGTCCTGAATTTGTTACCGGAAGTACGAGAATGAAAAGTGGAACGGCTCAGAAAATGGTTCTGAATATGATTACTACTTCCACAATGATACAGCTTGGAAGAGTGAAAGGAAACCGAATGGTAAATATGCAACTCAGTAACCAAAAACTTGTGGACAGAGGAACTCGCATGCTTATGGAGGAATTGGGTCTTGATTATGAAGAAGCACACAGATTGCTTCTTATGCATGGCTCGGTAAAAGAGGCTATTGATTCATATCATAGGGAATGGAGAGTCAATCAGTAAGTGCTTTAAAGTTGACAAGGCTTCAGAGACGAGTTGACAAGGAATGCGGCTCGGAATAGCAAAATCAAAAACAAGTTTTTTATTTTGCTCTCCACTCGCCTTTCACTATCTTTGCAAAAAAAATTAACAATTATAATACACAATGAATTTTATATCAAAACTTTTCAAGAAAGAAAAGGAACAGGATAACGAACAAATAAAAGGCTCTGTTGAAGAATTCGTATCACTGGTCCGCGTATATTATCAGGCTGTAATGGCAGTAAACCTTGGTGTTACAAACTTGAACATTCTTGCAGATATGGCTTTGTTCAAGCGTATGCTTAAAATACCAACACAGAACAATAAACTTGGTGTTGCTGAAAAATCAAAGGTTCGCAAAGTGCTGATGCAGGATTATGGTCTGAGTGAATCATTCTTTAAAGAAATTGATGCTTCTGTAAAGAAATGCTGTAAGAACCAGAATGATATAAAGAGCTACTTCTTTATGTTCCAAGGATTCAACAATGACTTGTTCAGCTTGCTTGGTAACTTGATGCAATGGAAATTCCGCCTTGCCCTTCTGTTGAAGAAGTTGCTTTATAACCAGACAGCTAAAACAGTTCATGAAATACTTACTCGTTCAGAATGGAACGACGTTAGCGTTCAGAAAGCTGCATGGAGCGTACGTAAATATGCTGCAACTCTTGGTTATTCAGAACAGTGGATTACAGACTTCGTATATAATGTAGTTCTTCTTGCCAGAGAAGATCAGAAAAGAGAAGCTAAGAATAACAAAGGGAAATAATAGTTGACAAAGATTTAGAGACAAGTTGACAAGAGTTCTTAGATAATAAAGTGCGAAGTAGAATGTACTTGACCTTGTTAACTTGCCTCTGAATTCTTGTCAACTTTTTTTATTGAGCAACCAGCAAAACTCAATTCATAATATCACCTCGCTTTTATAAAAATAAAATCCTTCCTATTGACTTTCGAGGCAGAATATTGTATATTGCAATATCTTAATTCAAAAACCATATTATTATGACCGACAATCTATACTTCAAAAAATGCAGACTTGTTATGGCTTTTATTTTAAGCCTGTGTGTAGCAAATATAATCCATGCGCAAAGACATATCAGTGGTTACAATGAAAATATTATCAATCCTGATTTATTGGAAAAGCCTTGGGCTGCCCGATGGATTTCATACCCTGGAGCTTCCAATAATGATTACGGAATATATCATTTCCGTAAATCATTCAATTTGAAAGAGATTCCCAGCTCTATGATTATACATGTTTCAGCCGATAACAGATACAAGTTATTTGTAAACGGTAATCTTGCATCGTTAGGTCCGGCTCGAGGTGATGTGTATAACTGGAATTTCGAGACTGTTGATATTTCCAAATTCCTGTGTAAAGGGAAAAATGTTCTGGCTGCAGTAGTGTGGAATTACGGAGATAAAAAGCCTGTTGCCCAAATGAGTCTTAATAAAACAGGATTCATTCTTCAAGGGAACTCTGAAAGAGATACTATCATAAATACTGATAACAGATGGTTATGCCTGGAAAATAAAGCCTATGCTCCTTGGACGGACTGGCAAGTCTTGGGTTATTATGTTGCCGGTCCTGGTGAAGAAATTGATATGAATGCATATCCTTATGGTTGGGAAAAGACTGATTATGATGATTCCAAATGGGAAAAGGCAGTAACAGGACGTGAAGGTGCAATAAAAGGAGCCAGAGATTATCCGGAACGATTGCTTGTTCCAAGTCCTATTCCTCAGATGGAAATGAAAAAAGAAAGATTCAGCAGTATAAGAAAATCCGAAGGCATTGAATGTTCGGACAATATTATTTCCGGTAATGGGAAATTAACGATACCAGAGAACAAATCAGTTAAATTACTCTTAGACCAGGGAAATCTTACAACCGGATATTTATCCATGAATTTCAGTGGCGGCGAAGATGCTGAAATCATAATTAAATATGCTGAATCACTATATAACAATGATGAACAATCCACAACAAAATCATATAGCCTTCCATCAAAAGGCAACAGAAATGAAGTTGAAGGCAAAAGGTTTATCGGATATGAAGACAAAATAATACCGGATGGAGGAAATGAAAGAATATTTACGCCATTATGGTGGAGAACTTGGAGATATGTAGAACTTTGCATAACGACAAAGGATCAACCTCTAAGCATAAACGATATTTACAGTACTTTCTCGGCTTATCCTTTCCGAAATGAGACATCATTCTCGGCTCCAGGATTTGAGAAGCTAGAAAAGATGCTAGATATCGGATGGAGAACTGCCCGCCTTTGCGCAAATGAAACATATATGGACTGTCCTTATTACGAACAGTTACAATATTTCGGAGATACAAGAATACAAGCCATGATTTCTCTATACAATACGCGAGATAGTTTCATGGTTAAGAATGCAATTGAACAAGGCAAACAGTCAATGGTTGCTGAAGGAATAACCATGAGCCGCTATCCTAGTTACGTACATCAGTTTATTTCGTCGTTCTCTCTATGGTGGATTTGTATGGGACACGACTATTGGATGATGCGTGGTGACGAGAACTATATGAAAACTCTGCTTCCTGCTTACAGAAACGTACTTGCATGGTATGAGCAATGGTTGAAGCCGGACTATAGTCTGGATTATGTGCCTCACTGGTTCTTTGCTGACTGGGCAAAAGGTTTTGATTATGGTGAACCTATAAGAGAAAAGGACGGGGGAAATTCAGCGTTCCAGGACTTAATGTATATCATGGCATTGGATGCTGTTTCTGAAATGGAACAAGCAATTGGTATAAAAGCCATGGGAGAACATTATTCCGGTATTGCTCAGAAAATCAGAGATTCTTTCCGAAATAAATATTGGGTTGAAGAGCGTTCTTTATTTGCCGATACATATTCAAAGAATAGTTTTTCACAGCATGTAAATGCTTTGGCAATAATTGCAGGATTGACAAATGGGAATGAGGCTAAAGAAGTAATGAAAAAAACATTGTCTGATTCGTCTCTAATTCAAACAACAATATATTTCAGATATTATCTGAATCTTGCTCTGGAGAAGTCAGGTTTGGGAGATTCTCTTTTGGACAATCTTCAGATTTGGGAAAATCAAATGTCACTTGGACTGACAACATGGGCGGAAATGCCTGAACCTTCGCGTTCCGACTGTCATGCTTGGGGTGCAAGTCCGAATATTGAATTCTATAGAATAATATTAGGTATTGAAAGTGCAGCACCTGGATTTAAGAAAGTACGTATTTCACCGGCACTCGGCAAACTAAGGAATGTTTCCGGCTCTATTCCTCATCCAAACGGAGAAATATCGGTTTCTTATAATTTGGATAAAGGAGAAGCGGTGATTTCTTTGCCACAGCAGACATCAGGTACTTTTATCTGGAAAGGGAAAGAATATAAGCTTAACAGCGGCAAGCAAGTTCTAAAGTTATAACATCTCCAACATATGAAAGAGAAAGCATTACTATAAAATAACCATTATGTCTGTAAGGAATTTCGATAATTATTTTTAACTTTGCCCGTCAGCAACAAACCGTATCGTAAAAACGGTGATGAAACATTTATCAGATAGTTGCTCCAATCTCAATAGATTAAAAGATAAAATACAATATAGCAATGAATATTTCTTATAACTGGCTGAAAGAATATTTGGATTTTGATTTACAGCCTGAAGAAGTGGCTGCAGCCTTGACATCAATCGGTCTGGAAACAGGCGGAGTTGAAGAAGTTCAAACCATCAAAGGAGGTTTGGAAGGTTTAGTTATCGGTGAAGTTCTAACTTGCGAACCGCATCCTAACTCTGACCATATGCATATAACAACCGTTAATTTGGGACAGGGAGAACCTGTTCAGATTGTTTGCGGTGCACCTAATGTAGCAGCAGGACAGAAAGTTGTTGTGGCTACTATCGGTACAAAACTTTATGATGGTGATGAATGCTTCACTATCAAGAAATCAAAACTGAGAGGTGTTGAATCAAACGGTATGATTTGTGCTGAAGACGAAATCGGTATCGGTACAGACCATAACGGTATTATCGTACTTCCGCAAGATGCTGTTGTAGGAACACCGGCTAAAGAATATTATAATATAAAGAGCGACTACGTTCTGGAAGTGGACATCACTCCTAACCGCGTAGATGCTACATCACACTTCGGTGTGGCACGCGACTTGGCTGCTTATCTGAAACAAGCAGGTAAAGAAGCAGAACTTAAACGTCCGTCAGTTGACTCATTCCGTATTGAAGATAATACTCCGGGTATTCAGGTTGAAGTGGAAAATACTGAAGCTTGTTTGAGATATTCTGGTGTAACTATCAAAGGCGTAACTGTTAAGGAAAGTCCGGACTGGTTGAAGAACTGCCTTTCTCTGATTGGCCTCCGTCCTATCAACAACGTAGTGGACGTTACCAACTATATACTTCATGGTATGGGACAGCCTTTGCACTCTTTTGATGCTGATAAAATCAAAGGTGGCAAGGTTATCGTGAAATCAGCTGTTGAAGGAACAAAATTTGTGACATTGGACGGTGTGGAACGTACATTGACTGCACGCGACCTTATGATATGCAACACTGAAGAGCCAATGTGTATTGCTGGTGTGTTCGGTGGTTTGGATTCAGGTGTTGTTGAAACTACAACAAACGTATTCCTTGAATCTGCTACATTCCACCCAACTTGGGTGCGTAAGACTGCACGCCGTTTCGGTTTGAACACTGATGCTTCATTCCGCTATGAAAGAGGTCTTGACCCGAATGTTACATTATATATACTTAAGTATGCTGCTAAATTGATTCAGGAAGTTGCCGGAGGTACAATCACTGGTGAAATCCAAGATGTATATCCAAATCCTGTTTCTCCATATAGAGTAAATGTTACTTATAACAAGATTAACACTCTTATTGGAAAAGAAATTCCTGTTGAGACAGTTAAAAGTATCTTGGGTAGCCTCGAAATGGAAATTGTTTCAGAAGATGCAGAAGGTCTTACTGTTGACGTTCCTGTATATCGTATCGACGTTCAGAGAGATGTTGACGTTATCGAAGATATTCTTCGTATCTACGGATATAACAATATTGAATTCAGCGACAGCTTGAAATCAAATCTTTCATATAAAACACCGACAGACCATAGCTATGCTATGCAGAATCTGATTTCAGAGCAGCTTTGCGGTTGTGGATTCAACGAAATTCTGAACAACTCTCTGACTCGTTCAGCATATTATGATGAATTGACAACTTATCCTGCTTCACATTGTGTTATGCTTATGAATCCGCTTAGTGCTGATTTGAACTGCATGCGCCAGACTTTGATGTTTGGTGGTTTGGAAAGCATCGAGCATAACATCAAGAGAAAGAACAGTAATATCCGTTTCTTTGAATTCGGTAACTGCTACGATTTCAATAAAGAAAACAAGAAAGAGGATGCTGTTCTTGCTGAATATAGCGAAGATTACAAACTTGGTTTGTGGGTATATGGCAATCGTGTAGAAAACAGCTGGGCACATCCAACTGAAAAGTCTTCAGTTTACGAATTGAAAGCTTATGTTGAAAATATACTTGCTCGCCTTGGCGTAAATATGCAGAAAGTTGTTTTCGGACAGCTTAGCAACGATATCTATTCTTCAGCTTTGAGCATTACAACAGCTTCTGGCCGTTCACTGGGAACACTAGGTATCGTGAATCGTAAGATTGCCAAAGCTATGGACATCGAAGGTGAAGTTTATTTTGCAGAATTGTCATGGACAGCATTGATGAAGGAAACTAAGAAAAACAAGGTTACTTTCAGTGATATATCTAAATTCCCTGCTGTTAAACGTGACTTGGCTTTGCTTATCGACAAGTCTGTTTCATTTGCTGAAATACAGAAGATCGCTTCTGAAAGCGAACGTAAACTGTTGAAGAATGTTGAGTTGTTCGACGTTTACGAAGGTAAGAACTTGCCACAGGGCAAAAAATCTTATGCTGTCAGCTTCTTCCTTCAGGATGAAACAAAGACACTTAACGACAAACAGATTGATGCTATAATGAAGAAAATCCAGACTAATCTGGAACAGAAGTTGGGAGCGTCACTGAGATAAATTTTTTAAGTTGATAAGTTGACAAGGAAACAAGTTGACAAGGAAATTATTCTTATTTCCTGTAGCCTTGTCAACTCGTCAACTATAAACTTAAAAACTCAAAAACTTAAAAACATAAAAACTCAAAAATATGGGAAGAGCATTTGAATTCCGTAAAGCAAGAAAATTTAAACGTTGGGGAAACATGGCCCGCGTATTTACAAAACTAGGTAAGGAAATAACAATCTGCGCAAAACAAGGTGGCCCAGAACCAGAAAACAATCCTCGTTTGCGTGTACTTATGCAGACTGCTAAGAAAGAAAACATGCCTAAGGAAAACGTGGAACGTGCCATCAAACGTGCAGTATCAAAAGAATTTACAGATTATAAAGAAATGAACTACGAAGGATACGGTCCTTTCGGTATCGCAATCTTCGTGGAAACTGCAACAGATAATACAACTCGTACAGTAGCAAACGTTCGCAGTTATTTCAACAAATGTGGTGGTTCTTTAGGTACTTCAGGAAGCTTGGAATTCCTTTTCCAGCATAAATGTGTTTTCCACATTGCTAAGAAAGACGGAATTTCTCTTGATGATCTTGAGCTTGAATTGATTGACTACGGAGTTGATGAAGTAGACGAGGATGAAGACGAAATCGTAATCTACGGTGAATTTGCTCAGAATTCATCTATCCAGAAATATTTGGAAGAAAACGGTTACGAAATTACAAGTAGTGAATTCGTTCGTATTCCTAACGACTTGAAAGAAGTTACTCCAGAACAGCGCGAAACTATCGAAAAACTTATTGAAAAACTTGAAGAAGATGAAGACGTTCAGAACGTATTCCACAATATGAAGGAAGATGATTCTGAAGAAGAATAATTTTTTCAAGAAGGGACAAGTTGACAAGGCTTCAGGAAACAAGATTTCCATCCTTGGCTTCTTGTCCCTTTTTTTATATTGTTAACTATACAACAATTAATCTCATGAAAAGAATCCTGATACCGTCATTGATGATGCTGGCAGCTTCGCTCAGTGCATCAGAAACACCTCTATGGATGAGATATCCGGCAATTTCTCCGGACGGAGAAACAATTGTTTTCTCATATAAAGGTGATATATATTCTGTACCGACAAAAGGCGGATTGGCAAAACAGCTGACAACTCATCCGAAGCACGACACTCATCCAATATGGTCGCTAGACGGAAAAAGTATTGCTTTCTCTTCTGACCGTGAAGGAAGTTTCGATATTTATATAATGAGTAAAGATGGCGGCGAGCCTAAAAGGCTGACAACAAACACAGCAGCAGAAACGCCGGAAGTATTCAAAGACAACAATACAATTCTGTTCTCTTCTGCATTGATGCCGGATGTAAACGACTCACAATTTCCGTCATCTCAGTTTCCTCAGATTTATTCTGTGGACGTAAATGGAGGCCGTCCTCAGTTGTATTCTTCTCTGGCAATGCAGGAAATATCTGTAAGCAACGACGGTAAGCTATTGCTCTATCAGGATATGAAAGGTTATGAAGACCCGTGGAGAAAACACCACACTTCATCTATTACTAAAGATATTTGGGTTTGTAACGCTGACAAGTCAGGTGATTTCAAGAAAATAACTTCGTTCAAAGGCGAAGACAGAAATCCTGTATGGACAAACAATAACAATTCATTCTATTATCTGAGCGAAGAAAACGGTTCGTTCAATGTATATAAATATGATATAAATGGTAATTCCAAAAAGCAAATTACCAACCACAGCAAGCATCCGGTCCGTTTTCTTTCTTCATCAAAAGACGGTTTGCTTTGCTATTCTTTCGATGGTGAAATCTATACTATAAAAGAAGGAGAAAAAGCCAAGAAAGTAAATATCGAAGTTGTTTCTGATAATATTGAAAATGAATTAATCAGCAAATTGCTGGAAAATGGAGCTTATGATATTTCTGTATCTCCTAATGGAAAGGAAGTTGTTTTCATAGCTCATGGTGATGTATATACGACTTCGGTAGATTATTCTACAACAAAAAGAATTACCAACACTCCGCAACAGGAGCGCGACCCAAGTTTCAGCCCTGACGGCAGAACTATTGTTTATGCAGCGGAAAGAGGAAAAACATGGGGAGTTTACACCAGCACTCTGACAGACAAAGAAGAGAAACTGTTCACTTATGCTACTGACATCAAGGAAGAACCTCTGATCGTCAGCGATGAAACTTCTTTCCAACCGGCTTTCTCACCGGATGGAAAAGAGATTGCTTATCTTGCCAACCGCACAGAACTGCGAGTCTATAATCTGGCAAGTAAAAAGACAAGAACTGTTCTCGACGGTAAATACAATTATTCATATAGCGACGGAGACCAAACATATCAATGGTCGCCGGACAGCAAATGGTTCGTGGCAAAATATATCGATATTGGCGGATGGAACAACACTGACATCGTACTTGTAAAAGCCGATGGAAGTGGCGAAATGACAAACCTCACGATGAGCGGATATTCCGACGGTAATCCGAAATGGGTTCTCGACGGAAAAGCTATGATTTGGTCGTCCGACAGAGCCGGATACCGCAGCCACGGAAGCTGGGGCGCTGAAGAAGACGTATATATCATGTTCTTCGACGGTGAAGCATACGACAAATTCAATATGTCGAAAGAAGAAGTAGCCCTTGAAGAATTCGAGGAGGAAGATAAGAAAGATAAAGACGAAAAGGATAAAAAGGACGAAGGAAAAGACAAGGACAAGGAGAAAGACAAAAAGAAAGTCGAAGACCTTAAGTTCGATCTCGACAACCGCAGCAACCGTATCAAACGTCTTACAATCAATTCTTCTAATCTTGGCGATGCTGTGCTGACTAAGAAAGGAGACAAACTTTACTATTGCTCGGCTTTTGAGAAAGGTTTTGATTTGTGGGAACATAATTTCAAGGAAAACACAACCAAACTTCTCATCAAAGATGTTGGCGCCGGTACATTATATACTGACGAAAAAGAAGAGAATTTGTTCCTGGTTTCCGGAGGAAAACTGAAGAAAGTAAATATAAAGGATAATAAAGTTGAAAATATAGATTTTGAAGCAGACTTTGACTATCAGCCGGCAAAGGAAAGAGAATATATTTTCAATCATGCCTGGAGACAGGTAAAAGACAAATTCTATGACGAAAACATTCATGGAATTGACTGGGAAGGATACAAAACTGCTTATGCAAAATTCCTGCCTCATATCAACAATAATTATGATTTCCAGGAAATGCTTTCTGAATTGCTTGGCGAGTTGAACGGCTCACACACCGGTGCAAGATATCGCCCAGCTCTTTCTGTTCCGGCTACTTCTTATCTTGGTGCCTTCTTCGATAACAGCTATAAAGGCGACGGATTGAAAATTGCTGAAATTATTGAGCAAGGTCCGCTGACAAAAGCTGACTCAAAGATTGAGAAAGGTTGTATTATCGAGAAGATAAACGGAAATACAATCAAGCACGACACTGATTATTTCCCAATGCTTGCAGGAAAAGAAGGCAAGAATGTTGTTCTTTCCGTTTATAATCCAAATAGCGGAAAGCGTTTCAATGAAGTTGTAAAACCTATCTCGCAAGGTAAACAGTCCGAATTGCTCTACAAGCGCTGGGTAAAACAGAAGAGAGAAATGGTTGATAAACTTTCCGGAGGCAAAATCGGATATGTTCACGTTAAAGGAATGAACAGCGAAAGCTTCAGAGAAACTTATTCCGAACTTCTTGGAAGATGCAGAAACAAAGAAGCTGTAATCGTGGATACACGTCATAACGGTGGCGGATGGCTTCACGAAGATCTTGCAGTTCTGCTTAGCGGAAAAGAATACCAGAGATTCGAACCTCGCGGACAGTACATTGGAAGCGATCCATACAACAGATGGTTGAAACCTTCTTGCGTTCTTGTTTGCGAAGATAATTATTCCAATGCACACGGTTTCCCATTTGTGTATAAAACTCTTGGTATCGGCAAGCTTATCGGTGCTCCGGTTCCAGGAACAATGACAGCCGTTTGGTGGGAAACTCAGATTGACCCGACTCTTATTTTCGGTATTCCTCAGGTTGGCGTAAAAGATATGAGCGGTAAATATCTGGAAAACCAACAGCTTCAGCCGGATATTGAAATATATAACTCTCCGGAATCTCAGCTTGAAGGCAAAGACATTCAGTTGGAAAAAGCTGTTGAGGAAATGCTTAAGACTATCAAGAAGTAAAAAACAATTAAGCTGAAATATTTAGTGAGTTGGCAGATAGAATTTAATTCATGCTGCCAACTCATTTTTTATTGCATTGTTAAATAATATTCAACCTTCACATCATTTAATTGACAAACAGATATTTGCAGAAATTGTGAAACTTGAGGCAAAAAACTCTCTGTATAAGACTGTAAAAACAAACTCGGAAAACAAAAGACTGCAGTGTTTCAAAAAAAAGGTAGGCAGCTTTTCTCGGAAACATAACAGTGTTTCTGGAAAAAGCTGCCTACATTTTTTTGATAATAATTTCCCTTTCGGAAGCGTTGTAATTTCCTTCCGAAAGAAAAGTAAATTACTTACGGAAGAAAATCCAATTACATCCGGAAGTATTTGAAATTACTTTCGGATGAAATTCCACTATTTTCTATATCCGACTTTCTTCTGCTGTCTCTTGATAGATTTGTTTTCCATAGAATGATTGTCGAAAGAGACTGGAGAAGTTACAAACTCAGGAATATTATATGAATACATTCTCAAATCATTATGTTCCGGATTTTCTTGAGGAAGCATAAATGGTTTTCCGGTTGTTCCGTCCGGATTGAAAGCGGCAATATACGGACGCGTGTAAAGTCCGTCGTCGCGACGGCTGCTGAATACAAACCATCGTCCGTTACTGCTCCAACTGTGATAACTTTCAACATTAGGACTGTTAACCTTTTCCATATTTGAAAATTCGCCAGTCTGCAAATCCAAAAGCCACAAATCAGCCTCACGATGCCATATTGAGAAGTTTCCATAATCGGACAATGTAAACATCAGATAACGTCCGTCCGGCGAAGGTCTTGGGAAAGATACACTTTTACCCATTTTCTCGGCAGAAACCAATGTATCCACGGAAGATGAAAATCCACCATTATCAGCATCAAAGCCTATACGACAGAGATTATATTTGACTTCCTTATATTCCGAAGGCATTTTTTTGAATGTTGCCGAGCAGAAATACAAACTCTTTCCATCAGGAGAGAATGACGGGAAAGTCTCGAACACACTGTCACTCTTTAACAATGGAGAAGAAAATGCCTCGTTCTTTTCGACATCATAAACAATAATGTCAGATGCCAAATCTAACACCTCAATTCTTTCATCTTTATTACTGTGAAAAACCTGCTGAGTGTTGTTGACTGAATAAGCAATATATTTTCCTGACGGATGCCAATATGGATAGACGAATGATGAAATTGTATTGTCTGTCGCCGTATTCAGTAACTCGGTCTTTCCATCAACAGAAAGAAACGTACCGCCGGACTGACCACGCAAATGTAAACTCATTTTATCCGGAGACTGGTTGCAGAACGAATGGCAATTCACGCAACTTGACGGAAGAAGAGTATTTTCGTACAAAGCTGTTTCGGTAAAGTCGGACAGACTGCGCTGATATATTCCCATTTTACTGTAAATCTCGTAACCGGGAGCAACAAGGCGGTAAACCAATCCGTAATCTATCGGCTCATTGCTGATATAAATGTTGAAAGGTTTATATTCTGTCCACTTCTCCCCTTTCTTTACGGAAACAGTTATCTCAATATTTCCACCTTTATTTTCTTCCAACAATTCAGACCATTCTGTTTCGGGGAAATTGATATATCCTTCATTCTGAACACGGAGTTTTTCTTCTCCTCCAACTTTTACAACAGCATTAATCATGCTGCAATCATCTGTGGAACGGAAATTAAGCGGCGCAATTGTCGATGGCACCGTAACCTCTGTATAATCCGGATATATGGATGGAAAAGAATCTTTCTTTTCGTCCGGTGTGAAAGATTCAGTACAACCAACTAATAAAATTGCCAAAGCGGCTATTATTGATTTGGACATAGTTTTTTAGTTTTTAAGTTTATTAGTTTTTAAGTTGATGAGTTGACAAGTTGACAAGGCTACAGGAAACAAGTATTATCTTCTTGACTCCTTAACTCCTTGACTCCTCTACTCCTCTATCTATAATGCAAATAATACCAATAAGTTCCCGAGAACTGTTTACGTAGCAAAGACTCCGCATTCTGCACCGAAGTGTATGTACGTCCATAAGCATTCACATTATTCATCACTGCAGAGGAAATCGGATAAGGAATACCTTTCATATCCTTATGGCTCAATCCCCAGGCATAGACAAGGGCTTCCTGATAACTTATTGGTATATGATTATATCCGATTTTCTTGCCCAACGGATAATATTTCACAAACGGAGGCAAATCTTTCTTCAGCAAACATACAGCCATAAGATATTCATAAGCCATACGGTTAGTTTCGTCCTGCGAGAAAACAAAGCCGAGCATCATATCCAATTCCTGCTCACTGAAAAGAAAGTCTTTCTTAGTCCTGTATTTTCTCAGATAAAACCATTCCTCGTTTTGTGCAATCAAAGATTCATCCTCAATGGCAGCCAAAGCCTGTGCAGCCCAATCTTTATAAAAAAGAGTATTGCTCAGTAGATTCAAATATTTTCTTGCCACATCATATTCCCCGTTTATAATATTGGTTTCAGCCAAACGCTTGATTGCTCTAGCACTTTTATTGTAATTAGGAATTGACTCCATAGCTTCGAAAGTAAAGCGCTGGGCTGTATTTACGAATCCGATATGATAGTAAATCTCTGCTGCAACCAAAGGTGCTGTGAAATCTTTTGTATAGGAAGGCAAAAGTCCTTCGGTTCCGTTCTGATAGAAATTAAACATTCTGTCAGCCATCAAACCCTGCTTGCATAAAGCAAGATTCAGACAAGCCACAGTCAGAGGTGAGTCTGGAGATTTCTGCTCGGCCATTTCCAGAACCTTCTTCCAATTTCTGTTGTATGTGTAATAGTCATAAGCCATTACTTCCTCTTTCTCCTTATTTGTCATATCATGAACAAGCCAGCCACCGGAAACAGCAACTATCAAATACAATGCTGAATGTAATAATATTTTCTGTGTAGAAAATTTGGATGAAACAGCAGCTGAAAGAACTGGGACCAACAAAAGTGAAAACAAATAAACAAATACCGGATAAGAAATTCCCAGTAAAGGGAAACGATAAAACGGAACACCGAAATACAACAATGATTTAGGATACATCAATCCTGTGTTTCTTAAAATCAGAGGTATAAAAAGGAAACATATAAATGTCCATGCAAGGCATAACAAAAGCTTTTTATAATTCTTATCAGCTTTTGTATATTCAAAAATAGCAGAAATTACAGAAAATAGCAGAAATGAAACTCCATCGGCAAGGAACAATAATGGAGTTATTATCAGAAATGATACTAATCTGCATTTATCATTATTTAATCTCGAATAAACATAAAAGCATAATAAAGATAAAACAGGGGCAACAATACCGACAGGCAAATAATTCTCATCACCCATCAGACTCCAATAAATAAGCGAGGGAACAAAACTTAGCGGATAATATAGTCCGGACGCACCCAGTTTTTTTGCAGTATTCCACACCAATCCTTGAAGAGCACCAAGCAGCAAAGCCACAATCAATGCACCGGCTGGCGGGAAAAGAAAAAACTGTGTTAGAAATGCTGATAAATATCCGGCAACACCTCCGGGATAAGATACTGTTTCCTTCATATAAGAAAAGTTATACAGAAACATCTGATAATGTTCCTGATAAGATATATGAAAAGGATATACTATACAAAAATACATAAATACAGCCAGGCAGAATAATATACTTGCTGAGCTGTTTATTATTTTAGCAGTAGGCATAGATTTTAAGTTTATAAGTTTTTTAGTTTATAAGTTTTTTAGTTTTACGAGTTGACGAGTTGACAAGGCTACAGGAAATAAGAATTATATTCTTAACTACTTGACTCATTAACTCCTTGACTACTTGACTTCTCCCCCATTACCGGCTCCCCAAATATCTCCATCATATAATAATAATACGAAGCATCCTCCAAAGGAAGCATAAATGGCTTATGAGCCATTCCTGTACTATCGATATATGAGAAATATATTCTTTCAAAAAATCCATCTTCTCTTTTGCTTGAAAACATAAGCCAATGACCATTGGAAGACCAGCCACGAACGATATCAGCCTTGTTTGCTGAATTGACAATCTGCAAGCTGTCAATCTTACCTGTATGTAAATTCATCAGGCGCATATCACTGTCATCGTGCCATTCGGACGAAGCTCCAAATGCGGATACAGAATAAGCGATATAATTTCCATCAGGAGATGAAGAAGGATATGATACAGATACTGCAGGTAAATTAACAACTGTGTCTAATTTTTCCGACACACTCAAATCTGCAGGATTGAAGTCTCTACTCATCAAATTATATTTCAAAGAAAGAAGACTGTCCGGATTAACACTTCCGGACGAAACACAATAAAACAGCTTCCTTGAATCAAAAGATAAATCAACAAAGGAAATATCACCGTCTGACGAAATACTGTCTGGCAAAACTTTATATTGCTTATTATTAAAATCAACAAGCAACACAGAACTATGCAAACCAATATTTTCTCTTCTTCTGTCAGGAAATACTGATATATATGAAACAAACGCAGAATCCATTACATATGCACCTAGGTTTCCTCTCTCCTTTCCACGAAAAGATACTTTATCAGGAAATTTGGCATAGAAGAATGGCTGTTCCATATGTATTTCTTTTTCCGAGAAACGTGACATTTCTCTCCTCATTAAACTTTTGTTCAAATTTGGAACATTGCCAGGAACTTCTTTTGAATATATAACATAATCATCTATGGCTTCAGCTTTTATTTCCCATTTAAAGCTTGGATACACTATCCATTTCCCGTCCTTTTGTGCTTTAACATTTACTGTAATTACTCCTCCTTTTTCTTTATTCAGCAATTCGGCCCATTCATTTTGAGGAAAGCGGATTTTACCTTCATTTCCTATAAACGTATAATCTGACGAACTTGAAGATAAGCGAACCTCAATTTGTCCGGAAAAATCCTTCAACAAAAAATTTAAAGGAGCTATATTATAAGGAACAGAAACATTTACGTAATCAGGGAAAAGAGAAGGCAAATCCTTAACTTTCTCCTCTTCATCAGCGGACTTACATGAAAACAAAATTGCAAGACAGCAAATAAGAAATCCTGTAAATTTCCACATTCGTTTTCTTATAAATTTTATATCGTTATTTCTTTTCATAAAAATCTGAATTAAGAGACAAGTTGACAAGGCTTCAGAGACAAGGCTTCAAAGACACCTTGTCACCTCGTTACTGCATAGAGTCAATGTCAAAATAATACCCCAAATAACTGTTGGAAAATTCTTTGCAAAGTAATTCTACATCTGCATTCTTTCCTTTGTAAAGTTCCATAAAACGCAATATATTATTATAACGGCTATCTTTTTTCTTCTTTCTACCGTAACTCTGTCTGTTGTCGTAGTTATCCAGATAATCGTTCAGAGCAATAGCTTCAGTGTATATTTCAGGAAGAGTTTCACCATAAAAAGTCTTACCATATTTTTTACATATATAAGATAATTCAGTAAGATTCCTGTTATACAAAAATGAGTAGGCAAGACAATCAAAAGCTTTTTTATTGTTACTGTCATATTTCAACAAAGACTTAATAGAACTTAAACCGTCATCCATATTTCTGAATGAAGAAACTGTTGAAGACAAGTCTGTTTTATTATGTAATTTAATCGTATCAACTTTAGAATAAAAATCTTTCTTCAAGTCTTCAGCCCATCCACGATAAACAATTGTCCTTGATAATATAGATGTGTATTTATCAAACAGAACAGTGTCTGATGTAGCAAAACTAATTTCAGCCAGCCGGCGTATTATCCTGACAGAACCGTTATCCTTAAAATCTGACAAAGAACGCATCTCACCTAATTCTGCCATATTATAATCACCAAGTTGCCAATATATCTCATTTGAAAATATATTGTACAAAGGCTCTGATTCCACATTCTTAAAAAAGAAACTTTTAGGATTAATCTTCATATTAAGAAGAGAGTCCGGAGAGGTTTCATTATTCAGTAATGCTATATTTCTGAAATAATTCAAAACAGTCTTATCCGTTCCGGCATCATCATAACATTCTTGTACCTTTTCCCAATCCTTATTCTGCACAGCACGGTCGGCTTCCAGAATATTTTCCGTTCTGAAATCTGCTCTTACGCTAACGCCTACAACAGTATAGACGATAAAAAGAAAATAAACAGTAAGCGGTTCACGCATTCCTATATAAGGCTTATATCGTGGAATCAATAGAAGAACAGCCAATATAGCAAGCCAAGTCAGAACAGGCAACCAGTCATAAAACACAAAACCATCAAAAAGTTCGCCAAAAACAAATTTAAGCACTGAAACAAAAATCAGGAAAAACAGACAAACAGGCCAATTCAGCTTTCCCCGAACAAAATCTACTACTACAACAGTTATAGTAAAAACAAAAACTCCTAAGCCCGTCAGATAATATAAAACAGGCATAGCTATGCAAGAGAACAAACTCCTAAATCCAATATTCCTTATAGACATGGCTATCAAAGCCACCACTAACGAATATATTATCGAAAATGTCAAATCCAATGAAAACTGTAACGAAGAATATCTTATAACTTCAGAAGCCAATAGAAAAAAGACATAGAATTCCACATTTGGAATATCCACCACTTTCCTTACTATTTTTGCTGCTATTTGCCATTCAATGAAAAAAAGCAATGTCAGAAGAAATGCACTACAAAATCCTGATACAAAAAACTGTGTTACGAACCCAGATGAATACAATGATAACCAAGAAGGTTTATCCAAATATGATACAAAATATTCCGGAGTAAACAAAAAAAGCTGTAATTCCTCCCGTATTGATAAATGATTGGCGTAAAAGCATCCAAAAAACACAAGAGACATCAACACAGCCAAAGTAACTGATATATATCTTAACAAAGAATCTTTATCTGTCATTATGTAATATCTTTTTCTATACAAAGATACTACTTTTATAATCCTTTGAAAGAAGAACTATTTATCATATTCATTACTAGCGAAAAATTTTTATTATAGTTTATATATTTCCCATACCTGCCAATATATTCAAAGACGACACAATTCATGATTCATTCATTTTTTAAAAGAAAATACAACGATTTTTTATTTTACTTTTTTCTTACTTTGTAAAATCCAACAACTGATTTATGCAAAAAATACTAATAATCGAAGACGAGTCACGAGTAGCAGAATTGTTGAAAAAAGGTCTGGAAGAAAACGGATACCAAACAATGGTAGCATATGATGGTGCTATGGGACTTCGTCTATTCCAATCATACGAGTTTCAACTGGTTATTTCAGACATTATTCTTCCTAAACTGGATGGTTTTGAGTTATGTAAAGAAATACGTAAATCAAACAACCATATTCCAGTACTGATGTTAACAGCATTGGGCTCTACAGATGACAAACTGGAAGGATTTGATGCCGGAGCAGATGACTATATGACTAAGCCTTTTGATTTTAGAGAATTGATTGCTAGAGTAAAAGTGCTGTTAAAAAGAGACGTTGGAAATATAAGAAAACCGCCTGAACAAATATCTTATTCTGATTTATCAATAAATCTCAACTTACAAGAAGTAAAAAGACAAAATACTTCAATTAAACTTTCACCTAAAGAATATAATTTATTAGTTTACATGGTTGAGAATGCGGAAAGAGTTTTCAGCCGTGTTGAAATTGCTGAAAAAGTATGGAATACACACTTTGATACAGGTACAAATTTCATCGACGTATATATTAATTATTTACGCAAGAAAATAGATAAGGAATTTGATAAGAAACTAATACATACAAAACCTGGAATAGGTTTCATATTAACTGACAAGTTATGAAAATAAAAACCAGACTTACTATACAAAATACTTTAGTTGTTGCAACTGTTTTTTTGTTGTGCATGACTCTGATATATCTTATAAGTGAACAGACACGCAGCAAAACTTTTTTCCATGACTTGAAAAGTGAGGCAATAACAAAAGCTCATCTTTTCCTGCAGAATCAGGTAGATGCCCAAACTATGCAATCTATTTACCTGAATAACAAGAAATTCATCAACGAAGTGGAAGTTGCCGTATATAATACCGATTTCAAAATGCTTTATCATGATGCAATACAAAACGATATTGTAAAAGAAAACCGGGAAATGATAGACTACATTTTGAAAGAAAAGGAAATCGAATTCTATATAGATGACTATCAGGCAATAGGTATGGTTTATACATTTGAGGGAAAAGACTATATTGTAACAGCTGCTGCCTTTGACGGATATGGATATGATAATCTAAAAGGTTTGCAAAAGACATTAATAATTCTATTCATTACGGGACTTACACTCCTTTTTGCTGTTTGCTATTTTCTTGCTTATTCATCACTGAAACCTATTAGAGACATTGTAAAAGAAGCCGAAAGTATTACCGCATTATATATTGATAAAAGGCTTCCTGTAAAAAATGAAAAAGACGAACTGGGAGAGTTATGTATGACATTCAATGCTTTACTTGAACGTCTGGAAGTTTCTTTTAACTCTCAAAAGATGTTTGTAAGCAATGTATCTCATGAAATGCGTACACCTCTTGCCTCTCTTATGGCCGAACTTGACTTGTCATTACAAAAAGAACGTACGGAACAGCAATATAAAACGACAATACAAAACGCCTTGCAGGATGCACGGCGAATGACAAAACTCATTGATGGCCTTTTAAATCTTGCAAAAGCTGATTATCAGAAAAATCAGATAAAAATGCAGGAAATCAGACTAGATGAATTACTCCTTGATGCGAGAGAGTTCATACTAAAAGCGTATCCCGAATATCATATAGAACTGATATTTGAACAGGAAGAAGCTGATGATGATAGTCTGATTACAGTTATGGGAAACATTTACCTGCTTAATATTGCTTTCTCTAATTTAATTGAAAACAACTGTAAATATTCTGCCGACCATTCCTCATTCATACAAATTTCCTACTGGAAAGAATCAGCTGTAATACGTTTTTCAGACAACGGCATTGGTTTGTCTGAAATAGACAAACAAAACATGTTCACCCTTTTCTATAGAGGTAAACAGGATAATATTATAGAAGGACATGGTATAGGAATGACTTTATCTCAGAAAATCATACGCTTACATCAAGGAAACATAACAGTTCATTCTGAAGAGGGAAAAGGAACGACTTTCATAGTTGAACTACCACATATTTAATTCTAATAGTTTTCTAATAGTGTTCTAATAAATCTCTAACAGCCTTCTGAAAGAAGCTCTTCTAATTTTGCAGCGTTAAAACAAACAGGAGTGATAACTTGTAAAAACAAAGCAAAATGTGGAAGAATAAAAAAAGTAAGATTCAATTTGCATTCAATGCCGAAAAAGTTTTTTTAGCGGCAGCACAACCTGTCAATTCTGCTTTCAGCTATTTTCAGACAACTCAAATAGGACTGAATCCTGAAGAAATAGAAAAAAGACAATCGCTTTATGGTAAAAATGAAATAGAACATGAAAAGAAGAAGAATCCTGTTTCTACTTTTATTAAAGCGTTCATAAATCCTTTTATTGGTGTTCTGACGGGACTGGTAATAATATCTTTCATACTTGATGTTATGCTGGCTGAACCTGGAGAACAAGACTGGACAGCCATTATAATTATATCTACAATGGTTATCTTCAGCGCTATCCTGCGTTTTATGCAGGAATGGAAAGCTAATATTTCCAGTGAGGCTTTGCTGAAAATGGTTACAAACACATGTTATGTTAAGCGCTCCGGAAAACATGATGAAGAAATTAGCATTACTGAGCTTGTTCCCGGAGATATAGTAATGATTGCAGCTGGAGATATGATTCCGGCAGATATTCGTATCATACAAGCTAAAGATCTTTTTGTAAGCCAGTCTTCTCTGACAGGTGAATCTGATCCAATAGAAAAATCACCTGAGTCTAAAGAGAAAAAATACTGCAAAGGCAGTGTTGTGGAACTTGACAATATCTGCTATATGGGTTCCAATGTTGTCAGTGGTTCTGCTACAGGTATTGTATTTGCTACAGGTAATAACACTTATCTCGGAACAATTGCAAAAAACATATCCGGTCATCGAGCTGCAACAGCTTTCGATAAAGGTATAAGTAAAGTAAGTTTCTTACTTATACGTTTTATGCTTGTAATGATTCCTTTTGTTTTTCTGGTAAATGGATTGACCAAAGGAGATTGGTTAGAAGCATTCATATTCGCCGTTTCCGTAGCTGTTGGACTTACTCCGGAAATGCTTCCAATGATTGTTACTGCAAATCTATCTAAAGGTGCAGTTGCAATGTCTAAAAAGAAAACCATAGTCAAAGACTTGAATGCTATTCAGAACTTTGGAGCTATGAACATTCTCTGTACGGATAAAACAGGAACACTTACATGCGACCAGATTGTACTGGAAAAATATATCAACGCCGATGGAAGTAATGATACAGACAAACGCATACTGCGTCACGCCTATTTCAACAGTTTTTTCCAGACAGGATTAAAAAATCTTATGGATAAGGCTATATTATCTCATGTAAAGGAATTATCACTGGAACACCTAAAAGATAATTATAATAAAGTTGATGAAATTCCATTTGATTTTACTCGACGCAGAATGTCCGTAGTAATTGAAGACAAACAAGGGAAGCGGCAAATAATAACTAAAGGGGCAGTAGAAGAAATGATAGAAATATGCTCTTATGCTGAATTCAATAAAACTGTTCAACCTTTTACAGACGAACTGAAACAGAAAGCCAAATATATAAGTGAACAGATGAACAGACAAGGTATGCGTGTTCTGGCAGTTGCACACAAAAGTTATCTGGACAAAGATTGTAATTTCAGCGTTAAAGATGAAAAAGACATGGTTCTTATTGGATTCCTTGCATTTCTAGATCCACCAAAACAATCTGCAGCCAATGCTATCAGACAACTTCATGAACATGGCATAGAAGTGAAAATATTATCCGGAGATAATGATTCTGTAGTTCGAACAATTGCACGTCAGGTAGGAATAGAGACAAATAATGCACTGACCGGTCCTCAGTTTTCATCAATGAGTGATGATGAACGAAGAAAAGCTGTTATAGAAACAACTGTCTTCTCAAAACTAACACCTTTGCAGAAAACAGAAATCATAACACTACTTCAAGAACAAGAAAATACGGTTGGTTTCCTTGGAGACGGAATCAATGATGCATCAGCCTTACGACAGTCAGATATCGGAATTTCAGTAGATTCTGCAGTAGACATAGCAAAAGAAAGTGCTGATATCATTCTTCTGGAAAAGGACTTAATGGTTTTGGAAGATGGTGTCATAGAAGGAAGGAAAACATTCGGTAATATAACAAAATACATTAAAATGACTGCGAGTTCCAACTTTGGAAATATGTTCAGTGTTATGGCAGCCAGTGCTTTTCTTCCATTTTTACCGATGTTGCCAATACATCTTCTTATACAGAATTTATTGTATGATATATCACAAACAACAATACCATTCGACAGCATGGATGCTGATTATCTACGTAAACCAAGGAAATGGGATGCTTCGGATTTGAGCCGTTTTATGATATTCATCGGTCCGATCAGTTCTATTTTCGATATAATTACTTATCTGGTTATGTGGTATGTATTCAGTTGCAATACCATTGACCAGCAGGCATTATTCCAATCTGGATGGTTCATAGAAGGTCTTCTTTCTCAAACATTAATCGTGCATATGATTCGTACAAGAAAAATTCCGTTTATCCAAAGTTGTGCTTCTTGGCCTGTTACAGGACTTACATTCCTGATTATGGCTATAGGAATTATTATACCTTTCACATCATTTGGAAATTCAATCGGTCTCACACAATTGCCAATAAGCTACTTCCCTTGGTTAATAGGAATTCTTCTGTCATATTGCATATTGACACAAATCATAAAGAATTGGTATATAAAAAGATTCGTAAAATGGTTATAAGACATGACTACAAAATATATTATCGTATACATTTCAATGGTGGCAGCTATAATAAACTGCCACCACCTTAACGCACAGGATTTCGGAATAGAATATACTTCCGAGTTACAAACCGACTTCAATAAAGGTACAAATTGGGTAAATTTGCTCCGTATGGATTTATCTCTACCTATTAGAGAATATCTGAAAATTGATATAGCAACAATAAGTACAGCCAAAACAAGAGAAGAGCGCTTGGTAAATGACTTACAAACTTTTTCGAATATTGAAGAAGAAAATATTCCATTAGCACTAGCTATATTAGGATTTGAATTCAGCTATAGTAAATCTTCGTTTTTTATAGGAATTCGGAATTTGAATGAAGATTATTTTGCTTCGCCTTGCACTTCTCTTTTTACTAATAGTTCATGCGGAATATTTCCAACATTATCTGCAAATTATCCAATAGCCAATTATCCTGTTTCATCCGTTGGTATAGATTACAAATTGGAACTAAATCATTGGAATCTGGAAACATCATTATATAATGGTACTGGATACAGAAATTTCACCGGAAGAGAAAATGTTTTCCGTTTCTGTCCAAAGACAGACGGTCTATTAAGTATTACATCTATAAACTATCAGAAAAATGATAACGGCTATTATTGTGGTCTTGCTCTACATAGCGGCTTGCCTGTGGATAATGAAGATGGAAACAAAGAGAAAATGGAGAAAACGAAAGAGAAAGAACTAAATACCATATTTTGGGGATATATAGAACAACATTTATCTCGGAACATCAATATCCTTATACAATATTCAGTTAACCCAACAGAAAAAAAGGTTGCAGAAGTTATTCAGGCATTGGTCTATTATTCCATATTAAAAATACCACGGGAGGAATTTTTACAGATTATGCTGATTTTACTGACAAATATGAATTAGCTAGTGAATTAACATGGAAAATACCATGTTACAAAAATGGATATATACAACCGACTCTTCACTTTATTAAAAGTGACCAAAACAGATACGTTATCGGTATGTTGAGATTTGGGTATAAAATTTAACAGGAATATTTAGTATTCAAGAAAACAAAATTGACAACAAAAAAGGCTATCTCAACTTAACATTGAGACAGCCTCTTTTCGTATTTTGGCTAACGCAAAAATTATTCAGCGCTTTCAGCCGGTGCTTCTTCTGTAGCAGCTTCAGCCTGAGCTTCAGCAGCAGCGGCAGCCAATTCAGCTTTCTTCTGAGCAACAGCTTCAGCTTTAGCTTTGTTTACTTCTTTTTCAGCAGCCAAACGAGCAGCAGCAGCAGCCTTAGCAGCTTCTACGTCTTTTGATTTGATAGCTGTCAAAGTAGCAACTTTAGCATCTTTCCAAGCCTGGAATTTAGCTTCTGCAGCAGCTTCATCAAATGCACCTTTCTTAACACCTTCCAATAAGTGTTTTTTCAAGCAAACACCTTCGCGAGAAAGGATGTTGCGAACTGTGTCAGTTGGCTGAGCACCTGTCTGTAACCAATACAAAGCTCTTTCGAAGTTCAAATCTACTGTAGCAGGATTAGTGTTCGGATTGTAAGAACCTACCCTTTCAATAAATTTTCCATCACGTGGAGCCCTGCTGTCTGCAACTACGATCTGATAAAAAGCATAGCTTTTGCGACCGTGTCTCTGCAATCTAATTCTTGTTGCCATTTGTTGTAATTAAAATTTGAATTATTTATTAATTAAGCTATTTGTATTAGCGGTGCAAAGATACGCACTTTTTTTTAATCCACAATCTTTCCAAGTAAAAATAAATCAACTTTTTCATTTGTAGCAGCTCTCTCATTTTTATATATTTGCCTTAAACATTATTTAATTCATAACCAAATATGAAAAAGTATAAAATAGGATTTATTGGTACAGGTGGAATAGCCATCAAAATGGCAAATACAATCAATGGTATGGAAAATGCAGAATGTTATGCTGTCGGTTCTAGGAGTTTGGAGAAAGCACAAAGTTTTGCAAACGAACACGGTTTCAGCAAAGCATATGGCTCATATGAAGAATTTGCCGACGACTGCGATGTTGACCTTATTTATATTGCAACTCCACATTCTCTGCATTTCGACAATGCCAAAATGTGCATATTGAAAGGAAAACCTGTTCTATGCGAAAAATCTTTCACTGTTAATGCAAAACAGGCAGAAGAACTTTTAGCCTTGGCAAAAGAAAAAGGAGTTTTCATCACCGAAGCAATATGGACAAGATATATGCCTTTCTCAAAACAAATAAAGGATTTGGTTGACAGTGGAATAATTGGCAAGCCATATCTATTGACAGCCAATCTTGGATATGACATCAAACACGTAGAAAGAATTATATCTCCTGAACTTGCCGGTGGAGCTCTTCTGGATGTAGGTGTTTATCCTCTCAACTTTGCAGCAATGGTTTTCGGTAAAGAAATAGAAAAAACTGTATCAACATGCTTGAAGACAAATACAGGAGTTGATGCTCATAATAATACGACATTATATTTTTCCGGTGAAAGAATGGCTGTTCTTACATCAACAATGTGTGCAGCAACTGACCGTCAGGGAATAATTTCCGGTGATAAAGGACATATAATTGTAGAAAACATCAACAATCCACAATCGGCTAAAGTAATAGACAAAAATTATAATGTCATAGCTGAATATCATGCTCCAAAACAAATTACCGGATATGAATATCAGATACAGGCATCCATCGATGCTTTGGAAAACGGATGGCTCGAATCTCCATATATGCCTCACGAAGAAACAATACGCATCATGAAACAAATGGATGCGCTCAGAGAAGAATGGGGAATAAAATATCCTTTTGAATAAAACTTACAGGCAGTGTTTCATTAGATATAATCCAGAAACACTGCCTGTATAATTATTTCCTATATGTAGAATTAGTTATTCTCTGGTCTCAATTTACGAACCACAGCACCTGCACGCCACATTTCGCTTTCACGCAACTGACGCAATTCTTCGTTCAATTTATCACGATAATCCGGCTGTGAGTTAGAGTCGATTGAACGCTGAGCTTCATTACCACAAGCAACTTCGTTATAAAGTTTTTCAAATACAGGTTTAACTGCATCGTGGAACGGGCCCATCCAGTCCAAAGCACCACGCTGAGCTGTTGTTGAGCAGTTAGCATACATCCAGTCCATACCATTTTCACCAAACAAAGGCATCAATGACTGAGTCAATTCTTCAACTGTTTCGTTGAATGCTTCAGATGGTTCGTGTCCGTGTTCACGCAAAGTTTCATACTGAGCAAGAAGCAAGCCCTGGATTGCACCCATCAATGTACCACGTTCACCTGTCAAGTCAGAATAAACTTCTTTCTTGAATGTTGTTTCGAACAAATAGCCAGAACCAACACCGATACCCAAAGCGATAACGCGGTCCCAAGCCTTACCAGTTGCATCCTGATAAATTGCATAGCTTGAGTTCAAACCACGACCCTGCAGGAACATACGGCGCAAAGATGTACCAGAACCTTTAGGTGCAATCAAGATTACATCAACATCAGCAGGAGGAACGATGTGTGTACGGTCACTGTATGTAATAGCGAAGCCATGAGAGAAATACAAAGCCTTGCCTGGTTTCAAATGTTTCTTAATCATTGGCCAGCACTCAATCTGAGCTGCATCAGAAAGCAACACCTGAATAATAGTTGCCTTTTCGCAAGCTTCTTCAATACCGAACAAAGTTTCTCCCGGAACCCAACCGTCAGCCACAGCCTTTTCGTATGTTTTGCCAGGACGCTGACCTACGATAACATTAAAACCATTATCACGCAAGTTCAAGCTCTGACCTGGACCCTGAACACCGTAGCCAATAACAGCAATAACTTCATCTTTCAACACTTCTCTTGCTTTTTCCAAAGGAAACTCTTCGCGGGTAACAACATTTTCATCAACACCGCCAAAATTAATGATAGCCATTTTCTTTTTACTTTTAATATTGTAAATAATAATTATTATTGAATTCTAGTCCAAAAGGAATATTACGTCATTCCCATTTAGCCATCGCACGGCAAATAACTTTTTCGTCATTAGCTATAGCCATACAATATTGAGATTGGTTTGCCATTTCTTTTTTATACAACAACAAATCCATTCCATATCGTCCTTCTGCCTGATATGCTATTTCAAAGCGGGAAACATTTTGCTTCTCAAACTTTTCCTTATCAAACAAATCCAACAGATGCTCAATGTATTTTATACTGTTCAAATGACCGTTAATATCAAGGTCACTATATTTAACCTTATAATTTACAGAAAGTCCTTCTGACTCCGCAGGCAGAATTTTTCCAGGTTTCTCTATCGGACAAGGACGATCAGAAAGATAAACGCTCAATGCATCTATATCCAATGCTGTCGGTTTGCGAGTATTTACATCTATCGCCGCCCAAATTGAACGAGCATATCCGTAAACTTTTCCGGATGCATCAGCTATTTCAAAACATCTATGAGTGAAAAGCCGTCCCACTTCATTTATCCATGTATAGACAATTATAGAATCACCTGCCATAGGATATTCTTTTATCTCGATAGCCAGCCTCGACAAAACCCAGGCAGTATTGTTTTCCGACATATCGGTAAATCCAAAACCTCTGCCTGCAGCATGCTCTGATGCGGCATGAATCAAATAATTGCCTAGCATCGGCAGTGTGGCACGACCTCTGAAATCACTGAGATACGGCTCAACACTAAATGAATATGCTCCGACTTTTTCCATAATATTTATTGTAAATCAAATTTACACTTATGATATTTCTCTTCTCTGTCCGACATATATTCGCTTATACGCTCAACACAACTTTTTGTGATTGCAATTCTTCCGGAACGGACGTATTGCAACACACAGTCAGCATCTTGCAACTCACGATATAATGATATGATTTCCTCGGTCATACCAGGCTTTTCAACTATCGAATAAACACTGTTCACCTCAACAATGCGTGCATTATATCTTCGGATAATCTTTGATACGTTTGGATTATTCTGCAATTCAGGTGTTGAAAGCTTATACAGAGCTATTTCCTGAAGGAAGATTTCATCATCCGTGAAATAATGAGCCTGAATTACATCTATCTTTTTCTCGATCTGCTTTACAACTTTCTTGATAGTATCTTCATCTGTCCATGCAGTAATTGTATATTTATGAACTCCGGCAATAGATGAAGCCGACACATTCAAGCTTTCAATATTGATTTGCCTACGAGTAAAAACTGCAGTCACCTGATTAAGCAAACCTGCGATATTCTCTGAATATATTATTAATGTATATAATGTCTTTTCCATTGTTTTCCTCCTCAGCAATCTAACAACATTTCATTTACCGGTGCTCCCGGAGGTGTCATCGGTAAAACCTTACCTTCTTCTATCACACAAACCTCAAGCAGGAACGGACCGTCTGTCTCAAGCATTTCCTTGATAGCATCCTGCAATTCACTTCTCTCAGTTACTCTGCGTGAAGCTATTCCGTAAGCTCCGGCAATTTGCATATAATCCGGATTCATCATCGGAGTGAATGAATAACGACGGTTGAAGAACATTGCCTGCCACTGACGAACATTTCCCAAATAATTATTATTCAAAAGAATAATCTTTACTGGAGCCTGCTGTTCCATGATAGTGCCGAATTCCTGTATGCTCATCTGCAATCCGCCATCACCCATGAAAGCACATATTGTTCTTTCCGGAGCACCAAATGTAGCACCAATAGCAGCAGGAAGTCCAAATCCCATAGTTCCCAAACCGCCAGAAGTAACAATGCTACGTTCTTTTGAATAACGGAAATATCTTGCAGAAATCATCTGGTTCTGACCAACATCTGTTACAAGAACAGCTTCGTCATTTGTTACTTCACTTACAGCTCTTGCCACTTCTCCCATTGTCAAAGGACCTTCACCTGGATTCAACTCACGGCTGATAACATTGTCATACTCTGTTTTTTCGTATTCTGCGAAACTCTTTATCCACATAGTATGTTGGTTATGTTGGATTCTGGACGTAAGCATTGACAGTGTATCTTTACAATTGCCCAGCAAAGCCACATCAACCTTAACATTCTTGTTGATTTCTGAAGGGTCGATATCAAGATGAATGATTTTAGCCTGTTTAGCATATGAATCCAAACGTCCTGTCACACGGTCATCAAAACGCATACCAACAGCAATCAACACATCACATTCATTTGTCTTTACATTCGGTCCTAAATTTCCGTGCATACCTAACATACCCTTATTGAGTCTGTGGGATGTTGGCATAGCAGACAAACCAAGCAAAGTGCACCCGCAAGGGATATCAGCTTTCTCAACAAATGAAAGCAACTCTTTATGAGCACTGCCAAGTTCCACACCCTGACCAACAAGAACCAAAGGACGTTGTGCAGAATCAATCAGACGAACAGCTTCCTCAAGAGCATCCATATCAGTTGAAGGAACAGGCTCGTAACTGCGAATGAAATCAACAACTGCCGGTTCGTAATCAACCATATCAGTCTGTGCATTCTTTGCAAAATCCAGAACAACAGGACCAGGACGACCACTTCTTGCAATATAGAAAGCACGTGATACAGCCCAAGCTACATCTTCAGCACGTCGGATCTGATAGCTCCACTTTGATATAGGTTGAGTTACACCAACCAAGTCCACTTCCTGGAAAGCATCACTTCCCAAAAACTGTGTACCAACCTGACCGGCAATAACAACCAACGGCGTACTATCAATCATTGCATCGGCAATACCGGTAATCGTATTGGTTGCACCAGGTCCGCTGGTAACCAAACAAACACCTACTTTACCCGAAACTCTTGCGAATCCCTGTGCTGCATGTGCAGCTCCCTGTTCATGGCGCACCAATATATGATTCAGAGTATCTCTGTGGTCATACAAAGCGTCATATACCGGCATGATTGAGCCGCCGGGATATCCGAAGAGAGTCTTCACTCCTTCAAATTCCAGCGAACGCATCAAAGCCTCTGCTCCTGTTATTCTTTCTTTCATATATGTGTGATTCTGTTTTGCGTTATAAATTAATCTTCTATTATTCTTACTCCACCTTTATCTGCTGAAGTCACCATCTTACCGTAAGCTTTCAAAGCTTTTGACACTTCACGCTGACGGTATGGAGGAGTAAAGGCTTTTTTACCTCGTGCTTCTTCTTCGGCTCTTCTCTTACACAATTCATCATCGCTCAGAAGAACATTTATCTTACGGTTTGGAATATCTATTTCTATCATATCACCATCACGCACCAGACCGATATTGCCTCCGGCTGCTGCTTCCGGCGAAATATGACCGATTGACAATCCGGATGTTCCGCCGCTGAAACGTCCGTCTGTAATCAATGCACATTCTTTTCCCAGATGTCTGCTCTTGATATATGATGTAGGATAAAGCATTTCCTGCATACCTGGACCACCTTTCGGGCCTTCATATGTAATGACAACAACGTCACCAGATACAACCTTTCCACCCAAAATACCTTCACAGGCAGAATCCTGAGAATCGAATACTTTTGCTGGACCGGTGAATTTCCAGATGCTTTCATCCACTCCGGCAGTTTTGACAACGCAACCGTCAATAGCGATATTTCCTTTCAGAACAGCCAATCCGCCATCTTTTGAATATGCATGTTCAACATCACGGATACATCCGTTAGCTCTGTCTGTGTCAAGTTCCTTATATGAAGAATTCTGTGCACCCATTGTTATACAGAATTTTCCACCAGGAGCACTCTTATATTTTGCCAATGCCTCTTCTTTGACATTTGGTGAAGTAATAGCGAAGTTATCAACGGCTTCAGACAATGTCAAGCCATCAACACGCTTGACAGAGCCGTCAACCAAACCGGCTTTGAGCAGTTCATTCATTATAGACATGATACCTCCGGCACGGTTCACATCCTGAATATGATACTTTTGTGTGTTTGGTGCTACTTTACACAAGCATGGAATCTTGCGTGAAAGAGCATCAATGTCATCCATGGTAAAATCAGCGTTTGCTTCTTGAGCAACAGCCAACAAATGAAGAACGGTATTAGTCGAACCACCCATAGCTATATCAAGCGACATTGCATTGAGGAAAGCCTGACGGGTAGCAATCTTGCGAGGGAGAACTGAATCGTCGCCGTCGCGGTAATATTTATATGCATTTTCAACAACAAGTTTGGCAGCGTCGCGGAACAATTGCAATCTGTTGGCATGAGTAGCAACAATAGTTCCGTTTCCAGGCAAAGCCAATCCTATTGCTTCATTCAAACAGTTCATTGAATTTGCAGTGAACATTCCTGAGCAACTTCCGCAACCCGGACAAGCATGGCGCTCAACTTCTGCTATCTGCTCATCGCTTACTGAATCATCGGCAGCTTCAATCATTGCATCAATCAAATCCAGCTGACGTCCATTCCATTCTCCGGCTTCCATAGGACCTCCGGAAACGAATACAGTTGGAATATTCAAACGCATTGCTGCCATCAGCATACCCGGAGTAATCTTGTCGCAATTGCTTATGCAAACCATGGCGTCAGCTTTATGCGCATTTACCATATATTCAACGCTGTCTGCAATGATATCTCTTGAAGGAAGAGAATACAACATTCCATCGTGTCCCATCGCAATACCGTCGTCAATGGCTATCGTATTGAATTCAGCGGCAAAACATCCAAGCTTTTCAATCTCAGCTTTTACAATCTGTCCCACCTCATGCAAATGAGTATGTCCCGGAACAAATTGAGTAAAAGAATTGACAATCGCTATAATAGGACGGCCAAATTGCTCTTTCTTCATACCATTGGCACACCATAATGCACGCGCGCCAGCCATACGACGTCCTTCTGTACTAAAGGAACTTCTCAAAGGAATTTTCATTGTATTCTTCTCCATATCTTCAAAAACACAAGTATATCATTAATCAAAAAGCCTTTCTCTATTGAAGGAGAAAGGCTTATATAATATTATAACAAATGTTCAAGTATTACACATACCTTTCTCCTCACCTACATAATAATATGAAGGACGACCACGAGATTAATAATATGCAATACATTGTTCATCATACTTTCTTTCTTATTTTTGTTTGACATTGCAAATGTAGAACAATAATTTATTCCACCAAAGAAATTTCTAGATTTTTTTCAAATCTTTTCTTTCAAATATCAATCCAAACATGCTTTTATCTTATATTTCGTAAATTGAAATGCCAATTTACAAACACTTTAATACCGAGAAGCAGAGTTTAAAACACAGAGTACGCAGAGACACAGAGACTTTTTAAATACCTTAATATTAAAATCTATATACCAGTTAATATATATCTAACTAACAACAAACAAAACAAACACAGCTAAAACAAAATAAATACTTCAAAATACCTGTTATATTCTTAAAACTAAAGCTTAGTTTGTACAAATTAAGTCACAGTTTTTATAAACTAAGGTTGAGTTTTTAAAAACTAAGGCTTAGTTCTAAGTATAAATATAGACTTTCTAAAGAATAAAATATTTTGCTCTGCGCTCACCTTTCACTATCTTTGCATCTCTTATTATCGAATGAAAAATTCATCATGTATATTACTCAGGAAGAAATAATGTCTCATATTTCTGCACGTCCTTTCAAGATAATCTCAGAGGCGGCAGATGAATTGGGGCTTGAAGCGTATGTTATTGGCGGATATGTAAGAGATATATTTCTAAACCGCCATTCAAAAGATATAGATGTTGTTGCCGTTGGTAGCGGTATTGAGCTGGCAAAGGCTGTGGCTCGCAAATTGGGAAGAGGTGCAAACTTATCGGTGTTCAAAAACTTTGGGACAGCGCAAGTAAAGGCTGGCGGTCTGGAACTGGAGTTTGTCGGAGCCAGAAAAGAATCATACAGCCACGACAGCCGCAAGCCTGTTGTTGAAGACGGAACTCTCGAAGATGACCAGAACAGAAGGGATTTCACTATAAATGCTCTTGCTCTTTGCCTGAACAAGGACAGATATGGCGAGCTGGTTGACCCGTTTGGTGGTTTGGATGATATGGAAGACCTAACAATCAGAACTCCAATGGATCCGGATATTACTTTCAGCGATGATCCTTTACGCATGATGCGCGCAGTAAGGTTTGCTTCTCAGTTGGGATTTTTCATCGACCCAGATACTTTCGATGCAATAATCAGAAATAGAAAAAGAATAGAAATTATTTCTAAAGAGAGGATTGTTGATGAGCTGAACAAGATTGTTCTTTCTCCAAAACCTTCCATTGGTTTCGAATTGCTCGACAAAAGCGGACTTCTAGAGCTTATATTCCCTGAGCTTTGTGCACTGAAAGGTGTTGAGACTAAAGAAGGAATCGGCCACAAGGATAATTTCACACACACATTGATGGTTTTGGACAGACTAAGCAAAACTACGGATAATCTTTGGCTGAGATGGTGCGCAGTGTTCCACGACATTGGTAAACCTGCAACTAAGCGTTTCGACAACCGTTTGGGTTGGACTTTCCACAATCACAACTTTGTTGGTGAAAAAATGATTCCTGGTATTTTCAGGAAAATGAAATTGCCGATGAACGAGAAGATGAAGTATGTTCAGAAGCTTGTCAGTCTGCATATGCGTCCAATCGCTCTTGCTGACGATGAAGTTACAGATTCGGCAATACGAAGACTTCTGTTTGACGCCGGCGACGACATTGATGATTTAATGTTGTTATGCGAGGCTGATATAACAAGTAAGAATCCGGAAAAGGTGAAGCGTTTCCTTGCTAACTTCCGCCTCGTTCGTTCTAAACTTGCCGAAATAGAAGAAAAAGACAGGGTGAGAAATTTCCAACCGCCAGTATCAGGCGAAGAAATTATGGAAACATTCGGCCTCGCTCCTTCCCGCCCGGTCGGTGTTTTGAAAGAATGTATAAAGAATGCTATTCTTGATGGAGTTATTCCTAATGAATATGAAGCGGCCCGTGCTTTTATGCTTGAAAAAGCAGAGAAAATGGGATTGAAGCAAAAGCAAAGTTGACAAAGCTTCAAAAAGAAACGAGTTGACAAGATTCTAATGTCTGTTCCAAAGAACAAAAGACATTTAAAACCTTGTCAACTCGTAAATTTATATCTAGTCAATATAGTTATTTTTCCGGAACATACTCAGCGTTCGGATCATAACCACCGCCAAGAGCCTTATACAAATAAACTACAGACAGCAACTCATCGCAAATAGCAGAATTCAAACCAATCTGCGCATCCAAAAGACCACGCTGTGCGTCCAGCACATCCATATAGCTTGAAACTCCGTTTATGTATTGCAACTGAGCCAAATCCAAATAATTGCGGGCTGCAGCTTCGAGCTTGGCTCTTGAAGCACGGATTTCCTTTGTTTTACGGACTGCAACAATAGCATCGTTCACTTCTTTGAAGGCAGATAGAACACTCTTTTGATAGCTTGCTACTTCCTGTTCATACTGAGCTTTTGCCACTTTCAGACGTGCTTTGTTCTTTCCCATCGCAAATATTGGCTGCAAAAGATTACCAACCACATTCCACGCCGGACTCTTTATCAAATCTGAAAGTTCCGCACTTTCAAAACCGCCATAAGCTGTAAGTCCAATTTTCGGGAACAAGCTTGTATATGCAACACCAACTTTAGCATTAGCTGCTTTCAAAGATTGCTCAGCCTGTCTCATATCCGGACGACGCTGCAACAAAGTTGACGGCAAACCTACAGGAAGGAAATCCGGTAAATCCTGATGACTCAGAGATTCTCCTCGAGGTATACTTGATGTATATTCACCCAAAAGCATTGACAAATCACTTTCCTTATTCTTTATTTTTCTTTCCAATGAAGGAACAAGGGTTTCTGTACGTGCCAACTCAACCTGAGCCTGGTTATATGCAGTTTCGGAAGTAAGACCACCTTCGTAACGCAACTTTGCCAATCTCACACCTTCGCGACGTGCAGCTAATGTTTGCTGCACGATTTTCAGTTCCTGATCCAATGCACAAAGTTCATAATATCCGGCAGCGACACTTGAAACTATAGTCAACTGCAAAGCTCTGCGCGCCTCAACTGATTGCATATATGCGGCAATATCTGCTTCATTAGCCCAACGGAGTTTACCCCACAAATCCAATTCCCATGTAACACCTAGTTTTGCACCAAACTCAGGGTCTGGTTTAGGATTATTACCACCATAATTCAGAACCTCTTTCTCTCCATAAAGCTGAAGGCCAAATTCAGGAAACATATTTGCAAATGAGATTCTCTTGGCAGCAATCATTTCCTTAATCTTTGCCGCAGCAATCTGCATATCCTTATTATTATTTAATGCCTTGCGGATAAGGTCCTGCAATATTGGATCTGTATATAACTCCTCCCAAGAAATATCTGCTACAGAAGTACTGTCATTAGCTTGAGACAGTACTTCTTCAGAAACTTTATCTGGAAGATTCAAATCTGGACGCGAATATTTCTGGCCCAACTTACAAGAAGACATTGACAATGTAAGCAAAGCAAACAGAATCATCGTTCCGGCTGATTTCTTATTTATAAGCTTTCCAAGTCTGTCTTTCTCGCGCTTTATCTTGTCGAGCGGCAATTTATCCAATGGTATTTTTTCCAGCTTGCTCTTCAAGTTTATTTTCTTATGCAAATTGCATACGAAAACAAAGAAGAAAGGAACAAGAACTATACCAACAGTAATAGCAACCAACATTCCAAAGAACACACCTGTACCAATACTATGACGTGATGCAGAACCCGGACCTGAAGCCATAACCATAGGCAACATACCAAGTACAAACGCAAGAGATGTCATAAGAATCGGACGGAAACGCATCTGAGCAGCATGGATTGCAGCTTTCACCGGATCAACTCCGGCATCTACCTGAACCTTGGCAAACTCAACGATAAGAATTGCATTCTTTGCTGCAAGACCGATAAGAGTTACCAGACCAATCTGGAAATATATATCGTTCTCAAGTCCAGTTGCCCAAATTCCCAAATAAGCACCCAAAGCTGCGATAGGCAATGAAAGCAAAACTGCAATAGGCACAATCCAACTTTCATACTGTGCTGCAAGGAACAAGAATACGAAAAGGAATACCAACGCCAGCACGAATCCAGTTTGACCTCCGGCTTTCTTTTCCTGGTATGACAATCCGCTCCATTCAACTGCTATATTTTCCGGCAAATGTTCTTTTGCTATTCTTTCCATGGCTTCCATAGCTTCACCGGTACTATATCCTGATGCTGCAACTGCATTTATGGATGCAGTGTTGAACATGTTGAAACGCTTGATTGTTCCCGGACCAGTTGTATATTCAGTAGTTCCAAGTGCTGTAAGCGGAACCATCGCACCAGTACTTGTCTTTACAAAGAACAAACCGATATTGTCCTTGTTTGCACGATATGGAGCTTCAGCTTGGATATATACTCTATATATACGGTTGAACATATTGAAGTCGTTTACATATACAGAACCAAGATAAGCCTTCATTGTTGAGAATATATCAGCCAACGGAATGCCCAAAAGTTTGGCTCTGTCGCGATTAACATCAAAATACAACTGAGGAATCTCTGCCTGTAAAGCTGAAGAAACGCCTTCAAGTTCAGGAGCCAGTGATGCATAATACAGGAATGTATCTGTTGCACTCACCAAATTTTCCCAACTTGTTTCACCACGAGCTTCAAGCTGCATTTCCAAACCACCACTTTCACCTAAGCCTGGGATTACTGGCGGACGTGTTACATAAGACTTCACTTCAGGATAATAATACAATTCCTTACGTGTAGCTTCCATAACATCCTCAACCATCATATTTGAAGACTTTCTTTCCTCCCAAGGTTTAAGTATAACAGTAAGTGTTGCTCTTGATTGAGACGAACCGACACGGCTACTGCTACCTGTAACATTCTGTACGTAAGCGACAGCAGGCTGCTTATCAATAAATTCTATTGCTCTATTTGTCACCTCACGCATACGCTCCATAGTTGCGCCTTCAGGTAATTCAAGCTCAACAAAGAAATATCCCTGGTCTTCTTCCGGAATAAAACTTGTAGGTAAAGCTCTGTTTAGTACAAATATCGCAACAAGAACCATTCCGAAACCTGCAATTACGCGGCGAGGGCATTTCATTACTTTCGACAATATTCCACCATAACGTCTGTTACCGACAAATAGCCAGTAATTTATCATTCGGAAAACTATATTCTTCTTGCCTTTCGACGGACGAAGTATAATAGCACACATCGCCGGACTCAACGTAAGCGCAACCACTGTTGACAACAATACGGAAACAACAATTGTCACAGAGAACTGACGATACAACTGTCCGGTAATTCCACCAAGAAAACTTACAGGAACAAACACTGCAGCCAACACCATTGATGTTGCAATCAATGCTCCGGAAAGTTCACTCATAGCCTTGTGTGTTGCCTGACGCGCAGTCAGATGCTCTTCTTCCATTATTCGCTCAACATTTTCTACAACCACAATAGCATCGTCCACCACAATACCAATTGCAAGAATCAAACCAAGCAATGTCAACATATTCAACGAGAATCCGAATACGAGCATGAATCCGAAAGTACCTATCAAAGAAATAGGAACTGCAATAGTAGGGATCAATGCTGCACGCCAATTCTGCAATGACAAGAACACAACAAGAACTACAAGGAACAGAGCCTCAAATAAAGTCTTGTAAACCTCGTGGATTGACTGTGAAATATATTCAGTCATATCAAACGGGAAGTTATACTCAAGTCCTTCCGGGAAGTTCTTGCTGATTTCCTTCATTTCAGCCTTTACCTTTTCTGCTACATCCATAGCATTTGCGCCTGGAAGCATATAAATACCCAAAACGGCTGCGTTCTTTCCGTTGATACCACTTTCTGTAGTATATGAAGCAGCTTCGAGCGATACTCGTGCCACATCACGCATTCTCACAATTGAACCGTCAGGATTAGCACGGACAACAATATCTTCGAACTCCTCAACAGTTGAAAGACGTCCAGGAGCAGTTACAGGCAATGTGATATCTACATCAAGAACTGGCTGCTTACCTAATTCACCGGCAGCAGACTCACGGTTCTGGTCTTTCAATGCATTCTGCAAATCCTGTACTGTAAGTCCCATATTAGCCAAGCGGTCCGGATATACCCATATCTGCATACCATAATAACGTCCACCAATGTTTGATACACGACCTACGCCAGGAATACGGCGGATAACGTCGAGCACGTTGATTGTAGCAAAGTTACTCAGATAGATTTCATCGAACTTTGGGTCGTCGGACATCAGCGTCAGTGTCATCAACTGGCTCGGCGCTTGCTTTTCAACTGTTATACCATTCTGTATAACTTCGGCAGGCAGACGGCTTTCAGCCAATTTTATACGGTTCTGAACTTCTACTGCAGCCAAATCCGGATCTGCCGAAACATCGAAAGTAACAGTTACACTAAGGCTTCCAGAGTTGGAGCTACTACTTTGCATATATATCATACCAGGCGTTCCGTTGAGCTCCTGCTCAATAGGAGTTGCTACAGCCTGGGAAACAGTAAGCGCACTTGCTCCCGGATATGTGGCACTGATTTTAACCACCGGCGGCGTTATCTGTGGATACTGATCCACAGGCAACAGGAACAGACCGATTATACCAACAATGACAATCAACAAAGAAAGCACCGTTGAGAAAACCGGACGATCTATAAAGAATCCTGGTTTCATTGATTTTCCTCCTCTTCTCTTAATGCCTGGATAGCTTTTTCATCTCCAGCAAACACTGCATGAACTTTTGCTCCAGGAACCAGTTTATGATAACCTTCTATCACTACGCGTTCATTTTCTCCAAGTCCTCTTTCAATAACTACGTTGTTTCCGATTTCCGGACCAATCTGAACGAAACGTTTTTCTGCTACATCATCACGTCTGATAACATAGATAAAAGCACCACCTTTTTCAATTGACAATGATTTGCGGGGAACAACAATCGCACGTTCTCTCACATCCAAAAGCAATTTAACACGTGTGAACTGTCCCGGCAAAAGTTTACGGTCCGGATTAGGCAATTCAGCACGTACACCGAATGTTCCGGTCTGAGGGTCAACCTGAGGGTCTGCAAAGTCCACAATACCTTTCACCGGATATTCAGAATTATCAGCCAAAGTAACAGAAACTGTCTGCTGCCAAGAACGAGTTGTGTCTTGTTCGCCGAATTTAATATTACGTCTTTCGGCACGCAGATAATCCAAGGCAGTCATTTTGAAGTCGACATCTACTGTATCACTTTTCACAACCGAAACCAACTTTGACTTAGCACCCGGTCCGACAAGCGTACCGATATCAACATATCGTTCACTTACATAACCGGAAATCGGTGATGTTACTGTTGTATAACTAAGTTCCAGCAAAGCCTGGTCAAGGTCTGCCTTGCTCATAGCAATATTTGCCTCAGCATTTTCCTTTGCAGCAATAGCATTGTCCAAGTCGAGCTGGCTGGCAGCATGCTGTTCATAAAGCGGAGTAAGGCGCTCAACGTCTCTTTGAGCCTTGGCAGCTGAAACTTGATCTTTCTTAAGCTGTGCACTAGCCTTAGCTACTTTTGCTTTATAAAAATCAGGACTTATAATAAACAAAGGATCACCTTGCTTAACCTTCTTTCCTTCTTCAAACATCATTTTTTCAAGATAACCTTCCACTCTTGCATGAACTTCAACAAAACTTGAAGCTCTGATTCGTCCAACATATTCTCCGAAAATCTGAACATCCTCTTTGGCAGGTTTATCCACTACAACGATTGGCAACTGCGGCTCTTCTTTTTGCCGACATCCTGTAAATAGGATAGAAAAGGCTAATACTCCAAATGTTAGCCAGAAAAAACGTCTATTCACCATACTACACTTTTAGTATATATAAACTTATGAATTATCTCTGGAAAAATCGAACGAATGAGGGGAAATAATGATGGCAGCACTGGTGTTCAATGACTTATGAGAACTTTTGATGAAAGCCTCGCCGATGCAAAAGTGCAAGGAAATGAAAGGTAATGAGGGCGGACGGTTTTCAAATCATTACCCGATAACGAGGTGAGTTTATAGGTCATTGGAGTTTATTTCTATTCTCTGCCACATTCTGCATAACAATGTACAACTCGCTGATAACTAATTTTGTAACCAAAAAGAATTAGATTATGCGAAGTACATTTAAGGTGCTGTTCTACGTGAACGGAAGCAAGGAGAAAAACGGTATTGTCCCTATTATGGGACGAGTTACAATCAATGGCTCGGTGGCACAATTCAGTTGCAAACTGACCATTGCAAAAACAATGTGGGATGCCAAAGGCAATCGAGCCAAAGGCAAGAGCAAAGAATCAAGAGACATCAATTTGGCTTTGGATAACATCAAGGCTCAAATCATCAAGCATTATCAACGCATCTCGGATAGAGAAGCCTATGTTACTGCCGAAATGGTACGCAATGCCTATCAAGGAATAGGAACAGAGTATGAAACACTGCTCGGTGCATTTGATAAAGATAACGAGAGTTTCAAGAAGCGTATCGACATAGACCGTGCAGCAAGTTCCTACAAGGTGCGTGTAAGGTCACGAAACCATTTGGCTGCATTCATTAAGAAATGCTACAAGCGTAGTGATATTTCTATGCTTGAACTTACTCCCGATTTTATCAAGGAGTATGAAATCTATCTCTCTACCGATGCAGGTTTGCATAATGGTAGTGTATGGTCACATTGTATGTGGTTGAAGACAATTGTTTCAAAAGCACATTACAACGGACTGACACCACGAAATCCATTCGCTCAGTATCGGGTAAATCAGAACATCAAGGAGCGACAATATCTTACAGAAGATGAAATCAAGGCTGTAATGACACATGAGTTTGCGGATAAGAAGTTGGCTTATATCCGAGACCTGTTCGTGTTTGCAAGTTTTACAGCCTTATCGTTTGTGGATATTAAGGAACTGACCACCGATGATATTGTAGAGATTAACGGAGAGAAATGGATTCTATCCACGCGACACAAAACAAAGGTCAATTTCCAAGTGAAGTTGCTTGATATTCCATTACAGATAATCAAGCGTTATGAGAGGTTTCAAGAGAACAAACTCGTATTCCCAAATCTTAACTATTGGAACATCTGTAAACCACTGAAAAAGATGATAAAAGAGTGCGGTATTACGAAGGATATTTCCTTCCATTGCAGTCGCCATGGGTTCGCTACGCTTGCTCTCAGCAAGGGGGTTCCCATTGAAAGTGTCAGCCGAGTATTGGGGCATACGAACATAACCACGACACAAAAGTATGCAAAGATTACCACCGAGAAAATTGACAAGGATTTGACTATGTTCGGCAACAGACTTAATCAGTCGTTTAGTGAAATCTCAATAGCAATGTAACTATGGAACGAGCAATTATAACAATCAGTGAAAACGGTAGAGTAAATATCCCAAGAGGTAATGTATGGATGTCAGAAATGGAATTGGTGGATTTGTTCGGGGTGATAGCCCCGACACTACGAGCCGCTATCAGAGCGATATACAAGAGTGGAACATTTAACCCTGCAACTACCCAGCGATGCGATTTAGCCACTCCTGCAAGTTGGGCTACATTTTATAATCTTGAAGTGGTCGTTGCACTTGCATTTAGGCTGAATACATACGAAGCAAGTAAGGTTAGGCAAACAGTGTTGAAGTGTTTATGCCAGCGAAAAGAGAATGGGATTAGTCTGCTTATATCATTGCAAGGTATGGGACAGCAAATCTCTCCCAAAATGAGTTGTTGAATTACAGCTACAAAGGCGAAGCCTTGCTATTCTCACGAACGGCAAGGCTTCTTAGCTAATGTTTTATGTATATATATCTATCAAAGGGATGATAGAGTTTCATTATAGTTCTACAACCGAATAAAGGGTGTAGAACATAATAATTGCTTTAATAAACATTTTCACCATCAATTGTTACATTCAATCTTTCTGCTGGCATTGAGTTTTTATTTCCCCAAAGAGTAGTTCCTGTATTGAAACCCTCGTTATTAATCTCATAACCATTAACAGTTGTTCCAGAGACTGTTACATTGTATGTTGGAGTCGCGCCATATGGAGCATCACCTATTTCAATAGCGGCTTTCTTGCTTGTCAAACCTCCATTATCGTTGAAAATGCAACTTTTCACAGTCAAATTGACAGTGTTAGTTCCTTCTTGGTAAAGAAGGAGTGCTTTACCATCTGAGTTAAATGTACATCTGTCAAATTCCATATTTTTTGCTCCCCAAGTCCAAATATTGTAAACATCACCAGACACATTAAAAGTACAGTTCTCAAACTCGCTGTCACCATAAAGTGTGTATGTGCCATTGATTACACAATTCTTGTAAGTGCCGTTACAACGAGCATAGCCAATATAAGTTGAGCTGTTTGTTGTAATAGTAATACTTTCGAAAGTGACTGTAGAACCATCGAAAGCATAGTCGCAGTTTTCACCACCTGTACCAACTTTAGTAACAGCTACCTTTACATCCTTTGGATTTCCTGTACCCTTAATGGTTAAAGTTTTACCCTTTGCAGTTGATGGTATTATATAGTCGCCTGCTGCCAAATAGATGGTAGCATTATCTCCAATAGTTGCATTTGCTAATTCCTCTGTTGAAGCGGCACCGATAACAGCATTATCACCTTCAACTTTCATAAGAGCTCCATTTACAACTACCTTATTAGCATTAGCTTTAGCATCTTCATCAACCCATACCGCAAAAACCTTGTCTGCTGTAACATTAGAGATATCGATGTCTGAAACAGTAATATCAGCACCTTCAACAGACTTAACCATGATAGCAGCCTTCTTGGCAGTCTTAAATGTAGAGTTGCTGATGTCCAAAGTAACCTTTGCAGGAGCACCTACATACTGCTCATCAATCTTGATACCACGACCAGAAGTATTTATTTTCAAGTTATCAACTTTTACAGTCTGGCCTTTTGCTGAAATCCAAAGTGCATAATAGTCACCTGTACCATTGATAGTTACATAGTTCATAGTAACAGACTTACCAGCGTTAGTTAATGCAACCTCTTTATTGAAAGTAACATTTTCAATAACATAGTTACAGTTGGCAAAAGTCACATCGTTGATGTTCCATGTAGTAGCACTATTACCAGTACTTGTCACTGTACCATTTTTGATAGTGATGGTAGCATCAGGATTATTGGCACCAATTGCTGACATATAACTTGTGGTGAAGTTAAGCGTCTTGCCGTTCAAGTCAATTGTGATATTCTTTGTATCTGCACCACCCAACTTATATTCACCGCTACCAGAAGTCTGAGAGCCAAGAGAAGAGATAGGTAGGTCAACATCTGCACCCAAAACAACCAAAATATCTTCTTCATTAGCTGTAAGAGCAGCAGCCAAAGCTTGGGCATCTGATTTAACCTCCGAAGTTGGAGCATCTACGTTGATGTCACCATCAAAGATAGGATTAATTCGTATATTGAACTCGATGTTTCCTGTCAAAATCTGACCAAGAATATTTGTTCTCCAGTTACGTTGTACAGGAACACTATTCAAGCCATCGCCAAAAGTAATTTCATTACCACTCTTCGGAGAGAATGTGTACTGAAGACTTTCTAAAGCGTCTCTTTCATCACCTAATACACCGTTTCCGCTATCAGCATTACGGTCTGCAACTAAGATATAACTCATAGAAAGCCATTTATATTTTTCATTTTCATCATCATAATCCTTATCTCCATTCAAATCAACCTTCAAATCTTCATTAGGGATTGTGTTTGACAAATATGAAACTTCCACATCAGTTGTCTCATCTCCAACTTCACCTGTAAGCAGGTTGATAGAAGTTGCTGCATCCTTGATAACAACTGAAGATTTTTCAATTTCTATACCTGATTTAACGGCAGCTTCCCAGTCGGTCTTGTAAACACCAACATTAATTTGAGCAAAAGGACGCTTCAATTCTACATCAATAGTCTGATTACCACTTACTGTAAATTCAACTGTTTTAAAGAATGCATCACGAACATCATTGTTGTTTGTTGCTTGATTATAGCTGACTTCAACATTTGTTAAGTCTGTTGTTGTATATGCATTACAATTTGGATTCTGTGCCCAGAAAGCAACTTGATAGGTCTGACCTTTAGCAAGAGTTACAGATACAGTTTCTGTAAGTCCACCGTCAAATGCTTCTGTATCTACAAACTGACCTTCGTTATTAGAGCCTACAACATTCTGCAAAACAGGAGTTCCATCTGCATTGAGTTTGTAAACTGCATAAACCAACTTCTTCGCACCTGTACCATCACTGATGGCAGCACGGGTAGCAATACCACCTTCAAGGCCAAGCGAGAACGTCACCTGAGCCTCATTTCCTGACTGAACTACATCCAGTTCGTCATTCGAACACGATGTTGCGAGCAACATACCAGCTGCTGCGAACATACCTAAGAATAATTTCTTGTTCATCTTTGAAAAATTTAATTGTTATACAAATAGTTATTTTGATTTTCTTGTTTCTTAATGTTTGCCACATCCCTTGTGGATGTCGCACCCATTGTCGAGGGCTGTTCTGCATAGGCAGAACCGAGTATTATCATCAATCTGTTGTTTCCTGCTGATGCAGGGTAAAGGTCTCGGAACTGTTCCTCACCTTTGCGGTGTTAGCTTGTTTGTTCTTTTATGTTCGGCTTTTAACTCGTTATTAGGGTTATACTTATATTGAAAATCTCTTATTCTGTTGGTGTGAAATTTCCTGCAATGTTGCTTCTTTGGTTTGCCTCTATCTCTACCTGTGGAAATTCCACCATTTTGCTGTTATTGCCATCAGTCAAAGTCAATTTGGCAGAAATATTTGTGGCTGTGGTCGGAGCAAATACATAGCCCATAGCGAGGTAGTTATATTCCGTACCATCAGCCGAGAATGTCTCAGTTGTGGTCTCGTTGATATTCCAAGTAAATTCAGCTGCTCCACTTACGGTATTGGTGAATGGGTGGAATGTCTTGGGAGCACCACTTGCAGTAAATGTAGCTTGCATCGGTGTCCCTGTAGTACCTACATTGATTTGAGCCAATGGACGGACAAGTTCAACGGGATAACTACAATCCCCTGTAATGGTAATATCTTCCATTGTGGCGAAAAATGCGTCTGCGGCTTCTGCCTCAGAGAATGTAATCGGATTGGGCAGAGTATTCATTTCAATGGCGGTCAGATCATCTATATTGTAGATATTCTGATTGCCATCATACGCCCAAAAGACAAAACTGTATGTCTGCTCCTGAGCCAATGTTAGCTGCACATCTATCGAAGTATCGTTTATCGGGAACGATTGGCGGTCTATTTCATAATAGTTCCAACTGCCTCCGCTGTTGTTATGCACATCGGCAACACCCTTTTTGAATATGCCGACCACAAGGGTATTTACCTGTTCCGCTTTACCGAATGAACGGGTACGGGTGTCAGTTGGAAGTGTGGCTGTGAAACTCACCTGAACATCGCCCACATCGTGCAATTCATCCGAACAGGATTGTATGCCTATCATAGTCAAGGCAAGCATCGCCAATATCTGTATGTTATGTAGTAGATTCTTCATTATGTCTATCTGTTATGGGAAAATAAGGTTATGGTCTCCGTCAAAGTCGGGATTGATGGTTACACCTCCCGAAGCCTCCGACATAAGGAACATACCTGTCATTATGGTATGGTGGCTACGTTTGAGCGGTACCTCTATCGGCTCGGTCAAGGAGAGTTGTGTACCCTCATTGTCATAGATACCTATCTGCACGGTTACAGCCGACTTCTTGCCGTTCACAAACACATAGTCAAATCCCATCGTTGCCTCCGATTCGGAGAGCTTTCTCAATGTGGATTCAAACATCACTCCCGTAGAGGAGTCCACAGGCTTGTCGGTATTCATACTGTAAGTATCGGGCATAAATCCTACATAGTAGAACACCACCTTGTAATCCTCGATGTTTACGGCTCTTGTCTGGGTATCATCTGTTGATGCAGCCTTGTTTCCGTTGGCTTTCGAAGCGACACGTACAGATTCCTTGTCTATAAACTCCACCACATCGTTTGTTACGAACTCAAATTTGGCAAGAGGACGCTGCATCGCAATATCCAATGTATCGGGCAAATGCTCCATAATATCCGCTACAAGGGAAATGTTGTTTGAGCCTCGGAAGGCATCCCGATAGTCATTATTACCCTTGTGGTCGCCTTGCAGTCTGATTTCCGCAAAGTTGTCTGCATTGTGGAAATGGCTGTCACCGCTTGTCTGCACCAAGTCCGACCATACCATCACATTGTAGTTGCCGGGCAAGAGGTCGAGCGTGACTTCGTGGTCATAACCCTCTGATATATCTTTCGTGAATACGAACTCCTGTGTGTAGTCCGATGTGGTACGCATTTTCTCCGACACGGGATAGGTGCGGACAATGTAACGTATTTTGCCATAATCACGATGATTGTCGTATGTCTCGCCATATCCCTGCTCAATGACCGATGTCCCATCATACAGATGTTCCCATTCGGTCATATCTGTTTCATAATTGAGGCGAAGATGCATTTTTACAAACTCCGGTGTTTCAGGCCATTCGTGAACATCACAAGCCGAAAGAAGCAATATCGGCAAGCATACAATAAGGTATAGAATCTTTCTCATCGCTTGCCTCCTTTCTTCTTTAAGTCAAACGAATAGGAGAACGATACCGCTGCTTGGTCGATACCCCAATAGGTCTTCTTGATGCTCTCTATCATCAGACCGTCTTTTGTGCGTGGAGTATTGTGGAACTTGTCGTAGTGATTTGAATATACTCCTGCTCCGAGTGAGAACTCCACCCTCCAACGGTTGTTCCTGCTGATAGGCAAGCGATAGCCTACACTTAAACCACCACCGATGGAGGGTGTTTCACGATTGTGGTCCTGATAGCGGTAATCACCGTCAAAGGCGAAATTGTAATAAGCCAGTCCGAAGTGTGCTCCTGCGAAGAATCCGTCATTCTCTTCCGACAGCCAATAGCGGAACTCAGGCTGTACGGCGAAGATGCGGAACTTGATGGTTGATTTGAAGTAGTCCCAAGCAGAGTAATAGACAGGGAGCGTAAACGACCAATGCTTTGCCAAGTCGATTTCCGCTGCGACATTGGCAATGCCCATTCCCAAGCCTATTGCATTGGTCTTCAAATGGAGTTTGCGGCTCCATCCCTCCACTTCGGGAATAACCGTTTCTACAATAGCCGTTGTGTCGGGTACAATTTCCACAACTTCAACTATTGGCTCTATCGTAATGGTATCAGGTACGATTACAGGCACTTGTATGGGTGGCAACTCTTTCTTGTAGGTTACGAATACCGCACACGCATTTCGCATCTGTTCGAAGAAAAGCTTGTTCATCTGCTGCCATACCTTGCCACCGTCCAATGCTCTCAATTTTACGACACGGTTGTCGATATGCGTATTCGGGTGATGATAGTCCACCAATCGGGCTTCTTCCTCCAAGATGGCAATTACTTCATCCTTACGGATAAGTCCCGAATCCTCAATCTGCGATTTGAGATAATCCCACGGGATATAGCTGTCATTATAGGTAATAAGGCTGTCGGGAATATCCACCTCACTGCGGATGAACTTTTCAAGTGCCGAGAGACGACCTTGTGCCAACTTGCGGTTGAGTTGATAACTGCCTTCGGGAGAAGCTGCTCCGCAGAAGGATACTTCAATGATGTTGATTGTACTGTCTTGGCGTATAGTTCGTAGGAACTCCAACATCTCCTGCATACGGGCGGCATTGTCCGAATAGGCGGAGTCTATGACAGTACTGTTCACACGGAAGTCAATACAGATTTCCGTGTGTCTCTCTTGCGAATGCGCAATACCTACACCAAACAGCAAGAGAATCAGTGTTATACAATATTTCTTAATGCGCATAAATCAGAATAATAGGTCTCTTCTCTTTGGAAGAGTGATTTATGCGACATACTGCTATTGATTACGAGTAGGTTATTTGAACAGTCACGACATAATTTGCTCAACAATCCACATTGCCACTAAACAAAATCTGAATCGAGCATAACATTTTTTAGTGTAAATTGGTGCTATTTGCCGAAAAATGTGTAATTTTGCATCGGTAATCATTTCTCTTCCAAAGAGATAAGTTCTCTCTTCCAAAGAGACCTTTCATTCGCTCAACAATCTATTCTGCTCTGCACCTTCAACATCAGCCCTATTCTTTTGGCTCTTACGGCTTATTGTGTCTTGACTTTATAATTTCAGGAGTATATTTATAGAGATATTTACGGAAAGAATGGATGTTAAGTCCAAATCGTTCAGCAATATCCTTCATCGTATCTGTGCCGTTTTTCAGACATTCGATAGCAGCCGCATATTTATCTGCCGTCTTTTGTTTCCTAAGTATCTGCTTGCGTTCCGTCTTACGATGAAGCAGTTCGGGATACTTGCTCTTTATGTAAGTTCTGAAATATTCATTGTAGCCACACTCGTCCATCACGGCATGGATAGTGGCGTTCCCTGATTTCAACTTTTCTATCCCTTCAGCAAACATCTGTTCACTGGATGCAAGCAACGAATTATGCTTTTCGATGGCTTCGGGATAGTTACGGCGTATAAAACCGCCTACACTATTATAGGTAAGTCCCAACCGTTTGGCAATGGATTTCAAGGACTCGGAAGTGGTTGCATAGATGCGTAGCGCCTCCGCATACTTTTCTGCACTACGATTGGAAACGACCTTACCGTCAGATGTCCTTATCATTCCACGGGCTGTAACCAATTCGGGATGATGCTCCCTGAGATACATCCTGAATGTTTCGGGATTCAGTCCAAATTCCGCTGCGACCTTTGCCGTTGGCAAATCGGTATTCTGTAATCTTTCGATTGCATTGGCATATTTCTCAGCAGAAGATTTTTTATAACGTTTGGTTTGCTCCAATGCCATACCTTCGTCAAAGCCACGTCTAAGAACCATCAGCTCGGGATGCCAAGTTCTCAAGTGGTAGCGGAAGCCACCGAGAGTTACCCCAACAATACGTACTATATCCTTTACATCCTTCGATGTTGTACGATACAGGTCTATAGCTTTCTCATATTTTTCAAGAGTTTCACGGTCTGGCTCACAGACAGTCCAATTTCCGTTACGCATACCTCTGACCTTTTGACCTGTTGCACGGATACGTTTCTCCTCCCTATTACGGGTAATTTGTGGGTAATAGGCTAAGATGTGTTCTCGCAAACCCGTGTAGGATACATTACAAGCCTCTGCAACCTCTTCAATGGTTTTATCGGATGATTGCAACATCTCAATGGCAGTAGCATACTCTTCCTTGCTCCACTTGCGTGCTCCATATTGCAGATTGACGGTTATTCCTATCCGTCTGCGTTCCTGTTCTCTGCGTGGTACGATATCGGGGTAATGTCTGCGAAGTTGGCTTGCCAAAGAGGAACAATCTACGTTGAAGATACGTGCTATCTGGGATATATTGTATTCAATATACTCCATACTGTCGCAAGCGGCAATGGCATCCTTGTATTTGTAATGGGCGGCAGTAGTTTGACCTTTCTTTCCTCTAAGTTTGACATTCTTAAATTCTGTAAGATTATGTCGTTTGAGGATTAGGTCACGGTGATGAGTGGAGAGGTAAGAACTGAACGCGGAAAAGCCGACCCCGGTCTGCTCGCATATTTGTTTTATGGAAAGACCGGTCTCTACATAGAGGGTAATTGCATCGCTATACTTTTCTCTGGTTTCGTGTCTAATTCCTCGTTGCTCTTTCAATTTTTGGTTGCCAATTTTTATGGGTTACTTAATTGGGGTAGGCAATCGTCAGGTTTACAAGTTCTTAATTCTATATAAAGAAGCAAAAGAGTAAACCTCTCTTGATAAGAGCAATTCATATTGTAGGTCTATTCTATGAATGAGTCTATTAGCAGGTTGATACATTGGAATTTGCTCAACAATAGACCTGTGGAGCAAAACAAAATGAAAATCAACCTGCTTTTTTAATTCCTTTTTTGGTTCCGATTATATTATTCTTCGTAAATTTGCAACGGTAATCATTTCTCTTATCAAGAGATTTTCTCGTTCGCTCAACACTCCTTCACTCATAGAGATTTCAATATCATACTGTTCGCCTTGTCGATGGCTACGGTATCCAATGATGCAAGGTAGATGCGTGTGGTGGCTTCCGAGTCGTGTCCCATACCTTCACTGATTACCGATAGCGGGACATTCTTACTCTTGGCGATGCTCGCCCAAGCGTGACGGGCAACATACAGAGTGAGCGAAACGGATAATCCCAACTCCTTACCGATGATTTTCAGGCAACGGTTGATATTGTGCGCTGCATAGATATATTGTTTGCGTTCGTCAATATCGTTGAAAGGCTTGATGATGGGCAACAGGTAATTGGATTGCGAAGTATCGTACTTATCCACAATCTCCTGCATACATTTCTCCCACTTGATGAAGAGTTGTTGTCCCGTCTTGCGTCTGCGATAGGAAAGCACACCATCCTGCAAATCCTTTTTTCGCAGGTATGCCATATCCACGAATGACATACCTCGGGTATAGAAACTCATAAGGAACATATCTCGGGCAAAGTCAAATGTCGGATTCATCGAAAAATCCAACTCTTTGATTTTCTTGATAACTTTCAATGGTACGGCTCGCTTGACGGTCTTATCCACTCCCGTATAGACGTGCTTGAACGGAAAGCGTTGTGAGGTAAGTCCCTTTTCTACGGCTCGATTATATACTGCTCTGAGATTACGCATATAGAAAGATGAAGAGTTGGGACTCACTCCGTTATTCTTCAAATATGCTTCGTATGCCATCATCATATCTGAATCCATATCATCCAAGGGCACATCTTTGTCCTCTCGGAAGCGTCTGAAACTGCATAGGGTCGCAGCGTATGTCTCCGATGTGCGTATCTTACCCAATGTTTTCAGATTTGAAATAACGCCCTCCATAAATGGAAAGAGAAAATTTGCAGGGTTATCCGATGCAAATTCCGCTATCACATCATCTGCGGTATAATCACAACCGCTATGCTCAAAATCAGCGATGACCTTCTGGAAATGCTTGACATCCATTCGGATTTTGTCACCAATCTCCGATAGATAGCGTTTTCTGCTCTCGTTGAACTTAGGTAAGACCACCTCCGAAGAGTGACTGTTCCACTCATAGCCGTAGAGACGGTAGCCCGTCTTTTGCTGACGGGCTACACGATTATGGATTACTTGATAGAAAATTGAGCCTTGTCCGCCATCAACCGTTGATGGTCGGAACTTAATCTTTACTGTTGCCATATTACAATCAGGGTTTTGATTTATTTTGTTTAACCTTACTATTATCCTGCTTGTTCTTAATGGATTTGGCTTTGCTCTCTTGTTCCTTGGCAGCCTGCGCCTTGAGCCTCGCTTGCTCGGCAAGGGCGGCTTGTTTGCGTACAGCCTCTTCATAGGTTTCTACATCCTCACGCATCTGCTCGATTGCTTTGGTATTGCGGTTGAGTTCAAAGATGTCCTCCAAAGTGGCTATCTGCTCTGCCGAGGCATCGCCTTTCATCTTGATGTAGCGATATTTGAGAGAGTCATCCTCTTCATCTTTATTTCGTTGCGACTCAAAGTAATATGCAGACGCTAAGAATGCGATGACAATAGTATTGAGTGTAAGCATAAACCAATCAAGTTTGGAATTGAAGTTTAAATTGAAATTATAGTCATTCTCTCTATGGAGAACTTTGGACTCCTCAATCATCGGTATAAGTGATGCTGTCAACTTTTTAAGGTTCTCAAACTCATTTTGAATGGCTACAAAATCGGGCTTATTCTTACCAGAAACACCCTTTACATTATCATTGACAACACCGAGATTTTCACTCAGAGTCTTTGTAAGTTCTTGAATCTTGCGTTCTGTGTACTTACAATTAGCACCTGTAGCATTTTCTACAAGAGCCTTAATTTCCTGAACTAAAGCGGTGTTGTCCACATTAGGAACTGTGGAATTACCCTCATTCGGTTGAAACTTTTGCAATTCAATTACTGCGGTTTCGATTCTCTCCAAGCATCCGTAGATGCCTTCCATAAACGACTCATTGTCGTTGTTATTAAAGTTTTTATTACTCATATCAATTTGTTTTAAGTGTGAAAAATTTGTTTGCTTAGAATCTTATTCTTTGATTCTTCTTTCGCTCCTTTTTCTTTTGCTTCTGCCAAGAAGGTGGTTGTTCATCTTCTGATGGTGCATCTGGAATATTCAGCAAGCCCAATCCATTGCTTTCAATAAGACTATCAGTAACGCTGTAATTTTGCACTATTTCTTGCCTTATCGGTTTCTGTTTAGGCTCAATCTCTGTCTGTGCTTGTGGCTTATCCCATATCAATTGCGCTCTTAATTTCTCAAAAGAGAACTGACGGCTGATTTGAGAAGCCTTAAATGTTAGACCATCTTTTTGGAATCGTATGCCTTGAACATCCTCAAAAGCACGAGTACCTTTTCGCCTAAATACAAACTCCAAGAGAATACCTCTGCGTTTCAACTCCTCATTGAACTCTCCCCAAGTACGGCTTCGTTTCAAAGCAGCCTTAACAGCATTATGAATCTCATACTTCACCCGTTCAGGATCGTGGAGTTTCGGCACATTGGTCTTGCTCTTATCCTCTGCGTAGGTCAATCCGTACTTGTCTTTTAGTTTCTTCGTGGCAATCTCATTACGCTTAAAATCGTTCTGTGAGGAGATTACTTTGCCATCGTAGTTTATGCGATTATATACCAAATGACAATGCGGATTGTCGGTGTTATGATGCCTTACCAAGATGAATTGGGTATTCTTAATGCCCATCAATTCCATATACTCCAATGCGATTTTAGCCATAAACTCATCGTTTAATCGTGGTGCATCTTCGGGCTTAAAGCTCAGTGCAATATGTCCTAACAGTTGCTTAATCTTCGGATTTAAGAGGCATTGACAGTTGAAACTATCAATCATCTCCTTGTTTGTTCCGAGCAATACATCGTCCGATGCAATGATTTCAGCATCATCCTTTCCCATCACATAGCGTATGCATCCACCAAAGGATTTTCCCTTCTTGATTTTGCCTATCATCTGCACCTCCTTTCTTCGGCTTTGTAGTCGCTTAATACCTCCTTCAACTTGGCAAGCAGTTCCATCACTATATTCTTTGTGCGATAGAATCCCGTCTGATGCGACAGCTTTGTTAGCTGATTGAGATTGTTTGCCATACCCGTAAGGTTGCGGATTATGGCTGCATCCTCAGCCGAATGTTTGACTACTATGCGTGCTTCAAAAGCAGCATCTCGAATGTACTCGGCAAGTGTGCGATTGGCGTTCTTGCTACGATGGCGTAGCTTCTCATAGTCGGGCTTTGAGAACTTCACCGTTACCGATTTTGTGAGGCGTTTCAGAGTGCTTACCTGTGGTCTGCCTCTGGGCTTGGATTTCTGTGTTTTCTTATTATTCATCATTGCGATTTTTACTTGGTTATTGATTTTCAATTCTGCTTTTCACAATCTGCGACCATCGGGAGCGGATTGCCTCCACTTGGGAGTGGAGCGAGGTTTTTCGGGTGCAATGGCGGCTCGTCCGACATTTTTCGGCATCCCGAAAGATAACCTCGCTACACCCCAAGACTGAGGTCTTGCTGCTTCCACCGTCATTGACGGTTTTCGATTGCTGGGAGTGCTTTTTCTGATTTAGTTGCCGTAATGCAGTCCGTCCGAACTGCCGTTGGGCGGTAAGGTAGGCATTGAGGCATTACATCCCTTTCCAATGCTCGAAATCTTCTGAATAGAGTTCGATGTGATGACGGACGATGTTCTCCAACAGTCCCGACATACTCATTCTATCCTCACCGATTTTGCAGGCGAACTTATCGAGCGTCTTTCGCAACTTGCCACTGATGAATACCGGCTTTCGGTCTTCAATCTTGTAAGGTCGCATAAAGGTGTTGCGATACTCCTCCAACGAGAGCTTGCGTTGCTTGCTGCTCACTCTGCGTTGGATGGTCGGAGCCGATGGCTGTTGCTCTACTACATTGGTAGGAAGAACTTCATCAGTTTCCTCTGTAACGGAAGGCACTGCTTCCGTTTGTGCTTGCTCCGCTACTGATGGTAGAGGAAGTGGCTTGATGTTCTCAATAGAGAAATCCTCCAATGCGGCATCAATACTCTTCTTTCGACTCTCTTCTACTTGTGAGTTCTGCTCGGAAAAATCCAAACCTGTCATTTCCTGCAACTCTGTTTTACTTAAAGTCTGTTTTTTACTCATTTTTTGAATGGTTTTGAAAGTTAATACTATGGTCTTTGTGCACAATTTTGACCGATTATCTGTTGCAAAGAAAATATGCATACAATTCTACCACAACTAATTAGGTCTATATAGGCAATTATGAATTGTATTGCATTTAGGGGTGATTCGTAGGCAGTGCCGACTGCATAATTCTTCCCAAGTTGAACGGGTAATTATGGATTAGGACGAAATGCTTAATTGAGGAAATTAAGGGCTTAAATACGATAGCGGATAGACTGACTGCCGAAGTGTCGGGAGTTGGTCTATCCGCTATCCTGCTATCATAGAATCAACGACTATCCGTTTCGGCTGTTCGGGACACGAGTTTGTCAGACGGATAGGCATCGGTCTGACAAACGACAATGCCACGGACAAGATCCGAGACGGGTAGTCGCTTGGGGATATTCTTATATAATATTGGTTACAATGTGATGTATGCTTAAAAATGTATCATCATATACATCTAAAAGTGCCACGAACTGTGCCACATACTGCAACAGGCTCACCGTATGATTGAGGTGTGATAACTTATCTATTTCTTTGCCATCAGAAAACGGAACTGCGTATGAGAACAGAGCCTATTTCAATGGCTGAATATCGTGTCTGTGATGAAACGATATGACAAGGAATGACACCTGTTGTTAGTGCCATTGAAGTATAAAAATCTCTTCCTTATTTAGCAGTGCGAAACAAGAAAACAAGTGTAATAAATTAAAATAAAGCGTATGGATTTAATCATTTTTGAGCGAAAGGCATTCGAGGAATTTGCCACGAAGATTGAGCAGTTCATTCTGCGAGTATCAAACTCACCCATTGTCAAGAACGGGAAGAAAAAGACAAACAATTGGCTCGACCATCATGATGTTTGTCAGCGATTGAAGATAAGCAAGCGTACATTGCAGACCTTGCGTGATAACGGAACGCTTGCCTACACCAAAATCGGCAACCGCACATACTACCTGCCCGAAGATGTAGAGAGCATTGTAACAAAGGTCGAGGACAGACGAAAAGAAGCCAGATGGAAGGGACGAGAAATCTAATCGATGTATAACAATAAAACCATTTGAACTATGTATCAAGAGATGAAAACCAAAGATGATGCGTGGATGCAGTCCATTCACGAGAGTATCGACCAACTATCGGAGATTATTGATAGTATGCCAAAGGACGGGACAGCCTTACAGAACGATGATGAGTACCTATGCGACAAGGAGGTGGCGTATATGCTTAAAGTGAGCCGAAGAACATTGAGCGAATACCGAAGCAATGGGACATTGCCTTACTATGTTCTCGGTGGCAAAGTTCTATACAAGCGAAGTGAGATTGAGCAGGCATTGAAACGGGAGTACAACGGCAAGCACCTACTTAATAGCAGCGGATAAATCCCTTCTATATTTTTGGAGGGAGTGAAATTTACCGCTTGCCCTATATTCATCTGTTGCAAAATAACAGTGCCCTTATGGATAGAGACAAGAACAGCATACAAATGGGTTATCAATGTAAGAATCCTTTTGTATGCTGTCTGTTTATCTTTATCTACATTTTCGTCAGTCGCTCATTTCCGTTGCCGTCTGCATTTTTGAGTACAGACATTGAAAGGGGAAAGGTTTTCGGGGTGAATACTCTCCGTAGGAGGAAGATTCTGACCGAAACGGCTTGCCGCCCGACCTTTCAACTTTCAAGGGCTGATGTACTACCTTCGCAGACGAGCAAAGGAAAGGGGCGACTGACGGAATCGGAAAACTCATATATCGCAGATTGATGATAGACCAAATCAAATTTTATCCTGCAATAATGAAAAGTGCACCGTCCTTTTGCTCGTTCATAAAAAAGTTGTACCTTTGTTCCAAGATGAGTTGTACATCAATGCAAATCATGCAAGTATGTAGAAATCAGAACAGTTGCCAACTCATTACCTCGTTCTTGAACTTTCCGCATAAACTTTTTATTCTTAGCGGATTATGAGATTATTCCAAATATAGCAATTATTTTTAGTGCTACCGGAACATTTTCAATGTCCCTTTCTTATAAAATTATGTATTGAAAATATTGTACCAAAAAAATCTTGCAACAGCCAAAGCAAGAAGCAAAACTTTTATTTTCAACACATTTACGACCAATACATTATTTTTCTCTTCAACTTATGAATTTATCACTATGAGTAAAAAATCCACAATTATGTAGAACTACTATGATTATAATGCAAAATTACACAAAAGCCTCCACATAACTATTAATACTTTCTCCTTCATTGCATTCTTTTATATAACTTTATTGAAGTTTCGCAAGCCCAATAAACAGTTTACAAAAATTAAGTACATCTGTTTTCAATAAATTAAGAATGAAACTTCTTTTTCATCCGGATGAAAATAAAATTTCATCCGGGTGGAAAAATATTTTCACCCTAATGAAAAATTTTTTTCATCAGAGGGAAAAAGCTTGAAATACTAATATTGAAGATATGTTTTATAAATACAAATATTATCTCCTTTCTTATTTTTTCATCCCCACTTATTGTCATATAAACAATTTCACAAAATTGTATTTTACAACAAGATAAATCGCATTTAAAAGAAACTTTTTTGTCACGACCAATAAAAAATGTATATTTGCAGCCATAAACTAAAACACCTAAAATCATTAAACAATAAAAATGAAATTAACATCTATCATTGCCTGCTCTATCCTTGGAGTAGCAACTATGGCTAACGCAGCCACAACTAAATCAAAAATCTATCAGAAAGGATGGATAGATTTCAACAAGAATAATAAAAAAGATATTTATGAAGATCCTAAACAACCTGTAGAAAAACGTGTTGACGATTTGATGCAGCAAATGACCCTCGAAGAAAAAGTTGGTCAGCTACTCAACGAATTCGGATGGCCTTTATATGAAAGGAATGGTAAGAATATTAAACTTACAGAGGATGCTCATAAGGTTGTTGTGGAACATGGCACAGGTAGCCTTTGGGGATTTATGCGTGCCGACCCTTGGACTCAAAAGACACTGAAAAGCGGACTTAATCCACAATACGCAATTGAAGCTAGCAATATGCTACAAAAATATTGCATTGAAAATACCAGATTAGGAATACCAATGCTTTTAGCTGAAGAATGCCCTCACGGACATATGGCTATCGGAGCAACTGCTTTCCCAACAGGAATTGGTCAGGCTTCAACATGGAATCCGGATTTGATGCGACAACTGGGAGAAGCTCAAGCTAAAGAAGTGAGAAAACAAGGTGGACATATCGGATATGGTCCGGTTGTAGACCTGGCTCGCGACCCAAGATGGTCGAGAGTTGAAGAAGGCTTTGGGGAAGACACTTACCTTGCAGGAGAAATTGGCAAAGCTGTCGTTGAAGGTATGCAGAACAATCCTGATTATCCGGTAATTTCAACTGTAAAACATTTCACTGCATACGGATGGACCGAAGGCGGACATAATGGAGGTGCTGCCCACATCGGAGAAAACGAGTTGAGAGAAGTTATTCTCCCTCCATTCCGTAAAGTTGTAGAAGCTGGGCTTTTGTCAATAATGACATCATACAACGAAATTGACGGTGTTCCTTGTACTGGCAACAAAGAACTTCTTACAGACATCTTGAAAAATGAATGGGGATTCAAAGGTTTTGTCGTTTCGGATTTGTTCTCTATCGATGGTATGACAGGACATGGAGTTGCAGCAAATCTTAAAGAAGCAGCAGAAATTGCATTCAACGCAGGTGTTGAATCAGACCTAGGCGGTCAGGCTTTCCGTCAACTTACCTCACTTGTAAAAGAAGGTAAAATACAGGAGAGCAAACTGGATGATGCAGTAAGAAAGCTCCTGACTCTGAAATTCAATATGAATCTGTTTGATAATCCAATCTTGGATACAAAAAATTATCTGACAGAAAACGAAAGAAACGAACACAGAGCTTTGGCAAGAGAAGTTGCACGCCAGTCTGTTATTCTTCTGAAAAACGACAACAATGTTTTGCCGCTTAACAAGGAGATAAAATCTATTGCCGTTATCGGTCCGAATGCAAACACTCCTTATAATATGTTGGGTGATTACACTGCTCCACAGGCTGAAGGTTCGGTTATCACTGTTTTGGAAGGAGTTCGTAAAGCTGTTTCAGCAAACACCGAAGTAAACTACGCAAGAGGTTGTGCTATCCGCGATATGTCAAATGAAGGTTTTGCTGAAGCTGAAGCTGTTGCCAAGAAAAGTGATGCTATTGTACTGGTTCTTGGTGGTTCAAGTGCGAGAGATTTCTCTGCAGAATTCGAAGCGACAGGTGCTGCAAAAGCCAGCAAAAACGAACTGAGCGATATGGATAGCGGCGAAGGTAACGACCGCTGCACACTTGACCTTCTCGGAAGACAAAATGAGCTGTTGGAACTTATGAAATCAACTGGTAAACCTTTGGTTGTTGTTCTTATTAAAGGAAGACCTCTTGCAATCAATGAATGTGAGGAAAAAGCTGATGCTATACTTGATGCATGGTATCCGGGTGAAGAAGGAGGAAATGCAATCGCTGATGTTCTGTTTGGAGACTATAATCCTGCAGGAAGATTAGCTATTTCAGTTCCTAAGAATGTTGGTCAGCTTCCAGTATTCTACAACCCTAAGCGTGGCGCTAACCGACGTGATTATATCGAAGGTGATGCAAAACCTCTATATCCGTTTGGTTATGGTTTGAGTTATACAACTTTTGCTTATGATAAAATGGAAGTTATTCCTAGCGAAACAAATATCAAAGTTCGCGTATCAGTAAAAAACACAGGAAAAGTTGATGGTGACGAAGTTGTACAGGTTTATGTAAAAGATGTTGTTGCATCACACAGCACTCCTGTGAAGCAACTTAAAGCCTTCAAACGTGTGAATATCAAAGCTGGCGAAACAAAAGACGTCGAACTATTCATTGATAAAAAAGAACTTGAAATATATCAGGGCGAAGGCAAATGGAAATTGGAACCTGGAGATTTTGTTATTATGGCAGGTAATTCTTCAGAATCTTTGCCTCTTAAAGAGACTATTACTCTTTAATTAGTAAAAGTTCCTCTTCGTTCTTGAAGTTTGCATTAAAATACAGAGATTTGACGCAGATATTCATTTATAAAGAAAAATTTGTAATTTTGGCAAACCTAAAAACAAACATGTATAAAATGAAACTATATAATTTTGATGAAATAATAGAACGAAGAGGAACTTCCTGCGTTAAATATGACGGTCTGCAGGAAAACTTCGGGAATAAAGACCTGATTCCTCTATGGGTTGCAGATATGGATTTTGCAACTCCTGATTTTATTGTTGACGCATTGAAAAAAAGATGCGAGCATCCGATATTCGGATATACATTGGCAAGTGACGAATATTATAATTGTATAATCGACTGGGTAAACTACAAACATAACTGGAAAATAAAGAAAGAATGGCTAAGCTATATTCCTGGTATTGTAAAAGGTATAGGATTTGTTGTCCAGTGCTTCACAAAACCTGGAGATAAAGTAATCATACAGCCACCAGTATATCATCCATTCCGTATTGTCCCTACTGAGATGAAGAGAGAAATCGTCTTCAATCCATTGAAAGAGGTAAACGGTACATATGAAATGGACTTCGACCAGTTAGAATCTATAATTGACGACAAATGTAAAGTCCTCATTTTGTCAAATCCTCACAATCCCGGAGGAATTGTTTGGGGAAAAGACACATTGATAAAGCTTGCGGAAATATGCAAAAGACACAATATTCTTGTTATTTCCGATGAAATCCATTCTGAGCTAGCCTTTCCTCAGGCAAAACATCATCCGTTTGCTTCTGTTTCGGAAGATGCTGCAAACTGCAGTATAACATTCATGGCACCAAGCAAAACTTTCAACATTGCTGGAATCGTAAGTTCCTATTCTATTGTCCCTAATGAAGAGATAAGAAAAAAATTCTACTCATACCTTGAGTCCGGAGAATTCAATGCCGGAACTATATTTGCATATGAAGCAACAATCGCAGCCTACACTTATGGTGCAGAATGGTTACAACAGTTGCGTATGTATATCATGGAAAACATCAGGGTTGTAGATGAATATCTGAAAGCTCATATGCCGAAAATAAAAGTATTCCAGCCTCAAGCTTCTTTCTTGATTTGGTTGGATTGCCGCAATATGAATCTTTCTCAGGAAGAACTTAAAGATTTGTTCCAGAACAAGGCAGGTCTGGCATTGAACGACGGAAGCATCTTTGGTCCGGGCGGCGAAGGACATATGCGCCTGAACATTGGTTGTCCAAGAGCTACACTTGTTACTGCTTTGAAAGCTTTAGATAAAGCAGTGAACGGTAAATAATATAGAATACGGCTCGGCTGAATAATAACAAAACCTAAAACAAGTTTTTTATTTTGCTCTCCGCCAGCCTTTCGCTATATTTGTTGACACGAATATAGGATGCGGCTTGGCATAGCTAAATAGTAAAACGATGTTTTTCTATTTGGCTATGCTCTCGCCTTTCACTATATTTGTACGCAATGAAATAAGTCAAAAATTGACAGAGAAAATTTTATTAATTCCATAAACAACAATTTCATTATGAAAATTGCAGAAAACATGTACGTTGCAGTCACATATGATTTGAACGTAGGCGAAGGTGAAGAACGTGAATTGATGGAAAAGGCAACACGCGAAGTTCCTTTGAAATTCATATTCGGAACAGGAATGATGATTCCAGCTTTTGAAGCAGCTCTTTCAGGATTGGAAGTTGGTTCAAAATTCGATTTCACTATCGCTCCGGCTGATGCGTACGGAGAATATGACGAAAATCATGTATTGGATTTGCCAAAGAATATATTTGAAGTTGACGGCAAATTCGATTCAGAAATGATAAAAGAAGGAAACACTGTTCCTATGATGGATGCAGACGGAAACCGTTTGAACGGTTCTGTTCTTGAAGTTAAAGAAGATGTTGTTATTATGGACTTCAATCATCCGTTGGCAGGTGAAACTCTTCACTTCAGCGGCGAAGTAATTGATGTTCATGAAGCTACAGCTGAAGAAATTGCAGCTTTCGCAGCTCCAGCAGGCGGTTGTGGTTGCGGATGCGGTGATTGCGGTGGCGGTTGCGGAAGTGACAGCGAAGCTGGATGCGGTGGTGGTTGCAGTGGCTGCCATTAATAAGCATTTAGCACCAGATATTTGAGTAAAGTCCGCAAATGAACAGCATTGAACTTTTTCTGCTGTTATTTGTGGACTTTTCTTTTATTTCTCAATTCTTACATTTTAAATTCATTTATCGTGAACACATTTGGTAATATATTCAGATTGACTTCATTCGGAGAATCTCACGGACCTGGAATCGGTGGAGTTATCGACGGTTGTCCTGCAGGTATAACTCTTGATATGGATTTTATTCAAAAAGAGCTTAACAGAAGAAAACCCGGACAATCACGTATCACAACTCCACGAAAGGAAGACGATGAAGTACAGTTCCTTTCCGGAATATATGAGGGTAAAACAACCGGAACTCCAATTGGTTTTATTGTATGGAACAAGAATCAGCATTCATCAGACTACGACAATATGAAACAAGTTTTCCGACCGTCGCACGCTGATTTCGGTTATTATACAAAATATGGTATCCGAGACCCTCGAGGCGGAGGTCGCTCATCTGCACGCGAAACCATTTCACGTTGCGTAGCTGGTGCGATTGCGAAACAAATACTTTCACAGCTTGGTATAGAGATAATTGCTTATACATCTCAGGTTGGTCCGATAAGTTTGAGCGGAACATATAAGGATTATGACCTTAACACTATCGAAGATAATCCTGTTCGCTGTCCCGACCAGGAAAAGGCTAAGGAAATGGAAGAGCTTATCGCTTCCGTAAAAGCCTCAGGCGATACAATCGGAGGAATTATCACTGGTGTTATAAAAGGTGTTCCTGCCGGTTTGGGCGAACCAGTATTCGGAAAACTTCATGCAGCACTTGGCAATGCCATGCTGAGTATAAATGCTGTAAAAGGATTTGAATATGGCGACGGATTCGATGCTGCTCTATACAGAGGCTCTGAAAGAAACGACTCTTTCTTCAACGATAACGGTAAGATTAGTACACGCACAAACAATTCCGGAGGTATTCAAGGTGGAATTTCCAACGGTCAGGATATTTATTTCCGTGTCGCTTTCAAATCCGTTGCTACATTGCTTATGGAACAGAACACTGTAGATACAGAAGGAAATGAAACCGTACTTAAGGCTCGCGGAAGACACGACCCTTGCGTTTTGCCAAGAGCTGTGCCTATCGTTGAATCTATGGCAGCAATGACTATACTGGATTATTATCTTATTAATAAATGTAAGCGTTTCGACTGTTTATGACAAAACTGTTTTTCCCAATATTTCTATTATTTATTATAGGAATGATGTCTTGTAAATCTTCTTCTAAAGGTTTAAAGTCTGAATCAAATAATAAAGTAGAGAATATAAATTCAATATCTGCAGCCTTACCGGTTGTATGCATATACAAGACAAAGAAAGATTACTCAAATCTTGTTCCTGTTATTATGGATGATAAAAAGGAAAGGATCGTATCTTATCCTCATCCTAACGACTTGAAATACGGTAATTCTTTGCGACTGCCTGTTCCTCTTAAACAAGGATATTGGCTGGACAACAAAGGCATCAACAAGAATGTTGCTTTTCTGAAATATACTTACGAAGAGTATAGCAAAATGAAAAAAGCTCCTTCTATTGAAGAGCTTAATGAAGCTATAATTGATAAAAATCCTTTGACCGATTTTCAAACTCTTGGTAAGAGGAATGAATATTCTGATGTAGTCAATGAGGTTAATGAATGGATTGAGAAGAATAAAACTATAGTTTTTGAACTCAATAAATAATACTTTTATGGCGAAGGTAAATCGGGAAATTCACCTTCGCCATAATTATATTACTCAAGCAATCTGATTACTTCATATCCCATACGGCTGTTGTGGTAAGGACATCGCCACATGCTGCACTTTTGACCGTCTTTAACCGGGATATTTTCCGGAGACACTGTGCCATACCACTCACCATATTCACTGTCAATCATATAAGTCTTTATCCAATTCCATGTACGGATAGCAGAGTCGTAATAACGCTCATCGCCAGAAAGTTTCCATGCATTCAGACAGCCAACAACAGTTTCTGCCTGACACCACCATGATAATTCCCTGTGATATTCATTTCCTTTTCTTTCATAAGTCATTGCACCATCCGGAGTCAGTCCTTCTTTAAGCGCAGCATCTGTCATTTTCAAGACTTTTGGTGTTATGGTCTTTAGAAGAGACGAATTGCCCAAAACTTCTGCAGCTTCTGTCACCAGCCAAGCAGTTTCGATATCATGTCCGTAGGAATCAATATCTTCCATACTATTCCATTTCATATCAAAATACAATCCAAGGTGTCCGGTCTGCGGATTATACATCTTCTCCGTAACAATTCCTATAAGAGCTTCAAGTCCGGAAGCCAGTTCGGGGTCTTTCCAAACTCTGTAGAGTGAAGTATAAGCTTCAAGAACATGAATATGAGTATTCATAGTTTTCGGGGCGATACCTTTTCCGTCATAACCATATCTTTCAGGTTTTTGCCAGTCGGAAGTGAAGGAGTCAATATATCCGTCATATTCCGGTTCTTTTGCATATTTTTCCAATGTTCTGTAAAGATAAATTGCCTCATCAAGACTAAGCTGGTTTCCTGTAGCCCGGAAATGCTCCGACAAACCATATATGGCAAACGAAATACCATAAGTCTGTTTGTCTGTATCAGCAGGTGTTCCGTCTGAATTCAGGCTCCAGAAAGCTCCTCCTTTTTCTCTGTCTATGAAATTTGCCAACAAATATTTCTGAGCTCTGTCGGCTAATGCTTTATAAGATTCGTCGCCAAAAATTCTGTAAGCCGAAGAAAAAGTCCATAATATTCTGGCATTAAGCACAAGTCCTCTTTTTGCTTCAGCATTTGGTGTTCCATCATATGAAAGTTCGCCATAGAAACCATCTTTGTCATCCGGCGAATATTTACTCCAGAATTCCAATATATTTCCTTTTAAATCAGAGGTTATATCCTCCTTTAATTCTGAAGGTTTAACTTTTGTCTTATCACTGCATGAAAATAATGCACAGGCAAGACATATTATCATTGAAATCAGTCGCATTCTAATTATATATTTATATGTTGTCAAATTAACTTTTTATCGACAATAAATAAGTAAAACATGTTTTGAACAATATATCCTGATCTTAAAACTAAGCCTTAGTTTATAAAAACTGAATTTAAATTTATAAAAACTAAGTCTTGATTTATAAAAACCAAGACTTAGTTTTAAGAATATATACTTAGCTCATAGATTATTTAAGTAATTGTTGCGCTGCAAGGACAAGGAACATATAGTGAGAAGAACCACCGCCAAGCACATATTCTGTCTGTTGCCACAAGAATGGGAATGTAAGCAATTCCGGGAAATCCGGACGTATAAGAGCTGTTCCTGAAATTACACCGCCAGGAATATACGACCAGTCCGCACGGTTAAGTCCATATCCGACAGTTGCAGAAACTGCACCAACACCAGATGCAAATGAAGCTGTGTTGCTACCAGGGTGACAACCCAAAACAAAATTCAAAGCATTGAAAATATAATCAGACTTGAACAAATCCGGATAACTCTTGTTCAAGAAATACTGGTTGAAACCAAAAGATTGTATTCCCCAACCTGCACCCCAGATATGCGGATGATATGGAATTCCATATGGAGTTTCGGTACCTTGCTCTTCTATCCTCTTGCTATATCCAACCAATGCTTTTCTAATTGCTTTCGAGAATTTAGCATCAGCCATTGCTTTGTCCGCACGCCCCAGGAACCAGGCAACTCTGTCGATATTCTCAACAATATAATCCTGTTTTGAAAGGAGATAAGATTTATATACATCTTCGCCGGTAGTCAGATAAAGTTCTACTGCAGCATGAATCTTGGCACTTGTTGATTTATTGTCTTCACGAGTTACTTTGAATAATTCCCGTGCAACGTCAAGAGACTGTACGCTCAATGTATCATTGAAGCCTTTCAATACACGCGACACTGCTGCCAAATGAGCTGCCGTAGTCAACTCCCTCGGTGGATTGTCTTCAGTGAAAACCCAACGGTCATCATCATTTCCTTTTACATTATCCGTCATACTACCTGCATCTCCCAAAAGGACATACTGGCGCAAGTCATTACAGATAATACCTCTGTAGAGGCGGCCCAACGCACGGTATCCGCCAACAACTGAAAGCGCACCATGCTCAACCTGCTGAAGCAAATCCGATTTTCCATCCGGCTGATGTATTTCCGTCACAAGCTTATTCTGGTCAATAGATGTTGCATCATAATCAACGCCGAAAGCTTCGTGTGCCAAGGCAAGAATGTAAGATTCACCACTTTGAGATTCAACACGCAAGTCAAAATCGCCGGCATCATGCCAACCGCCACGATTCAGACCGTGAACAAAATCTCCCGGTTTATATTTTGTTCGGGTATTATCATCCTGACGATAACCGTCAATATGATTAAGAGCAGGAGCCATACGGGCATCGTCGAGATGACAGAAATCGTGCCATACTCTATATTTCTCGTTTACACGCATATGGCACATCTGAACCGGAAGGAAATATTCCAATACCGGCTGCCATACTCCACGGTCGTAAACATCTTTTGCAATGCGGAACAGTGTGGACTGTGAATCTCCATACTGTATCTGATACATGCCTTCATCCTTTATGCCCGTGAAATCACATTTAAGATAATTGTATCTCAAGAAATTTCCCCATCGTTCAGGTTTGATGTCTGCCACCTTTTCACGTCCATTCTTGCCTAATCTGAAAAGTTGAGCTGTCTTGATTTCCATATCTCTCTTATCCAGCTCTATTACGGCAACTTTCGACTGAGAAGGATGATATCCAACTTGAGAAGTCTGTATCACAGGACTGTAAACCCAATCTTTTTCCACATTAGGAGTTATCACCCAACTTACAGCAGCAGTTGTTGCTCCGGAAGGAATATCACAATGAACCACAAACCATCCGTTGTTATGATTCATTCTTCCGTCATAAAGTTTCAAATCAGATTTTTCCGATACAATAGTGAATCTGCTGTATTCATCCTCCGGACAAACAGTGAAACTTTTACCTATAGCATAAGGTTCGGAAACAATATCATCAGCAATTATAGGATTATATCCGTCTTTTCTGGCAAGCTTGTTGAAATCAGCAATGTCGCCCGGAGTTTTTTTCATCTTATTGTTATCCCAAGCCTTATCTATATTTGAATCCCATTGCTGGGTTGGTCCGTTCGGCTGTCGCGGGAATATTCCGCTTTGTCCATCCATAAGCCAGGATTTTCCAAACAAGACGCCTGGGAACAACTCCATATTGAAACCAACCTTTCCGGCATATTCTGCAGGAATCGGACGGTCCAAATCAACTGTTACACGGACAGAATTTCCTTCTCCTTTCACTCGAACCGTATAATTAAAATGCAAATCCGGATAAATCATAGGATTGAAACCAACCATATGACGAGAAGAATCCGGATAACTCATATAGCTGACTATTTCATTATTTTTCTCATCAACAGTTCTGTTACGCTGCTTTGGAACCGGCTGACACTGTCCCGGAGTATGCTCCAATCTGATATCTCCGTTTGTTGCAATTCGGTGTCCGTGCATAATGATACTTACTCCGCCCTGATGACCTTCTGGATAAATATCATCAAAAGCCATAACGTCCACACCATAATTCGAGAAATAGCCTTTTTCGCCTAGTTTGAAATCCTGGGCGTTAATTAATGCACAGGAAAAAAGAGAAAAGGCAGTTAAGAGGATTTTTTTGTTCATATATTTTATGTTTTTAAGTTTTTGAGTTTATTAGTTCTTTTCTATTTCATGTTTCGAATGTATAAAATCAATATTTACTATCATAAAATGTATGTAACGAAGAATTATAACTATGTTACATCATAGAAAAGGTCACTCTACTCCTTCCCCATATTCTCCTTCACATACTTCGACGGACTAACTCCAAATTCTTTTATGAATGCTGACCAGAAATAAGACTGGGAGCTGAAACCAACAGCTTCGGCTATTTCGTATATCTTCATTTCTCCACTAAGGAGTAATTCTGCTGATTTTTTCAGACGAGCCATCTTTATAAGATCGTTCGGTGTCAAATCAGATATTGAACGGACTTTTCTGTACAAAGTTGGTCGGCTGATATTCATCATTTCGGCAAGCATATTAACATCAAGGTCCGGATTTCCCATATTATCATTAATGATGGTATTAAGTTTGTCGAGGAATTTTTCGTCCGTTTTGGAATAGGCAATAGATTTCATATTTGCAATCGGCGACTTGAAATAGAATTTCCTTATATTATCCCTGTTTGAGATAAGATTGGAAACCTGTGCCATAAGTAAAGGCATGGAAAATGGTTTGTCAATATAGGCATCAGCGCCATGTTCCAATCCTTCAAGATGGAACTGGGTTGTAGTTTTGGCCGTTAGAAGTATCACCGGAATATGCGTATATTCTTCATTCGACTTAATATAGTGCAGTAATTCCAGTCCGTCCATAACAGGCATCATAACATCACTTATCACCAGTTGAACACTTTCTTTTCCTAATATTTCTGTTGCCACTTTACCATTTTCGGCAACATATACATTATATAATGTATTTACTTCCTCTGCAACGAATTTACGCATTTCACTATTGTCCTCAACTACCAGAACTGCTGGACGACCTTCCTCAAAACGCAATGACAAATCTGTTTCGTCAGATAAAGGAATATTTTCTTCTGTATGAATAGACTCTGGCAAATGTAAAGGCAGAACAAGACGAAACATTGTCAACCCTTCGTTTGCCGCAAAAGTTTCCAATGTCAAAGAACCGTTATGCATTTCTGCCAAAGAACGGGCAAACGGAAGACCCAGTCCTGTTCCTGTTTTTCCTTCGGTATTTACCTCAACTCTATAAAACGGTTCGAATATTTTTTCTCTTAATTCTGGAGGAACCGGCTTTCCATCATTAATGAAATCAATAGAAAAACTGTCATATTCTTCATTCATCGAAACACGTATAACTATGCTATGCTGAGCATATTTTATTGCATTCAGAAGAAGATTACTGAAAATCTTGGTTACAGCTTCACGGTCAACATAGGCATAAAGCTCATCCATCGTACAATCTATATTCAAAAGAAGATTGTTTTCGGCAGCAGATTCTCTGAAGAATTTAACATTTTCCTTAAGTAGAGCTATCATATCCGTACGCACAAAACTCAACTTGTAGCCGTCGGTTTCAGTCTTTCGGAAATCCAGAAGCTGATTCACAAGAGACATAAGGCGGGTAACATTTCTGTTCATCAAACGAAGAGATTCAGATTCTTTTCCTTGAATTACATTCGACATGATAATCTTCTCCAACGGATTCTTAATCAACGTAAGCGGAGTACGTATCTCATGGGCAATATTGATAAAGAAATCTATCTTTGACTGATATAATTCCTTTTCTTTCTTATCTTCAAACAATTGCATATTATATGCCATCTCTTTCTTTGCCTTAGCTTTCCATCGGTATATAAAGGAGATTATCATAACGAATACAGTCATTACAAATAAAAATCTGGCAAATGTGGATTGCCACCATGCGGGAAGAATGACTATATTCAAAGATGTAACTTCATCGCTCCAATGATTTGAGAAATCTGTGGCTTTCACTTCAAAGACATAATCTCCTGGCGAAAGATTGGCAAAATATACAGTATTTCTTCCACCAATCTCAATCCAACTTTGGTTACTTCCACTCAATCTGTATGCATATTTAACAGAAGCCGGAGCTATAAAATCCAATGTGGAGAAATTTATACTGAATGTAGATTCTTCATGTCCTAATTCTATTTTATGCTCAGATGATTCAGAAGGAATATTTATGACTTTTTTTCCATTGTCAAGTTCCAATGTGTGAAGATGAACTTTTGCGTGGCGTACATCCATTCTCATATCTTCTGGCCTGAAATGTACAAAACCTTTTACTGAACCAAAATAGAAATTCTCATCAGAATCCTTGAAGGCAGAATTTTCATTGAACTGTCTTGATATTAACCCATGGTTTTCAGTGAACGTAGTGATTTGTTCTGTTTTTGAATCAAATCTTACCAATCCATTTGCCGTACTTATCCAAAAGCACCTGTCATTATCACGCAATATACGGAACACAACATTACTAGGCATTCCGTCCTTTACCGTATAATGAATAGATTCACCTGTCTGGAAATCATATTTAATCACACCTTCGAGCGTCGCAAACCACATATTTCCATCAGTATCTTCACAAATATCATTTACAAGGTTATGTCTCTGAGTGTTCAACTTATCGTATGGCAAATACATGCCTGCATTACTTATAGGGTCATAATAGAAACTGCGATTGAACATACCGGTCCACACTCGTCCCAACCGGTCTTCATAAATACATCTTACAGAATATTCTGGAAACTGATGCATAAATTTAAAGCAATCATTGAGATAGTCATACTTGAACACACCATCGTCTGTTCCCACATATATATCTCCTTCCTGCAGAACTTTGATACAACGAACAGAGCTATTCTTAGTTCCCGCTGAATCTTTTAGTAAAGAATATCTCTTTATTACTTTACGGGTATTTATATCCATTCGGTCGATACCATGTATAACATGTCCTATCCACAAATCATTGTCAGAAACTGCCAGTCCACGAATGTTTGTATGAGCTATTCCTCCGTTTCCTCCAGGACGATAATTAGAGAATGCTCCAGTTTGTTTGTCCATACAGTTGATTCCGGCATCTTCTGTTCCCAGCCATATATTTCCATATTTATCTTTGCAAATATCACGGACCACTTCGCCTTGCATAAGATTGAAACTATCACCAGGATAATGAATTCTGAAAGGTCGGAACGGTGAACAATAATTTACACCACTCTGATGGAAACAAATCCATATACCATTTTCTCTATCCCTGCAAAAAGCAGAAATATATTGACTGGACAAAGAATTAGGATCAAGAGGATCTTGCATTACTCTTTTATATTTTCCCGTATTCAAATAATATATTATCAAACCAGAATCTGTTCCTATCCACAATTCGTTTTCATCTATTTGAAGAAAGCAGTTTATCAGGAATGTTATATTATTTGAACTCTGTATATTCAAATCCTGTACTTTAAGAGAATCTGCATTCCATATTTTTATATCATCATGCTCATATGCTACAAAAATGCTGTTGTTATATGAAGAAGGATATAAATGTAGTATTTTCCTTGGTTCGGAATTCTCGAATAATGAATATGACTGAACTGTTCCATCTTCTTCAATAATAGACAGAGAACCGTTACTGTCGCCAACCCATAGTTTTCCATTTGCAGTCAGACATAATGAAGTATAAGAAAACTGTTCCGGATGTGAATATATTTTATATTGATCCAAGGACAAATCAAATCTAATAAGATTTCCTTCCATAAGAACCCAGAGGCGGTTGTCATTGTCAAAAAGGAAACGGTCAATTCTTTTATCCGCTGTTATTGGCAAAATGCTGAACATCTCTTTTTCTTGCTTGAAACAGAACAAGCCGGAAAATGTTCCTACCCACAAGTTTCCATCCTTATCACAGTTTAAACCAGTAATCCAGTTACTGCCTAATGTTCCCTGCATTTCGGGATCATGTCTATACACTTTGAAGTTATAACCATCGAAACAATTAAGTCCATCGCGTGTTCCAAGCCATATATAACCATTGTTATCCTGAACACAACTTGTGACCATATTATCACTCAATCCATTTTCAACCTGATAATGCCTGAAAATATAATTTATCTCTTCAGATGAGACGTATTGTGATGATACAAAAAATAAAATTACAATTGTAAATATGGTAAATATCATAATAAACAATTTAGGTTTAACGCCTTAAAAGTAATAAAAAACAAATCAACATTTAGATATTTTCTCATAAATATCATATTTTATCTCATGACAAATAGAAAATATAAAATTGATAATAAATATAAAAACAAAGAAACTATTTCTGTCTTTGCTATTGGACCTTGAATCTACATTTGCACAAAACCTTTATTATTTATAGCACTTAAAAACTAATTATTATGAATAGTACCAGTAAAACTACAAAAGCCAGCACAAAAGTACAGTTATGTACAATGATGTTCCTGCAATATATGCTTAGCGCAGTATGGTGGGTTCCTTTGGCAGCGTATTTATCACACACATTAAAACTTGAAGTTTATCAGATTTCATTAGTTCTAAGTTCAATGGCAATCGGTGCGATGGGTTCATCTTTTATTGGAGCTATTGCTGACAGATATTTCTCTGCCGAGAAAATACTTGCCGTACTTAATGTATTGACAGGATTATTTCTGTTGATAGCTGCACAGCAAGAAAGTTTTCCTTTACTTATGGTTAGCGTTGTATGCGCAATGCTATGTCATATGCCAACACAAAGCCTCACGAGTACAATTGCAATGCAACATACTCCGTCAGAGCAATTTCCTAGAATAAGGATGTTCGGTTCTGTTGGTTGGGTTTCTTCCGGTATATTCAGTATAGTTGCTTTACATATTATTAATATTCCAGCTTTCGACGATACTAACTTGCCTATGTATTGCGGAGCTGCTGTCAGCTTTATTGCTGCTTTATTTAACTTAAGACTTCCGAATACGCCACCGGCAATAAAATCTAAAACTATATCTTTTATGGATATAACAGGTTTGAGCGCATTTTCACTGATGAAGGATAAGAATTACCGTACTTTTATGATTCTTACTTTCCTGTCAATAATTCCTTTTACCTTATACCATGTCTATGGTTCTATGATTCTTGCGGACGAACATGTTCAGAATATCACCGTTACATTGAACTTCGGTCAATTGGCAGAAATGTTCTTCCTTGTAATAACTACTTCTATCCTTGTCAAAGCAGGAATCAAGAAAACATTGATTTTAGGATTATTTGCTCTATGTATTCGTTATCTGGCATTTTTTGTAGGTGCTGAAACCGGAATGCAATGGTGTTATTATATAGGAATTATCGTTCACGGACTTATATTCGGATTATTCTATGTAAGTGGACAAGTTTATACCGACAATATTGCTCCTAAAGAAATGAAAGCAAGAGCGCAAGGCCTTTTGTTCTTCCTTGTTTGGGGTGTTGGTTTCCTAATCGGAACTCTTTCAAACGGATGGTTGATTGACGTATTCCGTGACGGAGAAATGTGCGACTGGCCAGTATTATTTATCATATCAACAGTTTCTTCTTTCATACTACTGGTGATTTTCGCATTGTTCTTTAATCCACAAAAAGAGAACTAGTCGATAAGTTTTGCAAGGCTACAAGCTTTTTTAGATTTAGCAAAGGTTACATATAGCATAAAAATAAATTAGCTCTGAAGGAACGACAATAAACGAATTGTTTCACTCCTTCAGAGCATTTATTTTGTCATAGTCAACTAAACTATTTTCACGACTGCTTTTTATAAGTCACAATCGCCGCAATATATAAACTTACAGCCATAGCAGAAAGTACTGCAAGGCGTGGAGTTATATCCAAAAGAGTACTTCCCTTCAAATATACCATTCTCATTATTTCAATAAAATATCTCAATGGATTGGCATAAGTAAGAGTCTGCGCCCAATCAGGCATACTGCTGATTGGAGTGAACAGTCCGCTCATAAGAATAAACACCAGGACACAAAACCACATCACAAACATTGCCTGTTGCATTGTGGATGAATAGTTTGATATAACCAAGCCCAATCCTGATATAACAAATACAAATATCATTACAGACAAATATATGACTGATATGTTTCCTTCGGGTGTTATTCCATATACAAGCCATGCTAGTGTAATACATATAGTAAATACGACAAAACCAACCAGCCAGAACGGAAAGAGTTTTGACAATATAAAAGTAAAACGACTGACAGGGCTGACATTTATCTGCTCTATTGTTCCTATCTCTTTTTCCTTTACAAGATTAAGAGCAGGCAAAAATCCGCAAATCATGACAAGCAGCATAGCCATAAGAGCCGGAACCATAAAATGTCTATAATCCAAATTACTGTTGAACAAATATCGAACTGACAAATCCATTCGTGACGGATTTATCATCCGCTGCAAATAATAATTTCCCAAACCTCCTTTTATTCCGTCAACAGCATTCACCTTAACTAAAAGAGAAGGTGATTGCCCGTTCTCTTTATCTTCTTCAAATCCTTCCGGTATTTCAAGGATAATATCAACTTTATCTTTGTCTATCAGCATTTGTGCCTCAGAAGAATTACTGCATATATCAACTAGATTGAAAAATCTTGAAGCATCAATCTGACGTATAAGTCTGCCGGACTCCGGACTATTGTCGGCATCTGTTACTGCTATCCGCAAGTCTTCCACATCCAGTGTCGCTGCCCATGGCATTACGAACATAATCATACATGGAAAAAGTAATATCAAACGAGGGATAAAGCTGTTGCGCCTCATCTGCTTGAATTCTTTTGCTATTAGGTATATGAGAGACATATATTTTGAGTTTTTAAGTTTTTGAGTTTATTAGTTGAGAAGTCAACAAGGCTTCAGGGAACAAGAAATTTCTTCTTGACTTCTTAACTACTTAATTACTTGACTTCTTAACTACTTGACTTCTTATTTTTTAACTACCCGACTACCTGACTTTTGAATTTCCTGACTGTCACTATTATAAGGAACACTGCCATAAAGAATAATATCAATATTTCTTTATACAAATAAATCACCGGCGCTCCTTCAATCATTATTCTTCTTACAATCTCAACAAACCATCGTGCGGGAATAATACATGAGATGATTTGCAGCGGCAAAGGCATACTTTCTACCGGAAATATTATTCCGGACAGAAGCAGTGTTGGAATCATCAGAACTACGGCTGAAACCAAAAGTGCCGTAAGCTGTGTGTTTGTCACTGTGGAGATAAACAATCCTAAGCTTAAGGATACGACAATAAACAACAATGAAACAAGAACAAGGGCTACAAAACTACCAGCTATCGGAACACCCAAAACAAAAACAGAGAGTAACAATATTGTCGCCAGATTGACAAGTGACAATACAATATAAGGCACTGCTTTTGACACAACCACAAACAAAGGACTAACAGGCGAAACCAACAGAACTTCCATTGTTCCGTATTCTTTCTCACGAACTACGGACACCGATGTCATCATAGCACATACTAGCATCAATATTAAACCCATCACTCCGGGAACAAAATTATACGCACTTTTCATTTGCGGATTATAAAGCATCTTTGTCATAACATTTATGTTCTCATTTCCTGTGTTTGGCAAAACTGATGCTGCTTCTTTTTTTTCCGATATAATCTTTGCCAAAGCAAATAAAGCATAGTTTCCACGAGTGACGCCTTGATTCGGTTCCGTAGCGTCAGACAAAATCTGTAATTGGTCGGTACTGAAAGGTTTGTTTCCATAATCCGGAGAAAGAACCAACGCCAATTCTATCTTGTTGCGCCGAAACAATGTCTCCAGTTCTTCCTCCGAATTGACAACATAATCCACTGAAAAATATTCGCTGGCATCAAGCTTGTTTACAAGATACCTTGTATCACTATTATTGGAAGGAGCAAACACAGCCGTATGTATATTGCGTATTTCCGAAGAAATAGCAAAACCAAACAAAACAATCTGAACAATCGGCATAACTATCAGTATAAGCATAGTCCGTTTGTCCCGAAAAATATGATAGAATTCTTTCCTTATGAAAGCTGTGAACTGATGCATCGTAATAATCTGTCTTAACTGTTTAACAAATATCATTCTTTAATAATCGCCTCACGTGCAAGTTTTCTGAACACTTCATCCATATTTGCTGCTCCGAATGTTTTCTTTAGATTTGCCGGTGTATCAAGAGCTTTTATTTCTCCGTCCACCATCATTGATATGCGGTCGCAATATTCTGCCTCATCCATATAATGAGTCGTAACAAATATGGTTATTCCACTGTCAGCAGCTTTATATATCAGTTCCCAAAACTGTTTTCGGCTCAACGGATCAACACCGCCGGTCGGTTCGTCAAGGAATACGAGTCTTGGTTTATGCAATATAGCTACAGAAAAAGCCAGCCTTTGTTTCCAACCTAAAGGAAGCTGCCCCACAAGAGTGTCAGCCTCATCAGCAAGAGAAATACTCAAAAGTACAGATTCAGCCCGCTGCTTTATTTCTTTTCCCGGTATTCCATATATTCCAGCAAAAAGGCGGATATTCTCATAAACAGTCAAATCATCATAGAGAGAGAATTTCTGGCTCATATAACCAATCTCCCGCTTTATCATCTCGCTTTGAGTTGCCACATCATATCCCATAACCTTTGCCGAGCCGGCTGTTGGTAAACTCAATCCGCAAAGCATTCGCATTGCAGTTGTTTTTCCAGCTCCGTTGGCTCCAAGGAAACCGAATATTTCTCCTTTCCTTACCCTGAATGAAATACCTTTCACAGCCGTGAAATCTCCAAACTTCTTTACAAGTCTGTCCACTTCTATTATATAATCCTCATCATCTTTTTTATCCGAACGAAGCAAAGGCGGCGGACAAAGAATCTCACTGAATTGCTCAAGTATTATTTCCGGTTTGTCAATTCCCTTGATTTCGCCCTCATAAAGAAAAGCTATACGGTCACAGCGCAAAGCTTCGTCCATGAATGGAGTTGAAACGACAACTGTGACTCCTCGCTCCTTCAACCTACGGAGCATTTGCCAGAAATCCTGGCGGGAAACTGGATCAACTCCGGTTGTTGGTTCATCCAAAAACAAAATATGCGGCGAATGAATCAACGAACAGCAAAGAGCCAGTTTCTGCTTCATTCCACCGGACAAAGCTCCTGCCCTTCTGCCGCGGAATGGAAGAAGCTGTTCATATATTTCCTTTATCAGTTCATAATTCTCTTCGATGCTTGTTCCGTAAACCGAAGCATAGAATTTCAGATTTTCCTCAACACTCAAATCCTGATAAAGAGAAAAACGTCCAGGCATATATCCGACTTTACGACGTATATCCATATAATTGCTTTTCAAGTCGGAGCCCAATATTTCCGCATTTCCGGAATCGGGAGCCATAACCGTTGACAAAATACGGAACAAGGTTGTTTTGCCTGCTCCGTCCGGTCCGATTACTCCGAACAATTCTCCTTCTTCAATCGAAAACGAAATATCATTCAAAGCTTTCAGCTTACCGAATGTCTTACATATATTATATGTATTAATAGCCAAATTCATATTGATGCTGTTAAGCGTTCGTTTCCTTGTCAGTCTTTGATAAACTTCACTTCGCCAAACATTCCGAGCTTTATTGAACCATCATTGTTCACTGATATTTTTACGGCATATACAAGATTTGCCCGTTCATCGTCCGTAATAATATTCTTTGGAGTGAATTCTGCCTCGCCGGAAATCCAAATAACTTCGCCATCAAATCCTTTTCTGGTTTCATTTCCATAACTGGCATAAACTTTGGCTTTCGTTCCTATATTTACTTCTGCCAACTGTTCTGAAGTTATGTAAGCGCGAATAAACACATCATCCATATCGGCAATCTTGAACAGAGGTTTTCCCTGAACGGCATATTCTCCTTCTTCAGCATATTTTGACAAAACAAGACCGCTGATTGGTGATTTAACATAAGACTTATCCAATAAATCCTCTATCTGAGCTCTTTGTATATCAAGAGATGAACTTTGTTCATTCAGACTGCTCTCAGTATTAGACAATGACGACAATTGAGCCTCAAGTTGTCTGTTCAATATATTCAACTGCGAATTCCAGTCGTCGAGCTGTTTTGTCCCTGCTGCATTAGCCTCAACAAGTTTGGCAACACGGTCTCGTTCCTTCTCAGCTTTTGCAATCTGTTCGCGCGTAACGGCAATCTGTTTATTGATGTCCGGTCTCTGGCTTACAACAGATTTGGCATTTGCCATCAGCTGCAGTTTCTTGAGATAAAGTTGGGCCGTGTCGATAATTGCAACCTCATCTCCTTTTTCCAATTTATCACCTTCTTTAGCTTCGAATGAGATTATTCTGCCTCCAGTTTCTGCTGAAACTGTCACTTCAGTTGATTCGAAAACTCCGGTTGCGTCATATTCTTTTTCGGAAGAACATGACACAAAACCTAATATTGATATAAATAATAGAAATGCTTTATTCATAATGATTATTTTATTATAGTGATTTCAAGTTTCGCAAGTTCTATTTTCAGATAACAAGTTGACAAGAAGACAAGTTAACAAGAATTTTAGATAATAAATTATAAAGTTACGGAGGTTTTGACCTTGTTAACTTGTCTCCAGATTCAAAGCCTCATAAATTCATAAATCCTCATCAGATATTCAATTTCGTGAATATCTTTTGCCTGTTTTGCCAGACTTTCGGCATTTATCTCCCTGATATGGTCAGTTGCAGAAATAGTTCCGTTGGAAAGTTTTGCTTCGGAAGCTTTTCGTATATTGCCTCTCAGTCTTATTATCTCATCATCTTCACGGAGCTGTTTTTCCAAAGCTTGCATCATTCCTTCTTTTTCACGTTTGCGAAAATCGTTGTTGACAACAAATGTTTCACGTTCTGCATCAATCGACTTTGCTTTTTCCGACAGCAGTTTACGGCTATTCTTCAAAGTATAGAGACTGCTGATATTCCAGTTCAGCCGTGCTCCAACAATATAATATGGTCTGAACTTATCCTCAAGCATATTAAGTCCCGGATTTCCATAACCACCTTGTGCAAACAAACTGAAACGTGGCATATAAAGTGTTTTCAGTTTCTGCATTTCATTCTCAACTGTACGCATTCGGGCATCATACCACAAAAGCTCCGGACGCTGAAAGTCAACATCTTCTGCCGAAGCCAACATTTCGGGACGGACAAAGTTATCTTTTTCATCCATTTTCTTTCCGGTGAGAAGTGAGAGCATATCAATATATGAGGCGCGGCTCGACTGTAGAACTGCACGTTTCTGCCGGACTCCAAGAATTTCAACCTTGACGGCATCCACTTCCGACTGACCTACAATTCCATTATTCCTCAAAGCCTCGACGCATAAAAGACTACTCCGTAGGTTTTCCTCGAGCAAGCTATTCTGATTGAGCTGAGCATCGAGCAGTAATATTCCAAAGAAAATATTATTCACTCTATCTTCCAGTTCATGCATCGAGATGTCGAGCTTGCGCTTGTTTTCTTCTGCCACCAGACTTGCGTTTCTTTTGCTGTTGGCTTTCTCTCCTCCATCCCAAATATTCTGCCGCAATTCAATCATAACACGATACTGGTCTTTGGGCTGTCCGTGAAAATCCAGATTTGGAATCTCGAAAGGCAAAGTTGTAGCATCACTCTGATATGAGACGCTGCCGGACAATTGCAACTGCGGATAATTTCCGGATTTGATATTTGCCAAAGTGTATTGCACCGACAAAGAAATAAGGTCATACTGTTTCGCCAAAGGATAATTTTCCCTTGCCAGCGAACAACATTGCTGCAATGTTATTTGCGACAAAAGATTCATATTCATAAATCCCAATAAAACAATTGTCAGAATGTATTTCATATGATTCAATATTTAATTGATTGACAACTAAAAAAGCCAACTTCGTGAGTTTTCACAAAAATAGACATATCAAATCTTAAAATCAGCTCTATTTTCACTATTATATGTTCTATTTGTATGATAAAACACATATTTCAAACATTAATGGCATTATAATATTATCTTTACGGGAAATATCTCTATAATTATGAAAACAGAAAAGCTCCCAACGCTGTCGATGAAGCAACTCTCCAGCCTGCACATAACATCCGAAAATGAATTTCGTTTTCTCAATCCGGATATTGGTATGGTTCGTTCCATAAAAGGTATAAGTGAGTTTTTCAACACAATAAGAATCCTGAAGCAACCATACCGGCTAACGGAAGGAAGAATAGCCAGAATTCTTTCCGGAAACGCTTCATTACGAATAAATCTGAAAGAAACAACATTCCACAAAGGAGATTTAATTGTAGCATCAGCAGGGACAGTTATGGAAATAATGGACATCTCTGACGATTTCGATATATGTATGCTTGCCTTTCACAACAGCTTTATGGACGGATGGCAAAAGGAAGATTTTATGCAGGACTATCTGCACAAAAGGCTATTCGTTCAGTTGCATCTGAATGATAAAGACTCTGAACGCATGAGCACCATAATGAATCTTCTTTGGGAAATAATCAGAGACAAACCTTTTGCTAAGGAAACAGTAAGAAGTACGATTTCCATGCTCTTCCATCAGATTGAATCATTCTGCAATAATATACCTTCGGAAACCAAAGCTTCGGGAAAACGTGAAGATGAAGTGTTCAATATTTTCCTAGAACTTGTCAATGACAAAGCTATCAGCCAAAGATTCGTAGGTTTCTATGCCGAAAAATTATGCATAACACCCAGACATCTTTCTTTCCTTATAAAAAAGGCAAGCGGACGCACTGTGATGGATTGGATTAATGACGCGATAATGCAGGAAGCTAAAATAAAGCTGAAATATTCCAATCTGCCGGTATATCAGATTTCCGACGAACTGAATTTCCCGAACCCTTCGTTTTTCTCAAAGTTTTTCAAAAGGCAATGCGGAAAAAGTCCTGAAAAATACAGGAAAATTCATTGATTCACCTAGGTGGGTTAATCGGCTCACCTAGGTGAATTGATTGAACCACCTAGGTGGATTGATTGGCTCACCTAGGTGAGCCGTAAAAAAGAATTAATTAATATATAGTTTTTACCACATTCACACTAACATTTTTATACTATAACGTCTCCTTAATATACTATTTCCCTTACAAAAACATTATCTTAAAACTTTTGCAATAATCTTTTCACACCTCAACCCTCGATTATTATAATAATTTGTTACTTTTGCAATCAACCAATTTGTAAAATATGAAAGTTGCTATAATCAAATATAACGCAGGAAATATATTTTCGGTGGATTATGCCCTGAAAAGAATAGGAATTACACCTATTATTACTGCCGACAAGGAAACCATAATGAAAGCCGACAAGGTGATATTTCCCGGTCAAGGTGAAGCTGAAACTACAATGAAATATCTTAAGGAACATAACCTTGATAAATTGATAAAAGATTTAAAACAGCCACTTCTCGGTATATGTATTGGTATGCAGCTTATGTGTAGGCACTCCGAAGAAGGAAATACGGATTGCCTCAATATTTTTGATGCGGAAGTTAAAAAATTTATACCAGAAGTCCATGAAGACAAGGTTCCGCATATGGGTTGGAACACTATAACAAATACATCTAGTGGGCTTTTCAAAGGATTCGACAAAGATGAATATGTATATTTTGTTCACAGCTACTATGTTCCGCTTAATAAGCACACAGCAGCTGAAACAAACTATATACTTCCTTACAGCTCTGCTTTGCATAAAGATAATTTTTATGCAACACAGTTCCACCCGGAAAAAAGCGGGAAAACAGGAGAAAGAATTCTGAAGAACTTTCTGGATTTGTAAATAATAAAAATTTATTGATAAATGATAGAGCTAATACCAGCTATAGATATAATTGAGGGGAAATGTGTGAGACTGACTCAAGGAGATTATAGCAAACAAAAGATATACAATGAAGACCCTCTTGAGGTCGCAAAAGAATTTGAAGGACACGGTTTGAAACGCCTGCATGTTGTTGACCTTGACGGTGCAAAAGCAGGCCATATTGTCAACTACAAGGTTCTGGAAAAAATAGCAACAAAAACAGAACTCACAATTGACTTCGGCGGCGGACTAAAACAGGACAAAGACCTGGAAATAGCCTTTGACTGCGGAGCATCAATGGTTACGGGAGGAAGTATCGCCGTGAAATCTCCGGAAGTATTCACTCAATGGATTGAACGCTTCGGTCCAGACAGAATAATCCTAGGAGCAGATGCCAAAGACAGAAAAATTGCTATTGAAGGCTGGGAAAAAGAAACTTCGCATGAGCTTCTTGAATTCGTGACTTCATATTTCAAAAAAGGAATAAGAAAAGTTATTTGCACAGACATAAAGCGAGACGGAATGCTGCAAGGACCAGCAACGGATTTGTATTCCGAAATGTTGCAGGAAATACCTGAGCTGTTTCTTATTGCCAGCGGCGGCGTAAGCTCACTGGACGATATAGTAAAGCTAAATGAAGCTGGAGTTCCAGGTGTTATTTTCGGTAAAGCTATATATGAAGGACGAATCAGCCTGAAAGACCTGGAAAGCTTCGTTATTGGCAAATAGATTAGTTGACAAGGAAACAAGTTGACAAGAAGATTCTCTCTCTGAAGTCTCGTTGCCTTGTATCTGATAAAAAATTAAAGAAAAACATTATGCTTGCAAAAAGAATAGTACCTTGTTTGGATATCAAAGACGGAAAAACCGTAAAAGGAATAAACTTCGTAAATTTCCGTGATGCCGGAGATCCGGTTGAACTAGGAAAAGCATATAGCGATGCCGGAGCCGACGAGCTTGTTTATCTTGATATAACAGCATCGCACGAAGGACGAAAAACTTTTACCGAGCTTATAGGAAAGGTGGCGGCAAACATCAGTATCCCGTTCACAGTTGGCGGAGGCATAAATGAGTTGAAAGACGTTGCAAGACTGCTTGAAGCTGGAGCCGACAAGGTTTCGATCAACTCTGCAGCAATACGAAATCCAGAACTGATTAACGAGATAGCCAAGAATTTCGGTAATCAGGTATGCGTAGTAGCAATTGATGCCAATTACGAAAACGGAGAATGGATTTGTTATCTTAACGGAGGCAGAATACCGACATCCAAGCGCCTTTTCGAATGGGCAAAAGAAGCTGAAGAACGTGGTGCCGGAGAAATTCTTTTCACCAGTATGACTCACGACGGTGTGAAAGAAGGCTATCCCAACGAAGCTTTGGCGCGCCTTGCCGAAGAGTTGCACATTCCAATCATTGCATCCGGCGGCGCAGGAAAAATGGAGCATTTCAGAGATGCTTTCATAAAAGGAAAAGCAGACGCGGCATTAGCAGCAAGTGTTTTTCATTTTGGAGAAATAAAAATAGATGAACTGAAAAAGTATCTGTTGAATGAAGGAGTAATCGTTAGAATATAAAAACAATAAAAAGATGAAATTGGATTTTGAAAAAATGGGAGGATTAATCCCAGCAATTATTCAGGACAACTACACTAACAAAGTGCTTATGCTTGGCTTCATGAACGAAGAAGCTTATAACAAAACTGTTGAAACACAAAAAGTGACATTCTTTAGCCGTTCGAAAAACAGACTATGGACAAAAGGTGAAACTAGCGGCAATTATCTGAATGTTGTAACTATCAACGCAGACTGTGACTACGACACTTTGCTTATTAAAGTAAATCCTACAGGTCCGGTTTGCCACACAGGCGCCGATACTTGCTTTGGTGAAAGAAACAAAGAAGACATTATGTTCTTGAAATATTTGCAGAATTTCATTGAACTTCGCCGCCAGGAAATGCCTGAAGGTTCATATACAACATCTTTGTTTACTAAAGGTGTGAACAGAATGGCTCAGAAAGTTGGTGAAGAAGCTGTTGAAACAGTTATCGAAGCAACAAACGGTACAGAAGAAGGTTTTATCTATGAAGCATCAGACTTGATGTATCACCTGATTGTGCTGTTGACAAGCAAAGGTCTTCGCATTGAGGATTTGGCAAGAGAACTTGAAAAAAGACATAAATAAAATGTGACTGGTTGACAAGGTTTCAGAGACAAGTTGACGAGGTAAAACAGCTATTACTTCGCAATTTATTATCAAAATACTCTTGTCAACTTGTTTTCCTGCAAACCAGTTAACTGAAAGTTGAGTCCAGCGAAACTTGAATTAAATTATTTAAACTACAAACAGTATGGAAGATAATACAGAACTGCTCTGCTTGAAAGATGTAGATATATGCAGAGAAGAAAATACTATTTTACATAAGACATGCTTCTCCCTTCATAACGGTGAGTTTGTCTATGTAATCGGAAAAGTAGGAACAGGTAAGAGTAGCTTGTTGAAGTCTTTATACTGCGAAATAGAGATTAAACAGGGAGAAGCCAGATTGCTGGATTTCGACCTTAGGAGAATCAAACGTAAAGATATTCCTTATCTGAGACGAAGATTGGGAATCGTGTTCCAGGATTTCCAGCTCCTGACAGACCGTTCGGTATTTCATAATCTGGAATTTGTGCTTAAAGCAACAGGATGGAAAAAGAAATCTGAAATTGAAAACAGAATCAACGAAGTTCTTGCGAACGTAGGCATGGAAACAAAAGGTTATAAAATGCCTCACGAGCTCTCCGGCGGTGAGCAGCAGCGTATAGCCATTGCCCGTGCTTTGCTTAACAAACCGGCACTGATTCTGGCAGATGAGCCGACAGGAAATCTGGACCCGGAAACAAGTTCGCAGATTGTAAAACTTCTGCATGACATTTGTCAACAAGGAACGGCTGTTATAATGACAACACATAACTATAATATTGTTAAAAACTTTCCAGCAAGGATAGTTAAATGCGAGAATGGTTGTCTAAATGATATTGAAGATTGAATTTTATTCATATCTTTGCAGTCGGAATCGTTATGTTTAAAAACGAATAATTTAGAAACATGCAGGGAAATAAAATTGTCCTGCCTTTAATACATTAAGAACGAAAAATGAAAGTTTTAAAGTTTGGCGGTACTTCTGTGGGATCTGCACAGAGAATAAAAGATGTAGCAAAACTGATTACAGGCAGCCGTAACATCGTTGTTCTGTCTGCCATGTCGGGCACAACTAACTCTTTGGTTGAAATATCCGATTATCTTTACAAAAAGAATCCGGATGGTGCTAACGAAATCATCAATAATTTGGCACGAAAATACTATGGCCATATTGATGAACTATATACTTCAGAAGAATATAAGCAGAAGGCCAAAGAACTGGTTAACGCTCACTTTGACAAAATTCGTTCTTTCACCAAGGACTTGTTCACTTTGTTTGAGGAAAAAGTTGTTTTGGCTCAGGGCGAATTGATGTCAACAGGAATGATGAACCTTTATTTGCATGAACAAGGTGTCAATTCTGTTCTTCTTCCTGCTTTGGATTATATGCGTACAGACAAAAACGCAGAACCGGATCCTGTTTATATCCGTGAGAAACTGACTAAGTTGCTGGAAGAAAACAAAGATGCTGAAATCTTCATTACACAAGGTTATATCTGCCGAAACGCATATGGCGAAATCGACAACTTGCAGCGTGGAGGTAGCGACTATTCTGCATCTTTGGTTGGTGCAGCTGTTAAAGCTGAGGAAATCCAGATTTGGACAGATATCGACGGAATGCACAACAATGACCCTCGTGTAGTTGAACATACTTCACCAGTAAGACATCTGCATTTTGAGGAAGCTGCAGAACTGGCTTATTTCGGTGCAAAAATTCTTCACCCAACTTGTATCTTGCCTGCTAAGATTAACAACATTCCTGTTCGTTTGCTTAACACAATGCAGCCAGATGCTCCTGGTACATTGATTTCAAACGAAACTGAAAAAGGTAAAATCAAAGCTGTAGCAGCAAAAGATAATATCACATCGATTAAAATCAAGAGCGGCCGTATGCTGTTGGCTACAGGCTTCTTGCGCAAAGTATTCGAAATTTTCGAAAACTACCAAACTCCAATCGATATGGTTACAACTTCTGAAGTTGGCGTTTCTGTTACAATCGACAATCGCAAGCACTTGGACGAAATCGTTAACGACTTGAAGAAATACGGAACTGTTTCTGTAGATTCTGATATGGTTATCGTATGTGTTGTTGGTGATTTGGAATGGGACAATGTAGGTTTTGAAGCTCGTATTGTTCATGCATTGAAAGATGTTCCGGTACGTATGATTTCATACGGTGGTAGCAACTACAATGTTTCTCTACTTGTTAAAGCTGATGATAAGAAACGAGCATTGCAGGCTTTGAGTGAACATTTGTTCAACGAAAAATAAAATATAAGTAAACACAAACTGTTCAAATATTAAGGTAGTCAAGAATAATGACATTGTTTTATATATCATCATTTCTTGACTACCTTATTTATAGTTTGACAGTTTGAATACCAACCTAAAATTTTCTTCTCTATAACCCAAAAACAATAAACTTTATGCTGAAAGGTAAATTTCCTATAGATAAATTCAATAGTTTACAAACTCCTTTTTATTATTACAACATGGCTCTTTTACAAGAGACATTGGACGTTGTAAAAAGTGAATCCGGAAAATACGGTTATCATGTTCATTATGCTATTAAGGCTAATGCAAATCCCCAAATTTTATCTTTGATTGCAAAGAATGGTTTGGGAGCAGACTGCGTCAGCGGTGGTGAAGTTCAGGCTGCATTGGACGCTGGTTTCCCTGCAGACAAGATTGTTTTTGCAGGAGTTGGTAAAGCTGATTGGGAAATCAATCTTGGCTTGGACAACAATATTTTCTGCTTCAATGTAGAATCACTTGCCGAACTTCGAGTAATCAACGAATTGGCACAAGCAAAAAATAAAATTGCATCTGTAGCATTGAGAATCAATCCGGAAGTAGACGCTCACACTCATGCCAAAATTACAACAGGTATGAAAGAAAACAAATTCGGTATCAACCTGAGTTTGCTTGGTGGTGTTATTGACGAACTGCAGAAAATGAGCAATGTGAAGCTTATAGGTATTCACAGTCACATCGGTTCGCAAATTACAGACATGTCCGCATTCCGTAATCTTGCTATCCGCATAAACGAAATACAGGAAGAATTGGAACAAAAAGGCATCTTCGTTGAAAATCTTAATTTCGGCGGTGGATTAGGTATAGATTATTATCATCCAAATCACCTTTCAATTCCTGCTTTCGACAATTATTTCGCTGTATTCAACAAATTATTGAAGCTTCGTCCGGGACAGCAGGTACATTTCGAACCGGGACGTTCAATCGTCGCTCAATGTGGAACACTAATTTCAAGAGTACTGTATGTGAAAGAAGGCGAAGTAAAGAAATTTGCTATTCTTGACGCAGGTTTCACAGAGTTGATTCGTCCTGCTATGTACGATTCATATCATAGAATGGAAAATATCTCAAGTGATGACGCAACAGATATCTATGACGTTGTTGGTCCGATTTGTGAATCTTCAGATGTTTTCGGAAAAGATGTTGAACTTAATTCCGTGAAACGTGGAGATTTCATAGCTTTACGTTCTGCCGGAGCTTATGGCGAAGTTATGGCTTCGCAATATAACTGCAGAAAATTGCCTAAAGCTTATTTCTCTGATAAATTATAAGAAAAGAGACCGGAAGTGTGAACGCAACTTCCGGTTTACGAAAAACACAAAATGAAATGGGAGAAATATTTGTATCCTATCAGTCCGATTTTATATTGGCAGGAATTACAATAGTTTTATTCTTTATTCTGATGGCTTATCGCTACAGGTACATGAAACCGATAAGATACAAAGAGGCTCCTTTATTGGAGCCTCTTCCTAATAAAGAACCTATATCAGTAATTCTTTATGTTTCAAGCAGTGCTGAAATATTAGAAAAAGCGCTCACTGCTCTGTTGACTCAAAACTATGACAAATATGAAGTTATAGCCATAAACTATGGTAAGAATAATGACACAGAAGATGTACTGAAAAGGCTATCATTAAAATACAATCACCTTTATTATACATACATTCCTCAAGAAGCAAGGTATCTGAGTAAACGTAAACTTGCTTTCACTATGGGAATAAAGGCTGCACAATATGATAGAGTTCTATTTATAGAGCCGAATTGCCAACCAAGCACTGATGAATGGCTTAACGAAATATCAAAATATAAGAATGATGACTCAACCATTCTACTAGGCAGTGCAATTTATCCTTTCAGTAAAGGTTTGTCGCAAAAAATCATTGCTTACGAAATTATGACGGACAGCCTGTTATATCTTTCACAAGCTATGTCCGGTTCATTTATACGTGGATATGGTGAATATATTTCGTACAAGAAAGATTTGTTCATGGCAAAACAAGGGTATAAGAATCATTTGAACTTAAGATGTGGAGAAAATGATTTATTTATACACGAAAATGCTACTAGCAAAAACACAAACGTGTGCCTTTCCCAAAACAGTATGACAACATATATCGAACCTTTCAGCCGTAAGGAATGGATAAAAAAGCGTTTCGAAAAAAATACTATTCTTCATTATTACAAAGGTATTGGTATGTTTAATGCTAATTTGGAATATCTGTTTTATACTCTTTTTATTTTATGCGTAATTGTCTGTATTGTAAAAGGAGTTATATCTCATAACTGGATATTGGCATTATTTGGCGCAGTTTCTTTTATTGAATTATACTCATTTAAATATATTCTGTATAAAAAAGCAGAAGCCATCCTTAATGTCACTGACATTGCAAAATGGCTTCCGATTCTTGATATAATAAGATTATATGATTTCATAAAAGACAAATTTATCCTCATATTCAACAGAAAGAAAAGTTATACTTGCGTAATAAAAGATTAAGGATATTTGTCTATTCTATATGTTATTCAAATTTTATGCTCTTTGCCGGTTCTATTCTGGAAATCATGTATGATGGTCCGAGAAGCATCAGCATCGAAGCACAAAGTGTTCCGATATTCAGCAATATTAAGGATGTAACGTTCAAATCGATAGGTACAGCATCCAAATAATAAACCGATGGGTCGAGAGCTATAATATGTGTATATGATTGCAGCAGGCAAAGAGCTATTCCAATTACATTTCCCCATAACATTCCCTTTCCAACCAAAAAGAATGCGACATATAGAAATACTTTCCTGATACTGGCATTATTTTCTCCCAAAGCCTTCAATATTCCAATCATATTGGTACGTTCCAATATAATTATCAACAAGCCGGAAATCATGGTAAAACCAGCAACTGCCATCATCAACACAAGGATTACAACCACATTCAAATCCAGAACGTCAAGCCAGCTGAATATCATAGGATTCAGTTCCTTTATTGAACGGACATATAAGGAATTACCATTTCTGTCAGTTGCTTCAGCCAAATCAAAATACAGATTTTCAGATATTTCATCGAGCTTATCATAGTCATTGACCAACAATTCTACCCCACTCACCTGATCATCGTCCCATCCATTCAAACGGCGTACCTGTTTGATATCGGCCATGACAAACAATTTGTCATAGTCCTGAAATCCAGTTTCATAAATTCCTTTTATCGTGAATTTTCTTGCACGTACATCTTCCTGAACAAAATAAGTGAGAAAAGTATCTCCAAGTTTCAGCCCCAGCAAATCACACAAATATTTCGAAACGACAACATCATTCGAACGTTTGTCTGCTGAAATCTGCAAAACTTCTCCTTCTTTAAGATTGGATTTGAAAAAGGACCAGTCATAATCGGAATCAACACCTTTAAGAATTATACCCTGAAAATCCTGCTCTGTTTTCAATATGCCTGGCTTTGTAGCAAAAACTTCCATATGTTTTATGCCTGGATAAGCAGACAGGACATTACGCAAAGAATCGCCAACAGCAATCGGTGTTGATTCATATGAGGAATTTGAGTCGAGGTTGGTTATCTGTACATGCGAACCAAAGCCTATCACTTTGTTTCTCACTTCTTTCTTGAAACCTATAACTATGGCTACAGAAAGAATCATAACTGCCAGACCTAACGATATGCCTAACATAGCAATTCTAACGGCAGGAGAAGTTGTCTTCCTGCCGCCATCCTTGCTGAAATGTATTTTTCTAGCTATGAATAATTCAAAATTCATAAATATCACAAAACTCTTCCGGGATATGCTTCCAATGCTTTCTGAAGAACGACAAGAGCTTTTGCCAAATCTTCTTTCTTTAGTACATATGCCATACGGACTTCATTCTTTCCAAGTCCAGGCGTTGTGTAAAAGCCTGATGCCGGAGCCATCATCACAGTCTGGCCTTCATATTCAAACTCACTCAAACACCATGCACAGAACTTATCTGCATCATCAACAGGAAGTTTTACCACAGTGTAGAATGCGCCCATTGGTATAGGAGAATAACAACCAGGTATTCTATTCAAACCATCAATAAGGAACTTTCTTCTCTCAACATATTCATTATAAACATCCAGCATATAATCATCTGGAGTGTCAAGTGAAGCCTCAGCTATTATCTGACCAATCAATGGAGGACTCAAACGAGCCTGACACCATTTCATGACATTATCTTTTACTGCCTGATTCTTTGTTATCAAAGCTCCGATACGTATTCCACATTCACTATATCTCTTTGAAACTGAATCCACAAGCACCACATTGTTTTCTATTCCCTTAAGATGGAAAGCAGAAATATATGGAGCGCCGGTGTAGCAGAATTCACGATAAACCTCATCAGAGAAAAGGAACAAATCATACTTCTTAACAATATCACGAATCTGGTTCATCTCTTTCTGAGTATAAAGATAACCTGTCGGATTGTTAGGATTACAGATTAGTATCGCTTTGGTGCGTGGAGTTATTAGTTCCTCGAATTTTTCAACAGAGGGAAGAGCAAAACCTTCTTCGATTGTTGAAGGTATGGTTTTGATTACCGCACCACAAGAAATAGCAAATGCCATATAGTTGGCATATGCTGGTTCCGGAACAATTATTTCATCACCAGGGTCAAGACAAGCCATAAATGAGAAAAATACAGCTTCCGAACCTCCGGTTGTAATTATTATATCATCAGCATCAACAATAATATTGAACTTAGCATAATATTTAACCAGCTTTTCTCTGAAACTTCTTATTCCCTCACTAGGTGAATATTCCAACACTTTTCTGTCAATATGTTGCAAAGCATCCATCGCGACATCTGGAGTTGGAAGGTCTGGCTGACCGATATTCAAATGATACACTTTAACTCCTTTTGCCTTGGCTTTGTTTGCCAACGGAACAAGCTTTCTGATAGGAGAAGCTGGCATTTCAACTCCTCGCTCTGATATATTGGGCATTATTCTTTCTTTTTATTATTTAATCGTACAAATATATGGATTTTATTTTGCTTAACATTATTATTATGATTGGATTTGTAAAAGTATTTATTGGAAAAAGAAGTTTCATAAACTCAACTTCCCTAAAGTTATGGTTAGTAAAAACGGGCAAGAGAGGAATAAAGGTATATAAAAAACAAAAAGCCGTACCTTCCAATAAGAAGACACGACTTACTTCTCAATTAAGAGAAAACAACTTTAATTAGTTGTTTTCTGCCAAGTAAACATCGTTTACAGAAGAAATACCCATCAAACGATTGTTGTTGTTTGTAATGTTTACCAACATAACATATTTGCGGTACTGATCGTTTGTCAAAACTTTCTTCATCAATTTCAAGTTGCCATAGATAGCTTCCTGCATTTTCTGTTCCTGTACGCTAGGAAGAGCACGCAAGCTTTCTTTCTGTTTTTCGATGAAATAAGTGTTGATAGCTTCTACTTCATCAATCTGAGCAGCTGTCAAATTCAAGTAAGATGACAATTGATACAAACTTGCAGAAAATGGTTCTTTAGCTGATCCATCATTCTTTGCAAATACATTAGCACTCATCAATACTGCTACAACAAATAAACCTAAACGTTTCATAATTCTAAAATCTTTTTAAACCTAAACAATTAATTTGTTAACCTAAACAGAGGTGCCTTAAAGCATCTCTTCTATCTTTTTGCCGATACAAAGATATACACATGTTTTACAACATCGATATACAACAGGTTTAAAATATGTAAAATAGACTATTCTTTTGATTTATATCAAGGATTTCAACTTTCAAATTGTTTATTTAGTTTAGAATGCTTAAAACAAAATATCTACTATACCCTTATTTTAACATTAAATTGTCATTACAAAGTTATTACATTTCCCCAAAATCCCAGTGTTTTTACTGACAAAAAGCCAAATATCGAAAAATTGGACCGAACCAACTGAGTTGTAGGTTCGAACCCATGAAAAAATAGGGTCGGACCTACGTTTCCGTGGGTTCGGATATATTTTCGAGTCAAACAGACCTTCAACTAAACAAATAAAATATTAATCTCATATGGATAAATAATCTTATATTTACAACAACAATGCTATAATTACAGATTCAATTACAAAAACACAAAATATGTACAAAAAACTCTATCTAATTGCCGGACTATTATTAGCAAGCCTGGCTTGCCAGGCTTCTGTTGACACATTGTCGATAGATGCGCCACAAGTTCCTATTCTGATTGACAGGAATGACAATTCTTTGTTTGAAATGTATATTAATGCCGATAATGATGATACATTAGATAATATATGTATAGAATTAGGCAAAGAAACTAATCCAGATGAAATACAAAGCATAAAACTTTATTACTCCGGAGTTGAAGCTGTCTCAAAAAAAGGTAATAACTACAGACCTGTAAATTATTTATCCAGTCACAATCCTAAATTCACTAGAAAAGCAAATCCTTCTTATTCTATAAAAAAGGAAGAGGTCACAAATATTTCATCAGTAATGACACTGAATGCAAAACAAAAACTGATGAAAGGTAAAAACTTCTTTTGGATAAGTATTGAAATGAACAAGAATGCTTGCCTGACTAATAAGGTGAAAGTAAACATCACGTCTGCTACATCCAACGGCAAAACTTTGGTTCTTGTTGGAGACACCAATACGGAAAGACGTTTAGGAATAGGTGTTCGCCATGCGGGTGACGACGGAGTAGCAGCATTTAGAATACCAGGACTTGTAACCACAAATCAAGGAACATTGGTTGGAACATATGACGTCCGATACAACAGCAGTGTTGATTTGCAGGAAATGATTGATATTGGCATTAGCAGAAGTACAGATAAAGGACAGACTTGGGAACCTATGCGCATTGCTATGACAATGGGCGAAGAAGGAGGATTGCCTCATGCACAAAATGGAATTGGTGATCCATCAATATTGTTCGATACAAAAAACAACAAGCTTTTCGTAGTTGCAGCATGGACTCACGGTATGGGTAACGACAGAGCTTGGTGGAATTCTATGCCGGGCATGGAAAAGGAACAAACTGCCCAACTGATGATTTCACAAAGTGACGACGATGGTAAAACCTGGAGCAAACCTGTTAATATTACCAAACAGGTAAAAAAAGACTCTTGGTATTTTCTGCTTCAAGGTCCGGGAAGAGGAATTACAATGCACGATGGAACCTTGGTTTTTCCTATCCAATTTATTGATTCCACAAGAATTCCTAATGCCGGAATAATGTATAGCCGTGATGGCGGGAAAAACTGGAATCTGCATAATCCAGCCAGAAGCAATACCACTGAAGCGCAAGTCGCAGAAATTGAACCCGGAGTTCTTATGCTTAATATGAGAGACAACAGAGGCGGAAGCCGTGCTGTTTCAATAACAAAAGATTTGGGAAAAACATGGACAGAACATCCTTCCAGTCGAAAACTTCTTCAAGAACCGGTTTGTATGGCTAGCTTGCTGAAAATCGAAGCTGACGAAAACTGTCTGAATAAGGAAATCCTTCTTTTCTCAAATCCTAATACAACAAAAGGAAGAAATCATATTACAATTAAGGCAAGCTTGGACAATGGAAAATCTTGGAATGAAAAATATCAGATAATGCTTGATGAAGATGAAGGTTGGGGATATTCATGCCTCACATTGATAGACAAAGAAACTATCGGTATCTTATATGAATCAAGTGTGGCACATATGACTTTCCAATCCATTAAAATTAAAGACCTGATTACCGAATAAAAGGATTCATATATAAAAAGAATAAACCGGAAACATTGAAATTTGCATTTAATGTTTCCGGTTTTATTTAGATATTTACCAAAGCAGCATTAATAGATTTGCAAGACTTTATCAAAACATATTTCCAGAATCTTTATCGCTTATTGAAGAAGTCAATATACTTCCGGAATAAGTATATTTAGAACTGTTATATGGTATTTCTTTGATAACTTCACCATCAAAAGTGTTGAACTTTATCTTCAATGTTACTGTTTCGCCTTTCGTATCAGGTAATGATGACAAATCAAATGATACCAAACCTTTGACTCCATATTTCTGTGAATCATTATATGCATTGTGGCGGAACTCCAGTTCATATGATGTTGAATCATTTAAGGAAGATGGTATCAGATTGACAAAATGTTTCTCTCCAGAGTCACCATAGTATGCGCCAAACATAATGTCCAAATAACCACCTCCGGTTTCTATAGCAATAAGTTCTACCGGGTCAGTTCCATAGATTTCATCATTCTCTTCACCCTTATTTGACGCTATAGCCTTTGTCAGAATCTCATCTATCCAGTTGATTTTGATACCATGGCTAAAACCTTGTGTTGAATCCGAAAGCATTGTATAGTTTACCTGTACTCTTTGTTTTGAGTTAGGATTAAATCTATAATCATTTGTTGCAAACGGCCACAATGTTTCTCCATTATCTCTCACCAGATAATATGAACCTCCGCCAAGAGGTTTTGCAGTCATAACTTCGATTGCAAATTTATCCAATGAATATCCGTCATCATCCGAACATGACTGAAACAATAACATTCCTGTCATAATGGATAATATTCCACAAAATAATTTTAACATACTTCTCAACTTCATCCTTAATTATCAATTTATTCTTTTCTCAAACTTCTTTTAAACTAAAGACGCACATGCTACACTAAATGCTGCATAATAAAGAGTTAAAATTCATTTACAGGAAATTTCATTGAAAATTAGTTTTGCCGTTCTTTCTGAAGCTCCAGGATTTCCCAATATAGAAATCATTCTGTCGTAGTCAGACAACATTTTGCATCTGTAATTCTCATCAAACAAAAGAAGCTCAAGTTCAGCTCTAATCTTATTCTCTGTAAAATCTTCACCGAATAATTCTTTCACAACTTTTTGCTGCGACACCAGATTAACCAATGATATATATTGAATATGGAAAAAATGACGGAACACGAAACTGGAAATTTTTCCCAATGGAGTATAATAACATACAGCCTGCGGAACACGAAACAATGCCGTTTCCAACGTTGCTGTTCCCGACGTTACCAAAGCTGAATAACTATGTTGCAATATTTCATAAGTTTTTCCGAACAAAACAGTAACATTTTGTCCTCCGATATATTCATTATAATATTCTGCCTCAATTCCCGGAGCTCCTGCCACAACCAACTGGTATTCTTCGTATCGGGATGCTATTTTAAGCATCATCGGCAAATTATCCTTTATTTCCTGACGGCGGCTTCCTGCCAGAATTGCCAATATTGGTTTACCGCTGAGTTTGTTTTCTCTGTCAAACTCTTCTTTTGTCTTATTATATGTATTCTTAAAAGAATATACAGAGTCAACAGATGGATTTCCAACATAGTCAACCTTGTAATTCAATTTGTCAAAAAAATCCGTTTCAAAAGGAAGAATACAATACATCTTGTCAACATATCGGCGAAAGCTTTTTATTCTGTATTGCTTCCAAGCCCAAATCTTAGGTGAGATATAATAATGAACAGGAATATTCAATTGCGTCTTGACATACTCAGCGATTTTCAGATTGAAGCCAGGATAATCTATCAATATTACCACATCCGGAGAAAACAGAGCAATGTCTTCCTTGCATTTCTTCATATTATTCAAAATAGTGCGAGCATTTAACAACACAGGAATAAAACCCATAAAAGCCATTTCTTTGTAATGCTTGACTAATGTTCCACCCTGTGCTTTCATCAAATCTCCACCAAAAAATCTGAACTCTGCGTTTTTGTCGCATTTCTTAAGTTCATGCATAAGATTCGAAGCATGCAAGTCTCCGGAAGCTTCACCGGCAATCAGATAGTATTTCATATTTTCATTAGCTGAAGTCAGCTTCTAATTTATTCAAGAACGTATAATCAGTTACATCTATTTTGCATGGAACAAGAGATGCATAACCCTGATCCAACAAAAGCATATCATTGTTTTCTCTTTCATCGTCATTGCGGAACTCACCAGTCAGCCAAAAAACAGGTTTTCCTTGAGCATCTTCCGAACGCTTAAATTCCTTTATCCATCTTCCGTCTGCCTGAACACAAACTTTCATTCCTTTCACCTTTTCCATAATTGGGACATTAAGGTTGAGATATGTTCCATGTGGCAAACCGTTCTTCAAAATATATTCTGCAACTTCTCTTCCTAATCTGCAGCATTCATTGAAGTCAGCATCGGCACTATGATCCAACGAAGAAACTCCAAGCGAAGGAATACCAAATATACAACCTTCGGCAGCAGCACCCATTGTTCCGGAATAGTTCACACATATTGCCATATTTCCTCCATGATTGATTCCAGAAACTAACAAATCCGGCTCACGCTCCAATATCTCATTAATTGCAAGTTTTACACAATCAACCGGAGTACCTGTACAACTATATACAGTAAGGTCATCTTCTTTTTTTATCAGGCGATATTTCAAAGGCAACAATGAAGTTATTGCACTTGACATTCCCGATCTTGGTCCGTCCGGTGCAAACACAACAATCTCACCCAAGCCTCTGAGAGATTTTATCAATTCATTTATTCCTTTAGCCTGATAACCGTCATCATTGGTTACAAGTATTAATGGTTTGATTTTGTCTGTCATATTATATTGTTTTAATAATAGCCAATAATATATTTATGCTCAAAGATACTAAAAGTAGAATGTATAAAAAATAAGGTCACTTGATTTTTTATATAGAGATTCCTCCATATAAATAATAAAAACAAAATTCATTATTTTTACTTTCGTAAAAACTGTTTTTATTTCACAGTGCAACAAACTAGATAATCACATATTAATAATAAGGACTAAATACATATAATATATGAATTGGCAACAATTGTTATCCGGAAGAAGATTCGGTATGGAAGAATATCACGAAAGGAAACATGAGAGAACTGATTTCCAAAGAGACTACGACCGTCTTATATTCTCCTCTCCTTTTAGAAGAATGCAGAATAAAACTCAGGTTTTTCCTCTACCGGGAAGTATTTTTGTCCACAACCGACTTACTCATAGTCTTGAGGTTTCATGCGTAGGACGTTCTTTGGGGAACAATATTTCTAAAGCTCTAATCAAGAAATATCCAGAAGGCTCAATTAATTTCCCGGAAATTGGAGCAATAGTTTCAGCAGCTTGTCTTGCTCATGACATGGGAAATCCTCCTTTCGGACATTCTGGAGAAAGAGCTATCTCTGCATATTTTTCTGAAGGCAACGGGACTTCTCTGAAATCAACTATAGAAAGTGAAGGTGGTAGATGGGAAGATTTCATACATTTCGAAGGTAATGCCAATGCTTTCAGATTACTGACTCATCAGTTCATAGGAAGAAGAAAAGGTGGATTTGCTCTTACATACAGCACACTTGCCTCGATAATAAAATATCCTTATGCATCAACTGAAGCTGGCGGTAAAAACAAATTTGGATTCTTCCAGACTGAGGAAGATTCATATTTAAAGATTTCAGAAGAACTTGGTATATGCAAAAATCCGAATAATGATAAAAAATACTCAAGATATCCATTAGTTTATCTTGTTGAAGCAGCTGATGATATTTGTTATCAGATAATGGATATTGAGGATGCATACAAACTGCATATATTAAGTAAGGAAGAAGCTATCGAATTATTGACCGGATTTTTCACCGGAGATAAACTACAGCATATAAATAAAGTCATGAACATGGTTGATGACACCAATGAACAAATTGCATATTTAAGATCATGTATTATCGGTCTTCTGGTTGATGAATGCTCCAAAGTATTTATCGAACATGAGGAAGAGTTGTTGAACGGGACATACAATACACCTCTTATTGATAATATAGAAACAACTGCAAAGACAGCATATAATAACTGCTCAAAGACTGCACAATCAAAAATATATAAATCCAAGGAAGTTCTTGATGTGGAACTTGCCGGTTACAGAATTTTCAGTCACCTTATAGATTGCCTTACTGATGCAGTTATGCGACCAAACCATGCATACAGCAAACTTTTACTAAAAAGGATTCCGGAACAATATAATGTAAATGCAAAAACTAATTATGGAAAAATTCAGTGCGTACTTGACTATATCTCCGGTATGACTGATGTATATGCATTAGACTTATATCGAAAAATCACAGGAATGAATCTGCCGGCTGTATAAATACTTCATTATATAATATCAGAAACACTGCAGTGTTCCAAATTAAACATTGCAGTGTTTCTAAAATTTCTTCGCAGTGTTTTTACGATAACTACACTAAGTTTATAAACAAAAAAAGACCCGATTCCTTTCGGAACCGAGTCTCTTCGCTTTCTAAAACGGCGGCTACCTACTCTCCCACTTTTACGCAGTACCATCGGCGTGATTGGGCTTAACTTCTCTGTTCGGAATGGGAAGAGGTGGAACCCCAATGCTATAACCACCTTAATATCGTTTTAAGTTTCTTTGTTTTTAAGTTTTTGAGTTTTTAAGTTTCTTACTCTTTAACTTAAAAGTTACATGTCTGTGACAATAAAGAGAGTTCTTTTCGTAGAACTAACACTGAACTTCCAGTGCCTTAAAATCTATCAATCCTTCCAATAAGGAAAAGTCTCGGGCAATTAGTACTACTCGGCTTTGACATCACTGTCTTTACACCTGTAGCCTATCAACGTCGTAGTCTACAACGACCCTCAGGGATATCTTATCTTGAGGCTGGCTTCGTACTTAGATGCTTTCAGCACTTATCCAATCCGAACTTAGATACCCGGCGGTGCACCTGGCGGTACAACCGGTAAACCAGCGGTTCGTCCAACACGGTCCTCTCGTACTAGTGTCAGAGCCCCTCAAATATCCTACGCCCACGATAGATAGAGACCGAACTGTCTCACGACGTTCTGAACCCAGCTCGCGTGCCACTTTAATGGGCGAACAGCCCAACCCTTGGGACCTTCTCCAGCCCCAGGATGTGACGAGCCGACATCGAGGTGCCAAACCATTCCGTCGATATGAGCTCTTGGGAATGATCAGCCTGTTATCCCCGGAGTACCTTTTATCCTTTGAGCGATGGCCCTTCCATACGGAACCACCGGATCACTATGCTCTAGTTTCCTACCTGATCGACTTGTATGTCTCCCAGTCAAGCACCCTTATGCCATTACACTCTGCGACCGGTTACCAATCGGTCTGAGGGTACCTTTAGAAGCCTCCGTTACGCTTTTGGAGGCGACCACCCCAGTCAAACTACCCACCATACAGTGTCCCCGCTTCTGCGGGTTAGAATTCAAACAATCAAAGGGTCGTATTTCAACGACGGCTCCACAAATACTGGCGTACCTGCTTCTTAGCCTCCGACCTATCCTACACATCAAGTGCCCAAATTCAATGTAAAGCTATAGTAAAGGTTCACGGGGTCTTTTCGTCCCATCGCGGGTAATCGGCATCTTCACCGATACTACAATTTCACCGAGCTCACGGTTGAGACAGTGCCCAGATCGTTACACCATTCGTGCAGGTCGGAACTTACCCGACAAGGAATTTCGCTACCTTAGGACCGTTATAGTTACGGCCGCCGTTTACTGGGGCTTCAATTCAATGCTTCTCTTGCGATGACATCTCCTCTTAACCTTCCAGCACCGGGCAGGTGTCAGGCTGTATACTTCATGTTAACTATTTCGCACAGCCATGTGTTTTTGTTAAACAGTCGCCTGGGCCTATTCTCTGCGGCCTGCCGAAGCAGGCGTCCTTTATCCCGAAGTTACAGGACCATTTTGCCTAGTTCCTTAACCGTGACTCACTCGAGCGCCTCAGTATTTTCAACCCAACTACGTGTGTCCGTTTGTGGTACGGGTACTTCATGAATATGTTTAGCGGATTTTCTAGGGAGCATGGTTACATCCATTTTGCCTTGTACAAGTACGCGGCATACTGTCAGGTTCGACTCTCTCTGCGGATTTGCCTACAGAAATCTTAATCTACACCCTTCAACCGGCTATTCCGTCAGCCGGCAGGACTGTCACTTCTCCGTCTCCACGTCACTCCATAAAGTAGTAACGGAATATTAACCGTTTCTTCCATCGGCTTCGCCGTTCGGCTTATCCTTAGGTCCCGACTTACCCTGATCCGATTAACGTTGATCAGGAAACCTTAGTCTTTCGGCGAGGAGGTTTCTCACCTCCTTTATCGTTACTTATACCTACATTTGCTTTTCCGGAAGCTCCAACAAAGGTCATCCTCTATCTTCAGCGCCGCCGGAATGCTCCCCTACCATCTCTTACGAGATCCACTGCTTCGGTAAATAGTTTTATGCCCGATTATTATCCACGCCAAACTCCTCGACTAGTGAGCTGTTACGCACTCTTTAAATGAATGGCTGCTTCCAAGCCAACATCCTAGCTGTCTCTGCAATCTGACTTCGTTAGTTCAACTTAACTATTATTTGGGGACCTTAGCAGGTGGTCTGGATTCTTCTCCTCTCGGACATGGACCTTAGCACCCATGCCCTCACTCCATGGCAATATATAACACGCATTCGGAGTTTATCTGGACTTGATAGGCGGTGAAGCCCTCGCATCCAATCAGTCGCTCTACCTCATGTTATACTAACCACAGGCTGCACCTAAATGCATTTCGGGGAGTACGAGCTATCTCCAAGTTTGATTAGCCTTTCACCCCTACCCTCAGCTCATTGGAACACTTTTCAACGTATACCCATTCGGACCTCCAGTTGGTGTTACCCAACCTTCATCCTGGCCAAGGGTAGATCACTTGGTTTCGCGTCTACTCCCAGTGACTATAACGCCCTATTAAGACTCGCTTTCGCTTCGGCTCCGTAACTTAATTACTTAACCTTGCCACTGAAAGTAACTCGTAGGTTCATTATGCAAAAGGCACGCCGTCACAGCACGAAGCTGCTCCGACCGCTTGTAGGCAGACGGGTTCAGGGTCTATTTCACTCCTCTGTTCGAGGTTCTTTTCACCTTTCCTTCACAGTACTGGTTCGCTATCGGTCTCTCGGGAGTATTTAGCCTTACGGGATGGGCCCCGCTGATTCACACAGGATTTCTCGTGTCCCGCGCTACTCAGGATTCCACTAGGCTTCGTTATCGATTCGTATACCGGGCTGTCACCGTCTTTGGCCGTTCTTTCCAAAACGTTCTACTTCGATAATTTCTTGCCACAGCGTGGTCCTACTACCCCGATATTGCCTAGACAACATCGGTTTGGGCTGTTCCGCGTTCGCTCGCCACTACTTGCGGAATCACTTTTGTTTTCTCTTCCTACGGGTACTTAGATGTTTCAGTTCCCCGCGTTCGCTTCTCTAACGAGATGGCAGGTCTTCAACCTGCCGGGTTGCCCCATTCGGAGATCCCGGGATCAGGGATTATTTGCATCTCCCCCGGGCTTTTCGCAGCTTATCACGTCCTTCTTCGCCTCCGAGAGCCAAGGCATCCACCGTCTGCCCTTGCTTACTTTTCCTTATCTGGTACATCAACGTACCGGATTGATATATCTTAAGCTTGCTCTACTTTTTAAAAACTTTCTCTTTATCGTCCAACATGTCAAAGATCTTATACCTTTTTCAAGGCTATGTGGAGAATAACGGATTCGAACCGTTGACCCTCTGCGTGCAAGGCAGATGCTCTAGCCAGCTGAGCTAATCCCCCGTTTTTTCATTTGCGGCTGCAAAGGTATGAAACTTTTTTCTTTTCCGCAAATAAAAAGGAAAGAAATTTTTCATCGTTTCTTTCCGGAGTAGTCCCAGGCAGAGTTGAACTGCCGACCTCTACATTATCAGTGTAGCGCTCTAACCAACTGAGCTATAGGACTGTCAACTTTGCCGGTTTCCCAGCTTCATCTTTCTCTTTTTCTATCTTTTTTTCATATATCCAACCGTAGTACAAGTGGAGATTCAATACCACTTGATAATCTTCACGGAAACTCTCGCTCCAGAAAGGAGGTGTTCCAGCCGCACCTTCCGGTACGGCTACCTTGTTACGACTTAGCCCCAGTCACCAGTTTTACCCTAGGCCGTTCCTTGCGGTTACAGACTTCAGGTACTCCCGGCTCCCATGGCTTGACGGGCGGTGTGTACAAGGCCCGGGAACGTATTCACCGCGCCATGGCTGATGCGCGATTACTAGCGAATCCAGCTTCACGGAGTCGAGTTGCAGACTCCGATCCGAACTGAGACGTGGTTTCGAGATTAGCTCCCTGTCGCCAGGTCGCAACTCTTTGTCCACGCCATTGTAACACGTGTGTCGCCCCGGATGTAAGGGCCGTGCTGATTTGACGTCATCCCCGCCTTCCTCACAGCTTACGCTGGCAGTCCCGCTAGAGTCCTCAACTTTACTTGTTAGTAACTAACGGCAAGGGTTGCGCTCGTTATGGCACTTAAGCCGACACCTCACGGCACGAGCTGACGACAACCATGCAGCACCTCGCAAGCGGCTATTGCTAGAAAGTCAGTTTCCTGACCGGTCCCCCTGCGTTCAAACCCGGGTAAGGTTCCTCGCGTATCATCGAATTAAACCACATGTTCCTCCGCTTGTGCGGGCCCCCGTCAATTCCTTTGAGTTTCACCGTTGCCGGCGTACTCCCCAGGTGGATTACTTAACGCTTTCGCTGTAGAGCTTACATTATATCGCAAACTCCTAGTAATCATCGTTTACTGCGTGGACTACCAGGGTATCTAATCCTGTTCGATACCCACGCTTTCGTGCTTCAGTGTCAGTTATGGTTTAGTAAGCTGCCTTCGCAATCGGAGTTCTGCGTAATATCTATGCATTTCACCGCTACACTACGCATTCCGCCTACCTCAAACACACTCAAGTCTCCCAGTATCAATGGCAATTTTATGGTTAAGCCACAAACTTTCACCGCTGACTTAAAAGACCACCTACGCACCCTTTAAACCCAATAAATCCGGATAACGCTCGCATCCTCCGTATTACCGCGGCTGCTGGCACGGAGTTAGCCGATGCTTATTCATAGGGTACATACAAGATCCCACACGTGGAATTTTTTATTCCCCTATAAAAGAAGTTTACAATCCATAGAACCTTCATCCTTCACGCGACTTGGCTGGTTCAGACTTCCGTCCATTGACCAATATTCCTCACTGCTGCCTCCCGTAGGAGTCTGGTCCGTGTCTCAGTACCAGTGTGGGGGACCTTCCTCTCAGAACCCCTATCCATCGTCGGTTTGGTGGGCCGTTACCCCGCCAACTGCCTAATGGAACGCATGCCTATCTATCAGCGATGAATCTTTAACAAATATTCCCATGCGGGACCCCTGTTTTATGCGGTATTAATTCATCTTTCGATGAGCTATCCCCCTCTGATAGGTAAGTTGCATACGCGTTACTCACCCGTGCGCCGGTCGCCGGCAATAGTTGGCAAGCCAACTATCCCGCTGCCCCTCGACTTGCATGTGTTAAGCCTGTCGCTAGCGTTCATCCTGAGCCAGGATCAAACTCTTCGTTGTTATAAATTGTTTATGTCTTATGCTCAAGATTCCGTTACTTCTCGATTTATCAAGTATTGACGGTATTTATTCTCAAAATACTTGTACTACTTGTTGATATATGTAATATTTTCAAAGAACTTAGTCGCTATCGTTATTTTTGATTGCGGTTGCAAAGGTAAGAACTTTTATTTTAATCTTCCAAATTTTTTCGGAAGTTTTTTTTATTTTTTTTCTTCAGCTTTCGGAATTTCGCTTGGATTCACCAACCTCACCTATCTCTGACAGAATCACTTTCCTTTACCTCTTCATCATGTTGACTACCGCATCTCTCTCGATTGCGGGTGCAAAAGTAGAACGGATTTTTGAATCTGCAAAATATTTTGGGAAGAATTTTTAAATTATTTTTAAGTTTTACTGATTATCAGAGGAATAGAAATGAAAGTTTTTTTAGGGGATAAGTTTACGAGGGAAACGATAAAATAAGTATTATAGATTTTATAAAGATATCTTAGTAAAAGAGAAAAGTTTCTCTAATACTTGACTACATAGTCTCATTATAACATTAAGTTCTTTGTTTCTTAACATAAACTAGTACAATCATATTAATAAAAAATATCAGCTCACCTAGGTGATTCAATCAGCTCACCTAGGTGGATTGATTAGCTCACCTAGGTGAATCAATTGAACCACCTAGGTGAGCCGATATTTGAATATATATTAAACAAACATATTACTTTGCTAAACCTAGAATTATTAATTAGATAAGTCTATTTTAAAACTCTAACCAGACTCTAATAAACAAAATAATATATCAAATACTGCAACATTCCAACCCGAAAGCCTCAGCCACAGCCGGATAAACAATCTTGCCATCAACGATGTTAAGCCCCAGCTTGAAACCCGGGTCAGATTCAAGAGCTTTTTCCCAACCCATATCAGCAAGTTTCAGTACATAAGGAAGAGTTGCATTTGTCAAAGCCAATGTAGATGTACGGGGAACAGCTCCAGGAATATTTGCGACACAATAATGCAAAATATTTTCTTCGACAAAAACCGGCTCGGCGTGAGTTGTTGGATGTGAAGTTTCAAAACATCCGCCCTGGTCGATAGCCACATCAACAAGGACACTTCCCGGACGCATCAGCTTAAGCATTTCACGATTTACCAAATGAGGAGCTTTTGCTCCGGGGATAAGAACGGCACCAATAACAAGGTCGGTAGTCGGTAATTCCTGCTCTATATTATATGTTGACGAATACATTGTTTTGACGTTCTTAGGCATTGTATCGGCAAGATAGCGAAGACGCGGCAAAGAAATATCTGCTATAGTAACATCGGCTCCCAATCCTGCTGCCATAAGAGCAGCATTATGACCAACCACACCTCCACCAAGAACCAATACTTTTCCTGGCTTTACACCAGGAACTCCACCTAACAACAAACCATTTCCGCCTTGAGGTTTTTCCAAGAAGCGAGCACCTTCCTGAACAGACATTCGTCCGGCAACTTCGCTCATAGGAACAAGAAGAGGAAGACTGTGGTCGGGAGCCTCAACAGTTTCATAAGCTATACACGTAGCACCACTCTCCATCATAGCCAGAGTCAACGCTTTTTCTGAAGCAAAATGGAAATAGGTGAATAATATTTGTCCTTTACGAACCAGATTGTATTCACTGCTGATTGGTTCTTTCACTTTCACAATCATTTCAGCAATTGCATATACATCTTCAATGGAAGGGAGAATCTGAGCACCGGCAGACAAATAGTCGCCATCAGGGAATCCACTGTTTTCACCGGCTGTGTGTTGCACATATACAGTGTGACCTCTTTTAACCAGCTCTTTTACTCCTGAAGGAGTCAGAGCAACTCGATTCTCATTGTTCTTGATTTCTTTTGGAACTCCTATTATCATAATGACAGATTTAATGGTTCTACAATTGCCTAAATATAGTAATAAAGAGCAAAAAGAAAGAAGTCGATATTTATTTTTAAGATTAAATAGTATTAGAGAAAACTTTTTGATTTTTATAAAGAAAAAAAGTGTTTTAAGGATATTCATATAAAAAACGGGAAATTCCCTTATAGAATTTCCCGTCGAAGATTTTTATATTATTCGCTTATTGGTTCGCCAAACAAAGTTGCAGAAGTTGCACCCGTAACTCTGACATTTACAAATTGACCTACCTTATAATCTCCTTTGTCGAAAATAACTACTTTGTTCTGACTTGTTCTGCCAAACAATTGCTCGCGTGAACGTTTGGAGAAACCTTCGACAAGCACTTCGAAAGTTTTACCTATATCTCTTTTGTTACTTTCTTCGGAGAGTTTGTTTTGCAAATCTATCATACCCTGAAGGCGTCTTACTTTCACATCTTCCGGGACATTGTCTTCGAGATGTTTTGCCGCATACGTTCCCGGACGTTCTGAATATTTGAAGAGATATGCACTATCATAGCCTACTTCACGCATAAGAGAAAGTGTCTCCTGATAGTCTTCTTCTGTTTCGGAATGGAAACCACAGAACAAATCTGTAGAGATTGCACAATCAGGAACAATTCTCCTGATAGCCGCAATACGGTCAAGATACCATTCACGCGTGTATTTTCGGTTCATCACTTTCAATATCTTAGAGCTACCAGACTGAGCAGGAAGATGAATATACTTACATATATTATTATGTGCAGCAATAACCCTCAGAGTTTCGTCGCTCATATCCTTAGGATGCGAAGTAACAAATCTTATTCGCATATTAGGAGCTTCGTTTGCCACTTTTTCAAGAAGCATCGGGAAATTCACAGTTACACCATCTTTTTCGAAAGAATAAGAGTTGACATTCTGTCCGAGAAGCGTCACTTCACGGAAACCTTTCTCACGCATATCTCTTATTTCATTAAGAATGCTATCCACGTCACGGCTACGTTCTCTTCCTCGAGTATAAGGAACGATACAATATGTACAGAAATTATTGCAACCTCTCATTATAGATACGAAACCGGAGATATGAAGTCCCGGAAGCTTCAATGGAAGCACATCCTTGTATGTTTCCTGTGTTGACAATTCTACATTGATAGCTTTCTCACCACGCTCAGCTGCACCAATCAAATTAGGCAAGTCCATGTAAGAATCAGGACCGACAACCAAATTTACATTGTATTCTTCCAAAAGTTTTTCTTTTACTCTTTCAGCCATACAACCAAGAACGCCGACAATCAAATCTTTCTTCTTTTTTCTCAAAGAATGAAAATACTGAAGGCGTCCGTAAATTTTTTGCTCAGCATTGTCACGAACAGAGCAAGTATTTACAAAAATTGCATCGGCATCTTCAATGTTCTCTGTCATCTCATAACCTGCCATTTGCATTACTGAAGCAACGACCTCACTGTCAGCAACATTCATCTGACAACCATAAGTCTCAATAAACAATTTTCTTGTCTGATTGGTAGTAGATTTTAAGTCTACATCCTTTAATTCATCCATCATTTTAGTAAATAAAAGTTAAATAATGATTTATATCAATTTTTTCTTTTCAAATATTTGGTGAATAAAAAAAATTACATCATATTTGCATCAGAAAAACGTAAATTTTTTCATAGTTAAGGTTTTGGTTAATAGAGAAAGGGGTGGCTGTGAAGTTACTCCTTTTTCATTTTATATATATTCTCACAATAAATCTTCTTTTTCATATATTTAATGTAAATAATATCTGTTATATTGGGATAATATAGAATGCAGTTCGGAATAGCAAAATCAAAAACTAGTTTTTTATTTTGCTCTCCACTCGCCTTTCACTATATTTGTACGATACAGGGTGAAACTCGGCATATCAAAAACAAAAACAAGTTTTTATTTTGCCATGAACTCGCCTTTTACTATATTTTGCTACAAAATTAATCAAAGTTATGGATTACATAGGCGATTTAATGTTCATTATATTTTTGATCATATTTGCCGTGGGCAGCTATATGACATCAAAAATGCAGAAATCAGTAAAAAAGTCAGAGTTTCCTGATGTTGAAACAGATGTTTTCGACACAGAAAATAACGAGAATGAATTGCCGCAAAATGAAACGAGCCAGGATTTTCCACAAAGAAAACGTAAAAACACGCGCAAAACTGTGGAGCAAAAACCTAATACAACTTTACAGGAAACATATAATTACGAAAATAATACATATAATAATGTAAAGAGCAAGCCTTTTGAAGATTTTCCCGAATCAAACATTTCAGACAACGATTTTGCTTTGGACAGTGATGAACTAAAAAAGGCAGTAATATATTCGGAGATTCTGAATCGCAAATATTAATTTGAAGCACTTAACGTTCAAGCTTGCTCTTAAAAAATTGTATTGCTTTGGATATATGTTTTTCTACAGCTGTAGTGGATATATTAAGCTTATCTGCAATTTCTCTGTTTTTCAAACCTTTCATCCTGCTTAATATAAAGACTTCGCGGCATCTTTCGGGTAATTGGGGTATTATGGAATTTACTTGCGACAACAATTCATTATACACAATGGAAGATTCTGGATTGAATTCGAAATCGTGATTATACAACCTTTCCTCGCCTTCAAGATTTTTCAGATATTCAAGGTTTTCTGTTGTCAACAGTTCTTTGTGCTTCAGATAATTAATACATGTATTCCTTACTATGGTGAATAGCAAAGATGTGAGAGCGACAGATTTTATTTCCTCTCTCCTTTCCCAAAATGCAGTGAAACATTCCTGGATTATGTCTTCTGACGCAGATGTATCTTGTGTAAAACGATACGCATATCGTTTTAATCGAGGAGCGTATCGTTTATAAATATAATCAAAAGCAGTTTTATCTCCGTTATTTACAAGTTCAATCAGTTCATTTTCGCTTTTCATCATTCAGTTCTTTCTCTTCAACCTCCTTGACTTTCCTGAACAAGTCTGATGCAAAAATAAAATCATTAAGAGCCTGGTTGTTTGATGTGATAACATCTTCTTTTGTTCCTTGCCATTCTTTGACACCTTCCTTTATAAATACTATATTATCTCCGATATTCATTACGGAGTTCATATCGTGGGTGTTAATAATGGTCGTCATATTATATTCGACAGTAATATCATGAATCAAATCATCTATTACCAATGAGGTTTTAGGGTCAAGACCGGAGTTTGGCTCATCACAGAAAAGATATTTAGGATTCAGAGCAATGGCACGAGCAATGGCTGCACGTTTCATCATACCACCACTGATTTCAGACGGATACAGATGTCCCGCTTCAGACAGATTAACTCTGTCAAGGCAAAACTCCGCACGTTTCAACCTCTCGGCTGCTGAATCATTAGAAAACATATCCAAAGGGAACATTACGTTTTCCAAAACAGTCATACTGTCGAATAAGGCAGAGCCCTGAAAAAGCATACCCATTTCACGGCGCAAACTCTTAAGCTCCTTTTTACCCATTCCTGTAAGATTGCGTCCGTCATAAAGGATTTCTCCTGAATCCGGCATCATCAATCCAATGATATTTTTAATCATTACAGTTTTTCCGGAACCACTTCGTCCGATAATAAGATTGGTTTTTCCGTCTTCAAAAACCGTGCTTATATTCTTCAAGACGGTTCTTCCCTCAAAAGACTTTATAATATTTTTTACTTCAATCATTTTATGTCAGCATTAAGTGTGTCAAAACAACGTCGGCAAGCAAAATCATTATACTACTCATAACCACGGCATTCGTACTTGCCTTACCGACTTCAAGAGCTCCTCCTTTTACATAATATCCGAAATATGATGCTATTGAAGATATTATAAAGGCATAAACCACAGATTTTATAATGGAATACCAAATATAGAACTGATTGAAATAGAATTGCAATCCGTATTCGAAAGAAGCTGGAGTCATACCTGTGCCAGTAGAATAACTTGCTGCAATACCTCCAAGAATACCAGTAAACATACTGAATATTACCAACACCGGGATAAAAATCATCATACCAGCCATTTTAGGCAAAATCAGGAAATTTGCAGAGTTTACTCCCATTATTTCCATTGCATCAATCTGCTCGGTTACTCGCATTGTTCCAATTTCAGATGCAATATTACTACCAACCTTACCAGCAAGAATAAGACACATAATTGAAGAAGAAAATTCCAGCAAGATAATTTCACGGGTTGTATAACCTATGGTAAACTTAGGAATAAGAGGAGAACTGATATTCAAAGAAATCTGAATAGCAATTACTGTTCCGATAAAAACTGAAATAATGACGACTATCCAAAGTGAATCTACTCCAAGTTTGTAAATTTCCTTTATGAGCTGCTTGAAAAACATGCTCCATCTATCCGGTATGGTGATGCACTTTTTCATCAAAAGCACATATTCACCCATTCTGTGTAAAGCTTTGTTCATTGTTATATTCGTTTCTTTGTTCTGAAAGATTCTTTTGAGTTTTTAGTTTTCGTGTTGAGAAGAAAATTCCAAACGACTCAACACTTTAACTACATATTTTCTAAAATTGCAAATCAATATAAGTATTGATTTTTCTTTTCATTTCAATTGGCAAAGTTAAGACATTAAATCAAATAAATTAGATAATTGCCGATTTTTAAGATTTGATTTGCACAAACATATTTATTTCCGTTTCTTTGCAAACATGAATAATGAAAGATCTATGGAAGAACAAATGATACTCCGCACGGAGGATTTGGTAAAAAAATATAGAACCCGTACAGTTGTCAATCACGTTTCAATCAATGTGAAACAAGGTGAGATTGTTGGATTGCTTGGTCCTAATGGAGCCGGAAAAACAACCACTTTCTATATGACAGTTGGGCTTGTCACTCCCAATGCCGGAAAAATATTCCTTAATGACAAGGAAATAACCAAATATCCGGTTTATATGCGTGCCAGAAACGGTATCGGTTATTTGGCTCAGGAAGCTTCCATTTTCAGAAAAATGACAGTTGAAGACAATATTCGCTCTGTATTGGAAATGACTGACACAACAAAAGAATACCAAGCCGAGAAACTGGAAAGTCTGTTAACAGAATTTGGTTTGCACAAAGTTCGCAAGAATTTAGGAGACCAGCTTTCCGGAGGTGAACGCCGACGTGCAGAAATTGCCCGCTGTCTGGCTATCAACCCAAAGTTTATCATGCTTGACGAACCTTTTGCCGGTGTGGACCCAATTGCTGTTCAGGATATTCAGAGTATCGTGGCTAAACTGAAACACAGGAATATCGGAATCCTTATCACAGACCACAACGTGTATGAAACATTGAGTATCTGCGACAGAGCTTATCTGCTTTTCGAAGGAAAGGTTCTTTTCCAGGGAACTGCAGAACAGCTTGCCGAAAACGAAATTGTTCGTGAGAAATATTTGGGTAAAGACTTTATATTGCGTAAGAAAGATTTGTAATCAGTCTTTAGAAGTACTGCTTTTTATCCTTATGCATATCATATAGAACAGAAAAAGAAAAGCAATACCGGTTACTATGTAGCCGGTAAGATGCTGATCAGAAATCTCTCCTGTTATATATTCGTTGTTTTTCAAGCTATCGCAAGACATTCCTATTACAGCTGTAGCATTATTTGTAAAATGAGCTATTATCGGCAGCCACATATTTTTACTCCATAACAACAGATATCCGAAATATGCCCCAAGAAGCATTCGTGGAATGAAACCATAGAATTGCAGATGAAATGCGCTGAATAATATTGCAGACATCCATATAACTGCATGGTGACTTATACTGAATTTTGCCAATGCGTCTGACAAAGCTCCTCGGAACATCATTTCTTCTGTTACAGCTGCAGTAAGAGCTATTACTATAATGTTAGAAATAAAAGGGACTATACCTTTAGTGCCTAAAAGAATGTCTGTAATCTGTTTTGCGTTTTCTTCTTGTGTAATCATCCAGTTTTCAATCTCCGACATCCATTCGGGCAATTCGAGGCTCTGGTTCAACATTGCTGTCAGATTTATTACAGGCGACAACAGAAACATACTGATGATGACAAGTATTGAAACTTCAACACCTGGCGCTTTAGATATAGAAAGAGAAGATTTCCAATTATCAGTACAAAGGTATGAGAATGCAATCGCCGGGAAAAGAAACGTGCCGACAGCAGAGAAGAACTGCACAAGCCTCATTCCATCAGGCGTTTGATATATACTAGCATCGAACCCCCAAATAAGCCAAAACAACCCCAAACTTATGATTGAAGAAATAATACTGCCAAACAATACTAACAACAAAAGAACTCCTATCTGTCTGACAGCAGACAGCCCGGCAAACATACCTTTCATATACATATTATAACATTTTTTATTGGCAAATATAAGTATAAATACTTCCTTAAGGCAACAATTTAAGCAAACAATTTGCTAGATTGAAAGATTAACTCTAATTTTGCAACCTAAAATTGGATACAAATCATTAATTAAATAAATCATTCAGAATGAACGTTTCTCTTATTAACAACGATGCTGTTCGTGGTATCGTGAAGTTAGAAATAGTGAAAGCTGACTACGAAGCTAATGTAGAAAAGAGCTTGCGTAATTTGCGTCAGAAAGCTAATATGCCTGGTTTCCGTAAAGGTATGGTTCCTATGGGCATGGTTAAAAAAATGTACGGTAAGCATGTACTTGTTGAAGAAGTAAACAAACTTATTTCTGAAAACTTGTTCAAATATATCCGTGAAAACAACTTGAACATCTTGGGTGAACCAATGCCAAACGAAACTGAGCAGTCTGAAATCAACTTCGACACTCAGGAAGAATTCGTATTCAACTTTGACGTAGCATTTGCTCCGGTTATCAACGTTGAAATGACAAAAGAAGACAAGTTGACTTACTATCAGGTTAAAATCGACGAAGATATGCTGAACAAGCAGATTGAAGCTTATACAGCTAACTTCGGTTCATATGATAGCGTTGAAGAAGTTGAAGAAAAAGACTTGGTTAAAGGTACAATCGCTGAATTGGAAAACGGTCAGCCAAAAGAAGGTGGTATCGTTGTTGAAAACGCAGTGTTGATGCCATTATATATCAAGAACGAAGAAGAAAAAGCTAAATTCATCGGTGCTAAGAAGAATGCAGTTGTTGTATTCAACGTAAACAAAGCATTCGAAGGAGCTGAAGCTGAAATTGCTTCTTTGTTGAAAATCGAAAAATCAAAAGTTGCTGAAACAACAGCTGATTTCAGCTTCGAAATCACAGACATCACTCGTCATAAGAATGCTGAATTGAATCAGGAATTGTATGACAAAGTGTTCGGTGAAAATATCGTAACTAGCGAAGAAGAATTCAAAGACAAAATCCGTGAAGCTTTGGCTGAACAGTTCACTCCACAGAGCGACTTCAAGTTCTTGACTGACGCTCGTGATATTTTGGTTCAGAAAGCTGGCGAATTGCAGTTTGCTGAAGACATCTTGAAACGCTGGTTGCTTGCAGCTAACGAAAAGAACACTAAAGAAAAGATCGATGAAGATTATCCAACAATCATCAAAGACCTTACTTACCACCTGATCAAAGAAACATTGGTTAAGAACAATGGTTTGAAAGTTGAAGATGCTGACTTGGAAGGCTTCGCTAAACGTGTTGCTAAAGCTCAGTTTGCACAGTATGGAATGTTGTCAGTTCCAGAAGATGTTCTTGACAACTATGCTAAAGACATGTTGAAAAACAAGCAGACATTGCAGAACGTTATCGACCGTGCTATCGAAGAAAAACTTGCAGGTTGGTTGAAAGAACAGGTTAACTTGGAAGTTAAGGAAGTTAGCGCAGAAGAATTCGCAAAACTTTTTGAAGCATAATACAAATTTGTATTGACTTCATATCTGAATAGGAAGGGATTTCTCTCGAAAAAAATCTCTTGACGGATAGAAAATAAGTTGTATCATTTAAAAATTTATTTATAACTTTGTTTATCCGTTGGGCAGACAAGAGAGAAGTCCCTTCTTTCTGTTTTTATATACAAAACCAACGAAAAAAAAGAAATCACGGGAAAATATATTCCTGATATTCCGAAACCTGCCGGAGGCATCAACAAGCAAAAATTATCCGGCGAAACTTAGTGTTACCTTTGTGATAAAACGAGATAAACTATAATACATATATATGAACGATTTTAGAAAATATGCTACAAAACATTTGGGCATGAGCGGAACAGCGCTTGACAGTTATATGAATATAACAAGCAGTTATATTTCTCCGACTATCATTGAAGAGCGCCAGCTTAATGTTGCTCAGATGGATGTCTTCTCTCGTCTGATGATGGATCGTATAATCTTCTTGGGAACTCAGATTGATGATTATACAGCAAACGTCATCCAGGCACAGTTACTTTATCTTGATTCATCAGATCCAGGAAAAGATATTTCCATATACATCAATTCACCTGGTGGTTCAGTATATGCCGGTTATGGTATTTATGACACTATGCAGTTCATTGGTTCAGATGTTTCTACTATCTGTACAGGTATTGCAGCCTCAATGGCATCAGTATTGCTTGTTGCCGGAGCAAAAGGCAAACGTTTTGCACTACAACACTCAAGAGTTATGATACACCAGCCTCTTGGTGGAGTGCAGGGACAGGCATCAGATATTGAAATTACTGCCCGTGAAATTTTGAGAGTTAAGAAAGAATTGTACACTATCATATCTAATCATTCAGGGAAACCTTTCGAGGATGTTGAACGCGACAGCGACCGCGACTTCTGGATGACTGCAGCGGAAGCTAAGGAATATGGTATGATTGATGATATTTTGATACGTAAATAATTTTGACTATGGCCAAAATGGGCGATAATTGTACTTTCTGTGGTCGTAGCAAGAGAGACGTAAAACTCTTGATAAACGGATTGAACGGCTGTATTTGCGAAGAATGTGCCAGCCAGGCATATCACATCGTACAGGAACAGCTGGGAAATATGAAAAACGACGACTTTAATCTTAATAAAGAAGATTTACCGAAGCCGGAAGATATAAAAGCATTTCTTGACCAATATATCATAGGACAGGACGAAGCAAAGAGATATATGTCTGTTTCTGTATATAATCACTATAAAAGATTAATACAGAAGGTTACAGATGATGATGTTGAAATCGAAAAGTCAAATATCATCATGGTAGGAACAACTGGTACAGGAAAGACATTGATGGCTCGTACTATTGCTAAAATGCTTCATGTTCCTTTTGCTATAGCTGACGCAACAGTGCTTACTCAGGCAGGATATGTGGGTGAAGATATTGAAAGTATTCTGACACGTCTGCTCCAGGCTGCCGATTACGATGTAGCTGCTGCTGAACGAGGTATTGTATTTATTGACGAAATAGATAAGATTGCACGTAAAGGTGACAACCCGTCAATCACACGTGACGTAAGCGGTGAAGGCGTACAGCAGGGATTACTAAAACTTCTTGAAGGAACAGTTGTTAATGTTCCGCCACAGGGTGGACGTAAACATCCTGAGCAGAAGATGATTCCGGTAAACACAAAGAATATCCTGTTTATTTGTGGAGGAGCTTTCGACGGTATTGAGAAGAAAATTGCTCAAAGATTGAATACCAGAGTTGTAGGTTATGCATCTGCAAGCAAAACAGCTCAGGTTGACAAAGAAAATTTCCTCAAGTATATAACACCGACAGATTTGAAATCTTTCGGTCTTATTCCAGAAATAATCGGACGTTTGCCGATTCTTACACATTTGAATCCTTTGGACAGAGATGCATTACGCCGTATTCTAACTGAGCCTAAGAATTCAATTATCAAACAATATATTAAACTCTTTGAAATGGACGATATCAAGCTATCTTTCACAGAAGAAGCTTTGGATTTCATCGTTGATAAAGCATTAGAGTTTAAGTTGGGAGCCAGAGGTCTACGTTCTATCGTAGAAGCTATAATGATGGAACCAATGTTTAAAATGCCATCAACCGGAGAAAAGGAACTGGCAGTAACATTGGATTTTGCTAAAGAACAATTTGAAAAAGCAGATGTCAACCGTCTGCAAGTTTCATAATGTAAACCTATTCTCTAAATTAATACTAGTATGGCAAAAAAAGATAATTTGACAGAGGAGCTTAAAAAACATTTTGGTTTTGATACTTTCAAAGGAAATCAAAAGGCTATAATAGAAAACGTGTTGGCAGGGAATGATACATTCGTTCTGATGCCTACAGGTGGTGGTAAATCTTTGTGCTACCAGCTTCCGTCTTTGCTGATGGAAGGAACAGCCATTGTTATATCACCTCTGATAGCTCTGATGAAAAATCAGGTTGATGCCATGCGAAACTTCAGTGAAGAAGATGGTGTGGCTCATTTCATCAATTCCTCATTGAATAAATCTGCGATAGACCAAGTCAAGGAAGATATTCTGGCAGGAAAAACTAAATTATTATATGTGGCTCCGGAGTCACTTACAAAAGAGGATAATGTGGATTTCCTGCGTCAGGTAAAAATATCTTTCTATGCTGTTGACGAAGCTCACTGTATTTCTGAATGGGGACATGATTTCCGCCCGGAATATAGAAAGATAAGACCTATAATCAACGAAATAGGTAAGCGTCCGTTGATAGCATTGACTGCTACGGCAACACCTAAAGTTCAGCATGACATTCAGAAAAACCTTGGAATGACTGAAGCTACAGTGTTCAAATCGTCGTTCAATCGCACTAATTTGTATTATGAAGTTCGTCCGAAAACGGCTAATGTTGACCGTGATATCATAAAATTCATCAAGTCTCATGAAGGAAAATCCGGTATAGTATATTGCCTTAGCAGAAAAAAAGTTGAGGAATTTGCGGATATCCTGAAAGCGAATGGAATAAAGGCTTTGCCTTATCACGCAGGTATGGACTCTCAAGTCCGTTCAGCAAACCAGGATGCTTTCCTTATGGAACAGGTTGATGTTATAGTTGCAACTATAGCTTTTGGTATGGGTATTGACAAACCAGATGTCAGATATGTAATTCATTATGACATTCCTAAAAGCCTTGAAGGATATTATCAGGAAACAGGACGTGCAGGGCGTGACGGAGGAGAAGGACATTGTTTAGCTTTCTACGCTTACAAAGATTTGCAGAAACTGGAAAAGTTCATGCAGGGCAAACCTGTAGCTGAACAGGAAATCGGCAAACAATTGCTGATGGAAACTGCAGCATATGCAGAAACTTCTGTATGCCGTAGAAAAGTCTTACTTCACTACTTTGGTGAAGAATATTTGGAAGATAATTGTGGTAGTTGTGATAACTGTTTGAATCCTAAGAAACAAGTGGAAGCAAAAGAATTATTGAGTGCAGTGTTGGAAGTAGTCAGCACTTTGAAGGAAAAATTTAAGGCAGACTACATTGTAAATATGTTGGTTGGAAATGAAACTTCTGAAATCCAATCATACAAACATAATGAGTTGGAAATATTCGGTTCAGGACAGGATGAAGATGACAAAACATGGAATGCCGTTATCCGTCAGGCTCTGATTGCCGGCTATCTTACTAAAGACATTGAAAACTATGGCTTGCTCAAAATAACACCTAAGGGTAAAGAGTTCATGAAAAAGCCTGTTTCATTCAAGATAACCGAAGACAACGAATTTGAAGAAGAGGTTGAAGAAGTTCCTATTAAAGGCGGAGCTTCATGCGCTGTCGATCCTGTATTGTATTCTATGATGAAAGACTTGCGCAAGAAGCTGTCAAAGCGTCTTGAAGTGCCTCCTTTCGTTATTTTCCAGGATCCTTCATTGGAAGCTATGGCTACTACTTACCCTGTCACAATCGAAGAGTTGCAAAATATCCCTGGTGTGGGAGCTGGAAAAGCAAAACGATACGGAGAAGAATTCGTAGCTCTTATCAAGCGTCATGTCGAAGAAAACGAAATTGAACGTCCGGAAGATTTGAGAGTTCGCACTGTTGCAAATAAATCAAAACTTAAGGTTTGGATCGTACAGAGTATTGACCGTAAAGTTGCTCTCGATGACATTGCAATGACTAAAGGTCTTGAGTTCTCTGAATTGCTTGATGAAATTGAAGCTATCGTATATTCAGGAACACGTATCAATATCGACTATTTCTTGAATGATGTAATCGACGAAGATCATATCGAAGATATCTATGAATATTTCAAAGAATCTGAAACAGACGATTTGGAAGATGCTATAGAAGAATTGGGTGGAGATTACACAGAAGAAGAAATACGTCTTGTACGTATCAAATTCTTGTCTGAAATGGCTAATTGATTGAAAATTCAGTAAATTATTTTGAAGATAAAAAACCGAGTATCGAATTAATACCGACACTCGGTTTTTTATTTACTCAAATGCTGAAACAATAGGTCGAGCCAACCAAACTTGAGGTTGTTCAACTCCAAAAATATATGCTACAGTTCCAGCTATATCATATACCATAGTGCTTTCCTCTATATTATACCCTTTCTTGACTCCTTTACCACAGAAAACTATGGGAGTTTGCATTTCTTTCATTGTTTTCCCTCCGTGACCAGTATCAATTCCACCATGGTCGGCTGAAAGTATAAATATCGTTTCTTCCGTCATTCCTGCCTCATCAACAGCTTTGACTATCTCACCCAAAGCTTTATCCAAATGACTAACCATACTGAAATATTCTGGAGATTCCCAACCTTTACTGTGACCGGCGCCATCTGGCTCACCAAAAATAACAGAACAAAACATCGGTTTCTTTTCTTTAATATAACCTACAACATCACCTATTGCCTGCTTAGTATCTGTGTCAGACAATTTAGCAGGTTTAAGATAATCAATAGAAAGAGTATCCACCAAATTCCTCATTCCATCCCATTCATATACATATCCAAGCTCAGCTTCAGGATAAGCTTTATTTAATATTCCATAAATATCCGGGAATATACCATTTTCAGTGAGCACACGAGAAGGCAAATCAGGCTTAGAACTTCCCCATTCTGTATATCCGTGAAGTTCCGGACCAGCTCCCATAAACATAGAAGCCCAATTCACTGCGCTAGAAGACGGCAAAACTGAACGGTTCTCAAGCGTTACTGCTCCCTCAGACATCATCTTTCGGAAATTAGGCATATCCGCTCCATTATTCAGACAATAAGAACTCAGACCATCAAAACCGATAAGAACCACATGCTTTGGAGGATTATTCATCCCTTTTGTTGCAGTATTTTCACCACCTTTTGAGCATGATGCAGACAAAACAATTGCCAGCAAGATGAAAACAAATACAGTAATCTTTTTCATAATAAATTTATCAAATAAGTTTAACATTAAATCTACACATTACAGAGATATAAGATTTCAGGAAAAAACTCCTTATGTTTTCGTCGAAATGTCAAATGTTTCAGAAAAAACACCGCAGTGTTTTTTCCTAATATTTAGTCATTTCAAAAACAGATACTAATTTATAGAAATACGTACCAATATCTGCATTTTCAACAAAAAAATAAAGACACAAAAACACAGAAATAATACTCATGTGCATTTTGTGTCTTTTAATAAATATATTTAGTAGAAGTTAGGCTTTTTATTGCCGCTTCAGACGTTATCAAGCAATACCAAATGCTTTCTTAACTTTATCTACATAATCAAGTTTTTCCCAAGTGAACAGTTCTACTTCGCAAACAACAGGTTCCGGATTGTAGCGAGAGTTGAACACTTTTGTCTTCACTTCAGGATTACGTCCCATATGTCCGTATGAAGCTGTTTCGAAATAAATCGGATTACGAAGTTTCAATCTTTCCTCAATTGCTTTAGGACGCATATCGAACAGTTCCCAAACTTTTTCAGCAATTTCGCCGTCTGTCATGTTCACATTTGAACGTCCGTAAGTGTTGATAAAAATATTCATAGGTTTTGCAACACCGATAGCATATGACACCTGAACCAACACCTCATCAGCAACACCAGCAGCTACAAGGTTCTTTGCAATGTGGCGGGCAGCATATGCAGCTGAACGGTCCACTTTTGAAGGGTCTTTTCCAGAGAATGCTCCACCACCATGAGCACCTTTTCCACCATAAGTATCAACAATAATCTTACGTCCTGTAAGACCTGTGTCACCATGAGGACCACCGATAACGAATTTACCAGTAGGATTCACATGATAAATAATATCATCGTTGAACAAAGCCTGAACATGCTCAGGATATTTTGCTTTGACACGAGGAACTAGAATAGACTTAACATCTGCAGTAATCTTATCCTGCATAGCTTTGTCTGCTTCTTTCTGTGTAATTCCCTTAGGACCGATGAACTCATCGTGCTGAGTTGACACTACGATTGTATCGATACGCAAAGGCTTACCATTGTCATCATATTCAATTGTTACCTGACTCTTTGCATCTGGACGCAAATAAGGCATCAAATCCGGTTCGTTCTTACGGATTGAAGCAAGCTCGAGCAACAAGCTATGCGACAAATCCAAAGCAAGAGGCATATAGTTTTCTGTTTCGTTCGTTGCATATCCGAACATCATACCCTGGTCGCCTGCTCCCTGATTATATGGGTCTTCTCTTTCAACACCGCGGTTGATATCTCCACTCTGTTCATGAATTGCAGAGAAAACGCCACAAGATTTGGCTTCAAACTGATATTCGCTCTTTGTGTAACCGATTTTCTCAATCACACTGCGTGCAACATCCTGCACATCTACATAAGCCTGAGACTTAACTTCTCCAGCCAAGACAACCTGTCCGGTTGTTACAAGCGTTTCGCAAGCTACTTTTGAGTTTTTGTCGTATGCAAGAAACTCATCAAGCAAAGCATCCGATATCTGATCGGCTACTTTATCGGGGTGTCCTTCTGACACCGATTCGGAGGTAAATAAATAACTCATCGTTTTTTTGTTTTTGAGTTTAAATGTTTTTGAGTTTATATTTCGACGAGTGAAGAAATCTGTTTGCCGGGCGGCAGCAGAAAAAGGACTTTGTTTTTTAGCATTTTTTCCTGTGGTTGCAAGCAATACAAATCTGTCCACGTCTTTTTCGGGCACAAAGGTACGAAAATTATTTTTTCTTTTGAGTATTCCTTAGTGCTTTCTTATATTTAAATTCAGCTTTCTTCTTTGCAGAATCCGAACCATGAGTTCCACGCAAGAAGTCTGAGAATTTTATTTTCTTCTCACCGGTGTTCTTTTGCTTAGCTTTTTTGAAGACCATTCCGCCACCGGTTATTATTCTTTCCAGTTCGTTCATTATATTTGAATTCTTGAGTTTATAAGTTTTTGAGTTTTCTGTTGTGTGTTTAGATTTATGTATCTATTTCCTCTGCCAATTCCAACATAGTTTTATTAAGAATCGGATGCACAAGCATTGGAGCAATCTCAGCTAACGGTTCCATTACGAATTGCCTCTTATGCATAAGCGGATGCGGAACAACCAGAGCTGCTTCATTTATAACACACAAATCATAGAGAAGTATATCCAAATCAATAATTCTGTCGTGATACGCACCGTCACTCTTCTGCGTTCTTCCCATCTCCTTCTCTATTTCCTGAGTAAGAGACAGAAGCTGCAACGGTTCCAGTTCTGTTTCCAACAGAAGTGCCGCGTTCAGAAACGTGTTGTCAGACTCAAATCCCCAAGGTTCTGTCTCATAAAAAGAAGAAATGGACAACACATCTCCTGCCCTCTCGGCAAGTAAAGCAGCGGCGGTAATAAGATTCCGCCGCTTGTTTCCTATATTTGTTCCTAAGCCAATATAAGCTTTAGCCATCTATTCACCTATGATTACAGAATCAACATCGCATCTCCGTAGGCACCAAATTTGTAACCTTCCCTCAATGCCACATCATAAGCTTCCATTGTAAGATCATAACCACCAAATGAAGCGGTCATCATCAACAATGTTGACAACGGAAGATGGAAATTTGTTATCATACTTGTTGCCACACTGAAATCATAAGGAGGGAAAATAAACTTGTTAGTCCAGCCTTCAAATTCTTTCAAATGTCCGTCTGTTCCAACAGCAGTTTCGATTGCACGCATCACAGAAGTACCAACAGCACAAACCTGCTTATTGTTATCTTTTGCCTTATTAACCACACTTACCGCGTCAGCATTTACAACCATCTGCTCTGAATCCATCTTGTGTTTTGTAAGGTCCTCAACATCTATTTCACGGAAATTACCCAATCCTGAATGAAGAGTAAGGAATGCAAAACGACAGTCACGGATTTCCAGACGTTTCATCAACTCACGGCTGAAATGCAAACCGGCAGCCGGCGCAACAACAGCACCTTCCTCAGTTGCGAAAATATTCTGATAGCGTTCTTCATCATCTTTCTCAACAGGACGGTCAATATACTTTGGAAGCGGAGTTTCGCCCAAAGCATACAAAGCTTTCTTGAATTCATCGTGGTCGCCATCATAAAGGAATCTCAACGTACGTCCGCGAGATGTTGTATTGTCAATAACCTCAGCCACCATTGAATCATCTTCACCAAAATACAACTTGTTGCCAATACGTATCTTGCGGGCAGGATCAACCAAAACATCCCACAAGCGTAGTTCCTCATTCAATTCACGCAGCAAGAAAACTTCAATTCTTGCACCTGTCTTTTCCTTGTTTCCATACAAACGTGCCGGGAACACTTTAGTGTTGTTAAAAATGAAAACATCATCTTCACCAAAATATTCGATGATTTCCTTGAACACTCTATGTTCAATTTCACCTGTTTTACGGTTAACAACCATCAAACGTGATTCGTCACGGTTCTTTGCAGGATACAAAGCAATTTGTTCAGCCTGTAAATCAAATTTAAATTTCGACAGTTTCATATTTTGATATTTTTAATTTTTCAGCTTTATAAAAGACTACTCATTAGTCACAACTATTTCCTCATCCAGGAATTTATCAATATCCTCAGGATTCATACACATATCAAGCGTTACGTCTCCAATACGAGTTCGTTCCAATGCTATCAGATGTGCTCCTGAATTCAATGCAGTTCCAATATCGCGAGCCAAAGCTCTTATATAAGTTCCCTTGCTGCAAACAACTCTTATCTTAATAACAGGTAACTCACATTTCAACAGCTCCAATTCATCAATAATAAGAGTTTTGGATTTCAACTCAACCTCCTCACCTTTTCTGGCAAGTTCATAAGCACGTTTGCCATCCACCTTACATGCTGAAAACACAGGTGGAACCTGTTGGATAACGCCTACAAATGTTTTCAACACTTCCTCAACCAGCTCTCTGGTTATATGCTCTGTTGGATATACAGCATCAACTTCTTTCTCTAGGTCGAACGAAGGTGTTGTCTCACCAAGTTTCAATGTTGCTATATATTCCTTGGTCTGATACTGGAATTCATCTATTCTTTTCGTAGCCTTACCTGTACATACAATCATAACACCCGTAGCCAAAGGGTCGAGAGTTCCTGCATGTCCTACCTTTATTTTCTTTACCTTCAACTTACGCGATAGCTTATAGCGGAACTTATTGACCAAATCAAATGATGTCCATTTAAGCGGTTTGTTGAAGAATAATACTTCCCCAGCAATAAAATCTTTCATTTATTTTGTGTTTTTATGTTTATCCGTTTATTGATTCAGTCTTTATATCAACGAACAAACAACCGTTATAGCTCCTACAATCGCACAATATATGGCAAAATAAACCAATTTTCCTTTCTTCACTATATTAATCATCCACTTACAAGCGATACATCCGGAAATAAATGCCGCAAAAAATCCTATCACCAAAGAACTAGTTGGTATGTCAGAAGATGCGACCTCTGTTCCGCTCATAAGTTTCAATGTTTCAAGCAAAGCTTCACCCAATATTGGAGGTATTACCATAAGGAATGAAAATTGAGCCAAATTTTCTTTCTTATTTCCCAAAATCAAACCTGTGGCAATTGTGCTTCCAGAACGTGAAAGTCCAGGCATAACTGCACATGCCTGAGCAAGACCAATTATGAAAGCATCCTTTTTAGAAATAGTTTCTTTCTGTCGGGGCTTTGCATAATAAGCAAATGCAAGAAGGCTAGCTGTCACCAACAGCATAATTCCGACAATCAAAAGCCCTGAACCAAATATTTCCTCAACAGTATCTTTGAAGAACAAACCTACAATTCCTACAGGAATCATGGAAATAAGAATATTAACCACATATTTTGTCTCATTATTCCAACGGAACTGAAACAAACCTTTGAGCAGCCAAACTATCTCTTTCCATAAAATGACCAGTGTACTTAGCACTGTTGCCACATGCACAAGAATTGTAAAACTCAGACTCTCCTCGCCTGTCATTCCAAAAATAGTTGAACCGATAGTCAAATGACCACTACTACTCACAGGCAAATACTCTGTCAAGCCTTGCAAAAGGCCCAACACCAATGCTTCTAAACTGTTCATTCCTCAGACTTGTCTTTATTCTTTTTCAAAATCGCAAATATCATCAACAAAAAACCTATTACGGTTATTACCGGAGCAACAACAATGCGTCGCGCACTGAATATCTCAGGATTAAAAGTCACTCCATCTGTTGAGCCTCCGCCACTCATCAACACAAATCCTATTATTATCAGAACTATAGAAACTCCAATAAGGATAAAATTGTCTTTTCCAAATGCAAAATCTCTGTTATTCATTTCGTTTTAATGTTTTGTTTATGCTTCTTTTCAAATATAATACAAACGGTTCACGTTCATTCTGAGATATTTATTCACTGATACTATTGTTGCTATGATTGTAAGCAAGATACCAAGAAGCAGCACCACTGCATATACAATCATCAGCATCTTCATATCAAGTATATGAATAAAACCTGTCATTTCGGACTGTATATAATACAGAAATCCAGAAAGCATGCCTATTGCAAGAAATGCCGCAATAATTCCGCTCACCATGTTATAATAAATAAACGGACGGCGAATGAAACCAGGAGTTGCACCAACAAGCTTCATTGTATGTATCAGGAATCTCTTTGAATAAATAAGCAGACGAATTGTATTGCTGATGAGCACAAACGAAATAGCCATAAGCATCGCGGCAAGTGCCAGAAGTATAATGCTTATTCTCTGCATATTATTGTGCACCATCTCCATCATATCCTTACGATAAAGCAAATCAGACACAGAGGTATATTGCTTGATATATCTTTCAATCTTAGGCAAACTGTCCGGATTTGCATATTCCGATTTGAGTTTCACCTCAATTGAAGCCTTCAATGGATTGAACCCAAGGAACGTCTCCGGATTCTCGCCAAGTTCCATTTCCAGTTCCTTTACAGCTTGTTCTTTCGAAATATATTCAGTGGATTTAATAAAAGGAAGATGGTCCAATTGCTTTTGCATCTTCTTTATATCAGCCTCTTTCTGGTTATCTTTCAAAACGAGAGAGAATGTTATGTTTTCTTTCACATAGTCGGAAAGCTTGTTTCCCAACAATCCCATCAGACATATCAAACCCAACAAAAAAAGCACCAATGCTATGCTTATAACTGAAGTCAGTCGGGAATGAAAGAATGTAACAGATCTAACTTTATTATTTTCAGACATCTGGATTATTCTAATTAGTATTCTTTACGATAGGAGGAAACGTCTAAAGACTATTCACCCAAATTTTGTGCAAAAATAGAAATAAATCCGGCAGACTTATAGGTTTTAAGAATATTTAAGTCCGGCCAAAAGCTCTCAAAATTCCTTCCGAAAGCAACAAGATTTACTTCCGAAAGAAAATCATTTTTCTTCCGTATGTAATGAACTTTTCTTCCGTATGTATTTGGGTGTTTCTTCCGAAAGAAAATACAAAAAATATGAGGCTGAGTAGAATCAAGAAAACTTCTACCCAACCTCATATACAAGAAATCATTGACTTCAATAAGAAATATTGTGCAAAGATTTTATCTGCAACTTTTCTCCACCATAATCAAACAGCTTGTCCAGTTCTTTTTCATCCATTGAATATGAAGGATTGAATGAATCCGAATCCATATATTTCAACAATGCGTAATAGAACTGACGAGCTTCCGGCTTATCCTGAACAGAAAGAATATCAGACATACATACCAGAAGTTTTCCTTCACCAACCTTGAATTCAAATAACAAGCCGAGTTTATGATTTCGTTCAATATTATCGATAACCTGAATTATCGGTTTATATTCAGAAGGCATATTATCCAAAATAAGCGGACGGCTGCTCTTTATAATAGGGAACCATTGCCAATTGGTATGATATTCTGTCGGGAATTCTGTGAACAAACTGTGTTCCGGATTCATCAACAAGCCCATTGTTCCCGGAGAAACTGGTTTCTTGATATTCTCACATATCGTACGGAACATTCTGTAGTTCCAATAATCTGTCTGGAACAAACCTCCAACAGTTGATTTCTCATATTTCTTCAAATTCGGGAAATAAAGAACTTTCTTTCCTTCCTTCAACTGCTGTTTCAAAGATGCATCAAGTTTATCAGTCACCACGATGTCTTCCGAATGAGATAAATCCTGTTTTGCAGGATAAACCCACACCGGATAACTGTTTGCATATTCTGTATTGCCTACTTTAAGTGAAAGCATACATTTTTCGGCTTTTGAAATAGAGGACAAATCTACAGACAGTTTCTTCACAAAGCCTAATTTTCCCTGCGCTATATCTATCTTTTCATTGCCGGAAGCCAAAGTTCTTCCATCTGCTCCGGAAAATTTCCATTCCAAATATCCGCCTAAAGAAGCATTTGAGTAATTTGCAATATAGATTTCCCCTTCAAAAGGTTTATCGGATGAATAAGTATATGAAGACATCTTAATCAGCGGCACAACCTCATTGCAAGACTGACGCCATTCCTCCGGTTCAATCAGACCTTTACTATCCATAAATGCATCAAGGATTCCGACAAATGCAGAACCTTGTCCCGGATAATCCTGTAAATCGAGCAACTGGAAACCGCCCATACCTTCTGTTCTGAGATTCATCTCGATATCAGCACGGTAAAGTTCAGCTGCCCAACGTCCGGATGCTTTGAAGAAATCTTCAGCCTGTCCGCCCATTCCGGCATCTTCAAGTCTTTTCTTGAATACAGCAAAATTACGAGGTTCCAAAACTCCGGTATATTTCTCCATTTCCTTATAATTAGGATATACCTGATATTGTCCTGTTTCATGTCCTATAACCGGAACAGTGCTGCGACTTACGGCTCCCGAAAAGTCCATTCGTGTATTTGGATATGTATGATTCATATATCCACCATCATAAGCATCGGCAAATGAGAAAGAAGCACGTGCATGAGTGACAAACGATGTATCATTTTCCTGACCGACACGGCAAGTAACAAGAAAATCCTCACCTTCCTGCTGACCTTTGAATCCAAGACTATTGTTTGAACCATAAGCATACATATGCCTGTCTTCAATTTTACGGAAAGTGCCTATCAAATCTCTGAGCACTGCATCTTCACCACCTATTTCATTTCCCAAGGCAAACATAACAAATGAAGCATGATTGCTGTACTCATTCTGAATGGCAACACCTTCTTTTCGCAAGAAAGAAATCAACACTGAATCTTTAGAATTCAGTCCTCCCCAGAAAGGAAGTTCTGGCTGCAAATATATTCCTTCAATATCAGCAGCTTCAAAACAAGCCTCAGGCGGACACCATGAATGGAAACGATAGTGATTGATTCCATATTCTTTGGCAACACGGAAATAATGTCTCCACGAATCCACATCCATTGCCACATGAGCAGTCAAAGGAAAAACACAAGCATCATGTTTTCCTCTGAGGAATGTTGTCATATCGTTTATGCTAAACTGCGTGCCTTTAGTCTCGAATTTCCTCAATCCAAAGTTCACACTTTTGGAATCGGACATATTTCCGCAACTCAAAGAAACATTGACACGATAGAGAGCCGGATCGAACTCACTCCATGTAGCAGCATTCTCTCCCAAGTCAAGCATTAAATCACAGACATTTGAAGATATTTTTTCCAGCTTCTGCTCAATCTTTATGTTCTGTTTCTTATCCGTATTCCATGTTTCTGCTTCACATTTTATTATGACTGGAGCTTCAGCATTGTCAATACCTGAAAATTCAACTTTTACCAAAGCTTTCTTAGCGTCATAATCAGGATAAACCTGTACATTTTTAATATGGCACTTATCAACAGCTTCAATATATAATTTTCCGATAACTCCGTTCCAGTTTGTCTGTGTTGATTCAGTATAAGCATGAGAACTTGTTATCACCTGTTTAGGAACGGAAGCTCCGTTATCAACCATTATAGTTATAGTATGTTCACCAGGCGAAAGAGCTCCACTCAAATCATAAGTCTGAGGAACAGAAATATCAGTGTTACTTCCCACCAGCTTATTATCCACCCAAACTTGTGTTGGTTTGGTTCGTTCCATAAAAAGGCAGATATTCTTATCATTCCAATTTTCAGGAACTGTAACAGTTTTCTGATACCAAACCTTGCCGGAATATGAATAAGTTCGGGACAAATAAGTTGTTTCGTCCATTTTTTCATTCTTTATTCCTTTCTTGTTTGTATCAGTTGTTCCCGGCAAAAGCAAAGAATCGGAATAAGCAGATACAGAATCCATGCGGAAAGCCCACTTTCCGGACAAATCAATTCTTGGACGAATATATTTGTCTGTATTGTTCATACATGAATTCATCAAAAGAAGCAGACAGAATGCTGAAAAAAATGTTTTCTTCATAATGTTTCTGATTTATTCGCTTATAAATTGACCTTCAAAGAATCACCTTCCTTAATATTATAGACTTTTGTTTTTCCGTCTTTTGGAGTAATAGAAATATTAAGTTTTCCTTTTTCAGTCCTTACCACAGATATATCAAAGTCGTTTCCGAAAGCACGGATATTGCTTAATGATATTTCATTCCATTCATCCGGCATATGAGGAGTAAGAACAAAAGAATCAAATCCTGATGGTCTGATACCGAAAAGACCTTCTGTTATGATTCGGCAATACAAACCACTTTCTGCCGACAAATGGCGTTGGTTTCCTTCCGGCCACGCTTCGATTGCATAAGGCACATGGTCGCCTAGAAGTCTTTGGTTTGAATAGAACTTAAGATATTCTGTTGCCTTTTCTGTTTCTCCGGCAGCATAAACTCCGCGCAAAGCATACAAAGTTGAGCGGTCCCAGAAAGTTTCACTTCCTGCCTGAGTCAGCAAACCGTTGTCTGTCCATAATCTTGGAGAAAACAAAGCGTTGATTGTTCCTTCTTTTCTGTCAAAGATATCAACTGTCAAAGGTATGCAAATCCATGAACGAAGCACATCATTACCTTTATAATATTGGTAAGTATCAAATCCCTCAACTTTAGCGCCGAAGTATTTTTCAATATTTTCTTTCAAAACCTTAGCCTGTTTTGCATATTTCTTAAGTTGTGAAGATGGTTTCTTCAATTCTTTGCCTAAATAAACTGCCGAATTCAAAGCATCATAATACAATGATGATGTACAAAGATTGGCATCTCCGGCAGGGAATCGTCCTTCAAGTTCATCAGAATCGGAAGCGACAACACCTCCTTCATTTATTTTTTTATTACAAAATTCAAGGCACCATTCAATCAACGGCCATAAATGTTCGGCTTCAGCCTTGTCTCCTCTTGCTAAAGCATAACGGCTTGCACCGTATGCAATCATTGCAGCATCACCTCTGTCGCCAGCACCGCCCCATACATCAGTACCTTCCGCAATTATTGAACTTGGCAATGGCTTGTATTCATCATTCATGAAACGAGCAAAATGATTGTAGGCATTAAGAGCTGATTCATTTCCTTTGTCATATCCAAGGAATGGGAAGAAAGGATTGATATATTCAGCCTGGTCGTTAGCCCAAATTGCTGCATAATATGATTCTCCACCTGGACCGTGAAGCAAGCCACCGGCTGTATCGTATATACTTTCAGAGCCTCTTATTTTGGCAAAGGCGAACATTGTGTTAATCACAGGGTCCGGAGTTTTCAGAACTAGATTGTCCCACAATTCATTTACCAGATTACGGCGAGCCTGCAACTCAGCCTCATAATTGAAATCAAACTCCTTTTCACCTTCTTCATATCCGGTTGTAGTAACGTAGAAAGTGATTTCTTCCTGAGGTTTCAACTCTTTGAATATGTTTGACTTCAAATCCTGAATGATTGTGTATTTTCCTTTAGTTCCTCTTTCTTTAGGAGTCTTAACCTTATTTCTTACCTTGTTTACCTCCACTTTGACAGGATTCTCTGCAAGATTCTTCAAGGTATATTTTTCTATGAAAGCCGGTTTTGTTGTTGATGGGAACAGTACGCGAGTCAGTTCCACATTTCCACGTCTAACTGGACAAAGACTTTTCACAGTCATAACTCCGTCAAGAGTAATACTTTGTACCTTCTCCTTAATAGCATATCCACCCAAGAAAACATTTTCCAACGGATTCCATCCCATTTTTCTCATCAAACTGGCGTGGGTGTCGTTAGGAACTGTTCTCAACATAGGCCATACCATTCCTCTATTCAGAAGGAAACTGCCATCCTCTGCAACACCATAACGAACAACGGTAGAAACTTTCAGACCACTCATTTCTATATGGTCTTTATGTGGATTATCACCAGCCTTTACATTCCATGTGATTCCTCCTTTGTCATTCAATTCCCATCTTTGCTGTGCGAAGAGCTGCGACACTACGGCACACAGGCTAAGCACTATCAATGTGATTTTCTTCATCGTTTATGATTTTAATATTTATTATTCAGTTAACTTCACACAAACAGACTTTCCCGGAGCTGATTCTACATCTACATAGCTATAAACATTTCCAAGCAAGTCTTCAAACTGTTTCATAGGCAAAACTTCGCCATCCTTTTCTGCTTTATTATATTTCCCCGGGAAAACGGCACGCCAAGTGAATGATTCAGCAGATTTATTCACCAGTTCACTCTTCGATTTGTTATAATGCAAGACTGATATTTTGCCCTCCATCACCGGTATATTCTCAACAGCAACCCAATTTGTTTCTTTTGTCAAATTAGGACAAGTTTCCACCATATTCTCCGAAGATTTAACACGGACACCTGCAAGACCAGAAACAACTCCTTCAATTACACCACTTGAGACTTCAGGATAGTCACGTCTGTCGTTAACAAACAATTCTTTCAGAAAATGATAAGCCGATTCATTTCTACCATATTTATAGAAAATAGACGGATAATATGACATCGACTCAACATTTGTTTCTTTCTTCTCCATCAAATCAAGGATATTGTTTACCCTTTCAGGATTCATAGAAAAATCAAACCAGACAGTGAACATATTTGTTCCACCTTCTTTGAATGTCTCATCTGTAAGGCAATAAGAATAATATTGTGAGCTACCGCTGTTCCACCACAAAGTATCATACAATTTCTGATACTTATCAGCCATTAAAGATACAGATTTTGATTTGTCTGAATCTCCATTCAAACGCAATATTTCGGAATAAGATTTCAAACCTCTATAAATTGTAGCCAGCAAATCTCCTGTAACTTTAAGATTAGGAACAGATTCCTCATATGAAGGAAGACCTCTTACACCTTTAAATCTCTTTTTCTCTGATGTGTTTCTCTCATTCATTATAGCTTTACGGTTCATAATGTCATCAACCCCAAGTTGCCAGCGTTCGATATATTCATTTGCCGTTAAAGCATAGAAATCCAGAAATCTCTTATCCTTGATGTATGTTTCATTTCCAGTCCATTCGTAAAGACGATATGCCGCATTCATAACATCAAAATTGGCATTGAGATTATACCAGAAATCCTGGTCATTCTCATAATCCACCGGAGCAGGCAGATTATGACGGTTTATCTCCCAATATGAACAATAATCTTTTTCCTCAGATATGTTTTCCACAAACTTTGTGAACATATTAAGATTTTCCTTATTATGACCGTTTATTTCTTCACCGATACACTGATGTGAAACATCACGCATACAAAAAGCCTCGCGTTGTGGCAAAGCAGCCTCATACCATGGACCAACCGGATCTATTGCATCTCCAACATATGAATCTGAAGTATTTACTGCCCAATCAAATATTTTGACTAATGATGTATCATTGGATGATATACGTAAGTCATCATATTTACTATCTGCAATATTTGGAAAATCTGTCTTATTTGAAGTACAGGCAGAAAAAACACAAAGGAACATAAATGAAGAAGTTATTCCTTTTATAATATTCAGTTTTTGCATAATGCAAGTATATCTTAAGTTATAATATTAATTAATAAAGGGAACTCTTCTGTTATTCTTCAACAGAAGAATACAGAGAGCTCCCTCTATTTCAACTCCCTTTTATTTTATATAATTACCAACCTTCATTCTGAGTCATATAACCAACATTCAAGTCTATTTCAGCCTGAGGTATTGGCCACCAGAAATCTCTGTCGGTATAATCTTCTCTCACTGCTGGTTCATAAACAGTATGAGTTGGTGTTCCAGATGAATAATCATAATATTCAATACCACCGATAGGCTTATTCATTACATCAAGCAATATGCCCCAACGGCGAATATCAAAGAAACGCAATCCTTCCTGAGCAAACTCAACTCTTCTCTCATTTCTGATAAGCTCAAGCAAACTGCCACTATAGAACTTATTTATAGCCTCATCAATATCATTTGTATTTCCGGCTCTGTCACGGATTACTTTAACCAATGATTTGGCTTCATCTGTACTTCCACCAGTTTCAACCAAAGCTTCAGCTCTAAGAAGATATGCTTCAGCATATCGAAGAACAATAAATGAATTGTAGGTAGTCCATGTTTCTTCCTCTGTATTATATTTCTTCCAAGATAAGCCAGTTGGAGTTTTGTTCCATTCACCGCCACCGCCTTCAGCCAGAACATCACCCTGCCATACTTCCTTGTCCTGCAAAGAGCCGTAATCTTTAGTCGGGTCAAAATAATACTTACCGTCTTTTTCGACCACGTTGTTAGGAATAGTGTTGTAATACTTTCCGCGCAACTCCATTCCCGGAGCATAGATTGTTTCATAGAAACGAGGGTCTTTATTCAAATATGGCATTTTATCGTTTCTAGGAGCGATATATTCGTATGCGTCAGCAAGTGCCTTGACAGGAGTTGTGACGCAATATCCGCCGATAGACTGGTTGTACCAGTTACCCCAAGAATTGAGTTCATCTAATGAATAAGTCTTTGCCAATATTACCTCATCTAAATTCTCACAACCATTTTTAAACAAATCACCAAAATTTCCGAGAACTGGAGCATTTTTGAGTAGTTCTTCCGTTTCACTCAATGTAATTTGGAAATATGATTTGTCGTTCAAATAACCTGCTGCATAAGCAGCTGCACGAGCTCTTATCAAACGAGCAGCAGGCTTGCCAACCTTAGAATTATTTTCTGCATTATCAGGTAATCCAGGAATAGCGTCTTCCAAGTCTTTTAAAATAAAGTCAAAAACCTCCTTGGGATCTTCAATTTGCTTTACTTCGCGAGCCTCTTCAACAGATGTAGGATTTTCTGTATAAAACATTATTCTTCCAAATGTAGATACCAAATCCAAATAAAAATAAGCGCGCATTGTTTTAGCTTCACCTAATATACGCAATCTGTCAGCATCCGTTTCTCCACCAGGCCATTCAAAGTTATCAATATTGTTGATAATAGTATTGGCTCTTTGGACAGAGACATAATATCCATCCCATTTGTTTAGAGGGAATGAGGAAGATGTATTTCCAATTCCTCTACCAAGGTCATAACCTCTATTCCAGCTATGTGTTACAAGTCCATTATCTGTAACAGCATCCATCCACAAATCATAACTTCCTAAATTAAGTCTATCATAAACGGAGTTCAAAGCTTTATCAAAATCTGCAGCTGATTTAAAAAAACTTTCAGCTGTAATAATACCTTCTGGTTCAAGATCAATATTGCTATTACATCCACTATTTGCACATAAAGTCAATGCAAAAGCACTATATAATAATGTTCTTTTATATAATTTCATAATATATATCTTTTTAAAGATTAAGATTAGAATACAATGTTCACACCAAAATTAACAATCTTCAAAGGAGGAAAGTCGTATATACGACCAGCTTTCATTTCCGGATCAAGTCCTTGGAATAAGCTACTGAATGTCAAAAGGTTTGATCCAGAAACATACAATCTCAGTTTCTGAATTTTAAGTTTATCAGTTAAAGATTTATCAAATGTATAACCAATTTGAGCATTCTTTAAACGTAAATATGAAGAATTCAACAAAAAGAATGAGTTATATGCTCCTGTTGTATTCCTATTATTTGCAGCTTCCAATCTAGGCATTGTAGCATTTGGATCTTGATTATCTTCTGTCCATCGATCAAGAAAATGTTGCCCTGTGAAAGCCTCATAACTTGGACCTTCAACAAATTCACCATCTATAAAGCGATTTGCTCCACTTGCTCCCTGGAATAATAAACTTATATCTATACCTCTCCAATCGGCACTAACATTTATACCATAAGTAAATTTAGGAATATTAGAATTAAAAATCTTTCTGTCATCTGGATCAATTGTTCCATCTCCATTTCTATCAACAAGCTTAACATCACCAGCTTTCAGAACAGACATTCCTCTAGGATCAGACTTATATGCAGCTTTATATTCTGCTAATTCTTTGTCATTAGCAATTAATCCATCTGCTTCATAAATATAAAAAGCATTTAGAGGTGAGTTAAGTGTCTGAATTGTCCAACCACTAATGTTTTCATCGTCACCTCCACGATCTATCCACTGATTCTTGTTATAAGAAAAATTAACAGAAGTAGAGAAATTAACTTCACCCAGTTTCTTTCGGAATCCTAACATTGCTTCAAAACCAGAGTTTCTTACTACACCAGCATTCTGTTCAGGAGCATCCAGACCAATAAAGTGAGGAATACCTAAAGCAAGCAAAATGTCTTTAGTATCTTTTGAATACCAATCCAATTCACCATAAATACTATTGTTCAAGAAGCTGAAGTCCAAACCTACATTTGTCTGTTCAACAGTTTCCCATGTAACATTTGGATTAGCCATTTTTGATTGACGAACAGCTGTGACCAAAGCATTATTCATTATGACATTTTCAGTTCCAAACTGTGGCAAATACATAAATTCACTAATACGTTCATTACCGGTTTGTCCCCAAGATGCTCTCAACTTCAAATTATCAAAGAAATTCAAATTCTTAATAAAATCCTCTTCAGATAATCGCCAAGCAGCAGAGAAAGAAGGGAAAATACCCCACTTATGACCTTTAGCAAAACGAGAAGAGCCATCTGCACGTACATTTGCCTCAAATAAATATTTATCCTTGAAACCATAATTGATACGTCCAAAGAATGAATTTATACCCCACATAGTCGGATATCCAGAAGCAAACTGACTACTAGCCGAGCCCAATGAAACATCTGGTAACTCGTCTGATATCAAATCCTTACGCTGAGCAAATGAATAATAGTTACGATATGATATCTGCTCCATACCATAAAGAACAGAAAAATCATGAACTTCATTGAATTTCTTTTTATAATTGGCAAGGAAACGCAATGTCATCTGATAAGAATTGTTTCTCGTATCTGCTACACTGTTTGGGTTATTTCTCTGAGTAACCAGCTCTCCCGCTTCATTATAATATTTATGATTTTTGTAGTGAACTTTTCTTCTATCCCAGATTCCGTTCAATGAAGCCATTCCTGTAAACACTAAATCTTTTATTGGTTCAAAATCTACTTTTACCTGGCCATACAATTCGTCTTTATTATATTGGTCTTCACCTACAACATCCAAATCTGTTAAAGAAACAGCATTTCTATTTTGCTTATCCAATACATAATCTCCATTTTCATAACGTATTGGACTTGTTGGTTGCATACTCCAAACATCAGCCTGAGCACTACCCAATCCTTCCGGCCACAAACGGTCAATATGGCGATAAGTCAAGTCACTGCTCACCTTAATCATCTTACCTACTTTTAAATCTGTATTGATACGATAATTATAACGCTTAAACTCTGTGTTTTCTGTAATACCTGGCTGATCTAAATAATCAAAAGACAACATATATCGTCCAGTTTCTGTACCACCATTCAAATTAAGAGTATGTTGAGTAATATAAGTAGGTTTATATACTTCTCCTTGCCAGTCATTATAGGCATGATGATACGGATCTGTACCATTTTCAGTAGCCAATATATCTTCTTCTGTATATTTTGACTGACCACCTGCATTAATCAAAGCTTCATTAACCATTGACATATATTCACGTGCAGTAACAGCTTTAGCCTTTACGGCCCTATCCTGGAAACCAATTGTTCCATTATATGACACAGTCATTTTACCTTCTTTTCCTCGTTTCGTCGTAACAAGAATAACACCATGAGCAGCACGTGAACCATAAATAGAAGCAGAAGCAGCATCTTTCAACACAGATATATTCTCAATATCAGAAGCTGGTATCTGACTTAGTGACATTTCTATACCATCAACTAATATTAAAGGTTTAGCATTTCCTGTAGTACCAACACCACGAAGATATATTTCCGGATCATCACTACCTGGTGCACCACCACGGTCCATTACTGTAATACCAGAACTTAAACCCTGTAAAGCTTTTGTTGCATTTACCACAGTCATTTTATTGATTTCTTCGCCTTCTAGTTTTGTTACAGCTCCAGATGTTGTAACTTTTCTCTGAACACCATAACCTACAACAACGACTTCACTAAGCTTTTCTGAATCTTCAGACAATACAACGTCAACGACATTCTTTCCTGCAACTGCTATTTCTTTAGTTGAATAACCTATATATGAAATCTGTAATACAGAATTTTCATCTACCTGCAAAGAATATTTACCATCCATATCTGTTATGGTACCATTTGAAGTTCCCTTAACCAATACGTTGGCACCAATCACAGGCACTCCCATATCATCTTTTACAACACCAGTCACTTGCTTTTTAGCTTGCTGTGGAGCTGATGAATGAGAAGCAGATCCTCCTTTAGCTCTGGAAATAATGATCATTTTTCCTTTTACTTTGAAGTCCAATCCCTCACCAAGAACCGTAGATAAGACTTCTTCCAGAGTTGCATTCTCAAAGCTTCTGTTAATTACTTTCTGCTCATTTACTTCACCTTTTTTGTAGATAACAGAATAATGTAATTCGTTTTCCACTTCGGTTAACACTTCCTTCAACGTCACATTATTAAATTGTTTTGTGATGTTGGTTTGTAGCACAGCATAACTATTAACACTTCCGGTTAACAATAAGGCTAACAGTAATGATTTTCCATACTTTCTATTCATAATCAAGTATAAGTAAAGTTTAAAAAAAATTATTTTTTGAATATCGATATTCTATCATTCTCTCTTTTATATTTTATAGGAATAATCTGACTCAAGGCATTCAAAACATTATCTACAGTTTCCTGACTTTGTAATGTTATTCTGAATTCAGTTTTTCCATCAAGATTATCATCAAGAATAATATCTACATCATATTTCCTTGACAACCGTTTCGACAGTTCCTTCAAACTTATACTGTCAAATCTCAAGCTTCCGTCTATCCATGAATTACTCTGAGACACATCAGTATTGTAATGACTTATTTTTCCTGATGTTTTATCCAAAAGAACTTCTTCACCTGGCAACACTGCAATATCTTTATTACCATATCTGACATTGATTTTTCCTTCCAGAAGAGTTGTAGTTGTTTCATCATCATCAGAATATGATGTCACATTAAATTTTGTACCTTTAACTACAACATCATAGTTCTGTGTTTTAACAGTAAATGGTATCTCCCCAGGCTGTTTGGTAACCTCAAAATAAGCTTCACCATAAAGTTCTACTTCCCTATTTTTAGAATTAAACTGACTTCCATATTTTAATGTAGAACCAGCATTCAGCCAAACAGAAGTTCCATCAGCTAAAACGACTTTACTACGTTCTCCATTTGAAGTTTCCACAATAAAGAATTCTTCAGCCTTCTCTTCAGGCTTTGTAAAATAGTGGATGCCTTCAAAAACGGCAAAAGAGATAATAGCTGCAGCCGCATATTCAATAATCCTTTTAAATGGTATAAGGGATATGGATTTACCAACAGATTTACTACTGATATTTTGTTTACAAACAATATTCTTGCCTGATTCCAAATCTTCAAACCATTCATCTTCCCATTTTCTGAAAAGCAAATCATTTTCTTTCGAAGCTTTTACGAAATCATATAACTCAACTTCTTCTTCAAAAGAAATATTTCCTTCAAAATATTTGACAGCAATACTATGTATTCTTGTGTTCTTCATGTATATTTCTAATGCTTTCTAATGATAAAACAACTGAAATGGATTTTACCCAACCTTAAAAAGTTATTTTTTTCGAGTTTTTTTCGTTTTAACACAAAAAAAATACAAGCCGACAGTTTTAAACCGTATCGACTTGTATCTAAACACTTGTAAGTATGCTTAATAAGGCACTCTTATCTATTTAAAATATTCTTCCAGACAATGTAAGTTTAATCACCGGATATACTTTAACTTTCTCAATAATATCAGAGAAAGTATCATCTGTTTCAACTGTTGTTGAAGTTGTTGTTCCTAAATCCGAATAAACTTCTGGTGTTCCATGGAACTGAACTCCTGCTTCGAACATAACTCCAAGGCGTTTACGAGGAACAGGTCGTCCAAATCCCAATCCTAAATACGGACGGAATGCTGAGACTTTCAAACCTCCAGATACATTTCCGTTCTTATCAATAGGTAATATGCAATCACCTATTGCTATACCTACTTCATTACCTTGAGAAACATACTCACCTATTTCATCACTATGTCCAGAAACTTTAACCAACTTATCTCCGCCAAAATATGCACCACCGGCAATGAAAAAGTTAGCTGTTTTAATAGGATAGAAATTAAGAAGCAACTCTCCGGAAACTCTTCCCATCTCTCCACCGACTTCCAATGTAGAAGCTATATCATTATTTGCTACAGACATTTCAACATCCACATCTGTACTAAGCTTGAAATTCGGCATCATCACCACTCCTGCACGCAACGCAAGATAATTACCGATAGGTGTTGCAAGGTTAACTCCTACACCTGACAAACCTACGTTAACTCCCACTCCTAGTGAATTGAAATAACCATAATCTTCCTGTGCACACAACTCATTTCCTGAGAATAACAGGAAGGCTGAAAGAATTGACAATAAAAACTTTTTCATATTTTATCTGATTTATAATAATTAACAAAATTACATATTATAATATGTATAAACATTACTTTTCTGGAATTTTTGATTTGAGAGAAAATATATAAACAAAAAAAGACCCGATTCCTTTCGGAACCGAGTCTCTTCGCTTTCTAAAACGGCGGCTACCTACTCTCCCACTTTTACGCAGTACCATCGGCGTGATTGGGCTTAACTTCTCTGTTCGGAATGGGAAGAGGTGGAACCCCAATGCTATAACCACCTTAATATCGTTTTAAGTTTCTTTGTTTTTAAGTTTTTGAGTTTTTAAGTTTCTTACTCTTTAACTTAAAAGTTACATGTCCTGACAATAAAGAGAGTTCTTTTTGAGTAGAACTAACACTGAACTTCCAGTGCCTTAAAATCTATCAATCCTTCCAATAAGGAAAAGTCTCGGGCAATTAGTACTACTCGGCTTTGACATCACTGTCTTTACACCTGTAGCCTATCAACGTCGTAGTCTACAACGACCCTCAGGGATATCTTATCTTGAGGCTGGCTTCGTACTTAGATGCTTTCAGCACTTATCCAATCCGAACTTAGATACCCGGCGGTGCACCTGGCGGTACAACCGGTAAACCAGCGGTTCGTCCAACACGGTCCTCTCGTACTAGTGTCAGAGCCCCTCAAATATCCTACGCCCACGATAGATAGAGACCGAACTGTCTCACGACGTTCTGAACCCAGCTCGCGTGCCACTTTAATGGGCGAACAGCCCAACCCTTGGGACCTTCTCCAGCCCCAGGATGTGACGAGCCGACATCGAGGTGCCAAACCATTCCGTCGATATGAGCTCTTGGGAATGATCAGCCTGTTATCCCCGGAGTACCTTTTATCCTTTGAGCGATGGCCCTTCCATACGGAACCACCGGATCACTATGCTCTAGTTTCCTACCTGATCGACTTGTATGTCTCCCAGTCAAGCACCCTTATGCCATTACACTCTGCGACCGGTTACCAATCGGTCTGAGGGTACCTTTAGAAGCCTCCGTTACGCTTTTGGAGGCGACCACCCCAGTCAAACTACCCACCATACAGTGTCCCCGCTTCTGCGGGTTAGAATTCAAACAATCAAAGGGTCGTATTTCAACGACGGCTCCACAAATACTGGCGTACCTGCTTCTTAGCCTCCGACCTATCCTACACATCAAGTGCCCAAATTCAATGTAAAGCTATAGTAAAGGTTCACGGGGTCTTTTCGTCCCATCGCGGGTAATCGGCATCTTCACCGATACTACAATTTCACCGAGCTCACGGTTGAGACAGTGCCCAGATCGTTACACCATTCGTGCAGGTCGGAACTTACCCGACAAGGAATTTCGCTACCTTAGGACCGTTATAGTTACGGCCGCCGTTTACTGGGGCTTCAATTCAATGCTTCTCTTGCGATGACATCTCCTCTTAACCTTCCAGCACCGGGCAGGTGTCAGGCTGTATACTTCATGTTAACTATTTCGCACAGCCATGTGTTTTTGTTAAACAGTCGCCTGGGCCTATTCTCTGCGGCCTGCCGAAGCAGGCGTCCTTTATCCCGAAGTTACAGGACCATTTTGCCTAGTTCCTTAACCGTGACTCACTCGAGCGCCTCAGTATTTTCAACCCAACTACGTGTGTCCGTTTGTGGTACGGGTACTTCATGAATATGTTTAGCGGATTTTCTAGGGAGCATGGTTACATCCATTTTGCCTTGTACAAGTACGCGGCATACTGTCAGGTTCGACTCTCTCTGCGGATTTGCCTACAGAAATCTTAATCTACACCCTTCAACCGGCTATTCCGTCAGCCGGCAGGACTGTCACTTCTCCGTCTCCACGTCACTCCATAAAGTAGTAACGGAATATTAACCGTTTCTTCCATCGGCTTCGCCGTTCGGCTTATCCTTAGGTCCCGACTTACCCTGATCCGATTAACGTTGATCAGGAAACCTTAGTCTTTCGGCGAGGAGGTTTCTCACCTCCTTTATCGTTACTTATACCTACATTTGCTTTTCCGGAAGCTCCAACAAAGGTCATCCTCTATCTTCAGCGCCGCCGGAATGCTCCCCTACCATCTCTTACGAGATCCACTGCTTCGGTAAATAGTTTTATGCCCGATTATTATCCACGCCAAACTCCTCGACTAGTGAGCTGTTACGCACTCTTTAAATGAATGGCTGCTTCCAAGCCAACATCCTAGCTGTCTCTGCAATCTGACTTCGTTAGTTCAACTTAACTATTATTTGGGGACCTTAGCAGGTGGTCTGGATTCTTCTCCTCTCGGACATGGACCTTAGCACCCATGCCCTCACTCCATGGCAATATATAACACGCATTCGGAGTTTATCTGGACTTGATAGGCGGTGAAGCCCTCGCATCCAATCAGTCGCTCTACCTCATGTTATACTAACCACAGGCTGCACCTAAATGCATTTCGGGGAGTACGAGCTATCTCCAAGTTTGATTAGCCTTTCACCCCTACCCTCAGCTCATTGGAACACTTTTCAACGTATACCCATTCGGACCTCCAGTTGGTGTTACCCAACCTTCATCCTGGCCAAGGGTAGATCACTTGGTTTCGCGTCTACTCCCAGTGACTATAACGCCCTATTAAGACTCGCTTTCGCTTCGGCTCCGTAACTTAATTACTTAACCTTGCCACTGAAAGTAACTCGTAGGTTCATTATGCAAAAGGCACGCCGTCACAGCACGAAGCTGCTCCGACCGCTTGTAGGCAGACGGGTTCAGGGTCTATTTCACTCCTCTGTTCGAGGTTCTTTTCACCTTTCCTTCACAGTACTGGTTCGCTATCGGTCTCTCGGGAGTATTTAGCCTTACGGGATGGGCCCCGCTGATTCACACAGGATTTCTCGTGTCCCGCGCTACTCAGGATTCCACTAGGCTTCGTTATCGATTCGTATACCGGGCTGTCACCGTCTTTGGCCGTTCTTTCCAAAACGTTCTACTTCGATAATTTCTTGCCACAGCGTGGTCCTACTACCCCGATATTGCCTAGACAACATCGGTTTGGGCTGTTCCGCGTTCGCTCGCCACTACTTGCGGAATCACTTTTGTTTTCTCTTCCTACGGGTACTTAGATGTTTCAGTTCCCCGCGTTCGCTTCTCTAACGAGATGGCAGGTCTTCAACCTGCCGGGTTGCCCCATTCGGAGATCCCGGGATCAGGGATTATTTGCATCTCCCCCGGGCTTTTCGCAGCTTATCACGTCCTTCTTCGCCTCCGAGAGCCAAGGCATCCACCGTCTGCCCTTGCTTACTTTTCCTTATCTGGTACATCAACGTACCGGATTGATATATCTTAAGCTTGCTCTACTTTTTAAAAACTTTCTCTTTATCGTCCAACATGTCAAAGATCTTTTACCTTTTTCAAGGCTATGTGGAGAATAACGGATTCGAACCGTTGACCCTCTGCGTGCAAGGCAGATGCTCTAGCCAGCTGAGCTAATCCCCCGTTTTTCATTTGCGGCTGCAAAGGTATGAAACTTTTTTCTTTTCCGCAAATAAAAAGGAAAGAAATTTTTCATCGTTTCTTTCCGGAGTAGTCCCAGGCAGAGTTGAACTGCCGACCTCTACATTATCAGTGTAGCGCTCTAACCAACTGAGCTATAGGACTGTCAACTTTGCCGGTTTCCCAGCTTCATCTTTCTCTTTTTTATCTTTTTTTCATATATCTAACCGTAGTACAAGTGGAGATTCAATACCACTTGATTAATCTTCACGGAAACTCTCGCTCCAGAAAGGAGGTGTTCCAGCCGCACCTTCCGGTACGGCTACCTTGTTACGACTTAGCCCCAGTCACCAGTTTTACCCTAGGCCGTTCCTTGCGGTTACAGACTTCAGGTACTCCCAGCTCCCATGGCTTGACGGGCGGTGTGTACAAGGCCCGGGAACGTATTCACCGCGCCATGGCTGATGCGCGATTACTAGCGAATCCAGCTTCACGGAGTCGAGTTGCAGACTCCGATCCGAACTGAGACGTGGTTTAGAGATTAGCTCCCTGTCGCCAGGTCGCAACTCTTTGTCCACGCCATTGTAACACGTGTGTCGCCCCGGATGTAAGGGCCGTGCTGATTTGACGTCATCCCCGCCTTCCTCACAGCTTACGCTGGCAGTCCCGCTAGAGTCCTCAACTTTACTTGTTAGTAACTAACGGCAAGGGTTGCGCTCGTTATGGCACTTAAGCCGACACCTCACGGCACGAGCTGACGACAACCATGCAGCACCTCGCAAGCGGCTATTGCTAGAAAGTCAGTTTCCTGACCGGTCCCCCTGCGTTCAAACCCGGGTAAGGTTCCTCGCGTATCATCGAATTAAACCACATGTTCCTCCGCTTGTGCGGGCCCCCGTCAATTCCTTTGAGTTTCACCGTTGCCGGCGTACTCCCCAGGTGGATTACTTAACGCTTTCGCTGTAGAGCTTACATTATATCGCAAACTCCTAGTAATCATCGTTTACTGCGTGGACTACCAGGGTATCTAATCCTGTTCGATACCCACGCTTTCGTGCTTCAGTGTCAGTTATGGTTTAGTAAGCTGCCTTCGCAATCGGAGTTCTGCGTAATATCTATGCATTTCACCGCTACACTACGCATTCCGCCTACCTCAAACACACTCAAGTCTCCCAGTATCAATGGCAATTTTATGGTTAAGCCACAAACTTTCACCGCTGACTTAAAAGACCACCTACGCACCCTTTAAACCCAATAAATCCGGATAACGCTCGCATCCTCCGTATTACCGCGGCTGCTGGCACGGAGTTAGCCGATGCTTATTCATAGGGTACATACAAGATCCCACACGTGGAATTTTTTATTCCCCTATAAAAGAAGTTTACAATCCATAGAACCTTCATCCTTCACGCGACTTGGCTGGTTCAGACTTCCGTCCATTGACCAATATTCCTCACTGCTGCCTCCCGTAGGAGTCTGGTCCGTGTCTCAGTACCAGTGTGGGGGACCTTCCTCTCAGAACCCCTATCCATCGTCGGTTTGGTGGGCCGTTACCCCGCCAACTGCCTAATGGAACGCATGCCTATCTATCAGCGATGAATCTTTAACAAATATTCCCATGCGGGACCCCTGTTTTATGCGGTATTAATTCATCTTTCGATGAGCTATCCCCCTCTGATAGGTAAGTTGCATACGCGTTACTCACCCGTACGCCGGTCGCCGGCAATAGTTGGCAAGCCAACTATCCCGCTGCCCCTCGACTTGCATGTGTTAAGCCTGTCGCTAGCGTTCATCCTGAGCCAGGATCAAACTCTTCGTTGTTATAAATTGTTTATGTCTTATGCTCAAGATTCCGTTACTTCTCGATTTATCAAGTATTGACGGTATTTATTCTCAAAATACTTGTACTACTTGTTGATATATGTAATATTTTCAAAGAACTTAGTCGCTATCGTTATTTTTGATTGCGGTTGCAAAGGTAAGAACTTTTATTTTAATCTTCCAAATTTTTTCGGAAGTTTTTTTTATTTTTCTTCAGCTTTCGGAATTTTGCTTGGATTTACCAACCTCACCTATCTCTGACAGAACCTCTTTCCTTCACCTCTTCATCATGTTGACTACCGCATCTCTCTCGATTGCGGGTGCAAAAGTAGAACGGATTTTTGAATCTGCAAAATATTTTGGGAAGTTTTTTTGAATTATTTTTAAATTTGGCTGAGTATCAGAGGAATAGAAATGGAAGTTTTTTTAGAAGATAAGTTGACGAGGGAACGAGATTACAAGATGATGGAGAAAAACATTACAAAATCATTTATGAACTTCTTCATAATAAATTCTACGATTCATAATTATAATAACCCCTATTCATCATATTAGATTTATTGACTCACCTAGGTGAGTTAATCGGCTCACCTAGGTGGATCGATATTTTTATTACAATAAATTCAATATATAATTTAGTTGGATTATAACTATCAATTAGTTCATTTATTCTTTTTTCTCCTTAGTGCCTCAGCTATTTCCTCATGCTTCAATGCCATCTCTTCATCCCCCAGGCAAGTATAAACTTCTGATAAATATACATGAGTAGCAATATGTTCTGGTTTCAGACCAACAGCAATATTAAAATCAGACAAGGCTTCTTCATAATATTTCAATCTCAAACGGCATTTTCCACGGTTATATCTTGCCTTGAATGATTTTGAATCCAAAGAAACTGCTATATTAAAAGCCGACTGGGCATCATATTCATCACCGATTTCAAGCAATGTCACACCTTTTCTTACCCAAGCATCCAAGTATTGCGGATAAAGTTTCAGAGCTTTTTCAAAACAACGAAGTGCAGCTTTTAAATCATGAGCCTGAGTTACACACTCATTCCCCATGAGATAATATTCACGAGCATATTCCTTCTGTACTTCGCGCATCGAATGAATTTCCTCCTTCAAAGCCTTTATTTGCTCACGCTGAGAGTTGATACGCTGCAATTTCCGACTTATCAAACGTCGGACTTCAGGCTTATCCATTACATTTTTCTTACTTAAAGCTTTGGCAAACATATCAACTGCTTCAGAAAAATTATTTTTGTCGAAACTTCGTGAAGCGTTTGAATATAAAAGTTCTGCTTCGCTTTCCCTCAAACTTTCCTCGATAAGACGGGAATCATTGAATTGTTTACTGAACGCAACTATTTCTTTCTTTATAAAAATATCAGATTGAGAAATCCTTCTTCTCAAAACCAAACCATCTATTGATGTGCATCTGCTCAATGCCACATAGGTCTGACCTCCGGCAAAAACTCCGCCTGTCAGGTCAACAACCACACGGCTGAAAGTCAATCCCTGACTTTTATGCACAGTTATCGCCCAGGCAAGGCGAATCGGCAACTGTTCAAACGAGCCGATAATTTCTTCCTCAATCTGCTTTTTCTCTTCGTTATATTTATACTTATAATTATTCCATACAGTAGGCTCAATCAAATACTCACTTCCATTTTCAAGAAGCACAAATACATGCCCTTCGTCATCAATGCCCGAAATCATTCCAATTGTCCCGTTCACCCATCTCCTTTCCCTGTCGTTTTCAATAAAAATAATCTGAGCATTTTTCTTTATCGACAATTTAAGCTGAGTAGGCAAAGAAGACTCCGGAAAATCACCGGATATTCTTCCGACGGAAACAAACTCCTCGCCCTCGAGCGACGCCAACTTTTTATCATTGATAAAATCCACCTGGTCGCGCCTTGTTGCCAAGGTGATATACATATCCTTATCGTCAGGTTCAAAAGAAGGAATATATCTTGAGTTCAGCTTTTCCAAATCCTGATTTCTGGCAGAATTGCTTCTGATTTTATCCAGCACTGAAACAAAATCAACATCTTTCTGCCTGTAAACTTTCTGCAATTCAATCGGCACAAGATTTATTTCCTTGAAAACTCTTGCCGAAAAGAAAAAAGCACTGGGATAAAAGCGTGAAAGAATATCTTTCTGATCAGAAGGCACAACAGGCTCGAGCTGGAAAACATCACCGACAAAAAGCATCTGTTTTCCACCGAAAGGAAGACGCATATTTCCTGAAAACACACGCAAAATACGGTCCACACAATCAATAATATCAGCACGCACCATCGAAATCTCGTCGATAATCACGAGTTCCACCTCCGATATTATTTTCCTACGCTCTTTTGTATATTTGAAAAATTCGAAAATACGCCCGTTTCTCAAGCTGAGATCCGGATCTTCCGGCAAAATAGGCCTGAAAGGAAGTTTAAAGAAAGAATGGAGAGTAACTCCTCGGGCATTGATTGCAGCAATTCCCGTCGGAGCCAAAACTATATGTTTTTTCCGAGTATTCTCACATATATATTTAAGGAAAGTAGATTTACCGGTTCCGGCTTTCCCGGTAAGGAAAACAGATTGCCGAGTATGAGTTATCAGCTGCAATGCATCCTGAAACTCCCTGTTATCTGTATCTATAACAAAATCCACCGGAATAAACTCTTAGCGGCTGATAAAAAGCCATGCATCCTTATAAGGAGAGTTGTTTCTGAAATTCTCCAAATAAGACTCTGCTTCTGCCCTATTATCAAATTTCTTTGAATAAACACGGAACTTTCCTCCGCGCTCAATCATATCTGTATAAGGAAATTGTTTTCTGTCCACCTTAGCCAGGAACTTATCTGCCTGGTCTTTGTCCGGGAAACTAGCAATAACGATATGAAACATTTTCTGCTGCGGAAGCGGAGCTTTCTTTTCTTCAGCCACAACTGTTTTTTCAGCTACAACAGGCTTTGGTTCCGGCTTCGGTTCATCAATAACAGGAGAAACTGTCAGTTCTGGAACTTCATTTTCAACAGCCGTTTCATTATTATATACGCCAGTATAATTTACCATCTCTGTCGGGACAAAGCTAGCCTTATATGCAGCATGGTTCACATCGCGCACCGGAGTAGACACCACCAGGAACAAAGAAACAGCAGCCACCGATGCAGCCACAGTTCTGATAAAACGACGGCTCACAGGGATATACAGCACATCCTCGTGCGCTTTTGCAGATTTTCTTTCCTCTGTCACTGCAGTTCTTTCAGCGGCTTCAAGTTCAGCCAATGTAGGAATGCTGAAAGAAGTAAGTCCATAAGAATAGACCGACATAATATCCGTTGTTTTAGGCACAAACACCACCTGGCCTTCATCCCCCATACGGAAACAACCGATAAAGCCCAACGAAACTTCACCGGCAGAATGCAACTCAGATTTCAACTCTTCAATATCCTGAATCAGCATCTGCTGCGCTTTATCATAATCTGTATGATAAGCCTGCATATACGACTCACACAACAGACCGTCATTATGCTGCAAAGTAGTATTAAACATCACTTCCTTGCTCATAGGAACAAACATGGATTTCTCGGCATTGTATGAAGCATTCACCGCCTGAATTACAAAGCCGCCAAAACCCGGAACTATGACACAATCCTGTGTCAATAACAGTCTTTCGATATGTATAGTTAGTCTAAGCATACCACAAAGGTAAATATCTTTCGTCAGAAAGCAAAAGAGTATTCTTTTTTTCTACTATTTTTGCAAAGGAAAAATAATAACTTTTAAGTTTCGAAAGCTGCTCGACTCAAAAGTTGACAAGGCTTCAGAGACAAGTTGACAAGGTCAGAACACCTGTAATTTCTCGAATTATTATCTGAATACCTTGTCACCTAGTCAACTCGTCACCTCGTCAACTGAATGTTGATCTTGCGAAACTTAATAACAAAAGCCGTTTACAAATTTAATAAAATGCTTAATTTGCTATACAATCCTCGTTTCCTTCCATTCCTTACCGGATGGCTTGCCGACAGAATTTTCGGAGACCCAGTTTCATTGCCTCACCCTGTGATATATTTCGGCAAAGCCATATCAGCCGGGGAAAAAATCCTGAACAAAGGTGATAATCGCAGGGAAAAAGGAGCATTTCTTGCCATTACGTTAATTCTTGCCACATTCGGACTGACATTAGCAATCTTATATATAGCTAATATGTTCAGTTATGTCCTGGCATATATAATAACCGCCATTGGTGTATTTTTCTGCCTCGCAGGAAAAACCCTTATCAATGAAGTGCGGATGGTTTTCGAAGCTGTTGACAGAAGTACCGAAGAAGGACGAATTCAAGTTGGCAGAATTGTCGGTCGCGACACAGCAAATCTTTCACCACAGGAAATAAGGGCAGCAGCACTTGAAACCTTAGCCGAGAATCTAAGCGACGGAGTGATTGCCCCAATGTTCTGGTTCCTTATTTTCGGACTTCCGGGAATGATGGCATATAAAATGGTGAACACTCTCGACTCAATGATAGGATATAAAAACGAAAGATACATAAAATTCGGAACAGCAGCAGCCCTGATTGACGACGTTGCCAACTACATACCGGCACGCATCACCGCAATTTTCATGCTCCTTGTTTCCGGAAATATCAGCAAATGGAAATTCGTCAAAGAATTTGGTCCGGCTCATGCCAGTCCCAATTCCGGATATCCCGAAGCTGCACTTGCCGCAATTCTGAACTGCCGCTTTGGAGGAACTCACGACTATTTCGGCAAACCGGTGTATAAGCCATATATCGGAACACACGAACGTGAATTCAGCACAATCGACATGATAGTTGCCGTGAGAGTGAACGAAAGGACAGAATTGTTCATGGGAATAATTATTTGTCTGCTTTCTTTCTTATAGAAACAAAGCTTTTTCAGTAACTTTGCCGATAATTTCCAAAAGATACAATTTTGTCAACTCATCACTTGTATCTTTTCCTTTAAACAACAGAAAGAAAACAAAACAATAATATAAAAAATGGAAGTAAGACTAAACAAACTTTTAAGTGACTCGGGATTATGTTCTCGTCGCGAAGCAGACATATTTATTGAGATGGGACGTGTCACCGTGAACGGCCAACTTCCCAGTATCGGACAGAAAGTAACCGAAACAGACATCGTCCTTGTTGACGGCGAGCAAGTTCGTTTCGGCAAACACTCAGTTGCCGGTACAATCAAAGCGGCTCCGGGCAAATCAAAGAATCTCATTATGGGTGAGCCCGTAAACAAACAGATCAGACGAAGCCCGTCAAAGTCAAAATCATTCAGCGGATACAAACCGTCATCATCTTCTGCCTCATCAGGCGAAAGACGCGAGCACTACGGAAAATACAACAAATATGCTGCTGCCCGCCGTGCTGCCAAGGAAAGAGAAGAAAAAAATAACGGTTCCGGAAAACCAACTATCGACCGCGAACAGGCTTTCCGTGAAGCATTACAGCCAAAGTTCGGCAAATCACTCGGACGCTCAGCAGTTGCTCAACGTGTAGCAGCATCTCCAAAGTCGGCTGCTCTCAGAAAAACAAGCCGCAACAATCCGGTGAACAAAGCCAAACGTGCGGCAGAAAGAAAAAGACAAAATGACAATGAATAAAAAAATAACATTAGTCACCGGTGGAGAACGCTCCGGCAAGAGCGGATTCGCACAAAAAATGGCTTTAAGTGAAACTCCTCATCCTGTTTATCTGGCAACATCCAGAATATGGGACGAGGAGTTTCGTCTAAGAGTCCTGCGCCATCAGGCAGACCGTGGTCCGGAATGGACAAATATCGAGGAGGAAAAAGAACTCAGCAAACACAATGTTGAAGGCAGAGTTGTAATCATCGACTGCGTTACTCTATGGCTTACAAATTTCTTCTTCGACAACGAAAAGGAAAAGTCAATCGACGAAATCCTCGAAATGGCAAAACAGGAATTCACCCGTTTTACATCTCAAAACGCACATTTCATATTCGTAACCAATGAAATTGGAATGGGAGGTGTGCCTATCGACCCGGTTCAAAGGAAATTCACCGACTTGCAAGGATGGATGAATCAGTTCATAGCGTCGAATGCAGACGAGGTGTTTCTGATGGTTAGCGGAATACCGATGGAAGTGAAGAATAGGTGACAAGGAAACAAGGCTTCAGATACAAGAAATATATTTCATCTCCCTTTTCAACTCGTCACCTCATCAACTTGTCAACTAAAATAAACTTAATAATATCATGATCAAATTCAACATAGAACGACCAGATGAAAATATCAGTGACAAACTGATTGACAAAATCAACAATCTTACAAAACCCAAAGGTTCATTGGGCAGACTCGAAGAACTTGCCCGCCAAATTGGTCTGATTCAACAGACTTTATCTCCTAAACTTTCACACCCGGTCAACGTAATATATGCCTCAGACCACGGCATTGCCGACGAAGGAGTCAGCCTGTCTCCAAAAGAAGTGACCAGACAGGTTATATATAACTTCCTTAACGGTGGCGCCGGAGTATGCTATCTGGCAAGACAACACGGATTCGAAATAAAAATCGTTGACGGTGGCGTTGACTATGATTTCCCAGAAAATCCTAGAATCATCAACAGAAAGATTAGAAAAGGAACACGTAATTTCCTTTACGAAGCTGCTATGACATACGAGGAAATGGAAAAGGCGCTTGAATATGGAGCAGAAATTGTTGAACAATGCTTCAACGAAGGCTGCAACATCATCAGCTTCGGCGAAATGGGTATAGGCAACACTTCAGCATCAAGCATGTGGATGACTTGCCTCACTGGAATTCCTTTGGACAAATGCGTGGGCGCCGGCAGTGGACTCGACAAAAACGGTGTGAACCATAAATATAATGTACTGAAGAAATCTCTTGAAAACTATAAGGGCGATGGCTCAACACTCGATGTCATGCGATATTTCGGCGGCTATGAAATGGTGATGGCCGTGGGCGGAATGCTTAAAGCTGCAGAATTGAAAATGATTATCCTTGTTGACGGATTCATTATGACAAACTGCGTGCTTGCTGCTTCACGCCTATATCCTGATATGCTCCACTATTGTATCTTCGGTCATTGTGGCGACGAAGCCGGACACCGCCGTGTGCTCGACAGCCTCAACGCAAAACCTCTCCTCGACCTTGGTTTGCGCCTTGGCGAAGGTTCCGGAGCTATTTGTGCATATCCTATTGTAGATTCTGCCGTTCGTATGATTAATGAAATGCATACGTTTGAGCAGGAGGCGATAACGAAGTATTTTTAAGGAGACAAAAAATGTTACGCATCCTAGCAGCACTCATATTCTTCACCCGCCTGCCGTTCTGGAAACTTGCCGAAGTTCCGGCAACATATTTCAAGAACATAGTCAGCATGTGGCCTTTGGCAGGATGGCTCACTTCCGGAATCAGCGTGTTTGTCCTGTTACTGGCATCACAATTCTTCCCCGCTGAAGTTTCCGTTTTGTTTGCCATAATAAGCAGACTGCTTGTTACGGGGTGCCTTCACGAAGACGGGCTTGCCGATTTCTTCGACGGTTTCGGTGGTGGAACAAGCCGCGAGAGAATACTATCAATAATGAAGGATTCACACATAGGCAGCTATGGAGTGATTGGCCTGATTATGTATTTTCTGCTTCTGTATCTCACCCTTTCATCAATGCCATTGCAACTGGCAGCCGCAGCCATACTGACCGGCGACCCTCTGTGCAAAGGCATTTCCGGAATGATAATAAACCGCCTTCCCTATGCCCGCAACGAGCAGGAAGCCAAAAACAAAACAGTATATAGCAGGATGACAACAAACGAATATATAATATGCATAGCCACAGCAGCCATTCCATTGCTGTGGCTTCCGGATGCATATTATTTGTTTGCAATAATTATCCCGGTTATCGTATGGTATTCTCTCACATCATTTATGAAAAAGAAAATCGACGGATATACCGGCGACTGCTGCGGAGCCACATTCCTGCTGACCGAGCTGAGTTTCTATCTTGCAATTCTGGCTATTAAAACAACATTCCTATGATAGTATATCTTGTCAGACATACATCCGTAAATGTTCCCAAAGGAATAACCTACGGATTTTCCGATGTTGAACTGAACAACACATTCGAGGAAGAAGCCGCAAAAACCAAGGCTGAACTCGAAAACATCAGTTTCGACGAAGTATTCTGCAGCCCGCTCACCCGATGCCGCAGACTTGCCGATTATTGCGGATTCAAAAATCCAATTATCGACAATCGCCTGAAGGAAATGAATTTCGGAGACTGGGAAATGAAATCGTGGGACGAAATATATGCCGACCCGCTCTCAAAAGAATGGTTCAGAAACTGGACAGACACACGCACTCCGAACGGCGAATCACTCAGAGACCAATATCAGCGAGTAGCAGATTTTCTTTCCGAGAAAAAAGCACAACACTACAATAAAATTTGCATCTTTGCTCACGGAGGTGTACTCACATGTGCAAGAGTATTCGCTAAGGAATATCCAATAGAAGACGCATTCAAAAGCATCCCCCAATACGGAGAAGTGATAAAAATTGAAATATAGCAGGCAGTATGGATATAATACACTTAAACAGCATTGACACATACAACAAGCTTTACGGACTTCCCACAAAGCACCCGTTAGTCACAGTTGTCGACCTTACAAAGTCAACCGGCTCAGTCAATCACGTCAGAATGAACTATGGCGTATATGCGCTATATCTGAAAAACGGAATCAATTGTACGCTGAAATATGGCAGGCAATACTACGACTATCAGGAAGGAACAATCGTAAGTTTTGCCCCCGGACAAATTGTAGAAGTTGAAATGAAAGACGAAGAAATCCGTCCCGAAGTATATGGCATACTGTTTCATCCGGACCTGATTTACGGAACCAATCTTGGCGAGAAAATCAAGCAATACACATTTTTCGACTATGCGCAAAACGAAGCCCTGCATCTCTCCGCCCTGGAAAGAAGTACAATCATCGACTGTCTGAAAAAAATCGACCATGAGCTGGATTATCCCGTTGATAAACATTCACGTGACATCCTCACAACTCATATCGAACTTATCCTGGACTATTGCATGCGTTTCTACGACCGCCAGTTCTGCACACGAAAAAAAGCGAACAGCGATGTTCTCACCAAATTCGAGAATCTTCTGAATGAATATTTCAGAAACAAAGACAAAATAAACGGTCTCCCGTCAGTAAAATATTTTGCCAACGAAATCTGTCTTTCCACCGGCTATTTCGGCGACCTGATAAAAAAAGAGACAGGTAAAACAGCCCAAGAATATATCCAGCACAAAATAATCAGTCTGTCCAAAACCGAACTTATCAACGGAAAACAGAATATCAGCGAAATCGCATATTCCCTTGGTTTCCAATATCCTCAGCATTTCATCAGACTGTTCAAGAAAATCGAAGGCTGCACTCCTGGAGAGTTTAAGGAGAGATTTTTGGTGGGATAAGATCTTTAATCTAAATTGAAATATTAAATAGCATGACTAAAGAAGAATTCTTAGAAGATAAATATATTAAGTGCTTCATTAAATGGTTTATTGAGAAATTAACTAGTGGATTTAGCCACAGTTATAATACAAAGAAACCAAAAAAAGAATATAACTTCAAATCCATATATGAGGCTTATGAAAAATATGAATGGAATGGTAAAAACCTTGATGAGAACAATAAAGAATTAAAACAATGGAGTGACTTATTAACCAAAAGTATAGAAAATAATAACGAAACTGAATGTAAAAATATATGCAGAAACATACTTAAATGGGGTGGAATAAATAAAACAAAAATTATAACTGAAACACCTGACTTAATTGGAATATTAAAGGAAGCAAAAATAAAACTTAGTAAAGATGAGATTCATAGCCATAACTATTATAATAATATTCTTATGAGTACAGGGTTATCTAAAATTTATTCTCTCTACATCCCTGATTTCATAATATATGATAGCCGTGTAGGAGCTGCCATATGCCATTTAGTAAGGGAGTTCTGTATTGAAAAAAAACTAGATTTTATTCCTGAAAATTTAAAATTTGCTTATACTTCAGGAAAATCAAAATCAAATCGTAACCCCAATACTAATACTTTCAAATTTACATATTGCAGCGTAAGCCATAAGTATCAATATATTATTACTAATATTAAAGCAAACTGGCTACTAAAAGAAATATTAAATAAAAGTTCATTGTTTAAAAATTTGAGAGAAATTGAAGCTGCTTTATTTATGATTGGTTATGAGATTCCTACAATATCATAATAAATCAGACAGCTAAGTTCTTATCTCTTTTTTAATAAAAAAACAAACATAATTTTGGCTGAAGACCTTTAACTTTACAGGAAGGTTTTGCAAAAATAAATATTGAATTTAGAAAACTTACAATTTGAAATTAATCAATAAGTTTCAAATTGTAAGTTTTCTGAATTTAATAATAACTCCAACCCTTATTAAACATTAAAAGGAATAAATTATCAAACCTTCCCAAACCCCAAATACCTATCCCAAAACCTCTCATATACCTGACTGTAACGCTTTGGAAGGTTTTGAACCATCACATTTACAAAATCCTCAAGAGTGATGGAAGTTAGTTTATAGGCATATTCCGGTTTCAGATAATCCGACACTGACTTTATTTCTTCAGCTGTTGACGGATGATCTTTTGGTGCAATCACTACGGAATAAGAATCTTTCAGACCTTCAACAATTCTATACTTTTCGGTAAGTAATATATTTCTGTAAATCTGCGTCAGTTTTACTTTTCTTTCGCTCAACAACTCTTCAAATTCCGAGCAGAACAAGCCAGTTTCGAGCAACATTTGTTTTTGTTCCTGCGAATTACGAGCTTCATTAACTCCAAGCACATCTGTATATTTTGTTTCAATGGCTATAATTTGCTCACAACCATTATCGTCAACAAATTTGATGAATGCGTCCATTGCAGACTTATCTTTTGTGTATTTATCTATTGGGGTCGGTATAAATTCCAGACCTATTTCAATAACATTGCTAATAGGAATATTCTTAAACACCGACTTTATTGCGGATGAAACTTTTTCCGGCTCTTCGTCCAATAGAAGCATCAAAGGGTGAAACAGATTGAAAGCCATTGGCATACTGGACAGAAGGTTGTTAAACAAACGAAACTCATCAATTGTTTCAGATTCTTTTCTGTTTTCCACTCTTTTCCTGGCATATTCAAAAGTCTCCTGCATCAGGAAATTTTTCCCGGAAACTTCTCCTCCGGTAATCATATTTCCATATAGCCTTTTGGAATTTTTTGTTGGTCCGACACCTTCTTTTTCTCCAATCTCGACTCTATATATTGATTGAAGCAATCTTGCTTTTTTAGTAAATGAGTTGTCACTCTTACATTGATTTCCGTATTTTTCCATTTTATTCACTGTAAAATATAATTCTGTTCTCTTTCACGTTTTCTTCTTTCCTGTTCTTCTCTCTCTCTTTGTATTTCACGATTTCTTTGTTTGAGTCTCGCAATAGTTTCCTCGTTATATTCGAGTTTGCCTTTTCTGCCGGATTTCCCTGTATTCTCAGACGAACGGTTAACCAATGATTCATACGGTGCAAATTTCTCGCTTCGCCACCAGTAAATGAAACGCCGTTTGTAATCGTTGATTTTCTCCAGCGTATGCTCTTCGCCGACGGATATGATGTGAGATTCGAACATATTCATCACAAGCTCCAGTTTGTCCACCGCACGTGTGCCTTTTCCGCTACTACGGCATACATGGCTCAACCAGTCGTTGTCTTTCAGCATTTCCTGGCGCCAATTCTCATACTTGCTCTTTCCGTACATCTTTGCTTCAATGGCATTGAGCTTGTCAATCGGTTGCAGAGACACTTCGCTTGCCGGATTTTCATTATTTGAAGAATTTTCAGAAGAATTTTCCTCGTGCGCGCGCGCACACTCTCTCTCAATTAAATTTTTATTTTCTTTTTTTTCCTCTGCTTTTCTTTCCTTTACTTTATTTTCCTTTCCTTTACTTTGTGGCATTTTTTCCGAATTAACCTGGGTTTCTTCCGAAATAACTCCTGCATTAAGCAAATAAGGTAAGGATGATAGGTCGATATTGCTTTTTGATTTTGCAGAAAAATAGCGGTTCTGTATTTCTTGAGACGTCAGTACATGATATTTTTCCCAGATTTCAGCATCAAAGAGTTTAATCTTTACCAAGTAATCAATCATCGGTTCAGCTTCTTCATCTTTCAAATTAAAGACGTCGGCAAATTCGAACAATTCATTATCTCCTATTTCCAGGAAATATGAATTGTTATAGATTTCGCACAGCAAATGTATATATGCCATAAATCCTTTTTCACCATATTTTCTTAAGGCTCGGCGTATTTTTACATTGTGCAGGATATTAATATCCATAGGGAAATAATCCAGTCCTTTTTTTATTGGTCGTGCCATAATATTTAATGTTTTAAGATTACAATATACAACGGTTAACTTCATTTATTTTTCTATTATAAATCACTACTGCTTCACAAATTCAACTTTCTGATAGCAAGTTGCACTTGCGAAACAAGCTGATGATATTTAAAAAGTCATCTAATCATTCATATAGTTAAAATTAAATCAAGTTTTTATTATCACAAATATAATAAATTTATTATACTTTTACAAATAATTCATTATAAAAAACAATACTATTCCAAACATATTCCACAACAAAACAGAGGTTGAAAGCATGAGAATAATATCAATAAAAATTTTCTGAAATAGGACTAGTTACACGATAAAATGGGGCAATATATATTTCATCACGGGGCCGTATATATTTCATCATACGACTATATATATTTTTGATTGATTTGGATATAGAAACATTTATATATTATCTTTATCAGATTAAATTACTGAATAAAACGTATTCATAAAGAATATAAAATTCCTTCCGAATCCGACAAGATTTTCTTCCGAAAGCAATTTGGTTTACTTACGGAAGAAAAACAATTTCTTCCGGATGTATTTCAGCCATGGAGCTGTTATTTTTTATTAAACGCCACAATCATATAATTTCGAAATCTCCCGAAAAACACTATTTTTGTAAAAAACAATTTTACTCAATCATGAATCATAACAACCCGAAAAAACAACAAATTTTAGTAGTTGGCAGCACAAATACAGATATGGTAATAAAGACGAAGAAATTGCCTCGTCCGGGAGAGACCATACTGGGAGGAACATTTCTTATGAATCCTGGAGGAAAAGGAGCGAATCAGGCAGTTGCGGTGGCACGGCTTGGCGGAGAGGTTTCTTTCATTTGCAAGACCGGGAATGATATGTTTGGAAAGCAGTCGCGCGAATTATTCGAAAAGGAAGGTATTGATTCTTCATATATGTTTTCGGACTCTGAAAATCCTTCGGGTGTGGCGCTTATTACCGTTGATGAAAATGCTGAAAATTGCATAGCAGTGGCTTCGGGTGCCAACGGTAATCTGAGAACTGAGGATATCGACAAGGTTAAAGAGGCTTTTGAACGGGCTGACATTGTTCTGATGCAATTGGAAATTCCTATGGAAACTGTTGAATATGTAGCGCACAAGGCTTCTGAGATGGGAAAGAAAGTTATACTGAATCCGGCTCCGGCTTCTGCCCTTTCTCCTGCCCTGCTCAAGAATTTATATATGATAACTCCAAACGAAACTGAGGCTGAGATAATTTCCGGCGTTAAAATCACCGACGAGGATTCTGCTTTTGAAGCTGCTAAGGTTATTTCAAAATCGGGTGTTCCTTGTGTTATCATTACTTTGGGTTCGAAAGGGGCGCTTATATATTCCGAAACGATACAAAAAATTATACCGGCTTATAAGGTTAAGGCTGTTGACACAACGGCTGCCGGAGATGTGTTCAACGGAGCTCTGGCTGTTGCTCTTTCGGAAGGTTGGCAACTTGAGGATGCTGTGAGATTCGGCTGCAAGGCTTCGGCTATTTCTGTTTGCCGTGAGGGCGCACAGTCGTCAGTGCCTTATCGGGGTGAAGTTGATATTTTAAGTTGAACTATTAAAAACATAAATCATACCATGAAACATTTTTTGAAATACACTTTATTATTTACGACATCTATGTTGATACCGTCGTGTGCACAAAAGGAGGCAGACTCCAAGCCTGTTCCTGAGAAATATTCTATTTCAAAAGAAGCTCTTCTTGACAAAATCAAAGGTGGATGGGCTGGACAGACCATCGGCTGCACGTTTGGAGGACCTACGGAATTCAAATATAACGGCACAATGATTCAGGAATATGTTCCTATCGTGTGGCCGGACGGATATATCAAATGGTGGTATGAAAATTCTCCCGGTTTATATGATGATGTGTATATGGACCTGACTTTCGTTGATGTGTTCGACCGCTTGGGACTTGATGCCCCGACAGATTCTTTTGCTGTGGCTTTTGCAACTGCCGGATATCCACTTTGGCATGCCAACCAGGCTGCACGATACAATATATTGAACGGGATTATGCCTCCTGAGTCCGGAAATTGGATGAACAATCCTCATGCTGACGACTTGGATTATCAGATTGAGGCTGATTATGCCGGTCTGATGTCGCCGGGAATGCCTAATTCTGCCTCTGAGGTGTCGGATAAAATAGGACATATAATGAACTATGGTGATGGTTGGTATGGTGGAGTTTATATAGGGGCAATGTATTCTCTGGCTTTCGTTTCCGATAATATTGAGTTTATTGTTAACGAAGCTTTGAAAACTATTCCTAAGGAAAGCAACTATTACAAATGTATGAGCGACGTCATACGCTGGCATAAAGAGTATCCTGAGGACTGGAAGCAGGCTTGGTTTGAATGCGAGAAAAAGTGGAGTTCGGACATTGGTTGCCCGGACGGTGTGTTTGTGCCTTTCAATATTGACGCAACTATCAACAGTGCTTATATCCTGATAGGACTGCTGTATGGCAACGGTGATTTCCAAAAGACTATGGATATTTCCACGCGCTGCGGACAGGATTCCGACTGCAATCCTGCATCTGCTGCTGGTATTTTAGGTACGATTATTGGATATGACAGCATTCCGGAGTATTGGAAAAAGAATCTGAGAGAAGTTGAGGATATGAATTTTGCCTATACAGATATATCATTGAACAAGACTTATCAGATGAGTTATAACCAGGCTTTGCAAATGATTGAGAGAAATGGCGGGGAAATAGGAGAAAACGAAGTTACGATAAAATACCAGAAGCCTGTTCCCGTAAGATTCGAAAAATCATTTGAAGGAATGTATCCAACCGGAAAGCAAGTTGTAAATAAAGGGATTCAGGATGCCGGAGAATTGTCTTTCGAAGGAAACGGTGTTGTGTTCAAAGGAGGTGTTGCTTCTTCTGACGAGAATTATGTAGCAGAGGTTGAGATGTATATTGACGGAGAATTAACTGAGAAGGCAAAACTTCCTGCGTCATTCGCCAAACGGCGTCATGAGTTGTTCTGGAAATATTTGTTGCCAGAAGGCAAACATACTGCGACATTCAAATGGCTTAATCCACAAAAGGGAGCTTCAATAAATTTGAGCGAGATGGTGGTTTATGGGGAACGTTGATTATTACAAAAAGAAATGACACGTTCGTTAAGTTATATATTCATTTATGTATTTACTATTGCTGCAAGTTTTTCTTGCAGTAATAGTAAGAGGATATGCCAATTTCGACATATCCTCTAATCCTATATCATTGAATCACGATGATATTCAATTATAATGCAAATTAAATTATAAGCCTAAATCCTTGAACGTACGTGGAACAGGAGTCTTAGGAAGAGGCTTACGGTCTTTCAGCTGTTCTAGAACAACTTGAATGGCTTTTTCCAGTTGTTCATCCTCACCCATCTGTTCCTTGACCGGATCGTTGTCTATAAGGATATCCGGATCTACTCCATGATTTTCGACAATCCACTGACCGGTCTTGGCATCATAATTGGTAAAGAAAGGAACACGGATATCTGTGCCGTCCATATAAGGCAGCGAACCGCTAATACCTACAATTCCACCCCAAGTACGGGTACCAATGACCGTACCAAGATTATTTGCCTTAAAACTCCATGGGAACAGGTCGCCATCGGATGCAGAATATTTATTAATCAACAGAACCTTAGGGCCATATTGAGTGGCATCGGGAATTGTTCCGTTTTTGCTCGAATTACGATACATGGTCATACGGTACGGCTTACGGAGCAAACGCTCGATTATCATCGGCGAGACATTGCCACCACCGTTGGCACGGTCGTCAATAATCAATGCTTCCTTGTCAAGTTGAGGATAGAAGTAACGGGCAAATTCATTCAGACCTTCAGGTCCCATGTCCGGAATATAGATATATCCCACACGGCCTTGCGTTGCTTCTTCCACACGTTTCAGATTTTTCTGCACCCAATTGTAATGGTATAACGGATATTCATTATCGGTAGGGGTAACGACCACTTTACGTCCTCCTTTAGCTGCCTGTGTATTGATGGTAAGTTCGGTCAGGACATTTGCTTTTCCAACCAGCAGCTTGTAGATATTATCAACTGTTGTAACCGAAACTCCGTCGATAGCAGTAATATAATCTCCTTCATGAATATTCAAGCCGACTTCCGTCAAAGGCGAGCGCAGACTTTTGCTATATGGTGCTCCCTGGATTATTTTGTCGATGCGGTAATATCCGCTCTTGTCACGACTCAACTCTGCTCCCAACAATCCCATCGGAATACGTTCGGCGCGCTTACATTCGCCTGGATTTACATATGCATGTCCACAAGCCAATTCGCTAATCATTTCACTGATAATATAATTCAGGTCAAAACGTGTTTTGGCATGCGGCACCAGCACCTGATATTTGGCTTTGACTGCCTTCCAGTCTATCCCGTGCATATTCTCCAAATAGAATCCGTCACGATAGGCTCTCCAAGCCTCATCGAAAATCTGTGCCCATTCCTGGCTGTAATCTATGGTGGCAACCATATCGGACAAGTTCACAGGGTCATTAAAGGAAAGTTTACCCATTGTGAGTTTGGACACATACCATTTGTTGTTCTGTAAGCATATTACATTATTGTCCGAAGTGGGATTTCCTGACAGTATTGCATTTTCCGCAACTACTTCATCCTTCTGGGTGTCCAGATTAAATGCATGTATATCTCCTTTACTTTGATACCAGACTGCCTTTCCGTCCGAATAAAAATTATAATAGTTATCCGCCTCTAACGGAAGCTTGATAATCCGGGCATATATATCATCGGTATCAATCTTCATCGCGGCATTTTCCTTTTTGTCGTCTTTCTTCTTGCCGGATGCGTCGGCAGCGATATTATCCTTTGAATCTGATCCAAGAGCATCCTCTGAGAGGAATGGGGACGGAGTGGATAAAGCCAGAGGAACCAGATAAATGCCTCCCATACGAGTATAGACATGATTCCATTCCAAGCGTCCGTAAACAGGATTGAAATCTCTATCAGAACTGAATATCAAGTATTTTCCATCAGAACTGAATACCGGTCCGGAAGAGTTATACCATTTTTCAGTTACCGGATATTCCTTGCCCGACTTTAAATTATAGATATAAACTACCGACATATCATTCGAAGCAGGTTTTGTGTATGTAATCCACTGGCTGTCGGCAGAAAAAGACACATTCCTGAATTCAGCTTCAGGATTCTGCATCAACACTTTCTTTGTTTTGGAAGACACATCTACCACGACGACACGATTCTTACGATCAGTATATAAGATTGTCTTGCTATCAGGACTCCATTCCAACTGACGGATATAAGTATCATTGTCTTTGGTCAGCTGGACAGGCTCTCCTCCTTCTGCCGGCTCGAGCCAGATTTCGGTTTCGCCGGTACGGTCGGAAATGTAAGCGATGTATTTACCGTCTGCCGACCATTCGGCATCTCTTTCATGAGCTCCAGGAGTATGTGTGATATTGCGTGTGACACCTTTTGCAACCGGTACGTCGAAAACTTCCCCACGGGCAGTGACAGCCAGACGTTTTCCGTTTGGAGACAAACTTATGGCCGTCAAGTCATCGGCAACATGTTTCTGCTCTGTGCGTGCATACACATTCTCGCCATTTAGGGTGATATGTATCTGTTCCGACTTGCGGGTCTTTGGATCTAAACGATAGATATAACCGCCGTGTTCATATACAATGGTATTTCCGTCTGAGCTAGGGAACTTCACGTCGTAATCCGTATAATCCGTAACTTTTTCTGTCTGTCCGGTCTTGGTATTATAGACAAACAGATTCATCGTCATGTCGCGGTCCGACGCAAAGAAAATCTCATCTCCAATCCACATCGGGAAAATATCCTGAGCCACGTTATTTGTGACATTTATCACCTTCTTGGCTTCGGTATCATAAATCCATATATCATCTGCCATTCCTCCACGGTAATATTTCCAGCTTCGGAATTCACGGAACACACGGTTATATGCCAACTTCTTCCCGTCCGGGGAATAAGAACAGAAACCACCTTCAGGCAATGGAAGTGCTTCGGGCATTCCACCATCCTTTCCTACATGCCAAAGCTTTCCTTGAAATCCGTCGCCTATGCGGTTGCGGTAAACAATCTCTTTACCGTCGGGCGACCAAGCCATGACAATATTGTTTGGTCCCATACGATCACCCAAATCATCCCGACTGTTTGTAGAGGTATAAGTCAGACGTTGCGGTTCTCCACCACCGGAAGGAATCAGATAAACCTCTGTGTTACCATCATACTGCCCTGTAAAAGCAATAGATTTGCCGTCAGGAGAATAGTGAGGGAAAATTTCATATCCTACGTGAGAAGTCAGACGCTGTGCCTCTCCACCCGACAAAGGAGCACGATACAAATCACCTGCATAAGTGAACACTACATCTGTTCCATTTGTAGAAGGGAAACGAAGTAACCGTGCTTCATCCGCATGGACAAAAGCACTCAGTCCTGCTACAAATGTCATAAAACAAAATACCTTTCTCATAACTCCAAAATTTACTCTTTTAATACAAGCAAAATTATGCATTTATGTTTAAAATTGTAAGGGTGCAAGCCTCTTAATATATAAGATAACCAATTGCAGGTGTACCTAAATTTACATTATATGAAAAAGACAAGTCAGAAACTTAGAAAATTAAGGAGTGCAAAAAACGTACTTGCACATCAAAAGGAAAGACGATAAGAATATAATTATTAACGTTTCGCGAAATAAGATAATAATTGTAATTTTACAAACGCTAATAATATCTTCAAACAGTTATTTATTAGAATATCACAACATTAAAAAGACAAATGTGAAGGTAGCTTATCACCGAAACACGGCAAGAATTAAATTCTGTTCTTATTGGCCTGCTATAGATGGTAAAGTCCTTACCACTTTCACACCACAGCTTCTTCGTAAGTTTTTTGATAAGCCTATAAAACCTCAAAAAACCTAAAATAAATAGATATGAAAACCTTTATTTTATTTCTCAGTTTATTCGTATCTACCTCGTTGTTTGCCCAAAGTTATCAGCAATTCGAGGCCAAAGATACAGGGAGTCGTGTTTACTTGGAACAGAAATCATCTGTTCGTTCTCTTCGGCTGAATGAAAAGACTTATTATAAAGATACTCAATATGAGATTGTGAAGAAGAATGAATTGATGAAACAATTGGCTGCTGTATTTCAAAAATATTTTGTTGGACTGACAGATGAAGAGATGACTTTATTGAAACCCGTGCAATATGTTTTCCTATTCGATAAAGATGGCAAAATATATGAATTCCGAGTACATTTTGATAAAAAAGTGGAGCCGATAATCCTCAAATACGAAGCTGCAATATATCATTTCGGAGAAGAATTTGTCGGTTTTGACCTCTCTCCCTATATAGATACTTTTTCTAATCCGAATTTTGCAGGTAGCGATTGTTATATTCAATTATTTATGCCCATGCGTTTTCTTCCCAAAGAATAGTATGCAAAAATATTCCGTGCAAGCTGCAACGGCTCTTGCGATGCCAGCGCGAATAACTCTGCAGACTGCAACGATTTCAGTTTTGAAACTGAAAATAAGTAAGTAAAATATTTGTAGCAGAAATTGACCAAGATATGACTGCCAACCGATGCTGGATGGTCTTCATTTTGAAACAAAAATATACGAAAAAAGCACCGTAATCGATTGTTATACGGTGCTTTGACTCTTTGAGTGAAGGTTTAATTGAATACCTTCTTTTAGTCTCGTGCGGAAGCTGGGGGATTCGAACCCCCGGAACGGTTACCCGTTCGGCAGTTTAGCAAACTGCTGGTTTCAGCCACTCACCCAAACTTCCTTATTATGGGCTATCCTTCTGAATTGCGATGCAAAGATAGACGTTATTTTTTAATAAACAAACCTTTTTGTGACTTTTCTTTCAAAAAAAGATAGTATTTTTGCAGCGGTTTCTGATAATCAACCGTTTATATTTATGCAAAAATTAAAAAAATCAACAAGAATAATTCTTTCGGCATCTGCTTTATGCCTTTTTGCCCTTATTGCCATATGTTGCTATTTCTATCATATCGCATATTCACCTAATTTCAATAACAATAAAACAGTATATATATATATTGATAAAGAAATGACTTTCGACGGATTATGCCGCCAATTAGCTGATTCGGCAAATTGCGAATCTGTGGCATCATTCCGCCGTGTGGCTTCTCTCCTGAAATATCCGGACAATATGAAAACCGGTTGTTATGCTATTGAGCCTTCTGTTGATAATCTTTCCCTAGTAAGGGATTTAAGGAGCGGACATCAGCACGCAATAACTGTTACGTTCAATAATATCAGGACTAAGGATAATCTGATAGAGGCTTTGGACAAAAGGCTGATGCTGACTGCCGGCGAACTTGAGGGTTTCCTGAACGATTCGGTGTGGTGCGCATCTATGGGTTTCAACACTGAAACAATATCGACTATGTTCATACCTAATACTTATGAGGTATATTGGAATACTTCGGCAAAGAATTTCATGAACCGCATGAAAAAGGAATATGACAGATTCTGGAACGACAGCAGAAAAGCAAAGGCAAAAGAAATTGGTATGTCTCCGGTGGAAGTGGCTATTCTTGCATCCATAGTGGAAGAGGAAACTGCCGCTTACGATGAATATCCGGTTGTTGCCGGCCTTTACATCAACCGCCTTAAAAGAAATATTCCACTGCAGGCAGATCCGACCGTGAAATTCGCATGGGGCGATTTCACTCTGCAAAGGATTCTGTTCTCGCATTTGGAAATTGATTCGCCATATAATACATACAAGCATACGGGATTGCCACCGGGACCACTGAGAATCCCTTCAATCAAAGGTCTTGATGCTGTTCTGAACTATCAGAAACATTCCTATTTATATATGTGCGCAAAGGAAGATTTATCCGGAAGACACAACTTCGCAAAGACACTTGCCGAACACAGCCGCAACGCAAAAAAATATCAAGCTGAACTAAACAGAAGAAAGATTAAATAAAATCGTTTCTTTTTTCCGAGAAAAAGTGTACATTTGAAAATTCTAATGTAATAGTTAACAAGGCTACAGATACAAGTTGACAAGAAGATAGAAGAATACTCCTCGTCAACTTGTTAACTTGTCAACTCATCATATTAGAAATTTCAGTAACAAATTCTATTAACATTAAGATATTATTACTTATGGAAAAACATCTTTTTCTCGGAGACGAAGCTATTGCACAAGCTGCAATTGATGCCGGACTTTCCGGTGTATATGCTTATCCGGGAACACCATCTACGGAAATAACCGAATACATCCAGAATTCGCCTGTGGCAAAAGAAAAAGGTATTCACTCACGCTGGTGTGCCAACGAAAAGACAGCTATGGAAGCTGCCTTGGGTATGAGTTTTGCCGGAAAGAGATCTCTTTGCTGTATGAAGCATGTCGGCATGAATGTTGCTGCTGACTGTTTCATGAATGCTGCCATGAGCGGAGTTAACGGAGGTATGATTATAATCACTGCCGACGACCCGTCGATGCACTCTTCACAAAACGAGCAGGACAACCGTATGTATGGTAATTTTGCCATGATTCCGGTGCTTGAACCATCAAGCCAGCAGGAAGCATACGATATGGTTTATGAGGGTTTTGAATTGTCAGAGAAACTGGGTTATCCTATTCTTATCCGTATCACTACTCGTATGGCTCACTCACGTGCCGGAGTTCAGACTAAGGAACCGAAACCGGAAAACAAGACTAACTGTCTGCCTGATGCAAGACAGCGTTTCATCCTTTTGCCTGCTTTGGCTCGTAAACGCTACAAAGCATTGATTGCTGCTCAGGAAGTGTTTGAGAATGAATCTGAAAATTCTCGCTTCAATCAGTATTTTGATGCTCCTAACAAGAAAATGGGTATCATAACAACTGGTATTGCTTTCAACTATTTGTCTGAAAATTATCCTGATGGCTTTGAATATCCTGTGTTGAAAATCACACAATATCCTGCGCCAGTCAATAAAATACAGAAACTTTTTGATGAATGCGACGAAATCCTTGTGCTTGAAGAAGGTTATCCAGTATTGGAAGCTCAGCTGAAAGGAATCCTCAACGGTGGAAAAACAATCCACGGCAGACTTGACGGAACTTTGCAGCGCGACGGCGAGCTGACTCCGGATGCAGTAGGCAAGGCTTTGGGAAAAGAAATCACACAATATTATGCAACTCCGGAAGTTGTTGAGCAGCGTCCGCCTGCATTGTGCCAGGGTTGCGGTCACCGAGATGTTTATCAGGCTCTGAACGATGTGCTTGCCGAATATGAAGATCCGAAAGTGTTTGGCGATATCGGCTGTTACACTTTGGGTGCTTTGCCTCCATTCCGTGCAATTGACTCATGTATTGATATGGGTGCTTCTATCACTATGGCTAAAGGTGCTTCGGATGCAGGAGTTTATCCGGCTGTATCAGTGATTGGCGACTCAACTTTCACTCATTCCGGAATGACAGGATTGCTTGACTGTGTGAACGAAAACACTAATATCACAATCATCATCTCCGACAACGAAACTACAGCAATGACCGGAGGACAGGATTCTGCCGGAACAGGAAGACTGGAAGCTATTTGTGCCGGAATAGGTGTGGCTCCTGAACATATCAGAGTGATGATTCCTCTAAAGAAGAACTACGAGGAGATGAAGCAAATCATACGCGAGGAAATCAATTATCATGGTGTTTCTGTGATTATCCCGCGCCGCGAATGTATTCAAACGTTAACCAGAAAGAAAAGAGCTAGTAAGAAATGAAAACAGACATAATATTATCAGGTGTTGGAGGACAGGGAATCCTTTCCATAGCAGCTGTTATCGGACAGGCTGCCCTTGAAGAAGGACTATATATGAAACAGGCTGAAGTTCACGGAATGAGCCAGCGCGGTGGTGACGTGCAGTCAAATCTGCGCCTTTCGGACAAGCCTATTGCTTCTGACTTGATTCCACTGGGACAGGCAGACCTTATTATCTCGCTCGAACCTATGGAAAGTCTAAGATATCTTCCTTATCTGAAGAAAGACGGATGGTTGGTTACAAATTCACAGCCGTTCATTAACATTCCTAATTATCCGGAAATTGAAAAAGTGAATGAAGCCTTGGATGCACTTCCTAACAAGGTTGTACTCGACGTTGAGGCTATTGCCAAAGATGCGGGTTCTGCAAGAGCTTCAAACATTGTGATGCTTGGCGCTGCCGCTCCTTTTATCGGAATTGAATTTGACAAAATAGCAGAAGGTGTTAAGAGTATTTTTGCACGCAAAGGTGAAGAAGTTGTAAATCTCAATCTTAAGGCTCTGAAAGCCGGATATGAGATGGCACAGAACAAAAAACAGTAAATACTGTTTCGGCAATGCGTTAGAAAATATTTTCTGACACGAATACAGAAACACAGAGACACGTAGAATACAGAGACTTTTATTAAATTTATAATCAATTTATTACCTCTGTAACTTTGTGCCTCTGTGTTTATTTTTTTCTGTTGTCAACTTGTTAAATTGAAATCCGGCTTGCGAAACTTTAATTAATGATTGAATTCAGATAATATAGGATGCGGCTCGGCATATCAAAATCAAAAACAAGTTTTTTATTTTGCTCTGCACTCGCCTTTCACTATATTTGTATCATAACTTTAATATCATCAATATGAGAAAGAAACTGATTATGGCCCTTATCGCCTTGTTTTCAATAAGCAACCTGACGTATGCCGAAAAAGGTGACAAAGTGAATGTTGGCGACAATGTTCCTTCTTTCACTATCACAGAAGATAACGGCACAAAAATATCGTCGGATAAGTATAAGGGCAAAGTAACACTGATTACATTCTTCGCCACATGGTGTCCGCCATGCCAGAAAGAACTTGCCGAATATCAGAAGGATTTATGGCCAAAATATAAGGACAACAAAGATTTTGCCCTTGTGGTGATTGGCAGAGAGCACAGCTCGGCTGACTTACAGAAATATAATCAGAAGAAAGGATTTACTTTCCCTCTTTATCCTGACAAGAACCGTATGATTTATAACTCTTTTGCCGAGAATCTTATTCCTCGCTGCTATCTGATTGACAAATCAGGAAAGGTGGTGTATGCCGGAAAAGGGTTTAAGGAAGAGGATTATAAGGAGCTGGTGAAGGCGATTGATAAGGCGTTGGGGGAATAAGAAGTTAAGAAGTCAAGGAGTTAAGTAGTCAAGAAGGAATTTCTGAAATCCTGTTGCCTTGTTAACTCTTCTACTTTCAATTTTCAATTTAACTTGTTTTCTGTAGTCTTGTCAACTTGTTAACTCGTCAACTAATAAACTAATAAACTAACAAACTCAAAACATATGCATTACAAAAACATCCACGTAATATACTATTCCCCAACCCACACTTCAGCACGCATTGCTCATGCTATTGTGGAAGGAATGAAAGCTCAGGTATATCACGAAACAGATATTACCTGCAAAATGCCGGAAAAAGAAGAAGTAATTGAAGACGAACTTGTAATTGTTGCAGCACCGGTATATGGTGGCAGATTGCCTAAAATTGCAATTGACAGACTTAAGATGTTCAAAGGAACAGGCTGTCCGGTTATTCCGGTTGTCCTATATGGCAACAGAGATTATGAAGATGCTCTTCTTGAACTGTGTGACTTGATGAAAGAACAAGGCTTCTTGCCAATTGCTGCCGGAGCATTTATCGGCGAACATTCGTTCAGCCGACCTGGCTTCCCTATTGCAGAAGGTCGTCCTGACGACAAAGACCACGAAATTGCCATGAAATTTGGAGAAAAAGCATTGAGCAAACTTCACGATATTGAAACTGTAGAAGATATCGAACCGCTGGAAGTTCGTGGAAATCGTCCGTATAAGGAGTTGCGTCCGTCAACACCTCAGGCACCGGTCACAAACCAGTCTGTTTGCATCAAGTGTGGCCACTGTATAAAAGTTTGTCCTACAGGTGCAATGTCTCTGCATGGAATGATGATATACAGCGATGCTGACAAATGTACAAAATGCTGCGCTTGTGTAAAGGAATGTCCAGTTGAAGCTCTTACATTCGACACTCCATACACGAAGATGCTGTTTGAGAATTTTAGTGCGAGAAAGGAACCGGAGGTTTTTATTTGAGGAATTGAGAAGTTGAGGAGTCAAGTAGTTAAGTAGATAATACTTGTTTCCTGTAGCCTTGTCAACTCGTCAACTTTCAACTTTCAATTTTCAATTTCAATGACTGAACATCTTCACAAACTGAACATACCTGATAAAAGCATTTTGCCCGAGAAATTCACTTTCCCGTTCAACTACACTCCTCACCCGCTTTGCATCAAAGCGTCTGAGCAGGTGCAAATTTATTTGAAGGAAAAAGTGAACTCTGATTCCAGTTGGAAAGAAGAGCTTGATAAGGGCAAGATGTTCGGAGTTCTGATTGTGGAAGATTCATCAGGAAATATCGGTTTTGTTTCTGCCTATTCAGGAAACATTTGTGGCTATAACAAATGGGAATATTTTGTTCCTCCTGTTTATGACCTTCTTTCTCCGGACGGATATTTTGTTTCCGAAGAAGCTGAAATTACTGCAATTAACCATAATATATCCAACACACTGGAAGGTGAGGAATATAAGGAAATATGCAAAAGTATCGAGACTTGCAGAACTGAAGCAGAAATTCAGCTCAGCAACCTCAAGCAGCAGATGAAAGAATCGAAAGAGAAGAGAGACGAGATGAGGAAAAGCTCTCTGACAGACGAGGAAGAAAAACAGCTTATCAGAGAAAGCCAGTTTCAGAAAGCAGAATATAAAAGGGTGGAAAAAGACTGGAAACAGAAAATATCTGCTCTTACAGAAAAGAAAGAAATATTAGATTCGCAAATAAGCAAATGGAAAGAAGAGAGGAAACGCCGCTCTGCTGTGTTGCAGAAAAAGCTTTTTTCTTCTTTCCGTATGCTCAATGCCAAAGGCGAGGTGAAAGATTTATGTGAGATTTTTGCCTCAACACCGCAGCTTGTCCCTCCTGCCGGAGCCGGCGAATGTGCTGCTCCAAAGATGCTTCAGTATGCTTTTGCCAACGGACTCGCACCAATAGCAATGGCAGAATTCTGGTGGGGAAATTCTCCAAAAAACGAAATCCGCAGACATGGTTATTTTTATCCTTCGTGCAAGCATAAATGTGAACCTATATTGGGACATATGCTTCAGGGATTGGATGTTGAGGATAATCCTGTGGAACGTAATATATCGGAAGATTTCAAACCTGAGATTCTATTTGAGGACGAATGGATTGTGGCTGTAAACAAGCCGGAAGGAGTCCTTTCTGTTCCGGGAAAATCCGGAAACGAATCTGTGCAGACATGGGCACAAAAGCAATATCCCGATGCTACAGGACCGATGATTGTTCACCGTCTGGATATGGCAACATCCGGAATACTTCTGATTGCAAAAACAAAGGAAGTGCACCAGCATTTGCAAGCTCAGTTCAAGAACAGAAATATAAAGAAAAAATATATTGCCCTGCTGGACGGACTGATTGACGGAGACAAAGGAGAAATAAATCTCCCTATTTGCCCAAATCCAGACGACCGCCCAAGACAGACTGTAAATTTCGAATACGGGAAACCGGCTCTCACATCATTCGAAGTGATAAATACAGATGCCGAAAGAAAAATTACCCGAATAGCCTTTTATCCGCATACGGGCAGAACTCACCAGTTGCGTGTTCATTCAGCACACGAAAAAGGTTTGAACACTCCTATACTTGGCGACGAACTATATGGGAAAAAAGCAGAAAGATTATATCTTCATGCAGAAAGTATAGAGTTTGTTCATCCTGCGACAAACAAACTCATATCAATAACCTGCAAGCCTGATTTCTGACAAATCAGTACTCCTTGCCAAGCATCCTTGCCGGAGAGCCATGCCAGGAGCAGCCAAGGCAATAAACCTCAGTCATATCAAAACCGGCAGTATCTGCGTCCGGATTCTTGGGAACAACACTTCCGTCTGTCATCACATAAACAAGAAGACGCTCACCTTCCGCATTCTTCACATACATAGATGCGATTTTACATTGAGGGCATAGTTTTTTTCTCATAAGCTAAATGTTTGTGGAGGCGAATATAAGAATAAAATACTTAGTTTTTGCAAGATTTGGTTTTAGTTGACGAGTTGGCTCCTTGACTTCTTAACTCCCCAACCCCAGTCAAATTTACCATACAGTTAACATAAAGACCAACTTATGAGAAAAAAAGACTTGTCAGAATCAATAAAATTCACGAATTTTGCACGTTCTTGCGATTGAGTAAAATCACAAAAGCAATCACAGTTCTAAGCTATTAAGCTATTAGAATATCAAACATTAAAAAATACAAGTCGTTATTATTTTAATTCCGTCAACAATTTTATGAAAGATATTTGTTGTATAGGGCATATTACTTTGGATAAAAATGTAACTCCAAAGCAAACAGTTTATATGCCTGGAGGCACGTCTTTTTATTTCAGTCATGCCATTAAGAATTTAAAAAACTCTAGTAACTATAAATTAGTAACATCATTGGCAAAAACTGAATATAAATCAGTTGAAGATTTACGTGCTGAAGGAATAGACGTTCAAGTCTTTCCAAGTAAGAAAACATTGTTTTTCGAAAATATCTATGGAGAAAATCCTAATGAAAGAAAGCAGAAAGTATTGGCAAAAGCTGACCCTTTCAACGTAGATAATCTTAAAGAAGAAGATGCCAAATTCTTTCACTTAGGAACTCTCACTTCTGAAGATTTCTCACTGGACGTAATAAAGATGCTTTCAAAAAAAGGAATTCTTTCTGTTGATGCTCAAGGATATCTTAGAGAAATAAAAGACGAAAAAGTTATTGCCGTTGATTGGGAAAACAAAATTGAAGCTCTTAAATATATCGACATATTGAAGGTGAACGAATATGAGGCAGAAATAATTACAGGATATTCTGATTACAAAAAAGCAGCCAAACAACTTGCTGATTGGGGCGTAAAAGAAGTTCTGCTCACACTTGGAAGTCTTGGTTCAATTATTTATGCTGATAATGTATATTACAAGATTCCAGCATATCCGCCAAAAGAAGTTGTTGACGCAACAGGTTGCGGAGATACATATATGACCGGATATCTTTATATGAGGAATCAGGGTGCATCATTCCAGGAAGCCGGATGTTTTGCTGCTGCTATTTCAACAGCCAAGCTACAGAATCACGGACCTTTCAGCGGAACAGAAGATGAGGTCTGGGATATTATGAATAAAAGTGAGTTGAAGCCGGAAATTATATAAGCAGATACAAGTTGACAAGGGAACAAGTTGACAAGGCTTTTCTTTACTTCTCCTTGTCAACTTGTATCTGACACCGCATCAACTCAAAACAGAGCGATTTGCTAAACTTGAGTTATATTTATAAGCATAAGCCAAAACCATAACATATCCTACACAAGGAACAATGAATGATATTGACATATTATAACAGTCTGCAATATGTCCCATCAAGACAGGACCTACAACTCCACCAATAGGCGACATCATAAGATATGAAGATGCCTTCTTTGTATGCTCACCCAAATCTCTTAAAGATAAGGCAAAAATTGTAGGGAACATTATAGATTCAAAAGCATAGCATAGCAACAGAGCTGCCAAAGAAACTTTTCCAAGGTCTGACAAAACTACCACCATTGCCGTAACACAACCTATGGCGCAAATCAGCAGAAGTCTTTCTGCCGGGATTTTACACATTATATAACTTCCTATAAATCGTCCAAGCAAGAATAATGTAAGGCCGCCGAACGACAGAACAAATGACGCATCTCTCGCACTCATCCAATCTTGTTCCACCACATAATTGATAAAGAAACTGTTGATGGAAATTTCACTTATTTCGTAGGCGAACAATGCTATCAGACCATAAACAAAGAACTTGTGAGACCAAAGTCCGGTAGATTTTCCTTCCTCAGCTACATTGTCATTCTCATGCTTTATTTCAGGCAATTCCACTCTTGAGAAAACCACAGCAACAAGGAGAACAACAATTCCCATTATTGTATAAGGAAGAGCCACATTTCCGTTTCCGGAAGCATCACCGTTTTCCGAGAATAGCAATACACCTGTCAATATAGGAGCACAGATACATCCCAAGCCATTGAAGGATTGTGCGAAATTCAGTCGGCTTGCCGCCGTTTCCCTTGCTCCCAGTTCTGTGACATAAGGATTAGCTGCCGTTTCAAGGAAAGTCAGACCACAGCCAATAACGAAAAGAGAAACAAGAAAGAAATTGAATGACATCAACCACTGTCCCGGAATGAACATCAGTGAGCCGATGCCATATAGTATAAGTCCAAGAACAACACCTCTGCGATATCCGAACTTAGAGATAAACAATCCCGCAGGAATTGCCATTACAAAATATCCCATATACATCATTGCCTGAATAAAAGCCGAATGAGCTTTTGTTATGTCAAGCAGTTCCTGGAAATGTTTGTTAAGCACGTCAAGTATGGCGTGAGCAAATCCCCAAAGGAAAAATAAAGTTGAAACAATGACAAAAGGCAGAAGGTATTTCCTGTCAACTAACGCAACACTATTTTTCTTCATAAAAACATGATATTTAAGTTTCGCAAGCTCGGGTTAAAAGTTGACAAGGCTTAAGATACAAGTTGACAAGGATAAGCAAATATTACTTTGCCGCTTCGTTATCAAAGGAATCTTGTCAACTTGTTCCCTTGTCAACTCGTCAACTAAACATTGAGCTTCCAAAACTTCAGTACTTAATATATATAATCCAAAAGCTGAGGCAAATCCTCGATTATCAAATCCGGAACGCTCTCGTCTATTTCCTCATTGCCCCAACCTTCACCTTTCAGCCAGGCAACTTTACAACCTACCGTTTTTGCCGGGACAACATCTTTGGAGAAAGAATCACCCACAACAAGCACTTCGTCTGCAGGCAATCCCATCGCCTCAACTCCCAGTCTGTAAATGGCAGGGTCCGGTTTTCTGACACCGACAACACTTGACTCAACAATGTCGCTAAAATAATCATAAAGAGAAAAATCTCTCAATATAGTTTCTATATTGCCATAAAAATTAGAAACCAAAACCAATTTATATTTCTCGGACAACTGTTTCACAACCGGACGCGTTCTGTCAAGAGTTCTGAGAACATAGTCATAACATGCATCTGCAATTTTATTAGCATAGTCATGTTCTTCAGCTAATGCCTTGTCCAGTTTCCCGTTTTCAATAAGATTTGATATCTGAATATCAACCTTTATATGCAATACATCCCTGAAATTATGCTCAGGCTTGATATAAGGGAATTTTGCCAGGCTTCTTTCGCCAAATACATAAGCTTCTCTGAAGTCACTTTTCTCTACAGGAACTTCATTTTCACAATATTTTTCCCATAAAACTTCTGCCCAGTGGCGGCTGTTTGTATCTATTGTTCCACCATAATCAAATATAACACCCTTGATTGCTGTCTTTTCCATTACGATTATATTATAAATTTTTATTCAAATTTGCAAGCTTTATTTACAGATACAAGTTGACAAGAAAACAAGTTGACAAGAGTTTTTAGATAATAAATTGTAAAGTTACTGGTGTTTCAGCCTTGTTAACTTGTCTCTGAAGCCTTGTCAACTTTTAAGTTGAGCAACTTGCGAAACTTAAGTTAAATAATTATGCCTGCCCGCCATACTTTTTAAGCAAAAAGGCACACATAGATTCATGACGATAAACCATATAAATATAAAGAGCCGTAAGAACTGTTATTTCAAATATGAAATAAGCCCAAGGCTCACCACACAATAAACTAATATATAATGCTATGGCTCTAGTATTAAATGTAAGAATATTGGTGTATTTCATTAGCGGCAAGCTCATAGCTCTAAATTCGTCTCTTAAATCCTGAGGAATATTATCTCCATATTTTTCCTGCACAAAAGCATAGAACTTTTGGAATTCTGGTGTTGTTTTCTCCTGCTTCTTTGTGTAATTACCATAGAAATAAAGGAAAACCTTCCACCAGAAATTACCTTTCCAAGGAAGAGAGTTGAAAAGTTCACGCTGCTGACGGAAATTATCCAATTCACTTCCCGATTTGCCTTTTAGGAAGAAAAGATGAATATTTCTGTAATAGTCTGCTATCGTACATTGTTTGCTATGACACAACACGCCGGAGATAAAAGCAAGTATCCAGATGAATATTCCCCATTTGGCATCAGCACCACCTAAATTGAAAGGCAACGGCTCGTTCGTAAGGCGAAGACAAATGGCTGCATAAATAACTATAAACCACAAGTCGCCTGCAAATCCGTCCAGGATTCTTCCCCATCGTGTCTTCTTCCCCGTCATTCTTGCCAGCTGACCATCGCAGCTGTCATAATGATTTGCCCACATCAAAAGGAAAATACCAATTAACGTGTGTTTCATATCAGGATAATAGAACATTACACCTGCCACAACACCAAGTATTATGGAAAAAATAGTCACTACATTAGGATGAACATTAAACTTATTGAAGAACAATGCCCAAGCATATCCTATAGGACGATTGAAATAAATATCAAGAAATTCCTCCGTGTCCATAGACTTGAAAGAGGATTTCAGTCCTTTATTTTCTTTATTCATTGTTTTTGTAAATTGTAAATTGAAAGTTGACGAGTTGACAAGTTGACAAGGCTTCAGGAAACAAGTAAATTGAAAGTTGAAAATTGAAAATTGAAAATTAAATCTATTAACTTCAAACTTCTTAACTCCTCAACTACTTGACTCCTTAAATTCTTAACTACTTAACTCCTTGACTCCTTAACTCCTCATATATACATTCCGCTATATAAGGTGCTGCCTCATCACGGCATCTTGCAAAACTTGGCCAGTCATTGAAATCAATAATTCTGATTTCTCCTGTTGACGACACAACACAGTCGCCACCATAAATAGGAACATTAAGAATAGCAGCTGCGCTATTTGCCATAATTCTCAATTTATCCTTATCAAACGGATATCCTCTGTTTTCTCCGTTTATAGCTTCAAGACCGAACTTACTATGCGATTGCTCTGTTGGATAAAAAGTATAGAAAAAGTCTGTTCCGGCAACGCCATAAAATTTTATCAAATCACCGATAAGATGTTCGTTTACGACAGCCGTCGGTATATTTCTTTTCCTGAAATCTGCCATTACCAGCTCTGCCTCTTCCATACATTCCACATAAACGACGTCTTCCTTTACCATTGCATGCAAATCGCCTCTTTTTATCCAGCAAGGGAAAATTTCAGGGAAAACATATTCATTAGTATTCAGTATGAAACTCTTCGGATGAGGTATTCCATTTGCCAGCAGAATTTCTGTCATAGGCTTTCGCACACAATTGTCGATTCCATAAGCAGAATTAACAACAACAGTTCCATTATCTTCCATCTCCTTCAGACGGCTTATTGTGGCTCTGTCTCTAGCCATATCAAATACATAATCAGCATCGATATTCTTTGCCACAAATTCCTTTTCCGGGTATATTGAAACTTCACAGCCCTTTTTTGTAAGCTCATCAGCCACTAAAGTAAAAATAGCCGCATCATTTCCTATATGATTAGGAGAATACTCATTGCCACGGCTGACACCCACAACCCGGAGTTTATCACCTTTCAAAATCATAATTTATTTTCAATTTCTGAACTTAAAAATTCCTCTGCTTTAACTATATCACTTGCATGGTCAACATCAAGAATCTTTGAAAACGGATAAGCTTCCAGATTAAGTCCTCCGGCAACTAGTTCTCTCTGATAATTTCTCATTCTTGACATTCCTTTTTCGATGCAATTCTCCAATATACCGACCGACTTTGACGAAAGGCAATATATTCCGCCTGAAATATATTTACAGCCTCCTTCATTAGAATCGTGAAATCCTGTTATCTTTTTATTATCGTCAGTTGATATATATAGAGGCTTTTCATCATCTATATAGTCAGTTACAGCCATAAGTCCGTCCTTATCCGAATTACTGAATGCATCAATATAACGGGCAAACTCATCTTCCCTGAAAATAGTATCAACTGTTGTCAAACAGAATTTGTCTCCTTTCAGATACTTGCTCAATTCATAAAAGCTGTGCATCGAACTTGGAGTGGTTTTTACAACTACGTCCATCGGTACAGACACTCTTTCCTTCAAAGCCATCAAATGTTCTTTTGTCTGCTGAACCTCGTTATTTATAATTACAACAATATGATCGGCACCATTATTAATGAAAATATCAATCAATCTGTCAATCATAGCCTTTCCATTTATACGGACCAATGGCTTAGGCAATTGTACTCCTTCCTGAGATAATCTGGATCCTTCACCTGCAGAAATAATAGCAAATTCCATATTTACAAAAAAAATCCGTTGGCAAAATTGAATCAGAACTGATCCAATTTTGCCAACCGGCCTTATTTATCAATTATAATTTATTAAATACAACACATACTCTAACATTCATTATAAGAATGTCCTTCAGCTTTAGAACTGCAAATATCATGCTTTTTTAAGAAACAAACATTTAAAAAAGACAAATTAACACCTTATAGCCTCAATATATCTACTTTTACCGTCCTGTCACATTCAAATACTCATGTTTCTTTATCTCATACATTGTATAAGCCTCAACATATTTATCGCGGCTTTGTGAGAAAAGAGTCTGAGCTTCCAGCAAATCACTCATCGGGCAAGTTCCGGCAGAATAGAAATCTTTGTTCAGTTTCAGATTTTCCGTTGCCTGCTCGATTGACAAATGAGCTATCTCGATTTGCTTATATGCATCCACCAAATCATCCCATGTCTGCTGCATACGTATTATAAGCATACGGCTCTGATCCTGCAACTGGTTTTCGGCATTTGCAATCTGAAGTTTCTGCTTCTTTATGGAATGCGAGCCGCCCCACCACGCAGTGATAGGAACAGTGACAGTGGCAAATCCGGCAAGGAAAGTCTGGTCATATCCGAGCAAATTGTCATACACCAGTCCGCCGCCAATAGCAATCGTAGGCAGATTCTTTCCTATTTCCATTTTATACTGTAGCCTGGAAGCTTTAACATTCTGATTCAGCAAGGCATATTCGCTTGTAGAATAAAGCGCAGTGTTGTGATTGCAAAACAAACTGTCAGGTTTTTCCGGAAGATTGTCGCCGATTGAGAAACTCACATCCAAATCCTCGTCATCATGACCGATATACTGAGCCAGAAGCTTAAGCGACAAATCCAGATTATTATCCAACTGAATACGTGAACTTTCTATTTCATTCATGCGGAGTTGCACTTGCAACAAGTCGTTTCTGGTTGTCAGTCCGGCATCAACTGAAGCCTGAACGTCCTGCAACAGTTTTTCCAGCTGATTATGCACAGCTTCCACTGTCTTTATTTTCTCCTTCAGCATAACAATACGCCAGAAATAGTTTTCCGTTGTAAGAGCCACTTCATTGTCGGTCATCTTGTGCTGCAGTTTTTTCACTTCAACACCAACGTCGGCAAGTTTGTTTCCGTTGACAATCTGTCCGCCGGTGAACAAAGGCAAAGCAGCAGTCACACCGCCCATAAGTCCGTCTTTCAGCATCGACATCTTTTGTCCGGGAGCCATTTCCATTTGCACAAGGCTTTCATTGGCTATGAATCCGCTTCCGGCAGCACTAATCTGAGGGAAATACTTTGTGAAAGCTTCCTTCTTGTCATGTTCTGCCATGTCGATATCATTCCTTGAGTTCTTCATTTTCGTGTTATTGCTCAAAGCCTCGCGGATACATTCTTCCAATGTGTATGCTTTCTGTGCCTGAACAGGAAGCACGAAAGCAAGACACAATGAAAAATAGATAATATACTTGTTTGTTTTCATAACTACTTGTTTTTAACTCATACACTCATGTCATTCTCTTTCCAATGCCTCATAAGCAATTCTCTTCTTTGTTGTTCCCCGGAAAATCATCATATAGCTGACAGGAAGAACTGTAAGAAGGAAGAACATTGTTATTATTGTACCATAACAAATAACTGTTCCCATCGGCATCCACAATCCGCTCTTTCCAAGAATCATTGGTATGACGCCCATTGAGGCAGCCATTGATGTAAGGAATATCGGTCTCATTCGTCGCTGGGCAGAATGATAGATTGCATCCCTGACGCACATTTTCTCTTTTTCTCTCAATTCTTCAGCATAGTCAATCATAATAATTCCGTTGCGGACAACAATTCCCATCAAGCTGATTATACCAAGAGTGCTTGTCATACCAAAATCCACACCTTGAATCAGAACTCCGGCTGCTGTTCCGAAAATACACAGCGACATACTGACGAAAATCAGCAGCGCAATGCTTATTCTGCGGAAATGAGCAAGCAGGATAAAGAATATTATGAATGCTGCTATTGAAAGAGCCGCCATAATTGGAGGCTGGTTTTCTGTGTCCTGTTCCAAATCACCGCCATAGTTTAAGGTCACTCCTTCGGGCAGAGGAATTTCCTTCAGTTTCTGCTGGACTGTTTTTATGAATGCTGTTGAATTCACATCACGTCTCAGGTCGGACATAACTGTTATTGTGTATATTCCGTTGCGGCGCACAATCTGTCCGTCTTTAGTAACAGGCTTGATTTCGGCTATCTGTGAAAGAGGAACGGAAGCCAGGCCGCCGGAAACCGGGATAAGCTCGTCGTCCAGTTCATTATAATCAGACTTGTCTGCCTTTTCACTTTTCAGAACAACAGGAATATCATAATCACCTTCCCAAACATTTGTCAGCGAAACTCCATTGCCATAGCGCATTGCCAAAGTTGTTTCGAGCTGCATATTGTTCACGCCAAGTCGCGAAGCCTCATCTTCTTTCAAGACTATGCGAGCAGCAGTCTGCGGTTCGCTATAATTAGTCTGGGCAAGCAATGTTTCCGGGAAACTTCTGAGCAAAGACAAATATTTATCTGCTGCATATTTCAATGAATCCAGATTCTCGCCGCTTAGTCTGAGCTCAATCGGATATACAGCCTGACTGAAGCCTATTTGCTTGAATCTTACCCTTGCTTCGGGAAAAGCATTTGTATAGAGCGGAGTGTATTCGTCCAGGATTTCAACAGTCTCAGCATTTCCCGTTGTGTTCACAATCAGCTGCGCATAATTAGTTCCACCCAATTGCGGAGCGTAGGCAGTGTGGAATCGAGGAGAAGAAGTTCCTATGAAAGACGAAACAGAGAGAATCCTGTTATCCTTTCTCAGAATATCGGCAATACTGTCAGCCAGAACTTCTGTTTTCTCAACCGCTGTTCCTGTCGGCAAATATATCTCAACAGCAAACTGGTCACGGTCTGCCGTAGGCATCAGCTTTTGAGGTAGTTTACCCATAAGCACAACACCAAGCACTACGGAAAGCACACCTCCGGCAATTGTCGTGCGCGGATAAGTGAAGCATATTTCAAGAAGTTTGTTATAATATTTCTGCAACAAATCAAGGACAGAAAAACTCTTTCTGGAGTTATCTATCGGCTTGCGGATGAACCAGTACTGCATAAACGGGACAAGCAATGTTGCCACCATCAGTGATATTCCCAATATTATTGTAATTGCCCAAGGGAAACTCAGAAGGAAATCATGTATCATTCCCTTCATAACAATAAGGAATGGGAAAAATGTTATACTGATTGCCATTGTTGCCGAGAATATAGACTTGAAGAAATGTGTGGCACTCTGAATTGAGGCGTGCCAGCGCGAAACTCCCTCGCCTATCTTTTCCAGATAATTGTCGATAATTACTATTGAATTGTCCACAATCATTCCAAGCGTTACAATCAATGCAGCTAAGGTTACTGTGTTAAGCTCTATTCCCAGCGCATAGAATATTCCCAGCGATATGAATATTGTTATAGGAATTGTCGAAGCTGCAACAAGTGCCACTTTCAGAGGCATCAGCATCACCACAACAATGACTACAGCCACGATGGCAATAAGCAACTCTTTCAGGAAAGAGTTTACACTCTCGCCAACGACCTTTGCCTGGTCTGTAATACGATACATATTTACATCCTCCGGCAATTCCTTCTTGAATTCTTCCAGAACATTGTTGACATCCTCGCCCATTTTCACAATGTTCTTACCTTTCTTCATTTCCAGACTCAGCAGTATACATTTGGTGTCATTGTTCTTGATAAAGCTGTCGGCATGAGGATATTCCTTAACCACTCGTGCCACATCTTTCAGTCTTATATTATTGCCAAGATGATCACTGTAAACTATCTGTTGCTGCACGTCATACAAAGTGTTGAATGAAGGCTCAACATGGATTGGCAGAATATACTGCGGAGTCTGTATTCTTCCGCCGGTTGTCACAAATCCTTTGGTAAACAGATTTGCTGCTATCATCTGCTCATTAAGTCCATATTTGGAGAGCTTTGCCGGCTCCAGATATATGGATATCTGCTCCTGGCGCTCGCCGCTCACTGTCATTCTGCCAACGCTGTTTATCTTGCGAAGACGTTCCTTGAGCTTGTCCATATATGAATGCAGTTCGCGATAAGTTTTATCTTCGCTTTCCATTGTTATAAGCAAGGCAGAAGTGTCTCCGAAATCATCCATCACCTGGATAGCAAGTACATTCGACGGCAATTGCGATTTAAACACGCTTACTCCGTGCTTGAATTTGCTCCAGAATTCATCTTTATTGTTCAATTCGTCGTTTAGCTCAACCTGGATGAAAGTGATTCCGTCTCTTGTTGTGGAGAAAGTTTTCTCTTTCTTCACTTCCTTATATGAGAAAATATAATCTTCCAGAGGCTTGGTTACTTGCGCAACCATTTCGTCAACAGTGTTTCCCGGAGCTACGGCTATAACCATTCCCTGACGTATAGTAAAATCCGGGAATTCATTCTTTTGCATTTCCGGCAGACTATATATACCGAATGCAATAAGGCAGCACATTATCAGAATGACAATCTGGCGATAATGCATTGCCCATTCAACCATATTACGTTTCTTGTCCATAGAATTTCTTATTTTATTGAAACCGAAGTTCCTTCACACACTTTATTCTGTCCTTCAACTATCACCTCATCGCCATTCTTCAGTCCGGAACTGACAATAACACCATCCGAAACAAATTCGCTGCATTCCACCAGTCTCTTTTCAGCCTTTCCGTTATTGCTAATCCATACGAAATGGTTGTTGTTCTCGTCAATCAGCAAAGATTGCACAGGCAACTTATGGCATGTTACTGTATCGCCCGACAGCAGGACAACATCCGTAATCATTCCAGCCATCAATTCTCCGCCGTTGTTGGCAATAGATATTTTAACGTCATACGAACGGCTGAAAGGATTCGCCTGAACACCTTTTTCCACCACTGTACCTTCGAAATCTTTTCCGATTGCCGGAACAGAAATCATTGCTTTCTGTCGCAATGCTACGTTTGATATATTTGTTTCGGGAACTGCTATCTTCACATTCACTTCATTGCCCGAAATAATCTTCACAACCGGAACACCAGGAGCAGTGTTCTGTCCGCTTTCGGCAATTTTCTCTGATATTATACCATTGAAAGGAGCAAACAGACAGCAATCTTCCAGATTTTTTTTTGCCATTTCTTCCATAGCTCGAGCCTGCTGGAGTTTTGTCTTTACATCAACCCATTTCACTTCGGCAAGACTTCCCTTGTCATACAGTTCTTTCATTCTGGCATAAGCATCTTCAGCCTGTTCAAGCGCAGATTTGGCTGCCTTGTAGCTGCTTCCCATCGAAGCTGAATTTACGGTAGCCAGCAATTGACCTTTGCTCACACGCATTCCGGGCTCAACCAGCATTTTCTCTATTGTTCCCATCACGGGAAAACTCAAAGAAGTTACATTTTTCGCCTCAACAGTTCCGGAATAACTATAGCTTTTCGCCAGATTATCCGTCACCACTTTTCTTACTTTCACATTTACCGGTTCAGAAATATTTACCACTTCTGATTTTTCACCACTACAACCGGAAAAGACAACCGATAACAATAAAATACCATAAAGATTTGTTTTCATAACTTCTTCTTATTGAAGTTCCGCAACTTTCCTTTGGCAAAAGCCGCATGATATAAAGGGGAAATGCGAAACATTAACTAAAAACTACTTTAAAAACCGAGTGCAAAAAAACTATCTATCCGTGGTTGTATCGAAATCTATTTTTCCGAAAGACTGGTTGATTTTTCCTTACAAATTTCATATAAGAAATATCGGACAGTTTTTAATACCTAACACACATTTCTTATAGGAAGAAAATAGTTTACTTCGCAACAAAATCATTGACATTTTATGGAAAACGAAAACAACGAAAATTTCAACAAAAATAATTTAAGCGACTTCCTAAAAGACAATGCGGAATATGCCGAAAATAAGATTCTGGTAATTGAAGAGCTTAATCACAGATCGTTCCCCGATAAAGGTATCAAAAACGATTCTTACATAATTGCAGTTTGCCTGAACGGTAAGGCTTCAATACATATAAATGACAATACAATAAATCTGCATAAAAACGATTTATTCATTTCTCATCCTAATGTTATACTTGAAGAGGCCCTTCTGAGCATAGATTTCAAATGCTCCGGATTCATAATCAGCAGCGATTACGTAAAACAGGTCAATATCATTTCTCCTCAAAGCTGGGACTTAAAAGTTTTCCTTGATAAGAATCCTGTTATTTCTCTGGAAGAAGAAGACATCGAAAAGTTCCTTTTATACTTCAAACTGTTCAGGGATAATCTAAAGAAGCAGACAAAGTTCAAGAAAGAAATCAATGGCAGTCTGCTTAATGCTTTCACCCTGGAGTTTTTACTGGTAATCGAAAAGATTAAAAATTTCAAATATCAGTCGTATAACTCAGCTGAGAATATGTTCAATAATTTCCTTGAACTTCTAGCTAATTCATATCCAAGAGAAAGGAAAGTTTCTTCCTATGCAGAAAAGCTTTGTATTACTCCCAAATACCTGTCCTTCATCTGCAAAAACCAGTGTGGTGAAACGGCATCCAAACTTATAAACAGATGCATTGTGAAAGATATCGAATTTTTACTCAAGAGACCGGACAAAAGTATCAAGGAAATTTCCAACGAACTGAAATTCCCCGACCTTTCTTTCTTCGGCAAATATGTGAAAGCTAATCTCGGTATGTCGCCCAAAGCTTATAGGGAGAAGTATGCGAGGAAAGAGTGATGAATAATATGGTTTAAACAGGTCCGGACCTACGGAGAAATATATACGGCCCCACGGCGGAATATATATTGCCCCAATTTGACGTAGGTTCGGACCAATATTTTAACATAAACACGGAGACACCAAGACACAGAGTTTTTATATTTTTCTCTTAATATTTCCTCTGTGCCTCAGCGTCTCCGTGTTTAATACAAAAGGCTGCTCCTCATAAGAGAAACAGCCTTTCTTTTGACATTTAATTTTTTAATCCATTCTTTCACTTCTCACGAAACTACTTCAGCGAATAGATATTAGAACTTTTAAATTACACTATTATTATTAATAACTAAAAATTAAAAGTGTTCACCCATCACGGGCTACTTAATATCTTTTATTCTTTCATCAGCTACAACCGCCAAGGATTATTGTTTTAAAAAGAACGGGAGCAGTAAGATTCAGCGGGCCTATTTTTCCCGAGAGTCTTTCCGCTCCCGCCTATTGTTCTTTTCAAGCTTCAAGCTTTTGACTTATTGACTTGTAACTAGTCTAAACCTTGTTAACTTGTCAACTCGTCAACTTGTTACCTGAATTATTTTACATTTACTTTGAAGCTTTCACCTTCAACAGCAACTACTACGATACCAGCAGGAACGTTGATTGTTGCGTTATCTGATGTCAATACTTCGTTAGCTACTACCTGACCTAAGATTGTAGATACTACTACGTTCTTACCAGCGGCGTTCTTAACTACTACTGAACCTTCGTTAGCAACAACTTTAACTTCTGTAGCAGATACACCTTCGTTTGAAGTTGGAGCTGACTGAGTTTCAACGATTACGCGCATTGCGTTGTCTTTATCAGAAATGAATGCTAATACATTATTAACACTTGTCAAATATCTATTATCATTTGCAGAACGGATAACATAGTTATCTTCTGTATCATTTGGTTTAACGATATTGTACTGGAAGTTCTTCAAACCACCCAAGATACCCTTGTTCTGATCAGCTTTAACCTTAACTGTAGTTTCTTTCTTATCTACGGTAGTCTTCAATGTTTCAGAATCAACCAACTCACCTGCTTTAAAGATTGCTTTTGCTGCATCCTTGCTATTTACAGATACGATGTATTTAGCATTTTCTTTATTAGGTACACCAATCTTAGCAGAATCGGCAGAGTTATACATAAACTTACCACCTTTAGAAATATAGAATGAAGGTATCAATGCTTTAGAATCTGTAGTATCCAACCAGAATGTCAAATCTTCAGCTGCTTCTGTACGAATTGCAATTACACCTTCATTAGATTCATTAACATTCATAAAACCACCTCTTTCATTTTCCAATGAAACATGAACTGGTTCTGCAGCTAAACTTAAGCCTAATTCTTCAGCTTCTAAGAACAAGCTTACAGCTTTACTAATTGTACCATTGTCGCTATTAGGAACCAAATAACCCAATTTAATATTGGTATTTATTTTATTATTTGCAACAGTTACTTCTTTTTCAGATTCTGCAGTACTACCTACTTTCTCCATTAATGAAACTGAACCTTCAGCATTTGTTTTTGCAATATAAGTAGTTCCTGTTGCTCCTATTTTCCAAGTATCTCCAGACTCTTCAATATATTTATTTTCTGTACCAACTACACGCAATTTATACTTATAATAAGTACCCATATATGCTGAAGCAGTCAATTTTCGACCATCCTCATCTTTATAAATATATGAAGTCTTAGATGTTGTAATATTATTTTCAAATTTACCACCAGGATTTAACTGAGGTTCAAAAACAACTTGAATAGCATCACCAGCGTCATCTGATAAAGTCAAATCAGTCTCATCAGTTGTTGTTTTCAAATTTTCAGCTACATAAACTCGTTCATCAGAAGTTTCTGTTGTTGCAAAAGAAATCTTAAATGGTTCATTATTATCTTTTTCTTTCACCAAGAAACCTGCTGTCGGAGCCGCATCAACACGAGTCAAAGTGATTTCCATATCTTTCAAGTCACTCTGAGTATATTTAGATGCATCAACAACATCTTCATTTGCAATCTGTACTTTCTCAGTAGTGCCTTTAATGCGATAAACACCATCTTTAACTTCATACAACTTCACAGACAAAGCTTTACCTGTTTCCCAGTTTGTCAAAGTCAAAGATTTGTCGCTTGTATTAACTGCAGAAACTACAAAACGATATTGAGGAGCGTCCAAATCAACAAGAGCTTCACCCTGTGCTACAAATTCAAAGTTTGTATTTTTTATACCTACACCTAAATATTTACCATATTCTGAAGTTGCAGCATCTTTATCTTCACCACTTACAAACTGAATATTGTAAATAGAAGGCATCTTTTCATCAGCAACAAAAGATAATGGATCAGCTACTGTTGAATCAACTGTCTTGAATGCAGTTGCCTGAGAATCTGTAGTTACATAATATGTACCAGCAATTTTAGTTACAGCAATAGCAACTCCAGTTTTAGCATGTTCCTTTCCTGCTTCTTTCTCATAACGAATATCTGAAACTTTCAATGTATATTGATAGTCTGCAGCTTTTTCAGCTTCTGGATTCTGCACAGTAGCTGTAAATGATGCATTACCTACATATACAGCATCACCCTTTGTTGCATATTCTTTTTCAGACTGATCGTATTTTACCAATTCACTACCAGCAACTTCTATAAGTTTCAAACCATTTGCAGAAACTGAAGATGTTTCATATGACTGATTTGGAGCTACAGCGATAAAAGTACACTGTTCGAACAAAGATAAAGCTTCTCTTGCATCTTCTGAATCTTTTGAACCACCACCAAAAGCATCTAGTCCATTCAATTCCTCAGGCCATTCTGTAGCAAAATACATACCTGCAGGTATTGTCTGTTCATCAGCTTCAGTTTTTGTAACTTGGAATGCCTTTACAGGTTTAGAGAAAATATTATTTTCATCATCAACCGGAGTTTTGTCATTTACCGGAGCAAATGAGAAGCCATCACCAGCCATTGTTAAGTTCAAAGTTGCAGCACTAGCAGGTTGTTCCGCTACTTCAAACAAATAAATATTATCATCTGTAGATGAAGCATCAATAGCTAATTCAGCTTTTTTTTCTGCAGATAATTTTAGAACATTACTACCTTGCTTCAATGAATTATCTCCACCATTATAAGTACCAGCAAGAACATCACCTGTTTTAGCAACATCCCAAGTAAACCAAATATTACTTTTTGCATCAACAGCATCAGCTTTAACTAAAACAGGTGAATTAATTGTTCCTGTAGCAAAAGCTAAATAACACTCAGTTTCCTCATTATAGAAAGAATAATAAGTTTGATTATTTTCAACTTTAGATGTTACTTTCCAAAGATAATTAGCATCAGTTGCAGTTCCTGCAGCAAATCCAGAATTATATTCTCTAACCAATACATCAACATTACCATCAGTGCTAGAATTTGCAAAACCTAATGCAAAAGCAGAAGCATCCAACTTTCCATTATCATCAAACACCACATAATAAGATTTTCCTGAAGTCACTTCAGTAGCTGCAGTTGATTTGTTAAGCAAATTTGCAGCATTTACAGAAAATCCACCAGCAGCCAACAACGCAGCCACCATAAAAGTAAATTTCTTGTTCATAATAATTAAAATTTAAAATGTGAATAAAAATTAGTTCATGTCTATTAGTAAAATGAAGCATTGATGGTTCAGCATCTTAAACTCTGATTACGTATGAACATAAAAAAAGCGCAGACGTTGTATATATTATTTGAATAGAGGCTCTGGAAAGCCGTGAGAACAATAATATAAAACAACAGCCTGCGCTTATTCGGTTATATATTGCACCCGTAGAAATGCATATACTATATACACTTCCCCCATAATATTATGGAGCTATTGTATATGAATATATACACGAACAGATACGACAAAAGTCATATAATCCGTCAAGCGCAAGCATTTCATGTTGTCTATCATTCCGTTCTCTAAAAATTTTCCAGATTTCTATCCAGGAATAATCACCATAAAATGCTTACATAAATATGTACTTCCTCAAGTGCAGAACGCTATCTGCCTAATGGAATTGCTGCAAAGTTAAGGAGTAAATATTAATCTGCAAGGGAAAAGCAACATTTTTTTCCAATATATGCAGATTAATAGACAAAAACTGAGGTTTGTTGTATGAAGGTGTGGGGTTATTCAACCAACATCACAACCCCAAGACTTATCAACCCAATGAATATCCAAAGAACTACTCCCTGAATCATCGGACGAATACCAACCTGCTTGATAACCTGGCGGGACAAACCTGCACCGATAAGGAACAATGTCACTGTCAATCCTTTCTTGGCTAGCCAAACCAGAGATGTTGATGCTATTTCAGGGATTGGAAGATATGTGTTTGCTATCATTGCCAACACAAAGTAGAAAATAAACCAAGGAATATTGATTTTGGCATCTTTCTGCTTGAATATAAACATTGTGGCAATTGTCATCGGGATAATCCAAAGAGCGCGGGTGAGCTTGACCATTGTTGCGATTTCCAATGCTTTCTCGCCGAATGCTGCTCCGGCACCTACAACTGAACTTGTGTCGTGAATGGCAATTGCTGCCCACATACCGAACTGCTCCTGTGTCATTCCCAATAAATGACCGATTGGAGGGAAAACGAAAAGGGCAATTGCGTTAAGGATAAAGATTGTGCCAAGTGACATTGACATTTCATTGTCGTTGGCTTTCAACACCGGTGCAACGGCTGCAATGGCGCTTCCTCCGCAGATTGCTGTTCCGGCTGAGATAAGATATGCTGTCTTGCGGTCCATCATCAGTTTCTTTCCCAAATACATTCCTATTATCAGAACTGAGATAACTGATACGATGGTGAATATCATTCCGTCTTTTCCTGTTTTCAATGATTCGTGAAGGTTCATTCCGAATCCCAGACCTACGACTGAGAACTGAAGCAAATATTTTGATGTTTTCTTACTGAATTTGGGAAATGGCTGTCCTGCGAACAATGCAAATGCCAATCCGGTGAACAATGCTACTGCCGGAGAAACAAAAGGTAACAGACATGCCAAGAAGAGAACCACAAATAATGGTTTGTTGTAATTGTGCAAAAATGTTTCAATCGCGTTCATCTTTGTATCGTTTTAATTATTTCTTTTTTCTTTTCCGAGTGCAAAGATATATGTTTTATAGCATGGTTTTTTATAATAAATGGGGATAGGGTATAACTGGAGGTTATAGAGGAGAAGTTGAGGAGTTAAGATTTGGCTGAAAGCCTTAAATTATATAGCACAGGGCAACGCCCTGTGTTTCAAGGGTTATACCCTATAATAAGCCCTGAAGGGGCGGAACTGAGGGAAGTTATGCCCTTCCAGGGCGCTTAAGTATGTGACGGTCAAAAACGTAGGGCGTTGCCCTACGCTGTAAAATTAAAGGCCTTCAGCCAAAAAGCGGAATAAGTTAGCTCAGAAGGTGCTGATCAATAATGTATATATCTAAACATAAAGAGATGCACTACTATATATAATGTAAGGCTTTCAGGCAAAATGATTATCCATCTTGTCAACTTGTTCCCTTGTTCCCTCGTTCCCTAAACTTGCTTTCCTCAAACAATATCACTATATTGCCTAAGACCTTATTTACAAACAACTTAAAATAAACTAAAGATGAACAAAAAATTATTATCAATGGCTTTTGCCGCGTTACTGTTTTCTGCAAATGCATTTGCACAGACAAAAAACTATCAGCTATCAAGCCATATTCTTGATATAAATTCAGGAAAGCCGGCTGCGGGCGTTAAGATTATTTTGTCAAAATTCGACAAAGGGAACAACACATGGAATGTGGTAGAAGAAAGATTTACGGACGAAAACGGACGTGTTAAGGATTTTCTAGAAGAAAATAACAATAATAAAGGAATATACAAGCTTACTTATAATGTGGCTCCATATTTCGAATCAAAGTCGCAGGAAACTTTCTATCCTTATATTGATGTAGTGTTCGAGATAAAGGATGATAATCATTATCATGTACCTATAACTCTCTCTCCTTTCGGATATTCGACTTACAGGGGAAGTTAATGATGGGGTAATTTTTACCCCACTGCATTCTCCGCAAAACGGATAAAGCTTTCTTCCAATCCGCCATGCGCTCCCTGAGGAAGGACGATTGAGAACATTCGCTCGGCTTTCAGTCCTTCAACGTCTATGATTTTAAGTCTGCCGGCCATAAGCTCGCGTGAAACGGCACGGACTGAAACAACGCCCAAAGCGTCACTGCTCTCAAGGAAAAGTTTTATGCTCTCGGTGCTGCCTAGCTGCATAAGGACATTGAGCGACGATAATTTTATATTATGCTCTGCCAATGCTGCTTCAAAGACATCGAGAGTTCCCGAACCATTTTCTCTCAACACCAAAGGGAAAGACTGGAGTTGGGAAACATCAATCTCGTCGTAGGCTGCATATTTGCTGTTTATACTGGTTATGGCAACGAGTTCGTCCTTGAGGAAAGGTCTGTAATGGAGCGAACTTTGGCGAGCATTTCCCTCAACAAATCCCAAAGTTATATTTCCATTCTGCAAGGCTTGCTCAATCTCACGGCTGTTTCCGTTCATCAGCGAGACCTTGATATTCGGGAATTTCTTCACGAACGACGAAAGGACAGGCGGCAGCACATACTGAGCAATTGTTGTGCTGGCGCCTATCTTCAATTCGCCGGTGAAATTATTTGTAAGGAGATTCATCTCAAATTCCATCTGACGATATGCCGACAATATATTCTGAGCGTGCGAAAGAAGCAATTCGCCTCCAGCCGTAAGACGTATGCGTCCTCCGGTTCTCTCGAAAAGCTGAGTGTTATAAAGCACCTCCAGCTCGTGAATATGTTTGCTTATCGCCGGCTGGCTGATAAACAATTCCCTCGATGCTTTTGTAAAGCTCAAGTTCTTTGCTACGCAGTGGAATACTTTGAGACGGAAATCCATTGTTAGTTTTTGAGTTTTTTAGTTTATGAGTTTTTTAGTTGACGAGTTGACAAGGCTACAGGAAACAAGTATTATCTACTTAACTCCTTGACTCCTTAACTTCTTCCCCCATACATCCTCTCATAATAAACCATATATTCCCCACCGGTAATACCTTCAACCCAAGACTGGTTTTCCAGATACCAACGGATAGTTTTTACAATGCCAACTTCGAAGGAAGTTTCCGGAGTCCAGCCAAGTTCGGTAGAAATCTTAGTCGGGTCGATGGCATAACGTTGGTCATGACCAAGACGGTCCTTGACGAAAGTAATCAGACTGTCGTTAATCCAGTCGATAGAAATCTGTCCGTCCTCACCTATTTCCTTTTTCTTCAGGACCTGGCGATATTCAGGATTCTCAGTCATCAGGTTGCGGATTGTGGCAATCGTAAGTTTTACGATTTCGATATTCTGTTTCTCGTTGTGTCCGCCAACATTATATACTTCGCCGGTTCTGCCCTTTTGCAACACCATATCAATAGCCTTGCAATGGTCTTCCACATAAAGCCAGTCGCGAACGTTAGTTCCGTCGCCATATACAGGAAGAGATTTTCCTTCAAGAATATTCTTGATAATAAGAGGGATAAGTTTTTCCGGGAAATGATACGGACCATAGTTGTTTGAGCAGCGGGTGATTGTCACCGGCATGTGATATGTGTCGAAATATGCCTGGACGAAAAGGTCGGCACTTGTCTTTGACGCACTGTAAGGACTATGAGGATTCAGAGGAGTTTTCTCAGTGAAAAAACCTTCTGCGCCGAGACTTCCATAGACTTCATCTGTTGAAACCTGATGGAAACGGACATTCTCCTTCCACAGCGGATATCCAGTTTCATCTTTTCCTGTAACCCAGAATTTGCGAGCCACGTCCAAAAGATTCTGAGTACCGAGGATATTTGTCTGAAGAAACAATTGCGGATTCTCGATGCTTCGGTCCACATGACTTTCGGCTGCGAAATTCACAACGCAATCAAACTGATATTTTTCGAACAGAGATTCCACAAATGCGCGGTCCACAATATCGCCATGCTCGAAAAAGCAGCGTTTGTTGTCCACATCACTTTCGATTGTAGCATAGTTGCCGGCATAAGTCAGCAAATCCAATACCACAATTTTAATATTTTCATATCGCGAAAGCATATATTTTATGAAATTCGCTCCGATAAAGCCGGCGGCACCGGTTACTAAGTAGGTATTCATTTGAGTTTATGAGTTTTTAAGTTTTTGAGTTGATGAGGAAACGAGTTGACAAGTTAACAAGTTGACAAGGTTACAGAAAATCGGAAATTCCTACTTGACTACTTAACTACTTAACTCCTTAACTTCTTAATCCCTTTAAATCTCTGCCTCCCTAAGAAACGGAGCCTTCTTATCTTTTTCCGACAGATTTGCTTCTGCAAAGTTTATTACGCCGAGGTCGATACCGATTTCCGGATCGTCGAAACGGATTGAACGTTCGTGAGACGGCATATAAACATTATCCACCTTATATGTGAATATTGCCTCATCGCTTTTCACCATAAAACCGTGGGCAAAGCCGCGAGGGATGAAAAGCTGGCGCTTGTTGGTTTCAGAAAGTTCAACAGCTACATATTTGCCGAATGTCGGCGAGCCTTTACGGATATCTACAGCAACATCAACCACGCATCCTTTTATGACTCTCACCAACTTTGCCTGCGCATATGGGGCAAGCTGATAATGCAAACCACGCAACACGCCTGCGCTGGAACAAGATTCGTTGTCCTGAATAAAGTCAACCTTTCCGATATGTTCCTCAAATTCGCTCTGTTTGTATGCTTCCATGAAATATCCCCTTGCGTCGCTAAAAACACGAGGTTCGATAATCCAAACGCCTTCTATTTCTGTCTGTATGAAATTCATTATTGTAATGTTTTTATTTGATACCCGGAGTTATACCGGATAGTTGGGTTCAAATTTACATAAAACTATCCGATTTTTATGCGAGTATTGTAAAAATACCAATTACTCAGGCATATCCGGGGAATTCATGCACGTGAAACAAATGTTCCATATATTATGAAAAACTTTTTCCATATATTATGAAAATTATTTTTCATCACGATGAAAATTTTGTTTCATATATTATGAAAAAAGTTTTCCAACGCATAGAAATACGATGAAAATGTAAATCTTTATTTTACAGCTCTTTATATAAAACGTATTTTAAACGGAAAAATTGCATAACTTCGTGTTTAAAGTTTATGAATTGACATTAGTTTAAACGAATATATAATAATATGTTTTTCTGGGAATTACTGAAAAAAGTGACATGCGACTGCAAGGACAATGGTGAACATTTCATCTGTGCTGACAGAGTAAACGCCATAAAAGAATTGCTTGCTGAATCACCTTACCATATTATATATGAAGGAAATCTTTCGCTGATATTCGCTCATCGGGATTTCGACAGAGAAGAAGATGTACTTTTGGTTTCATCGCATATCGACTGCGTCCATTCAAAATGTTTCTCGAAAGAGGAAAACGGAATGTGGCTGGGAACGTGGGACAACAGTGCTACAAATGCAGCCGTTATCGACCTTATGATAAATGAGAAATTTCCGGCAAATACGATAATTGCCTTTACGGGCGACGAGGAGAAAAACTCCGGCGGCGCTGTGGAAGTGATGCATTGGTGTGGAGAAAACAATATTGCTCCGGTAAGCGTGATTGTTACGGACACGACTAACGAGGGCTGGGACGACGAAGCTGCTTTTACGATTGAGAATGACAAAGGATTTGACATTCTGAGTGGTTTCCGCATTATCAGCAAAATTCAGGAAAGTGATTTGCCTTGCGTGTTCGTTCATGATGCAGAGCCGGACGAAACATGGGATTACAGTAAAGGAGTTGAAAATATTTTCCCGGCAACTCCTTGCCTTAGCGTCTGTCTGCCGGTGAAAGGTGATATGCATCACGATGATGGTTCGCTGCTCCGCCCGGAAAGTATCACGCCGTATCAGAGAATACTGGCTGAGCTTACTTATTTATTAGTTTAGAATGACATAGGATTACTTAGTGACACAGCTAATGAGTAAAAACAGTTATTTTGTAAAAATAACACCTAAATATTAAGTAAATCTGTAGTTTTTTCTTACCTTTGGGATAATGGTTTTTTAAAGTTTCGCAATAAGCTCAGTTTGACAAGCGACGAGGCTTCAGAGACAAGTTGACAAGGCTGAAATATTTTCTTTTTCCTTATCAGCTCGTTATCTCGTTAACTTGTTACCTACACAAAGAGCTTACAAAATACAAAGTTTTAATCTTAAGTAGCAATATCTATGAATGAAGAAATAAAACAAATAGCGACACGCCTAATCGGTTTGCGCGACGCATTGGAGATTACGCCGGAAGAAATGGCAAAAATATGTAATCTGACTACTGAAGAATATCTTCTGCTTGAAAGCGGAACAGTTGATATTTCAGTAAGTGTTCTATATCAGATTGCACATCATTTCAACATCGAGCTGACAACTCTGATGTTTGGCGACGAACCTAAAATGAACAGCTATTTTGTTACCCGTAAGGGAAAAGGCATAACAGTCGAAAGAGTGAAAGCTTATAAATATCAGTCTCTTGCAGCAGGATTCAGCAAAAGAAAGGCTGATCCGTTCCTGGTGACTGTTCATCCGAAGGAAGAAGACGAACCGATGTTCCTTAATTCTCATCCGGGACAGGAATTCAATATGGTTCTGAGCGGACGCCTTCTGCTGAGTATAAACGGCAAGGAGCTTATCCTTGAAGAAGGAGACAGTATTTATTTCAATTCCGAACTTCCGCACGGGATGAAGGCTCTCGATGGCGAAAAGGTTTGTTTTTTGGCAATGATTATGTAGTTATAGGGGACAAGGTTTCAGAGACAAGTTTACAAGAAAATGGTGGATTACTTTCTTGTCTACTTGTTAAGTCGTCAATTTGTCAACTGTAAAAACTTGAACAAAAATAGGACAGTAGAATATGTTAGAAAGATTTTTAGATAAAACGAACTTTGATTCGCAAGCAGATTTCATTGAGAATTTCAAGATAAAGGTTCCGGAAAAATTCAATTTCGGATATGATGTGGTTGACGCATGGGCCGAAGAAGAACCTGACAAAAGAGCCATGTGCTGGACTAACGACAAAGGTAAGCACATCGACTTCAGCTTTGCTGACATGAAACGCTATACGGACATGACGGCTTCTTATTTCCAGTCACTGGGAATAGGACGTGGTGATATGGTTATACTTATATTGAAAAGAAGATATGAGTTCTGGTTTTCAATCATAGCTTTGCACAAACTTGGTGCTGTGGTTATTCCTGCCACTCACCTTCTGACCAAGAAAGACATCGTATATCGTGCTAACGCAGCAGACATAAAGATGATTGTTTGCGCCGGTGAGGAAGAAATAACAAAACATATCAAGGATGCGCTTCCGGAATCTCCGACTGTTGAGAATGTGATTTCGGTTGGTCCGCTTGTTCCGGAAGGTTTTCTGGATTTCCAGGAAGGCATAAAGAATGCTCCGAAATTTGTCCGTCCTGCTAATCCGAACAACAATGATGATATTTCGCTGCTTTATTTCACTTCGGGAACAACAGGAAACCCAAAGATGGTGGCACACGATTTCACATATCCTTTGGGACATATCGTTACTGGAAGTTTCTGGCATAATCTTCATAAGGACAGCCTTCATCTAACGATTGCCGATACCGGATGGGGAAAAGCTGTTTGGGGAAAACTTTACGGACAGTGGATTGCCGGTGCAACTGTGTTCGTATATGACCATGAGAAATTCACTCCGGCAGATATGCTGAAGATGATTCAGGACTACAAGATTACTTCTCTGTGCGCGCCTCCAACTATTTTCAGATTCCTTATCCGTGAGGATTTGACTAAATATGATTTGTCGTCATTGCAGTATTGCACTATTGCTGGCGAAGCTCTTAATCCTGCTGTTTACGAAACATTCTATAAACTTACCGGAATCAAATTGATGGAAGGTTTCGGACAGACAGAAACTACTCTTACTGTCGCTACTTTCCCGTGGATGGAACCGAAGCCAGGTTCAATGGGTGTTCCAAATCCTCAGTATGATGTTGACCTTCTCCGCCCTGACGGAACTAAGGCTGAAGATGGAGAGCAGGGACAAATTGTTATCCATACTAGCAATGGCAAACCTTTGGGCTTGTTCAAGGAATATTATCGTGATGCGGAAAGAACTCACGAAGCTTGGCATGACGGACTTTACTACACTGGCGACGTTGCTTGGCGTGACGAGGACGGATATTTCTGGTTCGTGGGCAGAGCTGATGATGTGATAAAGAGTTCCGGTTACAGAATCGGCCCGTTCGAAGTTGAAAGTGCGCTGATGACTCACCCGGCTGTGGTGGAATGTGCTATCACGGGTGTTCCTGACGAAATCAGAGGACAGGTTGTAAAAGCTACAATTGTTCTTTCAAAAGAATATAAGCCTAAAGCCGGCGATGAGCTAGTAAAGGAATTGCAGGATCATGTCAAGAGAGTAACTGCTCCGTATAAATATCCGCGTGTTGTGGAATTTGTTGATGAATTGCCCAAAACTATCAGCGGCAAAATCAGACGCGTAGAAATCAGAGATAAAGACAATAAATAAACTAAATACAAAAAACTAAGTATGAGAAATTTCACTTGTGTAAATGACTTGGGCGACTTGAAACAGGCGCTCAACGAGGCTTTCGAGATAAAGAAAGACAGATTCCAATTCTCTGAACTTGGAAAAAACAAAACTCTGTTGATGATTTTCTTCAACTCAAGCCTTAGAACACGTCTGTCAACACAGAAAGCTGCAATGAATCTTGGTATGAACACTATTGTTCTTGATGTTAACCAAGGTGCATGGAAACTGGAAACAGAAAGAGGTGTGATTATGGACGGTGACAAACCTGAACATTTGCTGGAAGCTATTCCGGTTATGGGATGCTATTGCGATGTTATCGGTGTTCGCTCATTCGCACGTTTCGAGAGCAAAGAAGATGATTATACAGAAAAAATATTGAGCCAGTTCATCAAATATTCAGGAAAACCTGTTTTCAGTATGGAAGCTGCTACTCGCCATCCGTTGCAGAGTTTTGCAGACTTGATTACTATAGAGGAATACAAGAAAACAGAACGTCCTAAAGTTGTTATGACTTGGGCACCTCATCCAAAAGCTTTGCCTCAGGCTGTACCTAACAGTTTCGCTGAATGGATGAATGCTACAGATTATGAATTTGTAATCACTCATCCGGAAGGCTACGAACTTGCTCCGGAATTTGTAGGCAGAGCAAAAGTAGAATATGACCAGAAAAAGGCTTTCGAAGGCGCTGATTTCATCTACGCAAAGAACTGGTCGGCTTATGCAGATCCAAATTATGGTAAAGTTATAAATACAGACCGCAGCTGGACTGTTGATTCTGAGAAAATGGCTCTTACTAATAATGCTTATTTCATGCACTGCTTGCCAGTAAGAAGAAATATGATTGTTACTGATGATGTGATTGAAAGTCCGCAGAGCATCGTTATTCCTGAAGCAGCAAACAGAGAAATTTCAGCTCAGACTGTATTGAAGAAAATTCTTGAAGGTTTGAAATGATTCTCCAATCAATAAAAGAATACGAACAGAAATGAAAACGGGGTTGGCTTTGATAAGTCAACCCCGTTTATTTTCCTAATATAGTTATTAAAATACTTTATCCGGAAAATTAAGCTTCGCCTTTAGGAGCGAAATCTTCAAAATTGGCAGTCTTAGAATTATTATTGTTAGCAGCCTGCAATTGTTCGCCAAACTTTTTCAAGTTATCCTGCAAAGCAAAATACAAACGCTGAGCATTGTCCGGAGTCAAGATGATACGGCTCTTAACCTGAGCTTTAGGAGCACCTGGAACTACACGGATAAAGTCCATAATAAATTCTGAAGCAGAATGAGATATAATAGCCAAATTAGCATAAGTACCCTGAGCTACTTCTTCAGACAATTCAATCTGAATTTCATTGTTTGTAGGTTTGTTTTCTTCCATTGTTTATAAGTATTAGTAAAATTATTAATGACACAAATATACAGTATTTTTTTTAATAAACAAGAAATAAAATAAAAGCGGCTACCTTCACAGGCAACCGCTTTAAGTGATTGTGTTTTTTTATCTCAATTCTTTAGACCAATGTAAAAATACCTTTTGTGCTATTGATTAAAAAGTTTTGAAATCTAAGCCAAGGTTTTGTAATATTTGTGCTAACCAATATTTATGTTGCAAATGTAATGTTTCTAGAATTAAATACCAAAATTAAAATTGGCAAAATGTAATTTTTTCACATTCTTTATTGATATTAATCAATTGTTTTGTATCAAAATATCAGTTGTATATATGTTGATGTAAATATATACCTAAGATATTATTTCACACTTAGCTCTAAAACAATAGGAATAGTCTATTATATGGAGATTTTTTCAGCTATTAAATTACAAAAAGAAATAATTCTAAATAAAAAAGGGCTGAATCGAATTTAATCGATACAGCCCCGAAAAATATCTATAAATGATTAATCTTCTTTATCCATTGCGTTGAAATCAACAACGTTTTTGCGATTAGCCATTATACGTTCGAACTCATCTTTAGCACCAACTACCAAACGATCAAACTCACGCTGACCTGTTCCGGCAGGAATTAGGTGACCACAGATAACATTTTCCTTCAAACCTTCAAGTTTATCTACTTTACCGTTGATTGCAGCTTCATTCAAGACTTTAGTTGTTTCCTGGAATGATGCAGCAGACATAAAGCTTGTTGTCTGCAATGCAGCTCTAGTGATACCCTGAAGAATCTGGTTTGCTGTTGCAGGAATTGCATCTCTTGTTTCAACCAAACGCAAATCACGACGTTTCAACATACTGTTTTCATCACGCAACTTGCGAGCTGTTACAATCTGACCAGCCTTCAATGTCTGAGAATCTCCCGGATCAGTAACAACTTTCTTACCCCAGATTCTATCGTTCTCATCCATTACTTCCAACTTGTCAACAACCTGCTGTTCCAAGAATCTTGTATCACCCGGATCAAGGACTTCTACCTTACGCATCATCTGGCGAACGATAACTTCAAAGTGTTTGTCGTTAATCTTTACACCCTGCAGACGGTATACATCCTGGATTTCATTAACAATATATTCCTGAACTGCTGTCGGACCCATAATTGCCAAGATATCAGATGGAGTAATTGCACCATCAGACAATGGCATACCGGCACGAATATAGTCGTTTTCCTGAACAAGCAACTGCTTTGACAGAGGAACCATGTATTTCTTAACTTCACCTAACTTAGAAGTTACAGTAATTTCACGGTTACCACGTTTGATTTTACCAAAGCCAACTTCACCGTCAATTTCAGCAACGATAGCTGGGTTAGAAGGGTTACGAGCCTCGAACAATTCAGTTACACGAGGCAAACCACCGGTGATATCACCCGCCTTACTTACGGCACGTGGGATCTTAACCAATACTTCACCAGCTCTTACAGAGTCACCTTCTTCTTTCACTACGTGAGCACCCAATGGCAATGAATAATTCTTCAAATAATTACCATTTTCGTCAACGATGTGAGCTGCAGGAGCTTTTGTTTTATCCTTAGATTCGATGATAATCTTTTCTTTCAAACCTGTTGTTTCGTCACTTTCAACTTTGTAAGTAACGTTTTCAATAACACTTTCGAATTCAAGTTTACCAGAAACTTCAGAAACGATTACGGCGTTGAATGGGTCCCATTCAATAATTACATCACCTTTCTTCAACAAATCACCATTACTAAAGAATAGTTTTGAACCGTAAGGGATGTTCTGTGTCATCAACACAATATTTGTATTAGGATCAACCAAGCGCATTTCAGCCAAACGGCTAACTACAACCTGGAATTTCTTACCGTTTTCTTCTGTATCTACAGCTCTAAGTTCCTCTATTTCCAAAATAGCCTGATCATACTTACAAGACAAGCTGTTTTCTGTAGCAACGTTAGAAGCAATACCACCGACGTGGAATGTACGAAGTGTCAACTGAGTACCCGGCTCACCGATTGACTGAGCAGCGATAACACCAACAACTTCACCCTTCTGAACCATACGGTTTGTAGCAAGGTTACGTCCGTAACATTTAGCACAAACACCTTTCTTAGATTCACAAGTCAACACAGAACGGATTTCAACACTTTCGATTGGAGAATCCTGAATCTTCTTAGCTGCATCTTCACGAATTTCTTCTCCTGCATTAACAAGCACTTCACCAGTCAACGGATGAATTACATCATGAACAGAAACACGACCCAAAATTCTTTCATACAAAGAAGCAATAACTTCTTCGTTGTTCTTCAATTCTGTACAAACCAAACCACGCAATGTACCACAATCTTCTTCATTGATGATAACATCGTGAGAAACGTCAACCAAACGACGAGTCAAATATCCGGCATCGGCAGTCTTCAAGGCTGTATCGGCCAAACCTTTACGAGCACCGTGAGTTGAAATAAAGTACTCCAACACTGACAAACCTTCCTTAAAGTTAGAAAGGATAGGGTTCTCGATAATCTGACCACCTTCAGCACCACTCTTCTGAGGCTTAGCCATCAAACCACGCATACCAGACAACTGACGAATCTGCTCCTTAGAACCACGGGCTCCAGAATCCATCATCATGAAGATTGAGTTGAAACCGTCGTTATCAGCAGTCAATTGTTTAATCAAAATATTAGACAACTTGCTGTTGACATGTGTCCAAGTATCGATAATCTGGTTGTAACGTTCGTTGTTTGTAATGAAACCCATGTTATAGTTGGCCATAATCTGCTCAACTTCTTCATAACCTTCTTTAACCAATTCATCTTTTTCAGCAGGAATCAAAACGTCTGCCAAGTTGAAAGACAAACCACCTTTGAAGGCCATGTAATAACCAAGGTTCTTAATATCGTCAAGGAATTGAGCTGTACGAGCAACACCACAAGCTTTAATAACTTTACCAATGATGTCACGCAAAGCTTTCTTACCTAAAACTTCATTCAAATAACCAACTTCTTTCGGCACAAATTCATTTACCATCAAACGACCTACAGAAGTTTCGACCATCTTCTTGACAAGATTACCGTTTTCATCCAAGTCGTCAACATATACTTTGATTGGTGCATGAATTGCCAATTTCTTTTCGTTATACGCAATTGTTGCTTCTTCCGGTCCGTAGAAAATCAAACCTTCACCTTGAGTACCCTTGCGAAGTTTAGTAATATAATACAAACCTAACACCATATCCTGTGAAGGCACAGTAATAGGAGCACCGTTTGCAGGGTTCAAAATATTATGAGAAGCCAACATCAACATCTGAGCTTCCAGAATTGCTTCGTTACCAAGAGGCAAGTGAACCGCCATCTGGTCACCATCGAAGTCAGCATTGAACGCCGTACATGCAAGAGGATGCAACTGTATTGCTTTACCTTCGATCAATTTTGGCTGGAAAGCCTGAATACCCAATCGGTGCAATGTAGGGGCACGGTTCAACAATACTGGGTGACCTTTCATTACATATTCCAAAATATCCCAAACAACTGGTTCTTTGCGGTCTACTATTTTCTTCGCAGATTTAACAGTCTTAACTATACCACGTTCGATCAATTTACGGATAACGAAAGGCTTATATAATTCAGCCGCCATATTCTTTGGCAAACCGCACTCATGCATCTTCAATTCTGGACCTACAACGATTACAGAACGAGCAGAGTAGTCAACACGTTTACCCAACAAATTCTGACGGAAACGACCTTGCTTACCTTTCAAGCTATCAGACAATGATTTCAAAGGTCTGTTAGCATCAGTCTTAACCGCACTTGACTTACGAGAGTTATCGAACAAAGAATCAACAGCTTCCTGAAGCATACGCTTTTCATTTCTCAAGATTACTTCCGGAGCTTTGATATCAATCAAGCGTTTCAAACGGTTATTTCTGATAATAACTCGACGATACAAGTCATTCAAGTCTGAAGTAGCAAAACGACCACCATCAAGAGGAACCAACGGACGCAATTCCGGTGGAATAACCGGAATAACCTTCATAATCATCCATTCCGGATTGTTTCTACCTTTTGATGCTCTGAACGATTCTACAACCTGCAAACGTTTCAAAGCTTCGTTCTTTCTCTGCTGAGAACTGTCAGTACTAGCACGATGTCTCAATTCATAAGACAATGAATCCAAGTCCAAACGAGCCAAAAGGTCGTAAACAGCTTCAGCACCAATCTTAGCGATGAACTTGTTAGGATCTGAATCCTCTAACATCTGATTTTCCTTTGGAAGGTTATCCAAAATCTGCAAGTATTCTTCCTCAGACAACAAATCCAATGGAGCTACTTCTTCAACGCAACCCGGCTGGATAACAACATAACGTTCGTAATAAATAATAGCATCAAGCTTCTTTGTTGGCAAACCTAACAAATAACCAATCTTGTTAGGTAAAGAACGGAAGTACCAGATATGTGCAATAGGAACAACCAAATGGATATGTCCCATACGTTCACGACGAACTTTTTTCTCGGTAACTTCCACACCACATCTATCACAAACAATACCTTTATAACGAATACGTTTGTATTTTCCGCAATGACATTCGTAATCCTTGATAGGACCGAAGATACGTTCGCAGAACAAACCGTCGCGTTCTGGTTTGTATGTACGATAGTTGATAGTTTCAGGCTTAAGAACTTCACCACTTGAATTTTCCAAAATCTCCTCAGGAGAAGCCAAGCCAATTGTTATTTTTGAAAAGTTACTCTTTATCTTGTTTTCTTTTCTAAAGGCCATATTGTATATTTATAAAGAGTTATCAACAGTTAAAGTAGGCAAGTTTTCTCTTGCCTACTTATATGTATAATTTGAATTAGTCTAATGTAAAGCTCAAGCCAAGACCTCTCAACTCATGCAACAAAACGTTCAATGATTCAGGTATACCTGGCTGTGGCATAGGATCACCCTTCACAATAGCTTCATAAGCTTTAGAACGACCTACAACGTCATCAGACTTGATAGTAAGAATTTCCTGCAATACGTGTGCAGCACCAAAAGCTTCAAGTGCCCAAACCTCCATCTCTCCGAAACGCTGACCACCAAACTGAGCCTTACCACCTAATGGCTGCTGAGTAATCAATGAGTACGGACCAATAGAACGAGCATGCATCTTGTCGTCAACCATGTGACCCAATTTCAAGAAGTAAGTCACACCTACTGTTGCAGGCTGGTCAAAACGTTCACCAGTACCACCATCATACAAATAAGACTTACCATAACGAGGAATTCCAGCCTTATCAGTCCATTCATTCAAATCATCAAGAGTTGCACCGTCGAAAATAGGAGTAGCAAACTTCACATTCAAGCTACGACCTGCCCATCCAAGAACTGCTTCAAAAATCTGTCCCAAGTTCATACGAGAAGGCACACCAAGCGGATTCAAACAAATATCAACTGGCGTTCCATCTTCCAAGAACGGCATATCTTCCTGACGAACAATCTTTGATACAATACCCTTATTACCGTGACGACCGGCCATCTTATCACCAACCTGAATCTTTCTCTTCTTAGCAATATAAACTTTTGCCATCTGAACAATACCAGTTGGAAGTTCATCACCGATAGTTAGGTCAAATTTCTTACGACGAAGTTCTGAATCGAGCTCCTTGTATTTCTTAAGATAATTAACAATTACTTGTTTAATCAACTCATTCTTGTGCTCATCTTCAGTCCAGTTACTTACCTGAATTGAATTGTAATCCAAATCCTCCAATGCCATTCTTGTGAACTTAGCACCTTTGGCAATGATTTCAGTGTTCAAATAATCCTTGACACCCTGTGACACCAAATTAGATGTCAAAGTCATCAATTTATTGATAAGGATATTCTTCAATTCAGCCAACTTAACTTCATATTCTTCATCTAATTTCGGAAGAATAGCTTTGTCGCTCAATTTAGATTTACGCTTCTTAATAGCCTTAGAGAACAATTTAGTGTCAATTACAACACCACGCAATGAAGGTGTTGCCTTCAATGATGCGTCCTTAACATCACCAGCTTTGTCACCAAAGATAGCGCGTAACAATTTTTCTTCAGGAGAAGGATCAGACTCACCCTTAGGAGTAATCTTACCAATCAAAATATCTCCCGGTTCAATACGAGCTCCAACACGAACAATACCTCTTTCATCCAAATCCTTAGTAGCATCTTCGCTTACGTTTGGAATATCAGAAGTAAGTTCTTCCATACCACGTTTTGTTTCACGAACTTCCAATATATATTCATCAACGTGAACAGAAGTAAAGAAGTCCTCACGAACCATACGTTCGTTCAAAACAATAGCATCCTCGTAGTTGTAACCCTTCCAAGGCATGTATGCAACCTTAACATTTCGACCCAAAGCCAACTCTCCATTCTGTGTAGAGTAACCTTCTGTCAAAATATCACCCGGTTTAACTCTCTGACCTCTGCGGCAGATAGGACGCAAGTCAACAGTCGTTGACTGGTTAGTCTTACGCCACTTCGGAATATTATATGTAACAACCGCATCCTCAAATGAAACAAATTCTTCATCCTCTGTACGGTCATATTTAATCTTAATGCAAGTTGCATCAACAAATACGATTTCACCTTCGCGCTCAGCAACAATCTGAGTTCTTGAATCACGAGCAACCTGAGCTTCTATACCAGTACCTACAATAGGAGCATCAGTACGCAACAAAGGAACTGCCTGGCGCATCATGTTTGAACCCATCAACGCACGGTTAGCATCATCGTGTTCCAAGAAAGGAATCAAAGAAGCAGCAATAGATGCAATCTGAGTTGGAGAAACGTCCATCAAGTTAACTTCAGATGGAGCAACAACAGGGAAATCAGCCTCCTGTCTTGATTTAACTTTATCCCTCACGAAACGACCATTTTCATCCAATGGAGCATTACCTTGAGCGATAATCATATTTTCTTCTTCTTCTGCTGTGTAATATTGCAAACCTTCTGGAGACAAATCAACAACACCATTTTCTACCTTGCGGTATGGAGTTGCGATAAATCCAAGGTCATTAATCTTAGCATATACACAAAGAGATGAAATCAAACCAATGTTTGGTCCTTCAGGAGTTTCAATAGGACACAAACGACCATAGTGAGTATAGTGAACGTCTCGAACCTCGAAACCTGCACGATCACGAGACAAACCACCAGGTCCTAATGCAGACAAACGACGTTTGTGAGTAATTTCTGCAAGAGGGTTAGTCTGGTCCATAAACTGTGACAAAGCATTCGTTCCAAAGAATGAATTAACAACTGAAGAAATAGTCTTAGCGTTAATCAAATCAATTGGAGTAAAGACTTCGTTATCGCGTACGTTCATTCTTTCACGAACTGTACGTGACATTCTTGCCAAACCAATACCGAACTGATTATACAACTGTTCACCAACAGTACGTACACGACGGTTACTCAAATGGTCAATATCATCAACTATTGCCTTAGAGTTAATCAACTCTATCAAATATTTGATGATTTCAATAATATCTTCCTTAGTTAAAACCTTTATTTCTTCGCTAGTCTGAAGGTTCAACTTTTTATTGATACGATAGCGACCTACTTCGCCCAAATCATATCGTTTTTCAGAGAAGAACAAGTTTGTGATAACTTCACGAGCACTTGCTTCATCTGCAGGCTCTGCATTACGCAACTGTCTGTAGATATACAAAACAGCCTCTTTTTCAGAGTTACTTGGGTCTTTCTGCAGAGTATTATATATTATAGCATAGTCTGTAAGATTCTGATCTTCTCGGTGTAAAAGAATATTCTGAGTACCAGACTCGAGAATAGCATCAATATTATCATTATCCAACACTGATTCACGATCGATAATGACATCATTACGTTCTATTGAAACAACCTCACCTGTGTCTTCGTCAACGAAATCCTCTACCCAAGTTTTCAAAACACGTGCAGCCAATTTACGGCCCACATATTTCTTCAGATTAGCTTTTGTAACCTTAACTTCTTCTGCAAGGTTGAAAATTTCAAGGATATCCTTATCACTTTCAAAACCTATTGCTCTCAACAAAGTTGTTACAGGTAATTTCTTTTTACGATCGATATATGCATACATGACATTATTGATGTCAGTTGCAAATTCAATCCATGAACCTTTAAAAGGAATGATACGAGCAGAATACAATTTAGTACCATTGGCATGTGTACTCTGTCCAAAGAACACACCTGGTGAACGATGCAGCTGAGAAACTACAACACGTTCAGCACCATTGATGACAAAAGTACCACGTTCTGTCATATAAGGTATCGGACCCAAATATACATCCTGAATTACAGTATCAAAATCCTCATGATCCGGGTCAGTACAATATAATTTTAACTTAGCCTTTAAAGGAACACTATAAGTAAGACCACGTGAGATACATTCATCAATGCTATAACGTGGCGGATCGATATAGTAGTCTAAGAACTCCAACACAAAGTTGTTTCTAGTATCTGCTATAGGGAAATTCTCTGCAAATACCTTATACAAACCCTCCTTCTTTCTCTTTTCAGGAGGCGTGTCGAGTTGAAGGAAGTCTTGGAAAGACTTCAATTGTACTTCGAGAAAGTCTGGATATGGAAGAGAATTCTTAATCGAAGCAAAACTAACTCTTTGATTTACAGTTGTTGAAGACATCTGGTAAGGATTTTATTGAACTAAATGAAATTATAGACACAAAAAGGTTAAGAATCTTCCTTACAGAAGATTCTTAACCAACTCACCTGTTTAACAGGTTTTAATCTTATTTAAGCTCAACTTCAGCACCAGCTTCTTCCAAGCTCTTCTTCAAAGCTTCAGCATCTGCTTTGTCGATACCTTCTTTCAAGTTGCTAGGAGCACCGTCAACCAAATCCTTAGCTTCTTTCAAACCAAGACCAGTCAATTCTTTAACCAACTTAACGATAGCCAACTTGTTAGCACCAGCTGATTTCAATACTACATCGAAAGATGTTTTTTCTTCTGCAGCAGCAGCGCCAGCAGCAGCAGGACCTGCAACAGCAACAGCTGCAGCAGCAGGTTCGATACCATATTCTTCTTTCAAGATTGTAGCCAATTCGCTAACTTCTTTTACTGTCAGGTTTACTAATTGTTCTGCAAAAGCTTTCAAATCTGCCATTTTTGTATATTTTAAATGATTATTTTACTTGTTTAATTATAAATTATCTTTCTTCCAATGTCTTCAACAAGCCATGGATAGTTTGTCCTGATGACTGTAAAGCAGAGATAACGTTCTTCGCTGGAGATTCCAACAATGCGATAACGTCTGCGATAAGTTCGTTTTTGCTCTTGATATTTACCAATTCTTCCAAGCTGTCTGCACCGAAGAAACCTTCCTGTACATAAGCACCTTTAAGCTGAGGTTTACCTTCACCTTTAGAATCCTTAGTAAATTCTTTGATCAAACGAGCTGGGGCATTAGCAACATGTGAGAACATCACTGCTGTATTACCCTTAAGAGCAGAATGTAGAGGTGAGAAATCACCTTCAACATTTTCTAATGCTTTTTTAAGCAAATTGTTTTTAACAACGACTAGCTTAACTTCGTTTTTGAAACATTCTCTTCTTAATTTGCTAGTTTTCTCAGCATCAATTGCTTCGATATCTGTCAAATAGAAGTTAGGATATTCCTTCAAAGTAGCAGTCAATTGCTCTATAATAACACCTTTATCTTCCTTTCTCATTGTTCAATTGTTTTTTAGTTTTCTTCAACTGATTTTGGGTCAATTTTAATACCCGCACTCATAGTACTTGAAAGATAAATGCTCTTTATATATGTACCTTTAGCAGCAGACGGTTTCAACTTAATCAAAGTTGAAATAAATTCCTTAGCATTATCACGGATTTGTTCCGCATTGAAAGAAACTTTACCGATTGAAGTGTGAACGATACCAGCTTTATCAACTTTAAAGTCGATTTTACCCTGTTTAACTTCTTTTACTGCGCTTCCAATTTCATTGGTAACAGTACCACTCTTTGGATTCGGCATCAAACCACGAGGACCCAATACACGACCTAGAGCACCAATTTTACCCATGATTGAAGGCATAGTAATGATTACGTCAACATCAGTCCAACCACCTTTAATCTTTTCAATATATTCTTCTAGTCCAACATAGTCAGCACCAGCTGCAGTAGCTTCTGCTTCCTTATCTGGAGTACACAATGCAAGAACCCTAACCTGCTTACCTGTTCCATGAGGCAATGAAACAACGCCTCTTACCATCTGATTGGCTTTACGGGGATCAACACCTAAACGAACATCCACATCTACAGAAGCATCGAACTTAGTTGTTGTGATTTCCTTTACCAACTCAGCAGCTTCCTTAAGTGAATATGCCTTCCCAGCTTCAATTTTACCCAATGCCAACTTTTGATTTTTTGTAAGTTTACTCATCTCAATTGAAGTTTATTAGTTATTACCCGGGAATGTCCCTTTAACAGTGATACCCATACTTCTAGCTGTACCAGCAACCATTTTCATGGCTGATTCTACAGTAAAGCAGTTCAAATCTACCAATTTGTCTTCTGCAATAGCTTTAACCTGATCCCAAGTAATTTCAGCAATTTTCTTACGATTAGGTTCTGCAGAACCACTCTTTTGTTTTGTAGCTTCCAACAACTGAATAGCTACTGGAGGGGTTTTAACGACAAAGTCGAAAGACTTATCAGCATAGTAAGTAATTACAACAGGCAATACTTTACCAGCTTTGTCTTGGGTCTTGGCATTAAATTGCTTGCAAAACTCCATAATGTTAATACCCTTAGAACCTAGAGCAGGTCCAACTGGGGGAGAAGGGTTTGCTGCTCCTCCTTTAATCTGCAATTTGATTTGTCCAGCAACTTCTTTAGCCATTTTTCTAAAAATTTAGATATATAACATCAATAACAGAAAGATCAGTACTTTTCGTAACAAGAGTACTTACTCTTTCTCAACTTGTGTATAAGCCAACTCAAGTGGTGTTTTACGTCCGAAAACTTTAACCATCACTTTAAGTTTCTTTTTCTCAGCATTGACTTCTTCAATGATTCCACTAAAACCATTGAACGGACCGAAAGTGATTTTAACAGTCTCACCAACCAAATATTGAACATCAAGCTCGTTCGGCTGCTCCTGCATTTCATCAACCGTTCCTAAGATTCGGCTGACTTCTGACGGACGCAAAGGAACTGGGTTATCAGACCCGCCCAAAAATCCAATAATATTAGGAATATTCCTCAAGCGATGAGCGACTTCACCTACCAAAGCGGCTTCGACCAATACATAACCTGGCAAATAAGCTCTTTCTTTTACAACTTTTTTACCATTACGCACTGAATAAGTTTTTTCAGTAGGAATTAAAACCTGTGAAACATATTCTCCTAAATCAGTATTCTTAATCTCAGCTTCCAAATACTCCTTCGCTTTGTTCTCTTTACCACTTATGGCACGAAGAACATAAAATTTCTTTTGAACGTCAGACATACCTAAAACTGATTAAAAGATTTTCTCATAGAAGAATCGCATCACACCTTCGAAGCCAAAGTCAACAACAAAGATAAATGCTGCAATTATAAGGGAAGCAAACATAACAACCACAGCACTATTGGAAAGCTCTGTTTTCGTAGGCCAAGAAACCTTATATACAAGTTCGTTATAAGATTCTTTAATATATTCAATTAACTTCTTCATTGAATCTATAGATTTTAGCACGGAACGAGAGGCTCGAACTCCCGACACCTGGTTTTGGAGACCAGTGCTCTACCAACTGAGCTAGTTCCGTAAATAGCCAGCCTATAAAAGGCTGGCATTATATTTCAGGAAATTAGTTTTCCAATTCAGTAATCTGACCAGCACCTACTGTACGTCCACCTTCACGGATAGCGAAACGCAAACCTACGTTACAAGCAACTGGGTAGATCAATTCAACTTCGATAGTTACGTTATCACCCGGCATAACCATTTCAGTTCCTTCTGGCAATGTGATTTCACCAGTTACGTCCAATGTACGGATATAGAACTGAGGACGATAGTGGTTGTGGAATGGAGTGTGACGACCACCTTCTTCTTTCTTCAAGATATAAACCTCTGCTTTGAATTTTGAGTGAGGTTTGATCTGACCCGGGTGGCAGATTACCATACCACGTTTAACTTCGTTCTTATCGATACCACGAAGCAACAAACCTACGTTATCACCAGCTTCACCCTGATCCAACAATTTGCGGAACATTTCAACACCAGTTACAACTGACTTCTTACCGTCAGCGCCCAAACCGATGATCTGAACTTCGTCACCAACTTTAACAACACCAGTTTCGATACGACCTGTAGCAACTGTACCACGACCAGTGATTGAGAATACGTCTTCAACAGGCATCAAGAAAGGTTTATCAACTTCACGCGGAGGAAGAGGAATCCATGTATCACAAGCATCCATCAATTCCATTACTTTTTCTTCCCACTGAGGATCACCATTCAAAGCACCAAGAGCAGAACCACGAATGATTGGAGTATTGTCACCGTCGAAGTTATAGAAAGACAACAATTCGCGCATTTCCATTTCAACCAATTCCAACATTTCTTCGTCGTCTACCATGTCACATTTGTTCATGAAAACAACCAATCTTGGAACGTTTACCTGACGAGCCAACAAGATATGTTCACGAGTCTGAGGCATAGGACCATCAGTTGCAGCAACTACAATGATAGCACCGTCCATCTGAGCAGCACCAGTAACCATGTTCTTAACGTAGTCGGCGTGACCCGGACAGTCTACGTGAGCATAGTGACGATTAGCTGTCTGATACTCTACGTGAGAAGTGTTGATAGTAATACCTCTTTCTTTTTCTTCAGGAGCATTATCGATAGAATCGAATGAACGCAATTCTGAAAGACCTTTCTTTGCCAATACTGTTGTGATAGCAGCTGTCAAAGTTGTTTTACCGTGGTCAACGTGACCAATCGTACCAATGTTCACATGTGGTTTCGATCTGTCAAATTTCTCTTTTGCCATAACTTAAATGTTCTTTATTTGATTAATGATCATATTCTAAACTAAAAAGAGCCTAAACCGAGACTTGAACTCGGGACCTCTTCCTTACCAAGGAAGTGCTCTACCGCTGAGCTATTTAGGCATTGAGAGCGGAAGACGGGGCTCAAACCCGCGACCCCCAGCTTGGAAGGCTAGTGCTCTATCAACTGAGCTACTTCCGCAATTTATCTGTAACTTAGCCTATAGCTATTCAGCTTTATTACACCCTTTTTGTTTCAGTGGGCAGTGATGGATTCGAACCACCGAAGGCGTAAGCCAGCTGAGTTACAGTCAGCCCCATTTGGCCACTCTGGTAACTGCCCTGATTTAAGTTTTTGAGTTCCTAAGCTTTTGAGTTATTAAGTTTTTAGCAAACTAAAAAACTTACAAACTTATAAACTTAAAACCTTTGAGCCTCTTGTCGGATTCGAACCAACGACCCCGAGATTACAAATCACGTGCTCTGGCCAACTGAGCTAAAGAGGCATATGCTAATTTGCAGCTATTTCGATACCACACCGAAACGGCTGCAAATTTAAGCATTATTTCTTATATACCAAATTTATCCACCGTTTTTTTTACTTGGCTCTAATTTTTTCTTTGAATTTAACCAATTGTTTCTCTAATGCAGAAACACATTCATCAACAGCGCCTTCAAAAGTATCATCTATCTTATCTGCAAAACATTCACCATTCCTAACTTTCAGCATTATTCCAACCTGTTTGTTGTTTGCTGTTTCAGGTTTTACGACCTTCAAAGTTACTTCTGCTGATAGTATGCCGTCAAAATATTGTTCTAGTTTTGAAACTTTCTTCTGAATAAATGCTTCCAATTGGTTAGATGCATCAAAATGGATAGCTTGAATTCTAATTTCCATAAATACCTCCTTCTTTTTTTGCTCTAGGGTGAGCATGATAAACTTTTTTTAATTCTTCAAAGGTTGTATGTGTGTAAACACTGGTTGAAGCTAAACTGCTATGACCAAGAATTTCTTTCACAGCATTTAACTCAGCACCATTATTCAACATACTCGTTGCAAAGGAATGTCTCAGCACGTGTGGACTCTTCTTTCCTAAATTTGGAAGAACCGACAAGTAATCCTTTACTATATTATAAACAAGCTTAGGATATAATTGTTCACCATTTTTACGAACAAAAAAACTTACCGTATGTCCAACTTCACGATATTTAACATCCAGATAAACATGCATTAAGTCTTTAAGACTGTCAGCAAAAGGAATAATTCTCTGCTTATTACGTTTTCCTAAAACCTTTATCTGTTGCATACCAAAATCGACATCATCTTCACGAAGATTTATCAACTCAGATTCACGGATACCGGTATCATAAAACATTTCTACAATAAGCCTATTCCTTATACCTTCAAAGTCATCCTTAGGCAATTCCTCGCATAGCAAATATTCCATTTCCGAATCTTTGATAAAATAAGGCAAAGGCTTTTTAACCTTTGGACCATTCAAAAGACGCAATGGATTTTTGCTCACTATTCCTTGCCGTTTAAGGAACTTAAAAAAAGATTTCAAAGAACTTAATTTCCGGTTAACAGATGTGGTTTTGTCTCCATTTTCAAGCAAAAAGACCATCCAATTTCGAACAACGTCTAAATCTATCAACTCCGGATTCAACGCCTGGTTGCCATTATTAACAGTCAACTCATCATTTAAAGGTAATCTCTCCAAAAATGAAATAAACTGTGCTAAATCTGTTTTGTAAGCAAGTATGGTATAATCTGAATAATTACGCTCATACTTCAAGTATTCCAAAAACTTATCAACCAAACATCTCACGCTGCATGTCTTTTTGTTTTATGCAACGAATATAAAAATAAGAATTCAATAAAACAAGCCTTGCGGAATATTTTTATTCTTCAGTCTGCTGCAAATGCTGAACATAAATCGCACGCATTGTCTGTTTTCTTTTAGTTACAGACGGCTTTTCAAATGCCTGACGATTTCTCAACTCTTTAACAACACCTGTTTTTTCAAATTTTCTTTTGAATTTCTTAAGCGCTTTTTCAATGTTTTCGCCTTCTTTCAATGGAACTACGATCATAATTTAATTTTTATTTTATTATTTAATACTATATCCTATTTTATTCAATAGATTTCCGCCTCTTCTATAAAGATATTACCTGATGGTAATTTATAGAAAAAACAAAAACCACAATCGGGCAGCAAAGGTACCGATAGTTTCGTTATTAGCCAAATTTCTGACTTAAAATCTTATGTTTTTATTAATTGTTAATCAACAACCTCCTTTCCCGGTCTGACTTAGAATTAAACATTTTTGAGTTCCTTATAAAATGCATAATAAATCACATATCCATTTTTATAATGCGGTGCAAAGGTACAAATAAATATTTAATTTTAAAAGTTTTATATCACAAATAGAATATACAAAAAAAGCCTTGAAACAAGATCACTCTCACTTCAAGGCATAAAATACAGATAATATAATTATTTCATGAACAACATTACTTCTTTAATAAAATCCAAGAAAGGCTGTGGAAATTTTTGTTCTGTAATATTTCTTATAGTAACATATTTTTGCTTTCCGTCTGCCGACAATGCAATCTGAGAAAAGAATCCGTCCTCATCTTTCGAAGCTTCATCATATCCGTACATATCTTCCATATCAAATATATCCGCATTCTTCAAAAGTTTATCAAAACGTTCAAACTCCTCATCCGTAAACTTTCCACTTTTCATAACAGGCCTGATTTTTCCCTGAGCATTATCCATGTAGAAATTACATTTTTCAATCTTATAATTTCCATCACTGTCAAAGGCAAAAACAAGTTTAAACTGAGATAAATTCTCCACAGTGTATGAGAATTCATATTCTTTAAAAGATCTGGGATAAGAAAAATAGACGATTAGTATCACCAGCACTATTCCACCTATTAACAAACACCATCGTTTCATACCCTACATTATTATATAATACAGAGCCAAAGGCTTCTTACAGTCTTATGGCTCTGTATTTTCAATGTTATACTAATAATACTTTTATATTATCTCCAAGCTTCTGGCTGAACCAAATATGGTTGACCATTTTCATCATTACCTACAGTCTGAATCTGTTCATCAGGTATAGGGAACATTGTTTTTGCAGGACTTAACACTGCTGCAGCTGCATATTTTGACAAATATTTTCTTTCATAATCAACATATGCTTTCAATTCAGCAGACATCACATCACCACCATAACGAACCAAGTCAAACCAGCGTTCACCTTCCATTGCCAATTCAAGTTTACGTTCCATTCTGATAGCCTTGATGCAGACATCCTTATTTGAGAATGCAGCATGAGTTGAAGGATATTCTGATATCTTGTAATTAGCAGCAGGTGTACCATCTTCTAATTTGATAATGTTTACAGGCAAAGCAGCACGGCGGCGAATCTTATTGACCTGTTCCATTGCACCTTTCAAATCTCCAGCGTTAGCCAAACATTCTGCATAAAGCAATACCATATCTCTGACGCTCAAATACTGCATATTCATTGCTGAACCAGGAGCCCAACCACCATATAAGTTAGTCAACTTAGCATCAGCTTCATGTTTGCTGTAAACATGTTTCTTAGGCATAAATACACCACCATTTGACGGGTCTCGGATCCAACCAGTTTCAGGCATACCCCAATCTTTATAAGGTATTCCCAAACGACCTACAGTAAAGTCCAAACGTGGGTCTACAGCTATAGATGCATTATTTTTACTAACATTACCGTCACCTGTAGGTTCTGTCACAGTTGGCATATTTCTATATTCTCCATTCAAATAAGGAAGTCCGTTTGCATCTACCTGGAATGAATTAGCCAATTCCTGTGAAGGCTGATAGAAACCGCAACATCCACCAGGACCTGTATTATGAGGATAGTTCAAACAGAAGGCTGCATTACCCATATCTTGAGCTGAGTTAGAATACTGAACAGCAAAGATAGATTCTTTACCATTTTCCATTGTTGCATCCCAGTTCGCATTCAAATCATCTTCCAATCCATATGGTAAGCCATTTGAAGTTACACCACTCTCAAGCAATTCTTTCAATACTGGCTGAGCTTCTGCTACCTTTCCATAATACATCAAGGCTTTTGCTTTTAAAGCTTTTGCAGCCCATACATTAGCTCTACCCACATCCTGCTGTGTATTAGGCAATGCTGCTATTGCTGCATCTATATCAGCCAACACATTTGAAGAAATATCTTTATCGTTATGTGCCTTTGGATCATTATCTGTAAATGATTCATCAAAGTAAGGAATGAATTTACCAAAAACTCTTGTGCCTTCGAAATAAATCAAGCCACGCAAGAACTTCAATTCTCCTTCGCGAGTTTTCTTGATATCTTCATTCATATCTTCTACTTTTGCCAAAATCTGCAAAGCTGTATTTACTCTTTTAGAAGAAGAATAAACCCAACCCCATTTCTGGCGCAAATAGTCATTTGTACTCAATGTCTTGTAAATCTCAACTTCGTTCAATGTTGCCTGGTCACCAGTGTTTGATCCTTTATTGGCATCACCACCATACATACCACCAAACACCCAGTTGAAAGGAGATGCCTGATATGGGTCATAACCATCAACAGGAGCAGCCAAAGCTGCATAAGCATTGATTGTCAACATTTCAACCCCGGTAGCATTTGTCAAAGCGTCTGAGTCCAAGCTACCCTGAGGACTTTTATACAAGAAATCTTCACCGCAAGAGCCTAAGAAAAGCAAAGCACTCAAACTTAATACGGTTATATATCTTTTTTTCATAATCTAATCATTTAAGTTTAACAATTAATCATTAAAATGAGAAGTTCACACCGAACAGCAAACGCAATGTAGTTGGCCATCCACCCATATCCAAACCTCTTCTCAAATCGGCACCATTACCATCACCTACTGATGCATTTGTAAATTCTGGGTCAAGACCTGAATAACCAGTAATAGTCAACAAGTTTTCAGCCTGTACATACAAACGCAAATTTGAAATATTAGCTTTCTTCAACCAGTCTTTTGGCAATGTATAACCTAATACCATATTCTTCAAACGAAGGAATGAAGCATCTTCTACATAGTATGAACTTGAGTTCGCACCACTGTAGTTATCCTTGTTATCCAAAATTGGCAATATAGCGTTACTGTTGTCAGCACCAGGTGTCCATGACTGTTCCAACATTCTTCTTGAACGATTACCATCGAATCCCCAGAAGTCAGTGAAGAACTTAGTATTGTTGAACAAATCATTACCTAAAGTTGAATACCAGAACATTGTGAAGTCCCAGTTTTTCCAAGTTACAGTTGCATTCAAACCTGCAATCAAATCTGGGTGAGGGTTACCAATATAAGTACGGTCTGCTTCTGACAATTTACCATCCTTTGTTTCATCAGCAAACTTGAACTTACCTACATAAGCCTTTGCTTCATCTTCAGTAATTGAGGACATTCCAAGAGGCGGTAATGCCATAACTTCCTGAACACTTTCATAGAATCCGTCAACTTTATATCCGTAGAACATAGAAATAGGCTGACCTGCTGTTGTTCTTGTAACCGGACCACTCAAACGAGTACCATATCCCCACAATGAATAGTCTTCTTGTTCTGACAAACGAAGAACTTCATTCTTGTAGTGTGAAAGGTTCAAGTTGATATCCCAGCTCCAGTCTCCCTTCTGATCACGATAGTTGAAATTGAAGTCAACACCGGTATTCTTCATATCACCAAAGTTAACGTATGGTTTTCCAGCTTCACCTGCAAATGCAGAATATGCAGCAGAAATCAACATATCAGTTGTTTTCTTATGATACCATTCTGCACCAATACTGAATTTACCATTCAAGAATGTAGCATCCAAACCGACGTTGAACATTTCTGTTGCTTCCCACTTAGTATCTTCGTTACCATATTTATCCAAACGGAAACCAACCTGTGTTGAAGTGTTCGCACCTGTTATATCATAGTCAGTACGTTTTGAATTTGTAACATATTCGTAAGCGAAGTTTGTTGCACGTGGCACTTCAGAGTTACCAGTCTGACCATAACCTACACGAAGTTTCAAATCGTCCAACCAATCACGAGTATTCTCCATAAATGCTTCTTCAGAGATACGCCAACCTAAAGATACAGATGGGAATACACCATAACGATTTGACTTAGAGAAACGAGACACACCATCTCGACGGATAATACCTGTTACCAAGTATTTGTCAGCAAATGAATAGTCAACACGGCCAAACAAACCGAACAATGCAAACTCTCCTTTATATGAAGATTCGGCAAGACGCTGGTTGTCATTAGCACCCATGTTCAATACCCAAGTATTCTCATTATCTTCGAACAAATAATTATAACGTTTACCAAGCAACTCTCTACCCATTCCGTCACGGATAGCCTCAGTACCTAACAATACTGTAAGTTTATGAACATCATTGAATGTTTTGTTATAAGTCAATGTATTTGTCCAAACCCAACGGAAATTATATCCAGACTTTTCCTCCAAGTCGTTCTGACCTGTTGTTTCAGAGAACTCAGGATTAAGTTTGTTCATTCTGTAATAATACTGGTTTGTATAATCCAAACCGAAATTTGTACGGAATGTCAAACCATCCCAAATATCAGCCTCAGCCCACAAGTTACCGAAAATACGGCTATTAGAATAATAGTTGTCCTTATTACGTATCTGATTTGCTACCGGGCTCTGGAAGTTACCTGTTCCTGAGAATTTAGAACCGGCAAAATTTCCCTGAATATCATATACTGGAACCCATGGAGAAGCACGATATGACCATGAATACGGGCTTGATTCAGCACCGTTAGGGCTCAAACCATTATCTTTAGTAAATGCATAAGTCAAATTCTCACCAACACGCAACCAGTCACGGATGTTGAAAGAAGTATTGGCACGAACCTGATAACGTTTGTAGTAAGACTCAATAACTGTACCATCCTGTTTGAAATAGTTGGCACTCAAATTGTATTGACCTTTTTCAGTACCACCGGAAACAGAAATCTGATGATTCTGCATAATACCAATACGGTCAATTTCATCCCACCAGTTTGTGTTAGAGAATGGAGCCAATGTATTATCAGGATAACTATAACTGTTAGGGTCAATATCCTGACGGCCACCAGCACCTGCCTGAGTCATTAAATTAGGAATAATGAAACCGTTTTCACCAGTTCCAAACTGCACGTGTGAAGGTCTTGCTCCAGAGCCAGTAAGCATTGCATTGTTCATCTGAGCCTGCCATTCAACGTCCAAACGTTCCTGTGAATTAAGAACATCATAGTCCTTCATAGTTTTCTGCATACCAACATAACCGTCATAAGTTACTTTTGGCTGTCCGGACTTAGTACCTTTCTTTGTAGTAATCAAAATTACACCATTTGCTGCCTGAGCACCATAGATAGCTGCAGAAGAAGCATCCTTCAATACCTGCATACTTTCGATATCATTCGGGTTCAATGAGCTCAAGTCCTGATTTCGTGTAGAAACTCCATCGATTACATACAACGGACCGTTATCATTTACGGTATTGATACCACGGATACGAACCATTGCTGGAGAACCAGGAGAACCAGACTGACCGATATATACACCGGCTGCCTTACCTTGCAACTGTTGAGTCGCAGAAGATCCTGAAGAAGCAAGCAATTCCTTTGTATCAACTACTGCTACAGAACCTGTAATATCCTTTTTCTGCTGAGTGCTATAACCTGTTACAACAATTTCACTCAGATTCTGAGTATCTTCCTTCAATGTAACAGTCATTGTTGCAGAAGGTTTTACTTCCTGAGGCACATAACCGATATAAGAAATTACCAATGTGGATTTAGCGTCAGCTTCGAGAACGAAATTACCGTCCAAGTCAGTAATTGTACCATTTGTTGTTCCTTTTACAAGAACGTTAACGCCTAACAAGGGCTCGCCTGAAATGTCCAGAACCTTACCTTTTATCGATACATTCTGGCCTATCATGCATGTGGAGCATAACAATAAGGCTGAAGAAAGAAGAGCCACTCTCCTTTGCTTTCCAATAGATTTAAAGGTCTTTCGCATAAAAATAAAATTAAGTTATTATTTTAAGGTTACAATAATACAAACTAAATAATCCAAGTTTCACAAGTTCTAAATCTTATACTCTTCCGATCTCTCTATTGTCTATAAAAATCATAGTGTAACTTATATAGGCTTGTTCAACTTAATTATTTTCATTACAGTGTGTTTATATATTTTCCCTAATGTTTCTATTCTTTTAATTTTTAAGGTTAATCATCATCAAAATCAATCATCACGAACGCAAATGTAAACATTATTTTACAATAAGCAAATGTTTCGAATGTTAATTCCATACATTTTCATAACGCTCTTAAAAATTTAACATTTACTTTTTAACACATATTACTTTATTATACCCCAAAAGTATTCTATAAATTACAAAATATAATCAATAACAATCTGTGATTCAAACCCTCAAACCTAACAATTGCTTATATAATCTTAAAACTAAGTCTCAGTTTTTATAAATCAAGCTTTAGTTTTTATAAACTAAGATTCAGTTTTTACAAACTAAAGCTTAGTTTTAAGATTAAATAGTTACCTGGATAAGTTTAAATAGTCATTTAATACAGCAGATAATATTTCAGAGACAGGTTTACAAGACCAAATCCACGTCTCCTCACGCTTAATTGTTCCAAATCTCTTGTTCACTTGTTTCCTTTGCCAACTCGTTAACCGGAAGTTAAGCTAGTAAACTTTAATAAGCTAATATTTAAAGTTAGTAGTTGAAATTTTTTATGTAAGTTTGCATAGTATGTTGACTATAAATTTTTGATACGATGAGAACAGAAATTTGTGAACGCATCGCAGCTCTCAGAAGTGCGATGAAAGAAGAAAACGTAAAAGCATATATAATACCGACATCCGATCCTCATATGAGTGAATATCCGGCAGCTTGCTGGAAATACAGGGAATGGATTTCAGGTTTTACTGGCTCAGCCGGAACAATTGTCATCACAGACAAGAAAGCCGGGTTATGGACAGACTCCAGATATTTCCTTCAAGCAGAAGCACAACTTGAAGGAACAGGAATCGACTTATATAAATTAATGTTGCAAGGCACACCATCCATTGCTCAATTTCTTTCTATGGAACTTAAGGAAGGTGATACTGTCGCATTAAACGGTCTTACTTACAGTGTTGCAGATGCTCAGAATCTTGAGTCTTCATTAAAGAAGAAAGGTATCAACCTTAATTGTAATCTTTCTTTGATTGACCCTATCTGGAAAGACAGACCTTGCATTCCTGACTCACCGATATTCGAAATGCCAATCGAACTTAGCGGAAAGTCTTCAGAAGACAAGCTTTTGGAAATAAACAATATGTTGCATCAGGCTGGAGCTGACTGCACAATTCTTTCAGCTTTGGACGAAGTTGCATGGACTTGCAATATCCGCGGAACAGATGTTTCATACAATCCGGTTGCCATCAGCTATGCATTCATTTCAAATAATGAGAACGTATTATTCATCAATCCGAAAAAGGTTCCGGCAGAAATTGCTGATAATCTTAAGAAAGAAGGATGGATTCTTGCCGACTATGGTAAATTGTTCGATTATCTGGCAAAACTTCCTGAAAATTGCAGAGTGTTCATCGACAGAGGCAGAACAAATGTAGCTATTTATAATGCTTTGCCAAAGAGCGCAATAATAATTGACGGTATTTCTCCAGCAAACCATCTGAAGAGTATCAAAAACGAAACTGAGATAAAAGGTTTCCGCAGTGCTGTTGTTAAAGATGGTGTTGCCATGACTAAATTCTTCTATTGGTTGGAAAAACAGATGGAAGCCGGAGAAAAAGTTACAGAGTTGAGTGCTGCTCATAAGGTTTCGGAATTCCGCTCCGAACAAGCTCTGTATGTTATGGACAGCTTTGCTCCTATTTCGAGCTATGGAGCTCATGGAGCCGTAGTTCACTACTCTCCTACTCCTGAAACTGACACAGAGTTGAAACCGGACAGTCTGTATCTTCTCGACAGTGGTGCTCAATATCTTGACGGAACAACAGATATTACCAGAACAGTCGCTCTTTGCAAAGAACCTACAGAGCAGATGAAAAAGGATTTCACACGCACTCTGAAAGGAACTATAGGCATTGCAAAATGTAAGTTCCCTGCCGGAATACGTGGTTGCCTCATCGATGCATTTGCCCGCAAAGCTCTTTGGGATGCAGGTATCAATTATCTGCACGGAACATGCCACGGTATTGGTCATTGCCTGAATGTTCACGAAGGTCCGCAGAGCATCAGGATGGAAGAAAATCCTGTAATCCTTGAACCGGGAATGGTTATGAGCGACGAGCCTGCAATGTACAGAACCGGCGAATACGGAATCAGAACTGAGAATATGGTTCTTATCCATAAGGATAGTGAAACAGAATACGGCACATTCCTTGGATTCGAAACTCTGACACTTTGCTATATAGACACTCGTCTGATTGTAGTTTCAATGTTATCGGCACGAGAACATGCATGGATAAACAAATATCATCAGCAGGTTTACGAAGAACTCAGTCCGTATTTGAACGAAGAAGAAAAAGCTTGGTTGAAGGAAAAGACGGCAGAAATATAATATTAGATACAAGGGGACAAGTTTACAAGGGGACAAGGAGAAAAAGCATAATTTCTGTAGCCTTGTCAACTAGTAAACTTATCAACTTAAAAACTAAAAAACTCATAAACTCAAAATGGCTTTAATAAAATCAGTAAGAGGTTTTACTCCTAAAATTGGAGAAAACACATTTCTCGCAGACAATGCGACTATTATCGGAGATGTTGAAATAGGTGAAGGTTGCAGTATCTGGTTCGGCGCAATTCTTAGAGGCGACGTAAACTCAATCAGAATCGGCAATGGTGTAAATATTCAGGATGGTTCTGTGTTGCATACATTATATGAAAAGTCAACTATAGAAATCGGTGACGATGTTTCAATTGGTCACAACGTAACAATCCACGGAGCTAAAATATGCAACGGAGCTTTGGTTGGAATGGGTTCTGTAATCCTTGACCATGCAGTTATCGGTGAAGGAGCAATTGTTGCAGCAGGTTCTGTTGTCCTAAGCAAAACAATCGTTGAACCGGGAAGTATATATGCCGGTGTTCCTGCTAAATTTGTAAAGAAAGTGGATCCGGAACAGGCAAAGGAAATCAACCAGAAAATTGCCAAGAATTATCATATGTATTCTTCATGGTATAAAGAAAACGAATAATGAGTTAGAGATGACGAGTTGACAAGATTAATAGGTTTAAATATCAGAAAATCTTGTCAACTTATCTCTAAAGACTCGTCTACTTTAAATCGAACAGTTAGCATAACTAAACTAAATAATAAATAAACGACAAAACGTGAAAAAAAGCATTTTACCTTTGGCAGCACTTACTGCCACATTATTCTCTTGTTCAGAGAAATCAGCAGAGAAAACAACAGAAATCAGTTATCCGGAAATTGCTCCGTTCAACCCGCCTACTTATGTTTGCTATCAGGCAGACAAAGATATAAAAGTTGACGGCAAGCTCGACGAGTGGGATGCAATTCCATGGAGCAGCGACTTCACTGATATTGAAGGAGACAAAAGACCTGCACCTCATTTCAAAACTAACGCAAAAATGGCTTATGATGAAAAAGGTATGTATTTTGCAGCTCTATTGGAAGAACCTCATGTGTGGAGCTATCAGACCGAGCACGACTGCGTGATTTTCAATGAAAATGACTTTGAGATATTTCTCGACCCAACCGGAGATACTCACAATTATCTGGAATATGAAGTAAATGCTTTAGGAACGCTTTGGGATTTATATTTGAGTCAGCCTTATCGCGACCGTCCTGCTGTTCTTAACGGATGGGAATTCAACGGTATGCTTTCTGCCGTTCATGTGGATGGAACAGTGAACAACCCGAACGATACTGACAAATCATGGTCCGTTGAAGTATTCATTCCATGGAATTCTTTAAATCAGGTGATGAACAAGAAAGGTATGCCGGAAGCCGGAGACCAATTCCGTGTGAACTTCTCACGCGTGCAATGGACAACAGAAGTCAAAGACGGAAAATACGTCAAAATTCCTATCAAGGGCGAAGACAAAATCCGTGAATACAACTGGGTTTGGGCTCCAACAGGTGTAATAAACATTCATATGCCGGAATATTGGGGATATGTTCAGTTTGCAGGCGTTAAGGCAGGAACTGATAATGTAGAATTCACTGCAAAGGCAGAAGAAAAGACGAAATGGGCTTTAAGACAGCTTTATTATCGCCAGAGAATACATCACGAAAAGGAAAACTCTTTTGCCGGCAATGCAGCATCATTGAAAGCAGAAGATATTTGCTCAGCTGAAGAACTTAAAAATCTAAACATTTACACAACTCCGTCGTTATATGAAATTACTTTGCCGGACACAAACGGTAAATTATGGCATATCAACCAGGACGGACTTGTATGGTAATTTATCAAATAAATCTTATCATCATGAAACATTCGAATCTATTGTTAATTGCCTTGGCATTGGGCGTTTCCTCATCAGCTTTAGCTCAGGAAGGAAAAGGTGGCATTTCTGAAAAAATGCTTGAACAAATCAAACAATCGTATCAGAATACTCCTTCTGACAAAGCAATACGCAATGCAATCAGTACCAACGACATCCGAAAACTGACTGTCAATCTGGACAATCAAAAGGCTATCGACACAAATTTCTCAGTAAAAGTTGAGTCAAAAGGTATCACAGACCAACAGTCTTCCGGAAGATGCTGGTTGTTTACCGGATTGAACGTAATGCGCTCAAAAGCTATTGCAAAATATAATCTTCCTAAATTTGAATTCTCTCAGAATTATTCTTTTTTCTGGGATCAGCTTGAAAAGTCAAACCTTTTCCTTCAGGCAATAATTGATACCGGAGACAAACCTCTGGATGATAAAACTGTAGAGTGGCTTCTGAAACATCCGCTTAGCGACGGCGGTACTTTCACCGGTGTTGCCGACATCGTGAGCAAATACGGACTTGTTCCAAAAGAAGCAATGCCTGAAACTTACAGCAGCGAGCATACAAGTATGATGTCATCTCTGATTTCTCTGAAACTTAAAGAGTTTGCTTTGGAGCTCAGAGAGATGAAGGCTAAAGGAGCAAAAGCTTCTGAATTCGAAAGCAAGAAAGAAGAGATGCTTTCTACTGTTTACAGAATGCTTGTACTGAATCTTGGCGTTCCTCCAACAGAATTTGATTTCGTAAGAAAAGATGAAAAGGGAAATGTTGTAGCAACTGAACATCACACACCAATGTCGTTCCTCGAAAAATATGGAGATGCAAATCTGCTCAACAATTATGTGATGGTTATGAACGATCCTTCACGTGAATATTACAAATGTTACGAAATTCAGTATGACAGACATAAATATGACGGTCATAACTGGAAATATGTGAATATTCCTATTGAAGACCTCAAGGAAATGGCTATTGCATCTCTGAAAGACAGCACTATGTTGTATTATTCATGTGATATCACACAATTGGATTCAAAGCGTGGTATTATGGATATGAACATTTATGACTATGGTTCACTGTTCAACACAACTTTCGGAATGGACAAGAAAGAAAGAATACAGACTTTCTCAAGTGGTTCGGCACACGCCATGACTCTTATGGCTGTTGACCTCGACGAAAACGGAAAGCCAAAGAAATGGATGGTTGAAAATAGTTGGGGCGACGGTGCAAACAACGGTCATCTTATTCTTACAGACAAATGGTTCGACGAATATACATTCCGTCTAGTGGTAGAGAAGAAATATGTTACTGAAAAAGTGATGAAAGCATTGAATCAGAAACCTATCCAGCTTCCGGCATGGGATCCAATGTTTGCCGGTGAAGAATAATCACAATAAGCCCAATACATAGGCAAAAACAAAGACACAGAAAACACAGAATAAAATAGCTCTGTGTTCTCTGTGTCTTTATTATTTTATTGTATAAAAATCAGCAAGCTTTGAAACTCATATCCAAACCTTTCACTGAGTGAGTCAACGCTCCAACTGAGATAAAGTCAACTCCACATTCAGCATAGTCTCTGAGCGTTGCAAATGTAATTCCACCAGAAGACTCGATTTCAAATCTTCCGCCAATCATTTCAACAGCCTTGCGAGTGTTTTCCGGAGTAAAGTTATCCAACATAATTCTGTCAACACCTCCGATATTCAAAACCTGCTGTATTTCGTCGAAATTACGAACCTCAATTTCAATCTTCAAATCTTTGTTCTTTTCTTTCAGATACTGATGGCAACGAGTGATTGCAGCCTCGATACCGCCGGCAAAGTCAACATGATTGTCCTTAAGAAGAATCATATCAAACAAACCGATACGGTGATTAACGCCACCACCGATACGAACAGCTTCTTTCTCAATCATACGCAAACCTGGAGTTGTCTTACGAGTATCCAAAACTCTTGTCTTTGTTCCTTCCAAAGCTTTTACGTATTTACGTGTTGTAGTAGCAATACCGCTCATTCGCTGCATAACATTAAGCATCAAACGCTCTGTCTGCAACAATGACTGTACTTTTCCTTCAACTTCGAAAGCGATATCTCCTTTCTTCACCTCAGCTCCATCCTGGATAAATACTGTCATTTTCAATTCAGGATCAAATGCGTCGAAAATACGTTTTGCCATTTCCACACCAGCAAGTACACCATCTTCCTTAACAATAAGATGGCTCTTTCCCATTTCTGTAGCCGGAATACAGCACAATGTTGTGTGGTCGCCATCACCAATATCTTCAGCAAATGCCAATCTGATTAGTTCAGATATCAACTGTTCTTTTGTTTCCTGTAAATTCATATGTTGTGAGTTTTTAAGTTTCTGAGTTTTTGAGTTTATTAGTTGACAAGTTGACGAGGCTACAGAAAATAAGATTTTTCTTCTTGACTACTTTATCAATCCTCCTTGTTCCCTTGTCAACTCGTCCCCTTGTTTCCTATCATTCAATCCTTATCGACTGAATTATCGCCTTATCATTTTCTGTGCGATAAGTAATATTCACACGATATTCCTTACCATTGGCATTAATTTTACCAACGATAAATCCGCGGTCTTTCTTGTCTGCATGATGTATAACCTGAAAACCAGAAATATTGCCGGTTTTGAAAAAACTTTCCAGGTCTTTCACGGCATCACTTCCTGAACGTACTTTTGATGTTCCACCTTGCAATGCCATATCCACTTCTTTATCCATAAGAGAAGACAAAGCGGCTGCATTTCCTTTACTGAAAGCACCTGAGATTGCCTTTATGTCCGCGGCATTGATATTTGCCAGGTAAAGGCACGAAAGTGCTACTGATAACATGAACCGTTTCATACCATTCTTCTTTTTACTGAATATAATGACACAAAGGTATGTATTTTTCTTGTAACTTAGCTGACTGAAACTTATTAAATGTAAGCAGATGAAAATTGCATTAGTTGTTATAGGCAAAACAGATGCCGGATATTTTGTGGAAGCTATCAACGAATACAAGAACCGCCTTTCACACTACATTCCTTTTGAAATGGAAGTTATTCCGGATATCAAGAATGTTAAGAACCTTTCCGAATCTCAGCAAAAGGAAAAGGAAGGCGAACTTATCCTGAAATCCATTCAGCCGGGAGATTATCTTGTTCTTCTGGACGAAAAAGGCAAAGATTTCACATCCATGCAATTCTCAGCATATATAGAGAAGAAAATGCACTCCGTTCCCAAAAGACTTGTTTTCGTTGTCGGCGGTCCATACGGATTCAGCGATGCAGTCTATAATGCAGCAAAAGAGAAAATATCTCTAAGCAAAATGACATTCTCGCACCAGATGATACGTCTTATCTTTATAGAACAGATTTATCGTGCAATGACGATTCTTAATAATGAGCCTTATCATCATGAGTAGGAGTTGAGAAGTCAAGGAATCAAGTAGTTAAGAAGTCAAGAAGATAAAACTTTTTTCTGTAGCCTTGTCAACTTGTCAACTCGTCAACTTATTCCCTTGTCAACCAATAAACTCAAAAACTAATAAACTTAAAAACTCATAAACTCAAAATGCTAGTAATACTCGATTCATACAGCTTAAACCCTGGTGATTTATCCTGGGAAAAATTAAAGGAAATTACTGATTGCGAATTCTACGACAGAACTCCAAAAGAGCTTATAGTAGAACGCTGCAAAAACGCAGAAATGGTTCTTACCAACAAAGTTCCTTTCAGTCGTGAAACTATTGAACAGTTGCCAAAACTTCGCTACATCGGAGTGTTGGCAACCGGATATAATATTATCGACACAGATTTTGCTAAGGAAAAAGGTATTGTTGTCACAAATATTCCTGCATACAGCACAGATTCCGTAACACAAATGGTTTTCGCTCATATCCTTGCCATATCAAACAGAGTTGAACATTATACGCAAGAGATTTCTGCCGGAGCCTGGAGTAACAGCAAAGACTTTACATACTGGAATACTCCTTTATTCGAACTTGCCGGTAAAACATTAGGATTGGTAGGTCTTGGAAACATTGGCATGTCAGTAGCAAAAGTAGCTTTGGCTTTTGGAATGAAGGTTATTGCTCTTACATCAAAACAGGCATCTGCTCTTCCTGAAGGAATAACTCCAGTTGACAAGGAAACACTTTTCAGAGAGAGTGATATTCTTTCATTACATTGTCCACTTACTCAAAGCACAAGGCACTTTGTAAATGCTGAAACTTTATCTCTGATGAAATCTTCGGCAATAGTTATTAACACCGGCAGAGGTCCGCTAATCGACGAAACCGCCTTGGCTGACGCTTTAAACAATAACAGAATTGCAGCAGCTGGTGTGGATGTTCTTTCTTCTGAACCTCCAAAAGCTGACAATCCTCTGCTATCGGCACGTAATTGCTATATAACTCCTCACATTGCCTGGGCAACTCATGAGGCTCGAGCAAGACTTATGGATATTGCAGTAAATAATGTGAAAGGATTTTTGGAAGGAAATGTTGTTAATAGGGTAAATTGACAAGGCTTCAGAGACAAGTTGACAAGGGAAATACATATATAATAAAACTTATATTTCCCTTGTCAACTCGTTCCCTTGTCAACTCGTTCCCTTGTCAGCTCCTCAACGACATTCCCATCCGTCAACCTATATTTCTGTCCGCTCTCCGGACAAACCGCAACACCATCAGCGTCAAACTCCAGACGATGTCCGTATTCACTCACCCATCCGATTTGTTTTGATGGATTGCCTACGACCAGAGCATAGTCCGCAACATCTTTTGTAACTACAGCTCCTGCTCCAATCATAGCATATTTACCTATTTCATGACCGCAAACAATTGTTGCATTTGCTCCGATGCTCGCACCTTTCCGCACAACAGTTTTCATATACTGATTCTTACGGACTATTGCACTGCGAGGATTAATCACATTTGTAAACACACAACTTGGTCCGAGAAAAACATCATCCTCACACGTAACTCCGGTATAAACAGAAACATTATTCTGAATCTTGACATTATTTCCTAAAACCACTTCAGGCGAAATAACTACATTCTGACCGATATTGCAGCGTTCGCCGATTATGCAGCCACTCATAATATGAGAGAAATGCCATATCCGCGTTCCATTTCCAATGTTGCAACCTTCGTCGACTACTGCGGTTTCGTGTATTTGACAATCAGGGTAAATCATGTTAGAGAGATTTAATTAAACTTTTAAGGTGACAAGGCTACAGAGACAAGGTAACAACTCGCCCCCTTGTCAACTCGTCAACTCGTCAACTCGTTCCCTTATTTATAAATCAAAAATATCGTCGGCTTCTTATTCAAATCCGGAAGTTTACCTGCCCATTCTTTCACAGGCTTAGTCTTGATATATTCATCATCACAAGTGATATTCGATGCAATACAAAGCTTTGTTGACGGACGGCAAGTCCTGATAAGTTCCTCTGCCAACTTCATATTGCGGTATGGAGTTTCGATAAATAACTGAGTCTGGTTTTCCGAATAAATTCGTCCTTCCAGTTTCTTAATCATATTTGTTCTTTCCGATGCATCAATGGGCAGATAACCATGAAAAGCAAAACTCTGACCGTTGAATCCGGAACCCATAACGGACATCAATATCGAAGAAGGGCCAACCAGCGGAACTACTGGATAATTCTTTCTCTGAGCTATTGCCACAACATCGGCTCCCGGATCGGCAACAGCCGGACAACCTGCCTCGGAAATAACACCGACAGACTCTCCTTTTGCCAGAGGCGCAAGATAACCGGCAACCTGCTCCGGCGAAGTATGCTTGTTTAATTCATAAAATGTCAAATCGTCAATAACTATTGACGGTTCTGTTTTCTTCAGGAAACGGCGTGCTGTGCGCACATTCTCAACTATGAAATGCTTTATCTGCAAAATCACTTCACGGTTGTATTCCGGCAAAACACGACGATGTTCGGTGTCACCGAGGGTGACGGGGATTAGGTATAATGAAGCAAGCATATTTTTGAGTTTATGAGTTTTTAAGTTTATGAGTTTTTAAGTTTATGAGTTTTTAAGTTGACAAGGGAACAAGTTGACAAGACTACAGGAAACAAGTTTTTTCTTCTTGACTTCTTGACTACTTAACTCCTTGACTCCTCAAACTCCGTGTTTTTTCCTGCAAAGTTACTATTTTTGCAAAAAGAAATAATAACAGAATGGCACTTCCTGAAGATTTTATCATACGCACACGCGCCTTGATTGGCAACGAATATGATGCTTTGGAAAAAGCATTGCAGAGTGACGCACCGGTTAGTATCAGAATTAACGGGCGTAAAGGTTCATGCAAACCGGGTTACGAATCTGTTGCCTGGTGCAACACCGGATATTATCTTCCGGAACGTATTCCTTTCACCTTCGACCCTCTTTTTCATGCCGGAGCATATTATGTTCAGGAAGCTTCTTCTATGTTTCTCGAACAGGCGATCAAGGCTTTTGTAGATTCACCTGTGACTTGCCTCGACCTCTGTGCTGCTCCAGGAGGAAAATCAACTCACCTACTCAGTCTTCTTCCGGAAGGCAGTGTTCTGGTGAGCAACGAAGTTATAAAGACACGAAGCAATATTCTTGCCGAAAATATTGCCAAATGGGGAAATCCCGAAAGTATTGTTATCAATAACGACCCGGCAGAGATTGGCGAGTTTACACATCTTTTCGACGTTATTGTCACTGACGTTCCTTGCTCCGGCGAAGGTATGTTCCGCAAAGATACCGACAGCACCGGCGAATGGAGCGTGGCAAACGTAAATCTATGCGCTTCCCGCCAGCGCCGTATCATTCACGATATTTGGAATGCTCTCAAACCGGGTGGATTGCTAATCTATAGCACTTGTACTTACAACACTGAGGAGAACGAAGATAATATACATTATATAATAGAGGAACTTGGAGCCGAAGCTCTGGAAATTCCGGTCCCTGCCGAATGGAATATCACCGGTGCACTGAAACACAGCAATCCGGTTTACCATTTCTTCCCTCACAAAACAAAAGGTGAAGGTTTCTTCCTTGCTGCTCTCAGAAAAGCTGATGGTGAAATCGAGGAGATTCGTATGGGCAAGAAAGGTAAGGACAAGAAAGGTAAGGACAAGAAACAGAAAGGCAGCAAGCAAGTCGCAGCTTTCCCTAAAAGTCTGGATAAATTTCTTATTGCTCCTGACAATTACAAACCTCAATGGGCAGATGCCTCACAGAGCATTATCAGAATGCAATCCGAAAATGTTTCCCGCCTCTCGGATTTGTTCATCAACAAACTCCGTGTTCTTTCTGCCGGTATCGAACTTGGCGAGGTGAAAGGTAAAGACCTTATCCCATCACAATCTCTTGCTTTAAGCTATGCACTCAACCGTGATGCTTTTCCTTGCGCTGAAGTTTCGTGGGAAACAGCAATACAATATCTCCGCAAAGAAGCCATCACCCTTCCCGAAGGGACAGAAAAAGGTTTTGTTCTCCTCACCTACGGAAACATTCCTCTTGGCTTTGTGAAAAATCTCGGCAACCGCTCAAATAATCTTTATCCACAGGAATGGAGGATAAGAAGCGGATATAGTCCGGAGAAGGAGGTTTGTGTTGGTAGGATTATTGGGTAAAATATTTAAACACAGAGACGTTGAGACACAGAGTTTTCATTTTATCTTCTAATATTTCCTCTGTGTCTCAGTGCCTCAGTGTTTAACAAACGAAAGGCCATTTCCCCGAAGAGAAACAGCCTTCCTTAGACATTTAATTTTTATTCACACGCCCTTTCATTCCTCACGGAATTACTTCATCGGGCTTAGAACTTTTAAATTACACTACTATTATTAATAACTAAAAATTAAAGGTTTCACTCTCACGAGTTACTTAAATTCTTTTTTAATCATCAGTCGTCAGTTATAAGGATTATATTTTAAAAGAACGGGAGCAGCAAGATTCAGCGGGCATCTTTTCCCGAGAGTCTTTCCGCCCCCGCCTGTTTTTAAGATTATTTCGTTTTGAGCTTTGAGTTGTAAGATTGAACTTACAAACTCAAAAACTCATTAACTTATAAACTTATTTTACATTTACTTTGAAGCTTTCACCTTCAACAGCAACTACTACGATACCTGCTGGTACGTTGATTGTTGCGTTGTCTGATGTCAATACTTCGTTAGCTACTACCTGACCTAAGATTGTAGATACTACTACGTTCTTACCTGCAGCGTTCTTAACTACTACTGAACCGTTCTGAGCAACTACTGCTACTTCAGATGCAGATACACCTTCGTTAGATGTTGGAGCTTCAGCTGGAGTAACTGTCAATCTCAATGCAGCATCTGCCTGAGTTGAGATATATAACTTCTGGTTGTGAGCTGCTACATAAGTATAACCATTCAAAGATTTGATGATATATTCATCTTCAGATTCTGGAGACTGAACAATCTGGAACTTGTAGTTTTCGATATCTTCAACCTTAGTCAAATCTGCAGACTGGAAGATTACTTTTGGCAAATTATCACCATTTACATTCAAAGCAAAGTCTTCAACTCTTTCTGCACTTGCAGTACCATCATTGTAAGCATCCAACGAGTCTGTTGCATTGTACATATAGTTGCCTGCCTTAGAAATCATGAATGATGGAGTTACAGCTTCTGAATCTGTTGTATCCAACCAGAATGTCAAATCTTCCTTCGTATATTCAGCCTTCAAAGTTGATACAGGAGCAACTATACCTTCTTTGTTTTCGGCATTCATAGCTACATAACCACCATTAACAGCTTCCATTGTTACGTGCTGAGGAACGTGGTTGAAGCTTGTACCTGGAGTTTCTTTTAAGATATTGAAGTCATATTTGTGATCAATACTATAGTCATAATAAACTGAAGTACCAGCAGCTTCAATAACAGCTGAAGAAGTTCCGTCAAGATCAAATGTCTTCTCATTTACATCATTCAATACATCACGCAACTCATCATTTGTACCAACAGAAATCAATGAATAAGAACCATTCTTGTTAATCTTAACCAAGAAACGTGGAGCTTTAGATTCATCATTCTGTTTTACTACTGTTGACATATCAGCTGACAAATAATAGTTTTCGCCATCAGCACGCAACTGTTTGAATGCGTAAGATACTACAGCAATTGAATCTCCATCAACAATTGTCTTAGTATCATCTTTTCCAGCTTCCTTCAAAACGACATAGTTATTAACTGTATAGATTGTATCAGACAAAGCAGTAGCTGTAGATGCTGCATCGAATTTAACTACCGAGAACTGAGCAGCATCCAATTCTTCTTTAGATACTTCTACTGTTCCGTTGTTTCCTGTTTTATTCTGTTCAGCAGTAACGAACAATTCAGAAGCCAACAAGTTGTTTGCTCGAGATTTAAACATTAATCTTACCAAACCAGCATTATCCAATTCTGTTGATGCATAACCTGCTTCAGCATCAGGAGTTAAAGCAGTAAATTCAGCAGTCAATCCACTCAAACCTGTTTCTGATTTTGTTGTATATTCCTTAGTTGTTTTATCAACATAAGCATATTCAAATCCTAATGTTTCTGCTCCACGCAATTCATATACATTTTCTTTATCTGTTGAAACAAGTTCTACAGCAAATTTAATATCAGAATCTTCTCTATTCTGGAATGTATATTCATTTCCATTAACTTCTGTAACAATCCACTGGTTTTCTGGTGCATTCAAATTTGTAAAGTCTGAACCATGTGCTAATATCTGAGTTCCATCAATTGATAGATATTTATTATATTCAGATTTTGTATTAGGATCAGTTTCATTTGCTACAGCTTTTTCTTTACTTACAAACTTGATATTGAATACTGAAGCCTTATCTGTTGACAAGAAATTCTTAGCAGTAACAGTACGGTTGTTTATGATAGTTGCACTATATTCAACTTTACCAGTAGCTTCTGCCTTACTTGTTGTTGTTACAATTCTTGAAGTCTGGTCATTAATCAAAGCTATTCTCAAAGGAGATGCTGTTGATTCCAAAACATCATCTTTATCTTCGTTAAGACCATAAACTGTTCCAGCCATCTGGAATACATATTCACTTGTACCTGCCAAACGAACTACAGTATACTGTGCATTTTCGATAGCATATTTTCCTTGTTTCCAAGCTGCAACATCTAGGCTTGATTCTGCCAACAAACGATCACCTTTTACTTCTATAAATTTAGCAGATTCACCAAATGCTGTATGACCTTCAATATTCCAAGTTTCTTCTTCTACTTCACTTGGATTAATAATAATGAATGTTGATTTATTAAATTCATCATTACTCAAATTACTACCAGTTACAGATGATGGCCAAGATGTTGCCAAATAAATTTCTGTACCATTATTTTTAGTAAATGCCTTAATTTCTTTGTTAAATGGATTTACAGTAGCCTTATGATCCTTATCAAACTGATAGTTCAAAGAGAAAGAACCACGGTTTACATCATTCAAATCTGATGCTGTGATTGTTTCATCTGCAACTTCCTGCAATAAATAATTCCAAGAGTCATTATGAGAAGCAACACCAACAGCTTTAAATTCAGCACTACTCTCACCTGTTCTGGCAAAGCCTACATAAGTAAGTTGATTCTTTCCGTAATCAACAAAAGCTAATTCATCTTCATATCCTTCAGATGTTTCTTGAACAAAAGCCGAATATTTTGTTCCATTATATTCAACAATAGGGAATTCTGTTCCTTCTGCATTCTTTAATTTATAAACAGTTGATCCATTTGTTGTTTCACGAGTAATATACCATTGATACTTTTTATTTGCTTTATTAGCTTCTGTTGAAGCAACAGCAAAACCTTCCTTAGAATCTGGTGACAAAAGGGCGTTAGAAGTTGTCGCTTTACCGCTTGCATTCACATAAACATGATACAAAGCAGAAGTTCCATCTTTCGGCATTTCTTTTACAAAAGTCTGTGCAAAAGCAGAACTACTCAACAGCGAACCACCCAAAGTAAGTGCCACTGTCAAAAGTGTAGAAACTTTCTTGTTCATAATTAATAATAATTTAATTGTTAATATTGAGTTATAAAATTCATTCAACAATTAATTTACGGAGAAAAACATCAGGATGGCAAAACAAAAAAAGTGCAGACCGTTTGTTTCATTATTAAACAGCGGTCTGCACTTTCTTTAAAGTGTCAGTATAAATAGTAGCATAAAAAAAGTGCTGACCGTTGTTTATTATTTGTTCTAAGGCATCGGCAAACGCCCTCAAGTCAATAAAACAACAGCCCGCGCTCTATACGGTATAGTTCTTTTCCCTATAAGCTACAACAAAGCCTTATATTCTTAAAAAGAAGAATACAGCAGAGCGCAAGCATTTATTGTCTATTATTCTGACTTGTTAAAAATTTTGCCGATTTTTAGAACAAGAATAATATCCGTAAATGCATTGCATTATTCTAATAAGTAATCCCGTTGCAACAAAACGCTATTTGTCTAGGATTTGCTGCAAAGTTAAGTAGTAATTATTAATCTAAATGCTAACATACTTGGAGAATGGACTATTCCAGGGAAAAAGACATAATATTAAGGCTGAAAGCCTTTTTATAGCCCAGGGCGTGAGCCCTGGGTTACAGATACATAATAAAACAAAGCTCTGAAGGAGCGACACAATGTTCTGTTATGGTTTCGTCGTTAATAGAGAGTCGCTCTTTCAGAGCTTAGAACAGATGGGGGTTACATTTACCCAGGGCTCACGCCCTGGGCTATACAAATCAGGCAAATGCCTGATTTGACAAGGCTTTCAGCCTTGATAGATAGTTCAGAATTCGTCAAACTCACGTTAATATAAAGAAACAAGGCCTCATGGAGAAGCGTATAATTACTTCTCCATGAAGCCTCGTCAACTTGTATCTTGTCAACTTGTCTCTGTCCTCACTTTATTCCCTCAAACAACTCATTCCTGTCTTCTTTTTCCTGAGTTGCTTTTGCCTTGAAACTATTGAATGTATAGCTCAGAGTAAGCATAATCTGCGGGTATTTCGGACGGATTTTGGTATAAATCTTCAGGTCCGGAGTGTTTATATCATTAATATAACATGCAGAACGGAAAATATCCTTGAAGGCAAGAGTTGCCGTGAGACGGCGGTTGAAGAGTTGCTGACGGATGGCAAGATTAGCATACCAATAAGAATCGCTCCTTCCCTGTGTGGTTACGGATGGACCGACAAAACTGCCGTCGAGCTGCAGACGAGTGTATTTGCCAAGAGTGAAAAGGTTGTTCCACATTATATCATAATTTGTGCTGGACTCGTGTTTTCCTCCTGCCGAAAGTTCGTTCACGACTTTATAATGATATACGTTTCCATTGAGCGTTGTGTTCCACCAGCGCGTAGGGTGAAGATTTATGCCAAGTTCCAAGCCGGTTGAATAGTCACGACCGACATTTGCCATTGAATCCAAAGAAACAGCTCCTTCGAAAGGAACACGCAGACGCTCCACCTTATCTTTGCGGAAACGATGGAAAGCTGTTGCCGAAACAGAGTTTTCACCAAAAGACTTGCTGTAATTCATTTCGAATGAATGAATATATTCCGGACGGATATCAGGATTTCCAATAACAGCAGAGTAGAAATCATTATATGTAATATATGGTTCCATAAACCACAGCTGCGGGCGTGTGGTTCGATAGGAATAAGACAACAATAGTTTCTGCTCACGCGGTAAAGTGTAACCCAGATGCAATGAAGGGAAAACTTCGAAACGCTTGTTTATGCGGCTTGCGTCAGGAATGGATGAAAGCAGTTGTGTGTGCGTATGCTCACCACGCAAACCGAGCTGAGCGTCGAGCTTGTTGAATGTTCCGGAAAGTATGGCATAAGTAGAATGAATTTCTTCACGGAAATAAAAAGTATTGTATGCTTCGGGCTGTTTGTCGAAAACTCCGGTAGAAGGATTCCACCATTCCATTTCAAAATCACCATCCTCGAGATAAGAATAATATTGGTATCCGGCTTCGAGCTTTGCCTTGTCCGACAGAGGAAGGACATAATCAGCATTGGCTCTCATGGTTTTGCGGAATTCAGCTTCGTAGTAGCACATTCCGTCCTGTCTCCTGCCCTGCATGTCCAGAAGTTCGTTGTAAGAATATTCCAGAGAATTTCCTCCATATTTATAATAGAACGAAGCGGAAATCTTGTGGCCTTTGTCATTGAAACGATGAGTGAGGGCAAGATTTCCCTGTCCGAAATCTTCAGAGTTCTCGAAATCATTATTATTGTTATATACAGCAGAGAAAACATTCTGCCCGTTCACGGTGTGAGTTTCCTTGTAGAGCATGTCACCGTTGTGAGTTCGTCCTCCGTGTCCGCCCTCGACATTAACCTCAAAAGATGTTTTAGGCAAATCAATGCTCCATCCGCCTTTCAGTGAATAATTGAAACGGTTTCCTTTCTGTGGTCCGGAAGCATCTAGAGAAAAGACTTTGCCATCGACAGAATTGTTGGACTGAAGCAATTCGTGATTACTGCGGCTAAGCTTGTCCGACCATTGTCCGCCGACAAACCAGCGGGATTTATTGTTCTGCTGATTAAGAAGGAAATCGCCACGACGTGTCAACCATGTGCTTCCGGAAAGATTAACCATTCCACTAAGACCTTTCAGGAAATGTTTCTTTGTTATGATATTAATTATACCGACTTCGCCTTCGGTATCGTGTTTTGCCGAAGGTGTTGTTATAATCTCTATATTTTCTATCTGAGCCGCAGGGACCTGTTCTAGGGCTTGAGTTCCGGAGAAAACACTTGGCTTGCCATCGACATATACAAGAAAACCGGAACTTCCGCGGAATGTTATATCGCCATTGGCATCGACACGAACTGAAGGTGTATTTTCCAAAACATCAACAGCCGAACCACCGGCGCCCATAATATTCGATGAAGCCTCAACTACTTTCTTGTCGAGTTTATATACAAGCTGGCGTTTATCTGCAAGAATCTCAACTTCGGCAAGACCAACCTCTAGCGGACGGAGCTGTACATTGCCAAGATTGATACAGGAATTATCCTTGACTTCCAAAGATTTTACGGTGAAAATATCATATCCGACAAGGCGTACAATCAAAGAGTAATTTCCTTCTTCAACAGAAGAAAAGCTGAAATTACCATTCTCGTCGGGAAGAGTTTGCATAAACAGTTTGCTGTCTCCGGATTTAAACAACAATACATCTGCAAAATCAATAACAGAACCTGTATTTGCATCTGTTATACGGCCGGTAAGTGAAACACCTGACTGGCACCAACAGCATATGCTGTAGAGATTTAAGGCTAACAGCCATAAAAGTTTTTTCATTTTCCTCTCTCTTTATTATTCAAGTTTCGCAAGCTCAACTTTCAGATAACAAGTTGACAAGAAAACAAGTTAACAAGATTTTTAGATGATAAATTGTAAAGTTAGAGGTGTTTTGACCTTGTAAACTTGTCTCTGAAGCCTTGTTGACTTTTAAGTTAAGGCACTTGCGAAATTTAGTTTATTAATTACAAATGCACAAAGTTAATGAATCAAGAGAGCTTGACAAATGAAAAAAACATTTTATAAGGAATATGAAAGAGTAAGCCATGCAACACGTGCATCACGATTTCTTATCTGAACCATATTCATCGCTTCAGTGTTGATAACTGTTGTTTCCTCCAAACTGTCGAATATGTTATTCACAGAAAGAGTGGCGCGAAGATGACGGTTCAGGAAATATTGCGACAAACCGGCATTAACGCTGTAATGACTTTTTATCTCGCCCTGAGCTGTAAGCTGGTCAGAAATATAGAATCCGTCAATCTGTAATTCTGTAGTTGGTGTTATCTTAAAGTTGACGTTTCCTTTTGCATCCCAGCACCAGAGAGATTTGGTTTCGCCAAAACCAACGTTTCTTCCGTCAATCTCATCACGATAAACATTTCCGGAAGCGCCAATTGTCATAAAGCGGAACGGACTCCAGTTTCCGGCGAGTTCAAAACCTAGAGTCTGTGTGTTGCCTATATTCTCCTTACGCCAGACTGTTTCTTCCTCGATTTGTGTGGCAACTTCCATTATACGGTTGTTGCGATGGCGGAAATAAACAGCTGGAACAACACGGAAATCTGTCCCGTTAATCTGATAAGATAATTCCAAAGAATGTATATTTTCATCTTTCAAATCAGGATTTCCCTGTAGAAGATGAGTCGCATCACTATAATCAATAAAGCTGTGCAATGATGAGCCATACGGACGAATCACTCTTTCCTGATAGCGGAGCATCAGTTCATTATTGTCATTGAATGAATATCCAATCTTTGCGCTCGGGAAAAGATGAAAAGAGTTGTTAGTATTATCCTGAACCTTGAGCTTGCTGAACTCGCCCTGTAAAGCTGCCTCAACAGAAAGATTGTTCCACTCCTTTTCCACACCAAGATAAATAAGGTTAAGAAAACGGTCAGCATCATAGTTATATGTTTTCTGAGCATTTTCTATCCATGAGTCACCGTTCTTGTTGTTTGCCTGAGTGTCATAATTTTCCAGTTTAGCACGTCCGATATAGCCGAACTTCATGGAAAAGTCATCAGAAAAATGATTCTCATATCCGGCAGACCAATAAAAATTGTTTTTCTTCTGAAGGATGAAAAGATTATCTTCTGCTGCTATTTTTCCGTTTGCCTTGTTTTCGTTCTTATAGTCGTTATCTTCGTCGTAGGTAAAATTGTTGTAATTGAAAACGACGTTGAGCGATACTTTATCCGAGAATGAATGTTTCCAGCGGGCTTCGGCAGATGCTGCTTCCTGACGCTGGTCGTTATAACGGTGACGGAGTATATCTTTCATTTTCTCCCCCGCAGGCGAAAACACAGAATTGTTTATTCCTCCGTAACGACTGTAATCCATAAGATAATACATACCATAAACAGAAACAATATCATTTGACGACAAGTCATAACCGACAAATAAATCTGCCAGGTGAATGTCCGGACGGGCATCAGCATTGTTGTTCATAACGGTTTTGTTTGCCGGAGTGATTGTTGTCTTGTCGAATTTACGGGAACGATATTCTCGGCGATAGTTATATTTTGCAGATATATGGAACTTCCCGGGATGCAGATTGACTGCTGCACCTGCATTATATCTGTTGTGCAAACCACCACCGAGAGAAACTGTAAGCGGAGATTCTTCCTTATTATAATATGTAGAAGCAAAATTCAGAATACCGGCATCGCCGTCGGGAATCATATCAGCAGGAGTAAATGACGAAACAGCTATTCTGTTGAAAAACATTGCAGGAAGCTGAATGAGCATATCACCACTGTATTCTTCCATCAATCCGTAAGGAATACCGTTTATCAACATTGCCGGACGGTTGGAACCTCTGAACGTCACTCCTCCTTCAATATCTGTCACGACTGATGGAATCTGGCGGACAGCTTCGGATGCTGTAACAGATGAAGAACTAATATTATCGGAAACTGTAAGAAGTTTTACCGGTCCATTGCTTAAACCAGAAAAACGCTTTCCTCGAATTTCAATATCCTGAACTGTTAGAGTTGTATCAGTAGGTGTCTGTGCCAAAAGGCTAGTTGAAGAAATGCAGAAAAATGAAGAAATTATCAATAAATCACGAATCATATTCCAATTTTTATAAACTGTTTTTTAAAAACATCATCAAACTTTCACATTTTGAGCAATAAAGAAAAATAAGGGCAAAAAAAAAGTCTGTATGTATAGCATACAGACCATCCTTACTTTTCCAACTGAAAAATTATTCAGCAGGAGCAGCTTCAACTGCAGCAGAATCAGCAGGAGCAACTTCAGCAGCAACAGCTGCAGAATCAACAGCTGCAGGAGCAGCTTCAGTTACTTGAGCTTCATTTTCAACAACTTCAGCATTGTTTGCCTGTTCTGACTTATTACCACAAGATGCCAAAGACATTGCTGCAGCAACAGCAGCAAAAACAACTAACTTTTTCATTTTCTACCTCTTTAAACCTAAATAATAAACCTTTTGTCTTAAAGACGCGGCAAAGATATACAATAATTTTTATATGTTGTACAACATAATCGAATTATTTTTTATTTTTCTAAATTATTTAAAAGATACAAATTCGAGATAAAAGATAAAACAAGTAATATTTAGATTAATAGCTGCTGTCTGATATAAAAAAGGAACACGTCAACAAGGTTCGTAAAAACCTTATTGACGTGTCTGTCAATTACTATACAAATAACGCTTGATACTTTTCTTAGGAGTTTTCTCAAATTCCGTAGGATAAAGACGGATTTCAGCAATTGCTTCATAATAAGCAAGCTGTTTGTTCAGTTCCTTGCGGTTCTGATCCATCAATGCCGGTAAGTCGTCATGCGAAAGTTCCGCACTATCCACAGCATCATAATCCGGATAGACAAGAGCAATAAGTTTTCCGCCCTTCTCTATCACAACACTTTCCATAACGAAAGGCAGGTTATTCAACTTAGATTCTATTTCCTCAGGATATATATTCTGACCGTTTGAGCTTAGAATCATTGTTTTACTGCGTCCGCGGATAAAAATATGATTATCACTGTCGATTGTTCCTAAATCACCGGTTTTGAGCCATCCATCTTCAGTGAAAACATTTTGAGTTGCCTCTTCATTCTTATAATATCCTTTCATAACGTTTTCACCATAAACCTGAATTTCTCCTACCTTATTATATGGATCGTCAGAATCGATACGGACTTTCATTATTCCTTTCAGAATCTGTCCACATGAACCTGGAACATAATCTTTATGATTGTCATAACTGATAAGCGGGCCGCATTCAGTCATTCCATAGCCGATTGTGAACGGAAAATTGATTTTACACAAAAAATCTGTCACTTCCTGATTCATAGCTGCTCCACCTACAATAACTTCGCAGAACTTACCACCAAATGCGTCAATCAATTTGCGACGAATCTTAGAATAAATCTGACGATTAAGCAGAGGAACACGAAGAGCCAACTTCATGGAAGGTTTGCTAATCTGAGGAAGTATCATTTTCTTATATATTTTTTCCAGAATAAGAGGAACTGTAATAATCAGATTAGGCTTGACATCCTGAAATGCTTTAAGCAATATCTTCGGCGTCGGTGCTTTGCCAAGCAAATATACATGTGCACCAACAGCCATAGGCACAAGGAAGTTGAAAGCACAGCTATAAGCATGAGCCAAAGGAAGAAAACAAAGTTCATTGTCGCCACGATACATCAAATCCAAAGTCATAGCGTATGTTACGTTACCGGCAAGATTATTACCGGTAAGCATCACACCTTTGCTGAAACCAGTTGTTCCTGAAGTATAATTAAGCAAAACAACCTCATCATTTCCTTTATCAGCATATTTGATGCAATCCGCAGTAAATCCCTGAGGATATTTTTCTTTCATCTTGTTATCTAAAGCAGCTACTATTTTCTTAACAGTATCTCCTTTTTCATAGATACAAGAAAAATCGGTAAGAGTGAAAGCTGCACGGATATGAGTCATCTTTTCTTCTTCCAAAAGTTCCCAATGACGGTCAGCGACAAACAACATTACAGAACCGGAATGATTTATAATATGATGTATGTCATTAGGATTGAAGTCCTGAAGAATAGGCACAATGATGGCTCCATAAGTCACTACAGCCATATATGCTATGCACCATCTTGCACAGTCCTTCCCTACCAATGCAATTTTATCGCCAGGGCGAACATGACTTTCTTCAAAAACTATATGAAGGCGTGCTATCTCAGTAGCTACATCTCCAAATGTAAAGGATTTTCCAGTATCATAATCTGTTACCGAAGGCAAATCCCAATTTGCACGAAAACTGTCTTCATAAAGTTTAATAAAGTTCTCCTTTATCATAAATTATTGTTATTAATATATTTAAGTAGCAAAGATAGGTATTTGGCGCCGGATAAACAAGTAGTGTACTAGTTATAAGGCTTTACTATACCATAAAGAATACTAATAAATTTAAGTTTCGCAAGTTGCTCAACTTAAAAGTTGGCAAGTCTTCAGAGACAAGTTAACAAGGTTAACACAAAAAATCAAGCAACCTTATTTATTATACTTCCGACTTTTCGTACCTTTGTCTGATATAGACAAAAAGCTTATTGCATGATAGACAATTCAGTATTTGAAAATAAAATTGCAGCCTACTATACGTTAGGCTGCAAACTTAATTTTGCCGAGACATCAACTATAGGAAAAATGTTGGCAGAGCAAGGTGTAAGAAAAGCAAGAAGAGGTGAAAAAGCAGATATCTGCGTAGTAAACACATGCTCGGTAACTGAGCTTGCCGACAAGAAATGCCGCCAGGCAATCAGAAGGATAAGCAAGCAACATCCGGGTGCATTTATTGTTGTGACAGGATGCTATGCGCAACTGAAACCAGAAGAGGTTGCCCATATTGAAGGCGTTGACCTTGTGCTCGGAGCAAACCAGAAACTGGATATACTGAAATATATCGACAACTTGCAGAAAAAAGAGAACGGAGGAACCATTGTTACTTCTGCGACTAAAGATATACGCACATTTACTCCATCTTGTTCGGCAGACGACAGAACAAGACATTTCCTTAAAGTGCAGGACGGATGCGACTATTTCTGTTCATACTGCACAATCCCGTTTGCACGCGGAAGAAGCCGTAACGGAAGCATACAAAGCCTTGTGGAGCAGGCTGCGAATGTAGCGAAAGACGGTGGCAAGGAAATTGTTCTGACTGGTGTGAATATCGGAGACTTCGGTAAAACTACAGGGGAAACTTTCATTGACCTGATTAAAGCTCTCGACGAAGTGGAAGGTATTGAAAGATACAGAATTTCCTCAATAGAGCCCAACCTGATAACAGACGAAGCTATTGATTTCGTGGCAAAAAGCAAAAGATTCGCGCCTCATTTCCATATTCCTCTGCAGAGCGGAAGTGACGATGTGCTGAAACTTATGCGCAGACGTTACGACACGGCTCTTTTCCGTCATAAAATAGAAAAGATTAAGGAAGTGATGCCTCACGCTTTTATTGGTGTTGACGTTATAGTGGGAACACGAGGAGAAACAGACGAATTCTTTGAAAATGCCCGCCAATTCATAGAGAGTCTGGATATTACCCAATTGCATGTTTTCAGTTATTCGGAAAGACCGGGAACTCAGGCTCTGAAAATAGATTATATAGTTGACCCAAAGACAAAACATGCACGAAGCCAGGCTTTGCTTGACATTTCGGACAAGAAATTGCATTCTTTCTATGAAGCTCATATTGGATGCGCTGCAAAAGTTCTTTTCGAACATACGGAAAAAGGCGGTATGATGCATGGTTTCACCGAAAACTACATCAAAGTGGAAGCTCCATTCAAAAAGGAATGGGTCAATGAAACTGTAGATGTTATACTGTCAGGATGGAACGAAGACAAGACAGCTCTTTTGATAAAACAATCTGAACAATAAATTCTGCTTATTTATGTTCGAAAAGATTACTTACATATTGCTTTTAGGATGGGCAAAAGCTAATGCCTTGTTGCCTTTCAGAGTATTATATCTTATTTCGGACTTTCTGTATTTTCTGATATACAAAGTAATAAGATATAGGGTTAAAGTGGTGCGTAGAAACATGAAAGCCTCATTTCCTGAAAAAAGCGAGAAGGAATTGCTGGCTCTTGAAAAAGAGTTTTACCATCATTTCGCCGACTATATTATTGAAACAATAAAACTGGCTCATATTTCGGAAAAGGAAATTCAAAAGAGAGCTTATGTGAAGAATCCTGAACTTATAGACGACCTTATAGACAAAGGATATTCAACCTTCATTGCCTATATGGGACATTACGGGAATTGGGAATGGTACACAGGTTCGACATCAAGATTCAAGGATTGCCACATACATCAGATATACAGACCTCTCAGCAATAAGGCTGTTGATAAGCTGTTTGTATATCTCAGAACACGATTCGGCTCTTTCGGAATAAAGAAGAATGATGCTTTCAGAGATATTGTGCGCCTCAAACAAAACAAAGTGCATACGCTAGTTATTTTCATTGCAGACCAGACACCAAGCAGGGGGAATCTGCAATATTGGACTTCGTTTCTAAACCAAGGCTCATTTATGCTTACAGGAGCTGAAAGAATTGCCCGGAAACTTAATTTGCCGGTAATTTTCCTGGATGTTCAAAAAGTTAAAAGGGGATATTATTCACTGGAGATAAAGCTGATAACTGAAACTCCAAAGGAAACTCCGGAATATTGGCTGACGGAAGAATATACGCGCATTATGGAAAAATGTATAATGCGAAATCCCGCATACTGGTTGTGGACTCACAAAAGATGGAAATATAACGAAAGCGATAAAAACTCCTGATGTTTTCAAAAAAACATTTGACATTTCAGAAAAAACACTGCAGTGTTTTTACAGAAACATTGCAGTGTTTTCCTCAAAATATTACTACACTTTTTTGACAGAATTTAAATAGCTCTCAGACAGACTAAAAATGAAAAAAATATCAGTCGTCATTTTGAATTGGAACGGAAAGGAACTGATGGAAAAGTTTCTTCCATCCGTAATTGAATATTCACCGGAAAACATTGCTGAAATAGTTGTTGCCGATAATGGTTCAACAGATGGTTCACTGGATATGCTGCGTAAAAAATTTCCTAGTGTCCGTTTGATTGAGTTCAACAAAAACTACGGATTTGCAGAGGGATATAACAAAGCTATCAACGAAATAGAAAGTCCGTATACTGTTTTGCTAAACAGCGATGTGGAAGTGACCGAAAGATGGCTCCAAGCTCCGCTGGAGATTTTGGAAACTAAATCAGAAGTTGCCGCTGTTCAGCCAAAGATTTTGGCATACAACAATAAAGACACTTTTGAATATGCTGGAGCTGCCGGAGGATTCATTGACAAATACGGTTACCCTTTCTGCCGTGGAAGAATATTTGACGTTGTGGAAAAAGACAATAAACAATATGACAAACCTCAATCTATTTTCTGGGCTTCAGGAGCATGTATGTTTATCAAAACTGAGATATACAAGAATGTAGGCGGACTAGATGGTGAATTTTTCGCCCACCAGGAGGAAATTGACCTTTGCTGGAGACTGAAAAGCAGAGGATACCAAATACTATGTGTTCCGGAATCAGTGGTTTATCATGTTGGAGGTGCTACATTAAACGTAGAAAGCCCAAGAAAGACATTCCTTAATTTCAGAAACAATCTGCTGATGCTATACAAAAATCTGCTTGCAGAAGACATGAAACATGTGATGCGTATAAGATGTTTTCTGGATTATATAGCAGCGCTGAAATTCCTGGTTAGCGGACATCCGGCAAATGCAAAAGCAGTGATTGACGCTAGAAAAGAATTCAAGAAAATATCAGATAATTTTTGGGAGAAAAGAAAAGAGAATTTGAGCAAAAGAACTGTCAGACGACCTAAAGAATTACTTGGCAGCTCATTGCTATTGAATTTCTACCTGAAAGGGATTAAAACATTTGATAAGATTGAAGGGAAATTTTGAACAGGTCTATTGACTTTAGATGATATAAACAAGGTTTTCCACAGGGTTATTAACAGAGTTATCAACAGGCAACCTGTTAATAACTCTGTTTTCTTTTATTCAAAAAGTCATTATTTGAATTTGCTCAACTCTTTCAAAAGTTGTTTCTGACCTGAAGCTTTGTCTCCATAAACACATGGTCCAGTGACACATCCACCCTCACAAGCCATAACTTCGATAAACTGGGCTGGAGCTTTACCTGTTTTAGCGTATGCTCTCAACAATGCAACGTTTTTCTTGTTAAGATTAGATACTTGAATAGCATTAACTTTATCATCTTTGAGATAAACCTTGACAGCGTTTACAACACCACCTGCCTGAGCAAAGCCATGAGCCTCACGAGAAGAATTAAATGCAACAGAATATGGTTGTACTTTTTCTAATTCTATATCAAGACCAGTAAAGATTGATGCTATTTCTTCGAATGTCAAAGTATAATCTACACAAGGGTCGTCCTTAACTTCTTTTCTCTTAGCAACACACGGGCCAACAAAAACGATTTTTGCATCAGGATATTTTTCCTTTACAATACGAGCTGTATAGTACATAGGCGAACCCGTTGTTGAAACATACTTCTGCAAATCAGGAATATGTTTCTTTACTAGCTGAGTATATGAAGGACAACAGCTTGTAGTCATGAAAGACTGACCTTCTACAAGTTTTTCTTTCAATTCCTCAGCCTCGTGGCTTGTTGTCTGCATTGCACCTTGTGCAACCTCAACAACATCTGAAAAACCGATTTGTTTCAAGGCACCATACACGTGCTCTATTGTAGTTCCAAATTGAGCTAAGATTGAAGGAGCAACAATTGCAATAATTTGTTCTTTACGCTTGATTGCACACAGGATATCAAATACCTGAGATATTTCAAATATCGCACCGAAAGGACAAGCGTTGACACACTTACCACAATATATACATTTTGACTCGTCGATATGCTCAACTCCATATTCGTCCTTGCTGATAGCTTTCACCGGACAAACCTCTTCACAAGGAATAGGTATATATACAATTGCGTGATAAGGACAACTCTGGTGGCACTTTCCACAACTTATACATTTGTCATGATCTATTTCTGCCTGACCGTTTTTCTTGAAATTGATGGCATCTTTCGGACAGTTCATATAACAACTGCGTGCCACACATCCACGACAAAGGTTTGTAATCTCATAATTAACAGAAACACATGAAGAGCAAGCCTCATCGACAACGCACATGATATTTTCCTTTGTCAACTCATCGCGATGTAATGCCTTTCTCGCATATTCAGACAAAGGAGTCAATTCATCTTCCTCGTCGGACATATCAAATCCCAAAAGAGGCAATGTTTTATACTTCCATACAGCACGTTCCTTGTGAATACAGCAACGTCCTTTGGCTTTTTCTCTTCTCGGACTTAGTTCCAGCGGTAAGCGGTCTATTTTCTCTATAAGCAGACCTTCTTTCCATAGTTTTACAAGCTTCGCCAACAATCCATGACGAACAATCATAACATTATTAGTAAATGCCATAGCTACAGTATATAAAATAGATGATTTTTGCGTTTGAGTTTGCAAAGTTAGCTATTTTAAGTTAATGCTACTTATAATTTTCCTCTAAAATAACAGAAGCATACTTAATATCTCCGCCAAAAGGTGGATTTTGTTTTGAGAGCTTCACCACAATATGCTCTATATCAGGATATGAAACTTTCAAAGAATTCATGATACGGCCGGCAAGATGCTCTAACAAATTGGAAGGGACATTCATTTCTTTCTTTATTATGTCATATACTTCAGCATAATTTATTGTATCACACAAGTCATCACTTTCAACTGCTTTTGAAAGCGGTGCTGTAATTTCAAGGTTTACAACAAATACGTTTCCGACTTTCCTTTCTTGAGGGAAAGCACCATGATATGCATAAAATGTCATATCCTTGAGTTCAATCTTCGTTATCATATTAATATACCCTTTTGTTTCTAAAAATATTATGTAAAAGTAAACAAACACGAAAATCCTTCCAAAAATTACCCTATCTTTGCGCATTAATGAACGAATATTATGGTTAATCTCAGACAAAAAGAAGAAAATCACAGCGGAGGATTACACAACGCCTTGGCTACCGGCACAAAAATAAATGGAAATGTTTTTGTGGAATCTGATTTCAGACTTGATGGATATGTTGAAGGAGATGTTACATGTAACGGAAAAATTGTAATCGGGCAAAAAGGAGTTGTAAAGGGTAATATCATTTCCGTAAATGCCGAAATTCACGGAGAAATTATTGGGTCAGTAAAAATATCAGAGAAACTTATATTGAAATCAACTGGTTTAATTACCGGTGATATTGTCACTTCATTACTTGAAATTGAGCCTAATGCAAGATTCAATGGTAATTGTTCAATGACTGTAAAAGAATAATTTAAAAAATACATAATCATACAAAAAGGAAATGGGCAAATATAAAATAGCCCATTTCCTTTTTCAGTATATAAACATCAAAATGCAAACTCCTCACCTTCTTTTTGACTCCAGAATCATCTGGCGGATTCGTGAATTAAAATTATCAGCAGCTAAAAGAGATTCCAAAGTTATATGCATCCTGTAACACCAATAATGCAATGGTTCAGAAGGAACATTAATACGTTCTGCTTCTGCATCCTTACGTTTCAGCGAATCATCCATTCCTAACCAGTCCTGAAGAGGAATGAGAGTAAACATTGATGGTGCAGCCAAATGATTAACCAATATTTGCTCCACTATAGCAGATGTACATTCAGCCGGAGCTTCACCCTGACAATGCAATACATTATTAAAATATCTCTGAGTTTTTTCTCTGTCTTCTTTCCACCAACTTCTCAAAGGAGACATATCATGTGTTGATGTAGTACAAACAGACATATAAGGCAGACTTGACAATTTGGAGAATTCCACATGAGAAGTCTTGGGCATTCTCTCTATTTCAAGGCTTAATATCTGCAGTTTGTTCATTACGTCAGGAACTGAATCCGGAATCATTCCCAAATCCTCACCACAAACAACCATGTTAGTTGATGAAACAAGAGGTGTTAGACGACGCAATGCCACTTCTTTCCAGAAGTCATTGTGACGATGATAGAAGAAGTGCCAATACAATTGGTCGAATGAATAACGGTCCGCATCAGAAAGTTCTTTATAAACATATGACTGATATGCAGAAATACGAGGATGAAATTTATCTGTTTCTTTCGGGTCCCTTAAGAAAAGAACTTCATTAGCGATATGGAATAAAGCCTCCTTAGTCATTCTTGACTCATCGTCATTCATTGAGCCAAAAAGCTTTTCAATCTTACGCTGAGTATTACAGAATGGTTTTAACACAAGATTATTTCCACATCCCGGCATAAGATATTTTCCTTCTATAATTTCAGCCTTATCACCAAGCAAGTCATACAAAGATTTATGGCTGATATGGGGCGTTGTAAATAATTCTTCATTCCAAGTCAAACCATATTGTTCTATTTCCTCAATGCTGAAAGGCATTGCAGGATTAAAATGTCCACATAATCCTTGAACGTAGTCTTGAGGAATTTCCCAAATACGGAAAAATCCAAGAATATGGTCTATACGGAAACAGTCGAAATAATCCTCTAACTTATGGAAACGATTTTTCCACCACACGAAATCATCTTTTTCCAACTCATCCCAATTATAAGTCGGGAACATCCAGTTCTGACCGTTAACAGAGAAATCATCTGGCGGAGCACCTGCCTGACCTGTCATATTGAAATATCTTGGTTCAGTCCAAGCTTCAATACTTGTTCTGTTAACTCCGATAGGCAAATCTCCTTTCAGAACTACACCACGCTTGTGAGCTGATTCATATACTTTCTTCAGCTGATTATGCAATTTAAACTGGATGAAACAGAACAAAGCAATTTCGTTGTATGCTTTACCGGAACCGTCACACAGTTTTTCTATCTTATCCTTATCATATACAGAATATTCTCCCCAATCACGGAAATCAGAAGTCTTATACTTGTCACGGAGATAACTGTAGGCAGCATAAGGCTTAAGCCACTGATTATTTTCTTCAAGGAATTCCAGATATGAACTGTCAGATAAAATTTCAGATTTATGCAATTTGAAATACTCACGGATATATTCCATCTTGTATTTCATCACATTTTCATAATCTACAGTTTCCTTGGAATTCAATTCCTGCTGCTTAGCTCGGAAATATTCATTTCTTGATTTACTTTTCAAAGTGCCAAGTTCACGGATATCAAGATACATCGGATGCAAAGCATAAATGGAGATGGCGCTATAAGGATAGGAATCTGTCCATGAGTGCGACATTGTTGTGTCATTTATTGGCAACACCTGTATTACTCTTTGTCCTGTTTTAGCTACCCATTCAACGAACTTATCCAAATCTCCAAAGTCTCCTACTCCAAAACTGCCTTCTGAACGGAGTGAAAAGACAGGAATAACAGTTCCGGCACAACGCCACAAAGGAAGATTATCCCGGAAATACAATCCGGAAACTATCATTGTTTCATTTTCCTCAACCGAAGTGACATTCAACACACGGTTTTCGTCTTTCTCCCAATAAAGCGGGAAATTCTTGTCGTTATCCCAAACAAGGAATTTATACTCCAAAGGGAAAGAGATTTCGTTTGCATCCAAGTCGATACGCCACTCTGGGAAAGTTTCGCAACTCATCAGCAAAGCTTTGTCCGGTTCCCAATTTCCCAGACAAGCCTGATTACCTGTTATTGCTATACTTTGGTTTCTTTCCACACGTGGAGCCGAAATCTTTATTCTAAGTTTTCTGTTGCTACGCACAACCCGTTCGTATTTATCACACGGATGAGCCAGCAAACTTTTTGTAAATGCGGATTTGAAGAATGCAGTATTCTGCGGACGAACCTGCCAATAATCATATAAGTTATAATTTTCCACTTTAGGTTCCGGAACAAGAATATGATTTTTATCCCATTCCTCAAAAACCTGTTTGTCATTGACGCTTAAGAAATAGCGATATTCAATGCGAGAAGGAACTTCTTTTAAGTCAAGAGAGAATTGCCAGTTTCCATCTCCTACGTAAAGCATATCCACAGCTTTGGAAGATTCCCATTCTCCCAATTCCGGTATTGAACCTACAATACACAGTTTCTGCCCCCAGACAGTGTGGAAGTTTATGTTAAAAGTGACTTTCATCGTATCAAATTTAGCTGTTTAAATTATTCATTAATTAGGTTAGTAATAATACCTAGCCTATAAACTAGACCAACTTACTGTATTGGTTTTTATGCATTACGAAGATATAAAAAAAAGAGAAGCTTTACAATTATATAAAGCTTCTCTTTCATATTTGAAATATTTTAAGTCAAATATTATCCGCAACGTGATGCGCCACAACTTGTACAAATCAGGCAACCTTCCTGATATATAAGAGTTTCGTTACCACAATTAGGGCATTTCTGTCCTTTTGCAGCTGTTCCGTTCGGAAGATATTTCTTCAAGGCTCTTTCAACGCCGTTTTTCCAAGTATTAATTGATTCATTGTCCAAATCCATTCCCTGAACAAGTTTTATTACCTGGTCGATAGGCATGCCATAACGCAACACTCCGGAAATAAGTTTAGCATAGTTCCAGTATTCCGGATTAAATTTGCCATCCAAGCCTTCGATTGTCATCTTATAGCCTTTTTTGTTCTTGAACTGGAAATCGTAATGCTTCTTTCCGTCCTCGTCATAGCTCTTTATTATTGAACCTTTAGAAACATTCTTTGGAAGAATGATTCCTTCGTCGTCATCAGCAAGACCGGTGAAGATTTCGTACGGACGTCCGTTCAACAATCCAACGAATGCAATCCATTTTTCTTTCTTATTCTGGAATTTTACTACATCTGCTTCCAGTTCTCTAGGGCGGACAGATACAATTACCGGACCTTCAGGAACAGCAGTTTCTTTCTTCTTATTCTTATCTGCTGCAATCAGCACTCCGGAACGAGAGCCGTCACGATAAACCGTACAACCTTTACATCCACATTTCCAAGCCTCAACATAAAGCTGATTTACCAAATCCTCAGAAACATCATTCGGCAAATTGATTGTCACACTAATTGAATGGTCAACCCACTTCTGGATTCTACCCTGCATACGGACTTTCTGCAACCAGTCAACATCATTTGATGTTGCTTTGTAATATGGAGACTTAGCAACCATATCATCAACCTCTTCCGGTGTATATCTCTTAGCAGTAGGATAACCATTAGCCTCCATCCATGTAACAAACTTATGATGGAAAACTATATATTCCTCAAATGCATCGCCTGTTTCGTCAACAAAGTCAACACGAACGTCAACATCATTCGGATTTACTTTACGACGGCGTTTATATACAGGCAAGAATACCGGCTCAATACCAGAAGTTGTCTGTGTCATCAAACTTGTTGTTCCGGTCGGAGCAATTGTCAGACAGGCAATATTTCTTCGTCCATAGCGAACCATTTCTTCATATAAAGAAGGATCAGCTTCGCGCAGACGGTTAATAAACGGATTGTTTACCTCACGTGCAGAGTCATAAATTTCAAAAGCGCCACGTTCTTTTGCCATTTCGACAGAAGAACGATATGCTGCCAAAGCCAAAGCTTTATGAACACTTTCTGCGAAATCGGTAGCTTCTTCTGTTCCGTAACGGTAACCCAAAGCAGCAAGCATATCACCTTCTGCAGTGATACCTACACCTGTTCGGCGTCCCATCAATGTCTTACGCTGGATCTTTTCCCACAAATAACGTTCAGACTGTTTGACTTCATCAGATTCCGGATCTGAATTAATCTTTGACAATATCAACTCAATCTTTTCAGATTCGAGGTCAATAATGTCATCCATAATACGCTGCGCAAGGGCAACATGTTTTCTAAACAAATCAAAGTCGAAATATGCCTCAGGAGTAAAAGGATTAACCACATATGAATATAGGTTAATAGCTAACAAGCGGCAACTGTCGTAAGGGCACAAAGGAATTTCACCACAAGGATTAGTTGACACTGTCTTGAATCCCAAGTCTGCATATGAATCAGGCACAGACTCTCTCAGAATTGTATCCCAGAACAATACGCCAGGTTCAGCAGATTTCCAGGCATTGTGTATAATCTTTTTCCAAAGAGAATTTGCATCAATTTGCTTAACGACTTTAGGGTCTGGTGAATCAATCGGATATTGCTGCTGATATTTTTCGCCATTAATAACAGCATTCATAAAGCTGTCATCAATTTTTACAGAAACATTAGCTCCAGTAACCTTACCTTCTGTCATCTTCGCATCAATGAAGGACTCTGAATCCGGATGCTTAATTGACACACTAAGCATCAATGCACCACGACGACCATCTTGCGCAACTTCTCTTGTTGAGTTGGAATATCGTTCCATAAAAGGAACAAGTCCTGTTGAAGTCAGAGCTGAATTCTTAACCGGCGAACCTTTCGGACGGATATGAGACAAATCATGTCCTACTCCACCACGGCGCTTCATAAGCTGCACCTGTTCTTCGTCTATACGAATTATCGCTCCATAAGAATCGGCAGAACCGTCAATACCTATAACAAAACAGTTTGACAACGATGCAACCTGATAGTTATTTCCAATACCGGTCATTGGACTTCCCTGAGGAATGATATAACGGAAATGGTCGAACAAGTCAAACAATTCTTTCTCTGACAAAGAATTTGGATACTTACTTTCCACGCGAGCAATCTCACGCGCCAAACGCCAGTGCATATCACTCGGTGTCTTTTCATAAATATTGCCGAAAGCATCTTTCAAGGCATATTTGTTTACCCAGACTTTTGAAGCAAGCTCATCGCCCGAGAAATAATCCAATGTAGCCTTGTAAGCTTCGTCGAATGTATAAGTTTTCTGCTCCACGATATTTACTTTTTAATTGAGTTGCAATTTTACATATTGTTTGCCTATTAAGCAAAATTATTTTGGAGAAAAACATATATCGTAAAACATATGATTTTCGCCTTTCAGTTATTAACATAGCATAAAAAAAGGCACTATGAGAAGTGCCTTCAAGTACGTATAGTTTAATTAGTTAGTTTTTCAACAAGTTCTCAATTTCCTCAACAGAAGAGCGGAATGTCTTGTCCGTTTCCATCTGGTCCTTAATTGTCTTGCAGGCATGAAGAACTGTGGCATGGTCTTTTTTACCGACAATCTTTCCTATATGTGACAACGAACAGTCTGTATATTTCTTTGACAGGAACATCGTTATCTGGCGAGCCTGCACAATCTCCCTCTTACGGGACTTTGAATGAATCAGCGACTGGTCCAAATCGAAATACTTGCATACAACTTCCTGTATTGACTGCACAGAAATCTGTTTCTTTTCCAAACGGACAGCCATACTTACAACACGCTTAGTCAGCGGCAAGTCTATCTCTTTGTTGTTGACAACTGAATTTGCCATCAACGAAACCAGAATTCCCTCCAAGTCACGAACATTCTCAGTAACATTATCGGCAATAAAGTTAAATACGTCTTCCGACATCTTTATGCCATCATGATTTATCTTGTTCTTAAGAATTTTCTTACGCAAATCCAAATCCGGACGGTTCAACTCAGCAGTCAATCCCCATTTCAGACGAGTAATCAAACGTTCCTCCATTCCCTGCAAATCAACAGGCGGTTTATCTGAAGTAAGAATAAGCTGCTTGTTGAGCATATGAAGATGATTGAATATATGGAAGAATGTATTCTGAGTTTTGTCCTTTCCAATCAATTCCTGTATATCATCAAGAATCAACACATCAACTCCCTGATAGAAATAAAGGAAATCATTCACTGTGTTACGGCGCACAGCATCCGTAAATTGTATGCTGAAAAGATGAGCCGACACATAAAGCACTTTCTTGTCCGGCTGTTCTTCCTGAATTCTGTTTCCAATTGCGTGACACAAGTGAGTCTTACCAACTCCCGAAGCTCCGAATATAAACATCGGGTTGAAAGCTGTTTTACCCGGATTGCGGGCAATTGCCTCACTAGCCGAACGCACAAGTTTGTTGCTGACACCTTCGAAATAGTTGTCAAAACTATATTTAGGATTTAGATAAGAATTCCAATCCTGCGGAGCCTTTGAATCGAACAAACCCGGCACATTCACCTGCTGATTCTGCAGTCTGCGTGGTTTAGGTGTTGACGACGGATAAGTAACCATACTTTCATCATCCTTCGTATCGCCATAAGTAGCCATACGATATGTCAGTCTGGTTCCCTCACCAACAACACGCGACAACACCGGCTGGAGCACATGCAGATAGTGTTCGTCCAAGTATTCGCCAAAGAACTGGCTAGGCACATTTATTTTAAAGACATTGTTTTCGTAAGAATAAGGTACTATAGGCTTGAACCATGTATTATACACAGCTTCAGGCACTATATCCTTTATCACCTCAAGGCACTTATTCCACAAAATCTGACAATCTGTCTGCATATTTTATATCTCCAAACTATAACTTTTACTTTCGATTAGGACTACAAAGTTTACAAATAAAATCTGAAAAAAAAAACCAGATTTTATTTGGAAATTTGTTTTATAAAAAATACGTATTGAACTTCAATTGTTTAGTATTTCAATTCTCTGAAAATATATTCAAACTTTTTTTTCGAGCATTAAAATACTGAGAACTGAACATAACGTTTCGGATTCTCGCGCAAGTCAAGCAACAGCTTTGATGCGTTTTCTGTTGTGCTGTTCAAATTGTCGTACAACGCACGGTCGTTAAGTAAAAGTCCTATGCTATTATCCTTTGAATTAAGCTTTTCTGTTGTCAGCTTCAAGTTGTCGAGTGTAGAATTGATACTATTGACAGTCGTAGCCAAATCAAGGCTTTTAAGTTCAGAGCTTACTGTTGAGAAATTACCTGTGATAACTTTCAAATCTGAAACTATAGCAGGCACATCATTTGCAAGCATTTTATTGAGATGACGAGTTGACACCTCAAGATTTCCTGTTGTTTTCTGGATATTGTCCAAAGATTGAGTAAGTGCCGGATGATTAATCAATGTCTGTATGCCTCCAAGAATTGAATCAAGTTTCGGAAGAAGAGCTTCTACCGACGGAAGAATATTTTCCTGAATTGACTGCATCATCTCTTCGCTCATGCGACCTTCAATCTGATCGCCCGGCGAAAGGTAATCTTCAACATATTTATTCAAATGGATATGCAACTCTGCACCGCCAAGGAAACTGTTAACGATAGTAATGTAGCTGCCTTTGTTGATTTTCATTTTGTCTTCAAGGCTTACGTCAACTTTTATCTTTCCTTTGTTGTCGTAGTCATAAACAATATCACGCACAAGACCGACTTTGAAACCGTCAATAAACACCGGGCTTGAAATTGTTACTCCTTTTACATTAGTGAACATTACCTCGTAGTGGTTGGATGGCTTGAAAAGATTTATTCCCTTCAAATAATTGATACCGAAATAAAGCAATGCCAAACTGATAATAGAGACCAAACCTATTTTTGCCTCTTTCGTAAATGTCTTCATTTTTAATATTTTATTTCTTTAATTTTCAATAATCCACACGCTGACCGTCTTTGAAAGCTACGACAAACGCGTCTTTAAAATCTTTTAGTATCCGACGGCGAATTCGCATTATTTCCTTGAAACTGGTAGATTCACCGTAAGTATATTTATACAGACCTTTCTCCTCGAAATATTCAACATTCTTATACCCCTTGAAATATCTGGAGCCAGATGATAGTTTTTTGTCAGAAGTAAGAATCTGCACTTTAAAAACAATTTTTCCCTTTTCAGGTTTAACTTCTTCAGGAATTTTTTCTGAAACAGTTTCACTTGTTTTGTTATCAGACTCACTGACAGCAACAGCTGTTGAAACAGGAAGACCGGATTTCTTTCTGTCGAAAGCGTTCTTGTAACGGTCAAAAGCTTCTGAAATTGCCGATGCCAATTTTGTTTGTCCTTCAGCAGAACGCATGAACTGCTCTTCGGAAGGATTTGATATAAAACCTAATTCTATAAGTACGCTGGGCATACTTGTTTTACGCAACACGAGGAATCCAGCCTGACGAACACCTCGGTCTGCACGGTTGGCAGCCGTAAAGCAATCCTGCACCTCGGAAGCGAATTGAATACTTTGCTCCAAATGCTTGTTTTGCATAAATTCAAATATGATATACGACTCTGAAGAGTTTGGATCGAAACCCTCATATTTTGCCTTATAATCATCTTCAAGCAGGATAGCTGAGTTCTCGCGCATCGCAACTTCAAGGTTCTCGTCCGTACGTGCCAAACCTAAAGCATAAGTCTCCGTTCCACGTACACTGCTCCCGCGTTTAACAGAATTTGTGTGAATTGAAATAAACAAATCCGCCTTGTTTCGATTTGCGATGTTCGCTCTTTCGTCAAGTTCAATGAATTTGTCTGTCGAGCGGGTGTATATCACTCTTACTTCGGGATGATTCTGCTCAATCATATCTCCGAGCTTCAAAGCGACCTTAAGGTTTATTTCCTTTTCGTTGATTTTTGCCCCTCTTGCACCGGGGTCTTTACCTCCGTGTCCTGCATCTATCACTACGGTGAACTTGTCTGACTGAGCCATCAGATTAACACAGACACCTAGCAGCAGGCAGAGCCATATAATATATTGTTTTACCTTACGTTTCACAGCTACGCGTTACTTGCAATTTCGGGTGACAAAGGTAATACTTTTTCATCTATAGTCTAGAACTTTTCAACTTCTTTCTATGTTTTCAACCTATTTTTTCAAGATTATAACCAAAAGGATAAATTGCCAGGCAAGATGCTATAGAGTGGAACTTTTTTTTCATAGGCATGAAAAAGTTTTTTCACAATATATGAAATTTTATTTCCATATAATATGAAAAAACTTTTCCAAGAGTTAAAAATTGTCTGAAAATGTAATCTTTTGGGAATCAACGATATTTATTCCACAGGTCTTTTTCTATTATTTCCTGCGTCATATCTGCCATCTGCTGCAGACATTTATGCGTAGATTCAACACCGTCAGTAGATACAGGTTCATGGATTACCATTTCCAGTGGGTGACGATGCAAATTAAGCGAACCGATTGGCAGAACGTCAAACGGACCGTTGATTGTTATTGGAATTATAGGTAAATGCTGATCCACCGCCATCTGATAAGCTCCTTTTTTGAATCTTATCATTCTCCCGTCGTATGTTCTTGAGCCTTCCGGGAATATTGCAATCGATGCACCGGACTGAAGTATGCGCTCTGCTTCCTTGACTGAGCGCGCAGCAGCTTTAGCTGATGAACCGTCAACAAAGACAAATCCTGCAGCGCGACATGCTGCACCAACAAACGGTATCTTACCTATCCCGGCTTTCATCACCCATTTGATAGGAACGCCAAGAAAACCGTATATCAGGAAAATATCAAATGCACCTTGATGGTTTGCCACGAATACGTATGATTTTCCCGGTGTGATATTCTCCCTTCCACGAACCTTTACCGGACAAAGAGCCAGATAGCAAGTAAGCCTGGACCATATCATTCCCGGATAATATGAGAAGAAACGCTCTCCACCGAGCAGACATCCGATAATAACTGTAACAGCAGTAATAATAGTCAGTACCAGAAACAGTGGCACAAATATAAGCCACGTATAAACCACATAAAACAAACGTTTCATAATGCAAATATTTATCTAGCAAAGATAGTGAAAGGGTAAAATAGAAAAAGATATTTTACAAAGTTTAGCTGCCAAAATTATAAATTCAGGGCTCCAGATTTATATTTATCACTAAAAATTCCGACTTGCATTCATTTTTATAGTAAAATATTTTTGCAATCGGGTTATTATTGTTTTATTTGCAGTAGAAAAGAAAAAGAATTATAAAAAACATCTATAACCATGAGCGAGTTAATTAAAAATTTAGGAGTTATCGTACTTCTTATCGGCGTTGTTGTCTTGGCTGTTCCTGCATTTACAGGTGGTATGTCTAACACTATCCTTCTTTCAGGTCTTGGCTTGATTATCTTGGGATATTTGGGACATATCGTAATCAACAAGCGTTTTGAATAAAAAGTATTGTGAATTTTATCACATTCTTGAAAAGGAAATAAAAAAACCCGGATTCGCATCTCTGCAAGTCCGGGATTTTTATTATCTAATCTGGCCAAGCCAGTCTTTAATTGCAACAACGAGCAAATCATTATACTCAGGCTGCTGTGCCGAAATGCGGAAATGGGCATCAGTAAGTCCGCGGAAATTAGAAGCGTCACGGATTAGCAGCCCATACTTCTCAACTAAGAATTTCTTCAAATCCGATGATTTTCCTTTTTTCAACCTCACAAGGAAAAATGTAGTAGTTGAAGGCATGACCTCAATATCTTCTATTTCGGAAAGTTTACGCATCAGAATATCAGTATCTCTTTTCCAGGAATCCAAAGGCATTTCAAAAAGTCCGGGATTTGACAATACATATTTGCCAGCCTCGATAGCAATGCTATTCACCGACCAAGGAATTATGAAATGGCTGACTTTATCTATTATTTCTTCCGAAGCCACAATATATCCGATTCTCAATCCAGGTATCTTATGGACTTTTGATATCGAACGGACAAGAATAAGGTTCTTATGTCTGTTGATATCAGATGGAGCAATCATTTCGGCTCTTACAAATTCCGAATAAGCCTGGTCGAGAACGAAAAGTGTTTCTGGATTGGATTCTATCAATCTCTCTATTGAAGTTTTATTCCACAAACGCCCGTCCGGATTGTTGGGATTACAAATCCAGCAAAGTTTCTGATTATGCAAATCAAGAGATTCCAAGGGTTTGGAATTCTCTACATATGTAATGTTATGTTCGTATAATTTACAAGCATCTTCATATTCGGCAAAAGAAGGTATAAGAATAGTTGAATTCTCACCTTTCCACGTTTGTGCCAACATATAGAATGCAGTTATGGAACCATTAGTTACCAATATATTACTACTATTTACTCCATAAACATCAGCAAGCATATGTTTCAACGAAGCAGCATCCGGTTCCGGATAACGCGAAAGACTTGTAAAAACAGAAAACAAGTGTTCCTTAAGCGAATCCAAATTTGCTCCATACCAAACATTTGAACTGAAATTTGCCGTTATTTCCTTTCCGGAAATAAAATAATCATCACCGTGTCCGAACAACATAATATATTTATTTCAACAAAAACGGGGACAAAGTTACATTTCTTTTCCGGTTTTGCGATCCATAGATTTATATATTATATCCTGAATGCGGGTTCGGATATCAAGACTACTCAACTTTGAATTTGCTCTTGTCGGATTAATTCTGTTTGAAAGGAATATATAAATCATATTGTTTGTCGGATCAACCCAAAAACATGTCCCGGAAAAACCTGTATGTCCATAAACAGACAATGGCGTCAATGCTCCACAAGGAGAAGAACCGGCAGAAGCCGACGGTTTGTCGAAACCTAAACCGCGACGACAAGTTGGACTTTTCGACATTGTGAAAAGTTTACATGTCTCAGAAGACAGATATCTTTCTCCACCATACTCACCTAAATTAAGATACAATTGAAGAACTTTTGCCAAATCTTCTGCGTTGGAGAAAAGACCTGCATTTCCGGAAACTCCACCCTGAAAAGCGGCAGCTTCGTCGTGTACATATCCTTGAATCAGCTGGCGACGGATAAATCCGTCATATTCTGTAGGAACTACATCAGATTTACCCATTTTCTCCAACGGGTTGTATGTGGTATGATATGCTCCAAGACGGGAATAGAAATTCTCGTCCAACAATTTATCCATTGGCTGAGAAAATAATCGTTCAACCATAATTTTCAACAATATAAAGTTTACACATCCGTAACGGTAAGAACCGGGCTTAGTGAGACGTGAATCTTTTATTTTCATAATTATAGTATCCTGAAAAGTTGAATTAAGATAAAAATCATCGGCAACTTTCAAATCATATCCTTTCTTGGGAACAGAAGAGACAAGTTGCGGTAAAAAAGTAAAATCATTGCGAACATAAGTTTTCGAATCAAACTTGACTGAATGAGTTTGCGTTTTACGATTACTATACAAACTTCCTTTATAACTATCCTTATCTATTGCCGATAGATAGAAATTAATAGTTGAAGGCAAGCCGGACTGATGATATAACAATTGCTTTACCGTTATGTTTTTCTTATTAGAAGAATCTAGTTCCGAAACAAACTGAGATATTTTATTATTCAAATTGAACTTGTTTTCATCATAAGCTTTCATAACGGCAAGAAGTGTTCCTGCTGCTTTTGAAGCTGAAGCCAAGTCATAAACAGAAAAATTATTTACTGACCTGTGATTCTTATAGTCATATCTTCCAAATGATTTGTTATATATTACCATTCCATCTTTTGCTACCAAAACCTGGCATCCGGGATAAGCTTTAGCTTTCAGTCCTTCATTGACAACACTGTCAATCAATGAAAGTCTTTTAGGATTTACACCAACTTCCTCCGGTTCATGGAAACCAAGACGCGTTTTCTCTGTAAAAAGGCCAGAACCCGAATAATAAAGTCCGGGAATGGAAACTGAGAGTTTACCTTTTGCTGCTATTCCGCCAAATAAAAGCTGCGCTGCATATTTCTGAGCCAAAGGAGTAGCTTCGTAAGCCATTACAAAAGACTTTGCTTTCGTAATAGAACTTTTATAGTTCTTAGAGAAATAAGGTATAGTAAAGAAAGTATATATCAGTTCTTTCTCCGCAACTAACTTACGTAAAGCTGCATTCTCCGGAATACGGACAGTATGAACTCCGCAAATAATCACGTCATAATCATTCAATTCATTATATATACGCTGAACTGTTGCAGCCGGTGTACTTCTAAGAATGCTGAAATGTTTTACTTTAGCATATGAATCTATGGTTGTATGAAACTCACAATCTACAGATTCTCCGATTGTAAGAACAGCAATTTTCTTTTTATCTAGATTTTTCAAAGGTATAATTTCATCCTCATTTTTAAGCAATGTTATTGCCTCTGCATTCAATCGAGATGCTAACCACTCTGCATGAGGAGAGTTAAGACGAGCAGAAAGATTCTTTATTTCAATAGGTTTATAATTATTAAGTCCTGCTATATATTTATATTCCAAAATCTTCCTACATTTTTCTTCAAGCATTTCAGAAGAAATCAGACCTGAAGAAACAGCTTCCTTAACAGCCTTAAAATCTGAAAAAGGATTTGCAGGAGCAAGCAGAACATCATTTCCAGCCAAAAGAGCCTGAACACAAGGATTATCTTTATTATTTGATGATGCACCTTTCATTGCAAGAGCATCCGTAAAACATAACCCTTTAAAACCAATCTCATTCTTAAGCAAATCTGTAATAACTTTTGCTGATAAAGATGCTGGTTTTTTAGAATTATCCAAAGAAGGAACAAACAAATGTCCGGTCATCATTCCGGCAAAGCCTTCATAAACATATTTCTTGAAAGGGTACAACTCAATACTATCTAATCGTTCACGTGAATGACGAACAGCAGGTAAAGTCTTATGAGAGTCATCAGAAGTATCACCATGACCAGGAAAATGCTTTGCGACCGAGATAATTCCGGTTTTTTCTAATCCTTTGGCATAAGCTATACCTTTATCAGCGACTTGTTCTGGTGTTTCAGCAAATGAGCGCAAACCAATTACAGGATTATCAACATTACTATTAACATCCAAGTCCGGTGCAAAATTGATATGTATTCCCATTTCCCTACATTGACGTCCTACTTCCTCGCCATATGCTTCAAGCAAATTCATGTCTTCAATTGCACCAAGCATCATATTTTTGGGGAAACGAGTTGTTCCACTAAGTCGCATCGACAATCCCCATTCACCATCAAGAGATACCATCAATGGTATTCGTGAAGATTTCTGCATCATGTTTGTTAATTTTGCCTGGGATGAAGTACTTCCTTTATGAAACAACACTCCTCCGATATTCATTTCTTCAACATAACGAAGAAGCAAACGCTGATTCTGTGCCGAAGTTGACAAGTCTGCTATAACCATAAATAACTGTCCAATTTTTTCATCTTCAGACAATGATGAGTAAACTGAATCAACCCATTGCTTCATTTCCTTATTATTAGCTTTCCTGTACAAATCAGGATAAGACTGGGAAAATACATCAAAAAATGAAACTAATAAAAGACAGATAATATATATGTGTGCTCTCATATTTATATAAATTATTCTTCAAATTTAGTGAAAGAAAAGTATAGCTACAAATTGTAGATTAATATACAAATCTTTTTCAACTGGTTTATTTGATTATAAAATAAATGTTCGTAAATTTGCACTCGCTTTGCGTAATCTCTGTTGAGACAAGCAGCTCAATATATTACGTTATTATAAAACAATTTAAAGCCAATAAAAATGGATTTGATTAAAATTGCAGAAGAAGCATTTGCTACAAAAAAAGAGCATCCTTCTTTCAAGAGTGGTGACACTATCACAGTAGCTTACCGTATCAAAGAAGGTAACAAAGAACGTGTACAGCAGTACAGAGGTGTTGTTATCCGCATTTCAGGTCACGGTGACAAAAAACGTTTTACTGTACGTAAGATGTCTGAAAACATCGGTGTTGAACGTATTTTCCCAATTGAATCTCCGTTCATCGAAAGCATCACAGTAAACAAAGTTGGTAAAGTACGTCGTGCTAAATTGTATTACTTGCGTGCTCTTACTGGTAAGAAAGCTAGAATCAAAGAAAAGAGAGTTTAATCTCAAGATTCTATTGCCATACAAAAAGCCATCCGAAAATTCGGATGGCTTTTTGTTTATAGTCTTATTCGTAACAATACTGAATGAAAGCTATAAATATATAGGTAAATCAATAAACAAAAAAAGCGTAGATAAAAATCTACGCTTTATATTATAATCCCTTGACAGGAAATTATTATTCAGCTGACTGTTCTTCAACAGCTGGAGCTTCTGCTGCTGGAGCTTCTGCTGCAGTTGATTTCTTACGAGAACGGCGAGTCTTAGTTGCTTTCTTAGCTGAATTATCTTTTGCCATGTTTTCATTGTAATCAACCAATTCAATGAAGCACATTGCAGCATTGTCACCCAAACGATTACCAGTCTTGATAATACGAGTGTAACCACCTGGACGATCAGCAATCTTCTGAGAGATTTCTTTGAATAATTCAGTTACAGCATATTTATCCTGCAAATAGCTGAATACAACACGTCTTGAAGTAGTTGTATCTTCCTTTGACTTAGTGATAAGTGGTTCTACAAACTTACGAAGTGCTTTAGCTTTAGCTGTCGTAGTAAAGATTCTCTTATGTTTGATTAGAGAACAAGCCATATTCGAAAGCATCGCGTCACGGTGAGTGTTTGTACGACCCAAATGATTTATTTTTTTGTTATGTCTCATCGCTATACTTACTCTTTATCTAATTTATATTTTGTGATATCCATACCGAATGAAAGGTTCAAACTTTCAAGTAGTTCATCAAGTTCAGTGAGCGACTTCTTACCGAAGTTCCGGAATTTCAACAAATCATTTTTGTTGAACTTAACCAGTTCACCCAACGTTTCAACATCAGCGGCCTTCAAGCAATTCAAAGCACGAACAGAAAGATCCATATCTGCCAACTTGCTCTTCAACAATTGACGCATATGAAGTACTTCTTCATCGAATTCTTCATTGCCATCAGTATCTACTGTCTCAATTGCAATCTTTTCATCTGAGAACAACATGAAATGATGTATCAGAATCTTAGCAGCCTCTTTCAACGCTTCTTTCGGATGAATAGAACCATCAGTGGCTATTTCAAGAACCAATTTTTCGTAGTCCGTCTTCTGTTCAACACGGAAGTTTTCGATTGCATATTTAACATTGCGAATCGGTGTATAAATAGAATCGATTGCAATAGTGTGGATATCGTCATCCGGCTTTCTATTTTCATCAGCTGGAACATATCCACGACCTTTATTAATTGTCAACTCAATCTGGAAACTTGCATTCGGATCCAAATGACAAATAGTTAAATCAGGATTCAAAACTTCAAAACCTGACAACTGTTTACCTATTTCACCGGCGTTGAACACTTCCGAACCCGAAACAGTAATACTTACTTTTTCATTCTCAACATCATCAACAATATGCTTGAAACGAACCTGTTTCAAGTTCAAGATAATGTTAGTTACATCCTCCAAAACACCAGGCACTGTATCAAATTCATGATCAACACCCTCGATTTTAATTGATGTAATAGCATAACCTTCTAGTGATGACAAGAGAATTCGGCGCAGAGCATTACCAATAGTAATACCATAGCCTGGCTCCAACGGACGGAACTCAAACTTTCCGAAGAAGTTGTCCGCTTCCAACATTAATACTTTATCGGGTTTTTGAAATGCTAATATCGCCATGGAATCAATTATTATTTAGAATACAATTCTACGATCAACTGCTCTTTAATATTTTCAGGGATGTCAGCTCTTTCCGGTAAGTGCAGTAGTTTACCGCTCATTGAAGTCTGATCCCATTCAATCCAAGGATATTTGCTGTGATTGAAACCAGCCAAAGCATCAGCAATAACTTCCAAAGATTTAGATTTTTCACGAACACCGATGATCTGACCAGCTTTAACAGCATAAGAAGGAATATTTACAACCTTACCATCTACTGTAATATGACGGTGTGAAACCAACTGACGAGCAGCAGCTCTAGTTGGAGCAATACCCAAACGGTATACTACATTGTCCAAACGACCTTCTAACAACTGCAAAATAACTTCACCGGTAATACCTTTTGAACGAGAAGCTTTTTCAAACAAGTTTCTAAACTGTTTTTCCAATACACCATAAGTATATTTAGCTTTCTGCTTCTCACGAAGCTGGATACCGTATTCTGAAGTTTTTCTTTTTCTGGCATTACCGTGCTGTCCTGGAGGATAATTCTTTTTAGAAAGAACTTTATCAGCACCGAAAATAGCCTCACCAAATTTACGGGCAATTCTTGTTTTTGGTCCAGTATATCTTGCCATTTTTTTATTGTTTTAAATGTTCTGTATGAATCTGGAACCGTGCAGCCGCGATTACAGAGAGGATAAGGTCAATATGCAATCTATTCACAATTCCGGATTCAAATTCAAGAAATAAGTTAATTATACTCTTCTCTTTTTAGGAGGACGACAACCATTGTGTGGTAATGGAGTAACATCAATGATTTCTGTTACCTCGATTCCAGCGCCATGAATTGTTCTGATAGCTGATTCACGACCGTTACCTGGTCCTTTTACATAAACTTTTACTTTACGCAAACCAAGATCATAAGCTACCTTAGCACAATCCTGAGCTGCCATCTGAGCTGCATAAGGAGTGTTCTTCTTAGAGCTTCTGAAACCCATCTTACCTGCAGAAGACCAACTAATTACCTGACCTTCGCTATTGGCAAGAGATACGATAATGTTATTAAAAGAAGAATGAATGTGAGCCTGACCGTAAGCGTCAACTTTTACGTTTCTCTTCTTCGCTGCGACTGTTTTTTTTGCCATATCTCAACTCTTATTATTTAGTAGCTTTTTTCTTATTTGCAACAGTTTTCTTCTTACCCTTACGAGTACGAGAGTTGTTCTTAGTTTTCTGTCCTCTCAAAGGCAAACCGATACGGTGACGAACACCTCTGTAGCAACCAATATCCATTAGACGTTTGATGTTCAACTGAACTTCAGAACGCAAATCACCTTCAACCTTATATTCAGCGCCAATGATTTCACGAACTTTAGCAGCTTGTTCATCTGTCCAATCCTTAACCTTGATATCGCGATCAATTCCTGCTTTCGCTAAAATAGTGTTAGCTGCACTACGACCAATACCATAAATGTAAGTCAAAGCAACTTCACCTCTTTTATTTTGTGGCAAGTCAACACCAACTATTCTTATAGCCATATTTCTTAACTCAATTATTTTGCAAAAATAATAAATTATCCTTGACGTTGTTTATACTTAGGATTTTTCTTGTTAATTACGTACAAACGACCCTTTCTTCTAACGATTTTGCATTCAGGGGTACGTTTTTTCAAAGATGCTCTTACTTTCATATCTTAATTTTTTTATTTATATCTAAAAGCAATTCTACCTTTTGACAAATCATAAGGGGACATTTCAACTCTCACTTTATCTCCAGGGAGAATCTTAATATAATGCATTCTCATTTTTCCAGAGATATGTGCTGTAATCTCATGTCCATTCTCCAATTCTACACGAAACATTGCATTAGACAATGCCTCTACGATTACTCCATCTTGTTCTATTGCCGCTTGTTTAGCCATATAAAATTTAAATTGCGTTATTACCAAGAACTTCTTCCAAAAACTTAAAAGAAGATAAAATTTCTGGTCCTTCCGGACGAATTGCAATACAATGCTCAAAGTGCGCTGATGGCTTTCTATCTTTTGTTCGAACAGTCCATCCATCACGCTCGAAGACTACATTCTTACTACCCATATTAATCATAGGCTCAATACAGATACACATACCAGAACGCAACAAAGCGCCACATCCACGTCTTCCGTAGTTTGGAACTTCTGGTTCTTCATGCATTTTTCTGCCAATTCCATGTCCGACCAATTCGCGAACAACCGAATAATTTTTAGACTCACAATAAGTCTGAATAGCAGAACTGATGTCACCTATTCTTTTACCTTCCAAAGCATGTTCAATACCAATATAAAGAGATTCTTTTGTAGTTTGCAAAAGTTTTCTAACTGCAGGATCAACTTCACCAACACAGAATGTATAAGCTGAATCACCAACAAAACCATTCAAATTGGTTCCACAATCCACAGATATTATATCTCCTTCTTTCAGAATTGTCTTTGCTGAAGGTATTCCATGAACAACATTCTCATTAACTGACGCACAAATTGAATTTGGAAATCCGCCATAACCTAAAAAAGCAGGTTCAGCTCCATGATCTCTGATAAATTCTTCTGCAATTTTGTCGAGTTCTAAAGTTGAAATTCCTGGCTTAATATGTTTAGCAAGCTCTCCGAGAGTCATACCAACCAATTGGTTAGCAGCTCGCATCAACTCTATCTCTTCATCTGTTTTTAAAAAGATCATTCTTTTATATTAATAAGCAGCAACGCCTGAACGTCCTTTAATTCTACCTGACTTCAACAAACCGTCATAATGACGCATTAACAAATGACTCTCAACCTGCTGTAATGTGTCTAACACAACACCAACGAGAATCAACAAAGATGTTCCACCAAAGAACTGAGAGAACTCCATACTCACTCCTGCTAACCTTGCAAAAGCTGGCATAATTGCCACAATTGCCAAGAAAATTGCACCAGGAAGAGTAATTCTATCCATTATGGTATCCAAATAGTCCTTGGTATGCTTACCTGGCTTAACCCCCGGAATGAATCCATTATTTCTTTTCAAGTCATCAGACATCTGAGTCGGATTGATTGTAATAGCTGTATAGAAATAAGTAAACAGGATAATTAGAACTGCAAAAACAAAGTTATACCAAAAACCGGTGTTATCCATAAATGCTGCCCAAAAACCTGTTTGATCACCCGTATTAGAAAAACCAACAATTGAAATTGGAATAAACATTATAGCTTGAGCGAAAATTATAGGCATCACATTCGCTGCATTAACTTTTAGAGGAATGTACTGTCTTGCTCCACCATACTGCTTATTACCGATAATTCTCTTAGCATATTGCACTGGAACTTTTCGAACTCCCTGCACTAGAAGTATCGCACCAGCAATAACCAATAGAAGAACCACCATTTCAGCTAAGAACATTACCAAACCTCCAGTTTTTTCACTAGTTCTAGAAATAAATTCCTGGAATAGAGAATGAGGAAGACGTGCAATAATACCAACTAAGATTATGAAGGAAATACCATTTCCTACACCCTTATCGGTAATTCTTTCACCGAGCCAAAGGATAAACATACTTCCAGCAGCCAAAATAATCGTAGAAGAAATTGTAAACAAAATACTTGATGGAAGCGCTGCACCAACGGCTTTTAACTGAACACTTAAATTCACCAAATAGGTTGGACCTTGGAAAAGCAAGATTGCTACAGTTAAATAACGAGTCCATTGATTAATTTTTCTACGACCACTCTCTCCTTCCCTTTGCATCTTCTGAAAAGATGGTACTGCTATAGCTAATAATTGCATAACAATAGAAGCAGAAATGTATGGCATAATCCCTAATGCAAAGATAGACGCATTGGAAAATGCGCCCCCTGAAAACATATCGAGGAGGGCCAACAAACCACCTCTTGTCTGCTCTTGTAAAGCTGTTAAAGCTTTAGGATCAATACCTGGAAGAACGACATATGTACCAAAACGGTAAATTATCACTAACAATAGAGTAGTGAGGATCCGATTTCTCAGATCCTCAATCTTCCAGATATTCTTTATTGTTTCAATTGCTCTCATATCTTAGAGTTTAACGACTGTTCCACCAACAGCCTGGATAGCAGCTTCAGCTGATTTAGAGAAAGCATGAGCTTCAACATCTAATTTAACTGTTAGGCTACCATTTCCAAGAATCTTAACCAACTGTGAAGCTGAGATGAAACCTGCTTCTACCAATTCATTAACTCCAATCTTTGTCAAATTCTGAGCTTCAGCTAGCTGCTGCAAAGTTGAAATGTTAATAGCTTTATACTCTACACGGTTAATATTCTTGAAACCAAACTTAGGCAAACGTCTCTGGATAGGCATCTGACCACCTTCGAAACCAATCTTGTTCTTATAACCAGATCTAGATTTCGCACCTTTGTGACCTCTTGTAGAAGTGCCACCTAGGCCAGAACCCGGACCACGACCGATTCTTTTACGAGTCTTTATTGAACCCTCTGCCGGTTTTAAATTTGATAAGTTCATATCGTACAATTTAATGTTTCTACTTTAATATTACTTTTCAACAGAAACCAAGTGTTTAACTTTTTCAACCATACCCAAGATTGCTGGGCTAGCTTCATGTTCAACTACCTGATTCATTTTTTTCAAACCTAGCGCATCCAAAGTTCTTTTCTGATCTTTAGGGCACTTAATTCTACTTTTTACCTGCTTTACTTTAATAGTTGCCATAAATAAAATCCTCCCTAAATTAACCTCTAAATACTTTTTCTACAGATACGCCACGATTCTGAGCTACAGTAAACGGACTTCTCAACTCATTCAAAGCAGCAATAGTAGCTTTTACCAAGTTATGAGGGTTTGAAGATCCTTTAGACTTAGCCAAAACGTCAGTAATACCTACACTTTCCAAAACAGCACGCATAGCACCACCGGCTTTAACACCAGTACCGTGAGATGCAGGTTTGATCAAAACCTTAGCACCACCAAACTTAGCTAGCTGTTCGTGAGGAATTGTACCTTTATGAACCGGAACACGAATCAAATTCTTCTTTGCAGCTTCTACACCTTTAGCGATAGCTGTTGTAACTTCACCTGCTTTACCTAAGCCCCAACCGATGATACCATCTTCGTTACCTACTACTACAATAGCAGCAAAACTAAATGTACGACCACCTTTAGTAACTTTAGTTACGCGGTTGATTGCAACCAATCTGTCCTTCAACTCTAAGTCGTTGGTTGATTTTACTCTATTATTTACTCCTGCCATCTTCATTAAAATTTAAGGCCGCCGTTACGTGCAGCATCTGCCAATTCTTTAATTCTTCCGTGATACAAGTAACCGTTACGGTCAAAAACTACAGACTGAACGCCAGCTTCCTGAGCATTTTTTGCGATCAATTCACCAACCTTAGCTGCAATTTCTTTTTTAGGAGCTTTCACTTCCATTTTCAAAGAAGAAGCTGAAGCCAAAGTCTTACCTGTAGTATCATCAATTACCTGTGCATAGATCTGCTTATTGCTTCTAAACACAGTCAGGCGAGGACGTTCAGCAGTACCTGAAACTTTACCTCTAACACCTGCTTTTATTTTTAATCGTCTTTCTTGCTTCGTTGTCATGATAATTTCAGTTTACGTAGATTACTTACCTGCTGATTTACCAGACTTTCTGCGAATTTCTTCACCCACAAACTTAATACCTTTACCTTTATAAGGTTCTGGCATACGGAATGAACGAATCTTTGCACAAATCTGACCAATTAACTGCTTGTCAGCAGATTCAAGGATAATAAGAGGGTTCTTATTTCTCTCTGATTTTGTTTCAACCTTAACTTCTTTAGGCAACTGCATGTAAATATTATGAGTATAACCCAAAGAAAGATCAAGCAACTGACCTGTATTAGAAACACGGTAACCGACACCTACAAGTTCAAGTTCCTTTTTGTAACCTTCAGAAACACCTACAACCATATTGTGAATCAAAGCACGATACAATCCGTGCAATGCACGATGATTCTTTTCGTCAGAAGGTCTAGTTAAAGTGATAACACCATTTTCTAAAGTTACTTTGATATCAGGATTTACAACCTGTTCAAGTTCGCCTTTAGGACCTTTAACTGCTACTACATTATCCTTGATAGTAACTGTTACACCAGCTGGAACATGGATTGGTAATTTACCTATTCTTGACATTCTTAATTCCTCCTAACATTAATAAACATAACACAATACTTCGCCACCAATTTTCAAATCGCGAGCTTCCTTGTCAGTCATTACACCTTTAGAAGTTGAAAGAACGGCAATACCCAAACCATTCAATACTCTCGGCATGTCTTTGTAGCCAGTGTACTTACGCAAACCTGGAGTAGAAACTCTCTCAAGTTTCTTGATTGCATTAACTTTATTTACCAAGTCATACTTCAAGGCAATCTTGATTGTACCTTGAGGACCATCTTCTACAAACTTGAAATTAAGAATGTAGCCCTTGTCGAAAAGGATCTTTGTGATCTCTTTCTTTAAATTTGACGCTGGCACTTCAACGACTCTGTGCTTAGCTTTGATCGCATTACGCAATCTTGTCAAATAATCTGCAATAGGATCTGTCATAAAAATAATTAATTAAATTGATCCGGACACTCCGGACAATATTTAAACTAAAAAAATATCTCTTACCAACTTGCTTTCTTAACACCCGGAATTAAACCTTGAGATGCCATTTCACGCAACTGAATACGAGAAATACCGAACTGGCGGATATAACCTTTCGGACGTCCTGTGATTTTGCAACGATTGTGCAAACGAACAGGAGAAGCATTTTTAGGCAAAGACTGCAAAGCTTCATAATCACCAGCAGCTTTCAATTCTGCTCTTTTAGCTGCATATTTTGCAACTAGCTTTGCTCTTTTAACCTCACGGGCCTTCATTGATTCCTTAGCCATAACTACTTAGTCTTTTTTTGCGTTTTTAAAAGGCAAACCAAATTCTCTCAACAAAGCGTAACCTTCTTCGTCAGTTTTTGCTGAGGTTACAAAGGTAATATTCATTCCCAATATTTTTGTAATATTGTCGATATTAATTTCTGGGAAAATGATTTGTTCCTGGATACCTAATGTATAATTTCCGCGTCCATCCAATTTTCCTTCAATACCTTTGAAGTCACGGATACGAGGCAATGCGATGCGAACTAGTCTTTCCAAGAATTCATACATCTGCTCACGACGTAGAGTTACCATAACACCAATAGGCATCTTTTTACGCAACTTGAAGTTTGAGATATCCTTCTTAGAAACTGTAGCAACAGCTTTCTGGCCTGTAATTGCAGTCAATTCACTGATAGCAACATCAATGATTTTTTTATCTGCAACAGCCATACCAAGTCCCTGATTGATTACAATCTTTTTCAAAACAGGAACCTGCATGACAGACTTGTATCCAAACTCCTTAGTTAAAGCAGGAACAATTCTATCCTGATATTCTTTCTTAAGACTGGCTGTATTGCTCATTACTTAATTTCCTCCCCTGATTTTTTTGAATAACGCACTAAAGCACCTGCTTCATTAAGTTTACGACCAATGCGTGTCGGTTTACCTGACTTAGGATCGATAACATTCAGGTTTGAAATATGAATAGGAGCTTCTTTTTTCTCGATTCCTCCCTGAGGATTCTTTGCATTAGGCTTAGTATGCTTTGATACTATATTAATACCTTCAACAACGGCACGGTTTTCTTTTACAAGAACCTGCAAAACACGACCTGTTTTACCTTTGTCTTCGCCAGTATTAACAAAAACTATATCGCCTTTTTTGATATGTAATTTGCTCATTACTCTTTAATTTTACGAAATATTAAAGTACTTCTGGTGCAAGAGAAACAATTTTCATGTTTGTTGCACGAAGTTCTCTGGCAACCGGACCGAAAATACGGCTACCACGAATATCACCGCTCGCATTCAACAACACACATGCATTATCATCAAAACGGATGTAAGAACCATCCGGACGGCGGATTTCTTTCTTTGTGCGAACTATAACAGCTTTAGAAACGGCACCCTTCTTTACATCACTTGATGGGATAACGCTCTTAATAGCTACTACGATAATATCACCTACTGTAGCATAACGCTTTCTAGTACCACCCAAAACGCGGATACACAAAGCTTCTTTTGCACCGCTATTATCAGCTACTACTAATCTTGATTCTTGTTGTATCATGTTACTTAGCCCTTTCGATTATTTGAACTAATCTCCATCTTTTTGTTTTGCTCAAAGGACGAGTTTCCATAATTCTTACGGTATCGCCAATGTTGCATTCATTCTTTTCGTCGTGAGCATGATATTTCTTCGTCTTATTAACGAACTTACCATAAATGGGATGTTTTTCTTTCCATTTAATAGCAACTGTGATAGTTTTTTCCATCTTGTTGCTAGTAACCACGCCCGTTCTTTCTTTTCTTAAATTTCTAGTTTCCATCAGGCTCAATTATTTGTTGTTAAGTTCTCTCTGGCGCAATTCAGTTTTCATGCGCGCAATCATCCTGCGTTGTTGTTTAATCTGAGCAGGATTTTCACTCGGAGTAATGCTGTGGTTAATCAACTTAGCTTCGTAAGCAGCAACCTCTGCATTTACTCTTTCAAGCAACTCGCTTGTGCTTAATTCTCTAATTTCTGCAATCTTCATAACCAATTACGCATTTTGATTTTGCATATCATAATCACGTCTCACAACAAACTTTGTTGTTACAGGAAGCTTCTGAGCTGCTAAACGCAAAGCTTCTTTAGCAACATCGAAAGGAACACCTTCGATTTCGAAAATAAGACGACCTGGAGTAACAGGAGCAACAAATCCTTCTGGATTACCTTTACCTTTACCCATACGCACTTCAGCAGGCTTCTTAGTGATTGGTTTGTCTGGGAAAATACGAACCCAAACCTGACCCTGACGCTGCATGTAACGTGTTACAGCAATACGGGCAGCTTCGATCTGACGACCGGTAATCCATTTATTTTCTAATGACTTTATTCCAAATGATCCGAAGGCAAGCTGATTACCGCGCTGAGCTTCACCCTTCATGCGGCCCTTCTGCTGTCTTCTGAACTTGGTTTTCTTAGGTTGTAACATCTCTACTTAAATTCTAACGTTTAACGATTAGCTTTTTTTCTCTTGAAGTTTTTATCTCTGTTGCCACCGGCTTCATTTCTACGGCCAGATTCTTTTGCAGCAGTGAATGAAGGAGCAAGATCACGCTTACCATATACTTCACCACGGCAGATCCAAACCTTAACACCCAGCAAACCAACCTTTGTCAACGCTTCAGCCAAAGCATAATCGATATCTGCTCTGAATGTGTGCAACGGAGTTCTACCTTCCTTATACATTTCTGAACGAGCCATTTCTGCTCCATTCAAACGACCAGAAACTTGAATTTTGATACCTTCTGCACCCATTCTCATAGTAGATGCTATAGCCATTTTGATAGCACGACGGTATGCAATTTTACCTTCAAGCTGACGAGCAATATTGTTTGCAACAATTACAGCGTCCAATTCAGGTCTTTTAACTTCAAAGATATTGATCTGAACATCCTTATCAGTGATCTTCTTCAACTCTTCTTTCAACTTGTCAACTTCCTGACCACCTTTACCGATGATGATACCTGGACGAGATGTACAAACTGTGATTGTTATCAACTTCAACGTACGTTCGATAACGATACGAGATACACTTGCTTTTGCAAGACGGGCATTAAGATACTTACGGATTTTGCTATCTTCTAACAAAGTATCTCCGTAATTTTTGCCGCCATACCAATTGGAATCCCAACCACGGATGATTCCTAAACGATTACTAACCGGATTAACTTTTTGTCCCATCTACAAATTAATTTTGAGTATCTTTTTTACTAAGTGTATCTACAAACAGAGTTACATGGTTCGAACGTTTGCGAATTCTGTAACCTCTTCCCTGAGGAGCAGGACGCATTCTCTTCAAAGTTGTTGCACAATCAACACTGATTGAAGAAATATACAACTCACCTGCTTCTGCTTTACGTTCATTTTTCTGCTCCCAATTGGCAATTGCTGAACGAAGCAACTTTTCTACTCTTGCTGCAGCTTCTTTATTAGAAAACTTCAAAATACCAAGTGCACGGAATACTTCCATTCCACGAACCATGTCTACTACCAAACGCATTTTGCGAGGAGAAGTAGGTACGTTGCGCAATTTTGCGAAGTACATGGTCTTTTGGGCTTCTTTTCTTGCTTCAGCTGATATTCTTTTTCTAGCACCCATTTTTTAGATTCTTTTTTTTCAGTTGTTAGATTCCTGCTTACCGATTATTTTTTCTTGTTACCGGCATGGCCACGGAATGTACGAGTTGGAGAGAATTCTCCTAACTTATGACCAACCATATTTTCGGTTACAAAAACAGGAATAAATTTATTTCCATTATGAACTGCAATAGTATGGCCTACAAAATCAGGCGAAATCATTGAAGCTCTTGCCCATGTCTTAACTACAGCTTTCTTGCCTGATTCATTCATTGCAAGAACTTTCTTTTCAAGCTTTACATTAATATACGGGCCTTTTTTTAATGAACGACTCATAGTTTACTCAATTAATCAGATTATTTCTTTCTTCTTTCAATAATATATTTTGAAGAATGTTTCTTCGGAGCTCTTGTCTTCAAGCCCTTAGCATACAAGCCATTGCGTGATCTTGGATGACCTCCTGAAGCACGTCCTTCACCACCACCCATTGGGTGATCAACTGGGTTCATTACAACACCACGGTTGTGTGGACGACGACCTAACCATCTAGAACGACCGGCTTTACCTGATTTTTCAAGACCATGGTCTGAGTTACCTACTGCACCGATTGTAGCTTTACAAGCGGCAAGAATCTTTCTAGTTTCACCAGAAGGCATCTTAATGATTGCATAAGCACCTTCTTTTGAAGTCAGCTGAGCGAAAGCACCTGCAGAACGCACTAATTTAGCACCCTGTCCAGGACGAAGCTCAATATTGTGAATAATTGTACCTACAGGTATATTTGCCATTGGCAAAGTATTACCTACCTCAGGAGCTGCATCGCTACCTGAAACCACTGTCTGGCCAACTTCCAATCCATTAGGAGCGATGATATAACTTTTAGCTCCGTCAGCGTAATACAACAGTGCAATACGTGATGTACGGTTTGGATCGTACTCGATTGATTTAACTGTTGCAGGAATGCCATCTTTGTTTCTCTTGAAATCGATAAATCTGTACTTCTGTTTGTGACCGCCACCGATGTAACGCATTGTCATTTTACCAGTGTTGTTACGACCACCTGTACTTTTCTTACCTACTACAAGAGACTTCTCTGGTGTACTTGCAGTGATTTTATCAAATGCACCAATAACTTTGTGTCTCTGCCCCGGTGTTGTGGGCTTTAATTTACGTATTCCCATTTCTTTTTTTAGATATTACTAAAGAAATCAATTGTTTCTCCTTCTTTCAACGTTACGATTGCTTTCTTGAAAGCTGCCTGCTTACCATTGATGATACCAGACTTAGTATAACGGCTTTTTTTCTTACCAGAGTAGTTAATGGTATTCACATCAACTACTGTAACGTTATACATGCTTTCTACTGCTTTTTTGATCTCCAATTTGTTGGCATTAGGAGAAACGCGAAAACCAAAACGATTAGCGAACTTTTCTGTAATCGCTGTCTGCTTCTCAGTTACTATAGGCTTAATGATAATTCCCATTTCTTTACTCCTTATGCGTTAAACAGTTTTTCAATAGCTGCAACAGAACTTTCAGTCAAAACAACATTAGCTGCATCAAGCACGTTATAAGTGTTAAGATCTGATACTGTTACAATATTTGCCTTGTTCAAATTGCGAGCAGACAAATATACACAATTATTCTTCTCTGGTAAAACCATAAGCAGCTTTTTGTCAGCAACTTTTAGGTTTTTAGCAATTGTTATAAATTCTTTAGTTTTAGGAGCTTCCATAGTGAAGTCTTCAACTACAACAATTGCATTATTCTGTGCTTTGTAAGACAAAGCTGACTTACGAGCCAAGCTCTTTACTTTCTTGTTCAATTTGAACTCATAAGTACGTGGACGAGGACCGAAAACACGGCCACCACCTACCAAAAGAGGAGAATTGATATCACCACGGCGTGCACCACCACCACCTTTCTGGCGGATTAATTTACGTGTACTACCTGATACTTCACTTCTTTCTTTTGACTTATGTGTTCCCTGACGCTGATTAGCCAAAAACTGCTTAACGTCCAAGTAGATCGCATGATCATTCGGTTCAATGCCGAAGATAGCATCGTTCAAAGTTACCTTTCTTCCGGTATCTTCACCTTTAATATTTAATACGCTCAGTTCCATTACTTTTGAATTAATAAGATTGAACCTTTTGCTCCTGGAACAGAACCCTTCAACAAAAGAAGATTATGTTCCGGCATTACCTTGATCACCTGCAAGTTCTGGATAGTTACACGTTCGTTACCCATGTGTCCACCCATGCGCATGCCCTTGAATACCTTTGCAGGGTAAGAACAAGCACCGATAGAACCCGGCTTACGAGCACGGTTGTGCTGACCGTGAGTAGTCTGACCTACACCACCAAAACCATGACGTTTAACTACACCCTGGAAACCTTTACCCTTAGAAGTACCTACTACATCAACGAAGCCTGCATCTTCCAAGAAGTCAACTGTGATTACATCACCCAGTTTGTATTCGCCTTCAAAATTTTTGAACTCGGCCAAGTATCTCTTGGGAGTTACACCTGCTTTCTGGAAGTGACCCATTTCAGGTTTTGTTGTATGCTTTTCTTTTTTGTCAACAAAACCAAGCTGCAAAGCTTCGTAGCCATCATTTTCCAAAGTTTTGATCTGTGTAACAACACAAGGACCTACTTCGATAACAGTGCATGGAAGATTTTTTCCCTCGGCACTGAAAACGGATGTCATTCCGATTTTCTTTCCTAATAATCCTGGCATTTCACTTAAAATTTAAATACTTACACTTTAATTTCTACTTCTACACCACTTGGCAATTCCAGTTTCATCAATGCGTCAACTGTTTTTGCTGTTGAACTGTAGATGTCGATTAATCTCTTATAAGATGACAATTCGAACTGCTCACGAGATTTCTTGTTTACGAAAGTTGAGCGGTTCACAGTAAAGATACGTTTGTGTGTTGGAAGAGGAATTGGACCGCTAACAACTGCACCTGTAGCCTTTACAGTCTTTACGATTTTCTCAGCTGACTTATCAACCAAAGAATAATCATAAGACTTCAATTTAATTCTGATCTTTTGGCTCATATTTTTTATTTTATGAATTTCGAAACATTATTTGATCAAATCAGCACGTCCCTGAACTTCTGTCAATACCTGCTTAGCAATAGAAGAAGATACCTGAGCATAGTGAGAGAACTGCATTGAAGATGTTGCACGACCTGAAGTGATAGTACGCAAAGCTGTTACATAACCGAATGTTTCAGCCAATGGAACTTTAGCTTTTACGATACGAGCACCTGTACGGCTTGATTCCATACCTTCAACCTGACCACGACGTTTGTTCAAGTCACCGATTACATCACCCATGCTTTCTTCAGGAGTAACAACTTCCATCTGCATGATTGGTTCCATCAAACAAGGACCAGCTTTTTCACATGCATTCTTGAATGCCTGGATAGCTGCGATTTCGAATGACAACTGGTCAGAGTCTACTGGGTGATATGAACCATCGATCAAAGTTACTTTCAACTTATCAAGTGGGTATCCAGCCAAAACACCATTCTTCATTGCTTTTTCGAAACCTTTCTGAACTGAAGGGATGAATTCTTTTGGAACGTTACCACCCTTAACTTCATCGATGAATTCCAAAGTGCCTTCGAAACCTTCTGAAGCTGGTTCGATGCGAACGATGATATCAGCGAACTTACCACGACCACCAGACTGTTTCTTATATACTTCACGCAATTCAACTGGCTGAGTAATTGCTTCTTTGTAAGTAACCTGAGGTTTACCCTGATTACATTCAACCTTGAATTCACGTTTCAAACGGTCGATAATGATATCCAAGTGCAACTCACCCATACCGCTGATAACTGTCTGACCTGTTTCCTCGTTAGTCTGAACACGGAATGTTGGGTCTTCTTCAGCCAACTTAGCCAATCCCATACCCAATTTATCCAAGTCTTTCTGAGTCTTAGGTTCAACAGCAATACCAATAACTGGTTCTGGGAATTCCATTGATTCAAGTGTGATTGGATGTTCTTCGTCACACAATGTATCACCTGTACGGATATCTTTGAAACCTACACCTGCACCTATATCACCACAACCGATAACTTCCATTGGGTTCTGTTTGTTAGAGTGCATCTGGAACAAACGAGAAATACGTTCTTTCTTACCAGAACGAGTATTCAAAACATATGAACCAGCGTTCATAGAACCTGAATATACACGGAAGAAGCACAAACGACCTACATATGGGTCAGTAGCAATCTTAAATGCCAATGCTGTCAATGGTTCTTCAAACAATGGCTTGCGAACAACAACCTTATCAGGATCTCTTGGATCAGTACCTTCAATTGCAGGAGTATCTTCAGGGCTTGGCAAATATGCACAAACTGCATCAAGCAATGTCTGAACACCTTTGTTCTTGAATGAAGAACCACAAATCATTGGGTTGATAGCCATTGACAATGTACCTTTGCGGATAGCAGCCTTGATTTCATCTTCAGTAATTGTTGAAGGATCATCAAAGTATTTTTCCATCAAAGCATCATCACATTCAGCCAATACTTCCAACATTTTGTCTCTCCATTCTTCAGCTTCAGCCTGCAATTCTGCAGGAATATCTTCTACTGAATATTCAGCTCCCATAGTTTCATCGTGCCAAAGGATAGCTTTCATTCTAACCAAGTCAACAACACCACGGAAAGTTTCTTCAGCACCGATTGGAATCTGAATTGGACAAGGATTAGCACCCAAAACATCCTTAACCTGGCGAACTACTTCAAAGAAGTTTGCACCAGAACGGTCCATTTTGTTTACATAACCGATACGAGGTACATTATATTTATCAGCCTGACGCCATACTGTTTCTGACTGAGGTTCTACACCACCAACAGCACAGAATGCAGCTACAGCACCATCCAAGATACGCAATGAACGTTCAACTTCTACAGTAAAGTCTACGTGTCCCGGAGTGTCAATCAAGTTAATTTTATATTTATCATTAGCATACTTCCAGAATGTTGTAGTAGCAGCAGATGTGATAGTGATACCACGTTCCTGTTCCTGCTCCATCCAGTCCATAGTTGCAGCACCGTCATGAACTTCACCAATTTTGTGAGTCAGACCAGTATAGAAAAGAATACGTTCTGAAGTTGTAGTCTTTCCTGCATCGATGTGCGCCATGATACCGATGTTTCTGGTATACTTCAATTGTTCGTCAGCTTTTGTTGCCATGTATAAAATCTCCTTAATTTGATAAATTAAAATCTGAAGTGAGCGAATGCACGGTTAGCTTCAGCCATACGGTGCATATCTTCTTTTCTCTTAAACGCACCACCCTGATTGTTGAATGCATCAACGATTTCAGCAGACAACTTATCAGACATAGTTTTACCACCACGCTTACGAGCGAAGATGATAAGGTTCTTCATAGAGATTGACTCTTTACGATCCGGGCGAATCTCAGTAGGTACCTGGAATGTAGCTCCACCGACACGGCGTGATTTAACTTCAACTTGAGGGGTAATATTGTCAAGTGCAGCTTTCCAAATTTCAAGTGCAGACTTTTCTTCATTAGGCAATTTAGCCTTAACTGCTTCAAGAGCAGAATAGAAAATTTCGAAGGCAGTATTTTTCTTGCCATCGTACATCAAATGGTTAACGAATTTCGTAACCTTTACATCACCGAAAACAGGATCTGGCAATACCTGTCTTTTCTTTGGTTTTGCTTTTCTCATTTCTTTTCAAAAATTTCGTTTCTTTCTTTGGTTGCCTTTTATTTGTCTTCAACAGTTCCGCCGAACCATTTACTCAACCTATTAGCCTATCCAAATACTCAAACCAGCTTTAATACTAAATTTAAATTCTCAGTTTGAAAGGAATAATGGGTTATTCTTATTTTTTACCCTTTGCTGCAGGAGCCTGACCTGGTTTAGGACGCTTAGCACCGTATTTTGAACGACGCTGTGTACGACCATTTACACCAGCTGTATCCAAAGTACCGCGAACAATGTGGTAACGAACACCTGGAAGGTCCTTAACACGACCACCACGAACCAAAACGATTGAGTGTTCCTGCAAGTTGTGTCCTTCTCCTGGGATGTAAGAGTTTACTTCTTTACCATTTGTCAAACGTACTCTCGCTACTTTACGCATTGCAGAGTTAGGTTTCTTAGGTGTTGTTGTGTAAACACGTACGCAAACGCCACGTCTCTGTGGACATGAATCCAACGCAGGTGATTTACCTTTTTCCACCAAAGTTTCCCTTCCTTTTCTAACTAATTGCTGAATTGTAGGCATTTCTTTTCTTTTTTATTAAACTTTGATTGTGATATTATAACTTTCAATTCTTATTTTCAGGCACAAGGATAGTAATATCTACTCATAAATCATAAGATTAACATAGTTTTTACATACCCCTCGCTTAAAACGTTGCAAAGTTACGCATTTGTTCTCATTCTGCAATATTTTATTTGTCTACAAACCATAGAAATTTGCTATTTTATATTTATTTAACAATGGGATTTATATGTTGTATATCATAAAAAAGGTTCGATACTAAAACTCTAATGTATCTTTGCTAATAGATAAACTATACATTAATAATATAGATAAAGTAAGAAACAAAATGGGAAAATATGAAACCAAGATTACAATGTTAGGGACTGGTAATGCAGCGGTAACTAAATGTTATAACACTTGCTTTTGTTTGCATACAGAAAAAGGTATTTTCTTAGTCGATGCTGGCGGAGGCAACGGAATACTATCACAATTAGAAAAAGCAAATATTTCGCTAACCGACATACATGAATTATTCATTTCTCATGCTCACACAGATCATTTGCTCGGTGCAGTTTGGATTATCCGTGCAATCGCACAGCTAATGCAAAAGAATGCATATTCAGGTAATCTTAATGTTTACGGACACGACAAAGTGATTAACGTTACAGAATGGATATGCAAATCTACTCTTCCTAAAAAAATAGTAGCATTCATTGGTAACAGGATTATTCTAAACAAACTTGACAAAGGAGACTCATTCGAAGCTGCAGGAGTAAAATGCACTTGTTTCGACATTGAATCGACAAAAGAAAAGCAATATGGATTAAGGATTGAATATGATAAAGACAAAATACTAGCTTTCCTGGGAGACGAACCATATAATCCAAACAATAAGGAATATGTAGAAAATGCCGACTGGATGATGAGCGAAGCTTTCTGCTTATATAGAGACAGGGATATTTTCAAGCCTTACGAAAAACATCACAGTACAGCTATCGACGCTGCACGAACAGCAGCTTCCCTTGGCATAAAGAACCTCATTCTATATCATACAGAGGACAAAACAATAGCAGAAAGAAAAATTAAATATACTGAAGAAGCAAAACTTGAATTCAAGAATCCGGTATATGTTCCGGATGACTTGGAGAGTATTACTCTATAAAAAAATACTAACAGATTTGAAGAATGGATTATTCCGGAAAAAGGACATAATATTAAGGCTGAAAGCCTTTTTATAGCCCAGGGCGTGAGCCCTGGGCTATAAAAAGGCTTTCAGCCTTGCTAGATAGTTCAGAATTCGTCGAACTCACGTTAATTATGAGCTCCTACTTATTATCTTCCGAATCTTTTATCAATTTCGTCATTAGAGAAAATAGTCATAATAGTTTTTCCATCCGGAGTCAGATTTGAGTCTGAGCATACAAAAAGCGAGGCAAGCAAATGATCCATTTCTTTTGCAGTCATTGGCTTTCCTATCGGTATAGCCTGAGCAGATGCCAAAGAAAAGGCTACCATATCTGATACTTCATCATTAACCTTACTTCCTGTTTCAATTGCTTTCAAAACTATTTCCTTCAGTAATTTCACACAGTCTGTTCCTTCCATTCCTGATGGAATGCCGTTGATAGAATAACTTCCACCTCCTAAATCAGAAAGGTCAAAACCAGCAAATGAAAGATCCTCCAACAACAAAGGAAGGTATGCATTCTCAGATGGCGTAAATTCTACAATAGCCGGGAAAAGCATCTGCTGCGACAATCCTCTTTTCTGTGATATACTTTGTTTATATTGCTCGAAAAGCACACGAATATGAGCCCTATGCTGATCTATAAGCGCCAAACCAGATTTAAGCGAAGTCACTATATAATGATTCTTATACTGATAGCAAGGCATCAATGTTTCTTCAAACATATTCTTCTCCACAGGTTCTGACTGTTCAAAATCTGTATTGATTGCCTTTTCTCTATCAGATTCGAAACTTTCATATAATTGTGCCCAGTCAAATTCACTTCTTGAAGAAGTATGTTCTCTTTCTCCCCCACCGCCGAATGAAGGAATAGAAGCTGCTGGAGGATTAAAAGGATTATATCCGGAATTCAACTGAACTCTCGGTCTCTCTCTCTGCTCAGTTTCTTTTGTTGGATTATACAAAGGTATATCTATAGAATCTGCAGAGTTGAAATCAAGAGTTGGTATTGCACTGGACTTTGCAAGAGTTTCACGAGTTGCTGCCAACAGGATTTGCCATATCGGCTGTTCATTCTCAAACTTTATTTCCGTCTTTGTGGGATGGATATTCACATCTATTGTGGACGGATCAAGATTCATATAAATGAAATAACTAGGCATTTCTCCCGGAGGAATAAGCTGGTCGTAAGCTTGCATTACAGCTTTATGAAAATACGGATGCTTCATAAATCTCCCATTAACAAAGAAATACTGTAAAGCACCACGTTTAGTTGCTGTATCCGGACGACCAATAAAGCCGGTTATCGAAACCAGAGAACTTTCAGCCTCAAGCGACAGCAATTTCTGATTGAAAGCCTTTCCATTTATATTTACAATCCTTTGACGTAACCCTGAAGAAGGAAGATTCAATATCTCAGTATCATTATGGAACAACGACATGGAAATTGAAGGGTTAACCAAAGCAACACGTTCAAACTCAGTAATTATATGTCTGAATTCTGTTTCATTTGATTTCAAGAACTTTCGTCGTGCTGGAACATTGAAGAAAAGATTCTTGACAGAGAATACAGAACCTTCAGCACAAGCGTCAGGTTCAGACAATTCCACTTTCGAACCGGAGATGTGTAATTTAGTCCCGAATTCCGCACCTTTAATCCTTGTCCTCAATTCAACCTGGGCAACAGCCGCTATTGAAGCCAAAGCCTCACCTCGGAATCCCATAGTATGCAAAGAAAACAAATCATCAACACACGAAATCTTGGAAGTGGCATGACGTTCGAACGACATTCTCGCATCCGTTTCCGACATACCCTTTCCATTATCAACAACCTGAATCAATGTTTTTCCGGCATCCTTTATTATAACTTGTATTGAACTTGCTCCAGCATCTATTGCATTCTCAACAAGTTCCTTTACAACTGATGCCGGACGCTGTATAACTTCGCCGGCGGCAATCTGATTGGCTATATTATCCGGCAATAGATGTATTATATCACTCATTGCCAGAATAAATACCAAAACAAGACTGCCAAAACAGCCAATGCAACAATCAGTTTCACATTCTTATACTGTCGGCTTCGGGCATCATCTCCCCTTCCACGGCTTCTCTTCAGATGCGTTGTACCTTCGATAAAGGTACCTTTTATAGAAGGTTTATAATCCTCAGGCGATTCTTCCATTCCCATCTCACGCTTTATTTTGCTTATGCGCTCTTCCATGGCTTCCTTGTGAGGATCCCAATAAATCGGTTTATGCTCGAACTGACGAGGTTTACGAACATTATAAAATGAAAAAAGTGCCATAATCGTTAGTTTTAAAGTTTATTTGCTCGTGAGTTTACTCTCACACTGCTAATGTACGAATTTATTGCTTCTTTTTGGCCTGTCTTGCACTTTTCTTTTCTTAACGACAAAAATATCGTCTTTACTCAATGGTCTAAGATAGTCAAACCACATGAAGTCTTTCAAGGTTTTCTGTGAAGGCTTCAAGTCCGGTATCGGAGTCATAGAACCGACCGGAGAAGGCCATATTTTAAGTTTTTCCAGCTTATTGTCTTTTACCCAAATAGTAAGATATCCGCTTTTTGTGGCATTAAGTCCAACCATTGAGCCATCATTCTCTATCGGATAAAAGATTGACTCTGCATTTCCTTCAACATCAATCTGTCTTACAGCTTGTCCGTTGAAATAAGCCTTAAGGTCATTTCCTTTAAGCTGATTGTAGTATGCTGTATCCAATTCCTGTATAGCAAATGCAAATTGCTTCACATGTGCATGATCTATTGTGGAATCGTTCATATATAAAAGTATAGTATCACCATACAGCTGATATTGCTCATTCCAGATTACAGGGTCATTATACATATATAATATAGAGTCCCTGGAGTTGAATTGCATAGAATCGCACACTCCCTGAATATCTGTTCTGAAGAAGCGTACTCCGTAAAAAGCCTTGACTTCACGGTATGTTGAGTCAATAGTCATCATTTCCAAAGTGTCAGCTCTCAGATACAAAGTATCTCCTTGCGAATATTCCAGGAAAGATGCACTGTCAGTTGCAAAAGCATAACCTGTTTTCTCGTTGTAATATCCATAATTGCCTCGCAACATAACATTCTGCAACGTATCTTCAATTGACATGCTGCCGAACACTTCACCAAAACCAGCATCACGGTCGTATGCGATAGAATCACCTATTAGAATCTTGTTTCCCGAAGTTATCTCCGAACGGTCAAGCAGCATTGCTGTATTATCAATTGTATTATACCATCCCAAAGAAGAATGTATAACACCACTGTCCGAAACAATAACAGAAGGGCCAAGTATAGTAGATAATTTTGTGTCAGTATTATAATGTAGTGTATCAGAATACAAAGTAAAGTTCGGATTTTCCAGACGAACGCTATCATTGAATATCGCCAGTTTAGTTGCCGGAGAATATTGTCCGTAAAATGAAGACAACTCATTCAACGAATCAACAATAAGACCGCCATCAAAATAATAACCGATATTGGCTATTCTCTCATAATTAAGACTATCGGTGAAAAGCGTAACCTGTCGGTTCTCCATTCTTACATTATTTCTAAGATATGCAATTTGGGCATTACCGTCATAGAAAAGATAATCACCATACACAAAAAGTGTATCACCCTGTTCCATTCTCACATTACTGAAAGCTTCCAGGGAATTAGTCTTCTCAAAGAAATATGCACTGTCGCAATACATATATGAACTGTCATGGCGAAAGCACACATCACCATTCAGCACCTGTGCATCCGCCATAACTTCTTTATCGAACGACAATGTATTTGCGTGTTCAAGATAAACTTTAGTCTTTTTCTGCTTTAATGTATCTTGTGTCTGAGAAAAAACATAAGAACTCAGACACAGAAAACACACTATTAAATTTACAACAAGTCTCATTCCTTAATCCAACCAGGGTAACGGAAATCGCAGTTTTTCCAACCGTCACTAATTCGTACATAGGTTGTTTTTTGCTGCTTCTTAATCCACTCGTTTAATAACTCTTCTTTCTTCTTATTTTCTACTATTGCCTTCAAAGCCTGATAGTCCTCAGCAAGGTTAGCCTTATGAGCCTCAGTTCTTGCCTTAAGCTTAACAATAGCTACAACTTCTTTCTGACTTTTATTTATCATAGTAAATGGTTTGGAAATTTCTCCTACTTTCATTTCATAAACCACTTTACCTACTTCCTGCGGAAGTTCCTGCATTTCGAATTTTGGTGTTCCGTTGTTTGCACTTTCATAATTCTGGTTCACCATCAAACCTCTGTTGTTTCGCGTATCTTTATCAGCAGAAAGGAAAGTTGCGGCTTCTTCAAAAGAGAATTTGTTAGCCTGCAAATCATTATATAATGTATCCATTTTTGCCAATGTCTTTGTTAATTCAGAATCCGAAACTTTCGGTTTCAACAAAATATGGCGGCAATTGATACGGTCACCTCTTTTTTCAATAAGCTGAATAATGTGATAACCAAATTCAGTCTGTACAATCTGAGAAACACGTTTTGGATCATTAAGGTTGAAAGCTACATTTGCGAACTCAGGAGCTAGCAAAGCTTTTCCTGTAAAACCAAGTTCACCACCTCTTTTTGCAGATTCAGGGTCTTCTGAATACAAACGCGCCAAGGCTGAGAATTCACGTTCACCGGAAGTAACCTGTTCAGTAAACTCACGTAATCTCGACTTGATGGCATCAACTTCTTCCATCGGAATCTTAGGTTCCATTGTTATTATCTGAACCTCAACTGTAGAAGGAATATTTGGCAAACTATCCTGAGGTAATTCATTGAAATATTTTCTTACCTCCGAAGGTGTTAGCTTAATCTCACCTACCAGCTTACGCTGCATTTCCTGAACAATCTGCTGTTCGCGAATCGTTTCAGTTCTTTCCTCCTTAATCTGAGGCATCTTCTTATTGAAGTATTCTTCAACCTTTTCCTTTGAACCAATCTGGTTGATTACGAAGTTCATCCATTGCTCAACACTCTGGATAACTTGAGCTTCGGGAACTTCAACACTATCTATTTTAGCCTGATTCAAATAAAGCTTCTGTATTGCCATCTGTTCCGGTATCACACAATAAGGGTCGCCGTCCAACTTTTCACCGGAATTCAACATATACAATCGCTGTGACTCTACATCTGAACGCAAAATCGCATCATCACCTACAACCCAGACAACTTCGTCAATGACATTATCCTGAGCTTTTACTTCCACTATACTGCATGCCAAAAGCAAAGTAAATAATAACTTTTTCATCCGATTTTTATTTTCATTTATTTTAGAGGTCCTCGCCATGGAATTTCACATTTCCTTTGCGTATTGCCTCATTATATATTTCTTCTTCAAAACTTCTCAGAAATTCTGATTTACGTTGCGACAAAAGTATTTCCTTTATCTGCGCCGACGCATAATCAAAAGGCGCACGGTTTCCTTTGAATTCCACTTCTTTGACTTTAAGAAGATAGCAATACGCAGAATCCGACACCTCAATGAGTTTATCCGTTTTCAGCATACGGTTAAATTCTGATTTCTTGACCGGCATATTTTCAGCAATTTCCTCGCCGCTCATCCATCGGTCGTAAAAATAGTCATAAATAACCGCATTCTGCAAACTATATTTCTCTATTTTTTCAATTAATTCGTCACCTCCCGAATTACACCATTTCTTTAAATCAGACAATCCCGGCGCATCCGAAGGCACTTTCAGAAACAGACCTTTCACAATATCTTCCTCAAGCAGGAATGATTCCTTGTTAGTTTCATAATAGTCGGAAATTTCCTTATCAGATATCTCGGCAGACAATCTTTCTTCAACAAGCTTTTCCTCATATTTATGACTCATCAGCGACTGCCGGTATGCATCGACAAGCCTGTCTATTTCTTCTTTTTCATCTTCCAGATGCTTGTTTGCCAAATCATATATAAGAGCATTTTTTACCCATTTCTTCACATAACTTTCAGCCATCATAAGACTGTCCTGCGACGAAAGAGTTTTAGGTATGAGTTTTTTCACCTCAAATGCTGTCAAAGTATGCTGTCCTACCGACACCAATGCATCCCCCTTACTTCTCGGAGCTTTATCAGTACACGAGATTAAGGGCAGAAAGAAAATACCCGCCAACCATATCAATGCATTTCTGACTATCATTTCTTTGATATTCTTTTTAATACTTTTTGGTTTATCTCAACAGGATACTTCTTCTCCAGCTCTTTTATCCAGGCTTCTTCAAGAGCTTTCTGCTCTTCTGCCGGTTTCGACCAGATTTTTCTGTTACTAATCTCAAACAAAAGTATTCCGTCACGATATTCGTTCATAAGCAAATCAAATTCCGGATGTTTTTTCTTCAGATTACTCTTTTCAACTGAAGTCAATATTTCCCTTACATAAAGTTCAAACACTTCGTGCATAAAATCACCGGAATATGTCTTTGTCGAGAATGGGCATCTTTGCATATAATTTACAAAGTCTTTCTGAAGAAACTCCTTACCGTCAATCACGAACAAAACATCGCTCATGTCCTTAGCCTTATCATAAAACTCTTTCGACGTCGGGAAATACTCATCACACAAAGCCTGAAGCTGTGCGTATGATTTTTCATTCAGCTTATATCCATACTCAGCCTTCATTCTGTCGTCAAAAGCCTGATATAGCTCAAAGTTTCTTTCGCCCTGCGCCATTAGTCTTCTCAGTCTCTTTGATTCTTTGTCATACTCAGGCAAACCTTCCTTAGATATAAGTTTGATTATATGATATCCGAATTTCGATTTCACTGGCTCCGACAGTTCGCCTTCCTTATTCAAGGCATAAGCAGCTTCCTCAAACTCTCTCACCATAGTTCCTGGATTGAAAGCCGGAAGTTCTCCGCCCCTCTTTGCAGACTGCACATCAGCCGAACGGCTCTTTGCCATCTCTGCAAAGTCTGCTCCGGCAATCAATTCTTCATACATTTTCTCTGCATCCTTTTTCACCTGAAGCGAATCCTCTGCACTTCCATCCTTCTTGAAAGAAAGTAAAATATGAGCAACTCGAATCTTTCCCGGATTTGCAGGCTTTGAATGAAGCTTTATAATATGGAATCCCATCTTTGTACGAACTGGAGCAGTCACACTTCCGACCGGCATAGTGAAAACTACATTCTCAAAAGCCTTCACTGTCTGCATTGGCAAAAGTCTGTAAACATATTCATAAGCCACATGTTCCTTATCGGCGGCAACATATTCCTGCGCAACCTTCTGGAAATCCTCTCCAGCTTTTATACGTTCGTAAGCTTCCATTGCCTTATTATATACAGGCAATGTATCATTCGAAACTGTCTGCTCAGGCAATCTGAAAAGTATATGGCTACATTCAACCATTTCTTTCATGCGGTCGAACTCAGCCCTTACCACACGGTCTTCAGCTTCCTCGTCCGAAAGGAATTCCGAAATCAGCTGACTGCGATATTCCGACAATTCTTCCTTGAATGACGAAGTCTTGTCAACTCCTTCCGCCTCAGCTTCTGCCACCTTCAGCTTGAAATTCTTATATAATTCAACGAACGAAGCTCTCTCTTTCGCATCCGAAAGATTAACAGCCCCGTTCTTCTTAGCCATAAAAAGAAACTCATCTATTTTGACAGGCTTTCCTGCCACTGTCATAACCACAGAATCCTGTTCTGATGCCATTACTGACATTCCTCCTGCCAGCAAGTATAAGGATAACCAAGATATAACTTTCATCTATACTGATTTTTTATCAATACTATGCATATATGCATACAAAACGCAAAAATAATATTAATCTAACGCATTACAGAGCTTTATAGTGTATTAGGCGTGGAAATTAGTGTTTTTTATCAATTACACTCATACATAAATATAATAAACAGTCGCTTTCCTGTTCCAACGGATTTGCAATCCGTTGGATAATGTTGGTGGATTTGAAATACACTTTTTAACGGGATTACAAATCCCGAATATATATTCCATCGGATTGCAAATCCGATGGAACAGTTTTTCCTCCGTGTCTCCGTGTTTTTTTAATTTTCAATTTTCAATTCTCAATTTTCAATTTAATAACGAAAGGCTGCTCCTCCGAAGAGAAACAGCCTTCCTTAGACATTTAATTTTTATTCACACGCCCTTTCATTCCTCACGGAATTACTTTTTGCGGGCTTAGAACTTTTAATTACACTATTATTATTAATAACTAAAAATTAAAGGTTTCACTCTCACGAGTTACTTAATTTCTTTTTAATCATCAGTCGTCAGTTATAAGGATTATTGTTTTAAAAGAACGGGAGCAGCAAGATTCAGCGGGCATCTTTTCCCGAGAGTCTTTCCGCTCCCGCCTGTTTTTAAGATTATTTCGTTTTGAGCTTTGAGTTGTAAGATTGAACTTACAAACTCAAAAACTCATTAACTTATAAACTTATTTTACATTTACTTTGAAGCTTTCACCTTCAACTGCAACTACTACGATACCAGCAGGTACGTTGATTGTTGCGTTGTCTGATGTCAATACTTCGTTAGCTACTACCTGACCCAAGATTGTAGATACTACTACGTTCTTACCTGCAGCGTTCTTAACTACGATAGAACCGTCGTTAGCAACAACTTTAACTTCAGAAGCAGATACTGATTCGTTAGATGTTGGAGCTTCCATTTCTTCAACTGCTACAACTAAAGCGTTTTCCTTATTAAGTGTGAATCCTAACTTACCATTTACATTCATTAGGTAATTATTATCACGTACACTCTTAACAACATATTCGCCTTCAGAATCTTCTGTCTTTTGAATAATCTGGAATTTGAAGTTATTCAAACCATTGTCAGCAGTAATATCTTTAGTATTTACTACCATAGTTTCAGAATCTTTCAATGTAGCAGCTTGGAATATAGCCTTAACAGTTGATTTATTCGGCATCAAATAATCATAATCTGTAATAATACTTGCAGTTGCCTCATCATAGTGATAAGCAGAGTCTACAGCATTATACAAGAACATACGATCTGTTGCATCTTTAACACCTTTAGAAATATAGAATGAAGGTGTATAAGCCTTAGAATCTGTTGTATCCAACCAGAATGTCAAATCATCCTTAGTATATTCAGCTTTCAATGAAGATACAGGTGCAACAATTGCATCACCAGCTTCACTCATTGCAACATATCCTAATGTGCTATTCAAAGCAACATGCTGAGGAACATGATTCAATGATGGTGTTGGAGCTTCTGTAACAATTGAGAAGTCACGAACAATATTTTTCTGATCAGCAACTGCATCATAAAGCGTATTGGTATATGCCAATGTACCATTAGCACTTACTGAGAATACATTTGCATTAGCAGCTGTATGAGTAAATTTATCAGCTTGAAGTAATGAATAAGAACCATTCAAGTTTTCCTTCAAGATAAACTTAGCTGGAGCTTCACCGGCAACAAGTTCAACAACATTAGAAGCATTAGCGTTCAAATACCAGTTCTTACCATCGTTAGTATACTGTTTAAATGCATAAGTAACTACAGCCAAAGTATCACCTGCAACTTTTGTTTCTACTTTCTTATCTTTTGCATTCCAATAAGCAAAACCATTTACAGTATACAAGGTGTCAGTTACTGCTACTTCACTTTCAGATGTTGCTCCATCAAATTTAACCACTTCAAATTGTGCAGCTTTTGAATCATCCTTATTTACTACTACTTTCTTGCCACTACCTTCTAATGTTACAAACAAATCATCAGCAGTAATATCATCTGGTTTGTTAAATTTCAAAGTTGCAAGACTCTGCAAATTTTCATCAGCAATTGTTGCATAACCTGCAGTTGTATTAATAGTTGTTTCAATCAACTTAATAGTTGTACCAACAATACCTGTTGCAATAGTTTTAGTGGTATTATCATATTCTCCATTATTTAACCATCCAACTGTTACAGCATCAGTTGTTCCGTCAAGAACCAAATAATCGCCATTAGACAATTTATTAAGAGTCATCTTAATTTCTACACCGCTCTGACGATTACGGAATGTAAATTCATTATCCTCCACATTTGAAATTGTCCATTGAGCAATAGGATTATTTAGTTTCAAGAAAGCAGTACCATTAGCTTGTAAAGACCAAGACGAACCATCACTATATGACTGCAAATATTTACCATATTCTGAATTTGAAGTGATAGTAACATCTGCCAATTTACTTGTAAACTGAATATTATACACAGCTGGTTTATCAGCTTTCAACAAATCTTCAGCTTTAACAATTGACGAAGAAGCAAATACAGCATCTAAAGCATTAGCTTTTTCAACAGTAGTCAAGTAGTTTTTCTTCTGATCTTTAACTACACCAACTGCGACTTCGCCTGTTGCTGTCTCAAATCCATCTTTATCTTCATTTACATATTTAATTTGACCCATTGTTACTGCCATTTTTCCTGCTGCATTTGTTGGGTCTGTTTCTGTTACTGTAAACAATGCATTAACAGCTGGAACCTGTCCTTTTTTAGCATCTGCACTACTTGATGCTGCAATATTCAAACCTGTTAATGTACGGAATTTGAAACCAATACCGTTTTCAGCATCTGCTTCATGAATTTCATAATTTGCTGTTGGATCTACTACGATGAAAGTTGATGCATTAAAATCTGCTTTAGAATCTATTTTACCATCAGCAGGATATTTTACTGCAAAATAAGTTCCTGCTTCTGGTGCATAATCTGTATTTGCAAAATAGAATGCCTTCATTGGCTGTGCAAAAATATTACCATCTGTAAATGCTGGTTCACCTTCTGCCAACGGGAAATCTAAAGAAAAACCATTATTTCCCAAATGCTTATTTAAATCTGTAGCAGTTAATTCATCTTCAGATGCCACATACATTTTAACTGCAGTTTGAGATGTTCCAAACTCAAAGCTATCAGAAGTTGATTTAATTTGAAGCTGAGTACTCTGAACATCACCAGTAGCATTCAAATAATTAATAGTAGAACTAGATGTCACTTTACCATCAGTCAAAGAAATTTGAAATGTACCCAACAAATCAGTTTTTGCCTGTCCATCGACTTTCAAAGTTCCATCATTCTTAATATATACATACTGTCCATCGTATTTCAATTTGAATGTAGCCTTTTCTGTTCCCAACAAAGCGTAATCAGAAATCTCAAATAATGAAGCATCACTTATAGCAGTAGCTATATCTTTACTATCACTATCTGTATAATGAAATGATGCAACTTTTGTTCCATCAGATAATGCCTGATCTTTTGCAGCTTTCATTAATTGATTTGTATTACTTCCCAAATAAACCTTTACTCCATTCTTCAATGCTTTTTCATAAGGAGTTTGAGCAAAAACATTAGAAGAAAAACTTCCAGCAGCCAACAGCGCAGCCACCATAAAAGTAAATTTCTTGTTCATAATTACTTAAATTTAATCGTTAATATTGAGTTAATAAAATTCATTCAACAATTAATTTACGGAGAGAAAACATCAGGAAGGCAAAACAAAAAAAGTGCAGACCGTTTGTTTCGTTATCAAACAACGGTCTGCACTTTCCTTAAAGTGTCAGTATAAATAGTAGCATAAAAAAAGCGCTGACCGTCGTTTATTACTATGTATTAAGGCATCGGCAAACGCCCTCGAAGCAATAATAAAACAACAGCCCGCGCTCTATACGGTATAGTTCTTTTCCCTATAAGCTACAACAAAGCCTTATATTCTTAAAAAGAAGAATACAGCAGAGCGCAAGCATTCATTGTCTATCATTCCGCTTCTTTAAAAATTTTGCCGATTTCTAATACATGGAATAATATCCGTAAATGCATTGCATTTTTTCTAATAAGTAATCCCGTTGCGACAAAACGCTATTTGTCTAGGATTTGCTGCAAAGTTAAGTAGTAATTATTAATCTGCAAGAGAAAGTTGGTATTTTTTTTCAACATAATGGGTTTATGTGACGAAATATGGGGTTTAGAGGATAAAACACAGAGGTACGAAGACACAGAGGATTATAAAGAGAGGAGAAGGGGAAATCAATTATCTACAGGACTTTTTATTAACCTGCTAACTGAAAAAGAAGTGAAGCAAAGTTTGAAAAACTAATTATATTCTATAAACTAAGCTTTAGTTTTTATAAACTCAGTCTTAGTTTTTAAGAACTAAAGCTTAGTTTTTACAAACTTAGACTTAGTTTTAAGAATAATTACTGAATTATCGAATTTAAAATACTGATTATCAACTTCAGCAAACAATAATAAGAAAGTATTTACTAACATTTATCCCGATAAATTAATATATTCCATCAATTTTATCCATCATAAATAAGAACATATAAGATTCTGTTTTTAATTTTGTCGAAGAAAAAGGAAAGCTGAACTATAAATGAAGAAAGTATATAACATAGGTATAATAGGTTTGGGTTATGTGGGATTTCCCCTAGCCTGCCTGTTTTCTCAAAAATATAAAGTTATTGGCTTTGATATAAATTTAAATCGTGTGGCTGATCTGAATAGCGGGCATGACGCTACAGGCGAAGTCAGTGATGAAAAAATAAGCATGGCTTTGAAAAACGGATTGAGCTGCACAACAGATTATACAAGACTGAAGGATTGTAATGTTTATATCGTAACTGTTCCTACTCCGGTGAATCATCAGAACACGCCGAATCTGACACCGCTAAAAGGTGCCAGCGAAACTGTGGGAAAGGTTCTGAAAAAAGGCGATATAGTTATTTATGAGTCAACTGTATATCCGGGAATGACCGAGGATGTTTGTGCTCCTATTATTGAAAAGATTTCCGGGATGAAGCTTAACCAGGATTTCTATATGGGTTATTCTCCGGAAAGAATCAATCCGGGCGACAAAATTCATACAGTTGAGAATATAAAGAAAATAACTTCCGGTTCTACTCCGGAGATTGCTGCGGAAATTGACGAGCTTTATAATTCTGTTCTGAGGAACGGGACATTCAAGGCTTCGTCTATCAAAGTTGCGGAAGCGGCAAAAATAATTGAGAATTCACAGCGTGATGTTAATATTGCTTTTATCAATGAAATTGCAATGGTGATGCACGCTATGGACATCGACACTCAGGATGTGCTGGAAGCTGCCGGCACGAAATGGAATTTCCTTCCGTTCAAACCGGGGCTCGTTGGCGGACATTGCATAAGTGTGGACCCGTATTATCTTATTCAGAAAGCCAAATTCCACGGAGTTCTGCCGCGAATCATGAGTGAATCGCGAAGAGTGAATGATGCGATGGGAAGTTATGTGGCAAGCAGAGTGGTGAAATGTCTGAATGCAAAAGGCATTCTGGTGAATAATGCTGAAATCCTACTCCTCGGCTTTACTTTCAAGGAAAATTGTCCGGATATCAGAAACACTAAAGTTGTGGATGTATATTCTGCTCTAAGGGATTTCACTGATAATGTTTCAATATTTGACCCTTGGGTTGATCAATATGAAGCTGTTCGGGAATACGGAATCAAGGTTGAAACTCAGAAGCAAGATATCATAAACAAAAAATATGATGCCGTTGTCCTGTGTGTGAACCACGAATATTTCGACAAAATTGATCTATTGTCTTTACTTAAGAATCCGGGAATTATCTTTGATGTGAAGGGGAAACTGGATAGGGATATTGTAACAGACAGATTATGATGTGAAAGTTGACAAGGTTTCAGAGACAAGTTGACAAGGTAAAAACAACTGTAACTTTACAATTTATTATCTAAGAACATTGTTAACTTGTCTCCTTGTCAACTTGTTATCTGTAAGTTGAGCTTACTAAACTTGAGTAAACTTAATTATTATCAAAACTAAAACTAATAACTAATCTTTTTTACTTCATTTCCGATTCTCAGAATATATATACCATGCGCCAAACCCCGGAAAGATATTTCAGACTTACCTTCAGGCAACAAACGCGATTCAACTATTAAGCCTTGCATATTATATAATGTAAGATTCTGCTTGGAAGCTGAAATATTATCTACAACAAGAATATCAGATGATGAGTCAAATCGCCAACGGACTGGAGTGTCTGCAGAAATTTTCTCGTTATGTGTCACAATATAATCGGAATAGAAATTACGGTTCTTATCCTCAGAATCCAAGTCGCCATAAGCTTTTTCCAAAATCTGGTTTCCACGTTCGTCAAATTCATAAATATATCCGTATTCGTCATTCCATTCACCGGAATCGTCCTGGACATAATGACGGACCACATAATCCTTTCCGGTAGCGTCTTTATATTCAAATTTGATTTTCTCCATCAAAATCCAGTCTTTTGCAATTTCATCCCATAAAAGATAATCACTGCTTTCAACTCTTTTTGCCGCATCGAAAGACAATGTCATTTTTGTGACAGTCAACATATTTCCTTCATATGATGAATCAACGACTGCTATAGGATAATTATCTTTTATTTCAACAGGCTGCCAAACCCAAGTTTTAACCCAATTTCCGTCTATATAGCTGTATTCCTCAAAATAATCTTGCAAGCCATTATCCAAAGCGTGGTTCTTGGAGCGTGAAGTCTCAATCCATTTCCCTTCTCCCTTGTAATTAAAAGTAGATTCTTCCCAATAAATTCCGTTGTTATCGTCTTCCTTGTAATTGCGGAACAACGTCTTATAAACCGGATGGAATTCCGAGGACATGGAATATAGCTGTTTACTCTCAACTGATTCTTTGCGTCCTTCGGTATCATAAGAATAATACAACTTTTCAGAAAGTATTCCGTCCGAATAAACATAAACAGAATCCAAAGTTACAGCTTCACTGTTCTTCAACAGATTTATTTCCGGCTGCATCTTTATCATTTTCTCAATATGATTGCCATTTTCTGAAGAAGCAATGGCAAAAGCCGGAACAAAACACAATGTCAGTAAAAAATTTCTCATATGCTTATTGTTTAAGTTATTTAAAACACCTGTCGTTAATAAATTATTCAACAATAAGACACATGAGAAATAAAAACCCCTATTAGTGATTGTGATAAGTTGACAAGGAAGAGGACATTCTTTTCCAGATTTAAATACTTATCAACTTGTTATTTCGCCAATTCGTAACCTGTCACTATAATAAAAGCAGACTAACCGCCATAACCATCATACCAAGAACAACGCCTAATATACCCAAATGATGATGTCCGTATTTTTCCATTCCGGGCAACAATTCATCGAACGAGATGTAAACCATAATTCCCGAAACTAAAGCCAGAAGAGAGGCGTTGATTTCCAAAGTCCAGAACGGCATAAGGAAGAGAAAACCGACTAATGCTCCAACCGGCTCAGCCATTCCCGAAAGGAAAGAATACCAGAAAGCTTTGCGGCGGCTTCCGGTGGCATGATAAATCGGAACGGAAACGGCTATTCCTTCAGGAATATTATGGATTGCTATAGCGAACATAATAGGCAAAGCTATCTCTATATTCGTCATAGCAGAAGCAAATGTTGCCAAACCTTCAGGGAAATTATGAATACCGATTGCAAGAGCCATCATCAGTCCGGTTCGCTTCAGATTCTGAGGCTTTGCATCATTGATTGTATGTATTTCGTGCGGATTTTCTTCTTCAGGAACCAAGCGGTCAATTAATGCTATAAGGGCAATTCCTGCGAAGAAAGCCAAAAGCATAAAGACTGTTGCCTGTTTGCCTGGATAAAGTTCTTCAAACAAATGAACGGATTCCGGCATTAGTTCCATAAATGATACATAAATCATCACTCCGGCTGAAAGCCCTAATGCAGTTGAAAGGAATTTGGTGTTTGTCCGCTTTGCCACAAATGCTATCAAACTTCCTATTCCTGTTGAAAGCCCGGCAATCATTGTCATGCCGAATGCTAGTAATAATGTGTTGTTGTTTATATCCATTTTGAGTTTTTGAGTTTGTTAGTTTTTGAGTTTATAAGTTTAGACCAACTTAAAAACTAAGAGACTTATAAACTCATATTATTATTCATTAATTATAAAACAGAGAATAGAGTGTAATGGTTTAAAGAATATTATTTACTGTCGCGTGAATTGTGGCAAAGGTAGCAGATAACTTATAAACGGATTACATGACTATCAAAAACAAGAAATCCCAATCGCAACGATTGGGACTTCTCTACTTCCTTTTTATAGTGCAGATGCGACGACTATGCTCGCACGGGCACTTTTATTTATACAAAGGTAAATATTATTTTTTATGCAGCAAAATAATATAGCTTCAATATTCGAGTTTAGAAGTTAGTGCTATAACATTCTTGGCATCAGTTGTCTGAACAGAACTAACAAGATTATAAATCTCGCTCTCCAATTCAGCTTTTCGTTTTTTAGAAATACACCCCAGCATATATCTTACAACATCTATGCCACCTTTAATATTGTGTCTACAATCTGCAGAAATGTCAGCAGGCAAGCGTTTAATACCTTTTGGGAAATCCATACGGTAAATGCAACCTCCATGCGCACACTTGTTGCGAAGGACTCTGATAGTTTCAAGATAATTGAAAAAAACACCTCTTGAACAACCATAGGCGTTGGCGACCAAATCTTTCGCTTCCTGTTCTTTCAATGAATCATATAATGTTATAATATTACCGATAGTCATAAACTCAATGGTCTTCCATGCAGGAGCATATATTCCCGAGTGGTTTGCATGATGATGCTGTATTATAGAATTTTTACGCATAGCAGAATAAACCTGTACTTCAAAGTCATTCACAAACTTAGAAGTTACATACTTACGGTTAACAAACCAACAAGGATCATCAATATAACGAAGCGATATATTATAGATAAGTTTTGTACGGATATTGACTTCGATACGATCGAGAGCATTAAGCAACAATCTCCGGAGTTTAGTATCAAATTCATAAAGATCATAGACACTCTTGAATGTTGTACCCGGTTTCAGTTTATGGTCTCGGTGTTCTAGGCATGGGAATTTTATTTCGTATGGAAAAGAATAAAATCCAAGCCGATAATAACCGACATCAAGGAGAATTTCTTTTGCTTTTTCTTCATTATCAAACACCATCCCGTTTGATTTCATTATGGAGATTTGCTGTTCAACTGTATATGCTTTCTTCATTTTAGTCTTAATTAAAAGACAAAGTTACTTTATTATGTGAAACAAACACATTCCTTTTGCATTGATTTATAAAATATATCTTATGCAGGCTTTACTATTCTATAATTCACTATCTTTGCACTATGGGAAAGAATAAATTAGCTAAGTTTGACGATATGGCGGGTTATCCGCATGTATTCCAATATCCTTTCAGCGTATTGAAGGAAGAAGGTTTCCCTATGCGCGGGCATTGGAATGAGCAGTTCTTCAAGAATGACAATCCTATTGTTCTTGAGCTGGGCTGCGGTAAAGGAGAATATACTGTTGGTTTGGGGAAATTATTTCCAAACAAGAACTTTATCGGTGTAGATATTAAAGGTGCACGAATGTGGAGTGGCGCCAAGGAATCGCTGGAAACAGGAATGACTAATGTTGCTTTCCTCAGAACTAGCATCGAGCTTATTGCTCACTTCTTTGCTCCGGGCGAAGTTGCGGAAATATGGATAACATTCCCGGATCCGCAGATGAAGAAAGTGAACAAACGACTCACTTCAACAAGATTCATGAAGATGTATCGTGAGATATTATCCGGCGAAGGATTGATTCATCTGAAGACTGACAGTAATTTCATGTACACATACACATGCGAAATGGCGAAGGCAAACAATTATCCGGTAAAAGTCAGCACTGACGATTTGTATAATTGCGGACTGGCTGATGATATTCTGTCAATCCGAACTTATTACGAACAGCAATGGCTTGACCGCGGCCTGAACATCAAATATATTCAGTTTGTTTGTGAAGAACGCGAACAGCTTATTGAGCCGGATATTGAAATCGAATACGATTCATACAGAAGTTTCAACCGAAGCAAGCGCAGTGCGTTGGCAGCAGGAAAGTAAATACAGGTGACAAGAAACGAGTTGACAAGTTGACAAGGAAAAATAATCTTGTTCACTTGTCACCTCATCAACTCATCACTTTATAAACTAATAAACTCAAAAACTTATAAACTCAAACATATGACCCTTTATCCACAATTGATCCTGGACGCTCTAAAGAACGTGCGTTATCCGGGAACAGGAAAAAACTTGATCGAAATGGATATGGTGGAAGATAACATTCGTATAGACGGTATGAATGTTACATTCTCACTTATCTTCGACAAGCCAAACGATCCGTTTATCCGTTCGGTGGTAAAAGCTGCCGAAACAGCAATCCTGACTTATGTAAGTCCGGATGTAAATATAAAGAATAATATTACCGTTAAGGCTAAGCAGCTTGCACGCCCTGAACCGGACAAACTTCTGCCGGAAGTAAAGAATATAATTGCTGTATCTTCTGGTAAAGGTGGTGTTGGTAAAAGTACAGTTGCAGCAAATCTTGCTGTTGCATTGGCTAAACTCGGATACAAAGTTGGTTTGCTGGATGCCGATATTTTCGGTCCGTCACAGCCTAAGATGTTCAACCTTGAAGAGGCACGTCCTTATATGGTTGAAGTTGGCGGCAGAGAACTGATTGAACCGGCAGAAAACTATGGTGTGAAAATGTTGTCAATCGGCTTCTTTGTGAACAAGGAAGATGCTGTTCTTTGGCGTGGAGCAATGGCTAGTAATGCATTGAAACAGCTGATTGGAGACGCAAACTGGGGCGATTTGGATTATTTCCTTATTGACTTGCCACCGGGAACAAGCGATATTCATCTTACACTTGTACAAACATTGGCTATCACAGGAGCTGTTGTTGTCAGCACACCTCAGGAAGTGGCTTTGGCTGATGCACGTAAAGGTATCAGCATGTTTACAGGAGAAAAGGTAAATGTTCCGGTTCTTGGTCTTATTGAAAACATGGCTTGGTTCACTCCTGCAGAATTGCCGGAAAACAAATATTATATCTTCGGTAAAGAAGGTTGCAAGCGTTTAGCTGAAGAGCTTAATGTTCCTCTTCTTGGTCAGATTCCAATCGTACAGAGCATTTGTGAAGGCGGAGATGCAGGAACTCCTGTAGCATTGAATCCAGAATCAATTACAGGAATTGCATTCCGAAAATTGGCAGAGAATGTGGTTGAGCAAGTAAAATACAGAAATGACAATCTTGCTCCTACACAAAGAGTACATGTAACGAAGAAATAAGTTGACAAGGTCAAGGACTATTCCAAACCGTCAAATGAACTCGATTAAAATACAAAACCGGAAGTCCAGACAAATATTATTTGTAGAACTTCCGGTTAATTTTTTATTTACTGCTCCCGTTACTTTCTGCCTTCGAAATCAACTTCTATTGTCAAATAGTTGGTCAAAGCAGTAATTGTGAAATCCAATTCTTTTTTATCTAATTCTCCAGTAACAGAAAAGGGAATTTGACCAATTTCAGGAATATCCAATGTTGTTGAGCCATTCAGAATATATTCATCTTTATCCTGTGACTTATGAAGATTACATTTTACATTAAACTCAGAAACAGGAAGAATATCTAAAGCCTGAATCTTTAATTCAAGCATAACTTTATCCTCATCATCTGAAGGAACAGTCAGTGTTGCTGTTGCAGGAAGAGATTTGGCAATATCAGCATCATTATATTCAACATCAATTGTTCCATTATAAACACCAGACAAATCATTAATAGAAGGAAGTTTGTCACATGAAAACATCAATACAACACTAAGCGTAAGTAATAAGTAAGAAAATAATTTATTCATAATACAATGTTTAATATATAATTAAAAAATAGAATTTATCACATTAAGACTAAAATCTACAAACCTTTTTCCAAAAGAGCACGTTTGACGGCCAAAGCACTGAAATAAGGATTTGTCAAAACTTCTTTTCCCAGTTTCTCTTCAATATATGATTCACAATATGCCATTGAGCCTTGAGTAAATATTATAACATCAACATCATTGGCAACTTTACTGATTTTTTCAACCATAAGAGATTTTAGTTTATCCGACTCAAGTCCAAAACCACCTTCAATCAGAACTTCCTTTATATCAACATTTCTGTCCATCTCTCTGGCTACACGTCGTAATGTATTTCTTGTTGGTGACAACGATGTTTCAAAAGTAGAGACAACAGCTATTCTATTACCTTTACGTACAGCTTCCCTGCACATTTCTTCATTAACAAGAACAATTGGAATTCCTGTATATTTAGCAATAGTTTGTGAATTATACGCTATATCTTCAACCGTTGAGCAAATACTCAATATGACATCTGCCCCATCTTCAACTGCACTCATATAATATTTTATCATCTTTGCAGCAGAAGCAGCGGAAACATAACCCTCGCTCTTTATTGTCTGAAAGACTTCTGGAGCCTCATAAACCAACAGTTTAACATCTTCTCCAACTTGGTGCTTTATTTCTCTTACAACGTCTGCTTTGAGTTCAGGTGTAGTTACTGTGTAAATCAATGCCAGCTTTATCTCTTTCTGCCCAGGATTCTCAGCCCTAACATTATTTACGAAAATAAATGGCAAAGCAAAGGCCAATAATAAAGCGCTCCAGAATGACTTACTGGAATATAACATTTTATCCATAAATAAAGTTTTAAATCAGATTTAAGTTTAGCAAATCTAATCAATAATTTAATACAAAAAAATTAGGCTGTTCCTCAAATGAAGAACAGCCCTCTTAATAATTATGAAAACAAGAAACTCTCTATTAATTTTCTTTTTCAGCAGCAGCTTTCTTGTTGATTTTTCTCTTCTGCAATTCGTATGCAATTGGAGTTGCAACGAACAGAGTTGAGTAAGTACCAATGATGATACCCAACAAGATTGCAAATGTAAAGCTTCGTATTGTTGCACCACCAAGAACGAAGATACACAATACAACGACCAAAGTTGTCAAAGATGTATTGAATGTACGGCATAATGTAGAATTCAATGCATCGTTGATTACCTGATAGCGGTCGCGCTTAGGATATATTGAAATTGTTTCACGGATACGGTCAAATACAACCACTGTATCGTTGATAGAATAACCAATGATAGTCAGGATTGCCGCAATAAATGTTTGGTCAACTTCCATTGAGAATGGCAACAGTTTCCACAACAGAGTATAGAATGAAATAATACACAATGTTGTTGTTGCAACTGATGCAAACGCTCCGGCAGAAAAAGAGATATCACGGAAACGAAGCAAGATATAAGCAGCCATACAGATCATAGAGAAGATAACTGCAAGGAATGCTGCATTCTTTATATCATCAGCCATTGACGGACCTACTTTTTGTGAGCTCTGGATATAGTCACTTGTGAACTGATCCAAAGTTGTTCCTTCCTTCAATAGAGGTTTCAAACCTTCATACAATTTAGATTCTATTTCCTGATCAACAGAAGCATCTGATTCATCAATCTTATAGTTAGTTGAAATACGAACCTGATCCTGTGAACCGATAGTAATTACGCTAACAGCACCATCAAGTGGTTTATCCAACAAATTACGAACTTCTTCTGTCTTAACATTATTATCGAAACGAACAATATAGTTACGACCACCAGTAAAGTCGATACCTTTGTTCAAACCAATTGTCATCATTGAAATTGCACCAAGAACAATGATTGTAAGAGGAATCAAATAACCAATCTTACGCGCACCAAGGAAGTTTACTTTAGGATTAGTAAGCAAACCTTTAGTGAATGAAGTTGTAAAGGTAATGTTCTTCAATTTATCCTTTTCAAGCAATGCTTCATAAACGATACGAGTAAGGAATACCGCAGTGATGAAAGAAGCAACCAAACCAATAATCATTGTTGTAGCAAAACCACGGATTGGACCTGTACCGAAATAGAACAATACAACACCTGTGATGATTGAAGTCAAGTTTGAGTCGAAGATTGCAGAGAATGCATTTCCATAACCATCAGCAATAGCCTTGCTCAATGATTTACCTGCACGCAACTCTTCTTTTGTACGTTCATAAATCAATACGTTTGCATCCACTGCCATACCCAAAGTAAGCACCATACCGGCAATACCTGGCAATGTCAACACAGCCTGGAATGAAGCAAGGATACCCATTGTAAAGAAGATGTTGAGAACCAACGCTGCATCGGCAATAAGACCTGGAATAAGTCCGTAGAATGCACACATATAAAGCATCAACAAAACAAGAGCAATTGCAAATGAAATAACACCGGCAGTGATTGCTTCCTGACCAAGTGACGGACCAACAACGTCTTCCTGAACGATATGAACAGAAGCAGCCATCTTACCAGACTTCAACACGTTTGCCAAGTCTTTTGCTTCTTCTGGTGTGAAATTACCAGTAATTGAAGAACGGCCACCAGTGATTTCACCGCTTACGTTAGGAGCAGAATATACCATACCGTCAAGAACAATAGCGATAGCACGGCCAACATTTTCTTTAGTCAAACGTGCCCAAGCTTTTGCACCTTCAGCGTTCATTGTCATAGAAACCTGCTGTTCTGAAATACCAGCCTGCTGAACGAAGTCTGCATTAGCATCAGTTACAACATCACCACCAAGAGCTGGTGAACCATCACGGTTTGAAACCTTGATAGCGAACAACTGATAATACATTTCTCTTTCATCAATAGCCTTAACACCCCATTTCAAAGACAAGTTGCGTGGAAGCGCGTCTTTAACCTGCTTCATGTTAAGATACTCATTGATTTTCTCCATATCTTTTGCCTGAGCAACACCAACAACAGCACTTGGCACCAACTGACCATTATACTGATTTACTGAAAGCAATGCAAACAACGGATGCTGTTTTGCAAATTCTTCCATTGACTGGTTCTGAACTTCCGGCTGTTCATTCTTAATATTTGCAAGCAAAGAATCTGCTTCGCTCACTTCAGCTTCAGCTTTTGGAGCAGCTACTGAATCAGTTGCTGCAGTTTCAGCAGTTTCTTCTGAAGAATCGGCAAGTAAAGAAGCCAAAGCAGCATCAGCACCTACAAGATTCTGATAAATTTCAGGCAACTGATATGTTTCCCAAAACTCTAGGTTTGCACTACCCTGCAAAAGTTTACGAACACGTTCCGGTTCTTTTACACCTGGAAGTTCAACCAAGATACGGCCTGCAGTTTCAAGTCTTTGGATATTTGGAGAAACCACACCAAAACGGTCGATACGAGTACGCAACACGTTGAATGAATTATCGATAGCACTCTGCAATTCATCTTTCAACACTTTGATTACGTCAGCATCTGAGCTCTGTGGAGTGATTTTATCTTTCAAATCGAATGTACTGAAAATAGAAGCCAAACGAGCGTTACTATCTAATTTCTTGTACTCTTCGGCAAACAAATCGATGAAATCTTTCTGGCTTGTTGCCTGATTTGCATATGCCAATTCCAATGCCTTGTTGAAATTTTCGTCCTGATTATTTCCAGACAAAGAACGAACTACATCAGGAACACTAAGTTCCAAAACTACGTTCATACCGCCCTTCAGGTCAAGACCCAAACTGATTTCCATCTCACGGCATTCTTTTAAAGTATAGCCAAGCCATACTTTCTGAGTAGATAATGAGTCCAAATACAGACTCTCTTTCGCAGGGTCACCTGCAGCATACTCGACGGCTTTACTGTTGTAATGTCTTGTCACAAAAGAGAAAGACAAATAGAACAAACAAACAAGCGTCAGCAACACTGCAAAGACCTTTACAAATCCTTTGTTTTGCATTTTTGAACTTATTTATTTTTATTATTATTATATCTCAGAATTATTGAGCAAGCATTAATGCTTCCAAACATCCAAATAGTTTCTCTGTCAAATATCCAACACACAGCAAAAAAGCCATAAAAACATTTAAACAGTTCACTACTAATTTAACAAGGTGCAAATATAGAGTTTTTTTCTGTAATGATAATATTTATAATAATTATTTTACAGTTGACAAGGCTTCAGAGACAAGTTGACAAGGAAAAAAGCTATTTCACCGATATTTATTACTCAAGTTTCGCTAGCTAAACTTACAGATAACAAGTTGACAAGAAGACAAGTTTACAAGGTTTTTGGATAATAATTCGTTAAATTACAGGTATTCAGGCCTTGCCAACTCGTATCTGAAGCCATGTTAACTTTTAAGTTGAGCAACTTGCGAAACTTAAATAATTATTTTCTGCTATCATGAGTTTTTTACCATACATTTTATACCTTTGAGGCAAAACATTAAAAATTAATCATGATGAAAAAGGTTTTGCTATTTTTATTCCTGTTACCTTTTTGTGCGTTTGCGCAAGAGGATTCTAAATACATGGAAGGTGCAGTGCCAGAGGTTGACGGCAAAGTTATATTCCAGACAGAACTAACCTCAACTGTTTTGTCACCTGAAATGGTATATGAAACCATAAACAAATGGATGCATGAACGTTTCAGTCGCGAAGGATGTCGAGTTGTATATGAAAATTCTGAAGAAGGACAAGTTGCAGCTGTTGGTGAAGAATATATTGAATTTTCAAGAACAGTTCTTGCTTTGGACCGTTCAAGAATGCAATATCAAGTAACTGCAGAATGTAAAGGACAATCATGTTTGCTGCAATTCAAGAATATCAGATATGAATATGATGTAACATATCAGCGTGAACCTGAAAAATATACAGCAGAAGAATGGATAACTGATAAATATGCTATTCACAAAGGTAAACTAAACCGTATAAGTGGTAAATTCAGAATCAAAACAGTTGATTTTGCAAACCAACTGTTTGCCAATGCCAAAAAGGCTCTTGGTCTGAATACTCTTGAAATTGAAGAAGAAAAGGCTCAAGCAACAATTATAGAAACCCCTGTGAAATCGACTGATTTACCTGGATATAAATCTTATGCTGTTTCAGAGCTTCCTGAAATCATGAAATCACTGTTATCATCAAGTCCATTCTCTGTTGAAAGTAACGGACAAACTATTATTTCTACAGGTAAAGCTGAATGGAAAGGAATGGGTACAATGTTTGGAAAGAATATTGCTTTGTTTGCAACTCCAGCAAACAACTCAGACATAAGCAATCTTAAAGACGACGATATCTATAAATTATCATTCTTCAAGACAGCAAATGAAAATGAGGCTTGGATTATTATCGAATGCAGAAAGTCTGGAAGTTCTACAGAAAACGAACAGAATGTAACAATTGGAGAAATAATTAATATTTGGGTAAAATAAGATACGAGTTGACAAGTTGACAAGGGAACAAGGTTTCAACACCCACAACTCGTTACCTTGTCAACTTGTTCCCTTATAAATACTATGGAAATTATAAAACAAAAAATACAAAACGGAAATATCGACGAAGCAATACAAGAGCTGGATGTCATTATTGAAAACAATCCATCTTCTGATGAAGCATACTATTTAAGAGGTAATGCTTACAGAAAAAAAGGGGATTTTCAACAAGCACTGAACAATTACCTGCATGCTATGGAAATAAATCCTAAAAGTCCGGCAAAACTGGCACACGACATGTTGATGGATATAATGGATTTTTATTATAAGGAAATGTATAATCAGTAAAGTTGACAAGGCTTCAGAGACGAGTTGGCTAGGGATAACTATATTAATAAATAATGAAAGGTTTACAAATTATACCACTAATGCTTTTGTGCATTCCGGCATCATATGGACAAAACGAAGCATCGGCTATTCCTATGGTTGAAATACCTGCCGGAAGTTTCTATATGGGTGGAATGGGAGAAGGTGAAGATTATGACGAAGCACCTGTACACAAAGTAAATATTAGCCGTTCATTCCTTATGAGCGAATCTGAAATTACGAATGCTCAATTTGAACAACTCATGCCTGAACACAGAAAACACAGAGGCAAAAACGGATTTTCAACGGAAGACGACGACGCTGTCGTTTACGTTTCATATCAGGATGCCGTTGATTTCTGCAAATGGCTCAGCAAGAAAGAAGGTAAAAACTATCGTCTGCCGACTGAAGCTGAATGGGAATATGCTTGTCATGCTGGAAATTATTTCCCTTTTTCAACAGGTGATGGTTTGCCAGCAGAATATCATAAGAACCAACAAACAGCCAGAAACCTGAAACCGCTATCTCTGAAAGTAAAGCAAACTCCGCCAAATGCATTCGGACTTTATGATATGCACGGGAATGTTGAAGAATGGTGCCTGGATTGGTATGGACCATACACAGCTGAAGAAAAGACAGACCCGGCAGGCTATGAAAACGGAATATATCGAGTGACACGTGGCGGAAGCCATAACACTCCGGAAAAATATCTCCGTACGACAAACCGTATGGCTATGATTCCTGAAGACAAACATTCACAAACAGGATTCAGGATTGTTCAGGCAGAAGAAATTTCCGGCACTTTACTTCCGGCTCCTGCTCCGGAATTATTCCAACAGAATGTTTCGCAAGAAAATTATAAATGGGAAGACAAAAGCAAAACTCCGATCTTCAAAACGACTCAGGTTTATATCAAAGAACCGGGATGTGACTCTAAAACACCTTTCTTTGCGCACAATCATCAACCGTCTGTTACATGGTGCGACAATGGTGATTTGCTCGCAATATGGTTTTCAGCGAATCAGGAAAACGGAAGAGATATGGTTGTGCTTACCTCAAGACTCAGACAAGGAAACGACACATGGGACGAACCTTCATTATTCTTCAAAGTTCCGGACAGAAATATGACCGGTTCGGCTATAATGAACGACAAAAACGGAACTTTATACCATATTAATGGAGTTGAAGCTTCAGGCGACTGGCAAAATCTTATAATGGTTCAGCGCACAAGCAATGACAACGGCGCAACGTGGAGCAGTCCGCAAATTATTGCTCCGGAACATACAACTCGCCATCAGGTAATAAGCGGTACAATCGTAACTCGTGAAGGTTGGCTTGTCCAGGCTTGCGATGCCGGACCAGGCAGTCACGACGGAGCTGCTATACATATAAGTAAAGACAATGGAAAAACGTGGAACGACCCATGGGACGGCGCTCCTCTACCCGACTTCAAAGACGGAGGAAAAGGTTCGACTATTGCAGGAATTCATGCAGGAATAGTTCAGCTCAACAATGGAAACTTTATGGCTCTGGGCAGAGGAAACAGCATAAAGAATAAAGAAGGAGAACTGCGAATGCCTATGAGTATATCAGATGATGAAGGAAAAACCTGGACATATCATGCTTCTGAGTTTCCTCCAATTGACGGCGGACAGAGACTTGTACTGATGCGACTTAACGAAGGTGCGTTGATGTTGATTTCTTTTACAGGCCATCCGACACGCACTCCTGAAGAAAAACGAGGTATGATTTTCAAGGATAAAAACGGTAAAGAATTCAGAGGCTATGGCCTATACGCTGCCGTATCATATGATGATGGCAAAACATGGCCGGTAAAAAAACTTATTACTGACGGACAAGAAAGATTCCTTAATGGAGGAGCATGGACTCAATGGTTCCTTATGAGTAAAACTCAGGCTGAACCCAGAGGATATATGGCAGCAACACAATCACCGGACAATATGATTCATCTGGTAAGCAGCAGAATATATTACTCCTTCAATCTTAAATGGATTGAAACTCCATAATATTTCAACAGAAACATGGTAGTGTTCTTGTTGAAATGTCAAATGTTTCCAGAAAAATAACAGAAGATTTTCTGAGAGAAGTTTCACAACAAACTTATAACTCTGATACTCTGGATTTTCCTGTGATTCAAGGATATTAGAATTAGAAGTTTTACCATAAAACTAATAAGATAACGCTCAGACACAATAATGTTAAAAAATATCCATAAATCACATCATCTCTTTTATAATTAGAGATATAACAAAGTTGTGAAACATACTAAATTTAAAAAACAGGATAATAATAAGGTATAATAGCATATAAGCAAAATTACTTCCGAAAGAAAACAAAAATAAGTACGGAAGTAATTTCAATTAGGTTCGGAAGTAATTTGATTTGGGTTCGAAAGAAAATTCGATTACTTTCGAATACAAATTCCATAGATTTTTAGTCATAATATTTAAACAAAAATACAGTAACACAATCATATACAATTCATAATACAATTAAGATATAAACCATTTAATATAATGTGTATAATAATCACATTTAACTAAAGCAATATTAAGACTAATCACTGAATCAATAATATTAAACATCATAATACAACAACTTACACACCATCCATCTTATTTATATTATTTATATGCATATATATGCCATATATTTTTTTCATAAATTATCCTTACATATACTTGTTTTATTAGTTTTTTTTATATCTTTACGGCGTTTGAGCTTACTAAGACAAACCACAATAAGTCTTTAAGCCATGAAACACTATTTTGAGAAAATAAAATTTATTAGTGTTAACCCATAATATGTAAAAACTTATGCGACAGAAAAAAATGTTAACCACATTCAGACATTCGAGAATGGTAGCTGCCTCGATGTTGATGTCTTTCTGCATGACTGGTGCTGTATTTGCACAGAAAGCAGTTATTAAGGGAAACGTTGTTGATGAAAATGGTGAACCTATTATCGGTGCCAACATTTTGGTAAAAGGTTCTACGAATGGAACAATTACTGACATTAACGGTAATTACTCACTGGAAGTAGAAAACGCTAAAGGCGCTGTTCTACAAATTTCTTACATTGGATACAACTCTGTTGAAGAAGCAGTAAAAGGGCGTAATGCTGTTTCTTTCAAACTTGAACCTTCAGTTGTAAACTTGGGTGAAGTTGTAGCTATTGGTTATGGTACCCAAACTCGCCGTGAAATCACAGGTTCAGTAGCAAACGTATCAGAAGAAAACTTCAACAAAGGTGTTACTCGTGATGCATCAGATTTGCTGCAAGGTAAAGTTGCAGGTTTGACAATCACTTCTGGTTCAGGAGATGTAACTCGTGGTTCTCAAATCCAGTTGCGTGGTACATCTACTCTACAGAATGACCAAGGTCCGATGATCGTTATCGATGGTGTTCCTGGTGGTGATATGTCAACTGTATCTCCTACAGATATCGAATCAATCTCAGTTTTGAAGGATGCTTCTTCAGCTGCAATCTACGGTTCTCGTGCAGCTGGTGGTGTTATCTTGATTACAACAAAACGTGGTTCTGGTTCAAAAACTCAAATCAACTACGATGGTTACGTTACAGCATCTACAGTTGCTAACAAACCGGATATGTTGAATGCTCAGGAATGGAGAGATACAAACAAGGAGTTAGGTAATGATATTTCACTATATGACGGATATACTGCAGATACTGACTGGTTCGACGCTATGATGCGTACTGGTACTTCACAGAACCATTCTTTGTCATTGTCTGGAGGTACTTCAAAGAGTAATTATCGTGCATCTTATACGTATATGGATCGTAACGGTATTGCTCGTGATAACTGGATGAAACGTCATAGTTTCCGATTCCAGTTCCAGCAGCGTGCATTGAACGACAAATTGCGTATCGGATTAACAGGTTCTACAACCTTGACAGATATGCAAATGCCGTTTGCTGATGACTATATTCTAGCATACAACATGCTTCCTGTATATCCAGTATATAATGAAGATGGTTCATATTTCACAGGAGCAAACAAAAATTACGACCAAGGTAACCCAGTTCAGAATCAGGATCAGAACTATAAGAAAAGAAGCAATATTTACTTCTATGGACAAGGTGATGTTCAATACACAATCATAGAAGGCTTGACTGCTAAAGTTAACTTGTATAAGAGCCGTTTCTCAAGCGACTATAGCGAATGGCAAGATCCTCAGAACTCTCGTGGTGATGACAACAATGGTTTGGCAGTTCGTCAGAATCGTACTTGGGACCGTGAGTTGATGGAATGGACAGCTAATTACAACAAAGCTTTCGGTAATGAAGAGCAACACAAAATTGATGCTATCATTGGTTATTCATGGGAAACAAACAAATATGCAGACCAGTATGCAAAAGCTACTGACTTTGCAGTAGGTTCAATGGGGGCAGACAATATCCAAACTGGTAATTTGTTGAAAGTAGGTAATGTAACTTCTAGCCGTAATGAATACAAGCTTATATCTATGTTTGCTCGTGCTCACTATAGCTATAAAGAAAAATACATGGTTACTGCAACAGTTCGCCGTGATGGTTCTTCTAAGTTTGGTGCTAACAATAAATGGGGTACATTCCCATCAGTTTCAGCAGCATGGGGTATCAGCCAGGAAAGCTTCATGGAAGATGCTAAATGGATTAATGACTTGAAATTACGTGCTGGTTATGGTGTAACAGGTAACCAAGATGGTTTGCAACCATACAAATCTCTTGAGTTGTATCAGGCATCTGGAACTTACTATAGCAACGGTTCACAGTTGACAGCGTTCAAGGTTGCACAGAATGCCAACCCTAATTTGAAATGGGAACAGACTTCTATGTTGAATGTTGGTTTGGACTTCACTTTGTTCAACAGCCGCTTGAATGGTACTATCGAATGGTATAGCAAGCAGACTTCAGATATGTTGTACACATATAAAGTTCCAACTCCTACATATGTTTATGACAAAATTGCAGCCAATGTGGGTGATATGAGTAATAAAGGTATTGAAATCTTATTGAATCTTGATGTTATAAGAAATAAGAATTTCACTTGGAATACATCTATCAACCTTGCACACAACAAGAACAAAATTACAAAATTGTCTAATGACCTATATTCAACAGACCGTGTATATGTCGGTGACCCATGGATTCGTGGTGCATCAGGTGTAACTTCACACGTTGTTGAAGAAGGTTATCCTGTAGGTCAGTTCTTCATGTTGAAATGTGACGGTATTGATGAAAACGGTAAATTCATTATCGAAGATATCAATGGCGATGGACAGATTACTGATGACGACCGTACATATTGTGGCGATGCACAGCCTGATTTGACTTACGGATGGAATAACACATTCTCATGGAAGAATTGGGATGCCAGCTTCTTTATCCGCGGTACAATCGGTAACAAGGTATTGAACAACCCGGTTGCAGCTTACGGTAACAATACATATATCTCAGGTTGCAACGCAATGAAGAACGACAATTTGATGACTATGCGCGAGAACTCACGTGTATGTTCATACTACATTGAAGACGCTTCATTCGCCCGTTTGGACAATATGTCAATCGGATATACATTCAACACAAAGAAAATAGACTGGTTGACAAAGGCCCGTGTCTATGTAGCAGCTCAGAACTTGTTCGTAATCACTGGTTATTCAGGTTTGGACCCAGAAGTTGAAAACTTCCGTGGAGAAGCTAGTGATGCAGATGCAGGTTTGTCACCTGGTATCGAACCTCGTAACTATATGCCTAAGGCTCGCTCATTCACATTCGGTGTTAACTTAACATTCTAATCGATTTAGCTTTATGAAAAAGAAAAATATATTATCACTATTTCTTGCCGGTGCGGCAATGATGATTATGCCATCGTGCTTGAACTTGGACGAAACAGTCTATGATAAATTACCGGCTGATGACTTCGGTAAAACAGAAGTAGAAATCAATGCATTAGTTGGTACAGTTCACAATACATTGAAAAAATATTGGCCAGGTGACTTCCGTGTACTTTCTGAAAATGGCGGTTCTGTAGCAGTAACACCTACACGAAGAGGTGGTGACTGGTATGATGGTGGTCAGTACAGAGAAATGTATATGCATACATGGACAGCCAATACTAGTGCGATAAAAGGAGCTTGGAGTTCTGCATCTAGTGCAATTGGTACTTGTAATGCAACAATCGAAGTTCTTAAGAATTCTGAAATTCTGAAAGATGAAGACAAAACAACAAAAATCTCAGAAGTAAGAGGAGTTCGCGCATTTTGGTATTATGTAATGTTAGATAACTGGGGAAATATTCCTTTGGTAACTGACTATAACGATAAAGAACTTCCAACATGTAAAACTAGACAAGAAGTTTTTGATTGGCTTTTAAGTGAAGTTGAAGAAATATCAGCTACATGTCCAGAAGCTTCTTCTGAAACTTACGGTCAGTTTACAAAAGGAGCTGCTTACACTTTACTTGCAAAATTATACTTGAATGCTGATGCATGGGAGGTAACAACTTCAGGTGGAAACTACGAAAAAGTTGTTGAATATTGTGATAAGGTTATGGCTATGAATTATATCCTTGAGCCAGAATGGTCTGATAACTTTAATCTAACAAACAACAACTCAAGAGAAGCAATCTTTGCATGTTCATTCTCTAGTACAGATACACAAGATCAAAACCGGATGATGAACCAAACTCTTCATTACAAAGATTATCTTGCTTTTGGTGGAAGTTATTCATCAACTTGGAATGGTGTTTGCGCACAGCCTGAGTATGTAAGATTATTCTCAGATGATGATCCTCGTAAAGATGCAACATTCCTAACTGGAGTAATGAAGGATATTTCAACAGGTGAACCTATCATTACAGACCATGGTTTTGTTTTGGATCATACAATTGATGTAACAATGCTTCCTGGTACTGAATATGACGGAACTACATGGGGAGCTGTTAACCAGCATGATGGTGCACGTTGCTTCAAATGGGAATACGCAAAAGATTTGGTTGATGCAATGGAAAACGATTTCCATATCTTCCGTTTGGCAGATGTTTACCTGATGAAAGCTGAAGCATTGTTAAGAGGAAATGGAAATGTAGGTGAAGCAACAAAATTAGTAAATGCAATCCGTGAACGAGCTTATGGTAATGCAGATCACAATTATCAGACAGTTGATTTGGAAAAAGTGCAGCTAGAACGTCGTTTGGAATTAGCATGGGAAAACACTTCACGCCAGGATGATATCCGCTTCGGTTGCTTCGAACAAGGAATGTGGCCTCAATCAAATTGTGCTAGAGCAACAGGTGAACACTTGAAACTCTATCCTATTTCACAGGATGCATGGCAGACAAACCCGAATTTGACTCAGAATCCTGGTTATGCAGCATTCTAATTTGAATAAATAAAATTCATTAAACTATATACTTGGATACTTTCTATTATAAAAAAGAGAGTATCCAAGTTTTTTATTAAAAATAATATTATGGTTAAACACATTGTTTTATTCAAACTCCCTGATAATATTAATCAAGAAGAGAAAATGGACGTGATGCTAAAATTCAAACATGCAATTGAAGCTCTTCCTAATGTAATTAAATTTATTAGAGAAATACATGTTGAAATAAACATTAATCCAGATGAGAAATGGGATCTTTGCTTAAATAGTGATTTTGATACTCTTCAAGATGTAAAAAACTATTCAATAAATCCTGCACATATTGCAGCAGCAAGTATCCTGAAAAAATTTCCAGGAGAACGAGCCTGTGTAGATTATGAATATTGATAAAACTATTTTATATCAACAATTTAATATATAATATCTTTTTTCAATTGACACGAAAATATGTAGTTTGCATAACTATATATTTCCGTGTCTTTTATGTCAAAACATTTTGTATTTTTGCAAAAAAAACAGACATGAATCATATATCAAAATTTATCCTATTTCTATTTGGATTATTGCTTTGTTTATCTTGTTATGCTAAAGATACAGAAACTGCGACAATACGTGTAGGTGCTGAACGTATAGAAGTAATCACACGTTTATTAGCAAAAAAACAAGTTGGACTAGTCGTAAATCAAACATCTGTTTTAGATAATGGACAACGTCATCTTCTCGATGTCCTTTTAGAAGAAGGTATCAACGTCGTTAAAGTTTTCGCCCCCGAACATGGTTTCAGAGGAACAACAGAAGCAGGTGCAGAAGTAAAAGACAGCAAAGACTTGAAAACTGGAATACCTATCATATCTATATATGGTAAAAACAAAAAGCCACAAGCAGAACAGTTGAAAGATATTGACATTATGGTTTTTGACATTCAGGATGTCGGTGCCAGATTTTATACTTACATTAGTACTCTTCACTATGTAATGGAGGCTTGTGCTGAGAATAATAAAAAACTTATTGTACTTGACCGACCGAATCCAAATGACTTTGTTGACGGACCTATCCGTAAACCTGAATTCAAATCTTTTGTCGGAATGGATGCTTTACCAATCCTCCATGGACTTACTATTGGTGAACTAGCATGGATGATGAATGGAGAAGGTTGGATTTTGAATACTCCAGATACATGCGACATCCATATCGTCAAAATAGAAAACTGGAAACATGGTGATCCATACTGGTTACCGGTGAAGCCATCACCTAATTTACCAAACGACCAGTCTATTCGCCTTTATCCTTCGCTCTGCTTTTTTGAAGCGACTCCTATAAGCGTTGGTCGAGGTACATATTTTCCATTCCAAGTATTAGGTTATCCTGATCCCAAATTCGGAGAATATACGTTTACACCATGCTCATTACCGGGATTCGATACAAATCCTATGCATAAAGATAAAATGTGCTATGGTGTGAACTTACAGGAATACCCTTTTGAAGGAGGATTGACATTGAGATTCGTTATGGAGTTCTACGAAAAATGCGACAAAAATCCTGATTTTTTCTTTAAGCGTAAAAGATGGTTCGATTTGCTTTCAGGAACAGACAAACTTCGAGAACAGATAATGCAAGGTTTAACTGAGGAAGAAATAAAAGCTTCATGGCAGGAAGATCTTGACAAATATAAGGAAATGAGAAAAAAATATCTCTTATATCCGGATTACGAGAAATAATGGAATTGTGATTACATAAAAAAGCTGTGTAAGCAATATAGCGCAAGAGCGTTTATTGATACACAGCTTTTCCTGTTTTATATAAAGAAATTACTAATTTTTCTTCTCCAATACTATAATAGGAGTCTTGGCCTCATCACACAAAGATATTCGTGTAACAGGCTTAGTTTTGCTCATAGATTCAAAATATTTTACGCTATTCAGTAATTTAAGCAAATTATCCTCAACAGTCATATCTGGACAAGCCGTACGAGTTGAACCTACTTGAGGAAAAGATATCATCTCTCTATTAGATTCATCTATATCCAATGAGCCGATTATTCTATTACAACCTGCATTTCCAGACAATCGTTTTCCGTTCAAGTCAAAAGACAGAAATGGTAAATGATTTTCTGATTGCAATGACTTACCTTCAAGCTCAATAACATTCCAATCTCCTTCAAGCTCGTTAATATCTGAAATTGCCTTGTATTGAGAACGACATCCAGATAATATAACAATACTTGCCAAAACCAATATTATTGAAGATATTAATTTCATTTTTATTTACTTAGAACAAACAATGTATTACCATTTTCATCAACCAGCAGCAATTCATTCTCACTCTTACCAGATTTTACAGAACGAACAGCATCCATACTTTGGAAAATTTTAGTTTCCAAATCCATATTTGGACATGCCATCATTGTTGCAGCAGCTTGACCAATTTTTAAAGCTGAATCATCTTTATCATTCAAGATTACAGATGTATTGAATATATTACATCCGGCGTTACCATGAAGCTTCTTTCCTTCCATATCAAATTCCATAAAAGGAACATTCTCTTCGGAGTTTATAACCTCACCTTTTACCTCCACAATATTCCATTTTCCATCCAATTGTTTTACATTGACTTTAGAACTAGAACATGCCACCATTGAAACTGCCATTGCAGGAATCATTAGTGCATACATAAATAACTTCTTCATAAAATATTAAATATTATTCGTTAGTAATTACAATTTAAGTTTAAAGTTGACAAGGCTTCAGAGACGAGTTGACAAGGAATATAAATTGGAAATACAACCTATAAACTCTATGTATAAAAACCATCATCAACTTGTTCACTTATCAACCTCTTTATCTGAAAGTAGAACTTACGAAACATAAGAGCTTTCAATCCTATAGACGCTAAAAAGTGGAAATTTGTTCTGAGCAGACTAAATATTTAACCTACATTAACTACTTAGGAGATGATATAAGGTCCTTTTTCATCCATTTACAAGTTCGCCATCTCAAGCATAACACTATACCTCTTGAACCTTCGTCCATAGCCAAGGCAAACCATATTCCAGCAAGTCCCAATCCCATTGCTATTCCTAACAAATAACCAAAAGAGACGGCAAATACCCACATACAGACTATTTCTATCAATACAGGAATTACGACATCTCCAACGGAACGTAAACAGAACAAGAACATCAACACAGTCGCTCTACCATGTTCCAGTAATATATCAACAAGCAAAGCAGACATAGCAATCTCTATTATTCTCTCATTTTCGGTAAAGCATCCGAGAAGTAAACGGCCACATAAATAAACACCAACAGTTGCCACAAAAGTCACCATCATCGAGCGCTTCCATGCATACCAACTAAGCGTATATGCCGCATTTTTCTTTCCTGCTCCTACAAGATTTCCAGTACATACGGAAGCTGCGCTTGCCATAGCCAAAGAGAAAATATAACCGATAATAACTATGTTCATTATATATACTCTGGCTGTCAGCACTTCGTTTCCCAGCATGTTAATAAAATACACAACGCAAACCTGAGAAGCATCATATGAAATTTGCTCGAAAGCCGACGGCATTCCAATCTTTATCACATCTTTAAGCTTCTTAAACGGAAAAGGACGGAAATATTCAAGTGGCATTTTATGTATCAATCGCTTGAACAATACAATGATTAGAAACAACATTGCCACACCTCGACAGATAGATGTAGATATTGCAGCACCTTCAACACCTAACGCTGGTAATCCAAAATGACCGAATATCAAAGAATAGTTTCCTAAGATATTCAATATATTAATTATGAATGTTACCTGCATTGCATAATTTGGTTTATTAGCAGCCCTTAGAACAGCTGATGCTGTAAAACTTATTGCCTGGAAGAATCCAAATCCACCGACAATTTTCATGTATGTCAGTGCCATAGGCATAAGGTCATCCCTTATATCCATCCAGACCAACATTTGTTTTCCACCAAGTGTTAAGGCAAGACTGATTATCAAACCTACTACAGCATTAAACAAAAGAGAGACACCAACTACCTGAATAAAGCTTTTTGAATCTTTAGCACCAAAATACAAGGCACACATTACTGATGTTCCAACAGTTGTTATGTTGAATAAAAGAAAAACCATATTCAACAACTGATTTACAACACCAACAGCAGCAACAGCATTATCTGAATAATGACTAAGCATTAATGTGTCAACAACTCCCAGCATAAGCATCAGGAGTATTTCCAGAAAAATTGGTCCTACCAATTTCAGTAACTTTCCTCGCAAATCACCTCTATTCCGAAACAACGATAACCCAAACATTGCAGATATCACATTATGAATATATTCTTCCACAAAGGTAAATCAAATCAAATTGGCTAATTCTATTATTTTATGTATGTTTGTAGTACTTATATAATTTGTTGATAAATATCAAAGATGAAAAGAATCATACCAATACTGTTTATTGCAGCAGCATTCTGCCTTTCTATATTTTCATGTAAGCATGATCAAGTAAATAATACCGAAGAAACCGTCGATAGTGAATGGAAAGATAGTCTGCAACATGTTTACGAATATGGTATATGCATAGATAGTCTGAATGTAGAGCATTTTGAGATAAGAAATGGAGATAATCCTTCTATAATATTCTCACGTTTGGGATTTTCTGCTCTTGAAGCAGACAGCATAAGTAAAGCTTCTGCCTCAGTCCTGGATCCAACTAGAATCAAGGCTGGTATGCATTATTGTACTTTTACTACTCGAGATTCTATTGCTAAAATTCAATATATTGCATTTGCAAAAACTATGACAGATTATGCAATAATAGACCTTAGAAAAAGGCCAATAGAAGCATACACTTTCAACAAACCTATCACACTAAAAAGGAAATCTGTAAACGGTACAATAACTTCATCTCTATGGAATATAATAAAGCAACAAGGCGCAGATCCTTTGTTGGCTATTAAAATAGCAGATGTCTTCGCTTGGGAAATAGACTTCTTTGACGTGAAAGAAGGAGATTCTTTCCAAGTGATATACAACGAGGCTTATATTGATGATACAACAGCCTTATCTATTTCATCCATAGAAGGAGCTTTATTCACTCATCAAGGTAAAGATTATTATGCAATACCGTTTATGCAAGACAGTTCAATGCAATTTTTTGATTTAGAAGGAAACAGTTTGCGTAAAGCTTTCCTGAAAGCACCGCTTGACTTCTACAGAATAACATCAAGATTTACCAATGCTCGTTTTCATCCTATACTAAAAAGATACAGAGCTCATCACGGTGTTGACTATGCAGCACCTACAGGAACACCGGTCAGAACTATCGGTGATGGTTCTGTTATATTCAAAGGATACACAAACGGAGGTGGACATACTATAAAAATAAAGCATAATTCTGTATATACTACTTCTTATATGCATTTAAGTCGCTATGCTAAAGGGCTGAGTGTTGGGCAAAGAGTCAAACAAGGTGAAGAAATAGGCTATGTTGGTTCAACAGGTTTGTCAACTGGTCCACACTTAGATTTCAGGGTTTATAAGAACGGAGAGCCTATAAATCCTCTTGATATGGAAGCGCCACCTTCTGAGCCTATTAAACCAGAACTCAGAGACAGTTTTAATATTGTTAAGAACAGAATTATATCTGAACTCGACAGTTTAAAAACCCTGAAACTCAACAATCAGGAATTGACATTAGCGAAATAAAATAATCTTAGAATAATAAACTCAAAATACTGAATAATTATGAAGTTCATAGGTAATATCATCTGGCTTATATGTGGTGGCCTAATTACAGCCATAGAATATCTTATTGCCAGTCTTTTAATGATGATAACAATTATAGGTATTCCTTTCGGTTTGCAGACTCTCAAACTTGGAATACTGGCTCTTTGGCCATTTGGCTCTAAAGTTGTTGAAAGTGAAAGTGCCGAAGGCTGCCTGTGCATTATAATGAACATTATCTGGATTCTAGTTGGTGGAATATGGATTGCAGCCACTCACCTCTTTTTCGGGATATTGCTATGCATTACAATAATTGGTTTCCCATTCGGAAAACAACACATTAAAATGGCAGGTTTGGCACTCACTCCTTTTGGAAAAGAAATAATCTAAGAATTCAGTTCTATTTTTTCCGCATTTACATTATATCCTAAAAACAAAGATGCGGCATCCGAAAATTTCTCAACAGATTCCGTCGTAAGGAAACGCCGGCTACCACCGGTAGTCAGACGGGATGACATTTCCGGATGCCGCACCAGATAATCCGCAAGGCTTTCTGCAACATATTCCCCTTGCGAAACCAACTTAACTCCTGCAGGAACATATTTCCTTATCTTTTTTATCAGCAAAGGATAATGCGTACATCCTAGAATTAGAGTATCGATAAGCGGATCTGTCTGCATTATATGATCAATATGTTTCTTAACGAAATAGTCAGCTCCCGGAGAATCAAATTCTGCATTCTCAACCAACGGAACCCACATCGGACAAGCCTCTCCTACTACAGAAATATGAGGAAACATTTTTTCAATCTCAAGAGTGTAGGATGAAGAAGATATAGTTCCTGCAGTACCTAGGACCCCAATATGCTTACTGTTACTCATCTTGTCCATTAGTTCAACTGTCGGACGTATTACACCCAAGACTCGTCGTTCATTATCCCAAACAGGAAGGTCCTGTTGCTGTATCGTTCTCAATGCCTTTGCTGAGGCAGTATTACAAGCCAATATAACAAGACGGCAACCTTCAGCAAAAAGACGCATCACCGCTTGTCTTGTAAATTCATATACAATCTCAAATGAACGGGGGCCGTAAGGCGAACGAGCATTATCACCCATATATATGTAATCATATTGCGGCAATCTTTCACGTATTTTATCATATACAGTCAACCCACCATAACCAGAATCAAAAACCCCAATTGGGCCATCAGCTTTTGAAAATTGCATATTGAACATTTCCTATATAACTCCTATAAAACAAAAACTCCTTATTACTAAAAAAACACAGAGAACACCTTTTTAGGTACATTCTCTGTGTTTTCAATACAAATGGTTGGAATCAAAACTGATTCTATATTATTCCGAAATTATTAATTACTGCAAACCTAATTTTGCTTTAACAAAAGAAGTAGCATCAACTGCAGATGAACCAGAATACAACAACACTTCCGGAGTCAAGATATAAGTATAACCTTTTTCATCACCAACAGCTTTAATTGCTGTCTGAATCTTTTCCTGAATAGGTTTTACCAATTCCTGCTGCTGTTTAGCAACGTCCTGCTGAGCAACCTGAACCAAGTTGTCCATACGCTGCTGCATATCCTGAACTTCCTGCATTCTTCTAACCTTAATATTTTCAGTCAATGAATCCTGCTGTGCGATAAAATCAGAATATTTTTTCTTGTATTCTTCTTCCATCTGTGCAAGTTCTTTTTTATAACTTTCCTGCAAATCAGCCATTTTCTTTTCCATGTCAGATACTTCAGGCATAGCCATAAATACTTCCTGTGTATTTACGAAAGCAATTTTCACTTCCTGAGCAACAACGCTCATAGGGATAATCATTAGCAATAATGCAATAAGCTTTTTCATTTTTCTTTTATAGTTATTATTATTAATCATTATAATTCCACCTTCAATAACTTAGGCGCACAAAATTAAGCATTTATTTTGAATATCCCAGTTTTGAAAGCACTTCATTGCTGATATCTATCTTTGGAGAAGCAAAAATTATACTCATGGCAGACGCTCTGTCAATCACAAGCTGATACCCCTTGTCCTCTGATATTTCCTTTACAGCATTATATATCTCATCCTGGATAGGCTTCATCAGGCTCTCTCTTTTCTTGTAAAGTTCGCCGTCTGCACCGAAATACTTACGCTTCAAGTCCTGTGCTTCCTGCTCCTTCTTAACTATTTCCTCTTCTCTTTTGGACTTCATCTCTGCAGAAAGGAACACCAAATCACTCTGATATGTCTTATACATATTTTGTGCCTCCTGCTGCAATGCTTCCACCTCATTCTGCCATTTCTGTGAAACCTGACTAAGCTGTTCGTTTGTCATTTCATATGCAGGAATATTCTTCAATATATATTCCATATCAATTAGTGCATATTTCTGGGCGTTTACTGCCAACGAACAAATCATCATAAGGCAGATTGCAAATAATGTCTTCTTCATATTCATCTCTCCTTTTAATGTTAAATTACTCAGGATGCAAATATAAGGTTGACAATATCTATCTAGCAAAGAAAATAAGTTAATTAAAGTTTCGCTAATTACTCAACTTTAATGTTGACAAGACTTTATAAACGAGTTGACAAGGCATAAAATATGATTATCCTTGTCAACTCGTTTACTTATTAACTTGAACTCTGACCTTTACTTTTCTCTGATAAAAATATTTATCGGAGTACCTGAAAAATCCCAATTTTCACGAATCTTGTTCTCCAGGAATCGCTTGTAAGGTTCTTTAATCCACTGAGGCAAATTACAGAAGAATACAAACGAAGGAATACTTCCTGCCGGCAACTGAGTAATATATTTAATCTTAATATACTTACCCTTCCATGCTGGTGGCGGATAATTCTCAATTATAGGAAGCATAGTTTCATTAAGCTTAGCTGTTGAAACTCTCTTCTTTCTGTTGTCATATACTTTCTGTGCTGTTTCCAGGACCTTGAAAATACGCTGTTTTGTCAACGCTGAAATAAACAGAATAGGGAAATCTGTAAATGGAGCCAATCTTTCGCGAACAGCTCGGATATATGAGTCTATCACTTTCTGGCTCTTATCTTCCACCAAATCCCATTTATTAACGCATACCACCAAACCTTTCTTGTTCTTCTGGATAAGCGAGAAAATATTCAAATCTTGGCTCTCAATTCCTCGTGTAGCGTCAAGCATAAGCACGCACACATCAGAATTCTCAATAGCACGGATTGAACGTATCACAGAATAATACTCCAAATCCTCATTAACTTTTCCTTTCTTTCGGATACCAGCAGTGTCCACCAGATAGAAGTTAAGTCCGAATTTGTTGTATTTTGTATAAATCGAATCACGAGTTGTTCCGGCAATATTTGTTACAATATTTCTCTCTTCACCGATAAAAGCATTGACTAAAGATGATTTTCCGGCATTTGGACGTCCAACGATAGTTATTCTTGGCAACTCTTCCTCCAACTCCATCGGTTTCTCTTCAGGGAACAAAGATATTATCTTGTCAAGCAAGTCTCCTGTACAAGAACCGTTGATAGCAGAAATACAGAAAGGATCACCCAAACCGAAAGAATAGAACTCAGCAGAGTTGACATGCATTTCAAATGTATCCGCCTTATTGGCAACAACCACAACAGGCTTACGGCTGCGGCGCAAAATACCTGCAACTTCCATATCCAAGTCTGTCATTCCGTTTACAACGTCAACGACAAAAAGGATAACATCAGCTTCCTCAATAGCAATCTGAACCTGCTTGTTTATTTCTTCCTCGAAAACGTCGTCGGAATTCACGACCCATCCACCTGTATCAATCAGAGAGAACTCCTTATTCAGCCATTCCACTCTGCCATACTGGCGATCGCGAGTTGTTCCGGCCTGTTCATTCACAATCGCCTGTCTTGTCTGCGTCAGACGGTTGAAAAGAGTTGATTTGCCCACATTGGGTCTTCCAACTATTGCAACAATATTTCCCATAATAAAATTTCGTATGCCGTTAATTTATGTATTAATCCAACTGGTAACCGAATGCCTTAAGCATATTATCACGGTTTCGCCAGTCTTTCTCAACTTTGACAAAAATCTCAAGAAAGACCTTCTTTTCGAAGAAACGTTCAATGTCCTTACGTGCCATTGCCCCAACTTTCTTGAGTGCTTGTCCTCTATGCCCAATAATAATTCCTTTCTGAGAATCACGTTCTGCAATAATGAGCGCCTTTATATGGATTTTCTCATCATCTTCCTTAAACAGCTCTACGACTACTTCTACCGAATACGGTATTTCTTTTTGATAATACAGAAGTATTTTCTCACGAATGATTTCTGTAACAAAGAAACGAGCCGGCTTATCCGTCAGCGCGTCTTTTTCAAAATAAGGAGGCGACTCGGGCATCAATTCCGCCACCCTTTGTTTCACGTAATCAATGTTGAAGTTCGACAATGCCGAGATAGGAATAATCTCCGCATCCGGCAACAGTTCCTTCCACTGAGCAACCAGTTTCTCCAAATCAGCCTGGTTTGTCTGGTCAATCTTGTTGATGAGCAGCAGCACAGGATAATCCTTCACTTTCTGCACACGCTGAAGGAACTCTTCGTTTTTATCTATCTTCTCAATTACATCCGTTACATAAAGCAACACATCAGCATCACCCAATGCCGATTCCGAAAAGTTAAGCATAGATTCCTGCAGCTTATAATTAGGATGCAGGACTCCCGGAGTGTCTGAATAGACAATTTGCATATCGTCCGTGTTCACAATCCCCATGATACGGTGACGGGTTGTCTGCGCCTTAGATGTAATAATCGAAATACGCTCACCCACCAGACGATTCATCAAAGTAGATTTACCCACATTTGGGTTTCCCACGATATTGACAAACCCGGATTTATGCTTCTTTTCCATCATAACCCCATTTTACATATATTGAACCCCAAGTGAATCCGGCTCCGAAAGCAGCAAGGATAAGGTTGTCACCTTTCTTCAGTTTGCTTTCCCATTCCCACAAACACAAAGGAATAGTTCCGGCACTTGTGTTACCATATTTCTGGATATTAATCATAACCTGGTCGTCACGCACACCCAGACGCTTAGCTGTAGCGTCAATGATTCGAAGGTTTGCCTGGTGAGGAACAACCCAAGTTATATCATCATTAGTCAGACCATTACGAGCCACCACTTCAGCAGCAACATCAGCCATGTCAGACACAGCGTGTTTGAACACATAGCGTCCGTCCTGATAAACGTAATGTTCTCTTCTGTCCACAGTCTCGTGACTTGGAGGATAAGCCGAACCACCGGCTTTCATGATAAGGTGTTCCAGACCGATACCGTTAGTACGGAGTATAGTATCCATAACACCATAGTTTTCTGTTGTAGGTTCAACCATCACGGCACCACAACCGTCACCGAACAACGGACAAGTATTACGGTCCGTATAATCAGTTATAGCAGTCATTTTGTCGCCTGCCACCACAATGATTCTCTTGTAGCGTCCTGAACGGATATAATTAGATGCAGTTTCCAACGCATACAAAAATCCGGCACAAGCTCCCTGGATATCAAAAGTAAATGCATTCTTACAGCCTGTATTATAAGCAATAATAGAAGCTGTAGTAGGGAAATGATAGTCCGGAGTTGTTGTAGCGCAGATTACAGCCTCAACTGTTTCAGCGTCAACACCTGTTTTCTTAAGCAACTCGTTTACTGCACAAATTCCCATGAAAGAAGTACCTTTACCTTCTTCTCTCAAAATTCTGCGTTCTTTAATTCCAACGCGGGTCATAATCCATTCATCAGATGTATCCACCATTTTGGCAATATCATCATTTGTCAAAACGTCTTCCGGCACATAACCGCCAACGCCTGTTATTACCGCATTAATCTTTTCCATAATTATAATAAGTTTAAGTTTTGCCAGCCAAGTTCGCTTGTCAATATAATAATTTTCCGTTACATATTCGAAACATCATCATATTTCATTAGAAAAAGGCCCACAAAACCTTTATAATTTGTAAAATTAAAAAAAGCCCTAAAAAAATATCTTTTTAGGGCTATTTCTTTTGTTCACCAAAGTAATTTATTTTTCTTCGATAAACTTACACAGCAGCTTCTTTAACAATTGCTAATTTACCTCTGTAATAACCGCATTCGTTACATACAGTGTGATAGATGTGCCATGCACCACAGTTTGGGCAAATAGCCATTGTTGGAGCTACAGCCTTGTCATGAGTTCTTCTCTTGGCTGTTCTAGTCTTACCTTGTCTTCTTTTAGGATGTGCCATGATAATTTTATTTTAATTGTTATTATTCTCTACTAAATTCTTCAGCGCAGCCCAACGCGGATCTATCTGATCGTCTCCCGGCACATCTTCAACATCATCATCGAAGTCTGTGTCAAAATCATCGTCCTCGTCAACACTGCGAGCAGTGTGCTGTCTCAATTTAGACGCCATTGCCTTGTTACACTTTCCCGGAGCATGCACATGCTTCATCGGAATAGACAGTGCTATGAATTCATACAGGAACCATGCTATATTGATTTTTCCTTCTTCTTCCGGAATAATCACTATTTCGTCATTCTCTTCAGAATATTCTTTTCCGAATTTTACAACGAGACGGTTATCCGACTCAACCGGCTGCTCCATATCATCCAGACAGCGGTCGCACGAAACAATCACAACTCCTTCAATATGGAAATCCATCTCGAACATCATAGAGGTCTTTTTCACTGTCAAATGGACATTTACCTTGCCCTTCTGCACCTGGTCTCCATCGATATCCAAGAAGAATTTATTCTCCAAATGGTAGTCAAATTCATGTACTCCCGGAGTGAGATTCTTCAAGTCAATATTGTATAATTCAAATTTTCCCAAAGCCTATTTGTGTAAAAACCATGCAAAGGTACGAAAAAACTTCGTACAAAAACAATATATCTTTCTTTATTTTTTAATATAACATATTTTAAGAGCCAACTGCACGCCTCAATTCTATCCTAAATGTCGTTCCCTTACCCAGTTCCGACCATTTCACATATATCTTTCCTCCGTGATACGATTCGATTATCCTCTTCACAAGCGACAATCCCAAGCCCCATCCGCGTTTCTTAGTCGTATATCCGGGATTGAACACCGTCTTGAATTTCGACTTCATTATTCCCTTTCCCGTATCAGTCACATCAATCTTCACTTTCCCCGATTTTTCCTCAAGCGAAACAGTTATCTCTCCTTGGCCTTCCATAGCATCCACAGCATTCTTTGTCAGATTTTCAATCACCCAGGCAAAAAGAGACGAATTCATCAGCACCGGAACTGGATAATCAGGAAGATTCAGATGTATTTTCACCTTAGACGATATTCTGGTGGACATATATCCGATTGCTGCACGCACCGACTCGCAAATATCAACCGGCACAGGCTCCGGATTCGAACCTATCTTAGAGAAGCGCTCAGCAATTGTTTCCAGCCTTTTCACATCCTTATCCATTTCCTCAATCAGCGAAATATCCACATCCTTCGTCTTTAGATATTCCAGCCATGCGATAAGCGACGATATAGGCGTACCCAACTGATGTGCCGTCTCTTTCGACAATCCAACCCACACTTTATTCTGCTCAGCCTTCTTCGTGCTGGCAAGGGCAAGAAAGGCTATCAGAATAAACACAGCCACAACCGATAGCTGCGCATAAGGATAAACCAGAAGCCGCTTCAGATTCGTGGAATCGTCGTAATACAGATACTGAAACGTCCCATCCTCCATATCCACCACTATAGGCGAATTCTTCGACTTCAGCTCTTTCACCTTTTCATTAAGAAAAGCCTCAACATTCTCTTCCGGCAATTCTATATTCTTATACGTAAGCACACTGTCTTTCTCATTGCAGAGCATCACAGGAATCGTCGTGTTTCCCTGGATTATCTTAAGGATAAGATTCATATTAAGGCTCGGATCTTCACTTGTCACAACTCTTGTTGCCTCAGCCCACACCTCAATCTTCTCTCTCTCCTCTCTTGCCATATCTTTTATCAGCGTATCCGACACCACCACCGAAACAATGGCTATCAATATCGCCGCAAATATAAATACGTATTTCAACCTTTCCCTGGAATCGTAGATACTGTTCATGGTTATATAAATTAAACGATGTCTAAAATAGGGGATTTTGTGGAATAATGCAAATTCTTCAAGGAACGAGTTGACGAGGAGACAAGTTGACAAGGAATATAAATACAGAGGCGCTGCGTCCGAATGATAAAACTGAAATTCTATAGTGCCTAAAGTAAGATTTGCCAAAGGACTGTTAGTACATAACTTTGGAAATTTGGCGATTTCACAACTCTGATTCGTTAATTGTTGAATCAGGTGCCAACACCTGATTCAACAATTAATCAAAATACATCTATTTCTTAAAATGAATTTTAACTTCAGTTGAAGGATAATCCATAACTCTTGGAGGTGCTCCTAACAACCCCTTAGGTTCGTCATATCCGGAACGTGTCTCGATCTGAGAATTTATCCTCTGTCTGTTTATCTCATCATACTCGAGAAAATCTTCAAATCTATATACCTCTCCTGACAATTTTTTGATTCTCATAAATATGCTCATTCTGCTAGGTGCATTGAAACCACCGGTATTATACCTCATTATACTGTTTTCTGTTGAACGGTACACGCCCTTAGGATAATAATCGGCTCCTTCATAAATACCTATTTTCTCTTTCGCATATCTTGGATCATTAAGAAAATATTTCCAAACTATTTTATTGGGATCATTTGTAACATCCACATTTAAACTTTCATTCCGACTATGCGCTTCGACAATATATTCAGGATTAGGATAAACACCATCAAATTCAACATATTCATCTGCCAATTTACCAAATCCATGTCCACAAACCTCATGATGAATCAATTCTTTCAAACCATCCATATTATTACTAACTTGACAAAATGCAGCACTATAGCCATCTGCGTACCACCAGCAATTTGACCTAAAAGGAGCATTAGTTTTCATAAGAATAATTGTAGAGACATTTGCTAACTGATTATTTAGTTGATAAACATCCTGAGTATAATCAATTGCAATATCAGGTCTGGTTTCAAAAGTATTTCTTTCGAACTCATAACCTGTTTCAAATGCTGTTTTTCCTGTCAAATATGGATTTTCAGAAACTATATTTACACAATAAATATCAAAATAGTCTCTAAAAGAAGTATATGGTTCTTCCGAGAACAAAGATTCTACCGCAAAATCAACATGTTCACGATATGTTCCATCAGCAATATCCCGGTCTGTATATGCTTCACCCAATATAACGACCTTCAATCCTCTACCTTTTGTATGACGTTGGATGACATCAATCTTTTTATGCATAGAGTAGTCTGTTGATTTATACATAGGGAAGTTTATTTTACAACCTTCCTGCTGATATATAACCGTCTCCGGTCCGAATTTTTTCCACCATTCGGATTCAGTAATTTCTTCAGGTATATCTCCACTCAAACTATTTCCACATAGATTTATATAATCTAGAGAATTCAAAGCTGCCAGCTCTTTTGGAATGCTGCCTTTTAGTCCATTATTAGATAAATCAAACCATCTAACATGTCCACTCCAATAATCCACACCATACCATTCATCTAAAGGCCTGTCACTACACCAGTTTTCATTATTTATCCAATTATCCCCATCAGTAGCTTTATATAAAGCAATCAATGCCTCTTTCTCCTTTTTAGCTTGCTCTTCATAATTATTTTCAGAAATATTCAACTCATAGATATGCCCGGCTTTGAAGCCTCCATCAGGAGCTTTACGCTCATAAATTATCTTTGAATTTTCATTTTTCCAAACTTCAAATTTAATTTCTGTTCCTTCTTGGACGGGCAATATGGCAATATAACAGGTTAATTCTTTATTTGAGTAAACGGCCTCTTCAGGAAAAATATACCATAAATTATATGCCATACCTCCCACTATTTTACCTGTATTTATGTCGTAATATAAACTATTTGATTCTTCATCTTCATAACAAGCTATATAATCTGAAGCATAAAGCATAAAACTATCAATTCCCTTAATCAAATCAGTATTTATTGTCATCTTGATAAATGCGTAAAGATGCTTAAATGACATATTTACCTTTCCATTCTCAATAATTGACTTAGAATAAAGGAAATCATAATCAGAATTGAATTCACCATTATTATAATGTTGACTTAACAACTGTGGTAATGCTATTTTGGGATACTCAAACGGCTTTCCTTCTTGAATCGGATAAAATGCATAAACAGAATCTCCAGGATAATTATCCATTTGTTCTCCTTCAGGTAAAAACAAAGATTGTTTTGCTGATGATTGCGCAGAATATTTATAAACACCTTGCTGCTGTTTAGTATATATACCTATTATATCTCCTGCTTCCCAGGAAACGGAAACCGACTTTTCGCCTTCCGTATATAATGTCTTTGTCTCTGGCTCATTCAAATTACCGATTACATATAACGAATCGGATCCATATTGCCTGAAATCGTCGTCCACACAGCCAAACATAAACAATGCCAGTATGAACAATATTATATTATTTATTCTATCTTTTTTCATAACTTTTTCATCTATAATGGAACAAGATTTTTCTATAATCATATTTTTAATCTATATATTTCAATATATTAATCCTACCATTTCTCAATCGGCATATCATCTATTCCTGAATTTTCAGTTGAAGCACTATTGTTTTGGTAAACCTGAAACTCGTCTTTAACATTTCCTCCGGAGATTACCACAACTGCACTTCGTCCTTCAGCACCGGTATTTTTTTCAACATCAATGGTCAATATCTTATCAGATATCTTTGCAGTAGGTTTTAACCATTTGGCATCATTTATTTCTACATCAAAATCATAATCAACATTCGTTTTTACAACCAATGTTGCTCCGTTACTGCTAACGTCAAATTGAGTTGCAGTCACAATATCATCACCTTGCGGCATCTGTATAATATGCGCCGAAACAGAAAGATTATTCTCTTCATTTCTGAATATAACATCGCATTCACGCATACTGTCAGTATCATTTGGAGCAACAGAGACACATTGTGTACTCTCAGTTAAACTACGCAAATCACACTCAGAAATCCAATCCAAATCTGGTAGAAGCATTTCGTATTCTATGTTGCTTTTTAAGCTAATCTCCACAGTACCACCGTTACTACCAGAAACAATATACTCTTCCTGCAACAGTCTTATTGAAGGACGATTTCCTTCTTGATTTACAGTAATCTTCTCAACAGCTTTTCCACTTTTAATACTAATAATACCTACACGATCATCCTCTGCGGTATTCTCGCTAATATTAATCTCAAGAGTGTGTGTACCACTTCCTCCTTGAGATGGATTAATCTTTATCCATTCTGAAGCATTTCCATCAACTTCAGAAATCCAATCATGTGTTGACGAAAATTCAACACTTAATGATGTTGACTCCTGATAGACATCAAAAACTTTTTTATCAGAAAGAATCTCAATTTCTGCATTTTCTTCTACAACAGGCTCCTCTTCGTCCGAACATGATAAAAAGCACAATGGCAACACACATACAGACAATAATAAAAAGAGCGTTTTAAATTCAATCTTAATGCTCATAATACAAATATTTAGGTTGTTTTTTTAATAAAATTGCAAACACAAAATTGATATTAACAGATAAATAAAATCCTTCATATATGTACATTCAAAGATTCAACAGCACTAGATTTTATCTTTATTTTACAAAAATAAAAAAAATCATCAACAAATAATCATATAAATCTGAAAATAAATAAAAATATATTTTACACTAAAAAACTATGCTTCAATATATTTAAACAAAAGGCTGCTCCTCCGAAGAGAAACAGCCTTCCTTAGACATTTAATTTTTATTCACACGCCCTTTCATTCCTCACGGAATTACTTTTTATGGGCTTTAGAACTTTTAAATTACACTACTATTATTAATAACTAAAAATTAAAGGTTTCACTCTCACGAGTTACTTAATTTCTTTTATTTATTCATTGATTATTATATCAAGGTTTGTGTTATTAAAAAAGAACGGGAGCAGTGAAGATTCTGCGGGTAAATCCCGAATGTCTTTTCTGCTCCCGCTTTAAACTAAAGTTTTTATCGTTTAGAGCTTTGAGTTGTAAGATTGAACTTACAAACTCAAAAACTCATTAACTTATAAACTTATTTTACATTTACTTTGAAGCTTTCACCTTCAACAGCAACTACTACGATACCAGCAGGTACGTTGATTGTTGCGTTATCTGATGTCAATACTTCGTTAGCTACTACCTGACCAAGGATTGTAGATACTACTACGTTCTTACCAGCAGCGTTCTTAACGTTGATTGAACCGTTGTTAGCAATTACCTTAACTTCAGATGCTGATACTGATTCGTTAGATGTTGGAGCTTCAGTTTCTGCTACACGGAATTTGATAGCTGTTTTCTTTTCAGTCCATGTTACTTTTTCACTGATACTTCCAAGATATTTACCTTCAGAATGTGCTCCATCAGCAGCTTTATTATTATTGTTCTGACGAATATAGTAATAACCATCACCATCTTCAGTTTCTACAATCTGGAATTTGAAACGATTCAAACCACCCCAAATGTTATTCTTATTATCTTCCTTATCAGCAACAAGCTTAGAAACTTCACCCTTAACAGTCAAAGCCAAAGTATCACGAGTTTCATTTATAATTGCTGGTTTGAACACCAACTTACTCATATCTTCACTCCACTGATATTTAGGATCGTAAGGCATAGTCATTTGGTAACCAATTGAATCTACTGGATTGAACAAGAACAATCTTTCACCATTTTCACTACCCATACCTTTAGTGATATAATAAGAAGGAGCTACAGCATCTTCATCAGTCTTATACAAATAGTAAGCAGAACCTTCATTATCAACCATTATAGCATCACGATCCTTATTCATAGACAAGAAGTTACCCACTTCACTCTGAATAGTTACATGACCTTCATTTTTCCAAGATTTATAAGGAGCTTCTGTCAACAAGAATGTTCTAATCTCTTCAGCGCCAGCTTCAGGATTATATGTACCTAGATACTTATAAGAGTATTCAAACTTACCGCTTACCTTTTCAAGAGACAAATCTTGTGAATCATCAGCAAATTCACCGATTGTTGAAGAAGTATTTGATTTCATATATGATGTTTCAATCAAAGATACTGAACCATCTGCGTTATTTCTAATGATATAAGTTGTATAACCACTCTGTTGAGCTTCAGGTAAAAGATCTGCTGTCAAAAATGCACCAGTTTGATCTGCATCATATATATATTCAAGCTGATACTGAGGTACAGAAATTATATCTCCAAACGGAGCAACTTTCTTCTGACCATTTTCACCTCTATATACATAATCTCTTTTTATTGTCTTAACTTCATCAAGTTTCTTCAATCTCCACTGAGCAGCATCATACAAATCTTCAGTCAAGTTAGCATAATTATTATTATCAGCATCTGTTAATTCAAATTCTGTTTTACTGCTATTTGCTTTACCGTATGCATAAATGATATTTGAAGTATTATTAATATCACGAGCAAATGCCATAGTGACAGTAGTTCCATCAGCTACATTCCAGAAACCAGCATAAGGATCTACAGTTGAAGGTTCAAGTTCAACAAGTACACTATTGAATGCAAAATTCTTATTTCCTGCAGCATCCTTAACCAAATCTACACCATAAGTACTCTTATTGATATTTGCTACTAAGAAATTAGAATCGCTACCTGTAGCAACTGCAAAAGAATACTTATTATCATCTTCATGGAACAACTTAGCAACAAAGCTAGTTCCACTTTCACGGTTAGTAAATGTTACCTCACTAGTTTTTTCATTAATATCGGTAATAACAAACTGATATGCAGGAGTAGCCAAAACGTTTTCAGCTAAAGCTTCACCCTTAGCAACGAAATCCCATGCACCACTAACAACACCAGTAGTTAAATACTTATTCTTTTCAGTTTTATCATTTGCTCCTGAAACGAATTTAATATTATAAACTGAAGCACCATTTGTCTTCAACAATTCAGTTAAAGGATTAACCAAGCCTGATTCACCAAATTTGAAAATATTACCTGCAGTTCCAGCTGATGTTGCCAAATAATATTTTCCACCATGTTCAATCACATTCAATGCTATACCATCATTCTTTTGCAAATGAACCAAATCATCTCCTGTTGCATTAGCAGCCTTCAAATAACGGAAATTATTCTTAACCCTAACAGCAAATGGATATTTAGCCTGAGGTGTATAGTCGACTGCAAAACAAGCATTATAAACAGAAATATCTGTTGCTTTTGAAAGCTGGCTTTCTGTATCACCTAAATACTGATATAATTTAGATCCTTCAACTTCTGCCAACTGGAAGCCACGACCTTCTTCTGAACGTTCTTTACCAGAAGCTTCTACACAATCTGTTGAACTAACAACTATAAATTTACATTTTGTCAAGTATTCATATTTCTTTTCATTAGTCATTGAATCGAAATCTCCAGAAGGACGACTTGTTGTGAAATATGTACCTGCTGGGAATCCCCAGTCTCCACTTTCTGTTTGTTCATTTGCGACAATTGTAGTAGGAACATTCAATGCAACCATTCTCTGGTTAAACAAGTTTTCAATGTCACGTTTTGTTCCACCTACTACACTATCCAAATCAAATGAAAAACCTTTTTTGTTATAAAGTTCATTTAAATCTGAATCAGGAATGTCAATTTCTTTTGTTGCGACAAGGTTGAATAGAAGTTCATATTTTGATTCACCACTAACTGGTGTCAAATTCCAACCTGCTTTACCTGAAATAGCACCAGCAGACCAAAGCATTGACAAATTATTACCGCCTAGACTGCTCAAATCAATTGAACATGCATTATCTTCCGTTACAGGATTACCTGTAATAACACTTGAATTTCCTTTATATTCTTCTGAATAAAAATACTGCTGAACAGTTGCACCTGATTCATTTTCTAAAGTATGACCTGAAGCAGTTACTAGCATATAAGCCTTAACTCCATTAATATCTTTACTAGTAATGGTCCATGAAGCATCAGCTAAATTTTCTTCAGTAATTTGAGACAATGTCAAATTTCCATCTTTATCTAAAACCAATCCATAGTTATTAGATGCAACTCCATTCCATTTAGTTCCAGCATGTTGAGCAGATTGCATAATTTTGTAATATTGACCATCATCTGCAACGTCCTTCAGATTTTTAGCCTCCATTACACTAAAAGCAGAGCTTAAAAGCAAGCTCATACCTAAAAGAGTAGAAAATCTCTTGTTCATAATTAATAATAATTTAATTGTTAATATTGAGTTATAAAATTCATTCAACATCACAACCAAATACGGGAAGAAACAAGGAAGGTAGGATACAAATAAAGAAAGGCGCCGTCCTGTTGTCTTAATCAACGGACCGGCGCCTTTTTTATATTTTCTATATTATATAATGTATAAGAAAACCTCAACACATAAAAAAAGCGCAGGAACCCGTTGTTTATTATTAACTTTAAGGCATCTGGAAAAAACCCGTACAACAATAATAAAACAACAGCCCGCGCCCTAAACGGTATAGTTCTCTCTTCAAGAAATATGTCTATATACAAATAGCCAATACTCCTTTCATACAAAAGAAGGATACAGCAGAGCGCAAGCATTTATTGTCCTTATTCCGTTGTACTAAAAATTTTCCAGATTTTTAAAGTTGGAATAATCACCGTAAATGCATTGCATCAAATATGTCTATCCTTATAACCGGCAAAACACTATTTGCCGAGGATTTGCTGCAAAGTTAAGTAGTAATTATTAATCTGCAAGAGATTATTAGTATTTTTTTTCAACACATCGGGTTTATATGACAAAATTATGGGTTTAGAGGATAAAACACATAGATACGAAGATACAGAGGAATATTTAAATAACGTGAGTTCGACGAATTCAGAACTATCTACCAAGGCTGAAAGCCTTCTGAGGGTGTTGCCTTTTCAAGGCTCTAATTTTCGCACAAATTTCAAGGGTAAACCTATTGCGATTTCAGGTGTACAATATTTCTATCAAATATTGACTGTATGTCAAAATAATAAAATGTCAAAATGTCAATCTAACCCCTCTCAAACTCCAATAAATCCGTATAAAATATTTTTTGCGGGTTTGCCTACCATTCTCGTGAGCTTTAAATCTGTTTTTTTGATCATAACACAATAACATTTAATAATTTACCAACAAAAATTGCTAATCACAAAAATCCATCAAAATTACCGATATTTCTATTAAAAGCCGTGATTTTTAGTAGTTTTCAAGTTCAAAAATGACATAAAAAAAACACAAAAAAGAATGTAAAAAAATGATTGTAATGATGTTAGAAAAACATTTCAATCGTTGTACGAAATCATTACTATGACTGAGGTAAACTATTGTGATAACTTCCTGGAGGAATTGTAATCATTTCCCCAAATCATTACAATCATTTTCCGGGAACGATAAAAAAACCAGGTATAAAATTAGGAATTAGGGCAATTTATTTAAAAAGCGAGTTAGTTAAAAATGGAGAAAATATGCATTTTGACAATAAAAACACGATTCATGTAACATAATGTAATCACCGACAAATGTTTTCTTTAGTTAGTTACTATAGTCTATCTGATATAGGCTGAAGGCCTTACACAAATCCGCCTAGGCGGATTTGATAGCCCAGGGTGTGAGCCCTGGGTTAACAACGACACCACCCCTCCCAACAAAGCCCTGAAGGGGCGAAATCTCAATCGCATTGTACCGCCCCTTCAGGGCTCATTTTGTATTTTGTATCTGTAACCCAGGGCTCACACCCTGGGCTATAAGAAGGCTTTCAGCCTTAAGCGCAATATTGTATGCCGCCTACATGTTTGTTCTATTTGTGTTATATACAATACATAAACATCAATATATAATTTTCACAAACATAATTATTGTTGCAGAACATAGGATGAAGGGCTTACACAAATTGTAAATTTTCTGAATTTAATCTTAAGTTTCGCCACATCTTCGTAACTTGCGAAACTTAAATTAATCTATTATAATATGAAAAGTATTTCCTTTATCTGTTCACTAGCTGCTGTATGCGGCATCACTTTATTCAGCTCATGTTCTGAAACAGAAACTGGTCCGAGACATTTTAATATTATTCCGGCTCCGGCACAATCAAACATTGGAGAAAATGCATTTGCTCTGAAAAACAATTGTGTGATTGCATATTCCGATGAATCATTGAAAAGTATAGCCGAGAAATTTGCCGAATATATAAGCAAGCAAAGCGGACTGAAAATAACTGCTGCTGGTAAGGCTCAGAAAGAATGCAAAAACGGTATATTCCTGAGTATTAATCCTGCAAATTCGGAGCTGGCATCAATGCCTGCAGCTTTCGGCGTGAGTGCTGACGATGGAAATCCTGCCGATGAGCGTTATACACTGAATATTGATAAGAACAATATAACAATTGAAGCGATGGCTGCGGAAGGAATTTTTCGAGGCGCAACTTCCCTACTCCAACTTGTGGCAGGAAATTCACTTGAAACTGGTAGCACTGTTTATCTTCCCGCACTCGATATTGCAGACAATCCTAGATTTGCCTGGCGAGGTTTGTCTCTCGACGTGAGCCGCTGTTTCTTCACTGCGGACGAAGTGAAAGAGGTAATCGATATGCTCGCATTATATAAAATGAATGTTCTGCATCTACACCTTACAGATAATGAAGGATGGAGAATAGAGATTAAAAGCCATCCGAAACTAACTGAAATTGGAGGTAATATTGAAAACAACGGAAAACCTGTGGGATTTTTCACTCAAGATGATTATCGGGAGATTGTGAACTATGCTGCAGAGAGATTTATCACTGTTGTTCCGGAAATTGACTTGCCTGGTCATACTAAAGCAATTTTTGCCGCATACCCGGAATTGAAGAATGCTGCAAAAATGAAATTCAAATTGAATATGAGCGGTCAGGCAATCGGTGCTTTGGATGTGACGATCCGAAAGCTATGCAACTGGTGAGCGATGTTGTGAAAGAGATTTCTGCGATGACTCCGGGAAATTATATACATATCGGAGGAGACGAAACCTGGGGATTGTCTGACGACAAATATGTTCGTTTTGTTGATGCAACACGCAAAATAGTAAAAGAGAACGGGAAAAAAGTGGTTGGATGGCAGGAATCTGCACGAACTAATCTTGAGGAAGGTGATGTAATGCAATATTGGGTGCATTACAAGAATATGTCGTTAAGTTCGGGCGATTCAACAAAGAAAAAGAAATCCACTATGCCTGAGGAAATTCAGAAAATGATGAAAGAAGCATTCATGAAAAACGCAAAAGACATGGATTTGGGATTGGAAAAGAATGCACGCATAATTTTGTCTCCTAGTTCGTATGTTTATCTGGATTTCCCTTATAAAGAAGCAAGTGCCGACAGCACACAGAGCGAAGAACAGAAAAGACTCGGTTTACAAGGATATCCGAAACAAACCATTGCAGAGATGTATGACTGGAATCCAGCCAAATTCAACGATAAGCTGAACACTGAGAAAAACATAGCCGGTGTTGAAGGTGCTATTTGGTGTGAAACTGTGACAAACTTCAGCGACTTGCAATTCCTGCTGATGCCTCGCCTTGCCGGTGTTGCAGAAAAAGGATGGTCGGCAGCTGAAAACACAAACTGGAAAGAATACAAATCCAGATTGTCTTCTCATTCATTATTATGGGAAAACATGGAATGGAACTATTTCAAATCCTCGCTTGTTGACTGGAAGTGAATTTGCAGCCAATTTGAAAAAAATTTGCAACTCACAGATTTATTCCCTAAACTTGCATTTTAAAAAAAACACGGAGACACAAGAGTATATAAATTAAGAAATAAAAACTCTGTGTCTCCGTGTCTCTGTGTTAAAATAATATGAAAGATTTTCTCCTTATCATTAAACGATTTGTTCCGCCATATAAGAAATATATGGTGTTGAACGTGATTTTTAACTTTCTGTCTGCAATACTTAATCTGTTTTCATTCGCACTCATAATTCCGATTCTGAATATTCTTTTCAGAATTGACAAGGCGGAATACAGCTTTATGGAATGGAATCTGAATCCCGGAAGCTGGGAATCATGGAAACATTTTGCCGAAGCTCTGAAAAACAATTTCTTCTGGTATGTGGGAGATTTGATAAACACATACGGAGGTTCAACGGCGTTGATTGTGCTAGGAGCTTTCCTTGTGGTATCAACATTTCTGAAAGTTGCAACGATGTATCTTGCGTTCTACACTATGATTCCAATCCGAACCGGTGTTGTTCGTGATATCAGAAACCAGATAAACAGAAAAATCACGCAGTTGCCTTTAGGTTTCTTTTCGGAAGAGCGTAAAGGAGATATTCTGGCAAGGGTTTCGGGCGATGTCAATGAAATTGAGGCTTCGGTAATGAGTTCGCTTGACATGCTGTTCAAGAATCCTATCCTTATATTGATTTACCTTGCAGGAATGATTGCCATCAGTTGGCAGCTCACTCTGTTCGTATTTATTCTGCTTCCGTTTGCTGGTTATCTGATGGGACAAGTCGGAAAGAAACTGAAACGCCAGTCGCTTGAGGGTCAGCAACAGTGGGGCGGACTGATGAGCCAGATAGAAGAGACACTGGGTGGTTTGCGTATTATCAAGGCTTTCAATGCAGAAAAGAAAATACAGGAGCGTTTTGAGAAAAGCAATGAGCAATTCCGACGCACAACAACAAAGGTTTATCGCCGTCAACAAATGGCTCATCCAATGAGTGAATTTTTGGGAACGGCAACTATTGCCATTGTTCTGTGGTATGGAGGTTCGCTTATCCTGAGCGAAGAAAGTCCGATTGACGCTTCTACATTTATATATTATCTTGTTATCTTCTATAGTATCATAAATCCGGCAAAAGATTTAAGCAAAGCTGCTTATGCTATTCAGAAAGGTCTTGCCTCAATGACACGTATCGACAAAATTCTTATGGCTCAGACAGATATAAATGACCCGGAAAATCCTAAGCCAGTAGCGTTGAACGAGGCTATCAAATACGAAGATGTATGGTTCAAATATCAGAATGACTATGTGCTGAAAGGTATAAATCTTGTTATTCCTAAAGGAAAAACAGTTGCACTTGTCGGTCAGTCCGGTTCCGGAAAGAGTACTCTTGTTGACTTGCTTCCTCGATTCTATGACGTGACAAAAGGGAAAATAACAATTGACGGTACAGACGTAAGAGACACAAAACTATACGATTTGCGTGCATTGATGGGAAACGTAAATCAGGAAGCTATTCTTTTCAACGACACATTCTTCAATAATATTTCATTTGGTGTGGAAGGTGCAACACAGGAACAAGTGGAAGAAGCGGCACGTATTGCCAATGCTCATGATTTTATCATGGCAACAGAAAACGGCTATCAGACAAATATCGGTGACCGAGGAGGAAAACTTTCAGGAGGTCAGCGTCAGAGAATTAGTATTGCCCGTGCAATATTGAAGAATCCGCCTATTCTTATTCTTGACGAGGCTACATCTGCCTTGGATACTGAATCTGAAAGACTTGTGCAGGAAGCATTGGAAAATCTGATGCGTAACCGTACGACAATAGTAATTGCTCACCGCCTGTCAACAATCAAGAATGCAGATGAGATTTGTGTGATGCACGAAGGCGAAATTGTGGAACGTGGAAAACATGAAGAATTGCTTGCGTTGAACGGATATTACAAGAGACTCTGTGAGATGCAAAGTTTTTAAACCCATTGAAACAGACTCTTGCCAACTCATTTCCTCGTCAACTAACAAACTTATAAACTCAAAAACTTACAAACTCAAAAAATGTTCAACCTAAAATCATTATCAACCCTTCTACTTATCCTGTTGCTTGCCGGATGCAACAAGAATATAATAAATGAAGGGAACAACATGACTTATTTCTTTGACAGACCGGCATCGATATGGGAAGAATCATTTCCTCTTGGAAATGGTAGAATTGGACTGATGCCAGATGGCGGTATTGACAAGGAAAACATAGTGATGAATGAGATTTCTCTATGGTCCGGCAGCAGACAAGATGCTGACAATCCGCAAGCTTACTATTACCTTTCAGCTATCAGAAAACTTCTGTTTGAAGGGAAAAATGACCAGGCACAGGAGCTGATGTATAGCACTTTCATTTGTAAAGGAAAAGGTAGTGGTGAAGGACATGGCGCAAATGTTCCTTACGGTAGTTATCAGATATTCGGAAATCTTCTGATTAACTATAATTATGCCTCAACTGAAGAAGTGAAAGATTATCGCCGTGAACTTTCATTGGAGAATGCTGTAACTACAACTACATTCAAACGAGGCAATACAGGATATATACGTGAAGCTTTCACTTCTTTCGGAAAAGATGTAGGTGTGATATATCTTTCAGCAAATACGGATAAGTCCATTAATTTCACAGCTGAAATGAACAGACCGGAAAATGCGTTTTCTGAAATAAAAGATGATTGCCTGTGGCTTTCCGGACAACTTCCTGATGGCGTTGATACAACAGCAAACAAAGGTATGAAATTTGCATCTGCTGTAAAGGTTGTACTTCCTAAAGGCGGTAATGTTGAAACAAAAGACAACAAAATAACGGTCAAAGATGCTTCGGAAGCAATAATTCTGGTAAGTATGGCTACAGACTATTTCGGTGAAAACTGTGAAGAGAAAGCCTTAACTCTACTGAATGAAGCTTCAAATACGGAATATAAACAACTGAAGAAAGAACATATTGAAAAATACAGCAGCTTGTTCAATCGTTGTAAGCTTAATCTTGGTTATTCTGGGAAAGAGAATATGCCGATAGACCAGCGTCTGAAAGCTTTTGCTACAGATAAAAACGATCCTAGTCTTTCTGCTCTGTATTTCCAGTTCGGAAGGTATCTTCTTATTTCTTCAACCAGAGAAGGTCTTTTCCCTCCTAACCTGCAAGGTTTGTGGTGTAACACTATAGATACGCCTTGGAATGGTGATTATCATCTGAATATCAATCTACAAATGAATCTATGGCCGGCTGAGGTTACAAATCTTTCAGAACTGCATATGCCATTGATTGAATGGACAAAGCAGCAGGTTCCGAACGGACAGAAAACAGCTAAGGCTTTCTATAATGCCAATGGTTGGGTGATGCATATTCTTGGTAATGTGTGGGGATTTACTGCTCCTGGAGAACATCCGTCATGGGGAGCGACAAATACATCTGCTGCTTGGCTTTGCGAACATCTGTATATGCATTATTTATATACAATGGATAAGGAATATCTTCGCAGTGTATATCCGACAATGAAAGAAGCGGCAAGATTTTTTGTTGATATGCTGGTTCCTGATCCGCAAACAAAATATCTTGTGACAGCACCAACTACTTCACCAGAAAATGCTTTCAAAATGGCAAACGGTAAAACTGTAAGTATTTGTGCCGGTTCAACTATGGATAATCAAATCATACGCGAATTATTCACAAATACAATTGAGGCATCAGAAATACTGGGAGAAGATGCGGAATTTGCCAATATACTGAAAGACAAGCTGAAGAGAATAAAGCCAACGACAATAGGTAAAGACGGAAGAATTATGGAATGGATGCAGGAATATGAGGAAGTGGAACCGACACACCGCCATGTTTCGCACCTTTACGGACTACATCCGGGAAATGAAATTTCCATAACTAAAACTCCGGAACTTGCAGAAGCAGCTAAAAAGACTCTTGAGGTGCGTGGAGACGAAAGCACCGGTTGGTCAATGGCTTGGAAAATTAATTTCTGGGCAAGACTTCTGGATGGAAATCACGCATATAAACTTATTGGAGATTTGCTAAAACCTTGTTGGGACGGAAATGGAGGCGGAACATTCCCTAATCTTTTCTGTGGTCATCCACCTTTCCAGATTGACGGCAACTTTGGCGGTTGTGCAGGTATTGCAGAAATGCTTATTCAAAGTCATGACGGCTATATTCACGTTTTACCAGCTATACCGGATATGTGGAAAAGCGGAAGTTTCTCTGGTATGACTGTACGTGGCGGCGGTGAAGTGTCTGCTTCATGGAGCAACGGAGCAATAAATGAAATCTCTTTGAAGGCAAAAACAGACAATAAATTCCGTATTAAATTACCGAAAAATTCAAGAGATATAAGTATCAAGAAGAATAAAAAGGCATTCTCTCTTCCTGTTGTTGACGGAATGATTGAAGTGTCACTAAACAAAGGAGACGAGGTTGTCTGGAAATTTGAATAAGTCAAATAAAGTTGACAAGATTAAATGATAAAAAATCTTGTCAACTTGTCTTCTTGTCAACTCGTAACCTGAATAATCTCAATAAACAGGCAATCTGTATATAATACCTAACGACAGACAAGCTGTGTTATCCAATGCCGCACCAATATTCAAGGCACGCTGAGTAAGTTGATAGTTATTACCTAATCCCATAAGGAAAAGACGCATATTGTCATCTGCCATCGGGAAAAACTCAACTCCTGCCTGCCAGCCAATGTTGGTGCGGTATTTTCCTTTCTCAATATCGTTATAAGATTTATAGACTCCTGCCGTTTCGTATGTTCCTTTGGCAAAAACTTTCCATTTTGGGTTGAAGTGATATTGCAATTCTGCTATTACTGAAAAATAATCGCAATTCAACATTGTTTCTATCTCTTCATCTTCATTCATTCCTGCAACATTAAGCTCTGTAACAAGGCCGAAAGGATCTATTCCCCCTCGTGTGTACATAACATCTACATAAGCATGAATCTTCTCAGTATCCAGACAATGGCCTGCAGCAAATACATACATATTTCTTCCTTTTGCCTGAGAGGATGAAGAAGCAGAATAATACATTCCAAACATTTCGTCAAAGAAAGATCCGTTCCAGCTTAATGTATAGAACAATGGAACTACAGGTTTTTCAATTCCTTCGGGCAAAAGGCCGAATTCATATTCCATATCTCCGTTTCGGCTATTCGTTACCTGAATATTCAGTTCCTGATTATCAGTTATACTGTATCCTAAAGTCAATCCCATCATATAGCATAGCAGATATTCGTTCATATCGCTATATCGATATATATGTATAGGATTCATATCATATTCATAACTTCCGTAAAGAATATCCTGTTTTCCGGCAGTCAATGTAAAACGGTCGGAAATATTATAACCGATATATGCATATTCTATAGATTCTGACAAATTCTCAAGTGCAGAATTACTGTAATCTCCATTCAAACGCTGGCGGTACTGATAATAAAGTTTGTCATTGATTTCTCCGGATATGTCCAGTTTGATATCCTGAAAGCGGAATGAGGATTCAGTTATCTTTCCTGCCTCAAAATCATTATAAAATCCGCCATGTAATTCTAAGTCAAGCATAAAAGCCTTATTTCTCGGCTGATGTTTGGTTATATATTCTACAACAGACACACGGGAAGTATCATTCTGCGCATTAGCAAACGAAATTCCGAAAAAGGATAAAAATAAAATCAGGGAATATAGATTATGCATTATTATATGTATTATAAAATAAGATACTAGTTGACAAGAGTTTTCAGATAAATAAAAGGCTGTACGGAGCGAACCGCCCGGCACAGCCTTTAAAATATTATTAATTGTAGTTGACAAGTAAACTAGTTGACAAGGTAACAGAAGATAATTTCGAATTTATTCAATCCCAAACGTCCTTGTCAACTTGTCCCTGAAGCCTTGTCAACTTCAAATCAATTACTTGTTATATTCTTCCCATTTAACATTATGCATATCACCACTCTTCATGAATTCTTCGTGGAATGCGAAACAGCACTTCAAGTTCTGAGGAGTGTGACCCTTGATGCCCATTTCAAGATATTCGTTCAACAATGGACGATAATCAGGATGAACACAATTGTCGATAATGCAACGAGCACGTTCGATAGGAGATTTACCACGCAAGTCAGCAACACCATATTCAGTGATGATAATCTTAACTGAGTGTTCACTGTGGTCAAGGTGAGAAACCATTGGAACGAATGCACTAATCTTACCGTCCTTAGCAGTTGAAGGAGTAGTGAAGATTGACAACATTGCAGAACGAGTGAAGTCACCAGAACCACCGATACCGTTCATCATCTTAGTACCAGTAACGTGAGTTGAGTTGATATTACCGAAGATATCAGCTTCCAATGCTGTATTGATAGCGATAAGACCAAGACGACGAGCAACTTCAGGGTTATTAGAAATTTCCTGAGGACGCAACAGAATCTTATCCTTGAAGAAGTCAAGGTTAGCATAAATGTCGCGGATAACTTCATTACTTACTGACAAAGAGCAACCGCTGGCAAATTTAACACGACCTTCTTTCATCAAACCGATAACAGCATCCTGAATAACTTCAGTGTAAACATTGAATGCAGGAATTTCCTCGTTTTCGCCCATGCAACCCAAAACGGCATTAGCAACATTTCCTACACCACTCTGAAGTGGAACAAATTCTTTAGGAAGACGACCTTCACGGATTTCGTTTACAAGGAAGTCTGCAACATTCTTACCGATAGCCAAAGTTACGTCATCCAGTGGAGCAAATGGTTTACCTTCATTTGGTTCGCTAGTCTTAACAACACCAACAATCTTAGCCGGGTCAACTTTTACATATGGCAAACCGATACGGTCAGAAGCCTGATAAACCGGAATTTCTTTACGATAAGGAGGATCAGCTGGTTCATAAATATCGTGCATACCGCGGATTTCCTTCGGATGACGATCGTTCAATTCAATGATGATACGGTCAGCCATACGACAGATTGTAGGCAGAATACCAACACCACATGTTGGAACAATTTCGCCATCTTCTGTAACATCAGCAGCCTCAACGATTGCAACATCAATCTTACCCAAGAAACCATAACGCAAATCCTGAGCCAACTCAGAAAGGTGCATATCATAATACTGTACCTGGTGAGCGTTCAAAGATGCACGCAAATCTTTATTTGACTGATATGGAGTACGGAATTTGATTGCATTTGCACGAGCAAGAGCTCCATCCAACTTATCACCTGTTGAAGCACCTGTAAACATACCAATCTGGAAAGGATTACCCTTTGCATGTTCTTCCTCTGCTTTCTTTGCAATTGCTCCCGGAACTACTTTTGGACATCCGGCAGGAGTAAAGCCACTAAAACCTACGTTATCATTATGATGAACATAAGCTGCAGCTTCTTCAGCTGTTATAAATTTTAATGCCATGATAATTAGTTTATATTTTTAAGGTATATAATTTACTCTTATTCTTGCGCAAACTTACATAAAAATATGATGAGTATAAACAGTTTTGTCATATTTTATTGAAGGCAAGTCCAACATTAAGATAAATAACGTTAGTTCGACGAATTAAAAATGCTAACAGATTTGGAGAATGGATTATTCCGGGGGAAAAGACATAATATTAAGGCTGAAAGCCTTTTTATAGCCCAGGGCGTGAGCCCTGGGTCACAGACACATAATAAAACAAAGCTCTGAAGGAGCGACACAATGTTCTGTTATAGTTTCGTCGTCAATAGAGAGTCGCTCTTTCAGAGCTTAGAACGGATGGTGGTTGCATTTACCCAGGGCTCACGCCCTGGGCTATACAAATCAGTCAAATGCCTGATTTGACAAGGCTTTCAGCCTTGATAAATAGGTAGTTCAGAATTCGTCGAACTCACGTTAAATAGATAACAAGGGGACAAGTTGACAAGGCTACAGATATATAATTAAACAACCTCCGAGTCCGGATTATTCCGAAAACGGAGGTAACTTCCGGAAAGATTATAAACAGAAGGGATTGTAATATCCTTCCGGAACAGCTCAGGTCTATTCCTAAAAAGAGCCTAAATCAATTTTTATAATTCCGAATTGACGGAATCAGGGCAAACAAATAAATAACACCAACTGCCAAAACTGCAATAGCACCAACCTGTGACTGGCACCAGTCAGAAACAACTCCCATTAACAAGGGGAAAACTGTTCCACCGAACAACCCCATAATCATTAGTCCTGAAACCTCATTCTTTCGTCCCGGTAAGTGTAATAAAGCACGGGAAAACATCATAGAAAATATATTGGAATTACCCAAGCCTATCAACGCGATACAAACATAATGTGACATAAGAGAATGGAACGCAAACAAACCAATTATGGCCGCAACCATCATAAGCACACTTGCAGTGAACACATGTTTCATTTCATAACGGGCAAGCAAAAAGGCTCCGGAAAAACATCCTATTGTACGGAACAAGAAATACAAGCTTGTAGCGTAGCCGGCACCTGTCAACGTCATATCCAAACGTTCCATCAGAAGTTTTGGTGCTGTAGTATTAATACCTACATCAATACCCACATGGCAAACTATACCAAGGAAACACAACAAAATAACTTTTTCAGACAACAAAGAAAAGCATTCTGCAAAAGTTGAGCTTTCACCATTCTTTGAAGTATCCTCTTCTATTTTAGTTATTCCAAGAAAGATAAACGCAAAAATTCCTATTACAAGGAAAATAAGGAAAAGTATCTTCCAGTCTCCAAATGAAACGGCAGCCAATCCTGCTATAATTGGAGCAAGGAAAGAAGATATTGCTTTCACAAATTGTCCTAATGTCAATGAGCTTGCCAGGCGTTCACCGCTAACAATATTTGACAACAACGGATTAAGCGAAACCTGCATCAATGTATTTCCTATTCCTAATAATGAAAAAGAAACAAGCATTGAAGTAAAGGAATAGTTAAGCAAAGGCAACAATAGAGCCAATGCTGTAACCAGCAAACTAAGCAAAACTGTTTTGCGCTGGCCAATACGGTTCATAAGCATTCCTGTAGGGACAGAGAATACTAAAAACCAGAAAAAAACCATCGAGGGAAACAGGTTCGCCATAGTATCAGACAAAGCCAAGTCTGCCTTTACATAATTTGTGGCAATACCAACCAAATCCACGAATCCCATGGAAAAGAAAGCCAGCATTACCGGGGCTAATATTAGGATTGATTTATTGTTCATATGATTTGAGTTTATAAGTTTTTGAGTTTAATACTCCGGCCAAGCTCCTTCCTTCGTACATACAAACGCTGCTGTATCAACTGCACACTGATGAGCTTCTTTCAATGATTTTCCACTAAGTATTGAATAAACAAAGGCTCCTGAGAAAGAATCTCCTGCACCAACTGTATCGGCAACCACTACTTTTGGAGTATTGATTGTTGATTTCTCATCAGCTGAATAGATAGTGCTATAACGGCTTCCGGCTGTAAGCACAAGATATTTCAAATTATATTCTTCCATGATGCGGCGGCAACATGTGTCTTCGTCTCCTTCCAAATTGAACATCGGACGGAACATCTCTAATTCTTCATCGTTCAATTTAAACACATTAGCCTGCTGAAGCAATTCTTTAATCAACTCTTCTGAATAATATTTCTGACGTATATTTATATCAAAGAAACGTAATGCTGATTCCGGAACATATGAAAGCAATGTATTAAGTGTCTTTCTTGATTCAGAGCTGCGCTGTGCCAAAGTTCCGAAACAAATAGCATCTGCTTTCTTTACTATATTTATAGCTTCCTCAGTCAAAGGAATATGATCCCAGGCAACACCTTCAACAATATTATATGTTGGAATGCCATTGTTAAGTTCCACAAGAACTGTACCTGTAGGATAATCTACTGTCGCTATGCAATGACCTATTCCGTTTTTATCCAGTTCCTGAAGTATTTCTGTTCCGGCAAGATCATTACCGACAGCACTTATTGCATAACCTTCAGCACCAAGCTGAGTTGCATGATAAACAAAGTTAACTGGAGCACCACCGGCTCTTTTTCCTGTTGGCAAAACGTCCCATAGCAATTCGCCAATACCAACTATTACAGGTTTATTATTTTCCATTTTTATATTGATTTATTGTTTTCTTATATTAAATACCCAAGCCATAAACCTCAGCAGATTCAACTTCAAATGTTCCGCCTTCACCAAAAAATTCCCATTGATTATATGGTTCTGTTGGGAAAACAAGATTTGTCATAGCAACCTTTCCTCCATTAAGGAATATCTCAACAGAGCATTTATCAACAAATATCCTGAAATCATATTTCTTGTCAGCAGGAAGTTTTCCCCATGTTGCCAAAGCAAAATCATTTACATAATTGATTGCATTAGTCTTTCTGTTATCATGATTTTCCTTTGCGTGCGGAGCACTTTTTTCTCCAAAATCCACCAAACCACTGTTCACTCTGTCCATAACGAGTTTCTTATCTGCAAGGTCAAGATATATTTTCACATTCTCACCTTTAGAATTCTTCAAAGTAAATCCGGCTTTCTTAGCATTCATTGGATTGATGGAAAGATTCAATTCATATGTTCCTTTATTATCTGCAATCAACTCGCCTGCATCATATTTGCCTTCGACCTTGAATGTTTCCAATTTGTTTGAGGCTCCATTCCTCAATACAGATAATTCATCAACAGGAGTAGAAGCCATATAAATATGACCGCCTTCTGTATAAAGGCTCAATTCTCGAGGTAAACCTTGTGCACTGCGGAACTGCTTTGTTGGAACAACATTTGCATATTGCCAGTTCGACATCCACGGCATTGCAATTACACGGTCGCCAGTATTTGAGAATGTGACAGTCGCATAATGATCTTTTCCCCAGTCCATCCATTTTGTATGTTCTTTTGGAGTATCACATGTAAACTTTGTTCCATCAAAATCTCCAACGAAATATTCTGTTGCTGAGCCTCCAAACAAACATCCTGGATTTATATTTACAATCAACACCCATTTTTTCTTGTCGGGATTACCATCAACAGGCAATTCAAAGAAATCAGGACACTCAAACTGATTAGGCTGTATTCCATAACCTTCACCAAAACTGCTCATATAAGTCCAGTCCTTCAAATCAGTAGAAGAGTAAAAACGCATCTCCTTGTCTGCAGAAACCACCATCACCCATTTCTGCTGTGGTTCATACCAGAATACTTTCGGATCACGGAAATCACGCAAGCCATCAAAAGGAGTAAGAATAGGATTCTGCTCATATTTAGTGAAAGTTCGTCCATTGTCTTTGCTATAGGCAAGGCATTGTATTTGTCCGTTCTTGTCGCTTGCCGAAGTATAGAAGGCAACAATGGCTCCTTCTCCAAATCCTGCAGTATTATTTTTATCTACAACAGAACTTCCGGAAAAGATGTGTCCCATTGTATCTCTTTCCAAGGCTACAGGCTGTTCTTCCCAATTCACAAGGTCACGGCTTACAGTATGTCCCCAATGCATATTTCCCCACATTGAGCCATAAGGATTATACTGATAAAACAAATGATATTCGCCATCCTTATAAACCATTCCGTTCGGGTCGTTCATCCAACCATATGAAGGAGTAAAATGATAAACAGGGCGATAAGGTTCAATATTGTCAATATTAAATGTATCGCTAAGGCTTATTTCATTCCAAGCTATACATTCTTTATCAATATTACTTATACGCAATGTCACCCCTTCACCTTGGGGAAGTTCGAAAGGCACAAAATAATCAACCTTATTCCGTGCCAAACGAATATCCATATCAACCTCGCCTGTTTCTTCTCCAAGCAAGCATACTTTAGTTTCACCGGCACTTTCCTCAACCGGCAATAATATATATCTCGTAGGGTTATCTATGGAAATAACGGCTTTGTCATCGGACAGCCAGTCTACTTTATAAGCAGATTTATCCGACGAAGTACAAGATGCAGTTAAACAAAGTGCAAACAGACCTATAAGTCCATAATCTGAAATTCGTGCCATAATCAATGATATAAGATTTAATTCAAGTTTCGCAAACTCAACTTTCAGAAAACAAGTTGACAAGATTTTTAAACACAGAAATAATTCTCCTTGTTAACTTGTCTCTGATGCCTTGTTTATTTAACGTGAGTTATGGCTGAAAGCCATGTCAAATCAGGCATTTGACAGATTTGTATAGCCCAGGGCGTGAGCCCTGGGTAAATGCAACCACCATCCGTTCTAAGCTCTGAAAGAGCGACTCTCTATTAACGACGAAACCATAACAGAACATTGTGTCGCCCCTTCAGGGCTTTGTTTTATTATGTGTCTGTGACCCAGGGCTCACGCCCTGGGCTATAAAAAGTCTTTCAGCCTTAATATTATGTCCTTTTTCCCGGAATAATTCATTCTCCAAATCTGTTAGCATTTTTAACTCGTCGAACTCACGTTATTTAAAGTTGAACAACTAACTTAAAGATTTAAGCTATACAAATGTATAAGCTATAGTTTTAAATGGCTATAACAAATGAAACAAAGTATATAACATTTGTATCATGAATGGTAAATAATTGTGGTTTAGAAGTTAAGCAATCATCAAATGTTATAAACGGATATATAATAAGGCTTCAGAAACAAGTTGACAAGGCTACAGACTCTTAAATTTTTATTTTATCTTAAATAATTTTCTGGGTCTCCGAACTCTGTGTTCAATCTTAAAATTCAACTTTCAATTCAACAATTCTGTCGGTGTCTTTCCATACACAACTCTGAAACATTTTGTAAAATAAGCAGGAGAAGAGAAACCACAATTATATGCTATTTCACTAATGGTATATTTGTTCTGGCGCAACATATTCATTGCTTTTTCCAAACGATAATTCCTTAATGATTCTACAGGGGAAAGTCCGGTCAGTTCCTTAACTCTGCGATAAAGATGGCCGCGGGACAAAGCAAGTTCGTCACTCAGTTTCTCCACTCCGAAATCCGAATCTGAGTAAAAGGCTTCTAATTTCTGCATATACTGACGCAAGAACAATTCATCTGCCGTAAGCATATCATCCGGACGATTATCTTCTTCCGTCTGAGACTTGACCAGCTCTTCAAAATTCCTTTTCCATTTTTTCCTTTCCTCAATAAGAGAAGCAATACGAACTTTAAGATAATAAATATGGAATGGTTTCTGTATATAACCGTCTGCCCCTTCCGATATTCCATGAATCTGCTGTTTTATATCTGTCAAGGCAGTAAGCAAAAGGACAGGAATATGAGCCGTAGCCTCTTCTCTTTTTATACGTCGGCAAAGCTCAAAACCATTAATGCCAGGCATCATAACGTCGCTCAGCACTAATGATACATTCTCGGACGACAAAACAGAAAGAGCCTCTTCTCCATTTGAAGCCGTAAGAACTTTGAAATTAGCCGACAATTCCTTTGCAAGAAAATCCCGAACCTCATCCTCATCGTCAACAATAAGGATTTGTTCTTCATAAACAGCAGATAATATACGGTTTGCCTCATTAGAGTCAAGAGACAAAACTTCGGCAGCCTGTTGCGAAGCACTGTTAATCTCTATTTCATCCTGATTGAGATGGGTATTTCCCTTCAGCAGGGTTATAGTAAAGCGAGTTTTCACTCCGGGTTCACTTTCTACACTTATATGTCCGCAATGTCTGCCTATATATTCCTTTACAAGATAAAGCCCTATTCCACTTCCACTCCTGCTATCTCCGGTGTGGAAACGCTCGAATATCGAATCAAGGCGTTCAGGCTCAATTCCTTTACCTGTATCCTCAACTGTAATTGTAAACTCATCACTGGCAAAAAGACTTAGTGTTATACTGCCATATTCAGGAGTAAACTTGAAAGCATTCGACAATAAATTGACAATGACTTTCTCCATCTTGTCACGGTCAATAAATGCTTCACATTTCCCATCCGGACAAACATAATTGTAAGTGATATGACGGATAGAAGCCATTCCATCGAAATATCCTTTTATATCCTGAAGGAACGCAACAAGGTCCACCGGAACAAAATGCCATTTCTCATCTGCCCCACTTTCCAAACGCTGAAAATCCAGAACCTGATTGATAACTCTCAACAAACGAGACGCGTTCCGATATACTAACTTTATATCTTTTTCATAAGACGTTCCTTCTGTTTTGGACTGTAACTGCTCCAATGGAGACAAAATAAGGGTTAAAGGTGTACGGACCTCATGTGAAACATCTGTGAAAAGACGCAACTTCTGAGCTGTCACCTCCTTTATTTCCGCATTAAGTGATATAAGCTTTCTGTTCTGCTCCTCTTCTTTTTCATTTTTTGCCAGAAGTTCACGATTAATGCGCGTCATCCTATTGTTCATAAGATAGACATAAATAAGTGATATTGCAGAAAAAACTGTCAAAAGAGAGATAAGCCCCAATGAGTTCTGAAGGAATTCATATTTACTGAGCAATTGGTTATTTTTCTCACGCTGCTCCATTATTCGTTCCTGATAATTCTTTCTCTGATGATTCTGAAGCAACATTGTCTGAGCAGCATCCTTATCTATAGTTGTAGTGTAAAGAGGTATTTCCTTAGGGACAGAGTCTCCACGCAAAATTTGCATTGCAGTTCTTATCACCTGCTCTCCACCCGTTGGATAAAGAAACGATACATCAATCAATCCTTTCTCCAGTGCCTTAAGTCCGGTGTTTGTAACGGCATCCACTCCCATCACAATCACAGAGCGTGAAATTTTCTTTTCCTGCATCACTTCACGGGCTGCAATTGCCATCATATCATTGTGAGCATAAACTATATCAACACTATTCCACGAAGAATACTCAGACAAAGCCTTCCTTGCATCTTCATACAACCAATTACCATTTACGGAATCACACACGATATCACGCCTTCCGGACAAAGATGAAACAAATCCCCAATGGCGCTCCATAGCAGGAGAAGAACCGGGCAATCCCCAAATTTCAAGGACTCTTCCATCTTCCGGCAGATTTGACACAGCAAAGCGTCCGGCTAATTCTCCAATTTTCCGATTATCCGCTCCAATAAATGTAGTATAGTTGTTGGTATTTACACGGCGGTCCGTAATTATTGTCGGTATTCCTGCCCGATAAGCCTCATCAACAACACCGGAAAGAGGTTCAGATTCGAAAGGTGAAACTACAAGAATATCTACACCTCGACTTATAAGCTCCCGTATCTGACGAATCTGCTCCTCACTGTTGCTATGAGCGTCACGCACTTCTATCTTCAAAGAATCGTAGTTTGCAGCCTCAATCATCACTTCCTGTATCATTGTTTCCCTCCATTCATCATTTGTCATACACTGCGATATGCCAATAACGTATGAACGCTGGGGCACAGAATCGCAACCTGCAAGCATAATAGAAGCTAACAAGCCAAAGAAAAACAATCGGAATGGAGAGAATATTCTCATACAGAAAAAGATTTAGTTGACGAGGGAACTAGGGGACGAGGGAACTAGGGGACAAGTTGACGAGTTAACAAGTTAACAAGAATATAGCAAAGTCCCTACTTAACTACTTGACTTCTTAACTACTTGACTTCTTGACTCCTTAACTTCCCCAACTCATATCATCCATCACCCCCAAATATATTTCAGCACAAACAACACTGCCAAAACATATAAAGCTGGATGCACATCTTTGAAACGGCCTGTAAAAATCTTCATAATGCAATATGACAACAAACCTAAAACTATGCCTTCTGCTATTGAATAAGTCAGAACCATTGACATAATCGTCACAAATGCCGGCAAAGCTTCTGTCATATCATCAATATTTATATCTTTCAGACCATTCATCATAAATACACCGACAATGAATAATGCTCCGGCTGTTGCTGCACTTGGAATAACAAGAAACAATGGAGAGAAAAACAAAGCCAAAAGAAACAAAAGACCTGTTATCAACGAAGTTACTCCGGAACGACCACCTTCAGCAATTCCTGCCGAACTTTCCACAAATGTTGTTACAGTTGATGTTCCACACACCGCACCAATACAAGTTCCGACAGCATCAGACAATAGCGCCTCCTTCATATGAGGAATATTTCCTTCCTTTGTAACCATTCCTGCCTGATTAGCAGCACCAACCAATGTGCCTATAGTATTGAACAAATCCATAAACACCATGATTACTGTTACCACAATCAAATCAAAATCCAACAGAGAAGAGAAATCAAACTGGAAGAAAGTAGGAGCCATTGACTGTGGACTGGAAACCAGAGAAAATCCTTCAGGCAAACTTGTCACTCCAAAAGGAATACCGACCAATGTTGTAATAATGATACCGATAAACAAAGCTCCCTTTACTTTACGATAGCAAAGTACACCACTAAGGAGAATACCAAAAATTCCTATGAGTGCAGCCGGAGTGAAAGCGCCCAACGCAACCAAAGTAGCGTCATTATGCACAATAACACCTATATTCTTTAACCCAACAAAGGCAATGAACATACCTATTCCGACAGAAATAGCATATCGCAGATTAACCGGAATGCAATCAACTATTTTGTCTCGGATATTAAATATCGTAAGCAGCACAAAAATTATACCCTCAACCAAAACAACAGTCAACGCAGTCTGCCAACTGTATCCCATACCTTGCACCAAAGTAAAAGCAAAGAAAGCATTAAGTCCCATTCCCGGAGCTTGTGCCAACGGCAACTTTGCCAGAAAAGCCAACAGAATCGTAGCCAGGGCAGACGACAATGCCGTTGCGGTAAATACTGCTCCTTTATCCATTGATGCCGCACTCAAAATATCAGGATTGACAGCAAGAATATAACTCATTGTCAAAAAGGTTGTGATTCCGGCAATTATTTCAGTCCGCAAATTCATTGTCTTTGGGTCAAAACCCAGATAGCGTTGTAGAAATTGATTCTTCATGATTTATCTTTTATTACATTTCACTCAGTAACAAAGATAGTGAAAGGTGAGTGGAGAGCAAAATAAAAAGCTTGGTTTTGGTCTGTTATTAACGAACCGCTTATTATCCTAGATAAAAAAAGTAGTAATATTTCAAAAAAACATGGTAGTGTTTCAGAAAAAACGTCGGCATGTTTTTTCCCAAACATGGGAAGTTTCTTGCGTGATGTTTCACATTTCTGACAAGTAACTATAAATCACGTAAATAATGTTATTCGAGCTTTGGTTAATATAAAAAGAAGAAAACAGATAAATTAAAGTCTGTTGATGGTTAAAAACTGTTCATAAATCACATGATTTCACTGGATAACAGAGATTTAAGGGAGTTGTGAAACATACCTTCAGTAACTTTTTATGTATATTGAATATTTAGCTGAAAATACATCTAGAAGTAATTCCGAATAAGTACGGAAAGAAATTGAATTACTTACGGAAGGAAATCTAATTGGATTCGGAAGGAAATTCTGGTCGGTCCGTATGTATTTTGGAGAGATTCAGGATTGGGAATAAAACAAAAAAGAGGATATCTTTATCAGACATCCTCTTTTCATATAATGTATTTCTAAAATTATTCAGAAACAACTTCGAAAGGAATTTCAACAGAAACTTCCTTGTGAAGTTTCAAAGTAGCTTTATAGTTACCAACTTCCTTAACAGATTCTTTGATAACGATAACTTTGCGGTCAACTTCGAAACCTTTCTTAGCCAATTCTTCTGCAATCTGGATATTGTTTACAGAACCGAAGATTGTACCAGTTGAGCTAGTTTTAGCACCGATTGTCAAAGTAACATCTTTCAACTTAGCAGCCAATTCTTCAGCATCAGCTTTAATTTTAGCCAACTTGTGAGCACGCTGCTTCAAGTTTTCAGCCAACACTTTCTTAGCAGATTCTGATGCGATAACTGCCTTGCCCTGTGGGATTAGAAAGTTACGTCCGTAACCGTCTTTAACTGTTACGATATCGTCTTTGTAACCTAAGTTAGTTACGTCTTCTTTCAAAATAACTTGCATATTCTGTCTCCTCTTAAAATGTTAATTATTTCATCAAATCTGTTACGTATGGAAGCAAAGCCAAGTGGCGAGCTCTCTTAACAGCCTGAGCTACACGACGCTGGAATTTCAATGAAGTACCAGTGATACGACGAGGCAAAATCTTACCCTGTTCGTTCAAGAATTTCTTCAAGAATTCAGGATCTTTATAGTCGATATACTTGATACCGTTCTTTTTGAAACGGCAATATTTTTTCTTTTTAACGTCTACTGAAGGCGGAGTCAAATATCTGATTTCTGATTGTGTTGCTGCCATGATTAATTCTCCTTAACTGTTTCTTTTGATGATTTCAAATTTCTTCTCTTAGCTGCATATTCAGCTGCGTATTTGTCCTGACGGAAAGTCAAGAAACGGATCACACGTTCGTCACGACGGAAGTTAACTTCCAAAGTAGCGATTACAGAAGGATCTGCCTTGAATTCGATCAACTGATAGAAACCAGTAGATTTCTTGTCGATTGGGTAAGCCAACTTGCGCAAGCCCCAGTTTTCTTCATTCACAATTTCAGCACCGTTGCTCTTAAGCAGGTTCGTGAATTTTTCTACCGCTTCCTTCATCTGAGCGTCAGACAAAACGGGAGTCAAAATGAAAACGGTTTCGTAATTGTTCATAAAACTCTGTTTTTATTTTTGTTATTACTAATTTTTGCGGTGCAAAGGTAAGCATTTTATTTAAACAAGCAAAATATTTGAAGAAAAGTTGATTTTAAGTCTTGATATTTTGATGATTATTCCACCTCTGTCAGCACCCTATACAACGTTCCCAAGTCATCGGCGCCAACCAAATCAACACCTTCACTGATAAAGAAGCGTTTGAATTTCTCTGTATCAGGAGCGCCCCACCAACGGAACAGTTTTCCTTCGGAATGTACTTTTTCCAATATTTCACGCATCTTCTTCAATTCTGCTTCAGGCATTTCCCCTTCACCCTTCCATGTGAAGAAATCAGAATAATTGTCACTAACAACGGGATGAAGAGATGAAGGTATATTTTTCCCCAGTTCAGATATTTTTCCATCAAGGAAAACCATACGAGTTTTTTCTTGAGGCAATGTCTTCAATGGTCTGTCTCCAGAAAGGAACAAAAGAACCGGACCTTCCTTATAAACTCCATTTTCCACACGGCAGAAATATTCCTTGTAAGGCTCAAGCATTTTCTTTAGCTGAGAATAAACCTCCTCTCCTTTTTCTTTACAATCTACCATAAGATAGAAAGGTTTGTCGCTTCCTTCATAGACTTTTCCTCCATTACTCTTAAGTCTTTCAATCAACGGCTCTATATAAAGTTTACGGAAATTTATTTCAGGATTAGCTTCAGGACGCTCATGCGAAACATAAAGTTCACCTCCGATAGGCCATAAATCTGCCTCAACACAATTGAAACGATAATTCAAAGCTGTGTGTAATGGTTTTGCACGCCAATAGTCATTATGGGAGAATGCATTATAATGTACTTTTGCAGGAAGATTAAGAAGATTGCTTATTTTCAGGAACACATCAGTATTCTCATATATTCCGGAGAAATTCTCTGCTCCCGGTCCAAAAGCATAGACTGGAACCATAACACCGCTATGTCCACCGGTAGAGAAATTACAAACTATACGTCCTTCACTGACATTTCCGTCCAAAAGAGTTAGTCCACCTGTTTCATGATCTGCAGTTACTACAACAAGGGTTTCTCCATCCTTTGCTGCCCATTCAAATATTTTTCCTACGGTTCTGTCAAAGTCGTGAACTTCCTGCATAAGCATGTCCAAATCGTTGAAATGTCCGTAATCATCAAGCTGAGAACCTTCAATCATCATAAAAAATCCGTTCTGATTCTCTTCCAGCAAATCGATACCTTTCAACGATGCTTTTGCAAGCAAATCACCGCGAACTGCAGGAACAGGAGTGTCAACACTGTCGGTTACACAAAACACTTTTCCTTTTTCAACATCCTCCAGTTCGTTCAGCGAGCGAACAATTTTGTAACCTTTATCTTCAAGTTCGGAAAAAATATTTCTTCCATCGCTTCTGTTTTCAAACAATTTGGCTCCGCCACCAAAAACATAGTCAACACCACAATTAACATAATCTGCAACAATCTCTTCCTCTCTGTCTCTGTCAACATTATGACAGCAGAAATCCGCAGGAGTGGCATCCCACAAACGGCAAGTAGCAACTATTCCGCTAGACATGCCTTTCCTGTTTGCCAACACGGCAAGAGATTCAACAGGATTACCTTTCGAATCCACTCCTACCGAATGATATTTGGTTTTATATCCTGTAGCCAAAGCTGTTCCTCCGGCTCCGGAATCTGTTATAAGTTTATCTACACAATAAGTTTTTGACAAGCCTGTATATTGGCAGTTGTCAAGCCAAAGTTTTCCTTTGTTTGCAGTCCAGGCAGAATAAACATGCATAAGGCTCATTCCGTCCCCAATCATAAGAATTACGTTCTTAACTTTATTTCCGGAAGGAGGTGTAATCTTCTTTACCTCGTAAGGTGAGTCCATCACATAAGTCTGCAAACCTTTATCCTGAGCATTGATATCGGAAGCAAAGAGCGCGGAAAAAGTTGCCGCACATAAAATCAGATGATTTAGAATTCTCATATTTCAAGTTTATCTTATTAAGTCCAAGTGCAAAATTCCTTATTTTATTTCGGAAATCAAAACGAATTTAGTTGACAAGGTTGCAGAAACAAGTTAACAAGAAAAAATAGCCCAAAAACATTCTAAACTTGTCAACTTCTTATCTGAAATATTTCAATCCCGAACTTAAAAAAGCAAAAGAAGCTGTCATTCTGTGGAAAGACAACCTCTTCGCAAAAATCATAAACAAAACTATAAATTAGAAACGATCCACAATATATCATTCCTCTTGTTGCAAAGATACATTGTTAATATTACATAGCGGTTTCAATATTATGTCAGTAGAATTTAAAAACATCCCAACTTCTTAACTTGATTCTTATTATATGTCTGTTCAGCTTTCTAAACTTCAATATGTAATATTAGGAGTTGAAGTTTTTTCTGAGTAAGTTTGCAACGTGTTTGTTGGATCTTAATAAAACAGTCATAGATTTATGAAATTCATACTTACATTTTTTATCATCATATGCAGCATCTATGCCAATGCTCAATACTCTCCGGACTTACTTGGCAACGGATTCCAATCAAAAACCATTCAGATGCCAAAAGACTATGAGGGAGATGTTGTATGTACTTTGATACGTAAGAAGTGCAACAATAAGAACTCCGACAAAGCAATACTATATATCCATGGTTATAATGATTATTTCTTTCAATCACAATTAGGAGACAGTTGTATATCACACGGATATAATTTTTATGCTCTGGATTTACGGAAATATGGCCGTTCGCTACTTGCCCATCAGGACGCTTTTTTCTGTAAAGATATCAAGGAGTATTTTGCAGACATTGATTCTGCTCTTAATATAATCAAGGAAGAAGGAAACTTGAAAATAGTTATGATGGCTCACTCTACCGGTGGACTTATTTCATCATATTATCTTAATAACAGAGATGAAAAAACGGTAGATGCACTGGTGCTTAACAGTCCGTTTCTAGATTGGAACTTCGGATGGTTCATGGAGGACATTGTGCTTCCGACAGTTGCTGGCATAGGTTATATATTTCCGAACTTGAAAGTTCAAGGAGAAAGTAGTTCTTCATATGCCAACAGCCTGCTGAAAGTGTTCAAAGGCGAATGGATGTTCAACACAGACTGGAAAAAGCCTAAAGGACATCCCAAAAAGGCTGGATGGATTAAAGCGATAAATAAAGCGCAAAGATACATTCAGAAAAATTCCAACATTTCGTGTCCTGTTCTTGTTCTTTCATCAGATAAATCTTTTCCTGAGTCAAATACATGGCATGACGAATATATGAAATCTGATATAGTTCTGGATGTAAATGATATTCAGGAATATGGAGCCAAACTGGGTAAGAATGTTACTTGTGTTGAAATACAAAACGGTATGCACGATCTTATTCTATCCGGAAAAAATTCGAGAGATTCTGCCTATAAAACAATATTTTTGTGGCTTAAACAGTTATAACTCCTATAAACAGCACATTCAAAATACAAAACATGAATAATATTCGCACAAAATTTATCACTCTGATATTTACTGGTATTATTACCAGTGGTTATGCGCAAGAGAAACTTCCAGAAAACTCAACATATTACAAAGCTGAAATATTCGGTTCTGCCGCAACCGGAGACAATACACCTTTTTGGATTACCAGCAACCAATATGGTGTTGTTCCACTAAATTCCAACAATGGATATGGAAGAGTTGGTGTTTTTCATAATCAATCGTTCGGAAAAGGATTCAGATGGAGCGCAGGACTTGACGTACTGGCTACTGCTCCACGTCATAAGAATTTCCATATCCAACAAATTTATGCCAGCATAGGATACAAGTGCCTTGAAATGACACTGGGAAGCAAAGAGCAATATGAGTCTCTTTTGGACAGGCAGATGAGTAGTGGAGATGTTATGCAGTCGGCAAATGCTCGCCCAATGCCGGAATTCCATTTGGCTGTTCCAGAGTTTACAGTTATCCCTCTTACAAAAGGATGGTTGCAGTTCAAGGCTAACTTCAGTGTTGGAAGAACTTTTGACGACGGCTATCTTGCAGAATTTACACAAGACAAACAGACTTATGTGAATAATGTATTGTGGCACAAAAAAGCATTATATATTCAGTTAAAAGACACACGAAACGGTTTCCCTCTTTCTGCATATATCGGTGTGCAGCACGTTGCCCAATGGGGAGGAACATCTACTAATCCTAAAATAGGAGAACAGCCTCATTCAATAAAAGATTTCATAAGAGTATTCTTTGGTTCAGAGGGTGGTTCAAATGCAACAGAATCAGACCAGATTAACGTTTTGGGAAATCATGTAGTCGGATATAATTTTGCTCTGGCTTATGAAAAAGAGAATTGGAAACTAAAAGGCTATCACCAGCATTTGTGCGAAGATAAATCCGGGATGGAATTTTACAATGGTTTTGATGGCTTATGGGGATTACAGTTAGACTTGCATAAAAACAAATGGCTCAACAAAGTTATATTTGAATATTTCACGACAATGAACCAAAGTGGCCCGTTCCACTACATTATATTTGACCACGAGAAACACCCTGGACGTGGTGGTGGCGGAGACAACTATTATAATAACGGAGAATATGTTGCTGGAATGTCATATTTTAATAGGGGAACAGGTTCTCCTCTAATACCTGCCCCTGAATATAATAAAGACGGAAAACTCGGTTTCAAAAGCAGCAGAGTTAAAGACTGGCACATTGGTTTTGCCGGAGATATTTCCAACAATGTTTCATACAGATTATTCTGTACGATAATGCAATCTTACGGAACACATTATCAGCCTTTCCTTAAACGTAAAGACGGTGTTTCTTTGCTTGCCGACATTACTTACACTCATCCTAAACTTGAAGGTTGGAAATTTGGAGGAAGTATTGGTGCTGATACCGGAGATGTTTTCGGCAACAGCTCTACAGGCTTCAGCATTAAAGTTTCAAAACAAGGATTACTGAAAAAATGGAAATGATAGAAAGATAACGAGTTGACAAGAAGACAAGTCAACGAGATGGAGTTTAGTCTTCACTTGTTCTCTTGTCAACTCGTCACCTACCATTTACCATGTTTCCTTAGACATATCTTTTGGGAAAGAGAAACGGAAATCTACACGGTTGTTCTTTGTGACAATCCATGATTCAAAGCTTCTTGCACCTTCCGTCAGCTCTATCACTCGTCCACCATTACCCCAAGGCACATCACAGTAAACAGTTTTTCCTCCTGTGTAACGACCGTAACCAAGAACTATACCTTTCCAAGCAGTAACATAATCGTTAACATGGTCATGACCTGCAAATACAGCCATAACATCACCCGCTTCAAGCATTGCAGTAAATAAACCCGAATTTACTTTTGGGGCACAAGCTTCCTCTTTACGAATACCGATAAGATAAGAATCTTCATCACGAGCTGCAAGATTGAACTCAGGTAACGGAATATGGAAAAATGCCATTGCAGGTAATGGTTTTCCTGAATTGTTCTTGGTAAACTCAGCACTGCACTGTCTATACCAGTTTATCTGATCTTGTTTTATCCAGTCATAACCTTCAGCTGCTTTTATAGGAGAATAAGAAAGGCTGTCAAAACCATAAATTACAAATGCATCTTTCTTTCCATCAGAGCTTAAAATAGGAATTATGAAATTGGATTTACCGCTTAAACCATCAACTGTACCAGTCATATTGCCAGGCATATCTTTTATGAAATCATATATCTCACTCCTAGTCATATCCTGCTCGTCATCATGATTTCCAAAAGTCAAAGCAAATGGAATATTCCTTTTTATAACTGGCTCAAAAGCCCTTTCATAACATTTTGAAGCTGGTTTGTCAAAGGCCACATCTCCAGTATAAATAACAAAATCAGGTTTCTCAGCATCAAGTATCTCATTCATTCTTTCTGCTGCAACTTCAGAAGCTTCATTTCCTGGTTTCCAATGAACATCTGTAAACTGAACTATTTTGAATTTACCATTACTGTTAAATTTCAATTTACCTACATTCTTTTTGTATTCAGGTGTTTCGAGGTAATTAACTGCTGTTTTTGTTTCGTTCTGGGCATTCAAATTATTTACGCCTATCATTGATAAAGGCAATGCACAGACTGATGTCCGCAAAAATTCTTTTCTATTCATTATTTTGTAAGTTTTATGAGGTTTGTATTCTGAATGTAAAATTAGCAGAATTAATCCTATATCTCAAGAATTTGTTTAATTCTGATATATTAGTTAGTATTGCACATGCAAATAATTGTTGATAACTTGGATTAGATTATTTTCTAACACTGTAAGCCTCAAAGTGGCTTACCTAATAACTATTATATATGAAGAAACATATCATTTCATTGACTTTATTAGCCTCGTGCTATGTTTTACCAGTCTATTCACAGATTGATTTACCAGAATGTAATATTCAAGACTACACAGAGCTGAATGATCCGAAACCGGGAAACAATTCGGAAGAGTGGGATAAAATCGTTCGTAAGCCCGTTTTCGCATGGGGAACTATAGATGAAAGATACGGCAAACATAGTATTCCACAATATTCAACATCCAAAGTGCACAAAGCTACTGCTTGGAAAAATGAAAGGATAAATGCTCAAGCCATTTTGTTTACCAATACAAATATAGACAAAGCTATAATTGAGGTTTCCGATTTAAGCAACGGTAAATACAAAATACCAGCCTCAGCAGTCAAAGCCAGCTTCGTGAGATATGTAATGACAGACGAACTTAATAAGGATGGCAAAGGAGGTTGCGGCGACCGTTCTGACAAATCACAGTGGGATTCCTCTCTGGTTGCCGATGTTTTGGATGTAATAAAAATTAAAGATATAGCGGCCAAAACTACTCAGCCTGTATGGATTAATGTTCACGTTCCTGAAGATATACCAGCAGGAAAATATAAAGGAACTATTTCAATAAAAGGAGAGAATTTCAGCAAACAGACTTTAAATATCCAATTAGAAGTTCTGAACCGTACTCTTCCTAATCCTGAAAACTGGAAATTCCATCTAGATTTATGGCAGAATCCATATTCTGTAGCAAGATTCCATAATGTTCCTTTATGGAGTGAAGAACACTTTGAGAAAATGAAGCCTGTAATGAAAATACTGGCTGACGCCGGACAAAAGGTTATCACAACTAGTATAATGCACAAACCTTGGGCAGGACAAACCGAAGACCATTTCGACAGTATGATCACCCGAATAAAAAAGATTGACGGAAATTGGGAATACAACTATGCAGTATTCGACAGATGGGTAGATTTCATGATGAACGAAGTGGGAATAGATAAACAAATAAACTGTTATACTCTTATTCCTTGGGCTTTGACTTTCGACTATTACGACGAAGCAACAAACAGAGTTCAATTTATAAACGCTAAACCTGGCGACAAAGCTTATAATGAATATTGGGGAAGTTTCCTTAAAGATTTCGCAAAGCATCTGAAAGAAAAAGGCTGGTTTGAGAAAACAACAATAGCTATGGACGAACGTGGTCTGGAAGCAATGAAAGAAGCTATAAAAGTTATCAAAGCTGCAGATCCGAATTTCAAGATTTCTCTTGCAGGTAATTATCATGAAGAAATACAGGCAGACTTATACGATTTATGTCTTGCCTACAGTCATAACTTCCCAGAAGAAATAAAAGCCGATAGAGAAGCAAAAGGCAAGGTCAGTACAGTTTATACCTGCTGTGCTGAAGCACGACCAAACACTTACACATTCTCACCAACTGCAGAAGCCGTATGGATTGGCTGGCATGCTATGGCAGGCAATTACGACGGATACTTGAGATGGGCTTACAACAGTTGGACAAAAAATCCACTTCTCGATTCCAGATTCAGAACTTGGGCAGCAGGAGATTGTTATCTTGTTTATCCGGACGGAAGAAGTAGTATCAGAATGGAAAGACTAATTGAAGGTATCCAGGATTTTGAAAAAATCAGAATCCTTAAGGATGAATTCTCAAACAAAAAACAGGATAAAAAACTTCAGCTTTTGAACAACACTGTTGATAACTTCACACCTGAAGGTCTAGCAAAAACTCAGGATTCAATGACAGAGATGGTAAATAAGGCTAAAGAAGTCTTGAACAAACTTTCAAGATAATAATACAGTTTACAAGGTTTCAGAAACGAGTTGACAAGAGTTGCAATTCTTCAACCCATATTAATAAAAAACACCGGTACTTAGCTCAAATACCGGTGTTTTTATGATTGAATGTATTCTTCAAATTAGAACTCCTGACCAATGATGAAGTGGAAGTTACTTCCGCTTCGTTCTGTTGTAGTTCCATAGTTAGGAGCGTCGAAACCATAAGCCCAGTCGATACCCATCAAACCAATCATTGGAAGGAAGATACGGACACCAACTCCGGCAGAACGTTTCAAGTTAAATGGATTGAATTCCTTTATTGATTTCCAAGCATTACCTGCTTCAACAAACACAAGTCCGTAGATTGTTGAAGATGGTTCAAGGATAAACGGATAACGAAGTTCCATTGACAAACGTGAATATGCATAACCATAAGAACTATATCCACCATTACCTGCGATACTACCGTTTTCATAACCACGCAAACCAATTGTCTCAGTAGCGTATGTTGTTGAATAACCTGTCATACCATCACCACCCATATAGAATGTTTCGAACGGTGAACGCTTATTTTTGTCATACGAACCAAGGAAGCCATATTCAACACGAGTCATCAACACCGGAGTTCTCTTAACTGTCATCGGGGCAAGAGGTGAGAATATCTTAGCCTTGAACTTCCATTTGTAATATTCAATCAATTTGAACTTGTCCGGATCCTGATCGTCCATTGCTCCATAGTCCTTACCATCCCATAATGAATAAGGAGGCGTTGCAGCTACTGACAATGAGAACTGAGAACCACGACGAGTGTATAACGGATTATCAATAGAGTTACGTTGGAACAACAACTCAAGGTTCACATTATGACAAGTACCGTTGTTTACAAGGAAGTAAGCCCAATCCTTCATCATATAAACCTGATAGTTCAAAGTAGCCATAAACTGGAAATAGTCATCCGGCCAGTTCAAACGCTTACCATAACCGGCTGCCAAACCGAACATCATAATTGACTTGTCAGGGTCAAGCGCCAACTCATAGCTTCCGTTATCGTAATAACCTCCATAACCATAGCCTGGATAATAACTACCATAACCATAGCCATAACCACCATAACCATAACCACCATAACCATAGTAAGGATAATAGCTTCCATAATAGTTATTGTAATTACTCAAATAGTTTGTACTGATATCTGTCTGTTTAGAGAAATAAGCACTTACAGACAATGTATTCGGACGTTTTCCTCCAAACCATGGATCCATGAATGAAATACTGTACGCCTGATAATATCTACCGTTAGTCTGACCGGACAAAGTCAATGTCTGACCTTCACCCTGAGGAATGATACCCTTATAAGACTTAGGATTGAAGAAGTTCTTCATTGAGAAGTTTGTAAACTTCAAACTCAATTTACCAATCACACCAGTCTGTCCCCAACCGGCAGAGAACTCAATCTGGTCGTTTGCTTTTGACACAAGATTGTATTCAATATCTACAGTTCCGTTTTCAGGATCTGGAATAGGACGTGGATTCATATTTTCCGGGTCAAAGTGTCCCATCTGTGCCAATTCACGAATTGAACGGACCAAATCTTCACGGCTGAACAACATACCTGGTTTAGTACGCAACTCACGGCGAACAATATCTTCATACAAACGGTCATTACCGTTAATGATGATACGGTTGATTGTAGCCTGCGGACCTTCAGTCATACGGATTTCCAAAGCGATAGAGTCATTCTCAACCTCAACTTCAACCGGGTCTGCTGTAAAGAACAAATAACCGTCGTTAAGGTAAACATTTGACATCGCATCCTCATCAGTAGTCAAACGTTCCTCAAGTTTCTTCTGGTTGTAAACGTCGCCGGCTTTCATACCGAGAACAGCAGCCAAATAGTCTGTAGAATATTTAGTGTTACCTACAAATCGTATATCTTTCAAGAAATACTGCTGACCTTCATCAACCTTCAAATAAATATCAACCTTCTTATCATTATAGTTAACTACACTGTCAGCCAAAAGCACGGCATCACGATAACCATGTTCGTTATATTTTGAAATAAGGTTCTTCTTATCGTTTTCGTATTCCTCAGTAGTAAACTTCTTCGTACTGAACATTTCAAGAATACTTGATTTCCAGTCGTTGAACAAGCTGAACTTTTCATTAGTTTTCTTCATCGCCTTCTTCAAATCGCGAGCTGTCAGCGCGTTGTTTCCTTCAAAGTAGATACGATGAATCTTAGTTTTCTCATGTTTATCAATATGAATATCCAGAATTACCTCATCTTCATTTGAAAGATCGTCTTTCTGAACAATATTAACGTCAACATTCTTGAATCCTTTACCATCAAAGAACTTCTGGATAACCGTTTTTGCACGATCCACAAGGTTTGGAGTAATCTGGAATCCCTTTTTCAATCCAAGCTTAAGTTCCAAATCCTCACGTTCACCCTTTTTGATTCCGTAATAGTTCACTTGTGAAATACGCGGACGCTGCTTCAAATCGATCTGAATCCATATTGAATCGTTCTCGATTTTTGTCGCTAAAATCTTAACGTCAGAGAACAGTCCATGTTTCCAAAAGCGTTTTACTGCCGTTGTAATTTCGTCGCCCGGCACAGTAATCTCATCACCAACTGACAAGCCGGAAAAACCAATTAATACAAAATCATCATAATTCTTTATACCCGACACTTTTATATCCGCAATCTTATATTTTTGCGGCGTGAGCGAGTATGAAATCACCGGCAATTCTGCCGGCTGCTCAACCTTGGTAGTGTCATTCTCCTGAGAAAATACTCCGAGAGTTATTCCCAGAAAGAAAAACATCATCACTAGTTTTTTGTACATAATTAATAACAGCTATTATTTTTTTATTCTTATTCTCTTGCTTGTTCAAACATCGGACTATTTATTACAGTCGCAAACCTGCTCGCTGGTTTTACCAAAACGCCTTTCTCTCTGCTGATAATAGAGAATTGCCTTATAGAATTCTTCATCTCTGAAATCAGGCCAGTAAACAGGCGTAAAATAAAATTCAGTATACGAAAGTTGCCAAAGAAGAAAATTACTAAGTCTTTGTTCACCTCCCGTACGAATCAGCAAGTCCGGATCCGGAAAATCTTTTGTTGTCAAATGATTTCCTATCCATTCCTCGTTTATATCTTCAGGTTTAATCTTACCTTCAGCTGCTTCTGCCACAGCTTGTCTCATTGCTGATATTATCTCCCAACGTGAAGAATAACTCAAGGCAAGTATAACAGTAGTTCCTGTGTTCACTGAAGTTTCCTCAATACATTCCATCAAAGTTCTGTAAGCATCTTCAGGTAATCTGGTCAAATCACCTATAGCCGACAGACGTACATTGTTCTTCATCAAGTCCGGTGTTTCATGCTTAATCGCAGTAACCATCAAACTCATCAAAGCTACGACTTCCTCTTCCGGACGATTCCAGTTTTCCGTCGAGAATGTGTACATGGTGAGATACTTCACACCAAGAGAATTTGCCGCCTCAACAACACGGCGAACAGAAACAACTCCCTCCTGATGTCCCATATAACGTTCCATGCCTTTCGACTTTGCCCAACGTCCGTTTCCATCCATTATTATCGCCACATGCTGTGGGATAAGGGACTTATTTATTTGGTCTTTAACAGAATGCATATTTTTTTAGTTTTTGAGTTTGTAAGTTTTTGAGTTGATGAGTTGACGAGTTGACAAGGTTATTAGTATATAATCTTCTTAACTACTTGACTTCTTGACTACTTAACTCCTTGACTCCTCCCTTACATATACTTTATATTATTACAAGTCTTACACTTCGGGCCGAAACTCCACGTTAGCGTAACGACAAACAATGAATACCAATCTTTATTCTTCAACAGACTGCCTGATATTTCATACGGATCGTCCATTATAGAATTATCCGCTCCTGTAACATCAACACGGTCACTGAATACTTTTCTGAACGACAACTCGCAGCCCAAATTAAGGCGGCTTGCCAACTTATATTTTACACCTACACCTAATGGTATATTAAACGCAGCCATAGTTTCACCCCCCAAACCAAGTGTGAGCCCCATTCCCGCAAATATATACGGCGAGAATCTCTGCGCATTCATATAAGCATAACGGTCGCTGTATGGCATAAAGTTGAATTCCATCTGTCCTCCAAAATCAACCAGGCTACGTTTGAACGAAGCCTGAGCATTTCCAGGGAAAACATTCTCCAATCCTTCCGTTGAACCGGAAACTTGCGCCCATGTAAGGTTCGTCTTTACTGCCCAACGTAGATTCGGAGTGTAACGGAACACTGCTCCCAATGCCGGATTCAACCCTTTGAAGAATGAATTCTTATTCATATCACCCATATAATATGACCCTCCTGCCATTCCTCCTATCTCAAACAAATAATCTTCTTCCTCGTCATTCTGTGAATACGATGGAAGTGAGACAAAAGCAAACAGCAACAGAAAAATTGTCAGACGGCAATATGTATTCAATCTTCTCAAGTGCTATTGTTTTTTATTTCTTATTTTCTTAAGAATCCCAAACGATTCACTCGTCCACGCCAATGCTCATTGATTTCAGAGCCTGTTGCAGACTGTTTTCCACCAATTATATTAAGTGCATTATCATTGTCAACAATCATTGACGCAAATCCACGCGCTGTATAATTCTTTGGCAAAACAACCAAAGTATCAACATAAGCCCATGTAACTCCATTGTCAATAGAATGATAAATATCTTTTAATGCCTTTCCAGCTTCATCGATTCCGCCCACAAGATAATACTTGTCATCATAATATGCCAAAGAAGCACCTTCTCGTTTTGAAAAATATGAAGATTTTATATCTGTAAGCATTGCCCAAGTCAAAGCATCGGTAGTTGACCATGCAGAATTCACCAAAGCATTTTTCGATGTACGTCCTCCAGCAATAAGCAAACGATCGCGAAACATAACTTCATGTGAATCTTTGGCAAAACCACTCAACGGGAAATCATCAGGCATTTCTGCTCCATAGCTCCAAACTCCGTCCTTATCCATTCTTCCGAATTTGATAACGCCATTATCGTCAATAACTGCAGAAAGAGCCGTCGGCTGGTTTACATTTTCATTCAATGCTCCCATAACCGCCTTGATTTTAGGAGTACCTTCCATCAATATCCAGTTTGCAGCATCAGTCGAAACATACAGCGAACCATCACTAGCAGGAACATATAGCGAACCATTAAATGAAGTCATCTGGTCCAACTTAAGTCCACTAGCAGGCAAACCACTAAGAACTTGCTGGCTCCATGACTTAGGAGCAGACATTTCTGCTGTATACATCTCATAAGCCTGTTTCCCCTGAGGCAAAGTATACATTATATACTTATCTGTGTTTCCGCTAAATTCATTTGTTATTACATTCACGTCCGTCATTGTATAAGGCAATACATTTAACGAATAAAGGTTCCAAGGCAAAGAATCCGGAACCTGAGTATGAATATTTACCCAAGCATCATATTTACGAACAGAACCGGAATAGTCTGAAAGAAGAATTTTTACCGGTTTTGAAAAATCTATTGAATCACTTTCAGAGTAATCAATCGTATCACCTGATGCCTCCTGATAAACCCTGACACTTGTCACAGCAGAACCATAAGTCAACTTACACAAAGCCTTTTCCATAACTGTTCCTACAGGCATGGAGTCGAGGTTATGAACCTCATTCGCAAGTTGGTCTATAGTAAACTTAAGTGAATCAAGTCCGTCGATTGAATCATTTGTCAATGAAAATGTCAACAACTGCGCATTCTTTGTCCCCTCATAATAATACTCGCTCGACGAACCGAGGCAAGAAGTCATCACCGCCATAAAGCAGCCGCTTATCAACAGGATAAATTTTTGTTTCATCAGTATCTTTGTTATTGTTTTTTAGCCTAACAACTTTTACTCCTTGAAATACATAAAATGTTGTATGCTTCGATTATTTAATCTTGTCAACTTTTAAATTAAGCATCTTGCGAAACTTACAGATAACAAGTTGACAAGAAGACAAGTTGACAAGATTGTTGGATAATAATTAGTGAAATTACAGGTATTCTGATCTTGTCAACTTGTATCTGAAGCCTTGTTAACTTTTAAGTTGAGCAACTTGCGAAACTTAAATTATTTATCTTCAAGCTACAAAAGTATAACTTTTTTTCCTTTAATGCTTAAAATGAAGAATATTTATAGATTTTTCATACGTAACAGAAATATTGGACAAACAATCAAAAAATCCGCGGAGCAGCAACCCCTTCGCCAAGTTCTACATTTGCAGTCTCAATCCATGCTTCGTCCCACATTGACAAGTCAATAAACTGCGAAAGCAAATTCGAACCGCCTTCAACAAGCAAAGAATGAAGCTTGCGCCTCATCATCTCATCCAATATCTGCTGAATCACATTTTCCGAGAAATCAATATTAATATATGTAAGGTTTTCTCTGTTATCAGCCTTCTTTTCTGTAAAAACAAGAGTTTCTATGCTTCCATCCATAAGATGAAAATCCTGAGGTATTCTTAAGTTGCGGTCAAGCACCATTCGGACAGGATTTTTCCCACTCCATTTCCTTACATTCAGAGATGGATTATCAAGCAATGCCGTATTGGTTCCGACAAGTATTGCTGCCGATTCAGCCCTCATTTTATGAACTCTCACCTGCGACTCCGGTGTTGAAAAAACAACAGGTTTTTCTTTTGCCGATTCTCTTATCTTGTCTATAAACCCGTCTTTGCTCTGAGCCCATTTCAAACGAATATATGGGCGATGTTTTTCCTGCACTGTCATGAACACTTTGTTCAATTCCCGTGCCTCTTTCTCCAACACACCTGTCACCACCTCTATTCCCGCCTCGCGAAGCATTCGTACACCTCTGCCGGAAACAGCAGGAAAAGGATCAAGACAAGCCACCACAACACGCGGTATTCCTTTACGTATAATAAGTTCAGAACAAGGAGGAGTCTTTCCATAATGTGAACATGGTTCAAGGCTGACATATATAGTGGATTTACTCAACAATTCTTCATTTTTAACCGAAGCTATGGCGTTCACCTCAGCATGTGCCTCGCCGCAACGGCGATGATATCCTTCGCCTATTATCTTTCCATCGCATACCACAACGGCACCAACCATCGGATTCGGTTCCGTATGTCCTGCTCCGGAAGTTGCAAGCTCAAGGCAGCGGCGCATATATTTTTCTTCAATATTCATCTTAATGTTTGTTTTGAGGGCAAAAGTAAGAAAAAAGAGCGAAGGAGCATCAAAATATAAAAATGAAACACAGAGGCACTAAGACACAGAGATTTTAATTTATACCGGATAAATTTACTCTGTGTCTTAGTGCCTCTGTGTTTAAAGACTGAAGCCTTACTTAACTCTTACCTTAACTTTCGTCTCACCGGCTTCCGTCTTCGCATATACAATATAAATGCCTGAAGCAACTCTCAACCTGCAATTTGAGCTTCCCAAATCAACTCTGTTTTCCACCATTCTTCCGGACATATCAAAAACTCTGACTTGTTCCAAAGTTTCGGATGGCGAAGCCGCAATCATCAGGTTGTTGCTGCTCGGTGAATACACGCAAATATTACTTTCAACGGTTATTCCTCCCTTGGTTGTTATTGTGTAACGTCCATGGTTTTCTCCGTTTACGCGTAGTGTATATGTATCACCGTCAAGCAACACGCTCTTTCCTGTAAGCGCGTCATGCAAATACAAAGAATCCACGAATTGCGACATTCCTTCTATTGTCACTTCCACTTCTTCATCTTCTTCTGCATATACTCCCAACGGTATGTTCTGCATATCCTTTACTTTATTTACAGCTGCTGCGCAATTACCTGCTACTGTATATACCATCGGTATTTTCAATTCAGAATCCAGAAGGGCTACGGCATCCTCGTCAGACATATATACATTTTCTGCAAAATCACTCTGTACTACAAATGATACGCTCTTTCCCTCAGCTCCTTTTGCCAATATGGTCAGCTGTGGGTTGGTTGCTTTGAATGCGCGAGTTCCAGGATTCTGATTTGTTGCTTCGTCCTGCGAAACTGTCATATTGATATTAAAGGTAACAACCGCCGGAGTAGGAACCTCTGTATCCGACTTTGTTTCATTCGGAGTATAGTCCTTATGTTCCACAAAGAATGCTTGCATTGGGGCGATATAACCAGATTTCATACCATCACCCCAAACTACATCAGGAGTCCCAACAGAAGCATTACCTTCATTATCTATTATCCAATATTTTTCTCCTAATACAGCTTTATTTCCTTCATTAAAGAACTTACTCATATCCAAATAAGCCATATAAGGATTACCGATTAGGAAATGGTCTCCGTCACCATCAACAGAAGAAGACAAATCTAATATTATAGTTCCATCTGTTGTTCCATCTGTTGTTCCATCTGTATGCAACTTACCGCTATTCTGTCTCGAATCCGGTTTTGTTGATAACGCTTTTGTCTCATATTCATATTTAGAATCATCTTTAGGCAAACGGACCAATACATCACTGATATCATTATTATCACTTTCCACCCTAGAATAGAAACCTTTACCTACAGAATAAGGAACCCAAACATCATTATACTCGATACTCCAATTGGATTTAACAACTTCTACATCGTTTGACGTTGTTCCATCCTCTTTTGTAGAATAAGTAACCGCCTTATTCCAAGCCTTCTGATAAAATGGCAATTCCCAACGGCTGTTAGTTCCAGGTATTTTATTATATGTAATTTCATCAAACGCTGGAGTTTCCTGTCTTCCAGTTGCTGCAGGCGCATACATATCCCCTGCATAAACATCCTTCAATGGAGAAGACATCCAATAAGGGTTTCCTTTGGTCATTTCAAAATCAACACGTGCTTTGTCATAGGTAAGCAAATGCTGGTTCAATAGGGTGGCTCCTGGCTTGAAGTAGATTTGGTCTACTTTGTTGATGTAGTAAGGGACAATATCTCCATTCGCATTGGCTACAGCCATTTCGTAACGAATAGAATCAGCACTACTATCCCAACTAATCAATACATTATAAGTCTTACTTCCAACTGTTAATTCTTCAACTTCTGGAGACTTTAGTGCCAACTCCGTCTCTTCCGGAATCGTAATCTTTGTAAAATAAAGAGGAGAGAAAGCCTTTGCAATATCATCAGAGCCATTTGCATCTGTATCAGCAACTTTTCCGTCCCATCCCTCAAAATAAAGTTCTTTCTTAGTTGACTGACTCCATTTACTTTCATCATACCAATTATCAGTAGATTTACCTTTCCACGTCAGATATTCAGGAACAATCTTGACTGGCAATGAGATCAAGCCATCACATTCACTATCTAACTGCTTACCCGAATTATCATATTGAACAAATGGTATCAATAGTTCATAGCGTTGCCCTTCCTGCAAATACGTCTTTGCATCTTCATTCAATTGTATGGTGACAGTTCCATCTAATGCATCCCTATTTATCGACATATCTGTCGCTTCACCTATCTCTGGATATTGCGCCTCAATATTATTTAGCATAATAGGGACACCCAACATATTGGAGAGTCCTAGTGACGATGCACTTGTTGCCATACTATTTTCAAAACCTGCTTGCATTGGAACTATTAATTGAAGACTTACCCCCATATTAACACGCCCTAACCGTAAAGAGACTTCTCCTTTGAACGGATAAGTAATACTATTACCCAATGTAAATCCCGGGTGCAACTCCGGTACATCAGTACTATACAATGGAACCGGTGCTGCGGTAATTTCCGTACAATAAGATGTATTAGCCACACCCTCTGTAACAAAGGGCATAGCCACTAATGAGTCAGCAGAAAGTAACCAACTAAATTCTTTTTTATTAGTAACTAATTTAGCATCTTCCGGATTCAATAATTCCAACAAAGTTGTTTTTATAGATTCCTCATTGCTACCAGCACTAACAGGCCATCCATTAACATTCGAATATGTTATTTCTTTGTCATTAAAATAATCAACCTCATTCCTAACATAAACCAACATATTCTTCAGATCATAATCAGCTGCAGAAACTTTCCAATATTCCTCATAGCCGCCACCTAAAAACCAGTCAAAACTATATTTGACCTCTGTCAAAGGTTTGCCATTGTCTTTACTCAATAACTGAGCAGAGATTTTCCGTTGCGTACCAGCACATGCACGAGCCGAAAGATCCGTTTCAGCTTCTACCGTAATTTGGATAGAGCCATATATTGTAAATGGAGATATTAAAGTACAGATGTCTTTCAGATTTAATGTTCTTCCTATACCACTTGCTATTGCAGAAGCACTCTGCAAAACAACATGATATTGACCTGTAGCCTCTTTTTGTTTACCATCTTTCTCTATAACCAGCTCACCCTTACTTTTCAGATCGGTATTTCTTACGTCCACCGTATAAAGATACATAATGTCATTATCTTTATCATACCAAGGCACACGAATACGAGGAATATCTAAGCGACTCCAAAACGTTTTCATTAGGTCATCATACGCATTAGCTTCGTCCGTAGTCATTGGATCCAGATCCTTAATTTTTGACAAATCAGAAACTGTCAAATATCCATTAGGAATAATATCTGGTATTGTTATATCCTCTTCTTCTGTCAACCAAGTTGGTTGATTTATACTACTGCCATTTTGTAATTTACTTTTGAATGAATTCCAGTTAGTACCATTACGTAAATAAATATAATCCTGAAGAGCTCTCAAATTAAAAACCCGTTCCCATTTCACTGCCTCTTCATGAGTAGTGGGATAATTAATAACATTATTATCCACAACTTCTGGAGCTCGTGTTGTAACAATCGTTCGATATGAAAAAACAACTCGAGGATCATATTCACTTAAATCTTTATTAATCCGGACCCAACGGTAAACATCTTCCTCACCTGTCTCCAGATCCGTAGGTCCTAGTAAAATTGGTTTAAGTTCTTCAACACCCAAATTATCCGTAGAGGTTATATCACACGTTACTGCATCTGGTCTCGAATCGTCAAGGCCTTCTACGAATGAAAAATAAGAATTAAAAATATAACTCTCGAAATTTGCTTGCGTAAGAAAATTAACGCCGCTTCTATCATACACTGGCGCGCCATTCAATCCCAAACGATACTTCAGCAATTCAACATCAATACTTTCACTTCCATCTGCATTACCAGTACGACGAACAACACTATTCCAATCCGTAACAGTTGTAGAATTTTCAGAATAAGCCATATTCCTCAACAAGGTATGATAATCCGAACTAACCGTCAATGAGTCTGCCTCACAAGCATCCAAACGAATAACTTCGATGTTCGGCAAAGTCTTATACACACGCACATCGTCTATCGCGTAATCCGCACCATCCGTATGCGGCTCGTTGTTCTGAACTTCAAGGTGGAAGTCTCTATATTGATCAATCTCCGCCGGCAAGACAACGCGATAGTAAAGTTGCTGCCACTTCATCAAATTGTGATTAATCTTATTTTTATTATATGCGGTCAACGCGTCTCCGGAAGTAAAGAAGTGTAAAACCTCATCCTCGCGGGTACCCGGATTTTTCCCTTTCAGAATTAAATTAATATTAGGAGGAAGCGGATAGGCTCCCGTATCCGTTGGCTTGGGTCTTGTCATATCAGCCACCCAAGCGGTTACCACCAATTCCGTTTGCCCACACAGCGTTCCTTTAATCGGGACATCCACCAATGTTCCCGGATCGTCGGAAGCGTCTATATAATAAAAGAAACCGTACTTACCATCCCTTGCATGAGTCCGATCATATAATACGGTATTAAGATATACATTCGCATCCCCTTCCATAGCTTTCATATATGGAGGAATCCACTTGTAATACTTTTTATTAGAGCCAAAATCATACGGATAAAGATATTGTTCTCCTCCACTTAATCCCGATTGAGAGATTCCCGGTAAGTTCGCGCTTCGATACAACCCATATTGATTTTGAGAAGACGTAAGAAATTCCCTCAAACAAGGCAAATTCTTAAATACAAAACCATAAACCGTCTCGCTCGAATTCATCGGTTTATCCGCAAGATTTTCTTTATAATCAGTTAAAGCGGATATTACGTTATCCTGATCAAAATCAACGACACCGATTTCCTCATACAAATCTTCCCGCAATTCCGGTTTTCTACTCTCATTCACATCCTCTTCCAGCTTAAACCCAGTTTCTTCTACCGGATTAAACGTATAGGTTGCCAAGAAAGGACTAGGTTCACCTTTTTCACTAACCGCTATCACGTTAACGACTACGGAGCTTGTATACGTCGATAAATCTATTTGCTCTACTTGGTACCTATATTGGGTAAAATCCTTATAGACAGCGTCTCCTATACTGTACTTAAATTTATTTCCGGAAATCAATTTTCCCGCATCGTTGTACCAGAAATAATTCTGAGGCAAGGAACGCATCGAAAAATTTATATTCTCGCTTCCCGCCGGATAATCTATCTCGTACTTTTCTAACTGTCCGTTCTTTAACGCATCCGCACATTTCGAGGCCGGACGGATAATATATTTATAACGTTTTAATAAAGTTGGTTCCTTAAATGTTCCTTCATCTTTGTTTGCGCCAGTCAATTGAGTAATGTCATAGTCGGTATAATTACTGACATCACAATACAATACATCTTCATTACTACCTAAATCAGCAGGCGCCGTATATTGTATTGTTGAAGCGCATGACGATAAATGAGCATATTTCCCGTCGCTAGTTTTGTTTGTGTTATAAAACCCATCGTACCACCACAAGCCATCTGTCGCGTCACGCAAATCAGAAGCGTACGATCCTCCATAAATGCTTCCTCCTCGCGCGGTAGCTTCCGTTTGACTCAATTCTATGTCTATTCCTTTTATTTTCCCTCTTGCATGATACCAATGCACATACCATTTATAAGTCGCGTCTCCATGTCCGTCATTAATCTTCAATTCAGGGATAGATAATACGCGAGGCGTATTCGAGTCCACATAGATAATCTCCGTTTTCGTATGCACCGTATCCCTGTTGTCAGCCGCTGTAATTGTCGTTTTCTTTTGCCCCCACCCTTTCAAACCAGCACCAAACGCCATCAGGACCACCAGTGCCAATAAACGTGTGGCTTTTAATATATTATTATATTTTTGTTTCATGATTAGTTTCCTCCGTCTTTTTGCTTATTTCTTATAATCAATGTATAAGGTAATATAACCTCTACCCCCTTATCATTCACAGCGACAAGGTTCAGCTTGATCGTAGCACTTGAAGCTTTCGATAATTCCTGAACAGTTATTGTGAAAGAACCGGATACTTTTGTTTCATCGTAGGTTGTACCAGATTGATCTACTTCCGCCTTATGTAATACATAGGCCCACTTTGGTTTTGTTGTGGCAGGATAGGTCACAACCCACCATTCTAACTCATCATTTTCTGATTCTGATGGTTCCAATAAATATTCTTGAGCGTTATCCTCCGTTTCACTCATCAATGCCGCATAGCAATAATGATCTGCAGACGTTGTATTTTCACCTGTATAATACTTCAATTTCCAGTCCGTAGCGGAGCCATTCAGAGAAGTCAGACTATAGTTGATTGTTATATCACCACTATGATCCGTCTCAAAAATCCTACTAGCAACATCCACGCCACTTTTAAATTCGTATCTAGCTGGCAATCCACCAATCGGCATATGTTGCTGCTCAAAACTTACCAAAACATTAGCATTTGATATAGATATTGGAATCTTTAACCAGTCATTCCTGCGAATAAAAAAGAATTTAGTAGATTTTCGTTCCTTATCCTTTTCAATACCATCTCCTGCTACATCAAGAGCTATTTCCAAATCGCTACCATTTTCTCCAACGCTTTTCTGATTTGTCTCATTAATGTAAAAAGTATAGGTACGTTTATTGGCGTTCTCATTTCCATTATCATATTTAAGAATGGTTTTGTTCTCATCAGTTGGAGTATAACTCCAATCTGTTCCTTCAACTTCTTCTGGAAAAACTGGATTCATTAAATTTTCTTCTCCTATTCCCAGCAACAAATTAGGTTTGTCCGGATCATTTATTATAGCGTCATAAGGCAAAAGATATATAGAACCGGATCGACGAAATTTACCCATCGTCAAATTGTTGACAGTTAAATCCACACCAGTTAAATTTGTAATATCAATACTAACCTTACCAAACAATCTAATTAAATAAAGCGAAACCTTGTTTTTATTAATATCTTCAGAAACATTGCGTTTTTCACCATAACTACTCATCGGGATATAAGACGTACCATTACCTCCATTATAATTACTCAAATCTTTCAACTCAACTGTAGTTTTTCTAAGTTCAGAAAAAGACTTTCCTTCCCAACCATCAATACTAACTGTCGATTTCAGTTCAGTTAAATTTGCGAACGCATAAAAAGTATAGGTCTCACCTATCGGCAATTCCATCTCCACTTCGGTTTCTGTATCGTTATCTTGATCAGGATTATTATTAGCTTTTGTATCAGAAATGACACGATCAACAATACCATTATTATTGACCACAACAATCCTCCAGTTTTTAATGTAACGCTCAAAATAATCATCAATAAAGTCAGGATCTATTATATCATTATCTCCAGCCGCCCTCGTATAAGCCGGAGTCGAATTATCCAACGCACCAAGAGAGATCACCATAGTCGCATATTGCGTTTCCGGTTCCACCATCTCACCCCCCTCATCCTTCGAGCACCCGCCCGAAAGCGCCAATAGCAGCAATGAAAACATTGCCGCTATCGAATATTTATATTTTCTTATATCTTTCATAATATATATTCCTCCATAACTTTTATAATTCCCCATTATTAAGTCTGATCACCCAGTCCTTAACCTGAATCTTATAGCAAGCATAGCCTACAACAGGATGCGGAGGTTCCGGTCCGTCAGGATCTTCTGGTCCGTCTGGCTCATCAGGTTCATCTGGCTCATCCGGTTCATCAGGTTCTTCCGGACAGTCCGGACACAGAATAGGAGTCAAGAAGAAAATGATGGAATACTCGTCCTGACGGTCCAAATATTCCTGCGCGCTGATATTATGACCTTCCATCTTAGTAAGCAAAAGATATGAAGGAAGATTAATATTGAGGACATCCTCCTTCCAATCTTTATGCCGTACAATAAGGCGATAATTCTCGCCATTCATCAGTCGCATTGTGTTCATTTCGGCAACGGCAACATACTGTTTCAGCGTGTCTCCTATTGCAACGTCAGGGTCTTCGGATGCTATATTTACATTGTCAATGAAGTAAGGTTTATAAGTTATTACCGGATCATCAATCAATGAATTGTCATAATCCATATAACCATTGTCCGCAGTAATCTCAAAAGTGAAATCCTTCACGTTCATGCTATAACCTTCTGTGTCCTGAAGGATAAAGCGGAGACGGTTGGTGTTCTTCGCCAATGAAATTTCTTTTTCTTCCTGCGATTTCCCGGTAACAACCAGAGTGTCCAGGCTGTGCCACAGCGGTGTAAGCTCGTTTGGCTGTGTAGCGTCACTGTTTCTCAAAGTTCTCACTTTGATATCCTCAATGGTTGATTCTCCGGGAGTAAGTTGAGGCAATTCATACGATGCGTCGCTCAGTCCGGCCCAAGTAACCGCATAATAGGTACCCGGCTCAACATCCAGAACCACATTATTAGCCTTTAGTTCGTCGCCTTCGATTTGTCTCTTCGTAATGAAATTTCCTTTGTCGTCGCATAGGAACAAAGAGACTTGTGAAACCTCTTTCTGGAAAGCGTCTGCAAATTTAATGTTATAATCATACACGAAATGCAGGCGGTATTCACAAGGTTTCAACGAGTCGTCGTGAATATAGTCGCAAGCCCACAATCCCAGGGCAAGAGCCGACATAGAAAAATAACTTAACCAATTCCTTGTCATATCGTTTTGTTTTATTTGTTTTCATCCTGTTGTTGTATTGGAAGGAAAAATTGAAAGGAGAAAACAAGTTGACAAGGTTTCAGATACAAAGGGTCAAAACTAAATCAAACACAGAGGCACAAAGTCACAGAGGTAATATATTGAGAATAAATAAAATATAAACCCTGAATTTCCCGTCCCAACGGATTTGCAATCCGTTGGGTAGTTTGCGTGGATTTGAAATCCACTTATTAATTCGGGATTACAAATCCCGAGGGGTGAACCATCGGATTGCAAATCCGATGGAACGGAAAAGCATTCTACTTTTCGGTTATTCTTGGGCTATTGCACGTTCCCGTCCCAACGGAGGAAACCGTTCAAGCTTCCGGCAAAGAAAATAAATATTCAGGAGCAAAATCCGCCCCGTTTTCCCATTCGATAGTATTGAACTTTATGGTAAACCGCTTGAAAAAATCTATATCCTTCAACGGCTCGAACACTTTGCCTTTCAGGGAAGACTGCAAGTCCACAACTTTTGTCACATGGTTGTTGAACCATAACCGTATGCGATATCCATCCACATATTCGGCTTTTATAACTTCCGTAAACATATCCGTATCTTTTATTTTAAAGGTTCTATTTTTTCCAAAGAATCACCGTTGCATGCTCTGTTCCAATTGTCAATCAGCTCATTGCGATGCAGTTCTGCCCATTCAAGAATCATTTTGAGTGCACGTCCCGGCATTTCCCCTTTCACCACACCATCTTTGATTGTTACAATAACTTTGTATTCACCATACCAAGCGTGAAAATGAGCCGGAGCGTGATCCGAATAATTCATCCAAATGATTATTCCATAGAAATAACTAATTTGTGGCATACCTCTTTTCGTTTTGATTATACCCACAAAGATAACATAATTTCCGGAACAGCAAAGCAATTACGAAGTTTTCCTCTCCAATGGATTTACAATCTTATCATCTCGTTTTTTCCTTTCTCTTCCAATACTTCAAAGATCTTTTCGCCGACTGCCCGGCACGTGTTCCCTTGCCTCCGGCCAAGGAGACAAGGGTAGGGATTTATGTATCCCCGATATAATCGAAAGTATTCTACTTTTCGGTTATTGTTAGGCTATTGCCTGAAACCGTCCCAATGGATTTGCAATCCATTGGGTAGTTTGGGTGGATTTAAAATCCACATATTAAATTGGGATTAAAGGATGATATCATCGTTAGAACGAACTACCCAGTTCTTGACGTAAATCTCGACATTGAAATAGTACTCATCCTCCTCGTCATCCTTATCTGGTTCCGGTTTTTCCGCTCCGGAAAGACCCAGGCCACTGATACCCGTTACAGTCATGTCATAAATGTTGTTACGCACGATAGCGAATTCCATGACAGACATCTTTGTTGAGATGTTGTTGCTGGCATGACGGATCCAATACGGATAGTAGCATACACCTCCATCATAAGGCAGAACTACCGCATTGATTTTACCCTTTCTTTCATCAGTCAAGAAATCGTTACCGTCAATAGCGTCATTCGCATCAAATAGCTTATCTTCACTAAAATCATCATCACTGTTATCATATTTTCCATCTTTATTTGTATCATATGTCTCTTTCAAGAAATCTATATATCCAAACGGATCAGAGAATCCAGCCAGCAGATGTTTGAAGAAATCAGCAACCTTGGTGCCTATTATATTATTTTTTGTGAAATCGCTATAGCTGTAAATCGGAATATTATCCGTATTCTGATTCAACGGCTCCTGCTGTGTCCACACAAACTCATTAAAGATAGCCTCATAGTCCTTGTAAATGTTTCCTTCGTAAACATAGAACTTGAAATCAGCCGGAACTGTAGAACTACTACTTATACCGTCATAACCCGTTCCGTCCGTTTCGCCATTATAGTCAATTTCTTCAGCCTCAACTTTTCCGATTGCCGTACCGGAAACAGTTGTTTTAGTAACTGCCCACTTCTTAGGGAAGTAAGTTGCCTTAAAGAGTGCCCCGGTAGAATAGCCGTTCTTTTGCATCTTTAAAGAGGTAGTGTTCTCCTGCGTGTATGCCAGATGCAAGGGGAATGTAGCATCATTGTTTGAAGACAAATTCACTACTCCACTAAAACCGCTCCACATATCAGCATAATTATCACCGACAAAATCGTTGTCATAGCTCAATGTAGCATCTGTTGAATACAAAGTCAAGTTTGCGCCTACCAATGCGTCTCTCTCATTCAAGTTGCCCGAAGTTGGTATGATTGTCTCTTTAGCTCTTGTCCATGGGTCAATCACGTAGTTCAGGGCAATTCCTTCATTGCCAGCTAACTCATTGCCCAATAACAGATCATTAGTTGCCTCTGCCGGCAGATCCGTATAACCATTGGTCAACTGTGGAGTCACCCGCTTCAGCAAATAAGTACCGCTGGTCAGCTTGTTGACGATAGCCACCTGATCCAGACGGACCTTGGCTTCTGTATCTTTTCCGTTGTTAACTGTATAAATAAAGTCGTTGATATCATTAGCCTCATTAATGCGTATCTTGGCGGCCAAACGCTCAACATGAACCGAAGCGGTCGGAGCGTTCGTAGCATTCGTACCCGCTTTTAAGGTTACCTTATCAAAGATTGAGACTGAACTACCATCACTATTATATGTATCATTATGAGTAGACATTACGAAACCATTAGTGGAGTTCCAAGCTTCTTTTTGAAGAAAGTTCGCCAACTCTGATCCTTCATTAATATCATCCTCGTTGATACGGTCACACAATACTTCTTTTCCACCAAGGTTGGTCACAGCAATAATACCGTAAGTCTTCCCATCAAAAGAATTCGCCTGTTCTGGATCGGTCACAGTAATAGTTACCGTTGCAGTCGTGCGGCTGTGCCATATTTCACTACTGGTTTCCATCTGAGCTATGCCATCTTTATAACCCGCAGCCACCAGCTTACTCTCTTTCTTAAAGGAGGTTACGTCATCATCCCCGTCTGCTTCATTCTTATACAGGATCACTGTCACATCGTTCACCTTATATTCGCTTACATCACCAATTTCCCCAGGAGGATTATCTCCTTCTTCACCTCCAGTAGCCTTTGTTGTTGGAGTCGAACTGATTGTCACCTTCATATAGGTAGTCGGTCCATCAATCCCATTACCATTTCCACTTTGATTCTCATCCAAAACATCCTTCGTACAACTTACGAAAGCTGTCGCAGCAAACGCCAACGGCAATAATTTCCATTTCAGTTTCATAATTATAATATTTAATTGTTAATAATTATCTTTTAGCTTACAAGAGATTCAACACACAGAATAACTTCCCGTAATTTCCAATCCCGATTCCATTATTAGGATTGCAAATCCACCTAAACCAACCAACGGATTGCAAATCCGTTGGAACAGAAGACACGGAGTACACAGAGATTTTAATTCTATTTATTCTCAACAAATTACCTCTGTGTCTTTACGCCTCTGTGTTTAATCCTCCTATTTCGATGCCCCAACCATCTCCAAATTCACCTCAACCTGAGATTTCACCTCACTCTTATCCTTAATGCTATCAAGAATATTCTTAGCCTCATCCATTTTTCCCTCCAGCATAAGAATAGCCGCACGGACAAGCTGTTTCTGAGGACAGTCGGCAGCTTTGGCAAGATAACGCTTAGCCTTGTCGAGCTGGCGGGTATTCACGGCATTTACGGCAGCATTAAGATTTGAAACTGGGTCGTTAGGATACATACGAACGGCAATCTCGAACACTTCGCCAAACTGCTCGCTGTCTTCGTCATACTGCTGGGCAACGGCAAACATTTCGCTCAGGCTGAGTTTGGACGGGTCGGTATAGATGATTTCCTTAGCCTCTTCCACAGTGAAGCTGCGGATAGTATAGTCCACACGATAATCGGAGTGGCGCAACGCAGGATAAACTTCCTGAAGAAGCACTTTATATGATGCGCCACCGTTCAAAGCCTTCAGTTTCCATTCGCGGGCATCCCAATCTTCCGGCTCGTCCGCACGGATAATGGCAAGGATTTCGTCCTTATCCTGCAAGTTGCCGTTCTCAACAGCCTTTTCCAGACCTGCCCAATCTTCCGGCTCAAAGTCAATAGAGAAACTTACATCACTCAAACCATATGTCTTTTTAACATAGTCCGCAAGAGATTTCGCACGATGTTCGGCAAGATATGCGTTGTTCTTATATGTTCCTTCCGGAGAAGCATAACCTTTGATTGATATGCCGGTAATTGACGCATATTTGTCACCACGCACAGCCTCTATTGTCTCACGTATTCTGTTAAGTTCTTGAGGATTCTTACGATATTCCGGATATATCTCAGTCTTGTTTACAGGGAAGTCAAGGAATGCGCTTCCATCCAGATGACGGGCTTTGATTGCTTCCTGGTCCGGAACGATATAAGCAAGAACAGGGTCAATAACAACCGGCACAGAAAAATCCATTGTGAAAAGATTGTTTTTGTTCTCTGACAATTCTTTCCATCCGCAACCGCAATCGTCCATCACCATTGACACATCAGCCTTCTCCATCCAGTCGGCATAAGGAGTGCGGACCATATAATCTATTGTTTGCTCGGTGTTGTTGCGACGGCGCACAGCAACCTCGCCCGTAGCGGAAGCATCGCGGTCCAATCTCTGATAAAGTATATGACGGCTCCTGCCGTTGATGATCATAGGAGGCAAAGCACGCACACTGTCGCCGCTCTCCACCAATGGAGTGCACACAAGAGACTGTCCACCTGATATTTTAAGGTTGGAAATATCTACCTTCATTGAGATAACAAGGTCAGAGCCTAATTTCTCAGCATTCTTTTCTTTCACCAGAATGTCTGTATCGGCACTATCCTGGGCGAACGCCATGGCTGAACAACCCAGCATATATAATAATGTATTGAATAGTTTCATTATTTAAAATTTTAGTTTTAACTTTATTAGGGGACTAAATAACGAGGGGGAGAGTTAACAGAAGAGTTGACGAGTTGACAAGTTGACGAGTTGACAAGGTTATTAATATATAATCTACTTAACTCCTTGACTTCTTGACTTCTTGACTCCTTGACTCCTAAACTCCTAAACTCCTCAAAACATATAAACCGCACTCACAGCTGCCTGTGTTGGTCCAACATAATGCTTCTTTACTGTACCATCCTTTCTGCCACAATTAGTGCAAGGATATTTTTCAGATTCGAGATACAGATAACCGACGCCAAGTGTAGCCTCAATGTTCCAATGTTTGCCTAACACCCAACTGTATCCATAGCTTATACCGGCACCCGTAGCCCAGCCCTGATGGCGCTCACCTTCAGTGCCCAGCAATTTTATATCAGAAATGTTGTAGATAAAATAAGGTATGTGCAAACCCAGGAAATGTCCATAGAACGTTTCGCAGAACCAATAGCGAGCCTCAGGATGCAGCCTGAAGTGCTTGATAGATTTTCCATAACTTCCGTCATCATTCTTTCCGGAGAAAGGATTAAGACCGGCTTCGACGTTCAAGCTCCAATGTCTTGCCAGACGAAGTTCCAAACCGATATTAGGAGTTACTGTTGCCCAATACAAAGCATTAGTTTTAACACCCAACACAGCTCCTCTGTCCTTCTGCAAATCATTCTGAGAAAAAGCTACAGAAGACAATGAGCATAAAATAACCAAAGATATTATTAGTCTTCTTATCATAATATATAATGTTTATCCCTTAACAGAATCAGTTTTCACTGATTCATATTAATATAATTAGCACTAAAATGAAGAGCAGGGTGCCATCACGGCTGCCTACTCCTATAAAACCTTAACTATGAAAAAATGTCATTCTTTAATTAGGATAATTTTTTCAAAAGCCTTGGCTTTTATTATTCGAAAATTCTGATTTATTTGTCTTTATATCATACTTAATATTAATTTCTGATATAAAGCCGACTAAACCTTAGAGGCAGGGAATCTTCACAGACTGCCTGCCACTTGACTATTAACCAAAACTTTAACTATGAAATAAAAATTATTTTTACCAATATCAATTCTTTCATTATAAGCGGAAATACATCCGCAATCTTTATTAGGGAGGTTTTCTCAAATCAACAAATACACGCACTAGTGGTAAAAAAAAAGGGACGTTTTTTTTTACCATTTGAAGAATATAAAGCGCAACAAACAATTATTTATGAAAAATTTCAGAATTAGACACTTAGATTATAAAAAGTTTTTTATATTTGCCCCATAAGAAGGAATTGATGATGGTAAAAAAAAACGTCCGTTTTTTTTAGCCACAACAAAGAAAACTAAAAAGAAAACCAATTAGTTTCGTGAATATTTATATAATAAACGAATAATATCAAAGCTATTTTCTATCTTAATATATATTATCCCCTCTACATTTTATATATTAAAAATATCTTAATAACAAAAAATCCATTTTATCACAAAAACATCTTGACATTGCCTCAATAATATATTATATTAGTGGTAAAGAAAATATCGGCTCACCTAGGTGGGTTAATCAGCTCACCTAGGTGAATTGATTGGCTCACCTAGGTGGATTGATTGAACCACCTAGGTGAATCGATAAATTGAATGCAACTATTATGTTGAATTGTGCTATTGATTTTAACAAGAGAGAAGGAAGAAGTTGGAGAGTTGAGGAATTAAGAAGTCAAGGAGATTATATGCTAATACCCTTGTTAACTTGTCAACTTGTCAACTAATAAACTAATAAACTAATAAACTAATAAACTTAAAATAAACCATGTCAGCAATTTACGAATTTTACAAAAATCCAAAGAACCAGTATTCAACTGAAGAAGAAACCTATCATGCAAGGATTGTGCCTCAAGGGACAATAGGTATAGAACGTATGGCTGAAGAAATCCAACAATACAGCAGCCTGTCAACTGCCGATGTAAAAGGTGTGCTTGAAATGCTTGTGAAGTTAACAGCCAGAAATCTCTACTACGGATTCAATGTAAACCTTGAAGGACTAGGGACACTGCAAATGACACTGGATTGCCCTCCGGATATTTCCCAAAAGAAAGTGAATGCGAAGTCAGTCAAGTTCAAGTCTGTTGTTTTCCGTCCTGCTGCTTCATTAAAAAAAGCATTGAAAAACACTCCGTTGACTCACGTCAATGTAAATGTACATTCTTGCAAAAGGAGCAATGAGGAAATTGATGCAATGTTGACAAATTATTTCAACAAGCATGAGACTATGACAAGGAGAGATTTCCAAATGCTGTGTGGTCTCACCCGTTCTACGGCGGTGAGACATCTTAAAAGGCTAAAGGCTAGCGGAAAGATTGTAAATATTTCCGACACTCGTCATCCGGTGTACAGAAAAGGGAATTTTACAGATTAGCCCTCACCATCCTGTCCTTGCCAAAGAAATCTTTTCGGAGCTCTATATTGCGGAAACCAAGTGAAGAAAGCATATCGACGGTTTCACGACCGAATTGCGCATTAATCTCAAAGAAAAGAGAGCCTCCGGGTTTGAGCAATTTAGTTGCACGATGGGCAATGGTACGATAAAACAGCAACGGGTCACTATCGCTTACAAACAAAGCGAGATGTGGCTCGTGCTCCAGAACATGTTCTTCCATTTCTGCCTTTTCCTTTTCCATAATATATGGAGGATTGCTTACGATGCAATCTAACGACGATGGCAATTGTGAATCAGGATTCAATATATCGGCAAGGATGAAATCAATCTTTACATTATTAATATCAGCATTGGAAGAAGCGACGGAAAGTGCTGCTGCGGAAACATCGACTGCCGAAACTTCTGAATTGGGAAGCATTCGCGCTATGCTTATAGCAATGCAACCGCTTCCGGTTCCTATATCCATTATGCGAAAAGACTGTGCAGAGTTATATTCAGATACAATCCAGTCCACAAGCTCAGCCGTTTCTGGTCGTGGAATAAGGACGTCCGGAGTTACACGGAAAGTGGCTCCGCAAAATTCAGCCTCGCCAAGGATGTATTGAACAGGTTCGCCGGACGAAAGGCGGTCGGCAATGGAGAAAAGTTCTGCACGTTGGTTGTCAGGAAGAATCTCACGTTCGTTCATCAACAACTGATATGGCTGCATATCCAGTTTCTTTTCGAGAACCAGATTTGTTATGGCACGTGCTTCTTCAGAATCATATCTGACCGAGAGAGCTTTCCTGAAATATTGTTTTACTGTTTGCATAATTTTCGGATAAGGAAATGCAAAAGTATCGGAATTGAGAGTATATGCAAAATAATCTGTAATAAAACTGATTAAAAGAGATGTTGTATCGTTTTTTAATAGGGTCTATGTATTTCAGCTGTGGGCTTTGCTAAACTCAAACGGGTAACTTTAAAAAGTTACAGATTGAAACAATATAAATAAGGTAGTCCATATTAACATTTTAAACACCGATACACCTGTATACTTTACAGTTTAGCAACTTGCGAAAATTAAATATATTTTCTATAATTGCAGAAAATATCAAGTTAGCAAATGATAAAGGAAGAGAAAATAGAGAAATTGCTTGCTGAAATATCAGAGCTTGAGAAGCTGGTAAAGACAATCAAGCTTGATGATGATTTATCTATCCGCACACTTTCGGAATGCGGAAACATAACATTCAGTATTCTTGAACATATCAAACAGCTGGAGGCTGAGAAAATAAGAATGATGAGTGTCCGCATGGCTGAACAACAGGAGGAACTGATGCGTCTGACAGCTCTCTTTGAGAAATATCAGACTTCTGCCGAGATGTATAAAGAACATATTGCAGCTCCTGTTCCAAAGGTGGAAACAATTCAGGAGAATGAAGTTGAAGTTGTTGAATCTGAACCTGAAAAACAGGAATCTGTTGAAACAACTGAGAAAACGGAAGAGGTTGTTGTCGCTGCCGAAACTTGTCCGGATGAAAAAGTTGAGGTAGAAGAAAAAGCTACTGAAATAGTAGAAGAAACTATTGACACTCCTGTTGTTAAAGAAGAAGAGAAAGCTGAGGAGACAGTTGTACCTGAAGTTCATGAAACTGCAGCTCCTGTTATTCCTACTGTAATAGAAGAAAGAAGTCAGCCATTGTCGCTGAATGACATAATAGAAAAAAGACAACTTTCGGATTTCCGCAAAGCATTCAGTCTGAATGACAGATTCCGTTTCCGCCGTGAACTGTTCGGAAACAGTGATGAAAAGATGAATGAAGCCATCGATTGCCTCAACAACAAACAGAGTTATGAAGACTCGTTGAACTATATAATCTCGGAGTTGCATTGGAATATGGAAGACGAAACAGTTGCTGATTTCGTTAAACTTTTGGAAAGGAGATTTGTCTAATGGCTAAATTAACAGTTGTTCCTACTCCGGTGGGTAATCTGGAGGATATGACTTTCAGAGCTATCAAAGTGCTTAAGGAAGCAGACCTGATTCTTGCAGAAGATACAAGAACAACAGGAATATTGCTTAAGCATTTTGAGATTCAGAATAAAATGCAGTCGCATCATAAATTCAATGAGCATAAGACTGTTGAGCAAATTGCAATGCGAATAAAAGGAGGCGAAAATATTGCTCTTGTTTCGGATGCCGGAACTCCGGCTATTTCCGACCCTGGATTTATGCTTGTGAGAGAATGCGTGAAACAAGGAGTGGATGTGGAATGTCTGCCCGGAGCAACAGCTTTTGTGCCGGCATTGGTCGCTTCTGGTCTGCCAAATGAAAAATTCTGTTTCGAAGGTTTCCTTCCACAGAAAAAGGGCAGACAAACAAGACTGAAGGAATTGGCGGAAGAATATCGTACAATAATTTTCTACGAATCTCCGTTCAGATTAGTAAAGACTCTGACTCAGTTTGCCGAAATTTTCGGTGCGGACAGACAGGTTTCTGTTTCGCGGGAGATTTCAAAACTACACGAGGAAACTGTCAGAGGTTCACTGGAAGAAGTGATTGCTCATTTTACGGAATGTGAACCTAGGGGTGAAATAGTTATTGTCCTTGCCGGAAAAAATAAAGAAAAGAAATCCGGGAAAGAGGTGGATGATGATAATGTTTAACTACAAAAAGAAAAAGAAAATGAAGAAGATTATTTTTATGGTCTGCGCATGTGCAGCATTAATTACAACTTCATGTAATTACCAGTCTGACGAAGCAAAAAGACTGAAAGCTCAGAACGATTCGCTAATGGTAGAAAATGCCAAGGCAAATGATGAACTGAACGAAATGTTATCAACTTTGGATGAAATCGAAGCTGATTTCCAAAATATAAGAGATGCAGAAAACTATCTGACAATTCAGCAGCAGGAAGGCGGTGAAATGACACCGACAAGAAGAGAAAAAATCAGAGACAATATGAAACTTATCTCTGAAACTCTGAAGAAAAACAAAGAGCAGATTGCAAAACTTGAAGAACAGATGAAGAAGAGCGGAATACAAAGTGCCGCCCTTAAAAAGACTCTTGCCCGATTGAACAAGGAACTGGAAACTAAAACAGCTGAAATTACTTCTTTAAGAGACGAACTTGCTAAGAAGAATGTACAAATACAGGAACTTGACGGAATGGTGAGCGAGCTGAACGAAGATGTTGAAAACCTATCAACTACAAACGCAGTTCAGGCTGAAAAATTAAACGAACAGGACAAGGCTATTCACACTGCATATTATTGCTTCGGTACTTCAAAAGAACTGAAAGCACAGAATATTATCAATAAGAATGGTTTGTTCGGTAAGACTAAAGTATTGCCTGCTGATTTCAACAAGGATTATTTTATCTCTATCGATATTCGCGAAGTGAAAGAAATTCCTTTGTTCTCACCAAAAGCTAAGCTTCATTCAAATCATCCGGAAGGAAGTTATGAGTTTGTGAAAGATGAGGAAAAGAATATCACATTGCACATTATTGATGCAGATAAGTTCTGGAGTCTTGGCAAGTATCTGGTAATCGAAGTAGGATAAACAGGTAGCAAGGGGACAAGTTGACGAGTTGACAAGAAAGAATCCTTGTATTTGAAGCCTTGTCAACTTGTATATGTACTCAAAAACTAAACATTTAATGTACAAGAACATATTCATAGACCTTGATGATACGCTGTGGGACACAGCACATAACAATAAAGAATGCCTCAAAGAGATATATGCCGATTATGATATGAAACGGCATTATGCCTCCTTTGAGGCATTCTATGATATTTATATGCCACATAACCTTGACTTATGGGCAAAATATCGTGAAGGAATAATTGACAGACAAACTCTTATAATAGAAAGATTCCGATATGTAACCGCACCAATCGGAATTGAAAAGAAAGAAGATGTGCTCAGTCTGAACAATGATTTCCTGATGCGTACTACAAAAAAGACGAAACTTATCGACGGTGCTATTGATTTGCTTGAATATCTTTATCCACGATACAGATTATTCATCCTTTCCAATGGATTCAGAGAAGTTCAGTCTCTGAAAATGGAAAATTCAGGAATTCTGAAATATTTCGAACGTATAATATTGTCGGAAGATGCAGAAATTCAAAAGCCGCATAAAGGTATTTTTGACTATGCACTGATAAATACAAATTCCAAACGGAATGAATCCGTAATGCTAGGTGACAGTTGGGATGCTGACATTGTCGGTGCTTATAATTCAAAGATAGACCAGATTTGGTTTAATCCTAAAGGTGAAGAGCCAAAAGGTTTTGTTCCTACAGTGACAATAAAGGATTTAAAGGAAATTATAATACGTAGGATTTTATAAGTTGACAAGGGGACAAGTTGACAAGATTATAGATATAAGATGTGTTCTGACCTTGTCAACTTGTCTCTGAAGCCTTGTCAACTTATATTCTTCTTTCACTGAATATCTTTAAGCTCGACAAGTTTGTTTACTATTGCATAAATTGTAAGACCGCTAGGTGTGTGAATCTGTAGCTTACGGGCAATATTGCGGCGATGCGTAATTACAGTGTGAGTTGACAGGAAAAGACGGTCGGCAATCTCGCGGTTTGTCATTCCCTTTACAACGCAAACTACAATTTCTTTTTCACGCGCGCTCAATGTCTGCTGTTCATCTTCTTCAGCAGTTTCATCTGCCGGAGCTTCGGAAGCCAGCATACGCTCCAGTTTCTGTTTCATCTCTTCCGAATCAGAAAAGAGTGAAAACTGTTCGTCGTAAAGACGAAGCACAGCATCGGGAACAATTGAGAAAAGTAAGGCTATTGCTTTCATGGAATGGCATCCGGAATCATCCTTCAGTTTCTGCAAGTCACCAGCAAAACCAGGCAATTGAGGATTAATAATAAGAATATCCGGATGATGCATGCGAATAGCCTCGAGTAACATATCGTCAGTGGATATATCGACTATTTGTATATGGAATCCAGGAAGGCGCTTCAGCATGTTTTCCAAGCCTACACGCACTATTGTGGAATTCTCGGCAATCGCTATTTTAAGATTATGAGTCATAATAAAATGAACATGAGTTTGAAAGTTTTTAAGTTTAACGGTTTATGAGGGAAGAGTTGACGAGTTAACAAGGATATTAGTATATAGTCTTCTTGACTACTTAACTCCTTGACTACTTAACTCCTCATAAATCATAATCGCCGGAACAAAAAGAAAATCCTCTACTCTCGTATGGGTCGTCAAGTCTTCTTCGGTTGCAAATATGTCAAAAAGAACACTATTAAGAATATGAGAAGACTCTCCCGGATAATAACGTATTAGGATATATTTCAGTTCCGTAATCTTCGCCTCTATCTGGTCGTGACGCTTGCGGAAAATCGCAATATTATATTTATCGTCTTTTTCCCCTTTCAGAAGAGAAGATACATAAGTGAAAACAGTATGTTCCTCATAACTCATATGTTTGTTGACTTCTTCTGCGTATTCATCGAAATACTTACTTATCACAAAAGCAACGTCACCAGGACACGAACTGATTGCATCAGTCAGTTTTCTGCGTATATGAGGAAGACGGAAATTCAAAAAATAATCATGTGCATTATGCAGATATTTTATCAATGTTTCCAAAGACAGCTTACGAAGCACATCTTCAGTAACAATTGGCGAATCCTCAATAAGGAAGTTGACAACTGAAAGGAAAGTGAATGTATCGACATTGTTCAGCCGGCAAACTTCACCAATAGTTTTCTCTCCGAAACCTAATGATATGCCGAAGCGACTCATAACCAAAAGCATTGGATAATTGTCGCAAATCAGGTCACTCATTCTGTCAGTTTCTTTATATATTCCTTGTTTGTACATACGATAAAAGTTTAATGTGTTTTTGGTAAAGATAGCTGTTTTGAGTTCTCGGATTTTTAAGTTTTCCAGTTTTTAAGTTTTTTTGAGATGAATATTCAATGCTTCATCCCAATACATTCCATCTCAATAAGCCATCCGGGACGACAAACCGGAGCATGCACGATAAGATATGGGAACTCAAAACCTTTATCAGAAAATATCTTCTTTACCAGTGAGTAATCCGCCGTATCACGAAGATAAACTATTGCCTGAGCAATGTCAGAAAGAGAGGAATCAGCCTCGTTCATAAGAACTTCAACATTCTCCAACATTCTTTCTGTCTGCTTGCGGATATTTCCGGGATGCAATATTTCGCCTTTATTGTCGATACTTGCAGTCCCGGAAATGAATATATGTTTTCTGTCAGGATAAGAAACAACTGTTCCACGTTCGAATGTTACGCCATATTCATATGTCGGGTTCAAGTGAGTGGAGCCATACAAATATTTTATTTGTGATTCTTCAATGCCATTTACGGCATATGTATCCATCTGCACTGTTACCTCTGGCAATGCATGGCGACCTTCGATGCCAGTGCTGGCTATATAATGTGTTTTTTCCGTAAGATTCTGTGTTACGAAAACCTCTTTACGCGCTTTCACAACTCCAGCATAATTTACATCGACGTTCTGGACAAAGAACCAGGTGCGGATGCAATTGTTATATAAGGAACAACCTTGTTCTGTCAGCTGCATTATATAGTCATTCAACAGAAGGCGAGTCTGATATTCCGAATTGCTTGCCTTATTGAAATTGCTTCCTGTCCAATAATGAGTATAATCACCAAAGGAGACTTTCAACATTCCGTTTTTAAGGCGTTCGGCAGAAACTCCAGTCTGCAGATAAGTCCACATAGCGATTTTGCTTCCGTTCAATGGCGGCTGCTGAACAATTGACAGAGCAGCATCAGCATTCTCACATTCCCAATCCATTACCAAATCAGACTGGTTTGCCGCATCACTCAGAAAATATCTTCGGAACACTGCAACAGAATTATCCGGCAATTCCTCTTTTACAACCCTGATATATACTTCAAGAATCCTCCGATACTGTTCCTCAAAAGTCAGCATAGAGTCATTAACTGAAAGCATAATCTGAAATTCCGCATGTTCTGTTTCAGAAGCAAATTCTGATATATGAACATTCACTGACAAATCATTGTAATATTTATTTTTGAATATCATGATATATTCGCATTTATATAATTTAGTTTTAAAGTTGACGAGGCTTCAGAGACAAGTTGACAAGGATAATAAATCTTATACAGGCTTGTCTGCTTGTTTTCTTGTCTGCTTGTTTTCTTGTCAACTACTTTTTAGCTCCGTTCCCAATCCAGTCATCCAAAAGATTCAACAAATCCTTTTGAGTAATCATTTCCAAATGGTCCATATGCCAGTTGGCTGAAATATCCGTATTAAGTGTAAGATGAAGAAAACTGCTGTCCACATTTCCCGGTGTTACATACGGCATTCCTTCGCCACTCAAAGAAGCCGGAATATTTACCAATGCATCATAGCTCTTTCCTTCAGTAAGGAAAAGGTCGCCGGCTGGAGTCGTACTTTTTCCATGACAATTGATACAAGTTTTGTCAAATATTTCTCTTTGCACAGATGAGAACATTCCGGCATCAATTGTCCCGGCATCAATAATGATTGTATCTTTCTGGTATTGTATTTCCGAAGAATAAAAAGACACAATCTTTTTACGCAGCTGATTTATGATACAAAGCTCAACTGTTTTAACCTCTGTCGGAATTCCGGACATTACCATATTCATATCACCGGCTGATGATACTATTACTCCCTTCGAAATGTTTGCATACTCTCCTTCTCCAAATCCGGCAACAACAACGCTATATGACGAAGGCCATGAGTCTGCTCCTTTAATATTTGCACTGACACGGACAACAGAACCTGTCTGTGACGAATCCGTCTTTATATCGTCATATATTTTTCCATCATCACAGGAAGAGAACAATGAAAGAATCAAAAACGAGAGATACAATATTGTTGGTTGATAACTTCTCATAAACATTATGTATATATACAGATTTAGAATACATACTGCAAAAGGATTGTACCAGAATGCATGGCAAGACCAAGGTCATCGTTGTCACGGTCGAGCTGAGTTTCATGTCCGGTACGACCTATAAACTGATACATTGCCTGAAGCTTCAGATTACATCCTGTAAAGAAATAGTTGAAGCCAATTGCCGGCATATTAAGGAAGCCTTTGGTGTCAAGTCCGTTTCTGTTGAAGAAATCGTATCTTGCAGCAGCCTGCAGACGGTTTGTTATAAAATATCCACCCTGAACGTATCCACCAAGATAGTTATATGTCTCGTCTATCTTCTGACGTTCTGTAAAACCTACATTCATATAGTATAGTTCAGCGCCTATATACAAGCGATTCTTCAACATAGCAAACTCAGCTCCGGCTCTGAAATCATTCGTACTTTCATTCTCACTTTCGACATTCAATGACGAAGACAATCCGAAAAGAATCTTATCTTCATTCAATCTGTTCGGGTCACCTTGGTTTGAAGGCATTATTCCTTTGGGCATATAAGTCACACGTCCGGCATAAAGAAGTGAAGGAATATGCCAATCATCACTGAAAGTCTTTGATGCTACATTTACGCTGCTGCCTGTACCATTGAACAAACCCAATTCATAACCGAATTTATCCTGTAAAAGTCCGTGAATCTCAATACCCAAATCAAATCCTGTAGCGATATTGGGTGTTACCGCATTCAATGAATAGGGCAAAATAACAGATGCAGTAAGCGAAACCGGAAGTGTTGGCATCAGTGTTTCACCTAGAGTAGTAAGATAAGCATGAGAGAATGGTGTCTTGAACTTTCCGGCACGTATCGCAAAAGATTCCTTCAACTTAACATCAAACCACGCCTGCTGCAATATGCCGCCACCGCTTCCGGCTGCATTTATAGAAAGATTGAATGTCACCTTATCGAAAGCTTTTCCTGTAAATCCCAAAATTGCATATGGAATGGAGAAACCAGAATTAGCAACATTATCCTGATTGTACGCAGGATCCAAACCTTCCGAATCATAATAGTTGAAATGTGCGCCAGCCTGAACAAGCATATATGGCTTGAAAACAAAATCTCCTTTCTTCGAAGCTATGGAAAAACCTTCTTTTCCGGCAAGAGAAACAACTCCATTTTCTGTTTCTTCTTCATATTGTGCCTTCAATGACAAAGGCAATAAAAGTAAAACTACTATATAGTAAAATATATTTTTCATACTTGTCATCAGATATTTATTACAAAGAATTAATGAAATCAATCAGAGCATCCCTATCCTCCTTACTCATATTTTTAAATAAGTTTTTTGAAGCTTCGGCTTCGCCGCCATGCCACATAATAGCCTCAATCAGATTTCTGGCTCTGCCATCATGCAAAAAATATGTATGTCCGTTTACTTTCTCCTGTAATCCTATTCCCCATAAAGGAGTAGTTCTCCACTCATTTCCACGAGCCAAACCGCTGACATAATTGTCATTCAGTCCTACGCCCATAATCTCCGAACCCATATCATGAAGAAGGAAATCCGAATAAGGATGTATTGTTTGCCCGCCAAGCCATGGCAATTCTGTTCCGTTAAGCAAAGTTGCTCCACGCGTGCGAGTATGAAGAGTAGTAACATGACACAGATGACATTTAGCTTCATAGAATTTCTGTTCTCCTTTGATCACATTCGGGTCATTGACATTCCTTCGTGCCGGAACACCCAAAGAATGAAGATATAAATCAACATCTTCCATATCCTCGGTTGAAACATCCAATTTGTCGTATGCAAGTCCCATCATACTTCCCTGATCCATTTGCATCTGTCCTTCACATATTTCTTCCGGATAACGGCTGTTTGTAACACCCATATCACTGGAAAATCCAAGTTCAACAGTCAAGTCTGCATGCTGGGCTTTATTTCCCGACAACCCCAAACGAGTTACGCCTCGTTCTGTTATATAATTACAACGTCCACTAATGCCATATTCCGGATAATTACTTTTGGCAGCCAAAGCTTCTATTTCTTTCGGATCGAGAGCCATCATCTGTCCCATACCGACATGGCGCAGAGGAATTCTCACAGAACAGAACAAATCTTCGGGTGCAATGGAATCTGCATACCATTCCGAAATCGAATACTCAGGTTTGCATAATTCATAAGTTTCCCCATCTGGAAAGGAGAATGTTTGTTTTGTATATTTAACCTTAAGTTTTCCTTCAGGTTTCACTCCATAAATAGCCTGGTCATGAAGAACACGACCATAGTTCTTGAAGAAAGCTCCGTTTCTGCGTGTTATATAAACCAACATAGACGAAAAGCCATAACTTCCGGAACCGCCTTCACTCCAAAGCGTAGGTTTGGTTCGTCCTGCATTTCTATGACAGCTACCACAAGAATAACCTGCATATACAGGTCCCAATCCACCTATTGAAGAGTTGTTGGAACTTGTTCTTACATCATCATATAAGCCGTCTCCGTTTATAAACCTACTGGAAAAAGCTCCAGAAACCCAATCCGCCTCAGTATCATAAGCAACGGTGGAATTCAGGAAAATAGTGGAAGTTCCCGCAGAAAGAGCATAACCTGCGGGAACATCAACATCATCAATATCCATACCTATTTTCTCACATGAGACAAATGATAAAGATGAAGCAAGAACAAAAAACATTGTTTTTATTCTCATAATCTTTCTATATTCTTTAAAATCAAGTTTTACAGAATGATATTTCCAGGAAACAAGCTGACGAAGAAACGAACAACAACATTATATTCCTTGTCAACTTGTTTCTGAAACCTTGTAAACTTTAATGTTTCCTCAGTTATTCACTTTACGAGGCTGACCATCCTTAAACAGAAGGAATTCAAGAGTGTGAAAACCACGTAATGCCTGTGCTGCTTCAATAGCTTCGTCACTTTCACCTTCCGACCAGTTCATATCATCAAAGTTTCCAGACTTAAGAATATTCACAATTCCTTCCTGATCCAAAGGCCAGCTATCCATATTCGGGTCCAAACCTTCAGCATCAACCGGTCCGAACAAGAATCCTTCACTCTTTTCCCATGGTTCACGGGCTGAAATCCATGCTGAAGCAGCAGCTTCAAAATTAGCATCGCTAGGAGAAGTTCTGAAAGTCTCAACCGCGTCATGAAGTTTTGAATTCTCTTCCATCAACCATTTGTATGTTGGGAGTACAACATAATCAGTATATTGGGCAACAATTGCATCCAGTTTCGGATCATCCGCTTTTCCTTCATAAGCAGAACGGACAATTGCTTTTGTTTCTATCAAAACAGTTTCAAGTTCCAAACATGCAGCCTGTGCGGCTTTTGCCTCAGATGAGTTTATATTATTACGGAATGGCTGAGGAATAGCCTGAATTGCAGCAGCTGCCTGATGTATGGCTTCATCCAGCTTTTTGTTCTGCTCTGGATTAAGTGATTCCAACAAGTTATAAAGAGAATTTTCCTGGATATCTTTTGAATCATCATTGTCATTTTCTGAAATCTTTCCATAATATGAATTACGGATTGACCATATATTATTAGTATAGTCATCACGGGAATGCCAGCTATACCAAGACTCTACAGCATAAAGAGCGCCTTCTTTATCTCCGGATTCATATTTACTCATCGGGTCACCGATTTTTGCGGCGCCTACCTCATTTGCAATTTCAGCACATTTGTCAAATATTTCCTCAACACAGTTCAATGCGCTGCTGAAATCACCTCCGGAATGATTCTTGAAAGTTGTAGCATAAGCTTCGCCGCCCTTATAGCTTGTGCTCCAATAAGAATAAAGATTTGAAGCGTCTTTCTTAAGCAATGAAGAAACATTCTGCATATAGTTTCCCCACGATGCTGCGTTTTCAGAATTGTAATCAATGTCTTTTGCCTCAACTTCAGAAGAATCTGGTACTGGGTCATCATTCTTTTCACAAGAAGTGAATGTTAAAGAAGCAGCCAATAAAAGGGCTGCAAAAGATTTGAATTTCTTTTCCATATTAATTTGAGTTTTTAAGTTCATTATTTTATTAGTTGACTTGTATCTGTTGCCTCGTCAACTCGTTCCTACAATAGTCTATCTGCTAAAGAACCAACCGATGTAGGCAATTCCAAGGCTAAATTCATTCTCGCTATTATATTTTCCTCCACCAATCTTTCTGGCTTTATAGTCTGCTTTTACTACAAGATTCGGCAATGCATACCAGTTGGCTCCGACCGACCACATATTAACTTTATTACGTAAATCCATAACTTGCTTTCCCTCTCCTTTTTCCTGCGGGTTGTAATATTCATATCTGGCAAAAGGATAAATAACTGGAAACTTCGACTGAGAACCGAATAAAGAACGCAGATTTATACCAAGTTCACCACCATAACTGACAGCATTGCTAGCCACAGGAACTGTGCGGCTGTAAGGAGAAGTATTTGATTGCCCACGAATCGCCGACGACAAAGCTTCGGAGTTTGCCAAATCTCCGTAAATCATATTTGCCCTTGCCGTTATATATTTATTCTTATACTGTAAGTCTGCTGTATATATTTTCAATGGCGAGCGGCCTATTGATGCAAATGTTTCAGGCTTGTCGGAATTAGCTCCAACATTGTTGCAATAGTAGAAAGAACCTCCGATTTTCAATCCTGGAACTCCAAGATAATTCAAGCGAGCCACATAAGCCGGAGATGTGAAATTATCTGTCTCAAACAAGCCTTGTTTTCCTCCGGCAACCCAAGTATTGCGGTCAAAACCACAGGCATTCAATCCTGCTACAATCAGAAACTGATAATTGAAACGGGAATATTTTTCGCCGAATGTTCCGAAAAACTCTAGTCCGTTTTCATGCCATGTACATGGAATAATTGTAGATTCGCCTTCCGGACGTGATGTTCCGAAGAAATTAATCGGCTCATGATGTTCGTTTGTCAGTCCAACCGGGACAATCAAATGACCGACACGCACATTAAACGCAGGATGAATAAGGCGAGTTATATGGAATTGCTCCAAAGCTACTTCACCGCCTTTTTCAACTTCTGTTTCATATTCCCCATTTTCAGTATTTTCAAGTTCGTACGCCGAACCTGTACCTCCTGCCTCAAATTCAATTTCGGCACCAAGAACCCATTGGGAATTAAATTTATAATCGAAAGCAACAACAAATCTTGGGATTGATATTGAATTTCTGTTTACCTTTTTATTTCCTGATGAAGTTCCTGTGAAACGATTTATTCCATAATCCATAAAACTGGCAAGTGCTTCACCATATCCACCAAAACGAAACTTTTCATATCCCGATGCATATATTTCTGCAGAGTGTTCCGCAGCTGTCTTTTCAGAATTTTCCTGAGCATTTACAGAAGAAGTCAAGCACAGAGAAAACAAGAATAATTTAGTTAATCTTTTCATTCTATTTGTAAATTTTTCGCAAAGGTATGGCTGCAAAAAACCTACAACAATCACATAGAATAGGTATATAAAAGGGGATAATACCTTATGGTAGGTATTTATTCCTCAACATTATAACAAATACCTAACAGATAGTATAAGATGGAGAAATTTACCATATTATAGGTATTGTTTTGTTAACGAGAGTATATAAAATTAGGAGTTTTACAATTCAGGTTGACAGCTGTTCAAAATTGTTGAAAAATAGGTCTAGTCCTACGTGAACGTAGGTCCGAACCTACGTCCGATTATATACGGCCCCAATTGAGCGTAGGTTCGGACCCATTTTTCCCTAAAAACATTGATATATTAAACCATATTCTAAAATCACATGATTTATCTGATAATCATCAACATAGAAGAATTGTGAAACATATCTGCGGAAACCTTCCTGTTATGTCCGTTGTTATCCCGAAAACATTTGACATTTCAGAGCAAACAACAGATGTTTCGGGGAAAACACTACCATGTTTTTATTCATTTATTTAATCATAATAGCAACAAATAGGTACTACACATATATTTTTACTAAAATATAGGTATTGCCACAGTTATTATATGGCAATATCTTTGCAATGTCAAAATAAACGTAACACTATTAGTATAATCGCTGAACCAAGACCGAACGCTAATTATGTAAGCATGTAAGATGATTTTGAAGAAATATCGGAAAGTTTTTATTGGTTATTTTCGATAATAAAAAAGCCTCACTGGGAAGTGAGGCTTTTTTATTGATAGATGACGATGGAACAAGTTGACAAGGATATTAGTACATACTCTACTTAACTCCTTGATTACTTAACTTCTCAACTTCTCTATCCTCCGCATACAACTGATCAATAATACCATCAGAAAGACCTATTTCAGGAACATAGATATATTCGGATTTCAGCTTCTCGGCAAGGCAAAGGAATATTTCGGAAGCCGGAACAATAACATCAGCACGGTCCGGCTTGAGGTTATATTCATCCATACGAGCTTCAGGAGTAAGAATCTTCAAACGGTCGTATATCTGTTGCAATGAAGAAACAGGAATACGTTTACGCTTCTTGTCCTTTTTCTCAATCAAACGATAAAGTTTATTGATGTTTCCACCAGAACCGATTATATTAACAACAGGATAATTACGTGTATTTTCTTCTATCTCATCACGCATCTGCTGCCAAGCAGCTTCAGTAACACCCCCCGTAAGAATTCTGACGGTTCCAATATTGAATGATTTCGAATATACCAACTCACCATTAACAAGGAAATTAACTTCAGTACTACCACCACCGACATCAACATACATATAATTACCATTTCTGTCTTCACGACATTCCATATGGTTATTATATACCATTTTGGCTTCTTCCTGACCATCAATAATCTCGATGTTAATGCCTGTAGTTTTCTTAATTTTCTTTATAATGGATTTTCCGTTTTCAGCATCGCGCATAGCAGACGTAGCACATGCACGATACCTCTCAACTCCGTAAATCTTCATCAAATGACGATAAGCTTTCATCAAACGACGCATTCTTTCTTCCTTTTCCGGAGATATACGTCCTTTCTCAAAAACATCAAAACCAAGGCGCAGTGGTACACGTAATAAAAGAACTTTCGAGAATTTATCTTCTTTATCCTGTATGGATGAAGAAACACTTTTAATCAATAAACGTACGGCATTGGAACCTATATCAATAGCCGCATAATTCTTTACTGCCATAGTTTTTTATATTTATAGTTTGTTTATGTATCGCTTTTCAGCATTTTGAGTCTTTCTCAAAATACAACTTATAAAGTTCTTCCTGTGAACGGAAAACAGAACCATCAGCCAATGTATTGCTTTCATTAGTTCCATATCCGTCAACGATTCGTCCTTGTTTCGTATCATCAAGACCAAACTGAACAACTCGTTTCAAATCTTCTTTGATTGCCGGATCATAAATTGGAGTTACAACCTCGATACGATTATCAAGATTTCGAGGCATCCAGTCTGCCGAACCAATAAATATCTTTTCCTCTCCACCTGCAGCAAAGATGAATATTCGAGAATGTTCAAGATAACGGTCAATTATGCCTACGACCTTCATATTTCCATTCAAATCATGCAAGTCCGGATAAAGAGAACAGTTTCCTCGAACCAACAATTCAACAGGAACTCCACTACGTGCTGCTTCGTAAAGTTTGGATACGATAACCGGGTCAGTAATATGATTAATCTTTACCTTAATATATGCAGGCTTTCCGGCTTCTTTATTACGTATCTCATCATTGATAAGTTTTACAAACTTATTCTTCATTTCATTCGGCGATACAAGCAATTCCTTGAAACGTACCGGAGAATAAGGACGCTCAATAAAACTGAAAACAGCATTTACCTCGCGTACAATTGGACGTGAAGCCGTCATCAGCATATAGTCTGTATACATTCTTGCATTTCCTTCATGGAAATTACCAGTGCTTATACAAGCAATATCATTTCCGGATTTCATTGTGATATGAGTAATCTTGGAATGAACTTTCAAACCTTCAACACCGAAAATCACATGAATTCCCGCATCCTGCATTTTCTTAGACCAACCGATGTTTGAAGCCTCATCAAAACGTGCAAGGAGTTCAATCACTACTGTTACTTTCTTTCCATTTCGGGCAGCACCAATCAATGCCTTAATTACCTTAGAGTCTTTTGCCAACCTGTATAAAGTTGTTTTTATGGCTTTAACCTCTTTATTGACAGCGGCCTCCTGAAGAACACGGATATAAGAATCAAAGCTATGATATGGAACATGGATGAAACGGTCGGATTGACGTATCAGTTTCAGTATACTTTCATCACCAGCCAACTCTGATTTAAGAATAGGATTCCAAACCGGATATTTGAGGTCTTTGCGTCCGCAATCAGGGAATTTCATCAAATCCTTATGGTTATGATAACGACCTCCGGCAAGAACAATATCCAATTTGTCCAAATCAAGTTTGGAAAGAACCTGCTTCAGCAGAAGTTTAGGCATAGTTGAATCATAAACAACTCGCAACGGTTCGCCACGCTTACGGCTTTTAACGCCTTTGGATATTTTCTGAAGCATACCGTTACGCAAGTCATTATCGATTTCCATCTCTGCGTCACGAGTAAACTTGAAAGAGTATGCTTCATATTCTGTATATTCCAATCCACAGAAAATATGCGGCAAACAAAAACGTATTACGTCATCAAGATACATCAAATAGCTTTTACCGTCTTTATCCGGTAAACGCACAAAACGACCGCAAACGCCAACAGGCAATTCAAGAAATGCATACTCGAACTTTTTCTTTTCAGATGAACCTTTTGACAAACGTACAGCAAGATAAATATTCTCGTCTGTTTCCAAATCAAGATATTTCACAGCTGAATACCAAACAGGAATTACTACACCGTTAAGATTCTGAATATAAAACGAACGAACAAACTCCTTTTGGTCCTCATCCAACTCTGTATCTTTAAGCAAGAATATACCTTCTTCCTTGAGTTGCTTATTTATTTCAGCATTTATTTTCTCAAAATCTTTGGAAAAAGCCGTATTAAGTTTGTTTATCTCCTTTAATATATCCAATGCTTCTTCCTTATTTTTCTTTGCTTCCTTATTATCGCATTCTGCAATACGGCTAAGAGTTGCCACTCTCACTCTGAAAAACTCATCCAAATTGTTTGAGTAAATTCCAAGGAATGACAATCTTTCCAACAAAGGAACGGTAGTTTTTCCTGCCTCCCGCAAAATACGCCGGTTAAAATACATCCAGCTTATATCTCTGGGCAAATAAGTTTTCTTGTTTTTTATTCTCATACCTATGAATTTTAAAAACACAAAAGAACAATTAACTTATAATTGTTCTATAATACAGCAATGTACAATAATATTTAGTCTATAAATTTATAAAGTTTATTTTAGAGCTTGTCAAAATTTTGCGCAAAAATAACATCATATTGTGTTTTCTAAGATTTATGAATCAATATTCATCATTTATTATTGCAAAGCTTTCCTTACAGCAGTATATGTATGTCCTATATAATAATAATGTAAGCCATCTTAGATTGCAGACATAATCATCTGAGAAGCTTTGTCCACCCAAACTTTAAATTCGATATTAGGATTGAAATCAGATGAAAAAGCAATTAGGCTGCCTAAATCAAAATCCAACGATGTTATTCCTGCTCCGTTTCTCACTGCATCAAAAGCATTACAATCTTGCTCGATGTGAGCCGGCACCATCAATATTGGCTTACCCAAATACATTGCCTCACATATTGATTCAAAACCTGCGGTTGAAGCATAAGCCTTGCATCCGCTCATCTGACTAAGAAATTCTTTGTCATCAAGTTGGTAAAAACTAAGAGTTTCATCAATGACCTTTACCGGACTCTCTCCTTTTCTGTCCCAAAAGAATCTTAGTGGCGTTTCCGGATTAATCTTATGCCAATATTCTACATTCTCTGCAAAACCGGAATTAACCAGATATCCGTGAATATAATCTCCTTTAGTGGGGTTGAGAGAGAATACTTCTTTTCTAAGCAAAGGAGGAACAACTGTTATACGATGTTGCTTGTCCTTATCCATATTTGTAAAAGACAATGCCAGTTTGTGAGAAGCACCAATACAGGTAAGCTTCGAAAAGAAATTAAGAACACGAATCTTTATTTTCAAATGCTCTGGCAAAACAAAGTCTTTATGTAAAAACAAATATTGATGTCCGATACAAATCTGCGGAACATGAATAGGATACATTGCATAAGTAAGCCCGGTCAGCAATTCATAGAAATTGATAACTGCATCAGCATTCGTCTCCCTAATCCTGCGATTAATGAATGACATGCTTTTCAAATATGCCGGAGTCCTGAATAAGTTATAAAACAAACTACGAAATACATTACTGCGTTTCGTTGATGGAGAAGGAAGAAAGTTCGGACTTTCAAATCTGCTCACAGGAGCAATGACATTCTTTTGGAAAAAAGACGGAAGCTGGCGTGAAGCACTTTTGCCGACCAATATTTCGACAACTTCATGCCCGTTATTCCTCAATATTTTCTCAAGAGCTATACACTGAGTAAGATGCCCACGGCCTTCACCTTGGACAATAAATAAAAACTTCATGACGCAGATACAATTTCAGGGACAACAGTAAAGTTCAAATTACCTTCAGAATCTACATCTTCTGAATAATAAAGTATATTCCATTTTCCGTCCTCATCTTCGGTCAATGCGGAAAGAGTTTCAACCCAGTCGCCAGAATTAAGATAATGAACCGAATCATAATGAATATCTGCCGGATGATGAATATGCCCGCAGATAACACCATCATAATTTCTGGCAAGGGCAAAATCCGAAAGAGTCTTTTCAAAATCAGAAATATAAGAAACTGCCGATTTTACTTTATGCTTTATTTTCTGCGAAAGCGAAAAGTAAGGTTTGCCTCGCCATGCGCGATAACGGTTATAAAGACTGTTGAACCATAAAAGGAATGAATATCCATAATCGCCAAGATATGCCATCCATTTCATTTGAGAAGTCACACGGTCGAAGATATCACCATGCGTAACATAATATCTTTTGTTTCCACTTTCAAGTACGTAATCTCTAACAATCTGTATTGTTCCGAGACGGAGCGGTGTCAAAGCATCGAGGAAATCGTCATGGTTTCCACGAACATATATGATTTCTGTTCCACATTTTTCCATCAGTTTCATAAGAATCTTGAAAAAACGCGTATGCGCCGGTTGCCATTTTCTGGTTCCGTTTTTTCGGAGATTCCAGCCGTCAATAATGTCACCGTTAAGAATCAACTTGTCACAATTCACAGACTGTAAAAAACGACACACTTCCTCTACTTTTGAGTAAGCTGTTCCCAAATGAATATCCGAGAGAACAACCGTACGATAATGTTTCCGCAAATACATGGTAATCAATATTTATTCTTGTCCAAAATTACCGTATCCATATTGCAGGACAGTGTAAATAAGATTACATTTCAATTGCAAATTAACATATGCATTCTTAGGAAGTTAAGAATATCACAAAAAGTATTTTCATTTTACCCCTATAATATTTGCCCCAAAAGTTTGCTTTTTAAATTGTTTTTTCCAATATTTGTGACACGTAGAATTAATCTTTTTAAAATAATACATTATGGAAAAGAAAGCTTTTATTCATAAGGAAGAGCTCCATTTATTGGACAAGCAGTTAATTCACAATGCAGTTAAGGATATGGCCAACAAACTTGGTTTGGCAGCTGGCTCTACACAAGGTTTTGACCTTTACAAAGTAGTTGAAACTTACTTCGAAGACCTTGAAAAACGCAAAGAAATGAATTCTTTGTTAGGCATTGAAGAGTAAGAAAACAGCATAGGAATAAAAAAACGGAGAAACAAATAATTCAAATTGTTTCTCCGTTTTTATTTCTGACGATCCAAATTTCACATACAAGCATATGCAAGTATTTCTTCTGCCTTATTGGCTATGAAACGTGGAGAATATTCCTCAATCTCCGACAACGGACGGAATCCCCAGCTCACACCGCAAGCATCAACACCGGCATTTATAGCCGTCTGCATATCTACATTTGAATCTCCTATATATAATGTATCTTCTTTTTCGCATCCTGTCTGTGACAATATTTCCAGGACAACATCTGGAGAAGGTTTTGCCGGAACACCTTCACGCTGACCAAACACAGCCACAAAATCAATCTTAGGGAAAAACTCTGAAATCAGCTTCTTTGTTGCTTCGTGGTATTTGTTTGAAGCTACAGCTATTTTTATTCCTTTTGACTGTAATGCTTCAAGCAAAGACTCAATTCCAGGGTAAGGCTTGCTTAAATCAGCGTTATGTATATTATAATGTATAAGGAATTCCTTACGGACTTTCATTACGTTTTCTTCCGTCTTTTCACCTTCAGGCAAAGCCCGTTCGAATAATTTGTTTATACCGTTTCCCACGAAAAACTTATACTCTGGCAATTCATGAGTTGGAAAACCGTTCTTCTGTAAAGCATAATTCGTACTGGTTGCCAAATCGTCAATCGTATTCAGCAATGTTCCGTCTAAGTCGAAAATTACTAACTTTTTCATTTATTTATGATATATAAAAAAGAAAGCCGATTTCCTAAGAAACCGGCTTTCCATATATTGATTCAATTAGCTTACAAATTATTTACCAGCCAATTTTTCTTTCAAAGCAGCAAGTTCTTCGATGTCACCCAAAGTTGTTTTTTCAACCTGAGTAGAAACTACGTTGCTTTCTTCTTTCTTGCTGTGTTTAGCTTTCTTTTCAGCAGCAGCTTCTTTCTTAGCAGACTTCTGTTCGTCTTCGAATACACGGCTGTGAGACAAGATGATTCTCTTAGCTTCTTTGTTGAATTCGATTACCTTGAACTGCAATTTTTCGTCTACCTGAGCCTGTGAACCGTCTTCTTTAACCAAGTGCTTTGGAGTTGCGAAACCTTCAACGCCATAAGGCAATGCGATTACAGCACCCTTATCCAACACTTCGATAACTGTACCTTCGTGGATTGAACCTACAGTGAAGATTGTTTCGAATACATCCCATGGGTTTTCTTCCAACTGTTTGTGACCTAAGCTCAAACGACGGTTTTCTTTGTCGATTTCCAATACCTGAACTTCGATTTCAGCACCAATCTGAGTGAATTCTGATGGGTGTTTGATTTTCTTAGTCCAAGACAAGTCAGAAATGTGGATCAAACCATCAACACCTTCTTCGATTTCTACGAATACACCGAAGTTAGTGAAGTTGCGAACTTTTGCAGTGTGCTTAGAACCTACAGGGAAACGTTCTTCGATGTTTTCCCATGGATCAGCCTTAAGCTGTTTGATACCCAAAGACATCTTACGTTCTTCACGATCCAAAGTCAAGATAACAGCTTCAACTTCGTCACCAACTTTCATGAAGTCCTGAGCTGAACGCAAGTGCTGAGTCCAAGACATTTCAGAAACGTGGATCAAACCTTCTACGCCCGGAGCGATTTCGATGAATGCACCGTAGTCAGCCATAACGACAACTTTACCTTTAACTTTGTCACCAACTTTCAAGTTTGGATCCAAAGCATCCCATGGATGAGGAGTAAGCTGCTTCAAGCCCAAAGCGATACGTTTCTTTTCGTCGTCGAAGTCCAAGATAACAACGTTGATCTTTTCGTCCAATTTAACGATTTCTTCTGGGTGAGAAACACGACCCCAAGACAAGTCTGTGATGTGGATCAAACCGTCTACGCCGCCCAAGTCGATGAATACACCGTAAGATGTGATATTCTTAACAGTACCTTCAAGTACCTGACCTTTTTCAAGTTTAGAGATGATATCTTTCTTCTGCTGTTCCAATTCAGCTTCGATAAGAGCTTTGTGAGAAACAACAACGTTCTTGAATTCCTGATTGATCTTAACGATCTTGAATTCCATAGTTTTGCCAACGAATACATCGTAGTCGCGGATTGGCTTAACGTCGATCTGAGAACCTGGCAAGAATGCTTCGATTCCGAATACGTCAACGATCATACCACCCTTAGTGCGGCACTTGATGTAACCCTTGATGATTTCATCATTTTCCAAAGCTTCGTTAACACGTTCCCAAGAACGAGAAGCACGAGCTTTCTTGTGAGACAATACCAACTGTCCTTTTTTGTCTTCCTGATTTTCGATGTAAACTTCAACTTCGTCACCAACCTTCAAATCTGGATTGTAACGGAATTCAGACATAGGAACAACACCGTCTGATTTGAAGCCAATGTTTACTACAACTTCACGTTTGTTCATTGCAGTAACTGTACCCATAACCACTTCTTTATCTTTTACAGTGTTTAGGGTTTCGTCGTAAGTCTTTACCAAATCTTCTTTGCTTACGCCGCTCAATGAATCGCCTTTTTCAAAAGCTTCCCAGTTGAAATCTTCAACTGGCTGGATGTTCTTCAAATTTTCCATTCTAAAATTGTTAATACTAATGTGAGTTATTTAGTTTTTAAGTTTATAAGTTTTTAAGCTGTTCCTTCATGAAATCAATGTTTCTGAAAGAAAACCCAATCGCAAATAAGCTCAAGAACTTTAAGTTTGTTTTAATTAGTAAGTTAGACTTTATATTGTCATATCTCAAAAATCGCTGCAAAGGTAGAAGTTTTTTCTGATTTTCAGAAGTTTTATAGAGCAAAAGTTTCCATACAAAATTACTAATAATATTTAAAAGCTATCACGACTTATTTTAAGTCTATTTATAACTTTAACAGCGGGGATATAGCAAATAAAGCCAGAATAGCTATCTCGTTATAATACTACAAGTTACATTTTCAGCATATTTCAAGAGATTGGAAAAAGTTTTTCATATTATATGAAACATTTTTTCCATATATTATGAAAAACTTTTTTCATGCAGTTGAAAATTTTGTTTCATACAATAAGAACTTCCTGAAACTTTATAAGTTTTTACATATAGATAAATATTCATTGAAAATTTATCACACATCCAAGATAAACACAATGAAAGCGTTTTACAATTATTTCCGACAAAAATTTACATCTTCCCACATAAAACTAGTTAATAAATCCTATAATACTATTAAAGTCACACAAATACCTAAAAATGGGGATGGACAAAACGGAAGAAAAGAGTAAATTTGCAATGATTTTTTAACGACAAAATATTACCTATGAATTTTACAAGCGAAAATTGGAAAGGGTTCAAGGGTGGAACCTGGCAAAAGGAAATCAATGTAAGAGACTTTATCCAGAACAACTACACTCCTTATGACGGAGACGAATCATTCCTTGTACCCTCGACAGAAAAAACTCGTAAAGTTTGGAACAAACTGACCGAGATGTTCAAGGTGGAACGCGAAAAAGGCGTTTATGATGCCGAAACTAAACTTCCTCAAGGAATTGACACTTACGGTCCGGGATATATCGACAAGGATAACGAAGTTATTGTTGGTTTGCAGACTGACGCTCCGCTGAAACGCGGAATCTTCCCTAAGGGCGGTATTCGTATGGTTGAAAACAGTTTGGAAGCATACGGCTATCACCTGGATCCTATGACTAAGGAAATCTTCACAAAATATCGCAAGACTCACAACGAAGGTGTGTTCTCTGCATATACTGACGAGATGATTGCAGCACGCCGTTCGGCTATCATCACTGGTTTGCCTGATGCTTATGGACGTGGACGTATCATCGGTGACTATCGCCGTGTGGCTCTTTATGGTACTGCTATCCTGATTGAAGAAAAGAAACGTTTCCAGAAGCGTTTGGATATTCAGGAAATCACTGAAGAAATCATCCGCCGTCGCGAAGAGATTACTGAACAAATCAATGCTTTGAAGGCATTCGAACGTATGTGTGCCGGTTATGGTTTCGACGTAACTCGCCCTGCTGCAAATGCACGCGAAGCTGTTCAGTTCGTATATCTTGCTTACCTTGCAGCTGTTAAGGACCAGGATGGTGCAGCTATGTCAATCGGACGTACAGCTACATTCCTTGATATTTATATCGAAAAAGATATCAAAGAAGGCAAGCTGACTGAAGCTGAAGCTCAGGAATTGGTTGACCAGATGATCATCAAATTGCGTATTGTCCGCTTCTTGCGTACTCCGGAATATAACGACTTGTTCTCTGGCGACCCAGTTTGGGTAACAGAATCTCTTGGTGGTCAGGGATTGGACGGCCGTTCATTGGTTACAAAGACTTGTTACCGTTATTTGCATACATTATATAACCTTGGTCCGGCTCCGGAACCTAACTTGACAGTTCTTTGGTTCAACAATGCTCCGGAAAACTGGAAACGCTATTGCGCTAAGGTTTCAATCGATACATCTGCAATCCAGTATGAAAACGACGATTTGATGCGCGTTGACTATGGTGATGACTATGGTATTGCTTGCTGTGTTTCTCCGATGAAGATTGGTAAGCAGATGCAGTTCTTCGGTGCTCGTGCCAACTTGGCTAAATGTTTGCTTTACGCTATCAACGGTGGTCGCGACGAACGCTCAGGTGTTCAGGTTTCTCCTAAGTTCGAACCAATCACTAGCGAATATCTTGACTTCAACGAAGTGATGGAAAAATACGAACAGATGATGCGCTGGTTGGCAAAAGTATATGTGAATGCGTTGAAGATTATTCACTATATGCACGACAAGTATGCTTATGAAGCATTCGAGATGGCATTGCACGACGGAGATGTTGAGCGTATCCGCGCAACTGGTATCGCAGGTCTTTCAATCGTTGCTGACTCATTGGCTGCAATCCGCGACTGTAAAGTTAAAGTTATCCGCGACGAACGTGGTTTGGCTGTTGACTTCGAGCGTGAAGGCGAATATGTTCCTTACGGAAACAATGATGACCGCACAGACAGTCTTGCAGTTGAAATCACTGAGAAATTCATGGAATACTTGCGTCAGCACGAAACATATCGTAATGCCGTTCCTACTCAGTCAATTCTTACTATCACATCGAATGTTGTTTACGGTAAGAAAACTGGTACAACTCCTGACGGACGTCCTGGTGGTACACCGTTCGCTCCGGGTGCAAACCCAATGAACGGACGCGACACTAAGGGTGCAGTTGCTGCTCTTGCTTCAGTTGCCAAGCTTCCGTTCCAGCATGCACACGATGGTATTTCTTATACATTCGCTATCTCTCCTGCTACTTTGGGTAAAGAACGTGAAATTCAGGTTAACAACATGGTTAACTTGCTTGACGGATATTTCACTCCGGACGGTGGCCAGCACTTGAACGTGAATGTATTCGACAAAGAATTGCTTCTTGACGCTATGGAACATCCTGAAAACTATCCGCAGCTTACAATCCGAGTTTCCGGTTATGCCGTTAACTTCGTTAAGTTGACTCGCGAACAGCAGTTGGATGTTATCTCACGTACAATCAATCATTCTTTATAAATAAAGATACAAGGGAACAGGAAGACAAGGGAACAAGGCTACCAAAAGCCTTGTCGACTTGCCTTCTTGTTCCTTTTATTTTATCATCAGATATGCTTACAGAAAATATTAAAGGCCGCATTCACTCACTTGAGAGCTTTGGAACTGTGGACGGTCCGGGAATCAGATTCGTAACCTTCATGCAAGGTTGCCCACTGCGATGTGCCTATTGCCATAATCCGGACACATGGGACATTAAACGGGCTGTAAAATATGAGCTTACTCCGGAAGAACTTCTCACAGAAGTATTGAAATACAAGAATTTTATCCGCAAAGGAGGAGTTACGGTTACCGGCGGCGAACCATTGATGCAGGCAGAATTTGTTGCCGAATATTTCAGGTTATGCAAAAACGAAGGTTTGCATACGGCGCTTGACACATCCGGTATCATTTGCAATGATGCAGCCATGAAAGTTTTGGACTATTCAGACCTTGTTATGCTTGACATAAAAACTATTAATACAGAATTGCATCCAAAACTTACCGGCGCAAGACACGAAATGCCTCTCCGCTTCCTCAATATTCTTGAAGAAAGAAACATCGATACTTGGATTCGCCATGTAATAGTTCCAGGACTTACGGACAATGATGAAGACTTGCAAAAGTTAGCAGAATATGTCAGCAAATATAAGTGTGTGAAAAAAGTGGAACTTCTGCCGTATCATACAATGGGCACATTCAAATATGACGAGCTCGGTATTGAATATCCTTTAAAAGGAACTGAACAATTAAGCAAGGAAAGACTGGAAAATGCCAGAAAAATATTTGCCGGATACGGTTTGTAAATGTATCTTTGCGATTATGATAGAAAGGCTATAAAATGCTGGAATTATTTATAAAAGGTATTATAATCGGCATATTGGTTTCAGCGCCAATGGGGCCGGTTGGAATGCTTTGCATACAAAGAACTCTAAACAAAGGACGTTGGCACGGTTTCATAACAGGAATAGGAGCTACTTTTTCTGATATAATATATGCGGTTCTGACTTGTCTTGGTATGGGAGTTGTTATCAACTTTGTTGAAGCAAATCAACAACCATTACAATTAGCTGGAAGTATTGTTCTAGGATTATTCGGATATTATATCTACCGCAGTAATCCGATAAAAAGTTTGCGCAAAGGACGAGAAAAGAAACTTTCCTACACTCAAGACCTTATAACAGCCTTCCTGTTGACATTCAGCAATATGTTGATTGTTCTGTTATATATAGGTTTATACGCCAGGTTCGGATTTGTTCTTCCGGAACATTCAATACCGATGCTTATGGCAGGAATCGGAGGGATTGGTATAGGAGCTCTTTGTTGGTGGTTCAGTATAACATCAATTATCACAAAACTAAAGAAGCATTTTAACATCAGAGGTGTTGGAATAATGAATAAAGCAGTAGGTTTTATAATAATGGTTGTATCAATCATTGGTGCCTTATCTATTTTGCTGAATTCATACGGATTAAAGCCATAAAAATCAAATATCATCAAATAAAATGAAGAAGCTTAAAGTACCTTATTTACCGGCATTAGATGTTCTCGATTTGTCGTCTGTAAGCTTTTTATTGGAAAAACAAGCAACAAGAGAGTATATCGACAGCGTTAATTGGCCTGAAAATTATCCATACAAGCCAATAGTCGCTTTTGACATTGCGCGGACAGACAAAAACCTCTACCTGCGATATTTTGTTAAAGGAAATTCTTTGAAAGCTTTAGCAGATAAAGATGGGCTGCCTGTTCATAGAGATAGCTGTGTGGAATTTTTTGTTAAACCAGAAGATTCCAGACTATATACAAATCTTGAATTCAACTGTATCGGTGTTTGCGATGCTGCACACAGACTTTCACGTAATGAGAAAGTTCCGTTCACACAAGAAGAATATGCATCTATCCGCAGACATACAACAATTGAGCACAAGCCTTTTGAGGAAAAATTAGGAGTATTCTCGTGGGAATTGGTTGTTGCCATACCTTTTGCAACAATAGGTGTTGACAGCAATAATCTGCCGGTAAAACTTATGGCTAATTTCTATAAATGCGCTGACGACACAAAAGATCCTCACTTCTTAAGTTGGAATCCTATAGATTTGCCTTCACCGGATTTTCATTGCCCAGACTTCTTCGGAGAAATTTATCTTTAATCCGTAAATAAATTGCTAAAAATACGACCGAACCCAATGCTGCGTAGGTTCGACCCCAAATGAATCTAGGTTCGGCCCCACAAATTGCTGGGTCCGTATATATAAAAGAGGATGTGCCAATACCGGATTTTTACACCCGGATTTCAAGCACATCCTCTTTTCTTTTTATGCCTTGTTACCAATTAGGATCAAACACCTTTTTATAACACAAAAGTATTTATTGATTTAGACTTTAATGTTGGAGTAAATGTCTTATCATTTACTTTGATTGAAAGCTTCTTATCAGCACTGCCGTTGTTACCTGCAATTACAATTACACTTCCATCCTGATTAACGAAAGCAAGCACATCATCATATGAACCTGAAGTTTCAATACGTTTAGCTCCAGGAAGAACATAATGACTCACGTGTTTCATTATATAATACTCCGGAGTATATTTGAAGCTCTTTCCATCCTCACTAACAACTACGAGAGAATTTTGAGCCCATCCCCAACGGCTTATACCTCCTTGCATCAAAGACGTATTCCAGTATTCATATATACTGACACCATTCTTAAGATAATGCTTCATCAAGTCCCAAGAGTGTGTTGCACCTTCCCAATTATTCTTTCCGTCGCCACATTCCTGTTCGCTCTGAATAAGCTTCAAATCAGGATATTTGGCATATACACCAGGCAAAGCATCTTTTCCAGCCCACTGGAAACCTACAGCTTTTACATATTTAGAACATTCAGAGTCATTAAGAATTGTGTCAACTAAAGCAACATTTGGACGTTCCATAGTTCCAAACATAACCTCAACACCTTTTTCATTCATTACCGGACCCAAATATTTTCCTACAAACTCAGCCAAACCTCTCGCTGTCCAACAACAACTTGGGAATATCTGAGCCGAATTGAATTCATTCTGAGGCATTACGCCGAAAATATCAATTCCTTCAGCTTTGTAAGCATCAATAAATTTGGAAAAATACAAAGCATAAGCTTTGAAATATTCTTCTTCCTGGATAAACATATCTGTGCCTTCGAAACCTTCACGGTCTTCAGGAAGTCCGTTATCCACAACCTTAAACATATAAGTACTTTCACCATCCTGAGCTCTTTCCTTGAATAATCTAGCCATTTTCATTGTAGAACTGCTAGCATAGTGCTTGTTATATTTCATCCAAGTTGGAGGAGACCAAGGTGATGCCCAAATCTTGATATCACTGTTATAACGCTTTGCAGCTTTAATGAAAGGAATCAAAGTCTTACGGTCATTATCAATTGAGAAGTTTTTCATCTCAAAATCTTTGTCCACTTCATTATATGAATACCAATCCAAAGCGAAATCATTTGCTGCTACTGGCATTCTACATATAGTAAAGTTGGCACCTTCACCAGGATAAAACATTTCTTTAAGAATAGATTCACGGGTAGAAGAATCCAATTTACATAAAGACGTCCATCCCAACTCATTAAAACAAGTTCCAAAACCGGCAATTGTCTGTTTCGTATTGATAGGATCAATAACAACATCAGCATCTACTTTATCAGAAGAAGCATCTGCAGTTAAAACCGGTTCATTAATCCAGAAATTTTCATAGGTAGAACTTACCCATTCAACCTTCTCCTGTTTTGAGCAGGAAAATGTCATGCACACTAACACAAAAAATAAAACGTTCTTTAAATTCATAATACAATAATGTAAAAATTAAAAGATTTTCTCAGTTAACATAATATTGATTACCAAAATTATTCAATTAATAAATATATAAGGTATAGTATTAACTCCAGCCCAAACATTTTAACTTTTATTTAACATGTTCGGATTTTCAAGTTCTTAATAAGAAAGAGCGTTATTATACATATCACAATATAAAAACTATCTCTTAAGCGTACAAAAAACACGATTTCATCGTCAAAACAGCCACTATACACATCCTTATTATCAAATCTTGACCTAAAATATAACAAAAGATACCTATTTTTTTAAACGAAAAATTTTGTGTCTTTTTGGAGCTATTATATTTTTGCGATACAAAAAAAAATGTTAATACTTAATTGTAAATAAAGAGTTAGAAACCAGTTGACCGTTTTGTATTTGAAAAGCACATTACAAATTACAAGTTAACCGCTTTTTACATTCACTTTTTAAGTATATACATTAATAAAAAGTTTAATATTGATAGTTTAAAAACTTAAATCAATCTTTTTTATGAGAGAAAAAACTCAAATAAATTCCTTTGCAAATTTATCTTCAAAATTAGCAAAAGGAGCAGCAATGGCAACTCTTTTATTGGTAAGCAGCATTGATGCTTTCGGCCAAAGCACCGTTACTGTTAAGGGAGTTGTTACTTCTGGAGCTGACGGACTACCTCTTATAGGAGTCAACGTATTGGAAAAAGGTACAACAAACGGAGCTGTTACAGATTTTGACGGAAACTTCTCACTCCAAATTCCTGTAGGTTCTGAATTGCAAGTTTCTTACATCGGTTTCATTGATCAGACTATTAAAATTGTAGATGGACAGACAGTCTACAATGTTGTTATGAAAGAAGATTCACAGTCTCTTGATGAAGTAGTAGTTGTAGGTTATGGTGTTCAGAAGAAAAAATTGGTAACAGGTGCAACTGTTCAGGTTAAGGGTGACGATTTGCAGAAACTCTCAACAAACAGTGCTCTTGGCGCATTACAATCACAAACTCCAGGTGTACAGATTCGTCAGAGTTCAGGTAGACCAGGCGAAGGCTTTAAAGTAAACGTACGTGGTGTCGGTACAATTGGTGACTCAGCTCCTCTTTACGTAATTGATGGTATTGCAGGTGGCGATATCAATGCACTTAACCCTTCAGATATAGAATCAGTCGACGTATTGAAAGATGCAGCTTCTGCAGCAATCTATGGTGCACGTGCAGCAAATGGTGTAATCTTGGTTACTACAAAACAAGGTAAAGCAGGAAAAGTACAACTTTCATATGACGGATATGTTGGATGGCAGACTGTTGCAAAATATCCTGACCTATTGAATGCTCAACAATATATGGATGTTCAGGATAAAATGAACACCAATATGGGTAAAGCTGCTTACGATTGGGAAAACTTGTTACCTAGCTATCTATACAATAGTATCAAAGATGGAAGCTGGAACGGTACAGACTGGGTTAGAGAATTAGCAAATGAAGGTGCTATGACTCAGAACCATTCTGTCAACCTTACTGGTGGTAGCGAAGCTTCTAAATTTGCATTAGGTTTCTCATATACTAATCAAGAAGGTATTTTCGGTAACCCTGTTGATCCTACATACGAAAGATACACAGCACGTATCAACTCAGAACATGTAGTATTAAAAGTTGATGACTTTGACGCAATCAAAATCGGAGAAAATTTAACATATACTTATACAGACAAATCAAACATGCCTGCTATCGGTGATATCTACGGTAACGATATGCACAATGCTTTAGGTGCAAATCCATTGTTACCAGTCAGAACTAAAGATGGTGAATGGTATGATCAAAATGCGAAGAATGCCGAAGGATGGACTTTTGATGGAACAGAATCCAACCCTATCGCTCAAATGGCATTGTCAGACAGAGGTAACAACCGTACAAAGAATTACAACCTGCAAGGTAATTTATATTTGGAAGTACAGCCTATCAAGAATTTGAAATGGCGTTCTGTTTTCGGATATAAGATGAATTCTAATTCATACCGTTCATATTCCGGAGCTTATTATTTAGGAACAACAAACTCAAAACACAACTGATAATGTTCAACAGAACTCTAGTATAGGTCATCAGTACACTTGGGAAAATACTATCAGCTACAGCTGGAAAATAAATGAAGACCATGCTTTTGATGCTGTATTAGGTCAGTCAATCGAAAAATGGGGCTTGGGAGAAGAAGTAAGAAGTGGAGGTAGAAACTCTATTTTCCCTGGAGACTTTGACTTTGCATATGTTGACAACACAAAACCAGGTGCTCTAAACGAAGTTACATACGGTGGTAATCCTTTAACAGAAGGTGCATTAGCTTCTTTCTTCGGACGTGTAAACTATAACTACAGAGAAAAATATATGGCATCAATCGTCATGCGTTCTGATGGATCAGCAAACTTTGCACGTGGTCACCGTTGGGGTTACTTCCCTTCAGTATCTGCAGGTTGGGTAATCACTAATGAAAACTTCATGCAGGATTTGGTTGACAAAGGTTTGGAATTCTTGAAAATCCGTGGTAGCTGGGGCAGAAATGGTAACTCTTCTATCGATAACTTCCAATATTTGGCAACTATCGCAATGAATAACGGTAACCGTTATTTCTTCGGTAACGACAAGATGACTCCTTATACTGGTGCTTATGCAGATATTCTTCCAAACGAAGATGTTACTTGGGAAACTTCAGAACAGCTTGACTTAGGTTTTGATGCTCGATTCTTCAACTCAAGATTAGGTGTTGCATTCGACTGGTATAAAAAGACAACTAAAGACTGGTTGGTTCAGGCACCGGTTTTGGCATCATATGGTACAGGAGCTCCTTACATCAACGGTGGTGACATTCAGAACAAAGGTATTGAAATTGCTTTGAACTGGAACGATCAGATTGGAGACTTCACTTATGGTGTTGCTTTCAACATTGGTACAAACAAGAACGAAGTAACTCGTATCGCTAACACAGAAGGTATCATCCACGGTCCGGCAAACGTATTAAGCCAGGGTACAACAGAAATGTACCGTGCAGAAGTCGGTTATCCTATTGGATATTTCTGGGGATATGAAACTGCTGGAGTATTCCAAAACCAAGCACAAATAGATGAATACCGTGCATCAGGAAAAGGTTTATATGACACAACTCAACCAGGAGATGTTATCTTCGTTGACAAAAACGGTGATGGTCAGATTACTGATGCCGACAAAACAATGATTGGCGATCCAAATCCTAACGTAACTAGTGGTTTGACACTTACATTGGGATACAAAGGTTTTGATTTCGCAGTAACAGCATATGGAGCATTCGGACAGCAGATTGCCAAATCATACCGTTCATTTGCCGATATGCCATTGGAAAACTTCACAACAGACATTCTTAACTGCTGGGATGGTGAAGGAACTTCTAATTTCTTACCAAGATTAACTGATGGTACATCTACTAACTGGCAGAATATTTCTGACCTTTATATAGAAGATGCCGACTATGTTAAGATTAGTAACATCACTATCGGTTATGACTTCAAGAAATTGTTCAAGAACATGCCATTGAGCCAGGCTCGTCTATACTTCACAGCTCAGAACCTATTCACTATAACAGGTTATTCTGGTATGGATCCTGAAGTTGGTTACGCAGGTAGTACAAATTCTGCTTATGACTGGGGATCAGGTATTGATGTAGGTTTCTACCCAAGTCCTAGAACATTCTTAGTTGGTGTAAATCTTAAATTTTAATTGAGTGAAAGGTATGAAAAAATATTTGTTAATGGCTGCAGCCGGACTTATGACATTGACTACTGGCTGTGAAAACTTCCTGGACACAGAAAGTTATACAAAGAAAAATACAGGTAACTTTCCATCAACTGCTACAGATGCAGATAATATGGTTACCGGTGTATATTCAGTATTGAATATTGTTACAACAGATTATAGCTCATCAAACTTTTTCGTAAGTGAATTAGCTTCAGATGAACGTTTCGGTGGTGGTGGTTCAAACGATAAGCACTTTACAGGTCTTGGACACTTGTTGAACTATGGAACAGATGCACTTAAACCTGCTTGGACAGATTATTACAAAGGTGTTTATCGTGCAAATATGGCTTTGGAAACTATTGACCAATGTGCTTCTGAAATTTCAGAAGACCAAATGAACAATTATAAAGGTCAATTGCATTTCCTTCGTGCATACTATTTTAATGAAATGGCTGAACTTTGGGGTACTTTCCCATTAACTTTAAAAACAGAAAGTGAGAACTTACCTAAAGCAGAACCGGCTGCTATCTACGGACAGATTGGCTACGATTTGAAAAAAGCAATTGAATTGCTTCCTTCAACAAACTATGCACAAACAACTTCCGGAAGAGTAACCAAATGGGCAGCAGAAGCTATGATGGCTCGTGTATTCTTGTTCTATACAGGTTTCTATCAAACTGCAGACATGCCACTTGGTGATGGAACAGGAACTAATGCAGGAACTATCACTAAAAACGAAGTTATCAATTGGATAGATGATTGTGTAAATAATTCAGGTCACTCTCTTGTTGATGATTTCCGCAGACTTTGGCCATATTCTAACCAATATACTGCAAGTCATTATGATTATGTAAAAGATTTGTATGATGCTGGTAAATATTGGTATGCTGACGGTGAAAATCCAGAACAAATATGGAATATCAAGATGTCATCTATGGCAACATGGGACGGATTTCCTAACGGAGCTGTAGGTTACAGCAACCAGTGGGCTCTTGCATTCGGTGTACGTGCTCCGGGTAACGGTGAAGCTACAACATACCCATTAGGTAAAGGTTGGGGGGCAGGTCCTGTATCTTCAAACTTGTGGAACGATTGGAAAGAAGCAGAACCAAATGACCCACGTCGTGAAGCTTCAATTGCCGACATCGCTACTGAATATCCAGAATATGCACAAGGTGCAGATCGTCAGGTAGAAGATTCTAACTTCTGGCAGAAAAAGGTTGTAGCTACACAGGCTTATGACGAACAAGGAAACAGAAAGAATGTATTCGGTTCTGTAATGTTCGGTAGAACTGATGATGATATGGCATTAGGACATGTTCAAGACTTGTGTGTTATCCGTTTTGCAGATGTTCTGTTGATGCAGTCTGAATTAAAACAGAATGCAGATGGTATGAATAAAGTTCGTGCACGTGTAGGTCTTCCTCCGGTATCTTACTCTTTGGAAGCTTTACAACAGGAGCGCCGTTTCGAACTTGCTTTCGAAGGTCGTCGTTGGGCTGATATCCGTCGTTGGCATATTGCAGAACAATGTTTGGAAAGAAGTGTTGGTGCACCAATCTACAATCAAGGTATCTTAACTAAGATGAAGGAATTCGGAAGCGGATATGCAAACCGTTATAAAGAAACTAAAGGATTCTTCAAAATTCCTGAGTCTGAAATAGACCTTTCAAACGGTGTTTTGGTTCAGAATGAAGGATGGACAGGAACAGATTCAAACTTTACCGGATGGTAACGTAAATACAATAATTTTCATATTCCAATAAATTTTATGTACGTGCCGGAGGCTTTATTAATGCTTTCGGCACGTTTTTTATTTTGCTCTGCACTCGCCTTTCATTATATTTGCGCAAAAATAAACTTTAAACATTATGGCACAATACAAACGTATATTATTAAAGCTTAGCGGAGAGTCTCTAATGGGAGCAAAACAATATGGTATCGATGAAGTTCGTCTTAACGAATATGCATCCCAAATAAAAGAAATTGCAGAAATGGGCGTGCAAATTGGTATTGTAATTGGTGGTGGAAATATTTTCCGTGGACTTAGCGGTACTTCAAAAGGTTTTGACCGAGTAAAAGGAGACCAAATGGGAATGTTGGCAACAGTTATAAACAGCCTTGCCTTAAGTTCTGCATTAACAGCTCAAGGAGTAAAAGCAAATGTCCTGACTGCTATCCGAATGGAACCTATCGGCGAATATTACAATAAATGGCGTGCTATTGAATTGATGGAAGCTGGCCACGTTGTTATAATGTCGGCAGGAACTGGAAACCCGTTCTTCACAACTGATACAGGTTCTTCATTAAGAGGAATTGAAATAGAAGCTGACGTAATGTTAAAAGGAACTCGTGTTGACGGAATTTACACTGCAGACCCTGAGAAAGACCCGACAGCAACAAAATTTGATGAAATCACATACGATGAAGTCTTGAAACGTAACCTTAAAGTTATGGATTTAACAGCAACATGTATGTGTAAAGAAAATAACCTTCCTATCATAGTCTTTGACATGGATACAGTAGGAAATCTGAAAAAAGTTATGAACGGAGAAAATATTGGAACACTTGTTCATAATTAAACAAGATGGCAAGATAGTTAGATAAAAGTTTAAAAGGTTATATAATTTAAGTTTCGCAAGCTCAGTTTACAGATAACAAATTGACAAGGAGACAAGTCAACAAGATTTTTAGATATTAATTCTTGAAATTACAGGTGTTCTAACCTTGTCAACTTGTCTCTGATGCCTTGTTGACTTTTAAGTTAAGTAACTTGCAAAACTTGAATTATTTATAAATATATAAAAGAGAGTTTTTAAAGGAAAAGAGGTTTGCTGGAACATTATTTTCGGTATAACCTCTTTATATGTTTAGCAATATGAAAGACAACCAAAATACTTCAACACTCATATCTGTGATGCTTGCATTTTTTGTAATGGGCTTCGTAGATTTGGTTGGAATAGTAACAAATTATGTTGAAGCAGATTTCAAGATGTCAGATACATCTGCAAATCTACTTGCTGCCTCTACATTCATTTGGTTTCTTGTCCTATCTGTTCCCACAGGAATTTTAGTTAGTAATATTGGTAGAAGAAAAACCGTACTTCTAAGTTTGGGAATAACAACTTTATCATTGTTCGTTCCTCTTCTTGACTATTCTGTGGGTATGATGTTTGTATCATTTTCATTGTTAGGTATTGGAAACACCTTCATGCAAGTAGCACTTAACCCTCTTCTTTCCAATATTGTAAGACAAAGCAGAATTGTAAGTGCACTTACATTAGGTCAGTTAATAAAAGCAATAGCATCATTTCTTGCACCAATAATAGTTGCCTGGAGCGCGCTGGAGGCCAACGAATGGAGAACTGTATATGCAATATTCATGCTAGTTGCAATATCTGCAATTATAGGACTGGGATTTACTGATATTGAAGAAAGGAACTATTCTGAAACGACAACATACAAGGAATGCTTCTCTCTTCTGAAAGACAAGTTTATACTAATGACCTTTTTTGGAATAATATGTCATGTAGGTATTGATGTAGGCATAAACCTTACTATACCTAAAGTATTCATGGAAAGGCTTAATATTCCTCTTGAAGAAGCAGGATTGGCAACAAGTACATATTTTATATTCCGTACAATAGGATGTTTCACTGGAGCCTTTATCCTAATGAAAACATCAATGCGAAATGTTTTCGGAGGAAGTGTTTTATGTATGCTTGCCGGTATAATAATGTTATGTATAACAGATTCCAGTTTGTATTTATATTCAGCTGTAGCATTGGTAGGTATCGGAAATTCCAACATTTTCCCTATCATATTCGCTGAAGCTATGCATCACGAAGAATATAGGAAATATGACATTTCAAGTCTAATGATTATGGGATTATTTGGAGGTGCTGTTTTCCCATTTTTAATGGGACTTACATCTGACCAAACAAAATATCAAAGCTGGGCTTTAGGAATCTTGTTGATGGGTATTTGTTACCTTATTTTCCTATGTTTTAAGCTTAAGAGGTAAAATAAAAGGAACTCATTTTTGTTTCTTGGAAAACTTTATTACTTTTGTTAAACAAATACATTTCATATTTTTCATTGAAACATAACAAAATATCAACAAAATATTTAATTATATGGTCGACACAAAGCAGTATATTAAAGCAGCGGAAGAAAAAATGACATTCGCTATCAGTTATCTTGACGAACAATTGGCACACATCCGTGCAGGAAAAGCAAACCCAAAGATTCTTGACGGCATCCGCGTTCCTTACTATGGCAGCTTGGCTCCATTAAGCAGTGTTGCGTCTATCAATACTCCGGATGCAAAAACGATCATTATTACTCCTTGGGAAAAAAGTCTGATAAAAGAAATAGAGAAAGCTATTCTAAATTCAGAAGTTGGAATCACTCCTGAAAACAATGGTGAAATCATCCGTCTTGGTATTCCTCCATTGACTGAAGACCGTCGTCGTAATTTGGCAAAACAGTCAAAACAAGAAGCTGAAACAGCTAAGATTAGCGTAAGAAATGCTCGTCGTGATGCTATTGAAGCTCTTAAGAAGAGTGTAAAAAACGATGGTGTTCCTGAAGACGTAGAAAAAGATGCAGAAAATGAAGTTCAGAAAATACATGATAAATATATCAAGAAAATCGACGAACTTTATGCTGCTAAAGAAAAAGAAATCATGACTGTGTAAATGAAAGGACTCGTCATTAAAAATACTGGTAGCTGGTACACTGTACGTACAGAAGACGGAAAAGACATTGAAAGTAAAATCAAAGGTAATTTTCGTCTTAAAGGAATACGTACAACAAATCCTATTGCCGTAGGTGACTATGTACAGATTGAGACCAATCAGGAAGGAACGGCCTTCATAACAGAAATCGAAGACCGCAAGAACTATATTATCAGAAGGGCCTCCAATCTTTCCAAACAGTCTCACATAATCGCGGCAAATGTTGATCAGGCTATGTTGATTGTAACCGTTAATTATCCGATTACAACAACCGTATTCATTGACAGATTTCTTGCAACAGCTGAAGCTTACAGAGTTCCTGTAAAATTGGTTTTCAACAAAATTGACCGCTACAATGCTGAAGACAGGGAATATCTCGAAGGTCTTATTCACCTGTATACAACCATAGGTTATCCTTGCTCTAAGTTATGTGCACGTTCAGAAGAAGGACTTGACTTATTACGAGATGAGTTGAAAAACAAAATAACCGTACTTTCAGGTCATTCTGGTGTTGGAAAATCAACAATAATAAACAAACTGGTTCCAAACGCTAAATTGCGCACAGGAGATATTTCAGAATATCATAATAAAGGAATGCATACAACAACATTCTCAGAAATGATTTCTCTGCCTGATGGAGGTTATATCATTGACACTCCGGGAATCAAGGGCTTTGGAACCATTGATATGGAAGAAGCTGAAATATCACACTATTTCCCTGAAATTTTCAAAATATCATCTAATTGCAAATTCGGGGATTGTACTCATCGACATGAACCAGGATGTGCAGTGCTGAAAGCTGTAGAAGAACATTATATCAGTGAATCCAGATATAAAAGTTACCTCAGTATTTTGGATGATAAGGACGAAAGCAAGTACAGAGAAGATTTCTAATCGGAAAAATTGAAATCATAAACATAAAAAACGCCTCAGTTCCCAGAACTAAGGCGTTTTTTATTTATCTGCTGATATATAATACTATCGGATTATTTCAACAAAGAACATGGACACAAATTGTCTTTTTCAATATCTTTGAAATAATTATATGTACCAACTTTCATTTCAGCACAAGCAGCTTCATCACAAACAATGATTCCTTTTGGATGCAACTGCAAAGCAGTGATAGTCCACATCTGGTTTACAGCACCCTCAACAGCCTGCTGCAAAGCACGCGCCTTGTTGTGTCCGTTAACCATAATCAATACTTCCTTAGCATCAAGAACTGTACCAACACCAACAGTGACAGCAGTCTTAGGAACTTTATTAACATCATTATCAAAGAAACGAGAGTTTGCAATGATAGTATCTGTTGTCAAAGTCTTGATTCGTGTACGTGAAGCCAATGATGAACCTGGTTCGTTGAATGCGATATGACCATCAGGACCAATACCACCCAAGAACAAATCAACACCGCCAACAGCCTTCATTTTAGCTTCATAAGCAGCACATTCAGCTTCCAAATCTTCTGCATTACCGTTCAAGATATTAACATTTTCAGGTTTAATATCAATATGGCTGAAGAAGTTATTCCACATAAATGAATGATAGCTTTCCGGATGTTCTTTTGGAAGTCCTACATATTCATCCATATTGAATGTTATAACATTCTGGAAAGAAACAACTCCTTGTTTATACAGTTCTATAAGATTCTTGTACATACCAAGAGGAGAAGAACCTGTTGGCAAACCTAAAATAAATGGTTTTTCCGCTGTAGGATTTGCTTTCTTGATTTTAGCTGCTACGTAATTGGCTGCCCATTTTGACAACTGTTCGTAATTCGGTTCAATAATTAATCTCATAATACTTGTGTTTTTTTAGAAGACAGGTTTTCATAAAAAATACATGCAAACCTGTCTTCCCGATTTATAATATTTTACTTATTATTCAATTTCTCAGCCATTGCTTTTCCTAGATTCCAGCATGCTTCATATTTATCCGGCTGCAAACCTTGTTTCTGCTCAACTGGCTCACCAACAACTTCCCATTTCACCTTTTCAGCGAATGCAGTCAAACGTTTAACAGCAGCACCAGCCCATGAGAAAGAACCAAAATAACCGAAATAACGATTCTTTAGTTCTCGAAGTTCTATTTTGGAAATTAATGAATCAACTTCAGGATACAATTGGTTGCAATATGTAGGACAACCTATTATAACACCCTTATACTTAAACAAATCTTTTAGGATATAAGAAGAATGTGACTTGCTGACATTATGAACAACGATTTTCTTAACTCCATGAGCAGACAATGAAGCAGCAATAGCCTCAGCCATCTGTTCCGTATTGCCATACATGCTACCATAAACAAGAACTACTCCGTCTTCTCCTTCATAACGGCTCAGCTTATCATAGATATCAACTACTTCTGGTATATGTTTTGTCCAAACAGGACCATGAGTAGAGCAAATCATCTTTATTTCCAAGCCTGAAAGTTTCTGCAAAGCTTTCTGAACCGGACTACCATATTTGCCGACAATATTAGCATAATAACGTCGCATTTCATCCCAGATATGATCCAGAATCAATTCTGTATCCAGAACTCCGCCATCCAATGCTCCATAAGTTCCGAACGCATCAGCTGAGAATAGAATCTTATCGGTCTGGTCATATGTAACCATAACTTCTGGCCAATGCACCATTGGCGCCATATAAAAACTTAATGTATGTTTTCCTAATTCCAAAGAATCACCTTCTTTAACTTCATGAAGTCCTGTTGTGATACCATGAAAACCATTCAGCATTTCAAATGTTTTCTTGTTACCGACAATCTGTACATCCGGATACAACTGACGTAACAGACGTATGCTTCCTGCATGATCTGGCTCCATGTGATTTACAATAAGATAATCCAAAGGACGACCGTTCAAAGCATCTTCAATTTTCTTCAAGAAAGTATCGGCATAACAAACATCAACAGTATCTACAAGAACTGTTTTATCATCTACTATCAAATATGAGTTGTATGACACACCATAAGGCAATGGCCACATATTTTCAAACAATACTTTCTGACGGTCATTCACTCCTACATAATAAATTTTGTCTGCTATTTCTTTCAGTCTATACATTATATTTTGAGTTTTTGAGTTTATTAGTTTTTAAGTTTATTAGTTTTTGAAGGGACAAGTTGACAAGTTAACAAGGCTACAGAAAAACAAGCCCTCTATCTCCTTGACTACTTAACTACTTAACTCCTTGACTACTTATTTCCTTATCTCCTTTCTTCATTGCTCTCCAAACAAACCATATTCCGGCAAGCACAAAAGGAATACTAAGCAACTGTCCCATATTCAAAAGCATATCTGCTTCGAAAGCTTCCTGGTCATTTTTCATAAACTCGATAAAGAAACGAGCTCCGAAAATGCATATCATAAATACACCGAAGATAAGACCTTCTTTTTTCCATGCCTCTTTCTTGAAATATAGCCACATACAAAGGAAGAATGTCAGCAAATAGCATAATGCTTCATAAAGCTGAGTCGGATGGCTCGGCGCAGAGAATACCGGCTCTGCTCCCATTCTCCAGGCATGCAGATTCTCTATAAAACGGAATCCCCAAGGCATATCTGTCGGATGTCCATAGATTTCATGATTCATAAGATTTCCAAGACGAATCATTGCAGCGACCAAACCTGTAGGAACAACAAGCTTGTCGAAAGCCCACATCATACTCTTATGACTGACTCTCTTGGAATAGTAATAAATTGCAATAATAATACCCAAAGTACCACCATGACTGGCCAATCCACCTTCCCATATCTTCAATATTTCAACCGGATTTGCCAGATAATAACCTGGAGCATAGAACAAACAATGCCCCAAACGAGCTCCTATAACCGTTCCTAATATAGTATAAATCAGAAGTGAATCTATCCACTCCTGCTTCAGACCTTCCTGCTTCCACATCTTCTGGACAATCATATATCCTATCCAGAATCCTATGGCAAATGCCAATCCATACCAGCGAATCTCGCGTGAGCCGATTGAAAATATTGCAGGATCTGCAGTCCATGTTATAAAATCCAACATCGAAAACCAATATTAAACACAAAGACACAGAGACACAGATTTAACGTCTGCAGCTCAGTGTCTCCATGTTATTATTTAAGAAACAAAATTCTTTTTCAAAAGTTCACTTATAATTAAACCAAACGCTTAATCAAGCTTTCCTTATCACCAAACAACATATCAATAACTGGGATTTCAATCATTGTGTATGCACCTGGTTTCTGTTTCATACTTGCACGAGCCACTGCTACCAAAATCTGAGCAGTAAGTGCCGGGTTGTTGATCTTCATATCAAATTCGATCAACTGATTCTGAGTCTTTCCAGAAACACCTTTACGAACCAAGTTAACACCATGACCCATATCCAACAAGTTGTCAACACATTCCACCTGCATTACGTGAGTTTCGTCATGTGCAAAGTAGTCATCAGCCTTGATTGCTGCTGCAACTTCCTTGAAGTCATAACCATCTTTAACTTCGATATAAACCATACGGCGATGAACACCTGTTCCCAATGGAATAGTCATACTCAAAGCAGCTTTAACACCTTCGATAGCTTTAACTGCTACTGTATGTCCCATACTCATACCTGGGCCGAAGTTTGTATATGTAATTCCTTTTGGAACCATTGCTTCCAACAATGCACGAACAACAGAGTCGCTTCCCGGATCCCAACCAGCAGAAATAATTGCAACAGTATTATGAGCTTTTGCTACCTCATCCAAAGAACGGCGCAAATCAACAATTCCACCATGAATATCAAAGCTATCAACAGTGTTGATACCCAATGCCAATATTTCTTTTGCAAAATGTTCTACCTGACGAGTTGGAGTTGCCAAAACTGCAACATCTACATTCTCAAGTTTGGTAATGCTGTCAACAACAGGATATGATGCCAATTCTGCCGGAACATCATTAGGGTTGCGGCGAATTACACCTGCTACTTCAAAATCCGGAGCTGCCTCTATCGCTTCCAACACATACTTACCAATATTGCCATAACCTACAATGGCTGCTCTAATCTTCTTCATACCTTAAATATTAAATTCTATCAGTCGCAAAGGTAACTAATTTAATGTTGGCAAGATAACAGTTCAATGTTATTTTTACTTTATACGATATATATTTGTTAAATATCGACAAGATAATGTGAAAACGAGGAAACATGCTAACAAGTTGACAAGGGAACAAAGAAACAAGGAGACAAGAGTACCTTGCCTACTTGTCTCTGAAACCTTGTCAACTTCTATTCTATTTCTTCTCAAAACAAGCATCAAACGCATGAGCAGAAGGCTGGAAATCCATGCGTTTTACAAATTCGCATGATTCTCTTGCTCCATGTTCACGGTCCATTGCACTGTCTTCCCACTCAACTGACAACGGGCCTTGATAACCGATAGAATTCAACGCACGTATAATCTCCTCAAAGTTTATGCGTCCTCTGCCCAAACTGCGGAAATTCCAGTAACGGCGAGGATCACCGAATGTAACATGACCGCCAAATACTCCAACCTTCATCGGCTTATCACTCCAATATACATCTTTCATATGTACATGGAATATCCTGTCAGAGAAATTATATATGAAATCAACATAATCCACACCCTGATATCCCAAATGACTTGGGTCATAGTTGAAACCGAATGCAGGATGATAATTCAAAGCCTTCAATGCTCTTTCTGCAGAAACAGTGTCGAATGCAATTTCTGTCGGATGAACTTCCAAAGCATAACGAACTCCCAATTTCTGATATTCATCCAAAATAGGAGTGAATCTTTCAGCAAATTCACGATATCCGTCTTCTATCATCTGCTCACTTACTGGTGGAAATGAATACAGATATGCCCAAATCGGACTTCCTGTAAATCCGACAACAGTATCTACTCCAAGCATCTTAGCAGCATGTGCAGTGCGTATCAATTCTTCAGCAGCGCGAGCCTTTACTCCTTCAGGATCTCCGTCGCCCCAAATATAATCCGGAAGGATTTGCTGATGACGATGATCAATCTTGTCACATACTGCCTGACCGATAAGATGTGTTGATATTGCATACAACTCCAAATCATATTTTGCCAGCAAATCTTTTATACCTTGATAATATTCCGGTTCTGTACGACGTACGTCAACATGGTTAGGCAAACCCAGCTCTAAACCGTCATAACCGAATTCGCGCGCCTTTTGGCAAACTGTTTCGAGTGGGAGATCGCCCCACTGCAATGTATATAGTGTTACTTTACGGGACATAGATTTTTAGTTTATAAGTTTTTTAGTTTGTTAGTTTATTAGTTGACGAGGTGACAAGGTTACAGGAAATAAGATATTTCTTCTTGACTCCTTGACTACTTAACTCCTCAACTTCTTCTCTCCTACTCCTCCAACTTCAACCACTTCTCTCCTTTCTCCCCGGTTGAAACAATAGTTTCGATGAATAGCATTCCGCGTACTCCTTCTTCGGCAGAAGGGAAATCAAGAGATTCAGGAGTTGGTTGTTTTCCTTCAATCAACGCACGCAAAGCTGTTGCGAAATTTCTGTAAAGATTAGCGAAAGCTTCAAGATAACCTTCCGGATGTCCTGCCGGCACTCTGCTGTTATATGCAGAAATCGGAGAAACATAAGAATTGTTTGTTCTGAGAACTTCCATTGGTCGGTCCGGCCAACGCATATACAAAGTATTTGGTTCTTCCTGAGCCCATTCCAAAGTTCCTTTTTCGCCGAACACTCTGATACGAAGGCTATTTTCACAACCTACAGCAATCTGACTTGCCATCAGAACACCACGCGCACCGCCTTCATAACGAATAAGAGCCGCACCATCGTCGTCAAGCAAACGTCCCGGAACAAAAGTATTCAATTCGCCACATATTTCAGTTGCTTTCAATCCTGTTATATATTCAGCCAAATTAAAGGCATGAGTACCAATATCACCCATACAGCCAGCCTTTCCTGAGCGCTTAGGGTCAACACGCCACGCAGCTTGCTTATTACCTGCTGCACAGTCGTTATACAACCAGCCCTGAGGATATTCCACATAAATACGTCTGATTTTACCCAATTCTCCACGAGCCACGCGAGCACGAGCCTCTTTAACCATTGGATAACCTGTGTAAGTGTGAGTCAAAAGGAACAATTTTCCTGTTTCCTTCACTTTTGCAGCCAACTGGCGAGCCTCATCAAGAGTGAAAGTCATAGGTTTGTCCAGTGCAACATGAAAGCCTTTTTCCAAAGCCATCATTGCCGGAGCGAAGTGTACATGATTCGGAGTAACGATTGATACAAAATCCATACGGACATCTTCAGGAAGCTCAGCTTCTTTCTCAATCATTTCCTGCCATGAAGAATAAACTCTTTCAGGAGGAAGGAACAAAGCCTTACCTGTTTCTTTAGATTTCTCAGGTGTGGAACTGAAACATCCACATACCAACTCGATTTGTCCGTCCAAATTGGCAGCCATGCGATGAACAGCTCCAATGAAAGAGCCTGGTCCGCCACCAATCATACCCATTCTAATTTTTCTGCACATGATAGTATATGTTTAAGGTGAAAACTTTTTTAATGTGATTAAGTTTAGCAAGTTACTCAACCTGAAAGTTAACAAGGCTACAGAGACAAGTTGACAAGGGAAAAATAGCATTACTCCGTAATTAATTATCGGAAAAACCTTGTCAACTAGTTTTCTTGTCAACTCCTTAACTGAAAACTACACTTGTAAAACTTGAGTAACGCAATGGTCACATCATCACAAATATATACAATCCAATAATAACAACACACATTTCTCTCCAAATATTTTTCAAATTAAAATTTATTGCATTACTTTGTTATCCGCAGTTTGGTTGTTCACATATCCAACAACCAGGCTCAAATTAAACAAACATTATTAACTACAAAAAACCTGACTATGAAGTATCAGAATTATCTTCTCTCAGCAGCAATCCTGCTGCTTGGAGCTTGCAGCTCAGAAAACGAACCGTTGATTGAAAAGACTAATCAGTTGGTAAAAGTTTCATTCAATATCGAACTTGAGCCGGAAATCATTCCTTTCGGCACAAAAGCAATGCCCGGTAATCTGCCTTCAGAGCCGGAAGCAGAAAACAGCAGCTCAACAGAAAATCCTACAGAAGAACCTTCGTCCTCATTATTCAGCACTGTTGAATATGCTGTTTACGACCAGGATTTGAATCTGGTAAAACTGCAGAGCATCGACGTTGCAGAGCCAAAATCTCTTAACATCACAGATGTATTTGAAGCCGGAATATACACTTTCTGTTTCCTTGTCCATCCGTTTGAACAAGTCACAGCTGAAGGAAACATTCTTACATTTCCCGAAGAGATGAAGGAATGTTTCTATTCTTCCAAAGAATTTGAAGTGGTAGTTGGAACCGACTTCAACGAAACCATAACTCTTGACAGAATTATTTCAAAAATAGAAATTGTACCGAGAGACGAGGTTCCGGAAAAAGTAAAGTCATATCAAATTACCGCATCCGGAATATACAATTCTTTCGATATTCTGAATGGCTATGCCACGGAAACAACCGTTCCATTCTCCCGCACAGTCTCTTTCTCTGCAGAAGATTATGCTGCCGCCCAAGGCCCAAGTCATCACATATTTACATTTGTTCCACAAACAGAGCCGGGCACAATCAGCAACATCAACCTGAAAGCTTTAGATGAAAGCGGAGAGTTGCTGAGAGAGAAAACTATCACGGATGCTCCTATTTACGTAAACCGCATCACTAGATATACTGGTACATTATATAATGTAAGCAGCGACGCGTCCTTCGTATTCGAGGTTAATACGGACTGGGGAGAAACTATTGAGAATGAAATAGAAGAAGAATAAACTATTTATAAAAAAGGTGGCACGCTAACCAAGCGCGCCACCCAACCTAACCTCATTTCACAAAAGGACTAAATACCTATATATAAAATTGGGATTATATCTTCGTGCTTTTTCAAGCATATTCTTCAATATTTCTGATTCAGTCTATCACAAAAATATGATTTACTATCATAAAAGCCTAACAAAATTCGGAATACTTTTTTATGTTATTGAGCAGTATAATATAAAAAAGGACGCTTCCTTTGATTAGAAACGTCCTTTTCTGTTTTTATTATTCTGCCCTTTCACTTCTCACGAGGTTACATAATTGGGCAGATTTTTAGAACTTTTTTTATGGGAAGCTCAAGCTAGGCTTCCTACTATTACTATTATTATTAATAACTAAATTGTTCGCCCGTCACGGGTTACTTTTTAAGTTTTTGAGTTTTTTAGTTTCTAAGTTTTTTAGTTTACTTCGAAACCATAAACTCTATGTTTTCTAAGCCATGAGCTTTGAGTTGTAAGATTGAACTTACAAACTCAAAAACTCATTAACTTATAAACTTATTTTACATTTACTTTGAAGCTTTCACCTTCAACAGCAACCACTACGATACCTGCAGGTACATTGATTGTTGCGTTGTCTGATGTCAATACTTCGTTAGCTACTACCTGACCTAAGATTGTAGATACTACTACGTTCTTACCAGCAGCGTTCTTAACTACGATTGAACCGTTGTTAGCGATTACTTTAACTTCAGAAGCAACTACGCCTTCGTTTGATGTTGGAGCAGTTGTATCTTCGATTGTGAACAATTCTGCATTTTCATCGCTATTTGTCAATACCAACTGACCATTGACATTCTGAACATAACCATTTGCAGTTCTCAATGCATAATTGCCGTTATCATCAGACAAAATCTGGAATTTATATGTTGAAGGTGTATCGATTGTATCGCCATCAACAACTAATTTATCCTGTCCTTCAACACGTTTAGCATCAACAAACATTAATCGTTTAGCTTCTAGATATTCTGCAGACTCAATGATTGCGTCTCTTTCATCTACAGTAATCTTATCCAACTCACATGCTGTTGTTGCATCAGCTACAACCTGATTACCATCAACCAAATATTTACCATTTAATGAAATGAAGAAGTTTGGTGTAACATAATCTGCATTAACTGAATCAACATAGAATTTGAAGTTATCAGCAGTCAATTCTTCTGTTTCTTTTGTCAATACAGCTGCATTATTCAAATTAGTCATTGAACCACCTGCAAATGTAGAGAATGTTACATGCTTGCTTGTTGCTTCGAATGAAGGAGCAGCAACTACTGGTTCGATGGCAAATGCTTTAGCTGAAACTGCATTATTAACTCCAACTGTAGTATTATTATTAATACTCAATACATCTTGATCACTATATGCAATTACAAATCTATCTTTTGATACCTCACGAATAAAGAATGACAAAGATGTGTCATTAGGTTTATAGCTATTAGCTATATATTTACCTTCAGTTTCTAAAGTATATTTAAATGCATAACGCAATACTTCTTTCTTAACTTCTTTCTGAGTACCATCAGCAGCATAATACTTATAAGTATCCAATGTTACTTTTGTTGTATCAGCATTTGTTTTGCCTGATTCTAATACTTTAGAAATATTCCATTCAGCAGCTTGTTCTGCAAAAGGAGTTGTTTTGAAAGTATTATCTTCTAACTTCAAATATGCATCAACAACATCTGTTCCAACATATGAGAATACATCCTGAGTTCTCAAAGTATATTTCTGACCAACTACTTCTTCAAGATTCAAATAACCATTTTCTTTATTATAATCAGCAACTTCTGTCAAAGTAATTGTTTCACATCCTGAAAAATCAGAAACATTTTTGATTGCATAAGTTCCTTTACCTGCAGCTTCATACAATGCAATATTTTCAACTTTCTGTTCAGGATTCTGAATATTAACCAATGTTATAGTATTTTCATCTCCACCTGCTGTTACCAACCACTGTCCCTTTGGATAATTCAATGAAGCTTCAGATTTCTTTTCATACAAATTCACGTCAGAATCATAATCATTCAATCCCAAAGCATAAACTTTAGCATCATCTTTCTTTGTAGCTGTTACATTAACAACCAACATCTGCTTATTAGCAACTGTTGAAGCTGCAACACGTGTACCTTTACCTGCTACGATTTCTACCGGTGACTTGTGGCAATCTTCCAATCTTGAAGCGACATAAGAAACTTGATTTGCTGCATCTACTTTGTCTACCCAAATAACTTCTTCAGAATCTAAAACATTTGACTGTTTGAAGATATAACCTTCCTGATTTGCTGATGTATATGCAGTAAACTTAGCATTATCCAAGTCAATTTTGTTTGCAGTTTTAATCAACTCAGCACCTGAGATAACATCATATCTGTAGCCTGAAACAGCATCAGTAATCTGGTTGTTATCAACTTTATTTTTAGTCAAGTAAACAAATTTAGCTGCTTTAAAATCATCAGCATTAGCGATTTCACCATCAGTTGCTTTACCTGAAACCATTAATAAGAATTCTTCTCCAGACAAAGAGAATGCTGATGTTTTATCTGATACATTTGCAGCAATATCATTCTTAAGTGTAACTACAGTTAAATCTACAAATGTAGAATCACCCTGCAAAGATGTTTCACCAAAGCTTAGAGAGAAGTTTGTGCCTTCATCTTTTTTAAGATCTTGAACTGAAACCTGAGTATTGTAAGCTTCGAAAAGTGAGAAGTTGTTCTTTTGAACATAATCAGTTGATTTTAAAACAGCAGGTACATATGTGCTTGCAGATGATTTCAATCCTAAATACAATGCTTCACCTTCAACATTCATCAACTGAAGTTTACCATCAGCAGCATATTTAAACCAACGCAAAGCTGTTTCTTTTTTCGCTTCATCTTTATTGGTTTCTGCTACATAACTACCATTTTCTAGTTTAAATGCCAAATACAAGCCTTCCAAATTCTTAAAAGAATATTGACCTTGAGCATTTTTCTCTACGAACCACTGAGCATCTTCTTTAACTGATTCAGGTTTAATATCACCTTCTTGGTAAAAAGAAGCTGCAGTAAAAGCCTGCAATGCCAAACTATGAGTAGCATGAGTCGCAGCCAAATAATAAGCACGTCCTGAGACAAAATCCTTTAATTCTACTTTACGATCAGTTGAAAGCTGAGCAAAAGCTGAAGTAGCAGCCAACAGCGCAGCCACCATAAAAGTAAATTTCTTGTTCATAATCACTTTAATTTTTAGTTTATAATAATGTAAATTAAATGTCAAATTTGTGGTTATGTGGTAAGAAAAAAGGGACGTTTTTTCTTACCACATATTTGAGGTATTCGACAAATAAAATGTTTGTACTTGAAATCTTTGGTTTCGTACAGCAATTACAAGCTAAGTGATAAGAAAACAGGCTAATCGGCAAAAAAACAACAAGAAAATTTGCAGGTACGAAAGAAAGAAGTACCTTTGCAACATGATGGCTAGAAAAAACGTCCGTTTTTTCTAGCCATTTCTTATTTTAAGCAATAGATATAAGAAGAATAAACCAATCCTTAAAAACTATTTAAATTTTCATCGCATTGAAATTTAATTTCCATATATTGTGAAACTTTTTTTTCATATATTATGGAATTTAATTTTCACAATATATGAAAAAGTTTTTCCATATATTGTGAAAAAACTTTTTCAGCCTCAAAAAATCTACTGAAAATATAATTCACTGATTTACTATACATTAACAAACAACCCGTTTTATAAGTATTTTATAGTCTCATTTATTAGCCCTAATTTTACCTTTGTATATATTAACAAATACACAACGTAAAAAAACAAGTTTTTTATTTTGCTCTGCACTCGCCTTTCACTATATTTACAAATAGAATTGGTATTACGTCAAAAACATAGATAAAGTTCTATGCCAATATGACTTTAGAACTGAACAAACAAAAACCTCGGAAACATTATGGAATCAAGAATCTTATTGGGTCTGTCTGCAGCATTGTGTGGAGGACTTATTTCCTGCTCAGAAAGTGAAAAGAAAAATATTCCGGTAAATGTTATTTACATTCTTGCCGACGACTTGGGTTATGGTGATTTGGGTTGCTACGGACAACAGCTGATAAAAACTCCAAATATTGACCGCATGGCAAGCGAAGGTTTGCTGTTTACACAGAATTATGCCGGATGCTCGGTGAGCGCTCCGTCCAGATGCTCGCTGATGACGGGACTTCACACGGGGCATACACAAATTCGAGGCAACAAGGAAATAGCTCCAGAAGGACAGCAGCCGATGGCTGCTGGAACTTTCACTCTCGGACGGTTGATGAAATCTGCCGGCTACACGACGGGTATGTTCGGAAAATGGGGATTGGGAAATCCCGGCTCAGCTTCGGTTCCTAATGATATGGGATTCGATGAGTTCTATGGCTACAATTGCCAGCGACAGTCTCATTCGTTCTATCCGGACCATTTGTGGCATAACAAGGACACTGTTTATTTCCCGGAGAATGTCAACAATGCAAAGAAAACTTATTCGCAGGATTTGATTCACAAGCAGGCTCTGAAGTTTATCAATGACAATAAGGACAAGCCTTTCTTTGCTATGCTTACGTACACGCTTCCGCACGCTGAGCTGAACTTGCCGCATGATTCCATATATAATATGTATGAAAACAGTTTCAAGGAAACTCCATATATCGGAAAGTTCGAACATACTTGGGGCGGATACAACACTTCGGAAAAACCTTGTGCTTCGTTTGCCGCTATGGTTTCACGTTTGGATATGTATGTTGGAGAAGTAATGGCCGAACTTAAGAAACTTGGTTTGGAGAAGAACACTTTGGTTATATTCACCAGCGACAACGGTCCTCATGCCGAAGGTGGTGCAAAACCGGATTTCTTCAAGAGTTCCGGACCGCTTAAAGGTATAAAGAGAGATGCCTATGAAGGAGGTATAAGAGTTCCTATGATTGCCTGGTGGCCAAAGACCATAAAGGAAGGAAAAACAACAAATCATGTAACTGCTTTCTGGGATGTGATGCCGACATTGGCAGAGCTGACCGGAACAACTCTCACTGCCGAAACTGACGGTATTTCATTCCTTCCTCTTCTGAAAAACAATAAGCAGAAGGAAGAACACGATTATCTGTATTGGGAATTCCACGAAAGCAAAGGTTGGCAGGCTATAAGAGAAGGAAACTTCAAACTTATCCGACAGCCTATAAATGGAAACTCAAGATATGAGCTTTATGACTTGAGTTGCGATGTTCATGAAGATAATAATCTTGCCGGCCAATTTCCGGATAAGGTGAAGGCGATGGCGGCAAAAATGGATAGTGTCAGAACAGCTTCGGAGTATTTTGATTTTGGGAGAGAGAAGAGGCAATAAATTCTGATAAACCCCAAAGGGGAGATACTCGTTTAGCCTAGGGTGTGAACCCTAGGTTTGAAGTGATATATAAAGAAGGAGCTCTGAAGGAGCGACACAAAATTTATATTAGTGTCACTCCTTCAGTGCTCAAATTTTGGTGGATAATGATTCCTTGTCAACTTTAAATTCCATCAACTTGCGAAACCCTTCTCTCCTACTGCGCCAATGAGAATCTCAAGCTAATACCATAATTACTGTTTGAAGTCGGATAAGACGCACTTGAAACCAAAGGCTTGTTAATCTGCAAATCATAGAAAGCACGAACTGTGAGAGCACGGCTCAAACCATAATCGGCAGAGAACTGAATTGTCTTGGCTACATTTCCACTTGTTGCCTGAGTAAGCTTGTCTTCAATCTTACGGATAAGCGACTGCATCTTGCGATAAGAGAAGTCGAGACGAACTGTAAGGTCATTGCTGAAATTAGCCGTTTTTTTCATTCCAAGCACTTTGTTGAACTCAGTATATTTATATCCGATACCAACAACAAACTCGTTTGAAAGAGACTCAACAATCTGGTAAGAAGAGATGTTGAGATTCAAGTTTCTTGTCTTGCGATATTCCACTTTACCTGTAATATTGTTGAGCATAGTTGCATCAACACCAAACAACGGACTGAATCCTTCTGTTATGCTTACGGCTGAAATGTCGTAAGGAGAAGAAGGAGTTGGATTTCCGGTAAGTACATCACGTATATATCCCAAACCATCCTGTCCTGCATCAACCCAGTTAAGGAAAGAAGAGAATGAACCGACGCTGTATGTACATCTATACTGATGAAGAAGATTCATTGTCTTGAAGTATTTCTGTATAGCCGGAATCTTCATCAAACCGTTGTATGTAACATTCCAGTTCGGAAGCAGACTCTTAACAGACGGGAATGGAGTAAGTCCGACTTTCGACGGATTCTTTCCTGTATAGGCAGCAATGAAAGCTGGAATAAGGACATCGGCAGAGTTCAAACTGACCTTTCCGTTATTCGGGTTATATGGCTGACCGGCAAACGGACTTCCGGACATGAATCCTGTTCCAGGATATGATGTTCCGGCATATACAGCTTCGAGGCGAGAAGCTATTACTTCACGGTTTGCAAGGAATGTATCGAAAACTTTAGATGCGTAGTTGTTTCCTGCATTTCCTGTGCTACCGAAAGCGCTACCCAAAGCTATCGTAGTCATAGTGAAACTTCCGCCGAGGACTTCCGGAGAACCTTCATACATATATTGAATCTCTGTATTACGAGTGTCAACTCTATTAGCTGTAAGGTCAATTTTAAGACCGCTTATCGGCTCGAGATTAGCTCGGATATTAAGATTCTTTGTACTGTTGATAATTGCTGGGTTGATATTTGTTTCGCTGTTCTTAATCAGCCATCCTTTCTCATCAGCCTCTTCAATATATCTCTTGCTTACACCGCCGAAGGCAAAGCCCAAACCAGGAGCCATTCCTATTGATGAACGTGTCTGTCCGAAAATATCTCCAACTTCAGGAAGGAAGCCAGGCAACATCATTCCGTCGGTCAACGAATACTGAACATTGACACGGCGCAACATCATCAAGAAGCGAGAGCTGTGCTCAAGAATCTTATTCATTCTATCTTCAGTTTCGGACGGTCCCGGATATATCGTAAGCTTAAGATGAGCCGTATCACGGGTTGTTATCTCTACCTGCGCATAGTTCAAAGGCTTATATTTAATCTTATAAGTCTTTCCGTTCGCACCTTTTGCCACGATATGTACTTTCTTAGTGAACATTCCGTGCTGAACAACCACATTGCTGTCCATACTCAAAGTGATTTCCTTTTCGAGTTTTACCTGCTTCTTTTTCTTCTCCTGCTCTTTCTTATTTCTATTGTTACGCGAATTTGTTCGTGACGAAGCATTGAACTTCTGGTTTATTTTCTTCAGATACGGACTTTTGTTATAAAGTGTCTGAAGATTGAAAGCACCTTGCCAGTTAAGCTGACGCTGGTTCTTGATTGTATTACCAATCTGAACATCTCCTTCAATCTGAGCTCCGCGGTCCCAATTATATGAAGCATTATATGTAGCAGAACTATTGACCCAATCAAGCACAGGAATCTGCTGGAAAGGCATATTCCAGGTTACATTGAATTGCTGGTCGTATTTCATAGGTTTACCCAAATCACGGATACTCTGCTTTACTGAATCTTTCCATACCTGATACTGGTCCGGATTCAATTCTTTATTCACCTGCACATGAGGTTCCTCAATACGTGCATTTGTTCCCGAAGTAAACTGCATACTGAGGTTGTTGGTGAAATCCCAGCGTAAACTGAAAGCACGGTCCCAATAGAATTCCTGGCTGAATGAAACCGGAATCTTATTGTTTCCTCCGTTTGTAAGGTCTCTAAGCTGTATTTCATAATAATTCCTCAACATAGCAGTCTGGAAACTGATGTTAGAAGGCACATAATTAAATGCCAGCTGTTTCAGATATTTGTTGGCACCTGTGCTCTTTTTCATCTTTCCAAACGGTTTGAACGGCTTAACATACGGAGTGTATGAGTAAGCAAAATTACCGTTATAGTTTTTAGTTGTTTCGTAAGATGTTTCCGGATTCTTGAAATTGTTCTCACTATAAGAATATCCCAAAGTGAAGTTTGCCGGGTCGTAAGGCATAGGATTCTTACTCTTCACATCCACCTTAACATTATTGAACGAAACGCTCTTGATTGTTGTTCGTGTGATGGACTGCTCCTTAATTGAATCCTTCTCTGCCTTAGTCGAAGCATTATCCAAAGCGTCTTTCAGTTCTATATCCTTATCCAACGGATTATACTTAGGAGTTGTTGTCTCGTTAGAATAAGCATAATAGAACGGAATACTTACTTTAGCCTTTTCCGGGAAGAACTTTCCAAGTTCCAATGAAGTCGAAACACTGTATTGAGTGTAATCGTCAAGGCGGCGTTCGCTTACAGACTGGTCAAGCGCACCGAAACCGGCAGTTTCAATACGTCCCGCCATATTAACAGAACCAAGGTCCGACAATACCATATTCAGATTGGCATTGGCTGCCCATCCGCCCTCTTCGTTGAAATCAGTAAGACGCAACTCGTTCACCCAAACTTCCGCACTCTTTATGTCTTTAGAGTTGTTGCGGACACCAATCATAATAATCTTCACTTCTGCCAAAGAAGGATTACCGATGATTGAAATAGTGTTGCGTGTGTTGTCCGGGTCCGGTTCGGAATAAACAGTCTGGAATGTTATTCCGCTTTCACCAGTACGCTTCTTCTTATTTCGGTTCAACTTCAGATCTGTAAGACGCTCAAATGCGACATTAATCATATTCTCTTCCGGCCAAACAGTTTCCTGGTCAGACGAATTATCTGATGAATACTTTCCGTGAGGAGTTAGTCTCAATGGCACTGAATATTCATAATAGTTATTTGTATAGTCAGAACCCAAACGGATAAACACAGACAAATCGCCGGCAGAAAGTCCTGTAACGTCATTTATGAAAGATTCTGCGTGAGTAAAGAGCTGCAAACGGCCATACTGACGCATATCATAATTAGTACTCTTATATACAGCACGTGCATCTCTCGCTGCCAAATTTGTCACTTTCAAAGAAAGTGCCTGCTCGTTCTGCTGACGAAGCTGCGGCTGACTCGGGTCGCGCATACGAGTTACGCCCGGAGGCAACACGTAGTTGACCGGTGTTTTATCTGCATTCTCTTCAATATTAACTGTTGATACTTCCAATGTAGCCTCAGCTGCAGGAGCTGCATCTGCCGGCATAAGTGTACGTTCATAAGTACGCCAGTCACCTCTTACAAGTTCAAACGAACCGAAACGTAAAACAGTTGAATCTTTAAATCCTGTCATATACATTCTGAGGAAACGCATAGATTTAAAGTCGTTGATTGAACCAATCTTGCGTTCGTATTGCTTGATAGGTATCTTGAACTGATACCAGTTGACAGTTTCAGTTGTACCATTTTCCAAACGTACTGTTGAAGTCTGCTGATTAATAATATAATTCATTCCGACTTTCATATCAGAAGGACGGATAGAAACTCGATATTCATAATACTTTTCGTTTTCGTTAAGAGTATTATCCTGATTCAAGTCTTCAACATCCGGAACTGTTTTTGCAGCTGTGCTATATGCCTCAACAGATTCCTGTGAGTTACCTTCAGTTCCGTTGTAACGTTTGTAGCGTTCCAATATGCTTAACTGCTTTTCGTCATAATCTGAACCACGGAAATAGTGGAATTTATCACCTGACGGGTTGTTGATAACAGACAGCGGGTCTGCTTCCATCTTCTGAATAACATCAGCAGACAACTTCGGTCTCAATTTTTCAATGAACTCCTTATATGCAGGGAATTCCTTTTCTTCTGCTGAAGATAAACCATTCAAACCAACATCCTGAAGTTCACGAGCTCCTGCCGTATTATCGAATGCGTAAACAGTGCTCTGCTGTGTAGGAACTTTACCCCAAACTGTTGTATCAACACGACTCATATCGCCATCAACAGGCAAACCGTTTTCGAAGAATTTCTTCTCATCCTTCAATACATCTTCCGATACATCACCAAGGTTGAAATACAAATCACCACCGGAAGAAGCTGTATTATAGATAAACGGGTCCAAAAGCCAGAACTCAATATATTCGATATTTGCTGTCTCAAAATCCACCTGATCCATCTTACGCATCATACCACCCCAGCGTTTTTCCGGCTCCTGCAATGTACCGTCGGAATTAACACGGTCAGCATCCAGGTTATACGGACCACGTTCTGTCGGATAATATGCCACATTCAGGACAGACAAAAGGTTGTCCTCATTATACATCTGCTCTCTGTTAGGGAAAAGTTCTTCCATCTGTACGGCACGTACATAATGGTTTGAGAGGTCATCCTTTGTAATATGAGATGGCAAAGAGCGTGAATTTCGTCTTGTAAAGATACCGTCAATAGTGTACCAAGCCAACAAAGAACGGTTATGTCCATACGTAACATCATTTACTTTTGAGGCTTCAGGGAAACGAGCGCCAGCTCCATCTTCATATGGAGTACTTGCAAGCATCCAAGCATACGGATTCAGCAAGTCAAAGCTGCTTTGAGTTGACTCGAAATCATCCAGATAAGAATATTCTCCGGTATATTTATTTTCATAATGTCCTGCAATAAGCTGAGCAAATTCTGCATTGAAAGCAATCTGGCTTGGCTTAGTAAGAGTAAGTAAAGGCAGCTTATCCAACATATTTGTCAGCCACTGACTTTCACCTTTATATGAAGCATTCATACCCCAAAGAGTATTCTTTACGGATTCGTCTCCCATCACAGTCTTCGTTGTCATAGGCATTTCAGACATATGCATTATGGTTGCACCCATGTTGAAGTTTGGATTGAACTGATAATTCAAATCCACACCCATAACTGTCTTTCGTTGCATACTGTACGTTGACTGATTCTCTAAAGATACACTGACCGGAGTTCCACTGGAAATGATACTTTCATTCAAAATGGTTACGATACCAGAAGCATAGTCAACCGTATAATCGACATTTTCAGTAAGAGTAGCACCTCCCGCTGTCACCTTAACCGAACCACGAGCCACATTGGTAGCACCAAGAACAATCTCCGCACCGGATGAAGCCTTGTACTCACCACGAAGAAGGAACTTGTTCTTCTCTGCAATCTGACGAGCATAAGTCAATGTTGAGTCATACAACTCCTGATACACATATTTATCAACAATAGCATCATTACCGATTTTCTTTCTCAAATGTTCACCGAACGGTTCAACAACCGGGAAAATAATCTTACCATTTTCTGAGAGGATTGTATAACCATCAACAAAGTCGAAGAATCCATCCGGATAAGCCTCATCTTTTGAGTCCAAACGGTCAAGGTTCATAACTCTCAGAAGAATTTCATCCTTTACATTTCCTTCAGAAAGATAATTCACATAAGTACCTGTTGTATCGCTCTGATACATAATATCCATACGGAATTTCTCCTTTTGTACGGAATAAGCGCCAAGTGAATAAACATTCTTCATCATCAAATCCCAAAAAGGCATCGATGGAGACATGTTTGTACCCTTAAGCAATTTCAAATACAAACATGATGTTGTATTCTCTGAATTATCAGTTGAAAATTCACCAACCTGGAAAACTTGTCCGCCGGCTGTAAATTCAAAAGCAACAGCCAGAACTTCGTCCGCTTGAAGTTGAGTTTTCAACGAGATATATCCCAGTTTCTCATTAAGAGTATATTCCGATTCATTCAACTTACGCGCACTTTCCACTTTCTCAAAGTCACGTCCACCTTCTAGAACAGAGCCTAATGCTTGAGTAACTTTACTTACATCACGCGCATCAGGATAATTATTAACTATTGTCCTATATAAAGTATTCGCTTCATTATTGGGATATTGAGATGTGCCTGAAGGAGAAAACATCGGATTTGAGATATGGTCACGTTCTGCCAAATCCGAGAAAGCAACAATATTACGTGCCTGATCATAATTTCCCTGTTTATTGGTAACCCAAACTTCAACCCTGTTAATAATAACAGCAGAATTTACCAACGGCAATGTCTGCATTGCCGCATCAAATTTGTCACGGAAATAATATGAAAGGAAAAAATGACGATTCTCATCATATTGGTCAACAGTAATTTCGAACGGTTGAGTTTGCACACCACCTTGAGAGTTTACAGTCTTGGATTCAGACTCCTGCTGTGCAAAAAGAGTGTTCACACGCAACTTACCAAACTGCAAATCTGCTTTCATACCGAACAACGCAGCACCACCATTAATCAATGAGTTGCTAGTTGTCATACTCACATTACCGGCTTCAATATTCTTTATAATTTCATCTTCCTCACCGGTATATGCCAATTTCAGCTGTTTTGAGTCAAAGTCGAAAGAAGTTTCAGTATTATAGTTCATACCGAAATTAACCTTCGTACCAACCTGAGCCTGAACATTAAGCTGAACAGTTTCATCGAAATTAAAGAAAGTTCGGCTGCGGGCACGTTCCGGCAACGAAGGATTATTAGTTGTCGTGTTCTTAAGTCCAAGAGAAACCTCGGCTGTTCCTTGGGTTTTCACTCTTACACCACCTGGACCAAACACCTTCTCTGCCGCACCGATATTGAACTGCATATCGGTAAGATTGAATTTCTTGTTTACCTCTTTCTCATATTCCTCGGCATTCTTCTGTCTGAAATAACTATTTAGCGACTGAACTTGGCTATACTCCATATATTCTTCAGGAGTAAGCACCATAGGAGTTCCCAGAACCATATCCCCAAGCTTGGTTTTTACGATATATGCTCCGGAACGTAAATCGTATTCAATAGTTGTAGTAATATTTTCAGGAGATTTCAAATCCGCAGGATGTTTGGAAATCAAATCCTCATAACCCTCAGGCAAAGTTTTAGCTACAGGAAAACGAGCCACCGTATCCTGGTCTTGCTCCAACGGAGCATACAAAGCCTCAGGCAATGAAAAATCCAAAGCCTTGTCGCCCTGCAATGCAGCTACTGCACCAGCAAGAAGAAGAAATAATAAAATAAATGAATATCTCTTACGATAAATCATAGACATTTGAGAGCCTCCTTAATAACACCTTCAACTTTCATATCAGGCTGTTTTTTAAGTAAAGCAGAAACAGTTTTTTGTGCTGCCTGTTTCTGAAATCCAAGCATAACCAAAGCTGCAACAGCCTCTTCTGCCACAACAGAGCGTGACGTTCCGACTTCAACTGCTGCAGAACCACGGCTTTCAGCAACTTCCAAAGTAAGTTTATTCTTCAAGTCAACCAAAACACGCTGAGCTGTTTTAAGCCCAATTCCTTTTACTGCAGTAAGAGCCCTTACATCATCCTCGGCAAACACCTGCATCAATTGAGAAGGTGTCAATGCAGAAAGAATCATACGTGCTGTATTGGGTCCGACTCCCGAAACACCAATCAATGCAACAAAGCATACTCTTTCATCCTTATCAGCAAATCCATAAAGGATATGTGTATCCTCACGTATAACTTCGTATATATATATTTTTGCTGACTTATCTCTTTGAAGCTTTGAATATGTATTCAGAGATATGAATATCTCATAACCAATCCCATTACACTCCAAGACCATTCTAGCCGGAGTGATTTCATCTATATCACCTTTTATATATTCAATCATAGTAATAATTAAGCAAAACCTGCTTATCTGATAACGCAAAGATTACACTTTACGTATATTGCATTAATATTAATTGGCTTATATTAACATTATTGCTTCCAGAAACCAGGCAGCAGTATTGTTAGAACAGTGAATAGTTCCAAACGTCCGGTCATCATAGCAAAACTCAACACCCACTTGGACAAATCGGGTAATTCAGAAAAATTATAAACCGGTCCGCAACTTCCCAAACCAGGACCTGTATTACTTACAGCCGAAACACTTGCTCCTAAAGCTTCCTCAAATCCGACTCCGTCAGCAAGAAGAATAAAGCTGGTAAACATCATCAGACCGACATAAATAAAAGCAAAAGCCAACACTCTATGAACAAGCTCGGAAGATATCACTCTTCCATTCATTCGTACAGGAATAATTGCATGCGGATGTGTCTGCTTCTTGAACTCATTGAACAGGTTTTTCACCAATATTGCAACTCGTCCTGTTTTCAAACCTCCGCTTGTTGAACCGGCACAGCCACATATCATCATTAGCAGCAATGCAAACATCCAGAAGAATGGCCCCCAAGGTATATAGTCCGCCGTTGCAAAACCACAAGTAGATATTATCGATGTCACCTGGAAAAATGCCTGACGGAAAGCTAATTCAACATCTGTCACAATTCCATTAAAATATATCCATATAAATGTTACTGCAACAGCTAATACAACAATGGCATAAAACCATATTGTTTCTTCATCCTTCAAAAGCTTCATGACTTTACCATTCATAAAGAAGTAGATAAGAGTCATGTTTGTCGCCCCAATACACATGAATATCGAAATAATATATTCTATATATGGTGAATTCCAATGTGCAATACTTGCATTTTTTGTAGAATATCCACCTGTTGACATACAAGTCATACTGTGATTCACAGCATCATAAACATCCATCGGTCCAAGCCATAAAAGAAATGCCAACAATATGGTAAGAAAAAGATATACACCCCACAATCGTTTTGCGACCTGAGCAATACGCGGACGAAAACGCTCATGTGTTATACCAGGAGTTTCTGCATCAAACATCTGAGAAGCACCACCTCCAAAAATAGGCATCAAAGCAACTGTAAAGACAATCATTCCAATACCGCCTTGCCACTGAGTAAGACTTCTCCAAAACAATATTCCTTCAGGCAAAGCTTCTATATTTGTAAGAATAGTAGAGCCAGTTGTCGTGAAACCTGACATCGTCTCAAAATATGCATCAGTAATATTATCGATATATCCACCTAAATAAAATGGTAACATTCCAAAAAACGAGAACAATACCCAAGTAAGTGTAACCGTAAGCATACCTTCGCGACGACCTGCAGTATGTTCGTTAGCCTTAAAACCTATAGCATAAAGCAAAAAACCAACTAAAAGTAGTATTCCGGAAGACAAGGCCAAAGGTCGGAAATCATCACCCTTATAAATAAAAGCGACAGCTGTAGCTGCCAGCATGAACAATGTTTCAAGAACAAACATTATTCCCAACATCTTGAATATGAAACGAACGTTCAGCATGACAGATTAATTAAAATAATTCTCCAGTTTACGCATAGCAGTGTCAAGACAGAACACAACAACATGGTCATATGCCTGTATCTGTGTATCACCGTCAATCATCATAGGAACTCCATTTCTAATCAATCCTCCCAATGTCATATCCTTCGGCAAACCAAGTTCACGTACAGGTTTACGTGTTATTCGTGAATTAGGACGTGCAACCAATTCTGCCACATCAGCATTGGCAAAAGTTAGGCATTTTACATTTGAAACGTCTGCATCAAGCAAGAACTGATAAATATGGCTTGCCGCTATCAATTTTTTGTTGATAACTGTACCTATATCCATACTCTCTGCAAGAGGTATGTAGTCTATATTCTCAATTTTTGCAATAGTTTTGAACACACCCATTCTTTTAGCAGCTAAGCAAGCCAAAATGTTTGTGCTGGAGTTATCTGTAAGAGCTATAAATGCCTGCGCATCATGAATACTTTCCTGCTTAAGCAACTCAGTGTCACGTCCATCACCATTGATAATAAGTACATTTCCTGGAACTTTTTCCGCTATTCTGTAACTTTTCTCCTTATCCGTTTCTATAATTTTTATTCGGATATTATTAGGTAGATACTGACTTGTACGTATAGCAATACGGCTACCGCCCATTATTATTATTTTCTTTACCTCTGGATCTTCCTTGCCGGCAAGCAAACGTACTTCTTCGATATGTTCCTTAGTTGTAGTAAAGAAAAGTAAATCTCCAGATTCTACCTTGTCGCTACCACCCGGAATTATAGTTTCATTTCTCCTCTTAATTGCCACAATATGGAAAAGCTTGTCTTCACTTAGCAATTCTGAGAGCTGCATATTTACAATACGTGCATTGTCGCGCACCTTCACTCCGATAAGAATCAATGCTCCATCAAACAATTCCCAATACTGGCGAGTCCACGGACGACGAATTGCCGTAACAATTTCCTTTGCCGCAAGCATTTCAGGGTAAATCATAAAATTGATTCCCATATTCTCGAACAGTTCTTTGTTCTTAGGCTTCAAATATTCGTAATTGTTTATACGGGCAAATGTCTTGTGTGCACCAAGTTTATGAGCCAATATACAAGACGTTATATTTGTAGTTTCCTCCGGAGTTACGCTTATGAACAAATCAGCCTTCTTAATTCCGGCTTCTTCCAAATCCTGAAGACATGTAGGGTTTCCAACCATCGGTAATATTTCCATTCCGGCATGGGTGAAATTCAAACGCTCTTCGTTTGGGTCCATCAGAACTATATCCTGATTCTCCTGCGATAACAATTTTGCTAAGTGGGTACCGACTTCTCCAGCACCTGCTATAATGACTTTCATAAGTTTATTCAAGTTTTTGAGTTAGTATGTCTTTTATCTGTGCTGAAATTCCTTCGGCATCCATACCACACAGACGATATAATTCTGGAATTGTTCCATGTTCGATGAAACGGTCCGGAATTCCTATTCTGCGAATCTGAGGCGTATAACCATTATCCGCCATAAATTCCAGGACAGCACTACCAAAGCCACCGTTTATCACTCCATTCTCAACGGTAATAACCTTTCGGAACTTCTTGCCGACTTCGTGTAAAAGCGCCTCATCCAAAGGCTTAAGATAAATCATATCATAATGGGCAACGGAGATATTTTCCGCATCCAGCAAAGATATAGCCTTTGTAACTTCATTTCCAATAGGACCTAATGAAAGAACAGCAACATCTTCTCCATCCTTAAGTTTCTGACCTTTTCCTATAGGAAGAACTTCAAGAGGCGTACGCCAATTGCGTTTTTCGCCTTTACCACGTGGATAACGAATAACAAAAGGACCATTCTGCGCAGAATATGCAGTAAACATCAGGTTCCTCAAATCACATTCGTTTAGCGGAGAAGCTATTGTCAGGTTAGGTATCGGACGCATATACGCAAGGTCAAACACACCATGGTGAGTCGCTCCGTCTTCACCAACAAGACCTGCACGGTCCAGACACATGATTACATGAAGATTCTGAAGCGCGACATCATGTATAACCATATCATATGCACGCTGCATAAATGAAGAATAAATATTGCAGAAAGGTATCATTCCCTCCTTAGCCAATCCAGCTGAAAATGTAACGGCATGTCCTTCAGCAATACCTACATCAAAGGCACGGTCTGGAAACTCTTTCATCATATACGTCATTGAGCATCCGGTTGGCATAGCCGGAGTTACACCAACAATACGTTCATCATTTTCAGCTAGCTCCACAAGAGTATGGCCAAACACATCCTGATACAACTGAGGTTCATCTATAGAACGTGCTATTATTCTTTTTCCGGTTTCTTTATCAAATTTTCCCGGAGCATGCCATTCTGTAGCTGATTCTTCGGCTGGTTTGAAACCTTTTCCTTTCTTTGTTTTGATATGCAACAACTTAGGACCTTTCAAATCCTTTATATCATTCAAAAGCTTTACAAGATATTCAACATCGTGTCCGTCAACCGGTCCGAAATATCTTATGCTAAAGCCTTCAAACAAATTATGCTGCTGCGTAAGCAACGCTTTCAGACTATTGTTAAAACGCAATATATTGTCACGTCGTCCGTCGTTTATAAGTTTTATTTTTTTCAAACCTTTATAAACGTCGTAACGCATTTTGTTATATGCCTGACTGGTTGTTATGTCAACAAGATACTGGCTCAAACCACCAACATTATGGTCAATCGCCATATTATTGTCGTTCAATATAATCAGAAGATTATTAGGATTCACCGAAGCATTGTTCAAACCTTCAAAAGCCAGACCACCCGTCATTGCGCCATCTCCAATCACTGCAATAACATGTCTGTTTTCCTCCTTTTTCAAAGCTGAAGCAACAGAAATTCCCATAGCCGCAGAAATTGAATTGGAAGCATGTCCGGCAATAAAGGCATCATACTCGCTTTCGAAAGGATTTGGGAAACCACTTATTCCGTGAAATTTCCTAAGAGTATGAAAAGCTTCGCGTCTTCCTGTCAAAATTTTATGTCCATATGCCTGATGTCCGACATCCCACACGATTCTGTCATAAGGCGTATTAAAAACATAATGCAGAGCCACTGTTAGTTCCACAGTACCCAAGCTGGCACCAAGATGTCCGGGATTTTCGGACAAGACATCAATTATATATTGCCGCAATTCATTGCAGACTTCAGGCAATATATCCGTAGGAAGCTGTCTCAAGTCTCCTGGATTGTTGATGTTATCTAACAAATGTTCTTCTTTATATTCGGCCATATCGTGTTCTTTTTTTACAAAAATAATGAATTAGTTTATTCCTCAACGGTTTTATGCAGAGGAATATTATAAGCATTTATTCATAAATGCCATCTTTGTTTCTCCAACAACAGAAAAACAAAGAAAAACGACAAAGTCAATTTGCAAAGATAACCAAATAAAAGTTTTTCTTATATATTACACTGGAGTAATAGAAGGTTCCAACTTACATTTTGACAAAAAATTTTTCCAGGTATTCTTATTTTCTGGTGATTTTATACATTTTTGCTGTTTTCCTTCGGAAGGAAAGCGTAATTCCTTTCGAAAGAAAAACTAATTACTTCCGAAAGAAAATTCAATTACATACGGATACAATTCTGATTACTTCCGAAAGAAATTTACTTAATGTTTTATATAAATTTTCAAGCGATAAGTTAGATATCAAAATGTCAAAAACAAAGAGATTTTTAATCCAAAAGTAAAATGTAATTTTTTGAAAAGGGGGAATTAATAAAGGAAAGAAATCCCGCAAAACAGATTATCTCAAAGCAATTTTCCTTACCGTGTCTGCTATACGGATTATATAATAGCCTTTTGCCAGATTAATGTAGTATTCGCCTGAAGGCTGCTTCATTTCTATTTCTTTTACTTTTATACCAACAACACTATATATTTCCAAAAAACTACCAACAGGGGCATTTGCAACCTTCACAGTGTTGTCATAAACAATTATTTCAATAGCCGGTTTTTCTTCATGATAAGACAAATGAGAGTCTGTGCCTGACTTACTTCCAGACTGAGCCTGAAGGGTTAAGGCAGACAAAAACATAATCATAAATATGTTGAACAGTAAGCGCTTCATCAAGACATATTCTTATCGACTACAAATATAGTGAAAGGCGAGTGCAGAACAAAATAAAAAACTTGTTTTTGATTTTGGTATGCCGAGCCGTATCCTATATTATCAAAATATAGCGAAAGGCGAGTGCAGAACAAAATAAAAAACTTGTTTTTTATTTTGATATGCCGAGCCGTATCCTATATTATCAAAATATAACGAAAGGCGAGTGCAGAACAAAATAAAAATTTGTTTTTGATTTTGTCTGCAAAGCCAAATACCATATAACTTAAATCTTTGTCAAATCAAATATCATTCCCTCATTTACAGCCTGCACAGAAGGGAAAACTTCTGCTGCTTCTTTCTGCAATACATCAATAGATTCATAACGGGCAGAATAATGTCCGATAATAAGTTTCTTCACACCCGCACGTTTTGCTATTTCTGCCGCCTGACGAGCTGTTGAATGATAAGTTTCTTTTGCTCGTGCAGCATCAGCCTCAACAAATGTAGCCTCATGATAAAGTAAATCTACATTTTTTATCCATTGTACTATTTCCGGCAAGAATGCAGTATCCGAACAATAAGCATACTTTTTAGGAGGTGCCGCTGGCTTGGTTAAACGTGAATTGAGAATCACTTCTCCGTCAGGTGTTATAAAATCAGCTCCTTTTTTTATATACTGAATTTCCCTTACAGGAACATTATAGAAGTCAATCATGTCTTTTATAATATGTGCTTCCTTGGGCTTTTCAACAAATAAATATCCACAACAATTTACACGATGCTTTAACGGAATAGAATAAACTGACACTGAACGGTCTTCCATCACCAATGAATATTTAGAAGTATCTATCGGATTAAACACCACATTGAAAGGCAGTCCTTGACAGAAAAACTCCAGAAAAGAATTAATATAGGTTTCAAGTTCTGCAGGTCCGTGTATAAACAAATCTCCATTTCGCCCTAGCATTCCCAATGTTGAAACTAATCCAGGCAATCCAAAACAATGATCGCCATGAGCATGGGATATGAAAATATGCATCAACCGGCTGAACTTAACTCTCATTCTACGCATTTGCAATTGAGTTCCTTCACCGCAGTCTATCATATACAACTTATCCCTGAGATCGACAACCTGAGATGTTGGCAAATGCCTAGTTGTTGGCAAAGCCGAACCGCAACCTAAAATATTTATACTAAAATCTGCCATAAAAATACTTCCAGTCTTCTTCTAAATATAAAAAGCTAAACAGACCAAAACGTCATTTGCTAAAAAATATTAAAAAGGAAACAATTCACTTATTCATTAAGAAGGAAATGTTTAATTTTGTTCGCTATCACATCACAAGTGAAGCATAAAATTAAGTTGAATACGACCTTAACTTACTTTTTCTTTTTGTTTAAAACGGTTAAATGTAGAAACGGCCAAGCGCGAGCTTCGCCGTTTCCTTTTTTTATACATGTAGTTAATAAAACCAGGTTTTCAACTGAGTTTTCAACAAGTTTTTCAACAATTGTCATTAAAACTCCAATGAAACAATTTGAGGATTATGATCGCTCAAATATCCTGTTGGACCTTCTGCTTCCTGAGCAATTTCAGAACTAATCACATGAATCTGAGGAGTGACGAAAATGAAATCAATCTTCTCACGTTTGTCTGTAGCCAAACGACCAAAATCATGGAAAGTATAAGCCGGACCAGAAACTTTATCAGCAATCTTATGAGCATCCTTCAACACAAATTCGTTTGTTGTCAAAGTCTGATATGCATCTGAAGAATCTGAAACATTAAAATCACCTGTAAGAACAGCTGGCTGGTCACCAACGATTTCTTTTATACGCTGTATGATAAGTAATGCACCATTTTTACGAGCTTCAACACCGACATGGTCAAAATGAGTGTTCACACCCATAAATATTTTTCCAGTCTTTTTATCCTTGAACTTTCCCCAAGTTGCGATTCTAGTACAAGCTCCATCCCAACCGATGAAACCTACACTGTCCGGATATTGTGAAAGCCAGAATGTGTTGCTATCCAAAACCTCGAATTTATCTGTTCTGTAGAATATAGCAGAATATTCACCTTTAGTTTTTCCGTCTTCACGAGCAACACCGATTGCTGCATAACCTGGTAAACCGGCTTTAAGATCATCCATCTGATTCTGCAAAACTTCCTGCATTCCGACAATATCCATTTTTTTGTCCAAAATATACTTGCAGACGTTGTCTTTTCTGTACTTCCAGCTGTTCAAACTGTCTGCATCTGTATTAAGACGGATATTAAATGTAGCCCATTCTATATGAGCCTTTTCATCTGCAACTTCCGGAGTTGCCTGCTTTTTGTTACCTGAACAGCTGCAGAATGCAACTGTCAAAGCCATTAAAAGAAACTTTTTCATAAATATAATTTGAGTTTTTGAGTTTGTTAGTTTTTGAGTTGATAAGGCTACAAGGAATAAGCACTAGTAAATTGACTACTTGACTACTAAAAAATATTCCCATACATCAATAATCAAATAACCAATTCTCCTTTCCCCTGACGCACTACATCGAAATCATCGGTTGTACAGTCAACTACAGTAGACGGTTCAATTCCACCATAACCTCCGTCAATAACCAGATCTACAGAATTACCATATTTCTCATAAATCAATTCTGGGTCAGTTGAATATTCCAACACGTCATCATCTTCATCATGAATAGACATAGTAAGAATAGGATTTCCCAACTCTGCAACAATTGTTCTGGCGATATTATTATCCGGAACTCTTATACCAACTTCTTTTCTGTTTTTATAAATCTTAGGCAACTCTGAGCTTGTAGGCAGAATAAATGTAAATGCACCAGGCAAATTCTTCTTCATCAGTTTGAATGCAGAATTGCTTACTTTGGCATATTCACTCAGATTGGATAAATCATAACAAATAATAGACAAGTTGCTCTTCTGAGGATTCACACCCTTCATTCGGCAAATACGTTCAACTGCACGAACATTCAGAGCATCACAACCTATAGCATAAACTGTATCAGTAGGATAAACAATCAGTCCTCCGTCTCTCAAAGTATCAATCACCTTGGATATTTCACGGGGATTCGGATTTTCCGGATAAATCTTAAGAAACATTGCAGTGTATTTTTATTGTTGTGGCAAAGTTATAAAGAAGCGGACATCTATTAAACATTAATTACATAAAAAAGAAAGAGCTTCGGAAAGAATTTTACAATTCTTATCAAAGCTCTTCCTGTTATTTCTTGTCAACTTATCTTCAAGTCAACTAATTTTTCAAAAGTTTAGCCATAAATAATATGACCGTTCTCGTCAGTATATTCTTCCATTCCTTTGCTGTACTGGTTCATAGCACGCAAACTCATACCCATGCTTGAGAAACCTCCATCGTGATAAAGATTCTGCATAGTCACCTTGCGAGTGAAGTCTGAGAACATCATTACGCAATAGTCAGCACATTCGTCAGCTGTAGCGTTGCCTAGCGGACTCATCTTGTTTGCAAAATCCATCAAGTGTTCCATACCTTTCACACCGTTACCGGCAGTAGTTGGAGTTGGAGACTGAGAGATTGTGTTGATACGAACATTCTTTTCACGTCCATATATATAACCAAAGCTACGGGCAATTGATTCCAACAAACTCTTAGCATCAGCCATATCGTTATAACCAAAGAATGTACGCTGAGCAGCAACATAACTCAAAGCTACAACAGAACCATACTCAGCAATAGCATCCTGTTTCTTAGCTACCTGCAACATCTTATGGAATGAAATAGCTGAAATATCTAATGTCTTCTCAAGGAAGTTATAGTCCAAATCATCATATGTGCGTTTCTTGCGAACATTTGGACTCATACCGATTGAGTGGAGCACGAAATCCACCGGACCGCCCAATATTTCCACAGACTTTGAAAATACAGTCTGAAGATCTTCAACACTTGTTGCATCTGCAGGAATAACTTCAGCGTTAAGTTTCTTGCCAAGTTCGTCAACTTGACCCATTCTGACAGCCATTGGTGTATTACTCAAAGTGATAACCGCACCTTCTTCAACTGCCTTTTCTGCCACTTTCCAGGCAATAGACATATCATTCAAAGCACCGAAGATAATACCTTTTTTGCCTTTCAATAAATTATGACCCATACTTATACCTTTATATTTTACGGCGCAAAAATACAATAAATCTGCTAGTTATGCAACTTTATTAAATTATTCCCTATAATATATCCGTTTTACCCTTGGAGAAACAGATGTCATTATCTCATAAGGAATTGTTTTCAGACGTTCCGAAAGTTCGCTGACCGACAACTCGTCATCAAAGACTACAACCTTGTCGCCTTCCTTGGCATCTACATCTGTAACATCAATCATACAAGCATCCATACATATGTTTCCAACAATCGGACAACGCTTTCCATTAACCAAGACCTCCCCGTTACGGTTACTGAAATGTCTATCCATACCATCAGCATAACCGATAGGAATAATTGCAATCCTTGAGTCTCTGTCAACAAATGTCCTGCGGCTATATCCTATAGAATCCCCTTTTGGAACTTCCTGTATCTGCAATATAGTCGTCTTAAGAGTACTTACGTTTCTCAATCCCTTGATTCCCGAAGCACTTACTCCATACAATCCGATTCCCAAACGCACCATATCCATCTGATATTGCGGGAAACGCTCAATACCTGCAGAGTTTAGAATATGTTTTATTACTTTATAATCCAAAAGAGATTCCAATTCAGCGGCAGCTTTCTGGAATTTCTCAATTTGTGAAAGTGTGAAATCATCAAACTCCGGAGAGTCACTTCCTGCAAGATGAGAGAATATTGAACGAACCTGAACTCCGGTCTGCAATGACAATCGCTTGCATATTTCCGGAACATCTTCCGGTCTGAAGCCCAAGCGATGCATTCCTGTATCAATCTTAATATGTATAGGATATGATGTTATGCCACGACGTTCGGTTTCCTTAATCATTGCGTCCAGCAAACGGAAACTGTAAACTTCCGGTTCAAGATTATTCGAGAACATTACGTTGAAACTGCTGAATTCCGGATTCATCACCATTATAGGAATTGTTATTCCTTCCTTACGCAAATCAGCGCCTTCGTCAGCAACGGCAACGGCAAGATAATCACAACGATGTTCCTGCAATGTCTTTGCCAACTCAAATGAGCCTGCGCCATAAGCCGAAGCCTTCACCATACAAACCATCTTGGTTTCCGGCTTAAGTTTTGACCTGTAGAAATTATAGTTATGAACAACAGCATCCAGATTAACCTCAAGGATAGTTTCATGCACTTTCTTTTCCAGGCATTCTGATATTTTCTCAAAACAGAAATGACGTGAACCTTTTATAAGAATTATCTCATCCCTGAAATTATCTTCCGAAAAAGAAGCAAGGAATTCATCTGTTGTCTTATAAAATTCCTTCTCCAAAGTAAAGATGGATTCATATTCTTTCAAGTCTCTTCCAATACCAATAAGACGGTCCACCTTTTTCCTCTCTATCAAATCAGCGACTTTCTTATAAAGAGATTTAGGCAATGTTCCCGACTGAAGAATGTCAGAAAGAATCAAAGTCGATTTCATATTCTTTCCAACTTTACGGCTTTGCAGGAAGTCCAATGCTATATCCAAAGAATTGATATCTGAATTATATGTATCATTTATAAGAGAACAGTTGTTTATTCCATCTTTGACTTCGAGACGCATTGCAACCGGTTCCAGATGACGGAATTTCTCTGTGTCATTGACGCTTGTCGGCTTGAGATAAAGCATTATGGCGATACAATGTATTACGTTCTCAATCGAAGCATCATCTGTAAACGGAATAACATAAACCCGGTCAAATCCCAACTGAGTACATCTGATTACAGTTTCTGTCTTATGTTTTTCTATAGATTCAATATATAAAGGAGCGTCAGTGTCGGTTCTGCTCCATATTATAGCCTTATGAGAAAGACAAGATGCTTCGATGGCGTTTGCAATCAACATATTGTCGCCGTCATAAATAATAGCTTCACATTCGGAAAACAAAGACAACTTCTCGAGGCATTTCTGGTTCATTGAGACGAAATTCTCCTGATGGGCTTCGTCAATGCTTGTGATAACACCAATAGTCGGAGCTATTATCGGCTGCAAATTATCCATTTCGTCCGGTTGGGAAATTCCTGCCTCAAATATTCCTAATGTATGTTTCTCGTTCATTGCCCATACCGAAAGAGGAACACCAAGCTGCGAGTTGTAGCTTCGTGGCGAACGGACTATATTAAACTCATTTCTCAACAACTGATAAAGAAATTCCTTAACTATTGTTTTGCCGTTACTGCCAGTAATTCCTATAACAGGAATGGAGAATTGCTTGCGATGGAAAGTCACCAGCTTCTGCAATGCCCGAAGTGTATCTTTCACATAAAGGAAATTAGCATCAGGCATTGTTGAAAACTCCGGAAGATTTTCACTCACCACAAAGTTTCTGACTCTCAGATTATATAATTCTTTTATATATCTATGACCATCATTAGTCTTAGTTTTCAATGCAAAAAACAAGCTGGATTCCGGGAAAGATAACCGGCGACTATCAGTAAGCAAAATACTTATATTATCATCATGCCACTCACTTGGTCTCGCATTTATAATTTCTGCCACCTGTTTTATCGAATACTCCATCTTTATTACAGTTTAGATTCTACAAACATTTTCTCTTCTGTGAAATCAAAGTAAGGAAATTTCTCTCTAATTCCATCAATCTTTAACAAAGTTTGAAACATAAATTGGCGATAAGCTTCGCTCTCCGGCCTGAAAGGACGGTGGGCAATGGCTTTCCGTATTTCTTCGATTTCTTTCATTACCTCTTTTGACTGAGGCGTGATATAATACTCACAGAACTTTTCCCAAATATAATTTACAGCCAGTGGCGACGGATGAATCATGTCATCGGCATAAAACCTGTAATCACGAAGTTCGTCCATCACTATTTCGTAAGATGGGAAATAATCTATTTTACCAACAAATTTCCTTTTCAATTCATCAACGGCTAAAAGCAAGGTTGCCTTACTCAGCTGGTTTTCGTGAGCCCCGTCTTTCCAATGGCGTATTGGGCTGACCGTAAACAAAACATTCATTCCCGGATTTACAGAAAACAAATCATTCAGCAATAAGGACCAATCCTCAACAATTTCGTCCACATTCAAGCGTTCACGGACAAACATCTTTTCCGGCATTTTGTGGCAATTTGATACTATTTCTCCCGTACTCTTCAGTTTATAAACCCATGCTGTTCCTAACGTAACCACCAGAACGGACGCAGTTCTGATTCTTTCTGCCGCTTTCACAAAACGTGAGTTTATAAGCTCAAGACATCCGTTTTCCGTATCTGCCGAGAAACTTCCATGATGCATAAAGCTATAATATATACCTTTTTCGCAGAACAAATCTGACACAGAAAAAGGTTTGCCATTGAGAAGCAGCCTTAACGCACGGCTAATGGAAGAAGGATTATACTGTATGCCAAACGGATTTATATCTATGGAGAACTTTGAATACGCAAGTTGCTTACCGATATTTTCTGCAAAGCAAGAACCTAACAACAGAAATCTGTCAGTATAATCATATTTCCGTTTTACTTCAGGGAAAGTTATTTTCGTAAAGAAATCCATTATAAATATTATTGCTATAAAAACACTGTGATGTTTCCCCAAAAACACTACTATGTTTCAAACGAAACACTGCGATGTTTTTTCGAAAACATCGCAGTGTTTTTTATAGGGAATCAAATATGTAAATTCTATTATTTAAGTATAGAATTATTATTACTTATTCTATAAAATCAGATATTTCAGCAAACAGACTGACGACGTTTCCAGGCAAAGAAAATAAATGCACTGACGACAACAGCCAAAAGACCTATAATCAATCCAACCTCATAATTGATGCCGAAACCTTCGGGAGCAACCAAAATATAAGTAGAACAAACAGCAGTCATAAACAATGCCGGGATGAGAGTCACCCAATAACAAAGCTTTTCCTTAGTCAGATAAACAGTCAAAGCCCACAATGTAAATACTGCCAAAGTCTGATTACACCATGCAAAATATCTCCAAATCATATCAAAGCCATTCTTGTCTTTCAGAGAATACATCAACAAAGCAATAGCTATAATAAACATTGGGATTGATATTAGCAATCTCTTGGATATACTTTTCTGCTCCAGATTAAGGAAATCGGCAACGATCAATCTAGCCGAACGGAAAGCTGTGTCACCGGAAGTAATAGGAGCAGCAATGACACCTAAGATTGCCAATATACCTCCGACAGTTCCCAACCAGTTCTTTGTTATGCTGTCAACAACAACTGCAGCATTGCTTTCTTCCATTCCATTTTCTCCGAAGAAATATGTAGCAGCTGCTGCCCAAATCAAAGCAACAATACCTTCAGTAATCATTGCTCCGTAGAATACGGGATAAGCGTGCTTCTCGTTAGTAAGACAACGAGCCATCAACGGACTTTGAGTGGCATGGAAACCGGAAATAGCTCCACAGGCAATGCTGACAAACATTATAGGGAAAATTGGTAATCCTTCAGGATGTGTATTTGTCAATCCATCTGTTATCTCAGGCAAATCTGGATTATTAACAAAAAGCATCACCAAAATGCCGACTGCCATAAACAACAAAGCTATCGCAAACAATGGATAAACTTTTCCGATAATTTTATCAACAGGAAGAAGTGTTGCCAATATATAATAAAGGAAAACAACAATTATCCAAAAGAAAGTATCCAGATGTTCCGGAGTTAGACTTGCAAGCAAGCCGGCTGGTCCGGCAACAAATACGACACCGACCAGAACCATCAGAACAACAGTGAAACCACGCATAAACTGCTTGAAGTTATTTCCAAGGAAACGTCCTATAATTTCCGGCAAACTTTCACCGTCATGACGAAGAGACAAAACACCGGCTATGAAATCATGAACTGCTCCGGCAAATATACTTCCCAAAACAATCCATAAAAACGATGCAGTTCCGAATTTTGCACCCATTATCGCACCGAATATAGGACCAAGTCCGGCAATATTCAGAAACTGAATCATAAATATTTTCCACGTTGGCATTGGTATATAATCAACGCCATCCTGTTTGAGGAATGCAGGAGTCTTGCGTGAAGGGTCAAGTTTCATCATTCTTTCCAGGAACTTTCCATAAAAGAAATATCCCAGGATTAGAGTAAGCAAACAAAGTGAGAATGTTATCATATTTCTACTATAAAAAAATTGCCATGCCAATATGCTTTTCAATTATTACTCTCAAGGGGCATAATGGCATGGCTTTATTGTTATATTATAATCATTTAAGCCAAAAGACGCTTTACTGTTTCTGAAATTGCACGACCTTCAGCACGACCTGCCAAAGCCTTTGAAGCTACACCCATAACTTTACCCATATCTTTAGGTCCGGCTGCGCCTACCTGTGCAATAATGTTCTTCAATTCGTTTTCAAGCTCCTCAGCACTTATCTGCTGTGGCAAATATTTTTCCAAAACAGCTACCTGAGCCAATTCGGCATCAGCCAAATCCTGACGTCCCTGACCAACATAAATAGAAGCAGAATCTTTTCCCTGTTTTACAAGTTTCTGAATCAACTTCAATGCATCAGCATCAGAAAGTGTATCATTTGCACCCGGAGCAGTTTTTGCTTCCAGAAAAACTTTTTTTACGTTTCTCAAAGTTTCCAAAGCTACTTTGTCTTTCGCTTTCATTGCGTTTTTAATGTCTTCACTGACCTTTTCAAACAAATCCATATTATAGAATTTTATTATTAAAAACTAATCACTGCTTTATTTCCTGAAGAAGATGAACCACCATTATTATCGTTGCCAGATGTAGGCACACGGCGGAACTGCATAACGTCTCTGCTGTTTCGTTTATAAGTTGGTGTATTCTCAAGGAAATTTATAAATGTATCGTCATCGTCTTCCAGTTCCTTTGATGAAAGCACCACAACTTCGGCACGAGGGCGGAAAGACATATAACCTTTATAATAACGGCTGATAAGATTGTTTTCCTCTTCTTTCTGTTTCTGTAGAGCACGTTCACGCTCTGCGGCAGCACGACGTTCCTCTTCCGAGCCAATAGACTGCTGCTGGTCTGACAATACATCTTCCAAACCAAAACCGGTAACAAGAATAGTAATCTTTATCTTTGAACCGAGAGAATCATCAAATCCATGTCCCCATTTAACTTCGTATTCAGTGTTGAATCTTGCCATGAAATTATGGATATCATCCATTTCATCAATTCTCAAAGCATCTTCATGACTATAATAAATAACGAAGGCAACTCGCTGGGCATTGAATATATTATCTATATCGTTTACTAATGTACTTCTCAAGGCTTCATCGATAGCACGCTGCAAACGTCTTTCACCTTCAGCATAACCAACACTTATCAAAGCTACACCACTATTGCGCATAGTAAAGTCAACATCGGCAAAGTCGACATTCTGCTCTAAATCTGTAGTAATGATTTCTGCAATACTTTTAGCCGCAACTGTCAATGTTTCGTCAGCCTTCTTATAAGCCTGAGGAACACTCATTCTTTCTTCAGAATAAAGCTCGCGCAAACGCTCATTGTTTATTACCAACAGAGCATCTACATTCTGCGCCATTTCTTTTACACCCTTAACTGCCTTTACAATCTTAGGACGACCTTCGAAAAGGAACGGGATAGTAACAATACCCACAGTCAATATTCCCATTTCCTTAGAAATCTTAGCTACGATAGGTCCGGCACCTGTACCTGTACCTCCGCCCATACCGGCAGTGATAAATGCCATCTTAGTTCCATCGTTAAGCATAGAACGGATGTCACCTTCACTTTCCATAGCGGCTTTCATACCTCTTTCAGGAACGTTTCCCGAACCAAGTCCGCTGGTTGTGTTACGGCCAATAAGCAATTTATTTGGTACTTCAGACTTATGCAATGCTTGATTATCAGTATTACATAAAACAAAAGAAACATTATCAATACCTTCTTTATACATATTAGTAACGGCATTACCACCACCGCCACCAACTCCAATAACTTTAATCAAAGTCTGCGAGTATGAAGGAACTCCAAAATTTAGTATTTCATTATCCATGATACTAGTATTTTATGTATTATACTGATTAATAATCTTTATCATCAACATTCGTCATTTTGTCGAACATATCCTTAAAGCCTGAGAAGAGTCCACCGAAATGACTTTTCTTTTGAGACTTTTTATTATTATTGCTCTCTGTTGAATTATTTTGCTTCTCAGTCTCAGTTACTGTTTGTTTCTGGACATTAGCATCCTCAACAGAAACTCTAGGCTTTTCTTCCACTATAACTTCAGGCTTAGGGACTACAACCTGAGGTTCAGGTTTCTCCACTTCCTTAACTTCAGGAACTTTCTTTTCAACAGGTTTGCTTATAATTGTTGGAATAATCTTATGTTCCGGCTCGGCAGGCTTCTGCATACAGTTTTCTTTACCCTGCAACAACAAAGCTGCGGCAAGAGTATATTCTGTATTGTTGACAATCATATCCTTTGAGTCAACCAAGTCACGACGAGCTGAAGCATAACGCACTTCCATATTCAGACGATTGCTCAACGCTTCACGCATATTCTTCAAAGCAGAACCACCTCCGGAAATGACAACCTTATAATTTGATTCTTTTGTTATACCAGCATCAGCCAAACGAGCATAAACATTCTCAATTATCTCTCTTGAACGAGCCTCAACGATTTCATTCAAGTCAATAAGTTTGATTTCACTCAAACCAACTTTGTCAGTTCTGCTTATCTCGATTACCTGTTGTTCTGAATCTTTTTCTATGATGGCACTACCATAAGCTCTCTTCAAACGCTCTGCTTCCTGTTCAGAAACATTCAAGCTCTTGATATCACGAGTTATCAGATTGCTACCGAAAGGCAAAACATAAAGCATCTGTAGTTTACCGTTCTTATATGCAGAAACAGAAGTAACTCCTGCACCGAAATCAATCAAGATGCAGCCCTGTCTTTTCTCCTGCTCTGTCAAGACGAAATCACCCAAAGCCAATGGAGAAACAATTATTGCTGGGATTTCGCACTTTATTCTTGCAGCAAGATTCTTTTCAATAGAAGAACGCAACAAAGGACGTCCTACTATAAGCTTATATCTTGCCTCAATTCTTGAACAAGTAACACCTATAGGATTAATATCTTCCTTTCCATCCAAATAATACACAGGAGCAGCTATAGCAAAAACATCAATTTTTGAAGGTTTGTAAGTTAAACATTCCTCATCCAAACTCCTCAACACGCTTTCAGTTATTTCAGTTTCCGTACCAAGAACTTTTGATACGACGTGTTCAACAGAATGAAGAGAATAACCACCAATACCAATATATACTTTTGATATTTTTGCCCCGCCTAGTTTATTTTCAAGCTTCCGAAGCAAGGCTGTTATTTTATATGCTGTATCCTCAACATTATATACACATCCTCTCCTCATACACATATCGGATTTCTCCAATTCGTATATAATGTTAGTCAATGCACCTGATTCGTTCTTAGTCCCGACCATTCCGACAATATGAGATGTCCCAAGGTCAATAGCTGCTATAAAGTCCGTGTATATCATATTATTATCTTTTTGTACAAACAATCTGGTTTTTATATTTTAAATTTATAATACTATACTTTTCCCATCCAACTTTAGGAATTGCCTGTTGATAAAACAACATTAAATTATCAAGTTTCTCCCGAAAGTCCGAGAAAGAGCCTAGTAAAATTCTATGCTTTCCAACTCTTGGTATTAGTTCAACATCGCCATCCGGATGAACAAATATCTGCTCTATTTGATTATTCCAGAATTCATCTTCTTGCAAAAATAATGCAAATTTGTATAAATCTGTCATTGCAAACTCTTTTTCAATAGCACCACTTGCTACCGGAACCAAAGCAACATATCTACGGCTTAAGGCCATTGAACTACCTTTATTGTCGATATAATAAGATTTGGTTGGAGTTATCACCCTTAAAATAGGCATTTTCTGCTCCACTTCCATTTTAATCTTATTTGATGGAGTCTTATAAACCTGAACATCTGCTATCATATCATTCTTACGCAGAACATTTTCTATCTGTTCAGTATTTATTTCATCAATAGGCTCGTTAAGTATTTTCACACCTTCACGTCGCAATATTCCTCCCAAATCTGCTTCATTGATGAAATGTTTGTCCAAACTGTCACGTACAACAAACAAGACATCCTCACAAACAGCATCATGCGATTTATGAGTAAGCAATAAGGAAACAACTAATATATATCCACAAAGAATAGTTGCAAGCACTATAGATAATGTTCTAACCACGATTCTCCAAAATTTGTTTAACAGGCTCAATCAATCTGTCAATATTACCGGCACCAAGCATTACTACAACTTCAAATGTCGATAAATTAGACTTGATATAATCAAGTAATTCCTCTTTTTTTATCAAATGTTTATCAGATATTGTGACATCTTTGAATATAATTTCAGATGTTACTCCCGGAATAGGCTCTTCCCTTGCAGGATATATATCCAATAAAACAAGCTCGTCCAACAAAGACAAACTAGATGCAAAATCTGATGCAAAATCACGCGTTCTCGAATAAAGATGCGGCTGAAATATGCCTGTTATTCTTTTACCGGCATAAAGTTCTTTAACTGAGACAATACTTGCTTTTAATTCTGCCGGATGATGAGCATAATCGTCTAGTAATACTATATCATCCTTTTTCAAATGGAAATCAAAACGACGTGCCGGACCTTCAAAAGAAGCCATACCTTTACGGATTTCTTCCTCTGTGACACCGTTAAGAAAAGCCAAAGCCATCGCTGCTACACCATTCTCTATGTTTATCTTAACTGGAACGCCTAAAGATACATCTTTAATTTCAACTTCCGGACCATAAAAGTCAAATATTATTTCGCCATTTCCAATCCTGATATTTTTTGCATGGAAATCGCCGCCATCAGAAGCCGAATATGTATACATCCGTACATTTTCATTCAAACGTGGTTTGATGTTTACTCCTTTTTTCAAGAGCAAAACTCCACCCGGCCTTATAAGAGAAGTAAAATGTTCGAAACTTTCTCTATACGCATCTTCTGTTCCGTATATATCCAAATGGTCTGGGTCAACAGCCGTGATGACAGCCATATACGGACTCAGCCAATGAAAAGAACGGTCATATTCATCAGCTTCAACAACAGTCAAGTCGCTTTTATCCGAGAGCATCAGATTGCTATTGTAATTCTTCAATATTCCACCAAGGAAGGCATTACAATCAACATGCGACTGTTTGAGCAAATGAGCCAACATCGAAGATGTTGTAGTCTTTCCGTGAGTTCCGGCAACACATAATCCTCTTGAGCTCTTAGTAATAATACCAAGAACTTGTGCTCTCTTCATAATTTCAAATCCATTGTTTCTGAAATATGAAAGCTCACTATGAGTATTAGGAATTGCAGGAGTAAAAACAACAAGTGTAGATTCCTTGTCCTTGCAATAGTCCGGTATCAGACATATATTATCGTCATAATGTATGTCTGCTCCTTCTTTTATAAGAGTTTCGGTTAAATCAGAAGGAGTTTTATCATAGCCGGCAACATTTTTACCTTTTGACAGGAAATAACGAACCAAGGCACTCATTCCGATACCACCAGCTCCAACGAAATATACTGATTTAATTGTTTCTATATTCATATTTGTTCTTTCTTATATAAGACAAATAACAAAAGTTATTTTCGTTCTATAATACTTACAATTTCATCAACTATTCTATCAGCACTATTATGAAATGCCATTTTAGAGATATTATCGCTAAGCTTCTGCAATAACATATCATCATTCACAACCTCAAGTGCTTTTTCAACTAGTTGCGAACGTGAATCAGCATCTGAAATCATAATTGCAGCTTCCTTGTTCACCAATGCCTGGGCATTCTTTGTCTGATGGTCTTCTGCCACATTTGGTGAAGGAACAAGTATTACCGGCTTCTTCAAAACGCAAAGTTCGGAAATTGTTCCTGCCCCAGCTCGGGATATTACCAAATCTGCAGCTGAATAAGCATAATCCATTCTGGAAATAAAATCAGAACACCAAACCGGTATTCCCAAATATGCCTTTAGATGGCGGATTGCATCTTCGTGATAATAACGTCCAGTCTGCCATATTACCTGAACATCCGAAGCAAATAATTTATCCAAACCGCCTTGTATACTATGATTAATAGTTCTTGCGCCCAAACTTCCTCCAACAACCAATATGGTTTTCTTTTCAGGTGAAAGTCCGAAGAACTTCAATGCTTCTTCTCTTTTTCCTTCCTCAAATTCCAAGTCTTTCCTGACAGGGTTTCCTGTCAAAACAATCTTTTCCTTTGGGAAGAACTTTTCCATACCATCATATGCTACACATATTCTGTCTGCTTTTTTAGACAACAGCTTATTTGTAACTCCTGCGTATGAATTCTGTTCCTGTATCAATGTCGGTATACCAAGAGAGGCAGCACTCCATAATGTTGGTCCACTTGCATAACCTCCCACACCGATAACAATATCAGGCTTAAACTCATTTATAATATTCTTGGCTTGTCCCAAGCTGACAAAAAGCTGCTTTAAGACTCGGATATTCTTCAACAAAGATGAACGGTTGAATCCGCATACAGGCAAACCTTTTATTTCATAACCTGCTGCAGGTACTTTTTCCATCTCCATTCTATCTTCTGCTCCAACAAAAAGAATTTCACATTCAGGGAAACGGCTTCTCAATGTATTGGCTATTGATATTGCCGGGAAAATATGACCTCCTGTTCCCCCACCACTTATTATAAATCTATATTGTTTCATCTTAGTTCTATTTTATCAATATTAATTCCTCTGTTTTGCCAAATTATCGTCCGATACGTCAGGAACCCAATTAGCCACATCTTCTTCCGAAATTGTTATTGGCAATACATTTTCTTCGTCTTTCTTTTCCTCTTCAGGGAAATCATCTACCTCATTTCCCATATTTGCGGCAAATCGGCTTACACTAAGTATTATTCCTATATAAACACAACTAATAACCGTTGATGTTCCTCCACGACTTATCAACGGAAGAGGTTGTCCTGTCACCGGTATAAGATGCACAGCTACTGCTAGATTAATAATAGCCTGAAGCCCCAATAGCAATCCGCATCCAATTACAAGAAACTTAGGGAAAAGACTCTTACATTTATTAGCTATCATCCCAACTCTAACCAAAAGGACCAGATACAAGAACAAAAGGAACACTCCTAATATAAGACCTCCTTCCTCAAGTATTATCGAATAAATAAAATCAGAAAATGCCTGGGGAAGAACATCTCTCTGATCGCCATATCCGGGACCTTTACCAAAAACGCCACCTTTTGCGATGGCAATTTGTGAATGCACTACCTGGAAATACTCATCCTTAATCTTTCCATTCTCTTCCACCATAGGTTCGTCTGAGGAGAATTTTTCTATTCGGGATTTCCAGGTCACAAATCTATCAGGAAAAAAACGACTGTTAACCAAGCTATCCGGAGCAAATTTCAAGAACATTACGAATAACATCAATGCTGCTCCCAATGATATACATAACTTAGATATACGTTTAAATGATACTTGTCCTATTGTCATCATTATTATTGTAAACCCAAATAACAACAACGCTGTAGAACCGTTTGTAGGGAAAATAGCTCCACAAATCAAACCAGCACCAGTCAGTATAGTCCAAAATATCTGTTTATCAGTCAATATATCCCGCTTACTTAAAAGTAAAGCAATGAAGCTGATCAATGAAAGTTTTGCTATTTCCGAAGGTTGAAACTGAATGCCAAAAATTTCCAACCAACGACGTTCTCCATTTATCTCAACTCCCCACTTCAATGTTATAAGAAGAAGTATAAATACAAAAGGTAAAGCAATGCCCAACCATTTAAATTTACCATATGGTATATTATGAAACACTAATATACCGACAAGCCCCGCTCCTAAAAAAGCAGCATGACGAACGATTGGACTTATAATACTTGCGCTTTTATAGGCTATAGTACTTGTCGCACTATAAACAAAAACCAATGAATACAGACATAGCAAAAAGAAAACAATCCATATTACTCGGTCTCCTTTAAATAATCGTTTGAATAACTCTACCATATTATTGTTCTCCTTCCTTATTCAATAAAAACAATTACGTTTATCCATGAACCGGCAATACAAGATTCATTTATATTGACCAATTTGGCAGACAACACCATAGGCTAAACGCACAAACAAGGACAAAACCAAATGCGACATTAAAGATTACGGACACATTCCTTAAACTGACGGCCACGATCCTCATAGCTGTTAAACAAGTCGAAACTTGCACAGCAAGGAGACAACAGAACTGTATCACCTTTCTTAGCCATCTGATAAGCCAAATCAACAGCTTCTTTCATTGAACGGGCATCCGCAATATTCTTACCCATTGAATCAAAGAATTTATGCAGCTTGGCATTATCCACACCTAAAAATATCAGGCTATGAACTTTTGATTCTACCAATTGCTGTATTTCAGTATAATCATTACCCTTATCAGTTCCTCCCAAAATCAATACAACAGGAGTTGTCATACTTTGCAAAGCATACCAGCATGAATTTACATTTGTAGCCTTTGAATCGTTTATATAATCTACACCACGAACTCTGGCCACCTTTTCCAAACGATGTTCCACACCGGCAAAATCACTCAGAGAAGCTCTTATCTGCTCGTTGTGTATATCCATAATTTTAGAAGCAATACTTGCTGCCAAAGAATTATACAGATTGTGTGTTCCTGTCAACGCTAAAAGTTCTTGATCCATGGTAAATTCCCCGTTTATTGTTTCTATTTTTATTTGCTTATTGTCAACATATCCTTTTACACCTTCGCTGTATGATTCGTCAAAAGGATAAAGTGTAGCTTTCGGATTATGCTTTTCAATTTCTTTCCGGATAATCGGATCGCTGTTCCAATATATAAATGCATCCTTTTCTGTCTGGTTCTGAATTATGCGGAACTTAGCATCAATATAATTCTGCATTTCATAATTATATCTGTCCAGATGATCAGGAGTGATATTCAACAATATTGCAATATCAGCCTTGAAATCATACATATTGTCCAACTGGAAGCTGCTCAATTCAATAACATATACTGAATGAGGATCTTCGGCAACCTGCAATGCCAGGCTGTTTCCAACATTTCCGGCCAATCCTACATCTACTCCGGCTTGTTTCAGAATATGATATGTAAGCATTGTTGTTGTTGTCTTTCCGTTACTTCCAGTGATACATATCATCTTTGAATCAGAATAACGACCGGCAAATTCGATTTCAGAAATAATATGTATGTTCTGTTCCTTTATTTTCTTTATTATAGGAGCTTTATCCGGTATTCCCGGGCTTTTGATTATCTCATCAGCATTCAAGATTTTTTCCTCAGTGTGCAAACCTTCCTCCCATTCTATTTTATGAGAATCCAGCATTTCCTTATATTTAGGTTTAATTGAAGAACTGTCTGATACAAACACCTCAAATCCTTTAGCCTTAGCCAAAACAGCAGCTCCACAACCGCTTTCACCAGCTCCTAAAATAACTATACGTTTCATCTTAATTATATATTTATGTTCCGCAAACCATAAAAGGTTATCAACACAGAACTAAAGTTATACTCTGTTTCTATCTCATCTTTAATGTAACAATAGTAATAACAGCCAGAATTATACCTATCAACCAGAATCGAACAACTATCTTTGATTCCGGAACCACATTCAGTGGTTTTTGTATAATTGCCTGTATTCCCATATTACCAGCCTTCTGGAAATGATGGTGCAAAGGAGTCATCTTAAATATTCTCCTTCCTTCGCCATATTTCTTTTTGGTATATTTAAAGTAAAATACCTGCATCATTACTGAAAGACTCTCTGCAAGGAATATTCCACATAATATAGGTATCAGCAATTCTTTACGGATGATTATCGCAAAAACTGCAATAATACCGCCCAATGTCAAGCTTCCGGTATCACCCATGAATACCTGTGCAGGATATGCATTATACCAAAGGAATCCTACAGTAGCACCGATGAATGCAGAAGCAAACACCACAAGTTCTTCAGCTCCCGGTATAAACATTATATTCAGGAAGGAAGCAAACTCAACGTGCGACGACATATATGCCAATATACCCAAGGCTATACCAATTATCGCCGAAGAACCAGCAGCCAATCCGTCAAGGCCATCAGTAAGATTTGCTCCGTTAGAAACCGCAGTTACTACAAATATCACCATCAAAACAAAAACTACCCATGCAGCTTCTTCCTTATAATCACCGGCAAACTCAACTAATTTCGCATAATCGAAATTGTTGTTTTTCATAAAAGGTATAGTTGTTTTTGTTGATTTGGTTTCTTGCGGATGAAATTTTACTTCTTGCAACATCTCACCCTTTCGGACTTCTATATTTTCTCGAATCACAACATCTGGACTCAAGAACAAAACCAAGCCGACAATCAGTCCAAGACCAACCTGACCTATAATCTTGAAACGGCCATGCATTCCTTCTTTGTTTTTCTTGAACACTTTTATATAGTCGTCGGCAAAGCCCAATGCTCCAAGCCAAACAGTTGTTATAATCATCAATAGCAGATAAATATTCGTTAGCTTAGCGAAAAGTATTGTCGGGACCAATATTGCTATAATGATAATTATTCCACCCATAGTCGGAGTGCCTTTCTTGCTCATCTGTCCTTCAAGACCAAGATTTCTTACAGTTTCGCCTATCTGCAAATATTGCAGTTTGTCGATTATTCTCCTGCCAATAGCTGTTGCAATAAACAAGGACAAAATCAATGCCAAACCTGATCTGAACGAAACATATTTGAACATTCCGGCACCCGGAAAATCCAATTGATCCAAATAATTAAATAAGTAGTATAACATTTCTCACTTAAGCTTGCTGTGTTAAAAATATTTCTCTTAATTTTTCTCTGTCATCAAAATGATGTTTTACTCCTGCCACTTCCTGATAATCTTCATGTCCTTTTCCTGCAACAAGAATTACGTCTCCTTTGTTTGCCAACATTGCAGCTGTCTTTATAGCCTGTGCTCTGTCGGTAATACAAACTGTTTTCTCTTTATCCTCCGAATTCAAGCCTTCAAGCATATCATTAATAATATCTTCAGGTTTCTCAAATCTTGGATTGTCTGACGTTAATATAACCTGGTCACTAAGTTTCACAGCTTCTTTCGCCATTATCGGACGTTTGCCTTTATCTCTGTTTCCGCCACATCCAACAACTGTGATTATTCTGCCGGAACCTTCCAATACTTCGTGAATACTGTTCAACACATTAGTCAAAGCATCCGGAGTATGTGCATAATCAACTATTGCCGTATAACCTTTCGGAGAGCGAATTGTTTCAAATCGTCCTGATACCGGATGAAGCGAACTCAACACCAACAGAATTTCGTCCGGCGACTTGCCCAATGATACTGCAGCACCATAAACTGCCAATAAATTATATGCATTGAAACGGCCTACGAAATTCACGAACACCTCTTTATTGTCAATCAACAATTCTGTTCCTTCGAAATGAGCTTCAATAATTTTTGCCTTGAAGTCTGCCATCGACCTTAATGAATAAGACAATTTACGAGCAGCTGTGTTCTGAAGCATAACCATTCCTGATTTGTCATCTGCATTTGTAAGAGCAAAAGCATATGGTGGAAGGTCATCAAAGAATTTCTTCTTAGCTTTCAAATAGTTCTCAACAGTCTTATGATAGTCCAAATGGTCTCTTGTCAAATTAGTAAAAATACCGCCATTGAAATCCAATCCGCTTATTCGCTTTTGGTCAATAGAATGTGAACTGACTTCCATAAATGCATACTCACATCCGGCTTCAACCATTTGCGCCATCAATGAATGCAATGTTATGGCATCAGGTGTAGTATGTTCAGTCGGTATTGGCTTGTCATCAATATAGTTACATACTGTTGATATAAGTCCAACCTTATGACCCATTACACGAAACATATTGTAAAGCACCGTAGCAATTGTTGTCTTTCCATTTGTTCCGGTAACTCCAACAAGTTTAAGCTTGCGTGAAGGATTATCATACCACTGCGAGATAAGCAAACCCAAAGCTTCTGCCGAATCAGGGACTACAACAAAATTACATTCAGACTCCATACCGTCAGGTATTTCCTCACAAACAACAACTGAAGCGCCCTGGTTTACTGCTTTCTCTATATATGCATGTCCGTCAGAAACTGTTCCGCGAACTGCTACGAACATATCACCTTCAGCAACTTTCCTTGAATCAGACTGAACACCTGCTACTTCAACTTCTGCATTTCCATGCAGAACATATATTTTTAATGCCTTAACTAAATCTTCAAGTTTCATAATTTATCTCAGTATTAAAGAAATTGTTTGTCCTTTCACTATTCGTCTTCCAGGTAAAATACTTTGTGACGCAACTCTGCCCATACCATTTATATGTACGCGCAAACCTTTTGATTCCATAAGATAAATAGCGTCTTTGGCTCCCATTCCAACAACATTAGGAACCAATTCGTCTTTTATATTTATATCTTCAGCCACCAAAGTGTTAGCGTCTGGATTACTATTTACTTTTACCCATTGCTGTTGAGTCAGACTGTCGGTATCCAAATCAATATCCAACTCTTCAAGAACTGTTGAAAGAGCATTCAAATCTCCAGATTTAACTGAAGGATATAACACAGCCATTGAATCTCGAGCAATTTCTTCTACATTATTAATAGTATGGCTTGCATATATCTTCTCAGCAATTGCTCTCACAACACCACCGGACATTACACCGCCGGAAGGATAACCGATTCTTGGCTGTCGGATAACTACAATACAACTGTATTGAGGTTTTTCTGCCGGGAAATATCCGCAAAACGAAATCTGGTGTCCTGCTCTTCGGTAAACACCGCCGGAAGCAATCTGTGCCGTACCGGTTTTTCCTGCTATATTAATAACCTCAGAGTCAACCGCACGTCCTGTACCATGCTTAACAACTCCCAACAACATGCTCTTGATTATTTCCAACGTCCTTTCCGAGCATATAGATTCACGGACAACTTCTGTTGAAAAGCTTTTCACAACTTTTCCATTATTCACTATCCTTTTAGTGAATATAGGGCGAATCATCTTTCCTCCATTTGCTATGGCATTATAGAATGTCAGAGTATAAATAGGAGGAATCTGAGTTTCATAACCGAATGACATCCATGGCAAAGTAGTTTTTGACCAATAACGAAGTGTATCATCCGGACGGCGGATTTTAGCTCTTCCGGCACCAGGAATCTCCAAATGCAAATCCTCATTCAAGCCAAGTCGATACAATCCTTCAACAAACTTTGTCGGGTTATTTTCATAGCCTTTCAATATTATCTTGGCTACACCAATATTTGATGAATTCCAGATAGCCTGTTCTGCCGTAATCTTCTTGTATCCGCCTCTGTTGTTGTTATGGTCTGTCATTCTAGAGCCATGATACATATAAATACCATTTCCTGTATCAACCGTATCACCTGGCTGGCAAACACCATCTTCCAACGCTACCATCATTGAAGCAACCTTGAAAGTTGAACCCGGCTCTATCTCGTCTGCAACAGCATGGTTCTTTGTTTCAGCATAAACTCCTTCACGGATACGAGCCATATTGGTAATAGCCTTGATTTCTCCGGTTGCAACTTCCATTACGACTGCAGTTCCCGAAGCGGCATCAATCTTTTTCAACATATCAACCAATGACTTTTCAGTTATATCCTGAATATTTATGTCGATAGTTGAAATAATATCCATACCGTCGATAGGTTCAACTTCCGTAACATTAGTCCATCGTCCACCAATTCGACGAACTGAACTTACTCCAGGAACACCACGGAGCAAAGAATCGTATTGCAACTCCAAGCCATTCTTTCCTCTTGAAACTCCGGATGTATCAATCTCACCATAAATATCTCCAATAGTTCGTGAAGCCAAAGAGCCGAAAGGTTTCTCACGCTGAACCATTTCCCTATAATAAAAACCACTCTGATATTTATTCTTCAGGCGCAGGAACGGGAATTTCTTCATTTCCTTAAGTTCGTAGTAAGAGACTTTACGCTCAACCAAAAGGAACTGTCGGCTTTTTGAAGCAAGACCTCTTCTAAGGTATGCCTTATATCCTGCAGGTGTCTTATCCTTGAACTTTCTTGAAAGATAAATTGACAATGAATCTATTCCGTTATATTTGGAATGCAAGAAAGTATCTGTCAAAAAAGGACCGGAACGGAAATCGATATATGTATAATATCGTGGCACACTTGTTGCCATCAGCTTCCCGTCGCAAGAATAAATATTTCCACGTCCAGGCTTGATTGTATGGTTCGGACGCACCTGATGCTTTGCAACTTCTTCCCATTGGCTTTTTTCAACGAACATAATTGTGCATGTTCGCCAAATAATAGCTACCAGAACAAGGCTCAGGATAAAAATCGCAATATTATAATATACCCAGATTCTCTTATTATTGTCCTTAGGTTTGTCCTTTATTTCGTTTTCTTCAGTTTTCATCATTTATACAGTTCATATGGAGGGGTTTTCGCTCCTTCCAAATCAATTCCTTGTTCTTCGATAAGTAACTCAACCTGAGACTGGCGGCTGTTGCCGGTCAATTCTGAAGAAATAGACAATGCTTCAAATCTGACGTCACGTAATTGCTGTTGCAAACGGTCTATCTCATTCAACTTCTGGTCGCAAGTATATCTGTTAGTTATTGCGAAGAAAATCAAACAAATAACCAACACAACCATACGTGTATGTTTGACTATAAAGTCTTCTTTCAATATACCACCACCAAGTATATACCAAATTGATATATGTTTTGAATCTTTATTTTCCGGCATTTTACTTATTCTTTTATATTGAGTCAAACTTCTTTATGCTTTTACAATTTCTCCGCAATTCTGAGTTTTGCGCTTCGTGAACGCGGATTGCGCTGTATTTCTTCCGCTGACGGAACAATTACTTTATTGTTCACTGTTTTGAAAGGAGAAGCTACATTTCCGAAAAAGTCCTGCTCCACTTTTCCTTCAAAATTACCAGTCTTGATGAAATTCTTAACCAAACGGTCTTCCAAGGAATGATATGTGATGACTACAAGTCTTCCTCCAGGTTTAAGAATCTTCAATGTGCCCAGCAACATTTCGCGCAAAGCTCTCATCTCATCGTTGACCTCGATGCGAAGAGCCTGGAAAATTTGCGCAAGCACTTTCTTTTCCTTGTCTTTTCCAACGAAAGGTTTGGCTATTTCAAGCAAATCGGCAATCATCTCAATTTTCTTTTCCGAACGATATCTAACAACAGCCGAAGCAAGTTTACGTGCTGTTTTCAACTCTCCATAGAGATAGAACAAATCAGCCAAAGCTTCTTCGGTATATTCATTAAGCACATCGGCTGCAGTTGCGCCCGCACGTGTATTCATTCGCATATCCAAAGCTCCGTCGAATCTGAAAGAGAAGCCTCGGTCTTTATCGTCAAAATGATGAGAAGACACTCCTAAATCTGCCAAAACAGCATCAACATTACCAACCTCACCATGATAGCGCATGAAATTATACAGGTATCTGAAATTGCTACGGACAAAAATGAAATGTTCGTCATCCGGTATATTTTTCTCGGCATCCGCATCCTGGTCGAAACCGTAAAGGCAACCATCATCTCCAAGGCGTTTCAATATGGCACGCGAGTGACCGCCTCCGCCGAAAGTAACATCCACATAAGTGCCGTCCGGAACTATATTCATGCCTTCCAGACTTTCCTCAAGCAACACAGGTATATGATAATTAAATTCGTTATTTTCCATTTCTTAGCGTTCAAATTAATACACGGATTATGCCACATAGCTACATCCCTATCAATTAGATTGTAAAGTTACATATTTCCATATACATGAACATATCAAAAATGGCGAAAAGTAAGAAAAAGTTTTCAACAGGTATTTATCCGCAAGTTATATGAACGGCTGAAAATCCAATCTATCACCAAGTCAAGCTTTTTAATATTGAAATGTTTCAGGCATATTTCCAGAAAAACCAATCTATAAGCCACTTCTCTAACAGAATCTCTTATCTCAAACTACAAATACTTTCGCTATAGTTTTACAAGTAGTTATTTAAGTTGAAAACTAAGTCTTAGTTTATACAAATTAAATCTAAGTTTTTAGAAACCCAAGCTTAGTTTCTATAATCTAAGACTTAGTTTTAAGATTATAACGGTAATTATTGATTTTACAAGAAATATATCTGAACTTTAAATAAGGATTTTATAATACAATATCATTATGTTTTAAAGTTTTAACAATCAATATGGAACACATCTGATAGTATTAAATTAAAAAAATCATTCGGCAAAACATCTGACATACTATTTTTCAAGTAAAAGCACATAATATTCAAAAAAAGGAACAATTGAACACTCCATTTGATTATAATATAATATATTTGCAAAAAATATATAACAAAACATGATAAACGAAAATGTTCCTCAAATAGACATTAAAGAAATTCTGTACAAAAAGGCTCCATCTGCAGCCAAGAAAGTTCCGGAATTTCTGATAAACTATTTGAAGCGCACTATTCATCAAGATGAAATCAACTACATTCTAAGGGAATATAAAGACCTGGATGGTGTAGATTTTATGAAAGCGCTTATTAAATATTTCGGTATAACAATAAATCCTAACGGCTTGGAAAATATACCAACTGATAAACGCTACATATTTGCATCTAATCACCCATTGGGAGGACTGGATGGAATTTGCCTGTCGGCTTTAATTGGTGAGAAGTTCGACAATAATATTCTCTATCTTGTGAATGATTTGTTATTATTTATACCTAACTTACAGTCAATATTTATTCCGATAAACAAACATGGAGCGCAAAGCAAACGGAATGCGACACTGATTGATAATGCGTATTCGTCGGACAAACAAATACTGACATTTCCTGCCGGATTATGTTCCAGAAAAGAAAACGGCGTTATATCTGATTTGGAGTGGAAGAAGTCGTTTATACAAAAATCCGTAGAATATAAAAGAGATATTGTTCCGGTTTTTTTCGAAGGAAAGAACTCTAATTTCTTCTATAATATTGACAAACTCAGGAAATTTGTAGGCATCAAATTCAATGTTGCCATGATTTATCTTCCTGATGAGATGTTCTGCAGTAAGCAGAAAGTGTTTAATGTTTACTTTGGCAAGCCGATTCCATGGCAAACTTTTGACAAAACAAGGAAAGCCGACGAATGGGCAAAGGAAGTAAGGAATATTGTGTATAATCTCAAAGCAAAATAATAAATTCGCATATGAAAGACATTATTTCACCTGTTGACAGAAATTTGCTTAAACAAGAGCTTACCAAGGAAAAAATGCTTCGACGGACGAATAAGTCGAACAATGAAATCTATATCATTACAGCCCAAGACTCACCCAATGTTATGCAAGAGATTGGAAGACTGCGCGAAGCCGCTTTCAGATTCTATGGAGGAGGAACAGGAGAAGCTGTTGACATAGACGAATTTGACACGATGCCGGATGCTTACAGACAGCTTATCGTATGGAATCCGGATGATGAGCAAATACTTGGCGGTTATCGTTTCCTCTGTGGTTCTGATATCAGATTTGACAAAGATGGCAAACCTGTACTTGCTACATCACATCTTTTCAATTTCTCACAGAAATTCATAAAAGAGTATCTGCCTTATACCGTTGAATTAGGTCGCTCATTTGTTGCATTGGAATATCAGGCGACACGCAACAGTAGCAAAGGTTTGTTTGTCCTTGACAATTTATGGGACGGACTTGGAGCATTGCCGGTAGTAAATCCAACTTTGCAATATTTCTTTGGTAAAGTTACGATGTATAATACATATAATACCGAAGCAAGAAACATGATTCTCTATTTTCTGAAAAAACATTTTCCGGACGAGGAATCTCTTGTTTCACCAATATATCCATTGCAAACTGACACTAATGAAGATTTGATGAAAGATTTGTTCTGTAACAATGATTTCAAGGATGATTACAAAATACTGAATCAGGAGGTGAGAAAATTAGGCATAAATGTTCCGCCACTTGTAAATGCGTATATGAGTCTTTCTCCAAAAATGAAAGTGTTTGGCACAGCAATCAATCACGAGTTCGGAGAAGTAGAGGAAACAGGAATATTAATCAAGATTGATGAAATTCTGGAGGAAAAGAAAAAAAGGCACATCGAAACATTCTTGAAAGAGGAATGTGGAAGTCCAGATATTCTGAAAAATGCATAAATATAGAAACAAAAAAAATCCAACTAACTAATGTTAGTTGGATTTTTTATTAGCAGAATATTTAATATTATTCAGCACGCAAAGTCAAACGTTTGAAAGACAAGATCTGCAATTCAGGATCAGCTTCCTTCATTGTTTCTCTTACAGTCTTCTTACCGTCCATGATATCTTCCTGGTTCAACAAGCAAACTTCTTTCAAGAACTTGCTCAAGCGACCTTTAGCGATATTTTCAATCATAGCCTGTGGCAAGTTAGCTGCTTTTTCAGCAGAAACTGTAGCGATGATTTCTTTAGCTTTAGCAACGTCTTCAGCTGTAATCCAGCCTTTAGCCATGTTGCTTTCCATATGATCTTCGCTGTCAACGTGAGCAGGATTGATACCAGCTTTCTTCAAAGCAGCTTCAACAGCTTTCTGAACCTGTTCAGCTTTAGTCTTTTCGATAGCAACCTGGATTTCTGATTCTTTAACTGATTCAGGAACGCCAGCTTCATCGATTGCGATTGGGTTCATAGCTGCAATCTGCATAGCTACGTTGTGAGCAGCAGCAGATTCTTTGTTAAATGCAGCGATAGTACACAACTGGTTTTTGTTCATATGGTTGTAAGTAGTTACGTATGCACCTTCAACTACGCTATAACCATCCAATTCCATTTTTTCACCAGTGATACCGCTACGGTCAACAACTGCATCCTGAATAGTTCCGTTACCCATTGGCAAAGCCTTAACTTCGTCCAAAGTCTTACATTTGTTAGCAACAGCAGCATCAAGGATAGCCTGAGTCAAAGCAACGAAATCAGCGTTCTTAGCAACGAAGTCAGTTTCACATTTCAATGCGATAACAGCAGCGAAACCACCATCTTTCTTTGCCAATACGCAACCTTCAGAAGCATCGCGATCAGAACGTTTTGCAGCAATAGCCTGTCCTTTTTTACGGATAATTTCCATTGCTTTATCGATGTCACCGTTAGACTCTGTCAAAGCCTTCTTACAGTCCATCATACCAGCTCCACTCATTTTGCGAAGCTTGGTAATATCTGCCATAGTTACAGCCATAATATTATTCTTTTATTTATTAGTATTAAAGTCGGTTTAAAATGAAAATGGACAATTGACAATTGACAATTATAAAGACTGCCAATGCCAATTGTCCATTATATTTTGAATTTAATCTTCAATTGTCAATGTTCAACTGTCAATTGATTATTCTTCGTCTTTAGCGTACTTACCAGCAACGTTAGCGTTCAAAGCTTCTTCGTCTTCTTTCTTAGTACGTTCTTTCTTTACAGCTTTAGCTTTACGTTCTCTTTTTGGAGCTTCGCCTTCACCAGCTGCTTCAGCATCAACTTTTTCAGCTTTGCGTTCCTGCAAACCTTCGTTCATAGCTTCGCAGATAGCACCCAAGATAACTTCTACTGATTTTGTAGCGTCATCGTTAGCTGGGATAACGTAATCAACGTTGCTAGGATCTGAGTTTGTATCAACCATACCGAATACAGGAATACCCAAACGGTTAGCTTCACGAACTGCGATATGTTCTTTCATTACGTCAACAACGAACAAAGCAGAAGGAAGACGAGTCAAATCAGCGATTGAACCCAAAGTCTTTTCCAACTTAGCGCGCTGGCGAGTAATCTGTAATTTTTCTCTCTTTGACAAATTATCAAATGTACCGTCTTTTGTCATCTTGTCGATAGTAGCCATCTTCTTGATAGCTTTACGGATAGTAGGGAAGTTTGTCAACATACCACCCGGCCAACGTTCGATTACGTATGGCATACCAACAGATGCAGCCTTATCAGCAACAACTTGTTTAGCCTGTTTTTTAGTAGCAACGAAAAGTACTTTCTTACCTTGTTTAGCCAAGTTTTTCATTACTTCTGCTGCTTCATCTACTTTAGCAACTGTTTTATAAAGGTCAATGATATGAATACCATTGCGCTCCATGAAGATATAAGGAGCCATAGCAGGGTTCCACTTTCTTTTTAAGTGTCCGAAGTGAACACCAGCTTCCAATAATTGATCAAAATTAACTCTTGACATTGTTTTTTCTTTCTTAAATCGTTTACATTCTTTGTTTATACAACCTTCAGGTAGTCATTCTGCACATCTGCATGTAAAATGAATCCTGTAAGTTTAGATACTAAACGCTTTTTCAGTTCTTTAGTTTTTGAGTTTTTAAGTTCTTGAGCCGGCAAACCGACAAACTTATAAACTAACAAACTTACAAACTCAAAATTAACGTTTACTGAACTGGAATCTCTTACGAGCTTTTGGACGACCCGGTTTCTTACGTTCAACAGAGCGAGGATCGCGAGTGATGAAGCCTTCTGCACGTAATGCAGCTTTGTCTTCCGGATTAATCTTAACCAATGCACGAGCGATAGCCAAACGAGCAGCTTCTGACTGACCCTTGAAACCACCACCGTCCAAGTTGATCTTAACATCATACTGTTCTGCAACGTTCAATTTTGCTAACGGCTGCTTTACAATAAACTGAAGAATTGATGAAGGAAAGTAATTTGCAAGATCGCGGTTGTTGATTGTAATCTTTCCTGTTCCTTCGCTGATGAATACGCGAGCAACTGCGGCTTTACGTCTTCCTATTGCATTTACTACTTCCATTGTTATTATTTATATGAGTTTATATCGATTGACTTAGGCTGCTGAGCTTCGTGCTTGTGTTCTGTACCTGCATAAACATACATATTGTTCAACAGTTTTGCACCAAGACGATTCTTTGGCAACATACCTTTTACTACTTTACGGAACAAATAGCTTGGACCCTTAGCCATCAAATCGGCTGGAGTGTATTCAATCTGTCCACCTGGATAGCCTGTGTATCTCAAATAAACACGGCTGTTCATTTTGTCACGAGACATAACTACTTTGTCTGCATTGATGATAATTACGTTATCACCACAATCAACGTGCGGAGTAAAATTTGGTTTGTACTTGCCGCGCAAAAGTTTTGCTACTTTTGCACAAAGACGACCCAAAGTCTGGCCTTCAGCGTCAACGATGACCCATTCTTTGTTTACAGTTGCTTTGTTTGCAGAAATGGTCTTAAAACTTAAAGTATCCACTGCTTAAAATTTTAATAATTAATAAATCAAAAAAACTTTCTTATTCTATTGCCGCTACGGACACATGCAACGACAATGTCCTAAGAACTAAACTTTTAGTACAATTTGATAATAATCGGCTTGCAAAATTACTACTTTTATTTGAAATACAAAAATTTTTATATGATATTCAGCAGAATATCTCATAATAAAGTATAAAACAAAAAAACAATAGTCTTTTTCGCTAAGCAATCCAAAAGCTTTACGAAAAAGACTATTACATATTTATATTGTTCAGTATTTACTTTCTGAAAAAATACCCTAGAGAAAATGTAACATTATTCTGAAAAACTGAAGACTCACCTTTTCTCTCAACAGAACGCCTGTCCAAAGTTCCACATAAAGCATCTATTGAGAAAAAGAACTTACTGTATTCCACAGCTATACCAAGATTGACTCCCAAATCAAAGCGTTTCAGATCCTTCTCCTTTTCAACTCCAAAGTTTATATCCGAATCTAATTCATTGCTTTGAGTATTAGTTTTGCCAAACAACGAAAAATCCAATGCCGGACCAGCAAATACCGAAAATAGTATATCTGATAAATTAAATGAAAAGGCTAAATTGACTGGTACCTGTATTGAATAATATCTATACTTATTATATGCTGCCAACTCAGACTGTACGGGTTGTGAATAATAGCTTCCTCCCTGATTCACAAATGCTATCTCAGGACGCAATGAAAGACGTTTATAAAGGTGAATATCAGCAATACCAGCAACACTGAAACCCATCTTTCCTCCCGACATATACGAATCTTCAAAACGCTGAGTCAATGAAGAGTAGGAACCTCCGGCACGAACGCCGAATTCCACCTGCCCCATTGCTGTCGTTATCACCGAAAGCATAACTACTATAAGCAACCCCAATCTGTTCATAGACTTCTATTTTTTACATTATAATAATAAGGTAAGAAATACACAGGAAGAGCAAAGAACAACTCAACGCTATCAATTTCCCCTCAGCATAATCACCAATTATATCATCAAACTGTCTGACCTACTGTCTGAAGATAGTTCTTCAATGGATTAACATACATTTCTAATATTTTAGTACGAAGGAATGCTTCATCCTTATTAGGCAAAACTATTTTATCCAATTGACCTTGCAAATAGGATTCAAAATTCTTCTTTTCCTTCACGCTATAATGACTGCTAAACCTATGAGAGCCTGTCAGCAAATCATAGGCAACATAATTACCAGGATAGAATCTGTAATTCTTATATATTTCCTTATCGATTATAGCTGCTACAGAAGCAAAGAGTTCATTCCTATCCATAGTTGGGTCAAGCGATTTTATTGCATCATTAATAGGACCTGCAATAGTAAAATGCACTCTTCCCTTATAAGACAATATACCTGTTTCCATATTCAGCAAATCATCTCTTTGAGTTTTATGATAGTTAGGATCATCTCTCTTCTGCTGAAATTCTTTTGCTTTCAGATAATCACAAGGGTCATACTCATAAGATATGGAAACCGGAACAATATTAAGAGAAACTAGGGTTGACAAGATATCATTTCCTCCAGCCATAGCAAGCATCTTAAGCAAACTTGGCTGCGTACGGTCGTTGGAATCTTTAGCACGGCCTTCACGCTGAGCAATCCATACAGACTCACCTGTTTCCTTTATAGTTTTATTTATATATGCAGACAGTGTTCCGCTAACTTCAAGCATCTGTCTAACCGAAACACCTCGTTTCACAATAAAACTATTGTTCAAACGAACCAAAGTTTCAATCCAAGGACGAATCAGCAGATTATCACCGATAGCTACTTGAGTCATGCCATATCCAACCTCATAAAGCAATACATTAAGGAATGACGCATCCAAAACAATGTCACGATGATTTGACATAAATGTACATGCAGGCTTTCCTTCCGGCAATCGGCTTCTACCTGAAACTGTGAGCGAGAATGTGGTCTTTTTCGCAACAGTCATAACTGCATCATAGGACAGCGTTGACTTAAACTGCTCCTTTGTCTGACATGAACGCATAGCTGCAGCAAACTGTTCCCAGTCCATATTAGGTTTAATGTAACGAATTGCTCGTTTAAAGTCGTCATTAGCCAGCAGTTCTTCTATAGCACCCTTCACTTCACTTTGGTTCAGCGGTCGGATGTCCTCAAAATTTGGGGAAACTGTTTCTATATCCATAACTTTTATATTTTCCAACGAGTCTGAGACATATTTATAAAAATATCCACACGTCTTTCAACCCATAATTCTTTAATACTCTCATTAGACTTTTTTCAGTTACTCGAAATTCAAATAACTGCTTTATTCAACGAATCCTCAATAATGTCCGTCATAACATCTGTAATATTCAGCCCTGCAGCACGGACTTGCTGTGGAATAAAGCTAGTAGCTGTCATTCCCGGTGTAGTATTTATTTCCAACAACATAGGCTCACCATCTTCCGGAATAATATAATCTACACGTATCAAGCCTTTTGCTCCCAGAATATCATATATTCTTGATGTTTCACGCTGAATCTTCAAAGTAAGATCTTCAGATAATCTTGCAGGAGTTATTTCCTCAACCTGACCGTTATATTTAGCGTCGTAATCAAAGAACTCATTGCTCGTTACAACTTCCGTAATCGGGAAAACAACTTCTTTCCCTTTAATCTTATAACAACCGCAAGTCACCTCAGTTCCTTTTATAAAGCTTTCCAAAACCACTTCTCTGCCTTCAGCAAAAGCCTTATCAACTGCGGCCTGCAAAGCTTCTTTTTCTTTGACTTTGGTTACGCCAAAACTGCTTCCGCCATCATTAGGCTTAACAAATATAGGAAGACCTAGTTGATTCACAGCCTCATCAGCCTCAATTGTCTGTCCGTTCATAAGGCGTATAGAACGCGCTATCTTAACACCAAAAGCACTCAGATAATGATTACATACATATTTATTAAATGTAAGAGCACTAACCAAGGCACTGCATGAAGAATAAGGGATTCCTATCATATCAAAATATCCCTGTAGGCGTCCGTCCTCTCCCGGAGTTCCATGTATTGTTATATAAGCAAAGTCAAATTTCTTAACTTCCTGATTTTCACAAAAACTGAAATCATTCTTATTAATCGGAGTTTCTGTTCCATCAGATAGTCTTACAACCCAATATTCCTTTTTCAGGATTGCAATATATAAATTATATTTGTCTTTATCAATAAAAGAATAAATTCCTTCAGCACTTTTTAAGGAAACTACAACTTCTGAAGAATAGCCTCCTGCCACTATTGCTATATTCTTTTTCATAATCATAACTCTTTAGTTGTTGAATATGTCCGCCATTTATCTATTAGCTGAGCCATATCATCTGCTATTTCAGAATCAAAAAACATTTCTTCTCCTGTACGCGGATGAACAAAGCCCAAAGTCTTTGCATGAAGAGCCTGACGAGGGCAAATGGCAAAACAATTCTGTACAAATTGTTTATATTTTGAAAATGTTGTTCCTTTCAATATTTCATTTCCTCCGTAACGCTCATCATTAAAAAGCACATGACCAATATGCTTCATGTGTACACGTATCTGATGCGTACGGCCGGTTTCCAAACGACACTCAACCAATGTAACATATCCCAAGCGTTCAAGGACTGTGTAATGCGTAACAGCATATTTACCTTGAGAATTGTCAGGGAAACACATCATTTGCAAACGGTCCTTAGGATTGCGTCCGATACTACCGACCACTGTTCCTTCATCTTCCTGAACAATACCCCAAACCAAAGCTCTATATTTTCGCTTTGTAGTCTTGTTAAAGAACTGAAGGCTCAAATGAGCTTTTGCCTCAGGATTCTTGGCAACAACAAGTAAACCAGAAGTATCTTTATCTATTCGATGCACCAATCCCATCCTCGGATTCTTGACATCAAAACGAGGGTCATCCTTAAGATGATATGCAAGAGCGTTCAACATAGTTCCACTCCAATTTCCCACACCAGGATGTACAACCAAACCTGCCGGTTTATTTATAACCAGCAAATCATCATCCTCATATACTATATTTAATGGAATATCTTCAGGAACAATTTCATTTGAATATCGAGGTCTGTCAAGCACAAGTGTAACCACATCAAATGGCTTAACCCTATAGTTACTTTTGACCGGGACATCATTAACGCGTATAGCTCCAGCTTCAGCAGCCTGCTGTATACGGTTTCGGGTAGTATTGGTCATACGGTCAACAAGGAACTTGTCAACACGCAAAAGTTTCTGTCCCTTATCTGCCACAAAACGAAAATGCTCGTATTCTTCCGGTTGAGCTTCCTCCTCTGAAAAATCCAAGAAATCTTCGTCTAACGAATCGTCGTCAATATCATTAATAAAATCACTCATTTTCAAAACCACTTTTCAAGATCACTATCCAACGATTCAACAGGAGCCATATCCAAACTATCTATTGCCAGTGAATCAACAACATCCTGACCATTACTTACAACTAATGTTATTGTTGAAGACAACGGAACTTTCTCACCTTTCGGTATCATAACCGCATTTCGCTCAACACCTATTGCCAAGTCTTTATATTCTCCTGGGACAAACTTAACTTCTATCTTCTTAAATCCAAGTGAACGCAACACTGCATAAGCCTGACGAAAAGACAAATCGGCTACTTCCGGCATAGAAGCCATCTGAGCTGTCAAGGCATTTATTGTAACAAAAACTATTCGTCCTTGTTTTACTTTCGAACCAGCCTCCGGCACAACCTCAACGATATCTCCCGGATTTACATCTTTTGAGAACACTGAATCTATAACATTATAGCGAAGACCTGAATTTGCAAATAATTTTTCAGCATTTTCCAACGACAAACCTTTCACATCAGGAACAACAACAGCCTCGTTATGACGCGTATAACTATCAAGCCAGCTTAAAGTTCCATAAACCAAAGCACAGCCAACAACTATCATCAACAAAAAATTCCATACAAAAGGATTCTTGATAAACCTTATTCCCCAATTGTCCATTTTCTATTGTTCTTGTTTTTGAGTTAAAAGACTTGAGTTGCGACTACAAACACAACTCATAACCAATAACAAAGATACGTATAAAAACAAAGAAAGTAAAGGCTTTCATATAAAACCTTTACTTTCACTAAATCTTTTACGTTCCGCAAACAGAATTATCCGTTGTATTCGTCAGATACTGTCAATTTTGCTCTACCTTTTGCGCGACGAGCAGCCAATACGCGACGGCCATTAGCTGTAGCCATTCTTGAACGGAAACCGTGTTTGTTCTTTCTTTTTCTGTTAGATGGTTGGAATGTTCTTTTCATCGTTTCTATTTTTATTTAATTATTTGCATACCAATTCGAGCCGCAAAGATAGAGCCTTTTTTTTAATAAACAAAGAATTAGCAGAATAATTTTTGTCAAGTTTATTTCCGTACCTACTGAAACCCTCTATATTTACCGATATCCGGCAATATTAATGTTCAGGTTACGAGTTGACAACAAAGCAAGTTGACAAGAATTTTCAGACAATTACATTATTAGGATGTAAGGAAAAATCAAAATATTCCTCCTTTATACATGTTTCCGAAATTGGAATGCTGACCATTACACATTTGAGCAACCTCTCCATTCGGATTTAGTTCCACAGATTTTTTCACATCCTCAAATGCTCCTTTTTTATCTCCAAGGATATTTCTGATACGTCCTCTTTCTGCGTATAAGGCTCCAGACTCGGTATTAACTTCAATTGCTTCATCAATGAAAGCCAGAGCATCTTCATTTTTACCCAAAGCCGTCATCAAACTACTTTTAAGCAAATATGCATCTATTTGGAAAGGATTCAATTCCAACACATAAGAAAAATCCGCCTCTGCTTTTTCCGCATCATTCATAAGAGCATGAACTCTTCCTCGCAACAAATATGCAGTTTCTTCCTCCGGAGTCAGTTCTATAACTTTCGAAATATCTTCCAAAGCTTCTTTTCCCTGACGCATTAGCAAAAACACTTCAGCTCTCAACTGATATGCTCCTGCAAAATCATCTTTCAAAGCTATAGCTTTTGTTAGATCAGCAATAGCACCAAAAACATCTCCAATAGCTTTCTTTGCCTTTGCCATTTGGAAATATGCCATATAATTATCCGGGTCAACAGATATTATAGCCTGACAATCCGCAGGGACTTCAGAGTCACGATCCAACAAAAACAATATGTGTATTCTGATAAGACGAGCCTCAATATTTTCCGGTTCAAGCTCAACCATTTTATTCGCCTGCAACAATGCTTCTTCTGGCTTTCCAAATGAAAGATATGCCGAAGCAAGCAAAGTACGTGTTTCCATATCTTCCTTTATATTTAAGGCTTCAGTAAAACACTTTATCGCATAAGGCAATTTACCACACATTTTTGTAGCACGTATTCCATCATATTTCAATATATCGAAATTCTTCTCTTCATTACGTGCTTTCAATTCTTCTTCTGTTTCTTCTTTACCGGAAAATATAGACTTAAAAAAATTCACCATACTAATTACTGATTTCTTGTTTTTAAACTTTACCTTTTCTGTTTTCAGACAAGATGATAGGACTCAAAAACATATAGGCTTGGCAAAGGTAGAAAAAATCAATATTAATACGAAAATTATATAATCCAAGTTTTGTCTGGCCCAACTTTCATTAGACAGGTTTACAACATCAAATAAGCCTTATGTTAAAAAACATTCAAACTTCACAACAATCACCTATATATCAACAAAGTAAAGAAATTGTGAAACTAACAACGGCAAACTCTCTGTATATAATCAGGTAAAAAAGGGCACAAAAATTATAACGACGTAATGTTTCAAAAAAAAGGTCGGCAGCTTTCCAAAAAAACATCGTAGTGTTTCTGAAAAAAGATGCCGACCTTTTTTCTGTAATATCCTATTAGAATCTGCCTAAATTTACATCCGAATGTAATTCAAATTACTTCCGAAAAGAAAATGATTTTGTTCCGAAAGAAAAATACACAGGGCAACCGCACCAAAATTCCATTCAAAATATGTTTTGCAACAGGTTTGTTAAAATAGTTCTGAAAAAAATGTGTTATTTGGGAAATAAAGCGGATATTGCGGATAGCAAAACCTTAACTATGAAAAACAACCTTAGCGATTGGATTTTTTACGTGTCGATTTTACAACCAAAGGTAAACTTCCAATTTTAGGGTAGCCCCTTTTAGACGGGCGCCAGTCGGCACCCGTCTAAAAAAGAATCCACAAATTTAACGATTATTATTTGCATATTGTCATGGGAAGAAGGTTTTCGTAATCCGTTCTTCCCTTCTTTAATTCTCTTAGCAGCTTGCAGAAGTAATTCCTGAAGGAGACTCCTGCCTGTTTGCAGGTTTCTATAAAGGTATTATAGATTGCGGAGTTCTGTATTCCTTTCACGCTTCCGAAGAACAGGCTGTTCTTTCGTTGGACAGTGATTGGTCTTATCGCTCTTTCTGCTGTCATATTGTCTATGGAGTATTCTCCGTCATTTCTGTAGGAGAAGATCTGATTCCAGAAGTTCTTCAGATAGTTAAGGGCCTTGCTCATAAGTTCGCTTCGGCTCTCATCCGGATTTGCCAGCAAATCATAAAGCTCCGTCCTTAACTTCTCGATGATTTCCGTCGTTTCCTTACCGTTCCTTCTGCTGTAAATCTCGTCCGCAGTAAGTTTTTCCCGACGGTAAGTCTCTTCCATGCCGTATAGCTTTGCTATCAGCTCAAGGAAGATTCTTGCCTGCAGACTTCCCTGGTCGTAGGCGTACTTGAACTTGGCTCTTGCATGAGCCAGACAGCAGAGATGCTCTATATCCATAAGTTCATTGTCTAGATACATATATACGTTGTAACCGTCACTCTGCAGTGATTTGATTTTTGCATCACCAAGGAACTCCTTCAACACATTTCTGTTCCTGCCTCCATGTTTCTGTACACCTTCATCATCCGTTGTATCCTCGTAGAAGAAGATGACTATACGCGCTTTTCTGTTTACCAGACACCACATATAGGTCTTTCGTTTCTTATTGTATGCGTGATAGCGGAGCCATGTCTCGTCCACATTCACGTTGGCACCGTCCTGAAGGGCAATCTTCTTGAGGGCAGGTATCAGCTTATTGAGCTGCATGGCACCTTTGTCGGCCCAGTTCAGCAGGTTCTGCACAGAGGTGTTCCAGTCCATATCCGACAGACGGTTCTTCGCCTCCCTGTATGCCGGTGTTGACATCTGGAAGCGGTTAAACATCAGATACGAGAGCATGTTTGCCGTAATGCTTGTACCCGGTACTATCTCGTCATAAAGGCTTGCCCGGACGTCATCCTTCATAGGAAGGAACATGCTTTCAATCCTGCCGTCGGCATGCTTCACCTTAAGTACCTCAAAGTGATGTTCCTCAATATGGCTCACAATGCTTCTTATTTTACGGTAGCTTGACGATATTACAACAGAATCCTCAGGAAGCATTGTATAATCAGACCTGTGTATAATCGGTGTACCTACACAAGTCTTATTGTATGTCATTCCTTTCCTGTATGGTCTTTCCTTGGAAAGGGAAGCCTTCGGAGTATCCTGCGTGTCGCATGATGCGGAAGAGTCCGGCTGTGGGACCTCGCTTGGTGGAGCAGTAGGAGTACCGTCAAAATCATCCTTGTCATCATGCTTCCCTTTTACGACCCTTTTACGGTCAATACCTTTGAGACTTTTGGAAGAGGCATAGGTCTGGGTATTCATAATGGAAAGACGTTCTAAAAGGGCATTATACTTTTTCTCAAGTTTTTTATACTCCTTATCGCGGAGCTTGTATTCAAGGACAACCTTGTCAGCCTTGCTGTTTGCCTTAAGCAGGGCATTTGTAAGGGAGTCTATTTTCTTATTGGACTCCTTCAGGTCTTTTCCTATTTCATCAAGCCGTGCTATCATTTCGTCAAGCTGCTTGCTCTTGCTCTGATTCTCCTCAAACAGGAACAGGGCGAACCTCTTTATCTGCTCATTATCCATACCTTCAAGGGGTGTATGCTCCTTTTCGGGTCTGTTCATCATCTCTTCAAGATGCTTCTGTCTGAGTATGTGTTCTATAAGTTCCTCTGTTTCCATGTTCTCTAAATTTTATGTAAAGATACTCATTTTCAGTGAGATACGCAAATATTTAGAGAGCTTTTATTGCTGATATTCAGAGTTTTATCATTAAATTCTTATGCTCGTTATTACCGGAGTTTCAAGTATCGTGACCAGGTCTTTCCAGTCTATCTTATACACTGTCACGTCATCCTTGCGCTCTATCCTCATGAACCTGTAGCCCTTTATGAAGGACTTCTCATGAAGATAATAGGCATTGCGCTCATAGTGTATCATGCGAACCTTGCGCTGGTCTTTAGACATGAACATGTAAACATCACCATTCAATGGATCACGGTGGTATCGACCTCGGATTATCTCGCATATACGCTGAGCCTTGCATCTCATATCGTGAAGCTCAGGAAGGTAGTAGAAGTTGTGAAGACCGTTGATGCTCAGCATAAGCCCTCCAGTTTCTCTACCAGTGTTTTCAGCCCCTGATAGTCTAAGCCTTTCTTCTGTATGCACAAGCCCTCACGAGTTCTTATCGTCACCATAATGCTTCCTTTATGGGGAGTTGTACGTTTGAGCTTGTCTTTAGCAACCTCCTGCCGTTCTTCATTGCCTGTCCGAATCAGCTCTTCCGGAATTCCTTCAACTTCTACAGGTACAACCTTTTTCTGTGTCTTCTTGAACCAGTCATAGAATGCCGTGTATGGAATATTGTTACCAATGCAGAACGAGTTGATGGAAACTCCATTGGGCTCACCCTCGGTTTTGTAGAGGAACCACAGTCTTTCAAAATCTTTTTCGCTAAACATAATCTTTCAAGTTTTAAGTTTAGCACGAAGGTATGGGAAAGAAACATGCTAGTCAATACGCCAATTTTGGAAGCTTACCAACCAAAGTCTTTCGACTATGATTCGTAAGATCTTATGAGAGGTCTCTTATAAAAAGAGGCCTCTTTTTTATGATTCAGATCATCCGGTCAGAACTGCAATAACTTTTTTAAATAGTTAATATCCAAAGCTGCCTTGTAAAGTCTTTTTTTAAGGCTTAACTTATCCTTTTGTTCAGAGATGATATGTAAAGCCACTTTTCTAATCACTGACAGGTTTTGTGATGAATATCCTTTCCTCGCTCTGCAATCATCCTCTTTAAAAGTAACGTCCAAATGCCAATGCAGTTGGTTCTCAATACTCCAGTGTCCTCTTATTATTTTTTGAAAGTAAGACGCACTTAATCCTTGCTCGTCACTGATATAATATCTGGTTTCAAGAGCCGTTTTCCCGTTCATCTCCCTACTTGATTCCATTTTTACAATCGTCCCTAGTCCTTTCCAAGATTGAATGGTTTCCGGAAGCAGATATTCCATGGCTGGAAGAATGCTGCATTTCCTGACTTCTATCCTTCCATGGTCTTTTTCCACAGTCGTATCCGAATCAAGGCCGCCGTGTACTTTAAAAGCACATTCAATATCCTCATATAGAGACTTCTGATTACCTTTTACCGACAATAGATAATGCCCCTTCTTTTCAAGTATCAAGTCTACAACCTCACGTTGCGTTCCCATAGCGTCTATGGATATAACTGCATCCTCAATATCTATGGCTGACAACACTTCGGGAATGGCTGTTATCTCATTGGACTTGTCTTCCACTTTTTTCTGATATATACAGAATTCGTTCTCGCTTACCCAGGCATTCAAAATGTACAGACCTTTATTCCCGCGAGAGGTCGGCGATGTCCCACTTTGCTTCTTCCCGTCTATAACAATCTGTTTTTCTGATAAATCCGACAGGATTGACTTCCCATAACTACAAAGACAATGTTCTAATTCGGTTGGGTCTATGCGTTGAAACACACGCTCAAACGTATCTTTTGAAGGTACACCGTGAGGAAGTGAAAGCATATCCTTAAGTTTTTCTCCACGTTCCAAGGTAAACAGACGCATATCCTCATAATCTGTTCCGCCTGTCAGGTAAGTACACAAACCTATCATTAATATGTCTGACAACAAATGTAGACAACGACCTGTTACACGAGGATCGGTAACTTCTGAAAAATACTTGGATGGATTCATTTCACTGCAAATTTATCATTTCTATTTCTGTTTCGGTTTGCCGCTGCAAATCTAAGGTGAGGCACAGATAAACACTTCACTGATGATTACAAATTTTGATGCGGTTGCCCTGAAAAATACATTACTTACGGAAGGAATTCAAGCATAAATCTATACATATTTGCCAGAAAACATATCCGAACCTACGTCTGCGTGGGGCAATATATAAATAAAAATAGGGCCGAACCTACGGACTAATAGGTTCGGCCCCGGAAATATTTTATATGAACTAAAACAAAATTCCGTTCATACCTTTTTTAGTAAAAGAACAAAGCTTCTTATTCCAATTCAAACAAAGGAGCATCTGCAGCAACTGCATCACCCTCTGAAACAAGAATTTGCTTGATAGTTCCAGGATAATCAGACAAAATACTGTTTTCCATCTTCATGGCTTCAAGAACAAGCATTTCCTGATTACGTTTGACAACATCGCCTTCCTTAACCTTAATAGCTATAACACGTCCAGGCATTGGAGCAGAAATTACATGACCGGTAATGGGACGATGAGTTTCAGCCTTAGGAGCAGCTTCTTCTTTTACAGGAGCAGCAACTTCTTCTTTCTGCATCTGAGCTTGATATTTAGCCTTCTTAACGCCAGTCAGATATGATTTAGCAACCAATGGGAACAATTCAAGAAGCAAAACCTCTTTTTCATTTTCCGCCAATTTCACTCCGCCGCAATCCTCAAGTTCCGGATTAGGCTGCATCTGATATTTTGAAGTATCATACGGAGTTTCTTCACGTACGCCAGCAATTTTCAGACGGAAATCTGGGTCAACAGGTATAGGAGTCTTTCCATATTCACCTTTTACCAAATTAACGAACTGATTTGAAACATTTGAATAAACTGGTTTTCCGTTCTTTATATCCAAAGCACAGTTTACAGCCTGAGCGCCGACAATCTGGCTTGTTGGAGTAACCAACGGTGGCAAACCTGCATCCAAACGAACATGAGGAATAAGTTTCATTGCCTGTTCCAGGATAGATTCAGCTTTCAACTGTTTCAACTGAGCAACCATATTTGTGTACATACCACCTGGAATTTCCGCATTCTTAACCAATTCGTTTGGTTTCGGGAAATTGAAATATGCTTCAATCTTGTGGCAAACGTCCAGCAATTCTTCTTCTTTGTCAGCACGGGCAAGTTCGATAGCCTTGTCAAACAAAGAATCTATTTCAGCAGGCAATGTATCAGTCAACGGATTGAAAGGATTCGGGAATTGTTTTACCGCATCAAAAGCTTCCAATTCTTTTCTGATTTCTTTCAACTCAACATTAATTTTTGCTACAGCTTCCATATTGATACCCAAATCAATACCCATCTTTTTACAGAAGATATAGATAAGCTCAATAGCAGGAGCAGCCGGACCTCCGGCAAAATACCACATATTAGTATCAACAATATCAACACCGTTTACAATAGCAGTAAGAACTGAAGCCAATCCGTATCCTGGAGTACAATGTGTATGGAAATCAACCGGAATGCTTAGATTCTTTTTGAACAATCTGATTAAACCACCAACACGACGAGGTGGAATCAAACCACTCATGTCTTTGATTGTAATCATATCGGCTCCAAGAGCTTCCATTTCTTTTGCCTTCTTCAAGAAATATTCATCTGTAAACACAGCTTTTGGAAGTTTCTTTCCTTTCAAAGCAGCTTTCACTCTTTCAGCGAAAGTAAAATGCGGATCTATAGTATAACAAACAGCACAGTCAGCAATTCCGCCATACTTACGTACATACTTGATTGTAGACTTTACGTTGTTAACATCATTCAAAGCGTCGAATATACGCATTATGCCCAAACCGGACTCGATTGAATTCCGGCAAAATCCTTCAATAATCTCATCAGTATAAGGACTATAGCCGAAGAGATTTCGTCCTCTGGATAAAGCTGTCAACTTAGAAACATCCCCAACTGCTGCTTTAATTTTCTCAAGTCGATCCCAAGGATTTTCATTCAAATAACGCATAACTGAATCTGGAACGGCTCCACCCCATACTTCCATTGCAAAGAAACCTGCATCTTTATAGAATGGTAACACACGTTCAATCTGAGACTGTTTCATTCTGGTTGCAAATGATGATTGCTGTCCGTCTCTCAGCGTTAAATCTCGAATCAAAAGTTTCTGTGACATAGTTTTCTATTTTATTTCAAAGACAATAGCCAACTTAGATTATTGTTTCAAATCTCACCAGCTCAATGGAAATTTGAACCTCCTAATAAGCTTTTCTTCAAAAATTGATTAAAATCAAATACCTCTTTAAATCTCTCACAAAGGTAATAAATTCTTAAAAAACCAATATATACACATATCTATATAAATGGACTTTATAATAGAAAATATTACCTGTACATATCTTTATTTTACGGTGGAAAATTATCAAAAAGTTATCACATAAACAAGAGATACACAATATCTTTATGTAATTTTTATCATTATGTCAATAAATATTTAACCACACAAAAAGTTTATATTTCACGACACTGAATATTATTATAGAAATACGTTTAAATTATATCTTATCTATTTATAACAAAATAAGATATTTATATAACATTAATAAATTTACGAGACCACTACACTTACAAAATATTACAAATATCAGCTGTTAGATAAAATATTTTTATATATTTGCATTGCTAAAAATAGGCAGACACATTGTTAAACCTCAAATAAACAGTGCTTTTAATTAAATATATTATGGAAAACTTAGGAACAGGTCTATTACTTATGATAGTTGGAATGACAACAGTTTTCGCCATTCTTCTTATCGTTATTTATTTAGGGAAAGGACTAATTATACTTGTAAATAAGTATGCTCCCGAAGAAGTGAAAATTCAACCATCAAAAAATTTAAAACAAACAAACTCTCCCTCAAATCTTCCTAACGAAGAAGTTGCTGCAATTATTTCAGCTGTAAGCATTATTACCCATGGTAGAGGGAAAGTCACAAAAATAGAAAAAGCTTAGAACAATCCTTATAAATACTTTAATGTACAACCTTTTTTACAATATAATATCATGAAAAAAGAAATTAAATTCAGCTTGGTATTTCGTGACATGTGGCAATCTGCCGGGAAATATGTACCAAGAGTAGATCAGTTGACTCGTATTGCTCCAGCCATTATAGAAATGGGATGTTTTGCCCGCGTAGAGACTAATGGTGGAGGTTTTGAACAAGTTAATTTGCTGTTTGGAGAAAATCCTAATATTTCCGTAAGAGAATGGACAAAGCCTTTTCATGAAGCAGGAATACAAACACATATGCTGGACCGCGCTCTGAATGGCCTACGCATGAGTCCTGTTCCTGCAGATGTCCGTCAATTATTCTATAAAGTTAAAAAAGCACAAGGTACAGATATCGCCCGCACATTCTGCGGTTTGAATGATGTAAGAAATATTATACCATCTATCAAATATGCTAAAGATGCTGGTATGATTTCACAGTGCTGTTTGTGTATCACACATTCACCAATTCACACTGTTGAATATTACACAAACATGGCATATGAATTGATAAAAGCTGGAGCAGATGAAATATGTATCAAAGATATGGCAGGTATCGGCCGTCCTTATACTCTCGGTCAGATTGTAGCCAATATCAAAAAAGAATATCCGGAAATTACTATACAATATCACAGTCATGCTGGTCCTGGATTCAATGTTGCTTCAATCCTCGAAGTTTGCAAAGCTGGATGCGACTACATAGATGTTGGCATGGAACCTCTTTCATGGGGAACCGGACATGCTGATTTGCTTACTGTTCAGGCTATGCTTAAAGATGCCGGTTTCAATGTTCCTGAAATCAACATGAGCGCATATATGAAAGTTCGCTCTATGATTCAGGAATTTATGGACGACTTCTTAGGTTTATATATAAGTCCACGAAACAGATTGATGAACTCTCTGCTTATAGCTCCAGGTCTTCCTGGTGGAATGATGGGAAGTCTGATGTCTGATTTGGAAAAGAATCTTGAATCAATAAACAAGAGCCGTGCAAAAAGTGGAAAACCGGCACTCACTCAGGACGACTTGCTCATTAAGCTTTTCGATGAAGTTGCATACGTTTGGCCACGCGTAGGTTATCCTCCACTAGTTACTCCATTCAGCCAGTATGTCAAGAATCTTGCTCTTATGAATGTTATGCAAATGGAAAAAGGCAAAGAACGCTGGAGCATGATTGCTGATGATATTTGGGATATGCTTCTTGGTAAAGCCGGCAGACTTCCTGGTCCACTTGCACAGGAACTGATTGACAAAGCTTATGCTGAAGGACGTAAATTCTTTGAAGGAAATCCTCAGGACAATTATCCTAATTCGTTGGATAAATATCGTAAACTGATGAACGAAAAGCAATGGGAAGTTGGCGAGGATGAAGAAGAATTGTTTGAATATGCTATGCATCCTGCACAGTATGAGGCTTATCGTTCTGGAAAAGCCAAAATCGAGTTTAAAGCAGATGTTGCAAAACGCAGATCAGAAAAGGCTAAACCTGCAAATACTCAAACTACATCTTCTGAAGTAAAGGTTGCATTGCCTGATGGCCCGCAAACTATGACTGTAGATGTAAATGGTCAGGCATATCGCGTAACAGTTTCTTTTGGTCAAAACAGCGAACAAACAAAGCAACCTGCAGCAAATCCATCTCCTATAGTGGAAAATAAACAAGCAAATGGACCAGGCAAAGAAGTTCTTTCACCTCTTGAAGGAAAATTCTTCCTTGTAAAGAATACTTCAGATAAACCTGTTGCTGTAGGTGACAAAGTAAATGAAGGAGATATTCTATGTTATGTTGAAGCAATGAAAACATACAATGCTGTTCGCGCTGAATTCAGCGGTACAGTTACTTCCATCTGTTTCGGTCCAGGCGATGCAGTTTCGGAAGATGATGTACTAATGACTATACAATAATGAACGATATATTCGACAATTTATATCAGATGACTGCATTCAGCAATATTATTGCTGAACCGCAGTTTCTGATTATGTATGTAATAGCTTTCATATTGCTTTACCTGGGTATAAAAAAACAATATGAGCCATTACTGCTTATTCCGATAGCATTCGGCGTATTGCTCGCCAATTTTCCTGGTGGAGAAATGGGCGTTATCCAAGCTGACGAAAACGGAATGATAGAAATAAACGGAGTGATGAAGAATATATGGGAAATGCCTTTGCACGACATTGCTCACGAATTAGGTTTGATGAACTTCATATATTATATGCTCATTAAAACCGGATTCTTACCTCCTATTATATTTATGGGTGTTGGTGCATTGACAGACTTCGGACCGATGCTTCGCAATCTGCGTCTTTCAATTTTTGGAGCAGCTGCACAGCTTGGCATTTTCACTGTGCTATTAGTTGCGATACTAATGGGATTTACTCCGAAAGAAGCAGCTTCACTCGGTATTATTGGTGGAGCAGACGGACCAACAGCCATTTTCACTACCATTAAACTAGCGCCTCATTTGCTTGGTCCTATTGCTATCGCTGCATATTCTTATATGGCACTTGTTCCGGTAATAATTCCTTTAGTAGTAAAATTATTATGTACGAAAAAAGAATTATCCATCAATATGAAGGAGCAGGAAAAGAAATTTCCTTCTACAACTGAAATCAAGAATCTTCGTGTTCTGAAAATAATATTTCCGATTGCAGTTACAACAGTTGTTGCACTGTTTGTTCCTAGTGCTGTGCCACTGATTGGTATGTTGATGTTCGGTAATCTTATCAAAGAAGTTGGGAACAGCACATCACGCTTGTTCGACGCTGCATCCAACAGTATTATGAATGCTGCTACAATTTTCTTAGGTCTTTCAGTTGGAGCAACAATGACAACTGAAGCTTTCCTGAATCTGACAACAATTGGAATAGTTATCGGAGGTTTCTTAGCTTTTGCTCTGTCAATTGCCGGAGGTATTATCTTTGTTAAGATATTCAATTTGTTCAGTAAAAAGAAGATAAACCCACTTATTGGTGCGACAGGTCTGAGTGCTGTACCAATGGCTTCGAGAGTTGCCAACGAAATTGCATTGAAATATGATCCAAAAAACCATGTTTTGCAATACTGTATGGCAAGTAATATTTCCGGAGTGATTGGTTCAGCTGTTGCTGCAGGCGTTCTTATATCTTTCTTAGGTTAGATATATTCGCATTTTTTAATTTAAATCTGCAAATACTTGCATAAATATGAGGTTAAACCAAATTATTTAGCTTTATTTGTAAAATAATAGTGGGAATGTTATATCCTTTTCTTATTTAAACACAATGAATATGAAGGACACTCTTGAGACAAATTTGCCTGCTGAAGACGCAGGCAAATTAGAAAATGAAACAGCTTCTGCTGAATATGCAGAAAGCTCTATGGATACAGTAAATAATTCTGTCGAAGCAAATGTTGCTGCAAACAAGCTGACCAAAGAAGGAATTCTGGAAAAATTAAGTCAGATAGTAAGTAATCCGGAAGAAACAACTCGTAGCGAAGTGGAAGCTTTAAAACAAGCTTTCTATAAAATCCGAAGAAACGAAGTTGACGAATTGAAAAAAGAATTTATTGAAAACGGCGGCGAAGAAAAGGATTTTACAGTACCCGAAAATAAAGAAGAAACCGCTCTGAAAGCATTATTGGCAGAATATAAGGAAAAAAGAGCTGTGATTTTAGCAGAAGAAGAACGTATCAAAAACGAAAACTATGCTATAAAACTTCAGTTAATAGAGCAACTGAAAGCCTTATGTGAAAGCCACGAAGACTTCAACAAGCTTTACAACGATTTCAAAGAAATACAACAAAAATGGAAGGAAATACAGAATATTCCTCAAGAACATGTTAATGATTTATGGAAAAGCTATCAGACCTACTCTGAAAAATTCTATGATATCATAAAAATAAACAATCAGTTCCGCGACTACGATTTCAAGAAAAATCTTGAAATGAAAACAGCGTTGTGTGAAACTGTTGAAAAACTAAAAGATGAAGAGGATGCTGTTTCTGCTTTCTATCAGTTGCAAAAACTACACCAGCAATGGAGAGAAATCGGTCCGGTTGCTAAAGAGTTAAGAGATGGTTTGTGGAGTAGATTCAAAGCTGCTTCTACAGTTATAAATAAACGCCATCAACAGCATTTTGAATCACTGAAAGCTAAAGAACAGGATAATCTAGCTGCAAAAACAGCTATTTGCGAAGAAATTGAAGCTATTGACTTTTCTTCTTTAAAGTCTTATAAAGACTGGGAAGATAAAAGTAAAACTGTTCTGGAACTTCAAGAAAAATGGAAAACTATTGGATTTGCTCCAAAGAAATATAATGTCAAAATTTTCGAACGTTTCCGTGCTGCCTGCGATAACTATTTCAACAAGAAAACAGAATTTTACAAACAGGCAAAATCTGAAATGGACAATAATCTTGCAAAGAAACGTGAACTTTGTGAGAAAGCAGAATCATTAAAGGACAGCACAGACTGGAAAGCTACAACTGAGAAATTCATTGCTTTGCAAAAAGAATGGAAAACTGTAGGTTCAGTTTCTCGTAAGCATTCAGATGCTATATGGAAACGTTTCATAACTGCATGTGACTATTTCTTCGAACAAAAAGAAAAGAACACTAGTTCCCAGAAAAACGAAGAGAAGGAAAATCTTGCAAAGAAAAAGACTGTTATCGCAAAAGTTAAAGAGCTGTTAGAATCAGAAAATATTGAAAACGCATTTGATAGCCTGAAAGAACTTATTGCTGAATGGAATTCTATTGGTCATGTCCCTTTCAAGGAAAAGGACAAAATTTACAAAGCTTACCATGATGCTGTAAACTCATTATACGATAAACTTAAAATAAGTAAGAATGATAGAAAAATGCAGTCATTCCGCAACAATGTAAACGACATAATGAGCGGTGAGCGCAGTAAAAACAAACTATACAATGAAAGGGAAAAATTGATGCGTATGTATGACAGAATGAAAAATGAACTTCAAACATACGAAAATAACATCGGATTCCTAAATATTTCTTCTAAAGGAGGAAACGGTCTTATCAAAGAAATGGAACGTAAGATTGAAAAACTAAAAGACGATATGGCTCTTACTGTCAAAAAAATTGAGACAATCGACGAAAATTTGGATTAATAACATTTCTCCTATATTACAGACTGCGAGTTGGCATGTATTATATTTATTCTTGCCGGCCCGCAGTTTTTATCATTCTAAAAACTAAAAACATTGGCTAATATTCACTATTTCAACCCAGGACACGAAACTGCCGTTTGGCAAGGGAAAAAGAATTATACTGCTCCTACAAATGTAAGAATTATGACTGAAGATTTATCCTTATTGCCTATGTGGTATGGTAAATCAAACGACTTTGTTCTAACCGAGCAAGATTTTTCTATAACTTTTCATCAACATTGTGAACAAATATTCAATAAAGAATTAGCCAAACCTGTTAATCGTAAGAATATTAAAGAGAGATTAATTTCTGACGAAAACATAGAAGCTTTCCCATGGGGAATATCACCTCAAGCCCTAAATATTTTCTCTTTACTAAATAATAATAAAATAAACGTCAGAGAATGGAATGAGAAATATAAGGTTCTAACAGGAAGACAATCTTCACGACTATGTCTTGAAATATTGTCTGGTGAATATCCGTCACTCAAACTTCCATCAGTCCCTCTTTTCTGTAATAATATCAATATGCTTTCTGATTATATTAATCTGCACAGAAAAGAAAAGTTGATTCTTAAATCACCTTTTTCCTCTTCTGGCCGAGGACTATTATGGATTCAGGATTCTGAGCGCTGGGGAAACAAAGAAGAAATGTGGGCTAAAAGTGTAATTGAGAAACAAGGAGAAGTCAGTATAGAGCCAGCATTAGATAAATATATGGACTTTGCAATGGAATTCTATTCTGATGGTAAAGGGAATATCAAATACGAAGGCCTATCTGTATTCTCTACTGAAGAACGCGGAGCATATAGCGGTAATTTATTAGGAAAAGAAGATATACTAGAGAATGAACTTATCAAATATGTATCAAAAGAGCAAATACTATTGACTAAAGAAAAACTAATCAAAGCCTTACAAACAATATTCTCAAATGAATATGAAGGTTTTCTTGGTGTTGATATGCTCATTTATAAGGAAAACAATGAATTTTACATTCACCCATGTGTAGAAATTAATATGAGATGCACTATGGGAATGGTAGCTTTGCAACTGTCAAGAAATTTTATTCATAATGAAACTACTGGTAAATTCATAGTTTCGTTTGAAAAAGAAAAAGGAGCTGTTTTAAGAAAGCATAAAGGAATGTGCGAATCCTATCCTCTTTCTATTAATAATGGGAAAATAATCAAAGGATATTTCTCATTATGCCCAATTAATGAAAATACTCATTATAAAGCATACATTATATGTAAATAGCAATATCATCTTGATGTTAATCAATTAATACACAATTATACACTTAAAGCATATAAACATCAAAATATAATTGCCATATTTGAGAAGTAAACAAATTTTAAACCACAAGTTTATTTCTAAATTATTAAAACCATGAGAAAAGTAAATCTTTTATTAGCAGCATTCTTTATCTGCATTGCCACTTTTGCCCAGCAATCGCTATGGGGTGGCCAGAACATTGTTTCTCCGGAGATAAATCCGGATAATACTGTAACTTTCAGATATTACGCACCTAAAGCAATTCAGGTAAAAGTTACAGGTGATTTTCTTCCTACAGTAAAAATTGATACTCAATTCGGTAAAGTTGATGTTCCGGGAGATGCAAATCTTAAAGAAGGAAAAGATGGAGTATGGGAATATACAACACCAGAACCACTTGCTTCCGAATTATATAACTATTCATTCATTGTAGACGGATTAAAAGTTACAGATCCTAACAATGTATATGTAAGCCGTGATGTAGCATCAGTCTTTAATATTTTTATAGTTAAAGGTGAGCCTGGTGATTTATATAGCGTGAATAAAGTACCTCATGGAACAGTCTCAAAACGCTGGTATCATAGTGACGCATTAGGATATGACCGTCGACTGACTGTTTATACTCCTGCTGGTTATGAAACTAGTGGAAAACGTTATCCTGTATTATATTTATTACACGGTATGGGCGGTGATGAAGAAGCATGGATAACTCTTGGAAGAACTGCTCAAATCTTAGATAATCTTATTGCTCAGGGGAAAGCAAAACCAATGATTGTAGTAATGCCAAACGGAAATGTAGACCAAGAGGCAGCACCAGGTGAATCATCTCTTGGTTTATATAAACCAACAACTGCTCTTCCTAGAACTATGGAAGGAACAATGGAAAGTACTTTCCCTGAAATAATAAATTTCATAGAAAAAAATTATAGAGTAGATAAGAAGAAATCAAGCCGTGCTATTGCCGGACTCTCAATGGGTGGTTATCATTCTCTACATATCTCAAAAGAATATCCTGATAAATTTGACTATGTTGGTCTGTTCTCTGCTGCAATTCTTCCTGATAAAGAAAAGGATTCTGATATCTATAAAAATTTAGAGGGTAAGTTGGCAAAACAATTTGAAAAAGCACCAAAACTTTATTGGATTGCTATAGGAAAAACAGACTTCCTTTATAAAGCTAATGTTGAATACAGAGAAATGTTAGACAAACATAATTATCCATATATATACAGAGAAAGTGATGGTGGACATATATGGAGAAACTGGAGAATTTACTTGTCAGAATTTGTTCCGATGCTTTTTAAATAATAAGAATTTCATATTAAACATCCAGCCTTTTTATAGGTTGGATGTTTTTGTTTATAATCATATATCAAAAATATTTCTGATAATCCACCATAAAATAACTGTTCCAAAGATAAACCAAATGAATTTTGCCTTATGTAACTTTATATATAATGCAGGTTTCTTATTCCTCATTATTTCTGCATAAGATAATATTACTATTAAAGGTAGTGATAAAACAAATAATAAATTATATCTTATTGCTCCCAATATATCAAAATGAAGAAGACTATGAATTGCTCTTTGAGAGCCACATCCAGGACATTTTAACCCAGTTAATAATAGAAACGGACATTTGGGAAAAATAGCTATATCACTTGGATTGAATTTATAATAAATCAAAACCAAAACCGATACAGCTAAAATTCCTAAAAGTATTTTATTCATTTAATCAGACATTAAAACAAATGTAGAAAATTGATTATAAACGAAATAATACCACATACCAAACCTACAAAGAATGATATTTTAACCCACTTTTCAGCATTTGCACTTCTTAATTCTGCCTACGCATATTTTTCTTGAGCATATAAAGAACTGACTTTGGATGCATTAATAATACCAATTATACCAAAAGGTAAACAACAAAAAATAGTAACCAGAATTGATTCTGTTAACCATGTTTTAGGACAAGTGTTTGTTTCCATAATATTTATATTTAATAATTAACATCACTACTAGCTGAAAAAGCAATAAAAACAATAACTAGTAAATAAAGAAGCCAGAAAATAACGGCACTAGCTAACGACCAAATAATCCACTTTCGGGCATTGTTTGAATGTATTTGAGCCTGTTCATAATTTCCACTCAAATATAAAGAATCAACTTTAGTAGCATTTACAATACCGGCAATACCAAAAGGCAAACAGCATAAAATTGTAACCAAAATAGATTCAACCAACCATGTCTTTGGCATTTCTTTCTTGGTAGTTGGTGGTTCTGGAGGAATTTCCTGAACTAATGAATTCAACTCGGGAACTTGATATACCGGCAACCATTGTGATTGTCCAGCAGTCCAAACCATTGTCTCTCTTGAAATTCCTTTTGCTTTTAATTCTTCAATAGAAAAAGGACCTTGCTTTACATTGTTAATTAAAATATAGAATTCCATATAAATAGTATTAAATTCCCGTTCCCTATAGGAATATTATTAAATTAAAAGATGTGGGAACTACGTTTACCCAATCTTTATCAGGTAATAAAAATATCTAAATATACAAATACCCCAAAGTCAGACTTTTGAAGACAAGTAAACTACACCTTTCATTATATATACCTAATATAAATGACATTAAGTATAATACAAATATATAAAATGAAATCTTAAAAATCACTTTCAAAAATAGTTTATTTATTCATAATAAAAAAGAGTATTAAGAAAATCACTTAAAGTTAGATTTCCTTAATATCTCTTTTTTACAAAGTATAATAAAGCTTTTCAAAATAAAGCATTATAATATTAAATAATACAATCAACAACTCCTATCATATTTACATTTAAGGTCGTTATAAATATAAGATTTTCTATGAATTGGTTTAATAAAAAGAATATCCTTCTATTTTCTCATTTTCATCTATAAGCTTTATGATACAATGCCTCTATATCCTCCACAGAGGTAGGGCGAGGATTGCCTCCTGTACATACATCATTAAAAGCATCTATTGCCAACATATGCAAATCTTCTTCACGCACTCCGATTTCACAAAGTTTCTGAGGAATACCAATACTTAAAGACAACTTACGTACGGCTTCTATTGCGGCATTTACTCCATCTTCAACACTCATTCCTTCAGTATTTACTCCCATTGCTTTAGCTATATTTATATATTTTGGAGCAGCTGGAGAATTGGCATTATATTCCATAACATAAGGTAACAACAAAGCATTGGCTACTCCATGTGGAGTATCATAATGAGCACCCAGAGGATGTGCCATAGAATGAACTATACCCAAACCAACATTACTGAATCCCATTCCGGCAATATACTGAGCCTGTGACATTGCTTCACGTGCAACAACATCACTACCATCATCTACTGCATTCTTCAAATTTGCAGCTATCATTTCAATAGCTTTCAATTCAAACATGTCAGACATAACCCATGCTCCGGGAGTAATATAACTTTCAATCGCATGAGTCAAAGCATCCATACCTGTTGCAGCAGTAAGCCCTTTAGGCATTGAATACATTAATTCTGGATCCACAATAGCAACAGAAGGTATGTCATTAGGATCTACACATACCATTTTCTTCTTGGCATTCTCATCTATAATTACATAATTAATTGTTACCTCAGCAGCAGTACCTGCCGTTGTTGGAAGAGCAAATGTGGGAACTGCCTTATTTCTGGTACCAGCAACCCCTTCCAAAGAACAAACATCAGAGAATTCAGGGTTATTAACCACTATGCCAATACCCTTTGCTGTATCAATAGAGGAACCGCCCCCCAGGGCAACTATAAAATCCGCTCCAGAAGCTTTAAATGCCGATACACCATTCTGCACATTCTTAATAGTCGGATTTGCTTTCAGGTCACTATAAATTTCATACGGAATATTATTTTTATCAAATACTTCTATGATTTTATCTGCGACCTTAAAGCGGATCAAATCTTTGTCTGTTACAAAAAATGCTTTCTTATAACCTCTTCGTTTAGCTTCAATGGCAATACTTTCGCGACTTCCTGCTCCAAAATAGGAAGTCTCATTTAATATCATTCTATTCATAAGTATATAGTTTATTAAAGATTACAATGTTTCAAATACAATTTGACTAGATTATAAAAGACATCAACATATATCATATATCCAAAATATGTAATCCAGCCGTCAATTCCCTAGATTCTCCATTAACCACCAATTCTGCTGTTGCTCCCAAAGGAATTTTCACTGTAAGCTTAATCTTTCCATCTGCAGTTCTCTTCCACTCCGTAGAAATTTCTCCTGCTATAGATTTATAAGAACCCTTTGCCCAATCCATATTTTCAGGGAAATGAGGAGAAATACGTATTTTACGGAAACCAGGAGAATTTTCATCATAATTTATTCCCGCTATATTATTCATCATCCAGGCTGATATGTCACCAAGAAAAACATGATTCAATGATGCGTCACGGAATTCAGGACTGAGAGTCCATGTTTCAGGCAAAGTATTATAACCCATAGTCTCCACCCAATATCCCCATGATGGAGCTTCTTTTTTCATAATCATTTTCATGACATCTTCAATATATCCGTAACGAGTAAGCATTGCTGGAACTGTTTTGGAACCAATCAAACCGAAATCAAGGAAATAATCATTATTCACAACCAGTTCATGAAGCTTTTCTGCTACAGCCTGTTCTTTTCCTTCCGGAACAAGTCCAAGATACAATGCTAACGCCTGTGCTGCCTGAGTTCCTTCAGCATATGTTGCAGATTGAGTATTAAAGAACTTTCCATTAATTCTGTTCTTCAACTCCTCTGCTTTCTTCAAATATGGTGTAGGATCTTTTCCAAGAAGTGAAGCAAAACGGGCCATCAGTTTATTATCCAGATAATAATAAGCAGTGGATGTATATTCATTATTTGTCGTTGCTTTCCAATATACCCAGTCACTCAAACCAAAAGTTAGAGAACCATTTTTTTCCTTTGTCTTGAGATAGGACAGATAATGTTCCATAGTAGGATACAACTTTTCTATACTTTCAATTGTTCCATAATAATTATACAAAGCATTTGGTATTATGAACATTACAGCATCCCATACCGGACCAGGGAACTCACCATATCCCCAACCACTTGAAGGGATTATACCTGAAATATCCCCACCTTCACGCTGATTGTCTATAATATCGTTCATCCATTTCTCATAAAACTTTATGCCATCAAAGCCAAGGAGTCCAAGGTCGATGGCAACATGAGCATCAGCGGTCCAACCGTTTTTCTCACGCTGCGGGCAATCTGTTGGAATACTGTGAAGATTGCTGCGATATGCCTGCATCGTTGCATTCCATATCTTATTAAATGTTTCATTTGAACAAGAAAAAGTTCCTACAGGCTTGACATCTGTATGAATAAACAAGGCAGTAAGATTCTCCTCTGTTAACTTTAGCGGTTTGTCACTTTCTACTTCCACATATTGGAATCCATGATATGAGAATGATGGAACAAATATTTCCTCGTCACCTGTTCCTTTCAGATAATACTCGTCCATCTGGAATACTTCTCCCGGTTTTACAGGATGATAATAAACATTTATATTACCCTGTTCCAAACGTCCGTTTTCCTTAAGCAGTTCTCCATGTTTAACCGTTATATGTGTGCCTGCTTCACCTTTAACCTTCAAACGGCATAATCCGGCAATGTTTTTAGGAAAGGAGAAAACATATAATTTATCACTAAACGATTTAACAGATACAGGTTTGAATTCTTCTGTTACCCGAATACCCGGCATTTCCTGAGCAACAATCAAATCAGAGGGAGAAGATGTTTCAAGCGCATGTTTCCATGAAGAGTCATCAAATGAAGGAAATTTCCAACCTTCCGGTTCAAGACGAGCATCATAACGGTCACCACTGTAAATATTATTATAAGTATATGGTCCACAAGTTGTACGCCAAGTATCATCAGATACAATAGTTTCCGAAGTTCCGTCTTCATAAGCAATCCTCATCTCACATAACATTCTTGGACGGTTTCTCCAACGAGCTTCATGGAAATTCCATACGGCAACAGATTGTTCATTATACCAGCCATTACCTAAAACGGCAGCTAATGCATTATCTCCATTCTGCAAAAGTTCAGTAACATCATGTGTCACATATAAATTCCGCTTATCAAAATGTGTATATCCCGGATCAAGGAAGTTCTCACCAACACGCTTGCCATTAATAAACATCTCATAATAACCGGCAGCTGAAACATAAAGTCGTGCAGATTTAACAGACTTATCAACAGTGAAACTTTTACGGAACATTGGAGCTGGTTCGTATTCCTTATCCTTATCATCAGTTATCCATTTTGCTTTCCATTCCGCATTCTCACCTTTACCAAGTTCAAAACTGGCAGTTTCAGATATACGACATATTTTATTATTACTGTCCCACACTTTTACTTGCCAATAATAACGTGTATCCGGTTCAAGTTCCTTATTTTCGTCGTACAAAGAAAGATTGTCCGGAGATGTTCCGATAAATATCTCATAATGTCCCGGAATAAATGTTGTATCTTTTCCTGCATATTCCCAAGTAAAACGAGGATTTTCAGTGTCCAGACCTATCGGATTTACAAGATATTCAGTACGAAGATTTACAGGAATTATATCATTGTTTGTCTGTTCACAAGCAGTTAACATAGTTGCAGAAACTGCCAATATTAAGAAAGTCTTTTTATTCATAACATGTAATTTTAAAAGAACAAAGTTTTTACAAGGGTTTCTAATTATTTTGTTGTCTTGCCAACATGTTCCTTATTACTAATTATAATCTTTATTCCATCCGGAGCCTCAACCTTAGAAGCAACAGAACCGTCCGGACGTTTATCATGGCGAATCCTGACTATTCCCTTTGGAGTCGGGAAAGTTCCCTCTGTCCATTCCAAATCAGCAAGATGAGGTTCTATAAGAAGGACTGAACAACCCGGTTCAAGAACTTTAACACCAAGTACATTTGCAGTCAACCACGAAGTCGGTCCGGAAGCCCAGCCATGACAAAGACTATGGCGGAAACCTTTATAACAATAAGCGCCGAAATCTCCATGAATATCTTTTTTACCTTCCGGTACAATTTCATCAATCGGTGCTGCATCAGGTAACCAATCCAAATTGAAATCTTCCCAAAACGTAGTTGCTCCCATATCTAGCATTGCTCCCCAATATTCTCTGATTATATCAAGTGCTCCGGAATAATTACCGGCCAAAGCCATAGAGCATAACATATAATATCCATAGAATGTAGAAAATCCACGTCCTCCTTCAACGGACAAATATTTCTTATCAGCTTCGGAAGCATCAAGAAGCCCTGCCCAAGCCAACAAAGCTGCAGCCTGTTTCATTCCTGGTTCGGTCGGTTTTCTATCTAATGAAAGGAAAGGTTCAATTACATTAGCTGCCGCTTCACGTAATTTTTCCTCAGCTTTATTACATTCTGAAGCAAGACTTTCTTCTCCTAACAAAAGGCATAGTTCTGAGCCATATTTCATTGCTTGTACCATCAAAGCCTGTAAACCTGCATTTATAGCTTCGGGATTCGCATTTGAAGGCCAGTCAAGAAATCTCATTCCATCAAGTTTTTCCTTCCCATTATCATCTATCTTAGATATAAGAAGTTTCAGGAGTCCGGTAAGATAGGGCTTCTGTGATTCAAGATATGCCACATCTCCGTTATACAAATACCAGTCGCGCTGAATAAGCAACCACCATATCGAATAAGAGCTTATACCATTCATCCAAGATGGCAATGGAGTTATATCACGAGTTAGATCAAGACTTTTAGGAACTACCTCGTTATATCCGAAAACAGAATTTATCGTCATAACTTCCGGATGCATATCGCCAATCCAAACAAGACGGTCGCGCTTTATTCCATCCCACAAATATTCCTGCATATTAAGGTGAACAGTGTATGCTCCGGTTTGCCATATTTGATTTAACCGTTCATCATTACATTTGAACGAACCTTTATACGGAATATCACGATATGTTGATATTGCCCTTATTTCCTTAATCTGAAGTTCTGCTGAGTCATCTATCAAATCTATACGTACAAAACGAAAACCGGAATTTCCAACTTCTGTTACACCCAACCATGGAAGTGAAATCTGGAAATCACGCATGGCATGGTCATTGGTAGCACCGTTCTTACCGTCAATATCACACATTGCCTCGCTTACAGATTCTCCGAAGCGGATACGAACTCGCACAGGTTCATGATTTCCAGGCATTCCGGTTACTATCTGAATACCGCCTTGTATCTCTTTACCAAAATCCAAAAGTAATGCCGGAAATTGTGTGTGCGTGCTTTTCATCAGGCACACACGACTATTTGACAAATCAGACTGTCCATTTCCTGCCGACAACAAATATTGTCCATTTATTATGTTGGCACTATCCTGCTTCCATATAATTCGCACAGGCGAAATATAATCGCGTACCCTTGAATCGCGTTGTTGCGAAAACAAGGATACGCAAGTCAGTAATAGTCCAGTAATAAATACTATTTTACGCATAAGCTAGGCATTAATCATAGTCCAAAAGCCGGAACCAAATCATCAAGCTGTTGCTGAGTCATTCCAACAGGATCTTCTCCTGAAGCCATTCTTGCACTAAAGAATATTTGTGCAGATTTGCTCAAAGTATCAATTGCATCGAAACATTCTATCAAGTCCTCTCCTACTGCCAATATTCCATGTTTTTCCCAAAATACAACATCATGTTCTGCCAATTGCTTGATAGTTGCTTTAGCCAATTCTACAGTTCCTGGAATTTCATATGGAACAATTCCAATTCCTTTAGGAACAATTATACGGCACTCAGGAATCATGCTCCATAACGTCTTGGTAAGCAATGCAGAATCCAAAAAACGACGGCAATGAGTCATACCAATTAAATCTGTAGGATGAGTATGCAAAACCACTTTATTATCACGACCTGTACTACGAACATAATTATGCATCATAAGATGCGAAGGCAATTCTGATGTTGGTTTTATCGGCTGCTCTGCAATAATCTCATAACTTAAGCCATCTTTTGAAATACGAATCAAAGAACCATTATCAAAAGGTGATTGAGCCACATAACGCATTCTCTTACCTGTTCCTGTAACATAAAATATATGTCCTGCAAGGAATGTCATCTTTTCAGGCAATTCAACTGGCGGTAACAACGCAGGAAGTGATTTCTCAGTTTCACTAAGCAAGTCTGTAACATTTACAGATATATTTCCACCATTACGTTCAGCCCAACCTTTGGTCCATAAATAGCCTGCCACTTCTGCTATTCGTCCTATTTCGGACATCAGAGATTTGTTATTTCTTAAATCTATCATATTTTTTGAGTTTTTAAGTTTTTGAGTTTATATAGTTTTAGTCTTGTAATACCAATCGTTTTATATTCTCAAATATTAGGAAATATCAAAGAAAATATAAGTACACACATTCCAAGAACCAAAACAAATACAGTCTTAGAGTCTGCTCCTTTCCATTCCTTTAATATAATTCCCCATATATTACTGAAAATTACGTTCAACGACATCAGTATGCTCCATGAAAAAGCCATCATAACCGGAGAATCGGTAAAGAAACTTTTCCCCATTCCCAATCCGAAGAATTGAGAATACCAAAGCAAACCTGCCAAAAGGCAAAATACAACATTATTAGCTATTACTTCTCCAGAAACTGAAAAATATTCCTTACCTGTGTTATTTATTTTATTCTGATAAATACAATAAACAGCATTTGTTACAAAGCCACCCATTGTTACCAGCATAATAACAGGATTCATAACGAACAATTCATTTGCCCCTTTTTCACGCATAAGTTCAGAAACCGGAGCTCCAGCCTCAAGCCCAAGATTAAAGCATGCACTCATAACACCTGCCAGCAATGCCACTGCCAAACCTTTACTCAGTGCAAAGTCTTTAACGGCAGCCTTCTTCTCTTCTTCTGTCATATTGCGTGAGCGCAAACTTCCGGCATAGCCTATAATAGCTATACCAGCAAGAGTTATGCACACCCCAAACAACAAAACTAATCCTTCACCTTGAAACAAGTTCTTGCCTTGCATCACTGCCGGGAAAAGTGTGCCGAAACCGGCACAAGTTCCCAAAGCAATACTCTGTCCTAAAGCAACTCCCAAATAACGCATGCTCAGACCAAAAGTAAGACCTCCGATTCCCCACAACATTCCGTAAAAGACGGACATCATACTTCCTTCCATCTGAAATAAATCAAGGATGCCGGTTCCGGAAGGCAATGCCAACAAAGTTCCAAGCAATGGAAAAATTATCCAGGCAAATATTCCCTGAACCAGCCAGAAACTTTCCCAACTCCATGATTTTATCTTATTTATCGGAACATAAGAACTACTCTGTCCCAAACTTCCCAATGCTATAATCAGTAAACCAACAAGAATATCCATATCCTACATTCTTTTACCGGTCACTTCATTTTCATATCTTTCTATTTCCGTAATATATCCGTTTCCTACCGGAACTTCATTCTTCATACAGAACATATCCCACACTGCATTCCAAGGCATATTCTTTGCTTCTTCCTGCAATGCCAGGCGCTGGAACAAACGTCCGGAATCTTCATATTCCTGAAGCAAAGCTGACGGTTCGAGCAATGCCTGCAACAATGCTTTCTGTGCAGCTCTAACTCCAATCACATAAGCGCCGATTCTGTTTATCGTAGCATCAAAATAATCAAGTCCGATATGTATTCTGTCCAATGCTCCGGAGCGAACTAATTCACGCGACAAATCAAGTAATTCATCGTTCATTACCACAACGTGGTCACTGTCCCATCTGATTGGGCGGCTCACATGAAGCATAATTTCCGGAGTGAAGAGAAGCAAAGATGAAATCTTGTCGGCAATGCTTTCAGACAAATGGAAATGTCCTGTATCCAAAGTTACCATCTTCTGGTTTTTCACGCCATAACCAAGATAGAAATCATACGAACCGACTGTATAACTTTCAAGACCTATTCCAAAGAGCTTTGCTTCAATACAATCTTTCATATTCTTATAATCAACCGCAAATATCTCATCCAAGGATTTTTCAAGAATCTGACGATATTTCAACCGGCTGGCTGGAACTTCCTTGCTTCCGTCATGAATCCAAAGATTCATTATACAAGGGTCATTTTGAGCCTTTCCCATTTCTTCACTTATCCAACGACAGCGTTTTGTATGCTCAATCCAGAAATTCCTGATTTCATCGTCCGGATTTGACAAAGTAAGATTTCCACTTTTAGGATGAGAGAAAGAAGTGCTGTTGAAATCAAGTTTCATATCATTTTCCTTTGCCCAATCCATCCAACTCTTGAAGTGGCAAGGTTCAATCTCATCACGGTCCACTACTTTTCCCTCAAAATCACCATATATTGCATGAAGATTCAAACGATGTTTTCCGGGAATCAGTGACGAAGCTTTGAGTATATCGGCACGAACCTCATCAATATTTCTGGCACGTCCGGGATAATTTCCTGTAACCTGAATTCCGCCGGTCAATTCTCCTCCTTGGTTCTCAAAGCCAGACACATCATCTGTCTGCCAGCAATGTAGAGATAATGCTATTTTCTGCAATTGCTCCATAGCTTTTTCTGTATCTACTCCAAGAGAGGCATATCTTTCTTTTGCCATTTCATAGGCTTCAATCACGTTCTTTTCCTTAATCATAATCATATTATTTTGAGGTTAAACTTAAATATTCAGAATATTCACGGTCATATTGTCCGGCACCACTATTCGGAACAAATATTTTAGGAGAAACAACCGACAATATCATGCGCCGCATTTCCCAACGGTCACTCACCAGTCCTGCAGAACGTGCCTGAATCAAACCGTTTCCTATTGCCGTGGCTTCAGATGGTCCGGCAATGACCGGCATCTGTATTACATCCGCTATCAACTGATTCAGGAAATCATTTTTGGCTCCACCGCCTATCACATGCAGACATTCAATTGGAAAAGGAGACATTCGTTTAAGTATATCCAACACTTTACGATAGCTGAAAGCAAGACTTTCAAATATACATCGGACAAACTGCCCGACTGATTCTGGAACCGGCTGCTGAGTTCTTCGGCAATATCCACAAATCGCCTCCTGCATATTTTCAGGATTGTCAAAACTTGAATCGTTAGGATTTACCAAACTTCGGAAAGGAATTTCTTCTTTCATCATATCCAACAGTTCCGGATATGAATAATCATGTCCCGAGCGTTTCCACTCCTCACGGCAACGCTCAAGAAGCCACATTCCGGTAATATTCTTCAGAAAACGGATTGTTCCGTCCACTCCGCCCTCATTGGTGAAATTCTCATTATACGATTCTTCTGTTATGATAGGAGAATCTGTCTCGATTCCCATCAAACTCCATGTTCCGCTGCTCAAGAACGCGAAATTTCTGTTTTGAGCAGGAACGGCAGCAACAGCCGAAGCTGTATCGTGTCCGGCAACTGCAATAACCGGAACTGGTTCCAATCCTGTTTCCTTGCACAAAGCTTCCGTAAGCAAACCAACCTCTGTTCCCGGGAAAACAATTTCTCTGAAAAGCGATGCTGGAACGCCTGCTGCATTCAACAATTCCTCATCTATTTTCTTTGTATATGGATTTACAATCTGAGCCGTTGAAGCATCAGTATATTCACACACCATTTTCCCCGTAAGCATATATGAAAGCAAATCCGGAATAAGCAAAGCTGCAGAAGCTTGTGATAGAGGTGAAAAACTATAAGCAGACATCTGATAAAGCTGGAAAAGGCTGTTGAAATTCATTATCTGTATTCCCGTCCGCTCATAAACTTCTTTCTGCGACATCTTTTCGGTAAAGAAACGCTCCGGAGATTTCTCTGTGTAAGGGTCGCGATAAGCTCTCGGCAGTCCGAGTATAACTCCATCCGGGCCAACAAAACCAAAATCCACGCCCCAAGTGTCGATTCCAACAGACGTAAGGCGAATATTTCTTTTTCCACAATAACGGAGAGCTTCTTTCAGTTCATTATAGATATGGAATATATCCCAATAATAACGTCCGTGAAGCTCCAATATGCCATTTGAAAAACGATGTATTTCTTCCATTTCAAACTTTCCGTCCTTGAATTCCATCAGGACTGCACGCCCACTTGTCGCTCCAATGTCGAATGCCAGAAAAGTGTTCACTTCCATAATAAGCTATATGATTTGAGGTTTTTTATTACTTTTGAGCAAAGTTATCTGCTTGCAGACATAAAAAAATACACATATTGATTTTAAACCTTTCAATTCTGATATAAATTATGGAGACACACAAGAAAGACCAAATATATTATCTCACCTACAGCGCAAACGACGAAGCTTGGGGAACGATTGTGACCACGGCTGGATTTCAGGATATTCCGCCACACACAATGTATCCGCCATTGCAGCATCCGGAGAGTTATAATTTTCTCCCACAAAACGGACGCATACTTAACGAATATCAGTTTGTTTATATAGTAAAAGGCAGCGGCTCTTTCATATCTGACCACTGCAAAAAACGGCAAGTTAAAGCCGGAGATTTAATTATTCTTTTTCCGGGAGAATGGCATAACTACTCGCCGGACAAAGAATCCGGATGGCAGGAATATTGGATTGGATTCAAAGGAATTTATATGGAGAATCTGATTGCGAAAAGATTCTTTTCCATAGACAAACCTGTACTGGAATTGGGCATCAGCAATTCACTCCTAAGCCTTTATGAAGATTTACTGCATATCGCCAACGAAGAAAAATCAGGTTTTCAGATTATGCTTGCCGGATTGTTGCATCACATCACAAGCACTATATTCTACAAGCAGAAAAACCGTTCTTTCGAAAATACTTATGTAAAAGAGAAGCTCGACGAAGCACGAAGAATAATGAAATCAGAGATAGAGAATCCTCTTTCGCCCGAAGAAATCGCGTCGCAACTTGGGCTCGGATATTCGTGGTTCAGAAAAACATTCAAGGAATATACGGGAGTTTCTCCTGCGCAATACCAAATTCAGTTGCGGCTGAACTATGCAAAGGAGCTTCTCACCCGTACATCTTTGAACATCACAGAGATTGCATATAAACTGCACTTCGAGAACGTGGGTCAATTCTCCACTTTCTTCAAGAAAAGAGAAGGACTGACCCCGAAAGAATACAGGGATTTATAAAGTTTTATAAACTATAGCTTTCGGCGCGGACTTAAGCATAGGTTCGCGTTTTGCCTTGAATTCTTTAAGATATTCCTGCTTTGAATGATACAGATTGGCAGCATCGTCCTTATATTCTTCAAAGAAAAAGAAAAGACAAGGATTGTTGCTGTCCTGATAAAGTTCGTAGCGGACGCATCCGGCTTCCTTGCGTGTAGCCTCAATCAATGGAGCTGCTATTCCCTTGAAATCCTCAATGCAGTCCGGCTTTATTTCCATCCTTGCTGTAAGAATTACCGACGAGCCTTTATATTTCTTCCAGCTGTCATAACCTTTGTCGAGATTCAGAACCTCAAAACCCATATCAACCAGTTTCCAAGCAGCTTTACGGCTTCTCACCCCGCCTTTGCAGAATACGGCAACAGGCTTGGATTTATCCAACAATGAATCTGCTTTATGAGAGAAATCTTTCTTTTTCATATCAATCAGAACAGAGCCGGGAACTGTGCCTGCATTATATTCATCCTCAGTACGCACGTCAACTACCTGCAAATTGTTCATCTCAGAAACCTTTTTATCGAAAGTTTCAACATCCAGAGTGCGATAAACCGGTGTTTTAGGGAAAAGCACACGAAGCACTCTTTCCAATCCTTCTTTCCTCAAATCTTCTTCCACGGCATAAATCAAGCCATCGGAGTCAACAAGATACAAGGCTGAAGATTCAGAATTATATTTCGTCACCCATTCAAATCCTGACTTTTTATAGTGGTTATACACATCCGTGAAATATTGTTCACGGTCTTTCTTAAAAGAAGAACTGTCCGACGATGAAGTTTCAACAAGAATATATTTTGCTTTTACCTCATCCAAGGTATTAACTTTAGTGCCAGAGATTGTAACGACATCCGACAACTCAAGAATTGAACCCGTTTTTTTGTCCGACGCATTTACCGACAATCCGACAAAAGCAGATATAAACAGAACTGTAAGTTTTCTAATATTCATAATTGTAATAATTCTTTTATCTGATATCTAGTGAAAAACTTTTTTCATCCGGGTGAAAAAGTATTTTCTTGCCTGTGAAAAAAATTTTTCATGCGGATGAAAAAAGTTTTCCAACCTAAAAAAATAACCTGAAAATACAAATGATTATACTTCAGATATTTAACACAAAGCACAAAGTCTCACTACAAAATATCGGCAAATCATTCTCCCAATCACAAACTGCAGAAGAAAGATACGAAGAAAGGCACGGTGAAATCGACCAACACACCATGGAAAATAGAGATGAAAACCATCTCCTTGCCGCAATATCTAGTTATTATAGGCAAAGTTGTATCCATTGTTGTTGCACCTCCAGCACTGATAGGCGCAAGTCTGCCGAAATATTTCACCAGGAATGGTGCACCAAGCAATGCGATAATCTCACGTATCACGTTACACATCAAAGCTATAGCACCAAGTTCAGCACCTAATTGAGTGCCCAAAGATTTTTCGGTAAACTGAGTGATAAGTATTGAAGAAAGAGAATAATATCCAAATCCGCTACCAACGGCAAGGCACTGCCAAATGCTCCATTTTGAGATGAAATATGAAGCAATAGCCGTAAACGAAAGTGTTCCGATAATGGTTGACAAAGGAACAAGAAGCAGCTTGGGTCTTATACTTTTCAGAATATCTTTCAACTGCTTGTCGCTACCCACGCTCAGTCCAACCAGGAACATAAGCAAATAAAGCACATACACCTCAACATTGAATGTAAATATTTCTTCCGGATACATTCCCGCATAACCGATGAAACATCCGAGCATAAAGACTGCCACAACAAGTAAACTGCCTTTCATATCTTTCCTCCTTTCTCAAAGAAGAAATGATATACTAATTTGGCTAGGCATACGCTTCCCAAAGTTCCGGCAAGTGCAAGTATCAATGCCTGAGAACCTAGTGATGCAAAATTCCGTACAATCTCCTCGTTAGCACCGATGCTTATTCCGAGAATAAACAGCAAAATAAGGACTGTAGTAAAAATAGGTTTTCCAAGTTTCTGCAACACAGAAATATTCTTGAATATATATCCAAGAATAATTCCTCCAAAGAATATAGAAATAACTGTAAACATGATAAAAGATTGAAATTTGGTTGCAAATATAAATGTAAGTCGTTATTTTTCCGTAAGTTTGCAAATATATTTTGCTCAAAACAAATCAAACAAATAAATCATTTCAAAACAGTGAAGAAAAAAATCTTTTTACTTTCAGCGGCTGTGGCATTACTCTCGGTATCATGCTCGCAGAAAAATTCACAGTCAGCCGATACTTTGGCTGACTTGAACCAGTATGTTGACCCGTTTATCGGAACTGGTTTTCACGGACATACTTTCCCTGGAGCAACTCGCCCGTATTCAATGGTTCAGTTGAGTCCGGACACTCACATCATGGGTTGGGATGCCAGCAGCGGTTATCATTATGATGACAATCAGATATATGCATTCAGTCATACACATCTTTCTGGAACAGGAATCGGTGATTTGGGAGACATCGCTCTGCTTCCATATTGCGGAGAAGATTCAATAAAGCCGGTTGCAACTTTCAAGAAAGAGACAGAGAAAGCTACACCGGGATATTATTCAGTCCGCCTGGATAATTTCGGAGTGAATGTTGAATTGACTTCAACAGAGCGCGTAGGTTTCCATAAATACACATACGACAATCCGAAGGAAAGACGTGTGATGCTGGACTTGGGACACATACTTCAGCCTAACTGGGGACATAAAATTACCGGCAACGAATTCTGGTTCGTGAACGATTCAATCGTTGAAGGAACATACGAAACTCAGGGTTGGGCTCATTTTCATTCAGTATCATACAGAATTGTATTCTCTGAGAAAATCGAAACAGTTTATCAGTATTTGGACGGAAAACTCCGCTCTGATTCTCTTTTCCTGAAACTTAATACAGACAAAGACCTTAAGTTCCACTACAAGTTCAAGGAATCAAATGAGCCTTTGTATGTAAAAGTAGCTCTTTCACCTGTAAGTCCGGAAGGAGCTCAATTGAATATGGAAAAGGAAATTCCGGGATGGGACTTTGAAGAAGTACGACAGGAATCTGCCGATATATGGAACAAGGCTTTGAACAAACTTAAGATTGAAAGCAGTGACCCTATGGTTCTTAAGAATTTCTACACGGCTTTGTATCATACAATGATTGCACCTTTTGCTTATCAGGATGTTGACGGCAAGTATCTGGGTATGGATAAGAAAGTACATACTGCAACTCCGGGATATACAAACTATACAGCTTTCTCTTTGTGGGATACTTTCCGTGCGCTTCATCCGTTGATGACAATCATTAATCCGGCTCTTGCACAGTCTATGGGCGAATCTTTGGTTCAGGGATATAAAGAAGGAACAATTCTTCCGAAATGGCCTTTGGCTTCCAGCTATACTGGCTGTATGGTTGCTTATCCTGCAGTGGCAGTTCTTGCAGACCTTGTATGCAAGGATTTGACAAACGGTGAAGATATGAAATTGTGGGCAGAAGCTGCTGCACGTTCTTCTGTTTACCGTGAAGATTTAGCTGAGAAATTCAAAGGAACACGCGAACTTGACCTCATTACAAAGCACGTATATTATAAGGAAAAATATGGATTCGTTCCTGCTGATTCTATTCCTGAATCAGTTTCATGGGGCGTTGAGATGGCTTATAACGACTGGTGCGTTGCTATGATTGCAAAAGCAGCCGGCGACAAGGCTCTCGAAGAAGAATACATGAAAAAGGCAGCTTATTACAAACGCTACTTGGACCCGGAAACAAGAATGATGCGTCCGGTTATGGGCGACGGTTCGTTCAGAACTCCTTTCAATCCTCGTTATTCTTCACATATGAAGAGTGACTATACTGAAGGAAATGCATTCCAGTGGAGTTTCTTTGCGCCACACGATATGGACAACTTCATCGAAGCTATTGGCGGACGTAAGGAATTGGAAACTCGCTTGGATACATTGTTTACAACTTCTTCTCAGATTGACGGAGCAGAAGCTTCGGGAGATATCACTGGTCTGATTGGTCAGTATGCTCACGGAAACGAGCCAAGTCATCATATGGCTTATCTATATAACTGGACTGATTCACCATGGAAAGGTCAGGAAAGACTTGATTTCATAATGCGTAATTTCTATACCAACGCTCCGGACGGAATTATCGGAAATGAGGATTGCGGACAGATGTCTGCTTGGTATGTGCTGAGCGCTATGGGATTCTATCAGGTTTGTCCGGGAATTCCAGTATATGCAATTGGCCGTCCAATGGTAGACAAAGTTTCTATAAAAGTTGAAAATGGCAGCTTTGATATTATTGTCAAGAACAATACTCCGGAAAATAAATATGTAAAATCTGTCAAGTTGAACGGAAAATCTTTGGAAACTCCTTTCTTCTCTCATTCTGATATAGTCAAAGGCGGTAAGATGGAGATAGAAATGTCTGCTTCACATTGATATGATAAAAAGTCAAGGAGATAAATAAGGAATCATAAATCCTTATTAACTCCTTGATTACATAATTTCTTTACTACTATAAACTAATTATTATGTTATTAACTACAACCAACACAATCGAAGGCCACGATATCACAAGATATTATGGTATTGTTTCAGGAGAAACTATAATAGGTGCAAATGTATTCAAGGATTTCTTTGCCGGAATCCGTGATATAGTAGGCGGCAGATCTTCTTCATACGAAAGTGTTCTACGTGAAGCAAAGGAAACAGCTTTACAGGAAATGAAAGAACAGGCAGAGCGAATGGGAGCTAATGCTGTTATCGCAATTGACCTAGATTATGAAACAGTTGGAGCCAATGGAAGTATGTTGATGGTTACGGCTTCAGGTACTGCTGTTTGGTATCAATGATTTATATTTGGAAAGGCTTCAGATACGAATAGAAGAAGTATCATACTTTTATCTTGTTTACTTGTATCTGAAGCCTTTTTTATATAATCTCTTAATCTTCTGGCATTACTATCTCAAACAAAAAAACAATCACGACGTAATAATATAGCTAACATTAATAAAAATTTATCCTTCAATTTTTTATTAGGATAATAGAAAAGAAAAAAGAGGGATCCATAATATGAATCCCTCTAAAAGATTTTACATTTCACAATATAAATTTGACAATGTAAAATCTCTATTTTTCATAATTAAGGTTATTTTTTCATAGTTAAGGTTCTCACTTTTTCCATGTTCCAAAGGAAATATTTATATTATTTAAATACAAACTTTTTTTACTCTTTTTTACCTATTTATGTTGTAAAACATACATTTATTATTTTTCTGATATTTCCAAACCCTTTTTAGTTTAAGATAAACAGAAAAAGAGGGGTCCATATAATGAACCCCTCCAAAAGATCTTACATTTCATAGCAAAGGAATGGTAATGTAAAATCTTTTTCTTTCATAATTAAGGTTATTTTTCCATAGTTAAGATCATCTTTTTCACAAAGAAAATATTTATTTTGTTTAATTGCAAACTTTTTTATTCATTTTTACTCATCTGTGCTATAAAACATAATATTCTATCTTTCAGCTATTTTCCATTCTTCTATTGTTCCGGTTTCAGACGAAAAAACAGCTCCAATCTTATAAAGCCTTCGGTTATCTGACTCATATTCCCGAACATAACCTTTATCCTCTATCTGCCGCATTGCTTCTTCTGCATTTCCATCCAATTTGAACTCGAAGATATAAATATATTCAGGTGTCTCTACTATACAATCAACACGACCATGGCTTTGAACTTTCTCAGTATAAACTGTATATACACTGATCAGGCGCATTATCAAATAGAATGTATAATGGAAATATCTTTCACGCTCCCGTTCATTTTCCTTCCTGCGCATTGTGTATGGAATACTCGCAAGGAAAGATGTTAAACCTATTCGGAAGTCTTCAATCTTTCCATCCTCCAACAGGATTGCGGCATTCTGTATCCAGGAATAGATACTTTCGTTGGTCTTGAAATAACTTCCCGCTATTAACGACAGAAATCCTTTCTTTACCTCATTATTTGGATAATCCAGAAGAAAGGCATTACGGCGCAAGTTGAAATCCTTTATCGTCAGGTAACCGCTCTGATATATCATCGGTAATGGTTGCTCAACCGTCGCTTTATAATCGATAAACTCCTCTGCAAAATAATACTTTCCAGTTATCTCATTCATATTTTCATTAGTATGAGATAACAAACGTATCAGATATGTTGGTGTGCCGCTCTTAAACCAGTAATCACTTATTCTTTTCGTCGAGAAGGCATTCAGAAGGCTGAATGGATTATATACATCTGTCATATTATCACTAAAATGATAACCGTCATACTGAGATTTTAGCATAGTCATCATTGCATCATATGAACATCTGTAAAATTCTCTCATTTTATCTATCGGTTCTCGGAAAGTTGCCTCAAGTTCCGCCTGCGATATTCCACATAGTGTTTCATACTTGCCATGCATACTGATATCAAAAGGCTGATTGAATCCGCTGAATACACTGACCTGAGAAAACTTCGTCACACCTGTCAGAAACACAAACTGAAGATGTTCATCCGCACTCTTGAATACTGAATAGAAGCCTTTCAATATATTGCGATGCTCCTCTTCCAAGTTCTTATCTACATCCAGTACATCTAGTATTGGCTTATCATACTCATCTACCAAAACTACAGCACGACAGCCATGTATATTATGCACATGCTCAAGCAATCTTAAGAATCTCAACCCGATAGGATTGTTGGGATTTGATTTAAGCTCATACTTATCCTCCCACAAAGAAATAAAATCACTTATCCATTGCTTCAAAACTCCTTTTTGTGTGAAATCTCCTCCATTGAAATCTAAATGAAAAACAGGATATACTTTCCAATCTTTCTCCAATGATTCTATCTTCAAACCCTTGAACAATTCCTTCCTACCCAGAAAATAATTCTTCAATGTAGACACTAGAAGACTTTTTCCGAAACGGCGGGGACGGCTCAGAAAGTATATCTTTCCTTCTGTTGCCAGACTGTAAACCATATCGGTCTTGTCCACATAAACATAACCATCTTCTATCAACTGGTCGAAACTTTGGAGGCCTATAGGATATTTCATTGCTGATATGTATTTATTTCCAACACTATAATAACAAAATTAATAAAAGGTTACTATTAAAACAAGCATTAAATTCTTTTTAGGCTATGCTTATTAAATAAGCTCAACAGAAAAAGAGGGACCCATAAAGTGAGTCCCTCCAAAAGATCTTACATTTCATAGCAAAGGAATGGTAATGTAAAATCTTTTTTGTTCATAGTCAAGGTTATTTTTTCATAGTTAAGGTTCTGTTTTTTCTTTTTTCAAAGAAAATATTTATTTTATTTAATTGCAAACTTTTTTTATTCTTTTTACCTATTTATGTTGTAAAACATAATATTCTATCTTTCAACCATTTTTCATTCCTCTATCGTTTCGGTTTCAGACAAAAAACAGCTACGGATATTATCAAATTTACTTCCGAAACAAATTTGTTTTTCTTCCGTAAGTAATTCAATTTTCTTTCGGAAGGAATTTAAGTTACATTCGAATGTAAATTTCCAAAATTTTAAATAGGTTATTTCCAGAAAAAGGTAAACATCTTTATTTAGAAGCACTCTAGTCTTTTCTGAGAAAGGTGCCGACCTTAGAAAAGATCACAACTTAATTTCGTCACCTATTTACTTTTTCAAGTTTCACGACCTCGATATACCATTAATTATCAATGCAATCATATGTTTTTAATATTTATCAACATCAGCATTAAAAAAAGAAAAACAATCCACATCTGAATGAATGATTTATATAACCATTATGATCTGATTCCTCATATTGGGGATGATCATAACCCAACCATATATTTTGATCATAGCTTGTAATGGAAAAATAACACCTGTATTTTGCCTCAATACCTATAAAACGCCAGACATATCGAAAACCGATTTCAGGGTAAATAGCATAATCATTATACCAGAAATTTTCTCCACTATAAGTGTAGGCTCCAATCATAACATCTTTAAATATATCAGTCTGTCTTGATTTGAACCTCTGATACTCCAACCCTCCACCTGCAAACAGATAAAGATTCTTATAATCAATAATGTTATAATCATAGCCTAAACCTATACCATAAAGGCGTTTCTCTCTTATATATAAAAGAACATCTTCTTTGTACCATTCCTCATCGTTACGCCAACCAAATGGAACATCCAAATGCAAAGAGTGCTTATCCGTGAGATTATATCTGAATGATAATTCCATTGGATAGACTTTAGGACGTCCAGCTCCCATTTCTTTTATGCGATCCTTGAATGAATAGGAAATCCCTACACTGAATCTCTTAAATTCCTTTTCCTGCGAATAGACTTCCGTACATAACAGAATTGCTGCTACATACAGTAAAATTTTTGATATTGATTTGTGCTTCATAATGTTAATTTATTTGATTAGTAATGAACCATCTAAATTTTCAACTTAACCAAACATCTGCTCAAATCCACTCCTCAACAACAGTTTAAGTCTTAAACGCAAATATAATGATAAAACTGTGGTTATTATTTTCAAATTTATTCTTATTCCTTATCACTTCCCTTTCCCTGCAATCCTATCAACTATCACAGCTATCGCACCATCACCAGTAACATTGCATGCCGTACCGAAACTATCCATAGCAATATAAAGCGCAATCATCAGAGCCTGTAATGTTTCATTAAAGCCAAGCATGCTTTGAAGGATTCCAAGAGCAGCCATAATTGCACCGCCAGGAACTCCGGGAGCTGCAACCATGCTTATTCCAAGCATCATGATAAAACCTGCAATTTGAGGGAAGGAAATTGTTTCGCCAGACATAATAAGTATTGCCATAGCACAAGCCACAATTTTCATTGTGCTTCCGGCAAGATGGATTGTTGCGCAAAGAGGGACGGTAAATATTGCTATATTCTCACGTACACCGTTCTTTACCGTCTGGGCAAGAGTAACAGGAATAGTTGCTGCTGAAGACTGAGTTCCCAAGGCTGTTGCGTATGCCGGCAACATGTTTCGCAAAAGCTTAAGCGGATTACGTTTACTCACAAGTCCGGCTATACTGAATTGTATAAGCAAAAGCAGAACATGAAGGACAAAAATAACCAGAATAACTTTCAGGAACATAGAAATGATATTCATAACCTGACCGCTGACAGTCATGTTAAGGAAGATACCGAAAATATGAAGCGGAAGAAGTGGGATAATTACTGCCTCAATGACAAGAGTTATTATATCCTTGAAATCGTTGAAACATTCTTTAAGTGCTGTTCCATTAATATAGGAAAGCCCGAGTCCGACAGTGAAAGACAAAAGCAATGCTGTCATTACATCCATAACCGGCGGCATTGCGACGGAAAAATAGGATTGCAGCATGAAATCCTCTGGATTCTCAATTGCCGTAAGCTCGGTGTTGACAGGCAATATTTGCGGAAAAATGTTCATTCCGCTGAAATAAGTGAAAAAACCGGAGAATATGGTTGAGCCGTATGCTATTGCAGCTGTTATGGCTAGAAGCTTTCCGGCACCTTTGCCCAAGTCACCAATTGCCGGAGTGACAAGTCCGACAATAATCAGAGGAATGGCAAAAGACAGGAAACTTCCAAACAATGAATTGAAAGTTACAAATATACGAGCTATACTGATTGGCAAGAAATTGCCGAAAATAATTCCGGCTAAAATGGCAATTACAACCTTAGCCAGCAGTGAGACCTTCAGTTTTTTCATGATGTTGTTTGATTTTGAATCCTAAAATGGCAATAAATATACTCATTAAAGGACTAATAAGGTTAAAAAAGCAATATGGTAAATATGTTAAAGTTCCTACACCGAGGATAGTTGCCTGAGTCATACCGCACGTATTCCATGGAATAAGAACAGATGTTACGGTTACGGCATCCTCTGTAGTACGGCTGAGAAGGCGGCTTTCATAGCCTTGCTTCTTATAGATATCCTTGAACATATTTCCTGTAAGAATAATAGATATATACTGGTCGGCAGTACATATATTCAGAGTCAGTCCGGCAACGACTGTAGATGCAACCATGCTGGCTCTTTTCTTCATAAATCTGAGGAAAACGGAAGTAATACTTTCGAGCATTCCGCTTGCCGTCATTGCTCCGCCGAAACACATGGCACATATAATAAGCCATATTGTATTCATCATTCCTGCCATTCCACGTGTTGCAACCAAGGAATTCAAAGCTTCGTTTCCGGTTTCAACCTGAGTGCTTCCATAGAATGTCATGAATGTACCTTTAAATAAAGAAATTGAGTCCTCAACTCCTGTACCTGATATTTCATGAAGCAAGTGAGGCTGGAAAATAATAGCACAAACTCCGGCAAGAGCTGCCGATATGAACAACGTGATTATTGAAGGGACTTTGCGTGATATCAGCACTCCTGTAATAACAGGAACCAATAGCAGCCATAATGATATATTAAATGTTTCCTTCAAAGAATTTGAGAATTCAACTATCTGGTCAGCGCTGCCTGATTCATGGCTTAAACCTGCGATAAGAAATATCAACAGAGTAATAGTCATCGACGGCACTGTTGTAAACATCATATATCTTATATGCGAGAAAAGCGGTGTGTTGGTTACAGACGAGGCAAGGACAGTGGTATCAGACAAAGGAGAAACTTTGTCTCCGAAATAAGCTCCTGAGATAATGGCTCCGGCAACCCAACCAGTTGAAAAGCCCTGAGCCTCACCTATTCCCATAAGTGCAATTCCTATTGTTGCAATAGTTGTCCATGAACTTCCGGTCATAACTGAAATCACGGCACAAATTATGCAGCACGATACGAGGAAAAAATGAGGGTGAAGTATTTGCATTCCATAATAAATCAGCGTCGGGACAACGCCGCTTACCATCCATGCTCCAGACAAAGCTCCTATCAACAGAAGGATAATCAACGCAACAGAAACGCCTAATATGTTATTGCAAATTGCTTCCTCAATCTTTTTCCAGTGAATCTTCGAAACAATTATTGCCAATGCAGAGCATATTGCGGTTGATGTTAGCAGAACCACTTGACTGGCACCGCTAAGAGCATCACTGCCGAAAGTATTAATTGTAATGAAAAGAAGTATTACTAATGAAACAATAGGAATGATGGAAATCCAAGCTGAAGGAAGTTTGCCTTTAGTCATTATACTGATATTTCTGTTAATTGTTTAAGTTTCGCAAGCTCAACTTAAAAGTTTACAAGGATTCAGATACAAGTTAACAAGGTCAGAACACCTGTAATTTAACGAATTAATATCCTAACTTGTCATCTTGTCAACTTGTTATCTGGAAGTTGAGCTTGCGAAACTTGAATTACTTATTATGCTTTATAAGATTCATAAATTCTTCTCTTGTTTTTGCCTGCTGGAAGAATCCTGTAAAATCAGATGTTGTGGTAAGAGAATTCTGTTTCTCAACTCCACGCATTTGCATACACATGTGCTGTGCCTCGATAACAACCATTACGCCAAGAGGATCAAGAGTTTTCTGAATACAATCTTTAATCTGCATAGTCAGTCGTTCCTGAATCTGCAAACGGCGGGCAAAAATATCTACAACACGAGGAATCTTGCTCAAACCGGTAATGTATTTTTTAGGAATATACGCGATGTGCGCCTTTCCGAAAAACGGCAACATATGATGTTCGCAAAGCGAAAAGAAATCAATATCCTTAACAATGACCATCTGTTTGTAATCTTCTTCCTGGAACATTGCAGAACGTAAAACGGCTTCCGGGTCTTCGTTATATCCTTTGGTAAGGAACTGCATTGCCTTTGCCACACGCATAGGTGTTTTCAGCAAGCCTTCACGTTCAGGATTTTCACCTAACAGAGTCAAAACCTCACGATAATGGTCAGCGAGAACTTCTCTGTTTTTCAATATTATTTCTTCGTTCAACTCAGACATATATTATTTAATTCAATGGAATTTTTACTTCTTCTTTAACTATGTACATCTCTTTGGCGTATGAAGGGAATGCGTCCATAAGCAGCCTCAAAGTACGATAAGCTTCTTCGTGCGAGCGAAAATCGCCTACACGCAATTTCCAGAACGGAGCGTTGTAGGTTACATAAGTCGGCATATCCGGAAATAATTCCTTTATTTCTTTTTCTTTCTTAAAAGCTTCATCTTTTGATTTACGCTGGTTATTTCCGGAGAAAACCTGTGTTCGGAATCCCTGGATTTTCAGGAAAGTTTCATTCTCTGTTGTCTCAACATTCTTTCCGTATTTTCGTGCTCCGACCAATCGTTTTATCTCATCAGACTGATTAACGGTTACAACACCCTTACCTGCCTGTCGTGACGACAGTCTGTCAAATATCGTCATGACATGCACCGTTGCAGCATTATCATCAGTTGTTTGAGCCGACAAACTAAAAGCCGAACACAAAGCGACAAACAAAAGTCCAAGGAAATATCTCATACTATATATTTAGATTTTAAATAGTTCAAGTTTCGCAAACTCAACTTGCATATAGTTGACAAGGCTTCAGAAACAAGTTAACAAGATATTCCTTGTCAACTTGTTCTCTTGTAAACTTATCAACTATAAACAAAGTTGAGCAATACGAAACTTAAATAAAAAAATTATTTATCGAAAGCTTCGATAATAGGCATGAATTTTTCAACTGCCAAAGAAGCACCACCAATCAAACCACCGTCAACGTTTGGTTTAGCGAACAATTCTTTTGCGTTACCGCCGTTGCAGCTACCACCGTAAAGGATAGTGCAGTTGTCAGCAACTTCGTTACCATATTTAGCAGCCAATGTAGCACGGATGTGAGCGTGGATTTCTTCAGCCTGGTCAGCTGTAGCAGTTTTACCAGTACCGATAGCCCAAACTGGTTCGTAAGCCAAGATGATTTTACCGAAATCTTCAGCAGACAAGTTGAACAAAGAACCTTCGATCTGTGCGTCAACAACTTCGAAGTGTTTGCCAGCTTCTCTTTCTTCCAAAACTTCACCAATACAGAAGATTGGAGTCAAACCGTTAGCCAAAGCCAATTCAACTTTAGTCTTAAGGATTTCTGGAGTTTCGTGATAGTAAGCACGACGTTCAGAGTGACCCAAAATAACATATTTAGCACCTGTTGAAGCAACCATAGCAGCAGAAACTTCACCTGTGAAAGCACCGCTTACTTTATCTGCACAGTTTTCAGCAGCTACACCGATTTTGTTAGTATCGATAGCAGCAGCTACGCTTGCCAAGTGAGTGAACGGAGTACCGATGATAACATCACAGTTAGTTGTTTTGTTTTTCAAAGCTTCGTTCAAGCCTTTTGCCAACTCCAAGCCTTCAGCCAGAGTAGTGTTCATTTTCCAGTTTCCTGCAACAATGTTCTTTCTCATAATCTTAAATTATTTATATAAAGTATGTGATACAAAAATTATTTTTCTTTTTTTCTTTCGTTTGTTTCTAAACCAGTCGTACCCCCAAACGAACAGCAAAGGTACGGTAAAAGTCAATAGGTTGGTTAATAGTTCCGCTTCTTCTTTAATATTTTGTTTATTTCCTGCCAAATATGATTTGGTCAGCGCGTCCAGAACTTGTTCGTCCGGAATATCGTTATAATGCCATTTGGCAAGTATTGTTCCATCTTTTATCAGGACCAATCCCGGATTTGAACGGATTATAGTTTTCAACACTACCTCATCAGCAAACAAAAATGAATATTCGGCTCCTGTATAATCTATCCATTTATTGATTTCATCTTCTGTAGAACCGGTAATACAATAAAAGCCTAAATTATCATATTCCTGAGTAAAGTCGAACACATTATTGATTTCGTCGATTCTTTCATCACTTGCTTTTTTCAGGTCCGGAGCAATCAGAAGATACAAAGCTCTGCTATCACTCAGCAAGCTGTCAGTAACATCAACTCCATCCAGTGTCGTAACGGAGAAATTGCTGATTGGCGGGACATATCCCTGCTTTATTAATGTCGTTTTTGAATCGACAAATACCCAGCTAGAATCGTTGCTTGGATAATTATCAAGCGTAAACTCTTTCTGAACACCATCTTTTTCATATATGAACGAATATTCATATTCATCCTGCGGAGCACCTTCAGGTATTTCCATCTGCGACGGAATATTTACCCCAACCTTGAACGGCCTGAAATCAATGACAGGAAGATGATTGTAATTTATATTGGCAAACAACAACATATAAAGGTATGAGAACAAGGCTACAAACCAATATACCTTATATGTATATAATTGATATAGTTTCTGATTATAGACAAATGTATATATAGCAGCAGAAAGCAAAACTACATTCTTAAGAAAGGTTTCCCAATTGGTAAGCACCAGAGCATCACCAAAACATCCACAATCAGAAACAGGGTTGAACAATGCCAGATACAATGTGAGTGGAGTCATGAAAAGCATAAACACCAATGTGAGGAATGATGTATATCTTCTATATACTCCCAACAACATACATACACCCAGCATAAACTCAAATGCAGCCAGGTTCATCGACAATGTAACAGAAAATATATGCAGAAAATCCAAACCGAAAGCCTTAAGATAGTCATCTATCTTAATAGCGCCACCCATTGGATCAACAGCCTTTACAAAACCTGAGAAAATGAAAACGACGCCAATAAGTATTCTGCCGGCTTCCGCCAAGACTTTTTCAACAATCTCTTTTCCGTTCATTGATAAATTCATGTATGTATTATCACTCGCCAAACTCAAGTTTTATCAAACCGAACAATGCATAATTTACCATATCCATATAATTGGCATCTATGCCTTCTGAAACCAAAGTCTTTCCGTCATGACTTTCGATTTGTTTGGTTCGATAAAGCTTCATAAGTATCAGATCAGTATATGAACTTATTCGCATACTACGCCACGCCTCATCATAGTCATGATTTTTAGCATACATAAGTTCTTTCGTTTCCGTCATATATTTATCATACAACTCCAAAGCCTCTTCGTTAGTTATATCAGTTGTATCAGAAAAACCCTTTGCCAACTGGATAAGACCAATTATCCCATAATTGACAATTCCAATGAATTCAGGACGAATTCCCTCATTAACCATACTAACGCCCTTGATTTCAAGGCTTCGTATTCGGTTTGCCTTTATAAATATCTGATCAGTCAATGAAGTCGGTCTCATAATACGCCATGAAGGACCATAGTCCTTGAGTTTCTTTTCGAAAAGATCACGACATATTGATATAACTTTTTCAAATTGTTGTTTCGTATCTTGCATATTATCCGAATTATACGGCAAAGATAGTGAAAGGTGAGCGTAGAATCAAAATCAAAAGCTTGTTTTTGATTTTGATTTTACCGAGCCGCATCCTATCTGAAGAAAAGATACTGAAAACACGTCCGAACACATCAGAAAAAACAACAACAGAAAAAATAATTAAGGCCGAACCTAAATTCATTTGGGGCCGTATATATTTGAGAATAAATACGGCCCCAAATTACCATATATCTAGATATATTTTAAATTAAGCTTAGAAACATATTTTTTACTCAAGTTTATGATTGCTATAGAAAATAAAAAGGCACAAAGGAAAACCTTTATGCCTTTCACTTATTTTCAGGAACTTATCAGCAATTATGAACAACGAATTGCACGGCCTATACGTAAAACCGTAGTCTTTGTTATTCCATTCAATTCACATAATTTCGAAACTGTTGTGCCATAACGCAATGCTATAGCACCTAATGTATCACCTGATTTTATTCTATGATATACAGGTTCATTACTTTGTTCTGCAGAATTATTGTCATTTAATGCTGCTACGGCTTCCTGTTTTGCCTCAACAACAACTTTTTTTGCAGTAGCCTTTGATGGGCGATTATTATTAGCCTGTTCTACACCTGCAGAACAACGAATTGACTGACCGATTCTTAACATCGAAGTACTCTTCAGTCCATTCAATCTGCAAAGCTCACTAACAGTTGTTCCATACATTCTTGCTATCTTTCCTAATGTATCACCTGATTTAACTCTGTGATAAACCATCTGGTTACTTGAAGAAGTATATATATTACTCTTTCTACCGTTGATTTTCACATTATGGAAAACATATTTATCCTCATGAGGAACACCATTTTCAAAATCAATTATTTCTGCAGGATTTATAGCCTGTCCGAGGAATCTTGTTTCAAAATGCAAATGTGAACCTGTTGAACGACCTGTATTTCCTCCCAAACCAATTGGCTGACCAGCCTTCACTATATCATTAACCTGAACTAATTGTTTTGAAAGATGACCATAGACTGTTTCCAAACCATTAGGATGGCGGATAACCAGATAATAACCATATCCACGGCGTTCAAAATTACGGATACGAACTTTTCCGTCGAAGGCTGCACGGATGGTATCACCTTTCAAGACTTTCAAGTCAATACCTTTATGCATTCTTCTGCGACGAGGTCCATATTTTGATGTTACTCTTGCTATTGAATCAATAGCTATAGGATAAACAAAAGAAGAACAGTCAATTGCACATGAATCAGGGAACTCAACCTTTTCATTTGAACCCTTAAACGGGTCAACCCATCTTGTATCCCAATTTGAACCGTATAAATCTTCAGCTGGAAACATCAATGACTCATGAGATAGGATTTCTTCGTATTCGGCTTCCAATATTTTTACAGAAGACAAATCTTTCTTAAAACCTACCCTATCAGCCATCAATTCTGATACATGACGATCCAAAATTTCTGTTTGTGCTGTTATCTGCTCTGATGTTTGTTTCTTTTCAGGTTCAACGGCATTCGCTACTGGAATCATAACAACGCCCAAACATAGCGACAATAGTGTTTTTAAAGTCATTTCAACAATAATTCAAGCATTCTTATTCAAGTGATTGAAGAGAATTCGGCTTATTATTAACAATCTGCTAATTCTCAGCATGTCAAAGTTCGGAATTTCAAAAATATATCACAAATCTATTACTGAAATTTTTCTTCAATAGAATTCTCAAATGTTAATAAAATGACTTAAAATACAATTAAACAAACAGTTACAAAATATATGTTATACAACATATCAACTAATTAATCCCCAATTAATCTTTTTCGAGAACAAACTTTTCAGCCTTTCGTTCAGTAATCTGTATGTTTCGGAAGATAAATCAGGGTCTTCGTCCAAAACTTTAATTGCCATATCTCTTGCGATTTGCAGAATCTGACCGTCGGAAGCCAAATTGGCTATCTTCAAATCAATGCCGTCACCACTTTGCCTTGTTCCTTCCAAATCTCCATATCCGCGCAGTTTCAAATCTGCCTCAGCAATTTCAAACCCATTGTTACTTTTAACCATTATATCAAGCCTTTTTCGGGTTTCATTACTCAATTTATAAGAAGATACAAGTATGCAATAAGATTGTTCCGCGCCGCGGCCCACTCGTCCTCTCAACTGATGAAGCTGTGAAAGACCAAATCTTTCAGCACTTTCGATAACCATTACGGAAGCATTAGGCACATTAACCCCAACTTCTATTACAGTTGTTGCCATAAGTATATTGGCTTCTCCCGAAATAAACTTCTGCATTTCTTTATCTTTCTCTGCGGCTTTCATTTTGCCGTGAACCATACATACCTTATATTCAGGAAAGACTTCCTTGAAATTCTCAAATCCTTCTTCAAGACTTTTATAATCCAATTTCTCATTTCCTTCTATCAAAGGATAGACAACATAAACCTGTCTGCCTTTTCGTATTTCCGAACGCAGGAAATCAAAGAGCTGGGCTTTATTATTATCATAGCGGTGCATGGTCATTATAGGTTTACGTCCCGGCGGCAACTCGTCTATAACAGAGACATCCAAATCTCCATACAATGTCATTGCCAAAGTACGCGGAATTGGAGTTGCTGTCATTACCAGGACATGAGGAACCACCGCATTATTCTTACCCCATAGTTTTGAGCGTTGTTCAACTCCGAACCTGTGCTGTTCATCAATTATTGCCAATCCTAATGATGAGAAAACAACTGTTTCCTCAATCAGCGCATGAGTTCCGATAACAATCTGTATTTCTCCATTAGCAATGGCAGGCAGGATTTTATTCCTTTCGGACTTCTTTGTTGAGCCGGTCAGCAAAGCAACATTTATGTCCATATCCTTCAAAAAGGATTTTATTGTTGCATAATGCTGTGCTGCCAGAATTTCTGTCGGAGCCATCATGCATGCTTGAGTGTTGTTGTCCAATGCAAGAAGCATTGCAAGCAAACCGACAAGAGTCTTTCCACTTCCAACATCTCCCTGAAGAAGTCTGTTCATCTGTCTGCCACTTCCCATATCCGCACGCATTTCACGAACTACACGCTTTTGCGCACCGGTAAGTTCAAACGGCAAATAATCTTTATAGAACGTATTGAAATAGTCGCCGACTTTCAAAAACGGAATACCTTGAAGTTTTCGCTGTCTGTTATATGCCGACTTCAGCATATTCAGCTGAATGAAAAATAATTCGTCAAACTTCAATCTTGCTTGTGCTCTTCTGAGTTTCTCAGTTGATTCCGGGAAATGAATATTCTTCATAGCTTCAGAAAAAGACATCAAGCCCAAAGATGTAATAATGTTATTCGGTAAAATTTCTGGTAAATACCAATTAATGTTAGTCAGCAATGTATATTGCAGATTCTGTATTGCTCGGGAATTAAGAAAAGATTTCTTCATCCTTTCCGTTGTGTTATAATAAGGTGTCAATCCGTTTGCCACCTGACCACTTTGCTCAACGGAATCTATATCAGGATGAGCTATATTAAATGTATGACCGAATTCTACAGGTTTACCGAAAACTATATATTCAACTCCGATTTTTATCTTATCCTTGACATAAGCCAAGCCTTTGAACCAGACTAAATCCATAAGTCCGCTACCGTCGGAAAATTTGCCAACCAAGCGTTTGGTTCTACCCTCACCTATTTCCTCAAAAGACAAAATTCGTCCCTTAAGTTGTATGTATGGCATATTTCCCCTAATCTCAGATATTTTATAGAAACGACTTCGGTCAATATATTTATATGGGAAATAATACAACAAATCTTCAAAAGAAGCTATATTGGCTTCTTTCTGCAATACATCTGCTTTTTTCGGACCAACTCCGGGCAGATAAACTATGGAACGCTTGTCTAAATCCAACATTATTTATTTTTCCTCAAAGATAGCTTTTGCTATTAGCAAATCAAATGGAGTCGTTATTTTTATATTCTCACGATTTCCTTTTACTAACGACACTTTAAAGCCTTTTGCTTCAACAACTGAAGCATCATCAGTAAACAAACTGTTATATTCCTGTTTATATGATTCAAATAAAATATCAGAACGGAAAACTTGTGGAGTCTGAACAGAACAATATTTACTTCTGTCAACAGGAGAGCTTTCTTCTTCACTTTTTATCTCTCTCAAAGAATCTATCATCGGTAAAACAGGGACTGCTGCTCCATTATTTTCAGCAGACTTAAAACAAGAATCAATTGTATCGGACGAAACGAACGGACGCACGCCATCATGAACCGCAATAATAGCCTGTTCTCCATTGCTGAGCAATTCTGACTCTATAACTTCGAGACCATTTCTTACAGAATGAAATCTTGTTTCTCCACCGGTAACAACTCTATGTGGTACTTTACATCCTATTTCCTTACATAGCATTTGCCAATAAGGCTGATGATCCAATGGCAACACCAGGATAATCTCAGCTTCATTATTCCATTTATAAAATGCTTCGAGAGTATGCATCAGCAATGGTTTTCCATGCATTGGAATAAATTGTTTTGGTAAATCTCCGCCCATTCTAAGACCTTTACCTCCGGCTACTATAACGACAAAGTTTCTCATGAATCCAATTCCTCCAATACTTTTTTCACGTCTTCATCTACTTTATATAATTTCTCTTTGCACAGTTTTATCAAGCGAGTAGCTTCCTTTACTTTTTCAGACAACAAATCAACATCAAGCTCCTCATTCTCTATATCAGCGACAATGCGCCTTAACTTCGTCACGGCTTCATTATATGTCTCTTTATTATTTCCCATAATCTTTTCAATTTTCAAACTTATTTTCAACTTTTGCGTTCACATTTCCATCGCTCCAGAATACAGTTAATGTTTCTCCCGGAGAAACTTCCTTTACGGATTTTATTATCTTTCCGTTTACCATGGTTATGTTATAACCCTTTTTGAGAATATATTCCGGCGAGGCCATTTTTATGAACTGCTCTGTCAATTCCAGAAATCGCAGTTCTTTCTGTTTTCTTCTTTCCGTCGCTACAATTATTTTGTTTTGTAATAATTCCAGCATTTTATCCTGTCGCAACAGCAGTGATGATGATACAGAAGGAAGGCGCATTGCCATTTTATTTAACTCACCTCTGTTACGTTCTATCCTGTTAATAACTCTTTCCGGGAAACGGTTTGAAAGTAATTTTATGAAATTCTGATGTGATGATATAATATTGACTGCCGAGTTAACCATTCTGCGTTGTAATGATTCCAGTTCCTCTGCCTGACGTCCTATGCAATCCAACAAAAATGCAGCAACAGCCGTTGGCGTTTTCAAACGAGTGTGAGCAACCATATCAACCACAGTATCATCTCTCTCATGACCTATACCTGTTAATATCGGTAAAGGGAACTGTGCACAACTTGCAGCCAGCAAATATGAATCAAAGCTGTTCAAATCTGATGTGGCTCCTCCTCCACGGATTATAACAACAACATCAAACAACTCGTAATTGTCATATATTCTATCTAATGCAGCAATAACGGACTCTTCAGTCTTGTCACCTTGCATCAATGCCGGAAACAACTTGATATAAAAAGGATATCCTGATTTATTATTTTCCAGCTGATTCACAAAATCCTCATATCCTGCTGCGGTAGGAGAAGTTATCACAGCTATCTTTTGAGGCAAGTCTGGCAAACAAAGTTCTTTATTCAGAGTAAAAACTCCTTCATCCTTCAGTCTCCTTATTATTTCCATTTTTTTCCGGACCATATCACCTACTGTATAACTAGGGTCAATGTCCAAAACATTAAGACTAAAACCATAAAGTTCATGGAAATCCAACGAAACTTTTACTAGAACTTTTATTCCGGAACCAAACACCTGGTTCGTTTCCATTTCGAAATAAGGTTTCAACAATCTGAAAACCTTTGCCCAGATATAACCTCTGGCACGGGCAATTATCTGATTACTTTCTTCACTTTTCTCTATAAATTCCAAATAACAATGCCCTGAAGAAGTATTGATACGAACATCACTGGTTTCCGCCTTAATCCAATATGTTTCACTAAACGTATTGTTTATAACAGAACGAACACGTCCCATTATCTCAGAAAGCGTACAGCCTCTGTCGTCTTCATCAATTTTTATACTTCTTCGAACTGCCATATTTCTTCTTCTCCTTTTTATATATTTTGTAAATATCCGGAATGCCATAACCCTTTTCCGGAGTTGGCTTATCTGCTTCCGATGAATATTCATGTAACAAACGTACAATATCCTGACTAGTAAGCCATGGTAAAGCTTGCCACAAACAAGCTCCTATACCTGCCATTATAGGAGTTGCGAAAGATGTACCACTAGCCATTCGGACCTTTCCGTCTTCGTCTACAACATTACAATTGGTCCCTAATGCTACTACATCAGGTTTAATACGGCCATCAGCACTATAACCTGATGAACTGAAAACACTTCTCTCCTTTTTTGAATCTACAGATCCAACTGTAACAACCTTATCAGCATCCGCCGGAAATGTTATTTTTTCCCATTCTCCTCCTCCTTCATTTCCTGCACTGGTAAATATTAATATGCCTTTCTCTGCTACTATTGTTGCAGCCCTACTTATCAATGCTGTCTTGCCATTCAAATCCTCATGTTTATAACCTAATCCATCATCATATTTATAATATCCCAATGATGAAGTAATAACATCAACCCCTACGCTGTCCGCATATTCTACAGCTGCTATCCAATAGTCTTCTTCAATCGGGTATTCCGAGCGCATATCTTCACTTTTCATCAGCCAATATTCTGCAGCCGGAGCAGTTCCTACAAAATAATTAGGTTTATTTGCTGCAATACATGACAATACTTTTGTTCCATGCTCATCTCCACTAAACACAGTCTCTTCGGGATTCTGAGCATTAAATGTTCCGGCAATATTTACATTGTCAAAGAACTCCATCATGTCTGCGTTCTTAAAACCGGCATCTATAACTGCTATCTTTATTCCTTCACCACAATATCCTTTCTTATGGAGTTTTCTTCCATTCAGCATATCAATATGCAGTTTACCAACTCCATAAAAATCCTTCAATCTTTGTTCTGTTATAGGATATTTATTATTAGCTTTTTGTGGAAGCTTATAAGAAGCATCTCCTCTCCAAACAAGGCGAACAGAATCGACAACAGGCAAATTCTTTATTCTGGAAACAACTGCAGAATCCGAACTTTCAACGACAACAGTCTGCATCCACTTGCTTTTAGTGACAATGCGTACTCCACAGTTTTTTATCTCTGACAGAATTCGAGAACTAAATGGCAAATCACTATAATTAATATCTATTCCTTGTTTTTCCCGACGGGAAATAGCTGTTTCAGAAAGGAAGAGTTCAGGTTTGGCAATTATGCTATTATCACACCCTTTTTCATTCAGGTAAACACGAAAACGGAAATCTTCGGCAAAAAGGCTAGATACTGAAATCAGAAAAAAGAATGACAAAGCAAAAACTCTTATCAATTTCATATTATCCGGAAGAGTATTTTTTATAAATCCATAACTAAAACAATATCTTATGTTTTCCGGGAAAAATCATATATACCCGAAAAACATAAGATATTAATAATAAAAACAGATATATTATTCTTCAAAATCACATATCGGCATTTCTCTCTTCACACTCTGACGAAGAGATATAAGAGTTTCAGTAGCTGTTACACCAGGTATTTCCTGAATTTGTCCATTCAACAGCTCCATCAAATGTTCGTTGTCACGTGCATATAATTTTATAAGCATTGTATAAGGACCTGTTGTAAAATGGCATTCTACTACTTCCGGGATTTTCTCAAATTCAGGAACCACATCCTTATACATAGAACCACGTTCTAGTTTAACACCTATATATGTACAAGTATTATAACCCAAAACTTTAGGATTTATATGATAACCGGAACCGACTATTACGTTCATATCAATCATACGCTGAACACGCTGATGAATTGCGGCACGTGAAACTCCGCATTCTTCTGCTACATCTTTGAACGGTATTCTGGCATTCTTTGAGATGATACTCAAAATCTGGCGATCTAGTTTGTCTACTTTTTCCATATTTTTAATGTTCTTATAATATAACAGCTGATGACAGCTATAGAGGTTCTGAAGCAGATTATCAACTCTGCCTTAATTCAATATCAAAAATATACAAATATTTTTAATCACATATCATTTTGAAAGAAAAAATCAGATAATTAATAAAAAAAGCGGCAAAAACATGCTATACAACATGATTTCACCGCATTTTTTATAACTATTGAGTAGTTTCTATTTAAACTGGTCCAATAACCTTATAAAGTTACTTTACAATTTCCAACAACTCAACTTCGAATTTCAAAACACTATTTGCTTTGATAGTTGGACCTGCAGGACGATCACCATAAGCCAATTCAGAAGGAATCCAGAAAATATATTTTGAACCTACAGGCATAATCTGCAAACCTTCTGTCCAACCTTTGATTACCTGAGTAACGCCAAATTCTGCTGGTTCACCACGATCTACAGAGCTATCAAACTTAGTTCCATCAAGCAATGTTCCAGTATAATGAACTTTTACACGATCCTTTTCAGTTGGTTTTGCACCTGTACCTTCAGTAATAACCTTATATTGTAAACCACTTTCAGTAGTGATAACACCTTCTTTTGTCTTGTTTTCAGCCAAGAACTTTTCTCCTTCTTCTTTATTTTTCTTAGCTTCCTTTGCCTGTGCTTCTACAAAGTAAGTCTGGATATAAGCCTGAGCTGCCTGTGGATTCATTTTTGTTGAATCACCTTTAATAGCTTCGATGAAACCAGCAATCAAAGCATCAACATTTGCTTCGCCACCAGGCAAAGTTTTCAAATTTTCCTTATAACCTGCACCTGTGCTAACACCAATTGCATAGCTTACACTATCAACTGAGTTGTTTAGTTTTGCACTTGGTTTAGAATCACAAGATGTAGCAACTGCACCAAAGGCTACTGCTGCTGCAGCAGCCAAAACATTTAATTTGTTCATCGTATTTTAAGTTTTAATTTATTCTTTAGATTGATGTTTTACTGTAACTGACAAAACCTAATACACTTTTAGATAAAAAATATTCGTCAACTTGTCAACTATATATTATTTTACAATATCAAGTAACTCAACATCAAAAATCAATGTACTGTTAGGTTCAATCATTTCTCCTGCCCCATGTTCACCATATGCAAGATTTGAAGGAATGAACAAACGCCATTTTGAACCAACTTCCATCAACTGAAGAGCTTCAACCCAACCTGGGATTACCTGATTTACACCAAATACAGCAGGCTGACCACGTTCAATAGAGCTGTCGAATACAGTTCCATTGATTAAAGTTCCATGATAATGGCATTTTACTTTATCAGTTGCTTTAGGTTTTTCTCCATTACCTTTCTGCAAAACTTGATACTGCAGACCGCTAGGCAATTCAACAACACCAGCTTTATGACGGTTGATATTCAAGAATTCTTCTCCAGCTTTCTTATTGATTTCCATCTTTTCCTGCTGAAGCTTCATAAAGAATTCATTTATTACTTGTTTAGCTTCATCATAAGTGATAGCCGGCTGAGTTTCATTCAACACATCGCTCAAACCTTTTACAAAGTCTTCAATGTTCAATTCTTTTATTCCTGAATTTTGGAAGTTGTTTCCAATACTCAAACCTAGTGCGTAGCTTACTTTATCCATTTATATTATAAATTAATTATGTTCTAGCATATTTTATTACGGGAGGCAAAAGTAATGTTTTTAATCTAAACACAATAACTCAATAACTTAAAAACTTACAAACTCTCTAACTTATTCTTCAAATATGCCTGTTTTTTTTCTGCTTTCTGCTTTTCAGTCTTTAAGTGGTCAATATCACTCAACACTGAAGCTAAATTATATGTTGCTGTTAAAGCTTTCTTGTCTCCCTCTGCAATATAAATTACATAAGGTTTCCCTCCTGTATATTCTACTTTAATACGCTTGTCAGAATTATCATAAATAAACTGAACAGCATCCTTTCCTGCATCACCTTTATAAGTTACAACTTCTGTTGTATTTCCCATATCCTTAAATCTGTAGTTAATACCACCATCATAAGGAATTGAAGCAGTCTCAGCAAATAAATCACCTCCGGCGCTAAGTCTAATACCTGTATGATTTATAGGTTTACCACCAAAATATACACTTGCCAAATACATTTCGCCTCGTTCGTCAACTCCGCATCTGATATAGCAACGCTGAACATTTCTTTCGATAGTTTGCTGTTTCCAGATATAATTACCTATTTCCTGATAATCCGAGTCTTTCTCAAACACGAAGCCTTTCTTCAAATCTTCTACTTCTTGCATTCTTATTGGTAGAAGACTGTCGCAATACGCCAGGTTTCGTTCAGATTCCTTGAAGTCAACTTTTCTCATCAATTCCAACGCATTCTTCAATGCATCTACTTCTTTAGGATATAAAGCTCTGATGGAATCTATCTCATTACGGGCAGAGAAAAAATCACCTTGTTCATAATATGACTGTGCTTTATCCAATCTTTCCTGAGCTTTCTTGGCATCTCCATTACAAGATGACATAATCATAGCAAATGTAATTGCCGACAGCGTATATAAGTTGTATTTTTTCATACGTCTTATGCATTAATAATCACGGCAAAGATAGCTTAAGTTTTTCAGTTGACAAGGTATATGATAAAACAACCAACACTAACAATAAATATATGATAGTTTAATACTTCTGATTATGTTGTCAAGATTACAAAATCTTATTAACTTGCTTCCGCTTATTTAATTATTTGTTCCGACAACATATTATAAGAACAGAGTAAATTAATAATTCAACTATTTCTAAATATATTGAGATATGAAACGTATAGCAGTACTAACCGGTGCAGGAATGAGCGCTGAAAGTGGTATATCTACTTTCAGAGATTCCGATGGTCTATGGGAAAAACATAGAATTGAAGATGTGGCAACTCCTGAAGGTTTCAATAAAAATCCCCAACTGGTTCTGGATTTCTATAATCAACGCCGTAAAGAACTTCTGAACTGTAAACCTAATGCCGGACATATTGGTTTGGCAGAAATGGAAAAAGATTTCGATATGCATATCATAACCCAAAACGTAGATAACCTTCACGAAAGAGCAGGGAGTTCAAATGTTATTCATTTGCATGGGGAATTAATGAAGGCTTGTCCGGTTAATAACCTTACAAAAACTTATGATATTCCGGTAAACAAACCTGAAATAAATCTTGGAGATAAAGATGAAAATGGAATTCAGTTACGACCTTTCATAGTCTGGTTCGGAGAAGCTGTTCCTATGATTGACCCAGCAATCCGTGAAATTGAAGAATGCGATATTATGGTTATAATTGGGACTTCTCTTAATGTTTATCCGGCTGCCGGTCTGATTAATTATGTCAGACGCGGACAACCGATTTATCTTATCGACCCTAAAGACGTGAAAACTTACCGTGACGATGTCATACATATTAAATGTGGAGCATCAGAAGGCGTAAAACGTCTCAGAGAAATATTACTTTGAACTATTAACAATTAATGAGCATATTGTAAGGAATATTCCTGCAGCTACAACTCCATTCCAACCATAAACGGACCAGGCTGTTCCTGCCAGGAATGTTCCGGTTGCTCCTCCAACAAAATAAGTTGTCATAAATATAGTATTTATTCGGTTAGAGGCTTTAGGATTTAGACTGAATATTGTTGTCTGGTTGCTTAGCTGAATACATTGCATTCCAATATCTATTATTATTATTCCTGCTATTATACCGGCATAAGTATTTCCAAGCAAGCTAAGACAAAGCCATGATAAAAACAAAAGTCCACATCCAATATAATTAAAATTCTTTACACCAACTTTACTCACATATCTTCCGACAAACGATGCCGACAAAGCTCCTGCAATACCACACAAACCTAAAAGTCCTACAATATGACTGCCTGCATAAAAAGGTGCCTGTTCCATTCTGAAAGCAAGACAACTCCACATTGCTAAAAAGCTGCCGAACGCAAAACCGGAACGAAGCGCTGAAATGCGTAATACTGGATAATCACGAACCAAAGTCAAAAGAGATTTCATCAATTCACTATATTTCCCTTCGAAGTTCGGTTTGATGTCAGGCATTACTCTCATAACAACAATAGCAGATATTATCATTAAAACAGCTGCTACAACAAACATGAATCTCCAACCCATTATCTCACCAACGACGCCACTAACCACTCGTGATGATAATATCCCGGTAAGTAGACCTGATACAACTATACCAACATTTTTTCCTTTTGTTTCCGGAGTAGAAAACTGTGCAGCTACAGGAATAAAAATTTGTGGTATAATAGAACAAATACCGGTTAAAAGAGAAGCTATGAAAATAAGATTTATGTTTTTCGCTATAGAAATAGATAATAGAGAAAATACAAGTATGGAGAAGTTTATCAAAATTATTTTTCTTCGAGGTAATAAATCAGCTAATGGTATTATAAATAATAACCCTAAAGCGTATCCTATCTGTGTTATCATAGAAATCAGGTTTGTCTTAAACTCCGAGACTTGCAAATCCTGACTGATTTGATAAAGAAGAGGCTGATTATAATATAAGTTTGCAACAGAAATTCCGGCAACAATAGCCAAAGTCCACAATAAACTTGCAGGCAAACCAGCATTCTCTTTCAATATTATTCTTTCCATATTTTATTAATACATATTATATAAACAAAAAAAAGACCCGATTCCTTTCGGAACCGAGTCTCTTCGCTTTCTAAAACGGCGGCTACCTACTCTCCCACTTTTACGCAGTACCATCGGCGTGATTGGGCTTAACTTCTCTGTTCGGAATGGGAAGAGGTGGAACCCCAATGCTATAACCACCTTAATATCTTTTTAAGGTCTTTAGTTTTTAAGTTTTTGAGTTTTTAAGTTTCTTACTCTTTAACTTAAAAGTTACATGTCTGTGACAATAAAGAGAGTTCTTTTCGTAGAACTAACACTGAACTTCCAGTGCCTTAAAATCTATCAATCCTTCCAATAAGGAAAAGTCTCGGGCAATTAGTACTACTCGGCTTTGACATCACTGTCTTTACACCTGTAGCCTATCAACGTCGTAGTCTACAACGACCCTCAGGGATATCTTATCTTGAGGCTGGCTTCGTACTTAGATGCTTTCAGCACTTATCCAATCCGAACTTAGATACCCGGCGGTGCACCTGGCGGTACAACCGGTAAACCAGCGGTTCGTCCAACACGGTCCTCTCGTACTAGTGTCAGAGCCCCTCAAATATCCTACGCCCACGATAGATAGAGACCGAACTGTCTCACGACGTTCTGAACCCAGCTCGCGTGCCACTTTAATGGGCGAACAGCCCAACCCTTGGGACCTTCTCCAGCCCCAGGATGTGACGAGCCGACATCGAGGTGCCAAACCATTCCGTCGATATGAGCTCTTGGGAATGATCAGCCTGTTATCCCCGGAGTACCTTTTATCCTTTGAGCGATGGCCCTTCCATACGGAACCACCGGATCACTATGCTCTAGTTTCCTACCTGATCGACTTGTATGTCTCCCAGTCAAGCACCCTTATGCCATTACACTCTGCGACCGGTTACCAATCGGTCTGAGGGTACCTTTAGAAGCCTCCGTTACGCTTTTGGAGGCGACCACCCCAGTCAAACTACCCACCATACAGTGTCCCCGCTTCTGCGGGTTAGAATTCAAACAATCAAAGGGTCGTATTTCAACGACGGCTCCACAAATACTGGCGTACCTGCTTCTTAGCCTCCGACCTATCCTACACATCAAGTGCCCAAATTCAATGTAAAGCTATAGTAAAGGTTCACGGGGTCTTTTCGTCCCATCGCGGGTAATCGGCATCTTCACCGATACTACAATTTCACCGAGCTCACGGTTGAGACAGTGCCCAGATCGTTACACCATTCGTGCAGGTCGGAACTTACCCGACAAGGAATTTCGCTACCTTAGGACCGTTATAGTTACGGCCGCCGTTTACTGGGGCTTCAATTCAATGCTTCTCTTGCGATGACATCTCCTCTTAACCTTCCAGCACCGGGCAGGTGTCAGGCTGTATACTTCATGTTAACTATTTCGCACAGCCATGTGTTTTTGTTAAACAGTCGCCTGGGCCTATTCTCTGCGGCCTGCCGAAGCAGGCGTCCTTTATCCCGAAGTTACAGGACCATTTTGCCTAGTTCCTTAACCGTGACTCACTCGAGCGCCTCAGTATTTTCAACCCAACTACGTGTGTCCGTTTGTGGTACGGGTACTTCATGAATATGTTTAGCGGATTTTCTAGGGAGCATGGTTACATCCATTTTGCCTTGTACAAGTACGCGGCATACTGTCAGGTTCGACTCTCTCTGCGGATTTGCCTACAGAAATCTTAATCTACACCCTTCAACCGGCTATTCCGTCAGCCGGCAGGACTGTCACTTCTCCGTCTCCACGTCACTCCATAAAGTAGTAACGGAATATTAACCGTTTCTTCCATCGGCTTCGCCGTTCGGCTTATCCTTAGGTCCCGACTTACCCTGATCCGATTAACGTTGATCAGGAAACCTTAGTCTTTCGGCGAGGAGGTTTCTCACCTCCTTTATCGTTACTTATACCTACATTTGCTTTTCCGGAAGCTCCAACAAAGGTCATCCTCTATCTTCAGCGCCGCCGGAATGCTCCCCTACCATCTCTTACGAGATCCACTGCTTCGGTAAATAGTTTTATGCCCGATTATTATCCACGCCAAACTCCTCGACTAGTGAGCTGTTACGCACTCTTTAAATGAATGGCTGCTTCCAAGCCAACATCCTAGCTGTCTCTGCAATCTGACTTCGTTAGTTCAACTTAACTATTATTTGGGGACCTTAGCAGGTGGTCTGGATTCTTCTCCTCTCGGACATGGACCTTAGCACCCATGCCCTCACTCCATGGCAATATATAACACGCATTCGGAGTTTATCTGGACTTGATAGGCGGTGAAGCCCTCGCATCCAATCAGTCGCTCTACCTCATGTTATACTAACCACAGGCTGCACCTAAATGCATTTCGGGGAGTACGAGCTATCTCCAAGTTTGATTAGCCTTTCACCCCTACCCTCAGCTCATTGGAACACTTTTCAACGTATACCCATTCGGACCTCCAGTTGGTGTTACCCAACCTTCATCCTGGCCAAGGGTAGATCACTTGGTTTCGCGTCTACTCCCAGTGACTATAACGCCCTATTAAGACTCGCTTTCGCTTCGGCTCCGTAACTTAATTACTTAACCTTGCCACTGAAAGTAACTCGTAGGTTCATTATGCAAAAGGCACGCCGTCACAGCACGAAGCTGCTCCGACCGCTTGTAGGCAGACGGGTTCAGGGTCTATTTCACTCCTCTGTTCGAGGTTCTTTTCACCTTTCCTTCACAGTACTGGTTCGCTATCGGTCTCTCGGGAGTATTTAGCCTTACGGGATGGGCCCCGCTGATTCACACAGGATTTCTCGTGTCCCGCGCTACTCAGGATTCCACTAGGCTTCGTTATCGATTCGTATACCGGGCTGTCACCGTCTTTGGCCGTTCTTTCCAAAACGTTCTACTTCGATAATTTCTTGCCACAGCGTGGTCCTACTACCCCGATATTGCCTAGACAACATCGGTTTGGGCTGTTCCGCGTTCGCTCGCCACTACTTGCGGAATCACTTTTGTTTTCTCTTCCTACGGGTACTTAGATGTTTCAGTTCCCCGCGTTCGCTTCTCTAACGAGATGGCAGGTCTTCAACCTGCCGGGTTGCCCCATTCGGAGATCCCGGGATCAGGGATTATTTGCATCTCCCCCGGGCTTTTCGCAGCTTATCACGTCCTTCTTCGCCTCCGAGAGCCAAGGCATCCACCGTCTGCCCTTGCTTACTTTTCCTTATCTGGTACATCAACGTACCGGATTGATATATCTTAAGCTTGCTCTACTTTTTAAAAACTTTCTCTTTATCGTCCAACATGTCAAAGATCTTATACCTTTTTCAAGGCTATGTGGAGAATAACGGATTCGAACCGTTGACCCTCTGCGTGCAAGGCAGATGCTCTAGCCAGCTGAGCTAATCCCCCAATTTAAGCGGTGCGTACGGGACTCGAACCCGTGACCCCATGCGTGACAGGCATGTATTCTAACCAGCTGAACTAACGCACCATTCATTTGAGAAGTAGTCCCAGGCAGAGTTGAACTGCCGACCTCTACATTATCAGTGTAGCGCTCTAACCAACTGAGCTATAGGACTGTCAACTTTGCCGGTTTCCCAGCTTCATCTTTCTCTCTTTTTATCTTTTTTTCATATATCCAACGTAGTACAAGTGGAGATTCAATACCACTTGATAATCTTCACGGAAACTCTCGCTCCAGAAAGGAGGTGTTCCAGCCGCACCTTCCGGTACGGCTACCTTGTTACGACTTAGCCCCAGTCACCAGTTTTACCCTAGGCCGTTCCTTGCGGTTACAGACTTCAGGTACTCCCGGCTCCCATGGCTTGACGGGCGGTGTGTACAAGGCCCGGGAACGTATTCACCGCGCCATGGCTGATGCGCGATTACTAGCGAATCCAGCTTCACGGAGTCGAGTTGCAGACTCCGATCCGAACTGAGACGTGGTTTCGAGATTAGCTCCCTGTCGCCAGGTCGCAACTCTTTGTCCACGCCATTGTAACACGTGTGTCGCCCCGGATGTAAGGGCCGTGCTGATTTGACGTCATCCCCGCCTTCCTCACAGCTTACGCTGGCAGTCCCGCTAGAGTCCTCAACTTTACTTGTTAGTAACTAACGGCAAGGGTTGCGCTCGTTATGGCACTTAAGCCGACACCTCACGGCACGAGCTGACGACAACCATGCAGCACCTCGCAAGCGGCTATTGCTAGAAAGTCAGTTTCCTGACCGGTCCCCCTGCGTTCAAACCCGGGTAAGGTTCCTCGCGTATCATCGAATTAAACCACATGTTCCTCCGCTTGTGCGGGCCCCCGTCAATTCCTTTGAGTTTCACCGTTGCCGGCGTACTCCCCAGGTGGATTACTTAACGCTTTCGCTGTAGAGCTTACATTATATCGCAAACTCCTAGTAATCATCGTTTACTGCGTGGACTACCAGGGTATCTAATCCTGTTCGATACCCACGCTTTCGTGCTTCAGTGTCAGTTATGGTTTAGTAAGCTGCCTTCGCAATCGGAGTTCTGCGTAATATCTATGCATTTCACCGCTACACTACGCATTCCGCCTACCTCAAACACACTCAAGTCTCCCAGTATCAATGGCAATTTTATGGTTAAGCCACAAACTTTCACCGCTGACTTAAAAGACCACCTACGCACCCTTTAAACCCAATAAATCCGGATAACGCTCGCATCCTCCGTATTACCGCGGCTGCTGGCACGGAGTTAGCCGATGCTTATTCATAGGGTACATACAAGATCCCACACGTGGAATTTTTTATTCCCCTATAAAAGAAGTTTACAATCCATAGAACCTTCATCCTTCACGCGACTTGGCTGGTTCAGACTTCCGTCCATTGACCAATATTCCTCACTGCTGCCTCCCGTAGGAGTCTGGTCCGTGTCTCAGTACCAGTGTGGGGGACCTTCCTCTCAGAACCCCTATCCATCGTCGGTTTGGTGGGCCGTTACCCCGCCAACTGCCTAATGGAACGCATGCCTATCTATCAGCGATGAATCTTTAACAAATATTCCCATGCGGGACCCCTGTTTTATGCGGTATTAATTCATCTTTCGATGAGCTATCCCCCTCTGATAGGTAAGTTGCATACGCGTTACTCACCCGTGCGCCGGTCGCCGGCAATAGTTGGCAAGCCAACTATCCCGCTGCCCCTCGACTTGCATGTGTTAAGCCTGTCGCTAGCGTTCATCCTGAGCCAGGATCAAACTCTTCGTTGTTATAAATTGTTTATGTCTTATGCTCAAGATTCCGTTACTTCTCGATTTATCAAGTATTGACGGTATTTATTCTCAAAATACTTGTACTACTTGTTGATATATGTAATATTTTCAAAGAACTTAGTCGCTATCGTTATTTTTGATTGCGGTTGCAAAGGTAAGAACTTTTATTTTAATCTTCCAAATTTTTTCGGAAGTTTTTTTTATTTTTTCTTCAGCTTTCGGATTTTCGCTTGGATTTACCAACCTCACCTATCTCTGACAGAATTACTTTCCTTTACCTCTTCATCATGTTGACTACCGCATCTCTCTCGATTGCGGGTGCAAAAGTAGAACGGATTTTTGAATCTGCAAAATATTTTGGGAAGAATTTTTGAATTATTTTTAAGTTTAGCTGAGTATCAGAGGAATAGAAAGGGAAGTTTTTTTTAGAAGATAAGTTGACGAGGGAACGAGATTACAAGATGATGGAGAAAAACATTACAAAATCATTTATGAACTTCTTCATAATAAATTCTACGATTCATAATTATAATAACCCCTATTCATCATATTAAATTTATTGACTCACCTAGGTGAGTTAATCGGCTAACCTAGGTGGATTGATTGGCTCACCTAGGTGAGTTGATTAACCCACCTAGGTGAATCGATATTCTGAATACTATCTTATCACTATATAATAAGCATAAATCTATCATATATTCATTATAAATCCAGATTAACATCTTAAACTTTTGGGTAACACAAGATAATTAATGGAACGCATATACCTGAATTGATAAGTAAGAAGCAAATTCAGATACAACCATATATTAGACAAAATATAAAATGCAAAAAGCACATTATATATCAAGGATAAAAGTTTATCTTTCAATCCTAAATATATAATGTGCTTTTACTTTTCAGTAAATAGGCTTTACCATTCTATAAATTTACCTCTCTGGCGACGTTTTTCCAATATTTCCTGCAAATGCATTTGTCTGTCTTTTGCAATATATCGACGAGCAAAGATATTAGGAACTGCAACACCTAAAGATATACACAAGATAATAAGTGCTGAATTTATACCATTGGAAAAGGCATTTGTAACCTCACCTACTACACCATGCATATTGATAAAAGCCAAAACGGATCTATACATCAGAACTCCAGGAATCATAGGAATTACAGAAGGTATTGTCAATACGTGATTTGGCACATGAAACCAATGTACAGCTTTCACTGCAATCAAACTCACCACGAAACTTCCCATAAATGAACCGATTACAGGACCAAAGCCAAGCTCAAAGTTCACGAAATTTCGAGTACACACAGCAATAACTCCTCCTAAGGCTACAACCCACAACAAACGACGGGGAATATTGAATATTGTGGAAAAACCCATTGCAGCTATTGCTGCAGCTATTGCATAAACATAATAAGGATCGTGAGGAACCATACTTAGTTCCGAAAACTTCTGGTCAATCTTGATATCATTCATCACCAGAACTCTAAGAGCAAAAGTTATACCAAATGTCATAGCACCAACCATCATTGCGGTATTGGCTGCTCGAGTTATTCCAACCAAAAGAAAATTATTAATCATATCATCAACAAAATTGATAAGAGGAACTCCTGGCACAATAAACAAAGCACAAGCCAACAATGGATGATATGGAGTAGAAGACCATCCAGAAAAAGAAGACGCATATGCAAGACATGTTGCTACAAATGCAGCAATAGCCATACTCATATAATGATTTATGCCAAAATCAATGCAACGGGCACGAATTCTAAAACCTACAAATGCACATATGGACGCCAAGAAAAAAGCAATCCAATCACAACCAAAAAGCTTACAGAAACCACCACACGCAAAGCCGGCACAAACCGCAACAAAATAAGGAGTATAATTTCTTGGTTTCTTGGCTATCTGCTCAAGCTCCTCTTCATACTGGTCAAGTGAATAATCCTGTTCGATTGCTTTCCAGGAAAGGTCACTGACAAGTGAAATGGTTGTCATATTAACTCCATGCTTTTCACATTTCTGGAATTTTGAGAAAGAATGCTTCTCGTCACTTACGTTGACCATTATCATGGTCCAACGAATATCAATATGCAACTTCTCTTCGGGAATCCCCATAAAAGCAGCCACACGTTTCATATTACGGTCGATACGGTTAGTATCAGCCGCACTTTCCATCAACAATTTTCCCGTACGAAGTAAAAGATCCAATTTACGTCGCAACAACAAGACTTCTTTCTCTGTAAAGTTTTCGCTCGCCATATTTTGTATATATACAATTATAAATTCAAATCAAACACACAGTATATTTCCAATGGCATTTTTAAGATTAAGCAAGGATAGATTAACCGAACAAAGAAGGTTCGGTCTGTAAATGAGCCGCAAAATTACAAAAAATCATCTGATATGACAATTCAATAAATCCATATTGAAATAAAGCATATAGTTGATTAATCCCCGAGTCTAGCTTAATAAATTTCATTATCGTGAATAATTAAGGTCTTACAAAGGAATAAAATGTTCCATTTAAAGAATTGAGAAACAGGTATATTGATTTGAATCCTTCATATGGCTATTTTTGGCAAAAATTAGTCTGAATCATGAATACAATTGAAAAAATATCTTTCAGCCAACTAAAAGATACATCTCTAGATATTAATGCATTAGATGATGGAATAATACTGACTGGAAATATCGAAATAAAGAATAATCTCTTTGACAGTCCAAGACGTCTGGACGCATTTGTCTTGCTGTTTTGCGTAAATGGAGAGGCTGATATACAAATCAATCTTCAAAAATATAAATTGAGACCAGGCATTCTGGCTTTCAATATTCCTGAAAATATCATTCAGATAAATAATATGAATAATCTGAAGATATATCCAATTATTATTTCATCAGAATTTTTCAAAAAAGTAAATATTAAAATGAAAGATCTGATGAAATTATACCTATTTGCAAAAAGAATCCCATTTGTATCATTAGATTATACCGATATAAGGACTCTTGAAAAATATTATCTTCTGCTTGAAGATATAATTCTAAGCAAAGACGGAAATAAAGAAATAATTCTCGAAGGTATAATTCATTCTTTATTCTGTAAGCTTAATTGTATAACATCTAAAATACAACTGAATATAGAACAACATCCTCTTGCAAAAGAAAGGAATGAAGAAATATTTGAAAGTTTTATGGAACTTCTTGCGCAACACCATTCAACTGAACGCAATTTATCCTATTATGCAGAAAAAATAGGAATAACAACAAATTACCTTTCCAAACTTGTTAAAGAATATAGCGGTAAAACGGCTGTAGAATGGATAAATGAATATGTCATTCTGGAAGCTAAAACAATGATAAAACATACTCAATATACAATTCAGGAAATTGCATACAAATTAAATTTCCCTTCGCCTTCTTTTTTCGGTAAATATTTCAAGCGATTGACAGGAATATCACCTAAACGTTATAAAAACTCATAACAGACAACATGGCAACTAATACGAAATATAATCTTGGTCTGGCACTTAGTGGTGGCGGAGCGAAAGGTTTTGCACATATTGGAGCTATTAAAGCAATGGAAGAAAGAGGTATTTATCCTAATGTAATATCAGGAACAAGTGCAGGAGCGGTAGTTGGTGCATTATATGCAGCTGGTATTTCACCTGAAGAAATGTTAGAACATTTCATAAAACATGAGGTAACAGATTTTCTCAAATTCACATTGCCAAACAAAGCATTTCTAAAATACGACGGATTCGCAAAATTTCTCAAACAGATTCTACCAGTAAAGTATTTTGAAGACTTAAAAATTCCATTACATGTTATTGCTTCAGATTTTGACAACGGAAAGTTTGTGGACTTCACATCAGGAGAGCTTGTCCCCATAATTATGGCATCATGCACTCTTCCGGTAATATTTGAACCAGTAAAAATAAATGGTGTAAGATATGTTGATGGAGGATTATTCAAGAACCTGCCTGTAAGTCCAATAAAAGGTTTATGTCAAAGAGTAATGGCTATAAATGTGAATCCTCATCTGATAGACGAACATAAAGAAAACATGCTATATGTAGCTGCCAAATCTTTTCAATATGTATTTAAAGCAAATGTAGTTGAAGATGAAAAACTATGCGACTGGATATTAGAAATTGATTCCGTACTAAAATATAAAACATTCGAACTTAAGAGAGCTAAAGAAATATATCAAATCGGATATAACGAAATGAATAATGCTTTAGAAAAAGCCTGGAATAACGAAAACCATTTTTTATTAGAAAGCGGAAAAGATTATTTCAAGAAAAAATATCTTGATAATACTATATAATATATAAACGGGCTACACTATATCTGCAAAATACAATCCTTACAGGAAGACTTTACTTAATAAGTAAGTCTTCCTGTTTTTATTTGATTCTAAAATTTAAACATAAGAAAAAACAGAAAAATATTGTTTAACACTACAGAAAATGTATTTATTCTTTCTTCTTCCCCAATATCACATAACCGTTATCATCCGGCGAAATCTTTGACTTCCAGACGTTCAAAAACTCACGGTCTGCAATAGGTATCTTCGGGTCTTCCAACCGCTCTTCTATGAGGTCAAGCAGGTCGCCCGGATCCCAGCATACCGTATAGCCGTATTCATTCAAAAACCAACGCTTGCTTTCCAAAGCTATTCCGCCAAGCGCACGGTTTTCCATTTTATAATATGCACCTCGCAGTGTCTGCTTGTCAACAATAATCCGCCTTACCTCCATGGCGGTGTACAGATGCATGGTCTTAGGGTCGGTGTTGGGACCGTAGATGTCCGTGAGATAGTAATTGCCGCAACCTTTAAAAGTATGACTTGGTATTTCGCTGCCAAAATCCGTTGTAAATAGCGGGATAAGTCTGTTGTTGTCCGTGCAGTAAGTATATAATGAATCCGCAGTCGGCATATAATGGTGTATTGAGAATACCAGACCGGAACCACCTGTCTGGAACAAGCTAATCTCGTTGCTATAATCCGGTGCCATGTCCATCTGCGGGGATTTGTTTTCTAATAGGATATTCCCTTCCATGTCCTGCACCCAAGCCACCGGCTCACCCATAAAAGCAAGTTGGAGCACTGCCACCTGTTGTTTGTCATAGTCCACCTTTATCTTTCCTTTTCTAACCATGTAAGGCAGCGGGATGCTTCCAAGATAATTCCCCTTTAAGTCATAAGACAGTATTTGTTTCGTAGTCCATGGCAATATGTAAATACGGTTGTTGGCTTCATCAATCTGGCTATCATAAATCAGATCATATTCGCCTGGACCTTGTCCGATATTTCCTACACGGCATATAAACTTTCCCTGGCGGGTAAATAGTTTATATGGATAGTGAGCAACGTTTATTCCCAAATAATTGTCTGCCACGGTTATCATGTGGGCTTCACTCACCAATGCGTCTTCATTGCTATTGTCCAGCTTAACGACTTCCAAAGGCTCGAAGAACATGCTGAACGGTATGCGAACGGACTCTTTAACTGCAGACATATCACACGTTATTACCGTATCGCCGTTCACTACCGTCCGATTGGCAACTATACTGCATTTTTCTATCCACTGGGTATTGTCATTACTGTTTTCTCCACAACCAGCCATTAATACAGCCAGAAAGAGAATGCTTAGTTGAAAAATAGTACGCATAATATTTACTGGATTTAAAGTTAATAATTGGATATTTCTTTATTATTATAGGATATAGCGTAAAGATACTAAAGTTTAGTAGATATATAGCAATTATTACATTACATTTTTTTCGTAAATAAATAGAATATTATTGGCTTTTAAATTGAGAAAAAAAGAAAGCCGTTGACAACTTAACGTTATCAACGGCTTTTCTTTTGGTGATCCGCCTGGGGCTCGAACCCAGGACCCCAACATTAAAAGTGTTGTGCTCTACCTGCTGAGCTAGCGAATCATCATTATGTTATCGTTTTTCGATTACGGCTGCAAAGGTAAGAACTATTTTTGAATCTGCAATAGTTTCAGCCATTTTTTTTCGAAAAAACTTCATTTTTTTCTTGTAAGGGTATTTTATCCTCATCAGTTTCCATCTGTACATCAATATTTTCGGACAAAATAAACCTTTTATAATAAGACAAACAAAGTGTTGTCAATGGCAAAGCAACAATCAAACCTATAAACCCTAACAACGTTCCCCAAATAGACAAAGACAATAATATTATTGCAGGATTAAGCCCCATTGCCTTTCCCATTATCTTCGGAGTAAGATATAAATCCTGTATTGTCTGGACAATTCCTAAAACTAACAAAGATAAGCCAAATATAATCCAGAAGTTTTCACCAGTCTCAGCAGATTTAAGTAAACTAAGCAAAACCATAGGTATAATACCGATAGTCTGCAAATATGGTATAAGATTAAGAAAACCAATAAATAGCCCAAGAGTGACAGCTAAAGGGAAATTTATTATTTTAAACCCTATTGCCAATAAAACTCCTACACATAAAGCTATCAAAGACTGACCTCGGAAATAACGGTTCATACTCTGTTCAACATCAAAAGCCAAACCTGACACAAAAGGTCTGTAACGAACAGGGATAAGACGCATCCAACCTCTGGCTATACGTTCGTAGTCTATCAATATAAATATAAAGTAGAGGAATATTACAAATACAATGGTAACACTAAACAACACTGAAAAAGTGTTGGATAGTATATACCACATTTTGGGAGCTATCTGCTTGAAGGCATTGATAATATTTTCTTTACTAACCAAATCCATCAACTGGACTATATCCCAATTCTGTTCAAGATAATCTATCCATGACTTAGGAATAAACGGTATATGACTATCTCCCGGTTGATGAGAAGTCAACAAAACCAAAGTTTTGTCTGCTTCCTGAATAATTGAAGGAATTACCATCACCACTAAAAGTGATGCAATAAGGAGGCAAGAGAAAAGCACTGCAACTATTGACAATATACGATTCTTCAACTTAAGTTTATATTGGAAGAACTTCACAAACGGCTGCATCATATATGCCATAAGCCAGGCTATCAAAAATGGCAGTAATGCATTTTTTAAAACAGCTATCAAATAAATTATACCAGCTATTATGGCCAAGCTGAACATTATGCGCACAACACGGTCAAACGTAAACGGTCTGTCGAACATGGAATCCATTATATTTTCATTATCTTTAAATAAAATAAGATTCGGCTCGGAATAGCAAAATCAAAAACAAGTTTTTTATTTTGCTCTCCTCTCGCCTTTCACTATCTTTGTTTATTACAAAGATATACAAAGTATGATGACAATAAAGAAATTTTTATACCTATTATTTATATATTACAATCTTGCAATTGTAAATGCCCAAAATCTTAGTCCTATAAAGACATTCAATGATAAACCATTTGCTGAAGGAGCGATTTTTTCGTGTTATATCCATGATATTAACTCGGATAAAACAATTTGTGAACTTAATAATGAAATTATGCTTACTCCGGCTTCATTAATGAAGTTGGTAACTACTGCCGGAGCATTAGACATTCTTGGCAGTGACTTCAGATACAAGACAACCATAAGTTACGACGGCACAATTAAAGAAGGTGTTCTGCATGGTAATATTTATATAAAAGGTAGCGGAGATCCGACTTTAGGCTCTTCTCATTTTGCCCCGGAGTCAAAAGAATTTATAAATGAATGGATAAGCGCAATCAAACAATTAGGGATAAGAAATATAACCGGAGCAGTTATTGCCGACGAAAGTATCTTTGATTCTGAAGGTTTATCATTGAAATGGGTTTATGAAGACATGGGAAGTTATTACGGAGCTGGAAGCTATGGCTTGTCTGTTTTCGACAATATGTACAAATTGCAGTTGCGTTCAGGAAATCCCGGTTCAAAGCCTAAAATAATCAGCTGTAATCCTGAAAAAGCTGTAACTACATTTCATAATTACCTGAAATCAGCACAAGTCAGAAGTGACAGTACATATATTTTAGGTACTCCTTTCAGTAAAGAAAGATATTTATATGGTGTAGTTCCGGCAAACAAAGAATCAATAACATTGAAAGGAGATATTCCAGATCCGGCTCTTTTCATTGCACAAGATCTGGAAAGAGAGCTTAAGAAGAACGGAATATCTACAGACAAAGCTGCTTCGTGCTATAGAATTCTGAAAGAACAAGGAAAATGGAGCAGCAACAAAAAAACAGAAATAATAAGTACCTATTCTCCTACTTTGGCAGAAATAGTCCGAGTAACCAACCATGCCAGCCATAATCTTTACGCAGATGCTATAATCAAGACTGTCGGTCTTTCCTATAAAGCTCAAAAAGGAGAAGTTATTTCTTCATTCAATAAAGGTATAAACATAATAAAAGAATACTGGAAAAGTAAAAGCCTGGATGTTTCTGAACTTGTAATGTACGACGGAAGCGGTCTAGCTCCAACAGACAAGATAACAACAGCATTTTTGGGGAAATTACTGACAATAATGTATAAAGACGAAAAATACGGAAAAATTTTCGTTGAATCATTACCTGCTGCCGGTATAAGCGGCTCAGTCCGTAATTTCATGAAAGGAACGGAACTCCAAGGCAAAGCAAAACTAAAAAGCGGAAGTATGAGTGGTGTAAAAGGCTATGCCGGCTATATAGATAAAGGAGAAAAAACATATTCTGTTGTTTTCCTTATAAATCAATATAAAGGTAAGAGTAGCGAAATGACCAAGCAAATGGGAAACCTCCTGAATAATATTTTTTAATATTAAGGAAATAAGCCCCAATATATCCGGACCTAACTCAGCATGGGACCGAACCCAAATTGAACTGAGATCGAGCCCATGCTGGAATACACCCGAACCATATTTTGACTGATAAATTATAATCTTTATTGCTTGGCTAAAAATATAGAACGCTGCGAAAGGAAATCGTAGAACTTCTGTTTATAATTATCCGAAATAGGTATATATTCCTTACCGAACACAATACGGTTACGTTCTATCACTTTTATCTTTTCCGGCTGTACAATAAACGAACGATGAACACGGACAAAACGGCTTGCAGGCAATAAATCTTCCATTGCCTTCATACTCATCAAAGATAGCAATGGATGCGGTTCGTCTTCAATATATATTTTTACATAATCTTTCAAGCCTTCTATATATAGGACTTTTCGCAAATCAACCTGGACCAATTTATATTCCGTTTTTATAAATATGCTGTCAACTTCATCTTTTGCAGAGGATGACTGGCCATCTGATGACGGACGGCGAACCAATTCATACCATTGTAAAGCTTTTTGCGCAGACTTAAGAAAATCTGAATAACTGATTGGTTTCAACAGATAATCCAATGCATTTACTTTATAGCTATCAAGAGCATATTGTTCAAATGCCGTTGTAAAAATAATTCTTGTTTCAGGTGTTATAATCTTTGAGAATTCCATACCATTAAGCTCCGGCATCTGAATGTCAAGAAACAAAAGGTCTACAGGATTCTCATTTAACTCTGAAAGAGCATTAAGAGCACTGTTATATTTACCCTTCAAAGAAAGGTATGGTGTTTTTTTCACATAGCTTTCAAGCAAACTAACGGCTAAAGGCTCATCGTCAATAATTGCACAAGTTAAAATCATATTGCATTTTTAAGTTTTTGAGTTTTTGAGTTGAGATAAATAACATTCTCAACACATCAACTTTTTTAAATAGACAAGATTAACTCACTAAAATAATTCTCTCCTCTCTGTTCTGATGTAAAAGAATAATTTCCGGGATAAAGAAGTTCCAATCTTTTCTTCAAGTTTACAAGCCCTATTCCGGAACCACTTTTATCTTTACTTTCTTTTGGAAAAGAACTGTTTTCTATTCTACAAATAAGTTTTCCTCCATCAACTCTTATCGACATATCAATAAATGAAGGCTTATTATTACTAACTCCATGTTTGAATGCATTCTCAATAAGAGAAATAAATAATAAAGGAGCAATAAAAACACCTGTTGAAGATTCTCGATCAATATCTGTAGAAAGTCTTACATGTTCTGGAAGACGGATTCGCATCAGTTCTACATAATTATTAATAAAATCAAGCTCTTTTTCCAAAGGGACTTTGGGGTGAGAACTTTCATAAAGAACATAACGCAACAACCTGCTCAAATCATGAACAGCATCCTGAGCCCGTTCAGGACTGAAAACAATCAGACTATATATATTATTTAATGTATTAAACAAGAAATGAGGATTAAGCTGACTTTTCAGATTCTGAAGTTCCGCTTCGGAACGGCTCCTTTCCAATTCTTTTCTTACTGCTTCAGTTTTATACCATCTGTCCGTCATTCGGATTGCCACACTTAGAGCAGACACTAAAATATAAAGCATTATATTGCCAAAGAAAAAACCAATAATATTCCTTAACTGAGATTCCCTATGAGGTCGGCATTCTTGTAAAGAATCTGGTATAATCTGCATAATAAAATGAACCAGTATCATCGTAAAAGCAATCAGAATGACATTGGCAAGGAAAAAGCTTAGAGTCTGCTTTGAAAACAAGTAACGCTGAACAAGCACAAAATAATTCACATAAAAAACAAACATAAATGATAATGGAACAAGAACAAATCGAGTATAACTCTCAATAGTCACTGATTCATTTTCTCTTCCTGTGAAGAAAAAAGGCAAGCCAAACAATATTCCCCAAGCTACAATATGTATGATACCACCTATTCGCTTCACATTTTTACTTGAACCTGTATATGTATTCTGTTCCGTTACCATAAAATGTTTCTTTTTATCGTGCTAATTTAATAAGATTATTCATAACGTATGGCTTCTATAGGGTCTAAATCTGCAGCTTTCTTTGCCGGATACCATCCGAAGAAAACACCGGTAACAGTACATACAGCAAATGACAGAATAACGCTCCACGGTTGTATATAAATCGGGAAATGTGCCACCTGATTTACCAATAAAGCTGAACCTACTCCCAAAAGAACACCTATCAAACCACCTGTAACACTTATAAGGATTGACTCAATAAGGAATTGGGCAAGAATATCAATACCTTTTGCGCCAATACTCATTCTCAAGCCTATTTCACGAGTTCGTTCGGTTACAGAAACATACATTATATTCATAATACCAATACCTCCGACTAAAAGAGAAATACCCGCCACAGCCGCAAGCAAAACAGTCAACATATCAGTCGTATTTGTCAACATATTGCTTAGCTCTTGCTGACTACGAATTGTAAAATCATCATCATCTCCTTGTTTAAGTTTGTGATTGCGGCGAAGTATTTCTGAAATTTCATCCATGGCTTGTTCGGTATATTGTTCTTGTAAAGCTGAACATACTATTTCCTGTAAATGAGTAATTGCAAGAAGACGTTTCTGCACAGTAGTATATGGAGCAAGTATCAAATCATCCTGGTCCATACCCATTGTGTTATAACCTTTGCTTTCCAAGACACCAATAACGCGAAAAGGTATTTTCTGAAAACGGATAATCTTTCCTACAGGATTCTCTCCATTTGTAAAAAGATTGTCAACAATTGTTTTTCCTATAACACAAACCTTAGCAGCTGTTGTTACATCTTTTTCTGTAAACATTTCTCCTTCTTCAACTTTATATCTCCTGATTTCCATATAATCCGGAGATATACCATATACTGTTGTCGGAGCATTGTTTGAACCATAAATAGCTTGTCCACTACTATTTACTGAAGCGGATACAGCAGCGACATAACGAGTTTCATTTATTATATCTTCATAATCCTTAAGTTTCAAAGTCTCCATGCTGGAAGCATCCTGACGAACACCACCCACCATATCTCCTCCTGGATGAATCATAATCATATTAGAACCCATCTCGCTGATTTCTGCCTGAATACTCTTTTTCGAACCTTGTCCGATAGCAAGCATGGTGATAACTGAAGCTACACCAATGATGATACCAAGCATAGTTAGAAAGCCTCTTAGCTTATTGTTTGCCAAAGCTCGTATTGCTATTTTCAATAGATTTATCGTATTCATTTCCTTTTCTTATTTAATCATCGCTCTTAGGCAAAGCAGCCAAAGCCTCAGCCGCACTTAATATATTATCATTCTTAACGTCGGAAGTAATATGTCCGTCACGCAACATAATGTTACGGCTGCTATATTGTGCAATCTCAGGATTGTGAGTTACAAATATTATTGTTCTGCCTTCAGCATGAAGTTTCTGGAACAACACAAGAATCTCAAAACTTGTTCTTGTATCAAGGTTTCCTGTTGCTTCATCGGCAAGAATCACTGCAGGATCATTTACTAATGCTCTTGCGATAGCAACGCGCTGCATCTGACCACCAGACATCTGATTACTCTTATGATTAAGACGATCCCCTAGTCCAACTGCAATCAAAGCCGCAATGGCTTTCTCCCTACGTTCAACTGCACTGAAAGACGGATTATACATCAATGGTAATTCTACATTCTCGATAGCAGTCGTTTTTGGTAAAAGATTATAATTCTGAAAAACAAAGCCAATCTTCCGGTTCCGCAATGTTGCTCTCGCTCTTTTTCCCATTGTCCGGACAGATACACCATCGAGATAATATTCACCACTAGTTGGTGTATCCAGACAACCAAGCGTATTCAGCAAAGTACTTTTACCAGAGCCTGAAGTTCCCATTATAGTCACGAACTCACCTTCATATATAGTAAAAGAAACACCTCGCAATGCATGAACAACTTCGTCTCCTACAATAAAGTCTCTGCGAATATTGTCAAGTTTTATTATCTCTTTCATAAATTCTCCACTTATTTTCCTTTCTTATTTCCTCCCGGAGGGCCAGGCATAAACGGACTTCGTTCAGACTGGGCTTCCTGAACCATAGGCATTACAGAAGATATTTCAACAGCAACTTCATCTCCTTCTGCTAATCCTTCTTTTATTTCAGATACATTACTGTCACTTGTTCCGACTTCAACAATCTGAGGTTTTAGAACATTATTTTGTTTTACCCATACCATTCTTTTTCCTGCAGAATCTGACAAACTAGAATTGTCTGCAACCAAACCTATTTCCTGTAACAGCTGCATATCCGGGACAAAACGTAAAGACTTGTTCGGCACAGTCAATACATTCTGACGTTCCATAGTATATATTGTTACATTAGCTGTCAAACGTGGTTTCAACTTCAAATCCGGATTTTCCGCTGTAATTACTACCTCATAAGTTACAACCGTAGATGTTGAACTTGAAGACGAAGCTGAAGTTGAACTATCAGAGCTTTCACCAAGACGCACCTGAGAAACTGTTCCTTCAAATACATCTTCAGGATATGCATCAACAGTAAATGTAACTCGCTGGCCTTCTTTTACTCCTCCTATATCAGCCTCATCAACATCAGCTATAACCTGCATTTTTGTAAGATCGGCAGCAATAGTAAACAATGTAGGAGTTTCAAATCCTGCTGCAACAGTCTGTCCCTCTTCAACCGCTTTGCTGATAATAACACCATCAATAGGACTTGTTATGGTTGCATATTCCAAGTTTCGACGAACTTTCACCATTGCAGCCTGACTTTGATCATAAGCTGCTTTTGCCTTTTCGTAATTATATGTAGCCGTTTCGTAATCGTAATCGCTTATCAACTTTTTCTCATACAGCACCTTACTTCTGGCATAATTTTTCTGTTGGTATTCATATTCAGTCTTGCTACTAGCTAACTGAGCACTGGCAGAATTCAACTCGGCCTGAAGATTGACCTTATCCATTTCGGCGATCAGTTGACCTGCTTTAACCACATCATTATAATCGGCATATAGTTTGTCTATTATGCCTGATACCTGTGTACCTACTTCAACTTCCGTAACAGGTTCAACCGTTCCGGTTGCCGTAACAACATTTGAAATTGAAGTTCTGGTAACTTTTGCAGTTTCCAGACTCACAGTATTTCTTGTTTTTTTTCCAGCGAACAAGAAATAAGCACCTGCCACAACAATCACAATGGCGGCACCAATAAGAGCTTTCTTCTTATTCATAAATATTTATAGTTATTATTTTTATCTGTTTTTATAAAACTCCGCAACCCGAAGGTTGCGGAGTAATTCAAAAGAGAGTGGAGTGAATATCATTAGTGGTTATATGGAGACCTTTACAGGCTTCTTCTGATAAATATTCAGAAGCTCCATACTCATAATAGCCATGTATTTCGTTTGCAATACTTCCTGCTGTGCATTAAGAAGATTATTCTTCTCAGTCAACAATTCCAAAGTATTTTTCAAACCTAAATAAAACTGTTGTTCTATCAAATCATAACTTTGCTGCAAATATGAAAGTTTCTCTTTGGCAGAAAGGAACTGATTTTGCGAAGAAGTCGCATCAAGATAAATACTTTCTACCGTTTTCAACAGTTCTTTTTGTGTATCCAGTAAATTAAGCGTACTGGTTGTTACAGCAAGTTTAGCTTTATTATAAGCAGTTTTATGTTCTCTGTTTGAAAAAATTGGTATACTTAATGTCAAACCAATGCTTTCATTGAATTTGTTCCATATCTGACTTCCATAAGTATAGTCAGTACCTGAAAGATGCCCTGTTCCTATTCCGGCATTCAATGATATTGTAGGGAAAAATCCAGCTTTAGCCTTCTTTTTCTCAAGTTCAGCAATTTCGACAGCCAACTCGCCACTTTTCACCTCCGGCATAACAGCCAAAGAAGTAGAATATATCACAGTCTTTTCTGGTAAAGGAACCGTTACCTCATCATCACTAATCTCCGGCATGGAGAACTTCATCTCATCTGTGATATCAAGCTCGAGCAGCTGCTTCAATTGCAAGCGATAATTGTCCAAATTCGTTTGAGCAACTACCAGCTGGTATTTGTCAGTACTATACTGACTTTCCAATTGTGCCAAGTCAACTGCCGAAATAGACCCAACTTTCAACATCTCAATAGCTCGATCGCGTTGCGCTTTCGAAACCTCAACAGTATTCTCATTAATCCTTACAGATTCCATCGCATACATAACTTGCAGATATGTCTGAACAATAGCAATCTGTATATCATTCTCGCTCTGTTCGATAGATAATTCATCTACCTCATTCTGGATACGTTGTTGCTTCAATGCCTGATAGCGCTTACCTGCATCAAACAATGTCCAGTTTGCACTTACGGAATAATTTCCGCTATAACTATTGTTGGTTGCAGCTTCTGATGAAGGATAATTTACATATCCCTGTGTAACTGAAGCGGAAAGACTCGGGAACAATTGTGCTCTTGCCTGCTCCGTATCTTCCAAACCTGATTCATGCGCCACTTTACTTTTCTTTATTTGGATGTTATTCTGCAATGCATAATCCAAACAAGAACGCAAGGTCCAAACATCTGGTTGCTCCTGAGCCTTCACCTGCTTCGAGTTGAATAAACTTAACCATACTACCAACAAAACGAACCCTATTTGTTTCATCTCCATATTATCTTCTTTTCGAAAGCAAAATTAATCTGGGCAAATACGGGTTACAAACAAACTCGTCCAATGGGGTTATTTCATCGACAAAACTTATAAATAAAGACATAAAACGTGTATAAAACACATCATAATAATATAGGTAATATGCATAAGGCGCAAAGTCAAAATTGACTTTACGCCTTATGCATATTACCTATAGTTTAATTATATAATCATATTAAACTTAAACTGTTTGTTTAGAATGTCACTCTGCATACATCGCTTCTATTTCTTTTGCATATTTCTGCAAAACAACTCGTCTACGTATTTTAAGAGTATCTGTCAACTCTCCTCCTTCCATTGAGAATGGTTTAGATAGAAGTGTAAAACGCTTTATTTTTTCAAATCCTGCCAAATGCTTCTGCCTTTCCTCTATTCGTGATTCAATTTTCTTATATATCAAGTTGTTTGAAAGTAATTCTTCATCACTTTCATAAGATATATTCTGTTCGGCAGCATATTCCTTAAGTAAAGCTATGTTAGGAACTATAAGGGCACTTACGAATTTACGTTCATCACCAATTACTGCTACCTGCTCAATATACACATCACTTGAAATGCTCAGCTCTATAGCTTGAGGTGCAATATATTTTCCGTTCGAAGTCTTATACAAATCCTTTATTCTCTCAGTAAAATATAAATTACCATTTTCAAGGCGACCAGCATCACCAGTACGGAAAAATCCATCTTCAGTAAAGCTCTTTTTGTTCTCTTCAGGACGTTTATAATATCCAGCCATTACAGTTTTTCCCTTGACAAGAATTTCATTATTATCCGGATCAATTTTCACCTCCAAATCCGGCATAATCTTACCAATGGAAGAAACCTCATAATTTTCTTCAGGCCAGAAACAAACAGTAGCTGTTGTTTCACTAAGTCCGTAACCGTACTTAATAGGTATATTAACTGAAAGCAAAAACTCAGCAACATGTTCTGAAAGAGGAGCACCTGCAACAGGGAAAAATCTGCCACGCTGTATTCCAAGTACCTTTTTCAACAAAGAAAAAACAGTTTTATCATAAAAATGGAACTTAGCGCTCAATGCAGCCGGAGCTTTCAATCCTTTTCTCTTATAATCCAGGTTATATTCACGGCCTACAGCTATAGCATTTCTGAATACTTTCTGCATGAAAGGAGAAGATTTCTCTATCTTTTCCTGTACTCCTATATATACTTTTTCCCAAAAACGGGGAACATTACTCATAGCTGTCGGTCTGACTTCCGGTAATGTCTTTTGAATCATTTTCGGGTCATGATTTATAGCCACCAAAGCACCTCTTGTAAGACAGACACAAGTCCAACCTCTCTCAAAAATATGGGTTAAAGGCAAGAAGCACATTGAAGTATCCTTATCTGTAATTTGAGGGATTCTTATTTCATGCGTACGCATAGCTTCAAGATAATTTGCATGAGTAAGAATAACACCCTTTGGCTGTCCTGTAGTTCCGGAAGTATATATTATTGTTGCAGTATCAGTCGGTAAAGCCTGATTAGTACGTATTTTCACTGTACTTTCTGCATGTGCATTGTCTCCCAAACGGATAAAGTCGTCAAAATAAACAGAAGTCTTATCTTCAGGATTCAGTTTTACTGAAGAATCAAAAATAACCAAGCGCTTTAATATGTTCGGCAACTGACGCTGAACAATAAATGCATTATTATACTGAAGCTGCTCACCTACAAACAATGTATGTATCTGTGCATCTTCAACTATAAAAGCAATTTGTGATGGAGAGCTTGTTGCATACATTGGCACATCAACCGCACGGTTACCGTAAATACCAAAATAAGCATACAAACACTGCGGCATATTCTGAGAATATACTCCAATATTTTCCTGCACCTCAACTCCAAATTCAGCTAAAGCTTCAGCTGTTAATCTGACTTTTTCTGAAAAATCATTCCAAGATATTTTCAACCAATTTCCAGAAACCGCATCACGATATTTCAATGCCGCACGATTTCCATATTTTTCTGCCTGACGATGAATCATCTCGGCAAAGTGGTGATAAACCATAATAATTAAAATTTTTAATTTTCTGCAAAAGTACAATTTTAAAACAAACAAAAGGGACTGATAAGATTATTTTTACACACAATCGGGCTTTTTGTGCAATTTTCCAGAGCTTTATGCAATTTATATGTTAAATAAAGATAATTTAAGGTAGTATGTATAACATAGTACACAAGTATTACATATATTTGCTACAGAATAAAAACACCAGTAGATATGAATGCGGAAAATGTTAAATCACAAATGCGAAAAGGGACATTGGAATATTGCATTCTCCTTCTACTTCGAAAAGAGCCTGCCTACACTTCAGATATAATACAAAAACTGCAGGAAGCCAAGCTCATAGTAGTTGAAGGTACGCTATATCCACTCCTCACCCGTTTGAAAAACGGTGGTTTGTTAAGCTATCAATGGATAGAATCAACTCAAGGTCCTCCAAGGAAGTATTATGAACTGACATCCGATGGAGAAGTATTTTTAGGTGAACTTGAATCTGCCTGGCAGGAAATCAACGATACCATAAACCATATTAAAAACAACTAAAAACTATCATACAATGAAAAAAACAGTTACAGCCAACTTAGGCGGCAGTGTTTTCCACATAGATGAAGATGCGTATCAGCTGTTAGACAAATATTTGTCGAATCTGAGAATACATTTCCAAAAAGAAGAAGGTTCTGAAGAAATAATGAACGATTTCGAAATGAGATTCGCGGAATTATTTAATGAAAGAATACGTTTGGGATACGAAGTTATCACTATTGAACAGGTTGAGGATGTTATCAAACGTATGGGAAAACCTGAAGAAATATTCGAAGAAGAAGAGTGCAATAATTCAGAAAGCCATACTCAAGCCCAACATGAAAGCTCGAACTACAAAAAAAGACTTATGCGCGATCCGGACAATAAAATTATCGGAGGCGTTTGCGGTGGTATTGCTGCATATTTCGGTTGGGACCCAACTGCTTTGAGAATTATATTCTTTGCAATGATTTTCTTCGGCTACATAATTCCTATATATCTGGTTCTTTGGATTATTATGCCTATAGCACACACTGCTACTGAAAGATTACAGATGCGTGGTGAAAAAATCACCATTGAAAACATAGGGAAAACAGTTACCGACGGATTCGAGAAAGTCAGTGACCACATAAACAATTATGCGAAATCCGGAGAAGGGAGAAGCGGATTACAGAAAATAGCAGATATTTTCGTCCAAGTAATTGGAGTTGTACTAAAGATATTTGCTGTTGCTGCCGGAATCATACTGTTACCTGTTCTGTGTATAATCCTGTTAGTTCTATTCATTGTGTTCTTCTCTCTTCTTATCGGTGGTACAAGTTTTCTCTACCACATATCACCTTTCGGTATAGACTTACTTAATGGAGATATTACAACAGGAGCTGCAGTATTATATTCTATCGGAACTATGCTGATGATTGGAATTCCGGTGATATCACTTATTTATATTATAGGTGTATATCTGTTTAAATGGAAACCTATGCCAACAGGAGCGAAATGGGTTCTATTAGTTCTGTGGTTGATTTGCACTGCATTGTTCTTCATCTACATACAACAAATGGGACAATTGATATGGACTAACGACGGACCTTTCTGGATGTGGCATAACACTGGATCGGGGAATTATTTCTATCTGCCGTAAAAAAACAAAAAGGTCGCTCTGTCACAGAGGGACCTTTTCTTTTAAAAGGTTAACAAACTTTTATGAGTAAAAACCACTAATGAATATTTTAAATTTCAATTTACTTGAATCGCAACAAAGATACAATTCTTTATTTATAAATCACTATCGTAACCAACATTATATTGTTATACATTCAGAAAAATTCGGAATTGATAAAAAAATACACATTTTAAAATACTATAATTCCACAATATAATTATCTGAATAGGTCCGAACCTACGTCAAAATATATATTGTCCCACGCTGAAATAGGAGCGAACCTACGGAAAATTTAGTCCGACCCCAGATTTTTTTCATCCGAATAATATTTTTGTTATCTCCAATAGTAATTTCACGATGAAAGGATAAAAGGTAAAGAGATTTTTTTAGGCTAAATTTGCACCTATAATTAAAATACCAAACTTCTGAAATTATGACTGATAAATTTCTGACAAAATTCTGCAACTATTATAACGTTCCTTTAAAGAGCGGTATTGAATTAGTCCGGAGAATGGAAAAAGTACATTTTCAGAAAGGAGAAATTCTGGTAAGACCAGGCGAAAAGAATACTGATTTTTTTCTAATAGCAGAAGGTTGCTGGAGAGGTTATTATTATCAGGATGGAGTAGATACTACTCTTTGGTTCGCTATCGAAGGCGAAGCCGTTATGTCAACTTGGGGTTATGTTGCTAACGAAAATTCTCTTATATATGTCGAAGCTCTAAGCAACAGCATTTTGTACAAAATAAGCAAAACCGATTTAGAGGATTATTTTTATCAGTCAATAGAGAATGCAAACATTGGAAGGAAATTGTTTGAACGTCAATTTTTATACATTGATCAGGAAATTCTGACAGGAGGAGATTTTCGTGCGAAAGAACGATATTTAACTCTACTTAATGAACGACCGGAACTATTCCAACATGTTCCTTTAAAATATATAGCTTCATACTTAAAAATTACTCCGCAATCTTTAAGCAGATTGCGGAGCAACATAGCACGTAAGTCAAAATGATTACAAGCCTTGATAAGTGAAAGGCATTCTTGCCTGGATGCCTTTTACAGCTTTAGCTTCACGAATAGCGTTCATGATATTTAATTCTTCTGAAGACATAAAATATCTGCTAAACGACATTTCCGCATCGCTTTTCATACTTTCCATAAGTTCTGTAATCAAGTCTTTAGGTTTATTAGCCGTAAAAATATTATATTTTGTTATTCCTGCCAGAGCAGCAGCCTCTTCAATTGCGACATCAACGCCACCAAGTCTGTCTACAAGACCTCTTTCCAAAGCCTGAGCTCCAGTCCATACACGACCTTGACCAATCTCATCAATAGCGTCTTTTGATTTTCCTCTTCCGTCGGCACAACGAGTAAGGAACAAATCATAAGTACGCTCAATGCTGCGCTGTATAAGGACACGCTCATCATCACGCATAGGACGAAGCATATTTCCCATATCGGCAAAATTGTTAGTCTTTACTACATCTGTAGTAACTCCTATTTTATCCATAGTTCCTGCCAAAACTGGGAAAGTTCCGAACACGCCAATTGAACCAGTAAGAGTTGTCGGTTCTGCAACTATTTTATTAGCTGCACAAGAAATGTAATAACCGCCTGAAGCTGCATAATCACCCATTGAAACCACAATAGGCTTTTCAGCCTTCAAATCTACAACAGCTTTCCATATCTGTTCAGAAATATACGCACTTCCACCAGGAGAATTTACACGGAAAACCACAGCTTTCACACTTTTATCACCCTTTAACTTGTATATCTCATCAACCATTTTTTCAGTGATAAGAGCTTCACCACTCATAGTGCTTTGTGCAGATTCAGGCATAATTGAACCTTCTGCGTATAGGATTGCAACCTTATCCTCATTCGTTTCCGGCATTTCAACAATATTCAGCATATTTTTAACAGAAGCCGACTTAAGTTTTCCATCAACATCCTGACCAGCCAAACGCTTTACAGAGTTTTCTGCATCATGACGATATGACAAAGCATCAGCAAGCTTATATTGCAAAGCATTTTCAGCTTCACCCATAGCCAAACCTTCATTCAGATATTTGTTCAAAGTCTCAATATCTACAGAACGAGATTTTGAAACATTTTCAAGTATATGATACCAAATATCATTTAGGAAAGATGTAAGCTGCTCACGGTTTGCATCACTGAATTCCTTCAACATATATGGTTCAACAGCACTTTTGAATGTACCGACTTTGAAAATCTCGTATTTAACCCCAAGTTTTTCGGCCAAACCAGTAAAGAATACTCCTTGAGAAGACAAACCTGTCAATGCTACAGAACCTTGAGGATTAAGGAAGATTGAATCTGCCACACTTGACAAATAATATGTTCCTTGAGTATAGGCATCTGAATATGCAACAATAAACTTATCACTTTCCTTGAAGCTTTCAAGCTCACGTCTTATTGTTTCCATTGAAGCAAAACCACCAGACAACGAACTTGCATTCATATAAATACCAACAATCTCAGGACAATCTTTTGCTTTTCGGATTGCTTTAACAATATCTGCAACCGAAAGTTTTTCTACATCTTCTCCCAAAATTGATGAGAAAGGATTTTCCTGAACCTGTTCGGCAAGAACTCCACGCAAATCCAGTTTAAGAACCGTGTTCGGTTTAGGAGTATAAGCAGTGCTGCTCGAACTTGATACTAACATACCAGCAAATACAGAAATCATTATGAAAATAATGATTCCCATAGCAATGAAGACTCCGACTGTGGAAGCCAACATAGTCTTAAAGAATTGTTTCATATAATTTGAGTTTATAAATATTTATTCAACAAGTTGGAAATCCAGCTGTTTTCTCTCAAGATTTGCTTGAGCAACCTTGATTGTTATTGGGTCACCCAAACGATACTGACGTTTTTTACGTCTTCCTATCAGACAATAGTTCTTTTCATCAAACTCATAGAAGTCATCATCCAAATCTCGCATTGGGATAAGACCTTCACATTTGTTTTCATTAAGTTCGACATACAAGCCCCACTCTGTAACTCCAGAAATCACACCGTCGTAAACACGACCGAGCTTATCACTCATAAACTCAACCTGTTTATATTTTATTGAAGCTCGTTCAGCATTTGCTGCCACCTGCTCCATTGACGAACAATGGTCACACATGTCTTCATATTTTTTCTTCACCACACTTCGTCCACCTGCAAGATATTTTTCTAACAGACGATGAACCATCATATCAGGATAACGGCGGATTGGTGATGTGAAATGAGCATAATAATCGAAAGCCAAACCATAGTGACCAATATTATCTGTGGAATAACGAGCCTTTTGCATTGCTCTGATAGCAACAGTTTCGATAAGATTCTCTTCCGGCTTTCCCTGAACATTATCCAAAAGATTATTTATACCTTTTGAAACGTCACTCTTTGTACCCTCTGTTTTAAGATTATATCCAAAACGACGAATAAACGATGAAAAATTCTGCATCTTTTCCGGATCCGGCAATTCATGTATACGATAAACAAATGTTTTCTTTGTCTTTCCTTTCGGAGGACGGCCAACGAACTCGGCAACAGTTCTGTTTGCAAGAAGCATAAATTCTTCTATCAGCTTGTTTGCATCTTTTGACACCTTGAAATATACGCTCGTAGGCTTGCCATTCTCGTCTATTTCGAATTTGACTTCATAACGGTCAAAGTTTATAGCACCGTTAGCGAATCGTTTCTCGCGAAGCTGTTTTGCAAGTTTATCAAGACACAATATAGCTTCTTTGCAGTCGCCTTCACCAGTCTCAATTACCTGCTGAGCTTCTTCATATGTAAAACGACGGTCACTCTTTATCACAGTCCTGCATATACGTGATTTCAGAACTTCTGCCTTTTCATTCATTTCAAATATTGCAGAAAAACAAAGTTTCTCTTCATCCGGACGAAGTGAGCAAATCTGATTGCAAAGCCTTTCCGGCAACATAGGAATAGTTCTGTCCACAAGATACACTGAAGTTGCACGACTGAAAGCTTCTCTATCTATTACACTTTCAGGATGAACATAATATGTTACATCGGCAATATGAACACCAACTTCGATATTTCCGTTATCAAGAATACGGAAAGACAAGGCATCGTCAAAGTCCTTTGCATCTCTCGGGTCAATTGTAAAAGTAAGAACTTTACGAAAATCTTCGCGTTTTGCGATTTCTTCCTCAGTAATTACATCAGAAATTCTGTCGGCTGCTTTTTCTACATTTTCCGGATACTTATAAGGCAAACCGAATTCTGCCAATATTGCGTGCATCTCAGCATTATTCTGACCAGCTTTTCCCAGAACATCAACAACCTCACCTAAAGGATTCTTTGCACCTTCGGGCCATTCCATTATACGGACAATAGCTTTGTCTCCGTTTTTTCCGCCATTAAGTTTGTCTTTCGGGATAAAAATATCATTTGCCAAAGTTTTGTTTTCAGTAATAAGAAAGGCAAAACCTTTAGCAACTTGTAATTTACCCACAAACACACGCTCTTTACTTTCCAGCACTTCGATTACTTCTCCTTCCGGTTCAGCACCTTTCCTTTTAGCAAAAATCTGAACTTTCACTCTATCTCCATCCATTGCATGACCGGAATTACGTTCTGCTACAAATACAGGAGCTTCACCATTATCCGGAATAAATGAATTTTTACCGTTACTACGTCTCACGAAAGTACCTTCAGCTACATTTCCAAGCGAATTCATGCGATATCTGCCACGGTCTATTTCAACAATAAAACCAGAATCAGACAAATCATAAAGCAAATCAGCGACCTGGAGTTTCTGAACATGATTCTCTACACCGATAAGTTTACTTACCTGCTTATAATTGAATGGTTCTTTAGGAGATGACTGGAATAAAGACACAATGCGATTTATCATTACGTCTTTTTTCATTCTTTTCGAAGAGTTTTTCTTCTCTTTCTTCTCCTTTTTATCTTTTTTCCCTTTGTTTTTCTTTGTCATCGTACTAGAAATTTATTAATAGCGGAAACAATTAATACAAAACAAATAATCTTTTTTATAAGCCACAGACTATTATTTAAATCTATAAGCTTCAACTCCCTTTACTCCCGGCTTGCAGACAAAAAGACTTCCACTCAATGGATATTCTTCCAGCTGTTTTTCCGTCAGGCCGGAACGAGCAGTAGTTATATAAAGCATATCCAAATCCGGTCCGCCAAACGCACAAGAAGTAACATTCAAAGCAGGAACCTCAACTTTCATCAGTAACTCTCCGGTATAAGGATTATAACAATACACACCAGAACCACCCCAATGAGCAATCCAAAGATTTCCTTCCGAATCTACAGTCATTCCATCCGGAGAACCATATTCTTTCGGTATATGGAAAGCAACCCCATCATGAAGAATCTCAACATCAGACATATCATAACGATATCTGTCAACTTTATTAGTTGGTGTATCAATATAATACATAAATCTTTTCTGAGGAGACCAAGCCAAGCCGTTAGAAATTGTTTTATTATTGAGCATTTCAACTGTTTCTCCTTCTGAACTTACACAATATAATGATGCGTCGCCCGGTTTACCGTCAAGAACCATAGTTCCAACCCATAAACGGCCAGAAGGACCACACTTTCCATCATTACAGCGTAGTTTACCTCCATTTGTCGGGATTCTAGCGACAAGAGTCTGTTCTTCTGTGTTTAAATTGAAGCGGACAATCTTATTCTGTAAAGCAACCACAACTGTTGAGTCTGACTCCGGAACAACAGTAGAAATCATACTATCAAACATCCATTCCCTATTATTATTTCTTTCAGGAGAATATTCATAAAGTGTCTTACCCTCAATATCAACCCAAAACAATGTTTTTCTATCCGAATGCCATATTGCACCTTCACCTGTAGTTGCCTGCATTTCTTTCAACAGCTCAGCTTTTACCACCGGTACTTCCTGACAGGATGAAAGAACAGCTAAAAGCCCATACAAAACGGAACAGAAAAATAAACTATACTTCATTATTTATAAATTACTTTATTTAGAAACAATTCATCCATGAAAACTCCCGTTATACAGGATTCTCTTTTATACTAAATTATAAGAAACAAAAGTATAAAATAAAGGCGTAATACAATAAAATAAAGGAGTGTTTATTTTCTATTATCCTCATATTAAAATAATTTTCATAAATTTGCCATTCAAACTTGATAATCCATGAGCGTAGAGATAAAAGAAATAACAAGTAAAAAGGAGATTAAGCAATTCGTTAAGTTCAATATAGAACTTTACAAAGGAAATAAGTATCATATTCCCGGGTTAATTGAGGAAGAAATGCTTACTCTTGACAGAGCTAAGAATCCGGCATTTGAAGTGTGTGACGCAAAATTATTCTTAGCATATAAAAACGGTAAAATTGTCGGAAGAATTGCTGGTATAATTAATCATGGTAGTAACGAAACCTGGAATCAGAAAAGAGTCCGTTTCGGATTCGTTGATTTCATTGATGACAACGAAGTTGTTGACGCTCTATTCAAAGCTGTGGAAGACTGGGGACGTTCAAAAGGTATGACGCAGATTCACGGTCCGTTAGGATTTACAGATATGGACCATGAAGGTATGCTTATTGAAGGTTTTGACCAGTTGGGAACTATGGCTACCATATACAATTATCCTTACTATCCAAAACAAATGGATAGAATGGGATATACAAAAGACCAAGATTGGCATGAATTCAAGATTTTCGTTCCTAAAGAAGGTATTCCTGAAAAGCACCAGCGTATCGGGGAAATCGTAAAGAAAAAATATGGTTTGAAAATCATGAAGTTTACAAACGAAAAAGCAATCATGCCATATGCACAAAAGGTTTTCCAAACTCTTAATGCTTCATATGCTCCTCTGTATGGGTTTTCAAAACTTACACAAAAGCAGATTGACTATTATATAAAAATGTATATTCCAATGCTTCGCTATGATTTGGTAACATTGATTGTACGTGAGGCAGACGACGAAGTTGTTGGTTTTGGAATATCTCTTCCAAATTTATCAAGAGCTATGCAAAAAGCTAAAGGTAAGTTGTTCCCATTTGGATGGATTCATTTATTGAAGGCTCTTAAAACAAAACCAAAAGTAGTGGATTTATATCTAATGGGAGTTTTACCTGAGTATCAAAGCAAAGGAGTCAATGCCCTTTTATTCAATGACCTTATTCCTATTTACAACAAATTAGGTGTAGAATACGCTGAAAGTAATCCGGAGCTGGAATCTAATGCAGCGGTTCAAGCTCAATGGGATTATTTCAAACGCGAACATCATAAAACGAGAAGAGCGTTTATAAAAGACTTGTAAGATATAGTTACTTTGAATTTGCAAATCCGTTAGGAAATACGGATTGTAATTCTGCCATATTAAACTACGGAGTGCAAATTCTCAGGGACTGAGCTCGTCGACTAATAAACTTTAAAACTCAAAAATTCAAACATATGCCCACAAATTATAATGACGAAGACATAAAAACCCTGGATTGGATGGAGCATATCCGTCGTAGACCGGGTATGTATATCGGCAAACTTGGTGACGGAAGTTATGCCGACGATGGAATTTATGTACTGCTAAAAGAAGTACTGGACAACTCTATCGACGAATACATGATGGGCTTCGGTAAAACTATTGAGGTTACAGTTGAAGAAGGCACTGTTGCTGTAAGAGATTACGGACGAGGTGTTCCTCTAGGTAAAGTAGTCGATGTATCAAGCAAAATGAATACTGGTGCAAAATACGACAGTAAAGCTTTCAAAAAATCAGTAGGTCTTAATGGTGTGGGCATTAAGGCTGTCAATGCTTTAAGTAGTTATTTCCTGATTTCAAGCTACAGAGATGGAGAATGCAAAAGGGTTGAATACAGCAAGGCTATAATAACTGAAGAATCTGAAATAACACCAACAGACGAACCTAACGGAACATCAGTATTCTTCATTCCTGACAAAGATATTTTCAAAGATTATCATTATAAGGAAACTTATATAGAAAGTCTTTTGAAGAATTATGTATTCCTTAATTCAGGACTTACTATCATATATAATGGTAGAAAATTCTTCTCACGCCATGGTCTGGTTGATTTGCTAGGTGAATATATGACAACCGACCCGCTTTATGCTCCTATCCATCTTAAAGGAGAAGACATAGAAGTGGTAATAACCCATAGTAATCAGTACGGAGAAGAGTATTATTCTTTTGTCAACGGACAATATACAACTCAGGGCGGTACTCACCTTTCCGCTTTCAAGGAAGCTATCGGACGAGTTATAAAAGAATATTACAACAAAAACTTCGACTATTCTGATATACGTGCCGGCATAGTTGCTGCAATCAGTATAAAGGTTGAAGAACCAGTGTTTGAAAGCCAGACAAAAACAAAGCTTGGCTCAAAAGATATGGGTCCTGAAGGTCCTACAGTTTCTAAGTTCATAAACGATTTCATCAAAAAGGAACTTGACAACTTTCTTCATAAGAATCTGGATATATCAGATGCTATGCTCCGTAAAATACTTGAATCTGAGAAAGAGAGGAAAGCTATTGCCGGAGTAACAAAACTTGCGCGAGAAAGAGCAAAAAAGGCAAATCTCCATAATAAGAAATTAAGAGACTGTCGCATTCACCTGAATGATGCGCGCGGAGACCAAAGGGAAGACAGTTGTATTTTCATAACTGAGGGAGATTCTGCAAGCGGTTCTATCACTAAAAGCCGCGATCCAAACTTCCAGGCCGTTTTCAGCTTGCGAGGTAAACCTTTGAACAGTTACGGACTTACAAAGAAAATCGTATATGAAAATGAAGAGTTTAATCTTCTTCAGGCAGCGCTGAATATAGAAGACGGACTTGACGGACTAAGATACAATAAAGTAATTATTGCAACTGATGCCGATGTTGACGGTATGCATATACGTTTGCTGCTTATAACATTTTTCCTTCAGTTCTTCCCGGACCTGATAAAAGGTAATCATGTTTATATTTTGCAAACTCCTCTTTTCAGAGTTAGAAACAAACAGAAAACTATTTATTGTTATAGTGAAGAAGAGCGTATAGCTGCAATTAATTCTTTAGGAAAGAATCCTGAAATTACACGATTCAAAGGTCTTGGGGAAATCTCGCCAGACGAATTCCGCCATTTTATCGGAAAAGATATACGCCTGGATCAGGTAACAATGAAAAAGGAAGATGCTGTAAAAGAAATGCTGGAATTCTATATGGGTAAAAACACTATGGAAAGACAGAATTTCATTATAGACAATCTTGTTATCGAAGAAGATATTATCTCAGACAGGTAACAATTTGACAAGAGAACGAGTTAACAAGACAGTTCCGTTGTAACAGAACTGTCAACTTAAAAACTAAAGAACTCACAAACTTAAAAACTCAAAACATGTCCACCATACTATTTCCCGGCTCTTTCGACCCATTTACAGTTGGTCACCAATCATTGGTTGAAAGAGCTTTATCAATAGGTGATAAAGTTATAATTGCCATAGGCATTAATGAAAATAAAAGATGTTGCTTTTCTCTGGAAGAAAGGATTGCCACAATAAAATCTTTATACGAAGGTGATTCAAGAGTGGAAGTTGTTGCATACAGTAATCTCACTACTGATTTTGCAAAAGAATGTAATGCTTCATATATATTACGAGGTATACGCTCTATTATTGACTTTGAATATGAGAAAAATATTGCTGACGTAAACCGATTAATATCAGGAATTGAAACAATATTTTTGTTGTCAAAACCAGAATATGCTCATATCAGTTCAAGTGTAGTAAGAGAATTACTGCATTTCGGGAAAGATGTATCTAATTTCCTTCCATCCCCTAAAAAAGGATAGAAGAAAACCTTGTCAACTTGTCAACTCGTCAACTAACTAAAAAACTCAAAAACTTAAAAACTCAAAATGAAACATCTACTGATTACTTTGTTAATTATAAATTCAATATTCTCTGCGTCGGCACAAAATTCCACTCAGATGAATGCAAAAAAACTTCAACTTGCATTATATGCTATCGAGAATCTTTACGTTGATAAAACCGACGAGAGCAAGCTCGTTGAAGATGCTATAGTTGGTATGTTGGATAAATTGGATCCACACTCTACTTATACAGATCCAGAAGAAACTAAAGAAATGACAACTCCGCTGGTTGGTAATTTTGATGGTATTGGTATCCAATTCAATATGCTTACTGATACGGTCTATGTGATTCAGGTAATTCCAGGTGGCCCATCGGAAAAAGTTGGGATTATGGCTGGAGACAGAATTGTAGCAGTTAACGACACTGTAATAGCCGGAGTCAAAATGAAAACCAGTGAGATTATGAAACGTCTCCGTGGTCCGAAAGGTTCTGAAGTAAACGTCAAAGTAAAACGCAGAAACCAAAATGAATTAATATCATTCAAAATAACCAGAGGTAAAATTCCTGTTCACAGTCTGGATGCCGCCTACATGGCAGATAAATCAACCGGATACATAAAACTGAACAGATTTGCGGCTTCTTCTTCAAGCGAAATAGAGGAGGCAATGATAAACCTAAAGAAAAAAGGTATGAAAAACCTTATCTTGGATTTACAGGGAAATGGCGGTGGTTATCTTAATATTGCCATCGAACTTGCAGACCAGTTCCTAAGTAAAAAGAAATTGATTGTTTATACTGAAGGACTAAGACAAAGAAGAGAAGAAGCCAAAGCTACATATCGTGGTGAGTTGGAAGACGGCAAATTAATCATTCTTGTTGATGAGTCTTCAGCTAGTGCCAGTGAAATTCTTTCAGGAGCAATACAAGACTGGGATAGAGGTGTTATTGTCGGAAGAAGAACTTTTGGAAAAGGTTTGGTTCAGAAGCCTATTCCTCTGCCTGACGGCTCTATGATAAGACTTACTGTTGCAAGATATTACACACCAACAGGCAGATGTATCCAGAAACATTACGAAAACGGTAAGCAGGATGAATACGACCGTGATTTAATTAACCGTTATAACAAAGGAGAACTTCTTAGTGCCGACAGCATCCATTTCCCGGATTCTATGAAGTTCAACACATTGGAAACTAATCGTATTGTTTATGGTGGCGGAGGTATTATGCCTGACGTATTTATTCCGGTTGATACCACAAAATATACAACGTATCATCGCAAACTTGTTGCTAGTGGTATAATAAACCGTGCAGCAATGAACTATGAAGACAAATACCGCGACAAACTCAAAAAAGAATATAAGAAATTCTCAAAGTATAATGAAGAGTTTGAAGTTGGAGAAGAAATTCTTCAGGATATGAAATCTATGGCTGAAAAAGAAAAAATAGAATTCAAGGAAGAAGAATACAACAAATCTCTTGCTCTTATCAAATTACAGATAAAAGCTCTTATTGCCCGAGATTTATATGATATGAATGAATATTTCCAGATAATCAACAATGCAAGCGACAGCTATAATGAAGCATTGAAAATTATCAATGATGATGAAATCTATAATAAGATTTTGGGAAGAGGGAAATAGATATAGTAGTAGAGGAGTCTAGAAGGAATATATTATTTCCTGTTGCCTTGTCAACTCGTAAACTTGTTTCCTCGTCAACTAAAAAATTTAAAAACTAATAAACTCAAAAACTCAAAATGTACTGGACCCTATTTATCACCTTTATGCGTATTGGTATGTTTACCATCGGTGGTGGATATGCCATGCTTCCGTTAATACAGCGTGAAGTAGTGGACAGAGGCTGGATGACAAAGCAAGATTTCATAGATGTATTTGCAGTCACACAATCCCTGCCTGGTATCTTTGCAGTCAATATTTCCATATTTGTCGGATACAGACTGAAAAAAACAAAAGGAGCTATTTGCTGTGCATTAGGAACAATTCTTCCATCATTTCTAATCATTCTGGCAATTGCAATGTTTTTTACACAGGTAAAAGATAATGAATGGGTAGAAAAAGCTTTCAAAGGTCTGCGTCCCGCAGTTGTAGCATTGATTGTTGTTCCTTGTATCACCACAGCTCGTTCAATAAAGCTTTCATATAAACAGTTGATAATTCCTATCGGCGCAGCATTACTAATTTGGCTTGGAGGAATATCACCTGCATGGATAATTATAGCTGCAATTGCAGGAGGAATTATTAATTGGAAAATGAGAAGTTGAAAATAAAATCATCCTTGTCAACTCGTCAACTTGTTCCCTCGTCAACTAATAAACTCAAAAACTTAAAAACTCAAAATCATGATTTGGCTCCAACTATTATACGTCTACCTCAAAATTGGTATCCTGGGATTCGGCGGCGGATACGCAATGCTTTCTTTGATTCAAGCAGATGTTGTGGACCGTTACGGATGGATATCTTTACAGGAATTCACCGACATTGTCGCAATCTCACAAATGACACCGGGACCAATTGGGATAAACAGCGCTACATATATAGGCTATACAGCCATACATAATGCAGGATATTCTCCTGCAGTCAGCATACTAGGTTCTTGCCTTACAACATTTGCGGTCTGTCTGCCGTCTTTTCTTCTTGTACTTGGCATTTCGTATGCTTTTGCAAAGTTCAAAAACAACAAATATGTGGAAGCAGCATTTACAGGTCTTCGTCCGGTGACTGTCGGATTGATTGCTGCCGCAGCCTTGTTGCTTATGAATCACGAGAACTTTATAGACTATAAAAGCGGCCTTATATTCTTAGCCGCCTTTATTCTGACATGGAAATTCAAAATTCATCCTATTCTGATGATTCTTCTTGCCGGAGTTGCAGGAATTTTGCTTTATTGGTGATACCAATTATAAAGCGCAAGTTCCTTCTCCACAATAATCCGCACTTGGAGAACCATTATATTCAGGATGCCGTTTCAACCAAACAACGGCATATGAACATGTGGCTATTACTTTAAGATTTTGGGCAACAGCATAATCATATGCAGTTTTCACCAAGGCAGCGGCAACTCCTCTACCACCTATTTCCTGAGGAACTACAGTATGGCGGATATCCAAACCTCCGTCATGCAAAGAGTAGTCAACATATGCTTTGCAACCATCCACTTCGGCTACAAAGCGTTGTCTGTTTGTGTCGTGGACTATAAACATAGATTTAAGTTTTAAGTTTGTTAGTTTTTAAGTTTATCAGTTGACGAGGAAACAAGTTGACAAGTTAACGAGGAGAAAACTCTGTTTCTCAAAACATGATCCTGAACCTGGTCATACCATCCGCATAAGTTCTAAGTGAGAATGAACATCCATGCGCCTGCAAAACCTCACGTATAAATATCAATCCTATGCCCTGCCCATTAGGCTTGGTTGAAAAGAACGGAGTGAAAAGTTTTGTTGCCGTTTCCTTATCTATACCTTTACCGTCGTCTGTTATTTCAAGAGACAAAGGTTTGGAAGATGTACGCAATGTAATATTTCCATTTTCACCGATTGACTCAGCCGAATTCTTAACAATGTTTATAAGCACTTGCTCAAACAACACTCTGTCGAGCATCACATCCGGCATAGTTTCATCAGTATATATATTAATACTGATATTCCTTCCCGAACATATATTCTCCATAAAAGGACGGTTGGAAAGGATTACACTATTCAAAGATTCCGGCTTCAACTGTGGTTCGGGTATTCGAACCACATCAGCAAAATTAGTAATAAACTTGCTCATTCTCAAGCAGCGTTCAATAGAAACTTGAAGAACTTCGCAAACATCATTCATATCTTCCATTCCTGAAAATGTTGACTCCAGAGTATCCAACGTAGATATTATTCCTCCGGTTGTATTGTTCACTTCATGAGAAATCATACGGATAACTTTCTCATAAGCTTTACGTTCAACCATAAATACCTCGCGTGTCATTTCCTCTATAAGATAGAATTCGCGTTTGAAACCTCTGTCAAGAAAAGAATAATGCGAACAACGGTAGATGTTGGCATCCCCCAATCTCACCGTTGAAGTGCTGTCCAACGGAATCTTCCTCATTTCCGATATCAGCATATTGTCCGCACCCTGAAAATTCTGTCCTTTCAATTCATTTTCATTAATATCAAGTAAACGCAGCGCAGCCTGGTTCAACGAATGTATCTTACCTTCCAAATCCAGAATGACAACACCCATCGGCGAAGCATTAATCAGCAAATCCAGAAAATGATTCTGCTCAAGCAAACGTAATCTTTCATTCTTAAGCTGGTCCATCATGCGGTTGAACACACTGACTATGCGGTCCGTATCCTTCTGCCCTACATATCCAAGACGCGAACTGAAGTCCTGCTCATTCAGCAAATCCATACCATTTCCCAAGGTGTAAAGAGGTTTTATCACTCTCTGATAGAAATAATACAAATATCCGAAAAGCAATAATGTCCATCCTTCCAGGACAAAGAATATCCATCCGGCATCCTCATATTTCCACAAACAGATGATAAGAGCAACAAGGACAGCCAGAAGAAACACAAATATCAGGAATATATATTTCAGTCGCATATCTTTATTCCATATTTTTCAAGACGGCGGTACAAAGCTGAACGGCTTATGCCCAACGTCTCGGCAGCCTTCGAAAGATTGTTGCCATATTTGTCCAATGCCTGAAGAATCCTTTTCTTTTCCAACTGCTCCAATGTAAGACCTTCAAAAGGTGTTCCTGAGAAAACATCGGCAGACTGAACATTTCCGAAACGCTCCAAATCCGATGCTTCTATCCTTTGACGTCCCGATACAAGAAGAGTTCGTTCCACCATGTTCTTCAATTCTCTGATATTACCGGGGAACGGCAACTTCTGCAAATAAGACAATGCCTCCGGAGAAAATTCCGCAACTGGCTGTCCATTGCTTTCTGCCATCTTAGTCGCAAAATGACGCACCAGCAACGGTATATCCTCACGTCGTTCACGCAATGCCGGAAGATGAACCGTAATCAGATTTATCCTATAAAACAAATCTTCACGGAATGAATGTTCTCTCACCATATCCTGCAGGTCTTTGTTCGTAGCACTTACCACTCGGACATCAACCTTTCGCGGACGACTGTCGCCAAGCACCTCAAAGGTTTGCTCCTGCAGCACTCGAAGCAATTTTACCTGACACGACAAATCCAGTTCGCCAATCTCATCCAGGAAAATAGTTCCTTTATCGGCAAGCTCAAAACGTCCTACTCGGTCAATATAAGCGTCGGTAAAAGCTCCTTTCTTATGTCCGAACATCTCACTTTCGAATAAACTCTGCGAAATTCCTCCAAGATTCACCTTAACAAAAGGTTTGTCGCCACGTTTACTGTTGCTGTGAATTGCTTCGGCTATCAATTCCTTTCCCGTACCGCTCTCTCCGGTAATCAAAACAGAAGCAGTTGTAGGAGCAATGCGCGCTACAGTATCTAGCACAGTCTTGATAGCCCAGCTCTTTCCTATTATCTTGTCGAAACAAGCAGGCGTATCATCTTCCTTCTCCTTGGTTTCGGGCGATGTCAGCTCAAGCGCATTATTCACAGACTTAAGCAGCATCAGATTATTCCAAGGTTTAGTGACAAAATCAAAAGCTCCTGCCTGCATTCCCTGAACAGCAAGAGAAATCGAACCCCAAGCAGTCATCAATATCACAGGTAATTCCGGACGGAGCGCCTTTACCTGACGGAGCAAATGCAAACCTTCCTCGCCGGTTGTCGTCAGCGAATAGTTCATATCCATCAGCACCAGACGGAAGTCCTTCTCACGAACAGCAGATATTGCTTCCTTTGGACTGCCCACAGCCACAGGAGTGTGTCCGGCTCGCTTCAAAAGGAACGTCAAAGAAGAACGTACAACGGCATCATCGTCTATAATTAGTATCATTTGAGTTTATAAGTTTATAAGTTTTTGAGTTGAAGAGGGGACAAGAGGACGAGTTGACGAGTTGACAAGTTGACAAGGCAACAGGAAATAATGTATTCCTCCTTGACTTCTTGACTCCAATTAAACTGAGTTAACCATGCCCTCATTCCTAAAGCCGTCCCCTCGTCCACTTAAAAGAGTTCCTCCTCCATCTCTATTCCTACCCCATTAACAAAGTCATACAACGTCAGACTTCTTATATTGTAAAAATATCTCCAATAGTAATACAATTCCTCGATATGCTTCTGCTTGGCATTGTCTTTCGAATCCCTGGCATCATTCAACTCAAGAATATCAATCTTGCCAACCATGAAAGTTTCTATCGAAGTCAAATATCTTTTCTCAGCCAGAGAATCAACCTCCGAAGCAATCTCCAGCTGTGCCGCCTGATTGTTGAAATTCTCAACCAAAAGGAAAATATTCTGGTTGAATGTCATTTCCTCCTGACGGATTTTCGAAAGCTCGGTTTCACGGTTCGATTCCGCAACACGCACTTTCCCCTTTCGTTTTCCCCAATCAAGAATAGGTATGGAAACTCCCACCTCAACAATCTGGTTATTCTTTAGAGGATTGTATGCTCCTGCAAACATACGGTCCTTTCCCGTATATCCAACAGATGCGAACAAATTTATGCTCCTTCGTTCGCCTTTCGCTGTTGCTACTGCATAATCTGCCTCAAGCTGGCGGCGCATTATATTTTTCGAAAACGAGTTATTGTCTCTCGCCTTTTCCAGCACACTGTTATATTCCATCCTTATTCCCGGAACAACTTCCGGCACTACGGGTTCAATAGTAACATCCTCACCTATTGCAAGAAACGAGCGCAACTGAAACATCATGGAGTTGAAATTGGAGCGAGCCTCTGTAACCTTACCCTTTGCCTGCAAAGCCGACTGTTTGAGTTGCATAAGATCCACTTCCGAAATATGTCCGATTTTACGCTTTGCGATAGCGATTTCATAAAGTTTCTCTGCATTCTCCAAGTTCTGAAGGCAAATATCCAAATTATCTTTGGCAAGAAGAAGGTTGAAATAATGCGTTATTGTAGTTATCGTAACCTCTTCCATACTTTCCAGATATTCCGCCTTTGCTTCTTCATAACGCACCGGCTCAATACGGCGTTGCCATTTCTGGTTGTTCACACCGAATATCGGCTGATTAAGTGTCAGTCCCACCGGAACACTCATAAACTCATTATATGCACCTGTTCCCAATTGGCGGGTGAAGTCGAGAGACGTATTCAAGGAAATCTTACCTCCTGTCAGCGCAATATTCTGCTCAATTGATAACTCTCCGTTCAATCCCAGTACATTGTTCTGCACATAAGTGTAAGAACCGTCAGACTGCTGATATTTGGAATATTGCTTGCTGTAAGAAGGCAATGTTCCTTTGAATATTATTTCCGGAAGCTGCTCAGCCTTATAAGTTCGAAACTCCCAATACGAAGTTTTCATCTTATTTATCGCAACCGCCGCATCAAGCGACTGTGTTCTTGCCTGGCGTATCGCATCCTCAAGCGTCAGCTTCACAACATAGTTTTCCGGTTCGGCAGCGACAGCTGCAACTGCTGCCGACATATAAATCATACATAACATTATAAACCGTTTCATATCCGTCTTTAATTTTTACACGGATAACAGCAAACAATGTGCCACAATCATAACTACGTGATTTACTGAGGTAAGCAAAAAGCAAGGTGTTCAATATCGGACACTTTTTTCCGATTTCGAACATTGTTTTAGTAAAGATAATAATTGCATCCGAATCCATCTAAAATTTGGTTCGGAAGAAAATCAAATTACTTTCGGAAGAAAATACAATTTGTTCCGAAAGAAAATTCAGTTGGATTCGGAAGTATTTTGCTATTATTTACGGATGGATTTTCAGAGATTGACAAACTCCCATGGACTTTCATCAATTTAGGTGGAAGTTATAATAGAGTTTAACAAGATATATTATTAAGGCTTTCAGCCTTGATTGATGTACCTAAATTGACGAAGTACAAAAAAACACTGTATATTACCGTAAAAAAGATAACGATGTTTCAAAAAAAAGGTAACGATGTTTTTCCAGAAACCTCGTTACCTTTTTTGAATATCAATTATTCTGCCCTCAACGCATCCGAAGGAGCAACTTTTGACGCCCTATATGCCGGATACCAAACACCAAGGATTATTATCACAGCCAGAACCAGCCAAGTAATAACCGAAACTTCAACAAAACGCAGCAACGGCGACTCTGCCGAAGATGCAGAAACTATATCCGCATAAACCAAATTTCCGCATATAAACAATGCCGGTAAAGATGCTATCAACAAGAGAAGCAAACTCTCAACCACGGTGAAGAGCATTAGTCCTCCTCTGGACGAACCCATCGCCATGCGCAATCCCAGTTCTTCCTTGCGCCTGCTCACACGGAACCAGAACGAACCGATTACGGCAAGGAACACATTAACCAATAGGAATATCATAACAGACGATATTACCTGCTGTCCGCTGGAGTTGGAAGTTTTTTCAAGGTATTTCTCACGTATATCATTATAACTCTGAATGCTGGAAACCCAGAAATTACCCGCCCGCAATTGCTGGCGCATCTCTTTCATAAAGCGTTTTTCAAAACCAGCTTTATTGACATTCGGACGTATGCGGAATGTTATCTGTATATTCATGCATGTACTTTCCGGAATATCTCCTTGCGTCAATGCATCCATCCGAGCAAACCAAGCATAAGGCATATTATCATTATATTCATCACTGCGGACAGGCTCAGTAAGGGCAATTATTTTCATAGTATCCTTATCGCTCACCAACTCTTCACCCAAAACATTTGTACGATTGAAAAAATCATACGCCAGATTTGATGATATAATCAGACCAGGTTTTTCAATCAGACTAGCCAGCTCATCAGGCGAACCGCCATTTGCCGTATGTATATCGAACACCCGGAAATAATCAGGGTTAACATTATATTGACGTACATTCCAGTATTCAATACTGTCTTTTCGCAAACCTCGTACACTCATGGATGAAATATATGGCAACGAATACATTGACAAACCTACAGCCTCAACATCAGGGTGCCGTCTGATTCTATCAACGATAATATCAAAATTCTGCTTTGGCTCTTCACTTTCTTTAGGATATACAATGAACGAAGGTGAATCTTCTGACTTAATTGAAAGAGCCACTTTATATACACGGTCAGTGTTGAAACCGACAGGGCGATTGAACAAAGTTCGTTGCGTAATATAATAATCCGTCATTACCCACAAAGCAACAAACACTACCATCAACTCAGCCAGTATCCACAAGTTACTGCGGAATTGCGCCTGTATAATTTTCAAAATATGTTTTATCATACGTTTCTAGAGTTTATGAGTTTGTTTTTCATTTATTCAATGCACTTACTATGTTCGACCTTATTGCGTTCCAAACAGGGACCATAGACGAAAGCAGATTCAACAACAGACACACTGCTGCAGCATACAGGAATACCTGCCAGTTCATAAGCATTCCGGCAGACAATGTTATCACATCTGATTCTTCCGTTATAAACTGTTGGTAACTGTTTGCCAGCAATATATTCTTATACATATCCACCAATCCATAAGAGAACAATAAACCGGCAAGACTTCCAGGAATCATAAGTACCAAATTTTCCACGAATATCTGTGTAAATAATGTTCCACGTGGAGCACCAAAAGCCTTACGAATACCTATTTCTGACATTCGGTCCTGGATATGCGAAGCGTTAAGTCCGGAAATATTCAAAGCCGGAACAAGCAAGAAAAGCAAAAGCAAAAGAGCAATTGCAAGATATGCCTTTGAGCTGCTCACTCCCATTACAGAAAGAGTTGTAGGTTTGATTTTAGGATCAATAACCTTTCCTCCTACCAATGTAGTATTATATTTTTTCACTGCTTCCTCAAGTTCTGCCTGTACAGCTGTAATGTCATTATTATCCCGGAGCAAAATATTTGCCTGTAATTTACCTACTGTATTTTCTCTTTCATCTACGGATTCAGCTATGACATTCGACATTGATGTATAAGGCATCCATGCTTGCGAATATGTATGTTCCAAAGTGGCAGATACATCTTCCACTACACCACACACACGGTATTCCACCTCATTCAACATCACAGTTTGTCCAACAACATCTTCACGACCAAATAAATTTCTAGCCATTGAACGGCAAAGAACAACTGTTCTCAATCCGGATTCAAAATCAGACTCAGCGAAAGGCTTGCCATAAATGAAATGAAATTCATAAACTTTCCAGAAATCGGCATTACACCCCATATATATGATTTTCGTTTCATTATCATTACCTGCAACTGAAGCGAACATTTCTCCTCCCTGGAAATATTGATATATTGGAGAAGTTGTTATAGCGATAGCTTCCGGTTTTTTCAATGTTAGAACCACATCTTTTACATAACATATGCCCAACGAACTACTGTACGAACCATCCCCTTCACTATATTTATATATGACAAAATCCAAATAGCACATTCTGTCGCGATGCACTTCCGGTGCAATATTAGCCGTGCGGATATGATAAACCACAGCCAGCACCATCACCATCGAGATTGCCAGTCCGGTTCCGATGATATATACGGCACTGAAGAAACGGTTCTGTTTCATCAGGTGCCAGGCTTGTTTAAAATAGAGATACATTTTGAGTTTATGAGTTTTTAAGTTTATTAGTTTATTAGTTAACAAGTTGACAAGGCTACAGGGAATAAGGTTTTCCTTCTTGACTACTTGACTCTGTTCCAAGGGATTTGCAATCCGTTGGTTCAATCAGGCGGATTTATAATCCTTAATTTATATCCATTGGATTGCAAATCTAATGGAACGGAAGTTTTATCCTTATCTCTGATGCCTTGCTCCCTTATCTACTCGTTACCTTGCAACCTATTCATCTTTCAACGCTTCCGAAGGAGCAACCTTTGACGCCCTGTATGCCGGATACCACACGCCGAGGACAATTATCACTGCCAGAGCGAGCCATGTAATAACCGACACCACAATAAAGCGTAGCAGCGGCGACTCTGCCGAAGATGCCGGAATAACATCGGCATACACAATATTGGCACATATCAGCATAGCCGGCAGCGATGCTATCAGCAAGAGCAGCAGACTCTCTGTCACAATGTAGAGCATAAGTCCGCTACGTGTCGAACCCATTGCCATGCGTAATCCCAATTCTTCCTTACGTCTGCTAACACGAAACCAGAACGAACCGATTACGGCAAGGAACACATTAACCAAAAGGAAGAGCATTACAGACGAAATGATTTGCTGACCATTGGAGTTTGAATTTCTCTCCATATATATATCACGTATATCGTTATAACACTCCACATCCGAAACCCAGAAGTTTCCTGCTTGCAGGTTCAAACGCATCTCTTTCATGAAACGTTCCTCAAAACCTGCTTTCTCCACATTCGGACGGATACGGAATGTTATCTCTGTATACATGCAAGTTTCCTCGTTGAGAATCTCGCTCCTTGTCCTGTCAAGAAGTTCGAACCATGCGTAGTTAAATTCCCGGTTATATTCGTCATTACGTACCGGTTCAGTAACGGCAACGATTTTCATCGTGTCTTGTTCACATACCAGCTCCTCACCAACAACATTTGTTCTTCCGAAAAACGCCTCTGCCATATCAGCAGACATGACCAAGCCGGGATTTACAATCCTCTGCGCCAATTCGTCGGGAGAACCACCAGCCGCAGGTGTTATGCCAAACACTCTGAAATAGTCCGGACTGACCTGGAACTGGCGAATCTCATGCAATATGCTGTCTCGTCTCAATTGCCAAGTAATCTTGCTCACTGTATATGGCAAAGAATTTGATGAAAGGCACACAGCCTCCACATCAGGATGTTGCCTTATACGCTCAGCTATACGTTCAAGGTTACGTTCCGGTTCCTCGCTTCCCTCAGGATAATTTATGAACTGCGGAGAGTCTGCCGGTCTTCTTGAAAGTGAAACATTATACACGCGGTCTATGTCAAATCCTACAGGTTGACGATACAAGGTGTATTGTCTGATGAAATAGTCTGTCATAACCCACAAGGCAACAAATACCACCATCAACTCAGCCAATATCCACATATTACTACGGAATTGCGCCCTTATTATTTTAAAAACATGTTTTATCATACTTTCATGAGTTTACCAGTTGTATTTTCACTTATTCAATGAGCTTACAATATCAGCCTTCAGAGCGTTCCAAACCGGAACCATTGATGAGAGCAGATTCAACAGCAAGCAGACTACTGTGGCATAGAGGAACACTTGCCAGTTCAATAACATCCCGGCAGATAAAGTAATGGGCTCCAAATTTCCTGAAACGAAATTCTGATAGCTGTTGGCAAGCAACATGTTCTTATACATAGCTACCAATCCGTAAGAAAACATAAGACCTGCAAGACTACCTGGAAACATCAATAGCAAATTCTCCACAAATATCTGTGTAAACAGAGTCCAACGAGGCGCGCCAAAAGCCTTACGAATACCTATCTCAGCCATACGGTCCTGGATGTGCGACGCGTTCAGCCCCGAAATATTCAAAGCCGGGACAAGAAGGAAAAGCAGTAACAAGACTACAATCGCAAAATATGCATCCGAAAGCTTCACGCCCATAACAGTAAATGACGACGACTCGATACCAGCTTCCTTCACCTGTCCTTCCACCAATGTGGTGTTATATCGTTTGACAGCTTCATCAAATTCTGCTTTAAGTACAGGAAAATCTTTCTTGTTCTGAAGCAACGCATATGCCATTAGTTTTCCAACAGTAGCAGCCCGTTCTCCTCCGGATTCATCCATAATACCAGACATTGACGTATAAGGAATCCACAGCTGTGCATAAGTACTTTCCATAGTACCTGAGACATCTTCCACCACTCCGCAGATGTGGTATTCCACTTCGTTCAGTTGCAAAGTTTCTCCTACGACATCTTCTTTGCCGAAAAGTTGCCTTGCCAATGAGCGGCAAACTACAGCAGTTCTCACCCCGGACTCGAAGTCGGACTCGCCGAAGGGCTTTCCGTAGATAAAGTCGAAATCGAATACTTTCCAAAATCCGTCGTTACAGCCCAAATACAGAACCTTGGGTTGCCTGTCATTTCCTGGAACGAATGCAAACATCTCTCCACCCTGAATAAACTGGAATATCGGATCAGTTGTGACTGCAATTGCTTCCGGAGTTTTCAACTTCAAAATAACCTCTTTAACATAGCGTACTCCCAAAGAACTGCTCCACCTGCCTTTGTTTTCATTATAATAATAAGCGACATTAGCCATATACGCCATTCTGTCGCGATGCGTCTCCGGCGCTATATTAGCCGTGCGTATATGATAAACCACAGCCAGCACCATCACCATCGAGATTGCCAGTCCGGTTCCGATGATATATACGGCACTGAAGAAACGGTTCTGTTTCATCAGGTGCCAGGCTTGTTTGAAATAGAGATACATTTTGAGTTTATGAGTTTTTAAGTTTGTTAGTTTATTAGTTGACAAGTTGACAAGGCTACAGGAAATAAGGTTTTCCTTCTTGACTACTTGACTATGTTCCAACGGATTTGCAATCCGTTGGTTCAATTAGGCGGATTTATAATCCGCATTACAGGTAAGGATTACAAATCCTTAATTTATATCCATTGGATTGCAAATCCAATGGGAACGGAAGTTTTATCCTTATATCTGAAGCCTTGTTTCCTTGTCAACTCGTTACCTTGCAACCTATTCATCTTTCAACGCATCCGTCGGATTCAACCGTGCTGCCTGACGTGCAGGGAACGATATACCTGTAATTATCATTATAAGAAGCAGAAGCAGGGTTATAATGAAACTATGGGCGAAACGGTCCCACAATGAAAGGTCCTTCATTGATGTCTGCACAAGAATATCCAAATGTGCCATATTCATATATACCAATGCAGCAGGCAAAGCAGCCACAACAAGCAGGATAACACCCTCAGTCACCAGCCAGGAAAAGACTTCGGACCGTGAAGCGCCTACTGCCATGCGCAGACCTATCTCAGGAATTCTCTGACGGGAGCGGAACCAGAATGTTCCGACTATACCCAGCAACACATTAAACAAAAGGAATAATATACCTGTTGAATAAAGTCTTATATTATCAAAAGCTGAACGCAGAATTTCCTCACGATAATAACTCATCGGAGTAACATCGGAAAGATATATGTTTCCTAACCTCAGTTGTTGCTCCATATCTTTCCTGAACTGCTGCATAAGAGCAGGCTTATCTGCCGAAGGCTTCATACGCACAAACAGGTTTATAGTTCCTGAAAGTATTTCAATTCCATATTTATTCAATTCATCCCGTCCGCCAAGATTACGGTAATAAGCATAATCAAATGAAGAAAACTCATGGTAGCGTTGGAACTCGCAGACTTCGCCTATGCGATAGGCTGTACTGTCAGTACTACCCTGGTCCGTAATCCAAATTTCTTTCCCTCGTCCTTCAAGCGGACTGCCATAATAAGCCTTTGCCACTGTAGAAGTGACTACAATTCCATTATTCTCCAAAGTCTTCTCAAGCTTTTCCCATGACTCACCGTCTGCGGTCTTCACTTTGAAAACACGGAAATACGAGGGATCCACATCTCTCACAAAGCCGTAACGCTTTATGCCATTGCCGTGGAAAGTGGCAAATTGATTGAAGTACATATAATGGAAATGATTGTTTGAAGTATAACCCACAGATTCCACACGCGAGTCCTTTTCCAAACGGTCTAAGATTGTGAAGAAATCATCCATTCCATTTGTGGTATGCACAGCTGTAGTATCATAATCCGCACTGTTTTGAGGGACAACGCCAAGCCATACTTTATATACATGTGAGATATCAAAGCCCAACGGCTGTTTGTATTCCTTATATTTCACATACAGATAGTCCGAGGCATACAGCAGGCATATAAAAACTACCAGCAGTTCCAGAAAGATAAGCAAATTGGCTTTCCTTTCGTTCCACATTTGTTGTATTATTGATTTTATCATACCATTAACTGTTTAAAGCTTCGGAGATTTGCTGCCGTGTAGATTTCCATGCAGGGAATGCAGCCGAAAGCAGATTTAACAATAAGCAAAGAATAAATACAGCTACAAACACCCAGATGTTAACCATCTGTAGCGAGAGTTCTTCCTGTCCCAAAGATGTAATCATCAGCCAGTCGCCCATGCTGGCAAGGGCAGCGTAAGAGAATACAAAACCTAACGCTCCACCTATTAAAGTCACCAGCAAATTCTCAAGCACGACTTGAAGCATTATTATCTTTCTGGTCGCTCCATAAGCTTGTCGCAATGCGTATTCCGGAATGCGTTTCCTTGTCCATGCAAAGATTATTCCTGAAATATTCAGTGCTGGCACTAATAGAATGATAAAAGCGACAATAAAAAGACGCATGAAAACGCTTAAAAGTGACTCATTATTTCCGTCTCCTATTATCCAACTTTCAATATGAGATACTGGCTGATTCATAATATTAGCACGGATATCTGAAAGACCGGAATTGTAATTAGCAATACGCTTATTCAGTTCAGTACGTAAATCATCCGGACTGCAGCCGTCCTTCAAAAGCATATAACATTCGAAAGCGCCGGTGATACCTTCCCAGTTTTCGTACAAATCCGTTCCTGATGTATAAGGAATCCACACATCCGCAAATGCTTTGTCAGCAAAACGTGAGATGTTCTTCACCACTCCGCTCACACGATAAACCAGATAATTTATCTTTATTTCTTTTCCTACAACCTGTTCATTCCCGAATATAGCATGAGCAACCTTATCACTGATTACGACTTCGGGAAGTCCACTTTCAAAAGCAGCTTCAGAATATGGTTTTCCGGCAACGAACTCAAAATCGTATAAACGCCAGAAATCCGTGTCGGTTTCCAATACAGATGCATTGAAGGAATTCCTTCCATCCATCGATAATAAAGTCTGTTTTTGCCATTTGTCACGCACAACGGCTGTAACCAATTCTGCGGATTCCAAAGGATAAAAACACTCCTTGATAAAGGGCAAGCCTAAAGTTGCAAACGAAATCCGTCGTCCGTCATCCTTTCCTTCAACTTTCACATACGTTACATAATATGTATCAGCACGGTGCGTTTCCGGTTTGAATGACGCAGTGTTGGCTATAAACAAAATGACAAAAACCATAATCATACATACAGCTACAGCTGTTCCCAATATGGAAAGCGATGCCGCCAGTTTGTTTTGCCCAATGAGGCGCCACGACTGTTTGATATGTTGGTTGATGTTGGGCATATGATTTGAGTTTTTGAGTTTATTAGTTTTTAAGTTTTTGAGGGGACAAGGGGACGAGTTGACAAGGCATCAGGAAAAAATCTGAAGCCTTGTTACCTTGTCAACTTGTCTCTCACTCCACCTGTCTTCCATCAAAGAAGCTGACAATCCTTGAGGTTTGTTTTGCCTGGTTCTCATTGTGAGTCACCATCACAATTGTACGTCCGTCTTCTTTGTTCAGCTTATGAAGTATTTCCATTACCTCAGCTCCCATCTTTGAATCCAAATTACCGGTAGGCTCGTCGGCAAGTATTATTTCCGGATTACCGATGATAGCACGGGCAATAGCAACACGTTGGCACTGACCACCTGAAAGCTGTGTTGGGAAGTGACGCATACGATGTGACAAGCCGACTTTCTCAAGCACCGCAACAGCAGCTTCACGGCGTTCTTTCGCCGATACATTCGGACGATAAAGAAGCGGAAGTTCCACATTATCCAGAACATTCAGAGAATTTATAAGATGGAACGACTGGAACACAAAGCCTAATGTTTTGTTTCGGAAAGCGGCAAGCTGTTTGTCGTTCATCGAAGCTGTCTGCACTCCGGCTATTTCTACTGTTCCGCTTGTCGGTTGGTCAAGAAGTCCCATTATATTTAGCAATGTTGACTTGCCGCAACCTGATGGTCCCATGATACTTAGGAATTCACCTTTTTCCACTGTCAGATTTACATTTTCCAATGCAACTGTTTCAATCTCTTTTGTTCGATATACTTTCTCGAGGTTTCTTAATGTAATCATATTTTTAAGTTTTTGAGTTTATTAGTTTTTGAGTTTATTAGTTGACAAGTTAACAAGTTGACGAGTTGACAAGTTGACAAGGGAATAATCTTGTATCTGAAACCTTGTCAACTTGTTACCTCGTTAACTTGTTCCTCTTCTATTCATAATGAAGCGTCTCAGCCGGATTCATCCTCATTATCTTCCGTGCCGGAATGCGTATTCCAAAATAAATCATACTACCCATCAACAAGTATGATACAGATACAGTTATAAGGAAACGCCACCATGTATATTCCAACCTGTATGTATCAGGCATATCAAGATAAAGCATGTTTATCAGGAATATAAGCAGGAAAGGAAGAGTAAGGGCAAGAAGGATGACTCCTTCCATGAACAGTTCTTTCTGCAATTGCCTTTTGGAAGCTCCTAAAGCGGCACGAAGCCCTATTTCCGCTCTACGTGATTGTGTTCGCAACCAGAATGTACCGACAATTCCAAAGAATATATTTACCAACATGAAAGCTACCATTGCGATTTTCTTCTTCTGATTGTCCAAACGTGGTTTCAATCTTTCGGAGCGATATTCGCTGATGGGTTTCATTGTTGAAACATACACATCACCTGCTTGCAAACGGTCACCCTGCGCCTGTAGGAAAGCATTCATATTTTCAAGATTAAATCCGTCTTTCATCCTAAGTACGCATTCTACATAATAAATACTGTTATCAGATATAAGATCCAGAATTTCCTGTTCCGTCTTCAAACATGTCAAATAATGTCCTCTGGCTTTATCAAACTCCATTTCACGCATAGGTTGCATCACTGCCGTAATTTGCTTAGGATTATCTTCAACCCCCTGTTTCACCATCTTACCCACAGCATCTGATGTACCGAATAAACCTTCTACTACATTCTCCGGTATAATCAATGTTCCAGGATTATTCATAACCTCATTATATAGAGGTTTACCATCAGGTGTTTGCAGTCTGAACACACGGCAATAATCAGGAGCAGCCAAATACCATCTCCATATATCCGGATTATATGTTGTGTCGTCAGTCAATATCAAACCATTTCTATATCTACGATAAAATGTATAAGGTGTAGCACCGGAAGATAAACTTACCGCCTCAACTTCCGGGCAATGACGCAAATTATCGATCAAACGAAGTAAATTCTCTGAATCTGTCTTGTTATCCTGTAATGAATCTGGTAATGAAGATGTATATTCTTTATTAAATTCGACACTATACGTATTAGTTATATCATATCCCAGAGGTTGCTGATAAGTATAAGTATCAACCAACAAAGAATCTGCCATCACCCACAAAATGGCTGTCACCAACAGCAACTCAAGGAATATCCAAATATTCCCGCTTCGCTGGTTCCAAATTATAGTAAAAAGATGCTTTATCATATTAGTTTATTTTATCGTTATTTATTTGTTTCCTCACCATTCTTCAGCGCATCACAAATTGGTTTGCGTGAAATCCACCATGCAGGTAAACCCGCCGACAGAAAATTTATCAACATACAGAAAAGTAATGCAAGAATAAATGCCTCCGGACGGAATAGCATCTCTGCACGAAGAGCTGTATCACTTGATTTCAGAAGAAAATCCTTACATAATGGGAACAATGCCCAAGAGAGACACAAGCCAAACATTCCACCAATCAAAGACATAACTCCATTCTCATACAACACCTGAGAAACTATTTTCCCACTTGTCGCACCAAAAGCTTTACGTACGCCTATCTCTGCCTGACGTTTGCGTATAGAGGATTGTGTAACTCCAAGTAAATTAAGAACAGGTACAAGCAGCAGAAAAAGCATAGCGCCACCTGTTTCCAACCAATAATCTTTCCATTTAACATAAGCCTGCCCTACCGACCCCATAGCTTTGTCCCATTGGGTAATCGGATTCTCAAAGAACGAAATCTTATAATTTTCTTTTGTAGCATTATAACGGGCAATCTGCTGGTCCAATTCTTTACGGATGGAATCAAAGTCACTTGATTTCTTTGCCAAAAGAATTACACTGAAACGTCCTGACAGATTCTCCAACTCACGAGATTGTTCCAACAAAGGCCATGCCGTATAAGGAAACCAAACATCCGCATAAGCAGACGAAGCAGCCTTACTTACATTCTCAACAACTCCGCAAATACGGCCTATACCGGCATTGAGCTTTATTTCTTTACCGACTACATCTACTGTTCCGAATAATTCCTTTGCCATCCATTCAGTAACGACTACTTGTCTGATACCTGAAGAAAAATCCGCTTCAGTAAAAGGTGCTCCTTTTATGAAATTGAATGAAAATATTTTCCAGAAATTAGTATCTACCATTTTAACGGTGTACGCTTTATAATTACGTTTGTCTAAAGTTGATACTGGTTCTGTTCCATGAGCATAAGCCGTTACAGCTTCCGGTGTCTTCAATGAATAGAAGCATTCTCGAACTGCTTCATCTGACATATTTCCGTTATTTCGTGAACCTTCACTTTCCACACAGGTTCCGTCTTCCACAAACAACATCCTGTCACGATGTTCTTCTGGATAATAATTAGCCACCTGTACCTGCAACACCAGCACCACCATCATAATCATCGTGATGGAAATTGCCGTTCCTATAATAGAGATTGAGCTTACCAGCCGGTTCTCTTTCAGCATTTGAAATGCCTGTTTGATGTATTGTTTAAACATTTTGAGTTTTTGAGTTTGTAAGTTTTTTAAGTTTATTAGTTGATGACTTAACAAGTTGACAAGGGAATAATCTTGTATCTGAAGCCTTGTTCACTTGTTAACTGAATTGACGAGGAGTACGATTCACATCGTCTCCTCGTCCGATAGTGAATCCTTATTCATTCATCATCACATTATTCATCTAATTTCATTTTTCTCTTATTCTTATAGTTACTCATATCCGATACAACAACCTGATCTCCGGGTTCAAGTCCGCTGACGACTTCCACCAGTTCATAGTTGCTGTCACCCAACTGGACTTTCCGTTTCAACAATTCGTTTCCGGAACGTACAAACAACTCATATTCACCCGGACCTACATAATAACTTCCGTTAGCAATACGCTTGACTGCATCTTTAACGGCAGTCAATACATACACGTCTGTTTTCAAACCGGAACGTAGTCGTTTATGATTATCCTGCTCCAGACGGACCGAGAAAGCCATCACACCATTCTTTGATAATGGAGTTATATCTGTAACCACTCCTTCAAGTTCGTCTTTTCCTATCTTAACTATTGCACGGCTACCTGCGGCAATTCGGTCTCCGTATGTATCTGCAATCTCTCCCTCAATCTTAAAATGTGACAAGTCTGACACTACAGCCACCTTCTCTCCCTGAGCTACCTGCGCACCGATTTCCGTATTAACATAAGTAAGGATTGCCTTTCTAGGAGCTTTAATACGTGCGTCATCAAGTGTACGTTTGGTCTCTTCAAGATTCTTGCGTGCTATGTTAAGCTCCAATTGTTTCACTTTCAAATCCGCATCAGCAGTAGCCTGTTCATTTATATATTTTTGTTCGTCTTCTTCCAGTTTCAGTTTACTGACATTATAATCAAGTTCCACCTGACGCACTTTATCTGTAGTTCCCGCTCCAAGACTGTCAAGATATTGTTCATTCTTAAGTTCAACAGCCTTACGGCTTAGTTCCATCCTTGAAACCTTCAATTGCATTTCCATCTCCGAAAGTTTACTTTTGTTCTGTATTCGGAGCTGCTCAAGTTTCAATTGGTTCATCTGCACTTCGTCGAGCTGTTTTTTGTAATCATTCTCTGCACTTAGCAAGTCCAGGCGCAGAATAGGAGTTCCAATATCTACAGAATCACCACCTTTTTTATACACCTCAAGTATTCTGGAATTAATAGGAGAATTTATTATTTCCTCGAAAGCCGGAACCACTTTTCCGGAAGCACTAACTGAAACATCTATGCTTCCTTCATCCACAACGGAAAACACCAAATCCTTAGCCTGCAAACTCTGCTGCATAAAATTCATTATACCGACAACAGCAAGAATTCCGGCAAGCAAAGCTCCTCCCCATTTTATCCATATTTTCCTTTGTTCACGAACACGTTGTTCTTTTGATATTTCGCGATCCATATATTTTTAAGTTTTTGAGTTTTTAAGTTTTTGAGTTTATTTTTCAACACAGAAAAAAGAGAACCCAGAAATTTTGTTTTCAATTTTTAATTTTCAATTTCCAAGAATTCTCTACTCCTTCTTTTACAAATCCTATGCCAAAAACATAACTAATTGGAATACAATATACGTGAAATAACAAGTGTCCGTTTTCGAACACTAATAATGTTCGTTTTCGGTTATCGTTTTACCACAAAGCATATCTGGCAAATTTTTCTTTCTCCTACAAAGGAAAAAACAAACTCGCTTCTGCCAAAGTTCCATGCTCCACCTTTTGGACCGAAAAGGACGTGACGCACAAAAGGAATAAGCAAAAGTTTATATATCTTCTAAAACAAAAGAAAAAGCCCAGAAGCCTATTCCGACTTCCGGGCCTTTATATTGTTATCTTCTCTATTAAAATCAATTACTTCAACAAGAACTTATAACCAAACGAGAGACCAAAGAAAGTAGCATTCTCATCCAGCAACAAAGTCTGGTAAGCATTGATCCCGCCGTACCACCTTCTGTATTCAAGTCCAATCTCGGCGGAAAGGCCAAAATCATACGCCATACCCAACTGGGCATATGGCCCAACATTTAGACGCAAGCGGCTTTCCTGTACCGGAATGCGGTAAGAAGCATAAACAGGTATATGCAAAACTGCCACATCTTCGCCGGACATTTGGGTGGCAAAAAATGAGATTCCCGGATTAATATAAAATTTATCCGTAACCGGGAATGCAGCCATTCCGCCCAAATTATAACCCACACTCATATCGCCGTCGAATGTCGTAAGCAAGGAAGTACCGACACGAGGTTCGAACTCGATGCTCTTCGTCTGTGCGAAGGTTAAAGCGGTACTTAAACAAGTAATCAGTAATAAGAACAGTTTCTTCATTAAAATGAATTTATTTACAATCTTCATATCCTTGTTTTTTTAAATTACAGCTGCAAAAAAAGCCCTACATTCCGAACCTACAAAAGGAATCAGCGTTTTAAAGGTAGACAGATAGTATTAAGAATATTTTATGTATCAATCATTTACAATCCGATAAAAATTAAAAGGTAGACAATATCCGGAAAAACAAAGCGAGAATCAGCAACTTAGGATAAAGCTTGGGAATGGCGGGCCAGATAAAGGTAAACCTTCTCTTCCATCCGGTTGATTCCTAATTTCTGGCGGATACGGTTATGGTATTTCTTGGGTGTGCCGGCTTCTACAGCCAATAGGATAGCCTCCTGTTTATCTTCCAAACGGAAGAAAGATAAATATGCGTATTTCTTCTCAGTAAGAGTCAAACCGTGCCGACTTAAAACAGCATCCAGACTCGGATACAAGGAATCAAGGAGCTTGTAGATGGCATTCCAATCTTTTTCCGTCAAAGCTGTTTGCTTTTGAGGATCGGCGGCTTTGCACATTTTTTTATATATGGTCGAATTTTCTACCAGATAAATACACTGCTGTTGATACTGTATGCGAAGCTTACGGCTATGTTCCAACAGACGGTTATATTCTTGTTCGTCTTGAAGTTTTTGTTTCAACTGTTCGTTCAACTCCTGGATTTCTTTCTGCAAGGAATGTTGCGCTTCTATCTTTTCCTGCAAATCCTGTTCTTGTTGGATAATACGGCGGCTTTTCCGGTTCATCTGATATAAATGAGTAATAATCACAAGAATGACGACAAAAACCATACAGACAAAAACACCTTTGTAACGTTCTTGTTCCTTATACAAACGAATATTTTCCTTAACCATCAGCTTCCGGTCGAACAATGTTTTCGCCTTGTCCAAGTTCGATTTCCTCAATCCAATAATGTAAGATTCGGTAGAATCGACATATTGCTTCATATATGAAAGAGCTTTAGCAGAATTACCTTTCTTTTCCTCCAATTCTGCAAAATGGTGAAGCAAATCAATATGCGTAGCCCGATTCTCTGTAGGCTTTTGCGCTTCTCGAAAACAATGCTCCGCTTGTGAAAAACTATCGGTATTCAAATACAAATATCCCAAAGCTGCATACGTAGGTGACGCATGCCGAGAACACCAAGCAATGGATTTATAAAAGCAACGCTTAGCTGATTCGTAATCTCCCTGCATCAAGTACACATTCCCGAATCCATTATAAACAGTGGAAATATCAGAAGAATCCCCCACTTCGACGATAACATCGTAAGCCAGGCTCATATAGTTCAAAGCCTGTTCAAACGAATCCAACGCCGCATATTCCCGTCCTACATACCTGAGCGAAAAGCCGAAACGTTTGCGGTCACCAGCTTTTCTGAAATACTCGGCAGTTTCCAAATATTCATTCTTAGCCAAATTATAATTGACTTGATTATGATAAATCCGGGCAATATAATCCGAAGCCATCCCAGCCATTTTGTAATCTTTTTCTTCCAAGCTTTTCTGTTCCGCTTCCAAAAAGGCTTGCAGAGCTGGAGAATACAAGCGTTCCTCAGATAACGAACGCCCCCAGTAATACAACATAAGTGCTTGTTCCTTTACGCTACCATGTTTGGCTAAATACATACAAGCCCGATCCAAATCATCCAGATAAGGCAACGGAGTATGAATTGTATCCGACAAATATCCCACCATCATACACCAACGAGAAACAAACCGGGAATTTAAAGATTCCGGATGCTTAACACTATCCAACACCTCATAAGCCCCATGCGGGTTGGACTGTAACAAGGATTCGGCCCGATCCATAAGACGGATAGCCTCGCGCTCACTCTCCGACAGACAACCGGACATCAAACATATGCACAGCAAGATAAGAACCGAATACACCAACCTCATACCAAATGGAACTGCTTATTGTTTTTAACGAAAAACAAATATAGTGAAAGTCGAAAGCAGAAAAAAATAAGCTTGCTTGATTTTTTGCTGAGACGAATCCTATATTATCTAAATATATAGAAAGATATTACCTCCCCAACATATTCACCTTAACTACTTAACTCCTACAAAAAAGGAGGCCCAGCACAAAGCCAGGCCTCTTTACAAAAATATCTAAGACAATAATATTAGTCTTTCAATTTAGCTTTCAAGAACTCACGGTTCAAGCGAGCGATGTTGCTAACAGAAATGTTCTTAGGACATTCCATTTCGCAAGCACGAGTGTTAGTACAGTTACCGAAACCAAGTTCGTCCATTTTAGCAACCATTGCCTTAGCACGGCGAGCAGCTTCAACACGACCCTGTGGCAACAATGCCAACTGGCTTACTTTAGCAGAAACGAACAACATAGCTGAACCATTCTTACATGCAGCAGCACAAGCACCACAACCGATACAAGCAGCAGCATCCATTGCCAAGTCAGCATCTTTCTTAGGAATTGGAATTGCATTAGCATCAGGAACACCACCTGTGTTTACAGATACGAAACCACCAGCCTGCATGATTTTATCATAAGCAGAACGGTCAACCATCAAGTCGCGGATTACAGGGAAACCTGCAGAACGCCACGGTTCGATAGTAATAGTTTCGCCATCATGGAAACGACGCATATACAACTGACAAGTTGTTGCACCTGTTGCAGGTCCATGAGGATGACCGTTTACATACAATGAACACATACCGCAGATACCTTCACGGCAGTCGTGATCGAATACAATTGGTTCTTTTCCTTCGCTAACCAAACGCTCATTCAAAATGTCCAACATTTCCAAGAAAGAAACACTCTGATTGATTTTGTCGATTTGGTAAGTCTCGAACTGTCCTTTTTCTTTAGGACCTCTTTGACGCCAAACTTTAAGCGTTACTTTTATATCTTTGTCCATACTTTTTTAGTTTTTAAGTTTTTTAGTTTATTAGTTTTTAAGTTTTACTGTTATTGAGTTTTTAAGTTCTATAAAACTTATAAACTTACAAACTTACTTTTTGTAATTACGTGTCTGAGGAACCACAAACTCATAGTTCAAATCTTCCTTGAGCATAACAGGATCTTTGTCTTCACCCTGATATTCCCAACAAGCTACATACATGAACTTGTCGTCGTGGCGCAATGCTTCACCTTCTTCAGTCTGGTGTTCTGTACGGAAGTGACCACCACAAGATTCAGCACGGTTCAAAGCATCACGAGCCATCAAAGTACCGATTTCGATAAAGTCAGCCAAACGCAAAGCTTTTTCCAATTCGACATTCAAGTTTTCTGGATCACCAGGAACATATACATTGCTCCAGAATTCCTTCTTCAAGTCTTTCAACATTTCGATAGCTTCCTGCAAACCTTTTTCATCACGAGCCATACCAATATGTTCCCACATGATATGACCAAGTTTGCGGTGGATTGAATCTACAGATTCTTTACCCTTGATGCTCATCAACTTCTGGATACGAGCCTTGATAGCTTTTTCAGCTTCAACAAATTCCGGAAGGTCTGTGCTGAAACGAGGAACCTGAATCTGGTCTGCAAGATAGTTCTGGATTGTATATGGCAATACGAAGTAACCGTCAGCCAATCCCTGCATCAATGCAGATGCACCCAAACGGTTAGCACCGTGGTCAGAGAAGTTAGCTTCACCAATAGCGAACAAACCAGGAATAGAAGTCTGCAATTCATAGTCAACCCAAAGACCACCCATTGAATAGTGCAATGCAGGATAGATCATCATTGGAGTTTCATATGGATCATCGTTGGTAATTTCTTCGTACATATCGAACAAGTTACCATATTTCTGTTTAACCACATCCTTACCAAGACGTTTGATAGCGTCAGAGAAGTCAAGGAATACAGCCAAACCTGTGTTGTTTACACCGAAACCAGCGTCACAACGTTCTTTTGCAGCACGTGATGCAACGTCACGAGGAACCAAGTTACCGAATGCAGGATAACGGCGTTCCAAGTAGTAGTCACGGTCTTCTTCAGGAATATCTTTACCTTTCTTAGTTCCAGCCTGCAATGCTTTTGCATCTTCAAGTTTCTTAGGAACCCAGATACGACCATCGTTACGCAAAGATTCTGACATCAAAGTCAATTTTGACTGATAGTCACCTTTAACAGGGATACAAGTTGGGTGAATCTGAACCATACATGGGTTTGCGAAGTATGCACCTTTCTTGTAGCACTGCCATGCTGCAGAACCGTTTGATGCCATAGCGTTTGTTGACAAGAAGAATGTATTTACATAACCACCTGTTGCAACAACTACTGCGTGAGCAGCATAACGTTCGATAGCACCTGTAACCAAGTTACGAGCGATGATACCACGAGCACGACCGTCAACTTTAACAACGTCCAACATTTCGTGACGAGTATACATCTTAACTTTACCCAAACCAATCTGGCGGCTCAATGCAGAATAAGCACCCAAAAGCAACTGCTGACCGGTCTGACCGCGGGCATAGAACGTACGCGATACCTGAGCACCACCAAATGAACGGTTATCCAACAAACCACCATATTCACGAGCAAAAGGAACACCCTGAGCTACGCACTGGTCGATGATAGAATTTGACACTTCAGCCAAACGATATACGTTTGCTTCACGTGCACGGTAGTCACCACCCTTGATTGTATCGTAGAACAAACGGTAAACTGAGTCACCATCATTCTGATAGTTCTTAGCAGCATTGATACCACCCTGTGCAGCAATTGAGTGAGCACGACGTGGAGAGTCCTGAATACAGAAGTTCAACACGTTGAATCCCATTTCTGCCAATGATGCAGCAGCTGAAGCACCAGCCAAACCTGTACCAACAACGATGATATCCAAACGGCGTTTATTTGCCGGGTTCACCAATTTCTGGTGATCTTTATAATTTTTCCACTTCTCAGCCAAAGGGCCCTGAGGGATTTTTGAATTTATCTGAGTCATATAATTTATTTTTAAGTTTATCAGTTGACAAGTTGACGAGTTAACAAGATTATCAACCTTGTATCTTGTTTACTGTTGCCTTGTCTACTTTAATTTTACGCTCCTACTCCATTCAAATAGAATATAATTGTAATCACAGCAAATGCACCGCAGATGATTGTAGCAACCCATTTAGAGATGCATTCCCAACGGTTCAACCAAATTGTGTTGCTCCAACCCAAAGTGTGGATTGCTGACCAGAAACCGTGTGTCAAGTGGAACCACAATGCTGCATACCATACCAAATAAAGTACAGTGATTACAATGTTACCCTGGAAGTAATAGTTGATGAATGCTGCACCGTCCTGAGGAGAAACCATAGCAGAACCAAGAGCCACTTCGTGATGGCCGATCAATTCAGCGAACATCATCTTATACCAGAACTGTGAGAAGTGAAGAACCATGAAAAGAATCACGATCAAACCCAACACGAACATGTTCTGTGATGCCCATTCAACGCCTTTCGGACGTGAGTTCAATGCATAACGGTCATTACCGCGAGCCTTACGGTTCTGCACTGTAAGCAACCATGCATAAACAAAGTGAACAACTACACCTGCAGCCAAAACCAATGTTGCAGCCACAGCATACCAGTTTGCTCCCAACAAAGAACATACCAAGTTGTATGCTTCTCCTGAAAATACTGCCGCAATGTTCATCGACAGGTGGAACAATAAAAACAGAATAAGGAAGAGACCGGAAATACTCATTACCAGTTTCCTTCCAATAGAAGAATTAAGTAACCACATAAGATAATAAATTAAGTTATTTAATTGTGTTAAAAAATTATCAGACACAATACGTTTAATAAATGCAAAGGTATGCTAAATCTAGAATTCAAGCAATAGAATAAAGAAATATTTCTTTAAATGAGGTCAAACTTTTAACAAGTAAGATGTTCAGGAAAAAACAAGTTCATTATTCTGTTTTTTTTATAACTTGCACTGTTTTTTCAGTATTAATTAATAATTATCAAAGATGAAAACACTCATACACGAAAATCAGGAATTGATTGATTCTATAATCAGAAAATGTGATATCTGTTTTGTTGGCATGGCTGATACCGACGGAACGCCATATGTTATTCCTATGAATTTCGGATACGAGGACGGAGTGGTATATCTTCATTCCGCTCAGGAAGGACGCAGCATTTCCATACTTTCCCGAAATCCAAGGGTTTGCATAACATTCAGCACCGACCACGAACTTATTTTCCAGCATCCCGAAGTTGCGTGCAGTTACCGCATGCGTTCAAAAAGTGTAATCAGCTGGGGGAAGGTTGAATATGAAGAGGATTTCGACAAAAAAGAAGAAGCCCTCAACATTATAATGAAGCAGTATTCGGACAAAGAATTCAAATATGGAGCTCCTGCTGTACGTAACGTAAAAATCTGGAAAGTAAAACTCGACGAAGTTACTTGTAAGGAATTCGGAGCTCCTCACAAAAAATAATATCAGGAAATAAACAGACAAGAGAGGCAAGAGAACAAGGTGAAATTACTTCCGAATGTAATTTCATTTTCTTCCGAAACAAATGCATTTTTCTTCCGAAAGGAATTTTGTTTTCTTTCGGAAGAAATTCAAGTTACATTCGGATATAAAAAAACACGGAGAAACGAATCTCATATTTCAACGTTTCTCCGCGTCATAATTGCTGACTAGCAATATTTTATAAGCGTACGCTTTTATACTTTATTCTTGATTATCATCACTTCAATAATGGAAACAGCCGTTTTTTCAGGTATTTCCAATGCTTGTGCAAGTTCATTAATTACATTTTTCTCTTCGTCTTCGATCACACCGTCTGCCAACGCAATATCAACCGCACATGCAAATGCTGTAAGTTTCAAATCATCAGTCAATGCTTCTGCTGAAGATTTCACCAATGCACCAACACCTTTATTTTTCAGTATTTTGAAAAGCTTGTCAAAAAGTTTATCAAAAGCAGGACCTGAAAAGTTATCATAAATTCTCAATCTACGGATATAATTTACAATACCATCCCACTCAGAAACAGCAATACTACCATCTGCTCCAGCTATAGCTACAGCTATTCCGGCAAAAGCTTCCTGCTGGGTAAGCTTTGTATCTTCAGATACTGACTGAAAAATCTTATCAAATAATCCCATAACAGTAATTTTAGATGTTAAACAATATATTGGTTTTTATTTCAATTCCATTACATCAAAGATAACAAATAAATCATGTAAATCAAACGGTGTAATAATAATTTATTATGTATGTCATAAGGCGTAACGGTAACCTATATAAATAATACAACATTAAGGCAGGATAATGACCGGAAAACCTAACAAGCCTTTCTCCTGGTAAATTTTCATACTACTTCCCTTTATCGCATTATATTTGTCTCTTGAAATTATAAGAGTCTTTGTCAGACCATCTTCGAATGTAATTTCCAAATAATATCTTTTTACTTTTTCCTTTTTATAATGATGTCTTCCTGTTTTGTTACGTCGTTCATGTTCTTGGGAATATTTCGTTACCGACACATTTACCTCTTGCCGGCTATCCACATCTCTGAATCTGTAATTACATATAATAAACAGCATATAACTTACTACTCCAACACATATTATATGACATGTTATTCCAATAAATCTGTTTGTGATACCAAAGAACTGACTCCATGATTTATAAAGAGACAATGTCAATACTGCAGGAACAAGAGCTACCAACACCGGCAACCACCATTCAATCAATGTATATTTATAAAACACATATCCTACACCTCCTGAAAGGATTACCAAAATACAGATCAAAACACAAATTACAGTAAGATAAGACTCTTTCATGCTTATATTTATTACACTATTATTCAGATGACAAGATACAAGTTGACGAGTTGACAAAGAATATATATTAACATCCTTGCCAACTCGTCTCTATAGCCTCACCAACCTTGAAGTCGGTCAAAGCCAAACTTAAACTATTTTATTTCCCAAGTTTCACCGCTCAAAAGGAATTCCTTAAGAGTGCGGTTAGGCATTTTCTGCTGCACCTCAGCAAGCTGCTGATGAACTGACTCATCATAAGTCGGAGCTTCAACATCACGGATTACTCCAAGAGCCACAGGCATATCGCCGCTCATCATAGCCAACATCATATGCAAAGTATTGTCCTTGCAATGTGCGTCATGAACCAGAACGTCATCCAAAGTATAACCATCCTGACCGATTGTAACTGACTTCAATTTCAATCCGTCCAAAACAATACCTTTATCATTGTTGGCGCCATAAACCATCTTTTCGCCATGACGAAGGAATATTGTACGTTCTGCTCGGAATTCTTTGTCGGTAATCTGTTTGTGGATACCATTGTTGAAGATAACACAGTTTACAAGAACTTCAGTTACAGAAGCACCTTTGTGGCGAGCTGAAGCAGCAAGGATATCTGTTGTATTTTTCAAATCAACATCGATTGCACGGGCAAAGAAATTACCACGTGCGCCCAAAGCCAATTCAGCAGGGATAAACGGATCTTCAACTGTTCCGTATGGAGAACTCTTTGAAACGAAACCACGGTCTGAAGTCGGAGAATACTGACCTTTAGTCAAACCATAGATTTTATTATTGAAAAGAACGATGTTCAAATCCACATTACGGCGTACGGCATGAATGAAATGGTTTCCACCGATTGCAAGGCAGTCGCCATCACCTGTAATCAACCAAACACTCAAATCCGGACGTGCTGTTTTCACACCTGTTGCAATAGCCGCACCACGACCGTGGATAGTGTGGAATCCGTATGTATTCATATAATATGGCAAACGTGAAGAACAGCCGATACCTGAAATCACAGCCATATTGTGAGGTGCAACGCCCACTTCTGCCATAGCCTTGTGCAGGCAGTTCAAAACGGCATGGTCGCCACAACCCGGACACCAGCGAACATACTGGTCACTTTTATAATCTTTCGGTAAATATTTTAATTCTTCTGCTACCATCTTTTATGCCTCCTCCAATATTTTAGTAAATTCTTCAACCAGACCGGCAACTACGAAAGGCTGACCTTCCACGCGGTCCACTTTATAAGGATTGAAATCATCCACCTTACTTCTAAGGTAGTTTGCAAACTGACCGTTATTCTGTTCAGCAACAACAACCTTCGGATATTTCTTAAGCACTTCAACAGTATTCTTAGGCAGCGGATTGATGAATCTGAAATGAGCGAAAGCAACTTTCTTGCCCTGTTCATGCATAGTTTCCATTGCTTCATACAAATGACCGTATGTTCCGCCCCAACCTACAATCAGCAAGTCTGCATCTTCATCACCCAAAACCTCAACATTAGGAATATAATCAGCAACTCTGTCAATCTTTTCCTGACGTGTACGAACCATCTTCTGGTGGTTTGCCGGCTCTGTTGAAATAGCACTTGTGTCATAGTCTTTTTCCAAACCTCCAAGGCGGTGTGTGAAACCTTCCATTCCAGGAACAGCCCAATAACGAACCATGCTTTCCAAATCACGGCGATATGGTTTCCAAGGTTTGTCACCCTTGTAATTACATACATAATTAGGTTTGATTTCCGGATAATCTTCCAAATCAGGCAATCTCCATGCAGAAGAACCGTTGGCAATAAATGCATCTGTAAGAAGAATTACAGGTGTCATATGTTCAACGGCAAGTTTACCTGCCCAGAATGCCATATCGAAACAGTCTGTTGGAGTAGCAGCGGCAACCACAACAGCCGGACATTCACCGTTACGTCCGTATAAAGCCTGCATCAAGTCTGTCTGTTCTGATTTTGTTGGCATACCTGTTGACGGACCACCACGCTGAACATCAATCACAACAAGAGGAATTTCAGCGATAACAGCCAAACCGATAGCCTCACTCTTAAGGGCAAGACCAGGACCTGAAGTTGAAGTTGCAGCAAGACAACCTGCAAAACTTGCGCCTATTGATGTACATACACCGGCAATTTCATCTTCAGCCTGAACAGTGATTACACCAAGGTCTTTTCTCTTTGACAACTCATGAAGGATATCTGTTGCAGGAGTAATAGGATAACTGCCGAGGAACAATCTCAAACCTGCTTTTTCAGCTGCAGCAATAAGACCGTATGAAGTAGCCTTGTTACCGTTTACATCTGTATATACACCAGGTTTTGCTTTCTTGCTTTCAATACGGTATGTTGAAACAGAAGCATGAATATTATGACCATAATTATAACCGTCGGTAAGAGCCTTGATATTTGCCTGAGCAATTACAGGTTTCTTGGCAAACTTATTCTGAAGCATATGCATTGCTTCTTCCAACGGACGTTCGAACAACCAGCATACAAGTCCTAGTGCGAACATATTCTTGCAACGCAATGCAGACTTATTGTCCAAGCCAAACTCTGCCAGTCCGTCCTTAACCATTGTTGATATAGGAGCAGCAACAACCTGAACACCTGTCAGACCAAGTTCCTTGAACGGTTCGTCTGTTGTGAACTGAGCCTTTTCCAAATCACTCTTCTGGAATGAATCAGTATCAATCAAGACAATAGCATTCGGTTTCAGATTCTTCACATTAACCTTCAAAGCTGCCGGGTTCATTGCTACAAGAACGTCAGCCTTGTCACCAGGAGTGAATATCTTTCTCGAACCTAGATGAACTTGGAAACCTGATACGCCACTAAGTGTTCCCTGTGGGGCACGCACTTCTGCCGGATAATCCGGGAATGTCGAGATTTCATTTCCGAAAATTGCCGACAGATTTGAAAAGATTGTTCCGGTCAACTGCATTCCGTCTCCGGAGTCACCGGAAAAACGAATTACAACCTTTTCCAATGTTGTTACTTTTGTCTGTTCTGTCATGATATTATATTTAAAATATGCTTTAATTATAGTTGACAAGGCTTCAAATACAAGAGGACAAGGGGAAAATATCAGATTATAATAATCTGCTCAACTTATAACCTCGCCACTTGTAAAGCTCCTGTAAATAATAACGGCAAATTAATAAAATAAACTTTACAAATTCAAATTTGTTCAATAGTTTGATTTGTTAAATTATTGGGGAAAATATTTGGATAAACAGCTTAAGATTTACAACAGACAATAACTCAAGCAAATAAAGTCTATATTTTACACTTATACCATCCGAAATAGTTCGTATCTTATTCAAATATTTTTTATTACACATTGAGTAATTGACAGTTGCCAACTTCTTCATACAGTTTCTATCAGATAAGCTTACGCATGATAGTAGTAACTAGAAGGATAAATATCACAGCATAAATATATCAATATTATTTGCCCTCAAATTAAAGAATGAAGCCACATAATCGTTCACCAGTTTTCCAGCATACATATATATACCGCTCTTGAATCCATCATCAGATTTGGCACAATTCTGGATGGAGCTATAATCTCCCAACTCAAGAAACAGAGGAACAAAAACATTGCTCAATGCCATAGAAGCTGTACGTGCCACCTGATTACTGATATTAGGGCGGCAATAGTGAAGCACTCCATACTGCTCAAACACTTCCGGAGCATCCGCAGGCAGGTCACAAGTCGTTTCAAAGCATCCGCCCTGGCTTATTCTCAAATCAATAATAAGCGAACCTCGCTTCATACGGCTTATCAACTCCTCAGCAACTACATAATGTTTTGCAGAATCGATATATCGCATGGCTCCAATCACCACATCAGCCGTGCAAAGAGCATTATGAAGCACATGAGGATGGAAATTCGAAGTAAAAAGTCCGTGCCCCAACACGGTTTGTATCGTACGTAGATTATTAATATCATTGTCGAATACCTTTACCGACGCTCCAAGAGCCAAGGCTGCACGAGCCGCCACAGTTCCGGCATGTCCGGCACCGACTATCACAACCTCGGTCGGTGATACTCCAGGTATTCCTCCAAGCAATATACCCTTGCCACCATGAGTATTACTCAGCAAATCAGCGGCAACAGTTATTGCCGCAGTTCCTTCAATCTCGGAAATAATATTCAGCACCGGCGATTTCTGCCTGTTGTCTTTCAACAGTTCATAGGCAACGGCATTTATCCTTTTTGCGGACATCATGGCTAATATTTCCTGGCTGATCAGTCGTGGCTGCACGAAAGAAAAAAGAGTCGTCCGCGGTTTCATCATTGCAACTTCCTGAAGCGTAGGAGGAAGTATTTTCAGGATAATATCTGCCTGATATACTTCTGCCGAACTGGAAACAATCTCTGCTCCTGCCTCGGAATAATGGTTGTCCGAATAGCTTATTCCCAAACCGGCATCTGTTTCAACCCACACCTTATGACCTGCCATGACTAATATCTCAACGGCTTCGGGCGTAAGCGCAAGGCGCTGCTCTCCACGACGGATTTCACGTGGAATTCCAATCCACAGTCGTCCGCCGGCTCTTCCAAGTTCTTTCAGAAGTTCCTGGGGAATATTCGATTCAAGGTTTGATATCATAATATTTTATAGAGATTTATTAGGTTTATAATTTAGATACAAGGGGACAAGGTTTCAGATACAAGGGAACAGACATAAGGTATTACTTAAATACTTGTCAACTTGTTAACTCGTCAACTTGTCTCTGAAACCTTGTCATCTCAAATTCCCAGCTTCACCTTCAAGTCATCAACAACCTTTACAATGTCTTCATAAGTAAGCATTGTCTCTGCCGGAAATATCATCTGAGCCTTTTCATAAAAAGGAAGTCTCTTTTGCAAACTATCAGTTATAAAGCTCTTAAGCTCCTCACCCGTTCTGTTCTGCAGAACCGGACGTGTATGGCGGCAAGTTTCCAGACGGGCGGCAAGCTCATCAACCGACACTTGCAGATACACAGTCTTTCCGGCAGCATTCATAAACTCCATATTGTCAAAGAAACAAGGAGTTCCGCCACCGGTAGAAATTATTATATCTTCGAACTCAGCAACTTCGTGAAGCAGCCTGCGTTCTATATCTCTGAATTTGTCTTCGCCGTATTCGGCAAACAAACGGCTGACCGTTCTGTGATAACGCTCTTCGATAAACACATCCAGGTCAATAAAAGAAAGGCCAGTTCTCTCGGCAAGTTCCTTTCCTACTGTTGTCTTGCCGGCACCCATATAGCCTGTAAGAAATATACGTTGCATATTTTCTTTATTTATTCATAATTCTGCATACTCAACATAGCCGAACCAAATCTGGCTGAAAATGCAAAATCTCATTTATATTAATTTCATTAATCGTTTGAACTAACACGATTACAAACATATGGAAAATCTTAATTAAACACGAAAAATTTGTGAAAAAGTTATTTCGCAATTTAATTATCATGAGACTCTTGTCAACTTGTTTTCTTGTATGCCCGCCAAATTAATGTTAAGCTTGCGAAACTTGAATTACATTAACAGACTGGTCGTTCCTGTGTTTTTCCTGTAAAAACAATATATATAAAGCTACAGCTCCGACAACTGCACAAGGAACTCCAGCCAAAGCCGGTGAAGCCAATCCATAACCCATATCAATTACAGCGCCACCCATAGCAGCAGCTACGGCATTCGATACGTTGAACGAAATTTGTATTCCTGCACCTCCAAGCATCTCTCCTCCTTTGGCATAACGAACTATAAGATACTGCAACGGACCTCCAAGTCCAAACAACAGTCCCGAAGCTATGAAGGCAAATATAAGTGACGGTATTTTATATGACGAGCACAAATAAATCATTGGCATCAGCACAATCATTATTGCAGCTATCGTTGCAGACACAATTGATGGTGAATACTTATCGGCAAGCTTGCCGGCATAAAAGTTTCCAAACACCATACCAGCCCCAACAAGAACCATTATGAACGTCATTGAAGCATCTGAAAATCCGGTTACTTTAGTCATTATAGGTGCAATATAGCTCATCCAACAATACACACTTGCCTGACCGAAGAACACTCCGGCATAAATCAGCCATGGAGCCGGTTTGGAAAGAAAGCGGAACTGTCCTTTCAAACCCGTATCAGGCAGAGACGGCAATGCCGGAACCCAGCATCTAATGGCAATAAACGTCATGACGCCAATCAAAGCTACAATTCCAAAAGGTAAACGCCATGACAACGTATGACAGATAAATGTAAAAACAGGAACTCCTATCAGATTTGCGACAGTCATTCCTCCAACCAATACGGCAACGGCAGTAGCTCCTTTTCCCGGTTCGGCAATTCGTGAACAAACTATTGCTCCTGCTCCGAAAAATGCGCCGTGAGGCAAACCTGAAATAAATCTAGCGACCAACAAACACCCATAATTCGGCGATAATGCAACCATTGCATTTCCCAATGCAATTACAGTAGCCAACAACAACATCAAACGGCGCAAAGGCTGTTTTCTGAGAAGCAACAAAGATGGGGCACCAACAGCTACACCAATAGAATACGCAGAAATCAAATGTCCTGCCTTCACAACACTTATCTCAAGGTCGGAAGCTATGTCACTCAAAATGCCCATCATTCCAAATTCCACCATTCCGAGGGCGAATGTACCAAGAGCCAGTGACAGTAACGATTTATTCATAAGAATCAATATTTATTTTTAAGCCCACAAAAGTACAAATTTCTTAACTTTGCGCACACAAGAGAATAATATAACAAAATGGCAAAAAAGAAATTCTACGTAGTTTGGCAAGGCTTGAATCCGGGTATCTACGACAACTGGGCGGATTGCAAGGCGCAAGTGGACGGACAGGAAGGCGCAAAATATAAGTCTTTTGAAGACCGAGACGCCGCCGCTCTTGCTTTCGAACAGGGTCACGAGCATTATCTGAAGAAATATTCCGGCAAAAAGGATTCCAAACCGGTGTGGGAAGTTGACGCTCCAATCGGCAATCCGATAAATGAAAGTATTGCCGTCGATGCGGCGTGTAGCGGTAATCCTGGCGATATGGAATATCGTGGTGTTTATGTTGCCACAGGTCAGGAGATTTTCCATATCGGACCTATGAAAGAAGGGACAAACAACGTAGGCGAATTTCTTGCCATTGTCCATGGGCTTGCTCTTCTGAAACTCAAGGGCAGCAACCTGCCTTTATATTCGGACAGCCGTAATGCCATTTTATGGGTGAAGAAAAAGAAATGTAAAACTTTGCTTGAACGCACACCCGTCAACGAACAGATTTTCCAACTTATCGAACGTGCAGAAAAATGGCTCAACGAAAATGAATATACCACACAAATCCTTAAATGGGAAACTGCTGTGTGGGGAGAGATTCCGGCGGATTTTGGGAGGAAATAGATTCCCCCCCAAAAACAATCCGATAGAACTTTTTTCTTTTGAAACAAAATTCAATCAAAACCTGTAACCAAAAGAAATACCAGAATGGAAAGTTCCATATTCCGTAAAATCATGAAAATAATTTATACCTGTATAAAATCTTTTCCATTCAACACCGGCATCAGCAGTAAAACCAGCATCAAAGCCTTTGCTTGCGCCAACAAACGCGCCGCAATTCAAACGGACTTTTGCAGACTGGCTGACCGGCAAATGAAAAGAAGCATACACGGGTGCGTTAACCCCAATAGAGGCACGGTCAGCATCATTTGTTGTATGCAACAATGCTCCGGTTTGTATTGAAAATATACCTGATAGCGGAATATCATAATAAGCTCCAACATGGAGTCCCAACCTGTCTCCTACTGATACACCAGAACGAACTTCTATTTCCCCACCCGAGACATGATTGTTAACCGTAAAGAATAGGGAAAAACATATTAACAAAAAACGAAAACATTTCAATCCATCTCTTTTGAATTCTAACCCACTCATATTATTAAATTTAAGTATTACATATATTACCCACGAATATATAGAACAATATATCTTCTGTACGAAATCTTCCAGTTAAAATAATCTAATCATTTATTCAAATTCACCTTTTATCCATTTCTGTTATGTTCAACAACTCTATTTGTTATTTGCAGGTCTATATCTCAGTAGTATTTCTTCCGAAACAAATTTGTTTTTCTTCCGTAAGTAATTCAATTTTCTTTCGGAAAGAATTTAAGCTACATTCGGACGTAAATTACAGAAATTTTAAATGGGTTATTTCCGAAAAAAGGTCGGCATCTTTTTTTAGAAACATTACGAGCTTTTCCGGGAAAGATGCCTACCTTTTTTGTGAGACATAGTAGTGTTTTGTTTTTTTATACAGTTTTAATCACCTCATGCAGGGGTATTTTACTTCCGCAAGTTCCACAATCTGACTATTTCATTAATTGTCAACGAAATCATGTGACTTTTAAATATTTATTAACACTCGCAAGGATACAGAAAAGAACAAATAATCTACTTCTGAAAGAATCCCGCCATTATGTCAGCTAAACACCGTGAGAATCGATTTTTTACGCACATATATCAAGAAACCCCGACAAAACGCATTCTCAGAGAGTTTAGGAAATACAATTTGTAAACAAAACATCAATAATTGCTTACACGGGATAAAAATCATCTGAATCATTTCTGTTTCTGTTGGATTTGTGTAATTATCTTTTATAATTCCAAATCAAAATATCACTCTGGTTTTGTTTGTGTTTTTTATCGTTCCTGATGAAAAAAACCGTTTTTTGGAGGGTTTTCGGGCATAGAAAAGAGGTTTTTAAGGGGAAATTTCCATGTGTTAAAAATTTCATTGCAATGGTTTCAGGAAATCATTGCAATCGTTGCGCCAAATCATTGCAATAACTCAGTGAAGTCTTCACAATCATTTCCCGGAATCATTGCAATGATTTTCCGGAACGATTGTATTCATTCTATTTTAGCGTTATTACAAATAGCTATTTCGCTAAAAATAAGGAATTTTCAGAGGCGCACGACTGCCATTTTGGCATTGGATTCTTGAGGTTTTCACAGGTATTTGAACTTCTCAACTTTTATATGAAACATTGGCAACTTGCGAAACTTAAGTAAATTATTTATTAGGAGAAATAGCTGAATTGCAGGTTACGACATTGTAAAAACAGTGAAATATCTCTATCTTTGCCACATTACAAATTTCACACAAAAAATATGGAACATCCTTTACATATTTATAACACGCTTTCGAGAAGAAAGGAAAAATTCGTTCCGCTGCATGAGCCACATGTTGGTATGTATGTCTGCGGACCGACTGTTTACGGCGATGCCCATCTGGGACACGCCCGCCCTGCAATCACTTTCGACCTTTTGTTCCGTTATCTGAAACATTTGGGATATAAGGTTCGTTATGTGCGTAATATCACCGATGTAGGCCATTTGGAACATGATGCCGACAGCGGAGAAGACAAGATTGCAAAGAAAGCCCGTTTGGAGCAGTTGGAACCGATGGAAGTGGTGCAGTATTATCTGAACCGCTATCACAAGGCAATGGACGCATTGAACGTGCTTCCTCCAAGTATCGAGCCTCATGCCAGCGGACATATCATCGAACAGATTGAACTGGTGAAAAATATCCTTGACAATGGTTATGCTTACGAAAGCCAGGGTTCTGTATATTTCGATGTTGAGAAATATAACAAAGACCATAAATACGGTGTTCTTTCAGGACGTAATATCGACGATATGCTGAACACTACACGCGCGCTTGACGGTCAGGAAGAGAAACGTAATCCGATAGACTTTGCTTTGTGGAAGTGCGCCCAACCTGAGCATATCATGCGCTGGCCTTCACCTTGGAGCAACGGTTTCCCTGGTTGGCATTGCGAATGTACGGCTATGGGTAAGAAATACCTTGGCGAAAGCTTCGATATACACGGTGGCGGTATGGACTTGATTTTCCCTCACCACGAATGCGAAATTGCGCAGGCTGTGGCTTCACAGGGAAAAGATATGGTTCATTATTGGATGCATAACAATATGATTACCATCAACGGACAGAAGATGGGTAAGTCTTTGGGTAATTTCATTACTCTTGACCAGTTCTTCACCGGCGAACACGAATTGCTTGCTCAGGCATATAACGCAATGACTATCCGTTTCTTCATCCTTCAGGCTCATTATCGCAGCACTGTTGATTTCAGTAACGAGGCTCTTCAGGCAAGCGAAAAAGGACTTGCCCGTCTGATGGACGCATACAGCAACCTGATGAAACTGAAAGCCGGCGAAACAACAACTGTGGACGTGAAAGGTTTGCGTGAGAAATGCTATGAAGCAATGAATGACGACCTGAACTCTCCTATCGTAATTTCTCATCTGTTTGACGCGGCACGTGCCATCAACTCTGTTAAAGACGGCAAGGGCTCAATCTCTGCAGAAGATTTGAAGGAACTTCAGGAAGTGTTCCATCTATTCGTATTCGATATCCTTGGTATGCAGGACACTGCAACTGCCGCAGCAAGCGGACAGGACAACAGCCGCGAAGCTTTCTCAAAAGCTGTGGATTTGCTTCTTTCAATCCGCCAGCAGGCTAAGGCTAACAAGGATTGGGCAACTTCGGACAAAATCAGAAATGAACTTACCGCAATCGGCTTTACTATCAAAGATACTAAGGACGGAGCGGAATGGAAAATATAATTTGCAGGTGACGAGGGAACGAGGTGACAAGGTTAAAAGAACTTGTCACCTTACTATATGTATTCTACACTTTGATTTAACAATTGCTAAACTTAAATTAGTAAAGGAATACCAAGCAAATACCTACCCGGTTTAAGAGGTTTCTCAGCTCCTAGTTTGAGAAAGATGAGAACTTTCTAAGAAACTATTTCCATCTGTTGAAGAATTAGAAAAACTACTTTAATGATCATATTTAACTCAAGTTTCGCAAGTTAAACTCTAAAATAAAGAATTGACAAAAATTTTCTACTTATTTAACGGGAGTTCGACGAATTAAAAATGTTAACTGTTTTGGAGAATGGATTATTCCAGGAAAAAGGACATAATTAAGGCTGAAAGCCTTTTTATAGCCCAGGGCGTGAGCCCTGGGTCACAGACATATAATAAAACAAAGCCCTGAAGGGGCGACACAATGTTCTGTTATGTTTTTGTCGTTAATAGAGAGTCGCTCTTTCAGAGCTTAGAACGGATGGTGGTTACATTTACCCAGGGCTCACGCCCTGGGCTATACAAATCAGGCAAATGCCTGATTTGACAAGGCTTTCAGCCTTGATTGATAGATCAGATTCGTCGAACTCACGTTATTTAAATTAAAAAATAGTTGTCACTCACCTTGCCAACTTGTTAACTCATCAAATACAATATGACAATTTCAGAATTTCTACAGAACGACCGCTTCGCCGTAAATGCCGGCGTTGAATTATTGAAAACAAGAAGCGGATACGCCAAAGCGCGTATGATGATTACACCTGAACATCTTAATGGCGGAGGTGTTTGCCAAGGTGGCGCAATATTCACTCTTGCCGACCTTGCTTTTGCGGCGGCAACTAACAGCCATGCAAAACTTACTTTATCTGTGACCTCAAATATCCAGTTCCTGAAAGCGGAAAGCAAAGGGTATCTTTATGCTGAAGCAACTGAAACTCTCAACAAGAAACGCCTTTCCCTGTGCGAAGTGAAGGTAACAAATGAGAATGGTGAGGTTGTTGCGATTATGAGCGGCTCGGGATATAGGAAAGATGTCCAGTTGCCGTTTGAGGAGATTGTAAATGTTTAACATTCAAAACATCTACAACCAAATAAGTTCTAAAAGGGCGATACTCTTTTAGGAAGGAGTTGCAAAACTCAAACCGATATTTTAAAAAGTTTCAGATTGAAACCTATAAATAAGGAACAGTTCAATATTAATTTATATCGAAAGTATATTTCTATCTAAATTTTGGCTGAAGGCCTTAAATTTTACAGCGTAGGGCAACGCCCTACGTTTTTGACCGTCACATACTTATACGCCCTGAAAGGGCATAACTTCACTCAGTTCCGCCCTTTCAGGGCTTATTATAGGGTATAACCTCTGAAACACAGGGCGTTGCCCTGTGCTATATAATTTAAGGCCTTCAGCCAAAAGATGTTCGTGATTGTCTGAAACTTATTGATAAATTTCAAATTGTAAGTTTTCTAAATTCAATATTTAGTTTTGCAACACCCTCTTTCAGATGAGATAAAAAAAGCTCTGAAGGAGCGACACTTACATACGATAGTATCGCCCATCCAGAACTGATTAATCAAAATTCAAAATCTTGGGGAAATACCCTAAGATTTAAAATCTAAAGCTTATAGCTAATATTTTGCAATTATCTACTTAACAACTATCCTTTCTGCCTCTCCCCTTGTAATATGCCTTATCAACACATCCGGAGCATCCTCGCTCACCAACTCGCAAGAGAATGATACAGCAGAAGAACCTTCAGGAATACGGGCTTCGCCTTCGGGTTGCACTTCTTCCAATACATTATAATTCTTGTCGGTAACAACGGCTTTACCGTCGAAAGTATAAAGCAGATACTGTCGGTCGCTGATTTCGCAAGGGAACATAATCACGCCGTCAGGAGTTGTAAACTTCGGATTCTTTATTGTTCCGTCACCATCAACTCTGAGGCGTATCGCATAACCGCCGCCGTATGGAGTTTCCCAAGCCCAGTCGGCACCGCCAGGCTGTCCCGGCTGCATCTCGCCAAGGTTGCAAGTATATGTCTTTGATATATTAAGCGGATAAAGAAGGAAATCTGTTTCGGATTTCTTTTCCAAATGCCATTCGGTCTTTGGGTCGCGAAGGCGTTCGCGTTGCTCGGCAGTGAAAGCCTGTTTTTCGCGCAAATAATCCCAATTATGGATAGCTTCCAGAAGTTTGTCTATCTGTCCGTGGCGACGGAAAGTATTGCTGCGTATAGTCATGGCATAACCTGCGTCGAAACCTGCCGCTTCAGACATTGCCCATTCAAGGTCCTCAAGAGAAGTACATTCCTGCTTGCGGTCTGCCAAACGGATAAGGAACCAGCCGAGCATACGAGGGAAAAGATTGCGGTGATAGAAAGCCTGGTTCTTTATACGGCTTTCCACCTGTCCGGTACGCATTGCCTCGCCCCAAGGTTCACCCCAGTTTGTGTAGCTGTGGATATGCCACAAGTAATGAGTCAGGCGGCTTGCGTCGTTACGCAAAGGATGATTCACCTGGCGGAACATTCTCTCGACGAAACGAGCCATAGCATAATCATCATGTCCGGTATATGAGCAGCCTTCCAGGCCATCGAATGAAATCTGGCACAAACCTGTTTTGTTCATTATCTCAGCAAGGCGGTCGGCATAAGCATCCTGCAATTCCAAATCCGGGAAGAATGTCTTGTACGGATAATCCCACAATTTATAAAGAGGTGTGTTCTGTTCGTGAGCGGCAGGAGTTGTACCGAACGCTCCGCGCTTGCAGTTTTTAAGTACCATCACATCTCCTTCTTCCTCCACTTTGCCGTATGAGATAAGTTCGTCATCAATCTGCAATCCGTTAAGCGTCATAGGCATCGCAAACAAATCAGACTTCTTGATTCGAATTTCTGTCTGCTCTTTGTCGAGCGGAGATAGAAGGCTCAATGCTCCTTGCTTCAACAAATGCTTTGACGGCACAGGAGTAACGTATGCGTCATTGGTAGTAGTGAAGTTGCTCAAAGTATGCACACCGACACCAATACCTACGGCAGCAGCCTTATCAACCAAAGCCTTCACTCCAGCATCGCCACCGGTCACAAAAGATTCGCTCCAGTTGAAGTGTCCCCAATCCTCAAACGGACCTTCGTGATATACATAATCAAAGCCGGCAATCTTAGCCTTTTCCAATATTACATCGAAATTCTTTTCCGAGAAATCAGAGATAAGATACGATTTCATTGCCTCACGCGATGTCTTTCCCCATTCGCCTTTCAGCATCGGATGCGGAAGACCTTCGGCAACCTCAATTTCACCGATACGCTGCAATGCTTCGGACTGCTGAGAACCGAACAAGGCAACTGCCGCGCCACGGATTGGTCCGTCCTCGCCTTTCACCGGCAATGTCAGAGATTTTTCTATACGCTGAACCGGACGATATTCCTCACGGTCGCGACGGCGAGCCGCAAACTGATAAACCGCTCCGTCTCCTGTTTTGGTAGCGGCTTGTTGGAAACCTGGCACAGTGCTTACAGAAAGAGTTGCCGGTTCGCCCTTATAAGAAAAAGCATTCTGCACGGCTTCAGCATATTCCTGTGGAATACCAGCCGTTGTTTTCATATTCAGCGCCTGTACGCCAAATGCGACGTTGTTTCCCTGAGCCACGCCGATTACATCACCTACAACTTCATTGATTGTAACTCCCATAGGACCGAACAGGATGATATCATACTGCTGAGGCACAGAGACAGCCTCAAGTCTTACGCAGGCATCACTCTCACGATAGCGGAGCGTAATTTTTCCGCCATCTTCCATAGTCAGCTTGAGCTGGTTGCCGCTTTTCTTCAAAGATACAGGTTTCACCAGCTTTCCTCCTGTTCCGGCAGTTATCACCGGATAATCTTTTTCCTGAAGGATTTCTTTTCCGCAAACCTGGATAGAAGAATAATTACCCTGTTCGTCAACTTTGATTTGTGTGTCTTTTGTTTTAAGCGAGATTTCCTGTGCCCATGTGGTAAAGGCAAACGTGAAACCCGCAAGCAGAAGTGCTGCTTTTCTGTAATTTCGTTTCATGATTAGTTTAAAGATGTTTTTCTGATATTTAAAGGCAAAGATATAGAAAATTGGCGACAGGAAAAAAGTAATGCGCACTACAAACCTATACAATAGGCTTCTGCAGCCCCAATATTCAGCTTCGCCCTCACCTTTACGGGATAATGGCGTTCGTCGTCGCTAATCCACACCTCACCTGCCGCACGGCTTTGGGTGAACGCCTCATCGTAGACATCTATATAGAAATGGCGGGTAGCATATTTCACGCCGGAATATTCCACGATTTGCTGTCCGGAATATCGAAAAGCTGATTTGACAACATCACGACCGATAGCTATCTGAAAAGGAATAGCCTCGTCAAATGAAAGATTGTTCCAATCTATGGAACGAAGGAACATAGTGGCAGAAAGCATATCCAGAAGCAAACCCTTGTCGGCAGTGAGAACTGTATCTACCTTCACAGCCTTAGGTGTATAGCGCAATGATTTTGCCGAGGTTTTATCTCCGTCATAAGAGAAAGCAAGTTTGTCAACCGAATAATATTTCCCCTCATCACTCCTCTTTTCCGAATAAAGCAGGCGGAGCGACGACTTGGAAAAGCAGGAATATAGAGTGTCGCGCATAGGAAACACTTTCTCGAATATTCCCTGTGTGTGAAAATCCAGAGAATATTTCCATACATCTTCACCTTTATATTTATCTGTTGATACGGACAGGCGAGCCACGCCAGCCTTAGGCATCAGCAAGCCCCATTTGAAATAAAGCTGCATTTCTATTGACTCGCCTTCAACAAACTTGTAGGAAGGAACCGGCGCTTGTGCTTTCACGTCATAAAACAACACAAACGCAGCCATTATGACAAACAGCTTAAAAACCAAGTCCCGACATTCCCGGAATGCCGCTGCTGTTGGAGCTTTTCTGAGCCTTGCCTTCATCTTTATAGTTTCGTTTCTTCTTTGTAAGTTCCTTAGGTTTGTTCTTGGTGATGTCGAGCGGTTTCTGCTTGTCGGCAGGAGCAGCGTTGATATCCCATGTTTCCTCAACCTCGAAGTTCTGCATTATCGTGTAAATCTTGGGAGAATAATACACCTTCTCCGGCTGGCGCTTCTCGGCATAATTTCCGGTATCCCACTTATCGTTGCCGTTAGAATCGACAACAAGGCGGGCGAAATACTTGTCCGGCTTCAAGTCCATAAACAACGCGCCTCCGTTTTTAACCCTCGAATGGCGCACTGGCTGGTCGCTGCTGTTGAGAAGTTCAACGTAAGCCGTAGTGTCAGCTCCTATGATATTGATGAACAAATGACCGTAACTGTCCTCTGTCTTTATCTTGAACTCTGTTTTGAAGCCATTGTTGAACTTGCCATACACATTATAAATCGAAGCAGAATCCACCTCTATATGATATTCCTCGCCATATTTCCATTTGCGGCTGATATAATATCTTAGGATATTAGCAGAATCCTGATAAAAGTCGAAATCTACAGGTTGCCACACAGAATCCACCATCATGTCGAGATAGAAATGCTCTTTCTTAAGGTCGAGGACAGGAGCGTCGAGGTCAACAGTAACCGTGTCGAATATGTCCATTGACGAAGGTGCGTCGATATTAAGGCCGATAAACTCGATAGGTTCTGTTTCGCCTTCCTTAAGTTTCTTCTTTTTAGGAGCAGGACGGCGGCGGATTGCAAGGTCGAAAGTATCGGTTTGCGGACGGAGAATATTCAGCGAATCACTCTTAGGATAAGTAAGTTCAAAAGAAAGAGAATCCCGCTTATACACAGTTGAGTCGATAAGCCAGATGTTTACAGACTTATTCCCGTCTGACGGCTGTGCAACATACCATTTGTCCATAGCCGGCTCGAAATTTAGCGGACGTGGCACAGGCAATGTGTCCAGCGGAGCATTGAAAGCAAGAGTAAAGAAACGCTCGTCCTCCCACTTCGGCTTGCTAATATACTGACGTTCGAATTTCTCCTTGAAAAGGCGAAGCTCGATATTGTCCGGCATAAAGCGTGTATAACCGATAGTCTTTATAGTATCAATAGTAACGGAGTCTTTCCACAATGTGTCACGACGCGAAGCAAACTCAAACGAAGGCACAATCAGCGAGTCGGTAAAGGCGATGTCCTCACCCGGCTGGTCAAAGCGGTAATCCCTGTTTACGTCATTAAGGGCATAGATGCGATAAGTTCCCGGCGCAAGATTACGGATTACGAAACGCCCACGATCGTTGGTTCGGCTCGTACGTACGAAACGTTTCTTCACAAAGGCAGAATCGGCAAGGTCGGAATGCACACCGATAGTTATTCCCAGCATAGGTTCCATATTCTCCGCATTTAGCAGGAAACCGGAAACTTCAAGAGAATCCAGCACATCCCCTGTAGAGAATGCAAACGAAAAGTTTTCCAAAGGATTCTTCTCATTATTGTCAGTAAGATAACTGCCGAAATCTATCGTATAAGTAGTATTTTCCAGCAAAGTATCCAAAAGTTCGATATGCGCTTTTTTCCCCGATGCCCTGATTATCGGCAATTCCTTCTGAGGAGGAGTTATAATAACATTCTGCGACGGACTTTCTATCTGTATAAGTTCATCGAAGAATATATCGACAGTTTTCCCTTTATAATTTACAGCATTAGGAGCAGGCACACTTCCGATGAATTTCGGAGGCTGTTCGTCATATGGCCCGCCATTGGGCGAACCGATGTTGGCACACGAATATAATATCACCGACAGCAATGCCGCCAGAAACAGAATCCTTGTCTTTTGCTTGTTCTTCATTTAATATAACATTGATAAAGTGACGCAAAAATAGGAATTTCCGTCCGAACTACCCCTTTGTGTTTCCCTTTTTTAACAGCTGGAAGCCAAAGCGGCAGAACAGGCATTTTTTCTTCTCGCAATATTCGCGTTTCAATTGTATGAGAGATTGTGAGTCGCCCGCATGCCGTGCAACTAGTCCTCCACGGCGAAAAGTAGAAACGATGCTGTTGTCCTCGGCAGGAATAGTTTCCAACAAACGCAATGCACGGCCGGCATATTCAGGCATGGAGCGTTTCTTGGAATAAGCGAAAAACATGGGGACAACCGTGTTTATCAGTATTATTCCCAACGCAGCCTCACCGAGCGGCTTATCCTTCTCCGGCGAAACAACCCCGAAACGAAAATGAGTCTTCCAATATTCCGAAGGCGACACGCGGAAAAACTGTTTTATCTCACCCGGTGTCTTGACTTCGAGCAATGCCGAGAACAATGTATCATAGCGCACCCACAGCATTGCGAGCTGTGCCAACTTAAGATGTGGAGTAGTGCCGGGGCGCATTCTCAAGGAGCGGAACAATGTAGCGTCCAACGGCTTCAGGGAAAATTTGTGGGCAAGGAATTTATATTCACGCTGAAGAAGCCTGTAGTAATGGTCGTCTTCATCGGCTTCCAGCAGTCCCGCCTGTCCGAAAAACATAGCCTCGACTTGCGTGCCGCTTGCCCTCTGTTTCCTTATGAAACGGAAAGGCAGACTCCTTGCCAGTCTCTCGAATGCGTCGCTGTTCACCCCGAAACCGAAATTACGGCACAATGCTATATAAAACGCCTCGTTCCAGTCGCCGCTGCAAATATCCAGCCAGCGGCAAATATCATCGGTCTTTCTCTCCAGCCTTTCACTCAGCAACGCGTCGAGCCACATTGTGCGGTGAAGCGGTTCTATTTCTCTCAAACGATAAAGGCAAGGCACAGGCACATCACGACCAAGAAGCCAATCCATATTGCGGCGCAACGACTCGTCCACCACAAGGCGGAATTGAGGGATAACCTCTCCGTTGGTTCTCCTCACAACGCAATCGCTTTCGCCCACAACATGCAGTATCACCACATCATAAGCCTTGTCGGCATGATGGTTATGGGCTTTCCAATCGGAAGCCTTAAGGTGGATTTCAACGCTGCCTGCCCACAATGTCCCGTCAATCATAATTTTAGCATTGAAAAAGTCCGGACCGGAATCTGTGTTCTGCACTCCGGGGTCTATTATCTCCAAAGGCAAGCCGTCAACAGTGGTAAGTGATGTTGCCGTATAAAGGCGGTATTTCCAAATATAATGCAGTAGATTTTCCATAGCCAAATTGTTTTGGTGGTTGTTTGGCTATAAAGATAAGAATAAATATTAAGCATTAAGCTTTTAGGATGATAAATTACAACAAAGCGGCATACTTGCGTATCTCGTTAAGACGTTCCATAAATGATTTGTCACTTTGCGTCTGCTGCATATTACAATCCAACTGCATCCTCATCAACAATCTCGCGCTAATTCCTAAAGTAGCTTCAAACAACAATGCTGTTTGAGTTGTCAAAGGACGGTGGCAATTTAATATATCATTCACCATTTTATATGAAACACCCATCTGTGCGGCAAGCTTGGTCTGTACCAACTTACGGCTTTCTATCTCTTCTTTAAGAAGCTCGCCCGGATGTATAGGGCGTTGACAAGTATATGTTCCCATATTCTATTTATAATGATTTGATAATTCCAAAATATTTCCATTATCAATCTATTCGTTCGCAATGCAAATATAATTTTTTTCAGAGGGTGTTGCAAAACTAAATATTGTATTTAGAAAGCTTACAATTTGAAATTAAACAATAATTTTCAGACCACCACGAACATTTTTTGGCTGAAGGCCTTAAATTATATAGCACAGGGCAACGCCCTGTGTTTCAATGTGTATACCCTATAATAAGCCCTGAAGGGGCGGAACTGAGGGAAGTTATGCCCTTTCAGGGCGCATAAGTATGTGACGGTCAAAAACGTAGGGCGTTGCCCTACGCTGTAAAATTAAAGGCCTTCAGCCAAAATTCAGACCGACACCAAAATACGATTCGTTTGAAAAAGTGTATGACGGCACGTGTTATTCGCTTGAAAAAATGTATTCAACTAATACGCCACTATGACATAGGGCAAACCATGAATTTCTGTCACGGTAAAAATTACAGCTGTTTACAAACCATCATTAGCCGCAAGAACAACTATAAAAAAATCAAATTAGGAAAAGTTGTAAACTACAAGAAAGATGTTATTAAGTTGAAATAGAATTTCGGCAGAATTTCACTATCTTCGCCATACATATAACCTGCAAAACACAGGGAAACGGATTTTTTCTTGCGAAACTCAAATTATAGACTTTAGACAAATGGTGAAATACATACTTAACTTTATTCTGCTGATAATAACTCTTTCAGCCTGTAATGACACACCGCATTACAGCGAGGAACTTCTGCGGCTTGAATCAAAAGTAGGCGAAGCCCCGGACAGCGTTTTCTGCACGCTCGACTCGATAAACTCAGAAATGATGACGGAAGCAGACCGTGCTCTCTTCATAAACATAAAAACGGAAGCTGCTGACAAATTATACAAAGAACATACCACCGACAGCCTTATTGCCGAAGCGAGAACTTTCTTCGAGAAAAGCAATGATATGACAAGGCTCGCAAAGGCTTGGTATCTGACCGGGAGAATACACAGCGACTGGGAAGAATGGGCTATGGCTACGGAAGACTTTCTAAAAGCAAAGGAACTGACTGCAAATTCAACAGATTTTTCATTAAGAGGCAGAATTGCAAACTTTTTAGGTAATGTCAATTGGCATAATTATCTATATCCGGAAGCACAGGCTTATTACCGTGAAGCCTATGGTTATTATCAACAAGCCCGGGATACGCTGAAAATAGCAAATACCTTGAAAAAGATAGGGGAAACTTATATGGCGAATTATCAGGCTGACAGCGCAATTATTATATACAAGCAAGCCCTTTCTTTGGCAAAGTTAATCGGCAACAGGGATATTATGGAAGGAATTCATCATCGGTTAGGATATATGTACTACACAAAGGGGGACTATGAACAAGCCCTATTCCATTTATATTCAGGAATAAAATGTTCAACTGAAAAACCTTATGCTATTTATAATAATATCGGCAATCTGTATCTCCAAATGAACCGTCTGGATTCTGCCCGGTTTTATCTGGAGCAAGCCTTGGAGGCTTCTTACCTGCCAACTTTGTGTTTAGCTAATTCTTATTTGGCAGAATTGGCTCAAAAAGAAGGAAATCCGGGAAAGGCGTATGCATACCAGAAAAAATATGAAGAACTGGCGGATAGCCTTGACCGCTCCAAACAAACGGAAGATGTTGTCCGTTTGCAGCAAAAGCAAGAAACAAAAGAAATTACAAGGGAACATAAATCACTGCTTCGCACAAAAAATTTTATCATTTTAGGTTTAATGGGATTGACAGCCTTTTTTGTAGGTCTGGCTTATCGGCAGCAGTACAAAAAACAATATTACCAACGGGAAATTAAGAAATTAACCGAAACTATCCGTGAAAACGAGGCTTCTATACGGAAATTGCAGGAACAGCCTAATCAATATTCCGGGAAGAATATACAGGCAAAAGAGCAAATTGAACAGGAGAATTTGCAGTTATTGGAGAAATTCAATGCCTTGAATCGGGAGCAATGCCGTCGTCATTCGTTTCTGAAAAAACTTTATGGAGGTAAGAAAGATATTCTTCCGGCGTTTGAGAAGAAAGAATGGAAATTATATGAAGATGCTTTCATTTCCATTTATCCAATGTTTACAGAATCATTGAAAAAATCATTCCCGAAACTTTCGGAACAGGAAATACGTATTTGCCAACTTTCTGTTATGGGGGTAAAAACATCAAAAGTGGCGGATGTATTGTTATTACAGGCAGACACTGTTTCTTCGTATAAACAGAAAATCAAAAAATCATGTTTCCCTACAGTAAACAAAACATTAGAAGAATTGTTGTTGCCTTTTATCGTAAATTAATCATTAAAAATTAGATTTTTCAATATAAAAAACAATAAAAGATTACAAGTTGCTATTATACAGCTTTTATTAAATAAAAAAATCACATAACTACTTAGATTTTCCAGTTACAACTTCACTTATTTTGCTTTCATAAATTTATAAAAAGAAAGAAATTATGAGAAAACTCTTATTATCTAGTCTGCTTCTGTTAGGAACAATTTTTTATAGTGAAAATATTTTCGGGAAAACTACCGGAGAACATAAGGATCAAATAAAATGGGAAGACACTGATCAAAAGAAAGTAGAACGTTCCCTATTACCTATCACAGGCTATATTGAAGACGGTTTCGTGACCATTTGTTTATATGAATCTCCTGCAACAGCTTGGGTTTCTATTACAGACAAATCCGGAAATACCGTTTATGAATATAGTTATACGGATATATATCAGGAAACCATTGATTTGTCGGCTTTGGAAACAGGGGTGTATGAGATTGTGGTTGAGTATGGGGAAAAGGCATTTGTAGGGTGTTTTGTTCGTTGAAAAGTCTTATAAAATAACAGAATTGTAAGGAAAATAAGATCGTGAAATAATTTTCCAAACGGTCAATTGAATTGAACAATATAATACGCGTAATTATATCTGCCTCACTATGAGTTATATGGACAGAGGTTGTAGTGGTGAGGAGATAGTTAAACTTCAGTCTTAATATGTAAAAATACAAAAAATGGGAAATTTAAGAAATCAAGAATTTATGACTTTGCCTGTTTCTATTATTGAAGAATTAGAAACAAATGAAATGCTTTTATTAAAAGGAGGCAACGCAAATGACCAAGATTCAGTAGAAAATTCTGGTACAGGCTGCCATTGTGGTACTAAAAATACAGGAACAGGCTGCCATTGTTGACATAATGATGAGTTATTGAATTAATACATCTACTTTATCAATGGTGATATATACCATATGATAGACAAGGTAATAAATGAAAACTAAAAAGGTACATAGGTAATATACATTGGATAAACTTTGCTATATTTCTCTATAAAAGAGCAATTATGTAATATATGTTTTTTCCACTTTTTATCTATGTACCTTAATTTTAAAGAAAACAAGATATGAAGAAAGGAAGTTATATATCAAATATAAAACTATCAGATAAGATTTATTTATATTACAATGCTATGAATAATACTTATCTCTTTGTCAATAAGAATAAGTTTAGTGCATATCAAACAAAACAGCCTGAAGAGATTAAACAATTTGATATTGATTTCTATAATTTGTTGGAAAAACATAAATTTATTATAAATGACAATATAAATGAATGTTCCATTGTAGAATTTAAGCGGGCACAATTAAAATTTGATACCAACCAATATAATATAGTAATAAACACAACTTTGGAATGTAATTTAGATTGTTGGTATTGTTACGAATCAAAAAAAGAGGGTAGTATGATAACCTCAAAGATTTTAGAAGCAATAAAGAAAAATATTGTGCAAAAATATGATTTGCAACCATATAAAGAACTAAAAATCTCTTTTTTTGGTGGTGAGCCACTGAAGAATTTTGAAGCGATTAAGGAAATTTTAATATTTTGTAAAGAATTTACAGAGGTTAAGAAGTTATCTTTATTGGTAGATTTCACAACAAATGCTACATTAATATCTAAAGCTATGCTTATTTTCTTAAAGGATTTTAGATGTATGTTCCAAATAACATTAGATGGAGATCCTGCAAAGCATAATCAGATACGATTTATTAAGAAAAATCATAAAGGTACATATAAATTAATTGTCAAAAATATTTATAGAATTCAAGAATATATACCAAATGCGCGAGTATGGATTAGAATAAATTTTGATGATAAAACATTGAAAAATATATCCGAAATACTTAACGATATATCTCAGCTAGATAGAAAAAGAAATTTTATTATATTAAGAAAAGTATGGCAAGTTCCTATAGAAACAATAGGAAAGGAATTAATTCTTGATACACTACAAGCTATCTATAATGAAGGTTTTATTGTAGATTATTACTCTATACCAAGGGGAGATATTTGTTTTGCTGAAAGATTAAACGAAGTCCTTATCAACTATGATGGTAAAATTTTTAAGTGTTCTACATTAGAAGCTTTTGATGAAAAACATACAGAAGGTACATTAGATATAGAAAGTGGAAATATTCAATGGAAAATGTCTGAAATTGCTCAAAATATGATACAACGTTCCCCAGATAAATGTCTGAGATGTAAACTTTATCCAGCTTGTTTAGGTCCATGTAATCATAAGATAAAAGCAGGAGATGATTTTAATTGTATGGTAGATGATACGGGACTATCTATGGAAGAATTTATCTTTTATAATTTCAAACAAGAAGAACTTCAAAAAAGAATATTTACACAATAAAAGATAATTATTACTTTTCACTTATAAAAACAGTTATAATGGATATACGTGTTATTTTAATAGGGATGCTTATTTCTTTAAGTTTGTTTATATCGAGACTATACGCTACTACAATAAATCAAGTAGAGATGAGTCAAGACAGACTTGATATAAATGAAAAATATATGATAAAAGGAGTAGTTGCAGATGAAACTGGAATATTATTATCAGGTGTCAATATTCTACTCTATACCGGAAATGACATGATACATTATAACAAAGGTGTAGTTAGCAATCAGAACGGGGAATTTAAGTTTATGGATTTGGTAAAAGGAAGTTACCGGATTGTCACCTCCATGATAGGCTTTGAATCTCAAGAAGTAACAGTTATATTGGATAAGGAATCAATAGTTTTGGATACATTGAGAATGAAAGAGGCTATAAATCCTTTAGAAGAAATAGTTGTCGTATCCAATAACTTGGAAGTCTTAGGAGAAAAGAATGTCAAACATTTTTCCAAACGAGAAAGAGAAAAATCCGCTACTGCTTTGGATTTGATGACGAACATACCACAAATAAAAATCGATGCTTCCACCAACAAATTGGTAAACAAGAAAGCCCAAAGCATTTTGATATTGTGCAATGGCATCAAGGCAAATGAACTGGATTTGTTGGGATTACGTCCAGAGGATATTCAAAAGGCAGAGTATTTCCCAGAACCTCCTGTAAAGTATTTGCATTCTGGCTATGAATCCGTATTAATGGTCACAACTCGACAGGCGAAAGAAAAAGGCGGATACATAACAGCAAACTTGGAAAACAGTTTTATGGCAGGATTCGGCACCGATGTTCTGCAAGGTCGTTATAGTTCAGGTGAGAACGATTACACGCTCCGCTATTTTATTGACTATCGCAATCTGGACAAGAACCGCTTTTCTCAGTCTTATAAATACACATTGAATGGAGATAAAGAATATAATTTAGAGAAGAACGGACAAAATGGAAATTATACCGGACAATATCATAAAATACAAGCCTCTTATTCACGGAATAAAAATGATAATTATTTGTTCGTCTCAAAAGCGACTTTGTCAATTAATCCCGGTTCAGAAAATTATCCACAATTGTCATCAGGAATAGAAGCGGGGAAACCAATTACAGAAGACTTATCGCATTTGTTTGTCAAGACTCATTATTTATCCCCTTCATTGGATTTGTACTTTTCCAAACAGATGAAGAATGAACAAGAAATCTCATTCAATATTGTTAATACGTATTATGATTCCAAATCAGACCGTTCATTGAAAGGAGACAATTACAATATTGTTACCAGGCTCGACAACCAATCCTATTCGCTAATCATGGAAGGCGAATATGAAAAACGTTTCCAATCCGACAATATGCTGAGTGCCGGAATACGTTATTTTTATAAAACCCTAGACGAACAATATCGTATGAACGAAGATGGCGAGAAGCAAAACCATAACCTTTCACATAATATTTATATGTATGCGGATTGGTCAGGAAGAAAAGGCAAGTTGATTTATACATTAGGTATGGGAGCAGAGGAAAATATCCAGCAAACGGATACCCGATTGTCCTCCTTTATATTGAAACCTATGCTTTCCCTGACATATAAAATGAACAAGGTTTCTTCCTTGAAACTGAGATCGTCGTTATCGGCTTATTCTCCCAATATATCTTTATTGACGAATAGCCCGGTTTATATAGAACCAACTATATTAAGCATAGGAAATCCGAATTTGAAGTCTTATTATAAGGTCGTAAATCATTTGCTTTATAATTATAACCGACCCGGGTTGTTTATGGAGATAGCCGCATATTATGATTATGCCCGCCATCCATATTACCCGATTTATGAAAACAAAGGTTCATATATCCAAAAAAGATATGACAACATTAGCAACGCTCAGCAAGCAATGGGGCAAATTTATCTCAGTTGGAATCCGTTCGATTTCCTGAACGCTGCTTGTTATTATGAGGCAGCTTACCAAAGTTCTTCCATAAATCACTCAATTTACAAACATTGGCATCATTTTGTCAATATGAGTTTGTCTGCATCTTATAAGGACTTTACATTGGAAGGTATGGTCATCCTTAAAAACAAAGGACTTAATGGTATGCTTCTGGAGAAGGACAACAATTATTACAGCGCAACCTTGTCTTGGAAGAAGAAAAGCTTGACGCTTTCATTGACTACTTTATTCATGCACGACCCTCATATCTCCGAAACCGTCTCCGGCAGTGCAGTTTACTATCGGGAAACTAAAGCATGGAATAATTTCAAAGGACTAACATATTTGCGGATTGCCTATACATTACCTTTCGGCAAGAGTATAAAACGTTCTATGAAACAACGGTTGAACAACACAGATATGGATTCCGGCATTTTCATTGATAGTAAAACAAAAATGTAGTTCGTTGTTTGAATCAAGAAATTCAATTCTATCCCGAATAAATATCAGGGTATGGAAGCAAGAGCAAAACAACTAAACCGATTTTAAGAAAACAACTATCTATCATACATAATTATATTATAAATAAAACAATGAAATCTTTTCCCCATATCACCCAACCCGATTCCATGGAATGCGGCGCAACCTGCCTAAGGATGATTGCCAAGTTCTATGGACGGGAATACCGTGCGGAGACGATGCAACGTATTTGTCTGGTCACCCGTGAAGGCGTGTCGATGCTGAGCTTGAGTGATGCAGCCGAATATTTGGGTTTCCGAACCGTATGCGGGCGTATGACTTTGGAAAAGGTGGTGGAGCAACGCCCTTTTCCCTGTATCCTGCATTGGAACCAGGAACATTTCGTTGTGCTTTATGATGTAAAGACACGGCGTGACGGTGAACGCATATTCTACATCGCCGACCCGGCAAAGAACCTGCTTCGCATAGATGAAGATACAATGAGGGACGCATGGATAAGCACCAGAAACAGAGGAGAAGAAAAAGGGATAATAATGGCATTGGCTCCTACTCCGGCTTTTTATGAACGACACGGAGATTCAGGGAAAATGGAAAACCCCGTACGATTTCTGTGGGGCTACATAAAACCATATCGGAAATATTTCGTACAACTGCTTTTGGGATTGCTTTTGGGAAGCATACTGCAAATAATATTCCCATTCCTTACTCAAGCTATTGTGGACAAGGGTATTGCCGGAAAAGACCTTAACTTCATATATCTGATACTTGCAGGACAGTTGATGCTGGTGCTCGGACGCGCATCTGTGGATTTTATCCGAAGATGGATATTGCTGCATATATCAACAAGGGTGAACATATCCCTGCTTTCGGACTTCCTCATAAAACTAATGAAGCTGCCTATGTCATTCTTCGACACGAAGATGGTAGGTGATTTGCTGCAACGCATAAACGACCATGAGCGCGTGGAACGTTTCCTGACGGCTCAGACACTGAACGTGATGTTTTCGGCTTTCAGCTTTATTGTTTTCGGTGGGGTCCTGCTATATTACAATATCGTAATATTCCTGATTTTCCTTGCGGGAAGTATGCTTTACGGGGCATGGGTGTTCCTATTCCTGAAGCGCAGACGTTTATTGGACTATATATATTTTGAACAACGCGCGCGCAACCAAAGCAAAACAATGCAAATGCTTATCGGAATGCAGGAAATAAAACTGCAACATTGCGAAAGGCGCAGACGATGGGAATGGGAGGACGTGCAAGCCGACCTGTTCTATACCAACATTGAGGCGATGAAGCTGCAACAAAACCAGGAAGCCGGAAGCATATTGATTAACGAGGTGAAGAACATCATAATCACAGTAGTCGCAGCCACTTCGGTAATAAACGGAAACCTTTCATTGGGTATGATGCTCGCTATCCAATATATTATAGGGCAACTGAACGCTCCTGTGGAGCAGTTCGTGCAATTCATCTACAACTGGCAGGATGTACAAATATCCCTTGAACGGATGAGCGAGATAAGGACGAGGGAAGAAGAAGACTCTGACGAGAGAGTTACAACATCTCTTGACGGCAAGGAAATAAAACTGGAACACGTGACATTCCAATATGAAGGGATACATTCGCCAAAGGTAATGGATGACATATGCCTCACAATACCTGAAGGCAAAATAACTGCTATTGTGGGAACAAGCGGCAGCGGGAAGACTACACTCATAAAATTGTTGCTTGGATATTACACTCCTGTGGCAGGACGTATCACTGTGGGTGGAGAAGATTTGTGCCGGTTCAACCTGCGTTGGTGGAGAGGTATATGCGGGGCTGTGATGCAGGACGGATATATTTTTTCAGAATCCATAGCACGCAACATTGCGGTGGATGATGAAGAAATAGATACAGAACGGTTGCTCAATGCCGTGAGAATTGCCAACGCCGAGGAGTTCATAGAACGGTTGCCGTTAAAATACAATACAAAAATCGGTCCTGACGGACAAGGGATAAGCCAAGGACAAAGGCAGCGCGTACTGATTGCCCGTGCCGTTTACAAAAACCCTTTGTTCCTGTATTTTGACGAGGCTACCAATTCACTTGACGCAAACAACGAGCGTGCAATTGTGGAAAACCTGTCGGAGTTCTACAAAGGCAAAACTGTTGTAATAGTGGCACACAGATTAAGTACCGTGCGCAATGCAGACCAGATAGTGGTTATGGACAAAGGAAGAATTATGGAAACAGGAACCCATACGGAATTGATAAACAAAAAAGGCGCATATTTCAACCTTGTAAAAAACCAACTCGAATTAGGCAATTAAAATTTCTATGCTATGGAACAGGAAGAAAAAAACAAGATAGAATTACGCAGTGAAAAGGTTCGCAATATAATGGGAGAAATGCCTCCGTTTCTTGTACGCTGGGGAAACACTGTTCTTTTATTGGTATTTATACTGATTTTGGCAGTTGTCGGTGTTATGATGCAAAACGTATAATATGCGAATGTTAACAAACGTTCTTAAGTCACATGATTTCACTGATAATTAACGATATAGTAAAATTGTGAAACTTGCAAAAGTAAAAATCCCCTGCATGAGGTGATTAAAACAGTATAAAAAAACAAAACACTACTATGTCTCACAAAAAAGGTAGGCATCTTTTTTCAGAAACACTACGAGCTTTTCCGGGAAAGATGCTTACCTTTTTTTGCGAAACAACGCATATAAAATTTCCGCCATTTCCATCCGAATGGAACTTCATTTTCTTCCGAAAGAAAATTGAATTACTTACGGAAGAAAAACAAATTTGTTTCGGAAGTTTTTTTATTTTGTCTCTACTTATCCTTTCATTAATTTTGCAAATCAAAAGCAACAAAGATAATTTGATAAATGGAAGAAGAATTCGATATAAGAGACACACGTATGCCGGAAAGCGAGCGCGAATATGAAAACGCGCTACGCCCTCTGTCGTTCGAGGATTTCAGCGGACAGGCAAAAGTGGTTGAAAACCTGCGTGTGTTCGTAATGGCAGCACGTATGCGCAAGGAAGCGCTGGACCACGTTCTGCTGCATGGACCTCCAGGATTGGGAAAGACAACACTGTCCAACATTATCGCTAATGAGCTTGGTGTCGGTTTCAAGGTCACTTCGGGACCGGTGCTGGACAAGCCGGGCGACCTAGCCGGTATTCTGACTTCGCTCGAAAAGAACGATGTGCTGTTCATCGACGAGATTCACCGCTTAAGTCCGATTGTGGAAGAGTATCTGTATTCGGCAATGGAGGACTATCGAATAGATATTATGATTGACAAAGGACCGAGCGCAAGGTCCATACAGATTGACCTTGCCCCGTTCACGCTGATTGGCGCTACCACACGAAGCGGTTTGCTGACCAGTCCTCTGCGTGCGCGCTTCGGCATAAATATGCATCTGGAATATTATAATATCGACACCCTGACAAAGATTGTCCTGCGAAGCGCAGCGTTACTGAATATGGAATGTGACACCCAGGCGGCAAAAGAAATTGCTTCACGAAGCCGTGGCACGCCTCGTATCGCCAACGCATTGCTGCGAAGGGTGAGGGATTTTGCCCAGGTGAAAGGTAACGGCACAATAGACAAGGCTATTGCCTGCTATGCTCTGGAGGCTCTGAATATCGACCGCTACGGTCTGGACCAGATTGACAACAAACTGCTGTCGATAATGATTGACAAATTCAAGGGCGGACCGGTGGGACTTACCACTATGGCTACGGCCCTGGGAGAAGACCCCGGAACTCTTGAGGAAGTATATGAGCCTTTCCTCATTAAAGAGGGTTTCATCAAGCGAACTCCGCGCGGACGTGAGGTGACTGAGCTTGCATACAGTCATCTTGGAAGGACGAGGGGAGATTGGGAGAAAGGGTTGTTTGATTGAGGGAGGAGTTAAGAAGTCAAGAAGGGGAATTCCGTTCCATTGGATTTGTAATCCTTACCTATTAATGCGGATTATAAATCCGCCTGATTGAACCAACGGATTGCAAATCCGTTGGAACAAACCTTGTCAACTTGTTAACTCGTCAACTTGTCAACTCATCAACTGAACTTATAAACTTAAAAACTCAAAACATGTCATCAGGAATAAAACGTCTCGCCAAAGAGACAGCCGTTTACGGACTTAGCAGCATATTGGGCCGTTTCCTGAACTGGATGCTTGTGCCGATGTACACACGCGTCTTTACAAATACGGGAGACTTCGGAGTGGTGACAAACCTCTACGGATGGACGGCACTGCTGCTGGTAATACTTACGTACGGAATGGAAACGGGTTTCTTCCGTTTCATCAACAAAAAGGAAGAACAGGAGCCAATGCGGGTTTACAGCACGGTGCTGGCATCACTGGGATTCACCTCTGCCCTGTTTTTCGTTCTGGTAATGCTGTTCTTGCAGCCGATATGTAACGGCATAGGCTATGGCGAGCATCCGGAATATATAGCGATGATGGCGGGAATTGTTGCGGTGGACGCATTCTGCTGTATTCCATTCGCATACCTGAGATATAAAGGGCTTGCATGGCGCTTTGCTGGAATAAGGCTTTTCAACATTTTCCTCAATATTGCCCTTAATATCTTTTTCCTTATCGCTTGTCCTGCAATTTACGAGAGCCATCCGGAAAGCATATCATGGTTTTTCCGTCCGGACTATGGAGTGGGATATGTGTTCGTAGCCAATGTGGTTACTACGCTGGCAACTTTCGTGATGTTGCTGCCTTATATGTTCCCGGCATTCAAGTCACGCTGTAACACTGCTCTTCTGAAAGAAATATTGAGATACTCCTTCCCTATCCTGATTCTGGGAATAGCGGGAATATTCAACCAGACTGCGGATAAGATTCTGTTTCCGTTTCTTTTCGAGGACAAGGATTATGCCAACGAACAGTTGGGAATATACGGAGCTTGCTTCAAAATAGCGGTTGTTATGGTAATGTTCATTCAGGCATTCCGCTACGCATACGAGCCTTTCATCTTTGCCCGAAACAAGAGCGACGACAACAAGAAGGCATACAGCGAGGCAATGAAATATTTCATAATCTTCGCTCTGTTTATTTTCCTCGGCGTAATGTTCTATCTCGACATATTGAAATATTTCGTTGGAGAGAATTATTATCCGGGATTGCGTGTGGTTCCGATTGTGATGCTCGGAGAGTTCTTCTTCGGTATTTATTTCAATCTGTCATTATGGTATAAGCTTATCGACCAGACAGAATGGGGAGCATATTTCTCTGCTGCAGGCTGTGTGGCTACTGTGGCAATCATCATTCTGTTTGCACCGTCGTATGGTTATATGGCTTGCGCATGGGCTTCGTTTGTATGCAACCTGCTGATGATGGTTTTGTCGTATTTTATCGGGCAGAAGAAATTCCCTATTAAATACGACCTCAAATCGGCTGCGACATATTTCTGCCTGGCTGCTGTGCTTTATGCTTTAGCCATGTATCCGGAGATAGAATCGGAATGGTTGAGACTGGGATACAGAACTGTGCTTCTGCTGGTTTATGCAGGTATTGTTCTGAAAAAGGAGAATGTTTTGCAGAGGGCGAGAATTTCAAGGTAATCTTGTTCTCTCGTTCCCTTGCCAACTTACTCCTAAAACTTATCTTTGCAAAATCAAAAAATCATAACAAGAGATGGGAGATAAAAACCTTCATAAATACATAAAAGATTTCTTTGTCCGTAACTTCGATTTGCAGCACGACAAAGAAGACGAGGCGGAAACCATCGAATCTATTCGCCGCGGTGTTGAATTTAAGGGAATGAACCTTTGGGTTCTTATTTTTGCCACATTCATAGCATCATTGGGATTGAACACAAACTCAACGGCTGTGATTATAGGTGCCATGCTTATATCTCCGCTGATGGGACCGATTATGGGTTTCGGACTGGGGCTGGGTATTAATGACTTCGAGCTTATCAAACGTTCGTTCCGCAACTTTGCCACGGCTACGATTTTCAGTGTTATCACATCATCACTTTATTTCCTTATATCACCGATAAGCGAAGCACAAAGCGAGTTGCTTGCCAGAACGCAGCCAACGCTTTATGACGTGCTTATAGCATTCTTCGGCGGATTGGCGGGAATAGTGGCAAGCTCCACAAAATATAAAGGAAACGTAATTCCCGGAGTAGCAATCGCAACGGCTTTGATGCCACCGCTGTGTACGGCAGGCTTCGGACTGGCTACCGGAAATTTCTATTATTTCTTCGGAGCTTTCTATCTTTATTTCATAAATACGGTGTTTATAAGCCTTGCCACATATCTGGTGGTACGTTTGCTGAAATATCCCAAGAAAGAATTCCTGGACAAAGACAGGGAAAAGACTGTGAGCCGGTATGTGGGTATAATAGTGTTATTCACTATTGTTCCAAGTATATACCTCAGCTATAATCTTATAAGAAAGACATATTTCCAGCAGATGGCAATTACGTTTGTCAACTCCGAATTGAACTTCCCTAACACTCAGGTCCTGAACAAAGTCATAACAGATACGAAAGAGAAAAAAGAAATAAAGGTTGTTCTGATTGGCGACCATGTTTCGGAAGACCTTATAGTCAACGCAGAATCCAAGTTGGGGAAATATGGATTGCACAACACTGCACTTGTTGTCCAACAGGGATTCGGACAAGGCGAGCAGGACATAAACCACCTGAAGAGCCTTCTTATGCAGGACTTATATAAGAACTCGGAAGATTTGCTGCGTATGCAGACTATTGAAATTGACTCATTGAAGAATCAGATAAGCAATTACGAAGAGTGTCAAAAGACAAGCAAGAATCTTACACCTGAGATAAAGGTTCTGTTCCCTGAAGTAGAAGCAGTGTCGTGTGCCCACACAACAATCGTAAATTCTGCATCACTGAAAGAAGATTCTGTTCTTCTGGTATATCTGAAATGCGGCAAGAAGCTTCAGGAAAAAGACAAAGAGAAGATAAAAGAGTGGATTGCTTCGAGAGAGAATGTAAAGAATATCAAATTACTAATAGAATAAATTATGAATCTAATCAAGAAAATCGGAGTTGCCTTGCTGTGCTTCCTTGCAGCAGGTTCAGCTCATGCCGACGAAGGTATGTGGGTTCTGAAGGAACTTACAAAACAGAATCTGGCACGTATGCAGGAATTGGGTTTCAAGCCTACGTACGAACAGTTATACAGCGAGACTGATCCTTGCGTTGCAAATGCAGTCATAATTTTTGGCGGCGGATGTACAGGTATCACAGTATCTAACGAAGGTTTGGTGTTCACCAACCACCATTGCGGATACGGAGCTATCCAGCAGTTGAGTAGTGTTGAGCACGACTACCTGAAAGACGGTTTCGTTTCACAGTCAAAGGAAGAAGAACTTCCTGTTCCGGGACTTTCGGTAAGATACCTCGACAAGACTATTGACGTTACAGAACGAATAATGTCAAAAATCAGCGGTATTGCTGACGAAAGCGAACGCCTTGCTGCTGCCGATTCAATCGGTAATTTCCTTTGCGACTCAATCGGAACAGACGAATTCAAGGCAGCCGATGTGATTCCTTTCTATTCAAATAACAAGTATTATCTGATTGTTTATAATGTGTTCCGCGACGTGCGTATGGTGTTTGCTCCACCTTCATCAGTGGGTAAATTCGGCGGTGACACTGACAACTGGATGTGGCCACGACACACAGGTGACTTCTCTGTATTCCGCGTTTATGCCAACGCAAACAACCAGCCGGCTGAATATGACGCGAACAACAAACCATATACTCCGAAATATGTTGCCGAAGTTTCATTGCAAGGCTATCAGGAAAAAGATTATGCGATGACTATCGGTTTCCCGGGCAGCACAAGCCGCTATCTTTCTTCTTGGGGAGTAAAACAGCGTATCGAAGACAGCAATGTTCCTCGTATCGAAGTGCGCGGTATCAAACAGGAGATTTGGAAAAAGGCTATGTCGGCAAGTGATGAAGTGCGTATCAAATATGCTTCAAAATATGCCGGAAGTTCAAACTACTGGAAGAATTCAATCGGTATGAACAAGGGTCTTGCACGCCTTGACGTTGTTGCCCGCAAAGAAGCTCTTGAAGAAGAATTCGCTAATTGGGTGGCAAAAGATCCGAAACGCCAGGAAAAATATGGCGAAGTGTTGAGTCTTCTTAAGAATGGCTATACTTCTTCAAACGAAATTGTGAATGCACGTACTTATCTGATGGAAACATTGCTTTCCGGTACAGAAATCACACGCCTTGCAAGAATGATAAACAGCTTCGACGCTAAAGGTTCAACAGATGAAGACAGAAAGGTATTCATGGAAGACCGCGTTCTGCCTTTCTTCAAGGATTATGAACCAAGACTGGATCAGGAAGTACTTGGAGCTATGCTTGCAATTGCCAAAGTAAGAGTTCCGGCTCAATATCTTCCTGAAATATATCAGAAAATAGACAAGAAATATAAAGGCGACTACAAGAAATATGCTGCTGACTTGTTCAAGAAAACCCAGCTTCTTTCATTGGATAAAGTGGAAGAATTCCTGAGCAATCCAAACCTGAGCAAGAAACTTGCAAAAGACCCGGCTGTGGAATTGGCTGAATCTGTTTTCACTGCTTTCATGGATATTTATCAGAACGGAAACAAAGCAAGCTTCGATATTGACAAAGGCGAACGCCTCTTCCTTGAAGGTTTGATGGAAATGAATCCTGACAAGACTTATTATTCTGACGCAAACTTCACTATGCGTCTGAGCTATGGTTCAATCGGCGGTTATCGTCCTTATGATGCGGGATGGTATGACTATTTCTCAACTCACAAAGGTATTCTTGAAAAGGAAGATCCTGAAAACGATGAGTTCTGGGTTCAGGAAGAAATTCTGGATTTGATCCGTAGCAAGGATTTCGGACAGTATGCAAACGAAAACGGAGATTTGCAGCTTTGCTTCCTTACTAACAATGATATCACCGGAGGTAACTCAGGTAGCCCTATCTTCGACAAGAATGCACGCCTTATCGGTCTTGCTTTCGACGGAAACTGGGAAGCAATGAGTGGCGATATTGCTTTCGAACCGGAATTGCAGCGTTGTATCGGTGTTGATATCCGCTATGTGCTGTTTATGATTGACAAATGGGGTAAATGCCCAAGGTTGATTGAGGAGCTTAAGTTGGTTAAGTAAGACACAGAGAGCTGATTAATATTCGATAGAATATAAATAAAGAGACACTGAAAACACAAGGATTTCGATTTAGAATCTGTTTTGTGTTTTCAGTGTCTCTTTTCTTTATATAGTTTTCTGTTTTACGAATTACCTCTTAGCCAACCATCTCCTCAGCGGCTCATCATACAGTTTCAAACAAACATAAGCCAAAACTATATTCCAGCAGACTACAGGAATTGCAACATACCACGTTTCGGCAAAAGTGAAGAGCTGATTCTTTATAAGCCATGCATAGAACAAATACATGAAAGGATAGTGAACGATATATAAAGGATAAGACAAATCTCCGAGGAATTTGCAAATCATAGTTGAGCGTTTGTCTGTTGTTTTTCCTGAAGCGCCCAAAAGAATAAGAACAGGAAAAACAAGAATCACACAAAACATCTCATAAGCTCCGTTCCATAAAACAGGTTCATTGCCCTCAACAAAAGGCACAATAAACAAAAGGAGAAGAACTAAAGAACATATCCAAAAAGCTCCTCTGACAGGTATTTCCCTGAAGTTACGCATCAGAAACATTCCCATAGTAAACGGGAAAAGCATACGAAGCAGACCTCCGAAGAAATTTGTCACGTCCAATGTCCAGCCAACACCTATACTTTGATAACCGGATGCATCGGTCAACGCGAATGCGCTCCACGCAACTCCAAGAAGCAGGACAAGCACACCCAAACCTTTGTTGGACAATCTACGTATGAACAATGCATATAAAATGTTGCCTATATACTCGAAGAACAAAGACCAGCTTGGTCCGTTGAGAGGAAACATTTCCCCATTGCCACGCACCTCATATCCTGCTCCCGGATATGCTGGAATAAACAACATGGAACAAAGCAAGGAAAGCATAACCATAGAAAACGCTATATGTTCCCCACTCCATTGAACGCTTCCCTGTATCAGATATGTTATGAAACCAAGAACAGCGCCCATGACCACCATAGGATGCAAACGTATCAGACGACGTTTGAAGAAACTCTTCAAGGTCAGTGTTCTGTTCCAACGCTCATCATAGGCATAAGCAATGACAAAACCCGAAAGCATAAAGAAGAAATCAACAGCAAGGTATCCGTGATTGATGCTTTCAATCATTGTTCCACCGGCAAAGGCATAACCTTCAAAAATGTGATAGCAAACTACGAGAAGGGCGGCAACACCTCTGAGACCGTCCAACAGCTCGTAATGTTGTTTAGTGTCTGCAAATGATGCAGAGGATATTTTTTGCATGATATTTAAAATGGTTTAAGTTGTTTGTAATAAGCCACCGGTGATGCTGCAAAAGTAAGTAAAAGTATATCTAATTCTTTTGTTCTAAGTCAAAATCAGTTTTGTTCCCGTATCACTTTTGCGAACGAATACGGCTGAGGGTTGAAGGAGTAATTCCCAAATATGACGCTATATATCCTAAATTGGCACGACGGCATACTTCCGGAAATTGACGCTGGAACTCTTCGTAACGTTCCTTTGCCGGTAAAGTGAGACGTTCCTTATGAGAACGGTGCAAACGGCGATATTCATCCTGATGTATTATACGTCCCCAGTTAGCCAACTCTATATTTGTATGAAACAGCTCGAGCAAATCACTCAAAGCTATACGATAAGCGACAGTGTCTTCCAGTGTTTCTACAAATTCCTCACTTGGCTTGTTGTAGTAAAGCTCGTCCATGCTGAACACAATTCCTCCCTCTGTGGAAAAAGAAGTGGTAATTTCTTCTCCGTTTACAAGCCAGAACGAACGTGTCATACCTTCTTCAAGAAAATAAGCAGATTTGCAGAATGTATTTTCCTTGACCAACTGGTAGCGTTTTGGGAAATGGCATAATGTCAGTTTTTCTTTTAAAGCCTGCAATGTCTCATCCGAAACTGGACATATGGAAGTCATTTTTTCAATTATATTATTCATCTTTGGAATAATCTAATAATCCACTGAAATTAAATCAGTTGTTCGGATTGTCAAAAAGTGAGGTAATGAGTTGGCGACCGTTCTGGTTTCTACATACTTACATAAATTGCGTGATGTATAACTCATCTGTTCACAAAGGTATATTTTTTTTCTGAACTGACAAAAAAACATCAATGTTTTCCGGTTTCATTCGGATTATTCCGGTTTCAATTCAATTCTCCGAATGGGATATGATTCCCGATTCCGTCAATCTCCCGTTTCCTTTGCTCGTCTGCGAAGGTAGTACAGACCTTCATTGAAAGTTGAAAGGTCAGGCGGCAAGCTGTTTCGGCCGGAATCTTCCTCTTGCTCCGCAGCGAGCGTATTCCGCCCGAAAACCTTTCCACTTTCAGGTCTGTACTTTGAAATGCAGACGACAACGGAAACAAGCGACTGACGGAAAAGAAAAAAACGAAAGAGAAACAGCATATGGACAGGTTCAGATTTTATAACCTGTCCATATGCTGTTTCTCTTTTCTTAGGGGAGGTATATTTTTAGGACAATCAATAAATAGGCAGACGGCAAACTGCGCTCCCTCCAGAAAAAAGATTTAGTTTATCCGCCACCTTTCATCCGGCTTGCATCCCTATATCCCTGCCGTAGCACCTCCTCTATCTCGCTCCTTTTATACAAGACCTTCCCTCCGAGTACATAGTAAGGCAGTGTGCCGTTGGCACGATAGTCGCTCAAAGTCCTGCGGCTGACTTTCAATAACCGCGATACCTCCTTGTCACACAAATAGTCCTCCTCATTGAGGATGGGGGCGGCATTGTTGGTAATACTGTCAATCCTGACCGACAAGCGGTCAATGCTGCTATGGATGGACTGAATCCAAGCATCGTCTTTTGTCTTTAATTCGTTGTGCATATCTCTGATGTTTTAATGTTATTCCATACCCTGCCATCTCAAATAGTTCTACCGTTCCAACAGGCTTCCTTTCTTCTGTCCTCCACCTTCACGATGACACGCTCCACGTCTTCGGGACGGTAGAAAGTTCTGTTCCCGATTTTGGTATAGGCAAGTGTCCCGTTATCCCGAAGTGTCTGCAAGGTTCGTTTGCTAATCCTCAATGCCTGACATACCTCCTGATGGTCGAGCCACCTTTGGGGCTTCTTTCCACCGTGACGATGGCAAAGGTTATCCACCCGCTGCATGAAGTTTTCCAACTTCGCAGCCATTTCCTCAAATGCTTTCTTTTCAAAAATCACAAATTCCATATCATTCATTTTTATGTTAATATTCGCTTTCGTTCCGCTAAGATAAAGGGGCCTTGCGCACACTACCAAGCGTTTTCTGAAAGTGGCAGCTTGTGGCACCGGTATGGAAGCCGTCGGCTCCTTCACCCGCTTTTTACCTGCCGCCTATGCAAATAAAAGCAGGAAATTCCATACGGCAATGGCTTTTCAAACGTGTGACGGCATATTGCGTCGATTGTCCTCATGTTGCACAGTCAGTGGACATGATACCCTCATAGAACAGACCGTTAAACTACAATTCTGATTATACCAAGTACAGTTTGCACTATGTTTCATACAGGCAACAGGCCAAAGAATTTTCACCTATTTGTATTTAAGGAAGCAAGCATTTTCAGACAGATTGCATCAGACTGAAAATGCTTGCCATGGCTCCGGCTTCAATTTTTACGGATTTTCATCAGCTATTACTTCAAGGCTACAGGCAGACCGACTCCCGATGTTATCGAAAGTCCGTCAGCCCGTAGCCTTTTTATTTATTGCCTTGCCGGTTGTCCTTTCCGAAATAGCCCTTAATGGATTTTTCCCTGCAATCAAATAACGTGTGCAAATCATAGCAGTCCGCACCGGTGATTCAGTCTGTGAAATGCAGAATAGAACATAATTGCCACACTGCCTCCATTTGCTTGACACAGTGTAATATACATACTTCCTTTGCTCACGATAACAGGTCAAGGCACACACCAAGACCACAGTATTAACTCTTAAAAACATATCAAGTATGAAGAGAAAAATGACAGAAGAGGAGATGAGAACCATTACGGAGGTGTATCTCCCAAGCAGTTCACAAGAGCCGAAAGGGAATGCCATGAAGGAGCTTCTTGTCTCGCAGGGTTTCTTTCCTGCCGAATACTCGAACGGGGGAGAAACGGCAGAACCGATTAAAAAGGTAGAACCTGTACCGACAGGCCCGGAGAATGGGACGGCAGAAATTCCTGAATCGGACAAGCCAGCCACAGAGCTTGTGCCCGCCTACGGCACACCACGCCGCATCAGCAGCAAGCAACGCCGCATGTCTCTGGAAGAGTACCGCAACACCTTCCTGCAAGTTCCGAGAATCGATGACCGCAAGCCCGTGTTCGTCAGCTGCGAGGTGAGGGACAGGCTGGATGAATTTGTCCGCAAACTCGGAGGTCGGAAGATGAGCGTTTCGGGACTGATTGAGAACATCGCCCGGCAGCACCTTGAAATCTATAACGAGGATTTCGAGCAGTGGAGGAGACTTTAAGTTCATTCGTTATAGTGTGAAAACAGAGTTTACTCACAATCAAGAAAAAATGTCTGATAAACCGCCATAAGCGGAGGATGAACCGAACTTCAGTTTCGGGAGTTGGCGAGGTTATCTTTCGGGCATCCCGAAAACCTCGCTCCACTCCCGAAGAGTGGAGGCAATCCGCTCCCGGTGGTCGCAGATTGTAAAGGGACAAAAAACAAAAAGACTATCAATTATCAGAATCAAACAACATGGATGATAACAGAAAACTCAAGGCGAGAGGCAGACCGAAAGCCGGCAGCCTCCGCAAGTTGACAAAGTCGGTAACGGTGAAGTTCTCCAAGCCCGACTATGAGCGACTGCTCCGCAGAAGTCGGCAAGCCAACAGGACGCTTGCCGAGTACATACGTGATTCCGCATTTGAAGCCCAAGTCGTGGCCAAGCATTCGACGGAGGAAGCCGCCACCATGCGCAACCTCGTGGGAATGGCAAACAACCTGAACCAACTTGCCAAGTTGTCGCACCAGACGGGATTCTACCGTACCAACGAGATGATAACGGCATTGCTGCATAAACTCAAGGAGATCATGCAGCAATACAAGTCCACGGGAAGGAGGTCACGATGATTGGTAAAATAAAAAAAGGACAGACCTTCGGCAGATGTGTCTGGAAAATATAAAGTCACTTGACCCACTATTATAAAAATCACCTGACCCACCTTTATAACCGAAACTGACCCACTTAGATTATAATAAAAATTGACCCTATAGAATTACCACATTTCAGTCTTGTTTTTGTACTTTAAAAAGCATTTTAACCCGGTATCATTAACCGAATAAAAATTTTAAAGAATGAAAATAAGAATCAAGCACATACTGCGGTGCTACCAGTCAGGAATGAGTATCCGTAGTATCAGTTCTTCTCTTCTGATTTCACGTAATACAGTAAAACGGTATATCCGAATATACGAGGATATGGGTATAGAGCTGGAACGCCTGTTGAAAATGGACGAGCATCATCTGCATGAACTTTTCGGTACGGAGACTGACAACGAATCAACAGGATCTGCAGAGTATAAGTATCTTCAAGAACATATACCTGAGTACATTAAACGACTTAAATCCCGTGGAACAACAAGAAGGTCCTTGTATGAGGAGTATCTGAGAAACCGTCCCCAAGGTTACAGTTATTGTTCATTCTGCCTGTATCTCAGACGTGAAAGGGAGGTAAAAATACCGGTTGGACGCATAGATCATATAGCTTGTGATCAGATGTATGTGGATTTTGCCGGTGACAAACTTTATATTTCAGACAGGAATACGGGTGATAAGGTTCCCGTAGAAGTCTTTGCTGCGATACTTCCATGCAGTCAGATTACTTATTACGAGGCTGTACCATCGCAAAAGAAAGAATATCTTATCCAGGCATGTGAAAATGCTTTCCATTATTTTGGAGGTGTACCAAATGCCATAGTTCCCGACAACCTCAAATCTGCCGTAACAAAGCCCGGTGGAATAGAGCCTGTAATAAATGACGACTTTGCGGCATTTGCAGACCATTATGGTTGTGTTGTCTTTCCGGCAAGAGTGCGCAAACCCAAAGACAAGGCTTTGGTTGAAAATGCTGTAAGACTGCTTTACAGGGAGGTATATTCAAAGATGACAGGATTGAAATTCAATGATATTGAAGCCTTGAACATAGAAATAATGAAACATACTGACGCATTGAACAGCCGAAAGATGTACAACCGCAGCTACAGCCGTAGGGAGCGTTTCCTCGAGGTCGAGAAAGACAGGCTACATATATTGCCGGCAACAAGATTTATATCAAAAAACCGGAAAACGGCAACTGTCATGAAAAACAGTTATGTATCGCTTAACAATCACTATTACAGTGTTCCTAAAGAGTATATAGGCGATGCTGTAGAATTACTGTATGATGGGGACACTGTGGAGATATATCATAAATTCAGACACATAACGACACATCGCAGGGATGATACACCTTTCACTTATTCAGAAAAACCTTCCCATAAACTTCCCGGAGTACTACATGAATACAGAATCAGAATGGATGATATATACCGCAAGGCACGTGAAATAGACCCGGTAGTGGAAGAGTATATAAAGTTGGTGGCTGTTGCCAAAAAATATCCTGTTCAGGCTATACGTTCAGCTGATGGTATATTATGTCTTGTGGAACGTTTCGGACACGACAGAGTGGTTCTTGCATGCCAGATAGCAATGGAATCCTGCATGTTCGGGTTCAACGAACTTGAAAGCCTTCTGGTAAATAGGGAAGATGAAAAGTATCATATACAAATGGAGGGGCTTGCTCCTGAACTTACCCCTAAACACAGAAATCTCAGAGGTAAGGATTATTATAACTCTAAAAATATGGATAAAAATGACAAGTAATAATAAAACAAACAGAACTGTCGGAAAAAATATGGACAGAATAATGGAGTTACTCTCCAAATTACGTTTTTACGGTATGCTTGAAACATACAGGAATGACTGCAGGACAACATCCTCTGATGGTATGACAAACGATGAGTTCCTGAAATGGCTTCTTGAAAGCGAGTATGATTACAGACGCAATGTAAGCATTGAGCGACTGATAAGATCTGCAAACTTCAGATATAAGGCATATATGGAAAAAATAGACTATACAATAAAACGGAACCTTGACCGGAACCAGTTCGAGAGACTTGCTTCTCTTGATTTTATAAGAGACGGACAGAATATTTTTATCACAGGAAGCTCCGGAACAGGTAAAAGCTATATAGCTTCAGCAATAGGATATGAAGCATGCAAAAATGGAGTCAGAACTTTATACTCCAATGCGTCAAAGCTTATGGGACAGCTTAAAATGGCCAAAAACAAGGGAACTATAGAATCTGAGATGAAAAAAATTGAAAAGTGTTCACTGCTTATTTTAGACGATCTCTTTCTTATAGGACTGGATGCCAGGGAAAGGTCAATACTTATGGAAATAATAGAAGACAGACACGGAATAAAATCAATCATAATAACATCACAACTTCCAGTTGAAAGCTGGTATGATGCAATTGGAGATCCTACTGTAGCTGATGCAATCCTGGACAGAATTGTACATACGGCACACAAAATTGAACTAACGGGAGATTCTGTAAGAAAGATTAATGCTAAAAAGAAGTAGTATCTGCTATAAAGAATTATAATTGAAACTGACCCGGGTTAAAATGCATTTTTCTCTACTTAATTCTAATATTTTTTTGATGGGTCAATTTAGAGTATAATAGTGGGTCAAGTGACTTTATATTTTCCAGCTGCCCCTGACCATGTATTCCGCCCGCCATTCATGGGCGAGCATCGCCAAGAGCAAGAATATCCCCTTGTCGGTCATCAGCGACGGAATGGGGCATGACTCGGAGGCTACCACCCGGATTTATCTTGCCTCGCTGGACAACATGGCGATAGACAAGGCAAACAGCCTGATATTGAAATCTCTGTAAGGAAAGGATTGTTGAGCGAATGGAACCTCTCTTTGTAAGAGAAGATTTTAACGATGCAAATATAGGCAAAATACTGCAAATCACACTATAAATGGCTAAAAAAGTTGTGCGAGTGAACAATTTTGTTGTGTACTGTAAGAGGATTGTTGAGCAAATGGGATAAGTCCGATTGGACAAATCCCTCATTCCCAAAAGAAAATTTCCACATCGTCTTCTCTTACAAAGAGATAGTAAACTCTTACAAAGAGAAGGTTATCAAAAATATAATTTATGCGGACAAACAGGTGCTATACAATACTGGTTCTCACGCTTTTATGGGCAAGTGCTGCCTACTCGCAAGAGAACCGTTCGGAGGTCATGGTGGACTTCCGTGTGAACAGTACACGGATAGACCCCACGTATGGAAACAATGCCGAAAGAATCCGGGAGATAACCGGTATGTTGCAGGGAATACTTAATGACACGACGGTGGAAGTTACCCGGCTTTCGTTCTGCGGCGTGGCTTCACCCGAAGGTTCTTACGAATGGAACAGACAACTCGCGAACGGACGTATGAAAGCGCTTGAAACGCTTGTACGGAGTAAAATCGAAGTATCCGACAGCATCATCACTTACGATGACAACTATATCGCGTGGGATTATCTTGCCGAACGAGTATCGGAATCGGAAATGGCACACAAGCATGAAATACTTTCCATCCTCGGCGAGAAACCCGAAATCGTGAAGTACCGTAACGGTAGAAACATCGACAGCCGTATTCCCAAGTTACAAAGGTTGGACGGCGGCAGGGTCTGGGACGAACTGTTCCGCCGCTTTTTCAGTCCTATGCGCAACGCCAGCATGGTCATTGTCACGTTCAAACAGGTGAGTCCTCCTCCCGTTGTCGTACCTGAACCTGTAATTGAAGAAGTGGAAGTTTCCGCAGACACGACAGAGGCCGTTCTCCCTGCCCCGGTAATTGTTGATACAGTTCCCGATCCTACCCCCGCCGTAAAAGAATGGGGACGTAAACTGTATGTAAAAACCAACGCGCTCGGATTGGGACTGGCGATTGCCAATACCGCCGTTGAAATAGACCTTTGCAGGCATTGGTCATTCAATCTTCCGGTATATTATTCAGCATGGAACTATTTCAAATCCACGGTGAAATTCCGTACCGCCATGATACAGCCGGAAATACGCTATTGGTTCAGGGACGACAATGACGGATGGTATGCAGGAGGACACATCGGCATCGGTCACTACAATGTCGCCACTAACGGCGAATACCGCACGCAAGACCATGAAGGGAAATCCCCTGCGTTAGGTGGCGGCTTGGCAGTCGGCTACCGCCTGCCGATAAGCGGGAATAAGCGTTGGAAGATGGAGTTCTCCATCGGTGCGGGAGCATACAAGCTGCATCACGATAAGTTCCGCAACTATCATAACGGACTGTTGGTCTATACCGAAAAGAAAACCTATGTCGGCATAGACCAGGCAGCGGTATCGTTTTCCTATACATTCGATTTGAAAAAGAAAGGAGGCGCAAGATGAAAAGAGGATATACACATAATATAATAATGTATATGCTGGTTCTCTTGTCTTTCGCTTTCGGCATGGCAAGCTGTGATGTGCATGAGTTTCCAGAGATTCCGGAAAAAGTGCCGTTCACATTACATTTGAATTGCAAGACCCAACTCCCCATCCATGAAGAGATAAATTACACGACACGTTCTGGCAATCAGTTGGCAGAACATGATATGCGTTATATCATTAATGTATACAGAAGCGAGGACGGAGAAAACTTCACTCGTCAGGCAGATACGACAATAGTCTATACAAGGCATCTTGACGAAGAGAAAGACCACAGCATACGGTTGAATCTGAATCAAGGTTTCTACAATTTCATCGTATGGAGCGACCATGTAGGTAAAGGCACAAGTGGCGATAAGTATTACAATACGAGCAATTTCGCTGAAATCACCTATCCGGACCAAGAGAGTTACGAGGGCAACAACGATTTTCAGGATGCTTTTCGTGGAACAGTACAAGCGACAGTTCTATATGACCAGTATTCAGATGGCGGAGTTGTGGAGCAGGAAGCGTTCATACAGTTGGAAAGACCGCTTGCCAAATTCAAATTCATATCCACCGACCTGGAGGAATTTATCGGACAGGTTTTGGAAAGTGCCGCATCTAAAGGCAAAACAGCTTCACGCACCATCAATCCCGATGATTATAGAGTAGTATTCCGATACACGGGCTTTATGCCATGTTCATTTAATATGTTCACCAACAAACCCAATGACAGTTGGACGGGAGTTTTCTTTGACGGAAAAATGATACCTCTTGACGAACACGAGATAGAATTGGGCTTCGATTATGTCTTTGTGAACGGCACGGAATCCAAAACAAACGTGGCGGTAGAAGTATATGACAAAGACGGTGAACTGTTGAGCAGCACCAATACGGTGGAAGTACCACTCGTACGCAGCAAGCTGACCATCGTGAGAGGTAATTTCCTTACTTCAAAGGCAACGGGCAGTGTGGGTATCAATCCCGATTATAACGGAGATTTTAATATTGAGATTAAATAAATTATGTATAACCTATAAAACGATAACAACAAGCAGAAAGACAAAGAAAACAAAACCGTATTACACCGTTATTGAAGGACTACGGTGCACAGAAAGATTATTTATTCCTCCATTTTCCTTTTTTCGGGGGGGATAGATTAACAGCAGCCTCCGCAATAAAATACGGAATTTTAAAAAGGGTAAATTAGTACTAATTATTTAAATTAAAACAAAATGGTCAAAAAACTATTTTTAGGAATGTTTGCAGCAACAGCGATGCTGTTCGCAACATCGTGTCAGAATGACGAGCTGGATGCAATTCAGTCGGGCAAAGAAAGTATTGTTTCATTCACTCTGGAACAGCCTGGTATTGTAACTCGTGCCTACTCAGACGGTCTTACAGCAAAAACGCTGACCTATGCTGTTTACGAGGCAAATTCAAAAACGCCACTTATTACCAGAGAAAATCAAGTAACATTTAGCAACAAGACAGCAACAGTAAATCTTCGTTTGGTAACTGGCAAGAGTTACGATATTCTGTTTTGGGCTGATGCAGAAAATACACCTTATACATTTGATGCCGCTGCACAGACAATCACTGTTGCTGACAATTTGACAAGCCAGGACGAAAATCGCGATGCTTTCTTTGCAGTTGAGAAGTCTTTGTTGGTTGACGGGGCTATCAACAAGACAATCACTTTGTCCCGCCCGTTCGCTCAGTTGAACATCGGTACTACCGATGCAACAGAATCATCAACTGCAGCTTTTAATCCAACACAGAGCACAGTAACGGTTAAAAATGTATATAAAACTCTTAACTTGTTTGATGGTGCAGTTTCTAACGAAACTGAAATGACTTATGCTATGGCTAACATTCCTGATGCAGGAGAAACATTCCCTGTTGCCGATGTTAAATACTTGTCAATGAACTATCTGCTTGTAGCGAGCGAGAAAGAACTGGTGGAGGTTGACTTTACTGTTACCGATGGCACACATAGCATTGAACGTGAATATGCTTCTGTCCCTGTTCAGCGTAACTACCGTACCAATATCTATGGCAAGATTTTGACAGACCCTGCCGATTTCAATATTACGATTAAGCCTGATTATGAAACTCCTGATTATGAAGTTGTAGTATGGGATGGCAAGACTGTTACAGAGCCTGCCTCAAATGATAGAGAATGGACTGTATCAACTGCTGCTGAATGGATTTATCTTAAGCAGAATGGAGTACAAGGCAAGAATATCAAGTTAGCTGCAAACATTGACTTTGGTGGTCATGAAGTAAAAGGTCTCGGTTTTGACGGAGAATTTGATGGACAAGGCTTTACAATGTCCAATATGACTCTCCTTTGCGGTGGGAGCTACTATTCAAACGGTCTTTTCCAGGGCGATGCTTCCGCAAGTGTGACCGTAAAGAATGTAACTATTGAGAATGTAACTGCTGAATGTGCAAATCCTGATCAGGGATATGTTGGTACTATCTTCGGTGATGTTCAGACTGGCAAAACTGTTACATTGAACGGTGTGAATGTGAAGAATGCAAATCTTTGCGGAGTTCAGTCTGTGGGCGGTCTTGTAGGATTCGTTGCAAGCGGTGCAACACTTAATGTCGAAAACTGTACAGTTGACGGCTCCGAGATTTCAAACTATGCCGTAGAAAACGAATCCGGCTATGTTGCCGGTCTCGTTGGTCGTCCTGTTGGTACTGTGAACGTAGAGAACTCTACCGTTACCAGCACTACTATCGACGCTTATTATGCTTCTCGTCGTAGCGAGTCTTCTATCCAGCCGGTTGTTGGCGATAATACAAATTTGACGGCTGGCGAAGATGTCAAAGTTTCCAAGACATCCTTGGAAGGCGCTATTTTCGTGTCAACAGCAGAAGAACTTTGCAAAATTAATACATCGAGTAAAGCGTCCACATTGGTTGTCCTGACAGCCGACATTGATTTTAAAGGTGCTACGATGAGTAAAAATATCGAGTTGCAGGGTGACGGCGACGTATTTGATGGTCAGGGGCACACAATATCTAACGTGGTTTGCAAAGATCAAGGCGGAAACTATGCAATCTCTTTGTTCCGTGGTGATGCTATCGGTGGAAAGAAAGTGATCAAGAACCTTGTAATCAAAGGAATCACTGCTAAAAATGCATCTTTTGCAGCAGCTGCCCTTTGGTCAGACCTTCAGGGCGCAAATATTGTGATTGACAATGTTCATATCTACAATGCCGATATTCAGGCTGGTAACTCGACTGGTGGCTTTGTCGGTTTTGTTAGCGGTTCAACAACCGAAGTTGTTATAAAGAACTCGTCTATCAATGCTTCTGCTATTACAGGTAACAACAGCGTTCGCACAGGGGCTCTTATTGGTCGTGCTTATGGTTGCGGTGCCACTTTGGAGAATGTTCTTGTTGATGGCGTAACTGTTAATGATGCAGCCGCTTCGACATCGAACCTTGTCAAAGGTGAAAACGAATACACCGGCACTGTTACAGTTAAGTAATTATTAGGTTTGACATTTTAGGGGCAAGGAAACAACCTTGCCCCTTTTGATTTTCTTCGTTACGAATAACTAACCTCGTTTTTAGGTATGATCGACACGACATTGAGAACCATAAATGAGTGTGTAAACGATGGATCTGCCGTGCATCTGTATTACAATGACAAAAGTGATACTTGGATAGCATACGGGGTATCTGTTTATATACTAAGCCAAATAGGAATAGAGCCTATGAACATTGTATATGGTTATTCAAATGAGATTCTTATGCCTTTTGCAGAAGCGGATAAGAGAGTGATGAAACAGTTATTCGGTAATAATTCGGAAGAGTATAGTAAAGACATTGTTCATTTGATGTTTCTGTTATCTATAAATCTTGATGATTATGTCAGATGGACAAAGCTGTTAAAACATTTGTGACAAATCTATACCCTCAAAAATACTTAAAAGCCGTGCCACAAGACCGTAGCACGGCTCTACTATATCAAGACTTCACAGAACTTTGGGACTGCAATCTACCAAAAGATATTAAAAGATTTATGTTCTTCTTTTTTCGTTGGTAAACACTCTTCAAGACTCTTTGCCGAATCATATTTGCCTCATAGGTATTCAAACGAAAGGCAAGTGCAACAATCACTTCAAGATTGTAGAATATTGCCCAAATTGTCGGAGTAACGGCCCTGTATCTTTGAGTGCTTGACGGGCAAAACCCTCCATTCCTGTATATGGCTTTTATGGCAGCTCGGAGTGTCGGGGATATCACCCCGAACAGCTCCACCAGTTCCATTTCCGACATCCATATTTCAGCACTTGGAATATTTACCGTACCATTCTCGCTGATTGATATAATTGTCCTTTTCATAGTTACACCGTTATTGAGATATTGTTGAACGACCGGTTGAGTTGATTGCCGAGCACCGTCAAATCCCTGTCTATCTTTTCGGTGGTCACTTTGGCGTATTTCTGCGTGGTAACAATGTTCGTGTGACCCAAAATCTTGCTCACGCTCTCTATCGGCATCCCTTTGCTCAAAGCGAGCGTGGCAAACCCATGCCTCGAACAATGAAATGAAATCGGCTTTTCTATTCCGCACTCCCGTATCATCCTTTTCAACGGCTTGCATATAGACCAGTAGTTGAGGTCGGGAAATATGAACTTGTTTTCCTGAAATGGCTCATAACGCCTGATAATCTGCAAGGGAATATCCAACAGCTTCACTTGGAACGGCACTTTTGTTTTGTGCCGCTTCGACAATATCCATTTCTCACCGTTCACATCCACAATGTCATCGGTGGTCAGCTCCTTAATATCCACAAAAGACAAGGCGGTGAAACTGGCGAAAACAAACAAATCACGGATATAAGCCAGCCTACCATCCGCAAACTCGTGTGTCATTACAGCCTTGATTTCATCTTCCGTCAGATAGGCCCGGTCTTTTATGTTCTGGTTGACCCGATACTGTGCGAACGGGTTTCTCGGGGTCAGCCCGTTATAATGGGCTTTTGCCACGATTGTTTTCAACCACATGCAATTAGACCATACACTGCCATTGTGCAGACCCGCATCCGTTGAAAGATAGATTTCATACTCCTTGATGAAGTCGGGAGTAAGTTCGAGCATGGACATGTCATTCCGCTTGTAGTTCTTCCTGATGAAAGAAGCCAGATGGTTTCTTGCCCTTACCCTGACCTGATAGGAACTCAAAGCCCGGTCAACACCGATACGTTTCTTGAAACTCTCGTTGTCCTTGTCAAACGCACCGAGCAGGGTTTCATATTCCGTACCGATGCCTTGATAGGCGTTGCGCACCATGTCAGCCGTAACAAACGCCTCCCTGTCCGACAGGCGTTGATAGTGCTTGATGATTTGTGCCTTGATATTATCCAATGAAAGGTTAATGTCACGAGCCTCCTTACTTTTACCCTTCGCTCGGTTGCCCTTTGCATCCCAAAGTTCCTTTGGGATAGAACACTTGCAACTGAACTGGGCTACAGAGCCGTTGATAGTCACTCGTCCCATGATGGGGACAATACCGTTTTTCTCCTTGCTTCCGTTCACGTAGAACAGCACCTTGAATGTACTTCGCATAATCCATTTTTTTGATTACAAAATTAGTTATCAGCGAATTATACATTGATATGCAAAATGATGCAGAAGATAGAAACATTCTCCACCGACTGAAATCTTGACCCGACAAGTGGGTAATGATTTGAAAACCGTCTCGCTTCATTACCTTTCATTTCCTTGCTTTTTTGCAAAGAACGGTTTGTCTGCGATTGTCTTCATAAGTCATTGAACTACAGTTTCGCCATCATCATTTCTCCATTTCTGATTGATTTTTCCAGAGATATTTTTTATCTTTGGTTCTGTGCTTTTTCTATAAAGACAAAAATACACAGAAATAAGGAATATTATAATTGATAAATCTATATATGATAACATTGCCGGCTCGCAGCCCTATCTGTTCATCACTAAAACTGAGCTTACACAACTTGAATTTATGACTTTCCATTCCATTATATTAAGAATGTTTATGTACTTTTGCAGCATTACTCTTCATTCTTACAAAAGAATAACATAAAAAACGACATATAAAAGTTATGGATTACAATTTCAGAGAAATTGAAAAGAAATGGCGCGAATACTGGATCGCCAACAAGGTTTATAAAGTTGAGAAAAACGATAAACCGAAATATTATGTGCTGGATATGTTCCCTTATCCATCAGGAGCAGGTTTGCACGTAGGACATCCGCTGGGATATATCGCTTCAGATATTTACTCACGATACAAACGTCTTCAGGGATATAACGTATTGCATCCTATGGGTTACGATGCTTACGGTTTGCCTGCAGAACAGTATGCTATTCAGACTGGTCAGCATCCGGCTATTACAACTGTAAACAATATCAACCGTTACCGCGAACAGTTGGACAAGATTGGTTTCAGCTTTGACTGGGACCGCGAAGTCCGTACTTGCGACCCTAAATATTATCACTGGACACAGTGGGCTTTCCAGAAGATGTTCAACAGCTTCTATTGCAATTCATGTCAGAAAGCTCAGCCTATCAGCATGCTTATCGAGCATTTCGAACAGAAAGGTACTGAAGGGCTGGATGTAGCTTGCAGCGAAGAACTTTCTTTCACTGCTGATGAATGGAAAGCTAAGAGCGAAAAGGAACAGCAGGAAATACTGATGAACTACCGTATCGCTTACCTTGGTGAAACAATGGTGAACTGGTGTCCGGCTTTGGGAACAGTGTTGGCTAACGACGAAGTTGTTGACGGTGTTTCTGAGCGTGGTGGTCATCCTGTAGTACAGAAGAAGATGCGCCAGTGGTGTTTGCGTGTTTCTGCTTACGCACAGCGTTTGTTGGATGGTTTAGACAATGTAGACTGGACAGATTCATTGAAAGAAACTCAGCGTAACTGGATTGGACGTTCTGAAGGTACTGAAGTTCGTTTCCGTGTGAAAGACAGCGACATCGAATTTACTATCTTTACTACTCGTGCGGATACTATGTTCGGTGTTACATTCATGGTGTTGGCTCCGGAAAGCGAATTGGTTCCAATGCTTACTACTGAAGAACAGAAGGCTGAAGTGGAAGCTTATCTGGACCGTACAAAGAAACGTACAGAACGCGAACGTATTGCTGACCGCCGTGTGACTGGTGTATTCAGTGGTTCATACGCAATCAATCCATTTACAGGCGATTCTGTTCCGGTATGGATTAGCGACTACGTATTGGCTGGTTACGGAACAGGTGCTATCATGGCCGTTCCTGCACACGACAGCCGTGACTATGCTTTCGCAAAACATTTCAATTTGCCTATTGTTCCGCTTGTTGAAGGTTGCGACGTAAGCGAAGAAAGCTTTGACGCAAAAGAAGGTATTGTTTGCAACTCACCGAAAGCAGGCGTTACTCCATATTGCGATTTGTCTTTGAACGGACTGACTATCAAAGAAGCTATTGCTGCAACAAAGAAATATGTAAAAGAGCATCAGCTTGGACGAGTAAAAGTAAACTACCGTTTGCGTGATGCTATTTTCTCTCGCCAGCGTTATTGGGGCGAACCGTTCCCTGTATATTACAAAGACGGTATGCCTTATATGATTGACGAAAGCAAATTGCCTTTGGAATTGCCTGAGGTAGCTAAGTTCTTGCCTACTGAAAGCGGCGAGCCTCCATTGGGACATGCAACAAAATGGGCTTGGAATATTGAAACCGGAGAAGTTGTTGAAAATTCTTTGATTGACAACAAGACTGTTTTCCCTCTTGAGCTGAACACTATGCCAGGCTTTGCAGGTTCAAGTGCTTATTACTTGCGCTACATGGATCCGCACAACGACGAAGCTTTGGTTTCAAAAGAAGCTGATGAATACTGGCAGAATGTTGACTTGTATGTAGGCGGTACAGAACACGCTACAGGTCACTTGATTTATTCTCGTTTCTGGAACAAATTCCTTCACGATCTTGGTTTCAGCGTGAAAGAAGAACCATTCCAGAAATTGGTTAACCAAGGTATGATTCAGGGACGTTCAAACTTCGTTTATCGTATAAAAGATACTAATACTTTTGTTTCTCTCGGATTGAAAGATCAGTATGATGTTACTCCGCTTCATGTTGACGTTAACATCGTATCAAACGATATTCTTGATGTTGAAGCATTCAAGAACTGGCGTCCGGAATATAACAACGCAGAATTCATTCTTGAAGATGGCAAATACGTTTGCGGATGGGCAGTTGAAAAGATGTCAAAATCAATGTTCAACGTGGTTAACCCTGATGTAATAGTTGAGCGTTATGGTGCTGACACTTTACGTTTGTATGAAATGTTCCTTGGTCCGATTGAACAGTCTAAGCCTTGGGATACAAATGGTATCGACGGTGTTCACCGCTTCTTGAAGAAATTGTGGTCATTGTTCTACAGCCGTACAGACTGGCAGGTAACAGATGCAGAGCCAACTGCTGAAGAATTGAAATCATTGCATAAGCTAATCAAGAAAGTAACAACAGATATAGAAAACTTCTCATACAACACTTCAATCAGTGCGTTTATGATTTGTATAAACGAACTTACTTCAATGAAGTGCAGCAAGAAGAGCATTCTCGAACCGTTGATGGTTATTCTTGCTCCGTTTGCTCCACATATCGCAGAAGAATTGTGGCATAAACTGGGCAACGAAACAACTGTTTGCGATGCAGCTTGGCCTAAATTTGAAGAAAAATATCTGATTGAGAACACAGCAGTATATGCAATTTCTTTCAACGGTAAAGCTCGCTTCAATCTTGAATTGCCGGCTGATATGTCGAAAGAAGATATCGAAAAGGCTGCTTTGGGACACGAAAATTCTGCTAAATGGATGGAAGGTAAAAGCGTGAAGAAGATTATCGTTGTTCCGAAAAAGATTGTGAATATCGTAATCGGATAAGGATTTAATAAATACTGAAGTTTTGCAGGTTAAATTATTAAGGAGACAAGTTAACAAAGGCACAAATTGACTAGTATAATTATAAATACTTATCTTATTCCCTTATAAACTTGTTAAATTAAGTAACCTGCAAAACTTAAAAATATCAACAATTATAGAAAGGAGGCAGTTATGCAATTCTTAAAATCAAGTCTAGACAAATATGATCTGCGTGATTATCTGATGATTATTGTCGGCACATTAATCTATGGTTTCGGCTTCAACGGTTTTATCTTGTCTAATGAAATTATCACAGGTGGTCTAAGCGGTCTTTGCGCCCTGATATATTTTGCAACCGGGCAAATGATTCCGGTTTCTGTTTCCTATTTTGTAATAAATATCCTGCTGCTTGCAATAGCACTGAAAATTCTCGGACTGAAGTTTTTGATAAAAACTATTTTCGGAGTTTTCTCGCTTTCCGCATCACTTACTCTGTTTGAGAATATATTCACTGAACCTATTATCAAGAATGAGCCGTTTATGTGTATCATCATTGGTGGTTTGCTTTGCGGTACAGGTCTGGGACTTATATTTGCATCAAACGGAAGTACGGGTGGTACTGATATAATTGGAGCAATCATAACGAAATATAAGAATATATCTATAGGTAGAGCAATGCTTATGCTCGATTTCGTAATCATCGGTTCATCATATATATTGTTCCATGATGTTGAAAAGATTGTTTTTGGTTTCGTTGAAATGGTTGTCAGCAATTATATGATCGACCAAGTAGTCAATGGTTCACGTGAATCCGTGCAATTCTTCATTTTCTCGCAAAAGCATGACGAAATTGCAGATCGTATAATCAACGAACTTGGACGAGGTTGTACAATTCTGGACGGAACTGGCGGATATTCCAAAAAACCGGTAAAAGTGGTTATGGTTGTTGCCCGCAAATCTGAATCTGTTACAGTGTTCAGACTGGTGAAACGAATAGATCACAATGCCTTTATTTCACAGAGCCCTACGAGAGGTGTGTTTGGAGAAGGATTTGATCCGATTAAGGCGTGATACAGTTGACAAGTTAACAAGTTGACAAGTAGACAAGGCTACAGATTATTTTCCTCGTCAACTAATAAGCTTAAGAATTTATCCTTTGTATTTCTATCTGAATATACTCAAAGTATAATCTATATAATCAGAACTGATTCCTGCTGCATCCAATATGGAGTGAAAGAGGTAATCGGTTCTGATTCTTTTTTTACTGTTATCTTCAGCCTTCGCCCTGTAATCAGGAAAACTTTCACTGTAAGAATCCGACATCCATACAAAGCCGGCAGCATAATGAGCTGCTTCTGTTTCGGAGGCGTGAAGCCATATTCCATCTTCGCCTAATGCTTCTCCGTGGTCGGACTGGAATATCATTACAGCCTTTTCATTCCTCAATCGGTTTATAACTTCCGAAAGGAAATAATCTGTATATACAACAGTATTGTCATATGAATTTATCATTTCTTCAGGAGTACAAGAAGAAATAACTCGGCTTTTCACTATCGGCTTGAACATTGTTGTTTCTTCATCGAAATGCGAATTATACCACCAATGCGAACCTATTGTGTGGAGGATTATAAGTTTTCTTTCATGAGATGAGGACAGAGCTTTGTCCAGCAATGGCAACAAATCTTTGTCCAGCCACTTGTCATAAACGTATGATGATTTGTTTATATTGGCATATTCCAGATTGTCGCATTCATTCATAAAAGATACGAATGTCTTTGCAGGCTCCTGATTTGCCAGCCAGAAAGATTCAAATCCACAATGATTGAATATATGAACAAATGATTTCTCGGTGTAGGCTCTGTTGAAATCAGAACTGTCCGCACGAGTCAGCAAATGCGGAATACTGCGCATCGTGTATGTTTGATGAGTATATACAGACGGGAAAGATATAATATTCTCAGCCTGTAATTTTGGTGTTGTATTTCTTTCATAACCGTTTATTCCCAAATGGTCCGGGCGCAGCGATTCACCGATTACAAGAACAACAGTAAGAGAACCCTCCTTGCAGAAAGCTCCTTCACTTAAATCTATCCTTTCACTGCTCAAGGCCTCTTTTTCTTCTAAATATCTGCTGACAGTATAATAAATATTGAAAGGAATACGTTCTGATATCGGACGGCTCAGTTTGTCGATACCAGTAAGGATAAACAATCCTGCCAATCCGACGATTACCGAGACCAAAGGTTTTTCATTGCTTATATGTTTCCATCTGTATCTGCACCAGAAAAATGATATGATTCCGGCAAACAGAAGAAGCATAATAAGACCGAGAGAAACCAGGTCGGCAGATGTCTGTATGTCATTGTCGAGCGCCGCATCCAATATCATAGGAGTAAGCACGGCATTCATGGTGTAACGGAAATAGGTAAGTGTGGCACTGAGAACCGTAATAACAGGAAAAGAAACAGCAAACAGCAATCTTGCCGAAGCTATCACCAGCATCAGGGCAAAAAGAGCAGCGAGCATAACGCCCCATTGCATTCCGACTATCACAACGTCTTTCAACGACTGAACAGGCATTGAAACGAAATCGGACGATGTAAAAAGCAAGGCTATCAGCAATGCTGATATAAAACTGAAACTAATATATCGGAAACTGTTCCTTTTCATTTTATTTATCAACTTGTCTCTGATGCCTCGTCAACTTTAAATCAAACAGAGCCAACGAGACCAGAATTAATATTATATCTATATAACGTAAAACAATTGTAAAACCGTATTTTTGTACAAAAATAAAAACATAATCATAAAGACAATGAAAACTTTAGTATTTGCAACCAACAATGCACACAAACTGGAAGAAGTAAGAGCCATCCTTGGCAATGATTTCCAAATTGCCAGTCTGAAGGAAATAGGCTGCCACGATGATATTCCGGAAACTGCCGATACGCTGGAAGGCAACGCTATGCAGAAAGCACAATATATAAAAGATAAATTCGGTATGGATTGCTTTGCCGACGATACAGGTCTTGAAGTTGAAGCTCTCAACAACGCTCCCGGTGTTTTCTCCGCCCGCTATGCCGGTCCGGGTCACGATTCTGAGGCAAATATGAAGAAATTACTCCATGAAATGGAAGGCAAGGAAAACAGAAAAGCCCGTTTCCGCACTGTTATCGCTTTACTGCTCGACGGAAAAGAATATACATTCGAAGGCATAGTAAAAGGTAATATAATCGAGGAGAAACGTGGTGACAGCGGATTCGGTTACGACCCGATTTTTGTTCCGGAAGGCTATGACCTTACTTTTGCTGAATTAGGCAACGATATAAAGAACAATATCAGTCACCGTGCCGAAGCTGTCAAGAAGCTTAGCGCTTTTTTAAAGAAATAAAAACACATCAAATGTCTGAATAATGAGGAAAATTCTCAACATATTATTATGCCTTTCATTTTGTTTGGCAATCAACGCGCAATACGGAAGATGGCAGTCATATCTTTCGTATAACAACACGACTAAGATTGCCCAGGCAAATCAGGAAGTTTTTGCCGTTGCCAATGGTGCTTTGTATTCGTTCAAGCAGGAAGACAATAGCCTCAACACTTACTCCAGACTGAATTCTCTGAGTGATGTTGACATAACTCAGATAGGTTATAATTCCGAGGCCGATGCTTTGCTGATTGTATATAGCAATGGTAATATCGACATAATCGCTGAAGGGACAACCTACAATCTTCCTTTCCTGAAAGAAAATACAACAATCCAGGATAAAACAGTCAACACTGTTTCTTTCAACAAGGAATATGCATATGTATCTTCACAATTCGGAATAATGGTTGTCAATCTGAAGAAAAGAGAAGTGACCGACACTTACATGATTGGCAATGTATATGCAAGTGCTGTACTAAACAATTATGTATATGCCGTGACCGACGAAGGAGTGAAGAAAGGAAACGTAAACGACAATCTTTTGGACAGCAACAACTGGAGCAGCCACAGTGTGAACTCTTCGGCTTTTGAGGCAAAAAGTATCAGAAACATTGCAAGTTTCCAGAATGTCCTTTGTTTCTATGTTCCATCTAACGGTGTGTTTTATCAGACGGCAGACGGAACAGTGAATACATTATTTAAAGATGCCGGAATAAAAGGCTTCAAGTTGGAAAACGGAAAACTGATGAGTTTTACCAACGGAAAAGTTTATATTTCAAACAGTCTTACTTCAACAGAGCAGATTACCGGGCTTAGTACAATTCAGGATATTACGACTCTGAAGGGAAATACTTATTGGATTGCCAATTCCACCTCCGGAATTCTTGGTGTTCAGAAAGACGGAAATTCTTCTTCATTCAAGAAAATTGTGGAACAACCGGCAATCAACAGTCCGAAAAGGAATCTTCCGTATTTTATGTCGCATGAATTCGGGCAATTGCTTGTGACAGGCGGAGCAAGATGGGCTGAAAGAGAAAACCAGCCTGCTACTTTCATGAGATATAAAGACAACAACTGGATAAATCTCGATGAATCGAAATTACCCAAACAAGCAGGAATAGACTATTGCCAGGACTTCCTCTGCGCCGTAACCGACCCTGCCGATACAAGCAGATTCTTCATTGCCTCATATGGCGAAGGTTTGTTTGAGATAAAAGACGGACAAGTTCTGAATCATTATACTGTTGGAAACAGTCCGCTTCAGTCTGCTGTAGGAACATCAAAGCATTATGTACGTGTCACAGGACTCACATTTGATGAAAGCGGAAATCTTTGGGTTGTCAGCAGTGGAGTAAATTCAACAATCAACGTGCTGCAAAAAGACGGCAATTGGATTACGTTCAACAACACTCCGATTAATCAGTCAACAACTACGGATAAACTTATCATCACAAAGAATAATTTCAAGATTGTGAATAATATGCGTGCTACAAATGCCGGTATTTTCGCTATGGATGATAAAGGTACACTGGACGACACTTCGGATGATACATATAAATTATATACGTCACTTATCAGTTCACAAGGCGAAACTTTGTCGGCTAGCCTTTTCTATTGTATGGCTGAAGACAAGAACGGAGCAATCTGGGTTGGAACAAATATCGGTCCGGTTGTATGTTATATGCCTTCAAACATTGAAGACTTGCGTTTCAACCGTATTGTTTTGGCTGACGAATCTGACTATCTTCTGAATGGAGAGCAAATAAATGCAATTGCCGTTGACGGCGGCAATCGAAAATGGCTTGCTACGGAAAGCTCCGGTGTGTTCCTTGTAAACGAAGACGGAACTGAAGTGATTGAGAATTTCACTACGGATAATTCTCCGTTGTTCTCTAATCGTGTGCAAAGTATAGCTATCGACCCGAAAACGGGAGAAGTATTCTTCGGAACAGACAAAGGAATAGTATCATATATTGGTGACGCAACCGAAGGAAGTGAGGATTTCTCATCAGTACACGCTTATCCGAATCCAGTCCGTCCGGATTTCGACCAGAAAGTGATTATCACCGGACTTATGGACCAGAGTAGTGTAAAAATTACCGACGTTGCCGGCAATCTGATTTATCAGGGCAAATGTACTGGCGGACAATTCTCTTGGGATTGCAGAAATATCAGTGGTCGCCGCGTTGCTACTGGTGTTTATCTCGTATTATCTGCCACAGAAAAGGCAAAAGAGAGCGTTGTGACCAAGATTATGGTTATAAAATAGCTGTTTTAAATCAATTTAAAACAGCTTTAACAACTATTAGCCGAAAAAGACTTGACAAACCACGGAAAAAGGCTACCTTTGCACCGTGGTTTTTTCATAATAGTATTAGATTTAAGGTTAACAAAGTTTGATTAGGGGTTGTCGTGAGACAGCCTTTAATTGTTTATAGGGGTTTGTGTTTCCCAACCCTCATCTCAAACTTCACATAATCCGTGCTAAATCCTTTTCTTTCTTTCAGCGAAACAGAGAAAACTACCTTGCCACGTTTCAGCTTAGGCGATGTTTTCATTCGCACCTTATATGTTATTTTTCCACGAGCCGGAATATCACCGACGGGAACAATTTCCTGTAATTCCACCTTCGAAGCATTTTTGACAACCTTTATATCCGGTACAACATCAAGAGCTGCATAATTCCCGTTATTGACAATATCAAATTTCAATTCATAATCTTTTCCACCATATAAAGGTTCGTTTGCCGAAACATCATCACCGACATAACAATTCTCTATTTTCAACAGAGGAATAGCCATCAATGATGCCGGGTGCTTATAATCGTTTGATGTAGCCAACTTGGCAGCATCTTCCCTTTCAGCCTTATTATAAGCTATTGTCGAACCGGCGGCTCCTCCAGCCATTGCTCCTATAATTCCGCCTATTTCCTCACCATTGTCGGAATCTATCGCACTTCCTACTCCTCTTCCAAATAATTCTCCAACCCAAGAACCGATTATAGCTCCCAATCCCGCTTTCTCACTTTTATTCATTTTTCTTGAAGAGCCGCATCCGCTCATCAACACTAAAATCAGAAATAATGGTAAAAACCTGTTCACTCCCATAAAAACTCAATTATATTTATAGTTTACAAGAAGACAAAAGAACAAGTTTACAAGGTTTTTCAAAGACTTTGAAAACTTATTTTCTTATCTGCCAAAAAATGAATGTAATCATTCCAGCATTCCATAATATATGAAACTTTTTTTCCATATATTGTGAAAATCTTTTTTCACCCTAATGAAAATTCTTTTTCATAATATATGAAAAACTTTTTCCAAGCCTTAAAAAAAGACTGAAAATGTAATTTACTGGAATACAACAATATATCAAATATCATAAATTATGGATATATTATGATAAACACACGTAATATATTTTCCCCCTATCGCATACCGATACTTTTATGAAATATTAGTATTTTCAACCCGTATATTGAAATTATATAATTGAAGTTTCGCAAGCTCAACTTATATCTGAAGCCTTGTTTACTTTTAAGTTGAGCAAATTGCGATACTTATAAATAATAAGACAAAGACTTAATCATAATTAATACAACATATATTATCGAAAAATAAATCCATGAAACTAAAGTTGTTAACCGTTCTTTTCGTTTTGTCCTCCATTTCATTGTGGGCTGGGAACGAGAAAAAACGTAAAGTTGAGTATGTAAATCCATTTATCGGAGCAAGTACGAATATCAAAGATGCGGGAGCTGCCCACGGATTGGGTAAAACTATTCCCGGAGCAACTTCTCCTTTTGGTTTGGTGCAAGTAAGTCCGAATACAATTACCGGTGGAGATAACGGTCCGGGCTACAGCGACGAACACCGAAGTATCGAAGGCTTTGCCTTCACCCAAATGAGCGGAATCGGCTGGTATGGAGATTTGGGGAATTTCCTGGTTATGCCTACAATAGGCAAAATGCACACTAACTCCGGCCATTTGGACAATCCCGATGCCGGATACAGGTCGCGCTATGCAAAAGACAGCGAATATGCCGAAGCCGGATATTATCGTGTATTGCTCAGTGACTATAATATCACAACCGAAGCCACAGTTTCACAGCGCTGCGGTTTCCTTAAATTCACATATCCGGAAAACAAAGAATCAAGAATACAGATTGACCTTGCACGCCGCGTCGGCGGAACTTCAACTTGGCAGGAAGTGCGCGTAGTAAATGAAAATACAATCACTGGAAAAATGGTTTGTACACCCGACGGTGGCGGTTGGGGAAATGGCGACGGAAAGGGAGATTACACTGTTTATTTTTATGCCCAATTCTCAAAGCCTCTGAAAAATTACGGTGTATGGTCGGTGGCTATTCCCGAAGGACAATCTCGCAAACGTGAGTTTATCGAATCCGAAGCATTCCAACAACTTACTTCAAAGGCTGAAATTCACAGGCAAGTAAAGGAATATTCCGGTAAACATATCGGTTTCTTCACCGAATTCGAAACTGAAAAAGATGAAGAAGTTTTTCTGAAAGCTGGTATTTCTTTTGTAAGTGAAGAGGGAGCAAAAAAGAATCTTGAGGCGGAAATTCCTCACTGGAATTTCAAACAGACACTGAGCGAAAGCCAGGATAAATGGGAAAAAGCCCTGTCTAAGATTTCTGTTGAGACAGACAACGAAGATGATAAAGTTATTTTCTATACTGCATTATATCGCACAATGCTCGACCCACGTCTGTATTCCGATGTTGACGGCAAATATATCGGAGGCGACAAAAAAGTGCACGAAACAAAAGACTTCAACAAACGTACGATATTCAGCGGTTGGGATGTCTTCCGCAGCCAGATGCCATTGCTCACTATTATCCGTCCGGATGTAATCCACGATATTCTCAACTCTCTGATTACATTGGCCGAGGAAAGTGGTCAGAATTATCTGGAAAGATGGGAGTTTCTGAATGCATACAGCGGTTGTATGGTGGGAAATCCAGCAATTTCGGTTCTGGCAGATGCCTATAAGAAAGGTATAATAGGTTATGATATAGAAAAGGCGTGGCGTTTTGCTGACCTTACATCAAAGAAGTTCGGTAATACTCCACTTGGTTATACTCCAAACTCCATTTCTCAGACATTGGAATATGCCTATACGGAATGGTGTATGGCAGAATTAGCAAAAGAGTTAGGTAAAAGCGAAGATGAGAAGCGATACAGAGAATTGTCGCAGTCATACAAAAACATCTTTGACGCAAGCCACAACAGTTTCTGCCCGAAAGACAAAGAAGGTAATTTCCTTCCTTGGCCGGAAAAAGGACGATTGACAGAAGGCTTCGGCAGCGTAGAGTCAAATCCTTTCCAGCAAGGTTGGTTTGTTCCTCACGACATTGAAGGTCTAATTAAGCTTAAAGGAGGAAGAGAGCTGACTGTCCGCGACTTGGATTATATGTTCGACAACACTCCGTCGGACTTCCTTTGGAACCAGTTCTATAATCATGCAAACGAGCCGGTTCATCACGTTCCTTTCCTTTACAACAGATTGGGCGAACCTTGGAAAACCCAATATTGGTCCGGCTATATTTGCCACAATGCATATAAGAATGATGTGAAAGGTTTGGTTGGAAATGAAGACGTAGGACAAATGTCTGCCTGGTATGTTCTCGCCTCAGCAGGAATACATCCTATTTGTCCGGGCGACACACGTATGGAATTGACATCTCCGATATTCGATGAAGTAAATATTGAAGTCGGTCCTTCAAAACATTTCAAGATAATGGTGAAAAAAGAATCTCCTAAGAGTGTATATATCCAATCAGCAAAACTGAACGGAAAAACATATAATCATTGTTATCTGGATTATGCCGATATTATGAAAGGAGGAACATTGGAATTGACTTTAGGCGACGAGCCAAATAAAAAATGGGGTGTGGAATAAACACACCCCAAATCTTATATTGCAGCAAAACGCCGTATATTCTTGTCCCAATCCGGCAAAGAAAGCACAAGCTCCACAGCTTCTTCCGGAGTTTCGGCAACAGCCCATATTGCACTGTGCTGCTCACGCATAAAATTCTCATCCACCGCACGACGGAGCATCTCCAGCAAAGGATTGAAAAAACCGTTTACATTCAATATTACTATCGGATGAAGATACAGCCCAAGCTGTTTCCATGTGATAATCTCCAAAAGTTCCTCCATAGTTCCACAACCTCCAGGCAAGGCAATTACAGCATCAGACATACGAGCCATTGTCTGCTTCCTTACGTGCATATCAGGCACTTCAATAAGTTCCGTAAGTCCTGTATGATTCCAACCCTGCTCAACCATAAAATGAGGAATCACTCCGGTTACTTTTCCTCCGGCAGCAAGTGCCGAATCTGAAATCTCGCCCATAAGACCGATATTTCCCGCTCCGTTAATTATACGTATCCCCTTTTCCGCAAGAATTTTTCCCAAACGGTTTGCAGCATCGAAATATACTTGATTTATTTTGGTGCTTGAAGCACAATATACACAGATTGAATTTATTTTCTTCATAAACATTTATATCCCATGCTGCAAAGATAAATCCAATAAAGATAAGAGACAAGTTGACGAGGGGACGAGTTGACAAGTTTTGCATAATCTATATTTTCTTGTCAACTTGTTCCTGAAACCTTGTCTACTCATAAAACTCAATACCCAAACCTCGAAACATCCACCTTCTTATGTTCCTTCGACTTGAAGCCGCCGAATTTGTAGGTGAACGAAACTGACAAATATCTGCTGTCTGCATGCTGGAGAGTTTTGAAGTTCTGACCTTTGTAATTAATTGTCGCGTCAGGTGCGGCACTGTTGAATATATCATTAGCCGTAAAACGAAGTTCAGCATTTTTATCAGCAAAAGTCCATTTCAGTCCGGCATCAACTTTCCATATAGATGTAAGATCATAAATTCCCTGAATGGATGGAGAAACATACAAACCGTTCAACTCAAGGCTTAATGATGGTTTTGATGAAATATTAAATGTATTGTTCATCATTGCCACACCTCGCCAAACGGAATTGTCAAAGCTTATATCATGAAACTTGCGGCATACGTCTCTGAAATACGAACCGTCAAGAGTGATTCGCGAGTTCCAGAAATTTCCAACCGTAAACGGAATCACTGCCGATATACCATAGTTCTGTTCATAATCGAAATTTACAGTCTGATATAACATCGACAGTTCATCAGGATTCTGATAAGCCAGCTGAGCAAACAAATCTTTTTCATGGGTATAATAAATATTGAATATATATTTACTCATCAAAACGTATGTGAGATTTGCAGTATATTCAGATGACGGGCGCAACAGCGGATTTCCTTTAACCTTTGAATATCCGTTGATGTATCCTGTAACATCCTGCATTTCCCAATAATCCGGATATTTCTTATCTGATGAAAATGACAATTGGAAAATATGCGAAGCTGATGGTATGAAACTCAATTGCATTGACGGATACACAGCCCATTTGTCATAGTCTGCCAGTTTATAATATTCACCGGCAACAGACAGAGAAAGAGAAAGACGCTCATTGAATGCTTTCTCAAATCCACCATAAAAATTATATGTTTTCTCGCCCAGTTCAGTGTCTGTATTCAATGAAGACATATCTTTTCCATCCTTAGGTTTATAAACCTGTGAGCTCTTTTCATTGGCAAAAGAGAAATTGATTCCATAGTTTATATTCCAACCGGCAACCAAAGAATGATTCTGTCCGGCATATACATTCCAACGATTGATGTTCTGATTGCTGTTCATAAGGAAATTATCCTTACTGCCATCGGCTGCAATATTCTTGAAGTCCTGTAGTCTGGGATAAGAATAATATGTATAATCAAGACCAACATTCATTCCCCAATTGGAAGTATAGTCAACATTTACATTATGCATCTGCTCATTGCCTGTAGTTATATTTGATGATTCGGACAAACTTCCTTTTGAGTTGTCCACGCTCTTGGCATTCGGACTTATGGCCGCTGTATATGCCATATTAATATTGTCATTCTCCGCTATCTGATAGTCTAAAGAAGTGCGGATATTATGAGCCATGTTTCTTTTTGAGCCGTCATTATATTGGTCCACGTCATATACTTTCCCATTTACCGTGTGGTGAGATATGAAATCATAAGCTGTTTTCACTTTCGAATAATCGGCAGAATACAAAACATCGGCAGTTAATTTTTCTCCTACGAAAGAAAGATTCAAATCTCCTTTGCCACGTGAATATTTTCCTTGTGTAAAAGTTCCTCCAACTTCGCCACGGACAAAGGAATTTTCAGATTTCTGTCTTTTAAGTTCTACATTTATTACAGCGCCTCTCACTCTGTATTTTGCCGGTGCGCTATACATCACCTCTGCTTTTTCCACATTCGACACCGGAGTGTTTCTGAGCAGATTCGTCAGCTGTTCTCCAGTCATGGAAGAAGGTTTTCCGTTAAGAATAACTGTAACCTCACCTGCTCCCAACAGATTCAAAGCTCCATTTTGTTCCATTACGCCGGGCAAGCGGGTAATTGCATCGTAAGCATTGCTGACTGCCGACTTTTCTGCTATCACGGCAACGTCATAAGTCAGTGAACCATTAACTGCTTTCACCAGTGGACGCTCTCCTTTTACAACTACCTCGTTCAGTGTATAATCCTTTTCCTTCATAATAATTACACCGGCACTATCTTCCTTAAATTCTTCCGACACTGTTTCATAAAGAAGATGCTGGAAAATCAGACGATAATGTTCAATATTATGATTGAATGTGAAATCTCCGTTCACATCTGTTATCGCGGCATCCACATATACGGAATCTGCGGACTGCATGACAACAGTTACCGCTTCAATTGGTTTATTCTCGTAATCAACAACTTTGCCTCTGATATTCTGTGCCATCAGATGAACAGAACAGGCAGCAACACCCAGAATAAAAAGTAAGAATCTCTTCATAATATGCTTGTTTTAATTTCTGCGGCAAAGTAACCGGTTTATCTCCCGATAATAGGTTATCCTCATGTTATGGCTTTGTTAATTAATTGTTATATCTTTTTCGGACAGATAACCTCAAAAGATGTTTTCACTACTTTTACCGGCAAAACGAGATATATGATTGGGAAATACATTAAAATAATTACATTCCTCGGACTGATAATCATATTGATTTTGCAATCCGTATGGTTGGCAAACACATACCAATTGCTGGAGCATCAGTTGTATCAAACCGGGAACCGTCTTTTTCCAAAAGCTGTATTGAATGAAACTATTGAACGGTTAAGCGAAATTTCCGGAGTAGACACGACATTGAATCTTTCCTCAAATATGAACTACGACGAGAATCTAAATGACCAAAGACTAAAGGAACATATTATATCTTTCCTCAATCATTATGCAGATTCTTTGTATCAATCGCAAACATCACTTCCGTTGCTTGACTCTATATTCAAAAGCTCATTGGAAGAAGAAGGTTATAAGGCTGAGTTGTATTGCATGAAGGTTGATTCTCTTGGAAATTCACTGGAAACAGACAACGAATCTCATCCAAACGGATTCTTCAGAACAGTGAAAACATCAGCAGTCTCACTAAATTGGGAAAGGACGGAGTATGTTCAGGCTGTAATAGTCAATCCTTATATTATCGTTTTCCGTAAAATGAGTTTTCTGCTTATAGCAACAGCTTTGCTCCTCTGCTTTGTTGTCTGGTGTATAGTTTATCAGGTAAGAATTATTATCCGACAAAACAAAATAGCTCTAATCAGGCAAGATTTCACTTATGCCATGATTCACGATATGAAAACGCCTATCAACACAATTACCATGGCAAGTCATGCTTTGGAAAGCGGACTGATGGACAACAAACCAGAATTAAAAAAGCAATATTTCTCTATTATAAATGAGGAAAATTCTCATCTTCTGAATCTCTCGGAAAAAATATTAACAATAGCCAAACTGGAACAATCCAGACTTAAGTTTACTTCTGAAGAAGTTGATTTGTCGGTATTATTTGAAGAACTTGTGATGAAATATAATGTCAAGACAGATAAGAATGTTACTTTTCTGCAAGATTGCCCACAGCCGTTAAATATGACAACAGACAAAGAATATCTGAAAGAAGTTATCAGCAATCTGATTGACAATTCTCTGAAATATTCCAATAAAGATGTTACCATAAAATTATCGGCAGAGCTGCAAAGCAATTCGGTTGTAATAAAAGTATGGGACAATGGTTGGGGAATTCCGTTGAAAGAACAGAAACACATATTCGACAAATTTCACCGTGGCGGACTGGAATACCGGAAAGACAGAAAAGTTGCAGGCTTCGGTCTTGGCTTGAATTATGTATATAAAGTCGTTACAGCAATGAACGGCAACGTATCGCTGAACAGTGTGGAAGGAAAATACAGCGAATTTGTAATAACATTGCCAATAAAAAAATAACAGAATATGATACGTGTATTATTGGTTGAAGATGACAAGAACCTTAGTTTTATCCTTAAAAGCAGTCTGGAGCAAATTATCGGAGGCTATGAGGTCGAATCTGTAGTCAACGGAAAAGACGGTCTGGATGCTTTGGCAAAAGATACGTTTGATGTTATTGTTTCGGATGTTGAAATGCCGGTAATGGATGGAATGACAATGGTTCAGCATATAAGGGAACATTATCCTTCGATTGCTGTGATTTTCATTACCGGACTCACCAATGCCCGCGATGTAATAAACGGTTATCAGGCAGGAGCCGACTTTTATATCAAAAAGCCTTTTCTTCCCGAAGAACTTGATGCGCATATCAGAGCCGTATTGAAAATAAGACAAAATATATCTGCTACGAAAGCTGAGGACAAGGCGGAAGAAATCATCTACCCAATTGGTAAATATTCCTTTACTCCTTCACAAAATCTCCTTTGCCACGACGAAGAGAAACAGTCTCTTACAGCAAAGGAGGCGAAAATTCTTGAAATGCTCTGCAAGGAAAAAGGCAAAGTTGTAAGCAGAGAACACATCCTCAACACTATCTGGGGCGTTTCTGATTTCTACTCTTCCAGAAGTCTTGATGTCTTTATTACAAAACTCCGAAAATATTTGTCCAAAGACTCCAACATTTCATTGAATGTGTTGAAAGGGGTTGGGATTTGTTTGGAGGATTGAGATAATCTATTTCCGAACCTTTCATATACAATATCAAAAAAAGACCTAAAGATTAAACCTTAGGTCTTTTTGCTTTTATGAAGAATCTTCTCTTTTATCTCCTTAATTTTAAAGTCCTTTTAGCCGCTTTTTCTCCTTGAGTATTTTTCCCTGCCGAGAACTCATATCCTATAGTCAAACCTACATTTATTGATTGATTAAAAGCAGACAAATGTTTTATGATATTTGTAAACGATGGTTGATAGGCTACAACAAGCCCTACATCTGTTGCTTTACCAAAACGCTTCTTTACACCAAGCTCACAACGCATTCCAAAAACTACAGGAGAGAAATCAACTAAATAAGAATCATCAAATTCTGAATGTCCATATTTTGAATCCAAACCAGAACCTAATAGTACATCCAATTTAGGACCTGCCCCTAAATAAAAAGTATAACCATCAGATGATGTTTTCTTAACATCAAAGATAGTATTCAAAGTCAGAAAAGTTCCAGAACTTGTTATATCATAAATAATATTCCCGGCATCACTAGTTACATCAAATACTATTCCATGTCTTAATATACCGATATTACTTGACAAATTAAACCAACCTCTATCCAAATATTCTGTACCAACATTAAAATAAACAGAATTCGTTTTCCCCCAGTCTTTTGTTTTATCCATATGAATACCACCCTCCAGTTTCCATAAACTCTGTGCAGATAAGGAAGCTACACAAGATAAAAAGCACAACAAATACAATAATATTCTTCTCATAAATAGCATTTTTATATTAAAATTAAACTCTTGAAGTATAACGATAGTAACATAAAATATATTGTATTACTATGGAAACATAGTAGTGTTCCGTCTGAAAGCTACCTATGTTTTTCCGGAAACATAAGCAGTTTTTATGCAATATACCAGTGAATTTACTATTGTGTAGTTTCACATTTTAGACAAAATCTTATCTATCAGAAGAATATTGTGATTTAAGCTCTAGTTTTGTGAAGTTTGTATAAAATCACAGGATTTCCCTGATTATCAATCATATTTACAAAAGATGAAAGATAGTTTTGGAAAGTCCTTGTATAGGAATGAGACAATAACTAAAATGATATAAAAACTAAACCTTTTTCACCTAAAAATATATACGGACGTAGCTCAAAATACTTCTATATATATTTGGAGATACTTCTATATATATTTGGAATTGGGGTCGGATGTATTTTGGCCTTTACTTTCTAAGCTCATCCATTAAACTTTCAACACTATCAAAAAGCTTCTTCTCTCTTGATATATGTGCCTCATTTATTGCACTAATAGTTTCTTCATTAGGCTTAAAATTTACAGCATCAATTAATATACTTTCTACAAAAGTATTTAGACTTATATTAGCTCTCCTTGCTCCATCTTTTAAAGATATTAATAAATCCTCACGCAAACGGAAAGACACTTGCTTTCTTGAAATTGTTCTCATATAACATTTTATTTACCAAAATAATATATTTATATGATATGACAAAATTCTGTTTTTAAAATATTGATTATTAATAATCGATTTTATAATAAAACTTAGACTTTTTATACTTATCTACTTTGAAATTGTATAACACAAAATTCCATTTAATTATATTTTACATAAATCCTTTCAGAAAAGTGTACATAAAACACATTTATGCTATATAACATATCAATAAGATAATCAAGCTATTCAAATAACTCCTACTTTCGCAATAAGTAGATGAGTGATAATTTGCATGTATTTAATTGATGTAAAACTTATAGACTCACAAACCAAAGAGCAAATAAATCAAGTTTCTGCAGACTCAACTTTCAGTTAACGGATTAACTGGTATTTTGCCTTATAAACTTTTAAGTAGAGCAACTTGCGAAACTTATATAAATAATTAATAATATGCTGGAAGTTTTAAAAGAAAAAGTTTTCCGCGCAAATCTGGATTTGGTAAAACACGGGCTGGTTATTTTCACATGGGGAAATGTTTCGGCTATCGACCGCGAAAGCAATTTGGTTGTAATAAAGCCAAGCGGAGTTTCCTATGAAACAATGAAGGCTGAAGATATGGTGGTTGTTGACCTGGACGGTAATATTATAGAAGGTAAACTGAAACCATCGAGCGACACTCCGACACATCTTGTGTTGTATAGGAATTTCAAGGAAATTGGCGCCGTGGTCCATACACATTCCACTTATGCAACTGCTTGGGCTCAGGCAGGGAAAGATATTCCTAACATCGGAACAACTCATGCCGACTATTTTCATGACGATATTCCTTGTACAGAAGATATGACTGAAGAAGAAGTGATGGGTAACTATGAACTTGAAACAGGTAATGTCATAGTGCGCCGCTTCAACGGTATAAATCCGGTTCATACTCCCGGAGTTCTGGTAAAGAACCACGGTCCTTTCTCATGGGGAAAAGATGCAGCTGATGCCGTTCATAATGCTGTAGTTATGGAACAGGTCGCAAAAATGGCATGCTTCTCTTTCTCCATAAATCCTGCACTGACAATGAATCCACTGTTGGTGGAAAAGCATTTCAACAGGAAACATGGACCGGGAGCATATTATGGACAAGGGAAATGAGGAGTAAAGGAGTCAAGAAGTTAAGTAGTTAAGTAGTTAAGTAGTTAAGAAGTCAAGAAGAAATATCTTATTTCCTGAAGCCTTGTCAACTTGTCCCCTTGTCAACTCATAAACTTAAAAACTAAAAAACTCAAAACATTATAAACTTTAAAACTTAAATCCTATGAACTCTTATGATCAATTCGAAGTCTGGTTTATAACCGGAGCACAGTTATTGTATGGTGGCGACGCCGTAATCGCAGTAGACGCACATAGTAATGAAATGGTAGCAGGCTTGAATGCCACAGGCAATCTTCCTGTGAAGGTTGTTTATAAAGGAACAGTAAACTCAGCAAAAGAAGTGACAGCTGCTTTGAAAGCTGCAAACAACGATGATAAATGTATCGGTGTTATCACATGGATGCATACATTCTCACCTGCAAAAATGTGGATTCACGGCTTGCAGGAACTGAGAAAACCATTGTTGCACTTCCACACACAATATAACAAGGAAATTCCTTGGGATTCAATCGACATGGATTTCATGAACTTGAACCAGTCTGCTCACGGTGACCGCGAATTCGGACATATCTGCGCACGCATGAGAAAGAACCGCAAAATCGTTGTAGGCCACTGGCAGGACGAATCAGCTCAGAAGAAAATCGCTGCTTGGATGCGTGTATGTGCTGCTTGGGCTGATGCTCAGGATATGCTTATCTTGAGATTCGGTGACCAGATGAATAACGTAGCTGTTACAGATGGCGACAAAGTTTCTGCTGAACAAACTTTGGGATATCACGTTGACTATTGCCCAATCAATGACCTTATGGTTTATTATAAAGCTGTAAGCGATGAAGATACAAAAGCTTTGGTTGAACAATATTGGGCAGAATATGACCACGACCCAAAATTGGAAGAACCGGGAACAGAAGCATATACAAAAGTATGGAACTCTGCTAAGGCAGAAATCGCATTACGCCGCCTTTTGAAGGATAAAGGAGCAAAAGGTTTCACTACTAACTTCGACGACTTGGGCGAATTCGACCAGATTCCTGGTTTAGCTTCACAGAGATTGATGAGCGAAGGTTATGGTTTCGGCGCAGAAGGCGACTGGAAAACTGCGGCACTTTACCGTTCTATGTGGTTCATGAGCCAGGGCATGCCTAAAGGATGTTCTTTCCTTGAAGACTATACTTTGAATTTTGATGGCGAAAGAAGTGCAATTCTTCAGGCACATATGCTTGAAGTTTGTCCGCTTATCGCAGAACACAAACCTAAACTGGAAGTACACAGGCTGAGCATCGGTATTGACAGTGAAACTGCTCGCCTTGTGTTCACTAGCAAACAGGGTGAAGGTGTTGCTGCAACTATCGTTGATATGGGCAACCGTTTCCGTATGATTGTAAATGTTGTTGATTGTATCAAGAGCAAACCTCTGCCTAAACTTCCGGTTGCTTCTGCATTGTGGATTCCTCAACCAAATCTTGAAGTTGGTGCTGCTGCATGGATTATGGCTGGCGGTACTCATCATACTGCATTCTCTTTCGACCTTTCTGTTGAATATTTGCAGGATTTCGCAGATATCGCAGGTATCGAAATGGTTGTTATCGACAAGAATACCAACCTGAACGACTTCAAGAAAGAGCTTAGGATGAATGAAGTTTATTATATGTTGAGATAACAAGGTTTCAGAAACAAGTTGACAAGGCTACAGATACAAGGTAGAAAAGGCTGAAATCCTTTTTATAGGTGGGTGTTGCAAAACATAGGCTGAAAGCCTTACACAAATCCGCACATGCGGATTTGATAGCCCGGGGTATCAGCCCCGGGTTAACAATGACACCACCCCTCCCCCCAAAAAAGCCCTGAAGGGGCGACACAATGTTCAGTTGTGATTTGTAATCCCGTTGGAAAATGCGGATTGCAAATCCACCTAAACAAACCAACGGATTGCAAATCCGTTGGAACAAACCTTGTCAACTTGTCAACTCGTCAACTCAAAAACAAACTAATAAACTTAAAAACTCAAAAACTAATAAACTCAAATCCTATGTTCGTCATCGGTTTAGACTACGGAACCGACTCGGCACGCGCCGTAATAGTGAATGCCGAAACGGGAAAAACTATAGCCACTGCGGTTAAATATTATCCGCGATGGAAGGAAGGGAAATATTGCAACCCTTCAATCAACCAGTACAGACAGCATCCGCAGGATTATATAGACGTACTGATTGCAACTGTTCGTGAAGCATTGGCTGAATGCCCTGAAGGAACAGCAGAAAAAGTAGTCGGTATAGCATTCGACACTACCGGCTCAACTCCTGTATTCACAGACAAGAATGGAGTGCCTCTATCTATGTTGCCTGAATTTGCTGAAAATCCTAATGCAATGTTCGTTTTGTGGAAAGACCACACTGCAGTAAACGAAGCTGCTGAAATCAACGCTCTTTGCAAGAAATGGGATATCGACTATTCTGCATACGAAGGAGGAATCTATTCCTCTGAATGGTATTGGGCAAAGGCTCTTCATGTTCTGCGTGAAGATGAAGCTGTCAGAAAGGCTGCATATTCAATCGTTGAACATTGCGAATGGCTTCCGGCATTACTGACAGGAGTTTCATCATCAAAAGACATTGTGCGTAGCCGTTGTGCTTGCGGTCACAAAGCCATGTGGCATCCTAAATGGGGCGGTCTGCCAAGTGAAGAATTCCTTACTGAGCTGGACCCACTTCTTGCAGGATTCAGAGAAAGACTATTCACCGACACAGAAACTGCAGATAAACCAGTCGGCCATCTTACTGAAGAATGGGCAGAAAAATTGGGACTTACAACTAATGTCGTTGTTGCCGGTGGAGCTTTCGATTGCCATATGGGAGCAGTAGGAGCTGGAGTAACTCCTCATACTTTTGTCCGCGTTATAGGAACATCAACTTGCGACGTGATGGTGGCTTCGTATGAAGAAATCGGAGATAATCTTATCAAAGGTATTTGCGGTCAGGTGGATGGTTCTGTAATCCCTGGAATGGTTGGTCTGGAAGCAGGTCAGTCTGCATTCGGTGATGTATATGCCTGGTTCAAGAAAGTCCTTGAGTTCCCGCTAAAGAATATTCTGGCTAAATCATCAATCATTGATGAAGAAACAAAGAAGAAACTTATTGAGGAAACTTCAGACAGAATCATACCTGAACTTACTGCCGAAGCAGAAAAAATTCCAATGGAAGAAAGTACAATCATTGCAACAGACTGGATCAATGGCCGTCGTACTCCGGATGCAAACCAGATGCTGAAAGGAAGTATCACTGGTCTGAGTCTCGGTTCTGACGCTCCACGAATCTTCCGTGCATTGGTTGAAGCAACGGCTTTCGGAGGAAAAGCTATTGTGGACCGTTTCCGCAACGAAGGTGTGAAAATTGACAATGTAATTGGAATCGGAGGTATTGCTCTGAAATCTCCTTTCGTAATGCAGACATTGAGCGACGTTCTGAATATGCCTGTGAAAGTGTGCAACACCGACCAGGCTTGTGCATTGGGAGCAGCAATGTTTGCAGCAACAGCTGCCGGCGTATATCCTAAGGTAGAAGATGCTATTGCAGCTATGAATTCAGGCTTTGCCAAAGAATATTATCCTGATGCTGCACGTGCGGCTGTATATCAGGGATTGTATGAGAAATATCTTGCTCTTGGCAAGTTCACTGAAAAGAATTGATTCAGTTTCACAAGACTAACTATAAGTTGACGAGTTGACAAGGAGAATCTAAACATCTTCTCCTTGTCAACTTGAAATTTAGAGAAGCTCCAAAATATAAATACCACGTGCAGGAATTTCAACAGTTCCGTCAACCGGAACAGTAGTTTCTGTTATAACATCCTTTCCCGAACGAGAATCCTTTATAACCTCATGGAAGCGTTTCATATCTAATGCCTTATTCTGATTTGTTCCATTCATTAAAACCAGGACAGTCTTGTCTCCTTTAATTCTTGCATATACATAACAACCAGACTGGTCCGGAGTATAATGGATTAGTTTTCCTTCTTTCACTGCATCACAACCTTTCCTCCAGTTCAAGAGTTTTTTCATATAGTTCCATGCTTCATTCTGCAAATCCGTACGTCCTTCGGCAGTGAAAGCATTCTTTGGGTCGCCACTCCAGCCTCCAGGAAAATCTGTGCGGATAACACCGTCACCTTCCGCTTTGGTTCCATACATCAGGATTTCCGTTCCATAATAAATCTGAGGTATTCCGCGTGTAGTCAATAAAAATGCTATTGCCTGTTTATATCTTCTCAAGTCAGATTCTCCTTTTCGCATAAAACGGCCTAAGTCATGATTATCCAGGAAAGTCAAAATATTGTTTGGGTCTGAAAACATAAAATCCTGGGCAATCACTTCATAAATCTTGAACAAACCTGCTTCTGAACCTTCACTGCTTGAACATTCATCCACAAATGCCTTTTGGCAAGTGAAAGTCAAATCAAAATCCATTACCGTTTTCAGGTTACTGTTTGATTCATTCAATTTTGAATCCCTTTGCCACCAGGCAGAAGCTGTCCCTCTCGGATACCACGCCTCACCCACAATATTGAAGTCCGGATATTCATTTTCCACTTCCTTACACCATGCAGCCATAAATTCAGAATCTGCATAAGGATGAGTATCCTGGCGAATACCATCTATACGTGCATATTCAATCCACCAGATACTGTTCTGAACCAAATAGCGTGCCAAATGCTTGTTCTTTTGGTTCAAGTCCGGCATACCTCTGGTGAACCATCCGTTAACCAGAATATCCTTTTCTGATTTAGGAGCATGAACATCCATAAGAGTCCACTTATAATGATTTGTCTGAACATAGTTTTCCTGATTGTTCAACCAATCCGAAGAAGGGAAATCCTTCAGCCACCAGTGAGAACTGCCGCAATGGTTGAAAATCATATCCATCACAACTTTCAGACCTTTTTCATGTGCTTTATCTACAAGCTCACAATATTCTTCGTTTGTTCCAAAACGAGGATCCACCTGATAAAAATCCGTAATAGCATATCCATGATAAGAACCACCTGGCATCCTGTTCTCCAACACTGGATTCAACCAGATTGTAGTAAAGCCTAAATCGCGAATATAATCCAACTTATTTATAATACCGCGTAAGTCACCACCATGACGTGCACCAGCCTTTGAACGGTCAATTTTCACATCATCCAGATTATCATTTGACGGATCTGCATTTGCAAAACGGTCCGGAGTTATCAGATACATAACATCCGCAGAAGAAAAACCGGCAGCTCCAGGTTTTTTATTCCTTTCCTTCAACTCAAAATTCTTGGTTAGACTTTCTTTTCCTTTCTGGAATGTCAAATTCATTACTCCTGGAGAAGCTTCCTTGGATATATCCAAATAAATAAACAGATAATTGGGATTTTCCAACTCAACAACTTCCTTGATTTTTACTCCCGGATAATCAATATGCACCTTTGACTCTGCAATATTATCACCATACACCATAATCTGTAATTCCGGATTTTTCATTCCTACCCACCAGCAGGAAGGCTCCATCCTTGACACCTCAATGGAATATACAGAACAAACACTCAAAAAACATAAGAGAAATAATACTAGCTTTTTCATATATAAATATTTAGCGTTACAAAAACTAAGTTTCAGATAAAATTAACGCTTTTATCGCTATGTTCATAATTTCTCTTATATCTTTTGATTTTCTTACTTAAAATTATAGGACCTGATTAATTGTATTCCGAAACTATCTGACCGTCGAAAAGGTTAATAATTCTTCCGGCATATCCGGCATCATGTTGAGAATGCGTAACCATAACCACAGTTGTTCCTTCATGGTTTAGTTCCGTAAGAAGTTCCATCACTTCTTTTCCATTGCGAGAATCAAGATTTCCGGTTGGCTCGTCGGCTAATATAAGTTTTGGATTTGCCACAACGGCACGTGCTATTGCCACACGCTGCTGCTGACCTCCGGAAAGCTGCTGAGGGAAGTGCTTGGCACGATGGGCAATAGACATTCTTTCCATTGCTTCCTCTACCCTGCGCTTACGTTCATCAGAAGGAATTCCCATATAAAGGAGCGGAAGCTCTATGTTCTCATACACATTCAGCTCATCAATCAGGTTGAAACTCTGGAACACAAAGCCAATAACTCCTTTCCTCAGATTCGTACGCTCGGCTTCTGAGTATTTGGATACCTCGACTCCGTCCAGATAATATGTTCCTTCCGTAGGATTATCCAACAATCCCAGGATGTTCATCAACGTGGACTTGCCGCAACCGGATGGTCCCATTATGGCTACAAATTCGCCTTTTTTCACTTCGATATTTACGTTGTTCAACGCCCAAGTTTCCACTTCGTCTGTGCGGAATACTTTCTTTAAATTTTCTGTTTTAAGCATATGTTTTGAGTTTTTGAGGTTATTAGTTTTTAAGTTTTTGAGTTATTAGTTGACAAGGGGACAAGTTGACAAGGCTTCAGGAAATAAGATATTTCTTCTTGACTCCTTGACTACTTAACTTCTTGACTCCTTTTTAAACACGATGAATTAATACCAACCGTAACTACCGCAACAATCCATACTGCAAATAATGGCAGGATAAAATCAAATAGAGAAAATGAAACATGATATGCAAACTGTTCAAGCCATGAAGAGACCAATCCATATGTAACAGGTAATGCCATCAGATAAGCAATCGTTGCCTGTATTATGAACGGCTTGTTCAACAGCCAAAGAATATCACGGTTGTTTGCTCCGTGAATCTTGCGTATCCGTATCTCACGGCTTCTCTGTCGGATTGCATACCAGGATATTCCCATCAATCCAAACAAAGTAAGCAACAAGCCTATTACTGCATAAATGGTTATAATCTCCGAATAAGAAGTGAAGCGTTTGTTTTTATCCATAAAATCCGAATACATATCTATGTATTTGAAATCAACGCCTTCGTTCACTTCTTCCCATTTTGTTTTGATGCGGCTTATAGTTTCTTCCTTATTCTGGATATCCATCTTTATATGTAGCACATTTGCCTTAGCCATTTCGGATGCTGGCGGCAAATAAATGACAGCAGGAGTTATTTCATTTTCCAAGGAATTGACCGGAAAATCATTTATTACTCCACCTACCACATATAATGAATCTGCCAATTCATCAAATTCCCTCAATGTTCTCCCTATTGGATCTACTCCTTCAGGAACAAGATTACGCACGTAACTTTCATTTACCAATGCAGGATATGAAAACTGCTGATGAAGCTTATCCGGAGAATATCCCGACAACTGGCGTAATCCCATAGTTCTGACCAGAGAGGTATCGCTATATATCATAAGCAGGAAGCTGTGTTTTTCCGAACCGTCATATTGAGGTATATTCAATTCTCTGATAAAAGAATACAATATCGAGCTTTTCGACAGGGTTACGGATTTTATTCCTTCCACATCTTCCTCCAGCGCTGCCTTCATAGGCGCTGCGGGTGGTGCAAACATATCTCCAATTTCAATCAGTCCCTCATAATGACAAGCCCTGCTAACAATCAGTTCTTTCTGCTTATATGCCATATCTGTAGCCAACACCAAAGCACAAGCAATAGCAAACTGTACAACAACTAGCGCACCGACAAAAAGCTGTCTGTTTCGTCCCGTATATGTAGTCCTATATTCCGAATAATCCATTTTCATCAGCCGGCGGCTCGCATACCATGCAGGGATAACGGCAATCACCAACATAAAAACAACAAGTATCGGAAACATCATTCCACTGAAGAAAAACGAGAATGTAAGACGTGAACCAAGTACGGAATTAAAATAAGGTAACACGTCCGCTATTATAATCATTGAGAACAGAAACGAAATGATAACAGTCAGCAACACGTCACCAAACAACTGCGTACGTATTTCCCTCATCGAGCCTCCCATAAGTTTTTCCACATGGATCATCTTCAACTGCTGCATCATCCGGCTAATATTCATATTCGTATAATTGCAGCAGGCAATCACCAGAATAAGTAATGCGGACAGAATCCCGGCATACAACAACTGTACTTGTGCTTGCTGTATGAAAGGCAATGGCTGCTGGCTTGTTCCTTTTGCGGAAACAAAATACAAATCAGAAAGCTTATCAACATAATATTGCGTTTGTCCCGGCAATAAAGTCTTTATGGATTCATCAGCACGGATGGCAGACTCTATTTTTGACGGAGAAACGCCATTCGACAATCTTATAAAAGTCACTCCTCCATAATAATCATCGGACAGCTTTGAAAGCATATCAAATTTCAGCAACGACTGAGTGTTATCCTCCACTATCGCAACCACCTCAACAATCTTCATCCCTTCATCAAAATGAATTTTCAAAGACTTTCCCAATGGATTGTCGTTTCCAAACATACGCTTGGAGTATGACCGGCTCATTGCAACCTTATCCGGCTTGCCTAGTGCCTGCGACAAATCACCGGATACAACAGTCATAGGGAAAAAGCTGTTCAATGTGGAATCCACTCCTATAATATTCAAATTGTCCGAAGTCTGTCCGTCATATTCCACAGAAGCATTCCCGAAACTTTGTATTCTGAAATAATCCTCTACTCCGGGAATTGTTTCCTTTATCTTCATAGAAGCATCACCTGCAGCATAAGCTACTTTCTGGTCTCGTTCAAACGGATTATCCTGCCGCAGACAGAAAATACGATCTTTATATGGATTGCCTTCCTCTATGAAATAATCATGTACGAAATATGTCATCAAAAGATTAGTCCCAGCCAATCCGATTGAAAGACTTGTCACCGCTATGAGGAAAAACAGTTTGTTTCTCCACCAACTACGGAAAATCATTTTGAGAGTAAATGCAAGGGGCATATGTTTTGAGTTTTTGAGTTTTTAAGTTTTTAAGTTTATTAGTTGACAAGTTGACGAGTTGACAAGGCTACAAGAAATAAGATATTTCTTCTTGACTTCTTAACTACTTAACTTCTTGACTCCTTAGAGTTGACAAGGCTTCAGATACAAGGTAATTCCACTTGTTTCCTTGTCAACTATTCTGTTTTAATTGTCTCTGCCGGATTTATACTTGCCGCCTTATGGACTTGCCAGTATAATGTTCCTAAAGAAATCACTGTAACTATTACAAAAGCAAACAGGAAGATATCAATACCTACCTGAGCCTTAACAACAAAATTATCTGTATAGCTGAAAATCAACATCAATGACAACGGAATGGAAACTATAAAGGATATTATCAGTAACATAAGATATTTCCTTAAAAACATCAGATTTATTTCCTTGAATCCGGCTCCATTTATTTTGCGTATTGCAATTTCCTTATAATGCTGCCGCATATCAAACAATGAGATTCCGAACAGTCCAAGGCAAGAGACCACTATAGCAACTATGGCAAATACGGTGTAAATATTAGCTATACGTCTGTCATTCGCATACAATTTAGCTACATCATCCTCAAGCATAGTATAAGAGAAATCTCCACTGCCATACACATCTTTTTCTACTTTTTCCAAATAAGATAAAACATTCTTAACCTTTCCCGGAACACAAGCAATCTGATAAAAATCCCCACTTATATTCTCCATAACAAAGAATACCGTTGGTTTCTTGCCTAAAGAGAGGTGACCTCCGTAATAGTCTTCTACAACTGCAACAACAGGGAATGTCGCATTCTGTCTTCCTCTCGACATCATTGGAGTTTCTTCAGTTATAACAGCGCCCTGAATATTATCGTAACCCAGCAAATCCATTGCAGCCCTATTTAAAACGGCAACACAAAATGCTCCATCAAAACTTAATTTATCTCCAGATGCACATTCTTGAAAACGGATATCATACAAGTCAAAAAAACGAGGAGAAGCAAGACGCATATTCAATGTGAATTTCTGTCCTTCTCCATTAAAGAAATTACTTTCATAATCACCGTTTAAAATATCAATATAGCTTGCTTCCCACTGTTCTATATCAGGGCACGAAGACAACTTGGCGTCAATCGCTGAAACTCGTTGCATTCTTTGTTGCATATATTCGGGTGTATAGCTCTGGAAATCTTTTGATTCATAAACCAGATTTGCAATTATCACATCTTTAGTTCTGAAACCTGGCTCTGTATTGAGCATGACTTCTAGTTGATTATTAAAATAAAAAGACATAGACAACAACAAAAACGTCAAAACATACTGAACACTCAAGAATACTTTACGCATCCGTACCGACGATATACTAAGACTGACAGAACGTATAGATAATACCGGCGACGTATTGCTATATTTCCAGTAAGGATAAATCGAAGTCAATATCGGAACTACAATAAGAATAGCCAATGCTGACAAGAAATCAAACATTTTATATTCATATGTTATATCTAACATATCTCCGAGAGGAATAATCATTATTTCCATAAAAAGCCAGGCTATTACCAGAGAAAGAGCCATCAATAGAAAATTCTCTGTCCATATCTGCAGAAAGACATTCCTGCCGGAAGCTCCGAAAACCCGTTTCAAGCCGTATTCCTTTCCTCGTTTCAGCAATGTTATCAAATAAATATTCACGAAATTAAGAAGGCCTGTTACAAACAACAACAGACAAACTCCAGTCGTAATCATCAGGTAAAAACGATTTCCGCCATAAATCATATCCGTCAATTCCCTTTTCAAAGACTGGTCAAGATAAACATCTTTTACAGGAATAAACTCAAATGTAAATTCACGCGAATCAGCATCTGAAGGATAAAGTTTATGCTGTTTGTTTCCTTCCATATTCAACTTTGACACATCTGTTCCTTCTGTAAATGAATAGAATTCCATTGGCGTCATATTTCCTCCTACAAATGAAATCGGTACCAGTATATCAAAGTTTATCGAAGTCTTATTCTCTGGTTGATTCAATATTCCTTTTACCACCAATTCTTTACCGTTCGAATATCCTATAACCTTCCCTACCGGATTTTCTTTTCCAAAAACCTTATCAGCAAAATCTTTCATTAACCATACAGACTCCGGAATATCCATATCTGTTGTTCCTTGCAATAGCTTATAGTCAAAAAACTTGAAGAATAAACTATCTATGCCAAGCGTGCGGGTAACAAACCGATGTTCCCCGTTTATAATAAAATCATTCTGTGAAGGAAGGATACGGGTTGAATTCTTTATTGACGATACATCTATACCAACACTTTGTTTATCCTTTATCTCTCCCAAATATGAATTTCCCTGCATATTCATTTTCACAGCATATATATTCTCCCTGTCCACACAATGAGTATCCACTGTCAACTCTCTATGGATATAATGAACAAGTAACAGGCAACAAGCCAGACTAAACGACAAGCCTATAAGATTTATTGTCGTATAAGTCTTTGAACGAAACAAATAACGAATAGCGTGTTTAAGTGTTTTCATAATGTTAGTTATTAAGTTTATTAGTTCATTTGTTGACAAGACCTCAAATACAAATTTTTTATTCGCTCATAACACCTTGTCAATTTGTTTAGTTTCACCTCAACTCCAGCACCTCCGCCCCTCCAAATTTATCATATCCCGAGACTATCACAAACTCTCCGGGTTGCAATCCGTCAGTCACTTCATACTGGCGAGGGTTTTGCCGTCCAATGCTCAGGGGAACTTTCACTGCTTTGGTTTTATCCGCATTCACCTTATAAATCCATTGCCCTCCGGTCTGCTGATAGAAATTTCCACGAGGTATGACAATTGTTTTTTCGGGCTGACCGAGTTCAATCTGTACTCTATAGCTTTTCCCGAGGCGGACATTCTCGGGCATTTCTCCGGTAAACACCAAATCGACCTCGAAAAGGCGGTCTTTCACTTCAGGAATGACCTTGCTAACTTTCAAAGGATAGCGTTTTCCCTGATAAGTAATTGTCGCCGGCAATCCGCTCGTCACCCTGTCGATATAATATTCGCTGATTGAGGTGTTGATTTTAAACTGGTCCATAACCTTCACTTCAGCTATATTCTCTCCGGCTGTTACCTGCTGGCCGGGAGTAACCTTTACGAAACTCAACTGACCGTCCAACGGTGAACGAACCACCAAATCTTCCATTCTCTGCCGGCTTCTCAAAAGTTTTTTCTCCTCACGATTGAAATCGTTCAGAAGAAGCTCTTTCCTTATTATCGTCATCGCCGAATCACTTTGCAGGCTTTTCAGTTTCAGGCGTGTGGATTCTGTTTTATAACGGAATTCATCTTCCGACACTTCCAACTGTGCCTTGCTGCGGATACCCATCGCATATTCTTCTTTCTCCAGCGAGAAACTTTTACGGATTTTGTTCAATTCATATTCGGCTTCGAGAGTTTGCTGTTTCAGCGTAAGGCTTTTCTGTTCCATTTCCAGAGCCTTTTCCTGATAGGATATACGCTGCTTTTCCCACTCATCCTGCTGGTCTTCTATCTCACGCAGCAGATTGGGATTAGTGAGAGTGAGTATCGTATCTCCTTTTTTAAGCAGACTGCCTTCCTCTCCGACTATTCGGTCCACGTTCCCAGCCTCACGCGAGTTTACAACTATAGTAAGTATGGGATGCACCACGCCTTCTACATCAACAAATTCCATAAAATCATCGTTCCGGACTTCCTCTATCATGATTTCATCAGAACTGATACGCAGACGGCTTGGTCCTGAGGCAAGGACGATTACGTATATCAATCCTATAAAAAGCAATGCTCCTCCGATGATATGATAACGGTATCTGATATACCAGGGTTTCTTTTCCAGTTTGATATCCATTTTAAGTTTTTGAGTTTTTAAGTTTATTAGTTTTTGAGTTATATTATTTTTCAACATGGAGACACGGAAACTCGTAGATTTTATAAATAGGATATTTCTATTTCACATCCATTCCTGAAATCATACTGTGTCATACTCCTCAATCCGAAATACAATGTCCAGTAAGTTTTCATCGCAGATAAGCAATTACGTCGTGCTGAGTCTTTCTCAGCAGTGGCAGCATTCAAATCCAGTATGGATGATTTACCCATCAGATAAAGTTTCATTGCCACGTCATAACGCTTACGAGCCGTTTCATCTGTCTTGATTGCCACCTCAACCTGTTTAGCCTGGAGATTGAACTGACGCACCATCTTATGCACATTAAGCTCGAAGTCCGTCAACGCCTGCCCTACCTGCGTTTCCACAAGTTCAATTTGAGATTTTGCTACACGAACCTTTCCTTTTCCCTTTCCCCAATCGAGGATAGGAACAGCCAATGAAAGACTTACATATTGCTGGTTCATAGGATTGCGGTATGAAACAAGGAGTTCGTTTCCTGTTTGCGACAAGCCAAATTGCAAATACAAATCCGCTTTCAAACCTCGTTCCGCCCTTGCCGCCGCAAGGTTACTTTTGCTTTCCAAGCGCAAGCGTTCGTATGTCTCCATTTCGGGACTGTTCTCGTAGGCAAGAGCCAAAGCCTTGTCCAGAGGAACCTCAAAAGGCTCTATATCTTCAGGGTTGAGTGTAACTTCTATTTCTGTCCCGTCTCTTATACCAAGGAATGAACGGAAAGTAAGCATGGCGTCGTCCACCTCAATACTGGCTTTCATCATATTAGTTTCCTCATTCAACTTGTTTACCTCAAGTTGGAGCATCTCATTCTCCGTTATACTTCCTATTTCATATCTTCCACGGGCATATCTGTATAAAGTATCTGCCGAAGCATAATTAGCCTCAGCTATTTTCAGATTAGCCTGTGCCGTTGCAAGATTGAAAAACAGTTCGCAAGTCTTGGCGGAAATAAGCTCCAATGTTTCCGCATATGTCTTACGGGCTTCTTTGAAACGTACCGGCTCAATCTTCCTGTCCCACTTAAGGCTGTTATATCCAAATATTGATTGGCTGTAACCTATTGAGAATGGTATCGTGCTGTATGATTTTGATTTCGACGAGAGCTCGTCAATCCTTTGGGTTCCGGTCTGCACAAAGACGTTTCCGCCCGTAAACCATATATTCTGGCTAATCTCCAGTGAAAGGTTCGTGCTCAGCTGATTCTGCCGGATAAACTGCTCCGTTCCGTCTGGCTGGGTAATCTTGTTTATCTGCCTATTCAGAAAAGGGGTGGAAACAAGACTCACTCCCGGAAGATAATTTGCCTTATATGCCCTATAACTCCAATAAGCTGCGCGATAAGTATGCTCGGCAGCCCTTGCCTCAGGCGAAAAATCCTGTGCCATTTTTATTGACTCCCATAAGGTAAGCTGAATGGTGTTCTGTGCAGCCATGGACAAAGGGAGCAATAGAAGTATGAGAGCCTTTAAGTACATATATTTTGAGTTTATTAGTTTTTGAGTTTTTAAGTTTATTAGTTGACAAGTATTTATCAACACAGAGTCACAGAGAATTAATTTTCAATTTACCAACGACTCTGCGCTGAATTAAATTCAAAAACCATGCCACAACGATAACTTAATATATTACAAGGCAATACTCATAAATCTTCTTCTTCATCCTAGTGCGAAAGCGCACAAAAATCGTGCGTTATCGCACACACAACCTATGCATATAACTTATATATTTGCCAATATGGAAAACAAAGGGAAAATATTAATAATCGACGATAACGAAGATGTGCTCTTCGCTCTTAATCTTCTGCTCGAACCTTATGTGGAGAAGATAAAGGTGACTACACAGCCGTCGCGCATCGAGCATTTCATGCACAGTTTCAATCCGGATGTAATTCTTTTGGATATGAATTTTAAGCGTGATGCCGTAAGCGGACAGGAAGGTTTTGAATGTCTTGAACAGATTCTTGCCATCAATCCTGACGCAATTGTGATATTCATGACTGCATATTCAGATACGGAAAAAGCTGTAAAGGCTATCAAGGCAGGAGCCACAGACTTCATCTCAAAACCATGGGAAAAGGAAAAACTGCTTGCAACTCTTTCGTCGGCTATTAAGCTAAGCTTATCAAGGAAAGAAGTAGGAAGGCTACAGGAGAAAATGAACGTAATCAACTCCGGGAGCGATTCACCTCTGCTTATTGGCGAATCTCCAGAGATGATAAAGATAAAAGATACCATCATCCGGCTTTCCGAAACAGATGCGAATATCCTGATAACCGGGGAAAACGGGACGGGTAAAGACGTGGTGGCTCGCCTGCTCAAACATTATTCTCCGCGCAGCAACGAGACTTTCATCACAATAGACCTCGGCAGTATTCCGGAACAACTCTTCGAAAGCGAACTTTTCGGATATGAGAAGGGAGCTTTCACAGATGCCCGCAAGTCAAAACCCGGACGTTTCGAAGCAGCAAACGGCGGCACTCTTTTTCTCGACGAAATAGGAAATCTCTCAATGCCTATGCAGGCGAAGTTGCTGACGGCTATAGAGAAGCGTTATATAACTCGTCTGGGCGCAGTTGAAAATATACCGGTAGATGTTCGCCTTATTTGTGCTACAAATGCCAACCTTGGCGATATGGTTTCAGAAGGAAGTTTCAGGCAGGATTTATTATACAGGATAAATACGATTGAGATTAAAATACCGCCTCTCCGCGAACGTGGCAACGACATCATCCTGCTGTCCGAACATTTCCTGAAACATTATAACAGGAAATACAGGAAGAATATAAGTGGTATTACTCGTGAGGCAGAATCGAAGCTGCTAAAATACAACTGGCCGGGCAACGTAAGAGAGTTGCAGAATGTTATCGAGCGTGCCGTCATACTTGCCGGAGGGAATATGTTGCGCCCTGCGGATTTTCCTCTTTATCCTTCAAGCGCAGAAAAGAGAAAAAGTACCGACGAAATCCTGAATCTTGAACAGGTAGAGAAAAACGCTATTGAACGTGCAATGCGCCTCAGCAGCGGAAATATCAGCTATGCAGCAGAACTTCTGGGTATAACCAGATTCTCTCTTTATCGGAAAATAGAAAAATACAAATTATGAGAACATATATATTCAAGCTTTCAGCTCATATAGCCGGACTCATTGTCTTGTCTGTGGCTCTTGCCTATGGCATTGCCGCAGATATACTTTTCTGTATCGTAGTTCCTGTCCTGTTAATAATATGTATAGCCATAAGTCTGTATATGATGCAGATGAAACAGTTGAAAAGCTGGAAATATCTCGTAAACTGTATCAGGCAGAACGACCTCACTCAAACCATCAGACCACCTTTCAGCGACAGTGAAATGACCGAACTTGCCGACGAACTCTCTGCCGCGCTACGGAAACTTAGTGACAAGTTCACTACACAGGAGATGAAAAGGCATTTCTATGAAAACCTTCTCTCCAAAACAGAAAACGCGATGATTGTATGTAGCAGTAACGGGAAAATAGAATGGTGCAACAAAGCCTCTGTAAATATTATAGGCAATAAACCTTTTATTCCGGAAAATATCCTTTCTGCCGTAAATAACAACGAAAAAGTGATACGAATGGACAACGACTCCTATCCAATAGAATTGTCTGTCGAAACTAGCCGTATATTCATAAAAGGAATAGAGCACCGGATTGTATGCCTGAAAAACATACATCACGCCCTGGAAAGGAAAGAGATGGAAGCATGGCAAAAACTTATCAGAGTTCTTACGCACGAAATCATGAATTCCATAACTCCTATCATCTCTCTTTCGGAAACACTTAGCGAGCGTTGCAACACAGCAGATTCAGTATACGACACTGCTACGGTACGTCATGGTATTGAAGTGATTCACCGCCGTAGCAAAGGTTTGCTTGATTTTGTAGAGAATTATCGCCGGCTTACACGTGTTGCTCCTCCGGTGAAAAACAAAATACCAATCAAGGATTTCTTTTCAGATTTGAAGAAACTTTTTCCGCAGCCTTTCATATCTTTCAGTTTGAAAAACGAAGGCTTATGCTTCTACGCAGACCGTTCACAAATGGAACAGGTATTTATAAACCTTATTAAAAACGCTATCGAAGCTTGTGCCTCCAAAGAAAATCCGGCAATAGGAATCTCCGCCAAAATGGAACAAGATAAAATCATATCCTCAGTCTCCGACAATGGCGAAGGCATTCTGCCGGAAGTTATGGATCGTATTTTCATTCCTTTCTTCACCACTCGTCATTCCGGTTCCGGAATCGGTCTCAGTCTTTGCCGCCAGATTATAACTATGCATGGAGGAAGTATATATGCTACTTCCAAAGATGGAGAAGGAAGCACGTTTGTTATTGAAGCAGAGAGCGTATAAAAAAGTCATATTTCCAGCATTGGGAAATATGACTTTCAAAATCTTATTTTACAAATTTCGCTCCAAGAAGATAATCAGCACAGCCTTTTACTCCCTCGAATTGTGTTCCACCCTTCATACCTTCCAATTCGACGAAGAAACTCTTTATTCCATTTGAATAAGCCAGTTTAAATATTTGTTCGAAATTCATCATGCCGGATTTACCTAATACAGCTTTATCCTTGATATGCAGTGCCTGAATGCGTTTTTTGTACTTGTTCATATATTCAACAGGATCCTGTTGCCCCATAACTGTCCAATAAACATCCATTTCAAAGAAAACCAGCGACGGATCCGTATATTTCATAAAACCGTCATAAATGATTTCATATTCATCCTTAGACTCACGCGGAACAGCTCTGCGTCCAAATAAAGATTCCTTTCCGCCTGCTTTCACATAAGCGAACTCACCTTCATGGTTGTGATAACCGAACTTAAGACCGGCAGCCTTAGCTATTTCCCCTGCTCCATTAAATATCTCACCGACATACTCAACTTCTTCCTTACTACGTGTTGACGGTTGTCCTGGCTGAATCAGTAATTTACAACCTATCTCTGCATGGTCAGCTGCAGTTTTTTTCCAATAATCCATTATTTGCTGCTTATTGGATTTTGTATATTCACGTACAGGAGGATTAACATGAGTACTGCGTATCTCCAAACCACAGTCATCACAGATTTTCTTGAACTCTTTCAATGTCATTCCATGCAAACGTCCGTCTTTATAACCTGCAAGCTCAATATAGTTGTAACCATAACTCTTAACCTTCTTCAAGCCTTCCGGAACATTTTCTGTCAATTCTTTTCCCAAAGAATAAATCTGCAATCCGAAATTCTTACTGGAATTAGCCTCCATATCTGAAAAAACAGATGTAGATGTTGCAGAAAGCATATCCGGTTTACCTGCCAACAATCCTCCTAAAGCAACTAAAGAAGCATTACGTAAAAAGTCTCTTCTGTTTATCATAACATAAAATTTTAAGTTAACAATGTAGTAAATTTATAATACTAAATTTTCTTGAGTCTTCAACACATTAATTTCTCTCAACCATATTCCACTCCTCTATCGTCCCAGTATCCGATGAGAACACCGCACCTATCTTATACAGCTTGCGATTGTCTGATTCATATTCTCGCGCATATCCTTTTTCTTCTATCTGGCGCATTGCATCATCCACACTTCCGTCAAGCTTGAATTCGAAGATATAAATATATTCAGGTGTTTCAACGATACAGTCAACACGACCATGGCTCTGGACTTTCTCTGTATAAACTGTATAAACTCCTATAAGGCGCATTATCAGGTAGAATGTATAATGGAAGTATCTTTCCCGCTCGCGCTCGTTCTCCTTCCTGCGCATTGTGTATGGGATACTTGCAAGGAATGAGGTCAATCCGATACGGAAATCTTCTATCATTCCATCCTCAAGCTGGAAAGAGGCATTACGTATCCATGAATAGATACTTTCTTTGGTATTGAAATAACTTCCTGCCACTAATGACAAAAAGCCCTTCTTGACCTCATTATTCGGATAATCCAAGAGAAATGCGTTTCGCCGTAAATCAAAATCTTTTATCGTAAGATAACCGCTCTGGTATATCATTGGCAATGGCAGTTCTACTGTTGCCTTATAATCGATAAACTCCTCAGCTGAATAATATTTTCCGGTTATCTCATTCATATTTTCGTTCGTATGGGATAACAGACGGATAAGATATGTTGGTGTTCCACTCTTGAACCAATAGTCACTTACCCTTCCTGTCGAAAAAGCATTCAACAGGCTGAAGGGATTATACACATCTGTCATTTTATCACTGAAATGATAACCGTCATACTGGGATTTAAGCATCGACATCATTTCTTCATAGGAACATCTGTAAAATTCCCTCATCTCATCTATTGATTCTCGGAAAGAAGCTTCAAGTTCTGCCTGAGAAATACCGCACAATGTCTCATACTTGCCATGCATACTGATATCGAACGGCTGGTTGAATCCGCTGAACACGCTGACCTGGGAGAACTTCGTCACTCCTGTCAGAAATACAAATTGTAGGTGCTCGTCCGCACTTTTAAATACAGAATAAAAACCTTTCAATATATTACGGTGTTCTTCTTCCAAATCCTTATCCACATCAAGTACATCAAGTATCGGCTTGTCATACTCATCCACCAATACCACTGCTCGGCGACCGCTTACTTCATGAGCTTTTGACAATACATGCCTGAATCTCACACCCAAACCGACTTCCTTATCAACTCCCGATATATCATAAAGTTTCTCCCAGCCTGATATATAGTCATCAATCATGGCATTAAGAGCTCCTTTACAAGTAAAATTTCCACCATTGAAATCCATGTGGAACACAGGATAAACCTTCCACTCCTTCTCCAACGAATCTATCTTCAATCCCTTAAACAGTTCTTTCCTGCCAAGGAAATAATTTTTCAATGTGGATACCAAAAGACTTTTCCCAAAACGGCGGGGACGGCTCAGAAAGTATATCGTTCCCTCCTTAACCAAGGAATAAACCATATCTGTCTTATCAACATATACAAAACCGTCTTCTATCAGCCGGTCGAAACTTTGGATGCCTATTGGGTATTTCATTATCGGGATAAATTTATGTTCTGATATGTAACAAAGTTAGTAAAAGATAATTGGAGGGGCAAATGAATATAAGGCTTTTCAATAAATATCAACCAGATAAATTAACAGAATACAAAGAGGATAAGATATTCAATAATATAAAATAGGTTTTGCCAATATACTATATATCAATTAATAATAATCAGTAGTTAAAAGAGTCATTACTTTACTCCTCTAACTACTGATTCATATATGTTTTCAAAACTTATAACCTACAGAAAGGGTACCTACATTATAACGGACTGCTACTCCATCTCCAAACTCATTTCCAAGTGAGATATCATATCCCAATCGGAAAAACATTCGCTTAACCTCAACACCGGCTGAAGCTGAAAATCCCCAGTCAAAGGTGTTTCCCGCTCTTGAATCTTTATATAACTGAGTGTTTTTCCAGTTATTTGCCAAATACAATCCTATATAAGGACCAGCACTTACAAACAAACGTGTTTCATCTGCTATATTCCAGGAATAACGTGCATGTATTGGCATCTGCAAAAGGTGACGGACCAAAGATGGAGCTTCAGCCTTATAAATATCATGTGGTATATCTACCAAAGCTTTGGAATATCCTCTCTGGGTATAAAACAATCCAGATTCTATAGAGAAATTGGATTGGAACATATACTCTACGGATGCTCCTACTTTTATCGCCGGTTTCCAACCAACACCGGCACCATTGTAACTCAATGCTGAAAGTCCCAATTCTGGAGCTACTGTAAATTGCGCACTTGCTATAAATACATTAAACATTAACAGCAAAAACAAACATACTTTTTTCATGATAACTATTATTTTTTGTTTTGTCGCAAAATTATCTCCCTCCAATCAACAAAGCAAAAAATCCATATATACAAATTTCAAATACTAATCCAGTAGATACCAACGCATTAGCAAAAGCAAGTGCCATTTTATATATACAACGGGCTTTTCTCGTCACGTTAAAATAAGCAAACAAAATTACTTCCGAACCCAATTTGAATTAGGTTCGGAAGAAAATAAAATTTCCTTCGGAGGAAAATATGATTTCTTCCGAAGGAAATTCCTGAACTTTCCTATACCTATTTTATGGCTAATATTCCCGAATAAACGTATCGATTTCAGACTGGTTTACTTTCTTCTTGAAACGCTGTTTCCACTGGCTGACACTGGTTGGTGACACATTCATAACCGTTGCTATCGTGGAATTGGGAAACGCCCAGCGAAACAAACAGCAATAATGTATATCATTTTCGGTCAACGACGGGAACTCTTTTTTCAGGCGGGACAAGAAATGATGGTGCACCAGATCCGTAAAACCGCACAATTCTGCCCAATCTTCATCCTTCAGGCAATATGGAGCATTTTGTAATCGGGCATACACTGTATCTTTCCAACAAATCGATCCGGGAGATGAAACCGCTATTTCCCGAGAAGTCACCTGACGACCGGAAAGTTTCTTTCGTAACTGTTCCAATTCTTCCTCCAATTTCCGATTAGCTTGTTTATAAGAATTAATCGACACCTGCAATTCCTCTTTTTGGATATTCCAATCTGACTGGTGGATTCGGCTGGTATCCAACAATTCGGACAATTTTTTCAGTTCATCCTCTTTACAAGCTATCTGCTGCAAATTAGATTCCTTCTGCTTCTCCAATTTCCGTACTTGTTCCGACAAACCCGCCAAACGGGCTTCTTTCTGACGGATGATTTTCCGATAATAACGCCGGCCATACAAAAACATAAGCCATAAAGACAAGAATGCCAACAAAATTACACAAGAAAGCAAACGGGATTTCCAAACCAACTCCTGATTATGACGTTTTAATTTCTCCTGGTTGTATTTTGCCTCTACCTTGGCTATCGCCTCTAAATGTTCATTAGCTTTGATTGAATCCTGAATTGCCCAATAGGTCTCTACATATTCAAAGGCTTTCGCATAATCCCCTTCTTCCCGATAAGTTAAATACAACCTCTTACAAGCCGAACGACGCGTATAAGGATTATCCGAAGAGAGAGATTTTTCCAAATAAGGAATGGCCAATAGATATTTCTTCTGCAAACGGAAAAGATTTCCTTTTCCCACATAATACTGATACTTTCCACGCCATTTATCGACCTGTACCAAGGTATCAATTTCCTGATAACAAACTTCTGCCCGCTCAAAATTGCCTATCTGCACCATGATAAAAATCGACTCGCACAAAACTTTACTTAAAAAATCCGGATCACCCGCTTCACGAGCCACCTGTATAGCCAGAGTATAACAGGAATCTGCCTTGGTCCAATTCTCCTGCAAACCATAAATGCGTCCCAAAGAACAACAAGCATTCGAAATATCCGTCTTATCCCCGGACTGCTCCGCATATTCCAATGACCGCCGATAAGTATCGGAAGCTTTGTCCATAAAACGTCTGTGCGCATAAAGAGTTCCCAAATGAGAAGTAATCAGATGTAGTAAATAATAATCTCCAACTTCCCTTCCTACTTCCTCCGCCTCTATATAAAAACGGACAGCATCATCAGGTTCATCAAGCTCAGAGGCAACACGACCGGAAGTGTAAAGGGCAGTAGCATAACGCTTCCTATCTCCTGAGGTTCGGAAATAATCAGTAGCAAAACGTATCAAAGAATCCGAAGTATGCGTTCGGTAACTCTTATCCTTCGCCTGGGTAAACAGCAAACACCAAGTAGCATATTCAAGATTACGACTTTTTTCAGGAGACGGTAAAGCCTCCAGCAGACGGTAAGCACTGTCTGGATCGGTAGGTAACAACGATTCTGCTTCTTGCAAAACAGGTGAAATCGAGGCTTTCTTACGACACCCTGATATAAGTAATGAAAATATCAGCAACACACAATAATATATATAGGTTCTCATGGTATAAAAGGTTTTTTTGATATAATAAATTTTCTATTATTCCCTCTCAGATATTCTCCACTCCTCTATCGTTCCAGTCTCTGATGAAAACACCGCACCTATCTTATACAACTTGCGGTTGTCTGATTCATATTCACGCGCATATCCTTTTTCTTCTATCTGGCGCATGGCTTCATCAGAGCTTCCGTCAAGCTTGAACTCGAAGATATAAATATATCCCGATGTCTCAACTATGCAATCGACACGACCATGGCTCTGGACCTTTTCCGTATAAACTGTATAAACTCCTATAAGGCGCATTATCAGGTAGAATGTATAATGGAAGTATCTTTCCCGCTCACGCTCGTTCTCCTTCCTGCGCATTGTGTACGGTATGCTAGCAAGGAATGAGGTCAGTCCAGCACGGAAATCTTCTATCATTCCATCCTCAAGTTGAAAAGAGGCATTACGTATCCATGAATAGATACTTTCTTTGGTATTGAAATAACTTCCTGCCACTAATGATAAAAAGCCCTTCTTGACCTCATTATTCGGATAGTCCAGAAGAAATGCATTACGACGTAAATCAAAGTCTTTTATCGTAAGATAACCGCTCTGGTATATCATTGGCAATGGTAGTTCTACGCTTGCCTTATAATCGATAAACTCCTCAGCTGAATAATATTTTCCGGTTATCTCATTCATATTCTCGTTCGTATGGGATAACAGACGGATGAGATATGTTGGTGTTCCGCTTTTGAACCAATAGTCTGATATATCCAATGTTGCAAACGCATTCAGTAGGCTGAAAGGATTATATACATCCGTCATTCTCTTACTGAAATGATAACCGTCATACTGGGACTTAAGCATTGACCTCATTTCTTCATAGGAGCATCCGTATGTCTTGGACATATCCGTTATCGGTTCATGAAATATTAAATCAAGTTCTTCCTGCGATATTCCGCACAATGTTTCATATTTACTGTGCATACTTATATCGAACAGCTGGTTGAATCCGCTGAACACGCTGACCTGGGAAAACTTCGTCACTCCTGTCAGAAATACAAATTGCAGATGCTCGTCTGCACTTTTAAATACAGAATAGAATCCTTTCAATATATTACGGTGTTCTTCTTCCAAATCCTTATCTATATCAAGAACATCGAGTATCGGCTTGTCATACTCATCCACCAACACCACTGCTCGGTGGCCGCTTACTTCATGGGCTTTTGACAATACTTCCTTAAAACGCATACCAAGATTTACTTCCTGTTCCACGCTCTCTATATCATATTCCTTTTCCCATCGGCTGATATAACCGAGAATAGCACTTCTCAACGAACCGGGCAAGGTATATTCTCCCCCATTGAAATCCATGTGGAACACAGGATAAACCTTCCACTCATTCTCCAACGAATCTATCTTCAAGCCCTTAAACAGTTCTTTCCTGCCAAGGAAATAATTCTTCAATGTAGATACCAAAAGACTTTTTCCGAAACGGCGCGGACGGCTCAGAAAGTATATCGTGCCCTCCTTAACCAAGGAATAAACCATATCTGTCTTATCAACATATACAAAACCGTCTTCTATCAGCCGGTCGAAACTTTGGATGCCTATTGGGTATTTCATTATCGGGATAAATTTATGTTTTGCTATGTAACAAAGTTAGTAAAAGATAATTGCAGAGGCAAATGAATGCATAGTTTTCATTAATTCAAGTTTTTCTAATAATCCTATGTAAAGTAACTGATATTTTTCCTTGTCAACTTGTCTCTGTAGCCTTGTTAACTTTCAGGTTGAGTAACTTGCTAAACTTAATCAGCGAAATATCATTTTGTCAATTTGACATTATGACAAATTAACTACCCTGAGATTCCGTTATTTCAGAGCAAACTACAAATATTCCAAAACGATGGCATTCTCATGAACTTAAGGAAATACAAATTGACAGTATTTTTCATATAAAACTTACAAAATATATTATTCATTGCAATGATTTTCAACTCCAATATCAAAGAGTAAAAGAAAAACAAAGATTACATATCAAAATATCTTTCCCAAAACAATCGTATATTTTCTTATTCCTGAATAAAAAACATAGTTTTAACGTCCATTTTTTCACTAAAAAACAATTTATTAAACTAACTAGAGCATTTGTTAAAAATTTGATTGCAATGACTTGAGGTAATCATTGTGAAGAGTGTCCCGAATCATTACAATAACTTGGTGAAACGATTGAGATAACTTACCCAAATCATTGCAATGATTTTCTGAAATGATAGAAAAAGAAGAGAAAAATCAATTTTTCAGAATCAAAATGAACAAATCACGAGTTAGCAAAAAGTCTGTTATTTTCAATTAATGATACTAAAACGGCGAAATATATGGAATTTTAACAATGTAAATATAATGTATCATCATTAAAACTTAACAAGTTAAAGGACTGGAATCACGCGAAACTTCAATTTCATAAGATAGTCCAACCACATAATAAAAAACAACCATCCTTCCTGGTAATTTTTTCCGTTATTTTGCATAAAAACACAACAATATCATGAATAAACGAATAGCCTCTTTATTATTAGCTACGGCATTCTGTTCGCAGCCAATATTTGCCGAACAGATATGGACAATAGGCAACAACGACAACAGCGCCAAAGGATTCGCATTGGCTCCGGACAAATACAAGGACTATCTGGCACATGATTTCGGATATGAAGACAGATATTTCCTTATCGGACATTCTGATGCAGAGAAAGACTTTCCTTATATCATTCCCGGACCATCCGACGGATGGGGCGGCACAGGAGGAACTTCCGGCTGGCGTACTCACGAAACAACCATACTTTTCGGAATAGAAAAAATGCCTTCTTCGTCGAAACAGTGGAAACTGGTTATCGACGTTCTGGATAATGCAGTTGAATTACCTCCACTTTTGAAGGTTACCGTGAACGGAGAAATATGGAAATTCCAATTGCCAAAAGGTAAAAACAAAAACTCTATAACAGGTGATTTATCCGGCACTACTGAAAACAGAATTGAAATTCCTGTTAATCCGGAATGCCTGCACGAAGGAGGAAACGAGATACGTCTGTCTGTCCTTCAAGGTTCGTGGATTATGTTCGACCAGGTAATGCTTGAAGGTCCGTCCGGTGTTTCTCTTGTAAAGCCTGGAAAAGCTTTTGTGCGTAACGTAAAAGCAGCAGAATACGAGTTGAAAGACAACGGAAACAGTGTTCAGCCTTTACTTGTCGATGTTGAAGAGCTTTCAGGAAGGCCGAACCTTGAAGTTGAACTTGACGGCAAAAAAGTTTTCTCACAACGCCTGGATACTGCACGATATATCCTGGAAGCTCCAATGCCGGCAGTTAAAGCTGACAAGAAAAGCAACTATGTAGTGAAAGCTGACGGTAAAGTTATTGCCAAAGGTTCAGTGACCCGTTCTCAGAAACCGGAACAGACCCTTGCCGACTATGTTGACACACGCATAGGAACAGGACACTCACGCTGGATGATTGCACCGGGACCATGGATGCCTTTCAGTATGGTTAAGCTCAGTCCGGACAACCAGAACAGCGGATGGCAAAGCGGATACCAACCTACGTTTGAAAATATCGGTTGCTTCAGCCATATCCATGAATGGACTTTGGGCGGATTAGGCCTGATGCCTACAAACGGCAAACTGGTTATTCAGGAAGGTGACGAAGCTGATCCGGATTCCGGATATCGTTCACGTATTGATAAACGCACGGAAAAAGCCGGTATCGGATATTATGCGATAAATCTTGAGGACTATGATATTAAGGCAGAACTGACTGCCACAACCCGATGCGGTTTCCAAAGATATACATTCCCGACAGACCGCGAAGGAGCACGTATCCTTGTGGATTTGCACATCCCGACAGAATACGACTATATGCTTCGCGAAGTTGAGCTGCGCCGTGTCAACGATTATAGAATCGAAGGTGTAAGTCATCAGTTGTCAAAGAATGTATGGAGTGATGATGCTGACCAAGACTATAAGCTTCATTTTGTTCTTGAATTTGACCAGCCTATCGCAGATATGGGTATTTGGGTAGATGGAGAAGTCAGACGCGACACCATCCTTAAAGCTAAAGACTTGAAGGATGCAGGAGCATATCTGCAATTCGATGTCAAGAACAATCCTGTTGTTCAGGTTCGTTCAGGTATTTCTCTGGTTAGTATTGAGAATGCCAGTCTGAACCTTGAGACAGAAATAACACGACCATTCGGTTGGAATTTCGAAGCTGTCAAGAAAAACCAGCTTGATGTATGGAACGACATTTTCGGACGTGTTCAGATAAATACAGCAGACAGTCAGGAAAAGACTCGTTTCTACAACAATATGTATCGAGCCCTTTGTAGCCGTAATACATGGAGCGACGTAAACGGTGAATGGATTTCGACAGACAAGAAGGTTCGCCGCCTGGCTAATTCTGACGATATGGCTTTGGGATGTGATGCTTTCTGGAATACATTCTGGAATCTTAACCAGTTCTGGAATCTTGTCACTCCGGAATGGAGCAAACGATGGGTAAACTCACAGCTTGCCATGTATGATGCCAACGGATGGCTGGCTAAAGGCCCTGCTGGTATGAATTATATCCCTGTAATGGTTGCAGAACATGAAATTCCTCTTATCGTTGGTACATACCAAATGGGTATACGCGACTTTGACACTGACAAGGCACTCGAAGCTATGTTGAAAATGCAAAGCACTCCATCACAAAAAGTATTCGACGGATATGCCGGAAACCGAGATTTGAAAACTTATCTGGAACATGGTTACGTTCCGTCTGACCAGGGACGTTTCTCCAATTCTCTTGAATATTCCTACGATGACTGGACTGTAGGACAGTTTGCGAAAGCTCTTGGCAAGGATGACATCTACAAGAAATTCAACGAACGCGGTTACTGGTGGAAAAACGTAATAGACCGCAAATCAGGTTTTGCCGTTCTGAAAGACAGCAAAGGTAAATGGGCAAAAGATTTCGACCCGTTCCGTTCAGGAGCAAACCAGCATTATGTTGAAGGAAATGCTTGGCAGCTTACATATTTTGTTCCCCAGGATGTTCCGGCACTGGCTGATTATATGGGCAAGAAACGTTTCATAGAACGTCTGGAATGGGGATTCCAAGCAAGCGAACCATGGCGCTACAATGCTCCAAACGACCAATATTGGGATTTCCCTGTAGTGCAGGGCAACCAGCAGTCAATGCATTTCGCTTTTCTATTTAACTGGGTGGGCAAACCTTGGGAAACTCAAAAATGGAGCCGTTCAATCATCGACCGCTACTATGGCGCAGGTATTGCAAATGCTTATCTTGGCGATGAAGACCAGGGACAAATGAGTGCATGGTTCATCATGGCTGCGATAGGATTATTCCAAACAGACGGAGGATGTAATATTAATCCGGTTTATGAAATCGCAAGCCCGTTGTATGAAAAGACTATTATCAGACTAGACAACCGTTATGGTCGTGGCGACAAATTCGTTATCGAAGCACGCAACGCTTCACGTCTGAACAAATATATTCAGTCTGCTACTCTCAACGGCAAGCCTCTGAATTCTTTCAAATTCCCGGCATCAGAATTGCTGAAAGGTGGAACCTTAGTACTTGAAATGGGTGACAAACCTAATAAAAAGTGGGGTGTAGAAAAATAAATCCACAAACATAAGAACTAGATAATAACTGACATATTACAGTAAAGTCTTTAATGGATTAAAAAGATTTGTTTGGTTAACAAAAAAACTTCCGGAGAAATTTTTCCGGAAGGTTTTTTATAAAACAATTATTGCAATTTCAACATTGCTATCTTTTTTCAACACATTACTACATTAAATCCACATTTTTGAAAACTCCTTTTTCCGTTACATATGCAGTGACAAGAGATGCAGGAGTAACATCGAATGCAGGATTATAAACCTTTACATTTTCGGGAGCCATACGGTGAATGTAATGCATTTCGGTTACTTCATATGCGGAACGCTGTTCAATAACAATATCATTCCCCGTAGGTGTATCTTTATCAAACGTGCTGCTAGGTCCCAGGACATAGAACGGGATGCCATAGTGATGTGCCAGAACCGCAAGTCCGCAAGTTCCAATTTTGTTTGCTACATCGCCATTTGCCGCTATTCGGTCACAACCAACCATTACCATATCAACCATTCCACGGCTCATCAATGATGCAGCCATATTATCGCAGGATAAAGTTGTATCAACCCCAAACCTCATCAACTCGTATGCGGTAAGACGTGCGCCCTGTAACAACGGGCGTGTTTCGTCTGCATATACTTTAGGATTCAAGCCCATAGCCTGCGCCAGATAGATTGGAGCAAGAGCTGTTCCATAACGTGACACCGCAAGATGACCAGCATTGCAATGTGTGAGTATTCGGCTTCCTTCTGAAATCAAATCTACTCCATGCGAAGCTATTTGTCTGCACATTTCTATATCCTCATCCTTGATTTTAATAGCCTCAGATAATAAACGAGATTTCAATTCAAAAGAATCTTCCTCTGAAAGAATTTCCTTACCGTTTATATATTGATTGAAACAATCAGCCATCCTGTTGAGTGCCCACGAAAGATTAACAGCAGTTGGTCGACTAGCTCTAATTCTGTCAGCCAACGCCATAAATTCTTCTTTCAGAAGAGACACAGAAGAAACTGACAATAAAGTACGCACGAAGCAAACATACAATCCTGCTGCTGCGGCAACTCCAATTGCAGGTGCTCCTCTGACCTTTAATCGTACAATTGCATCTATCAGATCTTTTTCATCTTCAATTTTAAGGAAAATCTCCCGTTCCGGAAGTTGAGTTTGGTCAAGGATTACAAGGCAATCTTCTTTCTCGTTTAATGTAACAACATCAGGCAAAGAGAAAGTTTGCTCCAGTTTGTCCAGGCCTATTTGTTTAGGGGATATCATAGATATAAGTTTTTGAGTTTTTGAGTTTTTGAGTTTTTGAGTTTTTGAGTTTTTGAGTTTACAAATTTTTCAAATCCCGTTATTCATCTTCAGCAGTTCTTCCAAAATAATGCGGTTATTGCTCAGACGCGGGATTTTATGCTGTCCGCCTTCTTTCCCTTTCATTTTGAGCCAGTCATAGAAGCAATTCTTACGTGCAGGAATGACTTCTAAAGGCTGAAGTGATATTTCCTTATATCGTTTCGCCTCATAATCTGAATTTGCCTCCTGAAGTTTAAAGTCAAGTATATGGGCAAATTCAGCTAATGACTCAGGTTGCCTGTCAAATTCAATCAGCCACTGATGACGGCCTTTTGCATTGTTAAGGAGGAACAGAGGAGCCACGGTATAATCAGTAATGACTGCACCGGTAAGTTTACAGGCTTCGGCAAGAGCTTTATCGGCATTATGAACCATAAGTTCCTCGCCAAAGGCATTTATGAAATGTTTTGTTCTGCCAGAGATTACAAATTTATATGGATTTGTAGAAGTAAAGCATACTGTATCCCCTATCTCATATCTCCACAAACCACCGGGAGTTGAGATAAGCATTGCATAATTTTTACCGGTTTCCACCGCTTCAAGAGGCAATACGGTCGGATTATCATTCTCCAATTCATTGAGCGGAATAAACTCGTAATATATTCCATAATCGAGCATAAGCAGAAGTGAGGCATCATTCGGGTCGTCCTGAATACCGAAGAAACCTTCGGAAGCGTTATAAGTTTCCATATAATGCATCTTGTCCGATGGAATAAGCGACTTATACTGTTCACGATAAGGATTGAAACTTATTCCTCCATGGAAGAATACTTCGAGATTGGGCCATACATCAGTCAGATATTCCGCACCTGCTTTTTTCATCACAGCCTTGATAAGCACAAGCATCCAGGAAGGAACACCGGATATGTTGGAAACATTCTTATTATACGTATTTTCAACAATGGATTTTATTTTACTTTCCCATTCATCCATCAGGATTATCTTCTTTTCAGGGACACGGATAGTTTCAACCAGCGGATTAAGATTCTGCAAAAGAACAGCTGAAAGGTCGCCACAATGAATATCCTTATTCAGAGGCGATGGACTGTGACTGCCACCAAGAATCAGCCCTTTTCCTTGAAAAAAACGACTTTGCGGATTATTGCGCAAATATAAAGCGACAGTGTCAAAACCGCCCTGATAATGAGTTTTCTTAAGAACTTCAGAAGTAACCGGAAGGAATTTACTTTTATCACTTGTTGTGCCGCTGCTTTTGGCAAACCATTTTACGGGAGTAGGCCAGATAATATTACTCTCCCCATTAAGCATACGCTTTATGTCAGCCTTCAAAGAGTCGTAAGTCTGTACTGGAATACGGCAGAAATCATTATGTGAATGAATTGTGTTGAAGCCATATCTTTTGCCCCATTCTGTTTTCTCAGCAGTTTTCAGAAGATATTTCAGCTGCAAATCCTGCAGTTCATGAGCATGATTATAGTATTTTTCAATAGCCTTCTGACGGGAATGGAAAAATACGGAAATACTTTTTGTTAATAAATCCATTGCCTATTTTTGCTGATAATGATATTAGATTACGCAAATGTATGCAAACTTACGGATATAAAAAAGGAGGCAATATGTCAAAAGCATGAAATCCTGACTTATTACCTCCTTTATCTATTGTTTACTTTTCCACAGATTCCTGTTGTGTCTGCAGAGATGTATTTTCTTGTTCCAATTCTTCCGTCTGAATCTCAGTCAGGACCGGCTGTTCGTTTGAAACAACAGGTTCACTACTGTTCACCTCAGAACTATTTTCGGCAGCACGAGCTTCTTTTTTCTTTTTCTTTATATCATTGACAAGCTGCTGGAATTCTTTGTCCGTGCGCAGCTTTTTCAAAGCCATTTGTGCAGCGTTCTGATGAGATTCTTTCTTTGTATATCCTATTCCGATACCCATTTGTATCTCGCCCTCAAGAATTATAGAAGTCTGAAAAACCGGGTTGCCGTCATTATCGTTGAATGATTCAATAATACTGAAATCAACGGACAATTTGTTTTTCTGTCCCCATTCTATAAGATGCGATTTGAAGTTCATTTCTTTCTTAGCAATATTATCAAGGTCGATATATTTGCTGATGATAATCTTACTTATGAAATCGAAAGCAGCAGAATAACCGTGATCCAGATAAACAGCACCAATAAGTGCTTCCAAGGCATTTCCGTATATATAATTATTGTGAGTACTTACCTTGGTAGCATATTTCACCATCTTATCAAGACCAAGCTCGAGGGCTATATGGTTCAATGTCTCACGCTTCACTATTTTTGAACGCGTGTTAGTAAGATAACCTTCCTTTTTATTAGGGAAATGAACATAGACAATATCAGCGACTATGGCATCCAGAATAGCATCACCCAGAAATTCCAAACGTTCGTTGTTAAGTGATTTTCCATTCTCGTCCTCGACAGACGAAGATCTGTGAAGAAATGCCTGCTCGTAAATCTTGATATCGTCCGGGTAATAACCGGTAATCTTGTAAATAGACAAATAAGGCTCCTTACCTTTATTCTTAAGGAGCCTTATTTTCTTGTATAATTGTGATAACACGTTACTTCACAAATTTTTTAACGATAACAGTAGCATTGTGACCACCGAAACCGAATGTATTTGAAAGAGCTGCATTGACAGTACGTTTCTGAGCATTATTGAAAGTAAAGTTCAAATTGTAGTCAATTTCAGGATCTTCATCGCCTTCAGCATGGTTGATTGTTGGAGGAACGATATCTTCCTTAACAGCCATTACACTGATAATAGCTTCCAAAGCACCTGCAGCACCAAGCAAATGGCCTGTCATAGACTTTGTTGAGCTGATATTAAGTTTATATGCATGCTCACCAAATACTTCCTTGATTGCCTTAGCTTCAGAGATATCACCTACTGGTGTTGATGTTCCGTGAACATTGATATAGTCAATGTCTTCAGGTTTCATTTCCGCATCTTCCAAAGCGTTAGTCATTGTCAAGCGTGCACCAAGACCTTCCGGATGAGTTGCTGTCAAGTGATAAGCATCTGCTGACATACCTGCGCCTGCAACTTCAGCATAGATTTTAGCACCACGAGCCAAAGCATGTTCAAGTTCTTCAAGCACAAGGCAAGCAGAACCTTCACCCATAACGAAACCGTCGCGGCTTGCACTGAACGGACGAGATGCTGTTTCCGGAGAATCGTTGCGAGTTGACAATGCATTCATTGAGTTGAATCCGCCAACACCTGCAGCAGCAATAGCAGCTTCTGCACCACCTGTTACAATTACATTAGCTTTACCCAAACGGATATAGTTGAATGCATCAGCAATAGCATTTGTTGAAGATGCACAAGCTGAAACAGTGGCAAAGTTAGGACCACGGAAACCATAAATCATAGAGATATGACCGGCTGCGATATCAGCAATCATCTTAGGGATGAAGAAAGGATTGAACTTCGGACCGATTGTATCTTTAGTCTGAGCATAGCCCATTACCTCATCTTCGAATGTTTTGATACCACCAATACCGGCAGCGAAGATAACACCTATGCGGTTTTTGTCTTCGTTGTCCAAGTCCATCGCTGCATCTTCAATTGCTTGTTTTGCTGCACCGATGGCCAACAAACTATAACGATCACATTTGCGCGCTTCCTTACGATCAACATACAATGATGAATCGAAGTTCTTCACTTCGCATGCAAACTGTGTCTTAAACTTACTTGCGTCAAAATGAGTAATAGGTCCTGCACCGCTTTTACCATTAATAATACCCTCCCAGGTTTCTGCGAGGGTATTACCAAGAGGAGAAATAGCACCAAGACCTGTTACTACTACTCTTTTTAATTCCATACCTTTTTTTATAAAAGGGGTTGATTACTTCGCGTTAGCTTCGATATAAGCGATAGCGTCGCCTACTGTTGTAATCTTTTCTGCTTGATCATCAGGAATTGAGATACCGAATTCTTTTTCGAATTCCATAATCAATTCTACTGTATCAAGAGAGTCTGCTCCTAAATCGTTAGTAAAGCTTGCTTCGTTAGTAACTTCAGATTCTTCTACACTTAATTTATCAACGATGATAGCTTTTACTTTAGATGCAACTTCAGACATAACTTTTTAATTTAGATTAATAATATGAATTTACTTTTTTATTTTTCACTGCAAAGAAAAGAATTTTTTACGTAACAACACAAATTTACTACATTAAAAATGCTGATTATTGCACATTTTTTCTTTTCTTGTGCATTAAAATGCTCCAAACTATGCCAAATTTCTAACTATTTAACATTTATATCAGTTACAAATTGAATAAACATACCCTGATAAATCCATTTATGTATAGAAATTTTGGGCATCTGATTCATCCATGTTTCAGCAGGAAAATCCAAGATTCCGGAGCTGTTTTTTCTCTTCCTCCCGGGCATTTACCACCTTATAGGCAAGAAGTTCGCGAGGATGCTTATAATTTGTACGGAACAGCTCGAAATCTTCCGGTTTCCGACGTAATTCACTGTCTATATTTTCCGGATTGAAACAGCTTAGGACTGCCTGTTCAACACGGTGACTGTCACCAAACTTATCCATATCTATTACATCATTCGCCGGTGCTGGAGGAACCACATCTTTCAATTTATCAAATCTTATATCAAAATATTTCTCAATATTCATCAAACAAGCACGTGTTCCATTCGCTTTTCCATCGGCTGAGAAACCTGCAATATGAGGAGTTGCTATGTCACAAAGAGAAAGTAATTCCCGATTTATGGTTGGTTCGTTTTCCCAACAATCCAATATCAGACGGCTGATTTTCCCTTCCTTAACGGCTTTGAGCAAAGCTTCAGTGTCGTGAACTGCACCACGACAGCTATTTACCAACCAAGGCTTTTTACGAAGTTTATCAAAAAAGGATGTATTTGCAAGATGCCATGTAGGATATTTTCCTTCTTTGGTTAATGGAACATGCAAGGTTATTATATCAGATTCCTCAGCGATAGTATCCAGAGAAACAAAACCGTCACTTCCCTCCTTCTCCTGACGAGGCGGGTCATTACGAAGAACTTTCATTCCCATATATCCTGCTATTCTTTCAACTACACGACCAACATGACCAACACCGACAATTCCCAAAGTCTTACCCTTGAGCTCTTCGCCACTACGCAATGACACCGCAATCAAGGATGAAAGCACATAAAGCCCTACAGACTCCGCATTGCAGCCCGGAGCATTGAACCATGTTATTCCTGCCTCATCGCAATAATGAGTATCAATATGGTCAAAACCAATTGTGGCTGTAGTTATAAGCTTAACCTTACTGCCGGTTAGCAATTCACGCGTACATTTATCTATACTACGCACTATAAGCGCATCGGCATCACTAACCTTTTCCGGTGTGAATTCCTTTGAATTTATATATTCTATATCAGCCACAGGCTCTGCTACTCCTTTAAGGAATGGCACTGTGTTATCGGCAATGATTTTCATTTTGAATCAGTTATTTATATTTATAATTATAGGGGACGAGTTGACAAGATGACGAGTTGACAAGGCTATAGGAAATAGGGAATATCTTCTTAACTCCTTGACTTCTTAACTTCTTACCCTAGCTCCTATCCTCTCAACTTATTCTTCTCAAAATGTGGACCTGCCTTGAATCGGAAAAACAGAATTGAAACTATCGTCAGACTTGCGCCAAACAGATATGCGTATTCAAAGCCACCCCACTGCTGCGCTATGTGTCCGCCAATCATAAGTCCGGCACCTGTACCCACATCCCAACTTGTAAGATATGTGGATGTTGCCGTTCCTCTCTGATTATTCTGAGCCAGATTTACAAACAAAGTATTGAATGCCGGGAACATTGTTCCGAACGCTATACCCTGCATCAATGCTATGATTATATATAAATAAGAACTTAATGTAATATTCCATCCGGCAAGGAGATGCAATGCTGAAAGGCAGAAGAATGTTCCGGCGGCAAGATACATACCTAAAGTTATGACAAGAGTTATCCTTCCCTTATCTACTTGTTTTCCGGATATAATACGCGATGTAGCAAGGCCAATCGCCATGAATGTAAAATACAATCCCGAATTTACGGTTATACCTATTTCCTCCGCATACATTGCCACATATGTAGAAGTCATTCCATATGGAATAGATAAAAGTAGAAGTGATATTCCCGCCCATATTCCTTTCTTAAGGAAGAAACGGTCCAATGATATCGGCTCTCTTTTTACCGGAGCACGGTATGATGTCTTCACCATATACGCCATTATCATACCCAAACTTCCGGACAATAATGAGCAGGCAAATATAAAAGGATAAGAATATGTATTGTGCATAAACAGACCAATCATAGGTCCGAAACTCATTGCCATGTTGTTTGCCAGTCCGTAGTAACTGATTCCTTCTCCTCGTCTCGACGAAGGCAGAACATCAATGACCAGTGTGTTTCCGGCAACAGTAACCATTCCGAATGCAATACCATGGATGATACGCAACGCAACGAACAATGTTATGGTAGTGGCAAGAATATATCCTCCAAACACAGCAATAAACACAAGATAAGCAACAAGATAAAGAGGACGGCGCGAGAATGTATCCAGCAAATAACCGGAAAAAGGTCTGATGCACAGACATGCCACAGTATAACAGGACAATATAAATCCTATCCAAGTCTTATCTGCCCCAAACTCTTCCTGCAAATAAAATGCCATAATCGGCATAATCAGGTAGAATGCAAAATACAACAGAAAATTCGCCGCCAGTATATAACAGAAATTCGGCGAAAGCATTTTATCCTTGCCCATAATATCTAAACATCGAAAACCTAAATCCTGTGCAAAAGTAAGATTAATGTCCCAACCTTTTCCATAGGCCTGGAAAAAGTTTTTCATGCCGATGAAAATTCTTTTTCATACGGGTGAAAATTTATTTTCTTCCCTATGAAAAAAGTTTTTCAGCAATATAAAAAAGGCTAGAAATGCAAATATCTGAATAACAGAGTTATGACATATCGCCTATTCCATCTTCACATAATTAAGCCGGGTGAAGCAAATGTTATGACTTACATAAGTAGCGGCAATGCGTGCAGAAGCAATACCAAGCACTTCGCCCGGAATATATTTCTTCTCCATTGCAGAAAGCTTGCCGGATTCGTAGCTGGGGAATTGGGCAGGAATACTGAAGACAACAAGATTGCCATTATGATCGACAGCCATTATTTTCTGGCGGACAAAGAACAAAGGAGTGTTTCCCTCAACTTTCGTCAAATATGGGTCATCTTCAGGATTTACTCTCAAGACTTTCACAGAAAGGCTTTTTATTTTATCGCCTTTCTTGCCCAAGAATTTACTGTTGCGATAAGGCTGAGTGCTCTTCTTCTTCAGTCTGTCCATATAGAAAAGCATATATGCCTGAGACATCTTCACCATACGTTCCTGCTTAGGAATGCGTGCATTGAACTTACATCCTAACCAATTGATATATGACGGGTCGATTCTCAATATCTCATATAAATAATGCCCTCTGTATTTCCCGAATGATATAAGGTCATCGCCGTGAGTCTGCATTCGTTTCTGGTTATAATCCACAAGGAATATACAACGTTCGGAATACCATAGTTCCGACGTCACGAAACGCATCGAAATATAAAAATCCTCGCTCAGCTCGCTTATGAACAAAACTGCCCTGCGTTCCAGCAAAGGTGTATAAATCCACAAACTATATTTGCTGTAACCTTCGTGCGGAAGCACAACCAGATAACAGCCCACATCTTTGTAGGATTTCTTATTCCTGTTATAATTGTTGAGCTTGTCAAAAGCCTTTGTCATTTCGGCTTCTGACAGCCCCGGTATTCTCGGATTTGCCATAATGTTCAGATTTAAAAAGTTGACTAACTGACAAGTCCGTATATATGTTCATTCCCTCAGAACACGCCTGAAGACAAATATCTTTCTCCTGTATCAGGTAAAAGAACAACTATACGTTTTCCTTTATATTTCTCTTCTCTGCATACTTTCAGAGCTGCACTGACAGCTGCACCGGAAGAAATACCAACCAAAAGACCTTCAGTTCTGGCAAGCAGACGCATTGTTTCCATTGCCTCATCATCAGAAACGGTGATTATTCTGTCGGCAATTGTTGAGTCATATATTGAAGGAACAAAACCTGCGCCAATTCCCTGAATCTTATGAGCTCCGGCTTTTCCTCCTGACAATACCGGAGAAGATGCAGGCTCAACTCCAATAATATTAATGTCAGGATTCATTGCTTTCAGAGCTCTTCCTGTTCCGGTAAGAGTTCCGCCTGTTCCCACACAAGCTATAAAGCAATCAATATTTCCAGCCGTATCTTTCCATATTTCCTTTGCAGTCTGCTTGTGTGCAGCAGGATTAGCCGGATTGTCGAACTGACGGAGAATAACGGAACCCGGGATAGATTTATTCAATTCTTCCGCTTTTTCTATCGCTCCTTTCATTCCTAAATTTCCAGGAGTCAGAACCAATTCACCGCCATAGGCTTTCAATAACATTCTCCTTTCAATGCTCATAGTTTCCGGCATTGTAAGGATAAGTTTATAACCTCTGATGGCTGCAATCCAAGCCAGACCAACACCGGTGTTTCCACTTGTCGGTTCTATAATTGTTCCTCCAGGTTTCAATAAACCTTTCTTTTCGGCATCTTCAATCATTGAAAGTGCAGCGCGGTCTTTCACACTTCCTCCTGGATTGAAGTATTCTATTTTTACCAACACTTCAGCTTCACTGCCTTCATTGCCGAAAATATTGGACAGGCGCAACAATGGTGTGCTGCCTATAAGTTCTATGAGTGAGTTTTTGATGTTTCTTTCCATATATTATTATTTAGATACGAGGGGACGAGGTAACAAGGAAACAAGAAAAAACCCTTGTCAACTTGTCAACTTCTCTTATTTTCTCTGTACAATCCTTTGTCCAGCCGCAACATTCTCCGTAACCCAAATGTTTCCTCCAATTGTCGCACCTTTACCGATAGTAATTCTTCCAAGAATAGTTGCGTTAGAATAAACCGTAACTTCATCCTCAAGAATAGGATGACGTGGAATACCTTTTATCGGATTTCCATCTTCATCCAAAGGGAAGCTTTTAGCTCCGAGAGTTACGCCCTGATAAAGTTTCACGTGATTCCCTATTATACATGTTTCACCAATAACAACACCTGTTCCGTGGTCGATGGTGAAATGATGTCCTATTTCTGCTCCTGGATGAATATCTATTCCTGTTTCGGAATGCGCCATTTCAGTAATTATTCTTGGGATAAGCGGAACATGAAGCTTGTACAGTTCATGGGCAATGCGGTAGTTAGTTACCGCCCTTATTGCAGGATAACAACAGATAATCTCGCCAAAGCAAGTTGCAGCCGGGTCTCCGAAATATGCAGCCTCAACATCAGTTGCCAATATACGGCGAATCTCCGGCAATCTCGAAATAAAATCGGCAGCTATACGTGTAGCATTCTCACTGCAAGGAGATTCATGCGACAAACTCTCACAGTTTGCTGCGCCAAAGCACAGACCAGCCTGTATTTGTCCTGCAAGCATACGGAACACTTCCTCCACATTCACACCGATATGATAATTAATCGTACGGCTGTGAACTGATGATTTCCCGAAATATCCGGGAAAAAGGATTGCCCTTGACAGTTCCACAATCTTCGACAATGTTTTCCACGAAGGAATTGCCTCACCGTCTTTCTGCTTATGAAACAGTCCGCGGTATGATTGTGGGTCGGAAAGGGCATCCACTGCATTATTTAATATAGATGTATAGTCTTTCTTTTCCATAAATAACTTTTTAGTTGACGAGTTGACAAGGCTACAGAGACAAGAAATAAAAAACTCCTTGACTACTTAACTTCTTAACTACTTGACTCCTTAACTCCTCATATCCTCTTCTCCTTTCACAAAAATAAAAACTCCAGCACATATCACAATCATTTTGTTTGCAAAAAACATCAGATTTCATACTTTTGTCCATCTTTTCACAAAATATATTCAATCACTTAAGCTTACATATATAAAATGACAAAACATTTGCTTAAATATATTTTTCTGTTTTTACTTCTCACTGCTGCAATTCCTCTGAGAGCCGAAGGTTGGTGGGAGAAAATGGAATTCCTCAAATACACTCCAAGATATTTCGGAGCAAATGCTTTCCCTATTCCTGAGATGATGGGCGCAGACCTTGGTTCGGAATGGGAAGTTGAAGTTCGCGGCGAATATCACACAATGCCCGGAGACAAGACAAAAAACCTTTATGCACGTCTGTATATTCCAATCGTAAAAGGGCGAGCAGGTTTGTCGGTAAGCGGTGTGGTTCAGGAATGGTATAAAACTTCGGAAGCTGTGTGCGACGAGCGTTCTGCCGTAGAAACATCTTCTCCTATTCCTTGTTTCGGCGATGTCATTGTAAACTGCTATTATCAGATTCTCCGTAACAAGAAATGGGTGGATATGGTTATAAGCGCCAATATAAAGACAGCCAGCGGAGGCAGACTTTGTGATGCCCGATTTACAGATGCAGCTTCATATTGGTTTGATTGTAATATCGGCCGTAATCTTTGGGAAGATGAATCGTGCAACGCATCATTCAGACTTCAGATGCTTGCCGGATTCTATTGCTGGATGACTAACGACACTAAACATCGCCAGAACGATGCTTTCTGTTATGGCGCAGGAGCAAGAGGAACATACCGGAATTTCCTTCTGGATTGCGACGTTTCCGGATTCAACGGTTATCGCGGTGATGGTGACAAGCCAATACAGCTAAGACTTAAACTGGAATACGAACTGAAAAAGAATGTGCTTTCCTTCAGATATAAACATGGAATAAGAGATATCTTGTATGATTCATATTCTATTGCTTATATCAGAAAATTCTGATTCCGGCAAAAGTGCCAAAGATTCAAATTGCTTGAATGTGAACAAATAATATTGTACCTTTGGACCTTGTTGAAAGCAGAATACATTATTGTATGAAGAAGTTACATATTATCACTCCGGTAAAAGATTCCATTGAGTTGACTCTACAAACGGCAGAAGCTATCTTAGCATCTGACGTTTCCGTTCCATATACATATTATATATATAATGACTTCAGCACCGAAGAGAATACTGCACGTCTGAAGGAAGCTTCCGAAAAGATGGGATTCACGCTGGTGAATCTTTCGGATTTGACTACGCATCCGTCACCAAACTATCTGCTGGTTTTGCAGCGCTCGCAAGAGCTTGCCAAAGCTGAAGAAGCCGGTCTGATGATTATCGAATCGGATGTGGTAGTGCGTCCGGACACAATCCAAAAACTGTTTGACGGAGCAATGGAAAGAAAGGACTGCGGAATTGCCGCTTCCGTTACTGTTGATGAAAAAGGAGAAATCAATTATCCGTATCTTTTTGCCAAAGGAAAAGAGAATATGGTGTTTGCCGAGAAAAAGCATCTAAGTTTCTGCTGTTCTCTTCTTACTTTGAACTTCCTCAACAAATTTGATTTCCATAATTTGGACCCGGAAAAGAACTGGCACGATGTGACAATCTCACACCGTTCACTGAAAGAAGGATTCACAAACTATCTTTTCACCAATCTTCCTGTTTGGCACCGCCCGCACAGCAGTCGCCCGTGGAAACAGTTGAAATATACGAATCCTCTGAAATATTACTGGCTGAAGTTCACAAAAGGGCTGGATAAGATATAATACAGAGACAAGGGAACAAGGCTACAGAAACAAGAGGCTTGCCTTGCCAACTAATAAACTTAAAAACTCAAAAACTCAAATCATATGTCTCCGATGGTTTCCGTGGTTATTCCGGTTTATAATATGGAAACGTTCCTTGCCGAAACGCTGGAATCTGTTTTGTCGTCGGTCTATCCTTCATTTGAGGTTATCGTAATGGACGATGGCTCGAAGGACAATTCACTGGCAGTCGCACGCAGTTTTGCGGAAAAAGACAGCCGTGTGAAAGTGTTCACGCAGAAAAATGCAGGAGCTTGTGCTGCCCGAAACAATGCTATTTCAAAGGCAAACGGCATCTATATTCTTCCGGTGGATGCAGACAATTTGGTTGAGCCAACTTTTATAGGCGATGCTGCAGCAATACTGAAGGACAATCCGGAGGTTAAAGTTGTTGCGCCTCGCTCCGACTTCTTCGGTGCAAGAAGTGGAGAATGGAAATTACCTCCTTTCTCGCTTAAGCTTATAGCGAGAAAAAACATAATGGACACTTGCGCTATGTATCGCAAATCCGACTGGGAAAGAATCGGAGGATATTGTGAGGAAATTATAGCGCGCGAAGACTGGGAATTCTGGATTTCCATGCTCAAAGACGGCGGCGAAGTCAGGAAACTTCCTTACATTGCTCTCCATTACAGAGTGCGTGAAGGCTCTAAACGTGTAACCGACAGAGCCTTGAAGAAACACGTAATTGCTGTTCTCAACCGCAGGCATCCGGAGTTTTTCCACCGCTTCCTTGGCGGTCCGTTGCGTTACAGACGTACATGGTCGCGTGTAATAAACTTCATATCCGGAATTTTCTCACCATCGAAAGTTTTTGTTTCTGAAGAGTTCAAAAGTCTTTCGCCTTGGATTTATAATCTTCCTCAATCATTTGACAATGATGGAATATCAATATATAAAGGGAGAAATGAATTGCGGGAGAAAGAAACTCCTCAAGGCACAATGATAGTGAAATCATACAAGCGTCCGCATTTCATCAACCGCATTGTATATGAATATTTCCGCTCGTCAAAGGCAGAAAGAGCTTATCAGTATGCAGAGTTGTTCCGCTCAAACGGAATTGGCTCGCCTCAACCCGTAGGTTTTATAACGAAAGGGAATTGCTGCCTGTTCGACAAAAGTTATTTCGTTTGCCTGAAATCGGAATGTCCTTACACTTTCCGTGATTTCGCAAAGAAATCATTTGAAAGGAAAAATGAAATATTACAGGAAATAGGAAAAGTAACGGCACGTATGCACGAAGCCGGTTTGTATCACGAAGATTATTCAGCCGGAAATATTCTGTTCCGCGATGATTTGCCGGAAATAAAGATTGAGATAATCGACCTCAATCGCCTTACTTTCGGAAAGGTAAATTTGGAAAAAGGCTGCAAGAACTTCGAACGTCTTCCAATGGACGAAGAAACCATACGTGTGATGATTGGTGCGTATGCAGAGGCTCGGGGCTTTGACAAAGAGCAATGTATCAAGATAGTTAACAAGGGAACAAGTTAACAAGTTGACAAGGGAATAAGTATAAATACCTTGTATCTGAAGCCTTGTAAACTTGTCAACTAATAAACTTAAAAACTAATAAACTCAAAAACTAAAAATGGAATCTTATCCTCTGGTTTCAGTTATAACAGTTTGTTTCAATGCCGAGAATTGCATAATTCCTACGATGGATTCTGTTCTGGCTCAAGACTATCCTAATCTGGAATATATATTGATTGACGGAGCATCCACCGACTCAACTTTGCAGCTTATACGCAGCAAGGAAAAGGATTTTGCCGACAGGAATATTCCGCTGGTCATAGTCAGCGAACCGGACAAAGGTATTTATGACGCAATGAACAAAGGGCTGAAACTGGCAAAAGGGAAATGGATAAATTTCATGAATGCCGGCGATAATTTCTATTCCGGAAATGTTCTCTCCAGCTTTTTCTCCAATACGGATTATGGAGAAGCAAAGATTGTTTACGGGAACACCGTTCTTGCCCTTGATTTCGGAGAAATAGAAATGCTTCCGAAACCGGTGGATTATCTCCGGAAAAAGATGTCGTTCTGCCATCAGTCCGTATTTGTGGACGGCGACTTGATGAGAAAGGAGAAGTTCGACACTTCGTTCCGTCTGGCAGCAGACTATGCCTTTTTCTACAGATATTATATGCAAGGCGGCAAATTCCACTATGTTGAAAAGGTTGTGGCACGATTCGAATCCGAACAAGGCGCCTCATCAAAGAACCGACTTCAGGTAAACAGAGAATATGCACGCATACACGGTGTGGAAAACACTGCTAAATGGAAAATATGGTTTGCCTTCAAATGTCTGCGAGTACATCTGAAGGAAGCTCTCCACAGTATGATTCCGAAATCATATTTGGGTAAAATAAGGGAAAAGAATTATCGTCGTATTGTCAAAAACAGAAAGAGATGAGCAAACAAACAGTACTTTTCGACCATCAGACTTTCGAGATGCAGAAGTTTGGCGGTATTTCAAGATATTTCTTCGAATTAAGACAAAAGCTGGATTGCAACGTTAAGCTCTCACTTGGCGTTACAACAAACCATTATTTGAAAAGTTCCGGCAATTGTCCTGCTCTTTATCTTCCGGAAAGACCTTATAAATGGCTGAAAGGACCGATTAAAAAATATAATCTTTCCGTTAGCCAAAAAGAAATACGTAAAGGCGATTATGATATTTTCCATCCTACGTATTATAATCCTTATTTTCTGGACGTTCTGCCTAAAGGAAAGCCTTATGTTATAACAGTTCATGATATGAATCACGAACTGTTCCCGCAATATTTCGGCAATGCCGACAAGATGACGGCTTGGAAAAAGGAAACCGTAAGTAATGCTTCGCGAATAATTGCAATCAGCCAACGCACAAAAGCTGACCTTATCAGATTCTTTGACGTTCCGGAAGAAAAAATCGACATAATATATCACGGAATTGCTCAGGAAATGATTCCATACAACGGACTCCGCCTTCCTGAGAAATATATATTATATGTAGGCGACCGCCACGGATATAAAAATTTCGCAACATTCTTCGAAGCCTTCTCGCGTCTGGCTCACGAAGATAAGGCTCTGCATCTTATCTGTACCGGAAAAGCCTGGAAGAAAGCAGAAATAAAGCTTTTCGAAGATTCAGGTTTGTCGGACAGAATAATGCATATACGGGCAAATGATTTTGAATTAGGACAACTTTATCAGCAGGCTCGCATTTTTGTTTATCCTTCTCTTTATGAAGGTTTCGGCATTCCTATTCTGGAAGCTTATATCAACAAATGTCCCGTAGCATTGAGCAATGCCAGTTGTTTCCCGGAAGTTGCTGCCGAAGCCGGAGAATATTTCCAACCGGAAAATCCGGACTCAATATATCAGTCTATCAAAAGACTTTGCTCAGATGAAGAGCGCAGACAGGAACTGATCAACGCCGGATTGTCGCGCGTTCGCCTGTTCACTTGGGAAGAAACGGCAAAGAAGACATTGGAAACATATAGGAAAGTGATGAACAGATAATATTAGGTTGACAAGGCTTTAGATGAAAGTTGGCAAGGAATAAATTATTATCTGTTTATTAAGATTTACCCAACTAGTTTCGCCACAGCTGTGACCTAATTAAATCACACCCGTGACCTAATTTCGCCACAACTGTGATTTAATCTCTCCACAGCTGTGGCGAAAACAATTATTGCCATTCCTATCAAGAGATATGAAAACTGCCACAAAGAGTTATGAAAACAATATAAAATACAGAAACTAAACATTGCACAACGCCAATAAAGTTGCACCATCAGAAACTTGCCCAATAACATCCAAATAATATAATTCTTCCTTTTAAATTCTTTTAACCTTCTATTTACACCACTATTACGAATTATGCGTAGATTTGCGACAGTAGTAATCAATTAAAAAGAATAAATATGGAAAAGCTCACTCCTCAAGAAGAAAAGGCAATGAAAATGATTTGGAAACTTGAAGCATGTTGCGTCAGAGATATACTGAACCTGTATGAAGATCCTAAACCACCATACACAACACTGGCTTCAGTGGTAAGAAATCTTGAGAAAAAGAAATACATAAAAGGAAGACATATTGGTAATGTTTATGAATATACTCCGGTTGTTCAGCAATCAGAATATAAAAGTAATTTCATAGGCTCGTTTGTTTCCGGATATTTCGGCAACTCATATAAAGATCTTGTTTCGTTCTTCGCAAAAGAAGAGAAAATCTCAAAAGAAGATTTGGACGAGATTATTAATATGATTGAGAAGGGAAAGGACGAATCCAACGGTTGACAGGTTGACAAGGGAACAAGGGTTAATTTCCCCTTGTATCTGAAGCCTTGTTCCCTCGTCAACTCATAAACTTACAAACCTATAAACTCAAAAACTCAAATGCTTTATTACCTTAAAATAAATATTGCATTAGCCGTGTTCTACATATTTTACCGGCTAATGTTTGAAAAAGACACATTCCTGGTGTGGAGAAGGTTTTTGCTGATGTTCTTTCCGGTAATAGCCATTATCTTCCCACTGATAAGCATACAAAAATTCATCGAACCGGAATCATATATTGCCGGTTTGAGCGGATTTTACAGCCAGATTCTGCCGGAAATAGAAGTAAAGGCGGAACAGGTTGGAATCAACTGGGGAGAAATAGCCAGGCAATCGTTATATTTTGTAATCGCAGCAGGATGGATTGCGTTGTCAGTCCGTTTCGTTTACAAATTTCTGTTTCTGATAAATCTGGCGTTGAAATGCCACAAAACGAATATCAATGATACGGAAGTTTGTCTGCTCCCGTCATATTCAGGTCCGTTCTCGTTTTTCAACAATATATTCATTTATCCGAAAGCTCATTCAGAAAATGAACTTGAAGAGATTCTGCTTCACGAAAAAGCTCACGTAGCGCAATATCATACAATTGATGTTCTGATAGCAGAAATAGTAACTATCATCTGTTGGATAAATCCTTTTGCATGGTTGCTGAAACGCGAGGTGAGAGACAACCTGGAATATCTGGCAGACCGCAAGGTGTTGCTCAGTGGAATTGACAGCAAAAGCTATCAATATCATCTTCTTGGTTTAAGTTATAATAAGGCTGCAGCTAACTTATATAATAGTTTTAATGTTTTATCTGTTAAAAATCGGATTATTATGATGAACAAAAAGCCTTCAAAAAGAATCGAGAAAGCAAAGCGTCTGCTGCTGCTTCCACTTATAGGATTTATGTTGTTGTTCAGTTATTGCAATTCTCCGCAATCGAAGCAAAACGTAACATCGGATGAAGCGTCAAAAACAAAGGTCAAAGCTTTTGTTGTTGACGATTCGGGAATTATTATGGGTGCTACGGTTGTAATCAAAGGAACAAATCTCGGAACGATATCTGATTCGAATGGAGAATTCACTATTGAAGCGTCAACTGACGATACTTTATCAATTGGTTTTCCTTCTTTCCAGTCTAGGGAAATTGCTGTAAAAGATATTCAGGATGGGATGAAAATCAGACTTGAAAATATTCCTGTCAAGGATGCCTATGCCGGAATAACAGTTACAGAAAAAAACAGACAGGAGAACAGGAAAGTTGAGAGCACTACGGAAGGCAGTAACAAAGTATTCACAGTAGTGGATGAAATGCCGGAATTTCCCGGAGGACTTGACGGTCTTTTGAAATTCATCTCAAAAGAAATAAAATATCCGGTCGAAGCTCAGGAAAAAGGCATTCAGGGTAGAGTAATTCTTGCGATGGTGGTGGACAAGGATGGAAGCATAAACAATGTTGAAGTTCTCCGTGGCGTCGACCCACTATTGGACAAGGAAGCAATTCGCGTAATCGAGAATATGCCTAAATGGAAACCTGGCAAACATGATGGACAAGTTGTCAATGTAAGATATACTATTCCGGTACTATTCAAGCTCCAATAACAAACGTAAGATTATAATTCAAGTTTCGCAAGCTCAACTTCCAGATAACAAGTTGACAAGAATACAAGTTGACAAGATTGTTGGATAATAATTCGTGAAATTATAGGTGTTCTGACCTTGTCAACTTGTATCTGAAGCCTTGTTAACTTTTAAGTTGAGCAACTTGCGAAACTTAAATTATTTAATACTCAAACTTTCCTCCTCCCAGAAATTCCCTCAACAGAGAAGTCATAGGAATTTCAGATTCCGGAATACATTTGAAATATTGCAGGAAGCGGCGAAGGCGATATGCTTCGGTATATGCAGGAGAAGATTCCGGTACTTCGTTCAGCACTGGTTCGACATACGGACGAAGAACTGCAAGCTCATAAAGCATCGCGCTGTTGAGCATAGCATCGGCATTTTCCTGATAAGGGAAAATCCATTTGTCCTCACCACGGCGCACACTTGGCCAGCGCATTATTGTATCTTCGGCAGAATAACCGCGGAATTTACTGTCGCGCACAATACGTCGGATAAGTCGGTTGTCAGTTGTTGGAATCCAGTTATGATCATCCAAGGAAATTGAAGTTAGAGCCGAAACATAAACACGATATTTAAGTTTATCCGGAATATGTGAAGTAAGCTCAGGATTCAAAGCATGTATTCCCTCAATTACTATAACTGAGTTTTTCTTCAATTTCAACTTCTTGCCTTTATACACACGTTTGCCTGTATTGAAATCGAACGACGGCAATTCTATTTCTTCTCCGGAAACTAATTTGTTCAAATCACTGTTGAAATAATCGAGGTCCAGAGCATAAAGTGATTCAAAGTCATAATCTCCGTTTTCGTCTTTAGGAGTGTCTTCCCTATTCACGAAATAATCATCCAGAGAAATTCCTACAGGACTGAGGCGGTTTGTGGCAAGCTGTATTTCCAATCGTTTGCAAGTTGTTGTCTTTCCGGAAGAAGACGGACCGGCAATAAGGACAATGCGCACGCCATCGGCATATCTTTCAGCAATCTCATCGGCAATATGAGCAATCTGTTTTTCCTGCAAAGCCTCGGAAATCATAATCACTCCGGCTGCTTTTCCTTTTTTGATTGCCATATTAAGGTCACCGACATTACTCAAATCCAAAGCATCCTGAAACAAAAGATGCTCCTTATATACATTCAGCATTTTATCCTGACGGACGAAAGGCTCAAGTTCCATAGGATTCTTTCGGCTTGGAACACGCAGCAGGATTCCACCGGAATAAGGCATAAGGTCGAACAGATGAATATATCCTGTCGACGGAGTAAGACTGCCGTAGAAATAATTTATATATCCGTCCAAGTCGTAGTAAGTCGTATAAAGCATTCCGGTTGTTTCAATAAGCCGGGCTTTATCGGGCATATTATGTTCGTTGAAAAGAGTTATCGCATCCGTTGTGTGAATAGAACGACGGATGAAAGGAATATCTGCGTTGATAATATCCTGCATTCTGTCCTTTATCCGTTTTATATCTTCCTCTCCTATCGGGTTTTCGCCATTGTTGATAACACAGAAATAACCTTTGGAAACAGCATGTTCCAACTTCAGGCTTGCATTAGGGAAAATATCATGTACAGCTTTGGAGAATATATGACAAAGCGAGCGCAGATATGTTCTCATTCCGGACATACTTGTATAATCGACATACTCGATATCTTTCGGTTGCCAACAACGGAAACTTAGTGAGCATGTACGGTTATTAACCTGAGCATTCATAGGACGATAATGCAGAGGAGCTCCGATTGCTGTGTATATTTCGGCTAGTGATGCTCCCATCGGTACTTCCTTATAGGTGGAAGTGTTCTTGCAGTAAATTGTTATTGTGGGCATGATTTGAATTTTTGAGTTTATAAGTTGACATAGGAACAAGGCTTCTGATACAAGGGAAAAGAATCTCGTCTATTTGTTCCATAATTCCCTCGTCAACTTGTGCCCTTGTCACCTTGTTAACTTAATTTAATTTCGTATATTTGTCTCCCAAGTTAGGAATATTAATCGGATAATCAATCCACTTAAACTTTATTTTAATGGAATATTCATTTTTCGACCTCCTGAAATTATTGGGATCGTTAGCCTTCTTCCTTTATGGTATGAAGGTCATGAGTGAAGGATTGCAGAAATTTGCGGGCGACAGGCTCCGTAAAATTCTTACGGCAATGACCACAAACAGAGTCACGGGAGTTTTAACGGGGTTACTGATAACCGCTCTGATTCAGTCCTCTTCCGCAACAACCGTTATGGTTGTAAGCTTTGTTAATGCTGGTCTACTTACTCTTGGCCAATCTATTGGCGTTATCATGGGAGCAAACATCGGTACAACCGTTACCGCATGGATTATCTCAACTCTCGGTTTCAAAGTCAACATTTCTGTGTTTGCGCTGCCGCTTCTGGCATTCGGTATTCCACTCCTTTTCTCCAACAAAAGCTCCAGAAAATCTCTGGGTGAGATTATTTTCGGTTTCTCGTTCCTTTTCATGGGACTTGAAAGCCTTAAGACTTCCGCACCGGACCTGAGTGCAAATCCAGATATGCTTGCTTTTGTGCAGAGCTTCGCAGACATGGGATTCTTCTCAATCCTGATTTTCCTTTTAATCGGTACTATAATGACTGTCATTGTTCAGTCTTCTTCAGCAACAATGGCAATTACTCTTATTCTTTGTGCAAACGGCTGGATTGATTACCAGCTTGGTATTGCGCTTGTTTTGGGTGAAAACATCGGAACAACAATCACTGCAAACATTGCGGCACTTACAGGTAATACACAAGCTCGCCGTGCTGCACTGGCACACTTCCTGTTCAACGTATTCGGCGTTTGCTGGGTATTGTTGGTTTTCTATCCTTTCACTTCTCTTGTTTCTCTCATCGTAGAAAAGGGAATGCACGTAACAGATCCTGCAGTTGCTGTGCCTTTTAAACTTTCAGTGTTCCATACATGTTTCAACATCTGTAATACTTTTATCATGATATGGTTTGTAAATTACATCGAAAAAGCTGTATCATGGCTTATCAAACCTAAAGAAGATGAGGAAGAATACAGACTCAGATTCATCACTGGTGGTATGCTTTCAACATCTGAGCTTTCAGTTCTTCAGGCTCAGAAAGAAATCACTCTGTTTGCTGAACGTACCGGTAAAATGTTCAACATGGTAAAAGAGTTGTTCTATGAAAAGAACGAAGAAGCTTTCCTGAAAATATATAACCGTATCGAGAAATACGAGAATATCAGTGACCGAATGGAAATTGAAATCGCCAACTACCTTACTGCGGTTTCTGAAGGTCGATTGAGCTCGGAAAGTAAAGAAGAAATACGAGTTATGCTTCGTGCAGTTTCTGAAATTGAAAGTATTGCCGACTCTTGTAACAACCTTGCAAGAAGCATCAAGAGAAGAAATGAACACAAGTCTTCTTTCACTCAGGAACAAAACGAACATATTGACAGAATGTTTGCTCTCGTTTCTCAGGCATTGGACAGAATGAATGTCTTAATCCACAAAACAGACCAAACTCACAGCGATATCAATCCTTCTTACAATATCGAAAACGAAATAAACAACTATCGTTCTCAGTTGAAGGCTAAGAATATCGAAGATATCAACAACAAGCTTTACCAGTATCAGGACGGTGTTTACTACATGGATATGGTAAGCGAAAGTGAAAAGCTTGGCGACTATGTTCTGAACGTGGTTCAAGCTTTGGTTGAAAAGAAAATATAATTGCTTAGCGCCATCACGCAATAACCGGCAGATGTTGCCGCAGCTCCTCCTGCAACTCCATAAGCAGGAACAAATATAACTCCGAAAAGAGATGCGGCAACAAGTCCGAAGATAGAGCTGATGGCGCTATATTTTATCATTCCACCAGCTATGAAATACTGACATAAAACGGTGTTACAGGCTGCTGCTATTATACCTGGAGCAAGACAACGTATAACCACAGTAATACCCTCAAATTGAGAACTGAATATATAAGCCGTAAATAATTTCTCAGGGATAAGAAGAATAACTCCCATAAGAGCAAACGTTGAGAAGAATGTAAGCTTCAAAAGCTTTAAAGTAACACTACGGCCATGGGATTTTGTTTCGCTGCGTGCCACTTCGCTATTAGCAATATAACCTACAGCACGGCTTATGTGCCATACGCTTTCGGAAATACGGGTTGCTCCGTCCAATAATCCAACAGACGAAAGTCCTGCCCAAGTATTTACAAAGAAATAGCTCAGGCGTGTTGATATTGACTCCGCCATATTATCGGCATTACTCCATATTCCATATGTAAACATACGACGGAAAACCTGTGAATAAGGTGTTGTATTTGTATCTTTTTCTTCCCGATAAGGTTTATATAAATAAACAGCGCTTACTGCTAAAGCCGTAAAGTTGGAAATATACATGCCGTTTATATAATCTGTCACCTCATGCGAACCGATGATATAATATATAAACATCAGTATGAAAAAAAGGAAAGCGCTTTGAAGAAGAAAAACAATATTAAATGCTTTCACATTGTCCTTCCCTAAAAGAAAACGGGAATTAGCTGCAACAAGCGAGTTCAGAAGCGTGAGAATATATACTACAATAGTATATTCAGAAGGAATCATTCCCAACCACATCATAACAAAAGATGAAATGGCTGAAACAAACATAATCCACAGGTAAGAAGGAAACATTATACGCCGCATAGTATATTGTTGCATAAAATATACAATTGTGCTTCCGCAAAACATACTGTTCAGCATAACAGCAAGATTTACGGAAGCCAATATTATGCCTATTCTTCCCACGCCTTCGGCACCTAATAGCTTTGCATTAATGATTATTATTGCAAAGTTCAATGCTGCAGCCAAATAGCGCGAGACAATAGTGGAAAATGTTTTCTTAAGCAAACCCATAATAACAGATTTTATAGGCAAAAGTTAACAAGGTTAATTCCAATCCTTGCATCTGAAGCCATGTCAACTTGTTAACTAAATATGCAGGCCATCAAGCAAACGGACATAAACCTCAATAGCCTCACGTATTTCCATCAGACAAATATATTCATCTGCCGAATGTGAACGGGATGATTGACCCGGACCAATCTTAACAGAAGGAAACGACATCAGTGCCTGGTCACTCAAAGTTGGTGAGCCGAATGGTTCAAGTCCCATCATTACCGCACGACGAACAAAAGGATGATTCAAATCAGTCCTTGAAGAGTTAAGTCTGAAGCTGCGTGGCGTAACCTCGCATTCTACATTCTGCTGTATCAGACGATATAGTTCTTCATTAGAATAACACTCATTGGAACGAACGTCCACCACAAACTCGCAACGGTCAGGAACAACATTGTGCTGCGTGCCGGCATTCACAACCGTTACACTCATCTTAACCGGACCAAGAAAATCACTTTTCTCAGGGAACTGGTATGTTGCGAACCATTCGATATCTTTCATAGCTTTGTAGATAGCATTCACACCCTCATTTCGTGCAGCATGTCCAGCCTTTCCCTTTGCCACGCAATCTAGTACCATTAGTCCTTTTTCAGCTACAGCAGGATGCATTCCTGTTGGTTCACCTACAACAGCAAAAGATATTGGAGGCAATTGTTTTAATGCGGCTTCGATACCATTCTTACCTGAAACTTCCTCTTCACATGAAGCAAGGAATATAAGATTATAAGGTTGCTCATGCTCTGTCAATCTGCAAAAGGCTGAATAGAGAGATACTACACTTGCTCCTGCATCATTGCTTCCCAGTCCATACAAACGCTCATCCTCTGTTTCTTCAGGAGTAAATGAGTCTTTTGTCCAACCCGAAACAGGCTTGACTGTATCTATATGTGAATTTAGTAATATTGTAGGCTTGCTCAAATCCAGATTTCCATCTGTAAGTATGATATTATTCCCTACTCGGGAAACTTTATGTCCTTTACTGCGCCATTCATTTTCCAAAAAATCGGCGACTTTTGTTTCATCCCGACTGAAAGACGGAATGGAAATCATTTTCTTCAAGAGGTCTATTGAATAGTAGAACATATTTTTGAGTTTTTGAGTTTTTGAGTTTTTGAGTTTTTGAGTTTATTAGTTGATAAGTGGAGAAGTTGACGAGTTAACGAGTTGACAAGGTTTCAGTAGATAGATATTTCTACTTGACTTCTTGACTCCTTAACTCCTTCCGGCACTCCCCTTTATCCTTCTCCAACTGAGCCTTAAGCTCATCTATTGATTCGAAACGGATATCATCTCTCGTTCTGGAAATAAAACTTACAGTTACGGTTTTGCCATATAAATCTCCAGAAAAGTCAAAAATATTAACCTCTATTGAAACATCGCTACCGTTATTTACTGTCGGACGATTTCCTATATAAAGCATTCCATTATAATATAAATTATCCATATATAAACGAACTGCATATACTCCTGGAGATGGGATTAGTTTTAATGGTTCATCAGGTAAAATATTAGCTGTTGGGAAACCAATAGTTCTTCCCAATTTATGTCCTTCCACAACTTTTCCCGTTATTGAATAATAATAGGTAAGAAAATCCGCAGCTTCAGCAACTTTTCCACATGATATAAGACGTCTGATAACAGAAGAACTGACAATCTCACCTGGTGTCTCAAGACAAGAAGCACGAAGCACATCCATTCCACACGCCTTTCCATATGAAACATACTGCTCAAAACCATCCTTACGGTCGTGTCCGAAACGATGGTCATAACCTATGAGTAATACTCGGACATTCATCTCCTTATACAGTACTTTCTCTATAAAATCTTTTGCTGATAAACAGGAAAGTTCATAGGTAAAATCCAGAACAATGCAATAGTCTATACCTGTAGCATCAAGTAAAGCTATCTTTTCAGAATATGAACTCAACAAAGCTGGCTTATAATCCGTGTTAAGAACCATTCTAGGATGCACAGCAAAAGTAATTACTGCAGATGCCATATTCCTTCTAGCAGCCTCCTGTTTAAGCTCACCTATCAGAGAGCGGTGTCCTGCATGGACACCGTCGAAAAATCCGATAGTGGCAACAAGGTTCTTTTCCTTTATATCTTTTGTATCAGTTATCAGAATCATTCTTGTTTATTTTTTTGCTTGCGAGCCTTTTCCTTGGCTTCCAACTCAGCCTTACGAGCACGTTCTTTTTCTTTAAGTTTCTGTTTATATGCTCTTTCTTTGGCTTTGCGTTCTTTCGCAAGTTGCTTCATTCTTTCCTTGTATTCTCGTTCTTTTTCCTTACGCAGCTGTTCACGAGCTTTAAGTTTTGCTTCGCGTTCTTCTTCAGCTTGCTTTAATTTTTCTTTACGTTCTTTCTCTAGTTGTCTTTCTTTCTCTTTCTTGGCTTTGAGCAGAGCTTTTTCCTCTTCTTCACGTTTCTTTTCCAAATCAGCTCTTTCTTTGGCAAGACGTTCCTGAAGTTCTTTCTCTGCTTTTTGTTCTTCTTCGAAAGCCTTACGAGCTTCTTCACGACGAGCTTCTTCGGCTTCTGCTTCACGTTTACGGATTTCCTCAATATCTTTCAAAGTAAGACCCTGCTCTTCCTCAACAGCAGGAACTACAGCCGGCTGGTTTACCTGTTCAGGCAAAAGGACTGGAATTACGGTATCCACATGAATTATCACTTCCTCTTCCGGCACTTCTATATGCAAGATTTGAGGTTTAAGTGTTTCAACAGGAACTTCAGGTGAAACTTCCTTATCATCCTTATCCGGACTTTCAGCTCTCGTTATCTCCGTTTCTTTACGAGCTTTCCATCTAGCAGATATTGCCTTTGCTTCATTACCGAAATTCTCATCGAAGAATACCATATATTCATCTAATGTCTTACCGTGCATCAATGTTTCATAGTTATCTTCTGATATAGGCAAAGCTATTACAGCTTTATCCAAAGCGCTTGCATATCCATCCTTATCATATATCATACGATAATATTGCAAAGCCTCATCAAAACTATAGAAACCACTGATATGAAGCATTCCTACAGGTCCTTGTTCCTCAATTGTCACATCAAGTTCCTTAACCATGAAATTAGCAAAGTTATATGCAGCGACATTGAACAGAAGACGATTTTTATCAACATCACCAACAGAATAAACCAACATCATACGATAAGGTGTATTCTTTTCCGAATTGAATGTCCTTGCTGAGTCAGCCGCAGATACCATATCACCCTCAGCTCCAAAACGAAGATTCCATGTCATACCGGTAACTCCTCCTTGTACCATTGCTCTACCGCGGAGAACTCCTTTAAGCATTTCACCGGCAAGGTCTATTACATCTGCATCCGGATATTTCTCTACCAAAGCCTTTAATGCAGTCTTGAACCCTTCGGCATCTCCTGTTTGTACATAAGTCAAGGCATCCAGGAACATAAACTTAGGCATAAGTTTAGCCAATGGATATTTTTCCTGCATATACTTGAAGTTTCGCCTTACTGTTTCCACATCTGTAGCAAGATAGCGGTTGTATGTTGCTTCATACAATGAATCCTGAACTACATCCATCATTCTGATGTTACGCTCGTAATTTGGATCAGCAATCGCAACAGCATAATCACTTTCAGGGAATGCAGCAATAAGCTTTTCTTTATATTTATTTGCCAAGGCAGTATCTTTTGTTCTTAACGCAAGGAGATAAAGCTGATAATAACTTTCAAGCAAATGGGAATTTTCTGGGAATCTTCTTTCAAGTTCCTCAAAACCTTCTATAGCTAGAGATAAATCTTCCAACTTATCTTTATAAATCATAGCCATATTATAAAGGCCATCTATTATTATAATATTAGAAGCCTCCACATCTTCTGGAGTCATAGGCAATTGCTGGAGATAAAACTCTCGGCTCTTAGGGTCATCGGCAGCAACGGCAGACGAATCAGTAATTGCAGCACCTTCTACTGCTTGTCCTTCGCCATCAGCAAGCTCACCTTCTTCAGTATCCATAGGTTCATCAAAAGTGGACATTTGTTTGTTACGACGACGCCAGTCATCTTCCAAAGCTCTTCGTCCCCATTTTCTCTGGAATTGAGCTTTACCCTGTGACACAGTCTGAGTATTATAGAAATAGAATGTAGAACCACCACCTGCTACAGGTATAGTAACAGTCTGGGCTTCAGTTCCAGGACGGTCTATTCCACTACCCTTTGCTTCCTGCTCTGCAAGATAAGCTTCTTTCTCAGCAAGAGCCTTTGCTTCTTCCTCTTCCTTCTTTACTTTTTCAATTATTTTATCAATTACGGCAAGACGTTCAGCCTCCGGCATACGGGCCAATGTCTGCAAACTATCCTGTAGCTGCACTGCTTCGGCATGAACAACAAGTTCATCCAATACTGCAGAAAGTTTAGATATACGGTCGTAATCCTTATATTCCTTGCTTATTCCAGACAAGGCTCCGCTAAAGTTTGGTTGAGCCTTGATATAATCTTTCATCTTAAAATACAAATCACCCAAGCGAATCTGGCAAATAGCCTTATCCATACCGTTGCGAACACTTTTCTCAACGCCCAGCTCATAATTCTTTATCGCATTTGCAGTGTCTTGCTTCGAAATATAAACATTACCCAAAGCGTAATACACCTGATCCAGCAATTCTTTATTTTTAGGATTACGAGCCATACGCTCAAGCATTCGTACAACTTTACGGTTGTCTGCACCAACATAAACCTCTGTCTGGCGTATTCGTGCAGCAAATTCCAAATCATATGGAGGATTTGAACGGGCAACTTCTCCAAAATATTTATAAGCCTCCGCATTTCTTCCCAATTCAGCATACATCTGACCAAGCAGATATTTCATACGGCTTTTCTGTAAACGGCTTTTCTCAGCCTTTATGGCTGTTTTCATATAAGGAATGGCTTCTTCAAAGTTTCCATTCTTAATCAAATAATCAGCATAAACTGTTTCATAATAAGGTCTGGTCTTATCAGGTATTCCTCCAGTATTCAGTTTTGTAAGAATATCCTCGGCTTCATACATCCATCCCATTTCCGAATAGCAACGAGCCTGCCATAATCTGGATTCAGCAACAATTGTCTCATCTGTAGCATAGTGACGAGAAATATACGAAAACGTAGCTGAAGCTTGCAGGAAATCTCCGTTATAAAACTGAGCCTCTCCCAGCATCATCCAGCAATTCTTCAAGAAAGGATTGTATTCTTCCTGTTCCTGCAATTTACGCTGCTTTGGATCGTTTCTCCATCCTGGTTTCTTTTTAGGTTTAGTCTTTATAGAGTGCAGCTTTATAGCCTTATTGCTTTTCTCAATTGCACGGTCGAACGGACCACCAGGCTCTGCCTTATCTTTTGGCAAAGAACTAACCGGATACATCAGAATCATTTCGGTATAGTTTTCCTGATAACCTGTCTGCTGTGCCTTCAAGGCTTCATCAAAAGAGACTTTACCGTTATAATAAATATTATAACGTGATGTCAAAGCATGATAAAACCTGCTGGCAGCCGTATTCTTCTTTGTAGAACAACCTGCCACAATACAAAGAAGAAGAAAAAACAATATGTAGCGTATACTTTTCAAACGAGTTTTCTGTTTATTAATTTATTTAATGCAGCCTTTATTCCCGCCGAAACGAAGAACATCAATACATAAATCAGTATTATAAACGCACCAGATGGTACATTCATTGTGTAAGACAGGCATAAACCTGCAACAGACCCCAAAAAACCTATCAAAACACTACCAATAGCTATCTTTTTAAAGTCAGAACACCACATATTCATTATTGTCTGAGGTAATGTAAGCATACTCATAAGAAGCATTATCCCAACCAGACGTATAGAAAGGACTATTGCCACAGCCACAATACACATCATCAGATATTCCAAGAATTTTACCGGAAGATTTACAGTATGAGCAAAATCAGAATCAAACGCGACATACACAATTTCTCGCTGCCAAAATGCAAACATTATAAAGAGTAAAAGTGCAAAAGCTGCCAATGCTATAATATCTCCGGAAGTAACCATCAGGATATTTCCAAACAGATAGTTCGACATATCAGGTGCATATCCGGGAGACAATGATATAAATATTACTCCCAAAGCCATACCTAATGACCACACTCCTGCTATTGCAGAGTCTTCTCTCAATCCTCTGGAACGGCTCATCCATGCTACGCCTAAAGCTGACATCACCGCAAAAAACAAAGCTGATAATACTGGATTTATTCCAAGATAAAAACCTAATCCAAGTCCACCAAATGAAGCATGAGTTATTCCACCACTTATAAACACCAAACGTCGGGAAACAATATATGTACCTACCAAACCACACACTATAGCTGTAAGCATACAACCAAGCAATGCATTACGGAAAAAAGCATATTCCAATAATTCCATATCAATGTCTCCTCTCGCCAACTATAAGGAAAGCTTCATCTTTAAGAGCATCCGGAAGATTCACATTTCTCAATTGCAAACTTCTTATCCAGCCAGCAACTTCTGTCTCCTGCAAAGTATAAAGAACCTCACGAAACTCTTCAACTTCTTCTTCAGAATATGCATCACCTTCAAGACCTTTAAAACGGTCCAGTTCTTCATCGTTATAATATTCTATTCCTTTACTTACAGCGGCAAGAAGACTGTCTTTCTCACAAGTCTCGTGTTGCCCACAACATTCTTCCGTCAGTTCTTGCGGCTCAGGGATTGAATCTATTTCTCCACGTTCCAACATACCCTGAAGCTTCTTGTTTCTTAAATAACCTATAATGGCAGAAACAACACCCAATACCAATAGACTTAATATTATATATATCATTTGAGTTTATGAGTTTTTAAGTTTATGAGTTTATAGTTGATAGGGGGACAAGTTGACAAGGATACAGAAATAATATATTCCTTCTTGTCTTATTAACTCCTTATTTCAAGCTTCCCTGACATCTATTCCCGCACCTTTTAAATCATTCCAAAAAGCAGGATAACTCTTCGATACAACACCAGGCTCATCTATAACTATACCTTTAGGCAACAATAAAGCTGCCGGAGCAAACGACATTGCCATTCTGTGATCTTCATAAGTGCTGATAACAGGTATATCATCTGCTGCGCATCTCTCACCGGTCCATTCCAAAACAGAATCATTGTAGTCATTCAAAACATAGCCTAATTTCTTGCACTCATTCTTCAACGCTGTTATTCTATCTGTTTCCTTAATCTTCAAGCTCTGCAAACCACTGAAACGGAAAGGAACTCCTTTCATAACACTTGCCACAACAAAAGTCTGAGCCAAATCCGGAATATTTACCAAATCAGCTTCCAGCATATCACATGATTTTCCAGAAGAAATCAACTTAACTCCTGTTCCTTTATCAAACTCCGTTACAACACCCAATTGTTCAAACAATCTTGCGCCGAAAGAATCTCCTTGAAGACTATTTTCAAACAATCCGCACAATTCAATTTCCGAAGATTCTGAGAAAGATTTTATTTCATACCAATATGATGCAGCACTCCAATCTGATTCCACCGTATATGGAACAGGATTATAGTCCTGTGGCTTCACCTCTATAATATTTCCTTTCCAATCTGCAGAAACGCCAAAAGCCTCCATCATCTTCAAGGTAATATTAATATAAGGTCTGGAAATAATATCACCTTTCAGTTTCAGTTTCAACCCATCCTTCATTAAAGGAGCTACCATAAGTAAGGCTGAAATATATTGAGAACTAACACTACCGTCAAGTTCAATTTCTCCACCGTTCAATGCTGACCCATATATCTTCAAAGGAGGAAAACCTTCTTTCTCCAAATATTCTATTCTTGCTCCTACAGAATTCAAAGCATCAACCAGAATCCGGATTGGACGATTCTTCATTCTTTCGGAACCTGTCAATACCCATTCCCCTACAATTTTAGATAGAAAAGCGGTCATAAAACGCATAGCAGTTCCTGCAGCCTTAATATCAAATGTAGAATCATTTGAGTTAAGAGCACGAACCATTACTTCCGTATCATCACAATCAGAAAGATTGCTTATATCATAAGGGCTATAACTTAGTGCATTCAATATTAACGCTCGGTTACTGATACTCTTTGATGCCGGCAGTTTTACCGATGCTTTAATTGGATAACTAGGAGGAGTTATTAAATATTTCATTATACAGGTATTTAGTTCTTTTGTTTCCGAGCTTGTAAGTTTATAAGTTATTGCGTTAATCCATCAGAAAAACTCTAAAATTTACAAACCGATAAAATCAACTACTTACGAATTATGATTGAGGACAAAAATACTGAAAATTTAGCTCAATCTACCAATAAATGATACCTAAACAGCCACAAATTATTAGTAAAACACCCAAGAGCAAATAAAATATTCGTGCACCTTTTCGTCCAAACCAATTCACAAAGCTTTGCGCTGCACTAGTACGGAAATACCAGTCTAAATTAAATAAGGCTGCTATCATAGAGAAGCAGCCTAATGCTATAAACAAAACAAATATAAAATAATCTGTAGGATTCATTTTATCTGTCTTATAATATCTTTAATCTACGGTTACAGTTCTAGTTCCATCAGGATTCTCTGATATATTAACTTCAACCACATCGCCAGGTAAAAGTTCTTCAATCTTTTCAGGCCATTCAATGAAACATAAAGCTCCGCTATAGAAATAATCTTCAGTTCCTATATCTTCAGCTTCACTCAACTTATTGATTCTGTAAAAATCAAAATGATATATTAATTCACCAGTTTCATCGCTTCTATATTCATTTACTATGGCAAATGTAGGACTGTTTATTACATCTTCAACTCCTAATTCTTCGCAAATTGCTTTGATAAAAGTTGTTTTACCAGCGCCCATATTTCCACGAAAAGCAAAAACAGTTCTATCGTCCATTGCTGCAATGAATTCTTTCGCAGCTTCACGGATATTTTCTAAACTTGATATTTGGATTGTTTGCATAACTGTATGTTTGGAATAATATATTCTATTGCAATATATAAGAAATCATATTCACAAAGGTAGTATTTCTTTTTAAGAAATGATGATTGATTGATACTTCTTATCAAAGAATAACGGTTATAAATCTTATAAACAAAAAAAGACCCGATTCCTTTCGGAACCGAGTCTCTTCACTTTCTAAAACGGCGGCTACCTACTCTCCCACTTTTACGCAGTACCATCGGCGTGATTGGGCTTAACTTCTCTGTTCGGAATGGGAAGAGGTGGAACCCCAATGCTATAACCACCTTAATATCTTTTTAAGGTCTTTAGTTTTTAAGTTTTTGAGTTTTTAAGTTTCTTACTCTTTAACTTAAAAGTTACATGTCTGTGACAATAAAGAGAGTTCTTTTCGTAGAACTAACACTGAACTTCCAGTGCCTTAAAATCTATCAATCCTTCCAATAAGGAAAAGTCTCGGGCAATTAGTACTACTCGGCTTTGACATCACTGTCTTTACACCTGTAGCCTATCAACGTCGTAGTCTACAACGACCCTCAGGGATATCTTATCTTGAGGCTGGCTTCGTACTTAGATGCTTTCAGCACTTATCCAATCCGAACTTAGATACCCGGCGGTGCACCTGGCGGTACAACCGGTAAACCAGCGGTTCGTCCAACACGGTCCTCTCGTACTAGTGTCAGAGCCCCTCAAATATCCTACGCCCACGATAGATAGAGACCGAACTGTCTCACGACGTTCTGAACCCAGCTCGCGTGCCACTTTAATGGGCGAACAGCCCAACCCTTGGGACCTTCTCCAGCCCCAGGATGTGACGAGCCGACATCGAGGTGCCAAACCATTCCGTCGATATGAGCTCTTGGGAATGATCAGCCTGTTATCCCCGGAGTACCTTTTATCCTTTGAGCGATGGCCCTTCCATACGGAACCACCGGATCACTATGCTCTAGTTTCCTACCTGATCGACTTGTATGTCTCCCAGTCAAGCACCCTTATGCCATTACACTCTGCGACCGGTTACCAATCGGTCTGAGGGTACCTTTAGAAGCCTCCGTTACGCTTTTGGAGGCGACCACCCCAGTCAAACTACCCACCATACAGTGTCCCCGCTTCTGCGGGTTAGAATTCAAACAATCAAAGGGTCGTATTTCAACGACGGCTCCACAAATACTGGCGTACCTGCTTCTTAGCCTCCGACCTATCCTACACATCAAGTGCCCAAATTCAATGTAAAGCTATAGTAAAGGTTCACGGGGTCTTTTCGTCCCATCGCGGGTAATCGGCATCTTCACCGATACTACAATTTCACCGAGCTCACGGTTGAGACAGTGCCCAGATCGTTACACCATTCGTGCAGGTCGGAACTTACCCGACAAGGAATTTCGCTACCTTAGGACCGTTATAGTTACGGCCGCCGTTTACTGGGGCTTCAATTCAATGCTTCTCTTGCGATGACATCTCCTCTTAACCTTCCAGCACCGGGCAGGTGTCAGGCTGTATACTTCATGTTAACTATTTCGCACAGCCATGTGTTTTTGTTAAACAGTCGCCTGGGCCTATTCTCTGCGGCCTGCCGAAGCAGGCGTCCTTTATCCCGAAGTTACAGGACCATTTTGCCTAGTTCCTTAACCGTGACTCACTCGAGCGCCTCAGTATTTTCAACCCAACTACGTGTGTCCGTTTGTGGTACGGGTACTTCATGAATATGTTTAGCGGATTTTCTAGGGAGCATGGTTACATCCATTTTGCCTTGTACAAGTACGCGGCATACTGTCAGGTTCGACTCTCTCTGCGGATTTGCCTACAGAAATCTTAATCTACACCCTTCAACCGGCTATTCCGTCAGCCGGCAGGACTGTCACTTCTCCGTCTCCACGTCACTCCATAAAGTAGTAACGGAATATTAACCGTTTCTTCCATCGGCTTCGCCGTTCGGCTTATCCTTAGGTCCCGACTTACCCTGATCCGATTAACGTTGATCAGGAAACCTTAGTCTTTCGGCGAGGAGGTTTCTCACCTCCTTTATCGTTACTTATACCTACATTTGCTTTTCCGGAAGCTCCAACAAAGGTCATCCTCTATCTTCAGCGCCGCCGGAATGCTCCCCTACCATCTCTTACGAGATCCACTGCTTCGGTAAATAGTTTTATGCCCGATTATTATCCACGCCAAACTCCTCGACTAGTGAGCTGTTACGCACTCTTTAAATGAATGGCTGCTTCCAAGCCAACATCCTAGCTGTCTCTGCAATCTGACTTCGTTAGTTCAACTTAACTATTATTTGGGGACCTTAGCAGGTGGTCTGGATTCTTCTCCTCTCGGACATGGACCTTAGCACCCATGCCCTCACTCCATGGCAATATATAACACGCATTCGGAGTTTATCTGGACTTGATAGGCGGTGAAGCCCTCGCATCCAATCAGTCGCTCTACCTCATGTTATACTAACCACAGGCTGCACCTAAATGCATTTCGGGGAGTACGAGCTATCTCCAAGTTTGATTAGCCTTTCACCCCTACCCTCAGCTCATTGGAACACTTTTCAACGTATACCCATTCGGACCTCCAGTTGGTGTTACCCAACCTTCATCCTGGCCAAGGGTAGATCACTTGGTTTCGCGTCTACTCCCAGTGACTATAACGCCCTATTAAGACTCGCTTTCGCTTCGGCTCCGTAACTTAATTACTTAACCTTGCCACTGAAAGTAACTCGTAGGTTCATTATGCAAAAGGCACGCCGTCACAGCACGAAGCTGCTCCGACCGCTTGTAGGCAGACGGGTTCAGGGTCTATTTCACTCCTCTGTTCGAGGTTCTTTTCACCTTTCCTTCACAGTACTGGTTCGCTATCGGTCTCTCGGGAGTATTTAGCCTTACGGGATGGGCCCCGCTGATTCACACAGGATTTCTCGTGTCCCGCGCTACTCAGGATTCCACTAGGCTTCGTTATCGATTCGTATACCGGGCTGTCACCGTCTTTGGCCGTTCTTTCCAAAACGTTCTACTTCGATAATTTCTTGCCACAGCGTGGTCCTACTACCCCGATATTGCCTAGACAACATCGGTTTGGGCTGTTCCGCGTTCGCTCGCCACTACTTGCGGAATCACTTTTGTTTTCTCTTCCTACGGGTACTTAGATGTTTCAGTTCCCCGCGTTCGCTTCTCTAACGAGATGGCAGGTCTTCAACCTGCCGGGTTGCCCCATTCGGAGATCCCGGGATCAGGGATTATTTGCATCTCCCCCGGGCTTTTCGCAGCTTATCACGTCCTTCTTCGCCTCCGAGAGCCAAGGCATCCACCGTCTGCCCTTGCTTACTTTTCCTTATCTGGTACATCAACGTACCGGATTGATATATCTTAAGCTTGCTCTACTTTTTAAAAACTTTCTCTTTATCGTCCAACATGTCAAAGATCTTATACCTTTTTCAAGGCTATGTGGAGAATAACGGATTCGAACCGTTGACCCTCTGCGTGCAAGGCAGATGCTCTAGCCAGCTGAGCTAATCCCCCAATTTAAGCGGTGCGTACGGGACTCGAACCCGTGACCCCATGCGTGACAGGCATGTATTCTAACCAGCTGAACTAACGCACCATTTATCTTTCAAAGAGCTACCGTTGTGGTTTGCAAAGGTAATACTTATTTTTAAACTACCAAAAGATTCCACAACTTTTTTTGGAGTAGTCCCAGGCAGAGTTGAACTGCCGACCTCTACATTATCAGTGTAGCGCTCTAACCAACTGAGCTATAGGACTGTCAACTTTGCCGGTTTCCCAGCTTCATCTTTCTCTTTTTTATCTTTTTTTCATATATCCAACCGTAGTACAAGTGGAGATTCAATACCACTTGATAATCTTCACGGAAACTCTCGCTCCAGAAAGGAGGTGTTCCAGCCGCACCTTCCGGTACGGCTACCTTGTTACGACTTAGCCCCAGTCACCAGTTTTACCCTAGGCCGTTCCTTGCGGTTACAGACTTCAGGTACTCCCGGCTCCCATGGCTTGACGGGCGGTGTGTACAAGGCCCGGGAACGTATTCACCGCGCCATGGCTGATGCGCGATTACTAGCGAATCCAGCTTCACGGAGTCGAGTTGCAGACTCCGATCCGAACTGAGACGTGGTTTCGAGATTAGCTCCCTGTCGCCAGGTCGCAACTCTTTGTCCACGCCATTGTAACACGTGTGTCGCCCCGGATGTAAGGGCCGTGCTGATTTGACGTCATCCCCGCCTTCCTCACAGCTTACGCTGGCAGTCCCGCTAGAGTCCTCAACTTTACTTGTTAGTAACTAACGGCAAGGGTTGCGCTCGTTATGGCACTTAAGCCGACACCTCACGGCACGAGCTGACGACAACCATGCAGCACCTCGCAAGCGGCTATTGCTAGAAAGTCAGTTTCCTGACCGGTCCCCCTGCGTTCAAACCCGGGTAAGGTTCCTCGCGTATCATCGAATTAAACCACATGTTCCTCCGCTTGTGCGGGCCCCCGTCAATTCCTTTGAGTTTCACCGTTGCCGGCGTACTCCCCAGGTGGATTACTTAACGCTTTCGCTGTAGAGCTTACATTATATCGCAAACTCCTAGTAATCATCGTTTACTGCGTGGACTACCAGGGTATCTAATCCTGTTCGATACCCACGCTTTCGTGCTTCAGTGTCAGTTATGGTTTAGTAAGCTGCCTTCGCAATCGGAGTTCTGCGTAATATCTATGCATTTCACCGCTACACTACGCATTCCGCCTACCTCAAACACACTCAAGTCTCCCAGTATCAATGGCAATTTTATGGTTAAGCCACAAACTTTCACCGCTGACTTAAAAGACCACCTACGCACCCTTTAAACCCAATAAATCCGGATAACGCTCGCATCCTCCGTATTACCGCGGCTGCTGGCACGGAGTTAGCCGATGCTTATTCATAGGGTACATACAAGATCCCACACGTGGAATTTTTTATTCCCCTATAAAAGAAGTTTACAATCCATAGAACCTTCATCCTTCACGCGACTTGGCTGGTTCAGACTTCCGTCCATTGACCAATATTCCTCACTGCTGCCTCCCGTAGGAGTCTGGTCCGTGTCTCAGTACCAGTGTGGGGGACCTTCCTCTCAGAACCCCTATCCATCGTCGGTTTGGTGGGCCGTTACCCCGCCAACTGCCTAATGGAACGCATGCCTATCTATCAGCGATGAATCTTTAACAAATATTCCCATGCGGGACCCCTGTTTTATGCGGTATTAATTCATCTTTCGATGAGCTATCCCCCTCTGATAGGTAAGTTGCATACGCGTTACTCACCCGTGCGCCGGTCGCCGGCAATAGTTGGCAAGCCAACTATCCCGCTGCCCCTCGACTTGCATGTGTTAAGCCTGTCGCTAGCGTTCATCCTGAGCCAGGATCAAACTCTTCGTTGTTATAAATTGTTTATGTCTTATGCTCAAGATTCCGTTACTTCTCGATTTATCAAGTATTGACGGTATTTATTCTCAAAATACTTGTACTACTTGTTGATATATGTAATATTTTCAAAGAACTTAGTCGCTATCGTTATTTTTGATTGCGGTTGCAAAGGTAAGAACTTTTATTTTAATCTTCCAAATTTTTTCGGAAGTTTTTTTTATTTTTTCTTCAGCTTTCGGATTTTCGCTTGGATTTACCAACCTCACCTATCTCTGACAGAATTACTTTCCTTTACCTCTTCATCATGTTGACTACCGCATCTCTCTCGATTGCGGGTGCAAAAGTAGAACGGATTTTTGAATCTGCAAAATATTTTGGGAAGAATTTTTGAATTATTTTTAAGTTTAGCTGAGTATCAGAGGAATAGAAAGGGAAGTTTTTTTTAGAAGATAAGTTGACGAGGGAACGAGATTACAAGATGATGGAGAAAAACATTACAAAATCATTTATGAACTTCTTCATAATAAATTCTACGATTCATAATTATAATAACCCCTATTCATCATATTAAATTTATTGACTCACCTAGGTGAATCGATATTTTTATTACAATAAATCTGATATATGAATGCATTGAATGAAGCAAGTAGATTAAACGACTATAAAAAGAAACACGTATGTTTAAGAAATACTAACCTGAGACATACGTGTTGTTATAATAATTATTTAATCAAGTTTCAGAACTGCGAGGAATGCTTTTTGAGGAACTTCTACCGTACCAATCTGTTTCATTCGCTTCTTTCCCTCTTTCTGTTTTTCCAACAATTTTCGTTTACGAGAAATATCACCACCATAACATTTCGCCGTAACATCCTTACGAACTGCCTTGATAGTTTCACGTGCTATGATTTTAGCACCAATAGCAGCCTGGATTGCTATATCAAACTGCTGACGAGGAATCAACTCTTTAAGTTTTTCACACATACGGCGGCCAAAAGGAACACTATTGTCGATATGTGTCAATGTTGACAAGGCATCGACAGGCTCTCCATTCAACAAAATATCCAGTTTGACCAAACGGCTCGGACGGAAATCGTGCAAATGATAATCAAATGAAGCATATCCTTTTGAAATACTCTTCAATTTATCATAGAAGTCTATCACTATTTCGCCCAGTGGCAGGTCATAGAAAATCTCAACTCTATCACCGGAAATATAACTCTGCTTAACCAATATACCACGTTTACCCAAACACAGAGTCATAATCGGACCAATATATGCTGTATTAGTAATAACCGAAGCTCTGATAAACGGCTCTTCAATATGGTCAATCAATGTTGGGTCTGGCAAACCGCTCGGATTATGAACTTCCGAACAATTTCCTTTTTTGTCATATACTTTATATGAAACGTTAGGCACAGTTGTGATAACATTCATATTGAATTCTCGGTCCAAACGTTCCTGAACAATTTCCATGTGAAGCAACCCTAAGAAACCGCATCTGAAACCGAAGCCCAAAGCTGCAGAACTTTCCGGCTGAAATGTCAGAGAAGCATCGTTGAGCTGCAATTTTTCCAACGAAGAACGAAGATTCTCAAAATCTTCCGTATCTATAGGATATACACCGGCAAAGACCATCGGTTTCACCTCCTCAAAACCTTCGATAGCCTTTTCTGCCGGACGAGCCACATGAGTAATAGTATCTCCTACTCTTACTTCCTTTGATGTTTTTATACCGGAAATGATATATCCTACGTCACCAGTCTTAATCTCATCACGCGGTGACATATCCAACTTCAGAACACCAACCTCATCGGCATCATATTCTTTTCCCGTAGCAATAAACTTTACATGGTCTCCTTTACGAAGACTTCCGTTTACGACCTTGAAATAAGCAATGATTCCACGGAATGAATTGAAAACAGAGTCGAAAATCAGACACTGCAGCGGTGCATCCGGATCGCCTGATGGAGCAGGAACTTTCTCAACAATTGTATTAAGAATATCATAAACACCTTCTCCTGTCTTTCCGCTAGCACGCAAAATATCCGAACGGTCGCAACCCAAAAGTTCAACAATCTGGTCTTCAACCTCATCAGGCATTGCACTTGGCAAGTCTATCTTGTTAAGTACAGGTATAATCTCCAGATTATTGTCGATTGCCATATAAAGGTTTGAAATAGTCTGAGCCTGAATACCCTGAGCTGCATCAACGATAAGCAATGCACCTTCACAAGCAGCAATCGAACGAGAAACCTCGTAAGAAAAGTCCACGTGTCCCGGAGTATCAATAAGATTCAAAATATACTCTTCACCTTTATATTTATATTTCATTTGGATAGCGTGGCTTTTGATAGTGATACCTCGCTCACGTTCCAAATCCATATCATCAAGGACTTGAGCCTGCATATCGCGCCCTTCAACAGTATTTGTGTATTCAAGCAAACGGTCTGCCAACGTACTTTTCCCATGATCGATGTGAGCAATGATACAGAAATTTCGGATATTCTTCATATAATATATTATTTGTCTTTTCTATTTTAAACAGTTGTTCCAAAGCATTTTTCGGATTATCTGCAAAGATACGATTTTTTCTGTTTTTTTCAGTTCAAATATTATCCTCTTACATAAAAGCTGTTAACTTTGTGCTTTAAGACACTAATTTTTTATATGACTACACAAGAAATAAATAAGACATATAACCGCATTATCGGTTTTTTGGACAACAAAGAGCTGAAGAATGCATTTGACCATTTGCAAGGCCTGATTGCCGGAAGTTACAATTATGAGTTCCAGGACAAACTGGATGGTCTGCAAAATACATATAAATATATGTTGCGCTACAAATTGGAGGGATTTGCTGACCCTATGCAACATAAAATATATACCGACCTGCTGAGAGACTGCTATGAACTGACAGATAAGGTACGAATCAAAGCCTTGTCAAAAGAATCATCAAGGTTATTCTTCAACACTTTGCGGACAAACAAATTCAGTCCGGACAAATCTTTCGTTGAAATTCAGTCATATATAAAATCTTCAAATCCGGAAGAGAAAGAAAAATATGTAAATTCTCTGTTCAAAAAAATCTGGACAAACAGCAGCCTGAGCATTGAAGAAGCTGCCGGACTGAAAGATATAATTGAAGACCCGGAAATAGAAAATTGGATAAAATGCCAGATTGCCTCATCTCTGTGGTTGAGTATTCAGGAAGTATTCGACAGTGAAAAAGTAATGATATTATTCAAACTTTACTTGTCCGATGAAATAGAAATCAAGGCTAGAGCTCTTGTTTCGATTTTACTGTCATTATATTTTTACAGAAAAAGAATATGGTTATACAATGATATTCAAGAAAAGGTAATAAATCTCCATAAAGAAAAAGGACAAGCCTTTTTGGATGAAGCTCAAATAATAATCCTGAAATTCATTCTTTCAAGAGAGACTGAAAAAATTTGCCATAAACTTCAGAACGAGATTATCCCGGAAATGATGAAACTGAATCCGAAGATAAGCGAAAAGATAAATCTGAAAGATATAACTCCGGAACAATTGGGAGATGAAATGAATCCGGAATGGCAGGAAAAGATTTTTGCTGACAAAGAGCTCAGCAAAATGATGACAGAATTCAGCGACTTGCAGCTTGAAGGTGCGGACGTTATGCACTCTACGTTTGTGCATCTGAAGAATTATCCTTTCTTCAGAGAAATATCAAACTGGTTTGTTCCTTTCAGAAAAGATAACCCATATTTTGGGAAACAGGAAAAGAACTCTGCACAGAATTCAATGGTGGAAGCACTGGTAAGAGTTTCGCCATATATGTGCAATTCAGACAAATATTCACTGTATCTGAGTATGCTTGAGATTCCTGAGCAATTCAGACAATCGATGAGCGCGCAAATTGACAGCCAGGCTGTGGAAATGCTAGAACAGAAAAATAATGAAATAAAGACATCGAAAGACAGTTTCAAGCTTGTGGTCGGACAATATATCCAGGATTTATACAGGTTTTATAAATTGCATCCGGCTCATCTTGATTTTGATGATATATTCACTTATCCACTGGATTTCCATAATCTTCCAATAATCGACAAATTTTTCTTTGAAGGTGGCGACCCAACTCCTATCGCAGAATATTATCTGCAAAAGAATTATTTCAGCGAGGCATTAAAGATATACAACAGGCTTGTTGAAAAAGATGCATCTAATGATACTCTTTTCCAGAAAATCGGATATTGCAAGCAAATGCTGGAAGATTTGGACGGAGCACTTGAAGCATATCTCCAGGCAGATTTGCTGAATATGAACAGCAAATGGGTTATCAGAAGAATTGCAAACTGTTATCGTTTGAAGAAAGAACCTCAGAAAGCTCTGGAATATTATCACAGATATGAGGAAAAAGATCCGGATAATCTCTCTGTGCAAATCAGTATCGGACATTGCCATCTTGAGCTTAAAAATTACAGCGAAGCTCTGAAATATTATTATAAGGTAGATTATCTTGACACAAAAAGCCATAAGGCATGGCGACCTATTGCCTGGTGTTCATTCCTTACCGGTAAATATGATATGGCAAGAAATTATTATAAGAAAATATTGGAAGAAACAACTCCGAATATTCACGATTATCTTAATGCCGGACATACGGAATTGATTCTTCAGAATATGAAAGGTGCTCTTCTATTTTATAAGAAAGCCATATCATTGGCGGATTATAAGTTCGATAAATTCAAAGAAGAGTTCGAACAAGATATTCCGGAATTGGAAAAAGCTGGGTTCGAAAAGGAGGAAATTCCTGTTTTTATGGACTTATTGAAGTATTATTCTAATGAAGAAATAATATAATTCAAAAAAATATCATACATTTTTAATGCTGCATATCAATATATTAGCTCAAAAGCAATTAATAAATGCAGCATTAAATTTATTTTTTTATTTCAAAAGTATTGCACAGAACAAAATAAACACCTATCTTTGCACCCGTAATCATGAGATAATTGCATTACATAGGATGATTCGCTAGCTCAGCAGGTAGAGCACAACACTTTTAATGTTGGGGTCCTGGGTTCGAGCCCCAGGCGGATCACTAAAAAGACCGCTGATAATGAAAATTATCAGCGATCTTTTTTTATTGATACTGCAAAACCTGAGGTTTGTGTGACATTCTATATCTACAAAGTTTTGAATTTTTGATTACTACAAAATCATTTACGGTAATATTGAGCCAATGAGAAAGCACGTCGAAGCGCTATGCGGGTACAAACAAATGCACATACAGAGCCTGTAAAAAACAATATTCCGGTAGATACCATAATATTCCCCAATCCTACAAGTGGAGATACCACACCCCCAAAAGCAAATCCTAATGCCCCCAATAAGGCCGATGCCATACCTGCATTTGACCGTTCACAATCCATTGCCAGTGTATTAGAAGCAGTAAAGGTTAGCCCTAACATGAAAAGTAATGCAAGAAGTAACACTTCATATATCCAGAAACTACAACCAACACACAATGCTACACATAGAAAAGAAGAAGCAATTACCATTCCGATACTTCCTCTATATAATGCATGTTCCGGATGGGCAAATTTGACGGCAGAAGTTGCAGAAATGACAATGGCTAGGGCATTGGCTCCAAAACAAATACTGAACATTAAAGGCGAAAATCCATAATGTTGTTGCATAATAAAAGGAGAGGAGGCAATATTAGCAAACAACACTCCCTGAGCAAAACCGAACTGAAGGATATAACACATATACCTACGGTTGTGAATGACAGTAAGAAAGCTATTGTATACATCCAGCCAACGCGCATTCTGCCGACGTTCAACCGGTAAAGACTCTGCAAAATGCAAACTTCCTACCAGTAATAACACGCCTAACCCAAACAATACCCAGAAAATGCCGTGCCAACCTACACTTTCAGCCATTCCTCCTCCAGCAACAGGTGCTGCCACCGGAGCTACACCATTGATAGCTCCAATAATAGCCAACATCTTTGCCAATTCCCTTCCAGAATATTTATCTGCTGCAATGGAACGTGAAATCACAATCCCTCCTGCTCCAGCTATTCCCTGCACCAATCTCCATCCCACAAACTGCATGATTGTACGAGAATAAAGACATCCCAGTGTAGCCAAAAGAAACAGACACATAGCCACAATCAAAGGGAAACGACGACCATACTTGTCACTCAACGGTCCAAAAAACAGTTGGCCAACAGCCAATCCTATCATACTAGCCGTCAATCCTAACTGCACTTGCGAGGAAGTAGTATGGAAATATCCGGTCATAGCAGGCAGCGTAGGCAAATACATATCAGTCACAAACGGACCAAATGCTGTTAATATACCCAAAAATACGAGAATAAATAATTGAGAATTACTTCTTGTCATAATATCCTTTTTAAACGTTGCAAAATTAGATATTATGACGAAGTACTTTCCTTTCTTTTACAGTACAAAACTTTTCATAATCGGAACTAAACAATCTATTTCTTAATAAAAAACCGTATTTTTGTTTCATAAAATCATTTTCACATGGATATTTCCTTATTATCATCTCTTTCCTCCATCCATTATGACGAAGGAAATCTCGCCTTTCTAAAAGCATCCCTACTCAACTTCGACTGTGGCATACAACTGTTATGTACCAGCGGAGAAGGTATTCTATCCACCGGCGCGCAACAATTTCATCTACACAAAATGTCGGAACTAATTTTTTGGGAAGGAAGTATCATGCAACTCATAGAAGCATCTGACGATTTTCATGTCCGCTTTCTACTTTATCCAAAGAAGCTTTTTCTACAGGCAGCCATTTCACTCGATACAACGTATTTCAACTACATGAGAGAATTCCCTCAATACAACCACGAAAAAGAAAGTTGGGAAAACATAAGCCTATGGATGAACATGGGACAGTTACTTTTTACTCAGCCTTCTTCAGTATTCAGAGAACGGCTGGAACTGAATTTCCTACAAAGTATGCTGATGTGGATTTTCAGTTCAATCCCTGATACTTATGTATCTGTTGCCAAATCATACACACGAAAACAACTCTTGTTTCACAAGTTCATGCATCTTATTCACGAACATGCCGCACAAATGCACCAAGTATCATTCTATGCCGAAAAGCTATGTATTTCTCCACGTTACCTAAACGAAATCACGGAAACCTATTCCAATGGTAAGAGTCCTAAAATACTTATCGACGAACAGTTGACAGCCGAACTGAAAGTCTTGCTCAACAATCCGGCTTTATCAATTGCAGAAATTGCCTCCCTCTGTCATTTCCCTGACTCTTCATACCTGAGCCGTTTTTTCAAAAAAAACTCTGGAGTCTCTCCCAAGGAATACCGTATACAAAAACAACCCTGAATTATATGAGATTAGCAAATCACATTATACAATGTATATTTACCATATTTAAAGAGCAAATAAAACAAATTGAAAAAAAATGAACACTTAATTTGCTTTTAAAATAAATCCTTTGAGGAATATTCCGAAGAAAAGATGGATAAACAAATAAACAAATAGAGAGTAGAATATTCCGTCAAAGGATTATTTATATCACAATTCCTGACCTCCACCCAATGCCTGGTAGAGATTAATCATACTTTGTATCTCTTTAAAACAATTGGCAACCTGTGCCAATTCAGCTGACAACAAACTTTGTTTGGCGGTCAAGACTTCCAGATAAGTAGTATTACCATTCTGCATCAATAAGGAAACACTTCTTAAAGCATTCTGTAATGAGGATATTTGAGATTCATAATTCTCTCTTTTTTTCTTGCTTACCTGATATGAAACCAAGGCATCATTTACCTCAACTCCGGCATCAAGCAAACTTTGATTAAAAGCCAACAATGCTTCTTCCTGTTGAGCTTTTGCTATTCTGCGCTGAGCAATTAATGTTCCTCTATTGAACAATGGCTCTGTAAGTGAACCAACAGCTGAAGCCAAGAATTTTCCTGGATTAGAAATTATTTCACCTAAAGAATTTGTCCATCCGGCACTACCGCTTAAAGTAATTGAAGGATAAAAAGCTGCATTAGCCTGATTTGTTACATAAAAAGCCTGCTCCAACGAGCGCTCTGCCATACGTACATCTGGACGATTGGAAAGAATCTGCAGAGGAACTCCGACCGACCATTCAGCTGAAAAATTCTGTTCCGCAAGCTTTCCTCTCTCAAAAGAATGAGGAGTTTCGGCTAAAAGTAAAGCTAGAGTATTTTCCGTCTGGTTTATCTGTTCTTCCAAATCAATCACTGAGTTTTTAACTTCAAAATAAGTTGCCTTCATCTGGGAAACAGCAGATTCATCTGCTAATCCGGCGTCCATCAATGCTTGAGTAGAAGAAACAGTTTCTTCCCAAGATTGAGCAGTTTCTTTGGAAATTCTCAACTGTTCGTCCAACATAAGCAATGTATAATATGTATTAGCAATATTGGAAACAAGTTCAGAATATACCGCTTGTTTATAATCTTCACTTTGAATCAAGGCTGCCTGAGCCTGACGTTTAGCATTTCTCAATTTTCCAAACAAATCTATTTCCCAACTTGCAGTAACAGGCAAAGTGTAGGTTCGAGATGTCTGAGATTCAACATGTGTTATACTACCTTGCGGAGCGAAAGCAAAAGAAGGCAAAAACGACAACTTAGCGGAGAGAAGTGAAGCTTTGGCTTCTTCTACACGTAATTGTGCAGTCCGGACATCAGTATTATTTTTTATTCCTCTTTCTATCAACTCCAGCAAATATTTATCTTTAAAGAAATCGCACCATTTGATATTTCCGATATTGGTTGTATCGGAAATATCAACCTCTTCCCCATAAAGATTATCAGGGACAGAAGTCTGTGGCTGGTAATTTGAATAAATTCCACAACCCGTAAACAATGTACTTATACTGAATAATACTATTGTCTTTTTCATATTATTTTTACTGTTCTGATTTAAAAGTTCTCTTTTCTTCCAATATTTTTTCCTTCTCATATGCGACTTGCATATCTGGTTCTTTCTGTAAAGGACCACGAAGTCTTTCCTGTAAATATTCAAAGACTATAAAGAATACTGGAACAACAAATAATAACGCCAAAGTTCCAATCAACATACCACCAACTACACCAGTAGCCAAAGAACTATTTCCGTTTGCACCCGCACCAGTTGAAAACATCAAAGGCAACATACCGAAAATCATACAAAGAACTGTCATTAAAATCGGGCGGAAACGTGCTTGAGCAGCATAGTAAGCTGCAGAAATTATACCTACCCCTTTTCGTCTTCTTTCCAAAGCATACTCTGTAATCAAAATAGCTGTCTTAGCTAACAAACCTATAAGCATAATCGCACCGGTCTGCAAATAGATATTGTTTTCAAGACCTGCTATTTTGGCGAACAAGAAACTTCCCATAAGTCCGAACGGGACTGACAATATAACTGCCAATGGAATAAGAAAACTTTCATAAAGGCACGACAGAATCAGATAAATCAAAACAATACAAATTGTATAAATAAATATTGTTTGAGCACCCCCACTTGAAGCTTCCTCTCTTGCCATACCACCATATTCATAATCGTATCCCGATGGAAGAGTCTGAGATGCTATTTCTTTAATAGCCTTTTGTACTTCTCCTGAAGAATAACCAGTAGCTGCATTCACATTTACATTAATAGTATTATACAAATTAAAACGCTTGGCAATCTCAGCCCCCAAAACAGTACGCAATGTTACGAACTGACTTATAGGAGCCATTTTATCTCCATTTCTGACAAACATATTATCCAAAGATTGTCTGTCAAGACGTTGATCTGGAGAAGCCTGAAGCATAACACGATAAACCTTTCCAAACTTATTGAAATTTGACACATATGATCCACCACAATAGCTACCCAAAGCACTCAAGACATCATTTGGAGAAATTCCGGCTCTTTTACATTTAGCGGCGTCAATATCTACTGCTATCTGAGGGAAGTTCATTGCATATGAACTATAAGCCATAGCAACTTCCGGTCGTTTATTTAATTCTTGTAAGAACTTCATCACAACATTGTAAAAAGGTTCCATATCTCCACCTGTTTTATCTTCCATATAAAGTTCTACAGAGTTTCCTGTACCATAACCAGGAATCATTGCTGGCTGAAAACAAAATATCTGGGCCTCTTTAATCTCACTGAAACGCTGGTTTAGCCTTGCCATAACAGCATCTACAGTATGTTCCTTTCCCTTTCGATCATCCCAATTACGAAGACGAACAATTACAGAGCCATATGAAGTTCCTTGTCCTGAAATCAGACCAAAACCGGTAATTCTTGAATAGTGCTCAATCTCTGGCGTTTCTCTTAAAACGTCTTGAACCTTATCCATAATTTTATTTGTTTCAGCCAAAGAGTTTCCTGGAGAACTGCTGACATTAATCATCATAGTACCCTGATCTTCTTGTGGAACAAGACCGGTTTTTGTTGTAGCCATCAAATAAACCAACAAAGCCATTGATACGATCAAAGAAGTCCATACCATCCAACGGTGATGAAAGAAAAACATCAATCCTTTCTTATATTTTCCCATCATAGCATTGAATGAGACATTATATGCAGTTTTAATTCTTCCGCTTAAACTACGTGACGACTTTTCACTATCGGTAGCTTTCATCATCATGGCACACAACGCCGGACAAAGAGTCAAGGCATTCAAGCAAGATATACCTACAGAAACAGCCATAGTAACACCAAACTGAGTATAGAAAACCCCAGATGTTCCTCCCATAAATGTTACAGGAATAAACACAGCCATAAACACAAAAGTACATGAAACAACTGCCATAGTCACATCGCTCATTGCATCTTTAGTGGCAAGATATGAGGATTTATATCCGACATCAAATTTCGCCTGAACAGCCTCAACAACAATAATTGCATCATCAACAACAGTACCAATAGCCAAGACCAAAGCAAACAAAGTAAGAATATTAATACTGAAATCGGCAACAATAAGAAATGCGAATGTTCCTACTAAAGATACAATAATTGATACTGAAGGAATAATCGTACTCTTTAAGTCGTGCAAGAAAAAATATACAACCAATATTACAAGAATAATAGCTATAACCAATGTTTCAACGACATTATGTATAGAAGCAAAAAGGAAGTCATTCACACTCATCATTTGAATGAACTTTGTACCAGTAGGTAAATCTTCAGAAATTTCATCCAATAGTTTAGAAATTTCTTCATTTACAGCTGTTGCATTTGCTCCTGCCACCTGATATGTCATGAATGTTACGCCAGGAACACCATCTGCTTCACCATGAAAACTATATGACAGACGTCCAAGCTCAACATCCGCAACATCTTTAAGACGCAAAACAGAACCATCATTCCTTGAACGAATAACAATATTTTCAAACTCCTCTACATTCTTCAAACGACCTTTATATTTCATTGTGTACTGAAAAACACGATCTGAACTTTCAGCTAAAGAACCTGTAGGAGCCTCAATATTCTGTTCTCCCAAAACAGTAGTAATATCAGAAGGAACAAGTCCATATTGAGCCATCCTATCTGGTTTCATCCAAATACGCATACTATAAGTATCACCCATCAGCTGAACATCACCAACACCCTGAATTCGTTTTATTTGTGGTATAACATTTATATCCAAGTAATTTGCTAGGAATGTTTCGTCAAAACGTTTATCCGGACTAATAAGGGTATTTATCTGCAAAAAACTGTTTTGCCTCTTCATCACACTGACACCTATAGCTGTAACTTCAGAAGGTAAAAGTCCTTGTGCCTCAGATACACGGTTCTGAACATTAACCGCAGCCATATCAGGATCCGTACCTTGTTTGAAATATACAAGAATTTCAGCTGTTCCGGAGTTAGTAGCAGTTGAAGTAATATAAATCATGTTTTCCACACCGTTTATACTTTCTTCCAATGGCATGATAACACTATTTAATACAGCTTCGGCATTGGCACCCGTATATGTAGCCTCAACTCTGACTGTTGGAGGAGCAATATCTGGATACTGTTCAACAGGTAACATATAAAGTGATATAAACCCTACAATCAATATCAATATTGATATGGATAAGGCCATTACAGGTCTCTTTATAAATATATTTCCTTTCATATAATAAAGTTCATTATTATTTAACTTGAGTTCCTTCACGTATCATGCCTGCACCATCAGCTATAATTTCGTCTCCCAATTTCAGGCCATTTAATACAATATATTCATGACCGTCATTAACAGGAGCAACTGTTATAAGAGCAGACTGTGCTTTGCCATCAACAACTTTATAAACTATCATTTTATCCTGTAACTGAACTGTTGCCTCTTGAGGAATAACTATACAATTATCATAACTACTAGGAATCAATATATTTCCTGACAGACCACTAAAAAGGAGATTTGATTTATTGGGAAAAACAGCACGAGCTACTACCGTACCAGTTTCTTTATCGATAACTCCACTTACAGACTCTACTTTACCTTTTTCTTCATAAATTGAATTATCATTCAACTGTAGTTGAATCATTGGCATGTCTTGAAGAGCCTTGTTAATTGAACCATACTGACGTGCCAAACTCAATAATTGATTTTCTGTCATTGAGAAATACACATACATCTGAGAATTGTCAGAAACGGTAGTTAAAGGTTCTTGCATACTAGGGCTTACCAATGTTCCTACTCGGAAAGGAAGTTTTCCAACAACTCCATCACTAGGACTTTTTACTTCTGTATATGATAAATCATTTCGAGCGTTTATTTCTCTAGCTTCAGCCTGCGCCAATTGAGCTTTAGCTGTTAGATAAGAATTTCTGGTAGTTTTCAAATTATATTCCGAAACTACCTTTTGTTCAAACAACTTTTTGGTACTCTCATATGTGAGTTCTGCTGTAGCAAGACTTGCTTCAGCAACTTTCACATCAGCAATTGCTGTTTCAAGAGCAGCTTTGTATGGAATTTGATCTATTACAAATAAGACCTCACCTTTCTTAACAACATCTCCTTCTGATACATTCAACTTAACAATATAGCCAGTTATTTGAGGATAAATGTCTATATCTTGCTTTCCTTGAATAGAAGCAGAATAGGATGTTGTTATTTCTTTATCAGATACTGCATTAATTTTTAAAATAGAATAGTTTTGCTTTATTTGCTCATCCTGCTTATTCCGGCAGGATGTAATTCCAATCATACTCGCAATAATTAAAAAGCAAAATTTTAAACGCATAGTTTTAATAATCATATTTATAGGTTTTAAAAATATGCGCAAAAGTAGACTTCATCTGAACAAAAAACACAACGGATTTTCAGACAGATATATTCTATTTTCTCATTTTTCTCTATATTTTGTTAAATACAGAAAATACAATAATGTTATGGTTTTTTACAACATTAATTCTCTAATAAAAATCAGCATATTTGCATAAAAAAATATATGGAAATCACATACATAAGTTTAGATATGCTAAAAGAGTCCTGCTCACATAATAGTTATGCAGATGACTATCTTTTTATTACAAATAATCTGGATAATATATTTTTAGGAAACCAAAGCGTAAAACTTGAAGTATTCATTATGATATATTGTGCAGAAGGTTCTATTAATATTGAATTAAATAACTCTATAAGACATTTGGGTAATAATGATATTTTATCAAGTCTGCCTAATACCATAATAAGAAGAATAAATGAATCTACAGATTCTAAAATCAAAGTTTTTTGTTTCTCTAGCAGATTCATAAGAAAATTATTTCAAACTGACAAAGACACCTGGAAATCAATCAGATTTCTACAACAAAATCCTATAAAACACTTTACTGAAGAAGAAATGACCTTATTTAACCAGTATCTGAATCTGATAGAAATTAAAGTAAATAGCAATATAGATAAATACCAAAAAGAGATTTTGCTATATATAGCTTCAGCTTTCTTCGGAGAATTTATAGCTGACACAAAAAAAACTACAGAAAAGTATTCCTACAGTTTTGAAGACATCATTAAACAACCAGACTTTATCTTCAAACAATTCATGGAAACATTATCAAGGGATAACGGCAGACACCGTACTTTAGATTATTATGCTGATATTTTAGGATATTCATCAAAATATCTATCAAGAATCATAAAAAAAATAAGCGGTAAAAATGCTCTGAAGATTATTAATGAAAATACAATAGAACATATTATTACAGAATTAAAGTTCTCAAACAAAAGCATCAAAGAAATTGCAATCGATTTTGAGTTCTCCAATATATCTTTTTTCTCACAATATGTAAAAAAGCATTTGGGGATGACTCCAATAGAATTCCGCAGTAATAATAGAATAAAACAACAATAGTTAAAACATAAGTGAGTGCAACAATAAAAAGATTACAAAAACTTCCTGCATTATAATATATTCTGTATTTTTATCTTTGTGAATATACTTTTTAAAGGGGATAAATTTATAGGCATATCATTTATTCAAGTTTCGCTGGGCCCAACTTCCAGATAACAAGTTGACAAGAAGACAAGTTAACAAGATTTTTGGATAATAATTCGTGAAATTACAAGTGTTCTGACCTTGTCAACTCGTATCTGAAGTCTTGTTAACTTTTAAGTTGAGCAACTTGCGAAACTTAAATCATTTAGATTTAAACGGATTAATATAAATAAAACATGGAAAATAATAAATCTACATTTAATAAATACAGTGTTCTTTTTGTATGTCTCGGGAATATATGCCGTTCCCCTTCAGCTGAAGCAGTAATGAAAAAGCTTGTTGCTGATGAGAATCTTACAGATAAGATTTACATTGATTCTGCAGGAATAATCAACCATCATGAAGGAGAGAATGCTGACAGCAGAATGCGTGCCCATGCCATAAGGCGAGGTTATAATCTTGATTCTATTTCACGCCCGGTAAGGACTGAGGATTTCTATAAGTTCGATCTTATAATTGGTATGGACAACAGGAATGTTGATGACCTGAAAGAAAAGGCTCCGGATTTGGATTCAGTAAAAAAGATTCATCAAATGACTGAGTTTTCAAAGAACAAACTTTATGACTATGTTCCCGACCCTTATTATGGTGGAGCATCAGGTTTTGAGCTTGTTCTTGATTTGCTTGAAGATGCTTGCGGTGGATTACTAGAATTTATTAAAGAAAACATGTTGACAAGGGAACAAGTTGACAAGGGTTAAGTACCTTGTTCCCCCTTGTCAACTCGTCAACTTGTCCTCGGTCATCCTATCTCTCCCATCAATTCCAAAGTAATATTCGGGAAATGGCGGCGAAGATATTCCAATGTATTCTGTTCTATTTCCTCGTCGTAGCGTGGATATAGATTATATACTATTTTCTTAATCTCAATTCCATATTGCTGACAAGCATAGATTGAAAGCAATGTATGATTCAGACTTCCCAACTTTCCGTTTGTAACAAGAACTACCGGGTAACCCTGCTGTTTAATATAGTCAATAGTAAGCATATCATGGGTGATTGGAACCATCAATCCTCCTGCTCCTTCCAACAAAACATACTCATATTTTTCAGCTAATTGTTCAGTAGCTTTTGTTATTCTGTCAACATCTATATCAACATTATCCCTTTCTGCTGCCATATGCGGAGAACAAGGATAAGATAAAATATAAGGACATGTAAGTCCGTTTTTATCTTCTTCCAGAAAATCCATACCAAGCAATTTACGATGCATCTCTATATCTTCAGAAACCTTGTCGCAACCTGTCTGAATCATTTTCTGAGTAATTACAGAATGGTTTTCGGCAGCCAATCCTTTTGCCAGATAGGCTGTTGCATAAGTTTTACCAATGTTTGTGTCTATTCCTGTCACAAACCATACTTTTTCTTTATTCATTGTTTTATCAGTTTATTAATTAGAGAAACGACTTCCTTGTCAAGTCGTTAACTCGTCCACTTTTCTACTTTTATTTCTTTCTCCTGCAAGCAAAATACACAGGATGATATGTAAGCTTAACTCTCCCGTCTGGCTCGGAATACAGTTTTTTATATGAAACGGAGAATTCTTCCAATTTTGAGCGTGTCCAGAATTCATTGCCGGTTGCCGTCACCCCTGTTAGTTTAAGATGTTTGAGTACATCCATTGGTGTATCAAATGTGAGAACTATTTCTTCGTCCTTAATCAGTACTACATCATAATAATCGGCAAGCCATACACGCCAATCGTCAGTTGTCGGATAATCCAGACCTTTAGATGTTATTGAACGAATCTCGGATAGAGTTCCGGGCAGAAACGTCGTAAAGAATAATATTCCCCCTTCTTCCTGAATATTTGCCATAGCAGCTATCCATGCATCCGGGCGTCGGAACCATTGAACAGCTGAAGCAGAAACTATCAGATCGTAATGAGAAGTCCAACTTATTTTCTCGGCATCACCAGCAATTACAATAGTATTTCCCTTTGCAAAACGAGTGGCAATTGCAACAGATTCCTCGCACAAATCATTCAATGTCCATATTGCCGAAGAGAACATAGATTGAAGATACTCCGTGAATCCACCTGTCCCGCATCCTATTTCCAATGCAGTATTTACGGATAAAGATTCGGTAATTTCTGCTAAATATCCTGCTGCAGTACGGCAAATCTTCTGTTGTGCAACTGCTTCATCATCATATGTACGGCAAGCACGAGCAAAGCGGCGGGCAATATGTGACAAATCTATTCCTTCCATATTTCCTCCCAAGTACTCCACAGATGAAAAGGATGATGCGGAGCGTCAAGTTCTATAGTTCTTACACCGGCACGTTTCCAATAACATAACTGATTCTCCGACGGAACCACATGATCAGACAATGATACAAATGCTTTATTCCATACAAACAATTCGTTACTTCCACACTGTTTCATCTGTTCGTTAAGAAAAGACAACTCTTCTTTCAACTCTTCGACGCGACGGTCCGTAAGTTCTTCGTAACGTACGGCAAGAGTACGGCTGCCACACATACGACGGCAGAAGCGTGCCCAGTTTGCCTCGTCAAGACGTTCCAATGTTCCCTGGAAAATATTTACAGGAATACCCCATTCATCATGTCCGGGATAAGGAGTTCCGTTGATAGCAGTTGCCGTCGTCAAGCGAGATTCAGGAACAACTTGAGAAGCAACCCATACTCCCATAGACCAAGCTATCAGATGTATTTCTGTATAATGCTCCGGTATTTCAGGAAAATCAAGCGAACGATAGTCATAGACAATCCAGCAATCAGCGTCACCGGCTGAAAGATGGCGAAACTGCACAGGCGTAGCTGCCCATCCGCTGAAGAAAAGCACTAGTCTGCTATTTCCGTCGTGTATTGTCTTTTCAATTCTCATATGATATTTTGTTTTTAAATTTTGCAGTTGTATAACTAAAAGTTGACAAGGCTTCAGAGACAAGTTGACAAGGGTTTTCTTCTTGTCAACTTGTAAACTCGTCAACTTGTTATCTATAAATCGAGCTTGCGAGACTTGTCTTAATAATATCCACCAAAGTTTCCAGTTCTTCCCGCTCAACATTTGCGGTGAGTGAAAAACGGATTCGCGAAGTTCCTTTAGGCACTGTCGGTGGTCGGACTGGCATACAATAAAATCCTTTGCGCTGGAGATATTCTGCACGGATTATACACTCAGCACTGTCTCCTACCATCAAAGGGACTATATGACTTTCTGATATCTCACCACCCTTACCATTCAAGGCTGACGCAAGATAGGAGCTATTACTGCTAAGTTTATCTCTTCTTTCTGAAAAATCCTTCAAACGGGAAAATACAAAAGCAGTCCACGCCCATTGAAAAGGAGGCAATGCAGTACTGAAGATTAAAGGGCGCATTGTATTTACCAAATATTCGCGTATTTCTTTAGTACAAACAACATAAGCCCCCATTGATGCAAGCGCCTTTCCAAAAGTTCCTACCAGTAAGTCTATGTCTGCAATGCAATCCTGCTCTTCTGCTATTCCCAAGCCATTCTTTCCTCGAACGCCTATTGCATGCGCTTCATCCACATATAACATAACATTAGGATACTTTTTCTTCAATGCTACAAGATGACGAAGATCTGTAACATCACCGTCCATGCTGTAAACACTTTCAACTACGACAAAAACTTTTTCGTATTGCGAAGCCTCTGCCTCAAGGATTTTCTCCAAACGAGCCAAATCCTGATGTGGGAATCTGCGGAATGTTGCAGAACCAAGCAGTATTCCGTCAATTAGACTTGCATGAACCAACTTATCGGCAACAATCAATGTAGACTTATCACTCAACGCCGGTAATATCCCTGTATTGGCATGATAACCGCTATTGAAAAGCAATGCTGCTTCTTTGCCAAAGGCTGTAGATAGAATTTCCTCCAATTCTTCACAAATAGGGAAATTACCCGTAAGAAGTCTTGAAGAAGATGATGAGAAACGCAAATCTCTCTTAGGGCAAATATCCAAGAACTCCTGTTGTAAATCACTTCCGGAAGCCAAACCCAGATAATCGTTTGAGGATAGATTCAGCATTCGCATATCTTCCCTTATTACCCATTTGCCTTCCTGTATAATTTGAGGCAAGCGTCTTAGGTTTCCAGCCTTATCCAATGATGATAGATGCTCTTTTATATTCATTTTTATATTTACTTTTGGAAATGGTGAAACTTGCTTCCGGAAACTCCTGTTGTTTTTCTAAAAACATTTGACATTTCCAGAAAAACAACGGATGTTTCTGAAAAAACATTACCATATTTTTTGTGCAAAACTTTAAGCGCTGATTATTCCTGAGCTTTTATGACCTTTAATAATCCGGAAGTCAGTTTTCTTAGTTCTTCTTCTTTGATTATAAATGGAGGCATAAGATAAACAAGGCGGCCGAACGGACGTACCCATATTCCTTCTTCAACAAAACGCTGCTGAAGGACTGCCATATTCACGGGCTCTTTCATCTCAAGCACACCGATAGCACCAAGTACACGCACTTCCTTCACCGAATCAAAATCTGCTGCTGGAGCCAATTCTTCCTTGAGTTGCTTTTCTATTCTCTTTACGTTTGCCTGCCAATTACTTTCCAGAAGTAAGCTTACAGATGCAGAAGCTATAGCGCAGGCAAGCGGATTGCCCATAAAGGTTGGTCCGTGCATAAAGCATCCAGCCTCTCCGGAACAAATAGTATCAGCAATTGGCTTTGTAGTAATTGTTGCAGATAGGGTAAGATAACCTCCGGTAAGAGCTTTTCCTATACACATAATATCCGGCTCTACTCCGGCATGTTCCCACGCGAATAGTTTTCCTGTGCGTCCGAATCCGGTAGCTATCTCATCGAAGATAAGCAAAACATTATATTGATTACACAATTCACGTGCTCGCACCAGATATTGTGGAGAATAGAAATACATTCCGCCGGCACCCTGAACAATTGGTTCAAGAATCAAAGCTGCTATTTCATCAGAATGTTTGTCTAATAAGTCGCGGAGCGGCTCAATTGCAGCTTCATCCCATTCATCAGCGAAACGGACAGATGGTTGTGGCAAGAAATATTGCACAGGCAAAGCTCCGGCAAAAAGACCATGCATACCAGTCACAGGGTCACATACAGACATCGCATGCCAAGTATCGCCATGATATCCGCTACGGATAGTTGCGAACGAATGCTTTGATGCTTTACCCAACGACTGCCAATACTGGATAGCCATTTTCAAAGCAACCTCTACGGCAACCGAACCACTGTCGGCAAGGAATACTTTATCCATTGATGGAGGAAGCAAAGGAAGAAGTTTTGATATCAGCTCAACTGCCGGCTGGTGAGTTATTCCGCCAAACATTATATGGCTCATCTTCTTCAATTGGTTTTCAGCAGCTGCATTAAGCACGGGATTATTGTATCCATGAACTGCAGCCCACCATGATGACATACCGTCGATAAGTTCACGTCCGTCGGCAAGTTTGATTCTTACACCTTCCGCTCCGACAACCGGAAATACAGGAAGAGGATTAATTGTTGAAGTATAAGGATGCCAGATATGTTCACGGTCGAAATCCAGCATATTATTTATATCGTCACTGTATGTATTCATTTTTCCCAATCAGTATTTTCTGTCAGCGAATAACCGGCAGAGGTGAATAATTCCTTATCATGGTCGATGCCGCATCCGGCAGTTGTAAGCAAATCTCCTGTTATAGCAGAATTTATACCAATATACAAAGCCTTCTTCTGGATATCTTCACTCAATTGCTTTCTGCCGCCGGAAAAACGGAGATATGCTTTCGGATTAATCCAGCGGAATATTGCTATAGTAGTAAGCAATTCTTCAGTTGATAAAGAAGGAGTATTTTCCAAAGGTGTTCCAGGTATTGGCTGGAGAAGATTCAGAGGAATTGACAATATTTCCTCGTCACGGAGGAAGGTTGCCATTTCAATTCTTTGTTCCATGCTTTCTCCCATTCCTATTATACCGCCACTGCAGATACGGAAACCTATGCGGCGCGCTGTATGTATTGTTTCCATCTTCTGTTCTATCGTGTGAGTAGAGCAAAGTGACGGGAAATAAGATGGAGCTGTTTCAATGTTACAATGATAATTCTCTACACCGCTTTCAAATAAAGTTCTAAGTGCATCTTCACCCAAAAGTCCCATTGAAGCACAACAGTGGATTCCTGTTTCTTTCTTTATCATCTTTACCGTATCAGCTATTTTCGCCATATCAGAAGGAGTAACACGTTTACCACTGGTAACTAATGCAAAGCGTCGCACACCTTTTTTGTCGTTATAGGCAGCCTGGTCAAGAATACTTTTAGCAGGAAGCAAAGGATAGAGTTCTGCCGAAGTCTTGTAATGAACAGACTGGGCACACCATTTACAATCCTCGCTGCAGTTTCCACTCTTTGCATTGATGATGGAACAAGTATCAAACTTATTACCCATGAAATGCTGAGTTATTTCATGAGCTGCCTCATATAATTCTTCTTTATCGGCATCAAAGGCAAGCCACTTTGCTTCTTCAGTAGTGATTTTACCTCCATCGAATAGTTTTTGTTTGAGTAATGTTATATTCATTTTAAGTTTTTAAGTTATTAAGTTTATTAGTTGACGAGTTGACAAGGCTTAAGGAAACAAGATATTCCTACTTGACTTCTTAACTCCAATAAAAAAAGACAGAAGATACCGCAATATAAATGCGGTATCTTCTGTCTTTTCAGATATATCTTTTATAATATTTTGTCCGTAGTATCCCTCAGAAGCTGAAGTTGCCAATACTACTGGCAGCATAATAGTTTCACATATATTTATAGATAACGAGATATCTTTATCTGCAGAAATCATATCATCAGGTAAATTCTCCATTAGTTTATATGAAGAAGTGCATATTCTCTCTGAAGAATGGAGAGAACTTTGCTTTCCCTGCAATCTGTCTGCTACATTTGCAGACAGGCATCCCATAGTAACCGTATGGTGCAAGCTGACAAATGCAGCATAGCGCTTACGGCTCCATCGACGGAAACGTAATGACTGATTCTTTAAATTATATGTGAAACTAACGCTTTGCATTTATTATACTAATTAAGCAGCTACTTTTTCCAATCGTTTCATGATAGAGAAGATGAACAATGCAGCAAGCAAACAGCATACGATAAGTACGCTCCATACCATCCACAATTCCATTCCGCCCCACAAATATCCGATAATAGCTACAAGATAGTTACCTATTGCAGTTGCAACGAACCACAATCCCATCATTGAGCCTTTATACTTAGGAGGAGCTACCTTAGATACGAATGAAATACCCATCGGAGACAAAAGCAATTCAGCAAATGTCAATACCAGATATGTTGAAATCAAAAGGTTCGGTGAAACCAATGCAGAACTGTCAATACCATTTGTTTCCAATTCAGCCGGAGTTGGCAAACCAATTGAACCAACAGCCATAATCAAGAAACCGATTGATGCAATCAACATACCGATTCCAATTTTACGAGGAGCAGATGGTTCTTTTCCTTTTTTTGCAAGAGCACCGAATACAGCCAATGACACCGGAGTCAATGCAATTACAAAGAATGGGTTAAACTGCTGGAAAATCTGAGGAAGGATTGAAAGTTCTGTATCCATTGAGCTATAATTCAATCCAAGTAATCCCAAAGATGCAAGAATTACGGCAGCAGAAATACCCTTTCCTTTACCAGTTTTTGACTGGAATACAGAGAATAATGAATAAACAACAACTAACAATAATGTCAAGTTAATAATGTCAAATCCTAGACGGTCAACGCCTGTGATTGACTGTACTGTATAGTCACGGGCAAAGAATGTTAGAGTCAAACCATTCTGATGGAATGCCATCCAGAAGAAAATAACAACAGCAAACACAAGAAGCAATGCAGTGATACGTTCCTTAGTCTGTGCCGGTGTCAATTCTTCTTCCACAACATTTGCAGGTTTAGCCTGTTTTGAGTTGTAATCAGCATGTTTGAATGTTGAACGGAAAGCATAATAAATAATTATAGAGAAAATCAAAGAAACACAAGCTACAGCAAAACCATAGTTATAAGCCTCAGACAATTTCTCAATATATGTAGAACAGAAAGCAGCTGTATCACCCACAAAACCTTGTGCACTCTGCAATGCTTTCAATGTCGCTTCATTTTCAGGAGTAATATTTCCATTCAGGAACTGGTGAGCCAAAGAAGGAATTTGAGGGACATAACTCAAACCAGATTTCGCCAAAATATAATTGGTTACTTTTGTTGCAGCTGTTGGAGCATACATAGCACCAATATTGATTGCCATATAAAATATACTGAAAGCTGTATCACGTTTAGCTTTATATTCAGGCGCATCATAAAGGTTTCCGACCATTACTTGCAGATTTCCTTTGAAAAGACCTGTTCCGACTGCAATCAATGCCAAAGCACCAAACATCATCATCTTACCGGCTTCTGCTGATGTCGGAATAGACAACAGAACATAACCGGCAAACATAATAACGATACCGGATGTTACCATCTTTCCATATCCGAATTTATCTGCTAAAACACCACCTACAAGAGGCATGAAATAAACAGCAGCTAAGAATCCACCGAAAATAGTTGATGTTGTTGCTGCAGAGAAACCAAACTTTGCCTGTAAAAACAAAGTAAAAATCGCAAGCATCGTGTAATAACCGAATCGCTCGCCGGTATTAGCCAAGGCTAACGCATACAATCCTTTAGGTTGTCCTTCAAACATAATTTTTAGTTTTTGAGTTTATTAGTTTTTGAGTTTATTAGTTAACAAGTTGACAAGGAAACAACCTTGTATCTGAGGCCTTGTCAACTTGTCACCTGATAAATTGTTACTGAATAATCTGTTTTATTGCTCCGGTTTCAGGATAGAAGATTACTTTCACTGGAGCTTTCTTATCCTCAAACATAACTGGCGCCAAAGCTTCTTTTGAGCCAAATTGGGTTATTTGGGCTTCACCCTTGAAGAATGTCTTTTTATTTGAATATATTTCTACATTTGCTTTACCAGGAATATTATATACAATTCCTTTCAAAGACTTTTCTTTCTTCTCAGCTTCTTTTTCATCCAAGATTGGAGCACGCTCTGTCGCTGTTAAATCAATATATATTGGTTCTCCACCCAAATCATCGGCATTAAGAATTCCTAAATATGGAGAGAAGCGGAATAATACGTCTTGTTTCAAATCATCAGAAGGAACGACTGTCACATCATAATACTGCGATTCTTTTACTTTTGTACCAACAAACAATGCTGTCAATGCATTTTCCTGTTCTTCCAGTTGCTGAATAACAAGTTTCATTGCTTCGCCATCTGGTGGAAGATTATCAGCATCACCGGTCAATATATTCATACGGCTCTCTCTGATTCTATAGATTTGCTTTGCTGCCACTTCTGCCTGCTTTGCCGTTGAGCCTGCCATCAACAACTCTTCCGAATAAACTGACGCATCAGCTTTAGTCGAAGACTTGGATGATTTTTTTGAATCATTGTTTTCAGCTTTAGCTGGTATATATTCTGAATTAATTGAACATAACAAACCATCTTCAGTCAAACAAGCAAATGGCGCTACAGTTCCAGGCTTAAAAGAAACAATATATGTATTTTCAGAATCTGGAACACCTTTGTTTTCCAGTTTTATTTTATCCAATTCATAATAAACCTGGTCCTCCAAAACTATATCCTTTACATTTAGATATTTCTCAGCATATTTGTAATAAGGACCAGCTTTGCAAGTTACCTTAGTAACTTCAGCACCTACAACTAAATTAGTCTTTGGCAACGAATATGTAATACCGAAATCATTTGCTTTAACAGCATTTCGTTTAACCACTTTCGTCTGAGCTGAAACAGACAGTGAAAGGAGTAAAGACATTATGAATATAATATTCTTCATATACATTTTGACTTTTTAATTTATAGAAAGCAAATCTATAAAATCTTTTTTGAATATGTATTATTTTAACTATTCAGTTTTTCAGTTTTGCTTCTGTAATTCAAATCCTAACATTACGCCATCATATTGAGATGCTAATTTACTTATTGTCTGAAGTGATTGATTTGAACTAATAGAAGATATCTTTTCGATAAAATCAAGCAATTTGTCTGCATTGAATAGTAATGTCAAATTATTATTTGTTATTACCACATTTGCCGTAAGTGTGATTATTTTCTTACTGGCTATAGTATAACTCATATCTATGCTTTTTCCATCGGAATTTATCGTATACGAGCCATTCAATTTAGAAGACTTCAATTGGCAAATAAATGTATTGTCACTATTGAAGGTATAATTAAACACACCTTCAACAATTCCTACTTTATTGCAATATTCACTTAGTTTTTTCTCTAACTCAGAAGTTGCAACTGTTCCGGCTATATTTTTTATAGCGTTATCGCCATTTAATTGCACTGCTGGCGAAATATAAAGCCAATTGCCTTTTAATGCTTCATTAGATAACTGTTTTCCTCCTGTTACGCTTGTAACCACATCCTTTACAGTTTGAGAATTTAAAATATCCTTAAGTGATTGGGCTTTTACTGTAAATACAAAAATAACTGCTACAAATAATAATACTAACTTTCTCATAAAAATATATTGCTAAATCATCAATTACAAATTTACAGAAAATGCTTAATATTTTCATATAAACAAATAAGTAAACAAATAAGCTTAATCAAGATTTAACTAATATATAAACTAGCACTAGTATATAAAAAAAAGACCCGATTCCTTTCGGAACCGAGTCTCTTCACTTTCTAAAACGGCGGCTACCTACTCTCCCACTTTTACGCAGTACCATCGGCGTGATTGGGCTTAACTTCTCTGTTCGGAATGGGAAGAGGTGGAACCCCAATGCTATAACCACCTTAATATCTTTTTAAGGTCTTTAGTTTTTAAGTTTTTGAGTTTTTAAGTTTCTTACTCTTTAACTTAAAAGTTACATGTCTGTGACAATAAAGAGAGTTCTTTTCGTAGAACTAACACTGAACTTCCAGTGCCTTAAAATCTATCAATCCTTCCAATAAGGAAAAGTCTCGGGCAATTAGTACTACTCGGCTTTGACATCACTGTCTTTACACCTGTAGCCTATCAACGTCGTAGTCTACAACGACCCTCAGGGATATCTTATCTTGAGGCTGGCTTCGTACTTAGATGCTTTCAGCACTTATCCAATCCGAACTTAGATACCCGGCGGTGCACCTGGCGGTACAACCGGTAAACCAGCGGTTCGTCCAACACGGTCCTCTCGTACTAGTGTCAGAGCCCCTCAAATATCCTACGCCCACGATAGATAGAGACCGAACTGTCTCACGACGTTCTGAACCCAGCTCGCGTGCCACTTTAATGGGCGAACAGCCCAACCCTTGGGACCTTCTCCAGCCCCAGGATGTGACGAGCCGACATCGAGGTGCCAAACCATTCCGTCGATATGAGCTCTTGGGAATGATCAGCCTGTTATCCCCGGAGTACCTTTTATCCTTTGAGCGATGGCCCTTCCATACGGAACCACCGGATCACTATGCTCTAGTTTCCTACCTGATCGACTTGTATGTCTCCCAGTCAAGCACCCTTATGCCATTACACTCTGCGACCGGTTACCAATCGGTCTGAGGGTACCTTTAGAAGCCTCCGTTACGCTTTTGGAGGCGACCACCCCAGTCAAACTACCCACCATACAGTGTCCCCGCTTCTGCGGGTTAGAATTCAAACAATCAAAGGGTCGTATTTCAACGACGGCTCCACAAATACTGGCGTACCTGCTTCTTAGCCTCCGACCTATCCTACACATCAAGTGCCCAAATTCAATGTAAAGCTATAGTAAAGGTTCACGGGGTCTTTTCGTCCCATCGCGGGTAATCGGCATCTTCACCGATACTACAATTTCACCGAGCTCACGGTTGAGACAGTGCCCAGATCGTTACACCATTCGTGCAGGTCGGAACTTACCCGACAAGGAATTTCGCTACCTTAGGACCGTTATAGTTACGGCCGCCGTTTACTGGGGCTTCAATTCAATGCTTCTCTTGCGATGACATCTCCTCTTAACCTTCCAGCACCGGGCAGGTGTCAGGCTGTATACTTCATGTTAACTATTTCGCACAGCCATGTGTTTTTGTTAAACAGTCGCCTGGGCCTATTCTCTGCGGCCTGCCGAAGCAGGCGTCCTTTATCCCGAAGTTACAGGACCATTTTGCCTAGTTCCTTAACCGTGACTCACTCGAGCGCCTCAGTATTTTCAACCCAACTACGTGTGTCCGTTTGTGGTACGGGTACTTCATGAATATGTTTAGCGGATTTTCTAGGGAGCATGGTTACATCCATTTTGCCTTGTACAAGTACGCGGCATACTGTCAGGTTCGACTCTCTCTGCGGATTTGCCTACAGAAATCTTAATCTACACCCTTCAACCGGCTATTCCGTCAGCCGGCAGGACTGTCACTTCTCCGTCTCCACGTCACTCCATAAAGTAGTAACGGAATATTAACCGTTTCTTCCATCGGCTTCGCCGTTCGGCTTATCCTTAGGTCCCGACTTACCCTGATCCGATTAACGTTGATCAGGAAACCTTAGTCTTTCGGCGAGGAGGTTTCTCACCTCCTTTATCGTTACTTATACCTACATTTGCTTTTCCGGAAGCTCCAACAAAGGTCATCCTCTATCTTCAGCGCCGCCGGAATGCTCCCCTACCATCTCTTACGAGATCCACTGCTTCGGTAAATAGTTTTATGCCCGATTATTATCCACGCCAAACTCCTCGACTAGTGAGCTGTTACGCACTCTTTAAATGAATGGCTGCTTCCAAGCCAACATCCTAGCTGTCTCTGCAATCTGACTTCGTTAGTTCAACTTAACTATTATTTGGGGACCTTAGCAGGTGGTCTGGATTCTTCTCCTCTCGGACATGGACCTTAGCACCCATGCCCTCACTCCATGGCAATATATAACACGCATTCGGAGTTTATCTGGACTTGATAGGCGGTGAAGCCCTCGCATCCAATCAGTCGCTCTACCTCATGTTATACTAACCACAGGCTGCACCTAAATGCATTTCGGGGAGTACGAGCTATCTCCAAGTTTGATTAGCCTTTCACCCCTACCCTCAGCTCATTGGAACACTTTTCAACGTATACCCATTCGGACCTCCAGTTGGTGTTACCCAACCTTCATCCTGGCCAAGGGTAGATCACTTGGTTTCGCGTCTACTCCCAGTGACTATAACGCCCTATTAAGACTCGCTTTCGCTTCGGCTCCGTAACTTAATTACTTAACCTTGCCACTGAAAGTAACTCGTAGGTTCATTATGCAAAAGGCACGCCGTCACAGCACGAAGCTGCTCCGACCGCTTGTAGGCAGACGGGTTCAGGGTCTATTTCACTCCTCTGTTCGAGGTTCTTTTCACCTTTCCTTCACAGTACTGGTTCGCTATCGGTCTCTCGGGAGTATTTAGCCTTACGGGATGGGCCCCGCTGATTCACACAGGATTTCTCGTGTCCCGCGCTACTCAGGATTCCACTAGGCTTCGTTATCGATTCGTATACCGGGCTGTCACCGTCTTTGGCCGTTCTTTCCAAAACGTTCTACTTCGATAATTTCTTGCCACAGCGTGGTCCTACTACCCCGATATTGCCTAGACAACATCGGTTTGGGCTGTTCCGCGTTCGCTCGCCACTACTTGCGGAATCACTTTTGTTTTCTCTTCCTACGGGTACTTAGATGTTTCAGTTCCCCGCGTTCGCTTCTCTAACGAGATGGCAGGTCTTCAACCTGCCGGGTTGCCCCATTCGGAGATCCCGGGATCAGGGATTATTTGCATCTCCCCCGGGCTTTTCGCAGCTTATCACGTCCTTCTTCGCCTCCGAGAGCCAAGGCATCCACCGTCTGCCCTTGCTTACTTTTCCTTATCTGGTACATCAACGTACCGGATTGATATATCTTAAGCTTGCTCTACTTTTTAAAAACTTTCTCTTTATCGTCCAACATGTCAAAGATCTTATACCTTTTTCAAGGCTATGTGGAGAATAACGGATTCGAACCGTTGACCCTCTGCGTGCAAGGCAGATGCTCTAGCCAGCTGAGCTAATCCCCCGTTTTTTCATTTGCGGCTGCAAAGGTATGAAACTTTTTTCTTTTCCGCAAATAAAAAGGAAAGAAATTTTTCATCGTTTCTTTCCGGAGTAGTCCCAGGCAGAGTTGAACTGCCGACCTCTACATTATCAGTGTAGCGCTCTAACCAACTGAGCTATAGGACTGTCAACTTTGCCGGTTTCCCAGCTTCATCTTTCTCTTTTTTATCTTTTTTTCATATATCCAACCGTAGTACAAGTGGAGATTCAATACCACTTGATAATCTTCACGGAAACTCTCGCTCCAGAAAGGAGGTGTTCCAGCCGCACCTTCCGGTACGGCTACCTTGTTACGACTTAGCCCCAGTCACCAGTTTTACCCTAGGCCGTTCCTTGCGGTTACAGACTTCAGGTACTCCCGGCTCCCATGGCTTGACGGGCGGTGTGTACAAGGCCCGGGAACGTATTCACCGCGCCATGGCTGATGCGCGATTACTAGCGAATCCAGCTTCACGGAGTCGAGTTGCAGACTCCGATCCGAACTGAGACGTGGTTTCGAGATTAGCTCCCTGTCGCCAGGTCGCAACTCTTTGTCCACGCCATTGTAACACGTGTGTCGCCCCGGATGTAAGGGCCGTGCTGATTTGACGTCATCCCCGCCTTCCTCACAGCTTACGCTGGCAGTCCCGCTAGAGTCCTCAACTTTACTTGTTAGTAACTAACGGCAAGGGTTGCGCTCGTTATGGCACTTAAGCCGACACCTCACGGCACGAGCTGACGACAACCATGCAGCACCTCGCAAGCGGCTATTGCTAGAAAGTCAGTTTCCTGACCGGTCCCCCTGCGTTCAAACCCGGGTAAGGTTCCTCGCGTATCATCGAATTAAACCACATGTTCCTCCGCTTGTGCGGGCCCCCGTCAATTCCTTTGAGTTTCACCGTTGCCGGCGTACTCCCCAGGTGGATTACTTAACGCTTTCGCTGTAGAGCTTACATTATATCGCAAACTCCTAGTAATCATCGTTTACTGCGTGGACTACCAGGGTATCTAATCCTGTTCGATACCCACGCTTTCGTGCTTCAGTGTCAGTTATGGTTTAGTAAGCTGCCTTCGCAATCGGAGTTCTGCGTAATATCTATGCATTTCACCGCTACACTACGCATTCCGCCTACCTCAAACACACTCAAGTCTCCCAGTATCAATGGCAATTTTATGGTTAAGCCACAAACTTTCACCGCTGACTTAAAAGACCACCTACGCACCCTTTAAACCCAATAAATCCGGATAACGCTCGCATCCTCCGTATTACCGCGGCTGCTGGCACGGAGTTAGCCGATGCTTATTCATAGGGTACATACAAGATCCCACACGTGGAATTTTTTATTCCCCTATAAAAGAAGTTTACAATCCATAGAACCTTCATCCTTCACGCGACTTGGCTGGTTCAGACTTCCGTCCATTGACCAATATTCCTCACTGCTGCCTCCCGTAGGAGTCTGGTCCGTGTCTCAGTACCAGTGTGGGGGACCTTCCTCTCAGAACCCCTATCCATCGTCGGTTTGGTGGGCCGTTACCCCGCCAACTGCCTAATGGAACGCATGCCTATCTATCAGCGATGAATCTTTAACAAATATTCCCATGCGGGACCCCTGTTTTATGCGGTATTAATTCATCTTTCGATGAGCTATCCCCCTCTGATAGGTAAGTTGCATACGCGTTACTCACCCGTGCGCCGGTCGCCGGCAATAGTTGGCAAGCCAACTATCCCGCTGCCCCTCGACTTGCATGTGTTAAGCCTGTCGCTAGCGTTCATCCTGAGCCAGGATCAAACTCTTCGTTGTTATAAATTGTTTATGTCTTATGCTCAAGATTCCGTTACTTCTCGATTTATCAAGTATTGACGGTATTTATTCTCAAAATACTTGTACTACTTGTTGATATATGTAATATTTTCAAAGAACTTAGTCGCTATCGTTATTTTTGATTGCGGTTGCAAAGGTAAGAACTTTTATTTTAATCTTCCAAATTTTTTCGGAAGTTTTTTTTATTTTTTCTTCAGCTTTCGGAATTTTGAGGATTCCTACACTCTGAAGATTCAATAAAAATTCTCCATTTGTTCATCATTTATTACCGCTATCTCTCTCGATTGCGGATGCAAAACTAATACATATTTTTCAATTACACAAAATATTTTTCATACTTTTTTCTCACAATTTACAATATAGCTTTATATTCAACTAGAAATCAATACATTTAAAAGTATCATTTTTTTACTTCAAAGCGCTTCAATGCTATTTCAAATATCAAGCTTGACCGTATTTATAGATGATTCCAAGATATGCATATACACTTTCTTTTTACTTTCCGGAGAATATACAAAACCTTCCACTACGATATAATCACCTTTTATTTCGTCTTTAATAAAATATGCAACAAAAGGTCCGCCCATTTTATCACCATGCATTTTCCATAGTCCTCGCATTACAAAACAATCACGGCCATCAATCTTGGACTTATCAATGTTTACCGGGAAAAATTTCTTTTCTGTTTGCATATATGAACCAGGGAACGCTCCAGGCAAATTTATTTTCAACACCGAATCCCTTAAATAAACCAATTTATCTTTTATATCTATAGCGCCATTTTCTTTCAAAGATTTCAATCTATACACCAACATATCCATTCTTCCAGTAGGAGCATCATTAGAAACCCAGATAAAATCATCCCCTTTACGGAAAGCACTCATATCTTCAGGCGCACACAATCTTATTCCAAAAGAAGAATTAACCAAACTGTCAACCCAAAAACTATGATTATCTTTCAAGAAAGAAGTATAGCGCAATCTTTCCTCCTTAACAATCCCCTGCAAAACAACATTAGGTTTCCCATATATTCTCTTTTCCAATTCCTCAAGCGTAGGACTTTGCAAGTTTACCACCAGCTGTCTTTTAGCCCACACATCATCTTTCTTAACAATAGACGCTTTTGTGTATAATGCTGGATTGATATCCAATATCACTATATTTCGCACATAACGCATCAGACCAGTAAAATCCTTCGCGCTGCAAACCATAAGTTTTGTTGTAGGTTCCGCCTGCGGCAATGAAGGATAAGCCTCGGTAAGTTTCATTTTCAAGCTATCAACCAGCGGACTATCCGAAAACTTTTCATCAACAACCAATAAAGTTTCAAATGGCAACCCGGAAGCACTCTGAAAAGCTGCTATACTTTTAGAAGTAGAATTTCTACAGCCCGAAAACAGCAAAGCTAAAAACGACAACGCAACAAATAAATTATACGCTTTCATAAGATACAAGTTTTTGTTTTGTGCAAAATTATGCAGCAAAAAATAAACCTGCAGATAACAACACCGGACAAACACATTAGCAAAGGAACTGCTATTATTCAAACCTTTACAACACTAACACTAATCCCAAACAAATACAAAACCAGACAATCTCAAAAAGAAAATAACCGAAAAATTATCTATAAAGAAGCACAAATTCATCCAGTTCTTCCGATTCTTTCAAGAGCAAACGCTTCTTCAATCTATTCCTGGACTTGGTCAACGCATCAGAAGTATTATTGAAAACGATAAGCTGCTGCTTTCTTCCAATTCCCCATTTAATCATGCAGCATAATTCCTGATCATGTAAAGTCAAATCATACTTAAGGTTTAAAGACGTTAGAAAGCCTCCAAATACTTCGTCAGAAAAATGCAGAAATTCATTCCATTCTTTTCTGGACAAAGAAAGAGATTGAGGATTTTCATTAATATTCCGAACCACGTTTATTCCCCATTCATAGAAACCATCAGCTTGCAACTCCTTTATCTGCTGTTCGCAAACAAGCAGTTTCTGCCTGAATAATTTCAACTGCTTTTGTTTTTCATCATAAAGCTCCGATTTCTGTCTGGCATCTTCCAGCTCTGAAGAAAGAACATTAATTTCCTTCAGATAAGAAAACCTCTCTTCAGCAAAACGAGACAAATCATTTTTACGACTCTGCAGTTTCTGCTTACTGGAATTTATAGAAGACAAACTCTTGCCCTGCCTCAAACCAAGCCTGTACGATAAAACAACTGCCAGAAGAAGCACCGGCAAATAAAGGAAAGAATAAACAAAGTCCCATTCCATAATAGTTTAACCTTTAAGACTGTGAAAGCTATATGTAAAAAAAGCCCTCCTGCTTTCGCAGAAGAGCTTTTCGTTGTGCGGCTGAAGGGACTCGAACCCCCACGCCGTGAAGCATCAGATCCTAAGTCTGACGTGGCTACCAATTACACCACAGCCGCATTGATTTCGAGTGCAAAGGTAATCATTTTTTTATTCCCTCCAAATTATTTGCCAAATTTTATTCGATTTTTTTTGAAGAATCATTACCTGTATTCTTTATATACTTTATTGCTTCCTCTATTATAGTATCCTTACCTTTCTCTTTATCAACATCTTTCATAGAAACATAGACATCCGGTTCAATACCGAATTCCAGTTGTTCTTTTTCAACCCCTAAAGTTCTACTTCCTGAAAAACGGACTGTCCAGCCATTAGGCAATTCCGAATTAAAAGGAAAACCACTTCCTCCACCGGTCTTATCACCCATAATCAGAACTTGAGGCAAAAGACGCATTGATTGCACAAAATCATTAGCAGAGCTATAACACTCTCTATTTGTCAGAACCACAACCGGACGATACCAGCGTGAATGTTCCGTTGCCTCTGTCAATGTCAAAGGATAAGGCTCAGAAAAATCATTATGTCCTTTACCTGTTTTATGTTGAATATATCCGGTAGTTATTGTTCCCTCAACAAATCTTGCAGCTATACGTTCGGAGTAAGTAAGCGTTCCACCGCCATTTCCACGAATATCTATTATCAGGCCCTTACAATCCTTGAAGGAATAAATAACGTAATCCAAATTTGTTTCACCTACGCCACTCGAAAAACTAGGATAATAAATATAACCTATCTCCCCGTTTTCCAAAGTCTTATATTGCATTCCTCCAGCTATTCTGTAATCAGTTCCCAGATAATTCTCCAATATTTTAGAATCAAAATTATCAGGATAATCCTCATACCAATCCCAATATCTGGAAACATCAAAAGGAGACATCAAATTTGTATGACCGTCTTTCAGTTCCCGCAACATATCACCCATCAGGTCAAACAGCTCGAACTGATTCATCGTATCCGTCAATTGCACAGAATAACGGTCGTAAACATCATCCCAGTCAACTTCCTTATATTCAAAGAAACAATAATTCTCATCCAATATTCGCCATAAAGCATCAAAGTTTTCCTTTGGCGAAGGTGTATATTCAACTTCCTTCTCGCAGGAAACAAATAGCAATAGCGTCAACAAACAAAACAGCTTATTTCTCATATAAACATAAGTTTAGTCATAAATACCTTTACACTGTCCGGCAGAGCGGTTACGCTTCCCTCCTATTGTAATAAACTCTTTTACAAAACCGATAACAAAATAACGGGAGTTCAAATGGCTCTGTATTCCGTTGACATCCAAATGATACTGACTACCCATATAACCGGCACGCAGAGTAATGAAAGGAAGCGGTATATCTACGGTTAAAGTATTCTTTACTACAAATTTATTATGGAATGAAGTAAAAGGAACAACTCCGGACGAATTGCCCAACTGGAATATCTCGTAATAAGACTGGCCATATTTAGGCGAAAACAATACTCCGGCAAAAGGCAACTGCAACTGATAGCGCAAGAACAGCGGGAGTTTTCCTATTTTGAAGGAATAAAATGCCATCCCGGACAAATTCAAGTCCAAATCAGCTTTTGCTGATGCCGGATTATTTGATGATTGTATATTATATATTCCACCAAGCAAAACATGAACTGAAGCTCCGGCTAACAGCCGCAAGCCAGGAAGAACAGGGAAATCATAATGATACCCAAGAGTATAGTCAATAAATCCGGCATATTCCCTCAATGTTCCTGCAGGATTAAGAGTTGAAGCATAATCTATCTGAAACAACTGCTGGCGTAATATACGACCATCACACAGTTTCGTATATTTCATGCGCTCGTCGGTCACACGGAGAGCAAAGCCGGAATAATTCATATTACTACCCGGAGAAAGATATGTATCCATTATATTATATCTTCCCACACCAATCATCGTCGAGGCATTGACCGAACGTGGCAAATCCGAAGTCCCATCCTGCGCCTCAACACTAAAACAGGAAAACAGAAATGCCATTGCCGACAACAACAAAACCCACCTGTACTTCATAATCAGAACAATTTCATCTGTCCGGTTATCTCATCAATAATATCCGAAGGAGATTCTTCAGTGATTTCTCCTTCCTGTTCATCACCATCAGGCAATACGTTTTCGGAATCATCTTTTGCCTGTTCTTCTGTTTCTTCAGGTTTACGGATTGACTCCAGTTCGTTGATTGTCTCAACACTATATGTTGTAAGTCGTTTTCCTTTTGCCTTGAATCCCTTTATCAGTGAGAACTCATCGGCATCAATTATCAACGGCTCACGGAAAGCATCATTGCCACCAAACACAACTTCGAAACGAGGATAAGCCTCATCGGTAAGCATCAGAAGCTCGTTCTTCGGATTTTCGCCAACGAAGTTCTGTTTTCGAGATGTTGCCTCAAGCGCAAATCTCTTGATATAAGGATATTTCTGGTCGGCATCATAAACTATTGCCGTCCATATTTTCGACGGATTGAATTTCTCGATTGTAAGAATATTCTTCTCATAATGATTACTCAAGTCGAAACTTGTAGTATAGAAATCTCCGTTCTTGAGGATTACAAGGATAGAATCGCTGCTTTGGAATTCTCCGAGCTCTTCCCCACGTCCGTCGTAATTCAGGCGAAGCACATCCCAGTCGAACCAAACCATGCGGCCACCCAAAGTGGAGCTTCCGCGCTGCTTCAACGAAATCTTATGAACTTCTGCCTTTGTAAGCACATTACCTATGGAAGTTCTGGATTTGATAGGCACTGTGCTGAAATCTTTCTCGAACACAAGCAGACGCTGGCGAGGCTTCGGCTTAAGGATAACCTTCACAGTTTCTGCCTCTCCATTAGGATTCACACTGAAATATAATATGCGTGAACCTTCTGTTCCCTTTGTCAAATCATATTCTCGCTCGCGCGCCAAAGCAGTTATGGCAAATCTCTTGATAAAATTAGTGCCCTGCTTTCCGTCGCGATAAATCACATTATATATTGTACGAGTATCGTTTCGTTTGAAAATATTCAAATAAAGTATATCCTTGCCGACAAACATCTTCTCGCTTACACGAACCACTTTATACGAACCGTTTCGGTAAATAATCAGAATATCGTCGATATCCGAGCAATTTGCCACAAACTCATCTTTCTTCAAACTTGTTCCGATAAAGCCCTCTGCACGGTTGATATACAGTTTTTCGTTTGCCTCGGCAACTTTGCTTGCCTCAATCATATCGAAGCTTCTGATTTCTGTCACACGCGGATAGCGGCTTCCATATTTCTCCTTCAAGCGGAGGAACCAGTCGATTGTATAATCTACTATATTGGCAAGATGACGGTTTATCTCCTCTATCTGTTCCTTTATCTGGGCAATTTGTGCGTCACATTTATCTGAATTGAATTTCAAGATACGTCCCATCTTGATTTCCATCAGTTTCAATATATCATCACGAGTCACCTCACGTATAAAAGTTGGCTTGAACGGCTCAAGACGACTGTCGATATGTGCCACTGCCTGGTCCATATCTTTTGCCTCTTCAAATTCTTTATCCTTATATATTCTTTCTTCGATGAATATTTTTTCCAACGAAGCAAAGAAGAGGGTTTCGGACAATTCTGCTTTTTCGATTTCAAGTTCCTGGCGAAGCAAACCCAATGTGGTGTCGGCAGAATGGCGCAACACGTCGCTTACGGAAAGGAAATGCGGCTTGTCGTCCTTGATAACGCAGCAGTTTGGAGAAATGCTTATTTCGCAATCAGTAAATGCATACAATGCATCGATTGTCTTGTCCGACGAAACTCCCGGAGCAAGATGCACCAGAATTTCCACATTCTTCGCAGTGTTATCATCAACTTTCTTGATTTTAATCTTTCCCTTGTCATTGGCTTTAAGGATAGATTCGATAACCGACGAAGTTGTACGTCCGTAAGGAATGGCACTAATCACCAAAGTTTTGTTGTCAATCTTTCCGATTTTGGCACGAACCTTAACCGAACCGCCACGCTCGCCGTCGTTATACTTGCTTACATCAATATATCCGCCTGTCTGGAAATCAGGAGAAAGAGTAAATTCCTCGCCACGGAGATATGCAACCGAAGCATCCAGAAGCTCATTGAAGTTATGAGGTAATATTTTTGAAGACAAACCTACGGCAATACCCTCAACGCCCTGTGCCAGAAGCAAAGGGAATTTGATAGGGAGAGTAACCGGCTCACGATTACGTCCGTCATACGACAATTGCCACAAAGTTGTTTTAGGATTGAAAACTGTTTCCAATGCGAATTTGGACAATCTGGCCTCGATATAACGAGGAGCAGCAGCTCCGTCGCCCGTCAGAATGTTACCCCAGTTTCCCTGGCAGTCAATCAGCAAATCCTTCTGCCCAAGCTGAACAAGAGCATCACCAATTGAAGCGTCGCCATGCGGGTGAAACTGCATTGTGTGACCAACGATGTTCGCCACCTTGTTGTAGCGTCCGTCGTCCAGTCTTTTCATTGAATGAAGGATACGTCTCTGCACAGGCTTCAAACCGTCGTTGATATGAGGCACAGCACGCTCAAGGATTACATAAGAGGCATAATCCAAAAACCAGCTCTGATACATTCCGGACAAGTGGTGAACGACTCTGTCGTCAGACTTAGCCGGTGCTTTATAATCAGAATGTGCATTGCTATCCGTCTCCCCGTCAAAATTTTCCTGGTTATTATTCAACGCATTTTCATCAGCATCTTCGTTCATTGAGGTAATTTCGTCTTCGATATCTTCAGGTCTCATATTATTAAACAAGCCAATTTTCCAAATTTGGTGTAAATATACGAATTTTCTTCCAACTGTTACCCTAGTATCAGCATGTTATAAGTATAATTACCTATTTTACCGGAATAACAAAACGCCTTTTTTGAGAAAGTTTTTGAATTTAGTAAGAGTAAAAAATCTCAATTTTCCAATCCGGAAACCCATATTTGGGTTATATATGGACCATGAAAGAAACTATGCAAATTACAGGGGCAAAGCCCTTATGTATATAATACTACAAATCAAGCAATTACATTTTCACGATTTTTCAGCGGCCTGGAAAACTTTTTTCATAATATATGGAACAAAAATTTCATCTAGATGAAAAATAATTTTCATAATATATGGAAAAAGTTTTTCACATATTATGAGAAAAAAGTTTCACCAGCATAAAAATCAGATTTATGGGAAAATCACAGTAAGCTATTATCTTTGCAATATTCACTTAAACCTAAATTTTATATTTATGATTACACTGAAAAGAATTAGAAAAGCAGACGAGCAGATTTTGGAAAAACTTACGGAACTTTATATTATTTCGTTTCCGGAGGAAGAAAGAAGGACTATTCCTCAGCTGAAACGAATGATTGAAGAAGTAGAGGAAATGAATTTCTGCGCAATCGAACTTGACGGAAATCTTAGCGGACTGGCGGTTTACTGGAATATGGGAGAATTCTTCTATATGGAGCATCTTGCCGTTTTCCCGGAAATGCGTAATCACAAAATAGGACAGAAGGTTTTGGAATGGTGGAAGCAGAATCTGGACAAGCCTCAACTTTTGGAAGTGGAACCGCCAACCGACGAAATGACTGAAAGAAGAATTAACTTCTATCGCCGCAACGGAATGGAAATATTGAATAAAGAATATATCCAGCCAAGTTATAAGAAAGATGAAGATTCCTTGCCGTTATGGATTATGGGAACTGAAAATCCAGAAAAACTGGATGAATATATAGCGGATATCAGAAGAGTTGCCTATAAAGAAGCACTCAGGTATATTTAAGAGACAAGGTTTCATAGACGAGTTGACAAGGTTATTAAGTATGAACAACCCAAGAAAAGCATAGAAAAACCTCGTCAACTCGTTAGCTCGTATCTTGTTTCCTGCAATCAAAGTTTTGGAAAACTTTAATTATACAAATACGAATTAGGTAGCAAAAAGCAAGCTATTTGACAAAAAATCATTTACTTTGCAATTTGATTAAACAGATTATTCTATAAAGTTCTTAAGTCTGTCAGTTTGCAAGTTTTATCTTAAGGGAAAATCATATTAAAGTATAAAACTTATAAACTCACAAACTCAAAAACCAAACAACTAAAGACTTATGGCACAAGAAGATGTATTTAAGAAATTAGTATCACACTGTAAAGAGTATGGTTTCGTATTCCCATCATCAGAAATTTATGATGGTTTGGGCGCTGTTTACGACTACGGACAGTATGGTGTGGAGTTGAAAAACAATATCAAGAAATATTGGTGGGATAGCATGACCCTGCTGCATGAGAATGTTGTAGGTATCGATTCAGCAATCTTTATGCACCCGACTATTTGGAAGGCTTCTGGCCATGTCGATGCTTTCAATGACCCATTGATTGACAACAAAGATTCAAAGAAACGTTACCGTGCTGACGTTTTGATTGAAGATCATCTGGGCAAAATTGAAGAAAAAATAAACAAGGAAGTGGCTAAAGCAGCAAAACGCTTTGGTGATGCTTTCGACGAAGCTCAGTTCCGCGCAACAAATCCTCGCGTTCTTGAACACCAGGCTAAGTGGAACGAAATCCACGAACGTTATTCAAAAGATATGAATGACTCAAACTTCGAAGATTTGCGTCAGTTGATTTTGGACTGCGAAATTGTATGTCCAATTTCAGGAACTCGCAACTGGACAGAAGTTCGTCAGTTCAACCTTATGTTCGCAACAGACATGGGTTCAACAGCCGACGGAGCTATGAAGGTTTATTTGCGTCCGGAAACAGCTCAGGGTATTTTCGTTAACTTCCTGAACGTACAGAAAACAGGACGTATGAAGATTCCATTCGGTATCGCACAGATTGGTAAGGCGTTCCGTAACGAAATCGTAGCTCGCCAATTCATTTTCCGTATGCGTGAGTTCGAACAGATGGAAATGCAGTTCTTTGTTCGTCCGGGCGAAGAAATGGAATGGTTCAAGAAATGGAAAGAAACTCGCTTGAAATGGCATAAGGCTCTTGGATTGGGCGACGAAAAATATCGTTATCACGACCATGAGAAATTGGCTCACTATGCTAATGCTGCAACAGATATCGAATTTGAAATGCCATTCGGTTTCAAGGAAGTTGAAGGTATTCACAGCCGTACAGACTTCGACTTGAGCCAGCACGAAAAATTCTCAGGAAAGAAAATTCAGTATTTCGATCCAGAGTTGAACAAGAGCTATACTCCGTATGTAATCGAAACTTCTATCGGTGTTGACCGTGTGTTCTTGAGCATCATGGCAGGTTCATACTGCGAAGAGACATTGGAAAACGGCGAAACTCGTGTTGTTTTGAAATTACCTGCAGCTTTGGCTCCAATCAAATTGGCTGTATTGCCTTTGGTTAAGAAAGATGGTCTGCCAGAAAAGGCTGAGGAAATCATCAACATGTTGCGCTTCGACTTCCGTTGCCAGTATGACGAAAAAGACTCAATCGGTAAACGTTACCGTCGTCAGGATGCTATCGGTACTCCTTATTGTATCACTGTTGACCACGATACATTGAAGGACAACTGTGTGACTATCCGTTTCCGCGACACAATGGAACAGGAAAGAGTTCGTATCGAAGATTTGCATAATATCATTTCTGAGAAGGTTAGTATGAAGAACCTTTTGAAGAAAATTACAGAATAAATAAGATGAGAAAATTTTTGAATTTAACATGGCTTGTTCTGCTCTTCGGAATAGTCCTGGCATCATGCAACAAGGATGATGACAATGTTCTTGCTGTTGACGAAGATTGGAAAAAAGCGAATGGTGAGGCCTTTACATTGCGAGGGCTAAACCTGGAAAAGAGTGGTTTCAAGAAGTTGGATTCTCAAAGTGGTGATGGTTATATTCTGTATCGTGTAATCAAAGAAGGAACTGATACAACAAGAATTTACTACACAAGTACTGTAAAGGCTTACTACAAAGGTTGTCTTATCAAAGATGAAGACGGTAATTTGATTGAAGACCTTGATTCTGTACTTACAAAAGGTGTTGTATTTGACCAGAAAATGGATGAAGAAGGATATGACCCGGCAGAATTTGAGGTATCTGGTGTAGTTGACGGTTGGTCAACAGCATTGCAACACATGCACGTTGGCGACCGATGGGAAGTATGGATTCCATATCAGTTGGGATATGGAGTAACAGGTGATTCTAGAGGTGAAGTTGATATTCTTCCATATTCAACACTTGTGTTTGATATGGAAGTGGCCGAAATTACTGAGCAGTAATATTCCATCCGAAGGATAAAACATAAAGGAGACACAGACTACAGAATATAATAACTCTGTAAGGTCTGTGTCTCCTTTTTTATCATTAAACTTTATTTATTGCTTATTTCTCTCTTTCTCCAAAATATTCTTCAAGCGCTCTACGACTTCCGGATTCTGAGCTGCGACATTATTCTTTTCGCCGATATCTTCTTTAAGATTGTATAATTGTTCGGCTTTGTCATTTCCCAACTCTGTGTTTGTTTCTTTCGCATAAGCTGCGCCTTTGCTTGGTTTGATATATTTCCAATTGCCATCAGAAACAGATAAAGAACCGGCAGCTTCGATAACATATTCACGACCTTTGTTGTCTTCGCCTAAGAAAGCAGACAAATAATCTTTACTATCTGGTGCTGCCCCTGGCTGAAGTTCCTTTCCTACCAATTTAGCCATTGAAGCATACAAGTCAATATGAGAAACCAAAGCATCAGAAACCTTTGGCTGAACTTGTCCCGGCCAGCATACAATGAAAGGAACACGTGTCCCAGCCTCGAAGTTACTGTATTTTCCACCACGGAACTCGCCCCAAGGTGTATGATCGCCCAACAGTTCAACAGCCTGATCCTGATAACCGTCATCAACAACCGGACCGTTATCACTTGTAAGGACAATCAAGGTATTTTCCATCAAACCGTTTTTCTCCAAAGCTGCTATAATCTGACCGACAATCCAGTCGAACTGAAGCAATGAATCTCCACGTGGTCCCATTCCGCTTTTTCCAACAAATCTTGGATGCGGGAAACGTGGAACATGAATGTCATTTGTTCCAACATACAGGAAGAACGGACTTGACTGGTGTTTATTTATGAAATCAACAGCCTTTCCGGCAATACTGTCTGCAATAAACTCATCTTTCCATAAAGCAGATTTTCCTCCTTTCATATAACCGATACGGGAAATACCGTTGACAATTGCCATATCGTGACCATGACTAGGTTTAAGATTTGTCAACATCTCAGGATGGTCTTTTCCCAAAGGTTCTCCGGGAAAAGGTTCTTTATAGCTGACAGCAATCGGATCATTCGGATCAAGATTAACTATACGCTGGTTTTCCACATAAACGCAAGGCACACGGTCGCCGGTTGCTGCCATAAGATAAGAATAGTCGAATCCGATATCCTGAGGTCCGGGAGTTATAAAGCCATTCCAATCCTGACTTCCTGCTTTATCACCCAAACCAAGATGCCATTTACCAATTGCACCTGTTGTGTATCCACATTCGCGGAACATATCTGCAATTGTTGGCTGCTCAGGGCGGATTATCATTCCGGCATCACCGGTTGCAATTCCTGTATCATTACGTCTCCAGGCATAATGTCCCGTGAAAAGAGAATATCTTGAAGGCGTACTTGTTGCCGCCACAGCATGAGCATCAGTAAATCTTACTCCGGCATTTGCCAGCTTATCTACATTTGGAGTATTTATTGTTTTTGCTCCGTTACAACTCAAATCTCCATATCCTATATCATCTGCAAGGATAAAAATAACGTTTGGCTTCCGATTATTCTGCTCTTCAACCTTATTCCCTGAATTGCAGGATAAAAGGAAAGAGGAAATTGCCAAAGGTAAAATTGGTGTCAGTTTCATAATATTATATTGATTATTTAAGTTTCTATAGTTGCTCAACTTTCTTGTCAACTTGTTTCCTTGTTAACTCGTCATTTGAAAGTCGAATTTGCGAAACTTTTAAGATTAATTCCTAGAAATTATTCAGTTTCAATGCCGTTGTGTCGTTATACTGTTTCTGCAAACTTACCAGTTCGTTCTGAAGCTGCTTAGTTATTTCCTCGTAGCCGGCTTTACCATATAAGTTATTCATTTCTGAAGGATCTTCTTTCAAGTCATAAAGTTCCCATTCATCTATATCATTATAGAAATGGATAAGTTTATAACGGTCAGTTCTTACTCCGTAATGACGTTTCACAGCATGCTCCGCCGGATATTCATAGAAATGGTAATAAAGCGACTTGCGCCAATCATCCACTTTCTCACCTTTCAGCAATGGCAAGAACGATTCTCCATGCATATCTTCAGGAACTTCAACTCCGGCAAGATCCAGAATTGTTGGTCCATAATCTATATTCTGGACAAATTCATTAATATCGCCTTTCTTTCCTCCTGGTAAACGGACAAGCAAAGGAGTACGGAAAGATTCTTCATACATAAAACGCTTGTCGAACCAACCATGCTCGCCCATATAGAAACCTTGGTCTGAAGTATAGACAATCATAGTGTTTTCAAGCATGCCTTTATCTTCCAGATAATCCAATACACGGCCGATATTACGATCTATGGAATGAATCACACGCAAATAATCACGCATATATTGCTGGTATTTCCATTCAGCAAGTTTCTTTCCCGACAGTTTTGCTTCCTTGAATTTCTTTATAATCGGATCGTAATGTTTATCCCATGCTGCTTTTTCTTCCGGAGTCATGCTATCATACATACTACGTCCGGCTTTTTCCAAATCACCAGAATGTATTTCGTTCTCCTTATCCGCAAGTTTAAGGTCATAAACCAAATCCATATCTTTGATTATACTCATCTCCTGCTCTGCAGCAGCACGTCTGCCTTTATAATCGTCATAGAAATTTGCCGGCAACTCAAAAGTTGTGTCACTGAAAAGTTCCAAATCCTGCAAATCAGGCATCCATGTGCGGTGAGGAGCTTTGTGATGCAACAACAGACAGAAAGGCTTATTCTTGTCTCTGATATTTTCCATCCAGTCAATGGCTTTGTCTGTAATCACATTCGTTGCATAACCTTTAGATTCTATTTTCTCTCCATTCTTTATAAACGGGGCATTATAATAGATTCCCTGTCCAATCAATATTTCCGAATAGTCAAATCCTGTCGGTTCAGAAGTCAGATGCCATTTACCAATAACCGCAGTTTCATATCCGGCTTTCTGTAACAATTTAGGAAACGTCTGTTGGCTTCCATCAAAAACCGCACTATTATCTGTGAAACCATTAGCATGACTATGTTTTCCTGTCAGCATACAGGCACGACTAGGTCCGCTTATGGAATTTGCCACAAAACTGTTAGTAAAACGTACACCTTCGTTTGCTATACGATCAATATTAGGCGTATTTATAAACCTCTTGTCATACGCACTGATTGTCTGATATGAATGATCATCCGACATTATATAGATGATATTCATAGGTTTCTGCGCCTTTTCCTTTGATTCTTTCTGTGTTGAGCAGGAAGAAACGGCTAATGCTGTAATTGGGATTAATAGGTAGTTTGGGGACATGATATTATACTATTGATTATTGTTACAAATATAACACTAAAGGTATTAAACATTAAACAATAATACTTTTATTTCTATTCATCAGGCCACTTCAATTCAACACCTTGATTACATAACATATCTTGAAAACCTTTAAGTAGAGCACTATCCTCCCTAATATCTCGTGGACGAACTTTCTTGTCCAAAGCATATTTAACTAAAGCACCAACGGCTTCACCGATTCCCCATTCTGTAGGATGGAGACGATAACATCCATTTGTTATATGAGTTGTTCCTATATTCTTACATGCGGGTAACAAATTTTCTGTTTTTACAGGTATTAACGCACCTAAAGGTATCTCATAGCGTAAAGATGGGAAGTCAATATAATTATCACCACCTGTTGAAGGATGTAAATCTATATGATAATAACCAACACCAACACTATCATAGAAATCTGAACTTCGTAACTTTTCTCCTTTAGATAAATACATTTCACGTTGTTCTTTACCTACATGTTCCTCTTTGATTGTAAAAACTGATTTAATTCTCCTTGATTCTCTAACATAAGGATATTTTGCCAATCCATCTTGAGTACCTGATATATCATTTCTTAAACGTAAACCTTTCCATCCTTTACCTCCGTCTGGACGTTCCACTTCTGTTTGTAGCCAATAGACTAATGATAAACTCAATTGTTTTGCCCGCTCAATATTATACCTAAATTCCTCATCTGAAACATCCACAATTCTACCTAAAATATAATCATTTTGAGGCCAGTTAATCAAAGATATATCACCTTTATAGAAACCTGTTTCAAATGTATTCTTGTCTATTATCTTACGATAATTCCACCAATTCATCCTATTATTGAATACTTTTCCTTCAGGATGAAAATCAAAGGTCCGCGGTTCTAATGTTTGTGGATTACAATATGTCAAAGACAAAAGATTTCCTGACCATTTTCTTTTGAGATCTGGTACATAATTTCTCCAAAAATCATACTCCTCAGGTTTTCTTATAGTCCAGTCTTCACCTGGCATATAATCCAAAGCAAAACACATTGTAAATGCCTGCTCATTTGTAGGATCTTTATATTCTGAAGCATGAAGTTCATTTGTCTCATTTTTTGATTCTGCCCCAGTTACATATTCTGTTCCTGTTATTGGTAATAAGTCTCCTAATTCTGTTGCATCTACAAAATACTCAGCATAAAGAGTTATTTCTTTTCCATTTTTTAAATTTTTAACATTTAAGGATTTCACCTTTGTTTTTTCCATTTCTGCAGAAACAACTTTATGTTCAAGCAAAAGAATTAATCGTCCAGATGAAATATATGGCATCAACATATTCTCCATAACATGAAGCCAAACTTTAGGTTCAGAACATAATCTAGAAACTGAACCTTTCCCTGGATTCAGATATTTATTCTCTAACTCTTCTTCTTTTAAGGGATAAAAACTCCTATAATAATCCCTTACCATATTCCTCAATTTACGATAAGAAGAGGTTGAACCAAATTCTTCAATCCAAGGATGTTCATCAGGTGGGACCATCTGTTGCGTAAGTTGTCCACCAATCCAGTCTGTCTCTTCTGTCATAACAACTGTAAGACCATTTTTCAATGCAGATAAAGCAGATGCATATCCACCGACACCTGCTCCCGCAATTATTATATCAGATATAAAACTTTCAGATAGAGTATCAATAACTACTCTTTTTCCCACATCTATTTTATTACTAGTAGAAGAACAAGATGTAAGAACAGAAGAGAAATATATTCCACTCCCCATCATCAATTCTCCAAAAAAATTTCTTCTATCCATAATAGCATAAAAATTAAAAAAATCAGTACATATTCATAAAGTTATAGAATATGTACTGATTGTAATTATAATCTAAAATAAACGTTATAAAATTTCTTCGGAAGCTTTATTAAAATACATTATACATTCCTTTATATCTGGAACAGAATTATCCCAGTTATATTCATATTCTATAGTAAACATCCCCTTAAAGCCCTGTCTTTCCAATTCTTTAAGCATAGATTTCACATCAAGAACTCCTTTACCCCAAATAGTATCATCACGCCAATTATTCTCATTAGGTTCATTTTTTATATCTTTAAAGTGCAAAGATATCAAACGTCCCTCCATCTTTTTCAAACATTCAATATGATTAAGCCCTTCACGATTCCAATGTCCTACATCTGCACAAGAACCTATAAGATTACTTCTTTTTGATATTGCATCCAGCAAATTATCAGGATTCCAATAATCTGATGGCTTAGGATGATTATGAACTGATACCTTTATATTATATTTCTCAGCCAACTTCTCAACCAAATCCCAATCATTAAGAGCTGGCTCACAGGAAATATATTCCATTCCCATATCTTTTGCGAAAGCAAACATTTTCTCCCAACCAGAAGATTTTTCTGCAACATAGACTCCTGTTGAAATTATTTTTATTCCTTTAGATTTTGCAATATCTTTAAGTTCTTTACGTGTATCTAAATCAAGATTAAAATCAAAAACCTTGTCACCCCATTTTCCTCCAATTTTATGACCTGGAAATATCTCAATATACTTCACTCCTAATTCCTGTGTTTTATCTAAAGCTTCTAGAAGTGTAAATTTATGAAATGAGTAAGATTGAATTGCTAAATTCCAGCCATTCTTTTCAGCAATTGTCTTATTGCCATTACAAGCAAATAACATTCCTATACAAATAGAAATAAACAATAATAAACTATACTTTTTCATATTAGATTCTTCAAATTTTATAAGAATAAGCAAACATTGAAAAACAAGTTGACAAGTTCCTTTTAAACTATATTTCTCAAAAGTAATAAGTTTATAATCTTGTCAACTTGTATCTGAAAAATTGCAACTTAAATTTCTAAAATTTATTGTGGCATCTCTGGTAAAGAAAAACCATTCCTATATGTATGATTAATCCATTCATTAGCAACGTCCAATGCATTGAACTCTGCAAATCGACGATCAAACCTTGGATCTCCATCTATAACTTTAAAGTCGTCCACTGTTACAATCTTTATCTTGTCATTCGGGGATATATTAGTAAACTTCATATTTTCTCCATCCCACATCAATTCACGATGCAATCCTTGTAAACCAGATAATCTTACTGCTAGAACACCCATAACAACCATCTCATTGAAAGGACCAGAAAATTGGAAATTAGAAGAAGCCTCTACTCTATTTTCTGGAGATTCTTTACATGCACGAATCCAGTCTTGTTCATGAGCATTTGTATCCCAAATATTTCCATTTCCACCTTTTACTCTAGGAATACTTGGTTTCGGCTGGTTAAAGTGATCCATATCAGATATTGGTAATAATGTAGGATTCATTCCGTAGCATCCTGTCATTATTTTTCCTTTTGTTCCAATAAAGATTATTCCTCCATTTTCATCACCCATCATCTGTCCATCTTTTAATTCTTCTGGACGAGGAGGCATAAGTCCTCCATCGTACCAGTAAACTTTAACCTCAGGCATCTTTACGTTACCTCTAGCCGGACGTTCCGGGAATGTATATGTTACTATCTGAGCATGAGGAGGAGAGTATAAATTACTCAATGTTGAACTACCTATTACACTAGTCGGATACTTCAAATCCAAAGCCCAATACAAAGGATCCATTATATGACAAGCCATATCACCAAGAGCGCCAGTTCCAAAATCCCACCATCCACGCCAGTTCCAAGGAGTATAAACAGGATTATATGGTCGTTTTTCTGCTGGCCCAATAAATAAATCCCAATCTAAAGTCTTTGGACATTTTACTAAATCCTTAGGTTTCATCAAACCCTGAGGCCAAATTGGGCGGTCTGTCCAACAATGAACCTCATAAACATCACCTATAACTCCAGCCCATATCCATTCTGCAATCTGACGACACCAATCGAATGAATTTCCTTGATTACCCATTTGTGTGGCCACTTTATATTTCTTTGCCAATTTTGTTAACAAACGGGATTCATATACAGAATGTGTCAAAGGTTTCTGTGTATAGCAATGTTTTCCTAATGTTATAGCATGAGCTGTTACACCTGCATGAGTATGATCTGGAGTTGCTACCATTATAGCATCTATAGATTTACCCATCTCATCAAACATAACACGCCAATCCTTAAATCTCTTAGCTTTAGGATAATCATTAAATGTCTTTTCAGCATAATGCCAATCAACATCACATAAAGCAACTATATTTTCAGTGCTCATGTTCTTTAGATTTCTACGCCCCATTCCTCCGACACCTATACCTGCAATATTTAGTTTATCACTAGGAGAAACAAAACCATGAGACTTGCCTAAAACAGAACTTGGAACAATTGTTAATCCAGCTGCAGCAAATGCGCTAGTCTTTAAAAATTCTCTTCTTGAAAAGTTTTTCATAATACAATATTCTATTTAAAATAAACATAATATATTCTATTAATAATTGTCGTTTTGAGTCAAACTTCCTCCAACATAGTCTATCTCGTTTTGAGGTATAGGATAAGGCCATGTTTTATCTGTCACTAAAGTTCCTGTACCAGAATATTGACCTTCAGGAGTTTTACCAAAAGCTTGCATAGTTTGAACAAAAGTACCCCATCTTAATAAATCATATAATCTAAGCCCTTCTCCTGCTAACTCAACTCGACGTTCATGTCTTACTGCTTTTCGTAAATCATCAGTAACTTTTATTTTATATTTACTTTCAAAAATATCCTCTGTCACCTTTTTATCATCTGATATATTAAATCTACGATATTGAGCATATTTATCTGTAGATGAAGTAGAGACAAAAGCTCTTTTACGAACTTTATTTATAAGATCTACAGCTAATTGCTTATTATCATCAGTTTCTATCAAACACTCAGCGTACATTAATAATACATCAGCATACCTTATATGATAAAAGGTCCAGTCTGTTTGCGTCAAATTTCCAGTTGGTCTTCTAGAATAATCAACCCATTGTTTTCTACTATGTTGTAACGTAAAATTATCATATCCTGTATAATCATGTACCTCCGTTGTTACTCCATCTGCTTTGTAAAATATATCTCCAGATGACATTACAGTATGAGTTAAACGAGGGTCTCCTACTTCATACTCTGCAACTAAGTCATTAGTTGGGCACTGCCCTCCCCAACCTCCTACATTGTTTCGTCCCATATTCATTTGAGGACAAACACTTCCACCTGTATAATTTGGTATATATGACTGAATAGTTATAAATACTGCTTCTTTAGATAAGTATCCTTCATCAAAACTATTAAATAATGATTGATAATCATTTGCCAACTCATAATAACCACTATTTACAACCTTAGCTAAATCTTCTTTTGCACCAACATAATCATTATAAAACATTTTTACTCTTGCACGAAATGATAATGCAGCTTCCTTTGTAACACGACCTATCTCAGAAGAAGGTAAATCTTTTACACTAATCAAATTATCTTCAGATATTGCCTTATCCAAATCAGACACAATAAAGTTTAACACATCCATTCTATCTGATTTTACTATAGTATTTTTATCCGCTGCTGTTAAAACCTTATCTACAATAGGTATATTTCCAAACACTATTGCTAAATCAAAATAATAAAAAGCACGAAGAAAATAAACTTCTGATATCCAACGTTTTTTCGTTTCTTCAGGAATTAGAGCTCCATTTGCATCTATTAATTCTTTTTCTGGAGTTACAAGAGATAAAAATACGTTACATGCAGATATTGCAGTACGATAACGATGATTCCAATAATCATATAATAATCCATTTGTTGTTGTAGGATTACCTCTTGAAACTTCCGTTACCATAACTCTATCCGCAGCATCTGAACCTCCTTTCATTGAATTATCAGCAAAAGATTCTCCAATTTCAAATTTAGCAACTTGATAATTCCAATTGTCTAACATTGGAATATAACAATTAGTCAATAATTTATATCCTGCATCTGCTGTACTTATATAAGTTTCCTCATCTAGTACACCCAACTGTTCTCTATCCAAAAAATCAGAATTGCAACTTAATAGAGAAAGACTTAAAAATACAGTCAATAATTTTTCTAATATATTCGTTTTCATAATTCTTTCAATTATAATTTCATACTAACACCAAACATTAATGTCCTAGCTTGAGGATAAAAACCCATATCAACACCTTTATACAAAGGGTTTCCATTCAACTCACCTATTTCAGGATCCAAACCTGAATATTTAGTTATAGTGAATAGATTCTGAGCAGCCACATAAACTCTTAAATTATTAAAATGTATTTTTTCCGTCCATGATTTAGGCAGTGTATATCCAATTTGAAGATTTTTAAGTCTAACATATGATCCATCTTCCACAAACCAAGAAGACATTTCCCTATTTAAACGGCTATTTGCGTCAATAGCAAAATTCTCATTTGTACTTCCTGGGCCATCCCAAAATTTAGTAAGAATATCTTTGGGAGCATTATACCAACCAACACCACCATACAAATCATATTTAAGAATATTCAAGATATCATTACCTACAGAACCTTGGAAAAATGCTGTGAAATCAAATCCTTTATACTCTGCTCCAAATGTTAAACCAAATGTAAAATCAGGATGAGGGTTTCCAACCATAGTTCTATCTCCTTCATCAAGTTTTCCATCTTTATTTAAATCTACGAATTTTAAGTCTCCAGGTTTAGCATTTGGCATTACTATAGATCCATTATTAACATAACTATCTATTTCATTTTGTGTCTGGAAAACACCATCAGTCTTATATCCATAATAATACCCTATAGGCATTCCAACCTCTGTCATTGTATAGCTATAATATCCTAAGTGAATGCCTTTTCCTGGTATATTAGAGTCACTACCCAAATCCAACACTTTGTTTCTATATGTAGATAAATTACCATTTATATGATAAGTAAAATCTGAACCTATTTTCCCATCATACATTAATGTCAATTCTATACCTCTATTGCTAATACTTCCAGCATTAACCCATGGATTATTAGGAAATCCCAAACTTGAAGGAGATGGAACTTGCACTAACATATCTTTAGTCTCTCTATCAAAATAGTCAAAAGAAGCTCTAAATGACCCATCAAAAAAAGCCAAATCTAAACCCAAATCCAGTTGCTTTGTTGTTTCCCATTTTAAATCTGCATTTCCAACTTGTATTCTGCCTCCAGATAAAGATGTATTCTTATTTCCAAATATATAATATCCTCCATCTCCAAAAGTATTTAAATATGCATCTAACGGTATTGTTTGATTACCTATTTCTCCCCAGCCTAACCTCAATTTTCCTTGAGATAGCCAATCTATATTTTCCATAAAATGCTCTTCAGAGAAATTCCATCCTCCAGAAATAGAAGGAAAAAAGCCCCACCTGTTTCCTGATGCAAATTGAGATGATCCATCCCAACGCATATTAACCGTAAGCATGTATTTATTATCATAAGAATAAAATGCACGTCCAAAATATGAATTTAAAGATGTTATTGATACATATCCATTAGACTGAGGATTTATTGTCCCAGCATTAAGAATCTGTAGTCTCTCATCGTTATTAGCCATACCTTGTTTTGCAGTGTAAATATATTCATATCTATTTTTTTCTGCTGATGAACCAGCCATAGCCATAATAGAATGACGACCAAATTTCTGATTATATGTCAGATAATTATCAAAAACCCAATAATCGGTATTAGATATACTCCTACTAACCGTTGCATAAGTACTATATTCATCTCCATCCAAATAATACTTAGGGATAAAACCATCTGACTGATTTCTTATCAAGTCTATAGAAAAACTAGATTTAAAAGTCAAGAATGGGAAAAGCTTTATTTCTCCAGTAATACTTCCTTTTGTCGCAAAACCTCTCCATTTGTTTAATGAAGAACGATCTACTTGAGCTACTGTATTAGGTTTATTTGAATATAGTACACCTGTATATTTTGACCATTCATTTGTCGGTTCATATCCATTATAAATTCTATCATATAAAAAATCAGGAACATCAATCAAATTATTCCTATAAACAGGAGTAATTGGATCAGCAGCAGCTGTAGAGAAAACAGTAGCTGTGTAAGAATCATTTTCCTGTATATTTGTTCTACCTTCATATATAACATTAAAATTTGTAGACACATTCAACCATTTTGTTACTTCTGAATCCAAATTCAATCTTCCTGATAGTCTTTCGTAATCAGACCCCCTCAAAATACCTTGTTGATTCATATAACCAAAACTAGAACGATATCTTAACTTATCAATACCTCCAGAAAAAGCTAAATTATAATTTTGATTAATTGCTTCTGAAGGATTTCTTGTTATCTCATCCCACCAGTCTGTGCCCTCACGACCACCATTCTTTTCCAAAAAAGAAAGAATTTGCTCACGTTTCTCTGCTGTTGAAAAATCTTCTAAAAGAGGCATTCCTGCTGCAGCATAAGCTCTATTTTTATATTCCATAAAACCTTCTGCATCCAACATATCGTATTTTTTAGAAGCAGATTGAAAACCTACAGTCATATCAAACTCTATATTGCTTCTATACGTACTACCTTTTGTTCCCCGTTTTGTTGTAATTAGAATTACGCCATTAGCTGCACGAGCTCCATATATAGCTTGTGCTGATGCATCCTTCAAAACTTCCAAATTCTCTATATCTCGAGGATTCAGCCATCCAATATCACTTTGAGGCATACCGTCAACAACATACAAAGGATTATTTCCATTTAATGTTCCAATACCACGAATTCTTACATCCCCCAAAGAGCCAGGGCTACCAGAATTTGCTGTTATTGTTACACCGGCAGCTTTACCTTGTAAAGCATCAGCAGCACTTCTTAATGGTAAATTTGATATCTCATCACCTTTAACCTGTGTTATAGCTCCTGTAAGATCACTTTTCTTGAATGTACCATACCCCACCACAACAACTTCGTCAAGTTTCTGTGTATCCTCCTTTAATGCTATATTAAAACTATTATTCTTTCCGACATTAATTATTTGATTTATATACCCAATATAAGAAATATCCAACACAGATCCTTCCGGAACCTCCAACACAAACTTTCCGTTCATATCAGTAATCGTTCCGTTTGTAGTACCTTTCACCATAACATTAGCACCGATAACAGGAATACCTGAAGCATCAACCACAGTTCCTGTGATTTGCTTTGTTTTTCCATTTTGCTGAACAGAATCTTCCTTCTTATTCATTAACAAGATGTTATTTCCTTCCATTGCATAGACAATATCAGTACCGGAGAAAATACTGTTAAGAGCCTCGGCAACAGTAATATCCGAAGCATCTAATGTTACCTTATTATTAAGGTTAACTTTTTTATTATACACAAAAAGATAATCGGTTTGTTCTTCGATTTGTTTAATCACCTCTTTAGCTGGAGTCTGATTTGCAGAAATGTCAACACGCATTGTTTGCGCGTCCATTGGTGCAGCAAAAGCCGAGGCAACACATACAAATCCTAGAAGAGAAGTAATTTTCATAATCTTAAAAATGTGCTTAAATTCGGTTAACAACAAGGCATTAGATACCCTTATCAACTTTTTTTTCATAATTTTGCGATATTAGATGTTTGTATTTCTGATTATATTCCCGTTTTAGTCAGAATATACTGACCTTACAATCCCGGAAAATGTGGCAGCATTATCCGGGATTTTCCTTATTTATCCTTTCCCATAGGCTGTTATTTATTTAATTATTATCTCATTCTTCTCATTATCCTTAACATATCTGAATCTATGCTCAAGCTGTAAAACCTTAAGAACTTGCTCAACACCGTCTTTCGAACGGAACTTTCCCGTATATCGTTCTGTTTTCAATCCCGTGTTTTCAACTCTTATGTTTATATCAAAATACAAAGACAATTTTGTCATTATATCTTGAATAGACTCATCCTTAAAGCAAATCAAACCTTCTTTCCATTTGAAATAGTCATTATCAACTATCGCTGATGATAAATAATGGTTATCTTTTATCTTTACCTGTTCTCCCGGTTTCATTCTGTAAACTGCAGAATTGTTTGGGCTGTTCAATTCAACACTTCCTCGAAGCAAAGCTACCTCCGACTCCGATTGTTCCGGATATGCTCTAACATTAAATTCCGTACCTAAAACCTTAACATCTATTTTTGATGTATGAACAACGAATGGTGAATTTTCATTACGCTTAACATCAAAATAAGCTTCACCTTCCAATTCAACTGTTCGGCTTTTACTATTGAAAGATACCGGATATACCAAGCGTGAATCTGCGTTCAACCACACTTTTGTGCTGTCCGGCAACACAACTTCCGCCCTCTGGCCTGCCGGAACAATCAATGTCTGATAATATTCTGGTGTATCAACAGTTTCTTTATTCATTGAAGACCACAAAGCCTGACCGCCTAATACCAATAAAACTGCCGCCGCAATTTTAAGCAAGTCATATTTAATAGAATTTGGTAAAAAGAACCTTCTACTTTTCTTTGCACTTGCTTTCTCTTCTTCCTGATTCATTACAGTTATATTGTAAAGCTGGTGCAAAGCCATAAATTCTTTTACGTTTTTTTCGTCTTCGTCAAGCCATTCAACTACTTTTTCTGCCTCAACATCACTAATATTACCGGATATGTAACGGTATAATAAATCTTTATCCATTATATTCTTTTTTCCGTTTCTATATATTAAGACAATTCATGAAAAGACATCCCTAAACAAAAAATGAAGAAAATAGAAAAAATTTTATTTTAACATATTTATTTTTCAATCACATCATTCATTAAAAATTATATCGAATAAGGTTTTAGGGTACTGACAATTATTAGCCCTATTCCTTATTCGATATAAACACTATTATTCTTTTAAACTCCTTAGAATTATAATATCTTTCTTGTAAAAGAATAAGAACATCCAGACTTTGTATCCAAATCATATTCATAAACTCGTAATAATAAAGGATATTGAGGTTGTATTTGGTCTGAAACCAACGGTTCCTTTATATTAGCAATTTTATAAAACGGATTTGGATTCTCTCCTTTAGCCTCAACTAGTCCTTCACCTTCCAGTGGAACATACGAACGTATACGCAAAAAGCCTCCCAAACGTGAATGTATCTGTACCGAAGATAATTGACCTCCATTCCAATCAATATCCACAACAAAACCACCACGACCAACCAAACCTCTTACATATCCCTGTTGCCAAGCATCTGGCAAAGCAGGTAATAAATGTAAAGCACCGTCATGACTTTGTAATAACATTTCAGCGACTCCTGAAGTATAACCAAAATTACCATCTATTTGGAAAGGAGGATGTGCATCCAACATATTCGGATAAATACGTCCTTGGGGATATTCATTTTTCCATTCATCACCAGGCAGCAGTTCCAATAAATGTTTAATCATTTCAAAAGCATGATTTCCATCTAACAAACGTGCCCACAGATTTATTTTCCATCCCATCGACCAACCAGTAGCTTCATCACCACGTTGTATCAATGTATTCTTAGCTGCCTGAAACAATAAAGGGTTAGAATAAGGAGAAATCTGATTACTTGGATAAAGGCCGTAAACATGTGAAATATGACGATGCTTGTCTTCTGGATTATCTACATCCTCAAGCCATTCTTGTAGTTGGTTATATTTACCAATCTGCATAGGTGGTAAATGGTTCAACATTTGTTTTAAAGAATCCTGATAAGACAAGGAACCATTCAATACTTTTGTAGCATCTAAAGCTTGGCTTAAAACATCAAACACAATCTGGTTATCCATTGTACATCCAGCTGTAATAGTAGATGCTTGTTCTGTATCCTCACCTCCAGGTCCATGTTCTGGAGACATAGAAGGAGCACACACCATCCATTTATAATGTGGATGTTGAATCAAAAACGACAAATAAAAATCTGCTGCACCTTTCAAAATAGGATAAATATCTTTCAAGAAATTTATATCTCCAGTATATAAATAATGTTGCCACAAATGTGTGGAAAGCCAAGCTCCTCCATTAGGCCATGTCCCATAAAACGCACGATCAACAGCTCCTGTTATTCTCCATAAATCAGTATTATGATGGGCTACCCAGCCATTAGCTCCATACATAATCCGAGCTGTTTCCCGTCCAGTTATAGACAAATCACGAATCATATCAAATAAAGGTTCATGTGTTTCTGTCAGATTCGTTACTTCTGCGGGCCAATAATTCATTTCTGTATTGATATTTATTGTATATTTTGAATCCCATGGAGGTAAAAGCATATTATTCCAAATACCCTGTAAATTTGCAGGTTGTCCCCCTGGTTGAGACGAAGATATAAGTAAATAACGACCATACTGGAACATCAAGGCAACCAAAGGTAAATCATTTCCTTTATGGAAATTTGCAATTCGATTTATTGTTTCCTCTTTTTCCGAATCACTTTTACCCAAATTAAGAGAAACACGGTTAAATTGAGTCTGGTACATAGATAAATGCCCTTGTAATGCATCTTCATATGTCTTCTTCATAGCCACTTCCAACTGCCTTGAAGCTCTTTTACTCTCATTTGCACTTACAGTGTGATAATCAACAAAATTTGTTGCTGCAGTTACATAAAGTGTCACCGTATCTGCATCTTGAATATGAATATATTGATCGTCTATCCACATCTTTCCACCTTTTACAAGTGCTTGAGTTTGTGTTTCAGCCTCAACAACACCTTTGATGCCTTCATGGTCTGTTCCACGGCTACGCATAATAAGCTTCTTTCCTTGATGTCGTACCTGATGTTCTAATGGGGATTCATATCCAACTTTCAGATCCAACATACCTGGCTTATCTGATGTATAACGCAAGATAATCACTGGATCGACCAATGAAGCAAATACTTCACGACTAAATTTTGTCTGGTCTACTTTATAACTTGTAGTAATAATTGCCTTTTCCAAATCTAACTCACGATAATAATCTGAAGCTTTTGCAGTATTTTGATTGTGAATCACCAAACTACCCAATGTCAAATAAGGCATACCGTGTGAGTTAGTATAAAAAGTCTTATCTATCAAATCCTGAGCCTCAAGATTCTTTCCTGAAAATATCAACTGACGAACCTCTTCCAAATTATTATGGGCTTCCGGATTATCATTACGATATGGACCTCCAGCCCAGAAAGTTTCTTCATTCAATTGAAGTTCTTCTTTCTCAACTCCACCATATACCATTGCCCCTAATTTAGAATTACCTATAGGTAAAGCTTCTGCCCATCTTTCTGCAGGTGCTTTATACCATAACTTCAACTGACCTTGAGAAGAAAAAGGAAGGAAAGACAAACTAATCCATAATATATATGATTTTAAGGTTTTCATGTTTTTTACTTATTTAGATTAGAGTTTATACAGAATAAAATATAGGATGCTTATTACTAAGCACCCTAAAATCTTATTCAATATATTATCTATTTATTAATCGTTACAAATATAATCTCACACGAAGTTATAAATAACTAGATATACCAATGTTAATTATATCAACCTGGAATATCACCGACTTTCCACCATCACCGTCACAAAACTCAACCCCGGCATCTCAACAACAACCTTTCCGGATTCAACTTTAATTGATTTCAGTTCATCCATTGAGCGTTCTGAGTTGGTTACATAAGCACGGCATGAAGTAATATTTTCAGGTAAGCCGGTAACGATGGCTTCACAAGCGGCGCCATTATTTACCAAGTGAACGGCATATTCTCCTTTGGAAATATTGCCGAATGCTGTAGCATTCACTTCTTTCTTGTCGCAATCCAAAGGAATAGCGAATGAGTTTTCAGGAGTTGATGCCAGCTGTTTGATGTTCCAGAAACGCTGGGTTGGGCGCAAAGGTCCTTCACTGCCGAAAATTCCGTCGCCCCAAAGAAGTGAATAGTCTGAAGTGAGCTGCCATTGCAGGATAGACAAAGGTTGGCAGATGGCGCAAAGACGAACATAAAGATTGATTTCGTAGAAGGCAAATGTTGATTCGCCAAAGATTTCCGGATAACGCCATGCTGCTGCATCCGTACTTCCCTCGCCTACAATCAAAGGTTTGTTTATTTTCTTCGAAATATCTGCCCACCTCTTCAACGTAGCATCATCACATCCTCGCCATGAATGGAAAGAGACGGCTCCGATATATTGCCAAACTGATTTATCATTCAATGCGGCATCAAGGAAACTCAAAGTTGTTGCATCTGAATTATCGCCGAGAAGAAGTGTCGTTGACAATCCGCGTTCAGCTATATAAGCTCCGAAACCTTTGATAAAGCGGGCATGCTCTTCGGCTGTGAACAATACATCAATACCCAAATCAGATTCGTTGAACGAGAACATCACAGTTTCAACTCCATATTCCTGCTTCAAATAAACAAGATAATCAGCAAGCGACTTATATATCTGCTTTTCTTTCTGTGGATTCAGACGATAAGCCTGGATACCGCCCTTGCGTTTGTAATCCTCCGGCTTGCCATCTATTGCCCAAACAGGCGGGAACCAACAGCTTACGATTACCGGCATACCTTTTGCCTGTAAACGCTGTGCCATTTCCATCGAACGGCGCACGTGCTCGTCAAGATTACCTTTTCTTGCTTCGGCAATAGGGTCTGTTGTTTCATCCGGCTGCCATTTCTGCCATGGCATTTCCACACGGCCATAAGCAACTCTCATATTCTGCAAGCAATAGTCGATGACTTTCGGGTCGTTCTTAGGATTCTGCAAACGGAAATTTCCGCCCATACCCATAAACAGTCTGCCCGGATTCTGCAAATCCAATGAAACATTTGCTGCTGTATTGTTTATTTCACCATCAGCAGAAATCTTGAATTTCAAAGTTTTTTCCGAACCACGGCGAACTCGGTCCATCACAGGAATATAAACTACCTTGTTTCCGTCTTCATCACGGACGAAGGCATTTTTCTTCTGCTTCAAGCTGAGTTTCAATGTTCGTCCTTTGCCGTTAATCTGGATTTCCCGTCCGTTGTCCACTATCACACTGCCATAACGGGGAGATGGCAATTCCATACAGAAATAAACTGAAGCTCCCGGCAGAACTGTGTCACTTTTTGCAGTGAGAACCACCTCGGCAACACCCTTCTCAGTGTCACAGACCTGCTGATGAAGCGTCACTCCACGTATAGGAGTCGTAACTTCCTGCATATTTCCATCACGGTGATACTTTGGAAAAGATTGTCTTTCTTTTCCACTGATTTCCATTTCTCCTCCAGGTTTACCTACACGAAAAGAAGATTCAAATTCCATAAGCTCGCCATCCACACGGATACCACTCATATTTCCCCAAGCCATAACTTCTGTCTGTGCAGACAAAGAAGTGGCAGAAAACAAGGCGAGCATAGCCAACACACACTTAAATTGTTTTCTCATGATTTTAAAGTTTACATTATATAAATAAGGATACGACTGCTAAACTACAATTTTTCATTGTAATGAAACTTTTTTTCCACATATTATGAAAAACTTTTTCCATATATTATGAAAATTCTTTTTCATCAGCATGAAAATTTATTTCCATATATTATGAAAAAAGTTTTCCAACCTCAAAAAAAATCCTGAAAATGCAAATAGCAATGAATCAGAATATTACCCTAAATCGTAATATTCGACATATTCGTCAAATTTAAATTCGGTCTTTATTCCGGATTTTTTCAGCAAAGAAATTATTGAATTCTGTTCGTTAGGACTGATAAGTCTTTCCTTTTTAAGACAGCGATAATATGTAGACAGTCCAAGATAATGTTTCATTATGCGCTTTGCAGCCAAAGCCTCGGCATAAGGCATAGAGTTAAGCATCATATTAAAACCTTTGGCAAACATTTCCGGTTTGTCAAGTACAAACATTTCACAGTTTTCCCCAGTTAAAGGAATAATAGACACAGGATTAACACTTGTCACCACTTTTCTGGAAGCTGGCACATTCGAAGCCACACTATATCTAAGGCATTCAGCTTTACGTGTGCATTTTTCATTGAAGCAATGAACAAAAGATACAGGGAATTTGTCGTAATCTAGAATTTCATTCATAATATTATTAGTTTTTAAGTTTGTAAGTTTTTGAGTTTACAAATCAGCTAAATAATTTCCTTGAAAAAGAAAAGTGCCATAGGTAAATAATCCTTCAGAGAAATACGCAGTTCCTTAAGGGCTTTAGTGATGTGATATTCCACAGTTTTTGATGAGACACCCATCTTTTCGGCAATTTCCTTGACCGACATTTGCTCATAACGGCTCATACGGAAAATGCGTTGTGTCTGCTCTGGTAAAGAATTGAGAGTTTCATTAATGATATGATTTATATCATCTGTATAAATAGTCGACGGATCACATGCCTCAAGACTCATTATACGATAGTTTATATCTCTTATCTGAACAGAAGATATATTCTCCATCACCTCAAGTTTGGTTTCCTGACGCTTCAGGTAGTTCAGCGAACGATTACGGAGAATTGTTATAAGCAAAGCCAAAGGATGCTCAACCGTTTCCGTCTTCATCGTTTCCCACAACTGTATCAAAGATTCGGATGTAATATCTTCAGCAACCTGGTCGTAGCGTACATAAGATTTTACGAACATAAATGAACGCTTATAATATAATGTATATATATCGCTAAAACTCATCATTGCCGACATACTACTTCCCTTTTTAGCTAATGTTCCACAATGTTAGTAAAAAGAAATTGTATTTACAAATTATAACAGATACAAGTTAACGAGGAAACAAGTTGACAAGAGTTCTTTCCCTTGTCAACTTGTTTCTGAAGCTTACTTACTCAAGAAGTAATCCAAATCCGGTTTCACAACATTTCCTTCGAAATCCACAGGATAAAGAGCGCCTTCTTTTTCAAGACGCGCAATCATCGTCTTCAACATTTCATTTCTCTTGGAAGGATTTGTTTCTGAAAGTTCATTCTTCTCAAACGGGTCATCTTTAAGATTATAAAGAAGACACTCCGGACGTTCGGGATGTTCGGGATTATAATAATAAATTATTTTCCAGTTGCCTTCACGATAAACGGTGAAATAGCTTCCGCGATGGCTGTGCGGGAAATGCATAAGGAAAACATTTTCTCTCTCGGCAGAACTGTTTCCCTGAAGAAGCGGCTTAAGATTCTGTCCATCCACAGCATGAGATTGCGGAATCTCAGCTCCACTCAAAGAAGCAAGCGTAGGATAAACATCCATTATCGTTCCCATCTGAGTTTGTACTTTACCGGAAGCAACCGGGAAAGCTTTTTGCAATTTGTTTTTTGCATTTGGTTTTGCCCACGAAATGATGAATGGCACTCGCATTCCACCTTCGAACTCCGTACCTTTCTTTCCACGTAAAGGAGCAGAAGAAGCATATTCACGTGCCGGTCCTAAAGGAGCATCACCGCCATTATCACCAAGGAATATTATAAGAGTGTTTTCGGCAACACCTTTCTCAACAAGATAGTCCATTATTTCGCCAAGGGATTTATCCATTCCTTCCACTAAAGTTGCAAATGCTTTTGCAGCATCGCTCTTCGAAGCATCACCTTCGTAGTGCGAAAGGAAACGCTTATCTGCCATAAAAGGAGCATGCAGGGCATAATGAGCCATGTTCAGGTAGAAAGGTTTTCCTTCGGCTATAGCTTTATCCATTTCAGCTTTGGCTTCAAGGGTCAATGCATCGGTCAGGAAAGTTTCCGAACCATGATATTTCTCAAGTCCTGGAACAGCTCTTGGTTTATATCCGGCAATATTTCCATATCCTTCCTCGCCAAGATAACTTCCAGGCTGACCGATAGACGAACCTGCGATATTTACATCGAATCCTATATTCTGAGGAAACTCACCTTCACTGCCAATACATCCGAAATGAGCCTTTCCTACATGTATGGTTTTATAACCTTGAGTATGCAATAAACGCGGAAGAGTGAAAACACTCGAATCGATACCTTTCCAGTTCCACTCACGCGGTCCATATGGAGTTCTGTTGTTTGATTCGGAATTAATCCAGTTTGTAGTTCTGTGTCGGGTGGCGTTCTGTCCGGTCATCAATGAAGTGCGCGATGGCGAACTCACACTCTGGGCATAGAAAGTTGAGAAACGGATTCCTGTTTCGGCAAGTCTTTCCATATTTGGAGTTCTGTACCATCGGTTAAGAGGCTGCTCTATAGGATTGCCGTTTTCATCAACAACGAAAGGAAGTGATGTATCCATCAATCCCATATCATCAACAAGGAAGACAATAATATTCGGTTTGTTCTCGGCGTTTGCGGCAATTCCGGCAAATGATAATGCCGCAGCCGAAATGATAGTGCTTACTTTATTCATAAGAGATATTCTGTTTTATTGATTTATATGAAGAAATTTCAAAGGAAACACAAAGTGAATGTCATCAAAATTTCCGGAGTTAACAAAATTGACATAACAAAGCAAAAATATTAAAATTGAAGATTTAATCACTAATTTTGCCTCGTTTTTATACAGACAGTCATGAATAATATTCTGCCTACAAAAGAATCTTCCAAACTGTATCACATACTTGCGATACTAACTGTTGGTGTTTGGGGAACAACATTCATATCAACAAAAGTTCTTATCGAAAATGGTTTGCAGCCACACGAGATATTTCTTCTCCGTTTCCTTGTTGCCTACATCGGTATTTGGTTTATTTCTCCGGCAAAGCTGTTTGCCAAGAGTTGGCGAGACGAATTGCTTCTTCTCCTCTCTGGCTTTACGGGAGGAAGTCTTTATTTCCTGACTGAAAACACGGCTTTGAGTTATACGCAAACTACAAATGTTGCATTTATTATATGTACAACTCCGCTGCTGACAACAATGCTGTCGCTGCTAACCGACAAAGATGAAAAAGTGAACCGGCCGATTATTATTGGTTCGGTAATTGCATTGATTGGAGTTGCCCTGCTTATATTCAACGGCAGCTTCGTGCTGCAACTTTCTCCTGCAGGAGATTTGCTGACACTTGCTGCAGCATTGTCGTGGTCGGTCTATAGTCTTATCATAAGGAAACTGTCGGGAAGATATAATTCAGCATTTATCACCAGAAAAGTTTTCTTTTACGGATTGCTTACTGTTTTGCCGGTATTTCTGCTGAAGCCTTTCAGTTTCGCTGCGGAAGGTTTTGCCAATCCTGCTGTTTGGATGAATCTGGCTTTTCTTGGAGTGTTGGCTTCGCTGGTTTGTTTTGTTGTGTGGAATATTGTTCTGAAGCAGCTTGGCACAATACAATCGTCAAACTATCTTTATCTGAATCCACTTTTCACAACCGTAGCCGCTTCGATGTTCCTGGATGAGAAACTTACGGTTTATGCTATTGGCGGAGTTGTTCTGGTTCTTCTCGGCGTATTCTTTTCCACAAAAAAGTAATATGTCATTAAATTGTAATCAAGCCTAAACCTTTCTGAAAAGTAGATGCTGTTACTTTGCTCTCGCAAAAGAAAACAATATCTGATGAAAAAGAGTTTATTAATTCCGGCTTTGTTAGTTTCAATGTTCTGTCAGGCACAGACAAGAAACGAAATACAGATTCCAGACCTGAAAGGTTACGAAACTCTGAAATGCGATTTCCATATCCATACAGTTTTCTCGGACGGAACAGTTTGGCCAACAGTGCGAGTTGACGAAGCATACAGAGAAGGACTTGATGCTATTTCTCTGACTGAGCACATCGAATATCGTCCGCACAAGGAAGATATAAATGCAGCTCACGACCGTTCATTTGATATTGCAAAGAAATATGCTGACGACAGAAATATCATCCTTATAAAGGGTAGCGAAATCACTCGTTCGATGCCGCCAGGACACAGCAATGCCATATTCATTTCGGATGCTGATGCCTTGGACAAAAAAGAATATAAAGATGCTTTCAACGAAGCAAAGAAGCAAAATGCTTTCATATTCTGGAATCATCCGGCATGGGACACACAGCAACCGGACACAACTCTTTGGTGGGACGCTCACACAGATTTGTTGAACAGCGGATGCATGCATGGTATTGAAGTTGTAAACGGGAATTATTCCCCGGAAGCTCACCAGTGGTGTCTGGACAAAAAACTTACAATGATGGGTAATTCTGATGTTCACCAGCCAATACAGGCAGATATTGATTTTGCCAAAGGCGAACACAGAACAATGACACTCGTCTTCGCTAAGGAAAGAAGCGAGGCGGGAATACGCGAAGCTTTGGAAAATCGCAGGACAGCCGTTTATCATCAGAACAATCTGATAGGCGAAGAAGTGTTCCTGAAAGAGATTTTCGAAAACTCCATTAAAATTGAATCAATAAAAAGAAATGGAAACAGCGCAAGAGTTACATTATATAATGACTCTGACCTGGAGTTCAATCTGAAAAAGACTGAACACGACAAAGATGTTATCTATTTCCGTGAATACACTATAAAACCGCACTGCAAACACACAATATCTGTTCGCTTCGAAAACAACAAAACGCAAGGCGATGTAAACTTCGAAGTGACTAATTTGTGGATTGCACCGGGAAAAGGTTTAACCTATAGCTTTAGACTTTGAAAAACATCACATATATTTTTCTCTTAACAAAGCGTAAATGAAAATTCTAGCTCTTACATTTACTTAAACGCACATACATTTCATTTTCCCTGGCCTTTAAACCAACCAATGAAAAAGGCATAGCTGCAAAACCGGAAAGCACAAAAGCTCATGGGTTTGCAGCTTTTTTATTTTTCTCGTCTGTATAAATAACTTACATTTGCAGCCATAAGACTAAACTTCTTAAAAATGGTATTGAACTATATATGGATTGGATTCTTTCTGATTGCTTTTGTGGTGGCAATGGGAAAGCTTGTTTTTCTCGGAGATACAAATGTGTTCACTGAGATTATCAATAACACGTTCTCGTCAGCAAAAACAGGATTTGAGATTTCAATCGGTCTGACCGGCGTACTTTCTCTCTGGCTCGGCATTATGAAAATCGGAGAAAAGGGTGGAGTTATCCAGGCTTTCGCCAAACTTGCTTCTCCTGTTTTCTGCAAACTGTTTCCGGAGATTCCCAAAGAGCATCCGGTGACGGGTTCGATATTCATGAATCTTTCAGCTAATCTGCTCGGGCTTGACAATGCTGCGACTCCGATGGGATTGAAAGCAATGCAACAAATGCAGGAATTCAATAAGGATAAAGACACGGCAAGCAATCCGATGATTATGTTCCTTTGCATAAATGCATCGGGGCTGACACTGATACCGATTACCATTATGATGTATCGTGCCCAGCTTGGCGCGGCAAATCCTTCGGATGTGTTCCTGCCAATTATGCTGGCAACTTTCACTTCAACACTCGTTGCAATTCTTGCCGTATGTTTCAAACAGAGAATAAATATTCTGCAGAAAAATCTGATATTGTTTTTCGGCGGTCTGATAACATTAATCGGAGGTTTGGTAGTTCTGTTCCGCTCAATGCCGCAAGAGGAAGTTTCTCTTTATTCCACAGTTTTTGCCAACACTCTCCTGTTCTCCATTATTTGTGGATTTATTGTTAGTGGCATCAGAAAACGTATAAACGTTTATGAAACTTTTATTGAAGGAGCAAAAGAAGGATTTCAAACAGCAATAACTATTATACCATATCTTATAGCCGTGCTAGTGGCAATAGGTGTGTTCCGAGCTTCGGGGGCGATGAATTTTGTGATTGATGCAGTAAGATTTTGTGTGGAAGCAGTCGGACTTAATTCCGATTTTGTCGAAGCCTTGCCAACAATGCTTATGAAACCATTGAGCGGAAGCGGTGCCCGCGGGATGATGCTTGACGCGATGAATACTTACGGAGCGGATTCGTTCGTAGGCAGACTGGCTTCAATAGTTCAAGGTTCGAGCGATACGACTTTTTATGTGGTTGCCTTATATTACGGAAGCGTCGGCATACGAAATTCACGATACACAGTTTCATGCTCTTTACTGGCAGACCTTGCCGGAGCGCTAGCTTCAATTGGTCTGGCTTATCTGTTTTTCGGAAGCTGACGAAACAGAAAAGACATTTATGACTACATGACTAAAAATTAAAGATGGAAGAAGAACAAAAAGAGGATGTCAAAGAGGAAATAGATTATGACATCAGATGGAAACAACGATTCAATTATTACACTAAGGCTTTTGGCAGACTGACCGAAGCTATTACTATTATTAAACATGAGCCGAATCATTTTCTGCTCCAGGCAGGACTGATACAGACATTTGAGTATACGTTCGAACTCGGATGGAAAACATTGAAGGATTATCTGGAGTCGGAAGGGTTTCATGTTTCATCGCCAAAGCATGCAATCAGAAAAGCTTTTCAATGTGGATTCATTTCTGACGCCAAACCGTGGCTGAAGGCTTTGAACGACCGAAACATGATGGCACATTCCTACTACGAAGATGTTTCGCTTCATGTTGTTTCGGAAATACAAGACAAATATTATGACCAACTAAAAGAACTTCACGAATGGCTTGGGAATTTGGTAACACAGTATTAGACAAGGAAACGCTGAAAGAAATTCATAGAATTTTATACAGCTTCCCCAAAGTGAAGGAAGCTGTATTATTTGGTTCGCGAGCTAAAGGCTGCCCTAAGAAAGGCTCAGATATCGACATTGCCATTATTGGAGAGAAAATAAATCTGGATGATATATCTACAATTCTGGCAATATTCGAAGCATCTCTTATTCCTTTCATGATAGATCTTGTCGATTTTAGAGGAATAAAAAATGCAGGATTGAGATCGCACATTGAAAGAGTTGGAATCACAATCTACAGACGCGACCTGAATATGGCAAATTATTTCTTCAACTGATGCTGACGGATGAAATCAACGGCAAGCGGGAAACCTGCGCGGCACATTGTTCCGTGGTCGAAGCCGTCGAGTTCGTAAATCGTAATATCAGGATGACCGACAAGTTTTAGCATTCTCCAGAAATAGGCTGTCTCCTCGTATCTGCCAAAGAGCTCTTTTTCTCTGTCGCCGGAGATTATCAGAATCGGTGCGCAATCTTTTCTTACATGATACAGAGGAGCAGTCCTGTCAATAGTTGGTTGCAATGGTTCCAGGCCTTGCTCCTTTCTGGTAGCAAAATGTGTTATGACCTGACCGCTGAAAGGAATAATTCCTGCTAGCAAATCTGCATCTACATTATATTTCTGCAGCCATGATTTATCCAATCCAATCATATTAACCAAATATCCTCCGGCTGAATGTCCGGCAATATATATGGAAGAAGTGTCACCTCCATATTCCCCAATATTATTGAAAACCCATGCAACTGCAGCAGCGGCATCATCAACAATCTCCAAAGTTTTCACTTGTGGCGACAAACGGTATTCAACACCTACAACTATCAAACCTTCTTTCAATAATTCTTCTGGAATTTCACGGCTACCTCCTGTAAGTCCTCCTCCATGAAACCACACCAGAACCGGAGATTTTGCTGCACCTTCAGGACTGGCAATATCCAACCGGCACATTGAGTCGGCATAAGCATTGGGCATTTGCGTACGATAAGGAATGTTGCGCTTGTAAACATAATCTGAAGCTTGGGCTGTCAAAACAAACAGACAGCAAAGCATGGTTAACCAAAGTAATCGTTTCATATCATAAAAGTTTATTGTTAGACAAAATCATATACTCTAAGTTCTGAGACTTGAATCATATTTCAGTTAGCACTATTATCACTCAACAAAGCAATATTCATTTCTTTGCTCAAAGATAAAAAATCACACAAAATTATGGAAGATTTGAAAAGCAAAACGAAATAGATTAATTTCGCAGAATCAAACTTCAAACAAATAAAAAGATGGCAATTTTTTATTATTCCGAAGACATAGAACTTCCAGCCATAAACCAGGACGCAGTGAGTGGATGGGTGAGAAAAGTAGCGGAAACACATGGAAAGAAAACCGGAGATATTTCCTATATTTTCTGTTCTGATGAAAAAATACTGGAAGTAAACCGTCAGTATTTGCAGCACGATTATTATACGGATATTATCACTTTCGATTATACAAGCGGGAATAAAATATCCGGCGACCTGTTCATAAGCTTGGATACTGTGAAGACTAACGCTGAAAAATTCAATACAGAATATAACGAAGAACTTCACCGTACAATAATCCACGGAATTCTTCATCTTTGCGGAATAAACGACAAAGGTCCGGGAGAAAGAGAAATTATGGAAGAGAACGAAAACAAAGCTCTTGCCATACTCCCGGAAGAATGTAAGAGATGACAATACATAATTATATATTCCAAAATATAGGACCGAACCTGCCGGCGCGTAGGTCCGGTCCTACGTTTAAATATATACGGCCCCACGCGGATTTGGGTTCGGCCCTGCAAAAAACGGATTCGATGCCTCCAAAACTTTTGTTCGAAGATATTTCATACCACAAACCACAAATACTGCTACCCGCCGAGGATTCCATAAAAAAGAATAAGAGCAATGGTTGTCTGCTCCATCTTAACTATCTTTGCAAAAGAATAAAAAACAGAAAAATATACGATGATTTTCAATTACGATGTAATAGTTGTAGGAGCCGGACATGCCGGTTGTGAAGCAGCAGCTGCGGCAGCTAATCTAGGCTCGAAGACTTTGCTCATCACAATGGACATGAACAAGATTGCCCAGATGAGCTGTAATCCGGCTGTTGGTGGTATTGCAAAAGGTCAAATCGTTAGAGAGATTGATGCCTTGGGTGGACAGATGGGTATAGTGACAGACCGCACAGCCATCCAATTCCGTATGCTTAACAGAAGTAAAGGCCCTGCAATGTGGAGCCCGAGAGCGCAAAGCGACCGTGCCCGTTTCATCGAATGCTGGAGAGGTATTTTGGAAAACACTCCTAATCTGTCCATATGGCAGGATATGGTTCACGAGCTGTTGATGGACGGTAATCGTGTTGTTGGTGTGAAAACAGGAATGGGCGTGGAATTTCATGCCGGAGCTGTTGTTCTGACAAACGGAACTTTCCTGAACGGATTGATGCATATCGGACGCACACAAATCAAAGGTGGACGAATCTCTGAACCTGCAGCTACTGGTTTAACTGAGCAATTGCTTTCTCTCGGTATTAAATCCGACAGAATGAAAACGGGAACTCCGGTACGTATTGATGCACGAAGTGTTCATTTCGATGAAATGGAAGTGCAGCCAGGAGAAAATGATTTCCACAAATTCTCCTATATGGACAACGTACATCGTGAGCTGAAACAACTATGCTGCTGGACTTGCTTCACAAACGAACGTTGTCATGAGATTTTGCGCGAAGGTTTGCCTGACTCTCCTCTTTACAACGGACAGATAAAAAGTATTGGTCCGAGATATTGCCCAAGTATCGAAACTAAAATTGTAACATTCGCAGACAAGACACAACACCAGTTGTTCCTGGAACCGGAAGGTGAAAACACAACAGAATTATATCTGAACGGTTTCTCATCTTCTCTCCCGCTTGATGTTCAGCTTCGGGCTTTACAGGCAATTCCTGCATTCCGCGATGTTCAGATATTCCGCCCGGGTTATGCAATAGAATACGATTTCTTCGACCCGACACAATTAAACCATAATCTGGAGACAAAGCAAATCAAGAATCTTTTCTTTGCCGGACAGATAAACGGAACAACAGGATATGAAGAAGCAGGCGGACAAGGTTTGGTAGCCGGAATAAATGCTCATATTAATTGCCACGGCGGAGAGCCTTTCATCCTTGGACGTGACGAAGCATATATTGGAGTGCTTATCGACGACTTGGTGACTAAAGGTGTTGACGAGCCATATCGTATGTTTACATCAAGAGCTGAATACAGAATATTGCTTCGACAGGATGATGCAGATATGCGACTCACTGAAAAATCACACAATCTTGGTTTGGCAAAAGCTGACAGATATAGATTGCTAAATGAGAAAAAAGAGAGCCGCGATGCATTGATTAATTTCTGTGCGAACTATTCAATCAAACCTCAATATATAAATGATGGTTTGGAAAAGCTGGGAACAACTCCCCTTGCTCACGGATGCAAACTTGAGACATTGGTTCTTCGTCCGCAGCTCAACCTTACAAATCTTGCAGAATTGATTCCGGCCCTCAAAGCAGAGTTGGACAAAGTTCCGGAAAGCAGAAAAGATGAAATTATTGAAGCTGCAGAAATCCTGATAAAATATAGCGGCTACATTAAGCGCGAACAAGTAATCGCAGACAAAATAAACCGTCTGGAGAATATACGAATCAAAGGCAAGTTCGACTATATGTCTATCCAATCTTTATCGACAGAAGCCAGACAGAAGCTGACGAGAATAGACCCGGAGACGATAGCCCAGGCAAGTCGAATTCCAGGCATATCTCCTAACGATATAAACATCTTGCTGGTCCTTCTCGGCAGATAAACCTCATATGTGTTCCACGTGAAACATTACTTTAACAAGAACACATAACTTGCTGATTATAGCATTTTAAACTAGAAAAAAGTAAATGAACAAAGAATCTGCGGAACATATAAAAAGCATATTGGCAGTAATCCCGGAAAAGCCGGGATGCTACCAATACTTCGACAGTAACGGGACTATTATATATGTCGGAAAAGCTAAGAATTTAAAGAGGCGTGTATCTTCCTATTTCAATAAAGAGCACGACAGCAACAAGACTAAAGTCCTCGTAAAACAAATCCGGGATATAAAATATATTGTTGTAGATACGGAAGAAGATGCCCTACTTTTGGAGAATAATCTAATCAAGCAATACAGGCCGAGATACAACGTCCTGTTGAAAGACGACAAAACTTATCCGTCAATTGTAGTAAAGAACGAATATTTTCCAAGAGTATATCAAACCAGAAATATCGTCAGAGACGGCTCAAGATATTACGGTCCCTACCCTTCAGTTTACACAGCAAAATTAATGCTGCAATTAATAAAGGAACTTTATCCGATTCGTACTTGCAAGCATTCGCTGACTCCGGAAAGTATTCGCGAAGGCAAATATAAAGTCTGCCTGGAATATCATATAAAACGATGCAAAGGTCCGTGCGAAGGCTTGCAAACTATGGAAGAATACCAGCAAAACATTTCCGAGATAAAGGAAATTCTCCGAGGTAATATTTCTCAAGTAAGTAAACTTCTTTATGACGAAATGCAGAAACTAGCATCGGAACTAAAGTTTGAAGAAGCGCAGAAAGTAAAACTTAAATACGAAGCTATCGAAAATTACAGATCAAAATCTACAGTAGTTCCACCGATGCTTCACAATCTGGATGTTTTTTCTATTACGGAAAACGACAATTCTGCATACATTAATTATATGCATATTGGTAATGGCGCAATTGTTCAAGCATACACTTTCGAATATAAAAAACGTCTTGAAGAAACGAAAGAAGAACTTTTGGCTCTTGGTATCGTTGAGATGAGAGAAAGATTCAAAAGCCGGGCAAAAGAGATTATTGTTCCGTTCGAAATAGATATAGAAATGGAAGGCGTCAGCTTTACCATTCCACAACGGGGAGACAAAAAGAAATTGCTGGAACTTTCGGAGATGAACGGCAAACAATATAAAATAGACAAGCTGAAACAAGCAGAAAAATTGAATCCGGAACAGCGAAACACAAGACTTCTGAAAGAGATTCAAGATGCGTTGCACTTGCCAAAATTGCCTGTTCATATCGAATGTTTCGATAATTCGAATATTCAGGGAAGTGATGCCGTTGCAGCTTGTGTTGTATTCAAAATGGCGAAACCATCGAAGAATGATTACAGGAAATATAATATAAAGACAGTTGTCGGTCCTGACGATTATGCTTCAATGAAGGAAGTTGTCCGACGCAGATACAGCAGGGCAAAAGAAGAGAATCTTCCTCTTCCGGATTTGATTATTACCGATGGTGGAAAAGGACAAATGGAAGTTGTCCGTTCAGTTATCGAAGACGAACTTAATCTGAATATTCCGATAGCAGGTTTGGCAAAAGATGGAAAACATCGTACAGCAGAACTTTTGTTTGGCTTCCCTCCCGTCACAGTTGGAATGCAGCTTAACAGTCCGCTGTTTCATTTGCTCACCAGAATGCAAGACGAAGTTCACCGATTTGCCATCACATTCCATAAAGATAAGCGAAGCAAAAACCAGACACGCTCGGAACTTGATACTATAAAAGGTGTTGGAGAAAAAACAAAAACTGCTTTGCTGAAACACTTCAAAAGTGTGAAACGTATCAAGGAGGCTTCATTTGAAGATCTCAAAGAAGTGGTCGGTGAAGCAAAAGCAAAAGTCATAAAAGAGAGTTTATCTAAATAATTAAATTGATATAGGAAATTATGAGAACAGTTATTCAACGTGTAAAATATGCTTCCGTTACTATCGACGGAAACTTGAAATCTAAAATTGGAAAAGGCTTACTTATTCTAGTTGGTATTGAAGACAGAGATACACAGGAAGACATAGACTGGCTTTGCAAGAAGATTTGTGCGCTTAGAATTTTTGACGATGAAAACGGTGTAATGAACCGCTCGGTTACTGACATTGACGGAGAAATTCTTGTGGTAAGTCAGTTTACTTTGCACGCTTCAACAAAGAAAGGAAACCGTCCTTCATATATCAAAGCTTCGAAACCTGATTTTGCTATTCCAATGTATGAGAAGTTTTGCGATGAAATGAGCATTAATTTAGGTAAACAGGTTCAGACTGGAACATTCGGTGCAGATATGAAAGTGGAGCTTTTGAACGATGGACCGGTAACTATTTTGATAGATTCACAGAATAAAGAGTAGTAACAGATACGAGGGAACAAGGGAACGAGTTGACAAGGTTTTTATAGAATCTAAGATAATAACCTTGTCAACTTGTTAACTCGTCAACTCGTCCCCTAAACAAACATCTATGTCAGAAATCACATTAAAACAAGCTCAGGAAACCGTGGACAATTGGATAAAAACTTACGGCGTCCGATATTTCAACGAGCTTACGAATATGGCAATACTTACTGAAGAAGTAGGTGAAGTGGCAAGAATTATTGCCCGCAAATATGGCGAACAATCCTTCAAGGAAAGTGACAAAAACAAAGATTTGTCCGATGAAATGGCAGATGTATTATGGGTTTTGATATGCCTCGCCAACCAGACAGGTATTGATCTTACAGCTGCATTCGAAAAGAATCTGGCAAAGAAAACTCAGAGAGATAAAGAAAGACATATAAACAATAATAAACTACAATAAGATTATGGAACAATTTCAAGATTATGAAGATTTGGGAACTCCTAAATCTGACAAATATCACGAATCATTCGCGAAATTTGAAGCTGCAGGAAGTGATGAAAAAGTAGCTACAGCCGTAACTACTATTCTTGATAAACATGCAAGAGAGAACTTCACTCCGGAAGTCTTGAAGAAAATTCATGGATGTATCGACCTTACAACACTTACTTCTATCGACACAAAAGAAAGCGTGTGGAAAATGGTTGAGAGTGTGAACGACTATGAAGGAACTCGTCCTGATGTTCCAAATGTGGCTGCTATCTGTGTTTATCCAATATTCGTGGAAACAGTAAAACAGGCTTTGCGAGCTGACAAAGTTCATATTGCTTCAGTTTGTGGCGGCTTCCCTGCTTCACAGACTTTCACAGAAATCAAGGTTGCAGAAACAGCAATGGCTGTTATGGAAGGAGCTGATGAAATCGATACAGTTATCAATATTGGCTATTTCCTTGAAGAAAACTATGAGGAACTTTGCGATGAATTGGAAGAAATCAAATCAAGTTGCCGCGAAGGAAAGATGAAAGTAATCATTGAAAGCGGAGCTTTGGTAAGCGCTGAAAATATCCGTAAAGCTTCTATTCTTGCTGCATATTCTGGAGCTGATTTTATCAAGACTTCTACAGGCAAAGGTTATCCTGGAGCAACTCCGGAAGCTGCATATACAATCTGTAAAGTTATCAAGCAATATCACGAATTGACCGGAAATAAGATTGGTATAAAGGTTGCCGGCGGCATAAGAACTGCAGAAGACGCTGTGAACTATTATACAATTGTAAAGGAAATTCTTGGTGAAGAATGGTTGAACAGCGACTTGTTCCGTATCGGTGCAAGCAGCCTTGTTCAGGATATAGAGAAAAGACTTGGTAAATAAAAACTGCTGAGAACATAAAAAAATAAGTTGACAAGATTCAAGATTTATCACTTGCATTCTTGTCAACTTATTTTGTTTAACGAATAGATTATTTCTTTCTTTCGATTACATATTCTGCCAAATCCTTCAAACCTTGTCTTGCAGGTGAATCTTTCAGAGAATCCAATTCTGCCAACGCTTTGTTATAAAATTCTCTCATTCGGGATTCAGCATATTCAATTCCACCTTTTGCCTTGGCAAACTCAATCAGAGATTCAATATTTTCAGTAGTGAAATCTTTTTCCAAAATTATGCGGCGGAAATTCTCAGCTTCTTCCCCACCCGACCGTAATGCATATAATAAAGGAAGAGTAATCTTTCCTTCACGGATATCGTTGCCTGTCGGTTTTCCGATATTCAAATCATGGAAATAATCGAATATATCGTCTTTAATCTGGAAACTGTATCCTAAATATTCACCAAAGCGTTTCAGGACTTCTATTTCGTGTTCTGTTGCATTAGCAGAAATTGCGCCAATCTCAGCACAGGCAGAAAGCAGTGTTGCAGTCTTCTTGAATATAACCTGCATATAGCAGTCTTCATCAATTATGCTTTCATCTGCTGTTTCAAGTTGCTTTATTTCTCCTTCGGACAAGTCTCTTCCCAAATTTGAAACTATACCGATAATACGCAAATTTCCTGTCTGTATTGAACGAATCAAAGCTGTTGAAAGAACATAATCTCCAACTAAAACAGAAACACGATTATCAAAAATGGCATTCAACGAAGGAACACCTCGGCGTTGTTTTGTCTCATCAATTACATCATCATGTATCAATGTTGCTGTATGAAGCAATTCCAGAAATATGGATGCATTTATAGTAGAATCGTTTACTCCACCGCAAGCTTCGGCAGAGAGCAGCACCAACAATGGCCTTACATGCTTTCCGGTAGAATTCAATATCTGCTCAATGGCAGACTGAAGCAGACGAGTCTCACTGCGAAGAGATGATTCAAACTCTTCGTTGAAACGTGCAAATGCAGCTGCTACCGGTTCCTCTATTTTACTTCTATCTTTCATAAAAATATCAACGATACGCAAAAGTAGCAAAAAGTATCGAGTAAGCTAGTTTTTTTGTACATTTACCGAAGTTTGTCACACAAAAACCTATTCATAAGAATGAAATTACTCCTTATAGATGCTTATGCGCTTATTTATCGCTCATATTATGCGCTGATAAGAAGCCCTCGAATCAATTCGAAAGGTTTCAACACTTCGGCTATTTTCGGATTTGTGAATATATTGGAAGATGTTCTCAAAAAAGAAAATCCCAGCCATGTTGCCGTTGCTTTCGACCCGAAAGGACCGACTTTCCGTCATGAAGCCTTCGAACAATACAAGGCTCAGCGCGAAGAAACTCCCGAAGTGATCAGACAATCTGTTCCTATTATCAGAGATATTATCGAAGCATATAATATACCAATTCTTGAAGTTCCGGGATATGAAGCTGACGATGTAATCGGAACTATATCCAAACAGGCTGCACAGAAAGGTTTCACCGTATATATGATGACGCCGGATAAAGACTATGGTCAGCTTGTCGGTGATAATATATATATGTATAGACCTAAGCACGGCGGCGGATATGATATTATGGGCGTTCCGGAAGTGTTGGCAAAATTCAATCTTTCTTCTACGGAACAAGTAATAGATTTGCTCGGTTTGATGGGCGACAGCTCTGATAACATTCCGGGTTGTCCTGGCGTTGGCGAAAAAACAGCTCAGAAACTTCTCGCTGATTTTGGTAGTATAGACAATCTTCTTGCGAACACAGACAAACTGAAAGGTGCACAGAAAAAGAAAGTGGAAGAAAATGCTGAGCAAATCCGTTTCTCAAAATTCCTTGCCACAATCAAGACTGATGTTCCTATTGAATTTGATGCTGACTCTTGCAAAAAGCAAAATGTTAATGAAGATAAACTAATCGAAATATATACTGAATTAGAATTTAGAACTTTTATTAACAGATTTAAACAAGAGCCGCAGAAAGAAGTAAAATCTGGTCCTGTTCAAGGCTCACTTTTTTCCATTTTTTCGGACGAAAATACGGAAGCTGAAAAAAAATCGAGTCTCGCGGACTTAAAATCCACTCCTCACACATATCATATTGCTGATAATGAGGAAGAAATAAGCAAAATTTGCTCAATTTTGGCGAATCAGAAATTTTTCTGTTTTGACACGGAAACTGACGGAATCGACCCGCTGACTGCAGAATTGGTAGGAATGTCGTTTTCTATCACCAAAAATGAAGCTTGGTATGTTCCGGTTCCGGCAAACAGAGAAGAAGCGACGAAAATTGTTGCCCGCTTCTCTCCTGCCCTGCAGAATCCGGAAATTCAGAAAATCGGTCAGAATATAAAATTCGATATTCTTGTTCTCAGAAAATATGGAGTGAAAGTTGCCGGTCCACTTTTCGACACAATGATTGCGCACTATCTGCTAAATCCGGAACTTCGTCATAATATGGATTACCTTGCGGAAACATATTTGAAGTATAAAACTGTATCAATCGAAGAGCTTATCGGTCCGAAAGGTAAAAAGCAGGGAAACATGAGAAATGTTCCGCTTAATCAGATTTCGGAATATGCTGCAGAAGATGCAGACATAACCTTGCAACTTAAAGATTACTTCGAACCTCTGCTGAAACAGGAATCAGTAGAAGATTTGTTCCATAATATTGAAATGCCTTTGATTTATGTTCTGGCAGAAATGGAAGCAACCGGTGTAACTCTTGATACATCTGCTTTGAAAGAATCTTCTGAAATTCTTTCCGGCCAACTTGTTTCATTGGAAAAGGAAATTCATGAACTTGCCGGTTTGGAATTCAACATCAATTCACCGAAACAGATTGGTGAAGTTCTGTTCGACAGAATGAAATTGGATGAAAAAGCAAAGAAAACAAAAACCGGAGGCTACAGCACTAGCGAAGAGGTTTTGGAAAAATTACGTTCAAAGCATCCGATAATCGGAAAGATTCTGGAATATCGTGGTTTGAAGAAATTACTGAGCACTTATATTGATGCTCTTCCGGAACTTATAAACAAAGAAACCGGAAAGATTCACACTTCATTCAACCAGGCTGTAACTGCTACAGGACGATTAAGTTCAACTAATCCGAACCTGCAGAATATTCCTGTCCGTGATGAAATGGGACGTGAAATTCGTCGTGCTTTTACGGCTGATAATGACGACTGCATTTTCTTCTCTGCCGACTATTCGCAGATTGAACTTCGCATTATGGCTCATCTTAGCAACGATGCTCACATGGTTGAAGCTTTTGTCAGTGGCGAAGATATTCACGCTGCTACAGCTGCAAAGATTTATAATGTTCCGATAAATGAAGTAACCAGCGATATGCGCCGAAAGGCAAAAACAGCAAACTTTGGTATTATCTATGGTATTTCTGTTTTTGGTCTTGCCGAAAGATTGAATATTCCACGCGCAGAATCAAAAGAATTGATTGACGGATATTTCAATACTTATCCGGAAATACGAAAATATATGGATGAAAGTATCCGCGTTGCCAAAGAACACGGCTATGTTGAAACTATTTTCAAGCGCAAACGTTTCCTTCCGGATATTAATTCCGGAAATGCAGTTGTCCGTGGTTATGCCGAACGAAATGCCATAAATGCTCCAATTCAGGGAAGTGCTGCCGACATTATTAAACTGGCAATGATTAAAATACATCAAAGATTTGAAGAAGAAGGCCTAAAAAGCCGTATGATTCTGCAAGTTCACGACGAATTGAACTTCAATGTCTATAAAGATGAATATGAAAAGGTGAAAGAAATAGTTCTTGATTCTATGGAAAATGTCATCAAACTTCGTGTTCCTCTGATTGCAGATTACGGTGAAGGCAAAAGTTGGCTTGAAGCTCATTGATGTTCATTTATATACAAAACCCCAAAGGCACAGGAGTATGTGCTTTTGGGGTTTTATTTTTTCGATACATATTTTTATCTCAACTTATCCATCAGTTCACATTTGCCTTCAAATAATCCTCAAGTTTGAAATCCTTGAACACATCTTCTTTTCCAGGATTAACCTCTTCTATATGCTGATATACCGAATCCTTTTTCTCAATAAAACGAGATATAAATCTGCCAATCTCCGGCAAATGTGTCTGCATCGGTGTATCCGCAATTTCATGACTGCAATTTCGGAACTGGAAGAATTGATGCGGAACTTTCAAGCTATCCAAAGATGCATCTATTGTTGACGAACCATATAATCCCATCTGACCAATAACTGCCTCTTTAAAAGGAACAATGCTATCTGCATCTCCATGGAACAACAAACAAGGTGCAGGCTTTGATGTCCATTTCAATGGACCTGGTGAACAAATTGCTCCGGCAAAAGATATCAAACCTGCGTATTTGAAATCCTTAGGTAAAACAGCCTCATTCACAAATCCATTGCACAAACCATAAACAGCTTGCGAAGCTGTTATTGCTCCGGCACTGGAACCACTTGCAATAATCATTTCCGGATTTATATTCCACTCTGATTTATGCTGCAAAACGAAACTTGTGGCACAATAGAAATCACTTACAGCTGTCTGAATTGCATTCTGAAGCAAAGGAATATAATCTTGAGGCTTTTCTATTTTTACAGAACTTATATTGCTTAAAGTTGTTCTATAATCCGTTGAAATAACAACATAACCTTCATTGGCAAGATAATGAAAATAAGGTTCGTAAGAACTTCTAGCCCTGTCTCCTCCTCTGAAACCTCCGCCGAAAGCAAAAACTACGGTTGTACGTGGCTGTTGGCTAACTGGTTCTGACATTTCATATTTGTCAAGATACAAAGTATCTTTTCCATAAACAGCATAAATATAAGTCTGTTTTTCTATTTCTGAAGCTTTTGATATTTGGGTAAATCCAAACAGAAAAGATAATGTAAACAGGAAAAATACGGCTCTCATAACTACCTGAATTATTGTTTTATTATTATATAGAATTTATATACTAACAAACTTAATAAAATTTTTCCGTATAAGCTCTATTATTATTTAATACACTATAAAACAGGTAATTATATTTTCAGTACAATTTTATACTTTGGAAAACTTTTTTCATCGGGATGAAACAAAAATTCCATATAATATGAAAAATAATTTTCATATTATATGGAAAAAGTTTTTCACCTATTATGTGTAAAGCACAAATGTTAATTCAAATTCAACACACTTCTTTCAGCGGCCAAAGCAGCAGATGCCGGAGTAGATTTGCGAGTGCAATATTTGAACTCAACAGATTTGTCTCCGCTATAAGATTTCCATTTAAGTTTCAAATTAACTGTTTCACCTTTTGTATCAGGCAAACTGTCCAAACGGAAAGCTACCAAACCATCAGCCATCGGACCATAATTATTACCGAAAGCATTGTGGCGGAATTCTACTTCATACGGATTCTCAGGATTATTGCCCAAAAGCAAATTTACGAAATGCTTCTCTCCTCTTTCTGTACGGAAGCGAAGAGTAAGATAACCGTCTTCGGCAATCGTAACCCAATCGTTTACAATTTCTACAGGGTCAGTTCCATAAACAGAATCATTCTGAAGGCCCAAATCCGGAGCAATTGTTTTAGTAAGAATACTATCCATCCAGTTGATATGAACTGCCTTTGTATATTCTCCACTTGGTTCGTTCACTTCCTCAAAGTTCACCAAAGCACGCACTTCTTTTGTTCCATAAGGAGAAGAAGTAACATTTACCGGCAACAATGTAGTTGTGTCGTCGAGCTGAAGGAAATAAGTATCTCCTCCGTCAACAGGTTTTACTGTTACCAAAGCATTAGGCAACAAATCAGAATAATGATAATTGTCATCGTCCTTCAAACAAGACTGAAACATCATCGTAGAAGCCAGCACTCCCAGCATCAATACACTTTTTCCTAAATTCAATAAATTGGTTTTCATAAACAGATATTATTAATTTTCAAGTTTATCCAGTCTCGATGATTTTCCGAAACTTTCTATATTATTAAATGCAGGAAATGCTGAAAATGCTGCATGAAAAGAAAAAAATTTATTGAAAATAATATCAATGACAGATAACCAACGAATCAAAAAAAAACAAGTTGACAAGGTTTTTACGATTTTACCTTGTCAACTTGCCTATAAAGTCTTGTCAACTTTTAAGTTTTGCAATTGCAAAACTTAAATCAATAAACCATTATTTCGTCCATAAAGAACCAAGCCGGATATCCAACTCCATAATGCCAGCTAGGACACATTCCAAGAGTTTTTATATCAACTTTGATATATCTGGCTTTGACAGGAGAATCCACAGCAACCTTTCCACGAACAAACTTAACCTTCGGGTCTCTATCTTCGGCAAACTCAAACGAACCGAAAGGTAAGAATGTCTGATTATTTGTGGAAACGCTGTAAGTTCCGCCTTTAGGCAAAAGAATCCATCCGCCCAACTGATGAAGAAAATCAATCTCAATGCTGCTGATTTCTTTCTCCGAACCCAAGTCAACAACAAAACTTGCATCCTTTCCTTCCCAGCCAACCCAGCTTTCCACGAATGTTGTTCCACCAAATAGTCCATCAGTCAATGCCGTATCACCCAACGCCTTATATTTATCGCTCGGTGGAAGAATCCATCTTACTGAAGCTCCTGCTGCAAGATTTACCTTTTCAGAAGGTAGGAAACGTTCTTTATAAAGTTCATAGTATTCTACCGGAGGATTATTTCTCTCGTTCAAAGTCTTAACTCCGAATTCTTCTGATATAGTTCTGAACAATTCAAGTTTTGATTTTACAGTCTGCATATCACGTTCCGGATAAGTTCTGAGTATTTCAAGTTCCGAATATATCAGCGGAAGACGTGAAAGTCTGACGTGGTCGAGATACAATTTATTATCAGCCACAGCAGCTTCTGCCTTATCAAAAAGTTCGTTGTATGTTTTTATAAGCTGCGGACAAAGCATTCCGTTTTTGTGTGATATAGGAGAATCATAAATCCACAGCGGCTGATGACTGGCAAGCAAAGCTCCTTGCATTATCTTGTGATACTGATATAGGTAAGGAGTTGCATCTCCGTAATATCCTTTCATAAAGCTGAGCATAAGAGAGTCAGCATCCTGATAAGGATTCCACATAAGCTTGGCAATCATGTAAGCACGCATTTCAGAGAAATCACCTCCTTTGATACCATTCACCTGAGAGAAATGCATCGTAACGTTATGCTCCTTGAAAAGCTGTATATTCTTCTGTATAATATGGAAATTAGGGAAAGGAGAAACAATATTGTCGAAATTGATTCCATAATCCCACACAAAAATATTGTCAGATATTTCGGACCAGCCTTTTAGAGCACGCATAAAATCCTGTCCTGAGGCATTATCTGTCAGTGGAACTTCACGTTTGCAGTCAATATCGCAAAGCATAATGTTCACATTTGGCAGTGGCTTTGTATGCTTCGGCGGCTGCATTGAATAAAGATAAGCAAGAGTAGAAAATTCCTTATCCGGAAAACGCTCTGCTAGCTTATTCATGAAACGGATTATATTTCCTGAAGGAGAACCTTCATATTCATCAACTTTCTTACATTCGTCGCAAGTACAGTTGGTGTGATTTCCATCATTCTGACTTACAGATATAGTACGCATTCCGGGATTTGCCTTGAAAATAGAATCCAACTGCTTCACGGCTGCGTCAAATACTGCCGGATTAGTCAGGCACCACTGGCTATGATTGCCCGGACGATGTTTACCATTGATAAAGGAATAATATTCCGGATGTTCTTTTCCGAATCGTTCAGAAGGAAGAATACGGTCAAATGTATGAACCCACATATTATTAATGAAAGTCTCATTCGGTTCTTCCAAGCGGAACCATAATTTATAGACCGGATCTTCATTACCGTAACTGAAGGTCTGTCGGTATCTGAAAGCAGGAGTTTCTGAGTGATTTATCTCTGGAATTGAGATGTTAGGATTCTGGCTGAGTGTATATGTTTCATAAGCATAATACTGAACTCCAAGATATTTCTCAAGCAAAGTAACTACACCATAAATAGCACCTTTATCTCCGCCGGACATAATATGAAGACAACCATTAGAAGAAAGAAGCTGAAAACCGTCTTCTCCGGCTTTATCAGTTTTCTCCCCGATAATAATATCGCCTTCTTTCCATTTGGAAGTTTCTTTAATCTTAAGTTCAGCTCCGCTTATTTTCAATACGAAATCCTTAAGAAGATTTGCAGCTTTCAAGTTTGTTTCGCTGTCATCAACAACGATAATTCTCGACAAAGCTTTCCCGTTTTCAGTAATATTTATCTGTGCCTTTAAAGCAAAGACACAGATAAATAACATATACAGTAATGATGTTTTTCTGATAAAAGACATATGGTTGGTTTATTTATTTTTATTTCTTGCACAAGCTCCAGGCTTTTTCAACTGCCTCGTTGATATTACTGCAAACATTATCAGCACCAAGGCAATCTTCAACACCTGATTTAGTCAGAACTTTATGGACATTTTCATTTACACCTGAAAGAATGATATGTATATTCTCTGACTGCGACATACGAATCAAACTTTCCAAGTTGTGCAAACCTGTAGAATCCATAAACGGAACACGGCGCATACGGATAATACGTATATTAGGTTTGTCGCCCATTCGGTTCATAATATCATCAAATTTATTTGCAACACCAAAGAAGAACGGACCGTCAATTTCGTAAACCTCAACACCTTTAGGCAAGTTAAGTTTTTCTTCTTCGTGATATATTTCACCTTCATCAGAAAGGTCTATTTCGTCAGTAGTAACAGAAACGTGAGTAGTTTCAGCAACACGTTTCATAAACAAGAACATTGCAATAAGCAAACCTATCTCTATTGCGATTGTAAGGTCAAATATAACAGTCAGGAAGAATGTCACAAGCAAAACAGATACGTCACTCTTTGGATTCTTCATCAGCGACTTGAATGTACGCCACTGGCTCATATTATATGATACAATAACCAAAACACCAGCAAGACAAGCCATAGGTATATGTTTTGTCAAAGGGCCGAGGAAAAGAAGAATCAACAGCAAAACAACAGCATGGATAATACCGGCAATAGGTGTTTTACCTCCGTTGTTGATATTTGTCATAGTACGTGCAATAGCACCAGTAACAGGAATACCACCAAACAAAGGAACAATGATATTTGCAGCACCCTGAGCAATAAGCTCTGTATTTGAATTATGCTTGTCGCCTGTTACACCATCTGCAACTGTAGCAGAAAGCAAAGATTCAATAGCTCCCAATATTGCAATTGTAAAAGCAGAAGGCAACAACAGGTTGATAGTTTCCATATCAAACTGAATTGGAGCAGGCTGTGGCATTGAAGCGTTGATAGTGAATCTGTCGCCAATAGTTTCAATTCCTGTTACTCCAAAGAAAGTACGAAGGCAATATACAGCAATTGTCATTACGATAATTGCAACAAGCGAACCAGGGATTTTCTTTGAGAACTTAGGAGTTATGGCAATAATTATTATACTTAAAATACCAACAAGCGAAGCCATCCAGTTAATTGTCGGGAAAGCTATTACATATTCTATCCATTTTGAAATGAAATCGGCCGGAACCTTTTCCATTGTCAATCCGAATAAATCTTTAATCTGAGTAGTGAAAATAGTAAGCGCGATACCACTGGTGAATCCTACTACAATTGGATAAGGAATAAACTTGATAACTGTTCCCAGTTTCAAAGCTCCCATTATTACAAGCAAAATACCGGCAACAACTGTTGCAATTGCCAAACCTTCAAGACCGAAGTTTTGGATTATACCATAAACAATTACGATAAATGCACCTGTAGGTCCTCCAATCTGAATAGAACTACCACCTAATGCAGAAACAATAAAACCACCGATAATAGCAGTTATAAGTCCTTTCTCTGGACTAACACCTGAAGCAATACCAAAAGCAATGGCTAGCGGAAGGGCAACAATACCCACAATAATACCGGCCATAAGGTCGGTCATAAATTTCTCTTTGGAATAATTTTTCAGCGCAGAAACTAATTTCGGCTGAAAATCTAATTTCATACTCATTTTCTTTTGCCTATTTTTTATTTTTAAAAGGTTGCAAATGTATGAAAAAATATATAAATATTCAAGAATATCTACAACTAATTTTGTTTAGTTTCAAGCAGTTATAACCAATAACTAAATAAACAATCTGTTTCTGTAAATATCTTTTACAAAACATTTATTCATGATATAAAATTAACGTAGAGAATAAAGAAGTATAAAATAAATTATTTATGTATATTAGCAGAGTTAGCTCTAATTTAAGTATATATCGTAAAGCTGTATGAAAAGGTTATTATGCATTTCAATCATATTATTTGTTTTCACATTTATGACAAAAGTACAATCTACAAATAATTATACAGAGCCTGTTCTAACAGGAGACAGTAATTTTTCTGTTATGGACGGTGGAATTCCTATAATTATAGAAGGCATTGTTGTAGGTGGAATTGGAGTTGGAGGAGCTCATGGAAATAATGATACAGAAATAGCGAGAACAGCTATCGAAAAGCAACTTTAATTCAATGAATATCAAAGCTTTTATCAATCATATAATCTACTGGAATATCTATAATAGATATATTCAATTAAGTGATAGAAATTATCATTCAAATAAATAAGAATTATCTGAAAACAAATAAATACTTTTGCAATGTCCAAAAGAAACAAAGGGACAAGCACAAAAGAATTAATAATTACATAAAAATTAGCGTTATGGGAAAAAGTATTAAAGGAACAAGAACAGAACAGAATTTGTTGAAATCATTCGCAGGTGAATCACAGGCTAGAGGTCGTTATACTTACTTTGCTAGTGTAGCAAAAAAAGAAGGTTACGAACAGATTGCTGCTATTTTCATGGAAACTGCTGAACAGGAAAAAGAACACGCAAAACGTTTCTTCAAATTCCTTGAAGGTGGAATGGTTGAAATCACAGCATCTTATCCTGCAGGTATTATTTCTACAACTAAAGAAAACCTTGCAGCAGCTGCAGCAGGTGAAAATGAAGAATGGACAGAACTTTATCCTGAATTTGCAAAGATTGCTGACGAAGAAGGCTTCCCTGAAGTTGCAGTTGCTTTCCGCATGATTTCAAAAGTTGAAGCTGAACACGAAAAACGTTACCGCCAGTTGTTGGCTCGCGTTGAAGCTGAAAAAGTATTTGAAAGAGACGAAGAAATTTTGTGGCAGTGCCGTAACTGTGGTTTCGTAATTGAAGCGAAGAAAGCTCCTCAGAAATGTCCTGCTTGCTTGCATCCACAGGCATTCTTTGAGCCAATGAAGCAGAATTATTAATTATATAAGGTGACAAGGTGACGAGTGAACAAGATACAAGGGGAAAATCCTTATTTCTTGTCAACTCGTCACCTTGTTTTCTATAGCATTACAAACTTCTTACCTTAACATTGCGGAACCAGATAAGAGAATTGCCATGTTTGCCCTGCAAACCTATATAGCCTTTAGTAGGAATAGTTGAGAAAGGTTTAGGCAACCAACTTGGAATATCACTTCCATCAGGATTCTTAGTTCCTGAAGTCCAAAGGTTCATATCCATATCAGTAACTTTCTTGCCATTTAGAATAACAGATATATTCTTACCCTTACAACGTATTCTCATATGATTCCATTCTCCCGGTTTCTTAACAACTTTATCTTGTTTTGCACCTAAGTGACCATAAATGGCTCCACACTTTTCATAAGGTTTGCCATTTCCCCACTTTTCACAGTGATCATCAGCAATCTGAATTTCCACAGAATTAGGAATCCAATCTTTTATATCAGTGCAATAAACAACAACACCACTATTTGTTTCATGATCTGTCTTAAATTCCAAATCCAATTCAAAGTTTTCATATTCTTCAGTAGTCCAGATTGATTCATCCTTTACAGCACTCAAGACACCATCTTTCATGCTCCATACTTCCGGATTATACTGAGCCTTCTCCAAATTATCACCAAACAATAATTGCCATTTGTTATCTTTGGCAAAGCTGAATGTTGTTGTGCACAACAAAAATGATAAAGCAAATAAAATTCTTTTCATGGTATTAAATTTATAGATTTGTTTACTTGTTTTTCTTCACAGGAGGATAATCAAGTGTGTAATGCAAACCTCGGCTTTCTTTTCTTTCCATTGCCTGGCGTGTGATCAGATAGCCTACATTTATCATATTACGCAATTCACAAATCTCACGTGAAGCCTTGCAGCGTTTGAACAGTCTTTCTGTTTCTTCATAAAGAATATCCAAACGGTTCCAGGCTCTTGTCAGACGAAGATTGCTTCGTACAATACCAACGTAGCATTCCATTATCTGATTTACTTCTTTCATACTTTGTGTAATAAGAACTCGTTCCTCGTTTGTAATAGTTCCTTCATCATTCCATTCAGGAATATCTGTGTTATATTCGTAACGGCTGAATGTTTCCAAAGCATGTTTTGCTGCTGCATCAGCATAAACGATTGCTTCAATCAGTGAATTTGAAGCCAATCTGTTTCCGCCATGCAATCCTGTACAAGAACATTCACCCAAAGCATAAAGGCGGCGGATACTTGATTGTCCGTTCAAATCAACTTTTATACCACCACACAAATAATGCGCTGCAGGAGCAACCGGGATATAATCTTTAGTAATATCAATTCCCAAACCAAGACAATGCTTGTAAATATTAGGGAAATGTTTCTTTGTTTCTTCCGGATCCTTATGAGTTACATCAAGATAAACATGGTCTTCACCACGTGTTTTCATCTCATTATCAATTGCACGAGCCACTATATCACGTGGAGCAAGAGAAAGACGAGGGTCATATTTCTGCATAAACTCCTCTCCTGCCAGATTTCTAAGCACTGCACCATAACCACGCATTGCCTCAGTTATAAGGAAACAAGGACGATCACCCGGATTATAAAGGGCAGTTGGATGGAACTGAATGAATTCCATATCTTTCACTGCACCTTTGGCACGATAAACCATAGCAATTCCGTCACCGGTAGCAACCAAAGGATTTGTAGTGTTACGATAAACAGCCTCGCATCCGCCTGTTGCCATAACAGTAACTTTTGACAGGAATGTATCAACTATTCCAGTCTCTTCATTTAAGATGTAAGCACCAAAGCATTTGATTCCAGGAGTATGACGAGTTACGATTATACCCATATGATGCTGAGTAATTATTTCAACAGCATAATGATTCTTGAAAACAGTAATATTTGGATGTGCCTCAACAGCTTTAATCAGACTTGTCTGTATTTCGGCTCCTGTATTATCTTTATGATGAAGTATACGGAATTCAGAGTGTCCGCCTTCTTTGTGAAGGTCAAATTCACCTTTTTCGTTTTTGTCGAAATTAACGCCCCATTCTATAAGCTGTTTGATTTGCGACGGAGCTTCACAAACCACCTTTTCTACAGCTTCCCTATCGCTCAGCCAATCACCGGCGATCATTGTATCTTCGATATGTTTTTCGAAATTATCGACAGCGAGATTCGTCACTGAAGCAATACCACCTTGGGCAAAGTATGTATTAGCTTCTTCCATACCGGCTTTACAGATAAGAGCAACTTTTCCTTTATGTGCTACTTTAAGAGCAAAGCTCATTCCGGCGAGTCCGGAGCCGATTACCAAGAAGTCAAATCTTTGTACCATCTTACTTAAATTTAAAGTTAGACAAAGTTATTATTTTTTTTAGTTGTTTGCTAAAAGTCAATATTGTTTTATTAAATCAGTTGACAAGTTGACGAGAAAACAAGTTGACAAGAGTTTTTAGGTAATCAGCTGTGAATTGATAGCTATTTAACCTTGTTAACTTGTTTATGAAACCTTGTCAACTTAAAAACAAAAAGGAATTAAAAGAAACCAGACCACAATCAGCAATCCATATTTCCTTTAACTCCTTTCCTGTCAACTCGTCTTCTAAAGCCTTGTCAACTTATATATTTACACATTGAAACGGAAATGCATAATATCACCATCCTGAACTACATAGTCCTTACCTTCAACGCTCATCTTTCCGGCTTCTTTAACAGCAGCTTCAGAACCATAATTTATATAGTCTTCATATTTAATCACCTCAGCACGGATAAATCCTTTCTCAAAATCTGTGTGAATAACACCGGCACACTGAGGAGCTTTCCAACCTTTGTGATAAGTCCATGCACGTACTTCCTGAACACCGGCAGTAAGGAATGTTTCAAGGTTAAGAAGCTTATAAGCTGCCTTAATCAAACGGCTGACACCAGATTCTTCCAAACCTATTTCCTGAAGGAACATCTGACGTTCCTCATAAGTTTCGAATTCAGCAATTTCGCTTTCTATCTTAGCCGCAACAACCAAGATTTGTGCATTTTCATCTTTTACAGCTTCACGAACTGCTTCAACATATTTGTTTCCGTTTACTGCACTTTTTTCGTCAACATTACACAAGTAAAGTACAGGTTTGCTTGTCAAAAGGAACAACTCATGAGCTATTTTCTGTTCTTCCTTAGTTTCAAAAGTTACAGTTCTCGCACTCTTTCCCTGTTCCAAAGCTTCCTTATATTTGCAAAGAACATCATAAGCCAGTTTAGCCTGTTTGTCTCCGCCTGTCTGAGCCTGCTTTTGAACTTTTGCAATACGGCTGTCAACAGTTTCAAGGTCTTTAATCTGAAGCTCCGCATCAATTATTTCTTTGTCACGAACAGGATCAACAGAACCGTCAACGTGAACAATATTGTCGTCATCGAAACAACGCAACACATGGATGATAGCATCTGTTTCACGTATGTTTGCCAGGAACTTGTTTCCCAAACCTTCACCTTTGCTGGCACCTTTCACCAAACCTGCAATATCAACAATTTCCACTGTTGTAGGAACAATACGCTGAGGATTGATTAATTCAGCCAATTTATTCAAACGTTCATCTGGAACAGTAATAACACCTACGTTAGGTTCAATAGTACAAAAAGGAAAGTTTGCCGACTGAGCTTTTGCATTTGACAAACAGTTGAAAAGAGTAGATTTACCAACGTTAGGCAAACCTACTATACCACATTGTAGCGCCATAATTTATTTTGTTATTTATTTAAAAACAAGATTAAAGTAAACAAGGCTTCAGAGACAAGTTGACAAGAAGCATTAATGAAAGTTGAAAGTTTAATATTAAAATCCTTATCCGCTTGTCAACTCGTTTTCTTGTAAACTTTGTAAACATTAAAGCTTTGAATTCTGCAAAGATACTAATTTTTATGAACTTGAGGAATAAGAGATTTTGTCTTAAAACAATAGATTAAGGATAAAAAATCTATTTGTAAGTAAATATAACTAGTAAATAGACAAATCAATGCTTTGTGCTTTCAAAATGTCATTGTATCTTTGTATCATTAATAACATAGAGCAGAACACAAAAGAAAAATGATGGAAGAAAAAAACAAATCAATATTATTAATCTATACTGGTGGAACTATTGGTATGATAAAGAATCAGAAAACCGGTGTTCTGGAAGCTTTCAATTTCGAGCATCTGAAACAGCATGTTCCCGATTTGGAAGACTTGGATTGTAATATTTCTTCCATCCAATTCAAGAATCCTATGGATTCATCTGAAATTGGTCCGGATTCGTGGGCTAAACTGGCTAAAATCATAACCGACAATTATAACGATTATGATGGCTTTGTTGTTCTTCACGGAACTGATACAATGTCATATACAGCTTCAGCTTTAAGCTTTATGCTCGAAAACCTGAGCAAACCTGTTATTCTTACTGGTTCGCAGCTTCCAATAGGTGTTTTGAGAACTGATGGAAAAGAAAATCTTGTTACAGCAATTGAAATAGCTTCGGCAACCGAAAATGGCATGCCAATAGTTCAGGAAGTATGTATTTTCTTCGAGAATTATCTGATGCGAGGAAACAGGACTACTAAAATAAATGCGGAAAATTTCAATGCTTTCCGTTCCTACAATTATCCACCGCTTGCTCAGGCTGGAATAACTATACATTACAATACTCATTTGATGTATCGTCCTGTTTTAAGAAGACCTTTGAAAACTCACTATCAGTTTGATAACAACGTAATGTTGTTGAAAATATTCCCGGGCATGTCTCCTCAAATGTTTGGAAACATGCTTAATACTCCTGGAATCAAAGGCGTAGTGCTGGAAACTTTCGGCAGTGGAAATGCTCCAAGCAAGGAATGGTTTCTGAAACTGCTTAAAGATGCTTCAGAACGCGGCATTGTTATTGTCAACATCACTCAATGCCATACAGGAAGAGTTGAAATGCATCGTTACGAAACTGGATATAAAATGTTGCAGACCGGTGTTATAAGCGGATACGACAGCACAACGGAATGTGCCGTAACAAAGATGATGTTCCTTTTCGGACTCGGTTTGTCTTCTTCAGAAGTGAAAGAATATATGGGTTGTTCGCTTGCTGGAGAAATAACGGTTGATAATTGAGCAATAAAAATAATAAAACACAGAGTCACAGAGATACAGAGTTTATTTATATTCAGTAAATTTCTCTGTGACTTTGTGTCTCTGTGTTTTAAATTTACTTGAACAAATTCTTCTAAAAACAAAAAAGTTCCGATTCAATTAGAACCGAAACTTTCTGTGAGTTGTCTCACGAGGATTCGAACCTCGACAGACAGAACCAAAAACTGTAGTGCTACCATTACACCATGAGACAATCCGATGCTTATCAAAAGCGATGCAAAGATAATACAAATATATTATCCTTGCAAGGCTTTAAGCAAAATTATTTCACTATCAACAAATAATAGTTTTTCTTTCCTCTCTGAACAAGCAAATATTTACCGTCCAACAAAGCATCTGTTGTGATAACCATATCAACATCAGAAACTTTTTCCTTGTTTACGCTAACACCACCACTCTGGATCAATTTTCTCATTTCACCTTTTGATGGGAACACATTAGCCTTTTCAGTACACAAATCTATCAATTTGATACCGTTTTCAACATCTACGCGTGAAACTTCAAACTGAGGAACACCGTTGAATACGTCCAACAAAGTTTCTTCGTCTAGTTTCTTCAATGAATCAGAAGTTGCGTTACCGAAAAGAATATTTGAAGCCTCAACAGCAGCATTATAATCTTCTTCAGAGTGAACCATGATAGTAACTTCCTTAGCAAGACGTTTCTGCAAAGGACGCAAATGAGGAGCAGCTTCCTGTTCAGCAATCAAAGCTTCAACTTCTTCTTTTGACAAGAATGTGAAAATCTTGATATATTTAGCAGCATCAGCATCACTCACGTTTAGCCAGAACTGATAGAATTTATAAGGAGAAGTATATCTGCGGTCCAACCAGATGTTTCCAGATTCAGTTTTACCGAATTTTCCACCGTCAGCCTTAGTAATCAACGGACAAGTAAGAGCGAACACTTCCCCACCGTTTGTGCGGCGGATAAGCTCAGCACCTGTTGTGATATTTCCCCACTGGTCCGAACCACCCATCTGAAGCTTGCAATTCTTTGTTTCATAAAGGTGAAGGAAGTCGTAACCCTGAAGAAGCTGATAAGTAAATTCAGTAAAAGACAGACCATCGCGAGCTTCACCGTTAAGACGTTTCTTAACAGAGTCTTTTGCCATCATATAGTTTACAGTGATATGTTTACCAACTGTACGGGCAAAATCCAAGAAAGTGAAGTCTTTCATCCAGTCGTAGTTATTCACAAGCTCAGCTTTGTTAGGAGCGTCAGATTCGAAATCCAAAAATTTGCTGAGCTGCTTTTTGATGCATTCCTGATTGTGACGCAATGTTTCTTCGTTAAGCAGATTACGTTCTGCTGATTTTCCGGAAGGGTCGCCAATCATACCTGTCGCACCACCAACCAAGGCAAGAGGTTTATGTCCACAACGCTGGAAGTGTCTAAGAATCATCACACTCACAAGGTGACCGATATGCAAAGAATCGGCTGTCGGGTCAATACCTACATAAGCAGTAACCATTTCCTTCTGCAATAATTCTTCTGTTCCTGGCATCATGGTATGTATCATCCCACGCCATGTTAGTTCTTCTACAAAATTCATCGATTTAAAAATTAGTTATATTTTCCGTTTATTTGATTCTTAAAGTGTCACTGTCCACCTAATATGCTCATTTGGACTGGCATAAAACTGACAGTACGGCAAAGATACGACTTTTTGATATAGATATATATGTTTATTTGAAAATATAATTTATTCAGGGGACAAGATACAAGAAGACGAGTTGACAAGGTATATTTTTTACCCCCTTGTCAACTCGTCCCCTTGTTCCCTCGTCATCTATAAAAATCAAAGTCCAAGCTTTTCCGAAATATCAAGCATACGCTTTATCGGTCTGATTGCTTTTTTCTGAACTTCCTCATCTACGAATATTTCTGGCATTTCGTATTTCAGGCAGTTATAAAGCTTTTCCATCGTGTTCAATCGCATGAAATTACATTCATTGCAAGCACAAGTTGAGTCTTCCGGAGGAGCAGGAATGAATTCCTTGTCCGGACATTGCTTGCGCATCTCGTGGATAACACCGCTTTCTGTAGCAACGATGAACTGTTTCTTGTCCGACTTAACCGCATGTTTCAACAATGCAGCTGTTGAACCAACGAAATCCGAGATTTCAACAATATAATGTTTACATTCAGGATGAGTGATAACTTCAGCTTCCGGATACTGCTTCTTAAGCTCAAGAATCTTTTCGAGCGAGAATTGTTCGTGAACATGGCAAGCTCCGTTCCAAAGCAACATCTTGCGTCCTGTAATACTATTTATATAATTACCAAGGTTTCTGTCCGGTCCGAAAATAATCTTTTCGTCAGCAGGCAAACTTTCAACAATCTGGCGGGCATTTGTCGAAGTCACCACAACATCAGTAACAGCCTTCACCGCAGCCGTTGTGTTTACATACGAAATAACAGTGTGACCCGGATTAGCCTTTATGAACTCTTCGAATTCAACAGCCGGGCAACTGTCTGCAAGCGAACATCCTGCGTTCAAGTCCGGCACCAGCACTTTCTTGTCCGGACAAATGATTTTTGCAGTCTCACCCATAAAATGAACACCACAAAGAACAATAATGTCAGCAGTTGTCTTTGCAGCCCACTGAGCAAGAGCCAGACTGTCGCCCACAAAGTCTGCTATGTCCTGAATATCTCCTGTCTGATAATAATGAGCCAGAATAACCGCATTCTTTTCTTTTCTCAATCTGTTGATTTCTTCTTTCAGGTCGATTCCGCCAGGAACCGGAACGTCCATATAACCTATTGACTGTTTCTGCATAATATTATGTATATATTTATTTTATCCTACTTTAAAATAATAAGTTAACAAGGATTATTAAAACACTGAAGTCTCAGAGTCACAGAGTTTTCTTGTCAACTTGTTTCTGAAACCTTGTCAACTTTTAAGTTGAGCAACTTGCTAAAGTTAAATCATTTAATTGCAAATTTACATAAAACTCTCCTATTTTCGTGACCTTAAACGACAGGAGCATTACTTATTTACTTTAAACACTGTATTACAGCCTTTTGCATTTCCAACAATTTTTCCTAAGCTGAAAAACTTTTTTCATCTAGATGAAAAATAATTTCCACTCGGTTGAAAATAAATTTTCTTCCGTATGAAAAAACTTTTTCAATAGTATATATTCAAACGTGGCAAAACATATAAGTTTTCATTACTTCAGAAAGAACACATCACAATCCACAATTCAATATCAACCATTATATCATTATATATCTTTTTAATATTTTCTTTTTTAAATAAAATGATGAATATGATAGTCTGTTGAAAGTGTTAAAACATTTGATAACTATTTCTTGCATATAAAGTTATTAAATGATATTCACTGCTTATTAAAAAGAAACTAACAATGCGTTTATTTATATATATACTGTTTTTCTTATTGTTATGAACTTTATTACATATATGTTGAAAAACATATGTGTGTAAAAGTTAATAACTGAAATGGTGTTTATTCTGTGTATAAACCATGTGGATAGTTTGTAACAAATAATGTAAGTTCTTATTTGGAACATAAAAAACATAGCTTGTATGTATAAGATTCCGGATAATGCAAGATTTATTTTTCATTTTATGTTCACTAGTTATTAATAGCTTTTCAACGGGGTTTAAACAATATTTCCGTACTTTTGCGGAAAAGAAAATAATATGCGCAAATTAAAGGTAACAGAAATGAACAGGCTTACTCCTGAGGAGTTCAAGGAGAGCCGCAAACTTCCTCTGGTTGTGGTACTTGACCATATCAGAAGCCTTAATAACGTAGGTTCGGTGTTTCGTACTTCGGATGCATTCCGTGTGGAATCAATATACTTGTGTGGCATAACTGCTTGTCCTCCTAATGCTGAAATTCACAAAACTGCACTCGGAGCTGAAGAAACAGTTGATTGGAAATATTTCAATGATACACTTGAAGCTGTTGAAAACTTGAAGAAAGATGGTTATACTGTTTGTGCAATAGAACAGGTCGAAGGCAGTGTAATGTTAGATAAGTTGCAGTTAGACAAGGATGAAAAGTATGCGATAGTGATGGGAAATGAGGTAAAAGGTGTTCAACAGTCTGTTGTTGACAAATGTGATATGTGCATTGAAATACCTCAATATGGAACAAAACATTCGCTGAATGTTTCCGTAACTACCGGAATTGTTATTTGGGAGTTTTTCAACAAGATGAGTTTATAACTTGGTTGACAAGGGAACAAGGGGACGAGTTGACAAGGATGTTAATATATATTCCTTGTCAACTCGTTTCTTGTTAACTTGTTATCTTGTCAATTTGTATCTGAAATAACTGAAAACAGAAGGTTCGTTCTTATTTCCAGAGTGTATTAATCCAGGTCGAGGCACTCTGTCCCATCTTATAAATTCCTTACAGTCAATAGCTTTATCTGATACGCAAACCCATTTGCTGTTGTCTTCACTGTAATAGAACTTCAATAATGAACCTTTTTCAACAGTTGTTTTAAGATAAATATCTTTATTGTTGAAAGGTGAAGAGAAAATAACAGATTCTTTTCCGTCAACTACTTTTCTGAGTTCGAGATTATTGTTGTTAATTCCCCATGAAATCATGAAGTTATCATCGCCATACCAAGTGAGACCTTTTGTGTTGTTTCCCTTATTCAATGTATGTGTTTCATATGAATATTCAGAACTTGTAGGACGCAGACAAAGAACTGAGCCGTTCTTTGACTTATCTTTCATAATCCCTGAAAGATAAAGTTGTCCTTGGTTTAATTCTGCTTTAACATCAGAGAAAGGAAAATTCCATGTCCAATCATATTTTAGGTTTTTACCATCAAAATCATCATAAAAGTCTTTCACCGGAATTTGACTTATACCTTTGAATGGTAATGATTGTTTCCTTACAGCCAACTCTCCTGTTTTGAATTTCAGCCATTTATCTTTTGTTACTTCCAATTCCTGCAATATAGGTTGGCGTCCGTTGAAAAACATATCTCCGTTGAGGTAAGCGTGACACATGAAGAATATTCGTCCGTCGTCGGTTGTTACACCTGTTCCGTGTCCACAAGATTTATAATCACCTTCGCCGCCGTGGAGAATTGGATTTCCATTATAATTTTCATATAAGCTGTCGAACTTCTTTGAGCGGGCAACGCAAACATTGTAGTCGCTATTGTATCCGCAGCAAGAATTGGCTGCATAAATCAGATAGTAATAATCATCTTTCTTGAATATATATTGTCCTTCAATTCCGGTACGGTTTTCATCTACAAGCATGGTGAAAGGCTCACCTTCCAGTCTCAATCCGTCAGCGGAAAGTTTGCTTCCAAGAATTTCTATAGGTCTGTCGTCCAGACCATAAGCTTTCCATGTAATGTAAAGTTGTCCGTTATCATTAAATATAAAAGGGTCGATAGCTTCTTTTCCGAAACGGACAACTATACCGTGGTCTGTAAATTTTCCTTCCGGAGAATCAGCTGTTGCTACACCAATGTAAGATATATTGGTAGCTTTCTCACGTGCAGTGTAATAACAGTAAATTTTACCGTTTATAACAAACAGTTCCGGTGCCCAGAAAGAGTTGACAGTCCATTCCGGCTGTTTGTCGAAAATATGTCCTATTTGTTTCCAGTTAATCAAATCATTTGATTTGAAAACAGGATAAAATGGAGCCCATTCTGTTGAAGTTCCTGCCGCATAGTAAGTTCCGTCAATTTTAATCATTGTTGGATCAGGAATATCTCCATGTATAATTGGATTCATAAAATAATTTGAATCCGTTTGCTGTGCGTTAGTTGTAAGGCTGATAAGGCCGATAGTTGCTGTTAATAGTATGTTCTTCATGATAATTTATTTGGAGTTGAAAAGGCTACAGAGATGAGTTGACAAGTATGTTAATATATAATTCCTTGTTAACTCTTCAACTTGTTTCCTTGTCAACTGATTCACAATAATCCGTTTTCCACAAGCACCACAATTCTTTCCGTCATCGCATCCTCACCTTTCGGATCATATTCAGCTTTAAGACTGGCACCAAACATTCCTGCAAAGAAATTCCAGAAACCGGCGCGGAAACTGCCAAGGAAAGCTTTTACAAGTTGATAACTGCTTTGATTACATTCCCTGTCTATCAGCTTGATAAGTAGTTTTCCCTGCGAGAAAGTAAGTTTTTTCAACTGTGGTTTATATTCGGCAAAAAGCTCTTTTTCCATCCTTTTCAAATGTTCCTGTTTTGATTTCTCGTCCGGCAATGTTTCTATATATTCATAAGTCTCAATAAGAGTTTCATAAACCATTTTAGCATAAGGAAGAGTTCGTTTTACGTCTCTCACAAGCTTCCAATATTTCTGTTCCTCTCTCCTGTTTCTGAACTTTACTTTGGGAAAAACATATACTTCCCTAAGGTTTACTATAGCAACAGTGTCTTTACCATCAAGATATGCACGATTATATCCTTCCGGTAAAACATTCATTTTTATAGGTTTATTCTGCTCCTGAGCCATTAACCAACAAGTTGTCAACAGCATGAATGCCGAATAATATATCTTTCTTCTTTGCTTCATTGGTTGCAAAAATAATCAAAGGGTGTAAATCTTGTAGAATAAGTTTGTTAATAACTTGATAAATCTATGATAAATACTACTTTTGTGAGTATATAAGTAAGAGATAAGTTAAATATAAATCTCTGTGTTGAATAATCAAAAACCAATTACCGGCTATGAAAAAGAAATTCTTCCTTTTTATTGCTGCATTGCTTTTCTCCGGCAATGTGACAGGCTCAGAAAATATCCGTCTTCCCAATATCCGTTCTATGGCATTAGGCGGAAATGGAGTTATGTTTTCAACGGAATATAATCCAGCTATTCTTTCATATCAAAACTCTAAAATGCTTGATATATTGTATATTAACAGATATATGGTGAAAGAGTTAGGCACAGTTTCACTGGGTTTTCAATATCCTAATGATAAGTTATCAACAGGTCTTTATATATCTTCTTTCGGTTATGATGAATATCGGGAAACAATGTTCCGTGCAGCCTTTGCCAAATCATTGGGCGAGCATTGGTCTTTAGGCATAGCTTTCCAGTATTATATTCTTCAGTCTGCTTTATATGAACACACGCCTTCACGTTTGTCAACGGATATTGGCGCTGTTTATTCTCCTGTGGAAAAACTGTCGATAGGATTGTTGATAAAGGATTTCCCGTCTGTTTCTGTTAATAAAGAATCAACTGATAATGAGATATTAAAATATTGGGATTTTCTGTTAGGTTTCAAATATGATGTTATCAACAATACGTTGATATCCTTTTATTGCGGAACGGACAGCGAATATAGATTAACAGGCGGAATAGGCATGGAATATCTGGTAAAAGATATTTTTCATATTCGTGGCGGATTATGTATTGCTCCTCTCCTTCCAAGTTTTGGTTTCGGAATTAGATTGAAATCTTTCTGCATTGACACTTCTGTAATTTATCATTCTGTATTGGGCGCTTCGCTTGCTGCCGGTTTGTCGTTTCACTTCTAATAATATAGTTATGAAAAAGCTGTTAACAATCTTGTTTATATATATGTTTATATCCTGTTATAATGCTGAATCTCAAGAAACTTATTCTGTTGATAAGTGGCAGGAATATGTTGAGCAAATAGCCGAAGAAACCGGAGACGAAGCCAAGGCTGAAGCATTATACACAGAACTTTCCTACCTAAGTGAAAATCCATTTGATTTGAATACTGTAAGCGATGAACAACTCAGGCGCTTGCCTTTCCTTTCGGACAATCAGATTTCATCTCTTATGGATTATAGGAAAAGATACGGGAAAATGCTTTCCATATATGAACTGCAGGCTGTTGATAATTTCGACTGGCAAACGATTTTGCTTATTCTTCCTTTTGTGAATATATCGGATAATATTGTTGATAAAGCTCCAATAACTCTTAGGAATATGTTGAAACAAGGACGCAATGAATTGCAAATCAGATATGATAAATGTTTTCAACAGAAAAGCGGATATTGTTCATATTCCGACAGTATTCTGGATAAATATCCTAACCGTAAATATCTGGGCGAGGCTTTTTATACTTCTGTAAAATACTCCTATGCTTATGAAGATAAGATTCAGGCTGGTTTACTTGCTGAAAAAGATATGGGCGAGCCGTTTTGGAAACCTGTTCATAAAGGATATGACTATTATTCGTTTCATTTGCTTTTGCGGGATTTCAAATGGTTGAAAACTCTTGCAATAGGTGATTATAAGGTTTCGTTCGGACAAGGACTGGTTATAAGCAACGACTTCTCTCCTAGCCGTTCAGCCCTTGTCACTCAGGCTGAAAGACGAAACAACGGATTCCGCAGGCACTTTTCAACAAACGAAAGTGATTTTTTCCGTGGAGCTGCAGCTACTGCATCTTTCGGCAATTGGGATTTCAGTGCATTCTATTCCCGCAGGCGGATAGATGCAGCTTTGGAGAATGATACTTTTCCGTCTGTTCAGACGAGTGGCTTGCATCGTTTGCAACGCGACTGGGATAAACGCAAAACTGTAGTTATGCAGACTTACGGAGGAAATATCCGTTTTGCTTTGCCGTCGTTTCATATTGGAATGACTGCTGTGGGATATGATTTTGGCGGTAATTGTTTATATCCTTCTCCCCAACCTTATAATCTTTTCTATTTCAGAGGTAAAAGTAATTTCAACATTGGTGTTGATTATATGTTGAAAACCTCATGGGCTAAGATATATGGCGAAACTGCCGTTTCTCGGAACGGAGCGTTGGCAACTCTCAACGGTTTGCAGCTCTCGCCTGCTTCATACATTACGATGCTGCTTCTCCATCGTTATTACGACCGTAAATATCAGTCCTATTTCGGAAATGCTTTTTCACAGGGTTATGTTCAGAACGAACAGGGATTTTATGCAGGATTGCAATGGAGCCCGTTTCCTTATTGGAAATTCTCTGGTTATGTTGATATTTTCCGTTTTCCCTGGTTGAAATATCAGATTGATTATCCTTCGTCCGGAAAGGAATATATGACACAGGTGGATTATTCATTCAGTTCACGGTTGTCAACATATCTCCGTTATAAATATAAACAGCGCGACGGAAGCAACACTCAGCAACGCCTCCGCTTTCAGTTGTCGGTGAATGCCGGAAATTGGACCTTGCGCTCGTCTGCCGACGGAGTTTTATATACTTCTGTTGATAATGAACGAAACAAAGGCTTTATGCTGTCGCAACGTGCAGGATGGAAGAAAGAAAAGTTTCCGTTTCAGGCAGATATATATTTTGCATATTTCCAAACAGACAATTATTACACACGCATAAGTTCATATGAGAAAAACATACTTTATGCCTTCTATATGCCTTCGTTTTACGGCGAAGGTTTGCGTGCGGCATTGACTTTCCAATGGAATATTCTCAAATCTCTGAAACTTTCCGTAAAGCTGGCGCATACATATTATTCAGACCGCGATGTTATCGGAACAGATACAGAGGAAATAAAGGGAAATAACAAAACAGATTTATATGCAGTTTTGAGTTGGAAATTTTGAGAAAAGGCGTACATTTGAATAAAAATACAAGCTTATGTCTACTATTATATTTGATAAAATTGTTTACGGTCCAATCCACAGCCGCCGTTTGGGCATTTCCTTGGGAATGAATTTGTTTCCTACAGATGGAAAGCTCTGTACATTTGACTGTATTTATTGTGAATGTGGTTTCAACAAGGACCACAAACCGCGTCTTTCTATGCCGCGTCGCGAGGAAGTAAAAAAAGCTCTTGCCGAGAAACTCGACGCTATGCGTTCCGAAGGTCTTGTGCCGGATGTAATTACTTTTGCCGGAAACGGTGAACCAACAATGCATCCTGATTTTGCCGGAATAATAGATGACACCATTGCCATACGCAACGAGCATTGTCCGTCAGCTAAGATTGCTGTTCTTTCAAACTCAACAATGCTTCATAAGGAAGAAGTTTTCCAGGCTTTGTGCAAGATTGAGGATAACATAATGAAACTGGACTCTGTCCTGGATAAACGCATCAGACAAATAAACGATCCAAATCAGCCGGGCTTCTGTTTCGAAAAGTTGTTGGAAAACCTTTGCCGCTTCAATGGCAAACTTATTATACAGACAATGTTCCTGCATGGAGAAAGAGACGGAGAGTCTGTTGATAACCTTACCGACGAAGAAATATCAGGCTGGATTGAAGCTCTGAAGAAAATCCGTCCGTCAAAAGTTATGATTTACACAATCGACCGTGAAACTCCGTTGAAAACTCTGTCAAAAGCTACTAAGGAAGAGCTTGATGCTATTGCCGAAAAGGCTAGGAGAGAAGGGTTTGAGGTTTCGGTATCGTATTGATATAGTTGACGAGTTGACAAGGGAACAAGATATACAGAGAATAAATAATTTCTTTTATTTCCTTGTCAACTTGTTCTTTTGTCGACTCGTTCCCTAAATTATATCTTGATATAAATTCTCTTCTTATACAACCAATATCCCGGAATCCAGTTCAGCAAAACAAACAATACTGCCCAAACCAGAGAGCCGAAATAATTTCCGCAAAGCGGCACTAATACATCACTGTAAAAGTATGCCTGGAAACCATGCAACAAAGTGGCAAGAACTGCAGCCTGAACATAAAGATACAGAGGATTGATACCGAACGACTCGAAGAACAATGTCCAATTCTTACGCTTGTTGATATCAATAATCCAAATCAGCAATCCGAGCAGGAGAGAACCAAGTCCGCAAGTTGTAAGCACAAATGTGCTGCTCCATATTTTCTTGTTTATAGGGCAACCATAGCTCAGCAACATTCCGGCAAAAGCAAGAATTGTTCCGAAAATAAAAATGTTGCGTACAATCAGCTCGTTGTTCTTCTTCCCATCCATAATAAGTTTTCCTACATAGAATCCAAGCAGGACATGACCGATACTTCCCAAACAGCTCAACAAACCTTCTGGGTCGAAGGCAATGACTGTTCCGTCAGCCATAGTGTCGCGATACATATGAGATGCTCCGAGAACAGCTCTGTCAACAACTGCTATCAAGCTTTCAGGGCTCAAAGTTGTGCTGTCTGTTGCTCCCAGAAGTATTGCATAGAACAACAGAATCGAAGCTGCCACATGAAGGATATATTTATGATTGATTGCAAGTCCGATTAGCGAACCAAAGCCGTAAGCCAGTGCCAAACGCTGCATCACACCCAATATTCTCAGGTTTTCGAAATGACTGAAACCATTGTTCCACAAATGGTTGAAAAGATTCAAGCCAAAACCTACAAGGAAAATTACAATTGTGCGACGAACAATCTTAGTCACACTTTCCGATGAAAGTTGGAAATTATATTTCTTCAGCGAGAAGAACATTGAAATTCCCATTATAAACATAAAGAATGGGAAAACAAGGTCGGTGGGAGTGAAGCCATCCCATTTGGCATGTCTCAGCGGTGCATAAACGTATTCCCACGAACCTGGGTCGTTTACCAGAATCATGCCGGCAATCGTTATGCCTCGCATAACGTCCAGCGATAGTAATCTGTTAGTTTGTGTCATGATATTTTGAATTAAGTTTGCTTGTCAAAGATAGAGTATTTTTTCCGAGTTTGGGAAAAATACGGAATTTCATTGTGGTGGAAAAGAAATTCCATAATATGTGGAAAAAGATTTTCATAATATATGGAAAAAAATTTTCATTGCGGTGAAAAAAGTTTTTCATAATATATGAAAAAAGTTTTCCAACGCATAGAAATATGATGAAAATGTAAGCCCTTGATTTTCTTGAATAAATGATAATATGAATTTGATAGTTTGATTTAGATGTTAAAAACATGAGATATTATATAATAAATACCTACCTTTGCAGCCGATTTGGTGTTGTATGTCTGAAATCTCAGTCATACAATGAAAAGGGAATCAGGTGAGAATCCTGAACAGACCCGCTGCTGTAAGCTCTTTTGGATTCTTCGGGCATATCTTTTGCCACTGTCTGGATAGCGACGGGAAGGCGTCACGAAGAAGGAGCAAGTCAGAAGACCTGCCAAGTCCTTGATTATTTGTCGGAAAGCTTTCGGGATACAAAGCAGACAAACATCTGAATAGGTTATTTCAAATTTATGCTGTTGAAAAACTTACACTCTTGTTCGTTTATTTTGTTTATATCCGGGTTTTCTGTGCTTTTTTTACGGAAAATAAATTGGTGATGAGACATATAAACATTTTATTATTCATTTTTTTCACGTTTTTCTCCAGTCTGAATGCCCAGGAGAAAGTCAGTCTTTCCGGTTTTGTGAAAGACGAAGGAAAGAATCCTGTGGCTGTAGCTGCCGTTGCCATTGAGAATACTTCCATAGGAACATATTCGGATGACAACGGGTATTTTGAGATAAAAGTTAAGCCGGGAACATACACAATCCTTGTTTCGTCGGTTGGTTATGAAACTTCAAGTCAGAAAATCAGCATTAAAGAGAACAGGAGAGTGGATATTGTTCTGAAAAGCGGAACAGTTGATTTGGATAATGTTGAGGTTTATGGAAAAACCAAGAGCCAGAAACTAAAGGAAGGTGCTTTTTCTGTTAATGCTCTTGACGTGAAATCACTCACTACTTCGGTAAATAATATAAGTTCGATTGTAAACAAGACAACCGGTGTCCGTATCCGTGAAGAAGGCGGTTTGGGTTCCGATTTCGAACTTTCGATAAATGGAATGTCCGGAAACTCTGTCCGCTATTTCCTCGACGGCATGCCTCTTGATACGAAAGGTAGCGGAGTTTCTCTAGCCAATTTGCCTGTTAACCTTATCGACCGCGTTGAAATATACAAAGGAGTAGTTCCTGCCAGTCTTGGAGCCGATGCTTTGGGCGGAGCAATCAATATTATAACTAAAGAAGAAAAGAAAAACTATTTGGATTTATCCTATGGAATAGGTTCATTCCATACTCACAAGGCAGATTTGAATGCTCAGTTTGTTGAAAAGAAAACCGGACTTCTTATTCGCCCGACCATCGGTGTGAATTATTCGAAGAACAACTATATGATGAAAGGTGTTGAGGTTTGGGATGAGGAAAGCCGTAAGTATGTTGCAGTTGACCGCCGCCGCTTTCACGACGACTATTTTTCTCTTCTCGGCCAGATTGAAATTGGAGTTACAAACCGCAGCTGGGCGGATTTGTTCTTTGTTTCTGGTTCATTCTCGAAAGTAGATAAGGAACTTCAGACCGGTTCAACGCAGAAAAAGGTTTATGGCGAGGCAGAGCTGTTTTCGCATGCCTGGAATATTTCGGCACGTTATCAGAAAAAGGATTTCCTTGTTGATGGACTTCAGTTTAATGCTTCTGTTTCACATACGTGGGATTATTCTCTGACAGTCGATTCTGCTTTCCGCAAATACGACTGGAATGGAAATTATATTGAAAGTTCGAGAAATGAGATTACAGGAAAAGACCGTTCGCTGCGTCATTACAACCGCCCGTTGACGATTGCGCGTGCCAATTTGAACTATTCTTTCAACAGACATCATTCTCTTAATCTGAATTATTTGCTCAACAGAACAGGAAACGACCGTTATGATGAAATCGACACTGAGTTTGAGCCTTCTAACGATATATTGGCAAAACATATACTGGGATTGTCATACAATCAGTCGTTTTTCTCGGGAAAGATGGAAAACACTTATTTTATAAAGGATTATATAAATCACCTCGATATCCAGCAGCAGGATTTGTCATGGATAACAGGTTCGGACGAAGTTCCTTCCAAATCAACAAAGAATCATTTAGGATACGGATTGGGAAGCCGTTATTCATTGCTTGATGAGTTGGCGCTAAAACTGTCTTATGAACATAGCGTACGTTTGCCTTTGGCACGCGAGCTTTTGGGTAATGGAACAACTATTTATCCAAATATCGCCTTGAAGCCTGAGAGCAGCAACAATGTGAATCTTGGAGCTTTCGGCACAATGCTCCTGGCTCCGGAACATATGCTTTATTATGAAGTAAACGGATTCTACAGAGATGTGAACGATTATATCTATGCCGTGATTTCCGAAAGCGAAGGAATGATGCAATACGACAACGTATCAAGCGTAGATATCAAAGGCGTTGAAGGTGAGGTGAGATACAATTGGGGAGATTTCCTTCAGGCAATAGTTAACTGCAGTTATCAGGATGCCCGCGACAAGAAGAAATACAGAGAAGACGGAAAGCCTTCGATATCATATAACAACAAGGTGCCAAACAGACCTTGGCTTTTCGGTAATGCCGAAATAGATTTTACTTGGCGAGATTTGTTTGTTAACGACACTAAGTTCCGCTTAAGCTATGATTATCAGTATGTCCACTGGTTCTATCTCACATGGGAAGGATATGGAGCTTTGGAAACAAAATCAAGAATTCCTACTCAGCATATTCACAGTGCGCGCCTCACATATTCATGGGCTAAGGAAAGATACAACGTATCACTTGAATGCAACAATATATTTGACAAAACAGTTTACGACAACTATATGCTCCAGAAACCTGGACGTTCGTTTTTCTGTAAGTTCAGAGTATTCATAAACTAAATTATATTATAAATGAAAAAGTTACAATTATTAGCCTTTACATTGGCTACAGCTTTGTGCGGTTCAATTTTCAGCAGCTGTTCTGAAGACGATCCTGTAATTGATAATCCGAACAAAGAAGAAACAGAAGAAACACATTTTGATATTTGGGTTGGAATCGGTGAAACTGGTGGTATGGGAAAGGAAACAACTCTTCTTGTAAAGGGTTTGACAAACCTTTCTGAGCAGACAACAATCGACTTCAAGAACGACGGAGCCGATGTTACTGCAGATATGGACCAGGAATCAATAATCAAAGGCAAGTATTATTATCAGGTTGCAAATTCTGCTGACAGATTCGTTAAGTTCCAGATTGTTGGCAATGAGTTGAGAAGAATTGCAGAGCAGCCTTTCGTAAAGAATACATATAAAGACCGCCGTTATACTCACGCTTGGATTGATGATAACACATTGGTTATTTTGGCTGCAAATGGTTCTGCCAACAAGATTCTGTGGACAAAACTTAATGCCGAGGATTTGAGAATCATTGAAGAAGGCGAACTTTCTTTGGTTTGTCCTGAAGGTGACAAGTTCAGTACTTCTGGTCTTGCAAGATACAGAAAATCTGACAATAAAATCATTTATTTCTTCCAGCATAAGAATGAAGAAACAAACTTCTATGCAGCTTTCATAAATCCTTCTGATATGTCTGTAGAGAAAGAAGTTAAAGAAGACCGTGCAGACCAGATGGCAGGAACTGCTTATGGTGAGTTGTTGCAAAACAAGATGTTCTTTGATGAAAACGACAACTTGTATCTTGCTTGTAACAACAGAATACCAAACTCACCAAAGACTACTTATCAGTATGGCCGTATTCTTCGTATAAACAAAGGTGAAATGGATTTCGACAAATCATACTTAGGTTATAACTATGACAAGGGAAAACTAGTAACTGTTGACTATCTTGGCAGCAACAAGGCTTTGCTTTACATTCAGGACCCTGTTCATTGCGGGTTAGGTGAAGATGGTTGGGGAAGTAACTACAATTGCTACTACGCAATTCTTGACCTTACAACAGACCAGAAAACAGAAATCCAGGCAGACGGAAAGAATCTACCTTTCTGTAGCGGAACATTCTCTCAGCGTTCTTATGTGACAACACAACATGCTTATATTGGAGTTAATCCGGAAACTTCTGCTCCATGTATTTATGTGTATGACATCAATACAGGCAAAGCTACAAAAGGTATGACAATCACTGAAGGTTATGATTTCAGCCGTTTGGTGTTGATTGATAATGATAAATAAAAAGGTTACAAGAAAACAAGTTGACAAGGTTAAAGTTGTATCAGCTTTTCCTTGTCAACTTGTCTCTGAAACCTTGTCAACTTTATATTCATTCTACCTTGTAACTCACAAAAGCAAAATGCTTGCTATCCGGCGACCAGGAATTGACATTTATTGTTCCTTGTCCGCCAAATAATTTTACAATTGTCTTAGGTTCACCGCCTTTAGCCGGCATCAACCGCAATTCAACATTTTTATTAGCCAAGTGCTCATTAGGTTTTAAGTCGCCTTTCCTGTAAGCAATGAAAACAATCTTTTCACCATCGGGAGATATATGCGGAAACCATGAATTACGTTCTTCATCAAAAGTCATCTGAGTTTGCTCTGAACCGTCTGTTTTCATTCTCCACACTTGCATAAGTCCGCTTCTCACAGAGTTGAACCATATATAATTTCCGCATGGAGAATATTCAGGTCCGTCGTCGAGGTCGTCAGCCGTAGTGAGCCTTTTCTCTTCACCACCGGCAGCAGGAATTGTATAAATATCGAAATTGCCATTTCTTTCGGCGCAATAAGCCAGATATTTGCCATTGGGACTCCAGCCGTGCAGATAACTAGGAGCCATAGGTGTTATTAATTGAGGAGAATCAGAACCATTCAGAGGAAGAACATAGATGCTGGATTTATGATCTTCTTTTGTTCCATGTCTGATAGCAATCTGCTGTCCGTCGGCAGAAAGAACATGGTCGTTGTTGCAGTTTGTAGCAAATCCGGTGTTGATGATTTCCGGTTCGCCGTTTTCCTTGTCAACTAGTCAACTAACCTCAGTTACTCTTTAATCTTCATAATCTGATTTTCAAAGTTATTTTTATCGCCTTTAGCTTTGTTTCTGACCTTGCTTCGGTAAATATATATAGTATTTATAGAATATCTTAAGAATCGCGCAATTTTATTACTGTCAGATATCCCAAGTCTAATTAGAGCAAATATTCTTATTTCCGTACAAAGAAGTTCTCCTTTTTTAGGATAAATCTTTTCATCATCATTTAGCAGATTATTGAATTGCTCAACGAAATTAGGATAAAGCTTCAGGAATGTTTCGTCAAAGCTTTTATAGAATTTCTCTCTTTCCTCTTCGATAAACTGCTCAGATTTAATAGCCTTGAAAAGTTCATTGATTTTAGAGTTTATGGCAAGTTTGCTCAACGAACGCCTGTAGTCTTCAAGCTTGTCCAAATACATAGTACATTGATCCAGATAATAAGCCAGATATTGCTGTTTTACCTGATTCAATTGCGAAAGCTCTTCGTTTGCTGCAGAAAGCTGAATATTTACATTACTAAGAGCTTTTCGTGTATCTGCAAGTTTACTATTTTGTTTTTTTACATACATAATAGAACTTCCAAGGAAAAGAATAAGTATTGTAATACCAGTGAACAGACCTTTTTTAATTGTATTATTCCTGCTCTCTTTTAGTTTATAAGCCCGGTCGATAATAGGGTAGATGCTAGTCGTTTCAATTGTTCTTAATCTGGCATTACATATTACTGCATCATTCATTGAGCTTGTCTGATAACGGTAAGCTCTTACAATGTCTCCGTTTTCGTATAGAATAAGAGCAAGTTTGGGAAGAGCAACATACTCTCTTATTGAAAGCTGCAAATCATATATTGCTGACTGTATAAGGTAATACAAATAGTTGTCATCATCTCCAAGTCTTTGATAAGCTTCAGCAATATTATATGCGAGCATACCTTTTAACCTTTTGTTTATAGTCGTATCATTGAATTGTTTTTCAATCTCTTTCAAAGATTCTTCATGTTTACCTTCATTTCTTAATTTGTCTGCCAATAATAGGACATAACATTTACATTTAGTCTGATCGTAAATATAAGTCATAGAATCCTGATAAAGATTAGCTATATCTCTATATCTTTTCCTTTCATATTGACTTAAGGCATAGTCGGACATATATCCGTAAATATTTCTGGATTGAACATAGTAGGTAACGAGCTGGGATGTTTTGGTTAAGCGGTCACGTTTTATAGCATTTAATGTTTCAACAGCCTCTTTATACATACTCATCATACTCATAACTTCAGCCCTTTTTAAAAGTATATCTTCTATAGAGCCAATATTGGGATTCTTGTGTAAAAGATATTTTTGTTGGTTGACATAAAAAAGAGCAGAATCCATTTGATATTTATTGAAAGCCTCAAACAAATCTCCATATATTTCATATTTCTCATAAATATTTTGTGTATTGCGTAGTTTTTCATGAAGATTGTCAATTTCTTCTTCTTTCATTTGATTGTATTTCCATTGCTTATTAAGCGTATTATCTAATTCCTTAAGACTGTTGTTTATTCTTGAGGAATTATCAGCTTTAATATTAAATATAAAGGAAACGATAGTTATTATGACTAAAACGGCTTTCATATGTATTTGTGCTTTTGTTCGCAAATTTAATTAATTTGAGTTTATTTGTAGGTTTTATATTCTATAAAAAAGCTTATATCATTTATATTTTTATTAATAATATTTTTTAGATATATACTGATTATTAATATTTTATGTTTATTCAATCTTTATAGAATATTTATATAAAATGATGTAGTATTCCTTTTTCTATAATTTTACGTTGAACATAAATAAATATCCAAAAAGATAAAGGATATAAATGATATGTTTTCTGACATATCTTCATTGCTAATATGACGTTTTTCGTATTAATCTTTAGGTAAAAAGGTTTAGGTTATTTTTTTCTTCTTCTTATTTACGTTTTTCCCTAAATTTTCCCAGTATATTTTTTAGATTTCATAGTGTGTATATTATTTCTGTATAATGTTTAAGCTATTTTGAATTTTAGCTTTAATTTATTGTATTATTTCTTCTACAAATTATAAACTGTCTTTTTATATATCTATTTCATATACTATTAAAACAATTTGTTTTATATTTTTATATTCATAATTATTGAATAAATATACTGTGTTTTATCTCTATTTTGTTGCTGATTTATGTATATATAGTTTATATTTTTTAGTATATATATTATATATAATATATTGTTTATTAGTAATTTATTATTTATATATGTTTATATGAAATTTATAAGATAAATCATTATATTTTTATCTGTATATTTTTGCCTGTGTAATTTAATGAGCAAGAAAAGTAGTAAAAGTAAAAACACTATATTTTATACAGTATTATTTCTAATACCATGAAAATATACAGTATATAAAATAATAATATTTCAAGGGATATTAAATAGTAATTTTATATTTTCCCATATAAAAAAAGACGATAAAGGTTTTTGTAATTGATTTAGTGCTAACTGTAATTGTATCAATAAGTTGATATTTTAGTAGGTTAATTTTGTGTATGTTCTTCTTGTGAAAGAAGGGCATACATTTTTTTTATGCATATATGTGATTTTGACAAAATGTAAGAGTAACATATTTGCTATTATGTTTTTTCATTACCTTTATGGCAAAAAAGTAAAAATGGATAGAGTTTTTAAATCTAAAGCAGGGCAACCGCACCAAAATTCCATTCAAAATATGTTTTGCAACAGGTTTGTTAAAATAGTTCTGAAAAAAATGTGTTATTTGGGAAATAAAGCGGATATTGCGGATAGCAAAACCTTAACTATGAAAAACAACCTTAGCGATTGGATTTTTTACGTGTCGATTTTACAACCAAAGTCTTTCGACTATGATTCGTAAGATCTTATGAGAGGACTCTTATAAAAAGAGGCCTCTTTTTTATGATTCAGATCATCCGGTCAGAACTGCAATAACTTTTTTAAATAGTTAATATCCAAAGCTGCCTTGTAAAGTCTTTTTTTAAGGCTTAACTTATCCTTTTGTTCAGAGATGATATGTAAAGCCACTTTTCTAATCACTGACAGGTTTTGTGATGAATATCCTTTCCTCGCTCTGCAATCATCCTCTTTAAAAGTAACGTCCAAATGCCAATGCAGTTGGTTCTCAATACTCCAGTGTCCTCTTATTATTTTTTGAAAGTAAGACGCACTTAATCCTTGCTCGTCACTGATATAATATCTGGTTTCAAGAGCCGTTTTCCCGTTCATCTCCCTACTTGATTCCATTTTTACAATCGTCCCTAGTCCTTTCCAAGATTGAATGGTTTCCGGAAGCAGATATTCCATGGCTGGAAGAATGCTGCATTTCCTGACTTCTATCCTTCCATGGTCTTTTTCCACAGTCGTATCCGAATCAAGGCCGCCGTGTACTTTAAAAGCACATTCAATATCCTCATATAGAGACTTCTGATTACCTTTTACCGACAATAGATAATGCCCCTTCTTTTCAAGTATCAAGTCTACAACCTCACGTTGCGTTCCCATAGCGTCTATGGATATAACTGCATCCTCAATATCTATGGCTGACAACACTTCGGGAATGGCTGTTATCTCATTGGACTTGTCTTCCACTTTTTTCTGATATATACAGAATTCGTTCTCGCTTACCCAGGCATTCAAAATGTACAGACCTTTATTCCCGCGAGAGGTCGGCGATGTCCCACTTTGCTTCTTCCCGTCTATAACAATCTGTTTTTCTGATAAATCCGACAGGATTGACTTCCCATAACTACAAAGACAATGTTCTAATTCGGTTGGGTCTATGCGTTGAAACACACGCTCAAACGTATCTTTTGAAGGTACACCGTGAGGAAGTGAAAGCATATCCTTAAGTTTTTCTCCACGTTCCAAGGTAAACAGACGCATATCCTCATAATCTGTTCCGCCTGTCAGGTAAGTACACAAACCTATCATTAATATGTCTGACAACAAATGTAGACAACGACCTGTTACACGAGGATCGGTAACTTCTGAAAAATACTTGGATGGATTCATTTCACTGCAAATTTATCATTTCTATTTCTGTTTCGGTTTGCCGCTGCAAATCTAAGGTGAGGCACAGATAAACACTTCACTGATGATTACAAATTTTGATGCGGTTGCCCTGAATCTAAAGTGGGACTTTGGTATCACTTAATTTTATTTCTTATAGGTTTTTATGCTGTTAAATCCTTTATCATGGGAGCTTCGGCATTTGTTATGGTATCATCATTACTGGTTTTTCTTGAATGTATACATATACTCTTGAATACTTGGTATAAAATAACAGCTGATGGAGAATTAATAGTTCATTGCAGTTTTTTCCCTGAAAAGAAAATAGCAATTGAAGAAATAACAGCATTGGAACCGACAAGTACTCCAGTATCTAGTTATGCTTTATCTCTAGACAGATTGGTTGTATGGAAAGGTGAGAAACCTTGGTTAGTTATTTCTCCTTCGCGAAAAGCAGAATTTGTCAAGGTTTTGCAGAAGATTAATCCGGAGATAGAGATAATGGAGTAATTATTAAGAAGTAAAGGAGTTTTTTAATTAAAAATTAATACTCCGTGTTTAATCCTTGTAAACTTGTTAACTCAAAAACTCAAAAACTCAAAAACTTAAAACTTATTACCTTATAAACTTATAAACTAAAAAATTATGAAATACGACGTAGCCATAATTGGAGGCGGTCCTGCCGGTTATACAGCGGCAGAATTAGCAGCTAAGAACGGTTTGTCAACTGTTCTTTTCGAGAAGAATGCTCTTGGTGGTGTTTGTTTGAATGAAGGTTGTATTCCAACAAAAACACTTCTTTATTCTGCAAAGACATACGACAATATCAAACACGCATCAAAATATGCGGTATCTGCAGAATCGCCTTCATTTGATTTACCGAAAATAATAGCCAGAAAGAACAAGGTTGTGAAAAAACTGACTGCCGGTATAAAGATGAAGATGAAAGAAAACGGCGTTGAAGTCGTTTCCGGTGTTGCTGAAATTCAGCGTCGTGATGATGACGGAACAATTACTGTCCTTTGTGCCGATAATGAATATCAGGCAGCGAATCTTCTTATTTGCACCGGTTCTGAAACGGTTATACCTCCAATACCAGGATTGAGCGAAACTGAATACTGGACTAGCCGCGAAGCATTGCAGGCTAAGGAACTTCCTTCATCATTGGTAATAATTGGCGGTGGTGTGATTGGTATGGAGTTCGCATCATTCTTCAACAGCATGGGTGTTGAAGTTCATGTTGTTGAAATGATTGATAAAATTCTTGGTCCGATGGACCGTGAGTTGTCGGAAATGCTTCAGGCGGAGTATGCAAAACGTGGCGTCAAGTTCTATCTGAATTATAAGGTGACAGCTGTAAACGGCACAGAAGTTTCGATAGAGAAAGATGGAGAAACAACAGTGTTGACAGGCGAAAAGATTCTGTTGAGCACCGGACGTCGCCCTGTGACAAAAGGTTTTGGCTTGGAAAATCTTTCATTGGAACCGTTCCGCAATGGTGTGAAAGTTAATGAATATATGCAGACATCACTTCCAAATGTTTATGCTTGTGGTGACATTACTGCTTTTTCATTGTTGGCACATACTGCAGTCAGCGAAGCAGAAGTCGCAATTGACCATATACTTGGAAAGTCTCGCAAAATGAGCTATAAAGCTATTCCTGGCGTTGTATATACTAATCCTGAGATTTCCGGAGTTGGCAAGACTGAAGAAGAACTTCAGGCAGAAGGCGTTCCTTATACAGTTAAGAAAGTTCCTATGGCTTTTTCCGGACGTTTCGTTGCCGAGAATGAAATGGGAAATGGCGTTTGCAAATTAATCCTTTCGGAAGATGGAACTTTGATTGGCGCACACATGTTGGGAAATCCTTCTTCTGAGTTGATTGTAATTGCAGGAATTGCGATAGAAAAAGGAATGAAGGCAGAAGAAATCCGTTCTTTCGTATTCCCTCATCCTACAGTAGGAGAGATAATTAAGGAAGGACTTGTGTAATATAGAGACAAGTTGACGAGTTGGCAAGGGAACAAGGAGATAAGGGTTATTTTCCTTATCAATCTGCTGCCTTGTCAACTCGTCAACTTTTTACTACTTTTGCACGTTACAATTCAAAACGAAATTAGTGTGGCAAAGATAGTTGAAACACCTTTAATGAAACAGTATTTTGACATCAAGGCAAAACATCCTGATGCAATATTATTGTTTCGAGTAGGCGACTTTTATGAAATGTATGGCGACGATGCAGTTGTCGGCGCCGAGATTTTAGGTATTGTTCAGACAAAAAGGGCAAACGGCGTTGGCCAGTCTGTTGAAATGGCAGGATTCCCGCATCATGCCTTGGATACATATTTGCCAAAACTGGTGAGAGCCGGAAAGCGTGTTGCGATATGCGACCAGCTGGAAGATCCTAAAATGACAAAGAAGCTGGTGAAGCGAGGTGTTACCGAACTTGTAACTCCCGGTGTTTCAATCAACGACAATATACTTAACCATAAGGAAAACAACTTCCTTGCGGCAATTCATTTCGAGAAAAACAATGGCGGCATTGCCTTGCTTGATATTTCAACAGGCGAATTTCTTACAGCAGAAGGAACACCGGACTATTTGGATAAACTTCTGAACAACTTTTCCCCAAAGGAAGTTCTTATTGAGAGAAATGAGAAGAAGCATTTTGAGGAATGTTTCGGACCTCGTTATTTCACATTCGAGCTTGACGACTGGGTTTTTACTTCCGAAACAGCTCACGAGCGACTTCTGAAACATTTCGAAACCAAGAATCTCAAGGGTTTTGGTGTGCAGCATCTTAAACTGGGCATAATTGCTGCCGGTGCAATCCTGCATTATCTCGATATAACACAGCATACACACATACAGCATATTACATCTCTTTCACGCATCGAGGAAGACAGATATGTGAGATTGGATAAATTTACGGTCCGCAGTCTTGAGCTTGTATCGACGATGAATGAAGACGGAAAGAGCCTTCTCAACATTATCGACAAAACGATTTCTCCGATGGGTTCGCGTATGCTCCGCCGCTGGATTCTTTTCCCGCTTAAGGATGTTAAGCCTATTCACGAGCGTCTGGATGTGGTAGATTACTTTTTCCGTAATCCGGAGATTAAAGACTTACTGGATTCACAGCTCGAGCAGATAGGAGATTTGGAGCGAATAATCTCAAAAGTAGCTGTTGGAAGAGTTTCTCCGCGTGAGGTTGTCCAGCTGAAAGTGGCTTTGTCTGCCTTGGAACCGGTCAAAGAAGCATGTATGAACAGCGGCGAACCGACTCTTTGCAGAATTGGCGAGCAGATAAACCTTTGCCAGCTTATACGTGACAGAATAGAGAAGGAAATCAACAACGACCCGCCTTCACTCATAAATAAAGGCGGAGTGATAGCCAATGGTGTTAATCCCGAATTGGACGAACTCCGTTCAATTGCTTATTCCGGAAAAGACTATCTTTTGCAGGTTCAGCAGCGTGAGATTGAGCGAACAGGAATCCCAAGTCTGAAAATAGCGTTCAACAACGTATTCGGATATTACATTGAAGTACGCAATACGCATAAGGACAAAGTTCCACAGGACTGGATAAGAAAGCAGACACTGGTAAATGCCGAACGCTACATCACCGAAGAACTCAAGGAATATGAAGAGAAAATCCTTGGAGCCGAAGAGAAAATATTGTCTCTTGAATCACGTCTTTTCAATGATTTGGTGCTTTGCCTCACAGAATATATTCCGCCAATACAGTGCAATGCAAACCTTGTTGGCCGTTTGGACTGTTTGCTGTCGTTTGCAAAGGTTGCCGAGGAAAACCGTTATATCCGTCCTGTAGTTGACGAATCAGATATAATTGATATCAAGGCTGGACGACATCCGGTTATTGAAAAACAGTTGCCTCTCGGCGAGTCTTATATATCGAATGATGTATATCTTGACGAGGACAGCCAGCAGATAATAATAATCACCGGACCGAATATGGCGGGTAAGTCAGCTTTGCTACGTCAGACAGCGCTGATAACTCTTCTGGCGCAGATAGGTTGTTTTGTGCCTGCCGAAAGCGCGCGAATAGGAATAGTTGACAAAATATTTACCCGTGTCGGTGCTTCCGATAATATTTCCGTAGGCGAATCAACCTTTATGGTCGAGATGAACGAAGCCGCCGACATTCTGAATAATATGACATCGCGCAGCCTTGTTCTCTTTGACGAACTCGGACGAGGAACCAGTACATACGACGGAATCTCAATTGCTTGGGCAATAGTTGAATATATACACGAACATCCGAATGCACATGCCAAAACTCTTTTTGCCACTCATTATCATGAGTTGAATGAAATGGAACGCTCATTCAAGCGCATCAAGAATTATAACGTGTCGGTCAAGGAAGTAGGAAACAAGGTTATATTCCTTCGTAAACTTGTTCCGGGCGGAAGTGAACACAGCTTTGGTATTCATGTGGCAAAAATGGCAGGTATGCCGAAAAGTATTGTTGGCAGAGCCGATGAAATATTGAAACAGTTGGAACGTGAAAACCGCCAGGAAGGAATTTCCGGCAAATCCGTGAAAACAGCATCTAAATCAACATCGAAAGACGGCGGATATCAGTTGAGTTTCTTCCAGCTCGACGACCCGGTTCTCAGCCAGATTCGTGACGAGATAATAAATATTGATGTCAATAATCTTACTCCACTTGAAGCATTGAACAAACTCAATGAGATAAAGAAGATAGTTAAAGGGTAACAGTAAAAAAGAGAACAAGTTGACAGGAGATAATTTCCTTGTCAACTTGTTCTCTTGTTCCCTCGTCAACTTGCTTTAGCCGTTATTTTCTGAATATCCTCAATCGTGAAATTCCCCGTAATTCTTATAACCGTAAACTCGTCAGGTTCGGAAACCAGCATCAAAAGCTCCTCAATCAGCTCTCCTTTTTGCTTGGTGTAGAAGAAAACAGAGTCACCATCATCTTTTACCCTCATCAGCTCAGTATAAGAACCGGTTATTTTCTTGAAATCATTTTCCATTTCCTTTGCTGTCTCCCTTTTCTCGCAGGATAAAATCTGCATGGAATTTATCTTTTCGGACATATTCTTAAGATTCAAATCCTCAATATCCAGTGATGGAATCATCTTGAACATAGCCTTTGAGATATACACAGAAGTAACACCATCTTTTTCTCCGTATTTTTCAAATAATTTATCCTGAGCAATACAAACGGAAGAAATCATCAGGCATAATGCCATCAAAATATATTTTATTCTCATTGTTGATTTGTTTTTGTGTCGTTAATACTGTTGAAAATATCATTTATTTTTTTGATATGTCTGTCGGCTGAATTTGCCTTATCCAGACCTTTGTTGAGCTTGGTGGAGATGAAACACAAAGTCTTTTCCGCAGTGGCTGCAGCATCCTGTGGATTTGTGAAAGTGTCGGCAATCATTACTTCCTGCTGCCTGTCATTTCCATCAAATTGGATGAGAGCCAAACCCAACAGAAGAGAAGCCGCGATTCCGCCAGCCCAAACCCACATACGTCCGATGGAAGTTTGCTTTTTATTGTCGTTTTCCAGATTGTCAATATACTGTTCCAGACGCATCGACAAGCCTTCGGGCAACTTTTCCTCATCTTCCATTGCCTTTTTTATCAAGTTGTCAATATCTTTCTCGTTCATGGTGCATATAATTTTTCAATTCTGTCTTTTATCTGTTTTCTGGCTCTCGACAGGAGAGTCCTTATATTGTTGTTACTTAATCCTGTAATTTCTTCTATCTCCTCATACGAACATTCCGCCATGCTGTGAAGCCGGACAACCTGTTTCTGATTTTCGGGCAACATATCGATTGCCTTTTTCACCTGTTTCAGTTTCTCCTTTTCTTCAAGCTCCTTTGCCGGCGAAGCTCCGCTTTGCAAATCAAAACAACTCTCAATTTCAACTTCCGTGCGGTTTGCCTGTGCGGAGCGGAGATAGTCCAGACATTTATGTTTCAGCACTGTTATGCAATATGCTTCCGGATTCTCTATGTTTTCCAGTTCGTCTCGCTGATTCCAAAGTTTGCAGTATGTTTCCTGAAGCAAATCTTCAGAATCTTCACGGCTGCCGGTCAGCGCAAAAGCAATTCTGTACAGTTTAGGATGAAATGACAGGAATTTTTTTTTGAATTCCTCAGTTTTCATCTTTGTGTTCGTTGATTACTTTGTTTATATCTTCCGGTTTGATTTTACCTTTCAGCCTAACAATAGCGTTATCGTCTCCCGAAGTCAGGATAACCATTTCCTTTATATAGTCTTTTTCCATCTTTACGAGAATTCTTGTGCGTTCGTCATCTTCATTGCTTGAAATCATGGTTTCATATTCCGGATCTTTCAGTTCCGAAACTGCTTTGCAAAACTCAGCTCCGATGTTTTCGCTGCAATCTTCAAGGTCGATAACTTCGATATTGTTCACACCCATAGTTTCGGTAAATAGAGAAGCAAAGCCCATTGTCATTTTTCCGATATGAACGGAAGTGGTATTCTCTCTTTTCGCAAACTGTTTGAACAAATCGTCAACAGTATTCTGACCGTATGATAACTCGCTTATTGCAAGAAATGAAGCAATTATAATAAATAATTTTTTCATGACATTTTAATTTATTCTTGGTTATACGTTTTTTTGAAGTCTTGCCAACTTCTCAACTTCTCAACTTCTCAACTTCTCTTTTCTTTCTATAGCTATTTGAAAGTTTCATAATAATGACGAATCTGGTGAATGGTTTGTTACACGAATTTCGGATTTTTTTTGAAACAACGTTTTACTATTTTCTTAACGTCTAGTAAATCAGTTGAATGATGTAATTTTAGTTTTGTGAAGATAACTTTTTAATCACTTTATATTGTAAATGTTAAAATGTATTCAAGATTCACATGATTTCTTTGATAATCACTAATATAACGAAATTGTGAAACATGGGAGAAAAAAGTTCTCAGTGTTTCAGGAAAAACATAACGATGAATTTGGAAAAACATAACGAGCTTTTTTTGAAAAGGTAGTATCTTTTTTTCTGTAGAACTACATTCTCTCGCTGAAATACTCAACATAGGGAAAAAGTCGGAATATATGCAAAAACATTTCCAAAAAGTTATGAAGATATTTTTTGTAGGTCCGAACCCGCGAAAGAATATATATTGCCCCACGGAAGAATATATACGGACGTATTTTGGAATGGGGTCGGATGTGTTTTTAGATGGCAATATAACTCAAGTTTTCAAACATAATTTTCTGGAGTTAAAGGATATGAATAGAGTTATGTCCAGGTTGAAAGATGAAAATGCTAGCATTTCCAAACAAAGTAAAGTATAAACATTAATGAGTGTGAGAGTGCACGCGCAGGCGAGTAAAATTCTTCAGGAAAAAATAAGCTAATGAAAAACTGGCAAATGAGGTTGCCTTGAATTAATTATTTATGTATAAATTAATTTTTTTTCAAATTTGTTGTTGCTTATTCAAATAAAATACTAATTTCGCATTTCGAAAAAATAAGCCTTTAATCTATATTAGTATTATGATTTGTAATAGTCTTACAATATTATAGGAATTTTTTCTGATAATATGCTTTGTTCAACTTTTAAATTAAGACAAACTAATATTATTATAGTATACATAATTAATTGGTAGTTAAAAAACAACCTAATATTAATTTAAATTTAATTTTAATTTTATGGAAAGGAGAATAAGTGGAAATCAAGGAAAACCTTACTTTTTGCAGCAAATGGCGAAAAGTGGAGGTAAAGTTTTATGTGTCACTTGTTTATCTTTGATGTTAACGCCTTCCTATGCTTTTGGAAGTACAGAAAACACAAATGTAAGAGTCATGAGGTTAATGAAGTTTCACAGCAGACAACTCGAGTTTCCGGCGTTGTTAAAGATGCTAGTGGTGAACCATTAATTGGAGTAAGTATCGTTCTTAAAGGAACAACTACTGGTACTGCTACAGACTTTGATGGTAAATATGTATTGGATTTACCTTCAGATAAAGGTACTTTGGTATATTCTTTTATTGGTTTCAAAACAAAGGAAATAGCATATTCAGGTCAGTCAACTTTGAATGTTGAATTATCTGAAGACTCTGAAACTTTGGAAGAAGTAGTTGTTGTTGGTTATGGTTCTCAGAAAAAGGGGGAAATCACATCTTCAGTAACAAGCGTTAAAGCTTCAGACTTCAACAAAGCTCCGGTTGTGAACCCTATGCAGTTGGTTGAAGGTCGAGTTGCAGGTTTGACTATTTCAAGAAACAGTTCTGACCCTAATGCTGCTCCAAGTATTCAGATGCGTGGTGCTTCTTCATTGAAAGGTAATAACGAACCGTTGATTATTATTGATGGTGTTCCTGGTAATATGTCATCATTGAATGCTATAGCTCCTGAAGATATTGAGGCTATGGACGTATTGAAGGACGGTTCTGCAGCAGCTATTTATGGTACACGTGGTAACAATGGTGTGATTATCGTTACAACTAAACGTCCTCAAGTTGGTGTTTCTCAGATTGATTATTCTGGTTATATAATGAATGAACAGGTAGCTAAACGTCCGGATATTTTGTCTGCTCAAGAATTTGCAGATTATGGTAAGGCTACCAATAATGAACGTATTCGTGATTTCGGTGGAAGAGATGACGCATACGATTTACTTTTGAACAAGGGCAATATTACTCATGTTCATAACTTGACAGCAACAGGTGGTAATAATAAGATGAATTATCGTGCATCTTTGAACTATCGTAAGAATGAGGGTATAGTTATCAATTCAGACCGTGAAACTATTAACGGAGCTATTGCTGTTAACCATCGTTCAATGGAAGACAAGTTGTTGCTTTCATTCAATTTGTCAAATTCATACATTAAGGGTAATTATCTAGCAAACAATGAAGATACAGGAAATGGTACATATAATGACTATGATGTATTCTATCAGGCAACAAGAATGAACCCAACAATTCCTATTTACAATTCTGATGGAAGTTTCTATGAAACATATGCAGGTTATGACGACTACAATCCTGTAGCAAAGATTAATCAGCAGTCACGTAAACTGGAGAAAAAGAACTTGTTGAGCAGCTTCAAAGCACAGTATGAAATTATTCCTGGATTGAATGTTGCAGGTTTCTTTGCATTAGAAAAGAATGATGAATATTATAGCTATTATCGTAGCCGTAAATCTTATGATGCTGTAAAATCTGGTGATAATGGTGAAGCTTATAAGAAATATCTATTATCAACAAACAAGACAATGGAATGGACAGCAAACTATGTAACATCAATCAATAATGTACATAATTTGACAGCATTGTTGGGTTATAGCTATCAGGATTTTGCTACAGAATGGTTCAATGCTAAGAACAATGGTTTCCTTACTGATGCATTTGAAACAAATAATATGGGTGCAGGTTCATATTTGAAAGATGGTCTTGCAGATATTAGAAGTAATAAGACTACAAGTAAGTTGATAGCATTCTTTGCTCGTTTGAACTACAACTATGACGGTAAATATATGGCAAGTGCTTCTATCCGTCGTGAAGGTTCATCTAAGTTCGGTGCAAACAATAAATGGGCTATGTTCCCATCTGTAAGTGCTGGTTGGATGATTTCACGTGAAGAATTCATGGAAAACTTCGAAGCATTGGATGTATTGAAATTCCGTGTTGGTTATGGTGTTACTGGTAGTTTGCCAACAGATTCTTATATGTCTTTGATTAAATATGGTACAGGTGCAGGTTATTGGGATCCTTATACAGGCACTTGGATTACTGCTACATACGGACCAAGTAACAACCCTAACCCAGATTTGAAATGGGAAAAGGCTATTTCATTCAACGTTGGTTTTGATTATGCATTCTTCAATAACCGCTTGAGTGGTACAATCGACTGGTATCAGAGAACAACTAAAGACTTGATAGGCTCTTATACAGCTCAGCAGCCTTCATTGATTTACAACACAATTCTTACAAACGTAGGTACAATGAAGAATACAGGTATTGAGATTTCTTTGAATGCAGCTGTTGTTCAGACTAAGGACTTCACTTATAATGCAAACTTTACATTCTCATGGGAAAAGAATAAATTGACTTCTTTGTCAAATGATATGTATAAAGCTAGCTACGAAGACCGTTATTCTTTGCCTTCTCCGGGTAACTTAGGTTATTCTCAGCGTTTGCAGGAAGGTCATCCTGTAGGTTCTTTCTATGGATTTATATGTGATGGTATAGATAAAGATGGTAAATATATTTACAGAGATTTGGACGGTAAAGAAGGTTTGTCTGACGCTGACCGTACATTTATCGGTAATGGTTTGCCTAAGTTTAAAGCCGGATTGCAGAACTCATTTACATACAAGAACTTCGATTTCAGTTTCTTCTTGCGTGGAATGTTTGACTTCGATATCTTGAATGAAGGTAAGATTTACTTTGGTACAAATGCTCAGATTGACAAGAATGGTACTAACGTATATAAATATGCATTGGAATCAGGTGTAAAAGAGGATCCGCGTTTCAGTAATTATTATCTTGAAAAAGGAAACTTCTTGAGAATTGATAATGTTACACTTGGTTATACATTTAATTTCAAGGATAATAAATATATCAGAAATCTACGCCTTTATGGAAACGTAACAAACTTGGCAACAATTACAGGATACAAAGGTTTGAATCCTGATGTTAATGTAACAGGTTTGGAAGCAGGTATCGAAAAACGTGGTATGTATCCGTTCACTCGTACGTTTACATTTGGTGTTAACTTAGGATTTTAATTAGTGTATAAAAACTTTAGATAGCATATTTATTATGAAAGCATTATATAAAATGAGTGTTGCTGCGGCATTGCTGGGTGCAACTTTTCTAACACCGTCTTGTACAAATTTGGATGAGACGATCTATAGTGAGGTAACAGCTGATAATTATTATAAATCAGGTGATGAAGTGATGGCTGCATTGCTTCGCCCTTGGGGACACTTCAGTGGAAGTATGTTTGCCCAGGCTCCATATTCTTTGGAAGAGCTTACAGCTGATGGACTGGCATGGCCTCAGAAAGGTCGTCACGGTTATGACGGTGGTGCATGGATACGTTTGCATCGTCATCAGTGGACTCCAATTGAAAATGAGGTAGAACGTGCATGGTATTTGATGTATATGGGTATTGGTTTGGCAAACAATATGCTGGCTGATATTGAAAATATTGATTTTGAAGCATTGAAAGTTCCTATTTCAAAAGAACAGGCAAAAGCTGAAATGCGTACTTACCGTGCATATTGCTATTGGTATCTTATGGATTTGTATGGTGATGTTCCTATCACTGAAACAATCGGAGAAATGAATCCTGCAACAAATACTCGTAAGGAAGTATTTGATTACGTAGTTAAGGAATTGACAGAAAGTATTCCTAGCTTGTCAGAAAGCAAGATTGATTCATACGGCCGAGTATCAAAATGGGGAGCTATGGCTTTGCTTGCAAAAGTTTATTTGAATGCTGAAGTATATTCAGGCACAGCTCATTTGGACGATTGTATTTCAGTTTGTAACGAATTGCAGGCAAATGGCGGTTTCGTTTTGGATAAGAACTGGAACGATCCATTCAAAGCTGATAATGATAAAGTTTCAACAGAAAATATCTGGGTAGTTGCTTATGACCAGATTTATGGTAAAGGTATGGGATGGTATCTTCGCTGGTTCCATTATGCACACCAGTCTGGTTGGAACTTGAAGAGTGGTCCATGGAATGGTCTTGTTTGTCAGCCTGATTTTTATGATTCATTTGCAGATAATGACAAACGTAAAACTGAAGGTTTCTTGATTGGTACTCAGTATCCACGTAAGAAAGATGAAAACGGTAATTATTATTTCGATACAAATGCGCAGCCTTTGTTAGGTTCTGAGGAATATGCCGGTGAACCTCTTGTTTTGGTTAAAGATATCAAATCAATGACTGAAGGAGAAGAAAACAGTGGCGCACGTAGTATCAAATATGAAGTTATCGAACAGTCTTTGGGTGACCAGGATAATGACTGGGTAATTTTCCGTTATTCAGATATCTTGTTTATGAAAGCTGAAGCTTTGATGCGTAAGAATGGAAACAAGGCAAATCAGGAAGTTGTTGACTTGGTTAACAGTGTACGTGAACGTGCATTTGATGCTGCTGATTGGGAAAAGGCTAAATATACTACAGCAACATTGACTATGGACGAATTCTTGAGAGAACGTGGTCGTGAATTTGCGTTTGAAGGTTGCCGTCGTACTGATATGATTCGTTTTGGAAAATATGTTACAACTTCTTGGTGGGATCATGAAGCAAGTATGAAGGCTGAATATAACTTGTTCCCTGTTCCAAGCAAACAGTTGGCATCTAATCCAAATTTGAAGCCAAATGCAGCTAATTCATTATATTGATTATAAATGTTTGGTAAGCTCAGCATTCAATTGATTTATAATTGATAAATTTGCAGGCAGTGTGTCATAGATTATGTTGGATAATCGTTTGACATGCTGCCTTTTTTTATAACACAAATAATATGATATCATGAATTTCTTAAAATTAACAGCATGTTTCTGTGTTTCTGTAGCAACAGCATTTGCTCAAAATTCTGTTGTTGACAGAGTGAATCCAATTATCGGAACAAATGGAATGGGACATACTTTTCCCGGAGCCTGTGTTCCTTTCGGACTAGTTCAGTTGAGTCCGGATACCGACACAATTCCTCACAACATTGATGGAAAATATCAGCCAAGAGCTTACGAATATTGTGCCGGTTATCAATATAAGGACAGTACAATTGTGGGATTCAGTCATACTCATTTCAGCGGTACTGGACATTCTGATTTGGGTGATATTCTCGTTATGCCTACAAATGGAGAATTAAAACTTAATCCTGGTACGGCAACTGATCCGGACAGTGGTTATCGTTCACGCTTCTCTCATTCAACAGAAATCTCACGCCCGGGTTATTATGAAGTTATGCTTGATGACTATGGAATCAAGGCTCAGCTTACAACTACAAAACGAGTAGGTGTTCATAAATATACATTCCCGAAGGATAAGAAAGAACAGCGTATTATTCTGGATTTGATACATGGTATCTATAATTATGACGGAAAAGTTCTTTGGGCTAATCTAAGAGTGGAGAATGATACACTGGTTACGGGTTATCGCATAACAAATGGTTGGGCACGTACCAACTATACTTATTTCGCTATGTCTTTCTCAAAACCTATTATTAATTATGGTTGCGATGAAAAGGCGAAAGTTGACTATCGTGGTGGCTATGGTAAATTCAATATGAAAGAGAATTTCCCTGATATAGGCGGCAGAAAAATTGTTGCTTATTTCAACTTTGATTCAAGCCAGTCTCAGGAATTGGAAGTGAAAGTTGCTCTTTCAGGTGTCAGCACAGAAGGTGCTTTGAAGAATTTGCAGGCTGAGGCTTCTTCTTATGATTTCGCTCAACTTTCTGATAAAGCTAAAAGCACATGGGAAAAATCTTTGTCTGTGTTGGATGCAAAAGGTAGTGACGATCAGCTGGCAATGCTTTATACTTCGTTATATCATACAATGATTAATCCTTGTGTATATACAGACGTGGACGGACAATATCGTGGTATCGACCATAATATTCATAAGGCTGAAGGGTTTGAAAACTACACTGTATTTTCTGTGTGGGATACATACCGTGCGTTGCATCCGTTGTTTAATGTAATCAACCGCCAGGTAAATACTGATATCGTAAAATCTATGATGAAGCATTGCGAGCAGAGTGTTCATCATGCTCTTCCTGTATGGAGCCATATGGGTAACGAAAACTGGTGTATGATTGGTTATCATTCAGTGTCTGTTCTGGCAGATGCTATTGCAAAAGGTTTGCCAATAGATAAGGATGAAGCTTTGAAGGCTATGGTGAGCAGCTCAACTATTCCATATTATGACGGAACTAAGGAATATATGGAAAAAGGTTATGTACCGTTGGAAAGAAGTGGAAGTGCTGCTTCTCTTACATTGGAATATGCATATGACGACTGGACTATTTATAACACAGCTCTTATAGCTGGAAATAATAAGGTTGCTGAAACTTATAAGAAGAGAGCAAATAATTATTCTAATGTATTTGATACTTCATTGGGTTATGCTCGTCCGAGAATGAACGATGGCAGTTTCAAGAAAGATTTCAGTTTGTTGAGTACTCATGGCGAGGGCTTCATTGAAGGTAATTCGTTGAACTATTCATTCTATGTTCCTCAGGATGTAAACGGATTGATTAAGATGATGGGCGGTGAAAAGGCATTTGTCGGTAAGTTGGATTCATTGTTTACTATGCATTTGCCCGATGAATTCTTCGCGCATACAGAAGATGTTACCAAAGAAGGTTTGCTGGGTGGATATGTTCATGGAAATGAACCAAGTCACCATGTTCCTTTCCTTTATGCCTGGACTTCACAGCCTTGGAAAACTCAATATTGGCAGCGTGAGATTATGAACCGTATGTATCGCAACAATATTGATGGTTTGTGTGGTAACGACGATTGCGGCCAAATGTCGGCATGGTATATTTTCTCAGCAATGGGATTCTATCCTGTATGTCCGGGAACTGACCAGTATGTTCTTGGTGCTCCATATCTTCCTTATATAAAAGTAACTCTTGAAAACGGCAAAACATTTGAAGTTGTAGCTGAAAAGATAAGTGACAAGAACAGATACGTAAAATCTGTCCGTCTGAATGGAAAGCCTTATACAAAAGGTTATATTACTCAGGATGATATAATGAATGGCGGAACATTGACATTTGAGATGACTTCGAAACCAAACAAGAAGCGAGTGTTTGAAGGAGAAGACAGACCGTATTCTATGACTAATTGAATTAAATTTCGCAAGCCCAACTTCCAGATAATAAGTTGACAAGAAGACAAGTTGATAAGTGTTTAATAGTAAAGTTGCAAGTGTTTTGACCTTGTTAACTTGTCTCTGAAGCCTTATAAACTTTTAGTTGAGCAACTTGCGAAACATAAAATAATTGATAATTTGAAAAATATGAATTGTAAATATATATTGGGAATTTTCCTTGTTTTAGGAGGATTGATTTCATGTAATGATAAAAAAGAGTCGGATGAAGTTGTGGAAACAACAACAGATATGTGGGCTGACTATAATGTCGGAGACGTTGATTTTAAAGATTTATCTCCTGAAACAAAAGGTTCGGCTATTTATCATGCTATTGTTCCTAATCCGGAAAAATATATAGCTGAACAGGCAAGAAAGGTGTTGAAAACTTTATATTTCTCGCCTGAAGACAGTATTCCGGGTATAGAAACTATATGTTATAATCTTAAGGATTATGATGGCGTTTCTGCCAAGAGTGGCGAACCTCCTGTAATCACTATTGATTATAGCACTCAATGGGTTGAAAAGAGCTTTGTAAATAACGATACAGCCAGAGTGGATTATGAAACACGTGGTGTTCTTTATCACGAGCTTACTCATGGTTTCCAGCTCGAACCCCAAGGAATCGGCACCTATGGCACAAACAAAACATTTTGGGCAATGATTGAAGGTGTGGCTGATGCTGTTCGTTTGCTGAATGGTTGTTTTAAACCTGAAGACAGACCTAAAGGTGGCCATTATACTGACGGCTATAAAACAACTGGATTTTTCCTTGCATGGCTGACAGATAATAAGGATTCAGATTTTCTAAGGAAATTCAATCAAAGTACACTGAAGGTTATACCTTGGTCTTTTGATGGAGCAATAAAATATGCTTTGGGTGAAGATCAGAGCATTGATGCTTTGTGGGAAGAATATCAGAAGGCTATGGGGGATATTTAGTTGACAAGTTGACGAGTTGACAAGAAGACGAGGTTACAGGTCTCAATTGTAACGGAGTCCTACCTAAATAAAAGCTCTGAAGGAACGGCACTAAAATACAATTATTCCGCTTCTTCAGAGCTCTTTTTATTAATCTCAATAAAATATCTCTGTGACTCGGCTTCTCCGTATTTTTTATTATCTTTACATCATAATATCAAAATCTTAATTCTATGAAATGGCTTGATTTGTTTTACTTCTCAAAAGGAGAAAGAAGAGCGTTGATTCTTCTTCTGTTCTTAGTTGTCGGAGCGTGGATTACAGTTGTTTTCACAAGGAAAACCGAATCCGGACAGGTGGCACATTATATTTCAGCTAAAGATTCCATTATAAATAATGACACTGTAAGATTGAATGATAGAAATCTGAATCAGAAGACATCGGCATTCAAAAAAGAAAGGCGTGAATTTTATAAACCTTGGGTTGGTCCTAAAAAGGGAAATTCGTCTTATACAAGGAAGTTTGCGAAAGGAACAGTTGTAGAGATTAATTCGGCAGATACAACTGTGTTGAAAGGAGTTCCAGGAATAGGCAGTACTTTTGCCAATAGAATTGTAAAATACAGAAATCTGCTTGGAGGGTTTTGCCATATCGAACAATTAAAAGAAGTATATGGAATAGATGAGGCAAAATATGAGTTGCTGAAAGATTGGTTTAGTGTTGATACGGCGAAGATTTCCAAAATTCAGATAAATATTCTTTCGGCCAAAGAATTGGCAGCCCATCCTTATATATCATTTTCTCAGGCTGAAGTAATGCTGAAACTAAGGAAAAGAAAAGGGGAAATAAAGAGTTGGGACGAATTACGTTTCTTGGAGGAATTTCAGGAAGATGATTACATCAGACTTTGCTCATATATTTCTTTTGATGCAGAATGATGAATATATTCATCAAAAATGGAATAAATTGTTGCATATTTATTATTTTTGCGTTCAAATTATAACAAATGAATAATAATTGGAAATCTAGAACATCTTTGCTTTTCGGCGAAGATAGGATGAAATACCTTTCCGATTGCCATGTTTTGGTTGTTGGGCTAGGTGGAGTTGGTGCCTACGCTGCAGAGCAGATATGCCGTGCCGGAATTGGTAAAATGACGATAGTTGATGCCGATACGGTCAATGAAAGTAATATAAACCGTCAGCTTCCGGCTTTGCACTCAACGATTGGTCAGCCAAAGGCTGAAGTTGTGGCAAAAAGACTTTTGGATATAAATCCGGAGCTTGAACTAATCGTAAAAAACGAGTTTTTACGGGACGAGCGTACTGAAGCTATATTGGATGAAGCTAAATATGACTTTGTTGTTGATGCCATTGATACATTAAGCCCTAAGGTTTTTCTGATATATCATGCGTTGCAACGACATATTCCGATAGTTTCCTCGATGGGAGCTGGAGCGAAGGTGGATCCGTCGCAAATAAAGATTGCTGATTTGTCGAAGTCATCAAATTGCGCGTTGGCAAAAGCTGTCCGTAAGCGCTTGAGAGGAATGGGAATTCAGAAAGGTTTGCCTGTGGTTTTCTCAACTGAGATGGCAAATCCGGATGCTATTATAGAAGTTAATGACGAAGAATGTAAGCGAACTACAACCGGCACTGTATCATATATGCCGGCTACATTTGGTTGTTTTCTTGCGTCTTATGTCATAAGGAATATTTAGAGATATGATAAAAGCAAATAATATTACAAAAAGCTTTGGCTCTCTGCAAGTGCTGAAAGGCATTAATTTGGAGATTCAGGAAGGAGAAGTGGTTTCGATTGTAGGACCAAGTGGTGCCGGTAAAACAACCTTACTTCAGATTCTAGGAACATTGGATTCACCGGATAATGGTGTCCTTGAAATCAATGGAACTAATGTGATGAATCTTCCGGAAAAGGAACTTTCGGCATTCCGAAACAAGAACATAGGTTTTGTGTTTCAGTTTCATCAGCTATTACCGGAATTTACTGCTTTGGAGAATGTCATGATTCCAGCTTTGATTGCAAAGGAAAAAAGTTCGTTGGCAGAAAAAAGGGCTAAAGAAATATTGGATTTTCTGAAATTGAGCGAACGAATGTCGCATAAGCCTTCGGAACTTTCTGGAGGTGAAAAGCAAAGAGTGGCAGTTGCTCGTGCACTGATTAATAATCCTGTAGTAATTCTTGCAGATGAACCTTCGGGAAGTCTTGATACAAAAAACAAAGAAGAGCTTCATTCATTGTTTTTCGAGCTGAGAGACAAGATGCAGCAGACTTTCGTCATTGTAACTCACGATGAACAGTTGGCAAAAGATACAGATAGAGTGATTCATATTAAAGACGGATTGGTTGTCCGCGAATAACAAGTAAAAAAGTTATGGCTAAAAAGGAACGAGTTACCTTTGGTAGCAAATTAGGTGTGATATTAGCAACAGTTGGTTGTGCTGTTGGATTGGGTAGTATATGGCGTTTTCCTTATATGGTTGGTGCCAATGGAGGAGGAACTTTTCTGTTCTTTTTCATGTTGTTTACCATTCTTCTTGGTTTGCCTATAATGATTACGGAGTTTTTTATAGGTCGTCATACACGAAGCAATGCGGCAGGTTCGTTTAAGAAACTGGCTCCTGGAACGAAATGGCCTTTGATTGGATATAATGGCGTTGCTGCGGCATTCTTAATATTGGGATTTTATTCTGTAGTTTCAGGATGGACATTGGAATATATATGGCAAGCTTTAAGTGCTTCGCTTTCTGATAAAAGTACGGCTGATTTCGCTGCTGATTTCAAAGGCTTTTCCACATCAGTGTTCCGACCAATAATGTGGACAATAGTTTTTATTGGTCTTACTCATTATATCATAGCTGCAGGAGTGGAGAAAGGTATTGAACGTGCGTCTAAGGTTATGATGCCTGCGTTATTTATTATACTGTTGTTACTCTGTGTACGTTCGTTGACATTGTCTGGCGCAAAAGAAGGATTGGCTTTCTTTTTCCTTCCGGATATGAGCAAGGTGACTTCGTCGGTTATCTTAAGTGCGATGGGGCAGACGTTTTTCTCATTAAGCATCGGTATGGGATGTTTGATAACCTATTCTTCATATTTTAGCAAGGATACGAATTTGCAGGGAACGGCGTTTCAGGTTACGGTAATTAATACTTTGGTTGCTATTTTGGCTGGAATATTGGTTTTCCCTGCTGTGTTTAGCTTTGGAATTGAGCCTACAGCCGGGCCGGAACTGGTATTTATCACTTTACCTAATATATTTGCTCAGTTGCCATTCGGAAATGCATGGTCATTTATTTTCTTTATCTTGCTGGCGTTAGCTGCTCTTACATCAACTATTTCGCTTCACGAAGTAGCAACGGCTTATGTGCATGAGGAATATCATATTACCAGAAAGCAGGCTGCGTGGGTTGTTTCGTTTGGTGTAGCTATATTGGGTATAATAAGTTCGTTATCTTTTGGTGTTCTGAAAGAATATACGATAGGCGGACTTATTTTCTTTGATGCTCTGGATTATCTGACTGCGAAGATTATGATGCCGCTTGGAGGAATGTTGATTTGTATTTTTGTCGGTTTGAGAATAGATAATAAAATCCTTAAAGCTGAGCTTACAAACGAAGGAAGTATAAAATTCTACTTCTTCCGTTCTTATGCGTTTTTTATTAAGTATATTGCTCCTATAGCAATTGCTTTGATTTTCCTTAATGAACTTGGATTAATGAATATTTTCTTGAAATAGTAGATAAAGGTTTCAGATACAAGTTGACAAGAGAATATAAAAAAGAAGACACACTTATCAGTCATTTGAATAAGTGTGTCTTCTTTTTTGTATTTCCTAAGTTTTTATTCGGAGTCTCTTTTTTTCTCTTTATCTGTTGATTTGGATTTTATCTTTATATGATCAAATCCTTTTCCGTAAACACCAATTACAGCACTTTGGGATACAAATGCATCTGGGTCAATATCTTGAATAAGACGGAAAATCATATTTGATTCTCTCTTTTTAGCAAGCACGAACATCATTTTAACACCTAAACCTGTGTAAAGACCTGTACCATCAATAACTGTTACGCCTCGATGCATGTCTTTATTTATTCTATGACCTATTTCCTCATAATGCTTTGATATAATGAAGAATTGTACAGACTGTCGGTTACTGTTTACTATCTGGTCAAGAACGAAACTGCAAATGAACAGTGTAACATAGCCATATACGACTTTTTCCCAGTCCTGCAGGACAAAATAACTTGAGGATATGATAATCATATCACAGAACATTATAACTCGTCCCAAAGATATATCTCTGTATTTATTTACTATGGCTGCAACAATATCAGTTCCTCCAGTACTACCATTATAAGATAGTGCAACTCCAATACCAGCTCCACAAAATGAAGCACCTAGAGCGCAAGCCATAAATGGCTGATCGCTTAGAATATGGAAATTACTTGTCCATTTTTGAGTTATTGACAATAAAAACGTTAATACAAAAACAGCAAAAATAGTTTTGATACTGAACTTAAAGCCTAAAATTTTCAAGGCTAACATAAGAAGGATTGCATTCAAGCCAAAATAAACATATTGAACTGGCAGCTTTATTGCAAAATATACTACAGAAGCAATACCCGGAACTCCTCCTGTGGTAATGTCATTAGGCAGTAAAAAAACTGTCCAACCAATACAATACAATATCATACCAAATGCAATCATAACGTAATCTTGCATTTCTCTTTGGAGATATTGGCGGTTCGTTAGTTTTGATAATTTATTATTCATTAGACAAAGATGTTAAAACAGCGGCAAAAGTAATGAAACAAATTGAATTTTCAACAGATAGGTATATGCATTTTATTATAACTTACTTAAGTTTTGCAGGTAGTTCAGCTTAAAAGTAAACAATACTTCATAGACAGGTTGAGAAGGTAAAAACAAATGTTACTTTACAATTAATAATCTAATAGTTATTGTCAACTTGTTAGCTGAAATTTGAGCTTGCGAAACTTAAGTAAATATGTACCTGAAAATATAAATGAAAAATACTATCTTCGCATAATTAACGAGAAGGGAAATATTATGCTTCAATTATTTGACAAAGTGAGGAAAACGGTACTTATTTATCGGTTTCTGAGATTTCGTCGTGGTTTTGGTGTTCATTCACCATTCGCCTTTAATTTAATTACAAAGGTTATAGATGAACGCTGTCCTTATTATTGTTTTGACCGTATTGATATTATACGAAAACAGATAAAATATAAATCTGAATATAATTACAAATCGTTGATAAAAGTTTCCCACGGAGAACTTTTGTTCAGACTCATGAATTATATAAAACCACGTAAAATATTACAGATTGGTGGAGATTGTATATCTTCTTTGTATTATAATGCATATTCTTCCGGATTGCAAAGTGTTTTAATAAAGGAAGATAAGAAGGATGCTGAATTGTCCGATTGGGCTTTCTCTAATATGAATATAAAACTGGAGAAAAAAATCGGAGAGTATTCGCATACTTTGGATGAAGTATTTGAGGATATTCCAATATTTGATTTTGTTTTTTTTAACTGCTCTGATAATTCAAATTCTATTTCTGAATTGTTTAATAAATGCATCAAGCATATTCATCCCGATACAGTATTCGTTATTGAAGGAATACGTGACAATAAAAACATGAGATTGTTTTGGAATGAGTTGAAGAATACATCTGAAGTAGTTCTTACTTTTGATTTGTATAATATAGGTTTTGTCTTTTTCAATAAAAGATTACACAGGAAGGATTATATAGTTTACTTTTGATAATAAATAAATACGAACGATAATATGAAGAAAAGTTTGATTTATACCGGAACTGGAGATAAAGGAACAACTTCTCTTGTTGGAGGACAACGTGTTCCTAAATCTCATCAGCGCATTGAAAGCTATGGCACAATTGATGAATTGAATTCATTTATAGGATTACTGATAACATCATTGGATAGTCAGGAAGATGCTGATTTCTTATTGTTTATTCAGCATAAATTGTTCACTATAGGTTCTTATTTGGCAACAGACCAAGAAACAACAGAGCTTAAAATAGAAAGTAGAGTTACGCCTGAAAGCATAGAAAAACTGGAAAGGGAGATTGATCGTTTGGATAACGAACTGCCTAAGATGAAGAGTTTTGTTTTGCCTGGCGGATGCCGTTCAGCTTCTTTGGCTCATGTTTGTAGAACTGTTTGCCGACGTGCTGAGCGCCAGATTTATCGTCTTGCTGAAGAACATAAAGTTGAAGAACCTGTTCTGGTCTTTATGAACAGATTATCTGACTATTTATTCGTTTTAGCGCGAAAAGAATGTATAAATCAAAATGGCAAAGAAATTATTTGGGATTATACTTGCATCTAAAAAATAAAGTTCTATTTTTGCGTGAAATTTGAGAACCTGACTGTTAACTCAGTCATTTAATACTAAAAACAATATGTATTGGACATTAGAATTAGCTTCTAAACTAGAAGATGCTCCTTGGCCAGCGACCAAAGATGAACTTATTGATTATGCACAGCGCTCAGGCGCTCCGTTGGAAGTAATCGAAAATTTGCAGGAAATGGAAGATGAAGGTGAAATATATGAATGTATGGAAGATATTTGGCCTGATTATCCAAGTAAAGAGGATTTCTTTTTCAACGAGGAAGAATATTAATTAGAAGATAGTTTGACACGAGGAACAGGAAAATATTTTCCTTGTTCCTCTTTTTTATGTCCTAAGAATATGACTGTTTCTTACATTTCATTGAGAAGCCGGAAAAATTGGGCAACATGATATCCGTCTGCCAATCCGTGGTTCAGCTCAACAGAAACAGACATTTCAAGTTTGTTTCCTGTTTCTGTTAGTTTTCCTGTAGTAATTCTAGGTATAGACTGGCCTTTGGCTATATTTCCGGCATGGCTGATATCAGTGAAATCAATCCAAGGAAGTGGAGAATAGTAGATTAAATCCATCCTTGCTTCTTCTTTACCCAAACATAAGCCGGACGATTCCTTGATTCTTTTTACTTCTTTCTTTGCTTCAGATACAAAGTCTTTCCTGTCTTCGTAATAATTGAAATATCCGAATCCAAAGCTTCCGTTTTCTCTTCCTATCGTTGAACTTGCACTGATTGTGTCATAAATAACTACGTTTTCATCCTCAATTCTGTATCTGAATTCCGGAATGGCATTAACTGCTCTAAGGATTTTGTGGAGAGAATAGAGCATAAAAGATTCGCCGTCTTCTTTTGCCTGAATATAACATTGGGAAAAATCAGCTTTTGCTGTTACACCCAGGAATGGATTGTCCATCATTCCAAAGAAATTATAATACTCTTTTCTTTCCCAGTTTTCAATGTCAATGATGTGCTTTGTCATAATATTATAATGTGGTATTTTATACAAAAATAAGCAAAGGCAGATACAGAGCATTATAAATACGAAAAATATTGCTATCTTCGTTAATATGAAATTAAAGATAGTATTAGATGTCAGAACTTAAGCCAAGCGGCTTCTTCTTTATTATTAAGCTTTTCTCAAAAGCAGCAAATAAATTTTTCTCAAATTGTTTTTATGAATTTGACTGACTATATGGCAAAACATATAAATAGTAATTCTACAGAAACCTACAAAGGGCATATTGTTGATATTACCGGAAAATCTGTATTTCCTGGAGTAATAGTTGTGAAAAATGGAGTGATCAGTGATATAATCCGTATAGATTCGGTAGAAGAAAATGCACCTTATTATCTTCCAGCTTTGACAGACGCTCATATTCATATTGAAAGTTCAATGATGACGCCTGTTAATTTCGCCAAAGTGGCTGTTTGTCATGGAGTAATAAATGCTGTTTGCGATCCTCATGAAATAGTAAATGTTTTAGGTATTGCAGGTTTGGATTTCATGATAGGTAATGCAAAAGATTCCCGCTTCAAATTTTTCTTCGGACTTCCGTCGTGTGTTCCATCATCTCATCTGGAAACGGCAGGTGCAAATATTGACGCAAATATGACAAGGGAATACATACGTCGTGACGATATATATTTTCTTGCAGAGATGATGAACTATCCTGGTGTAATTGCCGAAGATAAAGAGGTTATAGGCAAAATAGATGCCGCACTTCAGGCTGGGAAAAAGGTTGACGGCCATGCTCCAGGAATAAAAGGAGAAGACCTCCGTAAGTATGCCGAAGCCGGTATATCTACAGATCATGAATGTTCTACCGTCGAAGAGGCACGTGAAAGAATCAAGAATGGAATCAAAGTTATTATAAGAGAAGGTAGTGCTGCACGTAATTTTGATGCTCTTTATTCAATTATTTCAGAAAGTCCTGAGATGGTGATGTTGTGTTCTGATGATAAACATCCGGATGATCTTGTAGCGGGGCATATTGATGCATTGGTGCGTCGTGGCATAGCAAAAGGAATTTCAATATGGGATATTCTTCAGGCTGCATGTATCAATCCTGTAAATCATTATAAACTGCCTGTCGGGTTGATGAGGAAAGGAGATAATGCTACTTTCATTGCCGTAGATAATCTTGTGGATTTTAATGTGGTTTCTGCAATTATAGACGGTTATTTGGTTTATGATAGTAAAAATGGACTGATAGATCATAATTTGACAGTGAATGATAGTATAAATGTTATGCCTAATAATTTTGAGGCAGAACCGATAACTCTTCAGGATATTTTTCTTGACACATCGAAAGGCTATGCAAAAGTCATTGTTGCCGTTGATGGAGAGCTTCTGACTGATAAAGAGATTGTTCCAGTTGAGGAATTGTCTGATCCGAAAATACAGAAAATAGTTGTTTATAACCGTTATGGAAACGGCAAGCCTCAGGTTGGATTTATCAAAGGATTCAATATCAGCAATGGAGCCATCGGTGCAACAATTGCTCACGACAGTCATAATATTGTGGCTATAGGTTCTTCAAACCAGTATTTAGTGAAAATCATTAATGCTCTGATTGGATATAAAGGCGGTGTAGGCGTTGTTTCGGATGATGAAACAGATATTTTCCCGCTACCGGTTGCAGGCCTCATGTCACATGAACCGGCAAATACTATTGCAGAAAACTATAATCGTATTAATGCCAAAACAAAGAGTCTTGGATGTAAATTGAAAGCCCCGTTTATAACCATGGCATTTATGGCATTACCGGTTATTCCGGAACTGAAACTAACAGATAAAGGTTTGGTTGATGTTTCGCGTTTTGATTTTGTAGATGTAATAAATTGAGTTTTCCCAAGTCGTAAAACTTGGGAAAACTCAATGATTATGGACTATAGTTTCTCGGGCTTTTACTTTGCCGGACTCTTTATCGCTTATTGTCCGGAAGCTAAAAACCGATGAAACTTAAATTATTAATACAATCATTGATTGATTTTCTTTATTTCTTTTGCAGGAACTCCACCGACAATTGTATTTGCCGGAACATCTTTGGTTACGACTGAACCGGCAGCAACTATTGAATTATCACCTATGGTTACACCTTGCAGGATTGTTGAATTAGAGCCAATCCAAACCTTTTTACCGACAATGATTGGAGCAGGAATCATCGACGCACGTTTTTCAGGGTCAAGACTATGATTTAATGTTGCGAAAACAACATTATGCCCAATCAGACAATCATCTCCCAGCACTATTCCTCCGTGGTCCTGGAAATGGCAACAAGCGTTTATGAATACATTTTTCCCAATTGTGATATTTTTTCCGAAATCAGTATAAAACGGAGGAAAAACACGCAGTGTTTCATTTATTTCCTTTCCGGTTAGAATGGAAATATATTTGCGAATTTCTTCCTGTGTATGATAAGCACTGTTAAGCTCGAAAGTTATTTTACGTGCTTCTTCGCTTTTTTCGTTCATTAGAGCATAAATATCATCATTATCAAGAGGTTTTCCTGCTTTGACATGCTCAATAAATTCTTCCAAAGTCATATTACAGCTAGATTTTATTTTATATTCTTTCCCATTTCATATGCTTCTTTTAAAGCAGGCTTTCCGTTTATCTCACCTGGAAGCCAAACACCTCCGCAGAATACAGAGCCTTTGATTGTAGGATTTTCCAAACAATCCAGAAAACCTTTGAAGCTTACTATGATTCTGTCCATAATGCTTGGATCGTCTTCTGCAGCAGCTGCCAGGAAATAGAAATCTTTGTTTTTCATTTCTGTATATGGTCCACAGCAACGGTCAATTAACGTTTTCATTTGAGCGCTCATTGAATAGAAATATACAGGTGTTGCCATTACTATAGTGTCGGCTTGCAGCATCTTTTCTATTATTTCAGCAGCATCGTCTTTTTGCGGGCATGGCTTTTTATCTTTGCTACATACGCTGCAACCTAAACATGGATGTATTGATTTGTCTCTGAGGAAAATTTTTTCCACAACATTTCCGGCATCAATTGCTCCTCGCATAAATTCATTTGCCAATGAATCTGAATTGCCATTACGGCGAGGACTGGATGATAAAATCAGGACTTTCTTTACCATAGCTTATAAGATTAATTTGTTATGGCAAAGTTCGGAAATGATAGATTTTTTATGGTAGATGAAATACAGAAAAAATGACCCAAATTACAGAATATGTACCGGATAATAATTCCCAGAAAATACATCCGAACCTACGTCGCCGTGGGACAGTAAATAATCAGAAATATATACGGCCCCACGCGGAGATACATCCGGACCTGTTTTACACGTCTTTCCAGGAGCGTTTTATAACACAAAGTTTGCCCCTTAAACCTACGCATTTCCAATAACTTTACCGTATTTTTCTGTTTATCACATTTTATTAGTAATTTTGTATTTGTAAAGTTACTTAAGTTTTACAAATTACTCAGTATAAAGGTTGATAAGGCTACAGATACAAGTTGACAATATTAAAAAAACAGTCACATTGTACTTGAATTATCTATAATATCTTGTCAACTCGTTTTCTTGTTGACTCGTTAACTGTGGAATTTGAGCTTGTGAAACTTGAGTTTTATAATATTACGGAAAAATATACGTTATTGTAGTATAATATATACAAAAGTGACGGCACAGGAGATGAAAAGATTAATATGTTTTATATTTTTAGGACTGCTAACCAGTGTATTAGGAGTGAAAGCCCAGTATGATGCAGCCTTAAGCCATTATTTCCTTGCCACAAACTATTATAATCCGGCAGCAGCAGGTTCAACTGAGGATATGAAAATCCTGGCACTTTTCAATCAACAGTGGTTAGGATTTCCCAATGCAGCGCGTTCTTTCTTCGTTACGGCTGATATGCCTTTTAAAATAGGAAAAACGCAACATGGTGTTGGACTGAATGTTTTCACAGAGAGTATAGGTTTGTTTCAGAATACTCATCTTGGATTGCAATATGCTTATAAACACAAACTTTTTGGCGGAGTTCTCAGTGGTGGACTTCAGATAGGAGTGGTTAACCAGTCATTCAGCGGTGATAGTATTTATATTCCATCCAGCGACTATCATCAGCAGGTTGACCCGGCTTTCCCTACAACCAAAGTGCAGTCTATGGCTTTAGACTTGAATGCCGGTTTGTTTTATATGCATAAAAAGTTCTATGCAGGAATAGGTTTCACTCATATCAACTCTCCGGTGCTTGAACTTGAGGAAAATATATATACTTACATAGGAAGTGTGTTAAATTTAATGGGTGGATACAATATAACATTAAAAAATCCGTTATATGAGTTGCAGCCGTCTGTTTTTCTGCTTACTGATTTGACGAATTTTCATGCAGATATTACAGCAAGGCTGGAATATAATAAAATGTTCAGTGGAGGTTTATCTTGGCGAATAAGCGAATCGGTCGGATTGCTGCTTGGAGCTAAACTGGGAAGATTTCAGGTTGGATATTCTTACAGTTATCCTACAACGGCAATACGAAAGGTCACAAGCGGAAGCCATGAAATTGTTGTTCAATACAGGCTTAAGCTGAATAAAACGAAAACAGGTAAAAACAAGCATAAAAGCGTACGTATATTATAGTATATGAAAAAATTATTAGTAGTACTAATAGCTGTGGCGTCGCTGCTTACATCATGCGGCAAGTCTCTTTCCGGTGGAGGAGGAGAAGTTGTAGGTGTCAGAGGTATGGCTTTTAACGAGCCGGCGCCTTATGGTATGGTTCTGGTTAAGCGTGGAGCTTTCGACATGGGACCATCTGATAAAGATTCAATTTGGGGTATAAATCCTGAAACAAAAGGAATTTCCGTTGATGCATTCTGGATGGATGAAACGGAAATAACTAATGCAAAATACAGACAATTTGTATATTGGGTGCGCGACTCAATTATCAGAGAACGTCTTGCCGATCCTGCTTATGGAGGAAATGACTTGTTCAAGATTACTGAAGATAAGTATGGCGAACCTGTAACTCCGCATCTTGACTGGAGCCGTCCTATTCCTTGGAAGAGAGCTAATGAAGATGAAATACGTGCTATTGAAAGTGTGTATTATACAAATCCTGTAACAGGCGAGAAACAGCTCGATCCAAAACAGATGGTATATAAGTATGAATGGTATGATTACACAACAGCAGCTTTGCGCAAGTATCGTCTGAATCCGGAGGACAGAGTGCGTAACACAGATATCAAGGTTGACCCGAATGAGGTTGTTATGATATCAAAAGATACTGCCTATATTGATGATGAGGGAAATATCGTTAATGAAACTATTACTCGTCCGTTGAGCGGTCCGTGGGATTTCCTTCACACTCGCATGGTGAATATTTATCCTGATGAAACTTGTTGGGTAAATGATTTCAACAATGCTTATAATGAGCCGTATATGAGAATGTATTTCAGCCATCCGGGATATGATGACTATCCTGTTGTTGGTGTTTCATGGGAAATGGCAACTGCATTCTGCGTTTGGCGCACTAACTTATATAAACAGTCGTTGATTTTGCCTGCCGGACAAGTTATCGAGCCGTTCCGTTTGCCGACTGAAGGAGAATGGGAATATGCAGCCCGCACAGGAAAGAATGAAAACAAATATCCTTGGGCCGGAGATGATTTGCAGAGTGGAAAAGGTTGTTTCCTTGGAAACTTCAAACCGGGTAAAGGAAATTATACTGAAGACGGACACTTGATTACATCGCGTGTCGCTTCGTTTGCAGCAAATGATTTCGGCTTGTATGATATGGCTGGTAATGTTTCGGAATGGACATCCACTGCCTTTTCTGAGTCAGGTCCGAGTCAGATGAGTGATATGAATCCTGAGTTACGTTATAATGCGGCCAAGGAAGATCCTTATGCAATGAAGAAGAAGGTCGTTCGTGGCGGTTCATGGAAGGATGTTTCCCAGTTCATACGTTCAGATATGAGAAGCTTTGAATATCAGAACGAAACACGTTCATATATCGGATTCCGCTGTGTGCGTACACAAATTGGTTTCTCAAAAGGAAAGAAATAAGAAATGATTGTCCGGCTGACTAGGGCTGGACAATCTTTATCATAAAAATATCAGACAACATTAAAACATATATTATAATGGGAAAGAAATATAGAAGATATAAAAACATAATGGAAATGTTCCTTTCCAGCGAAAAGGGAAAGCGAGTGTTGAATTTCTGCTATAGCTGGGGTGCTTCTATTGTAATTATCGGTGCATTGTTCAAACTTTTGCACTTGCCATACGCAAATCAGATTTTGTTTGTTGCGATGCTTACTGAAGCTGCCGTGTTCTTCATATCTGCTTTCGAACGTCCTGGAGATGAATATCATTGGGAAGATGTGTTCCCTGTTCTGAAGTCAAAGAACCCGCTTGACCGTCCGGATTTTTCTAAAGGAGATTCTGGTTTGAATAGTATTGTAAATACCGGTGGTACAGTTATAAATATGCAAGGAGCAGCTTCAACTGTCAACGGCGCAAATGCTGCGGCTTCTTTAGGTTTGAATGTAACAGAAGAAGATACAAAGAATTTGTCTGACAGTATCAAGAAACTGAGTGGCGCAGCCGAACAGATTTCAAAGATGGCAGAGCTGACAGAAGCTACACAAAAATACTTGGAACAGCTTTCAACAATGGCTGAACAGATGGAACAGTTCAAGCAGGTGACAACTTCGCTTACTAACGTCTCTTCAACATTGCTCAACTCTTATCAGCATATTACTGAAAACTCAGATGATATAACTCTCAACTCTAAAGGCTATGTTCAGCAGATGGAATCTCTGAACCGCAATATGAGTGGATTGAATGCTGCTTATGAAGCTCAGATGCGTGGAATCTCTATGCAGCTTGAAAATCTTGAACAGATAAATGCAAGCATAGCAAGAATGAGAGATATGTATAACGGTTCAGTTGTTGACAGCTCTGTTTTCAAGAGTGAGACAGAAAAAATGACTCAACAGCTGGCACAGTTGAATCAGGTTTATTCAAGACTGCTTCAGGCGATGACTGTAAATATGGCTCCGCAGCAACCTATGTATCAGCAGCCAATGTATCAGCAACCGCACTATGGAGCGAATTATCAGCAAAATCCATATGTTACTCCACAGCAGTAATATTATAAGATAGAAAGGAATAAAATGGCAGGAATATCTAATAATCCGAATTCGCCTCGTCAGAAGATGATTAATCTGATGTATTTGGTGTTTATTGCAATGATGGCACTGAATGTATCGTCAGAGGTCCTCGATGGCTTTGAATTGGTGGAAGATAGTTTGCATGCTTCTATCGACAACTCTGTTCATCGCAACGAGATAGTTGCCGATGCCTTGAATTCAAGCTATGAGAGTAATCCTGAAAAGGTTAAGGAATGGTATTTGAAAGGCAAGGAAGTAACGGATAAATCCGATTCTTTGTTCAATTATATTCAAGATTTGAAAGTTCGTATTGCCAAGATTGCAGATGGAGAAAATGCAAATGTAAACAACATTGAGCATAAAGATGACTTGGAAGCTGCAACAAGGGTTATGCTGGCTCCTGTTTCGGGAGAAGGAAAGAATTTGCGTGAAGCAATAGATTCTTATAGAAGTTTCTTGAGTGAGATGGTTATTGATTCTGCTATGACAACGGTGATTGATGCTTCTCTTTCAACAAAAGCTCCTCGCAAACCTGGACTTAATATCCGTAAATGGGAAGAGGCTTTGTTTGAGAATATGCCGGTTGCTGCTTCTATCACGTTGCTTACTAAAATGCAAAGTGATATACGAAACATAGAGGGTCAGGTGCTCAGCTATTTGCTTAGCAGTGTTGATATGGGCGATTATCGCGTCAATCAGATAAAGGCTCAGGTAATACCGGAAAGTCAGATTGTTATGCGTGGCGGACAATATAAGGCTAATATTGTTTTGTCGGCTGTCGATTCAACAAAGAGACCTTCGATATTTGTCAACGGCAAGCAGTTGCCTGAAGATAAGGAAGGGTTGTTTACTGTAACTGCAGGTTCAACAGGTACATTCCCTGTCGAAGGATATATACAGATGCCTAACAGTGAAGGTATAATGGTGAAATATCCGTTCAAGAGCGAGTATTTCGTAACAGAACCTAGTGCTACTGTTGCTCCTACTTTGATGAATGTTCTTTATGCCGGAATTTCCAATCCGTTAAGAATTGCTGTTCCGGGTGTTCCAAGTAGTAATGTTACGGCAACAATGACAAACGGAACATTGACCCGAAATGGAGATGTGTGGGAGGCAAAACCAACTACTGTAGGTAAAGAAGCAGTAGTTTCAGTGAGAGCCAGAATGGCAGATGGCAGAACAGTTGAGATGGCTCAGACATCATTCCGAGTACGTGCATTGCCAGACCCAATGCCTTATATTGAATATAAGGATGCAAACGGAAATGTCAAGAAATTCCGTGGTGGTAAGATGTTGAAACGTGATTTGGTCGGTGCCGATGGAATTATGGCAGCTATCGACGATGATTTGCTGAATGTGCCTTTTACGGTTTTGAGTTTCGAGCTAACATTCTTCGATTCTATGGGAAATGTTATTCCTGAAGTTGCTCAGGGAAGAGAGTTCTCTCAGCGTCAGAAGGATTATATCCGTCGTTTGGCTCGTGGTAAAAGATTCTATATTACCAGAGTTCTGGTAAAAGGTCCTGATGGCAAGGAACGTACTATTTCACCAATTGAAGTAATAGTGAATTAATATACAGTATATTCGATAAGAAAACAATGAATATGAAACGTATTTATTACATAGCATCTCTTGTGGCAGCTTTGTTTACCTCAATGCCTGTTATGGCACAAGATGATAATTCGTCTGATCAGAATCGCCGAAGAACACCGGTGGCTTCGCGTGGCGAACGTGCAAAGGAAGATGACAATAAAGGCCTTCCTGAACTGACAGTGCGTGCTATTGATTTGAACGAACGAATGACTCAGGATATATCAAATGCCCGTTGGATGCGTGTTATATATCGTCAGATTGATTTGACCAAAGAAGCCAATGCTCCTTTGTATTATCCCACTCAGCCTATGAACGGACAGATGAATCTGTTCTCAACCATATTTCAACTGATATGTGACGACAAGCTGGATGTGTATGAATATCTTGATGGATATGAAGATTTCAGCGAATCACGCAAGGTTGTGCTTAAGGATTTGCTTGATAGATTCCATATCTTTTATGATGAAGTGCCGGCGAAAGGTGATAAGCCTGCATCTTTCATAGTTAATGAAAGCGATATCCCTTCTGCTGATGTAAAGTCTTATTATGTGAAAGAAGCCTGGTATTTCGACCAGCAGAATTCAGTATTCGATGTGAAGACTTTGGCTATTTGTCCTATTCTTACATCAAATGGTGATATAGGCGAGACAACAATGGCTATGTTCTGGGTTCCTTACGAATCTATACGTCCTTATATCAACAACACTTATATCATGACATCAAACACAAACAATGTCATGACGTTTACTTATGATGATTATTTCCGCAGACGAATGTTTAAGGGTGATATTATCAAAACTCAGAATTTGCTGAATCAGCCGCTTCAGGCTTATTGCCCGACTCCAGATTCTTTGAAAAAGGAACAGGAAAAGATAGAAAATCAGCTTGTTACTTTTGAAAAATCCCTTTGGATGCAGCCTGATACTACAGCTGTAGCTGCAAATAGCAAGGATGCAAAGAAAGCAGCCAAGAAAGAGAAGGAAGTAGCGGAGAAGAGCAAGGAAAAGGAAACTAAGGTTAAAACTAAGGCTCCGAAACCTGCAAATACAACTCCGACTCGTTCGGTGCGACGCCGCAGATAAAAAAGTTTTTTCTAATAATATTTTCTTCAAAAAGGTCGGTATCTTTTTATAGAAATACTGTAATGTTTCTGAGAAAAGATACCGACCTTTTCTTATTTATATATTCTCCTAATGATAAGATGTGCTTCGGTAGAATCAATCAAAAACAAGTTTATGATTTGTCTCTACGCTCACCTTTCACTATCTTTGTAGCAGAATTTTATTTACCAATAATATAATAGAGAAAGAATTATGATTACATCAGACCAACTACACGATGTGTTGGAGCGCGAGCAGGCGCTGAGGGGGTATCTTTGACATCGATGGTAAGACCATCCAGCTTGAAGAAGAAGAACTTCGTACACATGACCCTGGTTTCTGGGAAGATGCAAAGCGTGCTGAAGCACAGATGAAGAAGGTTAAAGACCTTAAGAAATGGATAGAACTATATAACGAAGTAAAGGGCGCAGCTGAAGAGTTGCAACTTGCTTATGAATATGTAAAAGAAGGTATAGTTTCTGAAGAAGAAGTTGACCAAAGCTATAATCATGCATTGGAATTGGTTGAAAATCTTGAGTTCAGAAATATGCTTCGTGAGGAAGCCGACCAGATGAGTTGTGTCCTCAAAATCAACTCCGGTGCTGGTGGAACTGAAAGTCAGGACTGGGCTTCAATGCTTATGCGTATGTATATGCGTTGGGCAGAAAGCAACGGATATAAAGTTACTATTGCCAACTTGCAGGAAGGTGATGAGGCTGGTATAAAAACTGTGACTTTCAATATTGAAGGTGATTATGCTTTCGGATATTTGAAAAGTGAAAACGGTGTTCACCGTCTTGTTCGTGTTTCTCCTTACAATGCTCAGGGAAAGCGAATGACATCGTTTGCTTCTGTTTTCGTAACTCCTCTTGTTGACGATACAATCGAAGTAAAGATTGATCCGGCTGCAATTTCATGGGACACATTCCGTTCCGGTGGTGCTGGTGGACAGAACGTAAACAAGGTGGAATCCGGTGTGCGTTTGCGTTATCAGTTCAAAGATCCTTATACAGGAGAAGAGGAAGAAATCCTTATTGAAAACACCGAAACACGTGACCAGCCAAAGAACCGTGAGAACGCTATGCGTCAGTTGCGCTCAATCTTGTATGATAAAGAATTGAAGCATCGCATGGCAGAGCAGGCTAAAATTGAGGCTGGAAAGAAGAAAATCGAATGGGGTTCGCAGATAAGAAGTTATGTGTTTGACGACCGTCGTGTGAAAGACCATCGTACAAACTATCAAACATCTGATGTAAACGGTGTTATGGATGGTAAAATTGATGGTTTTATCAAGGCTTATCTGATGGAATTCGCAGCTTCTGATGCTGCTGAAAAGTAGATTTTTCAAAATAAATTTGCATAATTCAATAATATGTTGTAATATTGCATCCGATTTCAGAGGGCGATGTTCCTCTGAATCCCGGTCCTATAGCTCAGTTGGTTAGAGCACCTGACTCATAATCAGGGAGTCCTTGGTTCAAGCCCAAGTGGGACCACAAAAAATTACCCCGAAGTTCTGAACTTCGGGGTTTTTTGTTTTATTCTGATATTACTGAAAATTCACCTATTGAAACTTGTGGAACATCGTCAACAGAGCGAACGTTCACAAATCTTATTTCCTTTCCGTTTACAGGAGCAAACAAAATTTCCTGTTCTATTGGATTAGCCTTTATATTTGAGAATTCGCCGGAAGAAACGAGCTTGCCGTCAACATACAGCTGATATTTTGAAATATGTCCACCGGAAAATCTGTTCTGATCCGGAGTATAGCGGAATCCTTTCAATTTATATGCTTTATCTAGCGAAATTGTTATTTCCTGTTTTTTCTCAGGCATAATTACGCATGTACGTCCATTTCCATCAAATAAGTTTTTAGGCTCTTTTGATTCAGGATATACCAAAGTATATGCTGTTGAAGGAATATCGAATTCCTTAAAGCTTATTGGACTATATTTGTCGAAAGTCTTGTCATAAGCAATAGTTTTTATTGTTCCTTTTTTGGAGAACTCAATGTTGCCATTATATACATTTGATTCTTTTGTTGGTTCAGAGCCATCAGTAGTGTAATAAATAATAGCATTTGCATCACCGGATTTTATGCTTACCATATTATTCTCATCGCGTGTAATAACAGGTTCTGTAATCAAAGCCGGAGCAAGATAAGCTTCTACATTATTTATGCATAGCGGACCTCTTGCGTCACGGAAATTAACACGCAATTTCTTTGCTTTTACAGTTTGGAAACGCACGATACGTTTGTAGCCGACAGTAGTAGTAGAGTCAACAGATTCTACCGGCTGCCACATACCATTGTTTTCATACTCAATATCGAATTTGCGTACACGCTGTCCTAATGGAATATATTCCTGCAACAAAAGTCTGTTGACGTTAGTTTCTGAAGGCAAAGTGAAAGTAAGGCTTCCTGTGTTTACGCCATCTTCTGTTGCCCAATAGCTGTCCCAGTTTCCGTCTGTTGTATTGTTTGCGCTGAATTTCTGTCCACGGCGGCTGCTTGATTCTACATAAGCACCTTTAAGAAGATTAGTCTTGAAATCTTCCTGAATAGTCTTGTACCATTCAACCGCACGGATTGAATCTGAAGCAGGAATCTTTCCAGTCAAAGCAACAGGGAAGTTGAGAAGGAAGTTTGCATTATGTCCAACGCTTCTGTAATACAAATCAACCATCGTAGCAAGAGATTTAACCTGATGATCTTCTCTTTCATGATAGAACCATCCCGGACGGATAGAAACGTCACATTCTCCGCCTAACCATTGTTTCTGGTTTTCGTCTCCCCACATACTGTGGTTATAGTTTTTCATCATTGGTTCTGGTGCATAGATACTCCATTGTGTATCTCCAGACCAACCATCTTCATTACCAATCCATCTGATATCAGGAACAGTTCCTCCAAAAATCATAGCATTCGGATGCTTTGCCTTGATTGAATCTTTGGCACGTTCGTAGTTGTAATAAGTTTTGGCGTTGATTGAGCGTTTTTCGTTTGTACCGCCATACCAGCCATCTCCACCATTTGCACCGTCGAACCAGAATTCAAATAGCGGACCATAGTTGCTGATAAGTTCATTTATTTGCGCATGATAAGTTTCTACATAAGCATCAGTTCCATAGTTGGCATTATTTCTGTCCCAAGGCGACAAATACAAACCAAACTTAAGTCCGTATTTCTTACAAGCATCAGACAGATCTCTTACCATGTCTCCTTTTCCGTTTTTCCAGGGAGAATTCTTTACGCTGTATTCTGTTGTTTTTGTTGGCCAAAGACAGAAACCATCGTGATGTTTTGCAGTAAGGATAACACCTTTAAGACCTGCAGCCTTAATAGTTCTTACCCATTGTTCACAGTCTAATTCGACAGGGTTGAATGTAGATGCAGGAGTATTTCCATATCCCCATTCCAAATCGTTGAATGTGTTTAGTCCGAAATGCACAAAAGCATAAGTTTCCATTTTATGCCATTCAACCTGTTCCGGTGTAGGAACCGGCATAATCGGAGCTGGAGGATTGGAATTGTCACAGGACGATAAAGCGATGGCGGCAAGGCTCACCGTAAGAATTGATTTAAAATTGTGTTTCATGTTTTTATTTATATGGATTTTATTGATGATAATTCGTGAGTGATTAAGTTTTCAGGTTCAAATCTACGGAAAAATATTACTAAAAGCTATATTTTGCATTTATTATCCGACGTTTAATATTTATTAGCGCAAAAACACTTGACAAATGCTTGCATTAGCTATACTTTTGCACCGTGGTTTTTTCATAATAGTATTAGATTTAAGGTTAACAAAGTTTGATTAGGGGTTGTCGTGAGACAGCCTTTAATTGTTTATAGGGGTTTCGTTTCTTTCTTATCATTATTAGATGTCCTTCCAATAGCAAATAAAACGAAAATATTTGAAAACAGAAATAAACTGTACTAGTATCCGAATATACTTTCTCTGAATTTATTTAGATTTGCCAACTGAATAAAAATAATCATATTATATGAAAAAGCAGTTTTTTTTATGTTTAGGCTGTTTGCTTATTATTTTCCTTTCTTCTGGCTTTTTGCAAGCCCAGGAAATGCAGCCTCTACCAATCGACCCAAAGGTCAGATACGGAAAGTTGGACAATGGTTTGACTTATTATATCAGGCACAATGAGCTGCCGGAAAACAGAGCTGATTTTTATATCGCGCAGAATGTCGGCTCGGTTTTGGAGGAAGACAATCAGGCTGGCCTTGCTCACTTCCTGGAACATATGGCCTTCAACGGTACAAAGAATTTCCCGGAAAATGGAATTGACAAATATCTACAGAGCGTTGGAATGAGAATGGGAGAAAACCTGAATGCATATACATCATTCGACGAAACTGTATATACAATTATCAATGCTCCTGTTGATAAGCCTAATGTTGTGGACAGTTGTTTGCTTATCCTTCACGACTGGTCCAATTCTCTTGCTCTTACAGATTCAATGATTGAGAAAGAGCGAGGAATTATCCGTGAAGAATGGCGAACCAGACGTGACGCTAGCCAAAGACTTCTGGAAAAGCAGTTGCAACAAATGTTTCCAGGAAATAAATATGCCAACAGAATTCCAATCGGTTCGATAGATGTGATAAACAATTTCAAGCCCGAAGAACTGAGAGCATACTATAAGAAATGGTATCGTCCGGATTTGCAGGCTATAATTGTTGTTGGTGATGTGGATGTTGATACTGTTGAGAAAACAATAAAGACTATGTTTTCCGATATTCCTGCTCCGGTTAATCCTGCAAAACGTGAATATGTGTCTGTAGCAGATAATGACGAGCCTATAGTTTCCATTGCAACAGACAAAGAAGCATCGAGCACAATAATCTATATTTATCATAAATATGACCCGATGCCAGCTCAGCTCCGTTCAACTGCCGCAGGTTTGATAACTGATTATATCTCTGCCGTATGTTCTCAGATATTGAATGAAAGACTTGAATCATTGCTTCACCAGGCAAATCCTCCATTTGTATATGCTGAGGCTTATGACGGTGATTTTATGGTAGCGCGTACGAAAGATGCGTTTACAATTGCGGCTATAGCAAAAGAAGGTGAGATAGACTCTACAATGACAGCTCTTGTCCGTGAGATGGAACGTGCCCGTCAGTTCGGTTTCACTGTTTCAGAGTATGAAAGAGCTAAAATAAATATACTGAAACAATACGAATCAGCTTTCAATGAGCGTGACAAGCAGAAGAACAGCTCTTATACCAAAGAATATGTCAACCATTTCACCGAAGGCGGATATATTCCCGGAATTGAAACTGAATATACTCTTATCAATCAGATTGCACCAAATATTACTGTAGAACAGGTGAATCAGTATTTATCTCAAGTAATAGGAGAGAAGAATATTGTCCTTGCTCTTAGTGGTCCGGAGAAAGAAGGAGTAGTTTATCCAACCGAGTCAGAACTTCTGGAAATGTTCAACAAAGCAAGAAGCCAGAAAGTGGAACCTTATAAGGAAGAGGTGAATAATGACCCGCTTATTCCTGAACTTCCTGCTCCAGGGAAAATTGTCAAGGAAGAACACGATGGTTTGTTTGACGCAACAGTTCTTACATTGAGTAATGGTGTTCGTGTAGTTCTTAAGCCAACAGAGTATAAGAAAGACGAGATACAGATGACTGCAACTAGTCCTGGTGGAAGCTTTATGGTCGGAATTGACGATGCGAAGAATATGAAAGTTTTCAATTCAGTTATCGGACTTGGTGGTTTGGGCAACTTCTCTGCAATAGACTTGAGTAAGAAACTGGCAGGAAAGAAAGTTTCTTGCTCCGCTTCTCTTGGCGTTGACAATGAAAGCCTGAACGGTTATGCTTCGCCGGATGATGTTAAAACATTGTTCGAGTTGATTTATCTTGCAATGACTTCGCCACGAACTGACAATGATGCTTATGCCTCATTCGAGAACAGAATGAAAGCTCAGCTGGAAAATGCTAAGCTCGATCCGTCAACAGCGTTGAACGATACTATTTCAAAGGTTGTTTACAACAATCATCCACGTGCTGTTTCACTTGAGGCAGAAGATTTCGATAAGATTAGTTATCAGCGCATACTTGATATTTATAAGGAAAGATATGGCGATGCTTCCGACTTTACTTTCACATTTGTAGGTAATTTGAATGTGGACAGCATCCGTCCGTATATTGAGCAATATCTTGCCACTTTGCCTGCCAACGGGCGTGTGGACAAGCCATCGCCGGATGCTCTGCCTAAAATAATGAAAGGCAAATTGGAGAATCATTTCAGCCGTGAGATGCAAACTCCTAAATCGTCAGTATTCCAGCTTTATTCCGGCAAAAGCGAATATAACTTGAAGAATTTGCTTACAGCTTCATTGCTGAGCCAGATTCTGGATCTTGTATATACCGAAACTATTCGCGAGGCAGAAGGCGGAAGTTATGGCGTTTATGCCGGCGTTTCGTTGAGCGATTTCCCTAAAGGACAAACAACATTGCAAGTGTTCTTTGATACAGATCCGGAGAAATGGGAGAATATGGTAAGAATTGTTGACGAAGAAATTCAGCGTATTGCAACCGATGGCCCTAAATCAGAACATTTGACAAAGAGCCGTGATAATATGCTGAAACGTCACAACGAGCGTTTGCAGGAAAACTCTTATTGGCTGAACGTGATAGATTCTTATTATTTTCGAGGTATGGATGCCTATACCAATTATAAAGAAACACTTGAAAGCATTACCGCTGACGATATAAAGAAATTTATGAGTGATTTCATCAGTCAGGGCAATTGCGTGGAAGTTGTTATGGGACCGAAATGATACAATCTTAATAGAAACTGAAAAGACACCGAAAATACAAACATCTGTATTTTCGGTGTCTTTTTTATTATAACTTGGTCAACTTGTATCTGAAGCCTTGTCAACTGTATAATTATTTCAATTTCGACATAAACTTCTCTCTGTCCACAATATATCTTATATGAGTTCCTTCGCCAACAATGCCTTTAGTATCCGATGCCGAAACTTCGAAAGTAAGTTTACGTCCGTCAATTTCTTTAAGAACTGCAGTTGCTGTAACTGTTTCCCCAATTGCAGAAGGCTTTACATGGCTTGTCTGCATCATTGCTCCCACTGTAGTTGAACCTTCCGGAAGTGAATCTGCTACAGCTTTCATTGCCGCATTTTCCATTAGGGCAACCAAAGCCGGAGTTGCAAACACCTCCAAATCACCCGAACCCAATGTAATCGCCAGATTATCTTTGTTGACTACAACACTACTGCTGAATTTCAATCCTGTTTCCATAAAATATTTATTTCGTTATAAAATTTCTTCTTTTTCCTTCTGATAAAAGTCATTTCCACTTGGACGTTGGAAAACCTGCAGACCAAATTCCGGAACAATTGCAATTATATAATTGAACAAATCAGCCTGTACATTTTCGAAATCAATCCAATCCTTTTTCTTTGAGAAACAATATATCTCCATAGGCAATCCTTCCGGAGTTGGTTGCATCTGACGGAACATAAGTGTCATATCATTGTTTACATTCTTATGTTTTTGCAGATAATAAATTATATGTCTTCGGAAAACCTCCAGATTAACAGTCTTTTCGTCAATCTCCATATCTTCCGGTATAAGACCTTTCTCCGTATATCTTTTTATTTCTTCTGAAGAACAGAAGTGCACAGTACGCATATCAATGTTCAGCGAACGTTTTATTCGTCTGCCATCACTCTCTCGCATTCCACGCCAATTCTGGAATGAATCACTTACCAGCACGTATGGCGGAATAGTAGTTATAGTCTTGTCGAAGTTCTGAACCTTTACGGTTGTCAGCGACACTTCCACCACTGTTCCGTCAGCCCCGTATTTTGGCATTGTAATCCAGTCGCCCGGTCGAAGCATATCATTAGCCGAAAGCTGGACTCCGGCAACCAGACCGAGGATGCTGTCCTTGAAAATCAACATAAGAATAGCAGCCGATGCACCAAGTCCGGCAAGAATGGATGTTGCGTCTCTGTCAATCAGTATACTAATTATCAGAATCATTCCTACACCAATAGATATCAGATTAATCATCTGATAAATACCTTTGAGAGGACGGTTTCGCAGGCGCTCGTGTTCGTTTGATATCTCGTTGAGAGTATTCATAAACAGGTTTATCAGTTTGAGCACTACAACGATCAGATAAACCATACATGCCTTTTGTGATATATTCAGAAGCGTAGGCTGTTTGAATAACAGAAGTGGAAGGAACATATACCATATAATTGGTGGTATGATTCTGCTGAAAGCTGTTAGCATACTACTACTGAACATATAATCGTCCCATGTGACTTTTGTCTTTTCGGCTATTCGTTGTACAACAGGCATGACCAAATGTCTGAATGTTCTGGTGGCAATAAACGATGCAAGGATAATCACAAGGAGAATTACAGCTCTTGTTCCCCAATCTACGTGTTGATTCTGTACGCCCAACTCAATCATTTCATTGGCAATAAGATTGTTAAGCTCGTTCATAAAATTCCTTTCTAATTAGTGTTTGTAATTTTGAAGATACGTAATAGTTCCGATATATTATATTTTTATTCTTTAAAAATAATAAGAATACGCGTAATATATTGATTTATATTTACTTATATTTTCAGGCTTTTTTTATTGGTTGGAAAACTTTTTTCATAATATATGAAAAAGAAATTTCATAATATATGGAAAAAAATTTTCACAATATGTGGAAAAAAATTTTCACAATATGTGGAAAAAGTTTTCCATAATATATGGAAATAAAGTTTCATTGAGATAAAAAATCATGTTCACATTTAGTTTAACTTAAAAGGATTAAAACCTGTTTATGAATGAAGCTTGTTTATCCGAGTATTAATTATAGGGTTTATCATTTTTTCTGGTAAAGAACAGATGTTTATTGACAATTTAGTTTTGATTGAATTTTATATTAAGTTCAGACTTTTGCCTTTTTATATGTGGAATAATATAATATTTTGAAAGATATAATAGATTTTTTATGGTCAAAATGATTATAATACTCTTTACTACAGCTGTTAAGTATAATGTTAATATATAATTTTTAACTGTTTGAGGTGTTACCGTTTGATAAAAATAGCATTATATTTGCCAATACTTTATGATACACAAATAAATGATAAACAATTGGATTATTCCATAAATCGAATTGGAGATTTTCTTATTACTATAAGATATTCAGATATTTGAACTAGATTTGGGTAAAAGATATTTCCTAGTGTTGTTAGATGTACGATATTAATGTTGATTAACCGTGTTTCATATAGTTTTTGATAATGAGTAAAAATAGAATAAAAACGGCTTAAAAAAAGAGTCTTTTTATAGCCGCTGTTATTTGCCAAATAGGAATTTGAAAAAACAATAGTTGATCTTAATAAACAAAAAAAGTATGAAAAAAAAAGAGTAATCTGATTCCTGTTAAGCAGTTGTGCGTTGGGATCTCTCTGAGTTGTTTGGCTGTAGGCGTTAATGCTGCACCAATCGACGCTTCAGCTAAGGCTGAGAATAATGCTGTAAGTGTTACTCAACAAACCAAGAAAATTTCTGGTGTTGTTGTTGATAATGCTGGTATTCCTGTAATTGGTGCCAATGTCGTTCAGAAAGGAACAACAAATGGTGTGATTACAGACTTGGACGGAAACTTTTCATTGGATGTTCCTGCAGGAGCAACTGTTGAAGTTAGTTATATAGGTTATACTACACAAGAATTCGTTGTAAGCGGAAATCAAACAACATTTGACATTAAATTGATTGAAGACACTCAGAAACTTGATGAAGTTGTTGTTACTGCATTGGGTATCAAACGCCAGTCTCGTTCTTTGGGTTATTCAACAACTCAGGTTGGTGGTGAAGACTTCACAATGGCCCGCGACCCGAACTTGGGTAACGCATTGTCAGGTAAGGTTGCCGGTGTAAGTGTGTCTGGTAACTCAACTGGTAGTGGTGGTTCTTCTCGTGTCGTAATCCGTGGTAACGCATCATTGACAGGTAACAACATGCCATTGTATGTTGTTGACGGTGTTCCTTTCAACAACCAGAACTTGGGTAGTGCCGGAACTTGGGGTGGTTTGGATATGGGTGATGGTTTGAACAACATCAACCCTGATGATATCGAAAGCATTCAGGTTTTGAAAGGTGCTGCTGCTTCTGCATTGTATGGTTATCGTGGTGGTAATGGTGCTATCTTGATTACAACAAAATCAGGTAAGAAAGGTAAACCTATAAGTATTGAATTCAACAACAACTTGACATTTAATACAATCTATGATTACCGTGATTATCAGAAGGTATTTGGTCAGGGAACATACGGTAGCCGTCCAACAGATATCAACTCAGCTAAATCTTCAGAAATGTATAGCTGGGGTGATGTTATGGATGGTGGAGATGCCGTAAACTTCTTGGGTAATACATATAAATATTCATATGTAGATAACTGGGATAGTTTTTATCGTACAGGTATCAACAACTCAACATCTGCTTCAATAAGTGGTGCTGGCGACAAGATTACTTATCGTTTTGGTATTTCAAATATTACGGAAAGAAGTATTCTTCCAAATGCAGGTAATAGCCAGCAGGGTATCAATATGAACACAACATATGATATCTTCAAGAATCTTCATTTGATGGTTAATGCCAACTACGTATTTGAAAAATTCAATGGCCGTTCAAACTTGTCTGATGGTAACGGTAACACCAACGCATCTTTGATTCACCGTGGTAACTCATTTGATATCCGTTGGTTGGAACGTGGTGGCGAAGGTTGCGATTGGGGTACTAATCCTGATGGTTCTGAAATGCTTGGTGGTACTAACGTATATTTCAACAACCCGTATTGGTTGCAGTATCGTAAGACTAATGAAATGAACAAGAACCGTTTGACTGGATCTATGACATTGAAGTGGGACATCACAGACTGGTTGTATGCTCAGGGAGCTGTTCAGCGTGATGGTTACAGCTTGGATTTCAAACAGGTGCAGCCAACAGGTGCAGCTGCCGATCCTAACGGTTGGTTGACAGAATATTCAAAGAACTTCTCTGAAATGAACTTGAACTATTTGATTGGTTTCGACAAAGAGTTCGGTGATTGGTCTGTTTCAGCTTCTTTGGGTGGTAACCGCCAGCGTACAATAACAAAACAATATACTCCGAGTGACGGCGGTCGTCCTTTCATCGTTGACGGTTTGTGGTCAGTAAATAACTTGGGTGATAAGCGTGCTGCTAAAACATATCAAGAATATCAAGTCAACTCTGTGTATGCAACAGCAGATTTCGGTTGGAAAAATCAGGTGTTCTTGAACTTGACAGGACGTAACGACTGGTTCTCAACATTGTCTCCTCAGAACAACAGTTTCTTCTATCCGTCTGTAACATTGTCTTGGGTATTCACAGATACATTCGATATTCCAGACTGGTTCAACTTCGGTAAGGTTCGTGCTTCTTATGCATCTGCATCAAACGGTACTGACCCATATAAGAACTTGTTGCTTTATAAGTTGAGAGATTATACAGTTAATGGTCAGCACACAGTTACTCAGAACAATAACGACCAGTATCCAAATCCGGGATTGAAACCTGTAAGTATTTCTGAATGGGAAGCAGGTTTGAATTTGTCATTCTTCCACAACCGTTTGACATTTGATATGGCATACTATGTGAAGAATACTAAAGATGATATCGCTGTTGTTTCAACTTCTTCTGCATCTGGTTATAGCTCAAAGGTTATGAACGTAGGTGAAATCAGAAACAAAGGTTTCGAATTTATGGTAGATTTCGTTCCTGTTCAGACTAGAGACTTCATGTGGAACTCAACATTCAACTTTGCCTTGAATGATAGTGAGGTTCTTTATCTTGGTGAAGGTGTGAAGATGTTGCAGATTGATGGTGCTACATCTCGCTCTGGTAACGTATCTGTTCAGAACGTAGTTGGTTCTTCTTATGGAGAGTTGATCGGTTATAAATACAAACGTGACCCTCAGGGCAATATCGTTTACAATAATGGTATTCCTCAGAGAGAAGATGAATTGTCAAGCTTAGGTAATGGTGTTTACAAGTTCACTGGTGGTTGGGCAAATACATTCAAGTATAAGAACTTCTCACTTTCATTCTTGTTAGATTTCAAAGCAGGAGCTGATATATTCTCAGGAACAAACTATTCATTGTATAGCGAAGGTTTGCACAAGAATACTTTGGTTGGCCGTACAGCTGAAAATCCTGGAGGAAGCATTGTGGGTGAAGGTGTAATGCTTGATGCAAATGGAAATTACGTTCCAAATACAGTTGCTGTAGATGCTCAGACATATTATCAGGGTATTTGTAATAACAATATTGGCGAAGAATTCGTTTACAATGCAAGTTTCTTGAAATTGCGTGAATTGTCATTCGGATATGAATTCCCTAAATCAGTTTTGGAAAAGATGAAAGTTGTTAAAGGTTTGAATGTTTCATTGGTTGGTCGTAACCTTTGGACAATTATCAAACATACTGACAACATTGACCCGGAAGCTGCATACAACAACTCAAATGGTCAGGGTCTTGAACTTAATGGTTATCCTGCAACAAGAAGCGTAGGTTTCAATGTTAATGTTAAATTTTAATTCTTTGGAGTAAACGATTATGAACAAATATATTAAATATGCTTTCGCTGCAGCGTCATTGGTTTTTGCTTCTACAAGTTGTAGCGATTTCGGAGATACGAATATTGATCCGGAGCACATGAACGAAGGAAATGTTCCTTACGAAATGCTATTCACAAATGCACAGCATCAGATGTTGGGTTCTGACTGGGATGTATGGCGTAATGCTTGTATTTATTCAGCACAGTGGATGCAGCACGTATCATCAATAAGAAACTGGTGGAACTATAGTTTGTATGCTTACAACGAAGGTTATTCTTCTGCTTATTGGGGAATATACAGTGGCGACCGTGGCGCACTTCGTGATGTAACAACAGTTATGGATTTGTGGAAAGATCAGGAAGGTTATGAACTTGACTACAATATGGCACGTATCGTACGTGTTTACGGTATGCATCGTATGACAGACCTTTATGGTGATATCCCATATTCTCAGGCTGGTCGTCCTAACGAATATTCATATCCAGTTTATGATGCTCAGAAAGATATCTACATGGATATGCTGAAAGAACTTGACGAAGCTCAGGCTAATCTTAAGGCTGGAGGTGTTGCCAAGATGGGTAAACAGGATGTTTATTTCCAGGGTGACGCAGAAAAATGGGTTAAGTTTGCAAATTCATTGATGTTGCGTATTGCTATGCGTATGTCAAAGGTTGAACCGGAAACTGCTAAGACTTGGGTTAATAAAGCTGTTTCTAATGGTTTGATCACTTCAAATGCAGAAAATGTAAAACTGGAGCATCCTGCAGGTGTTACTACAGATGACTCTTCTGAACCTTATGCAAAGATTTATTCACATGAAGATCGTGGAGAGTTTTTCGTAAGTGAATATTTCGTTAATATGCTTAAGGAAACATCAGACCCTCGTTTGGCATTGATTACAACTGTTTGTGAGGATCCGACAATTTCTGTTCAGGACGCAAGTAACTATCAGTATGGTAATTCAGATCCTGCAATCCAGAAAGGTTTGCCTTGTGGTTACAGTAACGATAAGACTAATGAATGGTTTATTGGTATAGATTATCCGGAATTTAAGGATGATAAATATCTTGATAACTATAGAAGCGTTTATTCAACAATCAACCGTTACACATATTCAAATCCGACATCACCGACATTTATCGTAACTTATGCTCAGACTCAGTTGCTTCTTGCTGAGGCTGCTGTTCGCGGATGGATAAGTGGTGATGCAAAGACATATTATGAAACAGGTGTACGTGCTGCAATGGAACAGTTCTCACAATTCCCAAATGCAACAGCTTTGTATAATCAGTATCTGACATCAGATGCTGTTGATGCTTATTTGGCTAAGAATCCGTTTGATGGTTCATTGAAACAGATTAATACTCAGTATTGGATTAACTGTTTCTGTGATGAATATGAAACATTTGCAAACTGGCGTCGTTCTGGATATCCTGAACTTGTCCCAGTTAAGAATGCAAAAACATACGGATTGTGTGCAACAGATGGTTCTATTCCACGTCGTTTTGCATATCCTTCAACTGAATCCCAGGTCAACAGTGACAATTACAATAGCGCAGTTTCAAAACTTGAAAATGGCGATACGTTTATGTCGCGTGTGTGGTGGGATACAAAATAATTTATATATTTGATAGGATGTAGGAATAAGAGGCTATGGTTATTGCCATAGTCTCTTTTCTGATTTTATAAGGTATGTCCTTCATGTTTTAAAACACAAAAAGTTCTATATTTGCAGCAGATAAACGCATATTAGGAAATGTTTGAAGGATATATAGGCATACATTTATGGAACGAACAGCAAGTTAACGATTTGATGTTTGCAATGCTTTTGTTGTCCTTTTCGTTTTTTGCATTGGGTTTCCGAAATAATTATCATCTTTTTTTTAGATTGGCTAAAGATGCTTGGTCTGTCAAATCTCGTCAGAATCTTTTCGAATCGAATGTTAAGAATAGCTTTCTTTTCCGTACATATTTGCTTATACAACCATTGTTCCTTTGTTCCGTAATTCTATATGTTGTGATGAAGAACCTGGGAAAGGTTGATTTCAGCGACCCATTATATGTGCTTACGTGTATAGGAATTAATTTCCTGGTATTCCTCATTTTCTTTATTGTTAAGCAATTGTTTTATTACCTTTGGGGATATGTGTTTGCTGATAAGGAGCAGTATGATAATTGCCGAAGCTGCTATAATTCAATAATGAGTCTTTGGGGTGTATCACTGTATTTACCATCATTATGGATAGTATTTGTTGGTAATAAACATCTGTTACCAATGATTTTGTTTGTTTCTCTCTATTTTTTATCACGTTTTGCAATAATTTACAAGATAATTCGCATATTTCACATTAGAAATAAAGGAATATTCTACATAAGTTTGTACCTTTGTGCCCAAGAAATTTTGCCTTTGTACTTTTTATACAGAGGCATTGTTTATTTGTATAACTTTATTGGTTAAAAGTGCTATATGGCATTAAGCATTAAAAAACTATTAGTATCACAGCCCAAGCCAACGTCTGAAAAGTCTCCTTATTTTGACATTGCAGAAAAGTATGGTGTGGAAATTAATTTCCGTCCTTTCATTAAGGTGGAACCCCTTTCGTCAAAAGAGTTCAGACAGCAGAAAGTCTCAATATTGGACTATACAGCAGTAGTTTTCACTGCAAAAACGGCTATCGACCACTTCTTCCATTTGTGTGAAGAGTTAAGAGTTACTATCCCTGAAACCATGAAATATTTCTGTATGACAGAAGCAATAGCTGTTTATTTGCAGAAGTATATAGTTTACAGAAAGAGAAAAATCTTTTTCTCTCAGGTTGGTAAGCAAGATGATTTGGTTAATATTATCGCCAAACATGCTAAAGAAAAATATCTTGTTCCAGTATCAGATGTTCATAAAGATGATTTACGCAAGATGCTAGAAGCAAAGAAGATTATCTTCAAGGAAGCTATCATGTATCGTACTGTGAGCAATGATTTTACAGCAGATGAAAAATTTGATTACGATATGCTTGTGTTCTTCAGTCCTGCAGGTATTTCTTCATTGATGAAGAATTTCCCGGAATTTGAACAAGGCAATATCAGAATTGGTTGCTTCGGTCCATCTACAGCAAAAGCTGTTAAAGAAGCCGGATTGCGACTTGACGTTGAGGCTCCGACTCCTGCAGCTCCATCAATGACTGCTGCTTTGGAGCAATATCTGAAGAAAGAATCAGGAGAAAAATAATGACTGAAAGAAAATATACTCTTTCAAAAGCAGAACGCCTGTCATGGAAACGCTATATAGACCTTCTATTTGAAAAAGGAGAATCATTTGTGGCGTTTCCATTACGGGTTGTTTTTTTGACTTTAAGTAAAGAAGAAGAATTGCCCGCTGTTTCTTCCATTCTGATTAGTGTTTCAAAGAAGAAGTTCAAACGTGCGGTGAAGCGTAATTTGGTAAAGCGCCAGGTTCGTGAAGCATATCGTGTACGTAAATATGAACTTATTGATTCCCTCGCTTGTAATGACAAAAAGATTCTCGTAGGCTTTATTTATATTGAAAAAGAAATAAAACCTTTTGCCGATATTGAAAAGGCAATGAATAAAGCTATACGCCTGTTAAAGGAGAAAAATGGATTATGAAACGCATCCTCACTGCAATTTTATTAGTCCCAATTTACTTTTATAAGTATTGTATATCACCATTAACTCCTCCTTCATGCCGCTTCACTCCGACTTGCTCCGAATATGCAGTGCAAGCATTAAAGAAGCATGGTCCGTTTAAAGGGCTTTATTTGACAATTCGCCGTCTGATGAGATGTCATCCTTGGGGCGGAAGCGGATATGATCCTGTTCCTTGAGAAAACTATTATTATGAAGATTAATATACACACTCATAAAGTTTCAGCCTCAGATAAGAATACGGATACTGTTGAGATTGTTAATCATATTATCAAAACTTCTTCAGCCGAACTTCAAGGAAAATACATTTCTGCTGGAATACATCCGTGGTATATTGATAATCCTGATGAACAATTAAGAATTTTAGAGGAACAACTTGCAGTAAATCCCAACATAATAGCTGTTGGTGAGGCAGGATTGGACAAATTGCGTGGATGTGATTTGGCTGTTCAATGCGATATTTTTGAGAAGCAGATATTGTTGGCTGAGCGATATTCGAAACCATTGATTATTCATTGTGTAAAGGCTTTTGACGAGCTATTGGCTTTGAAGAAACGAATAAAACCTTCTGTTACGTGGATTGTTCATGGATTCAGGGGAAATCATATCCAGGCTCAGCAACTTGTGAAAAATGGTCTTGTTTTATCTTTTGGACCAATGTTCAATCATCAAGCCCTGAAAGCCGTTTGGAATGATGTTTTCTTTCTTGAAACAGATGATAATGATTATTCAATATCCGAGGTTTATAAATTAGTTGCCGATACTATGAATATGAATGTTGATGAATTGGAAAGTAAGATTGAGCAGAAATTTCTTTCTCTGGAATTATTCTAAGAGCTTAATGTTCGTACAGACGTGTAGAATCACATTATTTGGCTGATTATCTTGTTTGTATACGATTTGTGAAACTTATGTCTGTAAATTTATTGAATGGAAACTGCGAGAACCGCAATCACGATTCCCGCAAATAATCTCCTGTTATTTTATAATGCATTTATTTAATACAATCACACTTTCTGGTCCCATATTAAATAGCAAATCAACAATACTCAAGTTTGGAATGAATCCGAATTTTTCACGGAACACCTGATAATATGGAACAGGCATAAATGACGGATCTTCCTCTTCGTGTTTCGGACGTATTACTTCCCTGAAATCATTCTCCGTATTTGGGATATATTCTTCAGTGAGTATAACTCGAGGATTTATATCAATCAGATTACATATCAGTTCCCGAAGATTCTCGTTGAAATCCAACAGATATTCGTATTTCTTTTCATAAAAAGGAGCAAAATCGTCCTCGTAATATTCAAAGAAAGGACTCATTCTGTACGCTGAAACCAAAGCATTCCAATGAAGCTTACGCCAATTTCCGTGGTCAGATATTTTCATATCTTTAATGATGCATTTCAATGTATCCGGTTTCACTACGGGAATTGATAATGCCAATGGTCCATTTGCCGTTGCAATGATACAGCGGTTACGATAAGTCTGTTTCAAGAAGTTTTCCTGTGTTTCCAGAAATATTTCCGGATATTGTATCATCTTACAATATTGCTGAACAGGACCTAAATAAGCTGTTGAAATATGTACCATTCTGATTTGCCAATTATTTGTTATTTTATTCTTTTCATCATCTGCTGCTTATCTTTGCTTAGCCAGCAGAAAAAAGCTTTTCCAATCAGATGATTCTCAGGAATCATTCCCAAATGTCTTGAGTCTATTGCCTCGTTTATATTGTCAGACAAAAACCAGTAATAGTTCTGATGAAAGAAAAAGAATGAAGTTTCTCTTCCGTCCAGATAAAGCTTGCCATCTCGGAATTCGGCAGCTCCGTTTGTTTCCCGCAAGATAGCTTCGCGGCATGCCGTAATATTATATTCACTAAGTCTGTATGCTCTGTCCTTCTGAGGTATAACTAATTCATAGGGATCAATTTTCCTGCAAACAAATCTTGTATTTATTTCTTCTGTGAATTCTTCCCTTAATTTATATTCCTCAAAAGTTGTAAGACTTATCGTAATGCCGAATGCTTCGTTTTTCAAGTCTCTGACAGGAATTTTCATTTGTTTGGCTTGCTGAAGAAAGTAGTCTTTTATACTTAATGCAACAAAATAAGTATTCAAGGCTCTTGGTGAACGGGGAAATGCCTGTCCGTTTATATAATAACCTTCTGATGTTATCCGGACTGTATCACCTGGCATACCAATACATCTGCTTAATAAAAGAGGGTTATATACAGTATCTTGCAGTAAAGGGCTTGTAAATAACATAACATCATTCTGCTTTGGAGGGAAAAGGTCCAATAGTTTGTTGACCAGTATATAATCTCCTTCGTATAAAGCTGTTTCCATTGAAGACGTGGAAACATTATATGATTCTACAACCCATTTGCGAACAATGAATACTACGGATATTATAACAATCAGTGTCCCGACAAATCGGAACACTGATTTTATTTTTTGCTTAAATCCCATAAAGCTCAATCTTTATGAACCCAGCGGAAAATACGTTCCCATCTGATTCCACTGTCGAACAAGCTATGGTCTTTGTCAAGTGAAAGCCATATCATGATAGGCTTACCAACAATATGATCTTCAGGAACAAATCCCCATGAACGGCTATCCGCACTGTTATGACGGTTGTCGCCCATCATCCAGTAATAATCATATTTGAATGTATATTCTGTTGACGGCTGATCATTAATGTAAATCTTTCCGTCTTTAACTTCCAGCTTGTTGTTTTCGTAATTCTTTATACAACGGTGATAAAGAGCAAGGTTCTTTTCATCAAGCTTAATTGTAGCTCCTTTTTTCGGAATCCAGATTGGACCGTAATTGTCGCGAGTCCAACCGGTTTTGTAGTCAACCGGATAAGTTGTACCACCGATAGCATCCGGTTCGATGACTATTTTCTTTACAAAGGCGAATTTCTTCGCTATTGCCAAAGCTTTATTTGTAAGAGGCATTCTGTAGACAGGATTGTATTGTCCGTTGGCATTAGCTTGGAAACCAAGATAAGCTAGCAAATCCTGACCGTATCCGTTACCACCGCCAAGCAATCCTCTGTCGTCCTTGCTGACATCCATCAGACTGAACTGCTCTTCATTAAACATTGTTCCGTCTGTTTCAATATAATAATTGAACTGCATGTTTTCCGGATTTTCAGCAGCTTTGCCATTAATATAAACCTGATTATCGCGGATACTTAATGAATCGCCCGGCATACCGATACAGCGTTTCACATAGTTCTCACGTTTATCCACCGGACGATACATAACTTCTCCAAAAGTAGCTTTGTTCAGATGGATAGCTTCGCGGCCATATTGTGCAACCAAAGTATAATAGTCCGGATTCTGCTGGAGCAAGGCAATTGTATCTCCGGCAGGGAAGTTGAACACTACGATGTCGTTACGTTTGACTTCACCCAAACCTTTTACTCTTTTATAACCCCATTCCGGCCAATCGGTATATGATTTGCAATTAAGTATCGGCAATGTGTTCTGCACCAAAGGAAATGAAATCGGAGTATTCGGTACTCTTGGTCCGTAGCTTAATTTGCTGACGAACAAATAATCACCCACCAACAATGATTTCTCCAATGATGAACTTGGTATCTGATAGTTCTGGAAAAGGAAAATATTGATGAAATAGACTGCAACCAAGGCAAAAACTATATCATCAACCCAGCTTAATATTGACTGTATGGTCGGATTGGTTGACTTTTTCCATGCTCCCCAAGGTATAAATTTGGTGAGATAAATATCAACCAGAACAATTTCGCCAAGCAATAGCCACCCGTTCTGCATCCATAAACAGAACAATGCATAAAGGAATGCGGCTATGCCAAACTTAATCCATTGTTTTTTGCTAAAACTCTTCATAATTCTAATATAGAAGTATTATTTTATTTAAGTTTCGCAAGTTGTTCAACTTAAAAGGTAACAAGTTAAGCTTGCGAAACTTGAATCATTTTAGAAATGAAACAAATCATTCATACCCAAAAATCCTTTTTTACCGGCAGTAAACTCAGCAGCAACAACAGCTCCCAATGCAAATCCTGCACGGCTTTTTGCATCATGTTTGATACTGATTGTATCAACTTCTGATTCATAAATTATTTCATGAATACCGGGAACTTCTCCTTCACGGATAGCATGGATAGGAAGGTCTGTTGCTTTTTCAGCTGTTTCCAAAGTCCAGCGGTCTTTTCTGTCGATATTTTCAATGATGCCTTCAGCCAATGTAATAGCTGTTCCGCTCGGTGCATCCAATTTATGGATATGATGTACTTCTGTCATTTTTACATCATATGCAGGGAAGTTATTCATAATCTTTGCCAGATACTTATTCATAGCAAAGAAAATATTGACACCGATACTGAAGTTTGAAGCATAGAAGAAAGTTTTTCCTTCGTTTTCACACATAGACTTTATTTCTCCTATTCTGTCCAACCATCCAGTTGTACCAGATACAACAGGCACATTTGCTGCAAAACACTTCATATAGTTGTTGAATGCTGTAGCCGGAGTAGTAAATTCGATTGCAACGTCTGCGCTGCGGAATGCTTCCGATTCAAAGTCTTCAGGATTGTTTACGTCAATGATTGAAACAATTTCATGTCCTCTGCTCAACGCTATTTGTTCGATGGTTTTACCCATCTTGCCATAACCAATAAGTGCAATTTTCATAGATAATATAATTATTTGCTATTAATAGCACAAAACTACAAAAAACATTGGAAAGAACAGTACTCTAAAATTCACTATATTTGTCTGTTGAAATATATAAATTAATATTTTATGGGAATTATTTACTTATCGGTTGAATTGGCTTTAGATCTACTTACTGTTATAATAGGTGGTATTATTATATTCCAGTCAAAGGATAATTATCAAAAGAAGTATTGGGGATTTATATCCGCTTTTATAGGTTTGGTATTTATGTGGGAAAACATAGGATGGATGATAGAAGTTTCTGATAACCCTTCTTTCCGTTTTATGGAATTGCTGAGTATAGAGAAAATGTTGAAATGGTATATGCCAGCCAGTATAGTCTGCCTTTTTCCCATAGCATCTTTGCGCCCAGGTTTTCTTACTCCCGTAAAAATTCAGTCATTTCTTTTATTCCCTATAATAGTTATAACCATAGGATTGTGCTATTATTGCTTTAACGGATATATTACCGAGGTCTCTTCTGTAGCAGATATATTTACTAAATTGGATATGCTTGATGTTAGAGTACGATTGTTTATATTTTTTATGACGATTATAACTCCTTTGTTATTGACAATATATCCTTTTACACGAAAATATTATTATCGTAAGATTAACGGAATGATGTATTTGTTCTATACTTATATGTTTGTTTTTCTGGCAATATATATACTGTTTACATTATATTTAAATGAATTTATTTTCAATCTGTTCGGAGCAACAGCAATAGTTTTTACCTTGACATTTTCTGTCGCCTATATGGTGTCGGAAAATCCTTTTTCAATATATAAATTAGAAAAATTGGAAATAAAGGATATCAATATAAACAACTATGATTTAAGCAATGAAGAATATGTTTCTCCTTTATTTACATTAATCGACAATACGCTAAAGGAAGAGAAATCTTTTACGGATAAGGATTTTTGTCTGAAAGATTTGTCTCAGAGGATAAAAGAGAAAGAATCTGTTGTTTCTGATGCTATAAAAAGCGCCGGATATACAAGTTTCAAGGAGTATATTTGCGATTTGAGACTCGATTATTTCAAGGAGCAACTGGAAAACAATCCGGATAAGAATGTTAAAGAACTGATGTTTTCATCAGGATTTAACTCCAGGGCAATTTTCTACCGTCATTTTACAAAGCGATATGGAGTTTCTCCTTTGAACTATTTTAATAAGAGTGATGGAAATTTATAGACTTTAGGTATTAAATTGTTATAGCTAGATTGTAAAATGTGTCTCATTTCTTCGAAATGAGTCTTATTGGAATCTTTTATTTACTGTTTGCTGTTGTATTAATGTCGTTTTATTATAATTTTGCCTTTACTGAATTCTTAAATAAAATATTATGAAAAAATTATTGTTATTGGTCATGATTGCCATTTTTGCAGCTGGAAGTATGCAAGCTCAGACCGAAAAAGGAGATATGGCAATAGGTGTTAATATTACTCCTGCTTTTGAAGATGGTTGGTCTACAGTTGGTATTGGTGTAAAGTATCAATATAATATTATAGACCATTTGCGAATGGAACCAAATGTAAATTATTATTTCAAGAAGGATTATACATCTGTTTGGGATTTAGGAGTTAATTTTCACTGGCTTTTCAATGTAATTGAAAATTTACATATTTATCCAATCGCTGGAATTGGAGTGGCTGGCGCAAGTTTTGATTTTGATGGTGCATATGACGATATTTTAGGTGAAGATTTTGGAGATTACATTGAAGGTTCAAATACCAGTATCACACGTTTTGCTTTTAACTTAGGAGCTGGTGTGGAATATATGTTTACTGATAATATTTCTGCAAACTTTGAATATAAACGCAGATTAAGCTCAGATTTAGGACAAAATCTTATTTCAATCGGAGTTGGATATCATTTCTAAAAAGATAATCTTATAAATAAAAAGTTCCGGTCAATATCTCTAAAGATACGGCCGGAACTTTTTGTTTGTATATCTATTATTGGTTATCTGTTAGGTGTTTCCCAAACTTTAGTTGTTGTACACTTCAGTGGTAATTTCTCTGTTCCGCATGAGATTGAGAAATCTCCTTTTTCAAGAATCCATTTACCATCATAACCGACGAATGCCAAGTCACTACCGTTAAGTTTCAATGTGACTGTCTTGGTTTCGCCCGGCTGAAGCTCAACTTTCTGGAAGTTACGTAAGCGTTTGTTGTCCGGTGAAATACTTGCAACCAAGTCGCTTGAGAATAGCAATACGCTTTCTTTTCCTGCCACTTTTCCAGTGTTTGTTACGTCAACTGTGAATGTAAGAACATCGTCGGCAGTGAATGAGCTGCGGTCAACCTTGAAGTTGCTATATTTATATGTAGTATAGCTCAATCCATAACCGAAAGGCCACTGAACATCCATCACAGCATCATAGTTGTAGTTACCAGCCATCTGACCCATGTTTTCACATGGTTTATAGTCGTATGTAGCCAAAGAGTTAATCAAACGTGGGTAAGTGAACGGAAGTTTTCCGCTGAAGTTTGTTTCGCCCGACATAAGATTTGCAAGAGCATCAGCACCATAGTTACCTGGCAACATGATGTGGATAACAGCTTTTGCCAAAGGTTCAATTTCGTTGATGATACGTGGACGACCTTCATTCAATACCAAAACAAGAGGTTTACCTGTTGCAGCCAAAGCTTTTACCAATTCTTTCTGATTTGAAGAAAGATTAAGGTCTGTAAGGTTACCAGGTGTTTCGCAGTAAGAGTTTTCACCAACGCAAGCAACGATTACGTCAACATTTGCAGCAGCCTTCACAGCAGCTTCGATATTTGGTTCGTTTTCAGCCCACCATGCGAAACCGTTTGAAGTGTTGTAAGTCACACCCGGTTCGTAGATTACGTTTTCCTTGCCATATTTGTTTGACAAAGCTTCATAGATAGTGTTATAAGCCTGTGCGTGCATATCAGCTTTGTCGCCCTGCCATGAATAAGACCAACCACCGTTCAGACAACGCATAGAGTTTGCGTTAGGACCAGCAAGAAGGATTTTCTTACCTTTTGCAATCGGAAGGATATTGTCTTCGTTCTTTAAAAGAACTTCTGATTCTTCAGCAGCTTTTAATGCTACTTTGGCAAATTCTGCAGAACCGAATTTGTCATATTTCTTTATGTCCCAATAAGGATTTTCAAATAATCCCAAACGGTATTTCAAACGAAGAACACGGCGAACTGCGTCGTCGATACGGCTCATTGGAACTTCGCCTTCGTTGACGAGTTCTTTCAAATAAGTACAGAAACTTACTTCATAAGGAACCATTGACATATCAATACCGGCATTGATAGCAATCTTGATAGCCTCTTTCTTTGTTGCTGCGATGTGGTCGCGAGTGCAAAGGTTGTTGATATCTGCCCAGTCAGTAACAATCATACCGTCCCAGTTAAGCTCTTCTTTCAACCAGCCAGTAAGGAATTTCTTGTTAGCATGGAAAGGAACACCATTGTTAACAGCAGAGTTAACCATCACTGTCAAAGCACCGGCACGAACTGCTGCAAGGAACGGAGCGAAATGTTTCTCACGCATATCGATGTCTGAAATAGCAGATGGAGTACGGTCCTTACCTGTGACAGGAACACCATAACCCATATAGTGCTTCATACTTGTAGCAACATTATATTCGCCAATGTGGTTTGGATCTTCGCCCTGCATACCTTTCACAGCAGCAACACCCATTTCGGCATTTACGTAGCAGTCTTCACCGAAGTTTTCCCACATACGTGGCCAGCGTGGGTCACGGCCAAGGTCCACAACCGGAGCATAACTCCAAGGAATACATCCTGCTTTTGTTTCATAAGCAGAAATTTCAGCTGAGCGTTTCACCAAATCACGGTTAAATGTAGCACCCATGTTGTTTCCCTGTGGGAACAATGTACCGTCAAGAGTATAAGTTGTTCCGTGAATCTGGTCTACACCATAAATACAAGGAATACCAATTTCCTTCATTGATTTTTCCTGAATCTGTCGGATAGCTTCGGCCCATACTTCTTTTTTCTGAGCAACACTCAGAGGAACATTAAGGATTGAACCGACTTTATATTGACCGATTACAGTATCCAGTTTTGTCTCACTGATTTTAAAAGCATTAGGACTGCTGAAGTCTGTGATTACATCAACAGTGATTTCGCACATCTGACCGATTTTTTCATCGAGAGTCATTTTATTGATCCATTGTTCGATTTTTTCTTCAATAACTGGATCAGAAGGAATTGCCGGCTTAACTTTTTGGGCAAAACTATTACCCACAAAAGCCAACAATGTTAGCAATGAAATAAATGTTTTTTTCATGATTTATTTATAAATATGGTTTTTTGTTTGTTTTGTCAACCTTCTAAATTCAAATTCCGTCGCAATATACGTATAATCTATTTGTGTATGCAAAACAGTTATTCGATTTCTTTAATTTCTTATCATTAATCAATTTTCAAGAATAAAGCATCCAAGTTTAAGTTAACGAGTTGATAAGTTGACAAGATAAAACATATTGAGCTTTTATTACAATTGTCACGGAATTCCATATATTGTGGAAAACTTTTTCCATATATTATGAAAATTATTTTTCATATATTGTGAAATTTTTGTTCCATATATTATGAAAAAAGTTTTTCAGGCTGTGAAAAATCTCTGAAAATGCAAGTTGTTGATATACAGTGTATAGTCCAATTGCTCTCCATATTTTATCTTTTCTCAAACTGATACGTCATATTTTACAAGTATCTTTGCATCAAGAACAGAATTAAAATGAAGATAGGAAACATAGAACTAGGTGAACGCCCCATTTTCCTCGCTCCTATGGAGGATGTGACCGATATTGCATTCCGCCTGATGTGCAAGCAGTTCGGAGCTGATATGGTATATACGGAGTTTGTTTCGAGCGATGCTCTTATCCGAAGTGTGAACAAAACGCAGCAGAAGCTGAAAGTTAGCGAAGAAGAGCGCCCTGTTGCCATACAGATTTACGGTCGCGATGTGGAGTCAATGGTTGAGGCTGCAAAGATTTGCGAAGAAGCTCGTCCGGATATTTTGGACATAAATTTCGGTTGCCCGGTGAAAAGGGTTGCCGGAAAAGGAGCTGGAGCCGGAATGTTGCGCAACATCCCGCTGATGCTTGATATCACACGTGAGGTGGTAAAGGCAGTAAATATTCCCGTGACCGTAAAAACACGCCTTGGATGGGATGCCGACAATAAAATAATTGTTGAGCTTGCCGAGCAGCTTCAGGATTGCGGTATCGCAGCGTTGTCGATTCACGGACGAACCAGAGCGCAGATGTATACCGGAGAAGCCGACTGGACTCTGATTGGTGCCGTAAAGAATAATCCTCGTATGCATATTCCTATTATTGGTAACGGAGATGTGACTTCAGCCGAGATATGCAAGCAGAGATTCGACGACTATGGCGTTGACGGAGTTATGATAGGTCGCGCAACTATTGGCCGACCATGGATTTTCCGTGAGATTAAGCATTATCTTCAGACAGGCGAGAATCTTCCTAATGAACCATTTGCCTGGTATCTGGATATTCTGAAAAAGCAGGTGACACAAAGTGTTGAGCGTCTCGACGAGCGCCGAGGCATTCTTCATATCCGCCGTCATCTTGCAGCAACACCTTTGTTCAAAGGTATTCCGGACTTCAAGGCAACAAGAGTTGCTATGCTGAGGGCTGAAACTGTCAGTGAGTTGTTTGAAATTATGGACAGTATTCCGGAGAAATTTCCGGTAGAATAAATATTTGCCGTTCTTACGAGTGGGAGAGTTGAAGGTTTCTGCATTGCCGGAACAAACCTTCAACTCTTTTTTTGTAATAAAAAACCATCAATCGTGTAACATATTTTCTGTTGCTTCGTCTATAGTATTAAAGAGGACAAGAAACAAGTTAATGATTTGACAAGGTTATCAACTTGTATCTGAAGCTTTGTCAACTTTTATCCGATATGATTATTAAACTTAAAAAATAAAGAATATGAAAACACGAATTTTAGCATTGGTCGCAGTTATGGCGTTCAGCTTTACTTTTGCAACATCGTTAATGGCGAAAGGAATAAAAGGGAATGGTAAAATAACAACAAAGACTATTCACTTGAGCAATTTTAATGAAGTGAATCTTGGAAATATATCAACTTTCTCATTCTCAAAATTATTCTCGATGAGGGGAAACTACACAAATTCTCCAAAGTTGATATACAGACAAAGTTCTGAAGCCAGTTTGAAGTTGAGAACTGACGAGAATATTATTCCATATATCAATGTTAAGGTTCAAAGTGGAGTGCTGAGTATCTCAACAGATAAGGATATTGAAGTTTATCCAACGGAAATAAAGATATATGCATCATCAACATCATTGAGCAAGGTCAATGTTGGTGGCGGAAGTGAGTTTGAAATAGAAGGAAAATTCAATTCTCCATCTTTGAGTGTTAATATTAGCGGTGGAGGTGATTTTGACTCAGAAGACTTAATCTCAGTTAAGGATGCAAACTTCAACATAAGTGGCGGTGGTGATTTGGATATTAAGAATCTTTCATGTGGAAGTATTGTAGCTAAAGTAAGTGGCGGCGGTGATGCTGATATTAAGGGCGAAGCCAAATATGCCGAATTTAAAGTAAGCGGCGGCGGTGACCTCGATGCTGATGAACTTATTGCTGAAGAAGTTACAGCAAAAGTTAGCGGTGGCGGCGATATAAAGGTTTATGCTAGCAAGAAGTTGAATGCGTCAGCTTCCGGCGGTGGTGACATTTATTATAAAGGAAATCCGGAAGTCGAAAGTTCTACTTCTGGCGGTGGCGATGTTCATAAAGTGAAATGATTTAAGTTTACAAGAAAGCAAATTGACGAGTTGACAAGGTTATAAGAACAGAAATAACCTTGTCAACTTTAATAAAATAATTTATTACATTTGCCGTTATGAATATAATTGCTTTCCGAAGAGAAAGCCTAAACTAAACTATCAATAAAATGAAAGCGAAAGGACTACTTTTAATTGCCTTCCTGTTTGGTTTGCTTAATGCAGGACAGGCTGCTGACTATGTGAAAGGTAATGGAAAACCAACGACTGTTACTTTGAATATCGACGATTTTAATAAAGTGAACATCGACGGTGTTATGGATTTCAGTTATGTGCAATCCGAAGAAAGTGCTAAATTGGAAATAACTCTGGATGACAACTTGCACCAGTATCTTGATGTTGAGACAACAGACAGAGAACTTAAAATACGCTTCAATAAAAAGGTTAAAGTTAATCAGCTTACAAAGTTCGTTGTTAAGGCAAATTCAAAGTGGCTTAAGGAAGTTAAGGCTGCAGGAAATGCAAATTTCATGACAAAGTCAAGTATCACAGGTGATGAACTTAAGGTTAAAGGCGCAGACAACAGCTTGATTCAGTTTATGAAACCGATTGAAGTTGGAGTATTTGACTTGAATGTTACAAACAGTGCGAATATTGTTGTTGAAGATATGAAAGTGGACCGCCTTGAATGTGATATGGACGGTTCCGGTTCAATGAGATTGAAAAACGGAACTGCCAATAAAGGTGAATTCACAGTTCTAAGCAGTGGTGATATTCATGCATTTGGTGTTGCAGTAAAAACTATCGACTGTAAAGTTGCCGGAAGCGGAACAGTGGAAATCAATCCTAAAGAAATGCTGAAAGCAAACCTTGTTGGTAAAGGAAATATCAGATATAAAGGTCCGGTTACTGTTGAGCAACGCATCATTGGTAAGGGAACAATTCAGGAAGTAAAGGAATAAACCATTGAAGTTTCACATCAATGGTAAAGAAACAAGGCTTCAGATACAAGTGGTGAGGTTGTATCTGGAGCCTTGTTTGTTTTAATATATTCTTGATTTATTAACTCCTGTTCTCAAATCCACCCTTTCTCCTTATACCATTCAATAGCTTCTTCTAATCCGCGTCGTAAAGGATATTCGGCAACGAAACCTAAGTCTTTGTGTAAAGGTTCGGTGTCGCAAATCCAGTTTCGCTGTTTAAGGATTATATATTTGTCAGTGTTCAGAGTCATGCTTTTATTCATTAACTTCCCAATGTTTTCTGAAATTATGCATGCAGTATGAACAAGTGGGAGAGGAATGCGTGCATGAAAGACGAATTTCTTACCTAATATTTCCTGAATCAGCTTGGCGAAAGATTCGTCCGTATGAACATCGCCGTCGGCAACAAAATATTCCTTATTTATTATTTCTTCTTTTTCAAGAGCAAGGAAGGCAACGCGAGCCAAGTCTTTTACATAAATGAATGTAATTCTCTGAGGAATTGAACCAACAGCAAAATCCACTCCGCTGTTGACAGCCTTTATTTCCATGAAATAATCTTTCTCGCCAGGTCCGTAAACTCCGGTTGGGCGGAGAATAATGTATGGAAAGTTGCCATTATTGCGAACGTAGTTTTCAGCTTTCAGTTTGCTCTGTCCGTATGTTGTGTCCGGCCGTTGTTCATCTGTAAGGCGTAGCGGTGTGTAATTCTTCTCGTCTCCGGCACCGAAACTACTCAGACTGCTCATCAGAAGAAACTTCTCCGGACGGCAATTCTCGCCGGATAAGGCAGAAAGGAAACGTCTGGTGTTTTCGGCATTTACTTCAAAGAAGAGCTGTTTGTTTGTTGTTTTTGTAAGTCCGGCATTGTGTATCACATAATCCCATTTGCCGTTTGACTCAGCAAATCTTTCTATGGTTTCCTTTAGCTTACCTTCATCTTTATAAGGCAAGTCGATGAATTTTATTCTTTTATCATTGAGATTCGAAAGATTACTTCCTGCGCGAACTCCTGCCCAGACTTCATATCCTCTGTTCAGTGCTTCTTTAACCAGAAATCCACCGATGAAACCACTTGCTCCGGTTATAAGTATTTTCTTCTGTCCGTCAGTCTTCATTGTTGTTCCTAATATAATATGTGTAATAATACCATAGCAAACCAATCCAGTTAAGAACCAGAATAGTTAATATCCATAATATCTTTTGCCCCGTGCTTATAAACGGATTCTGCATTACTGCTGTGCATCCGAATATCACAACGGCAACTCCTATAATAAAGCCAAGCTCGGGCAGTCCAATTAAAGCTAAAACAGATGAAAGAACCATAACGCACAGATTTATTTATGAATATGATTTTTCAGAACTCTATGAGGCAAATCACCGTGGCCAACAAGCTCAATCGGGCAAGCATATTTGTTCTCAAGCCATTCAGCCGAAATGTCGGCACCTGAGTGATAATGCAATGTCTCGTTTACACAGGCTATATTCTTCACCATTGAAAGAACAGTTCCTATATCGTGAGATACCAGAATGATGGAACTTTCTTTGCTTATCTCTTCCAGCAGATTATAGAAATGAGATTCAAATCGTTTGTCCACATAAGAGTTCGGTTCGTCAAGAATAAGAACCTTCGGGTGCGAAACCATAGAACGTCCGAGCAACACACGTTGAAGCTGACCGCCGGACAAATCGCCTATCGCACGTTTTGCCAGCTCCTGAAGTCCCATTTGGGCAATAACTTCCTCTGCTCGCTGTTTCTGCTCTGCAGTGAAATCACGGAAGCGGGGCTTCTCTGCCATCAGTCCGGACAATACAACTTCCCTTACCGAAATAGGAAATTTCTTGTCTATCTTATTCATCTGAGGCAAATAACCTATTTTGAGGGATGACACTTCTTTCTCTCCGTCGAAATAGCGCACAGAACCGGATTTAGGCTTAAGCAAACCGAGGATGATTTTCAGTAAAGTTGTCTTTCCTCCTCCGTTTGGTCCGATTATGCCTAAGAAATCATTCTCCCAAATATCGAGCGAAACGTCGTGCAGGACGATTTTATTGTCATATCCGGCAACGATATTATCTATGTTGATAAGCTTATTCATTAGCCAATGCTTTAGCAATTTCTTTCATTTCCTTTGTCCAGTCGTAATCCAAAGGATTTATAGACACAAGTTTGCAGCCAGTTTCTTTGGCAATCAAGGAAGCATTCTTTTGGTCGAATTCTTTCTGAATGAAAACAATTTTTACATTGTTCTTGCGAGCTGTGTCTACCAACTCTTTCAATTGTGCAGGCGAAGGCTCTTTTCCGTCTATTTCAATGCACAATTGAGTCATTCCATAATCAGCAGCCAGATATGTAAGAGTTGGATGATATATGATAAAGGCTTTGCCCTTCATCGGAACCAGTAGAGAATCTATTTCAGCCTCAGTATTTTCAAGTTCGTTGGCAAATACTTCATAATTGTTTCTGTAATACTCTTCATTTTCCTTGTCGAGTTCAATCACAGCATCCAGAACATTACGCGCAATAACTTCCATATTCTTTACCGAAGTCCAAATATGCGGGTCATTAGAGCCATGATGATGCTCGCATTCACCGTCATGATGATGATGTGCATCCATCTTTACAAGATTTATTCCCTTTGACAAATCATAAACAGGCATTGACGGATTCTGCTCGGAAATAGATTTCATCCAAGCCTGTTCAAAACCGATTTCTCCAATTCTGAAATAAGCCTTGCTGCGACTGATATTTATCATTTCCTGTGGAGTCGGGTCATACGATTCCGGACTTTGGCCGAAAGGAACAACGCAATTTACCTTGAATTTATCTCCGGCTATTTTCTCCACAACATATCTCTGAGGGTCAATTGTTACGGAAATAACATTGCTGTTTCCCTGTTGCGCATCTTTTCCTTTGCACGAAGAAAACAGAATGCAAAAGCCTGCAATTATTAAAAGTATTAAGTTTCTCATATTTATTCCTTAATCAGATGTATTATCTCATTTATGCGGAAGGCAAAGATAGTGAAAGGCGAGTGGAGAGCAAAATAAAAAACTTGTTTTTGATTTTGTTATCCCGAGCCGTATCCTATCTTATGAAACGATAACAAAAGGCAACCAAAATAAAAAGCAGTATATCATGATGTTTTATATGCATCAAGATATACTGCTTTGATTATATATCTGTTAGATATAAGAATAATTACAACTTATGAATAACCTTCATCATCTGCTCGCCCAAGCCAATTGTATAACCTTGAGAAACGAAAACAACGCGGTTGAAAGTATCTGCGATAATAAAGATTGGAAGATTGTTTGCATTAGCCAGTTTCATAGCTGAAGCAATTTCATTCTGAATCTTATTGTCAACATCGATACCATAAGTGATTGTGCTAGGCAATTCTCCGAATTCTTTCGGGTCGAAACTGTTCCATCCTTTTTCGTTAGGGAAAAGAAGAACCAGTCCGCGTCCCCATTCTTCAAGCTCTGCTTTTACGGCTGCGATGTCACGCATAGCGTGGTTTGTCGGTTCCTGACGTGCGCCAAGAATTGCTACCACGAAATAGCCGCGTCCTGTTGTTGCAAGGATACTTGTTTCGCTGTCGCCGTTAACCGGTTTGAACTTGTTTTCAGAGTTGAAATTACCGATAACCTGCACTTCGTCAAGATTTTCGCGCATTTCAAGTTTTATCTGAGTTGTCTTTCCTGCTTCAACAGAGAAGAATGAAATTTCAGACAATACACTTCCGTTTGCCATACGAGTTCCTGTAACAAGAACATAATTACCTTCATCAAGTGTCAACGGATTCTTCAACAATGCGCTCCAAGTGTTTCCGGCTCCCATATCAGCGCCGTTTGCACTTTCGAAATCTAAAGTCTGAAGTTTACCGTTGTCAAGAAGTTTGGCAATAGTAAAGTGGCTGTAATATTTAGGGTCTTGCAAAGCCTTGATAGGAGCGTATGAAGCTACAACTTTACCTTGCTTAGCATTACTCTGAACGGCAGCTTCGAAATCTACATCAACCCATCCGTTCTGATAATACTGCACTTTCTTCGCAACCGGTTCGATACGTGCCGGAATACCAAAGCTACGGGCTGCAGCAACAAAGAAAATATCGCGTGAATGCTTGTCAGCTACGCGTGATTTCCAAACGCCCATAGGCATAATAGCTATATGCTGAGGATTCAAATCTTCCTTGATTGTAATATTCTGTTTTACCCAATTAACCAGCTCCTCTGCTGGGTTTTCCTGAACAGCTTTTCTAGTTTCTTCATCAATATTGTTCAATGCAAAGCCTTTATATGGAGTAAGGAATTCGTTGCTTACACGAGGATTCAATACATATTCAACGAACAATTCAGAATCAACAACCGGAGTATTGTTCAGATGGTCTGCAAAAACAGAAGCCGGAGTGTCACGCAAATCTTTTGCAGAAACAACGCCAAGAAGTTCCATGGCAAGATTGCGCTTTTCAGCAGGTGTTTCACGAAGGAATTTTTCCAGTTCCATCCAGTTTCCGCGGCTGGCAATCATGTATTCTTTAGTTTTGGCTTCGTCTGTGTTAAGTTCTTTAGCCAAAGCCGCAGCTTTCTCTTCTGTGTAGAATGTAGCTACATATTTGTTGCGGATTGAATCTTCCTGATGCAATCTTATTGCGTTCTTTTCTTTCTGTTCGTCTGTAACTTCAACAGGGATTGTTCCGTCAACTGGAGGAACTATATCAAGCTCAACTGCTTCCATATTTCCACCTGTTTTGTCAAGTGCTATAGTTATTTGTTCATCTTTGCCGAACGAAATTTTTCCGTAGCCGAATTTTCCGTCCTTACTAACCCAAACAAGCATATCACCTTTACCGGCAGTCATAGTACATACGCCTTCTGCATCAGTTGTTTTTCTTGCAACAGAATAGAATTCAGCATAGTTATAAATCTTGAATTCCACCAATGCACCTTCAACAGCAGCACCTTCGGCATCTGTAACTTTAACGCTAGCCTTTGCAGATGGAGCGTAATTGTCGATAACATTGATTTCAGTATAACCTTTTGTGCGTTCCATCACATCTTCCGGACCGTAATATTTACCGAACACTTTTGTATGCATAAGCATGCTTCGGTATGCAGGACCGTTGAACCATCCCATATTCAAGACAGGCTCCGGCTCGCAAGCTCCAAGGAAATACCATTTTCCGCCAACCCATGCTTCAACCCAAGCGTGATTGTCGTCGGTGTGAGCCCAACGCGGAGTGTAAACTTGGCGAGCAGGAATACCAACCGAACGCAAAGCTGCAACTGTGAAAGTTGATTCCTCGCCACAACGTCCATAAGCTGTTTTTACGGAAGCAAGCGGAGAGCTTGTTCGTGCGTCAGAAGGTGTGTAGATTACTTTCTCGTGACACCAGTGGTTCACTTCAAGAACCGCATCATATAGTGACAAACCTTTCACTCTGTCTTTCAGTTCGTCGAAGAAAACCATACGGCTTTCGTCAAGATTTTCGTTGTTGATACGGACAGGCAATACGAAATGACGGAAAATATCTTCAGGAATGTCTTTTCCCCAAGGCATTTCTTCTCTTGCCTGGAAAGAAGAACGGATATTCTTCAAATAAAATTCTCCGCTGTAGTCAGTAATATCTCCGATTGGCATATAAGCATAAAGGAATGTCAATGCTTCTTTTTCCTCAGGAGTCATTTCAGAGTTAAACACTGCAAACAAATCACCGTTAGGCAATTCTTTTTGTTTGGCTTGAAAATCATTTTCCACTTCAGCCCGATAAGTCTCGTCTGTAATAAAATGTGCTGGTTTGCTGCAACTTGTCAGAATAAACAAAGAGAGCAAAAAGGTAATTAGATGTTTTTTGTTCATAATATTTAATTAGTGCACACAAAATTAGCTATTTATTGTGTGATATGCAAATAAATGTTTGGTGATTAATAGCTTATCTTTTAAAGTCCTCATAAATGAGTTGACAGAAAAACAAGTTGGTAGAAGTTGTTGCTTCTTTGTTAACTTATCTCTGAAGCCTTGATAACTTTTAAATAAAACAGCCGGATAAACCTGATAATATTAATTATATTCTTAAAACTAAGACTTAGTTTTTAAGAATTAAGATTCAGTTTATAAAAACTAAAGCTGAGTTTCTATAAACTAAGTCTTAGTTTTGAACTTAAATAGGGACTTCACAGGAAATTAAATATATCTTCTTGAACATTATAAGAGTTTTAAGTGTTATCATAACATAATAGAATGATTAAATCTGAGTAAAAGATATGATTCATAGTGCTGAAGGAATATTGCTGATAGCATCGGCGATTTTTATGGTTAGTATTTTAATAACAAAGGCAGGATACAGGTTTGGTCTTCCGGCATTGTTGCTGTTCCTTGGTGTTGGAATGCTTTTCGGAAGTGACGGTCTTGGCATACAGTATAACAATCCCGGCTTGACGCAATTCATAGGAATGCTAGCCCTTACGATGATTCTTTTCTCTGGTGGTATGGATACCAAGATAAAGGATATCAAGCCAATTGCTCCGCAGGGAATAGTCCTTGCCACTGTTGGTGTGCTTCTTACTACGTTTATTACCGGAACATTCATATATCAGTTATGTCAGTTGATGGATAAATACGTCACTTTGTCGTATCCCGAATCCTTGCTCCTTGCTGCGATAATGTCATCAACAGATTCGGCTTCTGTATTCTCGATATTGGGAAGTAAAGGAGTTTTGCTGAAACAACGCCTGCGCCCAACGCTGGAACTCGAAAGTGGAAGTAACGACCCGATGGCATATATGCTCACTCTGATTCTTGTTTCCTACATAAAAGTTGGAGGTATGGATGTGGCAAGTTCGGCAATATCTCTTGTGATGCAGCTTGTTATAGGTGCTTTGGGTGGTTATATTTTAGGAAAAGCAGCTGTTTGGCTGATTAATAAGATAAATCTCGACAACGAATCTTTATATCCGTTGTTGATAATGACTATTGCATTCCTGACTTTTGCAGCTGTTACCTTATCAAAGGGAAATGGTTATCTGGCAGTTTACATTGCCGGTCTGGTGGTTGGAAACTCCAAAGTTATGCATAAGAAGAGAATAGGAACATTCTTCGATGGTTTTGTATGGCTTTGGCAGATTGTAATGTTCCTTACCCTGGGATTGCTGGTTAATCCTCACGAACTTTTGCCGGTTGCCGGAATAAGCATTCTGATTGGATTATTTATGATAATATTTGCCCGTCCAATCAGTGTGTTCCTCAGTCTTCTTCCTTTTCGTATTTTTACATTTAAAGGAAGATTATATATATCGTGGGTCGGTTTGCGCGGCGCCGTGCCAATAATATTTGCCACTTATCCGCTGATAGAAGGTTTGGAACATGCACATTTGTTCTTTAATATTGTGTTTTTCATAACAATATTGTCTCTGTTGATTCAGGGAACAACTGTGACTTTGGCAGCCAAATGGCTTGACCAGATTGACAGTCCGAAACAGGAAGAAGTGTTCAATTTCGACTTGCCTGAGAATATCAAGTCGGCAATGAGTGAACTTGTGCTTACTCCGGAAATACTTAAGCACGGAAACCGTCTGATGGACTTGAATCTTCCGGATCATACTCTTGCAGCTATGGTTAAAAGAGACGGCAACTTCTTTATCCCACGCGGACAGACAATTTTGAGGGAAAACGATATATTGCTCATAATATCGGATAATGATGAGGCGCTCGTTCAGGCTTATCATTCTCTTGATGTGAAGGATTATACGTTAAAGAAGAACTGATAATTCCTAAAAACTACAAAAGCTTTGCGGTACATATTGCATAACATTACTTTCTGCTTAACTTTGTGGAAATAGTCTTAGGTTTAGTAAGAGGCTTATGTTGAAAGTTGACAAGGCTTCAGAGACTAGTTGACAAGGGAATTATATTAATGCTCTTAAATAAAGGATTTAAGTAGTTAAGTAGTCAAGAATATAATACTTGTTTCCTGTTGCCTCGTCAACTTGTTAACTTGTCAACTCGTCAACTGAAAACCGCGAAACCTAAATAATATTTTTTGACTAACTTGTTAATATAATAGGTAATGGCAATCAGAAAAGATAGAGTTTTATGGGCAGATGACGAAATAGATTTGCTCAAACCACATATATTCTTCCTTCAGGACAAAGGATATGAAGTTGTTCCGGTTATCAGCGGACAAGATGCAATAGACTGCTGCCGTGAAGAGAGTTTCGATATTATTTTCCTTGACGAAAATATGCCCGGACTTTCAGGACTGGAAACATTGTCGCATATCAAGGAAATAGCTCCTAATGTTCCGGTTGTTATGGTTACAAAAAGCGAGGAGGAAAGCATCATGAACCAGGCTATCGGAAACAAGATTGCTGATTATCTGATTAAACCGGTCAATCCAAACCAGCTTTTGCTTTCGATAAAGAAGAATGTTCATAAGAATGTCATAATATCCGAAACTACCACCGTGAGCTATCAGCAGGAATTCGGCAAAATTGGTATGCAGATTAATGATTCGCTTACGGCAGACGACTGGATTGAGGTTTATAAGAAACTTATATATTGGGAGTTGGAGCTCGAAAGCAGTCAGGTTGCAATGACCGATATGCTGCGTATGCAGAAGTCTGAGGCTAATCAGGCTTTCGGAAAATTCATCAAGCGTAATTATGTGAACTGGATACAGAATCCGAATGATTCCGGCAGACCTTTGATGAGTCCGGACTTGTTCAAGAAAAAGGTGTTCACAATGCTGGATGAAGGAGAGAAGATATTCTTTATTCTTATCGATAATTTCAGACTCGACCAGTGGCGAGTTGTCAAAGATTTGCTTTCGGAATATTTCATTTTCGACGAGAGTCTGTATTACAGTATATTGCCAACAGCCACGCAATATGCCCGAAATTCCATTTTCTCCGGCTTGATGCCTTCGCAGATTGAGAAAATGTTCCCGGAACTTTGGGTTGACGAGGAAAGCGAAGAAGGCAAGAATCTTAATGAAGAGCCATTGATTCGCACGCAGATTGAAAGATTCAGGAAGAAATATACATATTCATATAATAAAGTACATGATTCGCAGTATGGCGAAAAGCTTTTGAATATGATTCCGTCGCTGCTTCGTAATCAGCTGAATGTTGTAGTTCTTAATTTCGTTGATATGCTTTCGCATGCACGAACTGAGAGCAAGATGATTCGTGAGCTTGCGCAGAGCGAGGCAGCTTACAGAAGTCTTACACGCTCGTGGTTCCAGCATTCAACAACTTTGGAACTGTTCCGCCGTATTGCAGGCAAAGGATACAAAGTGATAGTTACGACTGACCATGGAACAATCCGCGTTGATTCACCGGTGAAAGTTGTCGGTGACAGAAACACCAATACCAATCTCCGTTATAAAGTAGGAAAGAATTTGAGTTTCAATCCTAAAGAAGTGTTCGAAATAAAAGAACCTGAGAAAGTTGGTTTGCCTTCGCCTAATCTGAGCAGCAAATATATCTTTGCAACAAACGAAGACTTTTTCGCTTATCCGAATAACTACAATTATTATGTTTCTTATTATAAGAACACTTTCCAGCATGGCGGAATATCAATGGAGGAAATGCTTGTTCCTTTTATAACAATGACTCCGAAATAAGGAAAGTTGACGAGTTGACAAGGGAACAAGTTGACAAGGTTTATATTCTTCTTGTCAACTCGTCAACTTGTATCTTGTCAACTATATTTATAAACATTTCCCGGCAACGCCCTAACCTTCCCATTCATCTCCAGCTCAAACAGTATTGAACTTAGTTTATGCACCGGCATGGACAAACTGATGGAAAGAGCATTGATATGCATCTCTCCTTCATTGCACAAAACCTTTAGCACAGCTTCCTGTTCTTCAGTAAGTCCAAAATCAAAGCAGGTTTGCAATGATGTTTCTTTCTGTTTGAATGTAGTTTCCCAGCCAAGAGATTCAATCAAGTCTTCAGCCGACGTAATCAGTCCGGCTTTATTTTTCCTGATAAGATTGTTACAGCCTTTGGAATTATAGTCTGTTGTTCTGCCCGGAAATGTGTAAACATCACGGCTGTAGGAAACAGCCAAATCTGCCGTGACAAGCGAACCGCCTTTATCTGCCGACTCAACAACTATTGTAGCTTCGGAAATTCCGGCAACAATTCTATTCCTTTTGAGGAAATTTGCTCTGTCAGGATTCGTATCACTTGGGAAATCTGTGAGTAAGCCGCCTTTGTCCAGCATTTCGATTGCAGTTTGCCGGTGAACAGCCGGATAAATTCTGTCCAGTCCGTGAGCCAGAACACCAACAGTTGGCAATCCGCATTTCAAGGCATTGCGATGGGCGCAAACATCAACACCATAGGCAAGACCGCTTATGATTAATGTGTCCGGGAACTTTTCAGATATTCCTTGGATAAGATTTTCGGTGAGAATCCGTCCGTAGTCTGATATTTTCCTTGTCCCGACTATGCTGATAATATGTTTCGCATTGAGGTCGGCATTTCCTTTATAATATAGAACCAGCGGAGCGTCGTTGCATTCCTTCAGACGTTTAGGATAGTCCTTGTCTTCAATAAATATACATTTGATGTTGTTCTTTTCGATGAATTTCAGTTCTTGTTCCGCTTTTAGCAAAGCGCCTGAATCTTTAATGGCTGAAGCAGTTGTTTCGCCAATACCGGGAATTCTCTCAAGAAGTCGTGGATTTTCGGAAAATACAGCTTCTGCACTTCCAAGAGATTCGAGTAACTGACGTGCGGTTATGCTTCCGACGCCGTTTATCATCGTTAAGGCTAATTGGTGGATATTCATTTTGTTTTGTTTTAAGGTTGATTATAGATGTGAGTTGACGAGTTGACAAGGGAACAAGTTAAAAGTCTTGTCAACTCGTTACCTTGTCAACTCGTCACCTAAACTATTTCTTGTTGAATTTAGCCAACAGTTCGTCAAAATATTCTCCTCTTGTTAGTTTTCCGTTCTGAACAAGCACTGATTCAACAATACCTTTTGCCGCAATAACGCCATCGCTTTCACGATAGATGTCCTGTTCGAAAACCAGTTTCACACCTTTTTTATATGCGTTGAGGCATGAAATATAACGGTCGCCGCTGCGTAGTGAATGTTTGAACTGGATGCTTACGCTTGAAACGAATCCGTCCAGTCCACGTTCGTGCATTGAACCGAAGTTTTCGCCAACAGATTCCAGAAACTCGTGGCGTGTATGCTCCATATAGTGCTGATAATTCGAGTTGTTGACAACACCCTGAAGGTCGCATTCGTAGTCGCGCACTTTGTCTGACAGCTTGAAAAGATATTCTTTCATCAGATTAATTCTTTTTTAGGTTCAACAATTTCCATTTTGTATAAGCGGTCCGAAGGTCTTATTTTCTCATTGACTTTGAATGAGAATCTTTCACCTTTTACAGTTTCTTCAACCGGTTTCAAATCTACTCTTATTTCTTCGATTTTCTGCATAACTGCACCAGTTGTCGGGCCGGTAATCAGGATTTCATCGCCAACTTTGAGTGAGCCGCATTCCATTTCAAATTCAGCAACACCGATTTTGTCGAAATACTTTATGCCTTTGGCAAGATAAACTTTCTTTCTGGTTGCTCCTGAGCCGTATTTGCTGCTCCATTCTCCAAGTCTCTGACCCAGATAATATCCGTCCCAGAAACCACGGTTGAACACTTTGCGAAGGCGTTCGTCCCAATCTTTTACGCGCTCTTCGGTGAAATCACCGTTGCAATATGCTTTTACAGCTTCTTTGTAGCATTCTGTAACTATGCGGACATATTCAGGACCGCGTGCACGTCCTTCAAGCTTGAACACTCTTACACCGGCATCCATCATTTTGTTCATAAAATGGATTGTCTTCAAATCTTTTGGCGACATGATGTATTGGTTTTCAACATCAAGCTCGATTTGGCTGTCCTTGTCTTTTACGGTGTAAGCTCTGCGGCAAATCTGCATGCAAGCACCACGGTTTGCAGAAGCATTCATCTCGTGCAGGCTCAAATAGCATTTGCCTGAAACAGCCATGCACAAAGCTCCATGAGCGAACATTTCGATACGGATAAGCTCGCCTTTCGGACCTTTTATCTGCTGTTCAATGATTTGCTGATATATTTCATGAACCTGTTTCAGATTAAGCTCACGTGCAAGAACTACAACGTCGGCAAATCGTGCATAGAATTTTAATGCTTCGACGTTGGAAATATTTAGCTGAGTGGAAAGGTGAACTTCCTGGCTGATTTCGTTCGCATAGCTCATAGCTGCAACATCGGCAGCGATGATAGCCGAAACTCCGGCTTCTTTTGCTGCGTCGATAATCTCACGCATCAAAGCCAAATCTTCTCCATATATAACAGTGTTAACTGTAAGATAGCTTTTTATTCCATGTTCCTGGCAGATTGCCACAATCTTGCGCAAATCATCTGTAGTGAAATTGTTTGATGACCTTGAGCGCATATTCAGTCCTTCAATACCGAAGTAGATAGAATCCGCTCCTCCTTGTATTGCTGCCATAAGAGACTCGTATGAGCCTACAGGCGACATTATTTCAAAGTCTTTCTCTTTCAATGCTGTAAGTTTTTGTTTCAATGTTGCAAAGCTATGAAAAAAATAGATATTTCTTTGTCTCTTTGTCTTATTGAGCTTTATTTTTAGCAGAAATTTGGACAACAATGAAAACAGAAATCAATCCTAAAGAATTAAACGACAATTTCTTCAAGGCAATAGGTGAAGAATGGATGCTGGTGGCAGCAGGAAACAAGGATAAATTCAACATGATGACTGCCAGTTGGGGCGGAACAGGAATAATGTGGGGAAAGCCTGTAGTATTTGTTTTTATCCGTCCTGAAAGATACACTCGTGAATTTATGGACCAGGAAGGAACTTTCTCCATTTCATTCATGGGCGATAATAAGGAAGTGCATAAGATTTGCGGCTCTAAGTCGGGACGTGACACTGATAAAGTTGCCGAAACTGGTCTTACTCCTTGCTTTGGAGAAAGTGGTATTCCTTGTTTTGAGGAATCACGTCTGACTCTTGAATGTAAAATCTTATATAGAGAAACTCTTAGCAAAGAAGCATTCCTTGATAAGGGCTTGCATGATATGTGGTATAACGATAAGAAAGGAAATCTTCATATCATGTATGTCGCTGAGATACTTAAGGCAGAAAAGGCTCAGTGATAAGAGTAAATATTATGAGAGAAAGGTGCTGATGATTTCAGATGAACATCGGCATCTTTTGTAGAAATTTTAGTTTTTGATATCCAAAGGCAGATTCGTAAGTTAATTTGCATTTTTTATTAGGTAACTTGAATCAATATCTTTATATTTGTGCATAAATATTAATAAATTGTTAACCATGAAACGACTACTCTCTATTCTTCTGATAGCTTTTGTTTCCCTATCAGCTTATGCGGCAGATTCAGTCCGTAAGTATATTCGTATTGGTACACAGGAAACAGACTTGATTCTTTCAACGTCTCCAAGCGGACGTTTGTATCAGATTTATCTTGGTGAAAAGCTGGCACATGAAAGTGATTTTGAGAATCTTCCATTGTATTCTCGTGGAGGCTCAGATGGAAGCGCAGGTACAAGAGGCTGGGAAGCATATATGACTTCCGGAATGGAAGACTATTTTGAACCGGCTTTGGCTGTTACTCATGCAGATGGAAATATGAGTACGTTGCTGAAATATGTTTCAAGTGAAACAAAGAGTATTGACGGCAACGCCACTCAAACAACTGTAGTTCTTAAGGATGATGCTTATCCTTTGCAGGTGAAGCTTCATTATATTGCTTATGCGAAAGAGAACATAATCAAATCTTGGACAGAAATTTCCCATAATGAGAAAAAACCTGTAATGCTTACCAGATATGCTTCTTCTGTGATATATTTCGAACGTCCAAGTTATTATCTGACAGAATTTAGCGGAGACTGGGCTCAGGAAATGCAGATGAGCCATCAGCAATTGCAGTATGGAAAGAAAATAGTTGACACAAAACTGGGGTCAAGAGCTGCTATGCATGCTTATCCTTTCTTTGAACTGGGCTTTGGTGAGCCTGCACGTGAGGATGAAGGTGAAGTAGTTTTGGGTACAATCGGTTGGACAGGAAACTACCGTTTCACATTTGAAGTTGACAATCAGAAGAATCTTCGTGTCATTTCAGGTATTAACCCATATGCATCATGGTATGAGCTTAAACCTGGAGAAGTGTTTGTTACTCCTGAATTTATATTCACCAGAAGTAGTGAAGGAAAAGGCAAGGCAAGCCGTAACTTCCATGAATGGGCTCGCAATTATCAGTTGAAAGACGGTAAAGGTGACCGTTTGACTTTGCTAAACAACTGGGAAAATACATCATTCAACTTTGATGAAAAGATTTTGGGTGATTTGATGAAAGAAGCAAAACATCTTGGTGTGGATATGTTCCTTTTGGATGATGGTTGGTTTGGAAACAAACATCCGCGTAACGACGACCATGCCGGACTTGGTGATTGGGATGCTATGAAGGCAAAACTTCCTAATGGAGTGCCGGGACTTGTAAAAGCTGCAAAAGAAGCAGGTGTGAAATTCGGTATCTGGATTGAGCCGGAAATGGTTAATCCGCGCAGTGAATTGTTTGAGAAACATCCTGAATGGGCAATACATTTGCCAAACAGAGAAACATATTATTACCGTAATCAGCTTGTTTTGGATTTAAGCAATCCGGAAGTTCAGGATTATGTATTTGGCGTTGTAGATAAACTCATGACTGAAAATCCTGAAATAGCTTATTTCAAGTGGGATTGCAATAGTCCTATTACTAATATCTATTCTTATTATTTGAAGGAACAGCAGAATCATCTGTATATAAACCATGTTCGTGGTGTTTATAATGTTTTCAAAAGAGTGAAGGAGAAATATCCAAATGTTCCTATGATGCTTTGCTCCGGCGGTGGTGCAAGATGTGACTATGAGGCATTGAAATATTTTACTGAATTCTGGTGTAGTGATAATACTGATCCTGTTGAAAGATTGTATATACAGTGGGGATTCTCACAGTTCTTCCCGACAAAGGCTATGTGTGCACACGTTACTAGCTGGAATAAAAAAGCAAGTATTAAATTCCGTGTTGATGTAGCTATGATGTGTAAGCTTGGTTTCGATATAGGATTGAAGGAATTGAGTAATGACGAGCTTACATATTGCCAGAACGCAGTGGCAAATTATAACCGCCTGAAGAAAGTAATCCTTGATGGAGATTTCTATCGTTTGGTTTCTCCTTATGATGCAAACCATATGGCAGTTATGCATGTAGATAAATCTAAAGATAAGGCTGTAGTTTATGCATATGATATTCATCCAAGATTTGCAGAAAAAACATTTAACGTGAAATTCCAGGGTTTGGATCCTGACAAGAAATATAAGATTGAAGAAATAAATCTTATGCCAGGAACAAAATCACGTTTTGCACAAAACGGTAAAGTTTTCTCAGGTGATTATCTTATGAAAGTCGGTTTGTATGCATTTACTCCGGCTTCTATGAACAGCCGTATTTTTGAACTTACAGCACAGTAAAGAATAGTTGACAAGGTTTCAGATACAAGTTGACAAGGAGGGGTAATTTAAATTCTAGTCAACTTGTTTCTGAAAAACTTGTGAAAGTTATACCGATACTGACTAATTCTGAATATAAAAGACTGACCGAAAGTTGGCACTTAGCTTTTGGTTCAGTCTTTTTTTGTGTGATAACGGTTTTTTGTAACACAATTGTAATATTTATGAAATGTTTATATAATGTGAGTTAGTTTCCTTTGCATCCCGGAAACATATACTCCAATAACTTATGGAAACATTTTATCTGATTTTAGTATTATTCTTATTTGTTCTGGCTGTTTTCGACTTGGTAGTCGGAGTCAGCAACGATGCGGTGAATTTCCTGAACTCAGCTATTGGTTCAAAGGCTGCATCATTTAAAGTGATTATGGTGATTGCAGCAATCGGTGTTTTTGCCGGAGCATCATTATCAAATGGTATGATGGATATTGCTCGTCACGGTATTTATCAACCACAGTATTTCTACTTCTCCGAGATTATGTGTATTCTCGTGGCTGTGATGCTTACTGATGTGGTTTTGTTGGATATTTTCAACTCTCTAGGTATGCCGACATCAACAACTGTTTCAATGGTATTTGAGTTGCTTGGTGGTACAGTTGCTTATGCATTGATTAAAACTGTTAGTGACCCTGATTTGTCTTGGGTTGATTTGATGAACACGGACAAAGCTTTGACAGTGATTTTGGGTATATTCCTTTCCGTTGCTATAGCATTTTTCTTTGGTGTGCTTGTGCAATATATTTCACGTGTTATTTTCTCATTCAATTATAGAAGAACAGCTAAATATTTTATAGGTATTTTTGGTGGTTTGGCCGCTACATCTATAGTATATTTCATGCTTATCAAAGGTTTGAAAGGAAGTAACCTTGAAGGAACAGAATTTGTTAAGTTTGTTAGAGCAAACACAGATATGATTGTTTTGGGCTGTATGGTTGGTTTCACAATCCTGATGCAGATTCTACATATGTTAAAGGTAAATGTATTTAAGGTTATTATTCTTATGGGTACATTTGCTTTGGCAATGGCATTTGCCGGAAATGACTTGGTGAACTTTATTGGTGTTCCTTTGGCTGGATATTCTTCTTATATGGATTTGATGGCACAAGGTGGAACAACAACTCCTGATACATTCCTTATGACATCTTTACTTGAACCTGCTAAAACTCCTTGGTATTTCTTGATTGGTTCAGGTGTAATTATGGTTGTTGCATTGATGACTTCAAAGAAAGCTCACAATGTTGTTAAAACATCTTTGGATTTGTCTCGTCAGTCTGATGGTGACGAAAACTTTGGTACATCTCCTGTTGCTCGTGTTTTGGTGAGAACTTTCACAAATGCAGCAATGGTTATTTCAAGTATAGTTCCTACTCCGGTAAAAGCATGGATAGATAAGAGATTTGACAGTAGCCAGATTATTATTGAGGATAAAGCTAGTTTTGACTTGGTTCGTGCTTCAGTGAACGTGGTTCTTTCAGGTCTTTTGATTGCAGTTGGTACTTCATTGAAATTGCCTTTGTCAACAACTTATGTGACATTTATTGTTGCAATGGGTACATCTTTGGCTGACCGTGCTTGGGGTCGTGAAAGTGCCGTATTCCGTATCACTGGTGTGTTATCAGTAATTGGTGGTTGGTTTATTACTGCTGGTGCTGCATTTACTATCTGTTTTATTGTAGCAATATTGATTCATGTTGGAGGTGTTCCAGCTATTGTTGGTATGATTGCTCTGGCAATTTATTCTTTGATTAGAAGCCAGTTGGAGTATAAGAAAAAATTAAGAAAAGAAGCATTGAAAGAAGAAGTTAACTCAACAGTTTCTCAGCTTCGTGAAGCTAAGAATCCTTATGAGGCATTAAACTTGTTCCGTAAACATAGCCGTGAAGAAATTGATTCTGTTTTACGCTTTTCATCAGATATTTTGCTACGCTCTTCAAATGCATTTATGAGTGAAAATCTTAAAGAGCTTCGTAAAGCATTGTCTGCTATCGAAGAAGAAAAAATTCACTTGAAGCAGGTTAAGCGTGTTGGTACTTTAGGTGTAACTCAGTTGGATCACGATATTGCTATTGAAAAAGGTCTGTATTACTATCAGAGTAATGACTTTGCAAGTGAAATAGTATTTAGTATCCGTCGTTTGGCTGAACCTTGTAAAGAACATATCGACAATAACTTTAACCCACTTGATGATATTCAGAAGACTGATTTCCGTCAGATGGTTCAGGAAATTACTGCTTATCTTGGACGTTGTGCTGATATGGTAGATAAAAATGACTACAGTATTCTTCCAACTCTTGTTGAAGAATCAGGTCGTTTGAATAACAGACTTGTTCAGCTTAAGAAGGAAGAACTTCGAAGAATACAAGGTCAGCATGGAAGTACAAAAGTTAGTATGGTTTATCTCAACATGTTGCAGGAAGCTACTAACGTAGTATCATTCAGTTGTAACCTGATTAAAGTAAGCAACAAATTCCAGGGAAACAGTTGATAAATAGATAGATTTTTATGGATTTAAGGGAATGGGATTTCTAATCCTGTTCCCTTTTTTTGTCTGCTATTTTTCTGTAAATTTAACTGCTCTTGTCTGCTTGTTCCCTTTTCATTACTTTTGTAAATAATTAAAGTTTAGCAAGCTCGACTTTTAGTTAACGAGTTGACAAGAAACAGAATGATAAGATTCTTAGGATAATCTATAACCCAGTGATATATCTTTTTTTCTTGTCAACTTGTCTCTGATGCCTTGTCAACTTCTAAAATTGAGCCTGTGAAACATGAACAAATAAATTATCATTATGAAACAGTTGAACGAAATTATTGCTTTTGCCAACGACATACTTTGGTCTTATATCCTTATAGCTATGCTTATAGGTTGTGCAGTGTGGTTTACATTGAACACTCGTTTCGTTCAATTCCGTATGATAGGAGAGATGATCCGTCTGCTTGGCGATTCAACAAGGAAAGAAGATGGGCATGAACATCATATATCATCTTTCCAGGCTTTTGCTGTTTCGTTAGCGAGCCGAGTAGGAACAGGAAATCTTGCTGGTGTAGCAACGGCGCTTTCCGTTGGTGGACTTGGCGCAGTTTTTTGGATGTGGCTTATAGCTTTATTGGGAGCTTCAAGTGCTTTTGTTGAATCAACATTAGCTCAATTGTATAAAAGACGAGGAAAAGATTCTTACATTGGCGGACCGGCATATTATATGCAATACGGATTAGGACTAAGATGGATGGGAGTTCTGTTTGCCATACTTATATCCGTTACCTTTGGTTTTGCTTTTAATTCTGTGCAAAGTAATACCATATGTGCAGCCTGGGATTATGCTTTTGGTTTTGATCCGACTGTTATGGGAGTAATTCTTACAGTCCTCACATTGTTAATCATATTTGGAGGAATCCAGCGTATTGCAAAGGTCAGCAGTATTCTTGTTCCTGTTATGGCTCTTGGATATATAGTTTTGGCATTGGGAATAGTATTATTTAATATAACGAAACTTCCGTCTGTAATTGAACTTATTATAAGTCATGCATTCGGATGGGAACAAGTTTTGGGTGGTGGTGTTGGAGCTGCTTTGATGCAAGGAATAAAACGTGGATTGTTCAGTAATGAGGCTGGTATGGGTTCTGCGCCTAATGTTGCAGCAACAGCACATGTTACGCATCCGGTAAAGCAAGGTTTGATTCAGGCTTTAGGAGTCTTCTCTGATACTTTGATTATCTGTACCTGTACAGCATTTATAATATTGTTCAGCAATGTTCCTTTGGGTGGAGAAGTGGATGGTATTCAGCTCACTCAGCGAGCGCTTACTAATGAAGTCGGTTCTTGGGGTGAGATTTTTGTTGCCATTACAATTATACTTTTTGCTTTCAGTTCTATAATAGGAAACTATTATTATGGCGAAGCAAATATTCGTTTTATAACTTCACGTCAATGGGTACTGATTGTTTATCGCCTGTTAGTTTGTGCAATGGTTATGTTTGGTGCTTTGGCTAGCTTGAAATTGGCATGGAGTCTTGCAGATATAACCATGGGGTTGATGGCAATATGTAACTTAATAGCCATTTTGATGCTTGGCAAACAGGCGTTTATCCTTTTGCAGGATTATCAGAAGCAGAAGCATTCCGGTATAAAAGATCCTGTATTTGAAAAGGAATCTATTCCGGAATTGAAGGAGAATGCAGAGTGTTGGTGAAGAAATTTAAAAGTTGACAAGGCTTCAGATACAAGTTGACAAGGTCTGAACACTTATAATTTCATGAATTATTATCCAAAATTCTTGTCAACTTGTCTTCTTGTCAACTTGTTATCTGGAAGTTGAGCTTGCGAAACTTGAATAGTATTATAAATATACCAATCTGAACAGTTTGTCCGGAGCAAACACTTGGTTTGCAACATTAAATATATCTTCTGTGCCGATAGCCTCAATTTGTCGCACCACTTCTTCCTGAGAATCATATCTGTTATAGTGCAGGAAGCTTTTTCCCAGTCCTAGAAACAGACTTTCTTTATTGTCATTACTTACACCAATTTGACCAATCAGCTGCTTTTTTGCAGCAGCGATACTTTTTTCGGCCAATGGCTTTTTGCATAGAGACTCCAATTCGCGACACACCAGACGAGTTGCCTTTTCCCTGTTTTTCGGATCTGTGCCAAAATATATGCTGGCAATACCTGTATCTGTATAAGAAGTTATATTTGACTCTACATTATACACCAATCCGTGACGTTCGCGTAAAGCAATATTCAGACGGCTGTTCATCCCAGGACCACCAAGCATATTGTTCAGCAGAAATAATGATATTCTTTGTTCGTCGTGGAGACTGAAAGCACGTTGTCCCATTATGACATGAGCCTGATGTGTATCTTTCTCTATCACATATTGCGAAGCTTCTACAATTTGTGGAGCCTGACGATTAGTCTCAGCTTTATAATCAGGAATTACACCCAGTAAATTATCTGCCCATTTTACTATTTTGTCAAATTTTATATCTCCCATCGAGAATAATACTATATTTCCCGGTGTATAGAATCGGCGCATAAAAGAGCAGCCTGAATTTGAGTTGAATGTCAGAAGAGATTTCTCGTCTCCTAAAATATTATGTCCCAGTGCATGACCATAAAATACTTTGTTCTCAAATTCGTCAAATATCAGTTCCGACGGACTGTCTTCGTATGAATTTATTTCATCAAGTATGACATCCACTTCCTTTTCTATCTCATGCTCTGGAAAAATGGAGTTGAAAATTAAATCGGCCTGAAGTTCCAAAGCTCTTTGAAAATGCTCTTTCAGAAATATGGAATATACGAAAGTCTCTTCTTTTGTTGTATAGGCATTCAGCTCACCACCAACATTTTCCATCCTGTTAAGAATGTGCCATGCTTTTCTTTTCTTTGTTCCTTTGAAAAGCATATGTTCAACGAAATGCGCCATTCCATATTCCTCCGGAAGCTCATCTCTTGTACCTGCGTTTACTGCAAATCCACAATAAGCCACATTTGAGTTTGAGGGAAGATGTACCAATCTGAGTCCGTTTGGCAGTGTATGTGAAAAATAATGATTCATAGTTTTCATATTTACAGCATGCAAAGGTATAACATTTATCACTACTTTTGCATTATTAAAAATCTGAAGTTTTGCCAGATACAATTTTACAAGACTAAATTCTAGAAATAGTAACATGTTAATTCCTATGATAGACTATTCTAAAGTAATTTTAATTCTGATTACTGTAATATCATTGATAAAACCGATAGACTTGAAATCTCAATCTGTTTCAGATACATTATTTATCAATCATGAAGAATCTCAAACTACAATAGAAAAATTACGCTCTACTAATGCTTACGCTATCACAAAAAGTGCCATTCCTTTGTTTGCTGCAAGTGCTCTTGCCACAACAATTGATTATCGAGTGAAGGAAACACGTGATTTTCATTTGTCGTCTTTCAAGAATAAATATGATGATTATATTCAATATGTTCCTATGGTTACAATGTTCGGTATGAAAATAGCCGGAGTTGAAGGACGTAGTTCCTGGGGGGAGATGATTACGGCGGATGTTATATCAGCTGCGACTATGGCGGGAATAGTAAATGGACTGAAATATACTGTTAAAAGAATGCGTCCGGATAATAGCAAGAAAAATTCATTTCCTTCTGGACATACAGCAACAGCATTTATGTCTGCTACAATGCTTTATAAAGAATATGGAGAGTTAAGTCCTTGGGTCGGTATAGGTTCATATGGTTGTGCATCTTTAGTTGCTGTAGGTAGAATGCTTAATAACAGACATTGGATGTCTGATGTACTTTTTGGTGCAGGAGTAGGTATATTTTCAACAGAGTTGGGCTATTTTTTATCTGATTTGATATTTAAGAAAAACAAATCCCAGCATGGATTTTATAATTCCGATTATGATTATACAGCTGTATCCTCATATCTCGAATATTCTGTAGGTTACAGTTGCCTCTTTCCTCACTCTTTTTATATAGATGGACAGAGAGTAAATCCATATCAGGGAATGAATACATCATTGGCTGGTGCTTATTTTTTCAAGTCAGGTTGGGGCATAGGAGGAAGTACAACAATTATGACAGCCAAAATCAGCAAAGATAAAGGTACATTGGGAAGTGCATTGTTTTTTGTTGGTCCTGAATATACATCTTGCATATGTCCCCGTATATTTTGGAACGCAAAGTTGCATTTCGGCTCTGGCAATTTATTGTTAAACGATGATTTGAAGAAAAGGGGCTTTGCTGCTCAGGCTGGACTTTCATTACTAGGACAAGTATCTCCAACTATGGGATTGCGTTTATATACAAACTATACATATACAACATTGTCCGGAGATTTTATGCCTGGTGATTTAAGTCTTCTTAATGTCGGACTAACAGCCAGTATGCTTTTCTGATTTGTAATTTTGCTTCATTACTTAATTGTTATACATTTGTGGAAACTTAATCATAACAAAATAAAATGAAGCAAGACGATATAATTTCTATCCTTGTAAGAGAGTCAGAAGCAGTAAGAAATATACCTGTTTCTGAAGCTTATGATAATGCTGTAAAACTGATAGTTGAACAGGTTCATAAGAAAGGAGGAAAACTCATTACTAGTGGAATGGGAAAAGCCGGACAAATTGCGATGAACATTGCTACTACTTTCAGCTCAACTGGAACTCCTGCTTTTTTCCTTCATCCGAGCGAAGCTCAGCATGGCGATTTGGGTATAATACGTGAAAACGACATAATGTTGCTTATTTCTAATTCCGGAAAAACCAGAGAATTGATAGAACTTACATCTCTTACTCGCGGTTTGGCTCCTAACATGCAATTTATTGTTATAACAAGCAACCCGGAAAGTGCTTTGGCAAAAGAGGCTACTATATGTTTGCCAACAGGCGCTCCTGCTGAAGTTTGTCCTTTGGGGCTGACACCGACAACATCAACAACAGTTATGACTGTTATTGGTGATATTCTTGTTGTTGGGACAATGAAGGAAATAGGATTTACCAATAAGGAATATGCAAAGCGTCATCATGGTGGTTATCTTGGTGATAAGAGTCGTGAACAGAGCAAGACTGAGTAAAAACTAATCAGGAGAGTTTATAGGTTTGAGTTTTATTAGTCAGGACTGCCTGAACTAATAAACTAAAAAACTAACAAACTCAAAAACTAAAATCATATGAGAAAAGTAATAGGAATAGGAGAGACCATATTGGATATAATATTCCGAGGCGAGCAACCGCATGCAGCTGTTCCCGGTGGCTCTGTCTTTAATGGACTGACATCATTAGGACGATTGGGACAGAAAGTTCTTTTTATAAGTGAAACTGGAAATGACAGAGTTGGTGAGATAATCCGTAATTTCATGAGAAATAATAATATCTCAACTGATTATGTTGATTGTTTCCCAGACGGAAAGAGTCCGATATCATTAGCCTTTCTTGATGATAATCAGAATGCTAATTATATATTTTATAAGAATTATCCCAAGCAGCGTCTCGAAGTTCCTCTTCCTCCTATTGAAGAAGATGATATATTTATTTTCGGCTCATATTATTCTTTGAATCCGGTGCTACGACCAAGAGTATTGGAATTCCTTCAGTATGCAAAGGAACGTGGGGCAATTATATATTATGACCCTAATTTCCGCAATGCACATGCACATGAAGCTATCCATCTTATGCCAACAGTGCTTGAGAATTTTGAGTTTTCAGATATAGTACGTGGTTCAGATGAGGATTTCTATAACTTGTTCAAGAAAACGGATATGGGTGAAGTTTATCAGGATAATATTAAGTTCTACTGTGATAATTTCATTTCTACTCATGGTGACAAAGGTGTGCATTTACGCACATCTCTTTTGGATGAACATTTTGATTCTAAGAAAATACAGCCTTTGAGCACAATTGGTGCCGGTGATAACTTCAATGCCGGTATTATATTCGGCTTGCTGAAATATGATATCAGGCGTAAGGATTTACCAAATCTTGATAAAGAAATCTGGAGTAAAATAATAGCTTGTGGAATAGACTTCTCCGCAGAAGTTTGTCAAAGTTATGATAATTATATTTCTGAGGAATTTGCAAAGAAATATATTATTAGGTGACAAGTTGACAAGTTGGCAAGAGTTCTGACCTTGTCAACTTGTCTCTGAAGCCTTGTCAACTTTAAAGAAATATCATTCAGGAATGTAATCTTCTTTAATAAAAGCATCGTAAACACGTTTTGGATGATCACTGTTTGAAAAACCAATATCTCCGAAAGTCTGTTGTCTGAACTTCTTAAGCTTCAGATTATCCAAAGCATATTCTCTCAGTGGTTTATGCATATCTCCCAGTAATGAACTGCTGACAGGCTGATCCAGCAGATTTTCTTTTGGCGTTAGTATTGGCAAAAGTTTCTGTTCCAAAAATCCGCGATATGCTCCTATATATTCACACCAGCATGAACCATCTTTCTCAAATAGTCTGTAAGTGTATTTCGATAATGCTGTCTGTAGGCATATACCTTGAGGCGTAACTTCAGCTCTTGCTTCTTGCGGGTAAGCAAAATCTCTAATCTTTATGATTCTTTTTTCATCATCAATATCCTCTACTTCTGTAATCCAAAAATCAGAATGTAGCAATTGTTCCAGGATATCATGCAGGTTCTCTTTAATCTCAAATAAAATTTTCATGGTGTTTTCATTTTAGTGATACTTTATTATATAACATATGCAAAACGTATTAAGTTTATACTATACAGTGACTTTTACTTATGTTTAATATAAATTAATTGTAGTTTCACTAATTCCCAGACTCTGAAAATTTTACATTTTGAGGTTTTTCTTTAGTTGCAACCTGCTGTATTTTGTACGGGCTGACTTCAATTTCCCCTGTTATTAACTCAGGAATATTGAATGAATAAAGTTGATAATCATAGAAATCAGGATTCTTTTGAGGCAGAAGGAATGGCTTTCCCGGTTTCCCGTCTTCACCAATAAATCCGATATAAGGCAAAGTGTAAAGTCCGTTATCTCTTCGTGTACTGAAAACAATCCACGAACTGTTGCTGCTCCATGAATGATAACTCTCGGTGTCGCTGCTGTTCAGTCCTGAAATATCAATCTGACTGTTATTGTTTAGATCCAACATTCTCAATTCCGCGTCTTTATGCCAGATAGGGAATTGTCCGTATTCAGTTTCTGTATACATCAGGAATTTACCATCCGGAGAAATACGTGGAAATGTATAACTCAGGCTGTCCGCCTTCACCAATGTATCAATCGGCATATTGAGTTTGCCTTTTTCTGCGTCAAAAGCTACACGGCACAGATTATATCTCACCTTATTATAGTTTTTAGGCATTTCTGTAGAATCTGCACTACAGAAATAAAGCCATTTTCCATCTGGCGAGAATGAAGGGAATGTTTCGAAATGCTCTTTGGTGATGATAGATGCTTCAGACAAGATTGCTTTCTTTTCCACATCATAAATCACAATATCCGATTCCAGGTCAAATACTTCCATTTTCTTTTCCTTGACGGAATGAAAGAACTGCTTGATATCATTTACAGAAGTTGTGATATATTTCCCCGAAGGATGCCAATATGGATATGTCATATTGCTTATAGTCTTGTCTGTCTTTGTGTTCAGCTTGGTTATCTCATTGCCGTCGATTATGTAAGTTCCTCCATTGGCAGCCCTCATATGAAACATCATTTGAGCAGGATTTCCGTTACAGAATGAATGGCAGTTAATACAATTATAACCGGTCATATCATTTCTGATAATTGCTTTTTCTTCAAATGATTCAAGATTACGCTGATAAAGCCCCACGATATGCCATTTCTCATATCCCGGCTCAATTAGTCTGTATGCAAGATGTGAGTCAATTGGTTTATCACTGACATGAATATCAAAAGCCTTCCAGCGAGTCCATTTCCCATTGCATTTTGTGGCAACTTCCACTTTCAGGGATTTCCCTTTGTTGTCAGCCAATAGAGAGTGCCATTCTTTACTGTCAAATTCAATATGCTGTTCACCGAAATATTCTTTTTCTCCAATTTTAGCATAACATTTATCGGCAGGAGAATTGATTCTGAAATTCATTGGCGCAATATTGAAAGGGACAGTCACATCCTTATAATCCGGGAAAATATCCGGAGCGGCATCTTCAACCACAGCATCTGCAGGAATATTCTCAGATAAGAACATATTCTTGCCATAAATATATATCAGTATGATAGCCTGTATAATAAGGTATGAAGCTATTACATATCTTAATATTTTATTTTTTGCTTCATTTTTCATGTTTCTTACTTTTTACTTTGTCTTTGAATAATAATTTAATTTAAGTTTCGCAAGCTCAACTTAAAAGTTAACAAGGCTTCAGATACAAGCTGACAAGGTCAAAACTCTTGTTAACTTATCTTCCTGTCAACTTGTTTACTTAGAGTTGGAATTGCTAAACTTTAAGTAATAATAATAATACGTATCGCCAAATTGCGACTTAAGCACAGCCGGAGACGAAGTTCTCACATTTTGTGTAAAACTGATGAACCGGTTCATAATATCCTGACTAACATTATATGAAACCAAAGCATTTTTATCAGCTTTCATTCCGATATAGTACAGACATAGAGCCTCCTGATAATGTTTTGGCAATGATTTGTATTTCCCTTTTATAAGATTCATATAATGAATGAACGCACCCATATCTCCATACATAAGCAGAAATCCCATACCATAGTCAAAGGCTGCTCTATTATCTATATGGTCATCAATAAGGAATGCGATAGCACTTGGGAAACTTACGGTCAAATCAAACGGATTGTCAGTTATAGGCATTAAAGCTCTTTTTTCGGCAACCCACTTACTTTCGTTACTGTTCTTCTCGTTGAGCAAACTGCGCTGCTCTTTTGCCCATTTGGAATAATGTGGCGCAGACTCAAGTATTTTGATATATTTCTCGGCAGCCTTATATTCTCCATTCACTATATACGTTTCAACCAGCCGTTTCATCAGGCGTGGCTGAACACAACGCTGTGAACTCAACACACCCACGAAAGCAAATCTTTGCGAGGCATTTATCTGTCCCACTTGCCAGGCAACTTCACTAGCCTGAATAAGTCCCATTCTACTTTTTGGATCTTTTGTGATAAAGCCGGATTCTCCCATTTGTGGAAAACGGAACATATCGGATGCCATTCTTCCTGTGTGAGATAAAGCCAAATTCAGATAAACCAAAGCATCCATATCTTTGATTGAATGTCTTTCGGCATGCTTAACTATTTTCTCCCATTCTCCATTACGGGCATAATAGTCATATCTGTATGCCTGTTCCATTGGATTCTTTGTGTATATGAATATTGCAACTGATGCAGCAATAACCGTTATATAAGTTGCAATAGCCTTGATATTCTCATTCTTGATAAAATTCTTTCCTCTCATTATCCACACCAGTACAGATATTATCGGAAAAGAGTATAATAAATAATATATAGGCGAGGGAACAGGCTGTTCCGGATGACATAAATATTTGCTCAGATACGCTTCCCGCATAGGAAGTATATAAATGCTGCGCATGGCAACCAGTGGTAATATTAAAGCCAGCGTAAGATTTATTACCCCGGCAATTGCGACTTTTTTGTTGTCCTTAACAGATAACTCATAAATCAGACATAGTAAACTGAATAATATATGTGCCGGTGTTGCGATGAAATAAAGAACAATAATCAGAAGCAAACCAACTGATATTCTGTATTTATAGTTGCTTATGTTGGTATAAATATAAGTGGCTAATAATGAAAAAGCCGTGGAAACTAAAACAGCCACTGATTCCTGAGGGAAAACCCAGAAAATAAAACAAGGGACCAAAGCAGCTAATATCCCGGAAGAAGAATCTATTTTTTTCAGAAACGCATGAAACAGACATGAAATCAAGCCTAAAAACAATGCTATTACTAATGCTGCTCCTCCGTTATAGATAAATGCGAGACTTAGAAAACTGCTGATATATTCATTGAATCCTCCCGGCTCAGAAAGCTTTTCGGCAAGATAAAATGAATTGCTCTGAAACATTGAATATTGCTCAAGAAAAGCATATTGGAATTTATAATTCAGATTAAAAAATAAAAAGCTTCCTATAATAAATAATATGGCAATAGCCGGATTGCAATATTGCGCAAGTATTTGTTTTTTCATTTGTGGTATTTTGTATTCTGATTTCCTGATGTAAAAGTACAGTAAAGTAAAAAGGTGTGCAAAAGAAAGAATGAGTTTTTGAACAAGAAGATAAAAAAACTCACAGCCATGATTATATCACGGCTGTGAGCAATAAATTGGAGAAGAGAAAAATAACTGAAAATATTATCTTGAAACACGACCTGAACCGTCACCTTTCATCAGGTTTTCTACTTCGGCAACAGTTACCATATTGTAATCACCATAAATAGTATGCTTCAGGCATGAAGCAGCTACGGCAAAGTTCAGAGCTTGCTGGTCATTGTCCGGATATGTAAGCAGTCCGTAAATCAAACCTCCCATAAAGGAGTCGCCTCCACCCACACGGTCCACAATGTGAGTTATGTCATATCGTGGAGACTGATATAAAGTTGAGCCATCGTACAGAACACCGCCCCAAGTGTTGTGATTGGCATTTATTGAACCACGCAAGGTTATGATAACTTTCTTTGCACGTGGAAAACGCTGCATAAGCTGACTGCACACACTTTCAAATTCAGCAGCATTAACTTCTCCTGCTGTTGCCGTAACATCAAAATTTTCCGGTTTTATGCCGAACACTTTCTCCGCATCTTCTTCATTGCCGAGGATAATGTCACATCCTTCAACTAATTCCGGCATAACTTCAGATGCTGTTTTGCCATATTTCCAAAGATTCTTACGATAATTTAAATCACATGAAACAACAACTCCCATTCTGTTGGCAGCCTTTATTGCCTCACGGCAAACATCTGCCGCACCCTGACTGATTGCTGGAGTTATACCTGTCCAGTGAAACCAGTCTGCACCGTCAAACACTTTCTCCCAATCTATCATTCCCGGCTCAATTTCTGAAATTGCAGAATGAGCACGGTCGTAAATCACTTTACTGGCACGGGCAACTGCTCCCGTTTCCAGAAAATAAATACCAAGTCGCTCTCCTCCATAAATGATATGGTCGGTTTTGACACCATGTTTATGTAAATCACACACACAAGCTTTAGCAATATCGTTGTTCGGAAGACGCGTTACAAATTGAGCGTCCATTCCATAGTTGGCAAGAGAAACAGCAACATTTGCCTCCCCGCCGCCAAAAGTAGCCTCCAGATTGTTTGCCTGGGCAAATCTCAGATACCCCGGTGTTGCCAGGCGCAACATTATTTCTCCAAATGTTATTATCTTTTTCATCTTTTTTTATTTTAGTTGACAAGTTGACGAGTTGACGAGTTGACAAGGCTATAGAGACGAGAAAGTTTAGGGTTTAGAGTTTAGAGTTTAGAGTTGAAAGTTAAAAAACTACTTGACTACTTGACTACTTGACTTCTTAACTCCTTGACTTCTTGATTCCTCAACTCCTCCTTAATCACCGCCATCATCCCCTCAACCTGAGCCAGCGCAAGCATTCTTCCGTGGAATGAATATCCGGCATTATATCCTTTGTCCTCATCTCCAAGCATTGTTCTGCCATGGTCAACACGCATAGGCAATCCCGGATTCTCTTTCTCGAAGATTCTAATCAGATCGATAAGATGACCTCTACCTTCCAAATGTGAACTTTCAATAAAGTTTCCGCCCGGCATAGCCTTAGTGCTTCTCAAATGAACGAAATGAGTACGTTTCGCAAATTTGCGAGCCAACACTCTTGTATCATTATGTTCACCGGCACTCAGTGAGCCGGCGCAGAATGTCAATCCGTTATGAGGATTGTCCACAGCGTTGAGGAACCATTCAATATCAGCTTCATCCGTAACTATTCGTGGCAAACCCAATATCTGGAAAGGAGGATCATCCGGATGGACGCACATATTCACCCCATATTCTTCGCAAACCGGCATAATTGCCGCAAGGAAATATCTCATGTTTTCGCGTAATTTATCACGGTCAATGCCTTCATAAAGAGCCAGCAATCTCTTGAAAATAGCAACCGGATTCTTGTCTCCCTCGCGAATATTACCATTTACGAAACCTTGAGTTTTTACAATTATACTGTCAATAAGCTCATCTTTTTCGGCATCTGTTATCACCTTATCCAGAGCTTCAACCTTTTCCAGCTCTTCAGCAGTATAATCTTTTTCCGCACCCTCTCTTTCAAGAATTTTAGTGTCGAAATAAGCAAATCTCACTCTGTCGAAATACAGAGAAGTTGAACCGTCAGCCCAAGGATGATTCAAATCAGTTCTCACCCAGTCGATAACCGGCATAAAATTGTAACATACAGTTTTTACGCCGCATTTGCCCAGATTGGCAAGACTGACTTTATATTTCTCAATCAGTTCGTCTCTTTCTGGACCGGCATATTTTATAGCCTCACAAACCGGCAGACTTTCAACCACCGACCATTTCAAGCCATACGATTCTATATATGATTTCAAATCATTGATTGCCTCTTCAGTCCAAATCTCTCCGTTTGGAACTTCGTGCAACGCAGTCACAATGCCTTCCACCCCGATTTGTCGGAGCATTGACAATGTGATTTTATCTTTTTTACCAAACCATCTCCAAGTTTTAAGCATCTCAGACTTTATTTTTAATTGAAAACAGATTTTTAAGTTGACAAGGTTTCAGAGACAAGTTGACAAGGGTTAAACATAGAGACACAGGATGTTAATTTTCAATTCTCAATTTAAAAACTCCTTGACTTCTTGACTCCTAAAATCAAACCCCACTAAACGCACTAAATCCCCCATCTACAGCCAATGTCGCCCCGGTAATAAAGCTTGCAGCATCACTGCAAAGGAATTGCACCGCGCCATTAAGCTCAGATATATCTCCAAAACGTTTCATAGGAGTTTTGGCAATTACTTTCTGGCTGCGTTCAGTCAGCGAACCATCCGGATTGATAAGAATAGCCCTGTTCTGATTACCGATAAAAAATCCGGGAGCGATAGCATTGACCCTTATCTTCTCACAGAACTTTATAGCCATTTCCTGAGCAAGCCAGCGAGTAAAGTTTTCAACCGCGCTTTTCGCCATTGAATATCCCGGCACACGGGTAATAGATTCGTATGCAGCCATTGATGAAACATTCACAATGCTGCCATATCCCTGTTCTGCCATAATCTCACCGAAAACCAGGCAAGGATAAACAGTGCCGTAAAGGTTCAGGTCAACAACCTTGTTCAGGTCTTCAACTTTCATGTCAAATATGTTCTGGTCAACAGTCAGTGTTCCGCCGGGAATATTTCCACCCGCAGCATTTACCAGAATGTCAATTTTCTGCCATTTATCTAAAATCGCCTGTTTCACACTTTTCAGGCTGTCAATGTCCAGAACATTGCAAGTAATGCCCCAAACCTCGCTGCTTATTTGATTAAGTCTGCACACAGCAGCGTCAACTCTTTCCTGATGAGCGCCGATAATAATTACTTTTGCTCCTGCTTTCAGAAAACCTTCTGCAATATTACTGCCCAAAACGCCGGAACCTCCGGTAATCACGGCAACTCTTCCTTCTATATCAAATAGATTATTCATGTTTTATTAGTTAACAAGGTTCCAGAGACAAGTTAACAAGAGGGTCAAATATTCTTGTCACCTTGTGCTCTATATTTATATCACAAAAATAGAAGAGAAAATCACACGATGTTTTGCGTATTTTTGCTATTGTTTTGTATATATTTGCCAAATGACGGAAACAAGTGAGCGAGCTGCCAATTCTTCGTAACCTTGTCAACTCGTCAACTTGTTGCCTTGTTACCTTTTAAAACATCTATTCATCATGAAAAAAATATTGAATGAACAGCTTTCCATATCCAGCACAACACCTTTGAAAGCTCGCTTTTATGACTACTCACATTTCACTTATCCGTGGCATTTCCATGGTGAATATGAATTTATTTATGTTGAGAAAGGAAAAGGCCAGTGCCTGATAGGCGACAGCCTGATTGATTTTGATGACAACACGCTTATTCTTTTCGGTTCCGAACTTCCTCATTGCATGCAGAATCTTCCAGAATATGAAACAGATGAATCTCTTCGTGTAAATGGAGCCATAATACAGTTTGAAAAGGACTTTATGTATTACGCCTTTTCCCATTATTCCCAGTTTACACAGATAAATGACTTGCTGAAGGAATCTCAGCGTGGAATAAAATTCTCATTGGAAAATGATTTGGAATCGCAGTCATATATAAAAAATATAGTTACGGCAGAAGGAGCTCTTCAGATAATATCACTGCTTAGTTTGCTCCACCGTCTCACGGGCTATGATAAATATGAGTTTGCTGCATCACCGGACTACGAGCAGGAGAAAATGTTTTTCAAGGACAGAAAGATGCAGAAATTAATTGCTTTTCTCAACACAAAATATACCAGCCGCCTGTCTTTGGAAGATATAGCTTCATTTATGGCTATGAACCCCGCTGCTTTCTGCCGTTATTTCAAGAATAATACAGGAAAAACTTTGGGGCAATATATAATGGAAATGCGAATTTCATATGCCTGTAAACTTCTCTCCTGGACTGATATGTCAGTAGGCCAGATTGCTTATGAATGTGGCTATGATAATATGGCGCATTTCGACCGTTGTTTCAAAACCGTCACATCACAAACTCCTTCTGCTTATCAGAAAAAGTTTGTGAGGATTAGGAAGAGTATGTGAGGTTATACTTATTGTATATTCATGATATTTATGGATAATAATGTATTTTTGTTGTATAAATGCAGAATTATGAATAGAATTGTAATCATGAATTAAAAAAATTTTCATTCTATTTTAAAGAACAAAATTTTTATGATGATATAATTATGAAGAAGTCTCTGGAAACATATTCGGTTGATTATTTGATAATTCGTATATCTGTTAATGATGACGAAGAAGCATTCCGGAAGTTGTTTTACGACTTTTTCTCTCCTTTATGTGTTTTTGCTCAAAGATACATCGACTGTAAAGAAACTTGCGAAGATATTGTGCAGGAAACCTTTTATAAAATATGGAAGAATAGGAAATATTTGGATATAAAAACTTCTGGACGAAATTTCCTTGTTACCAGTGTGAGGAATAATTGTCTGGATTACCTCAGACATAAATCTACAGAAGCTAATTATATTGAACAGAAGCTGGTTAATATGAGGGAAGATTATGATGAAGATCTTTATACAACCGAAGAACTGGAAAATTTGATAAATGAAGCTTTAGACAAACTACCCGAACAAATTGCCTCAACATTCCGCATGAATAGATTTGAGGGAAAAACTTATAATGAAATAGCTGTAGAAAAAGGAATTTCTGTGAAAACGGTTGAAGCTTATATGACGAAAGCATTGAAATTTCTTCGCTGTGAACTGAAAGATTACTTGCCTTTATTGATAGGATTCCTGTAAAGAGTTTTTAAGATCTTAAGTTACGCAAGTTGCTCAACTTAATAGTTAACAAGGCTTCAGATACAAGTTGACAAGGTCAAAATGCCTGTAACTTTACAACTTATTTTCTAAAAACTCTTGTTAACTTGTTTTTTTGTCAACTTGTTACCTGCAAGTTGAGCTTGCGAAACTTGAGTAAGAAATATGTAATTATAATATGAAAAAAATATTGTTTCACGTAGGGTAATAACTCTGTTGAAACGTCTATTGATAAAATACGTTTCAATAGATAAATGTTGAATTAGATAAAGGTTAATTGAACGAGGTCGCTGAGATATGGAAAAGTTCATATCTCAAGCTTCGTTTAAAAAAATTAGGACGATGCACAACAATATAAATGAAGATATAGAACAACAGAATAAAGATATAGAGTTTATCTTGGAATTGACGGACAGACTGAAAAAGCAACGTCAGATATCTGTTGATGAAAATTGGACGGAACTGCATTCCCGGATTAATAGAGAAAAATATCGTGACAGATTTTTCACTATTGTTCGTAGAGCTGCAGCAATTCTTATCTTACCAGCTTTAGCTCTTTCAGGATATATGTATTACGAATTGGATAATCTGAAAAAGCAACCTATAGAACAAATAGAATTGCAAACTGCCTACGGTGTAGTTTCCCGCGTTGTTCTTTCTGATGGAACAGAAGTAATGTTGAATTCGGGTTCAAAACTGACTTATCCCGAGAGATTTGTTGGAGGAAAACGTCAAGTCTATTTGTCAGGAGAAGCTTATTTTAAAGTAGAGTCAGACCCTGATAATCGCTTTGAAGTGTTGACATCTGAAGGCGTAACTGTAAGTGCATATGGAACAGAATTCAATGTTAAATCATATGATGATGATGATGAAATAGAAGCAACACTTACAAGAGGAAAAGTTGAAGTGGAACATTCTGGTTTAGATATAAATCAGGATTTAAATCCGGGAGAGCAGGCTGTATTCAACAAAGATATGAAGAATATAAAGCTCCATACTGTTAATCTGCTTACTGAAACCTCATGGAAAGATGGAAAAATCATATTCCGTAGAACCCCAATGGAAGATGTAGCAAAGAAATTGTCTCGTCATTTCAATGTAGATATAATTCTTAAGGGAGAAAAAGTATATGATTATGCTTATTCAGCAACTTTTACAACAGAAACTCTTTCAGAAATATTATCATTGTTGGAAAAGACGGCACCGATAAAATGTGAGATAGTTGAGCCAAAGTTAGAAAAAGATTTTTTGTTTTCGAAAAAGAGAGTTTTAATAAGCTCAATTTAGAATTAAATATTAATTTTTTTAATAAGATAATAGGGTATATTTAGATTACTTCGTCTATATAATAAAGATATTTTGTTAAACCTTTAAATCTAAATTTTATGAATGGGCTTTCTGGATAAAAAGTAGGAAAATGTATTGTAGGTTTTTGCCTTAATTTCAGAAATAAATTTTACATATCTGATAATATTAACTTTTGGTGATAAAAAACAACCTTAGTAGTTAAACTTAAATTATACTTGTGAAATATGAATAAAGTATTAATACCACAAGGATTTAAATATCCTTTAGATTTATTTCAAAAAATACCTATGCGTATGCGGATAACTTCAATTTTGCTTGCAGGTTTCCTTTCTCAGGCAAGTGCGGAAAATATATTTTCTCAGTCAACAGAATTTTCTTTTGAAATGAATAATGTTACTGTTGAAGAGGTTTTAAATAAAATAGAAGATAATTCTGACTATACTTTCTTATATAACAATAAAATAGTTAATGTCGATCGTCTAGTATCCTTATCTGTAAACTCGGAAAATATAGATAAAGTTCTTAAAGAGCTGTTTGAAGGTACGGATATAATTTATACTATTAATGATAGGCAAATAGTTTTAAGTAAAGGAGTAGAAAATAAAGTCGCTAAATATTCTACTCAACAGAATAAAATAGTAACAGGAACGGTGGTAGATGTTAGTGGCATTCCTATAATTGGAGCTAATATCATGGTAAAAGGAACAACAATTGGAACTATAACCGATATGAATGGAAAGTTTTCATTGGAGGTTCAGGACGGCGCGTTATTAGAGGTTAGCTATATTGGATATTTAAGTCATACATTTAAGGCGAATGCTTCAAATTTGTCAATAACATTAAAAGAAGATACTCAAAAGTTGGATGAAGTAGTTGTTGTAGGTTATGGTACTCAGAAGAAAGTTAACTTGACGGGTGCTGTTGAACAGGTAACAAGCGAAGTTTTTGATAATCGTTCTGTACCAAATGTAACACAAGCTCTACAAGGAGCTATTCCTAACCTAAATATCAATATAACTGATGGTAAACCAACTCGTACAGCAAGTTTTAATGTTCGAGGAACAACATCTATCGGTCAGGGAGGTGAAGCATTGGTTTTAATTGATGGTGTAGAAGGTGATCCTTCAATGCTTAATCCAAATGATATAGCTAGTGTATCTGTATTAAAAGATGCGGCTTCGGCAGCTATCTACGGTGCTCGTGGTACATTTGGTGTAGTGTTGATTACTACTAAAGAACCTAACAAAGACAAAACTTCTATTACATATTCCGGAAACTTCTCATTGCAGCGTCCGGCAACAACTCCAAACTTCGTGACAGATGGTTATGAATATGCAAGTCACTTCTATGAAGCATACAATGCATGGAACAACTATTCAGCCGATCCTAAGAATATCAACAAAACTCAGGAGTTCTCACTTGGCTGGTTGGATGAATTCAAGAGAAGAAAAGAAGCTGGAATTACTGATGAATGGGCTATCGACCCGGCAACTGGTAAGTATATTTACTATGGTAATACAGACTACTATGGCGAATTGTATAAGAAGAACACATTCGCTCAGGATCATAATCTTTCAGTAAGTGGTAACAATGGTAAATTGAATTACTACGTTTCAGGTCGTTTCTATGGTTATGATGGTTTGTTCAAATACAATACTGATGACTATAAGACAATGAACCTTCGTGCTAAAGGTTCAATCCAGGTATTCGACTGGTTGAAGATTGAAAACAATATGGAATTCTCAAATATGGATTACCATAACCCGATGAACGTTGGTGAAGGTGGTTCTATTTGGAGAAATATTGCTGATGAAGGACACCCAAGTTCACCAATTTATAACCCTGATGGAACTTTCACACATTCTGCAGCTTATACAATAGGAGATTTCATTTATGGTAAAAATGGAATTGATTCTAAAAACCGTATATTGAGAAATACTACTAGTTTTACAACTTCTTTTTTAGAAAACAAGTTGCATGTTCGTGGTGATTTTACTTTCCGAAATTTAGATAGGTCTCAAACACAACGCCGTGTAGCTGTCCCTTATAGTACTACAGAAGGAGTGATTAGTTATTTGAGTACTAAATATAATGATTTGCAGGAATATAAAAGGGAAACTAATTATATAGCTACTAATATATATGCAGATTATGAGGATACATTTAATGATGCACACTATTTTAAAGGAATGGTTGGTTATAATTATGAACAATCAACTAGTAATGGTTTAAAGGTCCTTCGTAATGGTTTGCTTTTCGAAGATTCTGAAAATATCAATATGGCACTTGGAGATGCTATCACAACTTCAGGAGAATATAACAGATGGAGAGTTGCCGGTGGTTTCTTCCGTTTCAACTATGCTTTCAAAGACAGATATTTGGTTGAAGTAAACGGACGTTATGACGGTTCTTCTAAGTTCCCGGTTGACCAGCAGTGGGCATTCTTCCCTTCAATTTCCGGAGGTTGGCGTCTTTCTGAAGAAGCATTCTGGAATGTAAAACCTGAAGTTCTTTCTGATATCAAGATTCGTGCTTCTTATGGTTCGCTTGGTAATGGTAATGTCTCTCCATATAGTTATATGGAACTTTTAGGAATTTCTACATCTGGTAGAGTTTTAAATGGGTTGAAAAATAAGTATACTAGTGCTCCAGGAGTTATGCCTGACGGTTTGACTTGGGAAACTGCAACAACAACAGACATAGGTGCTGATTTCGGCACTCTTAATGGACGCCTTCGTTTCTCAGGAGACTATTACATCCGTAAAACAACCGACATGTACACTGTAGGTGAAACTTTGCCTGATATCTTCGGTGCTACATCTCCTAAAGGTAACTATGCAGACATGACAACTCGTGGTTGGGAAATAACATTGACTTGGCGCGACCAGTTCCAGTTGGCAGACAAACCTTTCAACTACGAAATCCGCGGTACTTTGTCTGACTATATTTCAACAATCGACCGCTACAACAATAAAGACGGTAAATTGTCTGACTACTATGCAGGACAGCGTGTAGGTGAAATCTGGGGTTATGTAACAGAAGGTTTGTTCCAGAGCCAGGAAGAAATCGACAATCATGCTGACCAGACATTGATTCAGTCTTCTTCTCAGCGTGTAACTTATCCAGGTGACGTTAAAATCAAGGATTTGAACGGTGACGGTGTTATCGATTATGGACAGAATACAGTTGATGACCATGGTGACAAAACAATTATAGGTAACAGTTTGCCAAGATTTGCATATAGCGTTAATTTAAGTGCAAATTGGAATAATTTCTTCTTCTCTGCATTCTTCCAGGGTGTAGGTCGCCAACATTGGTATCCAAGTAACGAATGTATTTTCTGGGGACAGTATAACCGCCCATATAACAACTTGCCGGAATGGCACCTTGACAACTACTGGACAGAAGATAATCGTGATGCTTATCTTCCAAGATATGCTGGTTATAATTCTTCAATAAAATCAACACCTCAGACTCGTTATTTACAGAATGCTGCATATATAAGATTGAAGAACCTTCAGTTGGGATACAACTTGCCACAAACTGTAACTTCTAAACTTCGCATGCAGAATGCACGTGTTTATATTTCAGCGGAAAACTTGTGGTGTTGGTCTCCTCTTTACAAACTTACAAGAGATTTAGATGTAACAAATATAAGTGGTTCAGACCCAGATTTGACAAATGGAAAAAGTGGTGATGGCCACAGTTATCCACAGATGACGAGTGTCAGTTTAGGCGTTTCATTAACATTTTAATTGATTAAAAACAATGAAAAAGATAATAATTCCTTTTATAACAGCATGTGTTCTCCTTTCTTCTTGCTCAATGGATGAAACTCCACAAGCTTCAGTTGATAAAGAGACAGTTTTCAATACAGAAAGTGGTTTGACAACTTATTCATACTCTTTCTATAATATGCTCCCTTCTGTAACAAGCGGATATAATATGGATGCAATGTGTGACTATGGCGCAGTTACTAACTATAATGATTTTATCCGTAAAGGTGCTTATTCTGCAGAATTAAGTTCAGGATGGAGTTGGGGTGATTTAAGAAATATAAATTATTTTATCGAGAACTGTACAAGTGAAGCTATCGACGAAGAGGTAAGAAACAACTACATTGGTTTGGCTCGTTTCTTTCGTGCATACTTTTACTTTAATAAGGTGGTTCGTTTCGGTGATGTACCTTGGGTTGACAGAACTCTGACTGTTGATGACGAATTGCTTTATGCTCCACGTGACCCACGTACAGTTGTAATGGACCATATTTTGGAAGATTTGAATTTTGCATGTGAAAATATAACGCGTAAGGAAGATAAAACTGGTTCACTTGTTACAAAATGGGTTGCTTACGCATTGAAATCAAGAATCTGTTTGTTTGAAGGAACTTTCCGTAAATATCACGCAGAACTAGGTCTTGTTGATTCGGCCAACAAATGGTTACAGGAAGCTGCATCTGCTGCAGAGACAGTAATGAAAGAAAGCGGTCATTCAATTTATACAGGAGGAGGTGTGGATTTGTCTATGCGAGAGCTGTTTATTAGTACAACACCTATCACATCTGAAGTTATGCTAGCAAGCGTTGCTGACGAAGGCCTTGGTGTTCTTGGTTCTGCAAATTGGTGGTGGACTTCGGGCACATATGGCCCAAGATTCAGTATGATTCGTTCTTTTGTAAATCTGTTCCTGATGAAAGACGGTACACCGTTTACAGATAAGCCAAATCACGAAAAGATTGAATTCTATGAAGAATGTCAGAACCGTGATGCACGTCTTGCTCAGACAATCAGAACTCCGGGTTATATGCGTGACGGACGACCTGCTGCTCCAAATTTCAATGGATATTCTTATACAGGTTACCAGCCTATAAAATACACATTGGATGATTCTAAATATGATGCAGGACAACTTAATATAAATTCAATACCTTTATTCCGCTATGCAGAAGTATTATTGAATTATGCTGAAGCAAAAGCAGAAATGGGAATTTTGACTGACAGCGACTGGGCTGCTACTGTAGGAGTTCTGCGTTCACGTGCAGGTATTACAGGCGGTTTGACTTCAAAACCGACAAAAGTCGATAAGTATATTCAGGAAACATATTTCCCGGAAATATCAGACCCAACAATCCTTGAAGTTCGCCGCGAACGTTCAATAGAGCTTGCACTTGAAGGATTCCGTTTCAATGACCTTCTTCGCTGGAAGCGTGGAGAATTGATGATGATGCGTTGGACGGGTATTTATATTCCTGAATTGAATAAAGAAATGGACTTGGATCATGACGGAACAACAGATGTTATCTTCTATAAAGGTGAAAAACCGGCAAACATCTCAACTAGCTGTACTCCGATTGCTGTTGACGGTGGAGATGTAACACGTCAGGGTATTACTGGCAGTACTTCCGGTAACCTTACATGGTATGATAACGACCCATCACGTGTTTGGTATGAAGATGGCAGACAGTATTATTATCCGGTACCTCAATCAGCAATCAATCTTAATACTAATTTAAGCCAGAATCCTGGTTGGTAAAATATTATTATTATGAAACACATAGTATTATTGTTTTGTATGTTTTTGTGTTTTTCTATAGATGCAAAAACAAAATCCGAGTTCGTAGTTGCAAGTTTTAATATCCGTTATGATAATGAGAAAGATGGTTTAAATTCATGGAAATATCGTAAGGATTATGTTAATTCGTTAATACGTTTTTATGAATTTGATATTTTTGGAATACAAGAAGGTTTAATTAATCAAGTGCGCGATATTGAGACTCTTAATGAATATGGACGTATAGGAGTTGGTAGAGATGACGGTAAAGAAGGAGGTGAACATTCAGCAGTTTTTTATCGTAAAGACAGATTTGATTTAATTTCTTCAGGAAATTTTTGGTTATCTGAAACACCAGATAAACCATCCTTTGGTTGGGATGCTCAATGTCGTCGTATTTGTTCTTGGGGAAAAATGAAAGATAAATATACTGGAAAAATATTTGTATTTTTCAGTGTTCATTTTGATCATAAAGGAAATAAGGCAAGAATTAATTCTTCAGAATTGATGTTAGATAAAGTAAAACAAATAGCAGGAAATTATCCTGCTGTTTGTGTTGGAGATTTTAATGGCGTTCCTGATTCAGAGCATATTAAGATATTGACTGATAGCAAGTATTTTCTTGATTCTAGAAATGTTTCTAAAGAAAAGCCTTATGGAACAGAAGGTACGACTAGTCGTTTTGATGTTAATGATCCTCAAGAATCAAGAATAGACTATATATTTGTGACACCACAAGTAAAAGTTTTGAAATATGGAACATTGAATGAAGCTCAACATAGACGTTATCCTTCAGATCATTTTCCAATAATGGTTAAGTTAGATTTATAAAAAAGATTATATGAAACGATTATTATTTACTTTAATTATGATGTTGGTTGCATTAAATATTGGTGCAACTACATTTACAATTGCTACCTATAATATTAGAAATGCGAATAAAGGTGATTCTTTAGCTGGTAATGGTTGGGGGCAGAGATATCCATATATTGCTCAGCTTATACAGTTTCATGGATTTGATATATTTGGTACACAAGAGGGAAAATATCCTCAATTGGAAGATTTAAAAAATGCTATGCCTGGATATGATTATATTGGTATAGGTCGCGATGATGGTAAAAAAGCAGGCGAATTTTCTGCAATATTTTATAGGACAGATAAATTTGAGGTTTTGGAGCAAGGAAACTTTTGGCTTTCTACGGAGACAACGTATCCAAATAAAGGATGGGATGCTGCTCTTCCTAGAATATGTACATGGGGAAAATTTAAGGAAAAGAAATCAGGCTTTATTTTCTTGTATTTTAATCTTCATATGGATCATATTGGAGTTCAAGCAAGATCTGAGAGTGCAAAACTCATATTACGGAAAATAAAAGAACAGCCATCCCATATTCCTGTTGTGTTATCAGGAGATTTTAATGTTGATCAAAATAATGAATCTTATAAACTTCTTAATTCTTCAGGTGTTATGAAGGATGCATATGATTCAGCTTTGTTGAAATACGCTCCTAATGGAACATTTAATGCTTTTTATCCGGATAGGAAAACAGAGCAGCGTATAGATCATATATTTTTATCTGATGATTTTGAAGTCCTTAAGTATGGAGTTTTGACTGATAGTTATCGTAGTCCTAAAAAAGAAAGTCAGGAAAGTGAACAAAATGCTAATTTCCCTAAAGAAACTCGTATGAAAAAGTATGATGCAAGAATGCCATCAGACCATTTTCCTGTAATGATTGTTGTTTCTGTTGATGATTAGAATTAGAAATAGAATGTTATAATAAATATTAAAATCTGCAAGTTGGATAAAATAAACGACTTGCAGATTTAATATTTATTTAAGTTGATAAGTATTAGATATATTTGATATGTTTTTAATAAAAATTTAAATGGTTTGATTTATTGGTATATAGTTTTATTTTTTATTCCCCTTCAAAACCAAAATCCCCCATCATCCCCCGAACTATTATCATCATCATCCCCAATATATTCCAGGAAAAGACTACCTGAATTAAGTATTTTATCGGAAGGTAATTTATTCCTTAAAGAATCTAATTGTTCCGGAGTTTTAAAGCAAATAATAGCCCTATAATTATCTTCTTCTTTGAGAAACCAGACACCGGAATATTGTATTTCTTCCAGCAAATTTGTCAAAGAAGAGCTGACTTCAGACAAGCCAATCTTACCTCGCAGGAATTTCAATTTACCGGATTTAGGGGAAAGAGATTGAAATGCTGCAGGAAAAACCAATTTCCCGGAACCTTCTCCGGATATGTAATGACGTAGAATATCATCAGCCTGTTGTTTCGCTTTTTTTGTTCCGGAAGGAAACACCAATGAAACGTATTGATTTCCACATACAGTTTGCAATTGATATGTGGAAAGACAATCTATGCATCCTAATGTATCTGCACGCTGACAACGGAATACGTGTAATGAATAAATACCATACGCATCTTCGGGTGTTGGCATTTCATAGATTTCCAACGCATATTCTTCTCCTCCATACTCCAGGTCGTAAGCAGTAAGCTTGGTGACTCCATATTCCAGGAACTGTTCCGCACCGCCATTCATATAACCATATAATCCGGTTCCGGTAAAAACTCGTTCACGTTTTACCGAAATCTCCTGAGCATTCAGCCAGGAGATGCAAAAACATAACAAACAAGCCAATAGCAATCTTTTCATTATGCATTTAGATTTATTTCTTGTAAATTAATTTTCTCCGGATTTGCGATACCCAAACCTAATGTTTCAGCCATTTCCATAAATGCGCGTGCTCCCTTCTTTTCCTCTTTTTGTACGCCTTCGGCTATTCGTTTTTCCAGAATCATCCGAGAACCAACTTCGTCAACAGCCACAGGGTCAGTTCCGGCAATAATGGAATTATACTGACAAATAAACTGAGGATTGGCTGCCGGTCCGCCGTCGAAACATCCAATCATTCCGTCCAGGATATTCAGCACTACTTTGTCACGCAGAGGGGGAAAAGCACAAACCGAAGCGCAAGTGTCGTTCCACATTTGTCCGTGTAATCGTGCCGTGTTTGTAATTGAGCCAAAAGCCAGGTTTTTCATGCAACCGGTGATAGTTGTGCCGGCATTCTTTAGAATAGGAACATTGATGATTTTTGTCACCATCTCTGTACAAATCTTCGTAAAATAAGAATACTTTCCGCCATTAATCATATAAGGCATGGTATATGCATCGTATTCTCCTTCAACATCCACAAAGAAAAACTGGGATTTATCCACTCTTTCTTCCCCATAGAACTTGCCTTCGGCATTCACATAGCTACCGTTTTCATCCTGATATTCTGTTCCGATAATTTTTATCCCCGGATATTGCTCGGCAGTAAAGCCGGATTCACGCAAATCAACTTCTCTTCGGTCCCAGATTATTATTTGCTGACGGGAAATACCGGCTTCTTCTAATTGTCGGATAATCGACTTTGTCAAGGCATGTGAAGTTGACAATAATTTACCAGCAATTGGATTTACTTTCAGACCAATCACATCCTCCGGACCAACAAACTGAAGCCATGCGGTTTTCAGATCAGATGCGCCGGTAAGGTTGAGCATACATGTTTTCAACATTTCGTATGTTATATTTTCTGACGGACGTCCATCAACAATACAATCCGAATGATGCACTTTCACCACTTTACCAGGATATTTGCCTGGCATAGACTGCGCCGTACGTGGAACAGCCAATGCATCTTTCAAGTTCGTTTTTGGTTTATTATCATTCACTGGAACTGCTTTCGCTATAGGAGAAAATACCATTCCTGCTCCACCCAAAGCCAATGAACGGAAAAAGTTTCTTCGTTTCATACCCTAAATATATTTATATTATTCAAGTTTCGCAAGCTCAACTTCCAGATAACAAGTTGACAAGAAGACAAGTTAACAAGATTTTTGGATATTAACTCGTGAAATTACAGGTGTTCTGACCTTGTCAACTTGTATCTGAAGCCTTGTAAACTTTTAAGTTGAGCTTGCGAAACTTAAGTTATATTAGCTAAACTAGATATAAAGCTCTTGCAAACTAAATAACGTGAATTCGACGAATTCTGATCTATCAATCAAGGCTGAAAGCCTTGTCAAATCAGGCATTTGACTGATTTGTATAGCCCAGGGCGTGAGCCCTGGGTAAATGCAACCACCATCCGTTCTAAGCTCTGAAAGAGCGACTCTCTATTAACGACGAAACCATAACAGAACATTGTGGCGCTCTTTCAGAGCTTTGTTTTATTATGTGTCTGTGACCCAGGGCTCACGCCCTGGGCTATAAAAAGGCTTTCAGCCTTAATTATGTCCTTATTTTCCGGAATAATCCATTCTCCAAAACTGTTAGCATTTTTAATTCATAGAACTCACGTTAAATACATACAAAAGTAAAAAAACTATATACCAATCCAAAAGAAATAATCAAAAGGGTTACATGCAGCATAAATATCTTAGTAATAGAGGTTAAGTTTTGAATGTTGCGAGGGAGTTGCAAAACAAGATTGGAAAAAGTTTGTTGTAATCAAGGATATACCGTACTTTAGCTGTGCAGAATCAAAAAAACAGTATTAATATCATGAAACACATCAGCATCCTATTATTTACATTATTCTTTTGTACCGGTATTTTTGCCAAGACAAAGAAAGCTGTCTATATAATTATAGACGGAGTTCCTGCCGACCAGATAGAGCGTTTGCAACCTCCTGCAATTTATGAAATTGCTTCATCCGGAGGATATTCCCGTGCCATTACCGGAGGAGAAATTGGCGCTTATTCCGAAACGGCTACAATCTCCGCTATAGGATATACTAATTTGCTTACAGCTACCTGGTTTAATAAGCATAATGTGGGCGGAAATGATAATCTGAAGCCTAATTATAATTACTGGACAATATTCCGTATAGCTAAGGAACAGGAAAAGGATTTCAAGACCGGATTATATTCCAGCTGGACAGATAACCGTACGGTGCTGATAGGTGAAGGAAAGCCGGAAACGAACTATTTGAAAATAGATTATGTGCGTGATGGCTATGACAACGACAAAGTGAATTATCCAAACAAAGAGTTGGACTTACATATTTTTGACATTGATGAACGAGTGTCGAAGGAAGCTGCTGAAAGTATCCGCAAGGATGCTCCGGATATGAGTTGGGTTTACCTTTGGTACACAGATGATGCTGGCCACATAAAAGGTAACGGTAAATTTTTCGACGAGTATGTGATGAAAGCAGATGAACAGGTCAGACGTGTGTGGGAGGCAGTGAAATATCGTGAAGCTAATTTTGATGAGGAATGGATGGTTGTTGTGACAACTGACCATGGACGGGAGGAAAACGGACATCACCACGGAAGGCAGAGCGAAAGAGAACGCACAACATGGATTTCGACAAATGTTCCGGTGAATGAGCACTTTTATAAAGGCAATCTATCAATTACAGATATTGCCCCTTCTATTTGCCGCTATCTCGGTTTTTCCATTCCGCAGGATGTCCGTTGGGAACAGGATGGCATGCCTTTTATCGGTAAGGTCGATATTTATGATTTGAAAACTATGCGATATGACGATAATGTTAGTTTGTCATGGAAATCATTTTATCCGTCAGTTCCTGTGCCGGTCACAATTTATGCTGCGCCAAGCAATAAATTCAAAGAAGGAGGGAAGGATGAATGGATAAAGCTTGCAACTGTTCCTTCAACTGATGGAAGTTATGTTGTGGATTTGAGTAAGCTTCCTGAATCAGAATTCTATAAATTTGTAGTCGAGACGGAAAATAATCATTTAAACCGTTGGTTACGTTGAATCTTTAATGCTTTTCCAATAAATAAAACACATCATGAAACACAATTCATTACTACTTAATACCCTAGCTATCCCTGCGGTATTACTATCTTCTTGTGGCACAAAACAAGCTGAGCAGCCGGAGAAGAAACCTCTGAACATAGTGCATATAATGTGCGACGACCATTCGTTTCAGACAATCAGTGCTTACGGACATCCGATAAGCAAGTTGGCGCCGACACCGAATATCGACCGTATTGCGGCTGAAGGAATGTTGTTCCGCCAGGCGTTTGTCGAAAACTCTTTGTCTACTCCCAGTCGTGCGTGCCTGATGACGGGACTTTACAGTCATCAGAACGGACAGCGCCAGTTGGGAAAAGGTATAGACACAACAAAGGTGTTTTTCTCGGAGATACTTTAGCCAATATTCAGAAATGGCAATTACTTAAAATCTTATGAACCCCCAAAAATCCTCAATCATCTTATCCGCATCCATAGATGTATAAACATGTATTTTGTGCTCTCCATTTTCCTGAGGAACATTCCGTAGTTCCATTTTGCAAAAATCAGGACATAGATAAGCTTCGGCAAGAGCAAGATCCCAAAGTATGCGTTCATAGCTTGTGGATTCTGTTTCTTCCCAACGGTCGATAAGCATTTTATGTTTGATATTGCTTTTGTCAAGTCTGTTGAAAGTATCCTCTTTCTTGAATTTGAAAGATTGGCATGTCGTTATTGGCATAACATAAATGTTGATGTCCTTTTCAGACATAAGAAAATCAAAGGCGTTAAGGTCATTTCTTACATTGAACTCATTTTTATTCCATATGCCTTTTTCCTGATCATATTGAGCTGCCAGCATATAACATCTTATTTTCTGTTTTATTTCAGGATGAAGTATAATAGCAGAAGCAATGTTTGTTGCTGCTCCAAGGCATATTATGTCTAACATTTCACCTTCCGGCATCGATTTTATATAATCTGTCAGCTGTTTTACTGCCTCAGAATCACGTGGTTCAAAACCGCCCCATGCTCTTCCTATCTGGCGGTCTGCACCTTTACAGCAGATAATATCATCTCTTTTCAAAGATGAAACCATATCTTGGTTTATTTGTTGGCTTATATCAATAGTTGAGATATTTTCTGTTGGGTATTGATTCCATTTGTCAAATACAAGAAGATCAGGATTGTTGAAATGTGCAGAACTAAGACCTACCACTGAAATATCAGATTCTTCAATCAGTCTTATTATAGCATAGATATCATCTACTTCGTTACCGGAATCAGCATCAATCCATACTTTCTGATTTTGTGATATGGCTGATGGAGTAATTATTAGTAAAATGAATAATTTGAACAATAGTTTTATCATAACACTCTATTTTTTGTAGTTTGGACAAAGTTAGTGCAATGTCGTGATAATTCTGGTTTATATGGAAATAATATTATAATTTTACGGGGTGAATGAGAGTGAAAAGGAGTTAAGGAGTAAAGTAGTCAAGTAGTTAAGGGATTTTTTTTAAATTTCTGTAGCCTTGTCAACTTGTCAACTCGTCAACTTGTAAAAGTGCTAACTAACAAACTAATAAACTTACAAACAAAAAAAGTATCATGAAAAAGAATTATTTATTTATGTGCCTGTTGGGATTTTTCTCAATGGTAATGTCTTCATGTGGTGCAGCAGCAGGAGATAATGAATTGACATCAGCTGAAAAGAAAGACGGTTGGGTTTTATTGTTTAACGGTAAAGATTTTAGTGGTTGGCGTCAGTGCAACGGAAATGCAATGCCTGCTAACTGGGTTATCGAAGACGGTGCTATGAAAGTGTTTACTGGAGAAGGTAAAAAACCGGGACAGGGTGCCAATGGTGATATCCTGTTTGAAAACAAGAAATTCAAGAATTTTGAGTTGTCTATTGATTGGAAAGTAAGTGACCAGGCAAATTCAGGTATTTTCTATTATGTTAGAGAAGTTCCGGGTAAACCTATCTATTATGCAGCTCCGGAAGTTCAGGTATTGGACAATGTAGCAGCTTCTGATAATAAAATTGACAGTCATTTGGCTGGTTCATTGTATGATATGCTTCCTGCCGATCCTAAAACTGTTAAACCGGCAGGTGAATGGAACACTATCGTAATCAAAGTAAAAGACGGAAAGGTTACTCACACACAGAATGGAACAAAAGTATGTGAATATACATTGTGGAGCAAAGAATGGGATGATATGGTGAACAACAGTAAATTCAAGGATTTCCCAGGCTTCACAGAAGGTATTTCCAAGGAAGGTTATATAGGCTTGCAGGACCATGGTTATACTGTATGGTTCAAGAATGTAAAGATTAGAGAGTTATAATATTGAAGGCTTAAGTTTTACAATCTCGAATTTAGGGAATAAGTTGACAAAAGCCTCTATATTCAAACCGGAGTTCACTGAGGATTTGTGACTCAGTGAACTCTGTGTTTAAAAATCTTTTCAACTTGTCTCTGAAACCTTGTCAACTAAAAAAGTATGTTTAGTAAAGTGATTAATATTCTGTTCTCATTAGTACTTCTTGTAGCTTTGGGAGCATGTACACCTGTTGAAAAAAAACAGGAAGTCAAGAATGTTATTTTTATGATAGGTGACGGTATGGGACTGGCTCATACCTATTCCGCAATGATGAGTGCCGATACTCCTTTGGCTTTTGAACGGGCACAATATATTGGACTTTCCAAAACTTATTCAGCGAATAACAGGGTTACTGATTCCGCAGCGTCAGGAACTGCTATGGCTACCGGACATAAAACATATAATGGAGCTATAGGTGTTGATGCTGATAAGAATGTCGTAGAGAACATCGTTGAGAAGGTTCAAAAGAAAGGATTTGCAACAGGCATTGTTGTAACCAAAGATATTACCGATGCTACTCCTGCTTCGTTTATGGCTCATCAGCCAAACAGAAAAATGGCTGAAGAGATTGCATGCGATATTGTTAATAGTGGGGTAGATTTATTCATAGGAGGCGGACGTGATCGTTTTGACGCCCGTAAGGATAGTGTAAATCTTATTGAAGAATTGAAGGAAAAAGGTTATGCTGTAGCTTTTGATATGAATGCAATCAATGCTGTTGAATCCGGAAAACTGGCAGGTCTTCTTGCTCCAGGCAATATGGTTTCAGCTCTTGAAGGACGTGGTAACTATCTTCCTGAAGCTACTGAAAAAGCATTGAGCATACTGAAGAAGAATAATCCGGAAGGTTTCTTCCTTATGGTCGAAGGTTCACAGATAGACTCTGGAGCTCATGGCAATAATACCAATATGGTTATTGCAGAAACAATAGATTTCAGCAAAGCAGTTGAAAAGGCTTTTGATTTTGCAGATAAAAATCCAGGTACATTGGTGGTTGTAACAGCAGACCATGAAACAGGAGGAATGACAATCCCGTCACAGGACGAAGACTTCACTCAAGCTGAATCCGGAATAAAATGTCTGTTCAGTACCGGAGGCCATACAGCAGTTATGGTTCCTGTTTATGCTTACGGAACAGGTGCTGATAATTTTACAACTATAATGGAAAATACAGATTTGCCAAAGAAGATGATAGCATTGCTAGGTCTTGAATGGTAAGATTTAATATTCAAGTTTAGCCGGACTCAATTCTCAGTTAACGAGAGTCCTTATATTCAAACATGGAGTTCACAGAAGCTCAGAGTATATTTATTGGTTAATAATAAAAACTCTATGCTTCTGTGAACTCTGTGTTTTTATCCTTGTCAACTGCCACCTCGTCACCTTGTCTCTAATTATGTTCCACATGAAACAATTTCCAATAGTTGAAGTGTGTGTATTTAGGTTTGATATTTTTTCAGTAATTTTGCACAGTCGCTTGACATTATCTGTATTTATTTGCTGACTTTTGAGTCAAGCAACTTCGAAACATCAATAAACAGTTATATTTTGAAAACATTTGAAGATTTGGGTGTCGCCTATCCTATATTAAAGGCGATAAAAGAAATTGGTTATGAGTCTCCAATGCCTGTACAGGAAGAGGTTATTCCTCTTTTGCTTGGTGAGGATAATGATGTGATAGCCTTGGCACAGACAGGAACTGGAAAGACTGCTGCTTTTGGTTTGCCTATTTTACAGAAAATTGAGACTGAGAAAGTCTTTCCTCAGGCATTGATTCTTTGTCCTACACGTGAGCTTTGTTTGCAGATTGCGGATGATCTGAATGACTATTCCAAATATATCGAGAGTTTGAAGGTGTTGCCGGTTTATGGCGGCTCCAGTATCGAAAGCCAGATAAAGACATTGAAACGTGGTGTTCATGTTGTGGTTGCCACTCCGGGTCGCTTGCTGGATTTGATGAACAGAAAAACTGTTGATTTATCAGCTGTGAAGAACGTAGTTATGGACGAGGCTGATGAAATGCTCAACATGGGATTCACCGACAGCATCAATGCTATTCTTGCCGAAATACCTGTTTCCCGTAATATGCTTCTTTTCTCAGCTACAATGCCTCAGGGTATTGCAGCCATAACAAAGAAATATATGAACAATCCTAAGGAGATTGTTATCGGTAATAAGAACGAAGGAAACAAGAATATCCGTGATATATATTATATGGTTCGTGCTCAGGACAAATATCTTGCCTTGAAGCGAATCGCAGACTATTATCCTAATATCTACGGTATTATTTTCTGCCGTACAAGAAAGGAAACTCAGGAGATAGCTGATAAACTTATCCAGGATGGATATAACGCCGACTCTCTTCACGGTGAACTTAGCCAGGCACAGCGTGACTATGTAATGCAGAAGTTCAGAATAAAGAACTTGCAGCTTCTTGTAGCAACGGATGTTGCAGCAAGAGGTTTGGACGTTAACGATCTTACTCACGTTATCAACTATGGTTTGCCTGATGAGGTTGAGTCTTACACTCACCGTCGTGGCCGTACTGGTCGTGCCGGAAAGACTGGTATTTCAATCTCAATTTGCCATGTCCGTGAGAAAGGAAAGATAAAGGAAATCGAACGTATCATAAACAAGAAGTTCGAGAAAGGAGAAATGCCTACAGGTCAGGCTATTTGTGAGAAACAGCTTTTCAACTTCGTTGACCAGATTGAGAAAGTAAAAGTTGATGAAGATGAAATCGCATCTTTGATGCCTCAGGTTTACCGTAAGTTGGAATGGCTGGACAAGGAAGATATTATCAAACGAATGGTTTCTCTAGAGTTCAATCGTATGATTGATTATTACAAGGATGCCGATGAAATAAAGGTTGTGGACGAACATTCTCGCAGTGAGAAATCCGGACGTAAGAAAGGTATAGCTGAAGAAGGTTATGTGCGTTTCTTCCTTAACTTTGGTAAAACAGACGGTCTGTTCCCTAATACCCTGATTGAGCTTGTGAACCGTTGTGTTCCTGGCAAAGTTGAAATCGGACGTATCGACATCTGCGAGAAATTCTCATTCTTTGAAATAGCTGAAGAAGAAGCTTCTTTGGTGATGAAGAAAATGAACGGCTTCGAACTTGACGGACGACGCATTTCTGTTGAAGTGGCTCAGGAAAAGAAAGACCGCAAAGACAGAAGAGACCGTAAGGACGGCAAGGAAAGAAGAGAGAGCAAAGACCGTAAGGATAGAAAAGACAGAAAGCCGAGACGCTCAACTGCTCAGAATAAGTTTGAGAGGAAGAGAAAAAGGTGAGGAATTGGGGAGGCAAGGAGTTAAGGAGCCAAGGAGTTGAGTAGAGTTTTTGTTCCAACGGATTTGTAATCCGTTGGTTAACTTAAGTGGATTTGTAATCCACATCATTTGGAACGGGATTGCAAATCCCGAATAACATATACATTGGATTACAAATCCAATGTAACGGAACCCCGAAACTCTAAACATTTTAACCCCGTGTCTCTGTATTTAATCCTTGTCAACTCGTCCCCTTGTCTACTTGTTAACTATAAAAAAAACATAAACATGAAAGCACTTATTTTCAAATTAGCTGTTTTCCTATGTGTCGTTTCTCCAATAAAGGCACAGGAGGAAATAGAATTTTCGCAACCGGTAAATAATCCGGAAAGTTGCACCAGTATTATGGTCGGTAAGAAAGCTTCAACCGATGGCTCTGTTATTACCAGCCATACTTGTGATGGAAACTACCGCACATGGGTTGATATTGTACCTGCTGCCGATTATAAGAATGATACGGTAACTGCAGTTTATGAAGGAAATATGCATACCGAGTTTGTCAATGATATGACAAACAGAAAACTTAAAGGCGAGATTCCTCAGGCAAAGCATACCTACCAGTTTGTAAATACATCATATCCTTGTTTGAATGAAATGCAGCTTGCTATGGGTGAGACTACAATCACTGGTCGTGAAGAACTGCAGAATAAGAAAGGTATGTTTATGATAGAGGAACTACAGCGTATAGCTTTGCAAAGATGTACAACCGCGCGTGAAGCTATTACTCTGATGGGAAATCTTGTTAAAGAATATGGTTATGGTGATTCAGGCGAATGCCTTACAATCGCCGACACCAAAGAAGTATGGCATTTCGAAATCTTCGGTGAAGGACCGGACAAAATCGGCGGTGTTTGGGCTGCTGTCCGTATTCCGGACGATCATGTCGGAGTTTCTGCAAATATCCCACGCATTTCCAATTTGAATCTTAAGGATAAAGACAACTATATGGCTTCAGACAATGTATATGAAGTCGGAAAGAAAATGGGCTTTTGGGATGGAAAGAAGCCTTTCCGTTTCTGGGAAGTATATGGCGGCGGAAATTATTCCGGTGAAATGAAGTCTTTCAGTATCCGTGAATTCTTTATCCTTGACAAACTTGCTCCATCTTTGAACCTTTCATATGATTCAGAGGAATTGCCATTGAGCGTCAAACCGGAGAAACAACTTTCTGTTGCTGATGTCAGTGCTATGCTTCGCGAAACTTACGAAGGCACTGAATATGACATGACTAAGAATCTTAAGGTCGCAAAGAAGAAAAAAGGCGGTTATGTAGATACTGTAATTAGCAATTCCGCAAATCCATGGATGACAACTGATATGGTAAATATGCTGAACGGTATTAAAGAAGGAGCCGTTACACGCTATCGTCTGGTTGCTGTTCCTCAGTGTTCTTACTCAACAGTGATTCAGCTCAGAGACTGGCTTCCTAATGACGTAGGAGGTGTGTTATGGCTTTCTTTCGATAATCCTGGTCAGAGCCCTCGTATCCCTGTATTTGCCGGAACAACAGACCTTCCTGAGGCATTCTCAATTTGTGGCCAGCATCGTCATCGTGAAGATGCTATCGTATGGAAATATCGCACGGCAAACAAACTTGCGACAGTTCGTTGGGGACTTACAAAAGAAACTATGAACAATGCATATCAGCATTTCATGGAAAAAGGAAATACCGAAATGCCTTTTGTTGAGGCTCGTTATAAAGAAATCCAGGCAAAAGAAGGACAGGATGCCGCACGTAAATTCCTTACAGGCTACACTGCCGATTTCACCGGAGCAACTATTCTCCGCTGGCAGGAAATGGCAGATGAGTTCTGGAAGATGTTTGCAAGAGGATTCTAGTGACAGGGAACGAGTTGACAAGGGAACGAGTTGACGAGAATTTTAAATATCTATAATCATGAAACCATTATTTCTATCATTCGCATTAACATTACTTTCTCCACTGGCAGCCATGTCACAAGGCTATCAGTTCACGGACGAAGTTAAAGTGCCTGCCACTTCAGTAAAGAATCAGGCATCAACAGGAACTTGCTGGTGTTTCGCAACCACATCATTTATGGAGTCAGAACTTCTCCGTATGGGAAAAGGAGAATATGACCTTTCCGAAATGTTCATTGTCCGTCAGAAATATATCAATCAGATTAACGACAATTATATGCGTCGTGGCAAGGGCAATGTAAGCCAGGGAAGCCTTTCTCCATCATGGATTACAGCTTTCAAGCAAGTTGGTGTTGTTCCAGAAGAAGTATATAGCGGAATCAATTATGATTCTGACCGCCATAACCATGGCGAACTTGCTTCATACGTGAGCAGCATTTCTGAAACAGCAGTGAAATTGAAGAAAAACTCTCCTGAATTTCACGAACTGGTGAACAGCCTGATGGATATTTACCTGGGCAAATTACCTGAGAAATTCACATATAAAGGAAAAGAATATACAGCCAAATCTTTCGCTGAATCATTGGGCTTGAATATGGACGACTATGTGTTGCTTACCAGCTTCACTCACAAACCATACTACGAAGCTTTCGATGTGGAAGTTCCGGACAACTGGGAACACGCCTTGATGTATAACCTTCCGCTCGACGAAATGATGTCTGTAATGGACAATGCCCTAAAGAATGGATATAGCGTTTGCTGGGATGGCGATGTAAGCGAAAAAGGCTTTTCATTCAAGAATGGTGTAGCAATCAATCCGGAGGTAAACAATGTTGATGACTATGCAACAACCGACCGTGCTCGCTTCGAAAAAATGGATGCCGGTGAAAGATTGGAAGAAGTATATAAATTCGAACGTCCTTATCCTGAAGTAAAAGTAACTCCTGAAGTTCGTCAGGCTGGCTATGAAGCTTTTGTTACAACAGACGACCACCTGATGCATATCACAGGTATCACAAAGGATCAGAACGGAACAAAATATTATATCACCAAGAACTCATGGGGCACAGAGCGCAATGCCTTCGGCGGCTATCTGAATATGTCCGAAAGCTTTGTAAGAGCAAAAACTATTTGCATAATGGTGCATAAAGATGCGCTTACAAAGGAAGTGAGAAATAAAATTGGTAAGTAACAGGTGACTAGGTTACAGGGACGAGTTGACAAGATTTATATTACTTGTCAACTCGTTTCTTTATCAACTTGTCCCCTGTCATTCCCTCCTTTCCTATACTCCAGCGGCCCAATCCCCACATGCCTTTTGAAATATTTCCCGAAAAACGACACGTTTGTGAAATTCAGAGAATATGCAATTTCCTGAATCGGCAGATTTGTTGATTTCAACTGAGCCTTTGCATCCATAATAACCATTTCCGCAATAATATCCGTACAAGTCTTTCCTGTTGTTTGCTTGATTATTGTACTTAAATATGCAGGAGTTATTCTCAATAAATTGGCATAGAAAGAAACATTCCTTTCCTTTATATAATTATCCATCACAGCCTGACTGAAATCCTGGGTTATCCTTTCATTTGTAGAAAGAAGTTCGGAATTAGGTTTCTCATTCTCATACAGGATTCCCAATCCATACATTATAGCCATAAATATATGCCTGTTGAAATCCTTATTTAATATTGCCCCTTCTTCCTGAGTCCTCACGAATGGCTCGATATTTTCATATACAGCCTGGGCAATTTTAGGATTCAGTTCCAGAACAGGCTTCCTCTTTATTGCATAATGCGTGTCAACAATTGATTTTACAGGATTAATCTGTTTTAGGAATGATGATGAAAAACCGATGAAATAAAGTTCTATATCATCTTCAATTTTATTTATTTTCAGAATACTTCCGTGTGGAACTATTGCTATGCAATTTCCCTTTATCACATAGTTTTCCATATTGATAGAAGCCTCAATATTTCCTTTCTTGCAGAACACAAATATCTTAGCCTTCAGTCGGCATGGGAAATTAGTGTATAGGCTCAGGATATTAGTATCCATCAGCCTTCCTGTTATTACATCTTCCGGTAAATCTAGTTTGGGGATTTCGTTTTCCATAATAGGAGTTTTTCTGTTTTATTTTGGAACAAATGTATAATAAATATCTTAAATGCAAATGTAAAAAATAGGACATAAAAGATTTTTTTTGCTACAGAAAATCATGATGATTTATGTATATGAAAGAATATATATAAAAAATAGAACAATGAATACAATAAACAGACCTTGTAGAAATAATAGTTTTAATGTTCTTTTGCACCTTGAAAAAAAGCTTAAAATAGAAATAGAATTATTGCTGTTAAAATAGATTAGTATTGGTTTCTATTTTTTACAATCTTGATTTTATAATACTAAGTAGATGAATTATTGAAATATAGCAAGTTTGAATGGAAAAAAAACTTATTTTTGACACTTCCAGGTCCTATATTTGGGGGCGTTTGACATTATTATGTTGTTTATTTTTGACTTTTTTTGCCTGTGTGCAAGATGATGTTATTGTTAGTAAGGGCTTGTTGAATCTACAGATGAATGTTGACACAACATTAACAAGTACTTTGTCTACAAAAGCAACTAGTATCAGCGAACTGAAAGGTTTTGAAGATGCTGACAGCTATAAGGTTGTTATATCTCAAGATTCCGGAGTTGTTGCCGAGTATGCAAGATTTGATAAAATGCCGGAAGAACTTGAATTGAAACCGGGTAAATATAGTTTGGAAGTAAGTAAAGGCACAAAATCTACTGCAGCATTTAATTCTCCATATTTCTCAGGAAAGCAGGATTTCACTATTGTTGAAGAAATGACTACTCCTGTTGAGGTCACTGCATCCCTTGCCAACAGTCGTGTAACTGTTGAGTTTTCTGATGATTTCATAGAAACATATAAAGATTATACTTTGTCTTTTAAGACAAATAAAATGAGTTTGCCTTTGGTGTATGAAAAAGGTGAGTCTCGTCCTATATATTTCGAATCCGATGCTGCCGGCACTAAGCTTACAATCGGTATGGAGCTGGTTAATGTCTATGGTAAGGATGTTCAATTTAATGCAACTACAACTATTAAACCTAAACAATGGTCGAAACTGACAATCCGTACAGATGAAAAAGGTCTGAATGGGGTTGCTATTGATGTGGTTTTGAATGATGAAACTCGGGAGACTGTTTATGTAAATATTGGTATTCCTGATTTTATGGAACAGTTGAAAGGGGCACCATTTATTTTTAGTGAAGTATTTAATTGGGATAGATCTAATGTTAGTATGGAAACTCCTTCTGAATGTAAAAAAGAAGATTGTACAAGTTCTGCCACTGTAGATATAACAGCCGGAAGAAAAATCAATCAGGTTTTGCTGACAATTGTAGATGATGCTCAAAATACATTGATTAACCAATATGATTTGGTAAATCTTACCTCAGAACAAGCTGCTGAGTTGAATGAAAAATATGGTTTTGTAATGCCGGAAGAAGAAATAAAAGGTAAAATATCTGGTATTATTGACTTGAAGTCTATAATTGCTTCTTTGCCTGGTAAAGTAGAAGGAGATACTCATTATGAATTGACTTTAACAGTAAAAGATATTACACCTAATCAGAGTACAACAAAAAAGGTATCCATTCTGGTACCTGAAATTGGTAAAAGTTCAATAAATTGGGGTGCTTTTCCTGAAAATGAATTTGATTATGGAGCATTTTCTCAAGGAGATCAAATTGTTAATATAGATGTTCCTGCAGGAATCGAAACAGCAACTATTTCTATTGATGGTTTAGGAATTAATGAACAAGATATTAATTCATTAAATGTTAATGGCATAGTGGTTGAAGAAAGTTCAATTGTTAAAATTAAATTGAAGTTTACACAAGACTGGTTTAATTCATTATCTTTTGGAGATGGAGATTCACAGACATATACGATTAAATTCAATATCGTAGACAAATTAGAAACACCTGTAGCAAATAATACAAAATCTTTCACGGTTAATAGACCTGTTTTCGAATGGGCAGAAAATGCTGTGGATGCTTTTGCTAAATATGCTTTTCTGAAGATTAAGACGAATCATCCGGATAAAGTGACGTTTTATGGAAATGGTCAGCCAATTGAATCAAGTAACTTAGTTAAGTTAGAAAATCCTGAAACGTTGGGTGTTGTTACGTTTGTTTGGAAGAATCTAGCAGAGACTACACCATATACTATTACTGTAAAGTATAATAATGATGATAAGTTGGTATTGGATACGAAGGAGTTTACAACAGAGAAAGCTCAACTATTGGGTGAAATAGGTAAGTTGGAAAAATGGGAAGCAAAAGGAGGTGAAGGGCATGGTGATACTAATTGGAAACAAGAATATACTCATACACCCTATAGATCTTGGGAAAAGTGGAATGTAAATGGATGGGAAACATTAAATGCTATAACAACTCAAGATGGTGGAGAAAGTAAATCTACTTTAAATGGAACAGATAGAGAATGGACACGTTATGTCGCAAATTCAGGTACTATAAAGACAGAAGGATTTGAAGGTGGTAATGCAGCTTTGATTCGAACTGTTGGTTGGGGGAAAGGAAATGGCGCTCCAGGCTCTTTTGGAATAGAAGGTACTTGTAGTTTTAGGACTCCTGGTGAATTGTTTTTAGGACAAATAAATAACTTGGAGCCAAGTTATGGTATAGCTTTTACTTATAGACCAATAGGTTTTAAATTTCGTTATAAGTATAAGCCTAAAAATCTAGAAGATTATTTCTTGGCAAAAATTGTTTTATTGGATGAATTTGATAATCCAATAGCTGAACAAAAATATTTTGGCGGGGCTGTAGATAATTGGACTTTGAAATATGTTAAAATAGAAAATATATATACAGGAAAAGTTGCTAAGATGTATATTTATTTTAAATCTACAGATAATGAAAAGTCTTTGGATTTTAATACAACTAATTTTGATTATCCACCTAAAAATAATTTAACAACAGGGGAATACGTTGGTAGCCAACTTTATATTGATGATGTGGAATTAATATATGATTATGATAACAAAGTAACAGAATAAAATGAAACACCTATTATACACATTCGCCATCCTACTAATGGCATCATCCTGTTCCAACGAAGAAATGGAGCAGATAACAGAAAGCGGAAAAGCAAAGATGCAATTCCGATTAAGTACAAGTGAATGTCCGGTACAAATAATAACACGCGCAACGCCTGTACCAGAAATAGAAACATTTATTGTTTCTATTACCAATAGTGAAGAGGAAGTAGTAGCAAAGAAAACATTGAAAGAATTGCAGCAAGAATCTCCTTTGTTCTTGGAAGCTGCAGATGGAGGAACAAAATATAAGGTTGAGGCATATTCATGCGATTATCCGGGAGAAGCGATATTGGATAAACCATATTTTTATGCTACTGAAACCTATACGGTTATAAAGGATGAAACAGTTACAGCAGAATTGGAATGTAGCTTACAGCAGTTTCAGGTTTCATTTGTTCCGAGTTCTGAGTTTATGAGTTCATTCCGTACAGATGAAAAGGTGGAAGCACAAGGAGGTGAGAAATTTTGCTTAACAGTTTCTGATGCTAACGGACGAGAAGTGGAATATACTTATGCAGATTTGGATAAATCGGCATATTTTGATGGCTCTAAAACATCGTCTTATATTAAGATAAATATAAAGGGAACCACAATTAAAGGTTTCCCGGTTAATTATACTGAAACTATTGAACCTGATGGGGAAGTAAATAATAATAATCTGTTTGAAGCAAAAGAACATATTATTATAGATTTAGCTGTATCAGAAAGCCAATCATTAAATGTTAAAGCAACGCAGATAGAATTATGATAAACTTAAGAAAAACGGTAAGTTGCACCCTTTTGTCAGCATTTTTGTTGGCAAGTTTTTCATCATGTGAGATGAAAAACGAGTTATGGGGGAAAGATCCTAATGAACTTTCTTCGGACGAATCAGGAATACTGGACTTGAAACTATCGGTTAAGGAACCTGTTTATAATGGATTAAAAACAGAAACACGAGCTGCTGATACAGCCAAGATTATTGTTCCGGAAGTGGATGATTTGAAAATTAAGGTATTTAATGAATCAAATGAACTTCAGGACTACTTTGAATCATATTCAGAATATGAAGAATTATCTAAATATCTGCTAAAACCAGGAACATATTATGTTGAAGTATCAACTGGTGAAAATTATGCAGTTACAACAGATAAACCATATTATGAGTCTGTTGATACATCAGTCGTAAAATTAAAGGAAGTGACAACTGTAAATGCTGTTTGTCAGTTACAGAGCGCTATAGTTTATTTGATACCGACAGACGAATTTGTGAATGCTTGTTTGGATGATTATTCAATTACTATAACAAATGGTTCTGGTGTAATATCAATAGGAAAAGATGATCCAAAGATTGTTTATGTTTCTCCTGGTATGGAGGCAACAGTAACAATTCGAGCAACAGAGAAAAACACAAATACACCAGTGATCCGGACTTTCGTGCTTGCCGACAGCGAAGGACATGTTCATTCTCAGGATTTGTTTAAAATTGAAATCAAGGATTTGGAAGAGGATATTATTCCAGAAGATCCGGAACAACCAGATCCGGACCCAGATCCAGATCCTGAAGATCCAACAAATGGAAAATTCACGATTAAAGTTGATATGACAGTAAATGAAAATCCGGTTGATATTGTTGTCCCAAGTGATGGAGGAAGTGGTGGTGAAACCGGAGAAGGAGGCGAAAGTGAGGCTATTACGATTACTGGAGATGCTATTAATACTGATTTGGTGGTAAATGCTCCTAATGGAATTAGCAGTTTTGTGGTACGAATAGATTCTCCATTATTACCTCCTTCAGAGTTAGAAAGTATTGGATTAAAAAGTGAGTTTGATTTAGTTAATCCTGGAGAATTAGCTGAAAAATTAAGTGGATTAGGATTCCCTGTTAATATAGGTGGAGAAACATCAGTTTCATTTAACATATCTGAGTTTGTCCCAATGTTAGAACTTTTAGGTAGCGGAACAAGTAATTTTCATTTGACAGTTACTGATTCAAAAGGAAATACCCAATCAAAAACAATTACTGTTACAACATAAGATGTAATAATTATGAAAATAAGATATATTATAAGTTGTTTACTGCTTTTATTTATCTCTTTTGCATCATGTACAGATGATGAAAGCAGTTTGGAAACAAAAGGATATTTGGAACTTGGTGTTTCCAAAAATGTAGAGGTTATTACCAGGGCATTTGATGTGGAAGACCAATCGTTGTATGTTGATATTTGTGCCGGATCAAACGATTCAATAGTAAAACATTTCTCTGACTATAATGATATGGCTGGAGAACGTGTTTTGCTTGATGTTGGTACTTATAAGGTTAAAGTAAGTTCAAATCCGTATTCTAAATTGGAGTTTGAACAGCCAACATTTTATGGAGAAAAAACAAATGTTGCTGTTACTGCCGGAAAAACAACACCGGTGTCTGTTGAATGTTTCCTAAGCTGTGTAAAAGTAACTACCGAATTTACCAAACCGGTAAAGGAGGCATTTGAATCTGTAGTTGCTCGTGTCAGTGACAAAAGCGGCTTGTATTTGGATTATAACCTTAATGAAACACGTGCAGGATATTTCCAACCCGGATATATTCTTGTGGATCTTACTTTGACTAATAAAGAAGGTTATGAATTTAAAATGTCTAAGCTTGTTGACAATACAGAAGCTCGTGATCATTATCATTTGGTATTTGATTTGATTGACAGTGGAGACAATAATTCAGGTATGGATTTTGATATTTCTATTGAGACGGATCCTACAAATGATGAAAAGCATACTGTTACAGTTCCACTGCCTGAAACGGGGTATGGACAAGAGCCGCCGGTGGTTACTTTTGCAGGTGCAGTTTCAACGGATAAAGAAACTGTTATTGTACCTCAAAAAGAACAAAAAGAACAAAAGTACAATGTAAATATAACTGCTAAATCTGAAAATACAGGTATTAATAAGGTTCAGCTATTGACACAAACAACTTCAGAACAATTTGCTGAAATACCTGCTATTTTAACTTTGACAGAATTGCCAGAAGAGAGTGATGAATATAAAATTTTATCTGGATTAGGTTTTGTTTTTCCATTAGATTATTCTAACGAAAAAACTGAATTTGTTTATCAATTTTCTCCTAAATTATTGAATCCAGGAGACTATAAATTTACTTTATTATTCCAGGATAAAAATGGCAGGATGTCATCTGGGGAATTTACATATAGTGTAAAAAGTGAAATATCAACAGAAAACATTAGTGATAATCCAGAGTATGTTTGGTCTCGATTTGCACAACTTCGTGGATATGCTGAAAATCCTAATTTAGGAGGCTTCTTTAAATATAAAGAACAATCAGAAGCAGAGTGGAGAACGTCTGAAAAAGCTGTTTTTGATGGTAAAAATGCTTCTTTTGAAATAAATAATCTGAAACCGGAAACAACTTATGAATACAAGTTTTGTCAGGGAGATGTAGAAGGTGATGTATTATCTTTTACAACAGATGCAGAAACTGAAGTTCCAAATTTATCTTTGGATGGTTGGGCTGATGAACACACTCCAGATGGTTGGTGGAGCTCAGGTAATGAGGGTACTTCAACTTTGGACCTTTATCCGACACTACAAGATAATGGAATATTAGGATCTTGCGTTAAAATGTTTACTTCGTATTTTAGCGGAACAGTAATTATTGTTCCTGTGAATAAATTGGTTAGTGGAAATTTGTTTGTAGGAACTTATGAAGGTCTTTCTGGAAAGGACGGTGTTAAATTGAATTTTGGACATGAATATAATTCTAGACCTTTTAAATTGGAATTTCAATATAAGTATACATCAACTAAAATTAATGTTATTGATAATAATCGTGGTTCTGCTACTGAAGAAGATGACTCAGGATTTATTTATTTCTTACTTACAGATAAGATTTATAATATAGATACTGCTAATGAGAGTTCATTTATAAAAGAGGAAAATTATGCTTCTGATGAACATATATTAGCTTATGGTTCATTAACGATACCTCAAACGGTTTCTGAGTTCAAAAAGGGAGAAATAGAATTAACATATAAAACATTAGATAAAAAACCTACTCATATTATAATTGTTGCATCCTCAAGTAAAAAAGGAGATTATTTTACAGGAGGAGAAGGTAGTAATTTGTGGTTAGATGAATTAGAATTAGTTTATCCAACCTCTATAAATGATATTAATAATTAAATGAAACGAGTAATAATTTTGTTTTTAATAGCTATCTTATTCCCGATAGCAATCAACGCCCAAACCAAAATCCTGGGCCGTAAAGTATTTGACAGAGGAATCCATAATCATACCTTTATCCCGAAAGGGCAATGGATGGTAGGTTCCACATTCTCATATTCCGAACATGAAGATGATAACTTTTCATTTTTGGGAGTTTTGGAAGATATAGAAAGTATAGGATATTCATTTAAGGTAAGTCCATTTTTTGGATATTTTATAAGGGATAATGTGGCAGTAGGAGGGCGTTTTGCTTATAAGCGTTCTTATACTGATTTAGGAAATATCAGTCTGGATTTGGATGAAGATATGAATTTCAGTCTTTCTGATGTGAAATATCTGGAACATGAATTTTCCGGAACAGGTTTCATCCGAACTTATATGCCAATTGGCAAAAGTAAAGTTTTTGGTCTTTTCAATGAAGCAAGATTAACTTATGGATATGGCCAGGGAAAAAATACCTCGGGAGTAATGGGCACTGCTGAATATTCAGGAACATATCAGACGGTAAACAAATTGCAGATAGGTATGTGTCCTGGTCTTACGGCATTTATTACCAATTTTGCTGCTGTTGAAGTTTCGGTAGATGTGTTGGGATTTGATGTGAAATGGACAGATCAGGTGACAAATCAGGTGGAAACCGGCTCACGCAGGAGCAGTTCGGCAAACTTTAAGATTGACTTGTTTTCAATCAATTTAGGTATGAACTTTTATTTTTAATGAAAGACTATGGAATTATCTCAGATAAAACTAAAAGGAATTGCCTTGTTAGGCAGTTTGTCCTTGCTTTTTTCATGTATAGAGAATGATATACCTTATCCTTATCAGGAAGGAAATATCACAGATTTTGCAGTTGAGGGTCAGTTGGACAATAGTTTGGCAATTGATAAAACCAAAGGCTCAGTGGTGGTTGAGGTGAGTGATGCTGTAGATATTACGTCCTTGCGTATTCAGAAAATGTTGGTGAGCAATGATGCACGTATCACTATCGACTCAAGCCGTTGTGTGGACTTTGTTAATTTCCCGACATTTGGTTTTGCATCATTGGATAGTCTTCCTAAATCAGCAGATACGCGAGTGGACTTCTCTTCTTCGGTTGCTGTTTTATTGCAGACATATCAGGATTATCCTTGGACGATTACTGTTAATCAGACTATCAACAGAACTATAGTTGTAAGTAATCAAATTGGAGAACCTGTTATTGATGTTGATAACAAACAGGCTGTAGTTTATGTTTCAAAAGATCAGCCTTTGGACAATATTCAAGTTTCAGAGATGAAGCTTGGTGGTTCTGTTGGTGTCGTAGTTCCAGATCCGACTACAATAAATGATTTCTCACGTCCGCAAACATTTGAAGTGACACGTTTTGGTGTAAAAGAAACATGGAAGGTCACGGTTTTGCATTCGGATGGAGAATCAACGCCTGCAGGAGACTGTTTCCCTATGGTTCGTCAGATACGTGTGTCGGGAAACATTCAGGTAGGAAAAACTCCGGTTATAGAATATAAGGAGAAGAGTGCTACTGATTGGCTGACTCTTCCTGAAAATGCAGTTACTGTTAGTGGAACTACTTATACAGCGTTTATAACAGGTCTGAAAGCTACAACAACATATGTTTATAGAACATTGATTGATGGAGTTGCAGGAAAAGAAACAGAATGTACAACTGCAGCAGAAGTAGCCTTGTCAAATGGAAGCTTTGACGATTGGCATCAGAATGGAAATGTTTGGAATCCATGGTCTGAAACCGGCGTTTCTTTTTGGGATACAGGAAACAAGGGAGCTGCAACTTTAGGTGAAAGTAATACTGTTCCAACTGACGATACCAGCAACGGAAGCGGTAAAGCTGTTAAATTAGAATCTCGTTTTGTCGGATTAATGGGGCTTGGTAAGTTTGCTGCTGGTAATATATTCTCAGGTTCTTATGTAAGAACAGACGGAACAAACGGTGTATTGAGTTTCGGTCGTGAGTTTGAAACATATCCTACTGGTTTGAAATTTAAGTATAAATATAAGTCAGTAGTTATTAATAAATGCAACGATACAGATTATGAATATTTGATGAACAGACCTGATTCAATGCATGTTTATATAGCTCTTACTGATATGTCTGAACCTTTGGAAATCAGAACTAAGAAATCCGACAGACAATTATTCAATAAGAATGATAAGTCAATAATTGCTTACGGTGAACTGATTTCTGCAGAAACAGTGAACTCTTATAAGGAATATACTATTAATCTTGATTATCGCAGTTATCGTAAACCTAAGTATATTATTATAGTGGCTTCAGCTAGTAAATATGGCGATTTCTTTACAGGAGGTGAAGGTAGTACGTTATATTTGGATGAGATGGAGTTTGTATATGAATAGTCAGGGCGTAACCTATATTTAATTAAAAAAGCTCGTAGTGTTTTCCAAAAAACATCGTTATGTTTTTCCGGAAACACTACGAGCTTTTTTCTTTCAAGTTTCACAATTTTGTTATAAAGTTGAGAATCAGAGAAATCATGTGAACTTTGAATGTATTTTAACATTTGCTGTTTAAAGCAATTAAAGAATTAGTTTTATAAAGCTAGAATCACATCATTTATTTGATTTACATAATATTAGGGGAAATGTGAAACATGGCTTTGGAAACTTCCTGGTTCTTCGTCAATTTAGATGGAATAATTTATTAGCATCAATCAAGGCTGAAAGCCTTAAATTATATAGCACAGGGCAACGCCCTGTGTTTCAATATGTATACTATTAATAAGCCCTGAAGGGGCGGAACTGAGTGAAGTTATGCCCTTTCAGGGCGCATATGGTATGGGGTGGTCAAAACGTAGGGCGTTGCCCTACGCTGTAAAATTAAAGGCCTTAAGCCAATATTAGGTAATATATAGCATAAAATGTGCTATCCGAAAGCAATCCCAATTACATCCGAATGTAACAACATTTTCTTCCGTAAGTAATTCCGATTACTTCCGAATGTAATTGAAATCGGATTTGGATATATTTTCAGACAGATGTTATAACCATACATAATCCCACTGTAATCGTTGTCTAATATTTTTTAAGCCTTACTTTTTGTCATTTCTATATTGAATATCTAAATTTACAAATCTTATTCAGTTGACAAGTTGACAAGATAACGAGTTGACAAAGGTAATTTCCTGGTTGGCTTGTTTCTGAATCCATGTTAACTTTAATGTGAGTTCGACAAATTATAAATGACATATAATTGTGGAAATGGATTATTCAGATAAAAAGGACATATAAAGGCTGAAAGCCTTTTTATAGCCCAGGGTGTGAGCCCTGGGTAAGGAGTATTTCCCCCACCAATATAGCCCTGAAGGGGCGACACAATGTTGTGTTATGATTTCGTCATTAATAGAGTGTCGCTCTTTCAGAGCTTTGATAGGATGGAGGTCGTTATACCCAGGGCTTACGCCCTGGGCTATCCAAATAAGGCATTTGCCTTATTTGATAAGGCTTTCAGCCTTGACAGATAGTTCTGAATATGTCGAATCCATGTTAACTTTAATGTGAGTTCGACAAATTATAATGATATATAATTGTGGAAAGGATTATTCAGGTAAAAAGGACATATAAAGGCTGAAAGCCTTTTTATAGCCCAGGGTGTGAGCCCTGGGTTAGGAGTATTTCCCCCACTAATATAGCCCTGAAGGGGCGACACAATGTTATGTTATGATTTTGTCATTAATAGAGTGCCGCTCTTTCAGAGCTTTGATTGGATGGTGGTCGTTATACCCAGGGCTTACGCCCTGGGCTATCCAAATAAGGTATTTGCCTTATTTGATAAGGCTTTCAGCCTTGATAGATAGTTCTGAATTTGTCGAATCCACGTTAACTTTAAAGTTGACAATATAACGAGTTGGCAAGAGAATTTCCCTTGTCAACTTGTATCTGAAGTCTTGTTGACTTTAGAGTTAGTTCGACAAATTATAAATGACATATAATTGTGGAAATGGATTATTCAGATAAAAAGGACATATAAAGGCTGAAAGCCTTTTTATAGCCCAGGGTGTGAGCCCTGGGTAAGGAGTATTTCCCCCACCAATATAGCCCTGAAGGGGCGACACAATGTTGTGTTATGATTTCGTCATTAATAGAGTGTCGCTCTTTCAGAGCTTTGATAGGATGGAGGTCGTTATACCCAGGGCTTACGCCCTGGGCTATCCCAATAAGGCAAATGCCTTATTTGATAAGGCTTTCAGCCTTGACAGATAGTTCTGAATATGTCGAATCTACGTTAACTTTAAAGTTGAGCAACTTGCGAAACTTAAATTAATTTATAAACTTAATAACTCAAAACCAACAATATGTTGAAACAACATTTGCAACAAAAGCTACAGCAGAAACTGTCGCCGCAGCAACTGCAGGTAATTCGGTTGCTGGAGCTGCCTGCAATTGAGATAGAAGAACGTATCAAGAAGGAGCTGGAGGAAAATCCTGCCCTTGAGGAAGGCAAGGAATTGCCCGAAGGACAGGAAGATATTTCACAGGAAGATTCTCCTGAGATGGACAACGGAGGCGATGCCGATGTGGACATTTCTCTCGGTGACTATATGTCTGAAGATGATATCCCGGAATACAAGCTTAGGGAAATGAGCGAGCGTGCCGAGAAGAAGGAGGAAATACCATTCTCCGGCGGTGTGTCTCTTAATTCCTATCTTCTTGAGCAGCTTTCGGTGCTCGGACTTCCGGAGAAGGATGAGAAAATTGCCGAATATATCGTTGGAAATATCGATGACGACGGCTATTTGAGACGTGAACTCTCGTCTATTGCCGATGATTTGGTTTTCCAGGCAGGAGTGGATGCCGACCTGAAGGATGTGGAAAGACTTCTGAAAGTTGTTCAGGATTTCGACCCGGCAGGAGTTGGAGCAACTGATTTACAGGAATGTCTTCTCTTGCAGTTGAAGCGTCGTGAGCAGACTGAAGCAGTTGACTATGCTGAGAAGGTTGTTGAGTCTTTCTTCGAAGATTTTTCACGTAAAAGATATGAGAAAATAATGCGCTCGCTGAATATCGACGAGGATATGATGAAGCGCGTAATTCGTGAGATTACTTTGCTTAATCCGAAGCCGGGAAATGAATGGGGCGGTGATGCTGAGGTTGCCATGAGCCGTGTGACTCCGGATTTCATTGTTGATGCAAATAATGGTGAGCTTACTCTGACGATGAACAACCGCGGTGTTCCTGATTTGCGCATTAGCCGTGAATATATGGAAATGCTGGAGGATTATGCAGGAAACAAGCAGAACCGCACTGCCGACCGCCGTGATGCCGTGACTTTCGTCAAGCAGAAACTGGATGCTGCACGTGGTTTTATTGATGCGGTGAAACAGCGTCAGAACACCTTGCTTCGCACGATGGAAGCGATAATGCTTCTTCAGCGTGAGTTTTTCCTTACCGGCGACGAGACAACGCTCCGCCCGATGATTCTGAAGGATGTGGCTGAGAAGTCTGGTTTTGATGTTTCTACTGTTTCGCGTGTTAGCAACAGCAAATATGTACAGACAAACTACGGAATTTATCCTTTGAAATATTTCTTCTCAGAATCAATGCAGACCGACAGTGGCGAGGAGATTTCAACCAGGGAAGTGAAACATATCCTTCAGCAGTCTATTGATGCCGAAGACAAGCGCAAACCGCTGACAGATGAGGAACTGGCAGCGATATTGAAGGAAAAAGGATATGTTATTGCCCGCCGTACGGTGGCAAAATATCGTGAGCAGCTTGGGGTTCCGGTGGCGAGGTTGAGGAAGGAGCTTTCTTGATAGGATATAAATTTAGTATAGACAAATTTGGCTGAAAGCCTTAAATTATATAGCAAAGGGCAACGTCCTGTGTTTCAGGATATGCTATATGATACGCCTTGAAAGGACGAAACTGAGTGAAGTTCTGCCCTTTCAGGGCGTATTTGTTAATGGATGGCCAAAACGTAGGGCGTTGCCCTACGCTGTAAATTTAAAGGCTTTCAGCCAAGATTATGATATAGTTATTTTCTTGTCAACTTGTCCCCTCGTCAACTCGTCTCTATACTTATCTAGTCCAATAATCCAACACTGTCACCGCACTCGCCTTGTTACCAAGCACCTTGCCGAACTCCTTATGTGCCGGATGGATAAGATATGCATCCCTGTCCTCTTCAGAATGGAAAGTTACGAAGAAGCAGTGAGTCAGACCTTGCTGTTTTCCCTCGGGACTGCAGTCTGTTCCCCACTCATAATCTTTGATTAAGTCGATTTTTGAAGGCAATTCGCCGAATGCATCTTCAACTGCCTTTACCTGCTCAGCTGAAACTTCAGGTTTGAAGCCGAACATAACTACGTGGCGAAGAACTTTCTCTTGTTTCTTTTCGCCTGAACATCCGCAAATCAGAAAGGCTGATGCGATTAATGTTCCTGTTAATAATGCTAGTCTTTTCATTTTGTTATAAAAATAAGTTTATAGAAGTTCTTTTTACTTAGTTAACGTGAGTTCGACGAGTTATGAACTATCTGTCAAGGCTGAAAGCCTTGTCAAATCAGGCATTTGCCTGATTTGTATAGCCCAGGGCGTGAGCCCTGGGTAAAATCGATCACCTTCTGTTTAAAGCTCTGAAAGAGCGACACTCTATTAATGACAAAATCATGGCATAACATTGTGTCGCCCCTTCAGGGCTATATTGGTGGGGGGAATACTCCTAACCCAGGGCTTACGCCCTGGGCTATAAAAAGGCTTTCAGCCTTTATATGTCTTTTTCCCTGAATAATCCTTTCCACAATTATATGTCATTTATAATTTGTCGAACTCACATTAAAGTTAACAAGGATCCAGATACAAGTCAACCAGGGAAATTCTCTTGCCAACTCGTTTTTTTGTCAACTTTAAAGTTAATGTGGATCGACATATTCAGAACTATCTATCAAGGCTGAAAGCCTTGTCAAATCAGGCATTTGCCTGATTTGTATAGCCCAGGGCGTGAGCCCTGGGTAAAATCGACCACCATCCTATCAAAGCTCTGAAAGAGCGACACTCTATTAATGACAAAATCATAACACAACATTGTCTCGCCCCTTCAGGGCTATATTGGTGGGGGAAATACTCCTAACCCAGGGCTTACGCCCTGGGCTATAAAAAGGCTTTCAGCCTTAATATTATGTCCTTCTTCCCCGGAATAATCCAATCTACAAATCTGTTAGCATTTTTAATTCGTCGAATTCACGTTAGTTATATAATGAATTACTTTTTACAAATATATATTGTTTTGAGAAACGGCAAGTAGTTGCAAATAAATATTTTTAATATGATAGAGATATTTTAAGCCCCGTAAGTTACTCAACTTGAAATATACAAAATGCTACCTTTTTGTAAATTCAGCTTCCATTAATTAACCAAACAAGCTTTTGGGCTAACAGCCAATTCCCGAGAAACATAATGAAAATATTGAAAAATACGACTTTATAAACATCGTTCCGGGAAATGATTACAATGTGTTTGGGGAATTATTGTGATGGTGCACATGTAACATTGTAATGATGTCAGCAACTCTTCACAATCATTGCCTGAAGTTATAGTAATCATTTTTTTAACAAATGCTTTTGGGTAGGAAAATCCGTCCCGTTATCCTATAAATTGCACTTAAATATGGCAATTTTCACTCAGGAAGAGTAAAAATCATGAACGGATTTACATTGTCATTTATCAAGTATATAGTTATTTGTGTAAACAAAATGCTTGTAGAAAAACAAATGATTGGGATGGAATTTTTCTGTTGTCAGGAAAAGCAATGATTTTGCGTCAATCTGTATTTCCTTAACTCCGTGAGAGTGCCATCGTTCTGCAGTTTCTGATAAACACCTCGAAATATCGCAATCTCAGATGGGTTAGTTTGACAAAATGTAAAAGTGACAAAATGATATATCGACTAAACTTGGTTAATGTTTTCAGCATTAATTTTATAGAATACTGATATTTCTGTGAAATATTCGTTTGACTATATGAAGAACCAAAATAAATTCCTACAAAATTCTCTTTTTGCCCTTATAATTGGGATATAAAAGAACAATATTGTATCTTCGCTGAGTGTCTTGATTTATAAACAAGACAAGAGTGTTGTATTTTTAAGAAATATGAAGCGAACTATAGCAAATGTACTTTCCGGAATGTTTCATCCATTGTTGATGGTAACTTATGGAGTAATTCTGGCTTTGACTTATACATATCTGGCAATTTATCCGATGGGAATGAAATTGTCGATCGTTGGAGGAGTTTTTGTTATGACGGCAATAGTGCCTGCACTGTTTATATGGATAATGTATAAAACAGGAATGGCAGGAGATTTGGATTTGACAAACAGGAAAGAAAGGACATTGCCTTATATAATATTTGCTACATCATTGCTTGCCACAGGCTTTTTGCTCTATAAATTGCGGATGCCGGTATGGTTTTTGCTTGAGCTGTTCGGAGCATGTGCAGCACTGTTGATAGCAATGCTTATAAACCATTATTGGAAGATAAGCGCCCATATGATAGGCGTGGGAGGACTTGTTGGTGGAATTTTGGGAGCAGCCCAGATACAGATGATAAATCCTTATGTGGGGATAATGATTGCATTTGTTGTTTCGGGGCTGGTCGGTACATCCAGATTAATATTAAAACGACATACGCCGATGCAGGTATATGCAGGTTTTATGCTTGGTTTTACCTGTGTCTTTTTGTCATCATTGTTAAGTTTTATCTTATTTTTCATTTAAAAACACAGACATTATGAATTTTCCGGTTGAATTGAAGTACACAAAGGATCATGAATGGATCCGTGTAGAAGGCGATGTAGCTTATGTAGGTATCACAGATTACGCTCAGAGCGAATTGGGTGAAATTGTTTATGTTGATATCACAACAGAAGGCGAAACAGTAGCAAAAGAAGAAGTTTTTGGAACAATTGAAGCTGTAAAGACTGTTTCTGACTTGTTCATGCCTGTTAGTGGAGAAGTTCTTGAAGTTAATGCAGAATTGGAAGACGCTCCTGAGCTTGTAAATGAAGATGCATACGGAAAAGGTTGGTTGATTAAGATTACAGTTAATGATCCTGCTGAATTGGATGAACTGTTGTCTTCTGAAGATTATCAGGCTTTGATTGCAAAATAAGTGTTAATATAGTTGACGAGTTAACAAGTTGACGAGTTGACAAGGTTAATAGTTAAAGTTATTTCCTTGTCAACTTGTTTTCTGTAGCCTTGTCAACTTTTATAATAGTGAATGTATGAAACCAGTTGTAAGTATTATCATGGGCAGCACATCAGATCTGCCTGTTATGGAAAAAGCGGCTAAGTTCCTTGATGAAATGGAAATTCCGTTTGAAATGCACGCGCTTTCGGCACATCGTACTCCTGCCGAAGTTGAGGCATTTGCCAAAGGAGCCAAAGACCGTGGTATTAAAGTAATTATTGCTGCTGCAGGTATGGCTGCACATTTGTGTGGCGTAATTGCATCAATGACAACACTTCCTGTTATCGGTGTTCCAATCAATTCAACACTCGACGGAATGGATGCTCTGCTGGCAATAGTTCAGATGCCTCCGGGAATTCCTGTGGCAACAGTCGGTATCAATGGCGCTTTGAATGCCGGTATTCTTGCTGTTCAGATGCTTTCAGTTGGTGATGAGGCTTTGCAGCAGAAACTTGCCGCTTATAAAGAAGACTTGAAAAAGAAGATCGTCAAGGCTAATGAGGATCTTGCGAAAGTAGAGTTTAAGTTTAAGACTAATTGATAAGGGAGTTGACGAGGGAACAAGTTGACGAGTTGACAAGTTAACAAGTTGACAAGTTAACAAGTTGACAAGGTTAATATTTAAAGTTATTTCCTTGTCAACTTGTTTCTGTAGCCTTGTCAACTTTTTTCTTTAATTTAAAGCAGATAATAACAATGTTTAATTATTCCCGTAGGAAATCGTCCGAAGTACATATTGGAAATACTCCTTTAGGAGGAGATAATCCTATTCGTATACAGTCAATGGCAAATGTATCTACAATGGATACAGAAGCTGCAGTGGCTCAGGCAGAGCGTATGATTGACGCCGGAGCGGAATATGTACGTTTTACAGCTCAAGGCGAACGTGAAGCCCGTAATTTGGGTGAGATTCGCCGTTTGTTGAATGAGAAAGGCTTACATACTCCGTTGGTGGCAGATATTCACTTCAATCCACGTGCGGCTGATGTTGCTGCGGAGAATGTGGAGAAAGTCAGAATCAATCCCGGTAATTATGTTGACAGGGTCAAGACTTTCAATCTTATGGAATATACCGATGAGGAATATGCTGCGGAATTGCAGAAAATCCGTGAGCGTCTGGTTCCGTTTCTTGATATTTGCCGTAAGAACGGAACTGCGATACGTTTGGGAGTGAACCATGGTTCGTTGTCCGACAGGATTATGAGCCGTTATGGTGACACGCCGGAAGGAATGGTTGCTTCGTGCATGGAATTTCTGAGAATTTGCCGTGAAGAGAATTTCAACGACGTTGTTATATCTATAAAGGCTTCGAACACGGTGGTAATGGTACGTACAGTCCGCCTTCTTGTCTGCACTATGGATAAGGAAGGAATGTCGTATCCGTTGCATCTTGGTGTTACGGAAGCCGGTGACGGTGAGGACGGAAGAATTAAAAGTGCTGTCGGTATTGGCGCACTTCTGGCTGATGGAATTGGTGATACGATACGTGTTTCGTTGAGCGAAGCTCCGGAAGCTGAAATGCCGGTTGCACGTAAATTGAGAGATTATATTCTTGAGCGTGAAGGTCACGAACATATCGAGGCTGTTATGGCTCCGGGATATGATGAGATTTGTCCAGCCAAAAGAGTTTCGGACGAAGTTCTGTGCGTTGGTGGCAGAAACAAGTCTGCAGTTATCGTTGATGTCAGAAATAAAACGGCAGAAGATTTATCGATTGGCGGTGGTGAAAAACCTGATTTCCTTTATGTGGAATCGGTTGAAAAGGCTGCTGAATGGTCGGCTTATGCCAAATCCGGAATTATTGTAGATTCTGATATCTGGAACGGAGAAACAGAAAAAATATATCCTTGTTTCTCAGCTGACAAAGTTGAGGAATTGAAGAATAATGCTTCACCATTGAAATTCGTCGCTCTTTCGTATAACGATATTAAGAGTGGATGGATTTCTGTGCTGAAGGAAGAGAAAAACATAGTAGTTATTTTGACTACAAGCCATAAGAATGGTGTGGGCGAGCAAAGGGCTGCGTTGCATTATATGATGTCCGAGGGTGTGAATGCGCCGGTTATTATTCATAGAGAATATTCTGATTCGGAAGTGGAAATGTTGCAATTGAAATCATCTGCAGATTTGGGCGCATTACTTTTGGGCGGTTTCACTGATGGCATAATGTTGTCGGCTCCGGCTGTCAAACCTTCTGTGGTGGTAAGCTGTATGTTTGGTATTCTGCAGGCTGCAAGAGTACGTATCAGCCGTACAGAATATATTTCATGTCCAAGTTGCGGCAGAACATTATATGATTTGCAGGCTACAATCGCAAAAATTAAAGCAGCAACATCTCATCTCGTAGGTCTGAAAATCGGAATTATGGGTTGCATTGTCAACGGTCCGGGTGAAATGGCAGATGCTGATTACGGATATGTTGGCGCAGGTCGAAACAGAATAAGTCTTTATAAGGGAAAGACTTGTGTGTTGAAGAATATTCCGGAGGAAGAAGCGGTTGAGAGGTTGTTGGAGTTGATTGAGAAGGATAGGAGGTAAGGAGTCAAAACAAATATCAAATGAAAGTACAAATAATAAACAAATCACATCATCAGTTGCCGGCTTATGCAACAGCTCTATCTGCAGGAATGGATATTCGTGCAAATTTGTCGGAGCCGGTTGTAATAAAGCCGTTGGAAAGAAAACTTATACCTACGGGATTGTATATTGCTTTGCCTGAAGGCTATGAGGCACAGATGCGTCCGAGAAGCGGTTTGGCATTGAAGCATGGTATTACGCTTTTGAATACACCGGGCACTATTGATGCTGACTATCGTGGTGAAATAGGTGTAATATTGGTAAACCTTTCGTCTGAGCCTTTTGTGGTTAATGACGGAGAACGTATATGCCAGATGGTAATTGCTTCTTATCAGCAAGTGGAATGGGAACCTGTTGAAGTGTTGACTGAAACTGAACGTGGAGAAGGTGGTTTCGGGCATACAGGGAAAAAGTAATATATGAGAGTTGATGAGTTGACAAGGTTTCAGATACAAGGTGTTTATGAACCTTGTCAACTCGTTTTCTTGTTAACTTGTTTCTATCAATAATTCAACCAATCTTTTAGGACCGAAACTTTATTTCTGCTCACCATAATTTTCTCGTTGAATGCAGGTTTCAGCTGCACTACAACCTTGCCGAGGAAATAGTTTTCCAGTTTTTCAATAGAATCAATACATGCAAGCACCTGGCGGTTAAGTCGGAAAAATCTGTCAGGGTCAAGCTGTGTGGCGAGCTTGTCTAATGAAAAATCAATTATATATTCCTTTCCCGACCAGGTCTTTGCAAAAGTAAGTTTGTTTTCGCTATAGAAATAGGCTATTTCATCTACTTGAAGAGAGAAAGAACGGTTGTCATTTTCTATCAGAAAACGTGTTCGGTATTTTTTTGAATTGGATGAAGCCTGTCTGAAAATATCTTCCAGAATATCCAGTGAAATATTCCTTTCTTTATTGTTTCCCGGATTTTTCCACCGTTCGAATTTTTCCAGTGCCTGTTCCAGACGGGATTTGTTCACCGGTTTCAACAGATAATCAATGCTGTTGACGGTAAATGCCTGAACTGCATATTCATCGTATGCAGTTGTAAATATTATCATGCCTTTAGGTTGAGCTTTCTCAATGAAAGAGAATGAAAGACCGTCAGTCAACTGTATGTCGAGGAAAAGCAAGTCTGGATGCGGGTTTTGTGCATACCACTCTGCTGCGCCTTCAATAGTGCCGGGAAGTGATATTATTTCCCAGTCCGGCCGCAATTCCTGCAACATATTCTTTAATAATCGTGCTGCCGGGATTTCATCTTCAATTATAGCTGTTGTTATCATATTCTTTATTGTAAAAATGTTAAAAAATAGGTCCGAACCTACGGTGAATTATTTACGGCCCCAATTCGACGTGGGTTCGGTCCTACGGCGTCGTGGGTCCGGACCTGTTTTTAGCCTAATCCAGAATAGGAATATTTACGGTGAAATCAGTTGAATCCTTTTCGATTTCAATATCTCTTCCGCTAATCATCATGTATCTTTCCGAAAGGTTTTTCAATCCATTACCCAATGATATAACATCCTTTTTCAGATTTATGTTGTTGTGAATAGCAACCATATCTTTTTCCTGAATATAAATCATGTCTATAACCATAGGTTTGCCGATATGTATAATATTGTGTTTTATTACATTTTCAATAAGCAGCTGAAGAGTGAGAGCCGGTATTTTCCGATGATTCAGAGATTCGGGATATTGGCGGTTAAGATGTATGCAGTCCCCAAGGCGTACACGGTGCAAAAATAAGTAAGAATCAAGGAATTCCTGCTCCTGTTGCCATGTTACAATCCCTTCCTGCTGGCTTTTCAGTATATATCTGTAAACATCAGAAAGATTTTGTGTGAAGAGGACTGCATTTTTAGGGTTATATTCTATTTCTGCCACCAGAGTGTTCAGACTGTTGAAAAGGAAATGAGGATTCAACTGGCTTTGAAGCGCGCTATATCGTGCCTTGATGGAACTCTCTTCAAGCCGTGCTGTTTTTTCGTGCAGTTCTGCAAGCTGTTTATATGATGAAACCATCATTATCAGAGTAACAACAACAATTTCAATCAGCCATATCCAGAACAATACAATCCATCCGATTTCATTGAAATGGAAAGGATGTGGTGCATTTAACATGAATTTGGTGATTGACAAGGTAAGATAATTGATAATGAAAAGTCCTATAGCGGCAAGAACCCCGGCAATGATGGATTCCTTTTTGCGTCTTATTGGATTATGCATGAATGAGCGCACATTGTTTCTTATCCATACGGCAAGGAATCCGATTATATTGAAAGACAGCAGAATCATAAACAAAGGAAGCAGCGAAAATAATTTGTGCTGATACCTTGGCTCTATACCCGCAAAGAATACTACGGAATAATATGAAAAACAGGCTAACCCGGAAAAAAGGCTTGCGTAAAATATCCAGTTCTTGTTTTGCTTCATAATATTTCCTTTTTTTAGCAAAGTTAGCCTGTAGATGGAAGTTTCGCAAGTGTAACTCGTATATGATGTTTTATCAATTTTTGATTTGAGCATTCATTTTGCGAAACTTCGGTATAATTCTATGTATTAAAAACAAACACCAAGTCGGAGACCGAGATTGCTCATACCATTTTCATTATAATCCAGCAAATCATTATTGTTAGTACTATAGTTGTAGTATGCAGCAACGTGGAATCCGAATCTGCTGTATTTCAAAGGATGGATTGTCAGTCCGATTTCTGGAGAAACATAAAAACCCCAAGGACGATCATAATATCCAACCAGATTAAGATATGTTGTGTTTTGCTGATACATAGCACCGAGTTTTGCTGTTACATATGGTTTTACGTATCCATTGTCGAACAATGTATAACTAACCAAAGCTCCGAAAGGAACCTGGAATGAAGAATGTTGCTGGTCTGTGTTCAGGGTTTGTGTAGGAGACAATTGGATAGTTCTTCTTTCGTCATAGCCATGATTGGTGTGAAAACTTGCAAATGCACCCAATGACCATGGACCATATACTTCATAAGCTGTTTCAAAACTCATACCCCAACCAGTCATTCCGTTTACGAAATCACTGCCGATTGGTGCATTAAGCTGCCAGTCTAGCTTGAAATTAAGTTCGTCGGGAATACGTTGTGCGCTGGCATTGTTTCCTGAAAAGGAAAAGATTGTGAATAAAGCAGCCAGTATGCTTGTTTTCAAGTATTTTCTATATGTTGTCATAATTTATTCTCCTTTTTATTTTAGAAGTTGACTAGTTGACAAGGTAACAAGTTGACAAGAAAATATACAAATACGCCTTGTATCTGAAACCTTGTTCACTTGTCCCCTTTATTTACTGATATACGGTGATTGTCTGAAAGACTGTTCAATTGCTCGTTGAATCAATGCCATATTTACCCGTGAATTATAGGAAAGCATACCTTCGCTGTTGGCATGCCATACAATAGGCAAACGGTTAGTACTTGAGGCTTTTGTTTTGTCAACGTTACTCAAGTTCACCATCTCCATTACTATAGCACCTGTTGTATATTGGTATGAAACAGGATACGACATATACCATCCACCGCCCCAATATGGTCCCCAATATCCGGGATTCCACCATCCGTCCCAGTAACTGCCGACGAATGTTGTCATATTGACATCGTTTTCAATATAAGTCATCTGAATACCTACATTTGCAGAATCCTTTTCCATACAACGAGTATAACCTCGCTGTTCCATTTCACTTTCAACTTGGGAAATAAGTTCCTGCGCATTTTCATTTTTCCAATATTCATTTTTCAATCCTTGACCGGCAACCAGTATGCTGTCTGCCAGATAGAAGGTTGAAGCTTCTGAAAACTTGAAATCCGGGTCGTATTGAGTGTAAACGGTAAAATCTCCGTCCATTTCACTCATATCCGGGTTTTTCTCGCAAGCTGTTATAGAAAATAATACGAGTAATAGTGCTGTTAGATTTTTAATATTCATTGTCATAGTATTTAATTATTATTTTAATAGTTGACAAGGCTTCTGATACAAGTTGACAAGGAGTATTTGTGTTTAAAAACCTTGTCAACTTGTTTACTGTAAGCCGAGCCGAAAATCTTCAGACTTGATTATAATGCTCTGCCTTTGAAAACTGTACTTTGCTCAAGAGGCAATATATGACCGGACAATGTGAGCCGGTTTGAATTGAATGTTGGCAAGACATTTACTGTAGCTGTACTGCTTCCTTTCGGCAGACTTATAGTAATCCGAGCTGATATACCGACACCGGAAACATTGAATTCGACAGAAAGATTTCCTTTCTTGTCTTCTTTCATACTGAAGTCCGACATAAGTCCGTCAACAGTTATACCACCAATACCGTTTGGTCCACTAACAGGAACATTGAATGCAATCTGTACAGTTGCCTTGTCTTCGTTCACCATGACAAAGTTTGTGTTTGATGTAACATAGGCAGTTGTTCCATATTTGAACATAACTCTGTCTGCTTCCAAAACGAATTTTTTGTTTTCTATAGACTGTTTGGATTGTTCAAAAAGTAAAGAATCCAATATTTCCTGTTCGGCTTTACGTTCTTGACGTAATCTTGCTCTTTCTTCCTTGTCTGTTGTTTGAGCTTGTGTCAACCCTACATTAGCAATAATTGCTATCAACATAATTAACAATCTTTTCATAAGCCTTCATTTTTTAGTTCAAACGAATATAGTGTTATTTAATTTGTTGTTAATAAGAAACTAGACGAATTGCTAAATATCATGGATGAATTGTAATATGGCAGGTTTGAAAGTTGGAATTTATATTTTTATTTTGGAAATAATCAAGGAAAAAGGTTGTAAGAAATTTATAATATACATACTTCTTTTAACAGCTTTTTGTGCTGTTAATGTGTGAGTTGTAGTTGTATAAATATTGAGGACTTAGTTTCTTTTGTGTATTAAAAAAGAAATCTTACTTTTGCGATTGGCTAAATGCTCAACATTGAAGCTGGCAGAAAACAATTTGACAAAGTTTTTTATTCTATGATGTGTATCTGCGGACTGTCTGACCTTAATGTTGGGTAAATCGCGAACTTCAGTGATTTAAAATACAGATAATATGTTTAGAAAAATAATAACAATCTCTCTTTTCCTGGTTTCATTGTCCGTGCTGGCTTCAAACAACAGGAAATTTGACTACTTTTATTACGAGGGATTGAAGTTGAAACAGGCAGGAAAGTATGACGCTGCGTATGACATGTTCTCCTATTGTTTGTCGCTCGACTCAACTGCTGCCCCGGTGATGTATGAGCTTTCTTTGTTTTATGTTCAGATGAACAAGGCAGACAAGGCAGTTGAAATGTTACGTAAGGCAGTGGATAGTGATTCCGATAATATGACTTATAGAATGGCTCTAGCCAATGTTTCCGGAAATCTGGGAATGTTCGCCGATGCGGCAGCCGAATATGAGGCTTTGGTGGAAAGGTATCCAGACAAAGCCGAGTTGCGTTATTATCTGGCTGAGGCTTTGGCTCAGGATGGCGAGCTGGCAAAAGCAATCGAAGCATATGATGCTTTGGAAAGCATTATGGGAATGAATGAAGCTTTGTCATTGCAGAAATATAAATTGTATTCTTCTCTTGAGGAAGAAGATAAGGCTTTTGCTGAAATACAGAAGCTGGCGGATAAATATCCTGCCGAATCAAGATACCAGCTTTTGCTCGGTGACTTGTATTTGGAAAAGGACAATTTTGATGAAGCATTGAAAGCTTATACCAAGGCTCACGAGATTAATCCTTCAGATTCGCGTTACATAGTATCTATGGCGAATTATTATGAGGCAACCGGTAATAAGGAAGCTGCAGAGAAGGAGGTGCGTAATGCTTTGGTGAGCAAAGGACTTGATGTTGAAACTAAAGTCGGAATATTGTCCAGATATATCCAACGTCTGCAACAGACAAAACAGGATATTGAGCAGGCTAATACTTTATTCCTTACACTTTTGGAACAGCATCCTCAGGATACAAATCTCAAACTGATGTACGGCAGTTTGCTTATGCTTCAGAAAAAGAATGATGAGGCTAAATTCCAGTTCAGCCTTGTTACTGAAATGGAACCGACGAATCAGAGCGCATGGCAGCAGTTGCTGAATATGGCATTGCGTACTGAAGATATAGACGAGGTTGTCCGTGTTTGTAATAAATGTATCGAACTGTTCCCTGAATCTCCGGAATATTATTTCTACTTGGGAATTGGTTATTTCCAGCAGGAAAAATATGAAGAAGCATTGGATGTCTATCGTAAAGGACTGGGTGTGATTCCGAAGGAAAACGGAAGACTTATGTCTGATTTCTACGGACAGATAGGAGATTTGCATTATCAGATGAACAATATGCCTGAAGCATATAAGGCGTATGACGAGGCTTTGAAATATAACGACAAGAATGTGGTTGTTCTGAATAACTACAGTTATTTCCTTACTCTTGAAAAGAAGGATTTGAAACGTGCGGAACGAATGAGTGCGCAGTGTATAAAACTGGAACCGGACAATGCTACATATCTTGATACTTATGCCTGGATTTTCTTTACTCAGGGAAATTATAAACTGGCAAAGATTTATATCGAGAGTGCCATATCAAAAGATACGACAAACAGTGCTGAGTTGGTTGACCATTATGGTGATATCCTGTTCATGAACGGAGATAAGGACAAAGCCGTTGAACAGTGGAAAAAGGCTCGCTCAATGGGTAAAGAGTCAAAGACTCTAGACAAGAAAATAAAGGAAGAAAAGTATATTGAGGAAAAAGAATAATTATGAACAGATTCCGTTTAAATATTTTATTGGTCGGTATTTGTTTTGCTTTGATATTTTCCGGCTGTCGTTCTTCAAAAGGTGTTGGCGGCGAAGATTCAAAGCAGTTCAAGGAGCAGAAGGAAATTCTGACAGCAGTTCAGGAGCAATCTTTAGATTTCCGTACAATGTCGGCACGCTTGCGTGCTGATGTGATAATGCCTGATAAGGAAGTCAGCTCAAGAGTTGATTTGAAGATGATAAAAGACAGTTTGATACAATTGTCTGTGCAACCATTTCTTGGTATTGAAGTATTCAGACTTGAACTGACAACAGACAGTATCAGACTTATCGACAGAATGGGAAAAAGATATTTGGCTGAGAATTATTCAGCTATGAAGAAACAGTGGACTGTCGATTTTGATTTCTATAATTTACAGGCATTGTTCATAAACAGTATTTTTGTTCCCGGAGAGAAAACTTTCGGTCCAAAGCAGTATAACCGTTTTCTGATGAAAAAGAACACTCAGACTGTTGAATTTGTGGCTGAGGACAGAGCTGATATAAGATATTGTTTTAATGTTGATAAAGAAAACAAACTGCTTTCATCACGAATATCAGATGCGAGCGACAAGTTTGTGTTGACTTGGGACTATTCGGATTTCCAGGTTCAGGGAAATAAACTTTTCCCGATGAACGGAAATGTAGGAGTCGTGGTTGACGGTAGAAATGTGGGAGGTTTGTCTCTCTCTTATTCACGTATACAAATTGATAAGGATTTAAAAATTAATACATCTGTACCTTCCAAATATGAAAGGGTTACTGCGGAGCAGTTGCTGAAGATGTTGAAGTTTTGATGTAATGTTTTTGGATATGAAATATAGTTGGTTGATTCTTTGTTTTGTTTTGGCGTGCCCTGCATTCGGACAGCGCTCGGAAAGAGTGCGTCAGCTTGAGAATGAAAGGAAAAAAGCGCTTGAAGAAATAGAGATGACAAACCAGTTGTTGAAAGAAACAAGTACATCTGCAAAAAACTCGTTGAACAGGCTTAATCTGCTTTCGCAGCAAATATTGTCCAGAAAGAAAGTGATAAGTCTGCTTGGTCAGGAGGTTTCGGCAATCAATACCCAGATAGCAGAGAAAGGAAAAGAAATTGAGCGTCTTGAAAAGGAACTTGATGATAGAAAGAAAAACTATGGCAAGTCGGTTCAGAATATGTACAGACGTAAAGGTTCGCTGGATAAACTGCTGTTTATTCTTTCTGCGGAAGATTTCGCCCAATCCTATCGCCGTATGCGTTATTTGAAAGAATATGCAGATTGGCAGAAAATGCAGGCTAGCGCAATAGTTGAACAGCAGGAAAAGATTGAAGGAGAAAAAGCTTCGCTTCAGAAAACTGTTTCGGAAAAGCAGACCTTGCTTGCTAATCGCGAACAGGAAAACCAGAAATTACAGATAGAAGAAAAAAATCAGAAGGACGAAGTAAACGCCCTCAATAAAAAGAAAAAAGACTTGCAGGCTCAGTTGCGTAAGAAACGCCAACAGGCTGAGGCTTTGAACCGTCAGATTGAAAAGCAGATAGCTGAGGAAATAGCTAAGGCTGAAGCAGAAGAACGCGCGCGCAGAAAGAAACAGGGAAACCAGACTTCTGCATCTGAAGAAAGAGTTGCCGAAAGTAAAGGCGGCTATGCGATGACAAAAGAAGAGCGCCAATTGTCCGGAAGTTTTGCGTCCAACAAAGGTCGTTTGCCTTATCCCGTTACCGGACGATATACAGTTGTGGCTACATTTGGCGAACAGCAGCATCAGGATTTGAAATATGTGCGTACCAACAATAGCGGAATTGATATACAGACAACTCCGGGAGCTGATGCTAGGGCTGTGTTTAACGGGGAAGTGACACGTGTGTTTGTTGTTCCGGGATATAACAATTCTATAATTGTTCGTCATGGTAATTATCTGACTGTTTATAGTAATTTGAGCCAGGTTTATGTCAAGGCTGGCGATAAAGTTACCACCAAACAATCTCTAGGAAAGATATTTGTTGATACGGAGGATGGCAATGCTACAATCCTGCACTTCCAGATATGGAAGGAGAAAGTGAAGCTTAATCCTTCACATTGGTTGTTGTAGTTGGATGGTGTTGCAAAACTAAATATTGAATTTAGAAAACTTACAATTAGAAATTTATTAATAAGTTTCAGATAACAACGGGTATTTTTTGGCTGAAGGCCTTAAATTATATAGCACAGGGCAACGCCCTGTGTTTCAATATGTATACCCTATAATAAGCCCTGAAGGGGCGGAACTGAGTGAAGTTATGCCCTTCCAGGGCGCTTAAGTATGTGACGGTCAAAAACGTAGGGCGTTGCCCTACGCTGTAAAATTAAAGGCCTTCAGCCAATATTCAGATAGAAATATAGCTTTCGATATAAACTAATATTGAACTTTTGCTTATTATATTGTTTCAATCTGTAACTTTTTAGAATATTGGTTTGAGTTTTGTAATATTCCTAAGTTGACAAGGAAAAAACTGTAGCCTTGTTCCCTTGTCAACTCGTTCCCTCGTTCCCTATTCCATAAATGCTTTTCTTTCTTCCGGACTATAATGTTCAATGGCATATCTCAGCGTTGTACGGTGCATATTCTTGCGGTGAATGTTCAGAAAGTCTGTAAGGGTTTTCCTGTCTCTTTTGCCCACTTCTCTCAACACCCATCCGATAGCTTTGTGTATTAGGTCGTGCTTATGATTCATAAGTCGCAATGATAAATCCAGTGCTTCATTGAATGAATCGTTACGTACAAGGGTTAACGTTGAAACAATGGAAATACGTTGTTCCCAAAGATTGTCGCTTTCGGATAGATGATAAAGAATGCTTCTGTCGCGGTTCAGAATATATGAGCCGATTATATACGGACAACTCAAATCCACCAAATCCCAGTTGTTGCAACATTTCGTATGTTTCAGATAAAAACTGTAAATCTCATCTCTCTCATTGTCTGTTGTAGATTTCTTCTTGAAACGTAAAACCAGAATCATCAAGCCGCATAGCCTGACTTCGTGCCATTCGCTATTGATTAATTCTGATATTCCATCAAAATCCAGTCCGATATATTTCTTGGCTATGTTTCGAGTTTGCGGAACCGTTATTCCCAGGAATTTGTCGCCTTCGCCATATTCTCCTTTCCCGGTTTTAAAGAATCTGCTCAAATGTTTTGCTTTATCATCAGAGCCCAGTTCCTTAAGCTCATTTTCAATTTGCTTAGCCGAATATTCCATACTATTCCGTGTTTGAAAATACATATTTGACATTTTTGCAAAAATACTTGACATTTTGAAAAAAACATCGTAGTGTTTTCGGAAAAACACTGCGGCGTTTTACTGGAAAATCCTTACCTTTGTAAACTAAATAGATAACATAACACATGGAAAAACAATTTAAGAGAACATTGATAACTACGGCTTTGCCGTATGCTAACGGACCGGTTCATATCGGTCACTTGGCAGGTGTTTATGTGCCCGCCGATATTTATGCCCGTTATCTCCGTTTGAAAGGAGAGGAAGTGTTGATGATTGGCGGTTCGGATGAACACGGTGTGCCTATCACTTTGCGTGCAAAGAAGGAAGGCATCACTCCGCAGGACGTAGTTGACCGTTATCACAATATAATCAAAAAGTCTTTTGAGGAATTCGGTATCTCTTTCGATATCTATTCCCGTACGACTTCTGAAACTCACCGCCAGATGGCTTCTGATTTCTTCCGCACATTGTATGACAAGGGAGAATTCATTGAGAAAACAAGCGAACAGTATTATGACGAAGAAGCAAAACAGTTCCTTGCAGACCGTTATATCACTGGTACTTGCCCTCATTGCGGAAACGAAAAGGCTTATGGTGACCAGTGTGAAGCTTGCGGTACATCTTTGAGCCCTACTGAACTTGTAAATCCTAAATCTGCTATCAGCGGAAGCAAACCGGTGATGAAAGAAACAAAACACTGGTATTTGCCTTTGGATAAATGGGAACCGTTCTTGCGTGAATGGATTCTTGAAAATCATAAGGAATGGAAGCCTAATGTTTACGGTCAGTGCAAGAGCTGGCTGGATATGGGATTGCAGCCACGTGCGGTGAGCCGTGACTTGGATTGGGGTATTCCTGTTCCGGTAGAAGGCGCAGAAGGTAAAGTGCTTTATGTATGGTTTGATGCTCCTATCGGTTATATATCAAATACAAAAGAGCTTTTGCCAGACAGCTGGGAAAAATGGTGGAAAGACCCGGAAACTAAGATGGTTCACTTCATCGGTAAAGATAATATTGTGTTCCACTGTATTGTGTTCCCTTCAATGCTTAAGGCTGAAGGCTCATATAATCTTCCGGAAAATGTTCCGGCAAACGAATTCCTTAACCTTGAAGGAGACAAGATTTCAACTTCACGCAACTGGGCTGTGTGGTTGAATGAATATCTTGTTGATATGCCGGGCAAGCAGGATGTTTTGCGTTATGTTCTTACAGCAAATGCTCCTGAAACAAAAGATAATGACTTTACATGGAAAGACTTCCAGGCTCGCAACAACAACGAACTTGTTGCTATCCTTGGTAACTTTGTAAACCGTGCATTGGTGTTGACAGGTAAATATTTCGAAGGTAAAGTTCCTGAAGTTGGCGAACTTACTGACTACGACCGTCAGACTTTGAAAGATTTCGAAGATGTTAAGGCTAATGTTGAGCGTTTACTTGATACATATCACTTCCGTGACGCACAGAAGGAAGCTATGAACCTTGCGCGTATCGGTAACAAATATCTTGCAGATACAGAACCTTGGAAGCTTGCCAAGACAGATATGGCTCGTGTGGCAACTATCATGAATATTGCATTGCAGATTACAGCAAATCTCGCTATTGCATTTGAACCGTTCTTGCCTTTCAGCATGGAGAAATTGAACAAGATGCTTAATGTTGAGCCTCTTGGTTGGGACAGACTTGGTTCAACAGACTTGCTTCCAGCCGGACATCAGTTGGGAAAAGCTGAACTTTTGTTTGAAAAGATTGAAGATAGCGTAATCGAAGCTCAGGTTCAGAAATTGCTCGACACTAAGAAAGCAAACGAAGAAGCAAACTATAAAGCAAAGCCAATTCGTGAAAACATTGAGTTTGATGATTTCATGAAATTGGATATCCGTGTGGGAACAGTTTTGGAATGTACAAAAGTTCCGAAGGCAGATAAATTGTTGCAGTTCCGCATTGACGACGGATTGGAAAAACGTACAATCGTTTCAGGTATTGCCCAGCATTATAAACCGGAAGAATTGGTTGGTAAACAGGTTTGTTTCATTGCCAACCTTGCGCCTCGTAAGTTGAAAGGTATTGTATCTGAAGGTATGATTCTTTCAGCAGAAAACTTTGATGGTAAACTTGCTGTTATCACTCCGGAAAAAGAAGTTAAACCGGGTAGTGAAGTGAAATAATATATAATCACTCAAGCAAGAAGGATATTAAGGAGTTAAAAAGTTTAGGAAGAAAGTTTTCAAAAAACTCTCTCCTTGACTTCTTAACTCCTTGAGTCCTTAATTCCCCTTATAATTATGGAAATACGAATGGTTGATTTGCACCGCCAATATCTCAGATTAAAATCTGAAATTGACGGAGCAATGCAAAAGGTAATTGACAGCAGTGCATTCATAAACGGCCCGGAAGTAAAGGATTTTTCTGCTGAACTGGCTGATTATATGAGTGTGAAGCATGTCGTGCCGTGTGGAAACGGAACGGATGCCTTGCAGATAGCATTGATGGCTCTCGACTTACGTCCTGGTGATGAGGTTATTGTTCCGGCTTTTACTTATGTGGCAGCAGCAGAAGTTGTAGCTTTGCTTGGGCTTATTCCTGTTTGGGTGGACGTAAATCCGGAAACATTCAATATTAATCCAAATCTTATTGAAGGAGCTATTTCTCCTCGAACTAAGGCTATAGTTGCTGTTCACTTGTTTGGCCAGTGTTGCGACATGAAACCTATCATGGCAGTTGCTGAACAGTATGGACTATATGTGGTTGAAGATAATGCCCAGTCAATGGGTTCTTTCTATACGTTCCCTGATGGAACAAGGAAAATGGCAGGAACAATAGGGCATATCGGAACAACATCATTCTTCCCGTCAAAGCCTTTGGCTTGTTACGGAGACGGTGGAGCGATGATGACTTCGGACGACCGTTTGGCTGAGAGAATGAGGATGATTGCATCGCACGGACAACAAATAAAGTATCATCATAAAATATTAGGTTGCAATTCTCGTTTAGATACATTGCAGGCTGCTGTGTTAAGAACAAAATTGCCGCATCTTGATGAGTTTAATGAAGCTCGAATTTCAGTGGCGAAGCGTTACAACGCATCATTGAGCGGAAATCCGATGTGGGAAATACCGTCAGTAAGTTCGTACTCAACCCATGTATATCATCAATATACATTGAAAGTTAAAGAAGGGATGAGAGACGGATTGCAGGATTATCTTAAATCGAAAGGTATTCCTTCTATGATTTATTATCCTCTGCCGTTGCAGAAACAGGAAGCTTTTTATGGATTTGCCAGAAAAGGCAGCTCTCTGCAGATTGCAGACAAGCTTACACAGCAGGTGTTGTCATTGCCTATTCATACGGAAATGACAGACGATGAGGTGGATTATATTATTGAAACTATTTGTAGTTATGGACAGAATTAGCAACAAGGTGCGTTTTGCTGTTGTTGGCTGCGGTCACATCGGTAAACGCCATGCTGAAATGATTACCCGTGATTCCGGTGCTGAGCTGATAGCTTTATGTGATATCAAGCCGAAAGAATCTTTAGGAATAGAGGCTTATAATGCAGATTTTTATTCTTCTTTTGATTCGCTGATTGAAGCGCGTCCAGATGTTGATGTTATTAATATCTGTACGCCTAACGGATATCATGCACAGATGGCAATAAAGGCAATGTCGGCAGGTTATCATGTGGTGATTGAAAAACCTATGGCTTTAAACAAGGAAGATGCTGAGCAGATTATATTTACTTCTCTAAAATATAACAAGAAAGCTTTCTGTGTCATGCAGAACAGATATTCTCCTCCTTCTGTGTGGATAAAGAATATGATAGAAAGCGGAAAGCTTGGGAAAATATATATGGTTCAGCTTAATTGCTACTGGAACCGCGACGAACGCTATTACAAACCTGAAAGCTGGCATGGAACGAAGGATTTGGACGGAGGAACATTGTTCACCCAATTCTCTCATTTCATTGATATAATGTACTGGCTTTTCGGTGATATAACTAATATCAAGTCTAGAATGAGAGACTTCAATCATTCTGAGACTACAGATTTTGAGGATTCAGGTATTGTATCGTTCGATTTCGTAAACGGTGGAATGGGAAATCTTTGCTTCTCAACATCTGTTTGGGGTAAGAATATGGAAAGCAGTATTCTGATTGTTGCCGAAAACGGTAGCGTGAAAATTGGCGGTCAGTATATGAACGAAGTGGAATATTGCCATATCAAGGATTATGAAATGCCGGAACTGGCTCCAACCAATCCGGGAAATGATTACGGGCCTTACAAAGGTTCGGCTCAGAATCATAATTTCGTTATCCGCAATGTGGTGGAAGTCCTTTCGGAAGGAAATAACGAGCCTATAACAACCAATGTTCTTGAAGGAATGAAGGTTGTGGATATCATTACTCGCATGTATGAGGCGAGTAAAAATGAAAATTGATAACAGATACGAGGGGACGAGTTGACAAGACATCAGGAGATAATATCAAAACACCTTGTCAACTAGTTATCTTGTCAACTCGTCAACTAAAATAAATACTGAAAATGAAAATAGCGATAGTAGGAACAGGATATGTTGGTTTGGTCAGCGGCACATGTTTTGCCGAGATGGGAACGGAAGTATTTTGTGTTGATGTAAATTCAGAGAAAATAAATAATCTGAATAAAGGTATTTTGCCAATATACGAACCCGGATTGGAAGAAATGGTGCTGCGCAACAAGGAAGCCGGACGTTTGCATTTTCTGACTGATTTATCGTCTTGCCTGAATGAGGTTGAAGTAGTTTTTAGTGCAGTTGGTACGCCTCCGGATGAAGATGGCAGTGCCGATTTGAGATATGTTCTGGAAGTGGCACGCACTGTGGGCCGCTATATGAACAAACATTTGCTGGTTGTGACTAAGAGTACAGTTCCAGTTGGGACTGCAAAGAAAGTCCGCGCAGCAATACAAGAGGAATTGGACAAACGTGGTTCTGACTTGACTTTCGATGTAGCTTCAAATCCTGAATTCCTTAAGGAAGGAGCTGCGATAAAGGACTTTATGAGTCCGGACAGAATCGTGGTCGGTGTTGAGTCTGAAAAGGCAAAAGATTTGATGAGCCGACTTTATCGCCCGTTCCTGCTTAACAATTTCCGTGTCATATTTATGGATGTCCCTTCAGCCGAAATGACTAAATATGCGGCAAATGCAATGTTGGCAACACGAATAAGCTTTATGAATGATATTGCCAATCTTTGCGAGATTGTTGGTGCAGACGTAAATATGGTCCGAAAGGGAATAGGTTCGGATATCCGAATCGGTTCGCGTTTCCTTTATCCCGGCTGCGGTTACGGCGGTTCATGTTTCCCTAAGGATGTGAAAGCATTGGTGAAAACAGCAAGAGATAATGGCTATCCGATGAGAATCCTTCAAGCCGTAGAAGATGTTAATAATGAGCAGAAATCTATTTTGTTCAAGAAATTGCAGAAACAGCTTGGCGATAATCTTAAAGGTAAAAAGATTGCACTATGGGGATTGGCTTTCAAGCCGGAAACAGATGATATGCGCGAAGCTCCTTCATTAGTCGTAATTGAAAAGCTATTGGAAGCCGGATGCACTGTTACGGCGTTCGACCCTGTTGCTATTCCGGAAGCCCAAAGACGATTGGGCGATTCCATACAATATGCCAAAGATATGTATGATGCAGTAGTTGAGGCAGATGCCTTATTGATGCTTACTGAATGGAAAGTGTTCCGCCTTCCGTCTTGGACTGCAATACATAAGCTTATGGCAAACCCTCTGGTTATTGACGGACGCAATATTTATGACGCAGAGGAGATGAAAGAATATGGTTTCGAATACCATTGTATTGGTAAATAATAAAATAGACAATAATTATATCTTTATATTCTAGTTTTGCTACAGTTGTGGTTTATTTAAGTCACAGCTGTGGCGAAATTAAATCACGGCTGTGACCTGATTAGGTCACGAGTGTGACTTAAATAGTCTTTGGTCAACTACAAATTAATCTTGAAAATATTCAAAAGACATCATATCGTATAAATGGGAGATTCATTAAAAAATAAGACCGCTCAAGGATTGTTTTGGGGACTTATCAATAACGGCACACAACAGTTGTTGAATCTCCTTTTTGGTATATTTCTTGCCCGCCTTCTGGAACCGTCGGACTATGGAATGGTGGGGATGTTGACTATCTTCTCGCTGATAGCGGCGTCGCTGCAGGAGAGTGGGTTTACGGTTGCTTTGGCTAAAAAAGCTGAGGTTACATCAAAAGATTATAATGCTGTATTTTGGTTCAGCTCAGGGTTGAGTTTTTGCATGTATTGGATATTATTTTTCTCAGCTCCTTTAATAGCTGATTTTTATAAAACACCAGAACTTATACCATTGTCAAGATATTTGTTTATAGGCTTTTTTATTTCAAGTTTAAGTATGGTGCCCAGTGCTTATATGTTCCGAAATATGCAGGTTAAGCAGAAAGCATTGGCAACGTTTGTTGCTTTAGCCGTATCTGGAACGGTTGGTATAATATTGGCATATAATGGGTTTTCATATTGGGGAATTGCAACTCAGAGTATCGTTTATATATTGACTTTGACAATAATATATTGGTTCCTATGTCCTTGGAGGCCATCTTTTAATATTGATTTCTCCCCAATAAAAGAAATGATAGGATTCAGTAGTAAATTGTTGTTTACAAATATCTTTATTCATCTGAACAATAATATATTTTCTATTGTGCTTGGTCGATATTATACAGAGAATGAAGTCGGACAATATAATCAGGCAAACAAATGGAATTATATGGGACATTCACTGATTTCAGGGATGGTTGGAAGTGTTGCATTACCGATGTTCTCGCAAATATCTGATGATACGGAGCGTCAAAGACGAGCTTTTCGCAAAATGCTTCGATTCACATCTTTTATCTCTTTCCCGGCTATGTTTGGCCTAGCCTTGATTGCTCCGGAGATGATAACAATAATGATTACTGACAAATGGCTGCCTTCTGCATTGATATTGCAGGTATTGGCTATTGGAGGAGCTTTTTTTCCGATAGTCAGTTTGTATTCCAATTTGTTGATGAGTAAAGGTAAATCAGATATTTATTTATGGAATACAGTTGTTTTAGGGTTATTACAACTTGCTTTGATTTTACTGCTTTATCCATATGGAATAGCTATGATGATAAAAGCCTATGTTGCGTTAAATGTTCTATGGCTTCTGGTTTGGCATTATTTTTTATTTAAGGAAATACGATTACCGTTGATTCATGCACTAAAGGATATAGGAGCTTTTGCCGTTATTGCTTTTTTTGTTATGTTGGCAACGTGGTATGTGACGAAGGCAATAGAAAACATATATATATTAATCATTGCCAAAATACTAGTAGCATCTTTGTTGTATGTTATGGTAATGTGGCTTAGCCGCTCTGTGACGTTTAAGGAATGTTTGTGGTATTTGTTGAAGAAAAACAGATAGGATGATATTCAATTCTAATAATAAAGAATTAACATTGGTTCCAATAGGAGGACTAGGGAACAGAATGTTGGCAATAACTTCGTCTATAAATTATTGTCTGCGTAAAGACTTTAATCTTAAAATCCTTTGGTTTAGAGATTGGGGAATGGGCGCTAATTTTCATGATTTATTTAATATATCAGATTCTCTTAATAATGTAAAGGTTATTGATGCCAAATGGTATCATTATATATATGACAGACCTAGAAAAAGGAACCTGTGGTTACCAGGAATTATTCAAAGATGTTTATTTGATAATTTGATTTATGAGAAAAGGATATATGATAATGGAGGCTCTGGACCTATACCTAAATGGTTGGATGAATCGGTAAATCCTTATCTTGTTTATTGGGGTGAAATACCAGGATATGAATGTCTGTTTGATATGCTAGAGCCGTCCAAACCTAATCTACAGAAAATTGATGAAAGGATTTCATGCTTGAAGAAAGGAAAAACTATAGGTGTTCATATTAGAAGAACGGATAATATTGTTTCTATAAAAAACAGTCCTTTGTCATTGTTTATAGAAAAGATGGAAAAAGAAATAGACAAAGACCCTGATATAATGTTTTACCTGGCTTCGGATTCTGAAAAAGAAAAAAATACGTTGGTTAAGCATTTTGGTGAAAGAATTTTTACCGTAAACAATAAAGTTGAAAGAGGTTCTGTAGATGGAATTGTTGAAGCTTTAGTTGAACTTTATTCGTTGGCATCAACAATTAAAATATTGGGCTCAAAAGGAAGTAGTTATTCTATTTTGGCATCACGATTAAAAGGTATACCTTTGGAAATAATAAAGATAAATTGATGTGTAAATGTGTAAGTTGTCAATAATAACCGTAAATTATAACTCTTGGCTATTTACTAGGAGTTTTCTTGATTCTTTATCTAATTATAAGAAAAAGGATTGGGAAGTTATTGTTGTGGATAATGCATCAGAAAAAAATGAAATAGAATATTTAGAAAATATATATCCATGGGTTAAGTTTGTTCGAAGTAATAATAATTTAGGCTTTTCAGGTGGAAATAATTTAGGTGTTTTACATTCTAGTGGAGAATATCTTTTTTTTATTAATAATGACGTAATAATAAAAGAAGATTGTTTTTCTCTGTTATTAGAAGATATGGAAGAGGATTCTTCCATCGGAGCAGTATCTCCTAAAATAATTAATAAAGATGGCTCTTATAACTATCTTGGTTGTGATAGTTTGGATAAGTATCTGATGAGAATTCATTATAGAACTAATATTCTTGGAGAAAATAGTAAAGTTAAAGAAAAAACTTCACTTATTCATGGAGCAGCTGTCTTAATAAGACGAACAGCATTATCTGTTGTTGGAGGATGGCCTGAAATGTATTTCTTATATTCAGAAGAGATAGATTTGTCTTTACATTTAAAAAAAGCGGGTTATGAATTGTTATATGAACCTAATGTGGAACTCTTGCATATAGGTAGTTGTAGTACGGGTAAGAATTCTCCTTTGGTTTGTTATTATAATTCTAGGAACAGATTATTATTATACAGACGAAATCTGGAGGCATGGAAAAGATATTATGCAATTTTATATCATATATTATTGATAGTGCCTCATAATTCATTAAAATACATCAAAGAAAAGCAATATGATTTATTATTTGCGTATCTTTCTGGTGTAAAAGATTTTATCTTGTCACGTTTTGGAAAAAGAAAATGAAAATGTACAACACTCCAATATTATTCCTAATATTCAATCGCCCGGATACAACAAAAGTCGTATTTGAGCGAATAAGGGAAATAAAACCTTCCCGGTTATATGTTGCGGCTGATGCTCCTAGGCCAGGAAAAGATGAAGAGGCAGAATTATGTCGTCAGTCAAGGAGTATAATTGATTCTGTGGATTGGCCTTGTGAGGTTAAGACATTGTTTAGGAACGAAAATTTAGGATGTAAAAAGGCTATATCTTCTGCTATTACATGGTTTTTTGAGCAAGAAGAATATGGTGTTATATTGGAGGATGACTGTTTGCCTGATTTATCGTTTTTCCGTTTTTGTGAGGAGCTTTTGATAAAATATAAAGACGATGAAAGAATTGGGCATATAGGAGGTAATTGTTTTTTACCAGGAATAGTAAAAGATGGATATAGTTATGACTTTTGTAATATAACTCATATTTGGGGATGGGCAACTTGGCGCAGGGTTTGGAAAAATGTAAATGTTGATTTTCCATTTTGGAACAAGTATCCTCAAAGACATTCATCACTCTTCTCTAATAAATTAGAAGAGATATATTTCTCAAGTTTTATACCTGATGCATTGTCTCATAAAGGAGGTTTGAACCCTTGGGGAGTTTTCTATTATTATAGTTTGAGATTACAAAACCAACTTTCAATATATCCGTCTGTTAATATGGTGACGAATATAGGATTGGGTGATCCTAATGCAACACACACAACCAAAAAGGCTGATAAGTTGTACGTGGAATCTGAGGAAATGAAGTTTCCTTTGAATCATCCGGAATATATTCTAAATAATAAAGAGATTAATAACAAGGCAGTTAAAAATAACTTCTTTTCTTATAAGAGGTTGGTAAGATATTTATTACTATGGAGAAAGTGTCTGTTGTAATGTGTACTTATAATGGTGCTAAATATATTAGAGAACAACTTGATTCTATTGTTAATCAAACGTATCCTTTATATGAAATAATTATTCAAGATGATGGTTCTACAGATGATACTATTAAGATTATAGAGGAATATTTGGTAAAATATCCATATATACGTTTAAATATTAATAAAGAGAAAAAAGGTATAAATGGAAATTTCTTTTCAGCTATGCTTTTGGCAAAAGGAGAATATATCGCAATATCAGATCAAGATGATATTTGGGAATTAGATAAAATAGAAACACAATTAAATTCTATTGGAGAGAATTGGTTGTCTTCAGGATTTTCAAGGCCATTTGCTACTGGTGAAAATATAAAAGTTCATTTTGATTCTAGAATTCCGAATTTTACCATAGAAAGAATGATGTATGTAGGGATGACTCCTGGACACACTTTGTTAATAAAAAGATCTTTATTAGATAAGATACCAAATTTGGATAAATGGATGAATTATTATACTTATGATAAGCTTATTCAGATAGTTGCTGCAGCTTATGAAAAAGTACAATTTTGTGATAAAGTGCTAGTTAATAATAGACGTCATATATTGGCTGCAACTTATTGCCCTGCACAAAATTATAATAAAACTTTATTGAATATTTTTTATTCTATAAGAAGAACATTTTTGTTTTATGTAGAATTATATCCTATAATTAGAGAATACTTTACTACATTATCTATTTTTCTGAATGAGATTGAAACGGATACTAAATCTTTAAGAAACGCAAAAGCATTAGCAAAATATCATAGTAAATCTTCAATATTATATTTTGTGTTGCTTCAAATAAAATGTGTTAAACTAAGAAATAGAATTTTTCATACTGTAGAAAAGAATGTTTTTCTATCAGTTATGAGAGCATTATTTTTCCCTATATCTTGTAGTGATTATTTTAGATATATGTCAAAGAATTATCGAAAGTAAATAATGAAAATATTACTCCTTAACACCTCATCCCGCACCGGCGGAGCCGCCGTTGCCGCCGATCGTCTAAGATCATCCCTTATCAGGAATGGTATAGACACATCTATGCTTGTAAGAGACAAATCGGAGGGAGATGATAAATATATTACGGTAAATAATACTTGGCTTAGGCGGAAAATAAACAAATTCCGTTTTTATTTTGAGCGTATTATAATATTTCTGTTCAATAAGTTAAATAGAGCTGATTTGTTTCGTGTTTCAATAGCAAATACAGGAACAGATATCAGTAAGATGGAGGAAGTGAGAAATGCTGATATTATTCATTTACATTGGATAAATCAGGGATTTCTTTCTTTGTCAGATATAAGAAAATTATCAGCATTAGGTAAACCTATAGTTTGGACAATGCATGATATGTGGCCTTGCACTGGTATTTGTCATCATGCACGTGACTGTAATAAGTATCATAAGAAATGCAATTCTTGTTTTTATTTAGGTAATAAATCAGGTAATGATTTGTCAACTAAAATATTCTTGAATAAAGCAGAAATATATAAGGATGCGGATATCACTTTTGTTGGTTGTAGTAAGTGGCTTACTGGGAGAGCAAAAGAAAGTGCTTTATTAATCAATAAGAATGTATTGGATATACCAAATACTGTGGATCAAAGTATTTTCAAGAGAAAGGATAAATATGAATCCAGACGTAAGTTTAATTTGCCTTTAGACAAGAAATTACTTTTGTTTGGAGCATTGAATATTACTGATACCAGAAAAGGTGTAGATTATTTGTTGAAAGCTTTATCGTTTATTCGTAAAGATGATTTAGAATTGGTGGTATTTGGTAATATAAAGTCTGAGATTAAGCAGTTAATACCTGTACCAATTCATCCAATGGGATATTTAACCGAAGAAACGGTAATTGCAGATTTATATAATGCTGTTGATTTGTTTGTAACTTCATCGTTGGAGGAAAATCTCCCCAACACCATCATGGAATCCATGGCATGCGGAACTCCATGCGTAGGTTTTGAGATTGGAGGAATTCCTGAAATGATAGACCATAAAAAGAACGGATATGTGGCTAAGTATAAATCTGCAGAGGATTTGGCTGAAGGTATAAGATGGATTTTGGATAATCCGGACAGAGAAGGAATATCTACGGCTTGTGTTGATAAGGTAAATTCTTGTTATTCTGAAGATATTGTTGCGCAGAAATATATAGCTTTGTATGAGCGTTTGCTTGCAGGCAAACGATAAATATTTTAAGGTTCGCAATTTATGTTTGGTTTTATTTTGAAATGTAAAGCTAAGTGCTTGGGATTTTTAGGTAATCAGGCATTAAAGAAGAAATTATATACAATAATATTCCAGTCTGATACCAAGAAAGGACGGTTGTTCGACCTGGTTCTTGTATGTTTTATTATAGCCAGTGTCCTTGTGATTATATTGGACAGTATGAACTGGTTCACTTCCACTTCGTTTTGGATTTTGCGTGCCTTGGAATATTTGTTCACGGCTTTTTTTACTTTCGAATATCTTGTACGAATATATTGTTCGCCCAAACCTAGGAAATATATCCTCAGTTTTTTCGGGATAGTGGATTTATTGTCGATATTACCGGTTTATTTAAGTCTGATATTTACCGGAGCGCAATATCTTTTGGTTATACGTGCTTTCCGACTGATAAGAATATTCCGAATATTCAAGCTGTTTAACTTTATAAATGAGGGAAATCTGCTCTTACGTTCTTTGTGGATTAGTGCACCGAAGATTTCGGTTTTCTTTTTCTTCGTGCTTATTCTTGTGACATCCATGGGAACGATTATGTATATATTTGAAGGAACAGAACCAAATTCGCAGTTTAATAATATTCCGAATAGTATTTATTGGGCAATAGTAACGATGACAACTGTTGGATATGGAGATATAACACCAGTAACACCAATAGGACGTTTTATTTCTGCTATTATAATGCTTATTGGTTATACGATTATCGCTGTACCAACAGGAATTGTATCGGCAACAATGGTGAGCCAACAGAAAAAGCTACGGAACAGGAAATGTCCCGGCTGTGGCCGTGTCGGTCATGATATAGAAGCTCATTATTGTCAGAATTGCGGAACAAAACTGCCTTCCTTGCCTGATATGGAAGAGTAATTTTGATTATCTTCGCCACTCAAACTTTTGTATAATTGAATATTATGAATAATATATCACCAAAGTTTTCCATAATTACTGTAACATATAACGCAGAGCAATGGCTTGAGAGAACTATATTGAGTGTTCTCAGTCAGTCGTATCCAAATATTGAATACATAATAATAGACGGAAAATCCAAGGATAAGACATTGGATATTATCCGTCAATATGAATCTGGAATTACCTATTGGATATCCGAACCGGATAAAGGTTTGTACGACGCCATGAATAAAGGCTTGCAAAATGCCACAGGTGATTATGTATGGTTTCTGAATGCCGGCGACAATCTGCCTAGTGCTGACATAATCCAGCTTATGGTACAGAAAATGTCAAAGTTGAAGAATCTGCCTGATGTAATATATGGAGAGACTGCAATAGCCGATAAAGACGGAAAAATAATAGGAATGCGCCGTTTGAAGGCTCCGAGACGTCTTACCTGGCAGAAGTTCCGTTGGGGAATGCTGGTTTGCCATCAATCTTTTATAGCAAGAAAGGCAGTTACGGATTCATATAACCTGTCTTATCCGCTTTGCGCCGATTATGACTGGTGTATCCGCGTGTTGAAAGCTTCGAAAAGAGTGTTCAACACTCGTCTTACTTTAAGTAATTTCCTGGAAGCCGGACTAAGCAGTCAGCAAAGAAAGGCTTCTTTGAAAGAACGTTATGCAATTATGTGTAATTATTATGGTACATTTGCAACCATGCTTATGCATCTTTGGTTTGCCGTTCGTTTCTATTATGCGAAATGGGTGACGAAGAAGGTCATATAATAAAAGCAATTAATTAAAAACAAACAATATGCAACAATTACTAAAGACTTGGGGAAAACATCTGGCTGCCATCCTTGTATTGCTAGTGTTGACAGTTGTTTATTTTTCTCCGGCTGTCCTTGACGGAAAAGTTATTCAGCAAGGCGATATGCTGAAGGCGGACGGAATGGGAAACAGCCAAATGGAACAATATGAGAAAACAGCATCACCTGGAGAATTCTCTGCTTGGTCTGATGCAATGTTTGGCGGAATGCCGTATGTCTCAGGATATGGAAATCCGGCTCCGGATCTTCCTAAGTACAAATCTTTGGAAGCTCCATTGAAATCGTTGGGCTATTTCGATGCCAGCATGGTTTTCGTTGGTTTGCTTAGTTTCTATCTTCTGATGTGTGTTATGGGAGCAAGTTGGTGGCTTTCGCTTGCCGGAGCTATTGCATTTGCATTGGCCTCATATAACATTATTATAATTGAAGCCGGTCATATAACAAAGGCTTATGTAATAGCTTATATGCCGGTTACTCTTGCCGGTATGGCACTTCTTTTCAAACGTAAATATCTTTGGGGTTCTGTATTATTCCTGTTAGGCGTTGCTTTGTCAGTAAATAATTCACATCCACAGATTACATATTATCTGATGCTTCTCTGTGTATTTATTTATGCAGGCTTTGTTGTGGCAAAGGTGAAAAGCAAGGAATTGGCAGAATTGGGAAAAGTAACGGCAATATTTATTGCCTGCTCAATTCTTGCAGTTCTTCCTGGAGCCAAAAATATGTATGCAATGTGGGATTTGAGTAAACATTCAATTCGTGGAGCTTCAGAACTTACAATAAATTCAGACAACACAAAGAAAGAAGGAAAAGCCTCTTCAGGTTTGGACAAAGATTATGCATTTGCCTGGAGCTATGGAAAAGGCGAGTTGCTTACACTTCTTGTTCCTAATGCTTACGGCGGTGGCTCTGGTGGAAAATTAGGACAGGATTCTGAATTTTATCAGGCAGCAAAAGCTGCGGGTGCACAGGTAGGAAAAGAAATACAGGCTCCAACATATTGGGGAGACAAATCATTCACTTCCGGACCTGTTTATTTCGGTGCTATCGTATGTTTCCTTTTCGTCCTTGGAATGTTTGTTATCAGCAATCCTATGAAATGGTGGATGTTTGCCGGAGCATTCTTCCTGACTTTACTGGCTTTGGGTAGAAATTTGGATTGGTTCAACGACTTTATGTTCCATCATCTGCCGATGTATAATAAGTTCAGAACTGTAGAAATGGCATTGGTTATTCCTGGACTTGTTGCTCCTTTGGTTGGTTTCTGGGGATTGAAGGAGATAATGGAAGGAAAAGTTGAGGATAAATTGTTCAAGAAAGGAATGATAGGCGCATTGGCTATTACTGGTGGTTTGTCACTTATATTGTGGCTTGCTCCTACAGCGCTGTTGGATTTCCAGTCGGATTATGATTCTCTGTATAAATTGCCGGAGCAGTTCCTTTATGCCTTGATTGCAGACAGAGCTTCGCTTGCTTCTGCCGATGCATTGCGTTCGCTGTTGTTTATTGTGGCTGCTGCAGCCTTGTTGTTCTGGTACAATAAAGCAGCAAATAAGAAGACTGTAGGCTTTGTTGTTTCTGCTCTTATAGCTGTTTTGGTGTTGGTTGACTTATGGACTGTTGACCGCCGTTATCTGAACGATTCAAATTATGTAAATCCTCAGCAGATTAAGGAACACTTTGCAATGTCGGCTGCCGATAAAGCTATTCTGGAAGATAAGACTAACTATAGAGTATTGAATCTTAACAATCCGTTCCTCGAAACCTCTACATCATATTATCATCATTCAATCGGAGGTTATCATGCAGCCAAATTGCGCCGTTATCAGGAATTGATTGACCACAGACTGCAGTCGGAAATAGATTCTGTTATTGGTGCATTCCAGCATGTGAAGACAATGGCGGATTTCAATCCTACATTCGCAAAATGTAAGGTCTTGAATATGCTGAATACTAAATATATAATCTATAATCCTCAGCAGCCGCCTTTGGTTAATAATTTCTCGTATGGAAATGCCTGGTTTGTTTCTTCTGTAAAGATTGTTGAGAATGCAGATGAGGAAATAACAGCATTGGATGAATATCAGCCTTATACAACAGCAATTGTGGATAAGAGATTTGCTTCAGCTCTCGAAGGCTTCACTCCACAATCTGATTCAACTGCGATGATTGAGCTGGAATCTTATCGTCCTAATAAGCTTACATATTTGACTTCTGCCGAAAAAGAACAGCTTGCTGTTTTCTCTGAAATATATTATCAGCCAGGCTGGAAAGCTACAATTGACGGTAAACCTGCCGAACATTTCCGTGCAGACTGGATTCTGCGTGCGATGCGTATTCCTGCTGGAGAACACGAAATTGTATTTGAATTCCGTCCTGAAGGATATATTGTTGCTGCAAATGTTGAGGCTTACAGTAGCTTCCTGATATTGATTATGGTGATTGCGGCTGCGGTGTATTCAGTTTATATGGAGTTGAAGAAAAGTAAATAAGGAGTCAAGTAGTTAAGGAGTCAAGTAGTTAAGTAGATTAATAAAAAACTTCTTGACTCCTTGACTTCTTAACTCCTTGACTCCTCTGTTTTTTACCTAACCATTACTTCAATCTTCTCCGTAAGCTTTTCCCAAGATAGAGAAACTTTTTCTTTCCCTATATTCTCAAGACAAAGATTGTATTTATCATTACTGAATAATTCTTCAATACCTTTCCTTATAGAATCAGAGTTAATATCAGTGACAACTATTCCTGTTTGCGGTTTCCCGATACTTTGACCAAAATCTCCAACCGGTGTACTAATCATAGGAATATTATAATGATATGCAATAGATACAACTCCACTTTGAGTTGCCGAACGATAAGGCAATATCAGAGCATCAGCAGCTGAAAAGAACTGAGGAATATCATCATCAGCAATATATTGGTTATAAACATGAATCCTTTCTTTTGCCGGTGAATTATCTATCATTTTCTGATATTTGTCGAAACTGCCATAGCATTCTCCTGCAATTACAAGCTGGAAGTCGTCACCAAGATTGTGCATAGCTTCAATCAGAAGGTCCAGACCTTTATAGTCGCGTATCAATCCGAAGAACAGCAAAGTTTTCTTTTCCTTACTTATATTAAGTTTTTCGCAAGCCTCGTCTTTACTGATTTTATCTCCGAAATGATTATATAGCGGATGAGGATTCAAGATATATTTTGCTTTAGGACATAAACTCTTCAAATCGTCAGCAACAGCTTCGCTGAGAACAATAAAACTGTGGCACTGACTGAACAGAAGTTTTGCCATTGGCTTGTCAAAGAATCTAGGTTCATGAGGTATAGCATTATGAATAAGGGCAACAACCTTGCAATGCTTTTTCATTCTGTTTGCTATATGAGCATATCCGGGAACAAAGAACGACATCCAATAACTAATAATCAGAACATCCGGATTGAATCTCTTTATAGCCTCAACAGCCTTGAAATAAGAAAGAGGATTTACGCTGTCGAGTACACGCTCGCTTTCTATCACAATCGCATTATCTCCTTTTTCCACATATTGTGTTTTGCCCGGGAACAAAGTATCCGGATAAAGTCTGCTGAAGTTAAAAGCCTTCACTTCGTGTCCGTCTTTTTCCAAAGTCTTGTATAGCATTGCGCTGAATTGGGCAATACCGCCACGATAGGGGTAGAAAGGGGAGAGGATTGCGTATTTCATTATGAGAAAGGTTTGAAAGTAAAGATGCAAATCAGGTAACAAGTTGACGAGTTGACAAGAAAGGATTTTTTATCTGATTCTCTTGTCAACTTGTTCACTTGTCTCTTTAATTAATATCTATAATGCTCAGCCTTATAAGGTCCCTCAACCGGAACTCCTATATAATCAGCCTGTTTCTGTGTAAGTTTTGACAACTTGACACCGATACGTTCCAAATGAAGGCGAGCCACTTCTTCGTCAAGATACTTAGGCAAGCGGTAAACACCAACTTCGTATGGCTTCTGCCACAAATCCATCTGAGCCAAAACCTGGTTTGTGAATGAGTTACTCATCACGAATGATGGGTGACCGGTAGCACAACCAAGGTTCACCAAACGACCTTCAGCAAGAAGGAAGATTGAGTGACCGTCAGGGAAAGTATATTTGTCAACCTGAGGTTTGATGTTCAAATGCTTAATACCCGGATAGTTGATAAGTTTGTCAACCTGAATTTCGTTGTCGAAATGGCCGATGTTGCAGACGATAGCCTGGTCTTTCATTGCAGCCATATGTTCGATTGTGATAATATCACAGTTACCGGTTGTAGTAACGAAAATATTTCCTTCCTTTACAGCTTCTTCCATTGTTGTAACTTCAAAGCCTTCCATTGCAGCCTGCAATGCGCAGATTGGGTCGATTTCAGTTACCAAAACGCGTGCTCCGTATGAACGCATTGAGTGAGAGCAACCTTTACCCACATCACCATAACCGGCAACAACAACAACTTTACCTGCAATCATAACATCTGTTGCACGTTTGATACCATCAGCCAAAGATTCACGGCAACCGTAAAGATTGTCGAATTTTGATTTAGTTACAGAGTCATTGACGTTGATTGCCGGAACAAGCAATTCACCTTTTTCCATCATCTGATACAAACGGTGAACACCAGTAGTTGTTTCTTCAGAAACACCTTTCATTTCGGCAACAGTGCGATGCCAACGAGTCGGATCTTCTTTCAATATGCGGTTCAGTGTGTCCAGAATGCACTGTTCTTCGTGATTGCTGCCTTTGCGGTTGATAGTTTCAGCATCGTCCTCAGCACGATAACCCATGTGAACAAGCAATGAAGCATCGCCACCGTCATCAACAATCAAATGAGGACCTTTTCCGCCAGGGAAACGCAATGCCATTTCAGTGCACCACCAGTATTCTTCCAAACTCTCGCCTTTCCAAGCAAACACCGGAACTCCGGCTGCAGCAATTGCGGCAGCAGCATGGTCCTGAGTTGAGAAAATATTACAGCTTGCCCAACGTACATCAGCACCTAATTCAACCAATGTTTCAATCAAGATGGCTGTCTGAATAGTCATATGCAGTGAGCCAGTGATACGTGCTCCCTTCAATGGCTTTTCTTTTCCATACTTTTGGCGCAAAGCCATCAATCCAGGCATTTCGTGTTCAGAAATTTCTATTTCTTTACGACCGAAATCAGCCAAACTCATATCTGCCACCTTATAAGGCAGGTCTGAAGAAAATAATTGTGACATAGTTTGTTCGTTTTTTTTAGTTCTAAATGCAAAGGTAGTGCTAAATCAGTGATTTTTCCATAAAATGCCTTTGTTTTTAGGAACTGTTGTGATTTATATAATGATTATATGATAAGCGCTTCAATACAGATTTTATATATAAAGTCGCCTTTAATGGACAAACATTTGGCTGAAAGCTTTGGATTTTAAAGCGTAGGACAGCACTTTATGTTTTGAATATCCTTCCCCAATCTTAAAACTAAGCCTTAGTTTTTAAAATCTCAATCTTAGTTTATAAAAACTTAAGCTTAGTTTGTAAGAACTGAGATTTAGTTTTAAGAATATATAGTTACCTATTGTTATCTAAATATTGGCTGAAAGCCTTTAATTTTACAGCGTAGGGCAGCGCCCTACGTTTTTGACCGTCACATACTTAAGCGCCCTGAAAGGGCATAACTTCACTCAGTTCCGCCCCTCCAGGGCTTACGTATGGAATATACATTGAACCACAGGGCGTTGCCCTGTGCTGTAAAATTAAAGGCTTTCAGCCAAAAGATGTTCGTGATTGTCTGAAACTTATTGATAAATTTCAAATTGTAATTTTTGTATTTAGCATTTTGTTTTGCAATACCCACAAGCGAAACTCAACTAATTTATATGTTGTATATCACTCTTTTTTCAAAACACTTTTCAGATTTTCGTCAAATATTCGTACCTTTGTAGTCAATAAATTAGTCTTCAATGCAAAAGATAAGAAACATCGCGATTATCGCACACGTAGACCACGGTAAGACAACACTCGTGGATAAGATGTTATTAGCCGGAAAGCTTTTCCGTGAAGGACAGGCAGAGCCGGACCAGTTCCTTGACAACAATGACTTGGAACGAGAAAGAGGTATTACAATCCTTGCCAAAAATGTGTCTATCAATTATAAGGGTTATAAAATCAATATCATTGATACTCCGGGACACGCCGATTTCGGTGGCGAGGTGGAACGTGTATTGAATATGGCCGACGGCTGTTTGCTTTTGGTGGATGCTTTTGAAGGTCCTATGCCGCAGACACGCTTTGTGTTGCAGAAAGCTATTCAGATTGGTCTGAAGCCTATAGTAGTGATAAACAAGGTTGACAAACCGAATTGCCGCCCTGACGAAGTGCAGGAAATGGTGTTCGACTTGATGTTCAATTTGGATGCTACTGAGGAACAGCTTGATTTCCCTACAATCTATGGTTCGGCAAAGCAGGGATGGATGTCAACAGACTGGAAAGAGCCTAAAGAAGACATCACTGCTCTTTTGGATGCAATCATAGAATATATTCCTGAACCTGAAGTTATTGAAGGTCCGTCACAGATGCTTATCACTTCTTTGGACTATTCAAAATATGTTGGCCGTATTGCAATCGGCCGTGTTCATCGTGGTGAATTGCGCGAAGGACAGGATATTATGCTTTGTAAGCGCGACGGTTCTATGGTTAAGTCTAAGATTAAGGAATTGAATGTTTTCGAAGGTCTTGGACGTGCAAAAGTTGAGTCAGTTAAATCTGGAGATATCTGTGCAATAATCGGTATCGAAGGTTTTGAAATTGGTGAAACAATTGCTGATGCTGCAGAACCGGAAGCTCTTCCTACAATTGCAATTGATGAGCCTACAATGTCAATGCTATTCACAATCAACAACTCTCCGTTCTTCGGTAAAGATGGTAAGTTTGTGACTTCACGCCATATCTTTGACCGTTTGACAAAAGAATTGGACAAGAACCTTGCTTTGCGTGTTCTTCCTACAGATTCAGCTGATTCTTGGTTGGTTTATGGTCGTGGTGTGCTTCACTTGTCTGTGTTGATTGAAACTATGCGCCGCGAAGGATATGAGTTGCAGGTTGGTCAGCCACAGGTAATCATCAAGGAAATCAACGGAGAGAAGTGCGAACCTATTGAACAGCTTACAGTAAACTTGCCTGAAGAATGCTCAAGCCGTATTATTGATATGGTTACAAAGCGCAAGGGTGAGATGACAATGATGGAAAGCAAGAACGGACGTATGCACCTTGAATTCAATATTCCTTCACGTGGTATTATCGGTTTGAACAATGCCGTTCTTACTGCTTCTGCCGGTGAGGCTATCATTGCACACCGTTTCTTGGAATATCAGCCTTGGAAAGGTGAAATCGAACGCCGTGTGAACGGTTCAATCATTGCAATGGAAACAGGTACAGCCTTTGCTTATGCTTTGAATAACCTTCAGTCTCGCGGACGTTTCTTCATCGCTCCTGGTGATGAGGTTTATGCAGGTCAGGTTGTTGGTGAGCATACAAAAGACAACGACTTGGTTGTGAACGTAACAAAATCAAAGAAACTGACAAACATGCGTGCTTCAGGTTCTGACGATAAAGTTTCGTTGGCTCCTCCTGTAATATTCAGTCTTGAAGATGCTCTTGAATATATCAAGGGTGACGAATACGTTGAGATTACTCCGAATTATATGCGTATGCGTAAGATAATTCTTGACGAAAACGAACGTAAACGAGCAAACAAACAAGCTTAATATAATGTAGAGCCGCAAATTTTTTTGCGGCTCTTTTTTTGTCGTCTTGTATCTTATATTTCCATTACTTAACTTTGTAAAACATAAATAGTCAGCTAAATGTAAACACACTTATTTCGATATGATTATGAATAAACTGAAGATTAGTATTCTGGCTTTGTTAACTGTTTTTTCTTCCCATCTGTTTGCGGAGAACGAACCTTGGCAAAATCCTAAAATCAATGCAATTAACCGTGAGCCTATGAATGCCCATTTCATCCCGTTTGTGAACGAGGATGCGGCTTTGGCTCAGCAAAGTTTGCCCGATGTTGAGCGATTTGAAGTTAATACGGCAACTGAAAGGCGTATATCATTAAATGGCACATGGAAATTCCTTTATTCAAGGAATAATGCTTCTTGTCCGGAAGATTTCCATAAACCCGGATATAATGTAAAGAAGTGGAAAAATATAGAAGTTCCGGGAAGCTGGGAACTTCAGGGCTTTGATGCTCCTATTTATACAGATGTATCTTATCCTTTCCCGACGAATCCACCGTTTGTCCCTGCCGACTATAATCCTGTTGGTGCTTATGTGCGTGAATTTGAAGTGCCTCAGAGTTGGAAAGGTATGGATATATTCATCGATTTTGAAGGAGTTGAATCAGCATTCTATTGCTGGATTAACGGTGAACTTGCAGGTTATAGTGAGGACAGCCGTTTACCGGCTCATTTCAATATCGCTAAATTGCTGAAGAAAGGAAAGAACAAATTAGCGGTTAAGGTTTTCAGATATAGCGATGGCTCTTATATGGAAGACCAGGACTATTGGAAATATAGCGGCATAGAACGTAATGTTTATTTATATGCTCGTCCGGAGAGCAGAGTTAAAGACTTTATTCTTACGGCAGGATTGGAAAACGCATATAAGGATGGAGTTTTCAACACTGAGATATTTATTGCCAATCCTCAGTCCGGACAGAAAGTGGAAATGAAACTTCTCGACGATAAAGGGAAAGTTTTGTTTACTGAAGAAAAGAATATAAAATCGGAGAACGACACTGTCTTTAGCGGAAGTAAAACATTGGAGAATGTATCGGCTTGGACAGCAGAAACTCCATATCTGTACACATTGGTTGTCAATATGTTTGACAAATCAGGACAACCGCTTGAATCTTTCGCTCATCCTTTTGGTTTCCGTGAGGTTGAAATGAAGAATGGCCAGCAATTGATAAATGGTGTTCCGGTTCTGTTTAAAGGAGTGAACAGACATGAGCATAATAATGTGAAAGGACGTACGATAGATGTGGAAAGTATGTTGACAGACATAAGGCTTATGAAGCAGTTCAATATCAATTCTGTCCGCAACTGTCATTATCCCAACAATTATCAGTGGTATAGCTTATGCGACAAATATGGTTTGTATCTTGTTGACGAAGCCAATATTGAAAGTCACGGAATGATGAGTCATAAGGATAAAACTCTTGCCAATTATCCGGATTGGGAAGGAGCGTTTATGCAAAGAATGGGTCGTATGGTTCATCGTGACAGAAACTTTACTTCAATTGTGACTTGGTCATTGGGCAATGAATCAGGATATGGAAAACATTTCGAAACTATATATGACTGGACTAAGAAGACAGACCCGACTCGTCCTGTGCAATACGAAGGTGGAGGATATGAAGGAAAGTCTGATATCTATTGCCCGATGTATGCACGTGTTTGGGCTTTGCGCCGCCATATAAACCAGCGTGATGCACGTCCTTTGATATTGTGTGAATATGCACATGCTATGGGTAACAGCGTGGGTAATTTGAATGACTATTGGGAATTGATATATAAATATGACCAGTTGCAAGGCGGATTTATCTGGGACTGGGTTGACCAGACCTTTGCCAAGAAAGATGACAAAGGCAATGATATATGGGCATTTGGCGGAGACATGGGTTTTGTAGGCGTGCCTAATGATTCCAATTTCTGTGCCAATGGACTTGTTGCTTCTGACCGCTCGCTTCATCCGCATATTTATGAAGTGAAGAAAATATATCAGTATATTCATTTCGAGCCTGTTCCTTTCTCTGCCAATAAGGTTAAGATAACTAACTGGCATGATTTTATCGGATTGTCTGATTATAGTATGAGATGGGCGGTTGAGTCTGACGGAAAATGTATAGATGAAGGAGTTATGGATTTCCCGGAAATTGCCGCACGTCAAAGTAAGGAAGTTCTTATTCCATTCAAATTCACACCTGAGAAAGGTAAAGAATATTTCTTGAAAATAGAGGCTAAATATAAGAATAGCAAACCGATGATACCGGCAAACCATCTTGCTGCTTATGAACAGTGGAGATTGCCTTATGAAGAAGGAACTACGGTTGTGAAACCGAGTGTGGGAGAACTGGTTTCACAGCAGAATAATGACGGAGTCCTTATTTCCGGAAAAGACTTCAAGGTTGCATTTTCATCTGCAAATGGTGAAATTACAATGTTGGAATATAATGGTAAGAATATTATAAAAGAAGGTTTGCAGGCTAATTTCTGGCGTGGACTTACGGACAATGATGTAGCAAACGGAACACCAGAGCGTTGTCGCACGTGGAAAGATGCCGGAAAGAATGCGCATTTGGATGATTTGATTCTGCTGGAAAAGAACGAATCCGGCAATGCCGTAGTCTCAGCTTTATATACATTGGAAGAACAGGCTTCAAAGATGAAGGTGACATATGAAATCCGTCCTGAAGGAGTAATAAAAGTTACCAACAGCTTTATTCCTGGAGATAAGGAATTGCCTGAAATGCCACGTCTTGGTATGCGTATGATTCTTCTTCCTGAATATGAAGAAATGACTTGGTATGGAAGAGGACCGCATGAGAATTATTGGGACCGTAAGAGCAGTGCTTTGGTCGGAATATATTCTTCCAAAGTCTGGGAGCAGTATCATCCATATGTCCGTGCACAGGAAACCGGAAATAAAACAGATGTCCGCTGGGTTTCCCTGAGAAATAAAGACGGTGAAGGAATTATGATTTCCGGTTCTGATTTACTTAATGTAAGTGCATGGAATTTCCCGCAGTCAGATATAGAATATCGTCCGTTTAATGTTGAAAGACATCATGGTGGAAGTGTAACCAAGCAAGATATGGTTTGGCTCAATATCGACCATTTACAGATGGGCGTTGGTGGTGATAATACTTGGGGCGCTCATGTTCATTCGGAATATACGATAACTCCACATGCTTGGGAATATAGTTTTATAATTCAGCCGTTGAAGGCTGGGGATGAGGCTGGGGAGAAGTATTATGATGGTTGGTTTTAAGTAATAATTTATTCTTATCAATATAATAAAATCCCTAACTAATGCTTATAAAAATATCGGCTCATCCAGGTGGGTAAATTAATCCACCTAGGTGAGCCGATATTTTGAATACTATATTCGGTTTAAATTATTGTGTTAACTGGATGAAGAAAATGAATTTGGAAATTCATTGTTTGTTATTTTATTCTGCCAGCCATTCCTCAATCTGATTCATTATTTTCTCTTTCATATCATCCGGCATATTGCTTATACGTGCGCGATGGCTTCCGCCTGGCTGGATATAAATTTGGAGATTCTTCTTACCTTCAAAATCAGGAATTCTTGTTGCACTCCAAGGGTCAACTTCGCCATAGATATAAATCATTTTAGGGTCATTCTCCTTGAGGAATTTGCTTACTTTGTTATATAATTCCGGACGGAATTCAACTTTGTCAACAAGTTCTTTAGGAAGCATTATCCTATTTAGATATCCTTTGGCAGACTTGATGGATAAGTATTTTTTGAACGGTTCGATGTCATAACCATAATATCCAAGTTCACGAGCTGCCTGAACATTGAAAGAAATGGTTGATTGTCCTTCGGCAAAATATGAAGGCTCGCTTATTTTCATCAGATGGTTGAACAATGTCTTGTCATCTGATTTTAAGTCAGGAATAGTAGAAACAGGCGTTCCCCATTGCCACAAAGCGAAAGGATATTCCAGAACAGCAAAATCCAGAACTTCATCCATAGGTATTCTATATTCATAACCCTTTTCTTTTGTATATGCTTCAAGCATTGGAACGATATTATCTCTACGTTTCAAGATTTCAATCTGGAAATCTTCTATTTTTTTTCTTTCTTCAGCAGTTCCGACTTTCTGAAGGAATATCTCGTGGCGTCCGTCTTCAACAGCCCTGTTCAATGGAGCGACATAAGGAACGGAGAAGTCAACATCGTCAGGAAAATAAGTACGGAAGAACATAGTTGTCTGTCCTCCTTTACTGATACCAGTACTAATCCATTTACCTTTATAAATTTGCTTGAAAGTATTTACCACGTTATGAAGGTCGTAAAGAGAATTTTCAACTGTCAGATAATCCCAATTTTTAGGTTCAGGAGTTGATTCAAGGAAATAGCGATATTCAACGAAGATAACATTAGTGTTGAATAACTTTGAAAGTTCCTCCTGATATTTAGGATTCAAGGCATAAGCACCGCCATAACCTTCTGTTACAAGTACTGTTGGTCTGTCGAATCCGGCATGGAAAACTACTACACGCTGTTTGAATGTTCCGGCAGAAGGATTATCATGGTCTGTTTGCTGCTCAATCCGTACAAGATATTTCTCCGGATACAACTCTGTTTCGAGTTTCTCAATACCGCTTATTCCTTTCAGGGATTCAAGTTTCCCTTTCAGGTCGCTGGCTGTGGCTGTAAGCACACATAGGAAGGCTAAAAGCCAAATGGAAAGGACTTTTTTCATGATATTAATTTTGAATTTATGAGATTATAATTTTATATGTTCGCAAGTTATATAAAGTTGTTTTTACTCTTGTATGCGAGCTTGGCAAATATACAATTATATTCTTCTTTTGCGAAAGGTTGTTGGTTTTCTTTGTGGATATATTATAAAATGAATATAAATTACATTTTATATTCAAGAATTTTTATCATTATAATTCCTCAAATAAACCCCTATCGTCCTCATCAACCCCTCATACTTTGCCCTTTTTACAGCAGATTTTGCAAATACTCTGTTGTAATCTTCTTTGGAAAATGACTGAAGGTTTTCTTTTGATAATGATAGAAGTTCTTCAGATGGGGAAAAATCATCAATGTTGGTTGGAGAAGCGAAGCGGTTCCACGGACAAACTTTCTGGCAAGTGTCACAACCGTAAATTCGGTTTCCAAGTAAATTGGATATTTCGGAAGGAAATTCTCCCCGATGTTCGATAGTAAGATAAGAAAGGCAACGATTAGCGTTTAATACTCGTTCTTTAGTTAATGCATTTGTTGGGCATGCATCCAGGCAGCGTTGGCAGTTCTCACATTTGGAAGGGATTGGACTGTCGTATTCATCAATTTCCCATGTCGTGACGATTTCACCGAGAAAGAAGAAAGAGCCTTTCCCCGGAATTATCAGATTTGTATTCTTACCAATCCAACCGAGGCCTGCACGCCATGCCCAATATCTTTCTAATATCGGGGCTGAATCAGTAAATACTCTAGCTTCTGGGGTGTTGTCGCCCGTATAAAGAGGGAGAATCTCTTTCCATAGCTGGCGAAGCATATCTTTAACTACAATATGATAATCTTTCCCATAAGCATAATATGCGATATGAGGTTCTTCTTCCGGTCGTCTGGTTTTAGGATAATAATTCAATGCGACGGATATAACGCTTTTGGCTCCGGGAACAAGACCGTCCGGATTAAGGCGTATTTCTCGATGATTTCTCATATATTCCATACCGGCATTATTACCGGCTGCAATCCATTTGTCGAAATATTCTGCTTCGCTGCTTGCTTCATATGATGGAGCAATTCCGCAGGCTGAGAAACCTAATTCCAGTGCTTTTGATTTTATTTGTTGTAGTAGAGACATAGATGAGGGAAAGGAGTTAAGTAGTTAAGAAGTATAGGAGTTAAGTATTCAAGGAGTTTTATTTTCTTGTTTCCTTGTCAACTTGTTAACTCGTCAACTTTAACCTTCGTTATCTCGTCAACTTCAAAAATTCATATCCTTCACTTTTCAGCCATTCAATCGCCTTTGGCATTGCTTCACGCATATTCTTTTCTGCTTTCAGCGAATCGTGGAATACTATTATTGAACCGTTGCGTGTATATCGTTTCACATTGTTGAGAACTTGTTCTGGAGAAAGCGCTGAATTGTAGTCGCGCGTTACAACATCCCACATGATTATTTTGTATTTTCTTTGCAGAAATAATGTTTGAGGAATGCGCATATGTCCGTGAGGTGGACGGAACAGAGATGTATTAATCAACTCTGAAGCCTTTTCGACGTTCTTAAGGTAGTTGCGTGTGAGATAACGTAGACCTTGAATGTGATTGAATGTGTGATTCCCGACAGAGTGCCCGCGCTCAACAACCATACGGAAAATATCTGGATGTTTTCTTACATTGTCGCCTACCATAAAAAAGGTAGCCTTTACATTGTATTTGTCCAATATGTCCAAAACCCAAGGCGTGACTTCCGGAATTGGTCCGTCGTCAAATGTGAGATAAACACATTTCTTTTTTCCTGGTTTCCTCCATATAGCACCTGGAAACAAAAGACGATAGAAAAATGGAGGTTGCTCGATGAACATTTTTTAATTGAGAATTGAAAGTTGAAAATTGAGAAGTTAAGGAGTTAAGAAATCAAGGAGTCAAGAAGTAATTTACTTAACTCCTTGACTCCTCTGCTCCTTCTATTCATTTCCTTCCGGATGCAAAGACTGGAATGCCATTCTATAATTATCGAATTCTTCCTGATATTTCTTGCAGAATTCAGGATTGTATTTCTCGTTTACACGGAGAACTTCCTGCAATACGGCAAGATTTTCATATACATCATTTGCAACAGAAGCGAACTGCGATGGTTTCAAACGGAAATACCAGTTCAGATTTCTCATAGCTTCGTCTGCAATTCCTGTATATAGATTTGCTCCTTTTTCTTTCTGATCGAGCACATAATAGAATTCAGCAATAGACAGAGCATAATAGTCCAAAGGAACATTCTCCGGAGGAAGAACTTCCATACATTTGTCGAGAACATTAAGAGCCTTATCGTCTTTTCCTTCGTTAATCAATGCTGCAGCAAGTTTGCCGAAGAGAACTGTACGGTAAGTCTTACACATTCGAAGAACATTCTCATCCAAATAAACACCAGGTTTGTCAACTCCGCCCCATTTGAACTTGTTCATGATGTTATCATACATTTTCTCTGTGTTCAGAGCTTTATTTGTTCCTTTCACCTTCTGAGGAACAATCTGATAAGCCAAACCTGTCTGCTGGAAGTATGGATCCATCTTGACAAACTGTTCCGGACTTACTGTGATTGCATAATACATCGGGCGTTGCCAGTTATTGTTCTGAAGCATGTCAAGAATAATCAGCTCATGTTTGCCAAGATAGTCCTTACCTTTAAGGTCAATTACCATCTGTTTCTGGATTGAAGGAATATCAGCATCTTTTAAACCAGGGCTGTTGGCAACTGCCGCAGAGTCGATGTCCAATGTCAAAGTGTTTGATGGAATGTAATCCAATTCCTGATCGATTCCAGGAACTTTCTTAAACTTAGGATCATTGCTGCGGACGAAACCAAGAGCTGTTCCCAAATCTACAGATTTGTCGGTGATAGGCAGAATGTATGCAGCATCACGAGTTCCCTGAACATAGTCTTCATAATTCCATGATATAGGCAATGCGTCAGATTCGTATGCCTGTTTCTTCATCTGGTTGATATACCAGTCTGTCTGCAGATAACTTGTGTTACATACGCGGACATCTGTGCGGATACCTTCAACTTCCTGAGCATACCAAAGAGGGAATGTATCATTATCACCATTAGTGAAGATAACAGCATTCGGCTCGCAAGATTCCAGATAGTTCGCTCCGAAATCACGTGCTACGGTACGGCCTGAACGGTCGTGGTCGTCCCAGTTTTGGGCAGCCATCTGCAACGGAACAAACAATGAAGCAACTGTGGCAACTGAAGCTGCAACCATAGCCGGAAGTTTTCCATATTTCTCCAAAGCTTTTGCCAAAGCTGCTACACCGAAGCCAATCCATATACAGAATGCATAGAACGAACCTGCGTAAGCATAATCACGTTCACGTGGCTGATATGGAGTTTGATTCAGATAAAGCACAATTGCTATACCTGTCATAAAGAACAGGCAGAATGTAATCCAGAAGCCTTGAATACCTTTTTCTCCCGAATATGCCTGATAAAGCAGACCAAGCAAACCAAGGATCAAAGGAAGCATATAGTAAACATTGTGTCCTTTGTTGTCAGCAATAGATGATGGCATATTATCCTGCGGACCAACAAGAGCTTCGTCAATGAATTTTATACCAGTAATCCAGTTACCGTGTGTTATCTCGCCATGTCCCTGGATATCATTCTGACGTCCGGAGAAATTCCACATGAAATAACGCCAATACATAAAGTTGAGCTGATAAGAAAGGAAGAAGCGGATATTTTCTGCAAATGTCGGCTTCATCACAGTCTTGGTCTCACCGCAGTTTGTAAACTTAACAGGCTGACCTTTTATCTGAGCCCATTCCTTATATGCGCTTACATGATTTGGGTCACTACTGTGCATACGAGGGAAAAGCATATTAAGCTCATCTACGAATTTATAGTCTGTTTCGTAGCGAGAAATATAATACTTATCTTTCTCATTTGCATCTTTCTTTATAACTCTAGTCCATGTTGGAACACCTTGTTCTGAAACAGGAGCGCAATTGCCACCTTCATTTACTCGTTTTACTTCAGAAACATAAGTCTGACCATAAATAAGAGGCACTTTTCCATATTGTTCACGAGCAAGATATGTACGCAATGTGAAAATATCCTGAGGTGCGTTCTGGTTCATTGGTGTATCGGCTGTTGCACGAATCAAAGTTAGTGCATAAGAAGAATAACCAACAACAACAACCATCAGACAAACCAACACAGTGTTGATCATCTTCAGGTTCAAATTCTTGTTCATGAACAAGAAAGCAGCAAGAGCTGCAATTAGGATAATAGCAATTACGTAACCGCTACCCATGAACGGAATACCTGTAAGTATAACAGACAACAGGAATGAAATGCGCAACGCCATTGGATTAACCTTGTCACGCATTGTTTCGTAGATTGCCCATATAAGAACTGCTGCCAGAACAATTGCATAGATAAATACGCCAGTGTTATATGGCATACCAAGAACATTCACGAACAGAAGTTCGAAGTAACCGCATATTTCAACCAATCCCTGAACAACACCGAACATCATCAAAGCAATGATTGCAAATGAAACAAGCAATGCAATGATGGTTCCTTTCATTGTAGGGTTTGCACATTTCTTGTAATAATAAACAAGAACTATTGCCGGAATACAGAGCAAGTTCAGCAAGTGAACACCGATACTCAATCCCATCAGATATGCTATAAGAACAATCCAACGGTCTGCATGAGGCTGGTCTGCAACAGATTCCCATTTCAAAATCAGCCAGAATACTACGGCAGTGAACAATGAAGAATAAGCATAAACCTCACCTTCAACGGCACTGAACCAGAATGTATCTGTAAATGTATATGCCAATGCACCAACCAATCCTGAACCTAAGATTGTTATCATCTGTGCTGTTGTCATTTCTTCTTTTCCTTGAAGAATAATCTTTCGGGCAAGATGTGTAATACTCCAGAACAGGAACAGAATTGTAAGACCACTGAACAGAGCAGACATAGTGTTAACCATTATTGCCACTGTTGACGGACTTGATGCAAATTGTGTAAACAAGTTTGCTGTCAGCATAAAGAACGGAGCTCCAGGCGGGTGGCCTACTTCCAGTTTGTAGGCTGAAGAGATGAACTCGCCGCAGTCCCAGAAGCTGGCTGTCGGCTCCATAGTCATCAAATAAACGGCCGATGCTATCAAGCAGACTATCCAGCCCAGCACGTTGTTGATTAGTTTATAGTTTCTCATACGTTGTATAAAGTAATTAATATTTATTTAGTTTTTAAGTTTGTGAGTTTATAAGTTTACATGTTAACTTGTATCTTCACAGCAACCTCAGTGCTTTATTACAAATTGCAAAGGTAAACATTTAGCTTTATACAGAACGTTATAAGTTTGGTTTAATTGCTTAAATAATATTATTTAGAGACAAGTTGATGAGGCTACAGATACAAGTTTATGAATAAATAAGATAAAACCTTGTTCCCTTCGCTAACTTATTATCTTGTCAACTCGTCACCTTGTTACCTCGTCAACTAATACTACATTCCCCAACTCTCCCTGTCCAGATTCCTGTAATGAATAGCTTCGGCGAAATGTCTTGATTCGATATCCTCACATCCGTCGAGGTCGGCTATGGTTCGGGAAACTTTCAGAATTCTGTCGTAAGCTCTTGCTGAGAGATTGAGTCGTTGCATTGCATTTTTAAGAAGGCTTAGTCCTGCTGCATCAGGAACAGCATATTCATGCAGATGTTTTGTTGTCATTTGTGCGTTGCAATGCACATTCGGACAATCTTTAAACCGAGCTTCCTGTATTGCGCGAGCTTTCATCACTCTTTCTCGTATGGCAGAACTTGGTTCTCCTGGTTGCTGCTCTGATATTTTTTCGAACGGTACAGGAACTATTTCTACTTGGATATCGATTCTGTCCAGCAACGGACCGGAAATGCGGTTCATATACTTCTGCACTGCTCCTTGAGTACATACACATTGCCGTGTGGGGTGATTATAATATCCGCACGGGCAAGGATTCATGGAGGCTATAAGCATAAAACTTGCCGGATAGTCCACAGAGAATCGTGCTCTGGAAATGTTTATCATTCTGTCCTCCAAAGGCTGACGCATAACCTCCAGAACATTCCTGCTGAATTCCGGTAATTCATCGAGGAATAATATTCCATTATGGGCAAGACTTATTTCTCCCGGTTGAGGATAAGTGCCGCCTCCAACCATTGCAACATTGGAAATTGTGTGATGAGGAGCACGGAACGGTCGGGAAGTCATCAGTGATGTTTCACGGCTTAACTTCCCAGCAACAGAGTGAATCTTTGTAGTTTCCAAAGATTCAGCCAAAGTGAAAGGAGGGAGGATTGAAGGCAGACGCTTGGCAAGCATAGATTTGCCACTGCCTGGAGGACCAATCATAATAACATTGTGACCACCTGCTGCAGCCACTTCCAATGCTCGTTTTACATTCTCCTGTCCGCGAACTTCAGAGAAATCATTTTCAAAAATGAGCTGATGCTCGTAGAATACTTTTCGTGTATCAATTATCGTAGGTTCCAGCACATCGTTGCCGGACATAAATTCCAATACTTCCTTAACATTGTGTGCTCCATAAACTTCAAGTTTGTTTACCACTGCTGCCTCCATTACGTTCTGGTATGGAAGGATAAGTCCTTTGAAACCAGCTTCGCGGGCTTTTATTGCTATTGGCAATGCCCCTTTTATTGGCTTCAGGCTGCCATCTAGAGAGAGCTCGCCCATCAGCATATATTGTTCCAACCGTGAGGAGTCTATTTGTTCGGCAGCAGCAAGAATACCGACTGCCAGAGGCAAGTCATAGGCTGTTCCCTCTTTTCTGATATCAGCCGGAGCCATATTTATGGTTATTCTGTGTCTGGGAAATTTGTATCCACTTTCCTGAAGTGCGGATATGATACGTTCGTGACTCTCACGGACTGCGACATCCGGCAATCCTACAAGCATGAACTGGATACCTTTTGTGCAGTTCACTTCTATTGTTACGATAATAGCTGATACACCTTGCAGAGCAGCGGCAAAAGTTTTTACTAACATAGTTAAGTCTGGTTTTTAGTTAGTAATCAAGTTAACAAAATAAATACAGAGACATAGGATTTGTGGTTCCTATGTCTTAAATAAGCAATATCTTTATTTTAAGAACTTTTCCAGTTCTTTTTGCATATCCGGACCCGAGTCTGTCTTAACCTGTATTTTGTGTTGCTTGTCAATAAGAAAACAACGGGGCAAAGAGCTTATGTTATACAAGTCCAGCAATTGTGTTGCCTGACCTGCTGAGTCGGTTACCAGATTCCAATGGACATTACTATGCTCAAGAAGCTCTCTTAGTTTTTTGACATCATTATCCAAACTAATCATAACAACTTCAAGCTGCTCTTTTGGAAAATGATTGGCAAGTTCTTTCAATAAATCTTGTTTTGCAAGATATATATCCATCCAAGGTGCTGTAAAAATAAGCATAGTATATTTATTCTCGATTGAATCGAGAGAAACTATTTCCCCATGAATGTTTTTAACAGAGAAATTTGGAGCTGTCGAACCAGGCATAGCTCTTTTAGAACGTATACTGTATTCTTCAAGTTCTTTATAAATACGGTTCTCCCTGTGTTCTGTCGGGATAAGAGACAGTGCTTTGTCCAGATAACGCAAATGTTCCGGATTCATATACAGGAATTGTATAAGTATAAGTGCTGCGTCCGAATCAGGATTTTTAGTGATATATTCCATCACCGATTCGTTTATCTGCAAGTTTACGTTTGCAAGGCGAGCCATCAGGTCCGCTTTGTCAATAGAACTTATTCCAGTATTTTCAAGTGAACGTTTTATATCAGCTTGTTCACGCCACAAGGCACTATCTTTTTGTCTGACTTTGGTCAGTTCATTATTCAGTTTGCCTCCTTTAACTTTAAGTAATGCAGGATACAAGGCATTACCCTCAATCTCAATTTTTTCTCCCTTTTCAATAAATGCGGTTATCCAATAACTTTTATTTTCCCACATGAGCGTAACGCGGTCAAAATCGCCGGATTTATGCTCTATTTTAAAAACACCAGGTTTGTCACAAACCACAGTGTCAACGACATTTTCTTTATCATTTTCAAAAACAGCATAAATTGTCTGATTATCAAGATTGGAGAATTTTCCTTTTATCCGATAAGCAACGTCGTCTCCACAGGAAGACAAACTGAAAATCAAGCTTATTATCAAAAATAATCTATATAGCATCAGGTCTGTTTTTATCAGTTTAAGATATTTTATGCTGCAAATATAATAAGAATTAATGAAACAACCTTAATATTTATAAAAAATCTAAATTAGGTATAAAAAATAGTGCATAAAAAAAGCGTAAGGTAAAACCCTACGCTTTTTATATTCTGGTTTATTGTAATTACAATTTTGGACCAGCAGCAACCAAAGCCTTACCAGCTTCGTTACCTGTGAACTTAGTAAAGTTCTTGATGAAGCGACCAGCCAAATCCTTAGCTTTTTCTTCCCACTGAGCAGCGTCAGCATAAGTGTCGCGAGGATCCAAGATAGCTGGATCAACACCTGGCAATGCAGTTGGAACTTCGAAATCGAAGTAAGGGATCTTCTTAGTTGGAGCGCTGTTGATAGAACCGTCAAGGATAGCATCGATGATACCACGAGTATCGCGGATAGAGATACGTTTACCTGTACCGTTCCAACCAGTGTTAACCAAGTAAGCCTTAGCACCAGTCATTTCCATCTTCTTAACCAATTCTTCGCCGTATTTTGTTGGGTGCAATGACAAGAATGCAGCACCGAAGCAAGCAGAGAATGTTGGAGTTGGTTCAGTGATACCACGTTCTGTACCAGCCAATTTAGCTGTGAAACCAGACAAGAAGTAGTACTGAGTCTGTTCTGGAGTCAAGATAGATACTGGAGGCAATACACCGAATGCATCAGCTGACAAGAAGATAACTTGTTTAGCGTGAGGACCTTTAGAAACTGGTTTAACGATGTTTTCGATGTGGTAGATTGGGTAAGAAACACGAGTGTTTTCAGTTACGCTCTTATCAGCGAAGTCAATCTTACCGTTAGCATCAACTGTAACGTTTTCCAACAAAGCGTCACGTTTGATAGCGTTGTAGATATCTGGTTCAGATTCTTTATCCAAGTTGATAACTTTAGCGTAGCAACCGCCTTCGTAGTTGAATACACCTTCGTCATCCCATCCGTGTTCGTCGTCACCGATCAACAAACGTTTTGGATCTGTTGACAAAGTTGTCTTACCTGTACCTGACAAACCGAAGAAGATAGCTGAGCTCTTACCTTCTTTGTCTGTGTTAGCAGAACAGTGCATTGAAGCGATACCGCGCAATGGGTTCAAGTAGTTCATGATAGAGAAGATACCTTTCTTCATTTCACCACCGTACCAAGTGTTAAGGATAACCTGTTCTTTAGTCTTCAAGTTGAATACTGTAGCAGTTTCAGAGTTCAAACCTAATTCTTTGTAGTTTTCAACTTTTGCTTTAGCAGCGTTGAAAGATACGAAATCAGGTTCGCCATAGTTAGCCAATTCTTCAGCTGTTGGGCGGATGAACATGTTAGTTACGAAGTGTGCCTGCCAAGCTACTTCCATGATGAAACGAACTTTCAAACGAGTTGCTTCGTTTGCACCGCAGAATGTATCAACAACGAACAAACGTTTGCCTGACAATTCTTTTACTGCTTTAGCTTTCAAATCAGCCCATGCTTCTTCTGAACAAGGCTTGTTATCGTTTTTGTATTCTTCTGAAGTCCACCATACAGTATCTTCGCTAGCTTCGTTCTTTACAAAGAATTTATCTTTAGGAGAACGACCTGTGTAGATACCAGTCATCACGTTAACAGCACCCAATTCTGTAACCTGTCCTTTTTCGAAACCTTCCAAACCTGCTTTTGTTTCTTCAGCGAACAGTACATCATAAGAAGGATTATGAACGATTTCCTTCACATCGGTAATACCGTACTTGCTTAAATCTAAATTTGCCATCTTGATTAATAATTAAAAAATGATTGACTATTATTTATTTCTCTATTTTTCCACCTAAGTAAAAGATAGCGTGAATGGTATTTATTAACCTTTCCTTTTTTCACGTCACAAATGTAATATTTTTTTCGTTTGCAAATGTCTTATTAAGGAAATTTTTCAGTAATAAATATCGTTTTTCTATTTTATGTTAGTTTTTGATATATAGAGTTGGCATTCTGATGTTTTTTGTTTCTCAAAATTCCATATATTATGAAAAAGTTTTTCCATATATTGTGGAATTTTATTTTCATATATTGTGAAATTTTTGTTTCATATATTATGAAAAAACTTTTCCATGCAGCTGAAAAATGCTGAAAATGCAAATGGTTGATTGTGTGATGATTATTAAAACAGCTTTTATCGCTGCTTCCTTTATTTTGCGAATAAGAAAGGTTTTATGCATGTGACTTGAACTTATTGCTGACATTTTTTGGTTTAAGCTTACCATTTATAAATAAAATAACGGGATAAAATTTTATCTTTGCAGATAATACATACAGTTATTGATATATATGAAAAAAATAGTATTCTTTTTGTTTGCCCTTCTGATGACTTTTGCATCGTGTGAAGGGCCGATGGGACCTGAAGGTCCTGCCGGACCGGGAACCAACTGGAAAATTCTGACTTTCACTGTTGATTCCAGAGATTGGAAGATTATGCAGAACGAGGATGGCTCCAACCCAAGATTCTTTTATGAGTTTGAAGTTCCGGAAATTGATGAGTTTATTTATACAGACGGTTTGGTTTCAGCATATCTGTACACAAATGTTGGTATTGAAACTCAGACTCCACTTCCTTATGTCTTGCATCAGGAAGCTATGGATGATCAGGGAAATCTAGTTTTCTGGACTGAAACTTACACCTACGACTATTCTCCGGGTTCAATAGCTTTCTATTCAACATTCAGTGATTTCTTTGTTGATGTGAATCCTCCGACAATGGAATTCCGCGTGGCTCTTATGTGGTAACTAAGAAATTGAGATTATAGACTTAAGTATATATATTAACAAATTCAAAAACAAAACATGAATTCATTTGAAATGGTTGCTAAAACCCTTTACGGGTTGGAAGATGTGCTAGCACAAGAGTTGATTCAACTTGGCGCAACCGATGTACAGACAGGCCGACGCATGGTCTCTTTCTATGGCGACAAAGAACTTCTTTACAAGGCTAATTTCTATTGCCGCACGGCTCTAAGAATACTTATGCCGATATATAAGTTTAAAGCGAAGGACGCGGACACTGTATATAAAGAGGTGAAAAAAATCAAATGGGAAAATTATATAACCAACGACAAGACTTTTGCTATCGATTCGGTTATTTATTCCGAAGATTTCAACCACTCTAAATTCGTAGCATACAGAACTAAGGATGCTATTGTGGATTATTTCGTTGAAAACGGACAGAAAAGACCGTCAGTGAGAGTCAATAATCCTGATTTGCTTATCAATATTCATATATCTCACAATGATTGTACGTTGTCTATCGACAGTTCTGGTGAGAGTCTTCACAAACGTGGTTACAGAGTTGACCAGACTGAAGCTCCTCTTAACGAGGTTTTGGCTGCCGGTATGATTCTGAAAACCGGATGGAAAGGCGAGTCAAACTTTGTTGACCCTATGTGTGGTTCTGGAACATTGCTTATTGAAGCTGCGATGATTGCTTTGAATATTGCTCCAGGTGTTCACCGCAAAGAATTTGCTTTTGAAAAATGGGTTGATTTTGACCGTGAACTTTTCGACAGAATTTATAACGACGATTCTCAGGAAAGAGAATTCAACTTTATGTGTTATGGCTCTGATATTTCTCAGCAGGCTATCGACATTGCAATGGAGAATGTCCGCAGTGCAGGTCTTACTAAATATGTTTGCCTGAAAACTTTGCCGTTCCAGCAGATGACTTCGGCTCCGCAGCCAGGTATTTTGGTGACAAATCCTCCTTATGGTGAACGTATTTCGAGCCGCGACCTTCTTGGTTTATATTCTATGATTGGCGAGCGTCTGAAACATGTGTTCATGGGTTATAAGGCATGGATTCTTTCATATAAGGATGAGTGTTTCGACAAAATTGGACTTCGCCCGTCTGAGCGTTGCAAACTTATGAACGGTTCGTTGGAATGCGAATATCGCTGCTACGAAATATTTGAAGGAACAAACAAAGAATTCAAGAAAAACAAGGCTGAAAATGAAGCTAAGAAAGGTAATCGCAATTCTGATGATGATGACAGACGTAAGGATCGCAGAGAATCAAAAGGTGCGTCTAATTTCAGAAACCAGAAGCCAGACCGTCCTGAACGTCGTTTTGCAGCATTGTATTCTGAAGATGAAGAAGTTCGCCGTTCTTCACGCCCTGGAGTCAAGAGAATGGGAAATTCCGGACCGGGCAAGATGAAATATAAGGAAAGAGAAGATAGAAAGGATAAGAAAAGAAGATGGAACTAAGAAAAAGTGGTTTGGTTTGTCTCTGTGCCATAGCTTGTGCTTCGATAGCTGTGGCTCAGAGTAAGGATTTGGGCTTGCAGGACTTGATTCCGGGCGGCAAGAATTATAGCCGTTTTGTGCCGAAATCTGTTCCTCAGCTTCAATGGTGTGGTGATAGTTATCTTTACACCAAAGGTGATTCTGTAATTATGGGCGACGCAGTTCGCCAGGGTAAGAATTCCTTGAAGTGTGTCACCACTTTGCAGACAATGAATAAGGCTTTGGAAGATGCCGGTCTGAAAACTATCGGCAATATGCCAAGAATTTCCGTTCCGGATCAGGAAGAAGAGGAAATTCTGAGTTTCCGTGCCCATAATGTACTTGTACATTATAATTACAAGGAAAACAAGGTGGAACGTTCTTATAATATGGACAAAGGTGGTGCAAACTATGAATATTGTCCGGCTACCGGCTATTTTGCTTTTACTGAAGGCAACAACGTCCGAGTTCTTTCTCCTGAGAATAAAGTAAGCGTTGTTACTGATGAGAAAGGCGAAGGTATTGTCTGTGGTCAGTCCGTTCATCAGAACGAATTTGGTATTCACAAAGGATTGTTCTGGTCGCCTGACGGTTCACAGCTTGCATTCTACAGAATGGACGAGTCAATGGTTACACCTTATCCGCTGGTTGATATAACAGCTAGATGTGCCACTGTGAATCCTCGCCGTTATCCGATGGCAGGGATGAAGAGTCATCATGTAACAGTCGGAATATATAATGTTGAATCAGGAAAGATAACATGGTTGAAGACTGGAACACCTAAAGAGAAATTCCTAACAAATGTAGCTTGGAGTCCGGATAGCAAATACGTCTATATAGCGGAGCTTAACCGTGAACAGAATGAAATGCATTTGGTTCGTTATTCTGCTGAAACAGGAAGTAAGGACGCAGATTTGTTTACAGAGAAGAATGAACATTACGTTGAGCCGCAACAGCCGGTATTGTTCTTGCCTGAGAATCCTGAGCAATTCATTTGGCAGAGCCAGCGTGATGGTTTCAACCATTTGTATCTTTATAACACAGATGGAACTCTTGTCCGTCAGCTGACAGAAGGCAGATGGATTGTAAGTGATGTTTTGGGATTCGACGAAAAAGGTGACAACTTGTTTATATCGGCAACTAAACCTATTTCAGCTGATTTGCCTGAATCTAACAATCCTTTGTCAGTAAAGACATGGAAGCTTAATATCAAGAAAGGAGCATTGTTGTGTATGTCGCCAAGCGAACAGAAAGTTGGTGTTCACAACACAATGTTAAGCCACGACGGAAAATATCTTATTGACAATTATTCATCTTGGAATGTTCCTCGTAACATTGATATTATCGAAACTAAAAAGGGCAAGACTCTGAAGAATATTCTTACGGCAAAGAATCCTTATGAAGGTTATGTAATGCCGGAAGTGGAACGTGGCACAATAAAGGCTGCCGATGGCACAACAGATTTGAATTATTTCATTGTAAAACCGGGAAATATGGTTCCTGGAAAGAAATATCCGACAATTGTGTATGTATATGGTGGTCCGCATGCTCAGCTGGTAACAGGAAACTGGATGGGCGGCGTTAGCGGTTGGGATATTTATATGGCTAATCGCGGATATGTTGTATTCACAGTTGATAGCCGTGGTTCGGCAAACAGAGGTTTTGATTTTGAAAGTGTAATTCACCGAAATCTTGGAGTGAATGAAATGGCAGACCAGGTGAAAGGTGTGGAATTCCTGAAAACGAAATCTTATGTTGATGCTGACCGTATCGGAGTTCATGGATGGAGCTATGGTGGTTTCATGACAACAAACCTTATGCTTACATATCCTGATATATTCAAGGTTGGAGTTGCTGGTGGTCCGGTTATTGACTGGAGTAAATATGAAATCATGTATGGTGAAAGATATATGGACCGTCCTCAGGAGAATCCGGAAGGTTACAAGAATGCAAATCTTAAGTTGAAAGCCGGAAACCTGAAAGGTCATTTGCTGATGATTCATGGAGATATCGACCCGGTTGTAGTATGGCAGCACAGCCTCGGCTTCCTGAAAGCTTGTGTTGAAGCAAATACTTATCCTGATTATTTCGTATATCCGGGACATGAGCACAATGTAATAGGCAAGGACAGACCTCATTTGCATGAGAAAATAACTCGTTATTTCGATGATTATTTGAAATAAGGATAGGGGATTGAGAAGTTAAGGAACCAAGGAGTTAAGTAGTAGAGTTGAATATATTCTTAATATAGTTCCTTGTTAACTCGTTCCCTCGTTCCCTTGTCAACTTATAAACTCAAAAACTTAAAAACTCAAAATATGAACATCTTATTATTAGGTTCAGGCGGTAGAGAACACGCCATTGCTTGGAAAATAGCACAAAGCCCGAAAGTAGATAAATTATTTATTGCTCCGGGAAATGCAGGAACAGCTCAGGCTGGAACAAATGTAAATATCAAAGCTGACGACTTTCCTGCAATCAAGGAATTTGCTTTGGCAAATGACGTGAATATGGTTGTAGTCGGTCCTGAAGACCCACTTGTTAAAGGTGTATATGATTTCTTCAAGAACGATGCAGAACTTGCTGGAATTCCTGTTATCGGTCCAAGCAAAGCCGGTGCACAGCTTGAAGGTAGCAAGGACTTTGCAAAAGCATTTATGATGCGTCATAATATTCCTACTGCAAGATATAAGAGTATTTCTGCAGAGAATCTGGAGGAAGGATATGCTTTCCTTGAACAGCTTGAAGCTCCTTATGTTCTTAAAGCAGATGGTTTGGCTGCAGGAAAGGGTGTATTGATTATAGATTCTTTGGAAGAAGCCAAAAAAGAACTTGGCGATATGTTGGGCGGAATGTTTGGTGATGCCAGCAAGACTGTTGTAATCGAGGAGTTCCTTGATGGTATTGAATGTTCTGTATTCGTAATTACTGACGGAAACGATTATAAAGTATTGCCAGTTGCAAAAGATTATAAACGTATCGGCGAAGGCAATACAGGACTTAACACTGGCGGTATGGGTGCAGTTTCTCCTGTTCCGTTTGCTGATACTGTGTTCATGCAGAAAGTTGACGAAAGAATTATCCGTCCGACAGTTGAAGGTCTGAAGTCAGAAGGCTTGGATTATAAAGGTTTTATTTTCCTTGGACTTATCAATGTCAAGAACGAACCGATGGTTATAGAATACAACTGTCGCATGGGTGACCCGGAAACAGAAGTTGTAATGTTGCGTATCAAGAGTGATTTGGTTGAGCTTCTTGAAGGTGTTGCTGCCGGAAATCTTGCATCTAAGACTCTTGTAGAGGACGAACGCGCTGCAGTTACAGTAATGTTGGTTAGCGGTGGTTATCCTGAAGCTTATGAAAAAGGAAAAGTAATGACAGGAATGGAAAACGTTACTGACAGTATTCTTTTCCACGCAGGAACAAAAGAAGAAGACGGAAAGATTCTGACAAACGGCGGACGTGTTATCGCAGTCAGCTCATACGGAAAAGATAAGGAAGAAGCACTTGCCAAATCATTTGCCGGAGCAAAAGCGATTGATTTCGATAAGAAATATTTCCGCAGTGATATCGGATTTGACCTGTAAGAAATAAACCAGATAAAGAGTTGGGGAGGAAATATATGGCTTATGGCCAGTCTTTCCCCAGCTCTTTTTTATAGTATTTATTGCATAAAATTCTCTTGTTTTTATGTTTTCTTCCCGATATACGACCGGCAAGCTTTCGATTTTCCTTTTCATTAATATTGCTTGTATTTTGTGTTGGATTGCCGGATATATTTTCTCGATAGGTTATCCTGTTTATGGAGAAATATCAGCTCCTCCATTGTGGAATTATATTTGCCAGATAATGCCAGAGAAAGGAATAACATTTATGATAGGTTTCTTTCTTATGGTTGGCGGAGCGTTTTTGGTTCATAGGGCAAATTATTCACTAATGCTGATTAGAGAGAAAACGCTGTTGCCAGTTCTCTTTTATATGCTCCTTAGTAGTACAAATCCGGATTTTTTCCCAATTAAGTCAGCTTCGTTTGGAGTTTTTTGCCTTGTGTTGGCAATTTATCAGCTTTTTATTTCATATCATAATCCTTACAATACATACAGGGCATTCAATGCTTCTTTTATTATAGGAGTGGGAAGTTTGCTTTGGACTTATATATTGTGTTTTCTGCCATTATTCTGGTTTGGAATGTATAAATTCCGCTCACTGAATATACGTTCGTTTGTGGCTTCAGTTATGGGAGTTATTACGATATATTGGTTTGTATTCGGCTGGTGTGTTTGGCAAAGCGATTATTCAGCATTAAGCATTCCTTATCATACATTATTTAAGATACAACCATTACAGATTTTTAATTCTGAGTGGACAGATTGGATTGGTATAATATATGGAGTGATACTTATTTCTATAGCTTCAATAAATATAATTACCCATGAGCATGAAGATAATTTGCGAACACGTCAATTTCTTTCGTTCCTTATATTGATGACTGTATGGTCTTTTGGCCTTTTCTTCCTTTACGAGCAGTCTTCAGAAGAGTTCTTGCAAGTTATAGGTTTGCCGGCTTCTATTCTCATAGCTCATTTCTTTACCGTTGTAAAAGGGAAATATGTGTTTTGGATGTTTAATGTGTCATTAATTGCTTATTTTATATTCTTCATTCTTCGTATATGGAATTTCTTATAGATTTTGGATACATAGGTGTTTTTATCGCCTCTTTCCTTGCTGCGACAATTTTACCATTCAGTAGTGAGGTAGTTTTGACCGGTGTGCTTCTTGCCGGCGCTTCTTATTGGCCATGTATGATTGCTGCCACTTTAGGCAATTTCCTTGGCGGAATGAGTTGCTATTGGTTAGGAATGTTGGGAAAAGTGGAGTGGATTGAGAAATACCTCAAATTGGATAAGGTAAAATTGCAGAAAGTGCAAAATTGGATTGAGGGAAAAGGTTCATGGATGGCATTCTTCGTTTTTTTACCTGGCATTGGTGATTTTATTGCTGTTGCTCTTGGTTTCCTTCGTGGTAATGTATGGATTGTTGCTATTTCAATGTTTTTGGGCAAAGCCTTGAGATATTGGGTATGGATGGAAATGGTGTATAAAGTTCAGGAAGTTGCAGCATTCTAATAATAAGGATATAATAAAAAAGAACCCCGACTGTTCTGGACAGCCGGGGTTTATTATTTTTATCTTATTGGAATCTTATTATTTTACCAATGCAGTGAAATCTGAGTTAGTAGCATATTTAGCAAATTCCAAATCGATAGCAGCTTCTTTCTTCATGTTGCTGTCTTTAGCAATAGCGTCTTTCAAGTTGCTGATTACGCCGTTTGCATCGTTAGTACGAGCAGCAACGATAGCTTTCAAGTAAGAAGTTGTAGCGTCAGCTTTAGCAACACCGTTCAAAGTCTGAGAAGCTTTGCTGTAATCTTTTGTCAAGATCTGAGCCAAAGCAGCATTGTTAGATTTGATTGAACCGAATGAGTTAACAGCCTTAGCATATTCGCCCTGTTTCAAGTAAAGAACACCAAGAGCTTCGCTCAATTCTGCAACGCCAGAAGCGCTACCGAACAACTGCTGAGCTTTAGCCTGGTCACCCTTAGTCAAAGCGATCAAACCTAAGTTCATGTTAGATTCAGGATTGTTCTTAACTGAGTTAGCTTTGTTGAACATCTGTTCAGCCTTAGCCAAGTCACCAGCACGGAATGCCATCATACCGATGTTGTTCCATGTACGGTAGTCGTTAGGATACAATTCAGAAGCTTTGTTATAGATAGTAGCTTTTTCTGCATCATTGTTAGTCAATGTAGCAGCGTAAAGGATTTCTTCAACGTTCAATTCTTTAGGATTGCTCTTAGCCAAAGCAGAGATTTCGTCGTCAGATTTACCGATGATTTCGATGTTAGCGATCAAGCGTGAACGACGCAACTGAGGCAAGATTTCTTCAGCCAATGTGCTGAATACAGAAGAAATGTTTTTGATTTCCTGTTCGCGCTGTTCAGAATCTTTGTACATTGAAAGAACACGCAATACCAAGTCTTTATCCTGGATGTTTGATTTAGAAACCAATTCCTGGAAGCCTTCCCAGTCCTGAGCAGTATATTTAGCGTCAACTGGAACGTCAACTTTCATCTTCTTCAATTCTTTAGCCAAATATTTAGAAGTGTTACCTTCACGTCTTTCAGCCAAACCTTCATTCAATTTCAAACCACCATCAGGAGAAGCGTAAGCCTGGATTTCGATTGCTACGTTCTGGTTAGGAGCTTCGTCTGCATTCTTAACCAAGTCTTTCCAGTCAGCGATTTCATCTTTCTTCAACTCTTTAGAGCGAAGTTCAGCCTGCTGGATTAAGAACATGATGTTTGCATCGTGAGCTTCTTTGATGATGCGCTGGAATTTATCAGCAGCGATAGCAGCGTTAGCTGTAGCAGCGTCTGCCAATTCTGAGGTAGCGATTACACCTTCACCGATTTTCAAATCAGGCAATTTAACAGTTTTGTTTTTGATTTTAGCGTCGAATGTCAAATACAATTCAGATTTTTTCATTTCTGGTTTGTAAGTGAAATTAGATTTCATTGTAACATTGCCGCCCTGTTTGTAAGCAATAACTTGGTTGTTACCCTGAACTTTTTCACCCTGGTAAGTGTAAGAAGTTCCCCAAGCTTCGCCGCCTTCATAACGGATTACCGGAGTAACAGTTACTACAGCTTTTTTGTTGAACCATTTTGCTGGGAATGTAGCGTTGATAGTAACAGGAACTTTACCACCGATAGCTTCCATCGGCTGTGGTTCTGCTTTAACGTATTCTTCTGCTAACGGTTTCAATTTGTTAGAACAAGAAGAAAAAGTCAAAATTGCTGCCAATACTAAGAAAGGCAATAAAAACTTTCTGTTCATAATTGTTGTAAGTTTAAATAAAATGTTTGTATATATTTTTTAATCTTTTCTACCTAACACATAACCAAGTGACAAAAGTACAGCATTTTTTTAATTTGGATATCAAACTTGCTTTAAAATATTTAAGGAAAAGTGCTTTTTATGTAAATATCAAGGTGAAAACAGATACTATAATACTATTTTCTTTGTCACAGACTGATTTTTCCCCTCGACTTTTATAATATAAATGCCTTGGTTGATATTTTTAGGATTGATTATGTTTTCTTTCTGAAGATTGCTGGAATATTCTACCAGCTCACCTTTCATTGAATAAATCCTGAAATAAGAATCTTTTGCAGTCTCTTCATCCGGGAAAATTATCCGTATTTCTTTTGTTGAATTCTCAACATAGATTATTATATCTTCCGAAGCTGGAGAGGTGACATCTTCGTTTGAAACTAAAGTCTTGTATTCTATCACAGGATCCAAATATAATGATGTGGCAAAACCTGCTGCTGCATATTCTGTTGATTTTTTCCAAATATCTTTTTCTTTTATCCATGTAGTAGCTCCACTTATACAACCTTTGGGAAGATTGTACGCTGCAAAAGATACTTCATCAGATGCTTGTTGAATTTTGTAACCTATATAAAATCTATTATTGACTTTAACGGGAGTTTCAAATCGGATAAAATGTTCTTGCGCTCGTCCAAGTGGTTTGTTTGTTTCAATAAATGAGTCATTCTCCAAGTTAAGATAACTAGGCTTGAAAGTTTCACTATATAATAATGTATAGGGAGAATTATTGTTGCTGTCATAAACAACAATTTCCACATTCAAATTCTCAGTAGATTTACCTATTTCTGGAGTCACAATATAAGTACCATGAAGAATCGCATCTCCTGATAGAGAATATTCCTCAAGATATTCGGAATTTCCTGAAGAATTATTTCCAAACAAAGGTCTAGAATCAGTTGAAGAATAAGCTGAACACTCTATTTTCTCTTTTTGACCTGAATCTCCAACATTACTCAGTCTGAAACATGACGTGTTTGAATATGGATTCATCCCTTCGCAGTCTTTAGCTCCAGTATTTTGTGGGTCAAGCCAGTGTTTTAACTGTTTGTTTTCTTCTTTTTGCTGGTCCCAGATTTTAGAAAGAGAATAAAAATAGTCATTATATGGTGAACCTTTTTTTGATTGTCCTCCACTCAGTGCCCCAATTATCCTATTATTTGAGTTGAATAGGGCAGAACCGGATGAACCTCCGGCTGTGTATCCTATATCCCATTTCTCAATATACCAATGTGATTGGGCAAAAAAAGGAAAGCTACTGCTTGTGAAGGTCTTTAGTTCTACATTATTATATGTCAGACTAATTCGTTTTGTAGAATATGACGGATGCTGTATGCAAAAGAAAGGAGATTTCCCTGCATTTTCGATATTCCAACCTGCAAGATAAGGTTGATAATAAACAGGAGGAAGCTCTAAAAGCTCTAGTAGAGCCATGTCATTCCCTTCAGATACGGCTCTATAATGTGCCGAAGCTGTTGTCATTTCCTCCGTTCCTCTGAGTATAGTTTTACACAACGGACTGTTATAATTGTAAAAACAAACTATGGAGTTAGCAACTTTCTCGTAATCTGGATTAGTAATAGTAAATGATTTGTTCAGGCAATGCGATGCTGTCAACAAATAAGGCTTTCCATCTTTTTGTGTATTATTTATTAATGTACCTGTACAGCCTGTCGTTCCGTCAATTATCATCAGAACGACACTGTGACCTAGTTCATTATAACTGCTTGAACTGTCTGCATAACAGCTAAGAGGAGGAATTTCATCAAGTGATTCTTTTCCTTCTTCCGGTTCTTTTCCTTTGAAATCACGGTAACCATGATTTACCTCTCCAACTGTTAGTCTTCCCGGAAATTCTGCCAGTCTGGGTTCCTGATACTCAATTATTATTCTTTCGCCGGTAATTGGTGCAACAGGCAATATGTCGAGTTCAGAATTATTTTCATTGGTGAATGAGCCAAGTATTTGTGTTTGGGTTTCGTCATATAAGAAAAGTTTTGCACCTGCAGGTAATTCATATTCACTGAACAAAACATTGATTGACAATGCGCCGGGAGAATAAATGCCAAGTCGCCAAACTTTTGTCCCGTCTTCCAGGATAAATGAACTTCCAGAATTACTTCTGTTGAAGTTTGTCATAAATTTATAGGCAAAACGAAATCCGCTCCTGTGGTCTGACTCGTTCAGCGAGTCAATACGGAGTTCTTCTGCCACATCAAAATATGGCATCTGTTCATAAACAATATTCTGAGTACTTCGCAATGAAGTCAAAGGAAGAGGCGAACCTCCATGACTGACTTGTGCAGTGACTTTTCCGATAAACAGGATAACAAGACTTAACGTCAATATAAATCTGTACTTTTCCATAATGTTGCGAATATAGTGAAAGTATATTGATTTCCCATTTTTTTTATGTCTATCTCAGCTTTTTTCGTTAAGTTTGCCATGAAAATAGCATTGTATTTAAACCAATAATATATCATAAAAATATAAAGAATATGGCAACACCTTCATTCAAGTATCAGCCGATGTTCGAACACGGACATGATACAACTGAGTATTATTTGCTTACAAAAGACTATGTGTCTGTTTCTGAATTCGAAGGAAAACCAATCCTGAAGATCGCAAAAGAAGGTCTTACAGCGATGGCAAATGCGGCTTTCCGTGATGTTTCTTTCATGCTTCGCCGTTCTCACAATGAGCAGGTAGCAAAAATCCTTAGCGATCCGGAAGCTAGCGACAATGATAAATATGTAGCTTTGACTTTCTTGCGCAATGCTGAAGTTGCAAGCAAAGGTTTGCTTCCTTTCTGCCAGGATACTGGTACTGCAATTATTCACGGTGAAAAAGGTCAGCAGGTTTGGACTGGATATTGCGATGAAGAAGCTTTGTCAGAAGGTGTTTTCAAAACATATACTGAAGAAAATCTTCGCTATTCACAGAACGCTCCGTTGACAATGTATGAAGAAGTCAACACTAAATGTAACTTGCCTGCTCAGATTGACATCGAAGCAACTGAAGGTATGGAATATAACTTCCTTTGCGTAACTAAAGGTGGTGGTTCTGCTAACAAAACATATTTGTATCAGGAAACAAAAGCTATCCTTAATCCTGCAACTTTGGTTCCTTTCTTGGTTGAAAAGATGAAAACTCTTGGAACTGCAGCTTGTCCTCCTTATCATATTGCTTTCGTTATTGGTGGTACTTCTGCTGAAAAGAACTTGTTGACAGTTAAGTTGGCTTCAACTCGCTTCTATGATAATTTGCCTACAACAGGTAATGAAGGTGGACGTGCTTTCCGTGATATCGAATTGGAAAAACAAGTTCTTGAAGAAGCTCACAAGATTGGTTTGGGTGCACAGTTCGGTGGTAAATATTATGCTCATGACGTACGTATCATCCGTTTGCCTCGTCACGGTGCTTCTTGTCCTGTAGGTTTGGGCGTTTCTTGCTCTGCAGACCGTAACATCCGTTGTAAGATTAACAAGGATGGTATTTGGATTGAAAAACTTGATTCAAATCCAGGTGAATTGATTCCTGAAGAATTGCGCAAGGCAGGTGAAGGCAATGCTGTTAAGATTGACTTGAATCGTCCGATGAATGAAATCCTTGCAGAATTGGATAAATATCCTGTTGCAACACGTTTGTCTTTGAACGGAACAATCATTGTTGGCCGTGATATCGCTCACGCAAAATTGAAAGAACGTTTGGATCGTGGTGAAGACTTACCACAGTATATCAAGGATCATCCTATTTATTATGCTGGTCCTGCTAAGACTCCTGCTGGAATGGCTTGTGGTTCTATGGGCCCGACAACTGCAGGTCGTATGGACCCGTATGTTGATTTGTTCCAGAGCCACGGCGGTAGCATGATTATGTTGGCAAAAGGTAACCGTAGCCAGCAGGTAACAGATGCTTGTAAGAAACACGGTGGTTTCTATTTGGGTTCAATTGGTGGTCCTGCTGCTATTTTGGCTCAGAACAATATCAAGAGCATTGAATGCGTTGAATATCCGGAATTGGGAATGGAAGCAATCTGGAAAATTGAAGTTGAAGACTTCCCTGCATTTATCCTTGTAGATAATAAGGGTAACGACTTCTTCAAGCAGATTCAGTCTCGTTGCTCAGATTGCAAATTGCAGAAATAATTTGTAATTTAAGTTTCGTATATTTTAGAGTGACTTGAATATAAAAGGCACAAAGCCACAGAGTTAAAATAAATTCTCTGAGCTTTGTGCCTTTCTGTTTTTTATGCTGAAAATACATCCGAATGTAATTCGGATTACTTCCGTATATATTTCAATTTACATCCGTATATATTTCCACATACATACGGATGCATTTTCATGAACATATATATAGTTTATTTATTAAAAACAATAGTGTGAAAATATGTTCTTAAATCACATGATATCTCTGGATATTAATATTATACAGGAGTTGTGAAACTTGTAAAAACAAAACACCTGTTATTCCCCTGAAAATATTTGACATTTCGAACGAAACAAAGGGTATTTCAGAGAAAACATCGGCATGTTTTTCTCCTGAATTTATCTTTTCGTTTTTGCAATCATAAATGTAATAGCAGCAACCGAAAGCAGAATACCGACTATGATATTTGTAGTCAGAGGTTCACCGAATACTACAGTACCGATAAGGATTGCAGTAACCGGTTCGAACACTCCTAAAACCGAAGCCTTTGTTGCTCCGATATTTCGTGTAGCAATAGCTAGAGTGGCAGTTGAAACAATAGTTGGAAGTATTGCGAGACCTATTAAATTAAGCCATGCCATATTCCCTGTCAATCCATTGGTTATTCCCGTGTCAGAAATCATTATTTTACCCATAAAAATAATTGCACCAACACTAAGAGCATAAAATGTAAGAAGAGTATTTGATATGTCTTTGATAATTTTACTTCGGTTAATAATCACTATGAACAAAGCATAAACTAAGGCTGAACCTAATGACAGAATAACGCCTGTTGGATTTATTGCCTGAGAAGAATCGCCCTGTGTCATGATTACAACTCCTACGAAAGTCAGGAAAATGGATAACCATACTGGCCATGAAGGAACAACACGGAGAAATACCATTATAATTGCAACGAGGACAGGATATAGAAATATTAGAGTTGTAGCTAGTCCCGACGCTATATAGTTATATGCTTCAAACAGGAAAATACTACTTGAAGTATAAAGCATTCCGAGAATAAGCAGAACTACAGCCTGTTTCCACGAAATTTTGAAGCTTTGTCTGCTAAGTAATAAGAATCCGCCTAAAAATAATACAGCTATAGCATATCGGAAAAATAGGATAGACTCAACTGAAGCTCCATTTTTCATTAAAGGAACACCAAATAAAGGGTTTAGTCCATAAGTAATACCGGTAATTATTCCCGCGGGATAACCGATAATTGCATTTTTACTAAGAGTTTTCATATTTGTTTTTTATTTAAATTTCAAATGTCGTTCAACTGTTTGCATTGAAATTTCAATGCTTTATAACATTGCTTGTTTATTATAATACTTTTGGGGGCACAAAATTACTGAGATTTATTGTTAGGTATGTGTGTTTGATAAATAATTTGTTTTGCAAACAAGGAAATATAGGTGTTAATCTCGTTTCTTTTTTAGTTTATTTTACGTGATTTTTGAATGTTATTCTATTATTATACTTAACTTTAGGGAGAATCAGAGCTATCCATTTTAAATCTATTACTATATGGTGACAAGTATTTTTTGGATTATTCCGGCAGCATCAGTTCTCGCATTGCTGTTTGCCTGGTATTTTTTCAGGCAAATGAAGAAAGAGAGCGAAGGGACAGAAACGATGATTCGTATTGCTTCGCACGTGCGTAAAGGAGCAATGTCTTATCTGAAGCAACAATACAAGGTTGTTGGTTATGTCTTTATGGTTTTGGTTGTTCTGTTCGCATTTATGGCTTATGTGCTGAATGTTCAGAACGAATGGGTTCCTATAGCCTTCCTTACGGGAGGATTTTTCTCCGGGCTTGCGGGCTTCCTTGGAATGAAGACTGCAACTTATGCTTCTGCTCGAACGGCAAATGCCGCGCGCCACTCATTGAACAAGGGGCTTCAAATAGCATTTCGCAGTGGAGCTGTGATGGGGCTTGTTGTTGTAGGGCTCGGGCTTCTTGATATTTCTTTCTGGTATATATTACTGAATGCAGTTCTTCCTGTAGACGCTCTGAATCCTACCAGTAAACTTACACTTATAACAACAACTATGCTTACTTTTGGAATGGGTGCATCTACTCAAGCCTTGTTTGCCCGTGTTGGTGGCGGTATTTATACCAAAGCTGCTGATGTTGGGGCGGATTTGGTAGGTAAAGTTGAGGTTGGCATTCCGGAAGATGACCCTCGCAATCCAGCTACTATTGCGGATAATGTAGGAGATAATGTTGGTGATGTGGCAGGAATGGGAGCAGACTTATATGAATCATATTGCGGTTCTATATTGGCAACAGCAGCTCTTGGAGCTGCGGCTTATGTTTCTTCCGGTGATGTAGGAATGCAGTATAAGGCGGTTGTTGCTCCTATGCTTATAGCGGCCGTGGGAATTGTCCTTTCAATAATAGGAATATTTGCTATCCGTACGAAAGAAGATGCAGATATCAGTCAGTTGTTGAAGTCGTTAGCTGTTGGAACAAATCTTAGTTCTATCCTGATAGCGATTGCTTCTTTCGCTGTATTGTATTTCCTTCAGTTGGAAAACTGGTTCTGGATAAGCTGTTCGGTTGTGGTTGGTCTGTTGGTTGGAATAATTATAGGACAGGCAACTGAGTATTATACTTCTCAATCTTATAAACCTACGCAAAAGGTGTCAGAATCAGGACTTACCGGACCTGCAACTGTGATTATTTCCGGTCTTGGTGTTGGAATGTTGTCAACTGCTGTTCCTGTTTTGGCTGTTGTTGTAGGTATTATTGCATCATTCCTGTTTGCCTCAGGCTTTGACTTTGATAATGTAGGTATGGGGCTTTATGGAATAGGTATTGCTGCAGTAGGAATGTTGTCCACTCTTGGTATAACTCTGGCTACGGATGCTTATGGTCCTATAGCAGATAATGCTGGAGGTAATGCAGAGATGTCAGGATTAGGCGCTGAAGTGCGTCGTAGAACTGATGCTCTGGATTCATTAGGAAATACCACTGCAGCAACCGGTAAAGGTTTTGCTATCGGTTCAGCTGCTCTTACCGGATTAGCTTTATTGGCATCTTATATTGAGGAAATAAAGATAGGACTTCTTCGCCTTGGTGAATCATTCCTGAATTTTGCTGACGGACGGACAATAGAAATATCAAAAGCTTCGTTTTCCGACTTTATGATATATTATGATGTAACACTTATGAATCCAAAGGTTCTGGCTGGAATGTTCATTGGTGCGATGATGTCGTTCGTGTTTTGCGGGTTGACAATGAATGCTGTTGGCCGTGCTGCAGGACATATGGTGGAAGAGGTGAGAAGACAGTTCCGGGAAATTCCTGGAATATTGGCTGGAAAGTCTGAACCGGATTATGCTAGATGCGTTGAAATATCAACAAAAGGAGCGCAGCGAGAGATGATTTTCCCGTCAGTATTGGCGATTGTGGCACCTATGCTTACTGGTATAGTTCTTGGTGTGTCAGGTGTTATAGGTCTTCTTATTGGAGGATTGAGTACTGGATTTGTGCTAGCCATATTTATGGCTAATGCAGGAGGTGCTTGGGATAATGCTAAGAAACATATCGAAGAAGGTAACCACGGAGGAAAAGGAAGTGATGCTCATAAAGCAACAGTTGTTGGTGATACTGTAGGCGATCCGTTTAAAGATACTTCAGGTCCAAGTCTTAATATACTTATCAAATTGATGAGTATGGTTGCTATTGTTATGGCTGGTCTGACAGTAGCCTGGAGTTTATTCTGATTGAAATTAAGTTTCTGTTGGTTGGCAAGGGCATTTTGATATGAAATATCTGTTTATTTGCCCTTGTCAACTTTGATTTCTGCTACATAGGCAAATAATATGATGAAATAAAATAAATTAGTGTTGTATGTTTGTGTATAATAAAATAATTACTACCTTTGCAACCGCTTAGATAACATAGTATTAATTTATTAAAGTATTAGAATCATGTATTTGGATTCAGCAAAGAAAAAAGAAATTTTCGAAAAGTATGGTAAGTCTGCAGCTAACACAGGTTCAGCAGAAAGCCAGATTGCATTGTTTACTTTCCGTATTGCTCACTTGACAGAGCACTTGAAAGCAAACCACAAAGACTACAGCACTGAAAGAGCATTGAAGATGTTGGTAGGTAAACGTCGTCGTTTGTTGGATTATCTAATCAAAGTTGATATCGAACGTTACCGTGCGATCATCAAAGAATTAGGTATCAGAAAATAAGAAACAACTTCGTTTTGCGAAGAAGAAAAGGCGATTCTCATACAAAGAGAATTGCCTTTTTGTTTATATATGCATTGCTGTTTGATAAAACAGTGCTATATATGGATATGTTTGCAAATTTATTTGTTTTAGTCTTATTTTTGTATTAGTTTTGCATTATTAGTGTTAGAAAAGTATTAATCTAAAAGTTTTAATATTCATGGGAAACAATAAAGTGATCGGAGAAAAGATCAAGAATATTCGTGAAACAAAACAAATAACAATAGAAGAAATGTCTCAACGTTCAAACTTATCAGTAGATCAGATTGAACGTATAGAAAATAATATAGATTTCCCTTCTTTGGCTCCGCTGATAAAGATAGCAAGAGTTTTGGGCGTAAGATTGGGAACATTCCTTGATGATCAGTCAGAGTTGGGACCTGTTGTTCATCGAAAGGGTGATTCAAATGAATCAAATGGTATAGATTTTACCAACAACGCTTCTGCTGGAAGAAAGCATATGGAATATCATGCGTTGTCGCAGGATAAATCAGGCAGACATGTGGAACCGTTCCTGATAGATGTTGCTCCATCAACGGCTAACGATTTGTTTGCCCTTTCATCTCACGAAGGTGAAGAGTTTATTTATGTAATGAAAGGCGTTGTTGAAATCAGTTACGGAAAAACACAATATATATTGGAAGAAGGAGACAGTATTTATTATGATTCAATAGTTCCGCATCATGTTCACGCTGCTGCCGATGAAGCTGCTCAAATCTTGGGCGTTGTATATACTCCTTATTAATAATCTTTCAATATCATAATAGAATATATGTTACAATTGCAAGATAAAACTCTGGGGCAGTGGCTTGAGTATTGGGCTGAAACTACTCCGGATAAAGAATATTTGGTCTATTCAGACCGTGACTTGAGATTTACGTGGAAACAGTTCAACGAACGTGTTGACAGAATGGCAAAAGGTATGCTTGCCTTAGGTATTACGCATGGAACTCATATTGGAGTTTGGGCAACCAATGTGCCAGATTGGTTGACTTTCCTTTTTGCCGGAGCTAAAATCGGAGCTGTTTTGGTTACAATAAATACCAACTATAAGCAAAGCGAGCTGGAATATCTGGTTGAGAATGCTGATATACACACAATGTGTATAACAGACGGAGTATTTGATGGAAGCTATATTGATATGATGTATACAATGCTTCCCGAGCTGAAGACTTCGCAGCGTGGATATCTCAAAAGCGAACGCTTCCCAATGCTTAAGAATGTTGTGTATATCGGACAGGAGAAATACCGTGGAATGTATAATACTCCTGAATTATTACTTCTTGGAGAGAATATTGATGATAGCACATTGGATGAGGCTAAGAAGAAGGTCGATTGCCATGATGTTGTAAATATGCAATATACTTCCGGTACAACAGGTTTCCCTAAAGGTGTGATGCTTACTCATCATAATATCACCAACAATGGTTATTTTACCGGCGAAGGTATGGGATTTACATCAGAAGATAAGTTGTGCTGTTGCGTTCCATTATTCCATTGCTTCGGTGTTGTTCTGGCTTCAATGAATGTTCTTACACATGGCTGTACACAGGTGATGGTTGAGAAGTTTGACCCACTTGTAGTTCTGGCTTCCGTGCATAAAGAGCGATGCACAGCGTTGTATGGTGTGCCTACAATGTTTATAGCTGAACTTAATCATCCGATGTTCGATATGTTCGATTTGACATCTCTTCGTACAGGAATTATGGCAGGAGCATTATGCCCTATCGAACTGATGCGTGCAGTTACAGATAAGATGCATATTACGCATATCACAAGTGTATATGGTTTGACTGAATCTTCTCCTGGTATGACACATTCTGTACTTACTGATTCATTTGAGGCTCGTTGTACAACAGTTGGTAAAGAATATCCGTTCACTGAAGTGAAAGTTCTTAATCCTGAAACTGGCGAGGAATGTGCAATTGGAGAACAGGGTGAAATGTGCTGCCGCGGATATCTGGTAATGAAAGGTTATTACAAAAACCAGAAAGCAACAGATGAAGCAATTGATGAAAATGGTTTCCTTCATAGTGGCGACTTGGGTGTTAAGGATGAAGATGGATATTACCGTATAACCGGACGAATAAAAGATATGATTATCCGTGGCGGTGAAAACATTTATCCTCGTGAACTTGAGGAATTCCTTTATCATCTTCCAGGCGTGAAAGATGTTCAGGTTGCAGCTGTACCTTCAAAGAAATATGGAGAGGAAGTAGGTGCATTCATTATATTGCATGAAGGTGCTTCTTTGACTGAAGATGAGGTTCGTGATTTCTGCCGTGGAAAAATTGCCAGACATAAGATACCAAAGTATATATTCTTTGTAGACTCGTATCCTATGACAGGAAGTGGAAAGATTCAGAAATTCAAATTGAAGGATTTAAGCCTTCAGTTGTTAGCAGAAAAAGGGATAACAGTTATATAATAGAGAATGAGTTGACAAGGGAAGAAGTTTACATGCCTTTTTAGATATTGTTATCCTTGTCAACTTTTGTTGATGAAAAAGTCAAGGGCTGTATCGGTAGATTATCGATACAGCCCTTGTTGTATAAAGAACTGATGTTTCATGATGTGAAGTATGAAACTTCAGTAAATAAGAAATCGGATATTATTCGCGACGTGGAGCTCTGTTAGGTCTTTCTTGTCTGCGTTCTCCTCTGTCTCCTCTTGGAGCTCTTTCAGGACGTTCTTCGTATCCTTCTGGTTTCGGGATAAGAACTTTATGAGACAATTTGAATTTACCAGTCTTCTGGTCAATGTCAACAAGTTTAACTGTGATTGTATCACCTTCTTTCAAACCTGCCTGTTCAACAGTTTCCAAACGTTTCCAGTCTATTTCAGAAATATGCAATAATCCGTCTTTGCCAGGCATGAATTCAACGAATGCACCATAAGGCATGATTGAAGAAATCTTACCTTCGTAAACTTCTCCAACTTCAGGAACTGCAACAATGCTCTTGATTGCACGGATTGCGCTGTCAATAGTTTCTTTGTTGTTACCAGAGATTTCGATTCTTCCTGCACCGTCAATTTCTTCAATTGTGATAACAGCGCCAGTTTTTTCCTGAATTCCCTGAATGATTTTACCGCCCGGGCCGATAACTGCACCAATGAATTCTTTACCAATTGTCATTGTTTCGATTCGTGGAGCATGAGGCTTCAATTCGCTTCTTGTTTCAGGCTGAGCTTCCATAATCTTGTCAAGGATATACATACGTCCTTCACGAGCTTGAGCCAAAGCATTCTCAAGAATTTCGTAAGAAAGGCCGTCAACCTTGATATCCATCTGAGTTGCAGTGATACCATCTCTAGTACCTGTTACCTTGAAGTCCATATCACCCAAGTGGTCTTCGTCACCAAGGATATCAGAAAGGATAGCATAGTTAGTACCATGATTTTCTGAGATAAGACCCATCGCAATACCAGAAACCGGTTTCTTCATTGGAACACCTGCATCTCTAAGAGCCAAAGTTCCGGCACAAACTGTTGCCATTGATGATGAACCGTTTGATTCAAGAATGTCTGACATTACTCTGACAACGTATGGATAATCTTCTGGAATCATACGTTTCAAAGCACGCCAAGCCAAGTGTCCGTGACCAATTTCACGACGACCAACACCACGCTGAGCTTTTGCTTCGCCAGTTGAGAATGGAGGGAAATTATAATGTAATAAGAAACGTTCTTTGTCATGAACAAGAACATCGTCAATAATCTTTTCGTCAGCTTTAGTACCCAATGTCACTGTTGACAATGACTGAGTTTCACCACGAGTAAAGATTGCTGAACCGTGAGGTCCTGGCAAATAGTCTGTTTCAATCCAGATAGGACGGATCTGAGTTGTCTTACGTCCGTCCAGACGTTTGCCTTCGTCAAGGATAGCACGGCGCATAGCTTCTTTCTCAACATCGTGATAGTAGCGGTCGATCATGCCAACCTTTTCTTCAGTCAAATCTTCTTCTGTGAACTGAGCTTTATATTCTTCAACGATAGCTTCGAATGCTTCTGCACGTTGGTGTTTGTCTGTACCGGAAACAGCAACAGCATAAGCTTTAGCATAGCATTTGTCGTGAACATCCTTACGAAGTTCGTCATCATTTACTTCGTGGCAATATTCACGTTTAACAGTTTTGCCGCATGCTTCCATAAGTTCCATCTGAGCCTGGCACTGAACCTTGATTGCTTCGTGAGCAACCTTGATAGCATCAAGCATTTCAGATTCCTGAACTTCGTTCATTTCACCTTCAACCATCATGATATTGTCGATAGTAGCACCTACCATGATGTCTATGTCGGCATTTTCTAATTGCTCGAAAGTTGGGTTAACGATAAATTCTCCGTTAACACGTGCAACTCGCACTTCCGAAATCGGACCATTGAATGGAATGTCGGAAACAGCAAGGGCAGCAGATGCTGCTAGACCGGCCAAAGAGTCTGGCATATCAACACCGTCAGCAGAGAAAAGTATGATATTTACATAAACTTCAGCATGATAGTTATCCGGGAACAATGGACGCAGAGCTCTGTCAACCAAACGGGCTGTCAAGATTTCGTAATCAGAAGCCTTTCCTTCTCTTTTGGTAAAACCTCCCGGGAAACGGCCAAATGCAGAGAACTTTTCTTTGTATTCAACCTGTAGTGGCATAAAGTCAACACCGGGATTTGCATCTTTAGCGGCACAAACAGTTGCAAGCAGAACAGTATTGCCCATACGAACAGTTACTGCACCGTCTGCTTGCTTAGCCAATTTCCCGGTTTCGATGGTGATGGTTCTTCCATCGCCTAACTCGATCGTCTTGTTAATTGGATTAAGCATAATCTTCTTTCTTATTTTTCTTCAATCTATAAAATTGTTGCAAAGTTAGTGAAAGTTTATCTGTAAACACATGAAAATGAAAAATAAATCATTCAATTAAGCCTATTTTTCCTAAAAAAATAAATAAGAAACAGGTATTCTTTAGTGTCTGTTTGTAAAATAATGTATATTTGCAGCAAATTAATAATAAAAAGATTACGATAATAACTGAAGTTTTATTTCCAGATGAACAAGATTTCTAAAATTCTGACAGCGCTTTTTTCTCTTTCCTTACTGCTTGCAGGATGTCAGAAAGAACAGAAGTTTAAGGTTGAGGGTGTGATTTCCGATGCGGAAGATATGGTTCTGTATCTTGAGAATATAGGGATTTCTTCTGTTGAAACTTTGGACTCGGTGAAATTAAACAGAACCGGTAAATTCCATTTCTCACAGCTTCGTCCTGAATATCCTGATTTCTATCGTTTGAGATTAAAGAACCAGCTGATTAATTTCGCTGTTGATTCAACTGAGACTGTGATGATTGAGGCTGACGCAAATACTTTTGCCACATCCTACAAAATCGAAGGTTCAGAGAACAATAAAGCCATCAAAACTATAACATTGGCTCAGCTTGATGCCAATCAGGCTATTTCAAAGTTGAAGAAAGAATATAATGAAAAGCAGATAGCTGATACTACAATGGCAAATCAGGTGGATCGTATATTCAAGGAATATAAGAATACAGCTCTGAAATACATCTATTCGGCTCCAATGTCAACTGTTGCCTATTATGCTTTGTTCCAGCAGATTGATGGAATGCTTTTGTTCGATTTGTATGATAAGACTGACTCAAGAGCTTATGGTGCCGTTGCTACTAGCTATGACCATTTCTATCCGGAAAGTCCGCGAGCAGCTCATTTGCATAACCTTGCATTGCAGTCAATAAAGGTTATAAGAAGCCAGCGACCTATTAATCTTGATAATGTGGAAACAACAGAGATAAGTTATATGGATGTATCTCTTCCCGATGAGAATGGCAATATCGTCAAATTATCAGATGTGGCGCGTGAAAGCGTGACTATTGTCAATTTCACTGCATATCAGGCAGAATGGTCACCTTCTCTAAATATGGAGTTTGGCAGATTATATTCCGAATACTCTTCAAAAGGATTGAAGATTTATCAGATTTCGCTTGATGCAGATTTGCACTTCTGGAGAAATGCTGCTTCAAATCTCCCTTGGAATTGCGTTCGCGACCTGGAAACAGTTTATTCAAAAGTCGCTTCATTATATAATGTAAAACAGTTGCCTGCTATTTTCCTATTGGACAGAAAAGGCAATCTGGTGAAAAGGGTTGAGGATTTAAGAACATTGGAAAAAGAAATAAAAGGATTGCTTTAAGCTATATTCCATAATATGTGTTTTAAAGCAGAAAACATAGTTTCTGCATTAATTTGTTTATATTAAAAACTTCGTTTATATTTGCGAAGTACACAAGGTATATAAGAGTTCCGGCCATAATTATGGTCGGGATTCTTTTTTTATTGTAAAATAATTAATCAAATAAAATATAGGAGGATATTATTATGGCTGTTAGTTATATGACAGAGGAAGGCTACAACAAAATATTAGCCGAAATTAACTATTTGGAAACTGTGAAACGTCCGGAAATCTCAGCTCAGATTGCAGAAGCCAGAGATAAAGGCGACTTGTCTGAAAATGCCGAATACGATGCTGCAAAAGAAGCTCAGGGCATTATGGAAGCAAAATTGGCTCAGTTGAAAGGTCTGATTGCCAACGCTCGCCTTATCGACGAATCACGTGTTCAGACTGACGAAGTTCAGATTTTGAACAAAGTAAAAATCAAGAATACAAAAAACAATGCCGTAATGACATATACATTGGTTTCAGATTCTGAAGCTAATCTGAAGGAAGGAAAAATCGCAGTAAGCACTCCTATTGCCCAAGGTCTTATGGGTAAAAAGGTTGGCGATGTTGTTGAAATCAAAGTTCCTTCTGGAATTATGACATTTGAAATTATGGATATTTCAATTTAAAGGAGGTTTATTATATGGCATCAATTTTTAGCAGAATTGTGGCTGGCGAGATTCCTTGCCACAAGGTCGCAGAGAATGATGAATTCTTTGCATTCCTGGATATTAATCCTGTTGCCGTAGGTCATACTTTGGTTATTCCAAAGCAGGAGATTGACTATATTTTTGATATCGACGACGACGTTTTAGGACGTATGATGGCTTTCGCAAAACAAGTTGCCAAAGCTCAGAAAGCTGCTATCGACTGTAAGCGTGTAGGTATTGCAGTGATGGGGCTGGAAGTTCCTCACGCACATATTCATTTGATTCCAATCAAGAAAGAATCTGATATGTATTTTGGAGGTGATAAGCTTTCTCTTTCTTCAGAAGAACTAGCAGGCATTGCTGAAAGCATCAGAAAAGAATTCAAATAAAGTTTGATACTGACTTTTTAGTGTTACCAATATTTTAGGGCTTAAGGATTTGACTAGCAATATGGCAATCCTTAAGCCCTTTTCTTTTCCATATCTACCTTTATAGTAATATATTTTGCTTTAATACAGACTTTGTAAAGCCCAAAACTGTAATTATACTTCCTTTAATAACGAATAATAGTTTGATTCAATATATAAAAAAGACAGATTGGATATTATAAAAATATCGGCTCACCTAGGTGGTTCAATCAATTCACCTAGGTGAGCCAATCAATCCACCTAGGTGAGCCGATTGAACCACCTAGGTGAATCGAAAAAAAGAATTAGATTTTAGTCATTAGTTTTAACTATGAAAACAAGATATCAATTAATAGTTCCAATCTTATTTCTTATTTATATGGAAGATATTTTGTATTTGAGTTTCTCCTTGTTTAGGAAGATTCTGGTAATTATAATCGTTGCCAGTGTCAAAGCTTCAGCCATCGGCACTGCAAGCCATATTCCTTCGTTTCCGAAAAATTGAGGCAGAACGAGGAAGCATAAGTTTATGAAAATAAAACCACGCATAATGGTTATGAATGTTGCGGTTTTGTCCTGTTCCAGACTCTGATAATAGCCGATACATACAAGGTTAGCACCGAAAAATGCATAACCCGACGCGAACAACGGCATTCCTTTGACAGCTATATTATATGCAGGATATTGACTGTCAATGAAAAGACCTACTATTTCGTGACTGAAAATATATGTCAGAACAAATGTTATACTTCCAAAGACAACAGCTGTTGAAAGAGCAAGAATAAACGCTGATTTAACTCGGTCGGAACGCTCAATTCCATAGTTGTAACTTAATATCGGCTGAGCGGATTGTGCTATTGCATTATATGCCATGAATATAATAGGAAAGAAATAGCATGCGATACTGTATGCCGCAACGCCGTCTTCTCCTAAATGACGGATAAATACGTAATTGCCCGTAAACATCATGATAGCTATAGCAGCTTCGCACAGGAAAGACGAAATTCCGAGTTTACAGATATAGATGCTGTTTCTAGCCAGAACTTTCATATTTGACAGACATTTGAGCAGTGGATAGAAATGTACGGTTCTTTTCTTGTCATACAAATAATACAGAATCATTGCCGCGCCAATGATATAACCAAGGCTTGTGGCAAGAGCTGCGCCAAAAAGTCCCCAATCTAATTCAAATATAAAAACATAATCCAGGATAATATTCAGAATAGCCGGAATGACATTACATATCATTGCATAATTAGGCGAACCGTCGAGGCGGACATAAAACATTCCGGCATTAAGTATTGAACTGAACACAAAGAATGGCAGGAACCACTGCATATATTCACGGGCTAGAGGCAAAAGCCTTTCGGAACTGCCTAGACCGACAGCCAGTTTGTCGATGAAGCAAAAACTTATTCCCGACAGAAGAATTATGGAAAACGACATTACAAACATAGCTTGTGTTATGTTCACTCTTGCTGCGTCGGTTTTCTTTTGTGCCAAATATACCGATGCAACAACAGATGCTCCGATTCCGAACATCAATGCTATGCCGGTATTAACCATGAATAATGGAGCTGTAATATTAACTGCGGCCAGAGCATCACTTCCTATTCCTTTTCCCACAAATATACCATCAGTGATAATGAAAACAGCAGAAAACACCATTCCCAAAATAGTAGGAAGCAATAGCTTGCGAAACAAAGTGGAGACTTTCATTGTCCCGAAATCAATCTTTTTGTCCATCTTTTGATTATCAGTATTTAATTTTTTAGAAACGCTGGCAAAAGTAAGACTCTTTGAACGGATAAAGATTAACAAATGGTAATTTCGGAGTATACGGAAAAATAAAGGGAGAGATTAGTGCGGAAGGTTTTGTCGGTAATAAATTATGAAACAAAAAACACTGTGAATAGAGAGATTACAAGCATCATATCAATATAATCTCCGTATTCGCAGTGTTTCTGTGTTGTATTATTTAGAATCAGATAATCTTTTCCAATTCGCTGATGTTTCGTGCAACTTCTTCGTCTGTTACTTCATAGTTACGTAAATCACCTGAAATATACATATCATAAGCAGCCATATCAATCAATCCGTGACCAGAAAGGTTGAACAGAATTGTGCGTGGCTTACCTTCGATTTTTGCCTGTTCAGCTTCTCTGATTGCTGCAGCAATAGCGTGTGAAGATTCCGGAGCTGGGATAATGCCTTCAGCTTGAGCAAACAAAGTGGCAGCTTTGAATGTTTCCAACTGCTGAATATCTACAGCGCTCATCAGGTCTTCTTTCAATAGCTGACTTACGATAGAGCCAGCACCATGATAACGCAAACCACCAGCATGGATATTAGCCGGAGCAAAATTATGTCCGAGTGTGAACATAGGAATAAGCGGAGTATAACCGGCTTCGTCTCCAAAGTCATACTGGAATTGTCCGCGAGTCAATTTAGGACATGATGCAGGTTCAGCAGCTACAATACGTATTTCTTTACCTTCGTTAAGCTTATGACGCAAGAATGGGAATGTAATACCTGAGAAGTTTGAACCACCGCCGAAGCAACCGATAACTACATCAGGATATTCGCCAGCCATTTCCATCTGCTTTTCAGCTTCAAGTCCGATAACAGTCTGGTGAAGCATAACATGGTTCATCACACTACCAAGAGTGTATTTGCAGTTTGGTGTCTGCATAGCCAGTTCTACAGCTTCAGAAATAGCCGTACCAAGACTTCCCTGATAGTTTGGAGTGTCAGTCAGGATTTTTCTTCCTGCCTTTGTACTCATACTAGGAGAAGCAATAACCTGAGCTCCGAAAGTCTGCATTATAGAACGGCGATAAGGTTTCTGATGATAACTTACTTTCACCATATATACAGCCAGTTCCAGACCGAAAGCCTTTGCAGCGTATGACAAAGCTGCACCCCATTGTCCTGCACCAGTTTCAGTAGTAATGTTTGTTACTCCTTCCTGTTTGCAATAGTAAGCCTGAGCAATAGCCGAGTTAAGTTTGTGTGAGCCTATAGGGCTGACACTTTCGTTCTTGAAATATATATGAGCCGGAGTGTCTAATGCTTTTTCCAATCCGTAAGCGCGTACAAGAGGAGTTGGTCGCCAAACCTTATATAAATCTCTAACCTCTTCAGGAATTTCAATCCATGCATCAGTAGTATTCATCTCCTGATGTGCAGCAGCTTTTGAGAACAAAGGATATAAGTCTTCTTCCTTCATCGGCTGCTTTGTCTTAGGGTTAAGCATTGGCATTGGCTTGTTCTTCATGTCAGCCACTATATTATACCAAGCAGTTGGTATGTCTTTTTCTTCTAATAAGAACTTTTTTGTACTCATGATGTAGCTTTGTTAACAATTTGAAATTAAAAACTGTAATTATCTTACCGGATAATGGGCAAAAGTAAGTAATAAATTTACATTTATCAAATAATGGGTTTGCTTTTCTTTGAATTATTCAAGTCTGTTAATAATGATAACCGTATAAAAACAACACAGCCCACAAACCGAAAGGTAAGTGGGCTGCAGTTTTAGTTTCTTCCGATTCCTTGCAGTCACTGCAAAGAAAATGTTCTTTCGAAACTTCTATTATTTAATATTTCCAACCTTAACCAAATATTCTGCAATCTGAACAGCATTCAAAGCGGCACCTTTCTTAATCTGGTCGCTTACAGTCCAGAATGTCAAACCGTTTGGATTTGAAATGTCTTTGCGGATACGGCCAACGTAAACAGGATCGTGGTCAGCAACGAACAAAGGCATTGGGTATTCTTTGTTTTCAGGATTATCCTGAAGAATAATACCTTCAGCTTCTGCGAATGCTTTGCGAGCTTCTTCAACGCTTACCGGACGTTCTGTTTCAATCCAAGTAGATTCGCTGTGTGCACGCATAACAGGAACACGTACGCAAGTTGCGCTCACCTCGATATCTGAGTGCATGATTTTGCGTGTTTCGTTATACATCTTCATTTCCTCTTTTGTATATCCGTTTTCAGTGAAAACATCTACGTGAGGAATCAAGTTGTATGCAAGCTGGTATGCAAATTTCTCAACAGTTGGTTCTTCACCGTTGATTAGCTGTTCATACTGTTTTTTCAGTTCTGCCATAGCAGTTGCACCAGCACCACTTGCAGCCTGATATGTAGAAACGTGAACACGTTTGATATGCGAAATGTTTTCGATAGCCTTCAATGCAACAACCATCTGGATAGTTGTACAGTTAGGGTTTGCGATAATTCCACGAGGACGATCCAATGCATCTTCCGGATTTACTTCAGGAACAACCAATGGAACATCGTTGTCCATACGGAAAGCGCTAGAGTTGTCGATCATCACTGTTCCGAATTTAGTGATTGTTTCGGCAAATTTCTTTGAAGTACCGGCTCCAGCAGAAACAAAGGCAACATCAATACCCTTGAAATCGTCATTTTCTTTTAATTCCTTGACAGTATACTGTTTACCACGGAATGTATATTCAGATCCTGCACTGCGAGATGAACCAAAAAGAACCAGCTCATCAATTGGGAAATTTCTCTGGTCAAGCACACGAAGGAATTCTTGTCCAACGGCTCCGCTTACTCCAACAATAGCTACTTTCATTTTTTAGCGATTATTTAAATTAAAACAATAATATTATTATCTTTGCTTTGTGTAGTATTTGCATACTCAAATTCGCTGCAAAGATAGTATTTTTCACTTAAAACCATATAACTATGAAACAAATTGTTTTTATTTTAGCCTTATTACTTCCTATTTGTGGCTTTGCGCAGTTTTCGGATGATTTCTCAAACTCGGATTTGAATCAGAATTGGAAAGGAAATATCAGTAAGTTTTCTATAAAAGACGGTCAGTTATGGCTTGATGCAGAACCTGGAAAAGCGGGAATTGCTTCGATATACCATGAATATATTGTGTCTCCAACTATGGAATGGACTTTTGATGTTCTTTTGGATGTAAATCCGAGCAGTCAGAACAAGGTGGTTATTTATCCCTGTTATAATCCGGAAAATGATGATTATATATATCTTAATGTTGGAGCCAGCAAGAATGCTGACTTAGATTTGTTTCGTAAAGGTGGCATTTCAATTCTTGACAACAAGCCTAGAGAACTACTTTATTCGGACTTCCCATGTGTTGTTCATATAAAACTTACTCTTGAGAATGGGGAAAAATGGACTTTGTATTCTTCGTTGGACGGTATGGAATATACGAAAGAAGGCGAGGGTATTTATGATGTGGCTAATCCGGACAATAATGTTCTTTTCCATATTCAGATGGAATATACAAAGACAAGATATAATTCTTTTGGCATTGATAATGTAAGAATTTCTGATACAATATCTGATACTCCGCTTGAACCTGAAGATTCAGAAGAAGATAACGTGGAAAAGCCTGTTTTGGAAGAAATATATTTTGTTACCTCTTCCAGATTACTGTTTGAATTCAATAAGGAAATCGATTATTCCAACGCTATTGTCACTATGTCGGAAATAGGACCGGCTACGAGATTTAACTATAATCAGGAGGCTATAGATAACAATGAAGTGATTGTATCATTTGCGTCAGACTTTGAAATGAACAAAGAATATGAATTGCATATTGAAGGTTTTAAGGATTTGGATGGGAACGTCGTTCCTGCTTCGGATGAAATTCTTTGTTTTCTAGATGAAGAAGATGATGGTAGCGAAGAAGATGATGAAACAACTACTGATGAAACGGAAGATAATATTCCTGATGATGCTGTGCATATAACTGAGATAATGGCAGACCCGAAAGGCTCAATTATGCCTGAAACAGAATATGTGGAATTATATAATTCTTATGACAGAACAATTTCTTTGAAAAACTGGAATCTTGTTTACCGCAATGATGTTTATACTGATTTGAGCAGTGTTGTTATTCCTTCGGAATCGTATGTGATTTTGTATCGTGAAGGAGATGAAATGAAAGAAGAACTTCTGAATTGTTCATTTGCTTTGCAGGATTTTCCTGCTAATTTGGCTAATACCGGACAGAATATTCAGTTGCTTAACTCGTCGGGCACGGTTGTTGATAATGTAGATTATCCAAAGGCAACGCCCGGAGTTTCGTGGGAAAAAGGAGAAAAAGGATGGGCATTGTCGACCGATAAGAATGGAGGAACGCCCGGAACACGCAATTCATCTCCTTCGCCCGAAGAAGAGGAAGAAGAACCTGAGGACGGAGATAAAGACGAAGAAAACAATGAGCCTTCTCCAACCCTGATTTCCGAAGGCGATATAATAATAAATGAACTTCTGCCGAATCCTTTGACTGGAGGAAGTGAATATGTTGAATTATATAACCGCTCCGGAAAATCTCTTCCCATTTCCGGACTTGCTTTGTCAACAAGAAAGTCTGACGGAGAGTTAAGAACAGTGTACCGGCTGAACTCTTTGGATATAACTCTTGGCTCGGATGAATTCATTGTTCTTACTTCGGATGCAGAAGGAGTTACAGATAATTATTATACTCCGGACGAGAATCTGATTCATGAAATTAAAATGCCTGTTCTGTCGAACGATGGAGCTACACTTGTGTTGTATAACGCTTCGGATTCAAGTGTAGTTGACGAAGTTTCGTATGATGACAAATGGCATTCGGCAATGGTGAAAGATGAGAAAGGCGTTTCGCTGGAACGCATAAATCCTGATGGACCAAGCAGCGATTCGGAAAACTGGACTTCGGCTTCCGAAGACTCCGGATACGGAACTCCAGGATATTTGAACTCGCAATATTTAAAGGAAAAAGACGATGATGAGCCTCTTGGAATTGAGAAGCCTGTTTATTCACCTGCCGATGGATTATACACTATTTCTTATGAATTAGATAAGACAGGTTATATGGCAAATGTTTATATTTATGATATTTCCGGCAGATTGCTTGATTCGCCTTTTGTAAAGTATTCTGTCGGGACAAGTGGTGTTTTGCAATGGAATGGATTTGTTGGCGGACGGAAACCAGATTCGGGAGTTTATGTGATGTTTGTGGAAATATATCATCCTGAAGGTGATGTTCACAGAAAGAAATGTGCGTTTCTGATACGATGACAAATTAAAAAAGTCTGCTATGTTTTCCGGATAGCAGACTTTTCTATTAAAATCAGAACATAAAAGAAGTTGACGCAACAAATCTATGGTTTGTGACAGTGTGAGTATGAGTTATTCTTCCTCTTTGGTCTGCCTCGCCGAACCATGCTGTTGAAGGTGAATACTCGATGCCGAATTTCCAATGAGGCAATACGTATGCACCGTAAACATTGAATGAAAGCAGCTGGCCAACTTCAAGTCCTACTCCATATTGGTCTATAATATCTTTTCCTGCTCCCAGGTTTTTCATATATCCGGCAAAGAAACCTTGTCTCCATTTCGAGCCGTGTACAATATTAATCCATGTTGAAGTCTGTCTGAAAGGAGAGTACTTCTGTTCTCCTGTCTTTTCATCACGTCCAGTCACACCTATTCCGCTCAACATACAAATATGCGATAGGTTAGAGCCATAAATAGTTTTTGCCGACATTGTCCAGTCGTTGACGATATATTTCAGATGAGCTTCAACTGCTCCTGATGTCACTCTTTCGTTTACTTTATAAATTTCTCCATTGACATTACACTGTGTTTGGGGAACAAGAGACAACATCTGCGCTCCAATTCCGGCAGTGAAATTATCTGAAGTGAAATCTATAGAGCCATATAGCTCTGGAATGCAGCTATGCTTGATATAGGACTCGCTTTTGCCGTGCGGTCCCATAGATAGAAATTGCAATTGCCACAAGGCAGCGCCGGTAAGTTGGATTTTTCCAGTATTGAATTTATATCTTATTTGCGGAGCACGGCTGAAACCGTTGAATGGAGCTCCTGTTGATAGATTTATCATTAATGGATAAATATCTCCGAAAAGAGGATGCCATGTTTGTCCTATTAGCAAAGATGATTTAGTCCAGTCGAGTTTCAGATAAGCATGGCGTATACGGAGTAAAGTAAAATTACTTCCATATCCTCGAAAATCTGTTTCAATTTTTGCTGAAGTCTTTATTTTCCCAATTGACGGTCCGTTTATATCAACTCCTAATCTAGTATATAAAAGATAAAAGCTGCCATTGCTTTGGTCGTTCAAATCCTTACCATTAGCATCACAATTATGATTTAAAGGATAAAGGTGAAACAAACCATCAACTATTTCAGAATTAGCTCTTGAGTTGTAGAATAAGTCTCCTCTTACCTGTCCGTAGAATTTATATGAGAAATTATCCTTTTGTGAGTAACAAGTAAGGGATAGTAAGCTTAAAAAAACTGTCAAAAGAGATTTTGTATTCATGTGTTTTTTGTTGAATGATTGTCTGCCTAATTTTTCTTTGGCAAAGATAATGTTTTTTTGATATTAATCAATGATTTAAGTATCGCAAGTTGCTCAACTTAAAAGTAAATAAAGCTTCAGATACAAGTAAACAAGGTCAGAATATCTGTAATTTCACGAATTACTATCTAAAAATTTTGTTAACTTGCCTTTTGTCAACTTGTTATCTGTAAGTTGAGCTTGCGAAACTTGGAACAATAGTCTATGCGTAATATAGTAATATTTATGGGAGCAAACTATATATACTAACTTCGTCACAACTGTGATTTGATTTCGCCACATTTGTGGCTTAATTAAATCACAAGTGTGACCTAATTTCGCCACAGCTGTGGCGAAGATAATATGTTTAAGTTTCACAAATAGCTCAACTTAAAAGTAAACAAGGCTTCAGAGACAAGTTTACAAGGTTAAAAACACCTGCAGCTTTAAGATTATTATATAAAAAAACTCTTTTCAACTTGTTATCTGAAAGTTGAGCTTGCAAACTTGAGACTTTAAAATTAGGCTATAAAACTTTATAAACCTACTTGTGTGATTAGAACTAAAATACTATTTTTACGCAAAATAAAAAACCGGACTATGAAACAGTTACCAATCAGTAAATGGGCCGAAGATGACAGACCACGAGAGAAAATGCTGCAGCAAGGAGCTTCAGCGTTGACAAATGCCGAGTTGTTGGGAATTCTGTTGGGCTCAGGAAATTCAGAAGAAACGGCTGTTGGCTTGGCGCAGCGTATCCTTTCATCTTACAACAATAATCTTAATGAACTTGGAAAGAAAACGCCTCAGGATTTGGAAAAAGAATTCAAGGGTGTTGGTCCTGCAAAAGCTGTGACTGTTCTTGCTGCAATAGAATTGGGCAGACGCCGTGCAAAGGAAGAAATTCCAATCAAAACACGGATTACATGCAGCCGTGATATTTACGAAACACTTCATCCTCAACTTGCAGATTTGGCGCACGAGGAATTTTGGGTTATTTATCTGAACCGGGCAAATAAAATTATCGAGCAGAAAAAGATAGGTCAGGGCGGAACGGGTGAGGTGGTTGCTGATATAATGCTCATATTGCGTACGGCTCTGATGGTTCTTTCCCCGGCAATTGTGGTGGTTCATAATCATCCTTCGGGAAATTGCAAACCCAGCAGACAGGACGATTTGCTGACAGGAAGAATAAAGGAGGCTTGCCGGAGTTTGAATATTCAGATGCTTGACCATGTTATCGTTTCGGACGGACAATATTATAGTTATGCAGATGAAGGGCGTTTGTGAAAAGAGTTTTTTGATTATTTTTGCCAAAAAATCAGGTAAATAATGAATAACGAATTTTTGCAGACAGAAGAAGCTATCGTTGCGATGCTGAAAACAGTATATGACCCGGAAATACCGGTTAATATTTATGACCTTGGACTAGTGTATAAGGTTGACGTTGACGAAGAAAAGAATGTTACAATAGATATGACTCTTACAGCGCCTAACTGTCCGGCTGCTGATTTTATTGTTGAGGATGTAAGAATGAAGGTGGAGTCGATTTCGGATGTAAAGAGTGTTGACGTAAACCTTGTGTTCGAGCCGGAGTGGGACAAGGATATGATGACAGAGGAGGCAAAACTGGAGCTTGGTTTCCTTTAAAAACAAATCATAACGATAAATGAGCCGTAACAAAATATATTTTGCCTCTGATGCCCATCTTGGAGCACGATTTCATAAAGATGCCTTGGCTGTGGAGCGTCGCCTTGTGCGCTGGCTCGACAGCATCAAGGATGAGGCGGCTGAGATTTGGTTTCTCGGTGATATGTTCGACTATTGGTATGAATATAAATATGTCGTGCCAAAAGGATTTACCCGTTTCCTTGGTAAAATAGCTGAACTGTCCGACAATGGTGTGAAGATTCATTTCTTCATCGGAAATCATGATATCTGGATGTTCGATTATCTTCCGAAAGAAGTTGGGGCGATTATTCACCGCAATCCTGAAACGGTGGATTTGTTGGGAAAGCGATTCTTCCTCGGACACGGAGACGAAGTTGACTACAGAAGCAAAGCTTTCCGTGTAATCAGGCAGATTTTCCGAAATCGTTTCTGCCAGATTCTGTACAGTGCTATTCATCCGCGCTGGACATTCGGTTTTGCTCTTGGATGGTCATTGCATAGCCGTAAGAAAGGTTTGGAGAAGAATGTAAAAAACGAAGCTCCGGAATACATGGGTGAAGACAATGAATATCTTGTTCAGTTCGCCAAATCATATCTTAAAGAGCATAATGATATTAATTTCTTCATATTCGGTCATCGTCATATTATGCTTGACCTTATGCTTACGCGTGAGAGCCGACTTCTTATCGCCGGCGATTGGATGAAACATTTCTCATATATTGTTTGGGATGGGGAAGCTCTTTGGCTTGATCAGTTTGAGGAGTGAATTTTACAGAGAATTTTCAGTTGCGTTTTCTATGTTATTACGTTGAATAACAAATGTATATAAATAATTTAAGGTGGTAAGAAAAAACGACCCTTTTTTCTTACCACCTTTTTCTATTCTTCCTGCAAATATAATCAATAAAAATAAATTGCCAACTTATTATAGACCAAATGTTTCCGTGATTAATCTTATTCTTTATATTTTATTTTTAAGTGATAAGAAAAAACGGTCGTTTATATTTACTATTACGATTTCTATTTTATACTTGACTATCATTTTCCCGTTTAGCGGGAATCAAGATAGATTTCGCATAAAAATAAAAAGCAGGCTGTCGTGATGACACCCTGCTTGTTCTATTTATGAATATGTATTGTTAAATCTTTTCCAACACTCGTTTTATATATTCCCAAGTTCTGCCAACTGAAGAAATACTTACGCATTCATCAGGAGAATGAGGATGTCTCAAATCCGGACCGATTGAAATCATATCCATTGAAGGATATGCGCCCTGGATTATACCGCATTCCAAACCTGCATGCATAACTGTTACGTTTGGTTCTTTGTCATACAATTCCTTGTATGTTTCCTTCATCACATTCAGAATTGGAGAATTAATATCCGGCTGCCATCCGTTATATCCGTTGGCAATTTCCACTTTTCCTCCGGCAAGAGCAAATATACTTTCAAGGCTTGAGCATACAGCATCTTTTCTGGTTTCGGAAGAACTGCGTACAAGAATCATTATCTCAATCAGTTCGTCTGAAGTACGTACAACAGACAGATTGCTTGAAGATTCAACAGTTCCAGGGAAATCATGCAGCATACTTATAGGACCGTTCTGGCAACCTTCAATTGCATTAATCAAGTCGTCTTGGATTTCTTCAGGAATAAGAGTTGACGGAAGGTCAACCATTTCTGCAGTGAAAGAAAGATTAGTTTCAATACCTCTGTATTCTTCTCTGTACATATCCTGATAGTCAGCAACAAGTTCCCACATTGCTTCAACATTGTCACCCGGAATAGTTACAACAGCCACTGCTTCGCGAGGAATAGCGTTTCTCATGTTTCCGCCTTCTATTGACGACAGGCGCGCGCCATAATCACAAACAGCTTCCTTAAGGAAACGGAACATCAGTTTGTTGGCGTTTGCGCGTCCAAGGTGAATATCTACACCTGAATGTCCGCCTTTCAGACCAGTAAGAGATACTTTTACAGCAACATCTCCTTCCGGAATATATTTGTCTTCTTTAAACTGGAATGTTACATTCACATCAGCACCACCGGCACAACCTACGAAAAGCTGTCCTTCTTCTTCCGAGTCACAGTTAAGGAGAATTTCTCCTTTGAGGAATCCAGGTTTAAGACCGAAAGCTCCGTCCATTCCAACTTCTTCGTTAACTGTAAACAAGGCTTCGATAGGACCATGTTTCAAGCTGTTGTCTGATAAAACAGCTAGAGCGAGAGACGCACCGATTCCGTTGTCAGCACCAAGTGTCGTACCATTGGCTTTCACCCAATCACCGTCGACATAAGCATTGATAGGATCAGTAAGGAAATCATGTTCAACAGAAGAATTCTTCTGAGGAACCATGTCAAGGTGAGACTGTAAAGTTACAGTTTTTTTGTTTTCCATACCCGGAGTAGCGGGTTTGCGGATTAGAACATTTCCAACTTCGTCCTGCAGTGTTTCGAGTCCAAGCTTCTTGCCACATTCGGAAACATAACGTGTAACTGCTTCCATATGTCCTGTCGGACGGGGAATTTGTGTTAGGTCATAGAAATAACTCCATACCTGATTTGGAGATAGATTCTTGATTTCTGCTGACATAAAAAAGTGTTTTAATTAGGAAGTGTGTGTTGCGACACTTCCTGGTTGATAATTATGTTTACTCAAGTTCAGAGTCTTGTTCTTCCTTATTGATAATAGGCAATGCCACAACTCCAACCAAACCACAAAGTCCGGTCCAGATAGTTTGGACAGTGTGAACAACCAGAGCAAATGCTGCTGCGTCGTTTTCGTTTACACCGAAGCAAACCAAAGTAGCTATTACCATGAAATGCCATGGTCCGATTCCTCCCTGAACCGGCACGGCAACTGCAATACTTCCCATTGCAAAGGCAATCAATCCTACAGATATTCCCAGATTCTCTGTAAAGTCAAAAGCAAAGAATGTTATATAGAAATATATGAAATATCCAATCCAGATCAGCAGAGTTTCAGCAATAAAAAGGCTTTTGTTTTTCATAACCCAAACGCTTTTTATGCCGGTCCAGATATTGTTAAGCATATCCTTTGCTTTCTTGACGAGGGTAAAGTTACTCATATATCTGAAAATAAACCAACCGCCTACAATAAAAAATACGACTATAGCATAAATCCAGATAGAATTGAACATCGAATAGAAACCATCGAGCAATGCAGGGTTTTTGGCAAAGAAACTACCGAAGAAATCAAAGTTGAATATAACAATGCTTAATGTTATGAGACCGACCATTATTGTATCGCTTACACGGTCGATTAGTAAAGTGCCAAGTAGTTTTGTGAAAGGGATTTTATCATATTTCATAACCATTCCGCATCTCCAAACTTCACCAACGCGTGGTAAAACCAGATTTACAGCATAATTTCCCAGTACGGCGAGAATAGCATTGCGCAGTTTGAAGCGTTGTCCCAAAGATTCAATGAGCAAACCCCAGCGAAAACCTCTGATGATATTTGCGCCAAGACCGAAAATAAGAGAAAACAGAATTATCTTGTAATTTACTCCATTTTTGATGACATCAGTAATCTCAGTTATATCCATATTCCTGTATAGAAACCACAGAAGAAGGCATCCTAAAATCAGAGGCAGGAATATTTTTATTATAGTTCGGAAAATATGCGCAAAATCCATCGTATGGGAAATGTTTAAATTATGAATAATTTATTGTACTTTTGTATATCTGCAAAGATAAAAAAATTATTGAAATAGGAACTATATATTAACCTTTGGTGGATGAGATTAGTAAAACCTAAAAAAGCATTAGGGCAGCATTTCCTTAAGGATTTGGATATTGCACGCCGCATAGCCGATACTTTGGCGGAGTACAAACATCTTCCGGCATTGGAAATTGGTCCAGGAATGGGAGTGTTGACTCAATATTTGTTGGAATACGGACATGACTTGACTGTAGTCGAACTGGATAGTGAATCTGTGGAATATTTGCAACAGAACTTTCCTGCACTTGAAGGTCGCATAATCGGTGATGATTTTCTTAAGTTGGATTTAAAGAAAATCTTCCCGGAGCAGTTTTGTGTGATTGGTAATTATCCATATAATATTTCGAGTCAGATATTCTTCAAAGTGCTTGACTATAAGGATCAGATACCTTGTTGTTCCGGGATGATACAGAAGGAAGTGGCAGAACGCTTGGCTTCAGGCCCAGGAAGTAAGGCTTATGGAATATTGAGTGTCCTTTTGCAAGCTTGGTATGATGTGGAATATTTATTTACAGTCAGTGAATATGTTTTCGATCCACCTCCAAAAGTCAAGAGTGCTGTTATTAAAATGACCAGAAACAGCCGTACATCTTTGGGCTGTAATGAGGCGTTGTTTAAGACAGTTGTGAAAACGTCATTCAATCAGCGTCGTAAGACTCTTCGCAATTCTATGAAAGCTATTTTGGGTAAGGATTATCCGGATTATTCTTTGCCTGTGTTTGACAAGCGACCGGAACAATTGTCGGTTGAGCAATTCGTTGAGCTTACCATAATGACAGACAAATGGCTTTCTGCAAATAAAACCGAAGTTTAAGGAAATTTTTACCTTGTTATTATTGGAGATATAAAGTTTCATGTTGGATTTGTTTTATTTATCATAGAGCATGGAACTTAAATGATTTAAGAATCTTGGACCTTTGTCAGGTCTCACAAAACGTTGGTTATTATGATTGAGCTAACGAAAGAATATATAGAGAAATTCCAAAGCATAATTGCCGAGAGAGATGATGAAAAGGCAAAAGAAGAGTTGCGTGGATTATATCCAGCTGATATAGCGGAACTCTATAAGGAGCTTGATTTGGATGAAGCCATCTATCTATATCTGCTGATGGATGATGAAAAGGCAGCGGATGTTTTGATGGAACTTGATGAGGAAGATCGTCATAAATTGTTGAAAGAACTTCCAAATGAGCTTATTGCCAAGCGTTTCGTTGACAATATGGAAACCGACGATGCTGTGGATTTGATGCGTGAGCTCGATGAAGACACTCAGGAAGAGATTCTTTCGCATATCCAGGACGTTGAGCAGGCGGGTGATATTGTTGACTTGCTGAAGTATGACGAAGATACAGCCGGAGGTTTGATGGGTACTGAAATGATCGTTGTAAACGAGAATTGGAGTATGCCTAAATGTATCGACGAAATGCGTAAGCAAGCAGAGGATATGGATGAGATATATTATGTTTATGTCGTTGATGATGATGAACGTTTGCGTGGAGTTCTTCCATTGAAAAAGTTGATAACCAGTCCTTCCGTGTCGAAGATTAAACACGTGATGAAAAAAGATCCGATTTCTGTTCGCGACAGTGACAGTATTGAAGAAGTTACCGAAACGATTGAAAAATATGACTTGGTTGCTTTGCCTGTAGTAGACAGCATCGGTCGTCTTATCGGACGTATTACAATTGACGACGTAATGGATGAAGTTCGTGAACAGCACGAACGTGATTATCAGTTGGCATCCGGTATCTCTCAGGACGTTGAAACTTCGGATAATGTATTCACTCAAACGGCAGCTCGTTTGCCTTGGCTTTTAATCGGAATGCTGGGTGGTTTGGGAAACTCTGTTATTCTGGGAGGTTTTGAATCAAGTTTCGCTACAAATCCCAAAATGGCATTATTTATACCATTGATTGGTGGAACCGGAGGAAATGTTGGAATACAGTCTTCTGCAATTATCGTTCAGGGTTTGGCAAACAACTCGTTGAAAGACGGTAATATTTTCCCTCAAATTTTGAAAGAATCTGTTGTATCATTGATTAATGCCAGCATAATTAGTATGGTTGTATTTATATATAATTTCTTTATGTTGGGTGATAGAGGTATAACAGTATCAGTTTCTTTAAGCTTGTTTGCTGTTGTTATTTTTGCCAGTGTATTCGGAACGCTGGTTCCTATGACTCTCGATAAGCTGAAAATAGATCCAGCATTGGCAACAGGACCGTTTATAACAATTACCAATGATATTATTGGTATGATGATTTATATGTTTATAACATCAGCATTGACATAAAATATCTATATGTTTGATTGATAGTGATTATAGCTGTCAGTTCTAGAGATAGAGCACTGTTCTATATTGATATTCATCAATTATTTTTGTAATTAATATATGTTGTAGAACATATATTGTTTGAGCTTACTAATTTTGCATCGTCATCTTATTTAAAGGAAAGGTAAAATGCTGACGCAAGTTTTTTATGTGTTGTTCTTCTATTTTGTAGGAGAATTTATAAGCTACTTTATAAATGGATTTGTTCCGGGTAGTGTGATTGGAATGATGCTTCTTTTTGTTTCGTTGGCTTTCCGTTGGGTAAAACCGGAAAAAGTCAAGAGAATCTCAACTTTGCTTACAGATAATATGGGATTGTTTTTCCTTCCCGCCGGAGTTGGATTGATGACTTCATTAGCTGTAATAAGCAAATATTGGCTTTTTATTTTGCTGGCATCTGTCGTTAGCACGATTCTTGTGATAGCTGTGGTTGCCATTGTTCAACAAAATATGGAAAAGAAAGCTCATGAATAATTTACTACAAAGCGAAGTTTTTATACTTACATTGGTTATTGGGACATATCTTATAGCAACACTTCTTTATACCAAGACTAAAATAAAGTTGCTTCATCCATTATTGACATCTATTTTGGTTATAATTTTGTTTTTGAATGTTTTCGGAATAGAATATGAAACATTCAAGCAAGGAAGCCATTTGATTCATTTTATGCTTGGCCCGTCAGTAGTGGCTCTTGGCTATGTGTTGTATGAACAGATGAAATATCTTAAAGGTAACGTGATATCAATTCTGACATCAGTATTTGTTGGTGCAATTGTCGGAATAGTAAGTGTTATAGTTATCGGAAAATTGATGGGAGCTGAGGATGCTCTAATAGCTACATTGGAACCAAAATCCGTTACGACTCCGATAGCAATGGGTATATCAGAGAAAAACGGAGGAATACCGTCACTTACAGCCGTAATTGTTGTGGCTGTAGGAATATTTGGAAGTATAATTGGTCCTATGGTTATGAAAGTTTTGGGTATAGAAAGCCGTATAGCAAAGGGATTGGCATTGGGAGCTTCTTCTCATGGTGTCGGAACAGCTGCTGCTATACAGATTGGAGCTGTAGAAGGGGCACTGAGTGGCTTGGCAATAGGATTGATGGGAATTATGACAGCGATACTTGTACCAGTTATTACATATATAATCTCTTTATTCTGAATAGTTAGAGGTCGTTTTTTTCAATTCTCTTTTGTTTCTTAAAAGGGAAAATAGTATTTTTGCGCCGAGAAAAACTCTTTCAAGAATAATCACAAAATATAAAGAATAAAATATGATTAACTCTCAAGACATTAAGAAAGGTACTTGTATCCGTTTGGATGGCAAATTGTATTTCTGCGTAGATTTTCTTCATGTAAAACCAGGTAAAGGTAACACAATCATGCGTACAACTTTGAAAGATGTTGTAAAAGGTGGTGTTATCGAACGTCGTTTTAATATCGGTGAAAAATTGGAAGATGTTCGTGTTGAACGTCGTCCTTATCAGTATACATATCGTGAAGGTGAACACTTCCACTTTATGAATCAGGAAACTTTTGAAGATGTAATCATCGACAAGGATTTGATTAACGGTGTTGAATTCATGAAAGAAGGTGAAATAGTTGATGTTGTATCTGATGCTTCAACTGAAACAGTTTTGTTCGCTGATATGCCAACAAAAGTTCAGCTTGTTGTAACATACACTGAACCGGGTATCAAAGGTGATACAGCTACTAATACATTGAAACCTGCAACAGTTGAAACAGGTGCAGAAGTTCGTGTTCCTTTGTTTATTAATGAAGGTGAACTTATCGAAATCAACACTCAGGATGGTTCATATGTAGGCCGTATCCGCTAATTTAGTATTATTTTTACCTTAATAAATAAGTGGGTCTGATTGGAAAAATGTTTTCTCCCATCAGACTCACATTTTTTTATTATGAGAAACTGTTTAAATTTTATTCAAAAATAATTTTATGGCAGCGATATGCATCATGGCTTCGTGCGTATCGGCCCTGTATTCATAGTCAATGGTCAGTCTCCTGAAGTTCTCGAGCCATGAGAAAGTGCGCTCGACAATCCATCTTTTTGGCATGGGGACAAATCTGTCCGTCCGTTTGTCGGACCTGAGTACGACATCCAGGTCGCAATGCAGCAGTCTCTTGACCGTGTTCCTGACAGTCTCGCCCCTGTAACCTCCGTCCGCCAGAATCCGTTTCAGCCCCGGGAATTTGTATCTCATGGATTCGAACACCTCTTCCGCCCCTACGCTGTCATGGACATTTGCCGGATGGACTCTCACTGACATGGGCAGCCCCAGTGTGTCAACCACTATGTGCTCCTTCCTGCCCTTTATCTTTTTGTTTCCGTCTATTCCCCTTTGACCATCAATATGATGGGAGGTCCTGACACTCCTTGAGTCGATGATCCCAAGGCTGGGACTCTCCGCCCTGCCCGAAAGACGGCGGACAATGCCGCGGAGGGTGTCGAAGATCTCTTCAAGCAGGCCCTCGTTCTTCCACTTGCTGAAATAGTAATACACTGTCTGCCACGGAGCGAAATCCGATGGGAGCATTCTCCACTGCACGCCGGTCTTCACGATGTACAGGATGCCGTCAAAAACAGAGCGCAGTGAATATTTTCTGAATCTTTCTTTGGGGTCTAACATATTTTTTATAACTTGCCACTGTTTATCAGTCAGGTTGGTTGGGTACTTATGCATAACTTTAATGTCTTGATAATCATAAAGTTACGAAAAAAATTCCAATTAACCTACTGATTTACAACTAATTATAAATAAATTTAAACAGATTCTGAAAAGAACAACAATTCAAAAAATGCTCTTTGGTGGCCTGTCTTTTATTTTGGTTGGAACAGGATGTAAATTAGAGCAAATATCAGATAATAACCAGTTAGTTGAAAAAAGAGAGAAGACCGCCTTTCAGACAGGACAACCGTGGCGACCAACAATGGATAACCGTGCTGATGTGGCTATTGTATACGGAATAGGGGGAAATCCTTCTGATAAGCAGACGATTGGATTTGAAGAGCGTGTCCGTAGTTGGCGTGAACGTGGCTATACTGTACATTTTATGACAGGAAGTGCTTGGGGTGAATATCAGGATTATTTTACAGGAGCTTGGGATGGAAAAACTCATTTGGATGAGGGACAAGTTACCAGAAAAGGAGATACTATTTGGCATGGTTACATGGTCCCATATATTGTTCCGTCTGATAATTTTATCAGTTATTTGAAAGAACGTCATATAAAGAGAGCTATTGATGCAGGAATTGATGCTATTTATTTGGAAGAGCCGGAATTTTGGGCAAGAGGTGGATATAGTGAAGCTTTTAAGCGTGAATGGAAAACTTATTATGGGTTTGATTGGAAACCTCAGCATGAATCTGCAGAAAATACCTATTTGTCAAATAAACTGAAATATCATTTGTATTATAAAGCCTTGAATGAATGGTTTTCTTATGCTAAGGATTATGGAAAATCCAAAGGAATGAAAGTTCGCTGTTATGTGCCAACTCATTCATTGGTGAATTACGCTCAATGGCAAATTGTTAGTCCAGAAGCTAGTTTGGCATCATCAGAAAGTGTTGATGGTTATATAGCTCAAGTTTGGACTGGTACATCTCGTGAACCTAATTATTTTGACGGTATAAAAAAAGAAAGGGTGTTTGAGAATGCATTTTTAGAGTATGGTTGTATGGAATCAATGACAGCTCCTACAGGCAGGAAAGTATTTTTCTTGACAGACCCGATAGAGGATTGGCCACGGGATTGGGATGATTACCGTAAAAATTATCAGGCAACTTTTACTGCTAAATTGTTTTATCCAGACAATAATAATTATGAAGTTATGCCTTGGCCTGAACGAATATATGAAGGGCTGTATCGTACTAGTCCTGACAGTGATGAGAAGACCCGCATACCTCGCTTTTATTCTACTCAAATGCAGGTTATGATAAATACTCTGAATAATATGCCGGTTGTTGATAATAGAGTATCAGGCTCTGAAGGTATAAGTGTACTTATGGCTAATTCTATGATGTTTCAACGTGCTCCGGAACCTATATCTGGTTATGATGATCCTCAGCTGTCAAACTTTTATGGACAAGCTTTGCCATTTTTGAAACGTGGTATACCTGTACATCTGATGCATATCGAGAATGTGTCTTTCCCTGAAAACTGGAAAAATACCAAAGTCCTTTTGATGAGTTATTCCAATATGAAACCTTTAGAGCCTGAAGCTCATAATATTATTTCTGATTGGGTTAAGAATGGTGGTGTGTTGGTTTATAGTGCAACAGATAAGGATCCGTTTCAACAAGTCCGTGAGTGGTGGAATCAAAATGGAAACAATTATGCGACTCCTTCGGAACATTTGTTCTCTATAATGGGATTACCTGCTAATTTACCCGCAGGGGAATACACTGTTGGCAAGGGAAAGGTATGTGTAATTCGACAGGATCCTAAAAGTTATGTTATGAATGTTGGAGGTGATAGGGATTATGTTTCAACAGTTGCCAAATTGTATGCAGAAAAGACTAACGGAAATGAACTTCAGTTCAAGAATAATTTTTATCTAGAACGTGGTGTATATAAATTGGTAGCCGTACTTGATGAAAGTGTAAGTAATGAACCTTATATATTGAAAGGCAGGTTTATTGATTTGTTTGATCCAGAATTACCAGTTTTATCAGAGAAAATTGTGAATCCGGGTGAGCAGGCATTTTTACTTGATCTTGCGTGTGTGGAAAATACTACTAAACCTCAAGTTTTGTGTGGTGCGGCTAGAATTTATGATGAGGCAATAACAGATACATCTTACACTTTTGTAGCAAAGAGTCCAATAGAAACAACAAATGTTATGCGTGTCTTGTTACCGGAAATCCCTGAATCAGTAGATTTTATTGGTCCTAATGGAAATAAAGTTCTTGATGCTGCTTTTGAATGGAATGAGAACAGTCATACTTGTCTGGTAAAATTTGAAAATCATCCAGATGGAGTTAATGTTACTTTTAAATGGTGAGATAACTAGTGTAACATTAGTAAATATGGTTTGTTGAATATAAATGAAAATATATAGAAAATGGATTTCTTGAGAAAAATTTTTGCGTTATGTTGTGCGACTTTGTCATTAGTAAGTTGTATAACGAAAGATAATAGAGTCGTTTACAAACCAGCAGATGAGAATTCATTGCGAGCACCGGCTTATCCTTTGCTCACAATAGATCCTTATACTAGTGTCTGGTCGTTTTGTGATAAACTTAATGATGAACCAACAAGACATTGGACTGGCAGAAATCATCCGTTGGTTGGTGCTATTCGTGTTGACGGAGAAACATATCGTTTTATGGGCCGTGATTTAATAAAGACTGAGCCTGTAATTGGTACTGCAAAACAGAATTTATGGGACGCGATGTATACCTTTAGTAAACCTGAAGATAACTGGATGCAGAATGATTATGTGCCCCAAAATTGGCAATCAGGAAAGGCTGCATTTGGTACACCTGAGAATCCTCATGCAACAGTAAGTTGGAATAAAGATGATATTTGGGTTAGAAGAACATTTGACTGGTCTGAAGATATATCAAAGGAAGATCTGTTCTTACAGTACTCTCATGATGATAATGTTGAGATATTTTTGAATGGTGAACAAATAGCTGTAGCCGGTAATGGCTTGGATTATGATTTGTTGCAGGAAATACCTGCTAATATAGCTTCTTCGATAAAGCCCCATAATAATGTTCTTGCAGCTCATTGCCATAATAATGGAGGTGGAGCTTATATAGATTTTGGTATATCGCGTCAGATTAAGGATGATACATCATTTAATTTAAAGGCTGAGCAGAAGTCTGTTGTTGTAATGCCAACTCAAACATATTATACATTTGAATGTGGTGGAGTTTTACTTGATTTGATTTTTACGTCTCCTGCAGTTCCTACAAATTTGGAGCTGGTTGCTGCTCCTTACAATTATGTGACTTATCAAGTACGTTCGCAGGATGAGAAAAAGCATGATGTTCAAGTGTATTTTGAAGCAACTCCTTTACTAGCAGTAAATACTATTGAACAACCAGTAGAGTATTCATTGCAGGAAGAAGATGGTTTTATTTTGATGAAAACAGGAACTGTTGAGCAACCTATTTTGCAGAAGAAAGGTGATGATTTACGTATTGACTGGGGATATTTTTGTATGGCTGCACCTAATTCTCCAAGAGTAACCGTTTCTATTGATGAACAGAAAACAACTAAAACCAATTTTTTGAAAACAGGAATATTGCCAGGGAAAAAAGGTTTGACTTCTCCTGATATGCAGAAACAAATGACCGTTTTAGCATATTCAGACAATTTAGGTATGGTTGGAGAAGAAATATGTTCTGGACATTTGGTTTTAGGTTATGATGATATTTATTCTATCCAGTATTTTGGAGATAATAGGATGGCATATTGGAAACATAATGGTTCGGTTACAATTGAACAGGCTTTGAAAAAAGCTTTTGATTCATATTCGGAAAATATGCAGCAATGTAATGATTTTGACAAAAAATTGATGGAGGAGGCTAGAAATGCAGGAGGACAGCAGTATGCTGAGTTGTGTGCATTAGTCTATCGCCAAACAATGGCTGCGCATAAGCTTGTAACCGACAGTGAGGGAAATCTGATGTATTTTTCAAAAGAGAATTTCAGTAATGGTTCTATTGGTACTGTAGATATTACTTACCCGTCTTCACCGATGTATCTTTGTTATAATACGGATTTGTTGAAGGGAATGATGACTCCGATTTTTGAATACAGCCATTCAGGTAGATGGAAAAAACCGTTTGCCGCTCACGATGTTGGAACTTATCCACATGCTAATGGTCAGACTTATGGTGGTGATATGCCTGTGGAAGAGTCGGGAAACATGTTAATTTTGACAGCTGCTATTGCTAAGGTTGAAGGCAATGCAGAATATGCTGCCAAATATTGGAATGAACTTACAGCTTGGGCTGATTATTTGAAAAAAGAAGGCTTGGATCCAGCAAACCAGTTATGTACTGATGATTTTGCAGGTCATTTTGCCCATAATACTAATCTTTCAATAAAAGCTATTATGGGAGTGGCTAGTTATGCTTATTTGGCAAGAATGTTAGGTAAGGTAGAACAGGCTGATTCTTATGAGTCTGTTGCTCGTAATATGGCTTCTAAATGGGTGGAAATGGCAGATGATGGAGACCACTATCGACTCACATTTGACCAGCCTGGAACATGGAGCCAAAAATATAATTTAATTTGGGATCGTTTATTAGGGTTTAATCTTTTCCCAGAAAAAGTTGCTGATACTGAAATGGTTTTCTATAAAGAACACATTAACTGTTATGGCTTACCGTTAGATAATAGAGAAGATTATTCAAAATCTGACTGGATTTTGTGGACTGCTTGTCTGACTGGAAATGATGCAGATTTTTGTGCGTTGGTTCAACCTGTTTGGAAATATGCTAATGAAACGACTTCGCGTGTACCTTTGAGTGATTGGCATTATACTTCTACAGGAAACCAACGAGGATTTCAGGCTCGTTCAGTAGTTGGGGGGTATTATATGAATATATTTGCTAAAAGGATGGTTAGATAAATAAAATCGTTACCTTTGCGGATAATTCATGCTAACAACGAAAAACATAAATTAAATTATGGGAAAATTCAACAAATTGATTTTAGGTGCTTGTGCTATGCTTACATTGGCATCAGCACCTCAATTAAATGCACAATCTTTATCGCCATCAACTAAATGGCATTGGGATAAAGGAACAATAGTAATTGATACACCTGAACGTCCTGCTGGTCAACAGCATGCTATAGGGCTTACAGTTCCAAAAATGGAAGTTGTAAGAGTTGGCTTCGTTGGTTTGGGTATGCGTGGTCCAGGTGCAGTGGAACGTTTTACTCATATTCCGGGAACGCATATTATTGCTCTTTGTGATTATGAAGAAGAAAGAGCTGAAAAATGCCAGAAATATTTGCGTGAGGCAAGTCTGCCTAAAGCTGATGTATATTCTGGAGCAGAAGGTTACAAGGCTCTTTGTGAACGTGAAGATATTGATTTGGTATATATCGCAACAGATTGGGATCATCATTTCCCAGTTGCAAAATATGCGATGGAACACGGTAAGAATGTAGCTATAGAAGTTCCATCAGCAATGAATCTTGAACAGTGCTGGGAACTTATCAATCTTAGTGAGAAGACTCGTAAACACTGTATGATTCTTGAAAATTGCTGTTATGACTGGTTCGAGATGAATACATTGAACATGGCTCAGCAAGGTGTGTTCGGTGAAGTTATAAGAGCTCAGGGTGCATACATCCATAATCTTGACCAATTCTGGGATTATTACTGGAAAAACGGAAAAGAAGACAAACTAGGATGGCGCTTGCGTTATAACATGGAAAACCGTGGTGATGTTTATGCTACTCACGGCCTTGGCCCGGTTGCTCAGGCATTGGATATTCACCGTGGTGACCGTATGACTACTTTGGTTGCTATGGATACTAAGTCTGTTCACGGAAAAGCATTGGCAGAAAGAGCGACAGGTGAAAAATGCGACAATTTCCGTAACGGTGATCATACAACAACTCTTATTCGTACAGAAAACGGTAAAGTAATCGAAATTCAGCACAATGTAATGAGTCCTCAGCCATACAACAGATTGTATCAGTTGACAGGAACTAAAGGTTTTGCTAATAAATATCCTGTTGAAGGATATGCTTTGGATGCTTCTCAGATGGCAGCTTCTGGTGTTCAGCCAAAAGTAGATAATCTTAATTCTCATTCATTTATGCCGGAAGCTGAGATGAATGCTTTGGTAGAGAAATATCAGCATCCTATCCTTAAGAAATATGGTGAAATGGCTAAGGAAGTAGGCGGACACGGCGGTATGGACTTTATCATGGACTCTCGTCTTGTTTACTGCTTGCAGAATGGTCTTCCTTTGGACATGGATGTTTATGATATGGCTGAATGGTGTGCTTTGGCAGAGCTTGGCGCAATCTCAATGGATAATGGCTGTGCTGCAGTTGCATTCCCGGATTTCACTCGTGGACACTGGAATGACGTAAAAGGTTTCAAACATGCTTTTGCTTCTCCAGAAGATGAAGCTAAGGCTGAGCAAGCTGCAAAAGCTGCAACAGCTAAACTGAAAGAAGAAGGTGCAAAAGAATGGGCTAAGATTGCAAAGAAAGAAGCAAAGGCTGCAAAGAAAAATAAAAAGTAAATTCCCCTTTTGAGGAATCCAAAATATGAAAACAGAGCTTACATTGATTGTAGGCTCTGTTTTTTTATGCCGTTGACATTTCCGGATATAAAAATAGCCCCAACCGGTGTCAGGGCTATTTAAACACGAATCCTTGTGTTTAATGTAAGCTGTGAGGATCCGAATAGTTATTAATAAATATTCTAGTTGACAAGTTAACAAGTTGACAAGAAACATTTATGAAAACCTTGTCAACTTGTTTCCTCGTTCCCTTGTTTACTTATTATTAAGAATTTCCATTGTATCAGATGCAATCATGAACTCTTCGTCAGTAGGTACAACCAATACTTTAACTTTACTGTCTGGAGTACTGATTACCATTTCCTGACCACGCATACCTTCGTTCTTTTCAACATCGATTTTCATTCCCATATATTCCATGTTCTGGCAAACTACACGGCGAGTAGCCCACTGGTTTTCACCAACACCACCAGTCCATACAAGAATATCGCAACCGTTCATAGCTGCTGCATAAGCACCGATATATTTCTTGATGCGATAGTTGTAAACATCCAATACCATCATTGCACGCTTGTCTCCACGAGCATCAGCATCTTCGATTTCACGCATATCTGAAGAAATCTCAGACAAACCTGCAACACCACTTTTCTTGTTCAATAATTCAGACAAACCAGCTGCATCCAAGCCTTCTTTTTCCATGATGAATGGAATTGCTCCCGGGTCAATGTCACCGCAACGAGTACCCATCATCAAACCTTCAGTTGGAGTAAGACCCATTGTTGTGTCAATACATTTACCGTTCATGATAGCAGCGATAGAACCACCATTACCAACGTGAGCTGTGATAATCTTCTGATCTTCGTATTTTACACCAAGGATTTCGCAGGCACGTTTTGAAACATAGCGATGGCTAGTTCCGTGGAAACCGTAACGGCGGATACCATATTTAGTGTAATATTCGTAAGGTAAGCCATACATATAAGCTCTTTCAGGCATAGTCTGGTGGAAAGCAGTATCAAATACGCCAACCTGAGGAATGCCAGGAATCAAAGCTTCCATAGCTGCAATACCTTTCAAATTTGCAGGATTGTGAAGAGGAGCCAAGTCTGTACATTCTTCAACCTTATCCAAAACTTCCTTAGTCAAAAGTACGCTTGACGCAAACTTTTCACCACCGTGAACTACGCGGTGACCAACAGCGTCGATTTCCTTGTAATCCTTGATACAGCCGTAAGTTTCGTCTGTCAATACGCTAAGGATAAACTGAATACCTTCCTGATGTCCAGGAATGTTTTTCTCAAGGACAACTTTCTTACCATCTTTACCTGTCAGCTTAAGGAATGAATCAGGCAAACCGATTTTTTCGATACCACCCTGAGCCATAACATCGCCCGAAGTCATATCGAACAATTTATATTTGATTGAACTACTACCGCAGTTTAATACTAAGATTTTCATGTTTATTGAGTTTATTAGTTGTAAATTTTAATAGTTGACAAGTTGACAAGAAAACAAGATATTAATCTTTTATTTCTGAAACCTTGTCAACTCGTCCCCTCGTTTCTTATTTATTCGCCTTCAAGCCGATTGCCTGATTACAAGTGATAGCCACCATCTTGTAGATATCATCAACAGAGCATCCGCGTGACAAGTCGTTAACTGGAGCAGCCATACCCTGAAGGATTGGACCAACAGCTTCAGCACCGCCAAGACGCTGAACAAGTTTGTAGGCAATATTACCAACTTCCAAAGTAGGGAATACCAATACGTTTGCTTTACCTGCAATTTCGCTTCCCGGAGCTTTCTGTGCAGCAACTTTTTCAACCAAAGCTGCGTCAGACTGCAATTCACCGTCGATTTTCAAATCCGGAGCCATTTCTTTTGCCAAGCGAGTAGCTTCAACTACTTTGTCAACCATTTCGTGTGAAGCACTTCCTTTAGTTGAGAAGCTCAACATTGCAACGCGAGGTTCGATACCAGCAATGTGGCGTGCTGTCTGAGATGTAGCAACAGCGATACTAGCCAATTCCTGAGCGTTAGGATTAGGCATAACAGCACAGTCAGCAAATACGAACAAACCGTTTTCACCATACTGAGGTGTTTGAGTAAACATAAGGAATGCACCTGAAACACAGCTCATACCCGGAGCAGTCTTGATAATCTGCAATGCAGGGCGAAGAACATTTCCTGTAGTGTTCAAAGCACCGGCAATTTCACCGTCGGCATCGCCAGACTTAATCATAAGGCAAGCAAGGAACAATGGGTCTTCAACCAAAACTGCAGCCTTTTCAGGAGTCATACCTTTTTTCTGACGCAACTGAACCAAAAGGTCGGCATATTCAGCCTTCTTTGCGTGATTCTTAGGGTCAACAATTGTTGCCTGAACGATATGGTTCAAACCATATTCTGCAGCAAGTTTGTTGATTTCAGCAGGGTCACCGATAAGGATGATTTCTGCAATTCCTTCAGCCAACAGACGGTCGGCTGCTTTCAATGTTCTTTCTTCAGTTCCTTCAGGAAGAACGATGCGCTGCTTGTTAGCCTTTGCGCGTGCAATAATGTCTTGCATTAAGTCCATAGGGAAGAATTTATTTATGTTCTGTTTAAAACTTTTTCTGCTACAAAATTAGGCAAAATGCAATATAGAGTTTGCAAAATCGCATAAATAAATTCAGTGATAGATGTCAGTTTCAGAATATTTAACAATAATATGGCTGTCTGAACAGCTCTAATCAATTGAAAAAGGCAGATTTCAATAGCAAAATGAAAGACTGTTATGTTTCAAAAAAGTACGGTGTTTAATATAGTTATCCAACCACCCTTTCCCCCGAAAGAATCTGCTGTAACTCTTCTGCTGTAACATTCACACTCAGATTACCTTTGTGTGCCACAGAAATCTTTCCTCTTTCTTCTGAAACGATGATGACTATTGCGTCAGTTTCTAGTGACATACCAAGACCGGAGCGATGGCGCAATCCCATTTCCTTAGGCAAACTTGCGTTTTGCGCAACGGGCAGAATACATCCGGCAGCTTTGATTCTGTTGTCGGCAATAATCATTGCGCCGTCGTGCAAAGGGCTGTTCTTGAAGAATATATTTTCAATCAGGCGGGCATTCACATCGGCATTAAACATTTCACCGGTGTGTTCATAAACTGTCAGTTCCATTTCCTGCTGTATGCAAATAAGTGCGCCTGTTTTCTTTTTAGCCATATTCATACATGCAAGAACAACGGGAGCTACGAACTTGCTTTCGTTTTCACTGTTCGGGTCGCGTTTGCTGAATAGCTTGCTGAGGAATTTCCATCCTCTGTGTGAACCAAGTACAAGGAGGAAACGCCTGATTTCGTCCTGGAAAAGAACCACCAGTACAACGAAACCTACGCTGATAAACTTATCCAATATGGCTCCCATCAGCTTCATTTCCAGAACGTGCGAGATAAGAATCCATACAACTATAAATGATACTACACCACTGAATATCGCCAAAGTTCCCGAAGTCTTCATCACCTGATATGTCTTATACAGGAAAAAGGCGACAAGCAATATGTCAATTAAATCTTTAACGCCGAATTGTAGCCACATTTTGTTTATTTGTTTATATAGTTTTTTTAGTTGACGAGTTTACAATTTTGCAAGTTGACGAATGTTCCGGCTCGCCGGAAAGCATTCCGCATATTCTTACTGTTTCAACGGCTTCTTTCACATCATGAACTCTTAATATATTTGCCCCGTTGAGCAATGCAAAGGTGTGGAGCACGCTTGTTCCGTTCAGACTTTCTCCCGCAGTGCATCCCAGCAGTTTGTAAATCATGCTTTTTCTGGATATTCCTATAAGGAGAGGCAGTCCGAAGAGTTCGAAATCCTTCAGATGTCTCATCAGCTCGTAGTTTTGCTCCATAGTTTTACTGAAGCCGAAGCCTGGGTCCAGAATAATATCGTGCACGCCCATCAGACGCAGCCTTTCTACCTTGGCTGACAAATCCGTCATTATGTCGGCAGTGATATTGTTGTAGTCTGTGTTTTGCTGCATAGTCTTAGGCGTTCCGCGCATATGCATCAGGATATATGGAACGTGAAGCTCAGCTACGGTTCTGAACATATCCTTGTCAAGGTCGCCGCCCGAAATATCATTTATTATGGCAACTCCAAATTCCTCCACGCAGCGTCGTGCCACTTCTGCCCTGAAAGTATCCACTGAAACTATAGCTTCCGGATAATCTTTTGAGATAATCTTCAGAGCCGTTTCTAGCCTTTTCATCTCCTCTTCGGCAGAAATATCGTCAGCATCTGCGCGGGATGAATAACCGCCTACATCAATTATATCTCCACCTTCGCTGATTATTGCCTCAATACGCTTTCTGATGGAATCTTCTGTTTGCTTGCGGCTTCCTTCATAAAATGAGTCCGGGGTGACATTCAATATACCCATAACCAGAGGTTTCTCCAACGACAGGAGCTCACCTTTAATATTTAGAGTTGAGTGTTTCATTTACTAATGATTATTTGCTCGCAAAGATAGAAATTCTTCTTTTATTCTTACTTTTGCTCCGTCTATAAAAAAGCTTGGATTTATGAAGTTGACAGAACTATATGATTTATATCTTCAGCACCCGACGGTGACCACCGACAGCCGCAATTGTCCTGCCGGTTCAATCTTCTTCGCCCTTAAAGGCGAGCGGTTCGACGGAAACAAATATGCCGAAGGCGCCCTGGCTTCCGGAGCAGCATACGCAGTAATCGACAATGCCGAATATAAGAGCAGCGAACGCATGATTCTCGTTGATGATGTACTTTCAACATTGCAGCAACTGGCACGCCTGCATCGCCACACTTTGGGCATTCCCGTAATAGGAATCACAGGTACAAACGGAAAAACGACTACAAAGGAATTGCTGGCTGCAGTTTTGTCCCGCAAATACAATTTGCTTTACACTGCCGGAAATCTGAACAACCAGATTGGAGTTCCGCTCACTATTCTCAAAATGACGGCACAACACGAAATGGCAGTAATCGAAATGGGAGCAAATCATCCCGGCGACATAAAGGAACTTGTGGAAATAGCCGCTCCTAACTATGGACTTATAACCAACGTCGGCCGTGCGCATCTCGAAGGCTTTGGCTCTTTCGAAGGAGTGATGAAGACTAAAGGCGAGCTTTACGACTTTATCCGCCATAATGGAGGAAAGATTTTCCTAAACGCCTCAAATCCATATCTGCCTGCGATGGCAAACGGATTGGAAAGCATAACATACGGAACAGGCAGTGATTGCTTTGTTTATGGCAAGGAAACGGAATGTAATCCTTTCCTGTCTTTTTCATGGACAGGCAGCGGAAACACATATAATGCGAAAACTCATCTTATCGGTTCTTACAATCTTGACAATCTCCTTGCAGCCGTAGCAGTAGGTTCTTATTTCGGTGTTCCTGCCGAAGCAATCAACAATGCTTTGGAGAGTTATATGCCGACAAACAACCGTTCGCAGTTCAAGCAAACCGAGCGTAACAGTCTTATTATCGATGCATATAATGCCAATCCCAGCAGTATGAAGGTGGCTATTGATAATTTTGCCGCAATGAAGGGTTCGCCAAAAGCAGTTGTTCTTGGGGATATGAAAGAACTTGGTCCGGAAAGCGACGCCTTGCATCTCGAGGTTGTTGAGCAGTTGCGCCGCTATGGTTTCGACAAGGTTTATCTTTGCGGCGAGCATTTTTCTAATGTTGCTTCCAGCTTCTCACCATTTGCTACTACCGCTGATATGGTTGAGGCTCTGAAAAAAGATAATTTATCGGGATATTATATTTTGATTAAAGGTTCTCATAGCATGGGGTTGGAGAAAGTTGGAGATTTGTTATGATTTCTTGACGTGTTTTTTAATATATTGATTATATGAGATTTATATTTTCAGCCATTTTTATATGGCTGAAACTTTTTTTTCACAATATATGAAAAACTTTTTTCATAATATATGGAAATTCTTTTTCATCCGGATGAAAAAAATTTTTCAAAGTAAGATTATGATTTGAAACAGTATTTTCTTTTTTATTCCGTGCAGCTTTGAAAGCTAAAATCTGCTGGGATAATAAAAAATAAAAGCCAATAGCAAAATTACTTGATGCTATTGGCTTTTAACTTATATAATAAATGTGTGTTTTTATATTACAATCCCAATTCAACCTGGAATCTGAACTGCCAGCGGTTGTAAGTAGGATCTACAGGATTGATTTTATGGTTATATGAAGCATCGGCTTGAACCTTCAGACTATGACCAATCAAGTATTTGGTTACACCGATAGTAGTCTGGTTATATTTTTCATATCCTACCATTTGCTGAACCTTTTCTTCCGGGAACATAGTTGAATTACGTAGTGCAATTTCCCAGTTTTTCGGGAATAGATAACTTGTCTGAATATTCAAACCGTTACCATTGTATATAGATGTTTCATTGTCGCCTGTAAACAGCGGGTCGGAACATTTACGTCCCATAAAGTCAGTGTAGAATGCAAAACCGTTGTATTTCAAAATAAAGTCAACAAAGTAGCTGTTAATGTCTCGGGTTTCGTTGTTCGGCATTATGTCGCCTTTTTGTCCCTGAAGTCTGTTGGTGTTGTCGTTGAAAGAATATGCGCCGGCAAGAAGGATTTTTACTCTTTCCTCGCGTTCGAAATCTCCTTCAGTGATATCACCCAAAGATTTGAAACGACCTAGAGGGAAAAGCTCAACGCGGCCGGTATATGCGAAACCGCTGTTTTTACTTACACTCCAGTTTCGTCCTTCACCCAAAGTGATAGAACCTTTCAAGCCGATATTGAAATCTGCAAAAAGCTTTTCATAATATTCTGTAAACAAACCGAAATCACGGTCGATGTTGAACTCTGAGTTTACGATACTTCTGTCCACAAACTGCAAAGCACTGGATGAGTTCACACGTGCACGGTTGGCCTTTATCTTTGTCTGTCCGAAACCGATGCTGAAATTGTTGGTTGGCATATAGAACACCATCGCGTCGCGGATGATATTTACGTTTCCGTTAGGAATAACTTCCGCATCGTATGGAGAGAATCCCAACTGGATAGAATATAACAATTTAGGTGAGAAAATATAACCGTCGAAACGTAGACGCAGACGTTTCACACGAGCTTCTGTTTCAGTGTGTGAGAAGTTGTCGTCGAACGAAGCTGATGCCATGCTCTGCATACGGAAACGCATTGTCATCTTATAGCTTTTGTCCTTTGGTTCGAAAGAAATACCTTTACCGACTTCGATGTTAGGCATATTGCGCAAATGTTCCAGCATTTCTTCTGATTCGTTGTTTGTTGTCAGGGAGTCTATGAACGATGACCAGCTGCTGGTTTTCTTTTCCTGTGCCGACAGGCTAATACTGAAAATTAATAAGAATAATGATAAAATGTTTCTGAGTTTCATGTGTTTAAATTTTTTGCAAAGATAACTTAATAGCTATTACAAATAGGCGACAGTGATGTTACAATGCTGTTACATGGCTGAGATTGATGAATTTGTTGCTTGTACATTTCTAATGAAAAAAAGAAAATAGTAATTTTGCAGTTTTACATTAAGTAGATGAGGAAGCTAGGTTTCGGAGATAAGTTGACAAGGTAAGATTACCTTTGCTTTTCTGTTTTTTATGACAGAGAAACCTCGTCAAATTGTTCCCTTGTTAACTTGTTCCCTTAAAAGTAGAGCTTGCGAAACTTTGAATTAATAACATTAAAAAAGAATGACTGTTGACGATATTAAACCGGTAATGAAGGTTCCGGAGCCGACGTTGAGAAGACTGCCATGGTATTTGGCTTTCTTGAAGTTGCTGAAAGCTCGCGGTGAAGAATTTGTTTCGTCCACTCAAATAGCGAAAGAGATAAATGTTGATGCGAGTCAGGTCGCGAAGGATTTGTCGTTTGTCAATGTTTCGGGAAAGACGCGTGTTGGATATGAAATAGATGCCCTTATAGAAGAACTTGATGATTTTTTAGGTTTTGCTTCTTCGCATAAAGCTGTAATATTCGGAGTCGGAAGTTTGGGAGCGGCATTGCTTCAGGATACTGGTTTGAAGCAATATGGTCTGGAAGTGGTTGCCGGTTTTGATGTTCGCCGTGAATTATCCGGAAAGTCAATAAACGGAATACCGGTTTATCATATTGATGATTTCCCTGCCATCCGCAAGAAACTTGGGGCAACTATAGGAATTGTAACTGTTCCGGTGGACAAAGCTCAGGAAGTTACAGATTATATGATAAAGGGCGGAATACGAGCTTTGTGGAACTTTACGCCTTTCCGTATTCGTGTGCCGGAGAATATTGTAGTGCAGAACACTTCGCTTTATGCTCATTTGGCAGTGATGTTTAATAGGATTCAGGAGTAACAGGTGGCAAGTTGACAAGGAAACAAGTTGACAAGACCTTCCTTGTATCTGAAGCCTCGTCCCCTTGTCTCTAAAATACACATATATGAAAATAATAGCAGTAGGAATGAATTACGCAGCTCACAATAAAGAGCTGAATCATACGTTAGAATTAAAAGAGCCGACAATCTTTATGAAGGCTGATTCTGCATTACTGAAAGACGGTAAGCCGTTTTTTATTCCGGATTTCACAAAAGAGGTGCATTATGAAACGGAATTGGTGGTGCGTATCGACCGTTTGGGAAAGAATATAGCCGAGCGTTTTGCTCATCGTTATTATAATGAGGTAACAGTGGGGATAGACTTTACTGCGCGCGACTTACAACGAGACTTGCGCTCTAAAGGTTTGCCTTGGGAAATAAGTAAGGCGTTCGACAATTCTGCTGTGATAGGGCAGTTTGTTCCTCTTTCATCAGTGGGAGAAGTTCAGAATTTGAATTTCCATCTTGATATAAACGGACAGACTGTTCAGAGAGGATGCACAGCTGATATGCTTTTCTCCGTAGATAAGATTGTGGCTTATGTCAGTCGCTTTTTTACTCTTAAGATTGGTGACCTGATTTTTACCGGAACTCCTGTTGGTGTTGGACCGGTTGCTATCAACGACCATCTGCAGGGTTATATTGGCGAAGAAAAGTTGCTGGACTTTCATGTCCGGTAACCCGGTTTTGAAAGTTTGTAAACAAATGAAATGCTGATGAGAAGATTTCTCTGTACAATTATTTTATCTCTATTTTGTTTGTCGGTTGTTTTTGCTGCCGACAGCCGTTATGCTGCCCATTCGGCGCTGTCGTCCGGACGCTGGGTGAAAGTCAGTGTTGATGCCAATGGCGTGTATAAGCTTACTGAGGCACAGCTTAAACAGATGGGATTTCAGGATATTTCCAAGGTTTCGGTTTGCGGATATGGCGGTTGGCCTCAATCAGAAACACTTACCGGTGACGAGGCTGACGATGTGCCGCAGGTTGCCGTTTATCGGGGAAACGGATATATACTTTTCTATGGCAAAGGAACAGTGAAATGGGATTATGGCAAGGTTGGCGATACAGAGACTTTTGTTCATACCAATAATCCTTATTCAACATTGGGATATTATTTCATTACGGATGCTCTTCCGGTTAATGATATGAAAACAGAGGATTCTGTTGACGGTGCTGTGCGTAAAATCACAACTTTTGATGATTACAGCCTTTGGGAAAAGGAGCTTGTTTCGGTGAATACTTCCGGACGTGATTTGTTCGGCGAGTCTTTTCAGATGAATCCTACGCAAACTTTCAGCATGAATATTCCGGGAATAACTGCGGATGACGCTATTGTGTCTTTCCGTTTTATTTCCAAGACGAGTTCAAGAACATCGGTGAGTGTTGAAGCCAATAGTACTACCGTTATCAGCACAAGTATTGCCGGACCTTCAAGTAGTAGCACCGAATCATATACAGCTGCACGAAGCGTGACTAGCGCAGGACGTTGGCAAGGAGAAAAATCGGAAGATGTGAAGCTGACGGTAAATTTCGGTGCGACGGGTAATCAGAATACTTATCTGGATTATATACGTGTACAGTCGAAACGTGCATTGAAGCAATACGGAAATACTACGTTTTTCCGCAGTCTGGATGCCCGTAACAATGTTTCCCGCTTTGTAATTGCTGATGCTACAGCTTCTACTGTGGTTTTTGACATTACGGATGCGGAGAGTCCGAAGATTATGTCCGGTTCGCTGTCCGGTTCGGAATATAGTTTTTCAATCAAGGCAGAATCTACATTGCGTGAGTTTGTTGCTGTTGAGGCGGACAAACTGACTGCAACGCCAACTGTTGTGGGTGAGATTGAGGCTCAGGATTTGCATGGGCTTGAACAGACAGATATGGTTATCATAGTTCCTAAGACTTTCCAGACTGAGGCAGAGCGCTTGGCAGAGTTTCATAAGGAGAAAGACGGGTTGAAGGTGACTGTGGTCAATCCGGAATTGATTTATAACGAATTCTCCAGCGGAACTCCGGATGCTACTGCATATCGCCGTTTTATGAAAATGTTTTATGACAGAAAGACATCGGATGCGGATGCTCCTAAATATCTGCTGCTTTTCGGTGACGGTGCGTATGATAACCGTGGGCTTACGCAAGAGTGGAAGAACCAGCAGTCGCTGCTGAAGAATATGCTGCTGACATATCAGTCTGAGAATTCTTTGGATATTGACTCATATACTACTGATGATTATTTCGGGTTTCTGAAAGATAATACTGAAACATTCTATGCTCCGACAGCGGAACTTTGTCTGGGTATCGGACGTTTCCCTATCCGAACAAATGCCGAGGCCAAGGCTGCTGTGGATAAAGTGCTGAATTATACGTCTGACGCAAGCTGGGGCGACTGGAAAACGAATCTTTGTTTTATGGCTGACGATGGTAGTAATGCGGATAAGTATACTACTCTTCACATGGACCAGTCGAATCAGCTGACGGATATAGTCAATACTAACAGACCTGAGTTCAATATCAGCAAACTGTTCTTTGATGCTTATAAGAAAGACCGTACGGGCGGAAACGCTTCGTATCCTGATGTGAAAAATGCTTTGCAGAAGCAGTTGAAGAATGGGGTTTTCCTGTTGAATTATACAGGACATGGCGGAACTGAAGCTCTTTCGGACGAGAAGGTTATAACGAAGAGTGATATCGTTCAGGCTTCGTATGAGCATTTACCGCTGTGGATTACGGCAACTTGCGACTTTACCCGTTTTGATGCTATGACTACTTCGGCTGGTGAGGAAGTGTTTTTGAATGAGAAAAGCGGAGGTATTGCTCTTTATACAACTACAAGAGTTGTGATGCCTGGACCGAATTTCCGACTTAACAAAGCTCTTATCGAACATTTATTTGCTCCTCTGAGCGGGAAAAGATATACGTTGGGTGAGGTGATGAAGGAAACTAAGCTCAGTTCAACTCTCCGAAATGATGCCAACAAGCTTAATTTCGTTCTGATTGGTGACCCTGCCCTTACATTGGCATATTCTAATGAACAGATAAAGGTTACGGAGATTAATGGACAGCTGGTTTCAGATTTGTCGGAACCCGTGCAGCTGAAGGCTTTGTCGAAGGTGACTCTCAAAGGCGAGGTTCAGTCGTTCGGTGGCGAGAAGATTCAGGATTTCAATGGACTCGTAAATCTTTCGGTGCTTGACAGTAAGGTGACTCTTACAACTTTGGATAATAACAATACCGGCACTACATTCCAATATACTGATTATCCTAATACAATATATATAGGTGCTGATTCGGCACGTAACGGTTCGTTTACGTTCAACTTCACTGTACCTAAAGATATCTCGTATTCGAATGATGCAGGAAAAATGATTTTCTATGCTTCGGACGAGGCTAAGAGCCGTGATGCTCAGGGTGTGTTCCAGGAATTTATAGTTGGCGGAACATCCGACGATGCCGGCGAGGACAATCAAGGGTCGGATATCCGTTATCTGTATCTGAACGATACTACTTTTGTTGACGGAGGAAAGGTGAACACTACACCGCTGTTTGTTGCCTGTGTATGGGATAAGAATGGTGTTAATGTTGCCGGAAGCGGCTTGGGACACGATATGGTTCTAACAATTGATAATAGCCCTTTCAATTCTTATGTCTTGAATGATTATTATCAGGTGTTGCCGGAAGGTGATGGTTCGGGGTTAATAGTTTTCTCTATTCCTGAATTGGAAGCGGGAGTTCATACAGCTGAATTGAAGGTTTGGGATGTATATAATAACTCTACAACTCAGACATTCACTTTTGAGGTGGTTGAGGATTTGAAGCCAGAGCTTATAAATCTGACTGCAGGACCGATTCCGGCTCGCGACCAGATTCGTTTCTTCCTGAAGCATAATCGTCCGGAGTCGCAGATGACGATAACCATTCAAGTATTTGATATGGCAGGAAGACTGATGTGGAATCATGAGGAAACAGGTTCTTCCGACTTGTTTGATGACTATGTAATTACATGGGATTTGTGTGCTAATGGAGGAACACGTTTACGTGCAGGAGTTTATCTGTATCGTGTTTGTATGACTTCTGGAAAGTCTGCTGAAGTTACTGCTGCTAAAAAATTGATTATATTGGCACAGTGATTAACAAGGAAAAGGGAATAAATAATTCTCTCTCCTAATACAATAAAATGAAACAAAATAGGTTTAGTATTTTATAAGTTGACGAGTTAACGAGTTGATAAGTAAACAAGGAGATTAAACATTAAGCTTACAGAAATACGGAGAATATAGATTCTACCTCTTCTTGACTACTTGACTACTATACTTCTTAACTCCTTAAAACCAAGTATATGTCTATAATGAATTTAAAATCAAAAGTTTTATGCCTTCTGCTATGCGGTATGGCAACAATTTCCGGATTAAATGCCCAGAGCAAGAATGATTTTGCTCCTATAAACACTGCAGTACCGGCTTTGTCAATTGCTCCGGATGCACGTGGTGGTGCGATGGGAGATAATGGTATGTCAACACTTCCGGATGTTAATTCCCAATATTGGAACCCGGCTAAATATGCGTTTGCCTACAGCCAGGCAGGTGTGTCACTTTCTTATACTCCTTGGTTGCGTAAGTTGGTAAACGATGTAGCTCTTGCAAATCTTTCCGGCTATTATAAATTAGGTAATAGTGATATGCAGGCATTGGGCTTTTCTTTGAGATATTTCTCTATGGGTGAGGTGACTACTAATGACGACAATGGTAACTTTCTGATGGGAACAAACCCTTATGAAATGGCTTTCGATGTAAGTTATAGCCGTAAATTGTCGGAATACTATTCAATGGCGGTTGCTTTGAGATATATCCGTTCAGATCAGGGTGCTGATGTTGATGCTGAAATGTCTGCCGGAAATGCCTTTTCTGCTGATATCGCAGGTTATCTGGAGAAATATGTTATGCTTGGAACTGCTGAATCATTATGGAGTTTTGGTTTCAATATTTCCAATATAGGTTCTAAAATATCTTATGACGGTGGTAATAAGAACTATTTCTTGCCAACAAAGTTGAATATTGGTACAGGTTTGCTTTATCCTATTGATGACTATAACCGTATTGGTGTTTATCTTGATATAAGTAAATATCTTGTTCCTAGTTTGCCTCTGAATCCTGGAACAACACAGGAGGAACAGGACGAATATTATAAGCTTAAAGATGAATACAACACAATGTCTCCGATTACGGGTATTTTCAAATCATTCAGTGATTCTCCTGGCGGATTCAAAGGTGAGTTGCAGGAGATAATGCTTTCAATCGGTGCAGAATATAGCTATAATGAGCAGTTCTTTGTGCGTACAGGTTATCATTATGAAAATGAGAATATGGGTAACAGAAAGTATTTTTCTTTCGGTGCCGGTTTCCGTATGAGCGTGTTCGAAATTGATGCGGCATATCTTATCAGTACAGTGCCAAGCAATCCTTTGGACCAGACATTGCGATTCTCATTGTCATTTGATATGGATGGAATAAAGAATTTGTTCAGATAAGAGAAAATTTGACAAGTTGACGAGGGGACGAGTTGACAAGGGGTTAAACACTGAGGCGCAGAGACACAGAGAGGAAAGGTTGAGAGTTTAGGGATTAGAGTTTATATTTTAAAGAATATAGAAATATTATTGACTACTTAACTACTTGACTCCTTCACTCCTTCCCCAAAAATATCAATAAAATATGAAATTAAGAGTAGGTTTCGGTTACGACGTTCACAAACTTGTAGAAGACCGTGAGCTTTGGCTTGGCGGAATCAAGATAGAACATACATTGGGCTTGTTGGGGCATAGTGATGCTGATGTACTTATTCATGCAATATGCGATGCTTTGCTTGGCGCGGCAAATATGCGTGATATAGGTTATCATTTCCCTGATACTGCAGGTGAGTATAAGAATATCGACAGCAAGATATTGCTCCGTAAGACGATGAAACTAATTCGTGATGCCGGATATGAACTGGAGAATATAGATGCGACAGTTGCTGCTGAACGTCCGAAATTAAATCCGCATATACCGGAGATGAAGCGTGTTCTTGCAGAAACAATGTCTGTTGATGCAGAAGATATATCAATAAAGGCAACTACAACTGAGAAACTTGGTTTTACCGGTCGCCAGGAAGGAATTGCAGCTTATGCTACAGTACTTATCAGGAAAGATTAATATAGCATAAAGACAGGTCAAAAATATATACGGTCCCGTATGATCATGGGTTCGGTCCCGCGTTGCGCTGGGTTCGGTCCTACGATTGTGCGGGACCGTATGTGTTTTTTTAGTTGAGCTTTCGAAACTTCAGTACTGTATTTTGATACCGTTGGAAAAATCATTAGTTTTGAAAAAAATATTATTGAAATGAAGAATAACGACTGGAAAAGCCGTCTTGGTGTGATGTATTCTACCAATCCGGATTTTCAATATGAAACAGATGAGGTTCAGGAAGAAGAAACTCTTCCTAAGGACAAACAGCAATTGCGTATTTCTCTGGATAAACGTAATCGAGGTGGAAAAATGGTTACTTTGGTTACCGGTTTCCGTGGAACTTCAGATGACCTTGCTGCTCTGGGAAAGATGCTGAAGGTGAAATGTGGAGTTGGCGGTTCTGCTAAAGATGGTGAGATAATCATTCAGGGCGATTTCCGACAGAAAGTGTTGGAGATGTTGCTGAAGGAAGGATATGGAAAGAGTAAGATTGCTGGGGGATAAGGAGTTGAGGAGGTAAGATAAAAATGCTGACAATCTATAGAGCTTCTGCCGGTGCCGGCAAAACACATAAACTGACAGGTGAATATTTGCTTCTGCTGTTTTCTCAGCCAGGAGCTTATAAGCGTATCTTGGCTGTAACCTTTACCAATAAGGCTACGGATGAGATGAAGGGCCGTATTGTGGAAGAATTGTATAATCTGGCTTCAGGTCATAAGTCGGATTATGTGGATATGCTGTCGGAAGCATACAAAATGGATGAGGAACAGGTGCGAAGTCAGGCAAAGAAAATCCTGATTACTATATTGCATGATTATTCTGCATTCAATATAAGTACCATTGATAAGTTCTTCCAACAGACAATGCGTGCTTTTACCCGTGAAATAGGTTTGCAGGGTGGTTATGGAATTGAGATGGACCAGGACCTTGTGCTGTCAGAGGCAGTTGACCGCCTACTTGCCGGTTTGGAGAATCCGGAGAACAAAGAGCTTCTCGGTTGGATGCTGCGCTTTGCTGAAGATAAGATTGAAGGTGGAGGAGAATGGAATTTGCGTCGTGATATTATGTCACTCGGCTCTGAAGTATTCAAGGAGAGTTATAAGGCTTTCAGTGATGAACTGTTGTCTGACATAAAGGATAAAAAAGCTTTGGAAGACTATAAGACTTCTTTGTTCAAGATTATTAAATCTGTCGAGAAAGAGGTTCGTGATATTGCTTCTGAAGCCAAAGAAATAATGAACCGATATTCGTTGTTGCCAACGGATTTCAAGGGTGGAAGCCGCTCTCCAATGTGTCTGTTTGATAAATGGGCAAAAGGAGAAATGAAGCCGCCTACTGCTACATTTGCAGGATTGGAGGATAATGCTTCTGCATATACAACCAAAACAACACCGGAAGATAAAAAATCAGCAATCATGTCTGCTTTTTCAGCCGGATTGAATGATTGTGTGAAGCGTATGGTGGCTCGTTTTTATAATCTGACTCATTATTATACTGCCAATGAAATTGTAAGATATTATTATACTCTTGGTATATTGGCTGATATTTCAAGGAATATCGCGGAATACAGAGAGGAAAAGAATGTAATGCTTATCGCCGATACAACTGAACTTTTGAGCAAAGTTATCGACGGAAGCAATGCTCCTTTTATATATGAGAAAACGGGAACTCGGATTGATAATTATATGATTGACGAGTTTCAGGATACCAGCGGAATGCAATGGCGCAACTTTAAACCTCTGGTTGAGGAAAGTGTATCAAATAATAGGGATAATCTTATTGTAGGTGATGTCAAGCAGAGTATTTACCGTTTCCGTAACTCAGACTGGAAATTGCTCGATGAGCAGGTGGCAAAAGATTTTGCCGATGATGTTGTTCGTGAAGAAACACTGAAAGATAATTGGCGAAGCTGCAGGAATATAGTTTCGTTCAATAACAGCTTTTTCACTGCTGCTCCGTTTTTGTTACAGGATTTATACAATAATAATATAGAAACATCTTCTTTGTCGGACGAGGAAAAAGCGTTGTATAATACTCGTCTGATGAGTGCTTATAAGAAAAGTTATCAGAGGGTTCCGGCTCCGTTCCGTAACAAGGATGGACATGTGAGGGTGGAGTTTGTCCAGTCTGACGATAATGGCGAATGGAAAGAAAAAGTACTTGAACGCTTGCCCGAACATTTGGAAAAACTGCAGGATAATGGCTTCGAATTGCGTGACATAGCAATATTGGTGCGTACAAATATGGAAGGTGCTGCTGTTGCCGAAGCTCTTATGGCTTATAAGGATTCTCATCCGGAGAGTCCATATAAATATGATATTATCTCTGATGATGCTCTTTTTGTGAGCCGCTCGTTCGTCATAAGATTTATGATGCAAATGTTGCGTCATATCAATAATCCCGGAGATGATGCTTGCAGGAGAATTGCTTTATTCTCATATCGTATTGTGTCTAGTCATTGGGAGCGGACAGATTTCACTGATATTGAACTTGAGGAATTACAAAGAATATCTTCACTTCCGTTATATGAAATGGTGGAATCGGTGTACAGACTGTTCATGCCATATTTCCCGGTAAACGAGCAGGTGTTTGTCCAGGCTTTCCTGGATATGGTTGCCGAATATTCGGGAAAGGAAAGTGCAGACTTGAGCCGCTTCATAAAATGGTGGGATGAAAGAGGATATAGAAAAACCATAGCAACGCCAGATGCCCAAAATGCAATCCGTATTATGACAGTCCATAAATCAAAGGGGTTGGGATTCAAGGCTGTTATTGTTCCGTTCTGTGACTGGGAGATTGACCATAAGCCAACGAAGCCGGTTGTGCTGTGGTGTCATCCTAAGGAAGCACCTTTTAATAATTTGCATCTTGTGCCTGTGCGTTATGGCCAGGTTCTTGCCGGAACTATATTTGCTTCAGATTATTTCAAGGAGAAACTACATGCTTATATCGACAATTTGAATACTCTTTATGTTGCTTTCACTCGCTCAAAGGAAGAACTGATTGTGATGGCTCCGATGCCAAAGAAACCGGGTGAAGCTCCAAGTTCTATATCTGGATTGTTATGGAATGTGCTTGATTGTCATATTCAGGATACTGCTGAAGGAGAAAAACTGGAAGATATAACTGCTTTCTTTGATAAAGAAAAGGCTTTGTTTGAAATGGGAGACTGGTGGAAGACATCTCAGAAAACAGGTTCTTCAGAAATGAAAGAACTCCCTATTCGTCCGGTTTGTTCTGTTTCTTCCGACAACCGTTTGCATTTGAGACTTCACGGCAAAGGTTTCTTCTTTAATGATGAGCGACGCAAACACGGAACACTGATGCATGAGATTCTGAGTGCTGTCAGAACTTCTGCTGATATAGAAAGAGCTGTTGAATATTACAGACTTTCGGGTGTAATATCTGGAGAAGAGAGCGGAGAGTTGATAGCTCGTCTTCATAAATTGCTGGAAAAGGCAGAAGTCGCATCGTGGTATGATGGTGAGGCAAAGGTCTTGAACGAAGTTGAGATACTTGCCGGAAAAGGTTTGTCGAAACGTCCGGACAGAGTTATGATTTATCCTGATAAAGTTGTTATAGTTGATTATAAATTTGGGGAAAAAGAAGAGAAAAAATATCATACACAGGTGCGGAATTATATAAAACTTATTCATAAAATGGGCTATCAGAATGTTGAGGCTTATATTTGGTATGTAGAGCTTGATAAAATTGAAATAGTGAAAGAAACATAACAGTTTGTGTTATTCAGTAAAAATGAATATTTTTGCAAGTCATATAATTAACGAAATAAAAAAGAACACATGAAAGTACATAAGGAAGGAACCGGTTTACTGTTATCTTTGTTTACAATAATTTTTATTGTTAACGTAACGCTGTATCATACAGTAGGTAAGGGTGGATTGTTCTATTTTGTGTCCTTTTTTACTTCTGTGTTTTTTCTTTTGGTGCTTAATTTCTTCCGTAGTCCTTTCCGCAGATTCCCGTATGATTCAGAAGGTTTGGTTATTGCACCAGCCGACGGAACTATAGTGGCAATAGAGGAAGTTATGGAAAATGAAATACTTCACAGGCCGTGTTTGCAGATTTCCATTTTTATGTCTGTATTCAATGTCCATGCCAACTGGTTTCCGGTGAATGGAACAGTGAAACATGTATCACATAATAACGGTAGATTCATGGCTGCTTATCTTCCTAAAAGTAGTACGGAAAATGAACGTTCGGCTGTTGTAATAACAACACGCAACGGAGTTGAAGTTATGGCACGCCAGATTGCCGGAGCGATGGCTCGTAGAATTGTTACATATGCCAAACCTGGAGAAAAGTGCCATGTTGATGAACAGATGGGATTTATTAAGTTTGGTTCCAGAGTTGATGTTTATCTGCCGGTAGGAACAGAAGTCCTTGTTGAAATGGACCAGAAAGTGACCGGAAACCAAACCCCGATAGCTCGTTTGGGAAAATGTAATGCTTAAGAATGTTTGATATATCATGAATATCAGAAAATATATACCTAACACTATAACCTGTCTGAATTTAGTATCAGGATGTATAGCCAGTGTAATGGCTTTTGAAGGAAATTTATTGTTTGCCTTATTGTGGATTGTTGCGGCAGCAGTCTTTGATTTCTTTGACGGTCTTGCAGCTCGTGCATTGAAGGCATATTCTCCTATGGGTAAGGAGTTGGATTCGCTGGCAGATGTGGTAAGTTTTGGTGTAGCTCCTGGTATGATTTTGTTTACTTCATTGCGAATTTGGGCATCGTCTTCTTCTGCAGGATGTTTGTCTGAATATATTCCTTATATTGCCTTTGTGGTTCCTGCATTTTCTGGATTGAGATTAGCTAAGTTTAATATTGATGAACGACAGACAACTTCATTTATCGGGTTGCCTGTTCCGGCACATGCATTGCTATGGTCTTCAGCAGCATATTCGTTACAGGAATGGTTGTTGAGCGGACAGACTTGGGTTGCAGTTGTCATGATTGCTGCTTTTTGTGCAACTTCATATCTATTGGTTTCGGAAGTTCCTATGTTCTCCCTTAAGATTAAATCTCTTTCGTGGAAGGGTAATGAGTTGCGCTATATTTTGATAATAGCATCAGCTTTATTGATAATATCTTTTGGATTTATCGGTATATCCGGAGCTATTTTGCTTTATATATTGTTATCAGTTATAGGCGGGAAGAAATAAATACATCTTCAGCCTGAAACAAATGTATTTTAATAAAGGGTTTTGAATTATGTTTAAGTTTTTGTTTTTCATATTTTTCTTTTTTATTCTTCTTGTCTTGTTGATGGGATTTTCCGTTATCCGTACTATTAAGAGAGTGCTTTTCGGTAGTGGAAATTCAAAGCAGACATATCACAAACAGCAAAGAAATACTTCTTCTAATCGTTCTGCAAACGGACGTCCTTCAGGTCAAGGCAGACGTTCATCTTCTGATTATGCTGAAACTGAAGAATATGACGAAACTAATCTTTACAAGCGTCACAAAAAAGTGTTTGGTAAGGACGAAGGTGAATATGTTGATTATGAGGAAATAAAATAGTCTTAATGAAAAATACACTTTTATTTTTATTCTTTTATTTTATTGTTAGCCTTGGTTATTCTAATGCTCAGACTGAACTAAAAGTTTTGCAATGGAATATCTGGCAGGAAGGAACAGTCGTTCCCGGAGGATATGATGCGATTGTTGAGGAGATTTCTCGTTTGAATCCGGATTTCGTGACTTTTAGCGAGGTCCGAAATTATGATGGTACACGTTTCTGTGACAGAATTGTGCAATCTCTTCGTCAAAAGGGAAAGACCTATTATTCATTTTTGAGTTATGATTCAGGATTACTAAGCAAATACCCGATAAAAGATTCTACAACTGTTTATCCTCTGAAAGATGACCATGGCAGCATATATCGTATGTTGGTTTCTGTTGGAGGACAGAATATTGCCGTTTATACCGCACATTTGGACTATTTGAGTGATGCATATTATAATGTAAGAGGTTATGACGGTTCTACTTGGAAAGAGATTCCAAAACCGGAAACCATACATGAAGTGTTGACTGTTAATGATGCCTCTTTCCGTGACGATGCTATTCGTGAGTTTGTCCGCTTTTCCAGGAAAGATATTGATGAAGGAAATATTGTTATCTTAGGAGGAGATTTCAATGAACCATCTCATTTGGATTGGACACGTGAGACAAAGGATTTATATGACCATAACGGAATGATAATTCCATGGACAGTACCTTTGATATTGGATAATAGTGGTTTTATTGATGCCTATCGTGCATTTTATCCTAATGTTCTTGATTATCCTGGTTTTACATTCCCTTCAGATAATGAGAAAGTTCCTGTAAATAAACTGACTTGGGCGCCTAAGTCGGATGAACGGGATCGTATAGATTATATTTTCTATTATCCTCATCGCCGTCTGGAACTGAAAGATGCTGTTATATTTGGTCCTAAAGGAAGTATAATGAAGAGCCAACGTGTGAAGGAAATATCCAAAGATCCATTTATAGAACCTCTTGGAACATGGCCGACGGATCATAAAGGCGTTTTGGTTACATTCAGACTTAAAGATCAGAAATCTTTCGACAAGAGACAGGAACAATACAAGCTAGTTTGGGAAGATAACTTTGACGGAAATAAGTTTCAGGAAAAATATTGGAGTAAGATTCCTCGCGGAGGATCAGACTGGTGCCGTCATATGTCAGATGAAGAAAGTCTTTATGAAGTAAAAGACGGTAATCTGATTCTAAGAGGAAAGGTTAACGATGGCATTGCTCCTAATGATACAGCTCCTTATATTACTGGAGGTCTATATACTAAGGATAAGATGACAATCCGATATGGAAAAGTTGAAGTCCGGGCAAAACTTCAGGGAGCGAAAGGTGCTTGGCCGGCAATATGGATGCTTGCTAACGATGAGAAATGGCCTGATGGTGGAGAGATAGACTTAATGGAACGCCTTAATCACGACACTATTGCTTATCAGACAGTCCATTCATATTATACTCATGTCCTAAATGAAAAGACTAATCCTAAGCAGGGAGGAATAGCACCGATTGACCCTGACGGATATAATACATATGCAGTGGAAATTTTACCGGATAAACTGATATTGTCGATTAATGGTATAGAAACAATTACTTATCCTAAAATAGAAACTGATAAGAAAGGGCAATTTCCGTTTGGCATACCTTCATATTTATTGATAGACATGCAGATTGAAGGAAGTTGGGTAGGAAAGGCAGACCCTAAAGATTATCCTATAGAAATGCAGGTTGATTGGGTAAGATTCTATGAATACAAATAAAAAGATAACGACCGGTTGGTGAAATATAGCCGGTCGTTATCTTTTTTTCTTGAAAAAAGCTTTCATCTCGGCAGCGCACTCTTCTTCCATAACGCCGCTTTTTACTGTCGCTTTCGGATGGAATGCTTTTGGCGCATATAAGCTATATCCGCGTTTTTCGTCGGATGCGCCATAAACAATATTGCTGATTTGAGACCAGCCAATTGCGCCAGCGCACATTATGCATGGCTCAACAGTTACATACAGAGTGCATCCCGTCAGATATTTTGCTCCGAGAACATTTGCTGCGGCAGTAATAGCAAGCATTTCGGCATGAGCAGTGACGTCATTCAAACGCTCTGTCTGATTGTGAGCTCTTGCTATTATCTGGTTGTTACATACAATAACAGCTCCCACAGGCACTTCTCCTTCTTCGGCTGCTGCCTTAGCCTCAATCAAGGCTTGTTTCATGAAATAATTGTCATCAAAAGGATTAATCATCTTCGCATTTCATTTTCGTTGAACAATGTTGGATAGTCCTTCTCAAGAGTTTTCAGAATGTGAGACAGAATAGTTTCTCTGTACCATCTTGATTTGTTTGCAATCTTATATTTGTGCAAATAGCGGTCCACCATTTTCTGCTCTTCTTCGTTAAGCATAAATGTGACCTTATATACCCTTGGATGATTTGGCTGTGCCGTAGAATATTTGCGCTCTGTTTTCATAAGTGCAAATGTACGAATATATTAATGTAGAAGAGAAACATAATTGTAGTAAAATTTATAATAATATCACTAAAAGATGAAATGATTCTTATCTTTGCGTGAATCAAGATGATATTAGTCGGAAAATATATTTATAAATATGGCTAAAGCATACGAAACAGGAAAAGAAGGTGAATATGAAGCCCGTTTATATCTGGAGAAAAATGGTTATAATATTCTGCATATGAACTGGCGCTATCACCATTTCGAATTGGATATAGTGGCTGAGAAGGATGGAATGATTATAGTCGTTGAAGTAAAAACCCGTTCTTCTGATTATCTGGTTTCACCGGAAGATTCTGTTGATAACCGGAAAATTCGCCGTATTGTGAGTGCTGCCGATTCATACGTCAGATATTTCAATCTGGCAATGCCTGTCCGTTTTGATATTATTTCGTTAGTGAAAAATAAAGACGGCAGTTATGTTGTTGAGGAACATTTTGAAGATGCTTTTTTCGCACCAATAAAATGATATTTCTAAATTACCTAAGAAAATAAGAGCTTTATATGAATAACAATGAAGAAAATACACCTCGTATAATACATTTGAAGGAAACAAACTCTACAAATGCATATTTGAGAAATTTGCTTCAAACCGAACGCTTGCCTGAAGGCAGTGTTGTGTATGTTGATTTCCAGACTGCCGGACGCGGACAGCTTGGAAATGTTTGGGAATCGGAAGAAGGAAAGAACATAACTTTCAGTGTAGTGATTTATCCAGATGTTATTCCGGCAAATATGCAGTTCGTAATTTCAGAGATTGCGGCATTGAGTGTTAAGGAAACATTGGATTGCTATACAGACGGATGTACTGTAAAATGGCCTAATGATGTTTATTGGCACGACAAGAAAATATGCGGAATGTTAATCGAGAATGATTTGTCTGGTAAATTCATTTACCAGTCTATTCTCGGTATTGGGATAAACATAAACCAGCAGATTTTCCGTGGCGATGCTCCTAATCCTATATCTCTTTCACTGGTTACTGGAAAAGAATACGACAGAGATGAAGTGCTTTCTAAATTCCTTGAAATATTCTATGATAAATATCTGACAGTGTTGAAAGGTGATTTGGATGTAATACACAAAACCTATAAAGCTGCTTTGTATCGTGGCGAAGGCTTTTATCCATATAAAGATGAAAACGGAACATTCAATGCCTGTATTCACGAAATTGAACCATCCGGACATATGTTACTACGCCTGGAAAATGGAGAAATACGCCGTTATGCATTCAAGGAAGTTTCAGTTGTATTATAATAAATAAAGACAGCGATCCTCTTTCCGCCGATAGAGAATCGCTGCCCAACAAGTTAGGAATTGATTTTGGTCATACAAATGTATATACATTATATTACAGATGTGTAACACTTGTATTACGGTATTATTACGTGAGTGACTCAACTTCTTCCCTGAAACTTATTTTTTAATCATCTTCATAGCAAAACCACCACCTGAAGCAAGATGTATTTTAACCTTTGAATTCTTGTCAATCTGGATAGTTTCAACAGCGAAGTCTTCGGCATTCTTTGATGCGTTTATACCATCTTTAAATAATGTAGCAGTATATTTTTCACCTTCACCAAGGAAAGAGAAGTCAAGTTCAATATCTCTTTCGTCCCAGTTAGTCAAGCCGCCGATATACCAGTTGTTGTCTTTCTGGCGTGCAGAAACAATATATTCGCCTAATTTACCTTTCAGAATCTTAGTATCATCAACTTCCACTGGAATAGAAGCAATGAAGTTCAGACATTCCGGTTCTTCACGATAATTGCTCGGAGCGTCGCAAAGCATTGTGAACGGAGAATCGTGTACGATATAAGTAGCCAGCTGATGGCAGCGTGTTCCCATACTAGCCGGAGTATAATACATTGCCTTGAAATCTCTCTTAGTAGCATTGCGCATAGCACCAGGAGTATAGTCAACATATCCGCACATCATTCTGATAAATGGGAAAGTAACATCATAAAGCGGCATATTCTTTTCAAGTTTAGTCCACTTCACTTCTTCCATACCGAATACGCTCTCATAGTTGATTACGTTCGGATAAGTTCTGTTCAATCCTGTTGGTTTGTAGATACCATGGTAATCCAGCATAAGTTTGTATTTTGCCGCAACTTCAGCAATACGGTAAATCATTTCAACTCCAGTCTGGTCATCACGGTCAAGGAAGTCCACCTTGAAACCTTTTATTCCCATTTCCGAATATTTCTTGCAAGCTTCCTCAAGCTGGTCGTCAAGGACGTTGAACACAGTCCACAGTACGATATCCACACCTTTACTTTTCCCATAAGCGACAAGTTCAGGAAGGTCAATTTCCGGAACAGTTGTCAACATATCACCTTTTTTAGGATTATACCAACCTTCGTCCATAACAATATATTCAAGTTTGTTTTCGGCAGCGAAGTCGATATAATGTTTGTATGTTGTCATATTGATACCGGATTCGAAATCAACACCTTTCAAATTCCAGTCGTTCCACCATTCCCAAGCCACTTTGCCCGGTTTAACCCACGAATAATCACCGATTCTGTTTGGAGAAGCCAAAGCATATACCAGATTGTTTACCGGCATTTCTCTGTCATCTTCAGTTATAGCTAATATTCTCCAAGGATAATCACGAGTTCCTTCGGTACGTGCAATATAATCTTCGGTATCAGTAACCATCATCTGGCAACGGGTTGGATGAATCTTTGTTGCTTTCGGATATTTTGCAAATGTACCTTTAAGTGTTGTGTTGTTTTGTGGAACAACAAACATGCCTGGATAAGCCTCCAAATCAGATTCCATCAACGTAACTTTTACGCTTCCACAATCAACAGTTGCTGGAAGGAAAGCCCACTGCTTACGTGCTTTTGAAAGTTTTTCAACAGAATAGATATTCTGGAAAGCCATAGCTTCAGGCTTCTTTTCATTTGTTGTATAAGGCAGATAAGAAGTATAATCGCCGGCAAAATTGAATTCCGCAGTTTCGTCTTTGATTATAAGTTCATCTTTTTCTGAAGTTTTCAGGCGATAAGCAACACCGTCGTCATATGCTCTGAATTCAACACTCCATTTACTCTTGAATTTTAGTTCCATCACGTTTGCAGTTTCCTGGAACGAAGGGAAGCGATAGAAAGGAGAAACAACTTCCCGGTCGATTTTGCTTTCTTTCTTTGATGCTTTTTCTGCAGAAAATACATCTTCATTTCCGGTAAGGCCTATTTTGCTGTCTTTCATAATCAGCTCGTCCTTGTGGAAAATAGAATAAGAGAGTTCTTTTTCTCCGGTTGTGATTTCTACCTTGATGTCTTTGTCGGGCGATAACAATGTGTATATCTTTGAGGCTGCCCAAGCCGGTAAGTTGCAGCACAATAGAAGAAGTGCGCATACTTTTGCTGAGTTTTTCATATATATTATTTTTAAGTTGCTTTTCTGCGGTAAAGATATGGAAATATTTTAAATATTGGTAATACTTTTTGAAACTTGAACAGTTAATGAGATAGTAAACTTTGGCTATGAGTTATAAATGTTAAAATCAGTACTTTATAGCGTATGAATATTGTCGGATTATAGGTCTGGACCTATGGTGAAATACGTCTATATATATTCTGAATTACTTCCGTATTTATTGGGGAATGCTTCCGTATATATTTGGAAGTGCTTCCGTATATATTTTTTGTCTCAATTTTTGATATTTTCTCAGTTATATTTATTATCCGTCTCTATATACAGGAAGTTTTCGAAGAGAAGTTTCACAACTCTGTTATATATTTAGTAAACAGTAGAATATGGTGATTTATGTGTGATTTGTGAATTTTGTATTTGGAATATCCCTTGTTTTGAAAAAGAGCTGCCTATGTTTCCGAAAAAACGTCGGCATCTTTTTTCAAAAACATTACGATGTTTTTTACCATGAGTTAATCGAAATTCCTTTCATCTCCGCTCTCAAAGCCTTTGCCTTATTGTCTGTCACATTATCCATCAGTGCCCAAAATCTGTCACTGTGATTCATTTCTATAGTATGGCAAAGTTCGTGCAGGATTACGTAGTCGATAAGATGCCAGGGCAATCTCATAAGAAAAAGTGAGAGATTGATGTTTTTGCTTGTCGAACAACTTCCCCAGCGGGATTTGCTGCTGTTGATTTTTATCTGTTTGAACGAAAAACCGAACTTACGTGCCAAAGCTAATGCCCGTTGTGGAAGTAGTCGCTTCGCTTCGTGGCGCATGGCAGATATAAACATATTGTTCAGTATTTCCTGAATTTCACTTCTGTTGAAATCAGTGAAATTAGGACATGCGATGTTTAGAATTCCGTTTTTAAGAGACATATAAAAGTTTTCTCTTTCGCACCGGTATATATTTACCTGAAAAGAGGCAGTTTTGATAACAGAGTTTTCGTTTATGACAGAATGTTTGGGCTGACTGTCCAGAATAGATTTGATTTTTCCTTTGTTTTTCAAGATGATGGAAATCATATATTCCAGACTCCCGTATTCCGGCATAACCGCATAAATCTCACCGTTTTTGATTTTTACGGAGTAACTTTTTGCTCTCGGATTGAGCCTTATGATAACCCGTCCCAGTTCTTTGTCGTCAAAATAATTTTCCATAATTGGGGCAAAGATAGTTAATGTGTTAAAGGTGACAAGCCTTCAGATACGACTTGACAAAATAATCTCCCTTGTCAACTTGTTAACTCGTCAACTTGTCTACTGATTAAATCATTATTCATTCGTTTGATTAATATAATGATAATTTGTATCTTTGCATGGTTAAAATAGGTATTCGTAAAAGATAATCAAAGCGTTATTTTTAAATTAAATAATATAGAGATATGGCTAAAAAAGCACTATTAATGATTTTGGATGGTTGGGGCTTTGGTGACAAAGGCAAAGATGATGTTATTTTCAACACTCCAACTCCGTATTGGGATTCTTTGTTGGCAAATTATCCTTACTCACAGTTGCAGGCAAGTGGTGAGAATGTAGGTTTGCCAGACGGTCAGATGGGTAACTCTGAAGTTGGTCACTTGAATATTGGTGCCGGCCGAATTGTTTATCAGGACTTGGTTAAGATTAACCGTGCTTGTGCCGACAACAGCATTATGCAGAATAAAGAAATAGTTTCTGCTTTCTCATATGCAAAAGAAAATGGAAAGAATATCCACTTTATGGGTCTTACTTCAAACGGTGGTGTTCACTCTTCATTGGATCACTTGTTCAAATTGTGCGATATCGCAAAAGAATATGGTTTGGAAAACACTTTCATCCACTGTTTCATGGATGGTCGTGACACAGACCCTAAGAGCGGTAAAGGTTTTATCGAAGAACTTTCTGCTCACTGCGAAAAATCAGCTGGTAAAATTGCTTCAATCATCGGTCGTTTCTATGCAATGGACCGCGACAAACGTTGGGAACGTGTAAAAGAAGCATATGATTTGTTGGTTAACGGTGTAGGTAAAAAAGCAACTTGCATGGTTCAGGCAATGCAGGAATCTTATGACGAAGGTGTAACTGACGAGTTCATCAAACCTATCGTTAATGCTAACGTTGACGGTACAATCAAGGAAGGTGATGTAGTTATCTTCTTCAACTACCGTAACGACCGTGCTAAAGAATTGACAATCGTTCTTACTCAGCAGGATATGCCTGAAAACGGAATGAAGACTATCCCAGGTTTGCAGTATTACTGCATGACTCCGTATGATGCTTCATTCAAAGGTGTTCACATCTTGTTCGACAAGGAAAATGTTCAGAATACTTTGGGCGAATATCTTGCTAATAATGGCAAGACTCAGTTGCACATTGCTGAAACTGAAAAATATGCTCACGTTACATTCTTCTTCAACGGTGGTCGTGAAACTCCGTATGAAAACGAAGAACGTATCCTTGTTCCTTCTCCAAAAGTCGCAACATACGACTTGAAGCCAGAAATGAGTGCATACGAAGTTAAAGACAAATTAGTTGAAGCTATCAACACTCAGAAATATGACTTCATCGTTGTTAACTACGCTAACGGTGATATGGTTGGTCACACTGGTATCTATGAAGCAATCGAAAAGGCTGTTGTTGCTATCGACAATTGCGTGAAAGATACAGTTGAAGCTGCTAAAGCAAATGATTATGAAGTAATCATCATTGCTGACCACGGTAATGCTGACCATGCATTGAACGAAGACGGCACTCCAAACACAGCTCACTCTTTGAATCCTGTTCCTTTTGTTTATGTAACAGAAAACAAAGCTGCTAAAGTTGAGAACGGTGTTCTTGCTGACGTTGCTCCTTCTATCCTTCACATCTTGGGTATGGAACAGCCGGCTGAGATGACAGGAAAGTGCTTGATTAAATAATTAAGGGAGTTTCCATATAATATAAAAAACACAGAGACACCGAGACACTGAGATTAAATTCATAAAACTCCGTGTCTTTGTGTCTCTGTGTTTTATTATTCATTAATTTGTTGTAGTAACAATGATACAGATTGACGACACATTAGTAAGCCTCGATGTAATCGAGCGTTTTTTCCTTTGCGATTTGGCACACTGTAAGGGCGAATGCTGTGTTGAAGGAGATTCCGGAGCACCGCTCGAAATGTCGGAAATAGCAGAACTGGAAAAGGTTTTGCCTGAAGTATGGAACGATCTTTCTCCGAAAGCTCAGGCCATAATAAAGAAACAAGGCGTAGCTTATAAGGATGAGGATGGTGATATGGTGACATCAATTGTCGATGGAAAGGATTGCGTGTTCACTTGTTACGATTCTGACGGAACATGTAAATGTGCGATAGAAAAAGCATATCGTGAAGGACGTGTCAATTTCTACAAACCTGTTTCGTGTCATCTATATCCTATAAGAATAACCAAATATGATACATTTGAGGCTGTTAATGTTCATAGATGGAATGTATGTAAAGCTGCTGAGGTTCTTGGGTTACGTGAACGAGTTCGTGTTTATAAATTCCTTAAGGAACCGTTGATTCGCCGTTTTGGAAAAGAGTGGTATGATGCTCTTGAAGAATGTGCAGAAGAGTGGCTTAAGCAGAAGGAAAAATAAAAACTGTTTTTGATTATAAAATAAGTTTGTTGAATATAAATTAACCTGAACCGAATATGATGTGATTTAAAACTCTTACAATATTATTGTATATTTTGGAGTTTTGAATCACATCATTTTTTTGTTTCAATTTGCCAATTAAAAAGTAATTATAGTTTTAACTGTTGAAAATTAGTATATTCCTTGATTCAGAGTGAATATTTATGCATTTTAAAGACTAAAAATATACACTTTTTCTTTCCGTTGAAAAAATATTTTAATTCCATTTTCTGTCTTTTTGCTATTTAATATAATGCTTATCTTAAATATGTGTGTATAATACAGTAATAGAATGTCGCTAAACTGTTAATATATCGTATTAAAGTGTAAGATATGATTTAATATGTCATTTATCTTGTAAATGTTAAAAATACATTTAAATATTGGAATAAATAAATTATTTATAATTTTACCGCAGATTAAATTTCAATTTTCAACTATATAATACTTTAGGCTAAAGAATAATAAGAGCCGATGATTGGCTTTTTGATGTATTGTTGTAAATAGATGTAAATACTTGTGATGTTTTTTAAACTAAAAAATGAGTAAAAATGAGGAAAAGTAATTTTATTTCATTGGTCTCATGTTCCCTATTAATTGGAACAATGGCTGTGACAGCTCAGACGAAAACGATAACAGGAACAGTCGTTTCATCAGAAGATAATATGCCTGTTATAGGTGCATCTGTTGTTGTTAAAGGAACTACAGTTGGAACAGTAACAAATTTGGATGGAAACTTTACTCTTGATGTTCCAGACAATGCAAAGACTATTGAAATATCTTATGTGGGTATGCAAAGTCAGGTGTTGACTATAAAACCACATATGGAGATTAAGTTAGTTACAGATTCTCAGAATCTGGATGAAGTTGTTGTTACGGCAATGGGTTTGACTCGTGAAAAGAAGTCATTGGCATATGCAGTTCAGGAAGTTGGTTCTGAGGATTTGACAAAGGCGGGACAGTTGAATGTCACTAGTGCCTTGTCAGGAAAAGTTGCCGGAGTCCAGATTAACCAGTTTGGTGGTAGCGTAGGTGCTTCTTCACGTATATCTATTCGTGGTAACTCATCTTTGCAGAGTGATCAGCAGCCGTTGATTGTTGTTGACGGTGTGCCAATTTCAAATGATACACAGCGTACAGGTGATAATACATATAATGGTGTTGACTACGGTTCTGGTCTGAATGATATCAACCCTGAAGATATTGAATCAATGACAGTGTTGAAAGGTGGTTCTGCTGCTTTGTATGGTATGCGTGCCGGTAACGGTGTTATTTTGATTACTACTAAATCAGGTAAAAAAGGTAGTGGTGTAAAAGTATCTTATGATGGAAACATCACAATAGACCGTGTAGCTAATTTGCCAAAATTACAGAACTCTTACGGACAGGGAAACAACGGTGATGAATATCACTGGAAACTTAATGCTCCTGATTTGACTTATCAGGAATATGCTGAACAGTATGGCTTCAACTGGGTGGATGGTTCTAATGGTGTCAATGACTTCTATGATGAATCATGGGGTCCGCGTTTGGATGCCGGATTAAATTTGGTTCAGTATGACAGTAATGGCGAAAAAGCTCCATGGATTTCACGACCTAACAATGTGAAAGATTTCTTCCAGACAGGTGTTTCCCAGAATCATACAATTTCTGTGGCTGCAAACTCTGAGAAAGCAAGCACTCGTGCTTCTCTTTCTTATCGTGGTCAGACTGGTACAGTTCCTAACACGGATCAGAAACGTTATTCTGCATCTTTGAATACATCAATCAAGCTGAATAAATATTTTACATATGATTTGAGCACAAGTTATACTCGTACGCAGAGTGACAACTTGGTTGGACAGGGTTATGGCGGCAACAACCCGATTAACTCTTTGTTCGCATGGTCCGGACGTCAGATTAACATGCAGACATTGAAGGAAAACTGGGATCAGAAAGATGCTGCAGGAAATTATACATATTATAACTGGAACACCAATTATCATATGAACCCGTATTTCACGGTTTATGAGAATACAAACAGTTATCAGCGTGACCGTGTATTCGGTAAGACTTCTTTATTCTATCAGCCATTTGATTTCTTGAAAATTGAAGGTCGTGCCGGATTGGATTATTATAACTCAACTGCTTTTGAACGTCATTATATCGACCGTTCAGATTATCCGGAAGGTGGTTTCTTGCAGACAAATGACAAGAATACTGAATTGAACTTGGATTTGATAGCCAGCTTCAATAAAACATTCGGCGATTTTAATATTACAGCTATGGCTGGAGGTAACTATCGTGATGTTTCTTGGGAAAATACTGAATTTGGTGCGGCTTCATTGACAGTTCTTGGTGTTTATACTATTGCAAACAAGAAAGGTGATGCTGTGACAAGTATGGATCATAGTCATATACGTTCAAATTCTGTATATGCAAATGCTTCTGTTGGTTGGAAGAATCAGTTGTATTTGGATTTGAGTGCCCGTAATGACTGGAGTTCAACTATTCATGATGCATTCTTCTATCCTTCTGCAAGTTTGAGCTGGATTGCAACAGAATCTCTGCCTTGGCTTAAAGGTGACGGTTCAGCTCTTTCTTTCTTGAAACTGCGTGGTGGTTGGGCTGAAATCGGTAATGCTACTACTGCATATCGCAACCGTGCATATTATTATCTGAATACAGACGGTTCATTCAACGGTGTAGCTCAGATTTATAAGAGCATGACTTATCCAAATGAAAATCTCCGTCCAGAAAGTATCAAGACATGGGAAATTGGTGCTGAATTCGGTTTCTTGCATGACCGTTTGCGTTTGGATTTGGCTTACTACCATAAGACTACAACAGACCAGATTTTGAATGTAACAGTTCCTTATTCAACAGGATATTCTGCAATGCTTATCAATGCCGGTGAGATACAGAATAAAGGTGTTGAAATCCAGTTGAGTGGTGATATCTTGCAGAGTAAGAAAGGTTTGAACTGGACAAGTACATTTAATTTCTCAAAAGACAACAGTAAAGTCATCGAGTTGTATCCTGAAATGGATTTGACTACATATCAAATAGGTTGGACTTGGGGCGTTGCAACACAAGCTATTGAAGGAGAAAAATGGGGAACTTTGGTTGGTACTGGCTTTAACAGAATCTCACAGGCTGATGTTGATGCTGGAACAGCTACTGCAGACCAGATTGGTTCTATCAAGGTTAATTCAAACGGTTTGGCTCAGACTGCAAGTGCTGTGAAGTTTGGAAATGTAACCCCTGATTTCCTTTTGAACTGGCGAAATGATTTCTCAATCCAGAATTTAAGTTTTGGTTTCTTGCTGGATATGCGTATTGGTGGTGATATTTGGTCACAGACAATGAACCATAGTTACACTGCTGGTACTTCTGTTGTTACTGCAGAAAATGGTATTCGTGAACGTGAAATTGTTGCCGGTGTGGACGTAATGCAGGATGAAAAGTTCGTAATGCAGGATGCAAACGGTAATTGGGTTACAAATACTATAAAGACAGATGCTTATAGCTGGTTCAAGAATGATGTTTCTGAATATTATATGTTCGATGGTTCATTCTTGAAATTACGTGAAGCTTATATATCATATACATTCCCGAAAGCATGGATGGCTAAGACACGCTATATCAGCAATGCAACAGTGTCACTTATTGGTAATAACCTTGCTTTGCTTTGGGTTCATAAGTCAAATAAGATGAGACTCGACCCTGAAACAGGTGGTGTTTCCAGTGATAGCCGTGGTGTAGGTTTCGAGCAGGCTGCTGTTCCTTCATCTCGTAGCTTCGGTTTGAAAGTAAATCTTACATTTTAATTAATCGTTAAACAGGAATTGAATATGAAAAATATATTAAAACTCACGACACTAGCTTCCTTGGCCACTACTTTGATGTTGGGCAGTTGTACCAATAATTTCGAAGATATAAACAGTGATCCTGATGCTTTGGAAACAGGTTCATCTACAAATATGTTAGGATATGTTCTGAGAGCGACAGCTTCAGTTCAGGGCGGTTTTGATGCGACAGAAGCTTGGGCTGGATATATTTCCAAAATACAGTATATGGACAATTATTCTTATTTGCCAACAAATAATACATATGGTAACAAATTCTCTAATTGTTACAGAATGAATGTTCAGTTAGATGATATATTGGCAATGACAGAAGAAAATGCTGATGATTTCAAAAATATCCGTTGGGCTGCACGTATATTTAAGGAATATCTTTGGCTTTTGAATACTGATCAATTTGGTGATATGCCATATACAGAAGCAAATAAAGTTGAAGATGGTGTGATGAAAGCCAAATATGATTCGCAGGAAACTATTTATCCGGCAATACTTGAGAACCTTAAAGCTATTGCAGATGAAATGATTGCCGGAGAAGGAACTGATAAGATTGGTGATGGTGATTTCCTATTTGGTGGAGATGTTCAGTTATGGCGTAAATTCTGTAATTCACTTCGATTGCGTGCAGCAATGCGAATAGTTAATGTGGCTCCAGATTTGTCAAAGAGCACGATAGAGGAAATTTGTCAGAACCAGAGCAATTACCCTGTTTTGGAATCAAGTGATGAGAATGCGTATTTCTATTGGCAAGGTTCTGACCCATATTTCGAACCATATTATGATGATTTCAGAACTCGTGATGATTATGGAATGAGTAATATTTTCGTAAATCATTTACAGTCAACAAACGATCCTCGAATTTCTGCAATTATGCAGCCGGCAACAACTGACGGTGAATATCGAGGATATGAAAATGGTGCTTTGGCTGCTCCTTCTAATATTCAGACTATTTCTCGTATGGGTGCTATTTATCGTGAAGATCCAAGTGGCTTTACACCAATATTGAAATCTTGTGAGAATTACTTCATCATGGCTGAAGCTGCATTGTTGGGTTGGAATGTTGGTATGTCAGCACAAGATGCTTATGAAAAGGCTGTAAGAATATCAATGACAGACAATGGTGTTGCAGATTCTGAAGCAGACAAATATCTTGCAGCAAGCGGTAAGTGGGATGGCACATTCGAACGTATTTATATGGAAGAATGGGTTGCATTGTTCAAGGAAAACTGTGAAGCGTGGTCTTTGTATAGAAGAACTGGTTATCCTAAGGAAATTCAGACTTCTGGAGAATATCCTGGTAAGTTCTGTATCTTTGGCACAGCTCACAACGATGTTCCTTTCCGTATGCCTTATCCTAACAATGAATATTTATATAACGAAGAAAATATTAATGTTGCGGTTGAAGGCATTGTTGATAACACTTGGGGTAAACAAATGTGGTGGGATACACGTACGGGAGTATATTGATCCTGCACTTATTTATTAAACATATATTATAGAAAAGCAAAAGGTCATCCGGCGGGATGACCTTTTTTTGTTGACTTGTTTCTGAAGCCTTGTCAACTTGTCTCTTATTACTCTTTTATTTCAACAAAGCCAATGCTTCTTTGATTCTGCGCATAGCTTCGATGATATTTTCATCAGAAGTTGCATAGCTCATTCTGATACATTCAGGAGCGCCGAATGCACCACCGCCAACGCAAGCCACGTGGCCAACTTCCAACAGATACATAGCCAAGTCAGCAGCAGATTCAATCTTACGATCGCCATTTGATTTGCCGAAATATGAGCTACATTTAGGGAACAGATAGAATGCGCCCTGAGGAACATTAACCTCGAAGCCTGGAATTTCCTTGGCAAGCTTCACGATAAGGTCGCGACGGCGTTCGAATGCTTTACGCATTTCTTCAACAGGTTCCTGTGTTCCAGTATATGCAGCTTCAGCAGCTTTCTGTGAAACTGAGCAAGGACCAGAAGTATATTGACCCTGAAGTTTGTTTACACCTTTAACAATCCATTCCGGACCGGCAATGAAACCGATTCTCCATCCAGTCATTGCATAAGCTTTTGAAACGCCGTTTACGATAACAACACGGTCGCGGATTTCCTCAAACTGAGCAATACTTTCGTGTTTGCCGATATAGTTGATATGTTCATAAATTTCGTCTGCGATAACATAAACCTGCGGATGTTTTGCAAGTACGTTAGCCAAGCCTTCCAATTCTTCTTTGCTGTAAACAGAACCAGTTGGGTTTGATGGAGAACAAAGAATCAGAAGTTTAGTTTTTGGAGTAATTGCAGCTTCAAGCTGTGCTGGAGTGATTTTGAAATCCTGTTCGATACCTGCGGTTACAATAACCGGAGTTCCGTCTGCCATTTTAACCATTTCAGGATAACTTACCCAATATGGAGCAGGGATAATAACTTCGTCTCCACAGTCAACCAACGCCATGATAGTGTTACAAACTGACTGTTTTGCACCGTTAGCACAAGAAATCTGGGCTGCTGTAAATTCCAGACCATTTTCGTTTTTCAGTTTGTTTACGATAGCGTTACGCAATTCTGGATATCCTGCAACTGGAGAATATCTTGAATAGTTATCATCTACAGCTTTCTTAGCAGCTTCTTTGATATGATCCGGTGTATTGAAGTCTGGTTCGCCAACACTCATGTTGATAATATCAATACCTTGAGCTTTCAATTCACCACTTTTTTGTGACATTGCCAATGTTTCAGACGGTGACAATCTGTTTAATCTTTCAGATAATTTCGCCATTGTTCTAAGAATTTTTAAGGTTATTATTTTTAAGTTCCGCAAGTGGAGATTTATATAAGTTGACGGGGTTTCAGATACAAGTTAACAAGGTTTTTGCTGCCTTGTTAACTTGTTTCCTCGTCATCTTTGCAAATCGTGCTAGCGAGACTTACTTTTATTTCAAATTATGAAGTGTATGTCCCATTCTGTCCTTCTTAGTTCTCAGATAAAATTCATTGAACTTGTTAGGTGTAACTTCAATAGGAACATTTTCTGCAACAGACAATCCGTAAGCTTCCAAACCTACACGTTTCACAGGATTGTTTGTCAACAGACGCATTTTGGTAATGCCAAGATGCTGCAGGATTTGTGCGCCAACTCCATAGTCGCGCTCGTCTGCCTGGTGACCAAGACAAATATTTGCCTCGATTGTATCCATGCCTTTTTCCTGAAGTTTGTAAGCTTTCATCTTTTCCATAAGTCCTATGCCACGTCCTTCCTGGTTCAGATAAATCACAGCACCACGACCTTCCTTTTCGATAAGTCTTAATGCTTCATGAAGCTGCTCACCACAGTCGCAACGCATAGAACCAAAAATATCACCTGTAGCACATGAAGAGTGAACTCTCACCAACACAGGTTCATCACCTTTCACGTCGCCTTTAATGATTGCAATATGTTCCAGTCCGTTACTCTTCTGACGGAAAGGAATCAGACGGAAGTGACCGTATTCAGTCGGCATATCTACTTCTTCACCCTGCTCAACGATAGATTCCTGTTTCAGACGATAAGCAATCAAATCTGCGATAGAAATAAGTTTCAATCCATATTTATCAGCCATTTCTCTCAATTCAGGAAGTCTTGCCATAGTTCCGTCATCGCTCATTATTTCCATAAGAGCAGCAGCCGGATACAGACCTGCAAGGCGAGCCATATCAATTGAAGCTTCAGTATGTCCTGCACGTTTCAACACACCTTTGTCCTGTGCGTAAAGAGGGTTGATATGTCCCGGACGTCCGAAAGTCTCAGGCTTAGAATTCGGATCAGCCAAAGCAAGGATAGTCGCGGCACGGTCGGCAGCAGAAACACCGGTTGAACATCCTTCAAGCTTGTCGATAGTCACAGTAAACGGTGTTCCAAGCATAGAAGTGTTGTCGCTCACCTGATGAGGCAAATCCAATTCCTCACAACGGGACATTGTGATAGGAGCACAGAGCAAACCACGTGCATGCTTAAGCATGAAGTTGATTTTCTCCGGAGTAACTTTCTCAGCAGCGATAATCAGGTCGCCTTCATTTTCGCGATCTTCGTCGTCAACTACTATGACGAACTTACCTTCGCGGAAATCTTCAATTGCTTCTTCGATCGAATCTAATTTAATTTTGCTCATATTATTTCTGTTTTTTGAGTTTCTTGTTTACAACTTGTTTGTTAGCTCAAAACCATAAAGCTTAGCTTTCAAAACTTTAATTGAGAATTCCTATCATCTCATCACTAGTCTTCTTTATCATCTTGATATCATTAAGCAATAACTTTCTCTGATATACAGCAAGAAGATATACTGGAATACCAATAGGTAAGATAATAGCTATTATTATACCCATTTTACCTTTAAGACGTAGATTAATACTGTTGTAACCTCCGATAATAGGATAATCCATCAGCTTGTTCAGAACAAGATTCTGGTCGGAGTTCGAAAGCTCTTCAACCAGATATTCCATTTCGTTGGCAAGCATTTCCGCTTCGGTGTCTTTTCCTCCGCTTTTCCAGAAATGAATATAGTTTATCCATCTCTTGTGGTTATTTATATATTTCTGGCAGTCTGAGGAAAGCTGCTGGATTCTTGGCTTAAGACTTTCATAATCCGGTGTATAAATAATAACTTCCTTTTTCTCGATTTTTCTTCCCTGGCGTTTGCCTACAATATTCTTTAATGCATTGATATATGTATCAGCATTCAGGATAACCGAATCTTTAGCCGCCTTATAAGTAAGGAAAATACCTAGCGGAGTAAGAACTGCCGAACTCAGCCACATTCCTTGCCAAGCTTCCCACACTCCGTCTCTTGCCATTTTTATACCTATATTATCAACGATATAATAGAATATGAACAGGATAACGGACAATACAACCGGCATACCCAAACCTCCTTTTCGGATAATAGCACCAAGCGGTGCGCCGATAAAGAAGAAAACCAGGCAGGCAAAAGACAAGGTGAATTTCTTGTGCCATTCCGACAAGTGTTTACGCACCTTGTATGCTTCGTCACCTACAGTAGCAGCTTTGAAGAAATTATCTGTTCTTATGTTTTCTGCCCTGTTTCTTGCCCTTTTCAATATGTTTACTTTTTCGCTTGGTCTGCTTTCGTTATACAGACTGTCGAAATTTAATACAATATTTCCAGAACTTACTTTATAGTCTTCGAATATTTCTTTCTTTCCATTCTCCCCGTCATCAACCTCTTTTTTTGCAGTCTCAGGAGCCTTACTGTATGACTGCTTGTATGACAGCTTATAAATATGTGTAGCCTGCTCATTCTTTATACTGTCCAGTTTTACAGTCATTGAGTCTATCGAAGTCTGTAAATCATGCAAATTCTTTCCCATATACTGGTTTTGCATAAGAGATTCGTCCGTACGGTTGAAGTTGGCGTCAAATTCAATAAGGATATCTTTCGTCTTGAATGTCTCACGCCTGTATGGAACAGCCTTTTGCACCGAGCTAGTTTTGCTTTGGCTCTTCAGATTCTCAAAAGACTCACCGTTGAAAAGAGAAAGAACAAGAAACATTTTGTCTGCCGAAGTCTTCAGACGACCTGAATCTGCAACAATTACTCTCGCATTGTTGAAACCCTGAGAATAGTCGTATATCATCATATCCTTGAGCAGACCGGTTTCCGGCACTTTTTCCTTTACATACACATTGAATCCCGTAATTTCCTTATAGAAAATACCTTCCGGAATTTCCAGCTCCGGAGATTTTTGTCGCATCGAAAACAACAGAGTATATAGCTTGACTTGTACAACCGGCATCACATAGTTCTGGAAAAAGAAAGCACCCACGCTCACAAAAGCCAAAGTAATAATCAGCGGGCGCATAATGTGTATAAGCGATATGCCTGCTGATTTCATCGCAAGCAGCTCAAGCCTTTCACCCAGATTCCCGAAAGTCATAAGTGAAGCCAGAAGAATAGCAAGAGGCAAAGCCATCGGGACGAGAAACAATGCTGCATAGAAAAACATTTCGGCCAATACAAGGATGCCAAAACCTTTTCCCACCATATCATCAATGTATCTCCACAGAAACTGCATCAATACGATGAACAAACATATCCCGAATGTCATCATAAACAAAGGCAGGAATGTTTGCAGCATGAATGTATAAAGTCGTTTAATTCTCAACATCTCAAATTAAGAAGCTTATGTTATGATGTACGGGAAATATAAATGACTGATGATGTCTCGAAAAACATATGTGAGCATTTTTTACCCGTAAAATAGTTGCTATAAGTTTAGCAGACAAAAATACGGCAAAAAACGCGAATAATCTTTCAAATTCCCAATTTTCTTTTCAAAGTGGCAATTTGTGAATCCCATAAATCAATATAATCTTCTTTTTCGGATGGAAGAGCGAAATCAGTAATCTCAAGGGTAGTGATACCTGTAAGTTCTGTTTGATATATTGTGAATTCGAAGTAGGATTTGGAATCTTTATCGTTATCCCATTGGAATTTTATGTTTTGTTCCGGGTTCATTTCAATGACCGAGGCCATTTGTTCTTCTTTTTTCCATGAGAAGGAATATCTGTTGTTAGGCGATATAGTAACTTTTTCGGCAAACCACGACGAAAGTCCGTTTACGGTCGTTAAAAGATTCCAGAGGCAATGTCTCGAAACTCTGTTCATTGTGTATTCAATATGAAACTCCTCTTTTTTCATAAGAACTATAAATTCAAAAGTTAACAGAACGTATTTGTTTTCATAATATTATTGCTTGCAATATATGAAAATGTTTTTGAATGACAAATTTTTTAATTTATAATTTAAGATTGATAAATCTTCGGATGACTAATTAGCTATTTGTTTATGCTATATTATATAATTGATAAGTCTAAATATATTTTCAAAACTAAGCCTTAGTTTGTAAAAACTTAGTCATGATTTGTAAAAACTAAATCTTAGTTTTTATAAATTAAACCTTAGTTTTAAGAATAAATAGTGTCTTATTTATATTTTGTCAGTTACTGTTTTTTGAAGCTAAAAGGTATCAGATACAAGTTGACAAGGTAAAATAACAGTTACTTTTTAGTCTAAATAATAAGAAACTTATGCCAAATTGTTTTCTCGTTAACTAGTCTATTCGTCTTTAAGCTGAAAATGATAGTAAAAAAGTTATTGCTTTAATCTGTTGGTAAATAGTTGTTTGTATAAGTATGTGAAAAAAATATCAAAAAAAGTTGCTGTAAAATTTGGAGGATATATAAAAGATGTCTACCTTTGCAGCGTCAATAAGAAAAACGATGGCGAGATAGCTCAGCTGGTTAGAGCGCATGATTCATAATCATGAGGTCCCCGGTTCAATCCCGGGTCTCGCTACTAGAGGCTTTCAGATGTAATCTGAGAGCCTTTTTTGTTTTTGTTGATTCCTTTTTTTATTCCTTTCTTTGTTTCTGTTGCTTCCAAGTAGAAAAAGTTCAAACGTAAAAATTTGGATGTCATTAATTTATTCTTTAAAATTGCAACATTAACTTTAAAACATTATCTATGAAAAAGAGTGTATTTATTAGTCCCTTTGTTGACAGAGGATTTAAGATTCTTTTCGGACAAGAAAATAGCAAAGAACTCCTTATTGATTTACTAAATGATTTGTTGGAAGGTGAAAGGCATATTGAAGACCTTACGTATATGAATACTGAAATGCCCCCTGAAACTTCTGATGGCAGAACAGCAGTGTTCGATCTTCGTTGCAAGGACAAAGACGGCAATATGTTTATAGTTGAGATGCAAAATTGCAGTCAACCTTATATTTATGAAAGAGGACTTTATTATATTTGTAGAGTTATAGCTGGTCAAGATAAGATCGGCGACAGTTGGAATTTTGAAATAGTACCTGTATATGGTATATTCTTCCTTAATTTTAAAAGTGGTAAGACTGATAAGGTGCGTACTGATATAATCCTAGCCGATAAGGAAACAGGCGAACCTGTATCAAAAATGATAAGGGAGATCTTTATTGAATTCCCGTTATTCAATAAAACAGAAAAAGAATGTGAAACGCCATTGGATTATTGGCTATACAATTTAAAGCATATGGAGAAATTGGAATCTTTACAGTTCAAAGGACAGAAAGCCCTTTTCCAGCGTTTGGAAGAGTTGGCTCGCATTGTCAATATGAACAAGAAAGAGCGAGATGAATATGAAGCCTGCCTGAAGGTTTACCGTGATAATTATAATACCTGGAATTATATGAAAGAGCAGGCAATTAAAGAAGGTTTTGAGGAAGGTCGAGTTAAAGGTGTTGCTGAAGGACGGGCAGAGGGATTGGCAGAAGGTATCGAGAAAGGTCGTGCTGAAGCTAAAAAAGAACTTCTGTACGGATTTGTAAAAAGTATGAAAGAGGCAGGTGTTCCTTTAGATGTTATTTCGCAATATTCAAAATTGAGCATTTCAGAGATTGAAGGTATTGATTAATCTTGCTCAGGTATTAGGAGTATTATAATAAAACAAGGAAGAGCGAAATATGTTTTCTCTTAAATATTCTTAAAATATATATCTAAAAAGTAACTGCAATACCAATCAAAACATATTTTTTTGCAGACTAATAGGAATTTCATATCTTTGCATCAGATACGAGAGGTTGAAGGAGGGGGCGGTCAGTCTCCTCCTTTTTGTTTCGTGTAATTCCGTTCCTGCGGATTTGTAATCCTATGACAACGGAAGATACTGGTGAATAAGAAGGCAAGGTGATAACTCTTCTGTAGCCTTGTCAACTCGTCAACTTATCACCTTTGAACTTATAAACTCAAAAACTTAAAAACTCAAATACTCAAAATATGATTGATAGAAACGTAATACTTCAGTTAGTCGAGGAAAAACTTGCTTCTACAGAAATGTTTCTTGTTGATGTTGAGGTTAAGACAGGTAATGTCATTGTTGTTGAGATTGACAGTGATGAAGCTGTGTCGATAGATGACTGTGTGGCATTGAGCCGTTGGCTTGAAGAACATCTTGACAGAGACAAGGAAGATTTCGAACTTGAGGTTGGTTCTGCAGGAATAACATCACCATTCAAAGTTCTACGCCAGTATGTCAAGAATATTGGTAACGAAGTGGAAATACTTCTTAAGGCTGGAGTAAAACTTACTGGAGTTCTGAAGGAGGCTGACGAAAACGGAATCGTTGTTACCGTTGAAAAGCAGGTTAAACCGGAAGGAGCCAAGAGAAAGATTACGGTTCAGGAAGACCAGTCATATACATACGATGAAATAAAATATACAAAATACTTAATAAGATTCAAGTAATTATGGCCAAGAAAGAGGAAACTATCAGCATGATCGACACCCTTGCGGAGTTCAAGGAGCTGAAGAATATTGACAAGGAAACAATGATTAACGTGTTGGAGGATTCTTTCCGTAATGTTATCGCAAAGATGTTTGGAACAGATGAAAACTATGACGTTATTATCAATCCTGAGAAAGGCGATTTTGAAATTTGGAGAAATCGCACTGTTGTGGCTGACGACGAGCTTGAAGATGAAAACTTGCAGCTTACGCTGACAGAAGCTCGTAAGATTGATGCCGATTGTGAAGTGGGAGAGGAAGTAACAGACGAAGTTAATTTTGCGGATTTTGGCCGTCGTGCAATCTTGAATCTGCGTCAGACTTTGGCATCAAAAATTCTGGAACTGCAAAAAGACAGCTTGTATGCTAAGTACAAGGATAAAATCGGTACTATCATTGCTGCTGACGTTTATCAGGTCTGGAAACGCGAAATTCTTCTTCTCGATGATGAGCAGAACGAGTTGCTTTTGCCTAAATCAGAACAGATTCCTACAGATTTCTATCGTAAAGGTGAAACTGTTCGTGCCATTGTTCAGCGTGTTGACAATATAAACAACAATCCGAAGATTATTTTGTCACGTACAGACAAGATGTTCCTTCAGAGATTGTTCGAACTTGAAGTTCCTGAAATCAACGAAGGTCTTATCACTATCAAAGCTATTGCGCGTATCCCTGGTGAAAGAGCTAAAGTTGCCGTTGAGTCATATGACGACCGCATCGACCCTGTAGGTGCTTGCGTCGGAATGAAAGGTTCACGTATCCACGGTATCGTCCGTGAATTGAGAAATGAAAACATTGATGTTATCAACTATACATCAAATATTTCATTGTTCATACAGCGTGCTTTAAGTCCGGCTAAGATTTCTTCAATCCGTATCAATGAAGAAGAAAAGAAAGCAGAAGTTTACCTGCGTCCGGAAGAAGTATCGCTGGCCATTGGTAAAGGCGGTTTGAATATCAAGTTGGCATGTATGTTGACAGAATATGCAATTGACGTATTCCGTGACATCGAAGGAGCAGATGAAGAAGATATCTATCTTGATGAATTTGCTGATGAAATTGACGGTTGGGTTATTGACGCCCTTAAGAACATAGGTTGCTATACAGCTAAGAATGTTCTTGCCGTACCTCGTGAGGAACTCATCGAACGTGCTGACTTGGAAGAATCTACCGTTGATGAAGTTTTGGCTATCCTTGCAGCGGAATTTGAAGACTAAATGAAAACTTCGAAACTCGCAACGACAGCATAGTGAGATGCACATACCGCAACAGTCAAAGGTTGTGCGTCTCTGTTAATTGCGAAGATAGTATAGCCTAGTGTTGTGGAATGTGAGATGTATTCTTGAAAAAGTGCATCTCGCTAAAAATGAAAAAAGTTATGCCTATAAAATTAATACAAGTACAGCGAAAACTTAATGTTGGAATCAACACTGTCGTTGAATTTCTGAAGTCGAAAGGTGTGGAAGTCGAAGACAATCCTAATACCCGAATAAGTGATGAACAATATTCAATGCTTGTTAAGGAATTTGGAAAGGAAACTCCGGCTCCAAAAACTTCAAAAGCTTCAGAAAAAGATACTGAAGATAAGAAAGTAGCGGACTCTTCTTCTATGGAGATAAAAACAGAAATACCTGAAGAGCTCCGACCGAAAATTGTGACTAAAGGTCATATCAATCTGGATAAACCGAAGAAAGCTTCTGAGGACAAAACAGCCGAGCTGCCGATGAAGGAGGAGGTTGCTAAGGAGGAACCGGTGAAACAGCCGGATATTATAAAAGAAGAGAAAACAGAAGAAAATAAAAGAATGGTAGATAAGGAGAAAGCTGAATTGAAACAGACGGAAGCGGAAGCTTCAATAAATGAAAGAAATGTTTCTGCAGAGGGAGGAAACTCTGCGGATAATCGTGCTGAAGGCGAGCTTTTCCGTCTGAGCACTGCTAAATTCGAGTCTAAGATTAAAGTAACTGGTAAAATTGATCTTAATGCTTTGAACCAGTCAACTCGTCCAAAGAAAAAATCTAAGGAAGAGAAGAAAAAGGAACGCGATGAAAAACAGAAATTCGCTGCTGGCCGTCCTGGACAACAAGGATTCAAGTCAGGTCAGAAAGACGGAGCTTCCAAACAGATGTCTTCTAAGCCAGGTAATGCGGCTTCGCTTGAGGATGGAGACAAGGATACAAAGAAGAAACGTAAGCGAATCAAGAAAGACCGTGTAGATGTAAATAATACTCCGGGCACAAATGTTCGTCCGAACAGTAAAGAAGACCGTAAACCTAAATTGAAGAAGCCGGTTAAGGCTGAAGTAAGCGAGGAAGATGTTCAGAAGCAAATCAAGGAAACACTTGCCCGTTTGACCAATAAGGGAAATAAAAATAACAAGGGAGCCAAATATCGCCGTGACAAACGTGAAGCTATCCATAAGCGCGAGCATGAGCTGATGGAACAGGAAGAAATGAAAAGCAAAATCCTGAAGCTTACAGAGTTCGTTACAGCAAACGACCTTGCCAACATGATGGATGTGCCTGTAACAAAGGTTATCGCTACATGTATGAGTATCGGTATTATGGTTTCAATCAACCAGCGTTTGGATGCCGAAACTATCAATATCGTTGCTGAAGAATTTGGTTTCAAAACAGAATATGTAAGTGCCGACGTAGTTGAGGCTATCAAGGAAAACGAAGAAGAGGATAATGAAGAAGACTGGGTACCACGTCCACCTATCGTAACAGTGATGGGACACGTTGACCACGGTAAAACTTCTCTTTTGGACAATATCCGAAATGCAAATGTTATCGCCGGTGAGGCAGGTGGTATCACTCAGCATATCGGTGCATACAATGTGAAGTTGCCTAATGGCAGACGTATCACATTCCTTGATACACCGGGTCACGAAGCATTTACCGCAATGCGTGCCCGTGGTGCGAAAGTAACAGATATCGCTATTATTATCGTAGCAGCCGATGACGCCGTGATGCCTCAGACTGTCGAAGCTATCAATCACGCTTCTGCAGCTGGTGTACCTATCGTATTTGCAATCAACAAGGTGGATAAACCTCATGCCAACCCGGATAAGATCAAGGAAGAACTTGCCAATATGAACTATCTGGTTGAAGACTGGGGTGGTAAATATCAGAGCCAGGAAATTTCTGCCAAGAAAGGTACTGGTGTTGAAGAGTTGCTTGAGAAAGTTCTTCTTGAAGCAGACCTTCTTGACTTGAAGGCTAATCCGAAACGCCGTGCCACAGGTTCAATCATCGAATCTTCACTTGACAAAGGTCGTGGATACGTTTCAACAGTCCTTGTTGAAAACGGTACACTTAAGATGGGTGATATCGTTCTTGCAGGAACACACCACGGACGTATCAAGGCTATGTTCAACGAACGTAACCAGAGAGTACAGCAGGCTGGCCCGTCTGAACCGGTATTGATTCTTGGTCTTAACGGTGCTCCACAGGCAGGTGATACATTCAACGTTCTTGAAACAGAACAGGAAGCACGCGAAATCGCAAACCGCCGCGAACAGTTGCAGCGTGAATTGGGCTTGCGTACTCAGAAGATGCTTACTCTTGATGATATCGGACGTCGTATCGCAGTCGGAAACTTCCAGGAATTGAACGTTATTGTCAAAGGTGACGTTGACGGTTCTGTTGAAGCATTGTCTGACTCATTGATCCGTTTGTCAACTGAAGAAATCCAGGTTAATGTAATCCATAAGGCAGTAGGTCAGATTTCAGAATCAGACGTTGTGCTTGCTGCCGCATCAAATGCGATTATCATCGGTTTCCAGGTTCGTCCTTCATTGCCGGCACGTCGTAATGCTGAGAAAGAAGGTGTCGAAATCCGTCTGTACTCTATCATCTACGATGCTATCGAAGAAGTCAAGAGTGCTATGGAAGGTATGCTTTCACCTGAAATCCGTGAGGAAATCACTGCCAATGTTGAAGTTCAGCAGGTATTCAAGATTTCTAAAGTCGGAACAGTTGCCGGATGTATCGTTAAGGAAGGAAAAATCAAGCGCTCTAACAAGATACGCCTTATCCGCGACGGTATCGTTATCTATTCCGGTGAACTTGGTTCATTGAAGCGTTTCAAAGATGATGCCAAGGAAGTTGTTGCCGGACAGGATTGCGGTTTGAACATTACAAACTTCAACGATATCCAGGTAGGCGATATTATCGAAGCATACGAAGAAACAGAAATCAAGAAAACATTGTAATTAGAAAGTCATAATCTGTATAGCAAGGGAACAAGTTAACAAGGGAACAAGGCTTCAGGGACAGTTGACAAGAAATGCTCTTAGTCAGTATGTCAACTGATAAAACCTCGTCAACTTGTATGCTTGTTCCCTTGTCTTTATAGGTTGGTGCTAAAATATGAACTTATGAATACCTTGGATATCATTTTGCTATGTATTGCAGGAGCAGGTTTTGTGAAAGGCTTGGTTGACGGAGTTGTCAAGCAGGTTGTATCTCTGATAGCTTTGATAGCTGCAGTGTTGCTTTGTGGCGAAACAGCATATATGCTGCGCAGTTATATCATATCTTTAGGTATATTCCCTCAAAATGGCATTACCATAATCAGCTACATACTTGCTTTCATAATGATTGTAGGTCTGCTTAAGATAGCAGGAAATCTTCTTGACCGTCTGATTGACTCCACACCGCTAAGCGTGTTGAATCATATTGGCGGAGGTTTCATAGGTTTTATGATTATAATTCTGTTTATGAGTCTTACCTTTAATATTATCGAATTTATAGATCCCGGCTCAGTTCTCATTCCCCGCCAGGCAAAGGTTGAATCTCTTTTTTATCAACCTTTAATAGAAATTGTCCCAACCATTTTCCCTTCACATTTGTTTGAAGAGAGTTGGGGAACAAGTTGACAAGGCATCAGAGACAAGTTGACAAGTTCAGAAACTTGCTTGAAAAATTCTTGTAAACTTGTCTCCTTGTCAACTCGTTAACTGAAAGTTGAGCCCAGCGAAACTTCATAATATTAGGTTAGACGAATAAATAAAAAACAATAAACTAAAAATGCAGGATTCAAATAATGTATTGAACGAGGTAACAAGTGGTGAATATAAATACGGCTTCGTTACCGATATAGATACGGATGTAATTCATCGTGGTCTTGATGAGGAAACGGTCCGCATTATCTCTGCCAAAAAGAATGAGCCGGAATGGCTCTTGGAATTCCGATTGAAGGCATTCCGTCACTGGCAGACTTTGGAAATGCCGGACTGGGCACATCTTAACATTCCTCCTATCGACTACCAGGATATTATCTATTATGCTGCTCCGAAGCAGAAAGAAGGTCCTAAAGACCTTAGTGAAGTAGATCCGGAATTGTTGAAAACTTTCGACAAGCTTGGTATTCCTTTGCACGAGCAGAAAATGTTGAGCGGTATGGCTGTCGATGCAGTTATGGACAGTGTTTCAGTAAAGACAACATTCAAGGAAAATCTTGCTGAAAAAGGAATCATTTTCTGCTCTTTCAGCGAAGCGGTCCAGCACCATCCTGATTTGGTTCAGAAATATCTTGGCAGTGTAGTCAGCTATCGTGATAATTTCTTTGCTGCACTTAACTCCGCAGTATTTTCAGACGGTTCGTTTGTTTATATTCCAAAAGGCGTGCGTTGCCCTATGGAATTGAGTACATATTTCCGAATCAACGCAGCAAATACAGGTCAGTTCGAACGTACTCTTATCATAGCCGACGATGATGCCTATGTAAGTTATCTCGAAGGCTGTACAGCTCCTATGCGTGACGAGAACCAGCTTCATGCTGCAATCGTGGAACTGATTGCCATGGAACGTGCCGAAATCAAATACTCAACGGTACAGAACTGGTATCCTGGTGACAAAGATGGTAAAGGTGGTATATATAACTTCGTTACCAAACGAGGTCTTTGCAAAGGTGAAAGCAGTAAAATCTCATGGACTCAGGTTGAAACAGGTTCAGCCATCACATGGAAATACCCAAGTTGTATCCTTGCCGGAGACAATTCCGTTGGTGAATTCTATTCAGTAGCCGTAACCAACAATTATCAGCAGGCAGATACCGGAACAAAGATGATTCACCTAGGAAAGAACACCCGCAGTACTATCGTATCAAAAGGTATTTCTGCAGGTCACAGCCAGAACAGCTACCGTGGTCTTGTCAAGGTTTCTCCACGTGCCGAGGGTGCCCGAAACCACAGTCAGTGCGACAGCTTGTTGCTAAGCCCAACCTGTGGAGCGCATACATTCCCGTATGCCGATATCCAGAACGAGACAGCAATTGTAGAGCATGAAGCTACAACAAGCAAAATCAGCGAAGAACAGTTGTTCTATTGTCAGCAGCGCGGTATTTCTGTTGAGGAAGCCGTAGGCCTTATCGTCAACGGTTATGCCCGTGAGGTAATGAATAAATTACCTATGGAGTTCGCTGTTGAAGCCCAGAAGTTGCTTTCTATTTCGTTGGAAGGTAGTGTAGGGTAGAAGGAGGAAGGAGTCAACTCGTCCCCTCGTCAACTAACAAACTTAAAAACACAAAAACTCAAAAACTAAAAATGCTACAAATAAAGAATTTACATGCCAATATCAACGGCAAAGAAATATTGAAAGGCATTAATCTTACAGTAAAACCTGGAGAAGTACATGCCATCATGGGACCTAACGGTTCCGGAAAGAGTACACTTAGCAGTGTACTGGTCGGTAATCCTGCATTCGAAGTAACCGAAGGAGAGGTTATTTTCAACGGCAAAAATGTTCTGGAGCTTTCTCCGGAAGACCGTAGCCGTGAAGGAATGTTCCTGAGCTTCCAGTATCCTGTAGAGATACCGGGAGTAAGTATGGTAAACTTTATGCGCGCAGCAGTTAATGCTCATCGTGAATATAAAGGACTTCCACCAGTATCTGCAACAGACTTCTTGAAACTTATGCGCGAGAAACGTGCCATTGTTGAACTTGACAACAAACTTGCAAGCCGCAGTGTGAACGAAGGTTTCTCTGGTGGTGAAAAGAAACGTAACGAGATATTCCAGATGGCAATGCTTGAACCGAAACTGGCTATCCTCGACGAAACAGACAGTGGTTTGGATATTGACGCCCTTCGTATAGTAGCAAACGGTGTTAACAAGCTGAAAACAGCAGAAAATTCAACAATAGTCATCACACACTATCAGCGCTTGCTCGACTATATCAAACCGGATATCGTCCATGTTCTTTACAAAGGACGTATCGTTAAAACTGCAGGTCCGGAACTTGCCCTCGAACTTGAAGAAAAGGGATATGACTGGATTAAAAAAGAAATGGGAGAATAATTTATGAAATCCGAACAGCAATATATAACCCTCTTCTCTCAATGCGAAGACATGATATGCCGGCACTCAGCCGAAGTTATCAACCGTCCTCGTACCGAAGCCCTTGCTGCATTCGAGCAGAAAGGTTTCCCTTCATTGAAGAGCGAAGACTATAAATATACCGACGTGGCTCAGGTATTTGCTCCGGACTACGGACTGAACCTGAACCGTCTGGAAATTCCTGTAAATCCTTATGATGTGTTCCGTTGTGATGTGCCTAATTTGAGCACTTCACTTTATTTCGTAATCAATGATTCTTTCTGTGAAAAAGAGCTTCCAAAGGCTCATCTTCCGGAAGGCGTATTTGCAGGAAGCTTGAAAAGATTCGCTACAGAACACCCGGAAATAGCATCTAAGTATTATGCACAGCTTGCAAAACCTCAGACTGACGGAATAGTTGCTCTCAACACTATGCTTGTTCAGGATGGTTTCGTACTCTATGTTCCAAAAAACACTGTAGTGGAACGTCCTATTCAGCTTGTCAACATTTTCCGCAGCGATGTGGATATGATGGCAAACCGCCGTGTCCTGGTAATTGTTGAGGACAATGCCGAAGCCAAGATGCTTGTATGCGACCATAGCATTGACGATGTTAAATTCCTTGCCACTCAGGTAATCGAAATCTTTGTTGCTGAAAATGCACATTTCGACTATTACGATTTGGAAGAAAGCTCGGTTTCAACAACCCGTTTCTCTTCTCTTCACGTAAGCCAGAAAGCATCATCATCTGTTGTTGTAAATGGAGTAACTCTTACCAACGGACTTACCCGAAACAATTATTACGCATATCTTGATGGAGAAGGAGCCAACCTCTCTCTTTGTGGTATGTCAGTATTGGATAAGGAACAGCAACTCGACACATATACATACGTTGCCCACAATGCAGCCCGTTGCCATTGTAATGAGTTGTTCAAAAATGTCCTGAACGACCATTCTGTTGGAGCCTTCAGCGGACGTATCTACGTTCGTCAGGGAGCGGACAAGACAGAAGCATACCAGACCAACAGCAACCTGTGTATGACTCGCGAAGCCCGTATGTATAGCAAACCTCAGTTGGAAATCTATGCGGACGATGTGAAATGTTCACACGGTATGACAACAGGACAGCTCGACGAATCAGCTCTCTTCTATATGCAGAGCCGTGGTATTCCTCGCGACGAAGCCCGTATGCTCCTAAGCGTAGCCTTCACAGCCGATGTTATCGACCATGTACGTGTTGAGGCACTTAAGGACCGTCTCCACAAACTTGTAGAAAAGCGTTTCAGAGGTGAGCTTGCGAAGTGTGCGGATTGTAAGATTTGTAAGTGAGGAAACTGAGGAATAAACAGAAATAGAGTTATTCATTATATAAAGCAAAAGCCAACTGATTCATATTATGTAGTATGAATTAGTTGGTTTTTTTGTATCTGGAAAATAGATTTTCTGGAAGAGGTTTGCTAATAAGAGTTATCTTTGCACGTCTATAAGAAATTAATAACAGATTATGAAGAATTTTATAAAAGGAATTTATGGTGTAAACAGAGGTTGGTGGGACAGTTTTACAAGCTGTTTTATAGGTTCCCTTTTAGGTATTGGCATTACTTTTGCAATATCGGATTATTTGGATAAGAAGAACAATGAGCAGATGGAAAAGAGAATCCAACTGATATGTATGTATAACATTCACGATTTTTTGGAACACTCCAAATCTAAAAAAGAAGAATATTTATTTGTAGATTCAGTATTCAAAGAAATACAGAATTATTACCCTGATAGTATAAAATACGTGCCAAAGGAACTGGTAAATGCCTGTTATAATTATATATACAGCTTTCATTGTACAGCCTATGACGAGTCTGCAGATAATGTGTTTAACAATAGCATAGAAGTCTGGAAATCCGTAGATAATGTTGTGAATATAAGTATAATCGGAGAAATATTTGCCACAAAACGCGTATTGAATGATATGACATCAAAAATGAGTTATGCAAAAGAGAGGATTTATAGAAATATAAGCCAAAAGAATTATTTAACTGATTTTGATTCTTATATAGATGGTGCCAACGCATTGCTTTCAAACAAAGAAAATTTAAGTCTTATGCTTGAATATAGAATATATTGTGGTACATATGTAATGACAATAGATTTGATGGATCAGCTATTCAGCAAAGTCAAAACGAATCTTGGCGTTACTGATGAGGATTTGAAATTATTTAATCATAATTACGTTATACCTGATACAATTCGCAGAGAAAAAGTTAAATGATTGAATGTTGATATTGGATTAAGCCCTGAAAGGGCATAACTTCCCATCCCTCATCCTTAAAACGGATACCCAATCGCCAGATGGAACCCCAACCCATCCTTGAAATTCGGAATATTATAATACCCCTTCTTACCCGTATCATACGGAACATGCAGGGCAACACCACAATCAAAACGGAGTACGATGAAATCCAGGTCATAACGGAGACCTAGACCAGTACCAAGAGCCAGGTCATTAAGGAATGAACCCCACTTCAACTGACTACCCGGCCTGCTGGGATCATTATGTATTGTCCATATATTACCGGCATCAAGAAATGTCGCACCATACAAATCCGCGAAAATCGGGAAACGGTACTCCAGGTTGGCCTCCAGCTTCAAATCACCTGTCTGGTCGATATATCCGTATTTGTTGTTTGTATCCGGAATGAAACGGCCTGGACCAATACTTCTGATAGTGAAAGCACGGATACTGTTAGCACCACCAATATAGAACTGCTCGTTGTATGGAGTAGAATGGTCCTCAGCATTACCATAACCATAAAGCACACCCGCCATAAGTCTTCCCACCAGATTATGCCCCTTTGCAATCTGCCGGTTATATCTTATTTCACTTGTCAGCTTCACAAACTGGGCAAAAGGATTACCTAGCAACTGCTTGTTTGCATCCATGAATTTGTTGCCTGCAATCATATATACAGCTCCCAAAACATTACCCGCCTGAGTAAACGAAGTCTGCCACCACAAATGATGTTTCTTAGTCTTAACCGTAGCATCATCATATGTATATGTATAGCTCATCGATGGCACAAACTGATCTTGCAAACTGAGTCCCAGAGCCTGATTCTCACCCACTATAGAATCGAAATTTGCCGTAGTATGCTGCAATTTGTTAAACGCCAGCTTGAACGGTACCACAGAGTGATGACTTGTTGGCGACGACTGGAAATCAAACGTAGCCCCACCACCGAATGACAGCATCTTGAAGAACTTAGCCCTGTTCATCTGGTCCGCATATATCCTGAATGTAGTGCTCGACGGATAAACCGTTTCCCTGTTCAGATACCCCGGGAAAATAAGCTGAGGGATAGTAAGGGTACTGCTCAACCCGAACTCATAACTGTTCATCAGTGAAGACGAACCATCCACACGGTTACCTGTCTGCCACTCATACGAACCTTTCAGCTGTACACCAAATGTTTCGCCACCACCGAAAATATTATGCTTCGTAACACTGAAAATAGCACCCGGACCAGTCTGGTTGTTACTCTTAGTCGTAACATTCAATTCCAGCTCACCGTCCAGAGGCAAATCATAAGCCGTATTGATTTTCAGGTCCAGAGTACGGCAATCCTTACTGCTGTCCCTTGGCGAGAATTGCATTTCCGCATATTTGAAAATCCCCAGTCTTGCCAGAGCTGTGTGAGTCGCCTCCTGCTTCTTGGCAGAATAAACCATATCCGGTGTAAGCTTCATCCTTCTGTAAATAGCTGCCGGCCTCACACGTAGTTTATCTTCATAATGGAAAGTGATATTATTATAACTAACCGTATCTGTAGGCACCTCATTATTATACCCGTTCAGGTAAATATCAATGTTCCCTATTTTCCACTGCCTCAAAGCCTCAGACGGGATACCCGGAGTTCGGATAATTTTTAAATCCACCTTCTCCGGCACACGGGTAGTGTCTGCCTGATAGGTAATATATTCAGGACGGAAATAATAGAAACCATTATCCCTTAGAATGGAAGATAAACGCTGCCTTTCAGCCTCCAGCACCGTAACATTGAAATTATCACCCTTTTTAAGTAAAGTCTCATACCTTCTTTCCCTTACAAGAGTATCCGTACGATGCTTTCTTCTCATCATAATAATACTGTCATAGGTATAAGGATTTCGCATGGAAATATTATAGATTATTCCTGCCTGCTTTGGATCCTTAGGATTAGGAACCACCTCATAAGACGCATTCCCCCTGAAATACCCGTATTCTTTCAGCAAATTTTGAACAACCTTAACGCGCACCTCAGGATTGACATTCGACATATATACTGGTTTTGCCGCCAGTTTGTCGAAAAGCCATTTCCCAATTTTCCCTTCTTTCTTCACCAAGGCATTATACATCCACAAACCGAATGGGAAAGGAATCCTTACGGACGAGCTTCCCAGCAAAGCATTGTTTGGGGGGTAGGCAAGTGCCGCCTCAATTTCTTCTATGGTAATGTCTCCTGCCTCAGTGGAGTCCTGTTCAGTGATATTGATTTTTTTGATACCGGTGTACAGTATCTCATCCTCCGGTAAATTCCTGGTTGTTGAACAGGCGGTCGCCAGAAGCAGTATAAATAGTATGTATATGTTTTTTGACATATCGTTTTAAGTTTGTTTATTAGTTAACAAGCTAGCGGGTCTCTTTGTTGTTATTGTTATTGAGAATCACAATCCGAATATATAAATAATAATTTTAAGTTTTTGAGTTTTTAAGTTGAAAATGTAACGAGTAGATAAGGTATCAGATTCAAGGGTTGAAAGGCTGAAAGCCTTCCTATAGCCCAGGGTGTGAGCCCTGGGTTACAGATGCAAAATACGAAATGAGCCCTGAAGGGGCGGTACAATGTGAATTAAAGTTTCGCCCCTTCAGGGCTTTTTGGGGAGGGGGGTATCTTTGTTTTCCCAGGGCTTACACCCTGGGCTATCAAATCCGCCTAGTCGGATTTGTGTTAGGCTTTCAGCCTAGTTTCAGCAACAATAATCATGTTTGTGAAAATTATATATTGATATTTATGTGTTGGATATAACACAAATTGAACAAAAATGTAGGCGGAATACAATATTGCGCTTAAGGCTGAAAGCCTTCCTATAGCCCAGGGTGTGAGCCCTGGGTTACAGATGCAAAATACGAAATGAGCCCTGAAGGGGCGGTACAATGCGAATTGAGGTTTCGCCCCTTCAGGGCTTTTTGGGGGAGGGGTGGTGTCGTTGTTAACCCAGGGCTTACACCCTGGGCTATCAAATCCGTCTTGACGGATTTGTGCAAGGCCTTCAGCCTATGTTCAGCAACAATAATCATGTTTGTGAAAATTATATATTGATGTTTATGTGTTGTATATAACACAAATTGAACAAAAATGTAGGCGGAATATAATATTGCGCTTAAGGCTGAAAGCCTTCTTATAGCCCAGGGTGTGAGCCCTGGGTCAAATGTCGCCCCTCTCTAAAAAGCCCTGAAAGGGCGGTACCCCCTTCCGTTCATAAATATTTTTCATCAAAACAAACACCATATTCAATCAAAAATGTTTTTATTTCATCAATAAAACTAATTCTTTTATGATGTTCATCCTGATTGGAAATGTATCTTTTCACAATTTCAATTTTAGATTGGCTAACAGAGAATGCGCCAAAACCACTTTGCCAATAGAAATTCCGAATATAATTTGTTTTGTTCCTTTATCCATTGTGAAGAATTACATTTTATTATTTTGACCATATTTGAAAGACTTAAATTTTTGTTTAGGCTGCATAATATGTGTATATGGTCATTCGTACCTCCAATTATTATTGGTAAACAATTAATTTTTACCAATATGGTTCGGATGTAATTATGGATTGTAGATAAATCTTCGTTCCGAATAGTCTTTTCTCTGTTTTTTGTGCTGAAAATAATGTGGATGTAATTTTGTGATAGTGATTGAGCCATAATTTCATAGTTTAAGTTTCAGAAATAATCATAAAGGTATGATATATATATGTTATATGCAATAATTATGTATGTAATAATGATAATTTTTTAATAATGTGATTTTGGGCATATATAATGTTTCGCCCTTTCAGGGCTTTTGGGGGAGAGGTGGTGTCGTTGTTAACCCGGGGTTCACACCCTGGGCTAACAAATCTGCAAAAGCGGATTTGTGCAAGGCCTTCAGCCTATGTTCAGCAACAATAATTATGTTTGTGAAAATTATATATTGATGTTTATGTGTTGGCTATAACACAAATAGAACAAATATGTAGTCGGTATACAATATTGCGATTAAGGCTGAAAGCCTTCCTATAGCCCAGGGTGTGAGCCCTGGGTTACAGATGCAAAATACGAAATGAGCCCTGAAGGGGCGTCACAATGCGAATTGAGGTTTCGCCCCTTCAGGGCTTTTGGGGGAGTGTGGTGTCGTTGTTAACCCAGGGCTTACACCCTGGGCTATCAAATCCGCCTAGTTTCTGCAACAATAATCGTGTTTGTGATAATTGTTGTTGTTTCCCCAGGGTTCACACCATTGACTATCAAATCCGTCTTGACGGATTTGTGCAAGGCTTTCAGCCTAGTTTTTGCAACGATAATTATGTTTGTGAAAATTATATATTGATGTTTATGTGTTTGATATAACACAAATTGAACAAATATGAAGGCGGTATACAATATTGCGCTTAAGGCTGAAAGCCTTCCTATAGCCCATGGTGTAAGCCCTGGGTTACAGATGCAAAATGTGAAATGAGCCCTGAAGGGGCGGTACAATGCGAATTGAGGTTTCGCCCTTTCAGGGCTTTTGGGGGATGGGTGGTGTCGTTGTTAACCCAGGGCTTACACCCTGGGCTATCAAATCCGCCTAGTCGGATTTGTGTTAGGCTTTCAGCCTAGTTTCTGCAACAATAATCGTGTTTGTGATAATTGTTGTTGTTTCCCCAGGGTTCACACCCTTGACTATCAAATCCGCCTTGACGGATTTGTGTAAGGCCTTCAGCCTATGTTCAGCAACGATAATTATGTTTGTGAAAATTATATATTGATGTTTATGGGTTTGATATAACACAAATTGAATAAATATGTAGTCGGAATACAATATTGCGATTAAGGCTGAAAGCCTTCCTATAGCCCAGGGTGTGAACCCTGGGTTACAGATGCAAAATGTAAAATGAGCCCTGAAGGGGCGTACAATGCGAATTGAGGTTTCGCCCCTTCAGGGCTTTTTGGGGAGGGGTGGTGTCGTTGTTAACCCAGGGCTTACACCCTGGGCTATCAAATCCGACTAGTCGGATTTGTGTTAGGCTTTCAGCCTAGTTTTCCCAGGGTTCACACCCTCCTAACAAATCCAGCTGCGGATTTGTGCAAGGCTTTCAGCCTTCTCCTTCCTCACTCTTTACCTCTTTCTCCTTCTCTTCCTCTTCCGTCACCACTTTCTTCTTCTTCCTGAAATCAAACAGCTCCCTGAGGAATTGCATTTTCTTTCTTAACACAATACCGGCGCCGGTTTCCGTAAGCTCGCCTTCAAGCAAACTCTCGTAATCCTTGTTGTGGAAAAGCTTTACGTATCTTGTGCCGGTACGGTCCAGCCTGTATTCAACCGACACATTGTCGATGAAAGGCTGAGCCTGTCCACGGTTGATATCCTCACCCGTAGATATACGTCCGCCCAGGATAACACTGATACGGTCGTTATAGAAACGCTTCGCGAAACGGAAAGAATAATCCGTGCGCTTCGTCCCGTCCCCATTATTGTCATAACTTTCCATGCCAAGATTTATATCTATGGCACTTTGCGAACCAATAATATTATTAATCTCACTCTGCAGGAAGCTGTTCAGAGCCGAACCCATGTTCATTCCGCCTTTAGCCGTAGAACCGCCGGCAAGATACATACCCGTAACCAGCATACTCACAGCCTGCTTCGAGCGTTCCTCATCGCCCATCCTCGCCAGCTGTTCCTGCACCGAAGCATCTTCCGGAGCATCCAGGATAAACTTCAGCCCAAGATTCTCCAATCTTTCTGTAAGGGAGATACCAACATCAAAATTAACCATTCTGGACGAATTGTCAGCCATTGCCACACTCGTTCTTATCCTTTCCGTTGCAGTCAGATTCAGAGTCGGGTCCATAATATCCCCCGTCCACTGCACATAACTGCCATCATGCACCTTGAATTCCTTCAGAGGAATCACCGGCAAACTATATTTAACCGTACCACCCGAAAGCGTATATCTTCCGTTAAGCAGCATATCCCCCATAGGAGTATATTGGAACGACAAATCCCCGCCACCCTCCAGGTTGATATGGCTCGACTGGTCCGGAGTAAGATCCACATTGATTTGCACCGCCTGGTCGATATGCACCGTCATCAGCATATCCAGACCGCCAAGCTTAAGCTCCGCCGGCTTCACCCTTCCACGGTTCAGAGAATCTTCAGCAAACGAAGTGAAAGTCACCAGACCCGACAGACGGTCCTGCACCGTAAGCGGAGAATCCGTAAGCACATAAGTGAAATTACTTCCACCCAGCAAATTCAGATTACCCCTCATCACAAGACTTTCCAACGGACCTTTAACCGTAGAGTTCATATCCACCATGATTTTGCCATACACCATACTGTTCTTTGTCCTCTTGGCATTCAGCAGCTGCATATTGTCTGCCGTAAGCTTCAGGTCGGCAACCATAGATGACGGATTTTCAAAGTTGATATTACCGTCAATCACAAACGGATTCTTTCCGGCAGAAAGAATACTGTATTTGTTGAAATTGATTTTGTAATCCTTTATATTGATTTTCTTGTTGTCAAAGGTCAGAGACGAATTTGCCGCAGCAATATACATCTTTGCCGTATCCATTTGCATAAATCCGCTGATATCCGGCTCGTCGGTATGACCGGCAATATTCAGCTCGCCATTCAGCAATCCGGACAACTTAGCCATACCATCCGGAATGAAAGCATTCAGCATTTCAAGAGGCAAAGCCGACACAAGCAGATTACCGTTGATATCATCTTTCTCGTCATCCTCAGGAGTAGCATTATACGAAGCCGTAGCCGAAACAATCTCGTTCCCGTCCCTGAGCATATGCATATCCACCTGATGCTCATCCTTACCCATCGGAAGATAAACAAGGTTCATCAGCAAATCACCCACACGCCCCTTATCGTAATGCAGGCTGTCCACACTCATACCCGAAACCACCATAAACGAACTGTCCGAAGGTACATATTGCATATCAGCATTCAGCAATCCCTGCAACGGCGGAACATAAGTAGGAAATGCCTTTGAAATAACATCAAGGTCAATCTGGTTCAACTCCGCATGCAATTCCGTCATACCACTGTCCGGCATAACAGAATAAACTCTCAGAGCAGCATTGTTCTCACCCCTCAGCTCAAAATCAGCCTCCACATTCTTCTCGTTGTGGTATGAAATATAATTATCCGGATTCAGCTTGAATTTCCTGAATGCAATAACTGGCTCCTCCGGGAAGAGATGAAGATTCACGCCGCCTTTTTCATCCTTGCCAATGCGGGCACCTAAGAGCACACCCGTACTGTCCCTGCCGTCGGCAAATCTCAGCAAAGCATCGGCAAATGTAGTCTGCAACTGCCCGTTAATATCAATTTTGAACGGCAATTGCTTGCGATGCTTATGCTTCACCACCTGAGCATTATAGAAAATACCCACAGTATCCTGGCGCACATCAAACCTTACCGTATCAATTTCAAATGTATCCCTTGCAATGCGGAACACACCCCCGTTCAGGCTCAAGCCATCTTTTGGAGAAGTACGTGCCACAAATCCCATTTCATCAAACTCCACATAATACATCTGCAAATAATTGAACACCGGATTATCCCTTTTCGCTTCTATCTCCAGTTTCATATCCGGCAGCAGAGGACGCAGGGCATACAGCTTTATCACGGAATCCTTTTCCATCTGCATATTAGCATTGTCCATCACTTTCGAGAACTGGTCGGCAAGTCCCATAATATCCTTTCCGCCTGAAAGAGTAATTCCCAGGTCACCCGCATGGAAAGCCAGAGCCGTAGTATCCTTGTCGCTATGAGCCTTCAGCACAAGACTCTTAGGTCTGACAGTCTGCTTCGGAGTCTCAATCTCCCAGTTACCCAAAGTGAAATCCGCATCATATTTCTTATAAGTATCCGTCGAAGCCTCTGCAAAAATCTGGAAAGAAGTAGATAGCGGAGCATCAGTCAGATGCAATTTGTGCAAATCAATATGCTGCATATCCGCTATAAGCATAGCGCTGATATCATTTTTTTTAAGAGTAGCGTTCAGGGTAATATCCATTTCGGCAAGAGGGAAACGGCTCACCAAATCCACTTGGGCAAAATTTTCCTTAAGCGAAGCATCTATATTCACATCAGACACCGAACGCTTGCCATAAACAATATCCTTAATCTTGCCCTCAGCTTTAATACTTGTTGAAGGCTTGAATATATCCGTACCTTTGCCCTCCGCATTGAACTCGGCAGTAAGCCACATAAGAGAATCCTGAGGCATAAAGTGAACCGGCTCCAGACTGTCAATCCTTGCATTCATGCTGTAACTTTCCGTTTCCGGAGTATATCGTGCGTCCATACTCACCACACCACGACCTTCGATAAACGAAAGCTCACCCTCATACGTACCGTTAGCCACCCTTGCATTCGCCCTCAGTTCCATATTACGCGGAATATTGAACATCTGCCTGTCTTTCGGTGACAACAGCATTTTCAGGAAATCTAGATTATGAGAATTCAGAATCGCCTCCACTTCTCCGTTTCTCTTCTTCTCGTCGGCTGCATTCTGCATTATACCCCTTGTCTGCAAATTCAGGATATTATCCCATTCAGCATCAAAACTGTTCAGATAAAGCATATCCATATTACCCTCCACTTCACCTCTCATTTTAAGAGGCTGCTCAGGGAAAGCATGAACGAAAGGAGTTGACAGATTACCACCAGCAATCAGTAAATCCTCTTTGCCGAATGATGAAGTGAACACAGCCTGCATATTACCCTTTGGCTTTTTGTCGAGCGACTTCCATGGCACTGTAGCCGTCAGGTCCATCTTTGAATGCGCAGTCCTGATTTTCAAATCCGGGATATGAATCTGGTGGTTGTCCGAGTGCATCAGACCCACAACAGAGTCCACCCTCAAACCCGAACGCTCGCTGAAAGAGAAAGTCCTCAAGTCCGCATCCATATTCTTTCCGGCATAAATCAAGTTACGCCAGTCAATTTCAATATCCGAAAGAGCAATATGCGAGAAATCCAGCCCTTCAGCAGGAGCCTCAAACGACGCGTCATATTGCGCCGTTGAACCGTTGACAGTAAATTTACCAACCTTATATATAGAATTACCAAGGTCAATCTCCCCTCCATTCAGCGCCGCCTTTTTTATAAACGAAGCAATTCGCAAAGTGTCCGACGGCATTTGCAAGGCAAACGAAACATTTTCCAGCCCAACATATTCCAGTCCGATATTCCAGTTCACCGGTTCCGAAGCCGTAGTATCCTCTTCAGCCGGTTCACCCATCAGGAGAGTAATAGCCGAATCCTCAAGCCGGGCATTGTTCACCACCGCCTTTTGTTCGCCAAGTTTCACCCTGTCGGCAACAAGATAGAAGCGGCCCACCATACCTTTCACCTTCAAACCGTCGATAAGATTACCGGTGTTGACCTTTGCGCTCTGCAAATCCACACTTTTCACCAGCACCTCCTGTTTCAGCAAAGGCAAAGGCTTGATGCTTATCCCCAGGTGTTTCATCGCCAGAATAGTATCGGTGCCGGCAGCGTCGGAAAGAATTTCCACCCCGTCGATAGTGAAGTTAAGAGGAAAATCCAGCCTGATTTTCTTTATCCCTATTTTCATCCCTGTCGCTTCAGTAGCATATTCCGCCGCCTTTCGTACGGCAAAATCCTGGATAGGAGGGATGTATAACAGTATGGATACAAGAAGGATTAGCCCTATAGGAATAAGGAAAAACCAGCTTAATATTTTAATCCATTTGTTCATGTTTCAGTTGACAAGTTAACGAGTTGACAAGTTGACGAGGGGAGGATAAGGTTCGCCTTGTCAACTATTTTATTATAAACACAAATATAAGGGGATTTGTTTGAAAAAGGAAAAAATATGAAGGCAGAGGAGTTGACGAGGAAGTAAGTAGACTAGACATCAGTAATGGGGTTGTTTGGCTGAAGAGACAGAATTTTGCTAAGAACTATGTATCTTTGTAGTTGCAAATCAATTTTATTAATAAATAACCTTTACAAAATGAACGCTAAAATTTTATTTAAAGCAGCAGTTTTATGTATGGCAATGTTGGCCGGTAGTATTACATTTTCATCTTGTAGCGAAGATGAAGAAGATCCGATTGAAGAAGAAACAAACAAACTTACAGACGTAAATGTTAAATATTCAATTAACCTTTCGGAAAATTGGTTTAAATACTTTGATATAGAAGTAAGCTATAATACCGGAGTAGAAGAGAAAACGATTACAATAACAGAAGGATTGAGCCATAATGTGACAGTTCCTTATACAGGGGAAGAAGTCAATTATTATTGTAATGTAACAGCCAAACCAAAAGCAGAAGTTCCTGCTTTTAATACAGATACAGCATACTATTTTGCAGAAGAAATTCAAGTAGTAGTATCTGGAAAAATGGAGGATGGCACTGTTGCCAGTGATTTCGGCCTTTCTGGAGCTATAGCATCAGGTAGTATAAATATAGCAGGAGCAGCTATGGAAGCATATACTCAGAATGAACATGAACTATACACATTTTCATATACACCGGAAAAATAATCCGGAATAACCGGAAGTAGAATAAAATGACACTATAAAATATTTTGTGTAAATGGAAAATACGGGATTCAAGTTTGATGTGACCCCCAAAAGTTGGACGGTTTAACATTATATTAGGAGGCGGACTTCGATTGGAATAGGGCTCGGTATTGTACCGGGCTCTTTCCATTCAGCCTCAGTTTGATCCTGTCATTGTTGTAGTAGCGTATATACTTAACCAGTTCCTTTGAGAACTGTTCAACGCTGTCCCACTCCTGCAAATATAGCAATTCATTCTTCAAAAGTCCGAAGAAGTTCTCCATCATGGCATTGTCCAGGCAGTTGCCCTTACGTGACATGCTTTGCACGATATTCCTGTCTTTCAATGCCTTCTGGTATCTCTGATGCTGATAGTGCCATCCTTGATCAGAGTGTAGTATGAGTCCTTCCGGTATATCAGTTTTCTTGAACGCTTTATCCAGCATCTTCATTGCCATTTCCAGGTCCGGACGATATGATATTGTGTAAGATATTATCTCCCCATTGAACATATCCAGGACAGGAGAAAGATATATCTTCCTGTCCTTTATCTTGACTTCAGTCACGTCAGTTGCCCATTTCTGGTTAGGTGCAGTTGCCGTGAAGTCTCTGTCAATGACATTGGGCGCAACCGTTCCGATCTCACCTTTATATGACTTGTACTTTGCCGTCTTTCGCTTGCCATATAGGTCCATCTCTACCATAAGTTTCTGTACGGTCTTGTGGTTAAGGTGCATACCGTCATTACGCAGCTGGGCAGTTATTCTTCGATAGCCATAACGTCCTCTGTGACGATCATATATCTTTCGGATTGCATTTCTTGCATCATTGTAGCCGTCAGGTTCTAACATCCTTTTCGTATGGTAGTAGAATGTGGATCTGGCCATCCCTGTCTTCTCCAGAAGAATCTCGAGATCATGCTCCTGCCTTAGTTCTTGGATGGCTTCCGCCCAATCTCTTTGAGACGGGCGTCTCTTGCTTCTACTAAGGCTTTCACTTTTTTTAGCAGAGCATTCTCAGCCCTCAGGCACTCATTCTCGTATCTGAGACGTTCCAACTCTGTCATTTCTTCCGGTTTCTTTTTCCTTGATCTTCCCATGGCATTCTTTGGTAGGCGGCCTCTTGGCCTGGTGATAGCTAAAGCATCATAACCTTGAGTCCTGGCGACTTTTAGCCATACCTTGATTTGACTGGCACTTGCATTATACTTCAACGAAGCATCCAGCAAAGTTATATTATTTTCTTCAACATTACGAACGACTTCAAGCTTGAAGGCATAATCCGCCCTTACATTTTGCTTTTTCAACAATCCCGTTGGACCTGGAAAATATAAAGTCACTTGACCCACTATTATAAAAATCACCTGACCCACCTTTATAACCGAAACTGACCCACTTAGATTATAATAAAAATTGACCCTATAGAATTACCACATTTCAGTCTTGTTTTTGTACTTTAAAAAGCATTTTAACCCGGTATCATTAACCGAATAAAAATTTTAAAGAATGAAAATAAGAATCAAGCACATACTGCGGTGCTACCAGTCAGGAATGAGTATCCGTAGTATCAGTTCTTCTCTTCTGATTTCACGTAATACAGTAAAACGGTATATCCGAATATACGAGGATATGGGTATAGAGCTGGAACGCCTGTTGAAAATGGACGAGCATCATCTGCATGAACTTTTCGGTACGGAGACTGACAACGAATCAACAGGATCTGCAGAGTATAAGTATCTTCAAGAACATATACCTGAGTACATTAAACGACTTAAATCCCGTGGAACAACAAGAAGGTCCTTGTATGAGGAGTATCTGAGAAACCGTCCCCAAGGTTACAGTTATTGTTCATTCTGCCTGTATCTCAGACGTGAAAGGGAGGTAAAAATACCGGTTGGACGCATAGATCATATAGCTGGTGATCAGATGTATGTGGATTTTGCCGGTGACAAACTTTATATTTCAGACAGGAATACGGGTGATAAGGTTCCCGTAGAAGTCTTTGCTGCGATACTTCCATGCAGTCAGATTACTTATTACGAGGCTGTACCATCGCAAAAGAAAGAATATCTTATCCAGGCATGTGAAAATGCTTTCCATTATTTTGGAGGTGTACCAAATGCCATAGTTCCCGACAACCTCAAATCTGCCGTAACAAGGCCCGGTGGAATAGAGCCTGTAATAAATGATGACTTTGCGGCATTTGCAGACCATTATGGTTGTGTTGTCTTTCCGGCAAGAGTGCGCAAACCCAAAGACAAGGCTTTGGTTGAAAATGCTGTAAGACTGCTTTACAGGGAGGTATATTCAAAGATGACAGGATTGAAATTCAATGATATTGAAGCCTTGAACATAGAAATAATGAAACATACTGACGCATTGAACAGCCGAAAGATGTACAACCGCAGCTACAGCCGTAGGGAGCGTTTCCTCGAGGTCGAGAAAGACAGGCTACATATATTGCCGGCAACAAGATTTATATCAAAAAACCGGAAAACGGCAACTGTCATGAAAAACAGTTATGTATCGCTTAACAATCACTATTACAGTGTTCCTAAAGAGTATATAGGCGATGCTGTAGAATTACTGTATGATGGGGACACAGTGGAGATATATCATAAATTCAGACACATAACGACACATCGCAGGGATGATACACCTTTCACTTATTCAGAAAAACCTTCCCATAAACTTCCCGGAGTACTACATGAATACAGAATCAGAATGGATGATATATACCGCAAGGCACGTGAAATAGACCCGGTAGTGGAAGAGTATATAAAGTTGGTGGCTGTTGCCAAAAAATATCCTGTTCAGGCTATACGTTCAGCTGATGGTATATTATGTCTTGTGGAATGTTTCGGACACGACAGAGTGGTTCTTGCATGCCAGATAGCAATGGAATCCTGCATGTTCGGGTTCAACGAACTTGAAAGCCTTCTGGTAAACAGGGAAGATGAAAAGTATCATATACAAATGGAGGGGCTTGCTCCTGAACTTACCCCTAAACACAGAAATCTCAGAGGTAAGGATTATTTTAACTCTAAAAATATGGATAAAAATGACAAGTAATAATAAAACAAACAGAACTGTCGGAAAAAATATGGACAGAATAATGGAGTTACTCTCCAAATTACGTTTTTACGGTATGCTTGAAACATACAGGAATGACTGCAGGACAACATCCTCTGATGGTATGACAAACGATGAGTTCCTGAAATGGCTTCTTGAAAGCGAGTATGATTACAGACGCAATGTAAGCATTGAGCGACTGATAAGATCTGCAAACTTCAGATATAAGGCATATATGGAAAAAATAGACTATACAATAAAACGGAACCTTGACCGGAACCAGCTCGAGAGACTTGCTTCTCTTGATTTTATAAGAGACGGACAGAATATTTTTATCACAGGAAGCTCCGGAACAGGTAAAAGCTATATAGCTTCAGCAATAGGATATGAAGCATGCAAAAATGGAGTCAGAACTTTATACTCCAATGCGTCAAAGCTTATGGGACAGCTTAAAATGGCCAAAAACAAGGGAACTATAGAATCTGAGATGAAAAAAATTGAAAAGTGTTCACTGCTTATTTTAGACGATCTCTTTCTTATAGGACTGGATGCCAGGGAAAGGTCAATACTTATGGAAATAATAGAAGACAGACACGGAATAAAATCAATCATAATAACATCACAACTTCCAGTTGAAAGCTGGTATGATGCAATTGGAGATCCTACTTTAGCTGATGCAATCCTGGACAGAATTGTACATACGGCACACAAAATTGAACTAACGGGAGATTCTGTAAGAAAGATTAATGCTAAAAAGAAGTAGTATCTGCTATAAAGAATTATAATTGAAACTGACCCGGGTTAAAATGCATTTTTCTCTACTTAATTCTAATATTTTTTTGATGGGTCAATTTAGAGTATAATAGTGGGTCAAGTGACTTTATATTTTCCACATTATACAGTTCTGCTTTAATCTGGGCATTATCCAATTATTTTTCAAATGGGCGATTTCTACTCTTAATGCTTTAACCTCCTCATTATACTCTATTTTACTTCGGGCTGTAGATGAGTTTGCTTTCATATCGAATTCTTTGTCTTTGCGTTCTTCAGCAAAAGTGCTTAGAGTAACATAACTGAGAGAAAATATTCGTGATATATGTCCGATACTATAAACTAATTCAGTATAAAGCTGGACCATTTCCGAATAATAACGTTTTTTTTACGTGTATTATACTCTTTCATAACATTCTTATTAGGTCAAATTTTTTAATCCAAGACAGTGAACACTTTTTTGTATATACCAATGAAGTATATTAAAATTAGTGTAAACGGTGATACTTATAATTAAAATCAGTTATATTTGTTACCTTGTTCCCTAAACAATAAATCTATGTGTGTTGAATTGTGTTATTGGTTTCTTTTTGACAAAGATAAATTGCTGTTAAGGAAGGAGGGGGATAGGTATTCTGTCCCTTTTTCTGCTGATTCTCCAATGAAGGTGGATCATTCGCTATGCGTGCCTTTTGCTGACGGGACGGAGGCTAAGGCGGCATCGGTGGATTCGTCGGATTTTATGGATGAGGGGTATGAGTGGATAGGTTTGCGTGCATCGTGGAATGTGCTTACAACTGCTGAGTATAAGATGGCAGGGAAGGCTTTTCAGATGGTGCATTGGGACAGGAACAGCCGTTTCTGTCCGGCGTGCGGAAGACCTATGGTGCAGAATACGGTGATGAGTAAATATTGTTCCAATTGCAAACAGGAGGTTTATCCTCGTATTTCGCCGGCGATTATTGTTCTGATTCGCAGGGGGGAGGAGATTCTGCTTGTTCATGCGCGTAATTTCAAGGGGTCGTTTTATGGGCTTGTTGCCGGTTTCCTGGAGGTTGGCGAGACTCTGGAGGAATGTGTACGACGTGAGGTGCGCGAGGAAACGGGGTTGGAGATTGAGAATATTCAGTATTTCGACAGTCAGCCGTGGCCTTATCCGAGCGGGATTATGATTGGTTTTTTTGCTGATTATAAGTCCGGGGAGATCAGGCTTCAGGATGATGAGCTTTCGGCGGGTCGCTTCTTTACTATTGATAATCTTCCGGAGTTGCCTCAGAAGTTGAGTATTGCGAGGAGGATGATTGAGAGGTGGAGGGGGATGAGAATTGAAGGGGTTAACTTAAAAACTCAAAAATAAGGCAGAATGCCTTGTACAAATCCGGAGAAATCTGGATTTGATAGCCCAGGGCGTGAGCCCTGGGTTGGGAGGTACCACCCCACCAAACAAAACCCTGAAGGGGGTGACATAATAGGATTATATTTTTCGCTCCTTCAGAGCTTAAATAAATATAGGGAAATCATAGTCCCCAGGGCTCACACCCTGGGCTATAAGAAGGCTTACAGCCTTTTTTCTCAAAAACTAACAAACTCAAAAACTAACAAACTTATAAACTCAAAAATCTATATGAAAAAAATCATTTTATCCTGCTGCATCGCAGCATTGACATCCTGGACTCAGGCTGATGCCCAGGTAACGAAATCGGATTATATGCGGTCGGATTCTATATTGAATATTGAACGTAAGGTGTATTGCTCCGGAGTTGTTGCTCCCGGATGGCTTGAGGATTCTCAGTTTTTCTATTATAAGAATAAGGAGAAGGATGGTACTTTCTATTATCTGGTGAATGCCAAGACCGGCAAGAAGGAGAAGGCTGAGAGCAAGGAAGGTCTTGCCAAGTATCTTACAGGTAAGAATGCAAAGCTGAAAGATGCTTTGACGAAGGAGCATAAGCCTAGGAGATGGTGGAAGCCGGACAGCATTGTGGTGTCGCCGGACAGCACTATGGAGGCTTATATTTTTGAGAATAATCTGTATGTGAGAAAGAGAAATAATCCGGATGAGATTATCCTGAAGACTACTGACGGGGGTAAGGACTATTATGACAAATGGATTTTGTGGTCGCCTGACTCAAAGAAGCTTGCTACGCTGAGGGTGGATGCTGTGAAGGAAAGACGTATTCCTTTGCTGGAATCGAGACCTTCTACTCAGTTGCAGCCTATACTGCAATGGAGGGATTATGCTAAGCCGGGGGATTCGCTTTCTATTTCTTTGCCGGTGCTTTTCGATTTGGAGACTCGTAAGCAGGTGCCGCTTGAGACTGATTTATATAAGAACCAGTTCAATTTGTATCTGACCGGTTGGAGAAAGGATGGAAGGGGCTTTACTTTTGAATTCAACCAGCGTGGTCACCAGCGTTATATTGTGGGTGAGGTGAATGCTGAGACTGGCAAGATTACTCATCTTGTTGACGAAAAGGTGCCTACTTTCTTCTATTATAATGTGCGCTATCGCCATGACCTGAAGGATGGCAAGGAGATGCTGTGGATTTCGGAACGTGACGGATGGAGACATATTTATCTGATGGGCAGCAATGGCGAGGTTATCCGCCAGATTACGAAAGGTGAATGGGTGGTCAGAACTGTTGACTTCGTGGATGAGAAGAAGGGTGTGATTTATTTCAATGCTTCGGGATTCAACAAGGATGAGGATCCTTATCATTTGCATTATTGCCGTATAAATATGGATGGTACGGGATTCAAGGATCTTACTCCGGAGAATGCTAACCATCAGGTGACTCCTTCGGCTGACAGAACTTATTTTGTGGATGCTTATTCACGGGCTGATATGCCTTATACTTCTGTGGTGCGCCGTGCTTCGGACGGTAAGGTTATTGCTCAGCTGGAAAAGAGTGATATCAGTGAGTTGTATGCTGAGGGATGGAAGATGCCGGAGGTGTTCCATGCTAAGGGACGTGACGGAAAGACTGATATTTGGGGTAAGATTATCCGTCCGACTACTTTTGACGAGTCGAAGTCATATCCTATTGTGGAGATGATTTATGCCGGTCCGCATGATTCGCATGTGGAGAAGTATTTCAAGGCTACGGATCATCTTTGCTCTAAGCTTGCTGAACTTGGATTTATTGTAGTGAAGATTGACGGTATGGGTACGGCTAACCGCTCTAAGGCTTTCCATGATGTTTGCTGGAAGAATCTGAAGGATGCCGGTTTCCCTGACAGAATTGCGTGGATTAAGGCTGCTGCCGAGAAGTATCCTTATATGGATATTAACCGGGTGGGTATCTATGGATGGTCGGCAGGTGGACAGAATGCTATGGCGGCTTTGCTTTTCCATAATGATTTCTATAAGGTGGCTGTGGCTTTGTGTGGTTGCCATGATAACCGTATGGATAAGATATGGTGGAATGAACAGTGGATGGGTTATCCGATAGATAAGTCATACAGTGAGTCTTCGAATGTGGACAATGCATGGCGTTTGAAGGGTAAGCTGTTGCTTATCAACGGTGAGCTGGATGATAATGTTGACCCGGCTTCTACTTTGCAGGTGGTGAGTGAGTTGATGAAGGCTAATAAGAATTTTGAACAGTTGTATTTGCCGGGTAAGACTCATAGCCTTGGTGGCCCGTTTGAACTGCATAAGATGCATGATTTCTTTGTGGAGAATTTGATGGGGTGTGAGGCTCCGGAGTGGGAGTGAGGATTTAAGGAGTTATGAAGTCAAGTAGTTAAGAAGGTGTAGAATATTGGCTGAAGGCCTTAAATTATATAGCACAGGGCAACGCCCTGTGTTTCAAAGCATATACCATACAGTAAGCCCTGGAAGGACGGAACTGAGTGAAGTTATGCCATTTCAGGGCGTATTTGGTATGTAACGGTCAAAAACGTAGGGCGTTGCCCTACGCTGTAAAATTAAAGGCTTTCAGCCAAGGTGTCGCACCTTCAGAGCTCCTTTCTATTTTTGCAATACCTTCAACAGAGTTTCTGTAGCCTTGTTACCTCGTCAACTTAAAAACTCAAAAACTAAAAAACTAAAATCTATGTCTCGAGAATTACAAATAACTGCTGACGGGTCGCATACCCTCTTTATTCCGGAGATGAATGAACATTATCATTCGGTGAATGGGGCGGCTCAGGAGTCGATGCATATTTTTATTAATGCGGGTTTGCGCTCGTTGGATAAACCGGTGGTGAGGATAATGGAGGTTGGTTTCGGTACCGGTCTGAATGCTTTGCTGTCGTTGCGTGAATCGCTTGAAACTGGAAGGAAGATTGAATATTATTCTGCTGAGCTGTATCCGCTGGGTGATGATATTGTGTCGAAGCTCAATTATGGTGAGCTGCTATGGAGTGAGGGAGCACATTTTTTCAAGGAGTTACATTCGGCTCCGTGGAATGAGTGTGTGGATATTACGGATTTATTCACTCTGTGTAAGATTGAGGGGGATATTGCGAAGTGTGATATTCCGGAGAATATTGATCTTATATATTTTGATGCTTTTGCTCCGGAGAAACAACCGGAAATGTGGAATGAGGAGATTTACAGACGGCTTGCTTCGCATACGAATGATGGTGGGGTGATTGTAACCTATTGTGCCAAAGGTGATGTGAGGCGAGGTATGCAGGCTGCGGGGTTCAAGATGGAGCGTTTGCCTGGTCCTCCGGGAAAGAGGCATATTCTGAGAGGGGTACTTTCGCGTGAGTGATGGGATTTTATATAAAAAGACAGAGACACAGAAATTATAGAGGAGAACCTCTTTGTTATCTGTGTCTCTGTTTTTTATAGACTTTGATTGTTATTTCAACAAAGCTTCGATTTTTTCAACGAATTTGTCTTTGCTTGTTGCGCCAACGATTTTATCCACAACTTTTCCATCCTTGAAGAAAAGGATTGTTGGGATGTTGCGGACACCGAACTGTCCTACTACATCGTCGTTGTTGTCAACGTCCATTTTGCCGATTGTTACTCGACCTTCATATTCCTGAGCCAATTCGTCGATGATTGGAGATACCATTCTACATGGACCGCACCATTCTGCCCAGAAATCCAAAACCATTGGTTTGCCTGAGTTAACCAATTCGTTGAAGTTTGCGTCTGTGATTTGTAATGCCATATTTTTAAGTTTTTGAGTTTATTAGTTTTTGAGTTTTTAAGTTTTTAAGTTTTTAAGTTTTTAAGTTTACGAGTTTACAAGTTGACAAGGTTTCAGACATAAGAATAACTCCTTGACTTCCGTTCTAACGGATTTGCAATCCGTTGGTTACTTTAACCGTGGATTTGTAATCCACATCATTTTTCACGGGATTACAAATCCCGATATTATAACCATTGGATTGCAAATCCAATGGAACGGAAAAACTACTTGACTCCTTAACTTCTCAACATCTTCATCTATATTCCAGAACAAAAATAACAAAACTTTGTTCATGAGCCAATGCTTAGGCGTTAATTTTAAAATCTAACGTATCGCTTTCAGAGAGATAATCAATAAGTTCGCGGGTGACGTTGACCTTGATTTTCTGAGAAAACATATTCAGGGAAACGTTGTGCTCGCCATCGACTACTCTGAAATAGAGCAGACTGTTGCCCGGATGTGTTTTTATCATTGTTGAAAGTTCATTTATAGTCGGTTCGTCCAGACTGTGGATTGGAACGGTTATATAAATGTTTTCAATCATTTTGTCTTTTTCGTCCTGCAATAATTTTATTGACTTTATCTGGAAGTCGAGGATGTCTTTGTTGTATGGGCGGGGTTCCATTTTCCCGCTTATAAGCAGATACATTCCTTCTCGCCCGTATTTTGCATAGTCGATATAGTTCTGACCGAATAGGGCTATTTCGCCGCTTCCTGTGAAGTCGTCCACTTTGAGGATTCCATATGGTTTTCCGGTCTTTGTCATACCTTCACGGAAACCGGAAACTATGCCGCCGGCAAGGACTTCGCGACCGGTGAGGCTTTCTTTTTCGTTGAATTCTGCCATTCCTGTGTTGCAGACATAATTAAGTACTATGCGGTATTCATCCAGCGGATGGGCTGAAAGATAGATGCCGACAAGTTCTTTCTCCTTGTTGAGCTTTTCGATTGTGCTCCAAGGTTCTGCCACTGGGATTTGGGGTTTGGCTATTGCAACGAAATTGTCGTCGCCAAACAGGGAATTTGTGGCTGTTGACTTATCTGTCTGATATTTGTTTCCGTATCTTACAAGGATGTCGATGAACTGTTCTCCTTTTCCTGTTTCGGCAAAGAACTGTTCGCGCTGGATTCCCATATTGTCGAATGCTCCGGCAAGGGCAAGAGATTCGATGTTCTTCTTGTTGCAGGAGGAGAGGTTTACTCTTTCAACAAAGTCGAATATGTCTTTGTAGGCTCCGTTCTTGTTACGTTCGGCAATTATGTTTTCGACGGCACTTTCACCAACACCTTTGATTGCGCCAAGACCGAAACGGATGTTTTTCTTTTTGTTTACACTGAACTTCAGTATTGATTCGTTTACATCCGGACCAAGAACCATTATTCCCATGGAGCGACATTCGTCCATGAACTTTGTGATATCGGATATGTTGGACAAGCTTCGGCTGAGTACGGCTGCCATATATTCCGACGGGTAGTTTGCTTTCAGATATGCTGTCTGGTAGGCTACCCATGAATAGCAAGTCGCGTGACTCTTGTTGAAAGCGTATGAGGCGAACTTTTCCCAGTCTGCCCAAATCTTGTTGAGTGTCTTTTCGTCGTAGCCGTTGGCGCCTCCGCCTTTCATGAATTTTTCCTTCAAGGCGTTCATCTTGTCGATAAGCTTCTTACCCATTGCCTTACGCAAGGCGTCACTTTCACCACGGGTGAAGTTTGCAAGCAAACGGGACAGAAGCATGACCTGCTCCTGATATACGGTGATGCCGTAGGTATCTTTCAGGTAACGTTCCATTACCGGAATATCATACTTGATTTCTTCATCGCCATGTTTACGCTTGATGAACGACGGGATATAATCCATAGGTCCCGGACGATAAAGGGCGTTCATGGCAATAAGGTCCTCGAACTTTGACGGCTGGAGTTCGCGAAGATATTTTTGCATGCCGGCGGACTCGAACTGGAACGTACCGGTTGTTCGTCCGTCGCAATATAGTTTGTATGTTTTTTCGTCTTCAAGACTGATATGGTCAATATCAAGGTTTTCACCTGTGGTGAGCCTGATATTTTCGACTGCTTCCTTGATGATGGACAATGTTTTCAGACCAAGGAAGTCCATTTTGATAAGTCCGGTTTCTTCGATTACTGAACCTTCATATTGGGTAACAAGCATTTCCTCGCCAGTATCCTTGTCTTTGGCGGTACTGACGGGAACTACATCTGATATGTCGTATCGTCCGATGATGACACCGCAGGCGTGAACACCTGTGTTGCGCACGTTGCCTTCCAACATCTGGGCATACTTCAGGGTGTCGCGGGCAAGTGGGTCGCTGCCTGTCGCTGCGGCTTTCAGTTCGGGTACGTATTCGATGGCATCCTTTAGCTTGAACTTTTTCATATCCGGAATTTTATCCGGAACAAGTTTTGCCAGTCTGTTGGATTCGGCAAGCGGCAGTTTCTGTACGCGTGCTACGTCCTTGATTGCAGACTTGGTTGCCATTGTACCGTATGTGATGATATGAGCTACACGTTCGGCTCCGTATTTCTCAGTTACCCAGCGGAGAACTTCGCCACGACCATCGTCATCGAAGTCGGTATCGATATCGGGAAGTGAGATACGGTCCGGGTTAAGGAAACGCTCGAACAGCAAGTCATATTTTATGGGGTCAATCTTTGTTATACCAAGGCAATATGCTACAGCCGAACCTGCGGCTGAACCACGGCCCGGACCAACGGAAACGCCCAGCTCTTCGCGTGCTGCCTTGATGAAGTCCTGCACGATAAGGAAGTAGCCAGGGAAACCCATTGTCTTCATGATGTGGAGCTCGAAGTTGAGTCGTTCCTTTACTTCGTCGCTCAACACTTCGCCGTAGAGAGGTTTTGCTCCTTCGTAGGTAATCTTTGCAAGATAGTCGGCTTCTAGTTTGATACGGTAGAGTTTGTCGTAGCCTCCGAGTTTCTTTATCTTGTCGTTTGCTGCTTCTTCACTGAGGACAACATTTCCGTTTTCATCACGGGTGAATTCGTCGAACAGGTCTTTTTCGGTGAATTTCTTTCTGTATTCCTCTTCTGTGCCGAAATCTTCAGGGATGGCGAAGGTTGGCATGATAGGACCACTGTCGATAGAATAGAAGCTTACCTTGTCAGCAATCTCAAGGGTGTTGCTGAGGGCTTCCGGCAGGTCGTGAAATACCTGATTCATCTCGGCAGTTGTTTTCATCCATTCCTGTTTGGTGTAGCGCATGCGGGTTGGGTCGTTGAGGTCTTTGCCTGTGCTGAGGCAGATGAGTCGGTCGTGCGCGTCGGCATCTTCCTCGTTGGTGAAATGCACGTCGTTTGTGGCGATGATTTTCACCTGATGCTTGCGGGCAAGTTCCACTATGACCTTGTTTACTTCTACCTGATGCTGATATGTGCTCTGTTCGGCATCTGGACGGTGAGTCTCGTGACGCTGAAGTTCCAGATAATAGTCTTCACCGAAAATACTTTTGAACCAAAGAATAGTTTCTTCGGCAGCTTTGATATTTCCTGCCATAATCTTCTGTGGTACTTCACCACCGAGACATGCCGAGCATACGATAAGGTCTTCGTGGTATTTCTCCAGAAGTTCCTTGTCGATACGTGGGCGGCCATAGAACCCCTCGGTCCATGAGAGGGAAACCATTTTTATGAGGTTGTGATAACCTTTAAGACTTTTAGCAAGAACGATGAGGTGCCATCCACTTCGGTCTTCTTTGTTTTCCTTGTTGTGACGACCGTTGCGGGCACAATAGCATTCACAGCCGATAATCGGTTTGAACAGGTCTTTTTCCGTATCGGACAGCTTTTTGAGAAGTTCTTCCTTTTGGTTCCGTTCTTCATCTGTCAGTTCATCTTTTCCGTCGAAAGCTTTGAGCTCTTTACGTATGTCTTTAATAGCTCCCTGTATCTTTCCGTTTTTCTTATTTACCTTGTTGAAAAACTCCTTGATACCAAACATATTGCCGTGGTCGGTAACGGCTATTGCGCGCATTCCGTCCTTATATGCTTTCTCTATCAGGGCATCAATTGATGCCTGACCGTCAAGGAGGGAATATTGCGTATGAACGTGTAGATGAATGAACGGTTCCATATTTAGGTGATTGAAATTTGGATGCAAAGATACATTTATCTCCCATAAAAATGTTTAGCCGATGGAATGAATATTACATTCAGTTCCGGCTCTGGCATGTCCGGATCTAGAGGATACATCGGGCGGACAATATTCTTATATGGGAGTTTCTTGAAATCCTGATCCACGCCTCCACGGGTTTGTGCCATAACCCAATCAGCTTTCATATTATACCATTGGTTGACAAGATAACCTTGTTTTACCATTACGATGTCCATTTTTGAAGGATCAATTCCAGAGTCTTTGAGATTAGGAGTAGGGGATGAGGTTCCTACCACAACATAAATACTGCCAGACTGAATTATAGCAATGTTCCGTCCTCGTCCATAAGGTGATTTTTTATCGCTTTTCTCTGACTCAGGGCTTACGTATCTTACAATACCTGAAAGCTTTACAGGAGGCTCGTATGAATTGTCGGTCATTGCTCCTACATAACCTTCAACTGTTGCACCGATACCGGCTTTTCGGGCAGTTTCAACCAATTCTTCACCAGGAATAGAACAGTATAGCAATGTTTTTCCATTGGGTGATTTGAATTCTGGACGTTTCAGAACTCTTGCCAATGTCTAGGTTACTTCACCTGAACCTCCGCCACCAGGATTGTCGCCCATATCACTTATGAAAAATGGTTTCTTATTGCTGGCAATTGCAAGGTCGAGACTTTCCTCTAAAGAATATCCTGGAGCTTCGAGAGAGAACTGTTTGCGTACGTCCCAGAATTTTTGAGCCATACGTTTTGCTCCTTTTTCAACTTGTTCTTTGTCGTCTCCATAAACCATAACAACGCCTTGGTTGCGAGGATTGTCTCCCCATACGTATCCAATCCATATACCTGCATCGATGACTCCGGGCATTGCTTCAACTTCTGGAACCATTGCGTAAAGGGATTTGGCTGGTTCTACACGGGTGCTGGTCCATTCTCCTGAAAGAAGAACTGGAACAGGAACCCATGCTTTATAAGCCGGTCGTCCTTTTCCTGAAGAAAGTCTTTCGAGTAGATTGGCAACACCACGACGGTGTGATTCGCGAGCATCATCGTGAGGTGCTTTGCGATATGTTGTTATAAGGTCGGAGTTGAGGGCTACGAGCCATGAAACATTACCATGAAGATCCATTGTTGTTGTTACCATGGCATCGTTTCCTATAAGACTACGTACTTTTTCCATGAATTCACCTTCAGGGTCTGCAACTCCTTCAACACTGCATGCACCGTGGTTGTAGAACCAAAATGCATCATAAGGCATATTTGCTTTTATTATTTCAAGAGTCTTGTTGACAAATTCATCGTATGACTCTTTTGTCACAGGACCTCGACCTCCTCCACGTCCTATTAGTGCAGGAAGCCAGGTTGCTGCTTTTCCCATTGCAGAATCAGGGCTCAGGTAATCTGGCATATTAACTTCGTGTCCGACTAATGACTGTCTGTTAGGCATGAACACACTGTTTTCAATTTGTATGCCGGCAATTCCTATGCGAGGTTTACTCTTTTGTGCAGAAATATTATCTGCAATAGTTAACAAAGACAGGCATACGCTTAATAGCATGAAGACTCTTTTCATAATAATTACAGTTTTATTTTTGGAGTAGTTTTGTATTAGACTATCACTTTCAAAGGTAAACATTTGTGATGTCAGTACAAAATATCACTCCTTCAATAATCATCCTCATACAATCTCAGTCTGGAACGTAAATGCCTTATTTCGTCCTGCATTGACTCTATTCTCATCAGCAAATTGTGGATGGCATCAATTCCTTCCATATTTATTGACAGGTCGTAATACATACGGCTGTAGCGCTCGATATCCGGCAATTGTACGAATGGCAGACACGGCTCGTCGTCTTTCAGGACAATTTCTATCAGTCCGTTGTCATTAAGCATTTCAATGAAGGACTGCTCTATATGACATTTGTCGCAATATTCTCTTACGACTATAAATTCATTCTGCATATAATTGTCATATTTTAGTTCATACTCTGTATTTTACGGAACATTTCTTTCTGCTGTTCTGTCAGGTTTGTCGGCAACTTTACGTTGTAGGTGACAATCAGGTCGCCGAATGTTCCTTCTTTCTTGTAAACAGGGAAACCTTTTCCTTTAAGTCTGACTTTTGTGCCGTTCTGTGTTCCGGCATTTACCTTAAGTTTGACTTTTCCGTCAATAGTGTTTACAACCTGTTCTCCACCCAATAAGGCTGTGTAGAGGTCGACGTTGACGTCGAGGTACAAATCGTCGCCAAGCCTTTTGAACTGAGGGTCGTCTTCTATGACAAAAGTTATATACAAATCTCCTGCGGGACCACCGTTCACTCCAGGTGCTCCATAACCGTTCAGTTTTATAACCTGTCCGTTGCTTACACCAGCCGGAATGGTTATTCTTAATTGTTTGTCCCCGACAGTTATTACCTGTTTGTGGGTCTGATAAGCATCGCGTAATGAGAGGTTCAGTTCGGCTTTGTAGTCCTGGCCTCGGAATCCTCTGTTGCTTTTGCGTGAATGTTGACCAAACAATTCCTCAAAGAAATCAGAAAAACCGCCCATGTGGCTTCCTGAAAACTGCTGACCATCGGAAGAAAACCAATATGTGGTGTTTCCGTCTTTATCAAAACTTGAACCTGAATGTCCGAATCCTCCGTATCCTGCGTTCTTTTGTGCTTCAAACTCGTCTGCATGCTTCCAGTTTTCTCCGTAGTCGTCGTATTTCTTTCTCTTTTCAGGGTCGGACAATACTTCGTTGGCTTCGTTGATTGCTTGGAAACGTTCTTGAGCGGCAGGGTCGTTCGGGTTCAAGTCAGGATGATACTTGTGGGCCAGTTTTCGATAGGCTTTCTTGATATCCTCTTGAGAAGCGTTCTTGTCAACACCAAGAATTTTGTAGTAGTCAATATAAGCCATAATATTTATTTTTTAATAGTTGACAAGGTAACGAGTTGACAAGGGAATAAAGTATAAAGCATTGTATCCGGAACCTTGTCTAATGTGTTTATAAACAAACACCCCAGTAAGGTTTTGCCCTACCGAGGTGTACAAATTTATTCATTCCTATCCAACATCAAAACGATTACTTGCAATAATAATCAAGGATTAGTGAATTTCTATCACCTTGTTTTCCTTGACTTCATCTTTAAGTTCTTTTTTAGGCAAATCAATTGTTAATATACCGTTGTTGACAGATGCATTGATATGATCTTTTTCAACATCATCAGGCAAGACCAAAGTTTGCTGGAACTTAGTGTAAGAAAATTCACGACGCAAATATTTTTTGTTGTCGTTGTTTTCTTCGTTTTTCTTTTCCATTGTGATTACAAGCTCGTTGTCTGTAGTCAAATGAACATTGAAATCGTCTTTGCTCATACCTGGAGCGGCAACTTCAACCTTATATTCTTTATCACTCTCGATGACATTAACAGCAGGAGAAGTTGTATTAACCTTTAATGTCCAATCATTGTCAAAAAAATCATTAAAGATACTTGGTAACCAGTTCTGATTGTAATTTCTTCTAATCGGCATCATAGTTGTAACCTCCTATTTATTAATTAGTTTATTTATTTTCTTTTTCTAGTGCCCTCGCTTTCGCGATTCCACTAGATATATTACAAACTATGTGCCAAGTGTAAATATGTCAGTATTTATGCTGCATTATTAACTGTTGTTTTACAATCAGGGACTGATTTTAAACTTATGAAAACATTGTGGTTGACAAAATGTCAAAAGGAGGGAGACAAGTTGTCGGGTTTACTGAATTAAGATTAAAAGTATGGGGATGCCATATGTTCAGTTTTGCATTTTTGAGTAAGAATGCAAGATTGTAGAGGCATTACTTTTGTCTAAAATGTTTGAAATTTATGGATAGAGAATTATTAAATGACAGTTCTGCTCTGATTCGGAAAGTATCATACGCTGGTAGAAAGGAGGTAGAAAATATGCTGCTAAGAGAATTAACAGATGAGGAGATAAAGTATTATTTAGAACAAAACAAAAGAGCTTTGGAAAAGCTGAAGGCATTAAAAGAGTTATATCCTATTGTTACAGACGAGAAAGCGGATTATGTATATTTCTCTAAAGATATAATTTATTATCAGTGCTGGAAGTATTTAAAACCTTTGCTTGAGAAGAAAAATATCAATTATAGTTTTATTCATAATACCAAAGATTTATGGGTTAGAGATTTTATGCCTATTCAGATTTATGACGGTAAATACATACAATTTGTTTTTAATCCGGATTATCTTCAAGATACAAAGGAATATATGACTAATCCTGAAGATTGTACTAAAAATTTGGATTGTAAGATAATTAACTGTGATATTATTTTAGATGGAGGTAATGTAATAAAATGTGATGATTGTGTTATCGTTACAGATAAAGTTGTGAAGGATAATAGTGTTTATTCTCCTTTTAAACTTAAGAGAAAACTTGAGCGATTTTTTGAAACTGAGGTAATAATTATTCCAAGGGATGAAAATGAAGAATGTGGACATGCTGACGGTATGCTGCGTTATATTGGAAATAACAGGATTTTACTTAATCATTATCTGGATTTTGATGTTGCTCTGAGGAATAGAATTATTGACTCATTGAATGGGCGGTTTGAAATAGAAGAGCTTTATTTTCATACGGATAAACATTTGTCGACCAGTTGGGCATATTTGAATTATTTGCAGGTAGGAAATGTGTTGTTTGTTCCTGTATTTAATAATAAACTGGATGATATTGCATTGAAACAATTAGAAGATAAAACGGGTAAAGAAGTTTATCCAGTTTTCAGTAAAAGTACCGTTAAAATTGGTGGTGGCCTTAACTGCTTGTCGTGGACGGTAAAAAGAGAATTTGTTTAAATTAAAACTTTGATATTATGGGAAATAACAAACAAGGAATAATTTATATTGATATGGATAATGTTCTGGTTGATTTTCAGTCGGGAATAGATATGCTTAGTGAAGAAGAAAAAATATTATATAATGGTAGATATGATGAGGCACCGGGTATTTTTGCTAAAATGAAACCTATGAAGGATGCTGTAACTTCGTTTGATATATTGGCAGAATATTATGATGTTTATATACTTTCAACCGCTCCTTGGAATAATCCTTCGGCATGGTCTGATAAACTTGTTTGGGTAAAGAAATATTTGGGAGATAAGGCTTATAAGAGATTGATATTGTCGCATCATAAAAATCTTAATATTGGAGATTATCTGATAGATGACCGCATTGTAAATGGTGCATCTTCTTTTAAAGGTGAATTGATAGTTTTTGGGTCTGAGAAGTTCCCTGACTGGAAATCTGTATTAAGATATATTCTTTATAAAAAAAATCTATCTTAGTTGATGAAAATATATAACGTAAACTATAATTATAATACTCGTATGGAAAACTTAAAAGAGATTCTGGACATTAGTAAGTTTATCGGTTTAAGTGAAGAAAGTATCGCGAAACGATTTGCTGTAATTGCAGATATTTTGTTTAATAACTATTGTATTGTAAAAAGTGGTATAACTTATGAATTCCAGGAAATAGAATTTTATCTTTATTGTGAGGGTCATTATGATATTATTACTTATCCTAGAAGTGCTGATTCTGGTGATTGGTATTTTCATTCAAGCGGATTAGATTTATGTTTTAATTCTAGTCCTAAACCTAATCATAATTCTTATTCTGATAAAGATAATAATCCTTTATTATATGGTGGTATTTTGATTCGATCTTTGAAAAAGATAATAAATGGAAAAGACGAATATATAACAGGACCACTTAAATGCTGTTATGAGCTTTTTGATAAGTTTTCAGCTATAGAAAAACAAGTGAAGCAATATCCGTATATTGAAAAAAGGGAAAATAGAAATCATATTGTGCCGGTATCTTCAGCCAGATATTTGAATTTTAAAGATAAAAGCAAGAAATTCAAAGAACTGAATGGTAGATCAAAAATGGCAAATATAGATTATGGTGATTTTGAAAAATTTATGGCAAAACCTTATCGATTTACAGTGGATTTTGACCCTGAAGCTCTTGAAGATAAATTTCTTAAGTCTTATCTTGGGAAATGTGAGCGTGTAATAAAGGGAGCCAAATCTCTGTGATTAAATCTTTTTTAGAGGTATTCTTTGGAGAGTTAAGGTATTTCTCCAATATTGGAGTATTTCCCAGCTCAAAGTCTATGGAGCATAATATAGAATCATAAAACTTATCCAATTTATTGTAGTCTCCTTTATGAGTAAATACTGCATATTTGCCATAAGGGAGATTCATTGATTTTATTTCTTCTGTAACAGGTATTTTTACAATTTTATCATTGTCAACTGATAATGCAGCGTAAAAACGGCATTTATCTTCTTCGGTGATATCGGTATCATCAAAGGCTATGCCCCAATATTCGTTATTATTTATAATATTATTCTTATATGCAAATAATTCTAATTTATCCCAGCTTTTTTCTTCAAATTGCGAGAAAGAGGTTAGTTTATAATCTCCTGTGAAAGATAAATAAATGACTTTTGTTTCTTTTAAGTATTCTATACGATAAGGTAATTTATTAGGTGAGTATGATTTTATTTTATTTTGAAGATATACCTTCTTTTGGGTAGGAGACATATGATAAAGCTTTTTGAATTCGTTATTGAATGCAGGTGTATTGGCATAGCCTATCATATCTGATATTTCAGTTATGTTCATATTTCCCTCTTTGAGTAGAGATTGAGCATATTCCAGTCTTAGTCTATTTTTATATGAGCCTAGAGTTTCATTTACATAGGATTGAAACATAATTTGTAAATTACGTTTTGACATATGTGCAATGTTTGCCAGACAATCTATAGAGGTCGCATCTTTAAATTCCTTGTCTCTACCTGTCCAATCTAAAGTTATTATATGGTCCAGATATGTTAGGACAGAAATAATTTGTCCTTTATAATTCTCATATTTTAGATTGTCCATAATAATTATGCAAAAAATTTTATAGAAAAGAGTAATGAAATATACTATTGACATTTCATTACTCTTATTATAATGATATTTATTATTGTATAATCTTATATCTAGGTACCAAAGTCTTCATTATAACCCATCCAATAAGGTAGGAAACAGAACAGATACAGAAAATAAGGAAATATCCAGCTGGCTTACCTATGAATCCCATGAATTCCATTTGAACTTTGTCTGCATATACAAATAACCATCCGGCAAAAGCTTGCATAAGCATTGAGCTTAGGCCACCTGCCATACCTCCAATTCCTGTAACTGTAGCTACCGCACGTTTTGGAAACATATCGCTAACAGTTGTATATACATTCGCAGACCATGATTGATGTGCAGCACATCCCAAACCTATAAGGATTACAGGGAACCATGGTGAAACAGTGCCTAATGGTTGTGCGAAAAGAACAACGATTGGAACGAATGCAAACATGAGCATAGCTTTCATACGTGCTTCGTACGGATTTGAACCGCTTCTGTTGATAAGGATTGTCGGGAGTTTACCTCCGTAAATGGAAAGCATTGTTATGGCATACATGGTAAATATCAAGGCCATACCAAGTGGGTCTGATGTTTTTATTCCAAACTGAGTGTTCAGGTATGAAGGTGTCCAGAACAGGAAGAACCACCATACATGGTCTGTACAGAACTTACCCATAATGAAAGCCCAAGCCTGTTTGTATTTGAAGCATTGCCATATAGAAATAGATTCCTCTTTCTCTTCATTCTCTTTTTTAATAAGATCAGCTTCCAGTAATTTATCTTGTTCGATATATTCAAGTTCTGCTGCATTTACATATTTGCTTTCACGAGGAGGTTTGTACATAAACACCCAGAATCCCATCCAGACAAAACCAAGAACACCGATTACAATGAATGCTATTTCCCATCCCCAGTGTTTTGCAAGTAATGGTATTGAAAGTGGTGCTATGAGTGCTCCAATTGAAGCTCCTGCATTGAAAATGGATGTAGCGAATGCTCTGTCTCGCTTAGGAAAATATTCGGCTGTTACTTTAACGGCTGCCGGGAAGTATCCGGATTCACCGATTGCCAGAACACATCTTGCTGCTAGGAAGAAATACATACTGATTGTTGCTATCAGAACTGCCATATCTCCTGTTGCGGCAATAAGCTGATATTTGTCATCCAGTCCGACACACATTTCTGTAGCTATGCCACAGAATGCATGCATACATGCTCCGGCTGACCATACGCCTATTGAAAGAAGATATCCTTTTTTAGTTCCCATCCAGTCCACAACTCTACCTGCAAATAACATGCAGATGGCATAGACGATGGAGAAGGTTGCTGTTATGGCTCCATAGTGTGCCTCATTCCAATGGAACTCCGGCTTTATGAATTCGTCCCAAGTAAGGGATAGAACTTGTCGATCCAGATAGTTTATTGTCAGTGCAATAAACATCATTATACAGATAGTCCATCTGTAGTTGGTCATTTTTGTTGTGGTTGACATAGTATATTTTAAGTTTATAAGTTCTTGAGTTTATAAGTTCTTGAGTTTATAAGTTTATGAGTTTTGGGCTTTCTTGATTACTTCCAGACATTTCCTGCATAAGTCTGTGATATATTCCCAATCGTTTCCTGCAATTTTATCAGCAGGGAATAATTTTGAACCCATTCCCACACAAGTTACTCCTGATTTGAACCATGCTGTAAGGTTTTCTTCTGTTGGCTCAACTGCGCCTGTTGCCATTATCATGCTCCATGGCATTGGTGCGAGGACATTCTTCACGAATGATGGTCCGCCAACGTTTCCGGCAGGGAATATTTTTACCAAGTCGCAGCCAAGTTCTTGCGACATGCCAATTTCTGTAACAGACCCGCATCCTGGAGTATATGGAACCAGTCGTCTGTTACAAAGTTTTGCAACGTCAGGATTGAGATACGGACCAACTATGAAATCTGCTCCATATTGTATAAATAGAGCAGCAGTTGGTGCATCTGTAATAGAACCTACGCCGAGAATCATTTCCGGACATTCCTGACGTACGTATTTAACCAGTGAAGCGAATACTTCTATAGCAAAGTCTCCTCTGTTTGTAAATTCAAAAACTCTTACGCCACCATCATAGCAGGCTTTTACTACATTTTTGGCTATATCTATATTCTTATTGAAAAACACAGGAACCATTCCTGTTTCAGGGCAACCGCACCAAAATTCCATTCAAAATATGTTTTGCAACAGGTTTGTTAAAATAGTTCTGAAAAAAATGTGTTATTTGGGAAATAAAGCGGATATTGCGGATAGCAAAACCTTAACTATGAAAAACAACCTTAGCGATTGGATTTTTTACGTGTCGATTTTACAACCAAAGTCTTTCGACTATGATTCGTAAGATCTTATGAGAGGTCTCTTATAAAAAGAGGCCTCTTTTTTATGATTCAGATCATCCGGTCAGAACTGCAATAACTTTTTTAAATAGTTAATATCCAAAGCTGCCTTGTAAAGTCTTTTTTTAAGGCTTAACTTATCCTTTTGTTCAGAGATGATATGTAAAGCCACTTTTCTAATCACTGACAGGTTTTGTGATGAATATCCTTTCCTCGCTCTGCAATCATCCTCTTTAAAAGTAACGTCCAAATGCCAATGCAGTTGGTTCTCAATACTCCAGTGTCCTCTTATTATTTTTTGAAAGTAAGACGCACTTAATCCTTGCTCGTCACTGATATAATATCTGGTTTCAAGAGCCGTTTTCCCGTTCATCTCCCTACTTGATTCCATTTTTACAATCGTCCCTAGTCCTTTCCAAGATTGAATGGTTTCCGGAAGCAGATATTCCATGGCTGGAAGAATGCTGCATTTCCTGACTTCTATCCTTCCATGGTCTTTTTCCACAGTCGTATCCGAATCAAGGCCGCCGTGTACTTTAAAAGCACATTCAATATCCTCATATAGAGACTTCTGATTACCTTTTACCGACAATAGATAATGCCCCTTCTTTTCAAGTATCAAGTCTACAACCTCACGTTGCGTTCCCATAGCGTCTATGGATATAACTGCATCCTCAATATCTATGGCTGACAACACTTCGGGAATGGCTGTTATCTCATTGGACTTGTCTTCCACTTTTTTCTGATATATACAGAATTCGTTCTCGCTTACCCAGGCATTCAAAATGTACAGACCTTTATTCCCGCGAGAGGTCGGCGATGTCCCACTTTGCTTCTTCCCGTCTATAACAATCTGTTTTTCTGATAAATCCGACAGGATTGACTTCCCATAACTACAAAGACAATGTTCTAATTCGGTTGGGTCTATGCGTTGAAACACACGCTCAAACGTATCTTTTGAAGGTACACCGTGAGGAAGTGAAAGCATATCCTTAAGTTTTTCTCCACGTTCCAAGGTAAACAGACGCATATCCTCATAATCTGTTCCGCCTGTCAGGTAAGTACACAAACCTATCATTAATATGTCTGACAACAAATGTAGACAACGACCTGTTACACGAGGATCGGTAACTTCTGAAAAATACTTGGATGGATTCATTTCACTGCAAATTTATCATTTCTATTTCTGTTTCGGTTTGCCGCTGCAAATCTAAGGTGAGGCACAGATAAACACTTCACTGATGATTACAAATTTTGATGCGGTTGCCCTGTTCCTGTTTCAATAACTGTATGCAAAAACTGAACTTTATTAAACTTTGACATATGATTTTCGTATTAAATTGGTTCGTTAACAGTGATAAACTCAAGTTACAGATGACAAGTTGAGAAGATACAAGTTAACAAGAGTTCTTAGATAATTAATTATAAAGTAACAGGAACTTTGACCTTGTTAAATTGTCTCTGAAACCTTGTCTGCTTTTAATTTGAGCAATTTGCGAAATTTAAATAGTTTAAAAATTAAAATATTGCTTAGCGTTATAGTAGCAAATATCTGCAACCATTTTATGAATATAATCCATTTCTGATTTTGGAAGTCTGCCGCTTTCAATATCCTCGCCAATAACACTACATAGTATTCTTCTGAAATACTCATGTCTTGGATATGACAAGAAACTTCGTGAATCTGTAAGCATACCGATGAAACGGCTTAACAGACCCAGTGAGGAAAGGGCGTTTATTTGCTTACGCATACCGTCTTCCTGGTCGAGGAACCACCATCCTGAGCCTAATTGCATTTTGCCTGGAACAGAGCCGTCGTTGAATGAATATGCCATTGTTGCCAGGACTTCCATATCTTTAGGGTTAAGACTGTAGAGTATGGTTTTTGTCAGTTTACCTATGCTGTTAAGTGAATCAAAGAATTTGTTTCCTTCCCATGAACAATTAACTTCAGCAATATTGTCATATCCTGTATCCGGACCAAGAAGGTTGAACATTTTTGTATTTGGATTTCTGATGACACTTATATGGAACTGTTGTGCCCATCCTTTTTCCCAGTCCATAACGGCAAGTTCGAATAAGAGTCCGCTTTTGAATTTGTAAGTTTCTTCTGAATCCAGGTTTTTCCCATCCATTACCTTGGCAAATAATGACGTCATTTCTGACTCAGTAACATCACCTGCCATAAAGTTTATAATGCCATGATCGGAAACTCGGCATCCCATTGAAGAGAAGAAATCATGGCGATTTCTAAGAACTTGCAATAGGTCGGAATATGTTGAAATATTCTTATTGTCTGATTTTCCAAGTTTTTCTATATATGATTTGTATTGTTCCGGATTCTCAACAGCCATAACCTTATCCGGTCTCCATGTAGGATAAACTTTTATGTCTTTTACTTCATTGGCTATTATTGAATGATATTCAAGAGAATCAGCTGGGTCATCTGTTGTGCAAACTGTTTCGACCTTGAATTTTCTCATGATTTCTCTAGCTCTAAACTCTTCTGTTTGCAACAAAGATGTACAGTGTTCGTATATTTCACGGGCATTTTCCGGTTTCAATATCAGGTCAGTGCCGAATATTCTTTTCAGCTCAAGATGTGTCCAATGATAAAGAGGATTTCGCATAGTAGCAGGAACAGTCATTGCCCATTTCTCGAATTTTTCATAACTGTCTGCTGTCCCGGTAATGTATTTTTCATCAACACCATTTGCTCTTAAGGCTCTCCATTTATAATGGTCGCCCCCAAGCCATACTTCTGTTAAATCGTTGAATTGATGATTTTCCGCAATAAATTTCGGATCCAAATGACAATGATAGTCAATAATAGGAAGATTCTTTGCTGAGTTGTGATAAAGTTCTTCAGCTGCCTTATTGGTCAGCATGAAATTTTCGTTAACAAATGCATTCATAATAATTAGATTTATCTGACACACACTAAAAAAAATACCGTGATATCTGGCGTTGTAAAGAACGCAAGATATCACGGTATGATAATATTATATTTCAGTAAGGTTTTAACTTACAGAATTACAAATTAGTCTAACACCTTGATACGAAGATTGCGATACCAAACATTGTCGCCATGATCCTGCAAACCGATGAAACCTTCTTTGTTTTCACCACCACAATTCAACAGCAATTCGTAAGCCAAAGGCCATTTTTCTTTGCTGAATTTGCTCTTATCAAGCATTTCTTTCCATGCTGGAGTCCACAAGTGGTATTCAACAACTGGGTTTTCACCATTCAAATAGTGTACAACTGTTCCTTTGTAAACCATGATTTTACCTTTATTCCATTCTCCGTATGGTTTTGCTGTCTGAGGGTTAGCCGGAATCATATCGTAAAGAGATGCTGATTTACGGTTACCATCTTTACCCAATTTAGCATCTGGGTGGTTTTCGTTATCCAAAACCTGATATTCAGGAGCTGAAATATAAGCAGGCTGACCTTCTACTTCCTGAATCATGTAGAATACACCTGAGTTAGAACCTTTGTCTACTTTCCATTCAAATTCGAATTCGAAATTCTGGAACTTGTGAGCGAAAATCAAATCACCACCATTAGCAGCACCAGCTTCACCAGCGCCAGAACCTTTGATGTGAATTGTTCCGTTATCGATTACCCAAGCACCTGGAACTTCTGTCTTGTTGTAACCTCTCCAACCGTTGAAAGTCTTACCGTCGAACATTGTAATCCAACCATCTTTGTCTTTAGGGAATGTTGACAAATCAACAGTAGGAAGATCCATTAATTTATATTCAGGAGTTGCAGCTTCTGCTGCTGCTTCTGTTTTTGTAGCTTCTTCTGCTGGAGCTTCAGCTTTTTTGCCGCCATTACATGATGCGAACATCATCAATGCAGCTGCACTTACTAGTAATACTGACTTTTTCATATTTAGTTTATGAGTTTAAATCTTTTTTTATGAATTGACAAATTGACAAGGTTTGTGAATATTAATTCCAAACCTTGTCAACTTGCTATATAGTGTTTAATGCTTTATTCTAATTATCTAGGCATATCTGGCAATTTCCAACCAGCACGATAATTATGTTTAATCAATTCAGCAGCGAATTGTTTAGCATTAATTGGGTCTGTCCAAGTCTTGTTGAATGAAGGGTGACCATCTTTGATTGTGAAACCGTCCTTGATACAAGTCTTGATAGTTTCGTTATCACCGATATTTGTGAACTGCATATTAACACCATCCCATTCCAAAACTTTGTTAAGAGCCTGCAAACGGATAGCCAATACACCCATAACAACCATTTCGTTGAAACGACCTGCTTCTTCGAAACGAGATTTCAATTCACGACGGTTTTCTTTGCTTTCTTTACAAGCCTGAACCCAATCTTTTTCATGACCGCCACCCATTGCGTTTTCAACACGACGGCATACTTTAGGAGCGTTAGGCACACGACCTGACAACAAGAATGGTTCCTGACCGTAGCAACCGCAGATCAAAGTATCTTTTGTTCCGTGGAAGATAGTCAAACCACCACCAGGACCCATCAACTGTTTGCCCTGAGGGAATCCTTTTGGACGATCTGGCATCATACCACCATCATACCAGTGAACTTCAACTTCAGGCATAGCAACCTTAGGCATATTTTCACGAGCAGGGAATATCATTTTAACATGCTGAGCCTGTGGAGCGCAAGCATTCAAAAGCAATGTTGATGAACCTTCAACTTTTGTAGGATAGCCTAATTTCAAAGCTTTGAAAGGCTGGTGCATGATGTGGCAAGCCATATCACCCAAAGCACCTGTACCATAATCCCACCATCCACGCCAGTTCCAAGGATGATAAATAGCGTTATATGGATTCAATTTTGCAGGACCTGTGAACAAATCCCAGTTCAATGTCTTAGGAATACGGTCTTCTTTTTCAGGAGCGTTCAAACCCTGTGGCCAAATTGGACGGTCTGTAGCGCATTCTACTTTATATACATCACCGATTTCACCGTTCCAAATCCATTCGCAAACCAAGTCAGTTCCTTCAGCTGAAGAACCCTGGTTACCCATCTGAGTTGCAACACCTGTTGATTTAGCCAAGTTTGTAAGCAAACGAGATTCGTAAACTGAGTGAGTCAATGGTTTCTGGCAATATACGTGTTTGCCCAAAGTCATTGCATCAGCAGTGATCATTGCGTGAGTGTGGTCTGCAGTTGCGATGATAACAGCGTCAAATTCTTTTGCGCATTCGTCATACATCTTGCGGTAGTCCCAATATTTCTTAGCATTTGGGTTTTCTTTGAATACACCGTCTGCGTATTTCCAGTCAACGTCACAAAGAGCAACGATATTGGCTTCGCCTGATTTTTTAACATTATTAATATTTGCATGACCCATACCACCAATACCAACGGCAGCAACATTCAATTTATCAGTTGGAGCAACATATCCATGGCTCTTACCAAGGATTGAACTAGGGGCAATTGTCAAGGCTGCAGCAGCAGCAGTTCCTCTTTGAAGAAAAGATCTTCTTGAAATGTTTGACATAATAATACCTTTTATAGATTAGCACTTGGTTTAATAAAATCGTGTTTTCCATTAATCCCATAGTGGGATTGACTGATGCAAATATAGTACTATGAGTTTTACAAACCAACGCTTAATTCGTTCTTTCTTTATAAAAATAAATATTTTTAACATTGAGTATTCTGTCGTTATATCTACTCTATATTATTATATTGATTTGAAACAATGATATTTATCTCTTTACTATGAACTTCAATTTACATGTACATGAATTTTCTGTTATATAATAGATAATGTATCGTATAAGATTTTATACTGCTTATTTCAAGCATTCTATACCTTATTCTGTATAAACTCTAATATACTTCTATTTATTATCATTATTTCTTTATATCAACATAATGACTGATGCAATTTGACTAATATTTATGTTTGATTCACCTGGGTGAGCTAATCAATCCACCTAGGTGGTTCAATCAACTCACCTAGGTGAATCGATTTTTTTATCAGAATCGAACAACCGAATTATTGTGACGATATATACATATTATTGTGTTAAGTTTCACAAGTGGTTCAATTAAAAAATTGGCAGGACTACAGAGGCGAGTTGAGCACTTCGAAACTTTAATAAATTAGTATTGTGCGAAACAAAAAAATATTATCTTTGGAAATTATGATATAGTAAATTTCATGTATAGTTGTTGCTTTAAATGCTTATATGTATGAATACAATCACATCTATTCTTCGCTTTTATATTGAAGGTTTCAAGAGTATGACAATAGGCAAAGTCTTGTGGACTATTATTTTGATAAAGCTATTTATCATGTTCGTACTTTTGAAGCTCTTTTTCTTCCCGGATTTTCTAGGCAAGTTTGAGAAAGACGAATGTAAGATTGATTATGTATCTACTGAATTAGTAAATAGAGCTATAAATCCTTAAATTTTTATTTTTATGTTTGAGAGTGTTGATACTTCTTTGGTTGAGTGGTCAAGGGCTCAATTTGCTTTGACTGCTATGTATCATTGGCTTTTTGTCCCATTGACTTTGGGCTTGGGTGTGATACAGGCTATTATGGAAACAATCTATGTCCGGACAGGAAAAGAGGAATGGAAAACCACTGCCCAGTTTTGGATGAAACTGTTTGGTGTAAATTTTGCCATAGGTGTTGCTACCGGTTTGATTATGGAGTTTGAATTTGGAACAAATTGGTCTAATTACAGTTGGTTTGTTGGAGATATTTTCGGTGCTCCTTTGGCAATTGAAGGAATCGTGGCATTCTTTATGGAAGCTACGTTTATAGCTGTAATGTTTTTCGGATGGGAGAAGGTCAGCAAGCGTTTTCACTTGGTTTCCACATGGCTTACGATTGTAGGAGCTTCTTTGTCGGCATTGTGGATACTTGTAGCTAATGCTTGGATGCAATATCCTGCAGGAATGCAGTTTAATCCTGATACAGTTAGAAACGAGATGTTTGATTTCTGGGCTGTAGCCTTGTCGCCTGTTGCGATAAATAAGTTTTTCCACACTGTTATTTCCAGCTGGATTGTCGGGGCTGTATTTGTAATAGGTGTAAGTTCTTGGTATCTTATAAAGAAAAGAGAGAAAGATTTTGCTCTTCGCAGTATAAGAGTCGCAGCATTGTTTGGACTCACTGCTTCAGTTCTTACATTGTGGACAGGAGATAATTCCGCATATCAGGTCGCTCAGCGACAGCCTATGAAGCTTGCGGCAATGGAAGGACTTTATCAGGGAAAATCAGAGGCAGAACTGGTAGCTTTCGGTATTCTTAATCCTCAGAAAAAAACATACAATGATGGTGAAGAACCGTTTTTGTTCAGTATAGATATTCCTAGTATGCTGTCTTTACTTGCCGAGCGTCAACCTGATGCGCATGTACTTGGAATAGATAATCTGATAGAAGGCAATTATACGGAAGATGATGGCTCAACGGCTCTTTCGACAACTGAAAAGATTGAAAAGGGAAAAATCGCGATTCAGGCATTGGCTAATTACAGAAAAGCTTTGAAAGAAGACGATAAGGAAGAAATGGCAGTACAAAGAGCCATCCTGGATGAGAATTTTAAATATTTCGGTTATGGTTATATCAAAGACCCGGCAGATTTGATTCCTCCAATCGGTATGACATTCTATTCTTTCCATATCATGGTTTTGCTTGGAGGTTTCTTCATTGTATTGTTTATTGCTGCATATTATATGGAAAGAAAGGGGATGTTGGAAAAGGCACGATGGATGCAGTATCTGAGCCTGATTTCAATTCCTCTTGCTTATGTAGCCAGTCAGGCTGGCTGGATTGTTGCCGAAGTGGGACGTCAGCCATGGGCAATACAGGATATATTGCCAACTTGTGCTGGAATATCCAGACTTGAAACATCATCTGTTCAGGTAACATTTTTCCTATTCCTTATTCTTTTCTCCGTGTTGTTGGTTGCCGAGATTGGAATAATGATAAAGGCTATAAAGCAAGGTCCTGGTGAACATTAATTAATTTACTACATTAAAAAGAATATATTATGAATGAAACATATTTGTTATTGCAGCAATATTGGTGGTTTTTGATTTCGCTACTTGGAGCATTGTTGGTGTTCCTGTTGTTTGTACAGGGCGGACAGTCATTGTTGTTTCAGATTGGCAAAACGGAAATAGAGCAGGTTATGCTTCTTAATTCTACCGGCAGGAAATGGGAGTTTACTTTTACCACGCTTGTAACTTTCGGCGGAGCATTTTTTGCTTCTTTCCCTTTGTTTTATTCAACCAGTTTCGGAGGTGCATATTGGGTTTGGATTCTTATTCTGCTTTGTTTTGTTATTCAGGCAGTGTCTTATGAATATCAGGCAAAGAATGGAAATCTTCTTGGAAAGAAAACATATCGTGTGTTTTTGTTGCTTAATGGAATACTTGGTCCGGTGTTGTTAGGTACGGCTGTGTCCACATTTTTCCATGGAGCTTCGTTTGTTGTAAATAAAGAGCAGCTGACAGATATTGCAATGCCGGTTATTTCGTCATGGGCTTCACCTTGGCACGGGCTTGAGGCAGTAGCCAATCTATGGAATGTTTGTTTGGGCGTAGCAGTGTTTTTCCTTGCCCGCGTATTGGGACTTCTTTATTTTATCAACAATATTAATAATGAAGTAATTTATTCGAGATGCCGCAAACAATTGTTGCCGGAAGCTGCATTGTTCCTGCTTTTCTTTTTGGTTTATTTGGTTCATCTTATGCTGACGGAAGGTTTTGCTGTAAATCCTGAAACTTCTGAAGTGTATATGGAAAGATTCAAATATTTCAACAATTTGATGTCTATGCCTTTGGTGCTTCTTGTTATGTTGGTTGGAGTTGTCGGAGTGTTGTGGGGAATATTCAAGACGTTGACAACTTCGGCATATAAGAGTGGAATATGGTCTGCCGGAATAGGAACAGTTCTTACGGTTCTTTCCCTTTTGTTGTGCGCAGGACTTAACAATACTGCATATTATCCATCTGATGTTGATTTGCAGAGTTCGCTTACTCTGGCAAACAGTTCATCCAGTTTCTTCACTCTTAAAGTTATGAGTTTCGTATCGTTGCTGATACCGTTTGTGCTTGCCTATATTTTTTATGCATGGCGAGCATTGGACTTAAAGAAAATAACTGTTGAGGAAATGAATGGTGACGGACACAGATATTGAGTGCTTATAAAAACGGAGACATCGGGAACACAGATAAATATATTTCTGTGAACCCGATGTCTCCTCTTTTTTTATTCAATATTGTTGTCTTTTTGAAAGATTACAACACCTGAATACCATCTTCTCTTGACTGTTCTTCGCCTGAAGGAGTTATAAGTTTATAACCTTTACCGTGGATGTTGATGATTTCGATTCCCGGATCATCTTTCAACAGTTTACGAAGTTTAGTGATATAAACGTCCATGCTTCGAGCATTGAAATAGTTGTCGTCAACCCAAATAGTCTTCAACGCATAGTTACGTTCAAGTATTTCGTTAGCATGAGCGCAAAGCAAGCTCAGAAGTTCACATTCTTTAGTTGTAAGTTTAGTAACTTTTTCACCGATAGAAAGAGTCTGTTTCTGAGTGTCGAACAAGAAGTTTCCTAATTTGTAGAATGGAATGTCTTTCATCTTCTTACCTTTAACACGGCGAAGGATTGCCTCGATACGAAGCAGCAACTCTTCCATGCTGAAAGGTTTAGTCAAATAATCATCAGCACCAATCTTAAAGCCTTCAAGAATATCCTCCTTCATAGTTTTTGCAGTAAGGAAGATAATAGGTATATCCGGATTAATAGAACGGATTTCCTGAGCCAAAGTGTAACCATCTTTTTTAGGCATCATTACGTCCAATACGCAAAGGTCATATTTGCTCTTAGTGAAACCTTTATATCCGGCTTCTCCGTCAGGGAACAAGTCAGTAATATAACCTTTAGCTTGCAAGTATTCTCTCAAAAGCATACCTAAGTTTTCGTCATCTTCACAAAAGAAGATCTTCAGTTTTTCTTCCATAATTAACTTTTTATAAGAGGTAAAGTAATAATAAATTTCGTTCCTATATTTCCGTTTCCGGATTCCGCACGGATAGAACCTTTGTGGTCTTCAATTATCTTTCTGACGTAGGCAAGTCCTAATCCGAATCCCTTAACATCGTGTTTGTTGCCGGTTGGAACTCGGAAGAAACGGTCAAATACTTTCTTTAAATATTCTTTTTTGATACCAATACCGTTATCTTCAACAGAAATCATAAGCTTTCCGTTTTCGTTCCATGTGCGTGCCATCAGTTCAAGAGGAACTTCCGGACGGCGATATTTTACGGCATTGTCCATCAAATTAAACAATACATTTGTAATATGCATTTCATCAACATAAATTGTTGAGTCTTCTGCCTGAAGGTCAATATCAAGCCTACCTCCGTATTTCTCCACTTTCAGAGCAAATGTATTTGCAATGTTCACCAGCAAATCGTTGGCATCAATTTCCTTCAGTTTAAGAGTTGCTTTCTGACGTTCGAACAACGACATCTGAAGAACCTTTTCAACAAGGAAGCTCAAGCGTTTTGTTTCGTCGTTTATAACACCTGATATATGTTTGAACACATCCGGACTCTTTGTTATATCCGAGTCTTTTAGCATCTGCGCTGCCAGTGAAATGGTTGAAACCGGGGTTTTCAACTCGTGTGTCATATTGTTGATGAAATCGTTTTTCATTTCCGACAAACGCTTTTGACGGAACACAATGAATATTGTGAAAATAAAAGTGACAAGAATAAGCATCGAGAATATGACCGAAGGCACAATGAATGTGATGCTGCTTCTAAGATAATCACCTTTAGTCGGGAAATATACTTTCAGATAATTCTGTCGTGATGGCGGATCATTCGGAAATAAAACCTGAGTTATAACGTCCGAAGGAAGTGGCTTTTTGCCTGTGTCTTCACTTTGATAAACTACATTTCCGTCTTTATTAATAACAGTAAATATGAATGGTAAGTTCAAACCATTGTTAATAAATTCTGTTTTTAAATAATTATTTAACTTTTTAAAGTCTACTCGCTCCTGAATAGGCTTCAGATTCGCTGTGTGCAATATGTTATATATTACTTCTTCAATCAGTCCACCCTGATATTGATATCTTCTTTTCAGAGTTTGCTGCAAATCTTTTGAAGTTGTTATGATATCATTCGTAGGCTGCTGGGAAAGTGCTGAGCGCGGAGTGAATTTCTGACTGCTGAAACTCTGAAGCTCAATCTGCTGGACACCTCCGTTTGAATCGGTTATTTGAAGCTGATATTTTTCTTCGTTTATGATTTGCCCCAATGATGCGGAATTAACTCCTTTCCGATACATGAAATTGTGTTGTCCGCGGTTGATATCGTCTTCCAGATATTTTTTCGTTTCATCCAACTCCAGGCTTTTTGATACTTGAAGCATACTGCGTTTTACAGTTTCGTTGAACTGCTCGCTTCTGGTTTTCATAATTATACTTACATAGTTTACCTGTAAGTACAGAAGTCCAGCAAATGCAAACGCCATAACTGTAGCAAGTAACCAAATTGTTGACTTTTTCATCCTTTTTTCCTTTCTTCTGATATCTATGGCAAATAACGCGTGTTTTGCTTGAATATTTATATAACAAATGTGAAAAATAGCCTCTTCAAATGTTAATTTATTCTCTATCTGCTTGACTTGCGGATATTTATGACAAATGTTAAAAGCCTCATATACTTTGTCTATTAACATGAATCAGAGGTTTCTGCTTTCTTTATTTTTGTTTAAACATTGAATTAATAGTGAATAATTGTTCCTGGTTCATTTATAGAGTTAAATCAGTCTAATAACGAGTATGTTTCAATTTCAGATTACACCTGATTGTATATATTTGCTGCCATGAAATGTGGAATCAGCATATTATTTCTTTTTATCGTAGCTTTCCCTGCATTTGTACATTCTCAGGTGTGGAGCAAGGAAGACTCGTTGTGGCTGGCAAATATATTGTCGGGGAAGGACACTTTACGTCTTAATTTCGAAACACAGCAAGCTATAAAGGAAGGACGGTTGCTGAATGTTGACAAATCTCCGCTCGGAACCATGAAAATGGCGCCGGCTAAAAACTTTGTCATATCCAAGGATTTCTCCGAGTATATAAAGAAAGAAAAAGATACCACACATTATCTTGTTGCACTTAAAGATTTGCCTCCTCAGGTTTTCTGGCGCTACGGACGGGATTTGGACCCGCGTGATGCTATGCGTTTCTCTGCTTTCGACAGGGACAAGCCGGCTAAGAGTATGGTTATGCCCGGAGCCGACGGGTTGTCATTCAGTATTGCAGCCTTGCTGGCATACAGCTTCGCCCCTGTTTATCGTCAGAAAGTAAAGAACCGCAAGAAGGCTACAGCTCATAAAGTGTATGACAAAATGCCTACTCTTGCCTTGCAGCAAAAGCAGCGTGCTTATCGCGAGGCTCATCCGGAAAATGTTTTGCCGATAGGAGAGAAGTATTCTTCCCGAAAATATTCAGAAGAAAACTTGCCGTTGCCCGACATAATTAAGCGTCCTAAAGAAAAGAAAACGCAGGTAAAGCTTGCACCAATAGATACGCTGCCTAAGAATTTTGAAATAGCTTCAATAGATTCTTTGACGAATAAGGCGGATAGTATTTTCAGGAAAGATTCCACAGTTATATTATTGGGTGGAAAATATAAGAAAGAAGTTTCAACTCCGGAAATTCGATAAAAAAACAGAAGCACAGAAATTACGGATATTGCCCGAAGGCGAATTACTGTTCCGTATTTTCTGTGCTTCTATAATTAAAAAACTATGGTGATTTTCGGTTATGAAAATTCTTTTCCGTATTTCATCAATGCATCAGCCATATATTGTTTGATTCTTTCTTCTTCGTCTCTTTTGCATATCAGCAGGACGTTTCCTGATTCTGCAACGATATAATCGTTGAGCCCTTGCATAACAACAAGTCTGTTAGGATTTGCCACAGCAACAACATTTCCGCTGCTTTCGTATTGCAATGTTTCAGTTTTGAACAAAGCCGCATTTCCATTTTCATCCTTTTCTGCCATATCATAGATTGAACCCCATGTTCCAAGGTCGGCCCAACCGAAATCTACGCATAGCATATAGACGTTGTCCGCTTTTTCCATCACGCCATAGTCAATTGAAATATTCGGACAATATGGGAAGTGTTTGTCGATAAATGCTTTTTCCTCTTCAGTGTTGAAAATGTCTTTTCCCAAATCCATGCACTGAGCAACGTCAGGGAGATATTTTCCGAGTGCTTCCAATATAGTGTCGACATTCCATATAAACATACCGGAATTCCAGAAAAACTCGCCACTCTCATAGAAAATCTTGGCAAGCTCAAGGTTCGGCTTTTCTGTGAATGTCTTCACCTTTGTGAATTCTCCAACCATTTTTTCACTGCTTTGGATATATCCGTATGCAGTTTCCGGGCGGTTAGGCTTGATTCCTAAAGTTACGAGAGCCTTGTTTGTCTTAACGAAATCCAAAGCCTTCTTGACATCTTCCAGAAAAACATCTTCGCGGATAATCAGATGGTCAATCGGGGCAACAACTATGTTTGCGTTCGGATTGCAAGCTTTTATGCGATAAGACGCATATGCAATACAAGGAGCAGTGTTGCGGCGAGCCGGCTCAAGCAGAACTTGTGAGTCGTTAATTTCAGGCAACTGCTCTTTTATGATTTGGGCATAGCGCTCGTTTGTGACAATATAAATATTTTCAACCGGTATTATTTTCTTGAATCGGTCAACAGTAATCTGTAAAAGGGAGCGTCCTGTACCGAAAAAATCAAGAAATTGTTTCGGATGGTTTTCTCTGCTGAATGGCCAGAATCTGCTTCCTATGCCTCCACACATGATAACGCAATAATTATCTGTCATAGTAATATCAAGGATTAATTATACATACTACAAATCTAACGAAATTATCTTGTAATTATTCCATGATTTGAAAAACTTTTGTTTTTTATATTCTATTTATGTTTCTGCTGTTCAATAAGTGTTGGATGTAGTTGCATTTGTTCAATACTATGATTAATTTTTTTAGATGTCAGATCAGCATGAAAATGTATTTCTTACTTTTTCATTTCTGATTTATGTAATAAAGAATTATGGATATTTAGCTATAGATATAGAGTTTCTATTAATTAGATGCTAATCAGAGAATTGCATTTTCAGTGTATTTTTTGATGTTGGAAAACTTTTTCCATATATTATGAAAAAGTTTTTTCATATATTGTGAAAAATAAATTCCATATATATGAAACAAAATTTTCATCAATACAAATTAGCTTGGAAATATTGTATGTTCAAAATGTAAATATAATGAGTAATCAGTGTCGTAAAAATACTTTTTTGCTATTTTTTTATCCAAAAAGTTTGGAGATTAAAAAAAAAGTCCTACCTTTGCAACGCATTTGAGAAAAACAAATGCCCAGATGGCGGAATTGGTAGACGCGCTGGTCTCAAACACCAGTGGATTCACTTCCATGCCGGTTCGATCCCGGCTCTGGGTACATTTTTAGGGCTAGAAATCTAACTTTAGGATTTCTAGCCTTTAGTTTTTTTGTATATATCTAATACTTCTGTTATTATTGTGTAGATTATGCCTTTCCAAAATATTATAAAATCAATTAGAAGATATTATCCTGTATCTGACGGTTCTGTCAGTCAGCTTACTGATAATTTTACGATTCATAATTTTCCTGCAAAGCATTTGATAATAAGAGGTGGTATTATAGATAGAAATGTTTATTTCATTGAAAGGGGACTGACTCGTTCATATTGTCTTGTAAACGGGGATGAACATACGACTTGGTTTTCCAAGGAAGGTGATATCACTTTTGGTTTATTATGTTTGTATCATAATAAAGCGGGGTTTGAATATGTTGAAACAGTTGAACCTACTTTGGCTTATTCAATACCGATAAGTGTATTGAATAAATTGTATGATACAAATATTGAAATAGCAAATTGGGGGCGGATAGTTCATCAAGAATGTCTGCTTTCATTACAATGTGTAAGGATAGATAACCTTACTATGACGGCAAAAGAACGATATAATGTTCTTTTGAAGAGATTTCCGGATATCTGTCAGAGGGTTAACTTAGGTTATATAGCATCTTTCCTTGGTATATCTATATCTACGTTGAGCAGAATCAGGGCTGAAAAGTAAAAATACTAGAAAGCGTTTTTGATATATGTCAAAAATCATAAATCTCGTAGCCTTTACTTTTGTGTAAAAAAGTAGTATGGATGAATTATTGATTGATAAAAACGACAAGCGAATTGTATGGCTTGACTTTGTGAAGTTTATTGCTATTTTTATGATGATAGCAGTACATTGTACGGATAATGTAACTCCGGCAGAACGGTCTGAACCGTGGTATAATCTTTGGGGTAGTTTTTATGGCTCGTTTATGCGTCCGGCTATACCTTTGTTTGTAATGGTAACTGGTGCATTGCTTTTGCCTGTAAGGCAGAATATTTCTGCATTTTATAAAAAACGTCTGACAAGACTTGTTGTTCCTTTTATAATATGGTCTGTTCTGTATAACTTGTTTCCGTGGATAACCGGGTTGTTAGGACTATCGCCTACAGTAATTAATGATTTTTTTGCCTGGGCAGAACCAGACCAGTCTTTTTCCGGAGCTTTGCATAACATACTTATGATTCCTTTCAATTTTTCTATGCTGGCAGTACAGATGTGGTATGTTTATCTGCTTATAGGATTATATCTTTATATGCCAATATTTTCAGCGTGGATCAAACAAGCGTCGATAAAGGAACAGCAGGTGTTTTTGTTCCTTTGGTTTATATCTCTTTTTATTCCATATTTAAGGGAATATCTGACAAAAGATCTTTGGGGAACATGTTCCTGGAATGAGTTTGGTCTTTTGTATTATTTTGCCGGATTTAACGGATATCTGTTGTTGGGGTATTATATTGTAAACAATGATATTAATTTCAGTTGGAGCAAACTTGCTATTGTTGGTCTTCCTACGTTTGTTGTTGGATATTGTATTACATTCTTTGGTTTTAAATCCGTTACGGCAGTGCCTGAACAACCTGCTGAACTTGTTGAGCTGTTCTTTACTTATTGTTCTCCGAATGTTTTGATGATGACTCTTCCTGTTTTTCTTGTTGTTAGGAAAATTCAGTTTAGTTCTGTGATTATAAGACGCTTTTCTGTTAGTATTTCTACATGTACGTTCGGGATATGGATGTCTCACTATCTTTTCCTTGGTCCTTGTTATATGCTTGTAGAATCATTACCTTTACACACAATGGTAAAAATGATAGTATGTACTATATTATTATTGTCGGTTACTTGGGGATTTGTTTACATTGTTAGAAAATCTGGCAAGATTGGCAAATGGATAATGGGATAAAAAGGAGTAGATGTATAAATGCCTGGCAGATAATTATGTCAATTATCTTTGGTTTTTATAATTATTCTATTTTTTTTGTTTATAAAATAGAGAAGGTTATGGAGCATATTATTTTAGAAACTTCAAGATTACTGTTGCGTGAAATGAGGGTTTCCGATATGGATTCTCTGTCCTCGATTTTGCGTGATGATAAAGTAATGTATGCTTATAATGGAGCTTTCAACGAGGAAGAGACAGAACAATGGATGCAGAAACAACTTCAACGCTATAAGGATTTCGGATTCGGGTTGTGGGCTGTTCTGAAAAAAGATACTGGCGAAATGATAGGTCAATGTGGAATAACTATGCAGGAATATAATAATGAATTGGTACCTGAAATAGGATATTTGTTTGCATATAAATATTGGCATAATGGTTACGCCACAGAAGCAGCAATGGCTTGTCGGGAATATGGATTTGAGAAATTGCAGTTTGACGCTTTATATTCAATAATTAGAGATACTAATATTGCATCGCAAAATGTAGCTATTCGCAATGGAATGCATATTGTTGGCTCGATGGTAAAATATTACCGGGGAGAGGTGATGCCTCACGTTGTGTTTTGCGTAAGGAAAAGCTGAATTTTGTGTTTTGACTGCATAATTCTTTTTATTTGACAAAAAAGTTTGTGAAAAGTTTGCGCATTCAAAAATAATCACTACCTTTGCAACGCATTTGAGAAAAACAAATGCCCAGATGGCGGAATTGGTAGACGCGCTGGTCTCAAACACCAGTGGATTCACTTCCATGCCGGTTCGATCCCGGCTCTGGGTACTGAAGAGAGTCAAGCAGAAATGTTTGACTCTCTTTTTTTATTCTTGTTTTTGTTATAAGCCAAACGGAACATCTGTAATATTAAAGATAGCATAATCAACGAAAGGCCAGCATAGAAAGCTGTTCCAAACATTTTGTTTTCCTTGAAAAGAATAATTGCTAGCAAAATACTATAAACAGGTTCCAGATTAAAACTTAGACTGACGGTAAATGCGCTTATTTCTCTTTGTGCATTATTCAAAAGGAAACACATACATACAGTACATCCGAAAGCCAGCAGGAAAAGAAAGCAAAAATCATTTATTGTCGGTAAATATGTGGCATGCTGGACGTTCATGATATATACTGGAAGCAACAGTACGCTCAGGCCGGTGAATCCGCCAATCATTTGTAAGGCTGTTGTCCTGACTGCGTTGCGTGATGCACTTAATCTTTCGTTGAGTATAGCATAGAAAGCGAACAGTAGAGATGAAACAACACCGAAACCTATTCCAATACGATATGAACTGTCAAACTGGAATATAAGTGAAATTCCAAACAACGTCAGTGAACTAAGTAATAATTCTGCCCACGATATTTTTTGACGGTTAAGCATTGGAGATATGATTGCCGTGAAAAAACTGGACAGACAAAAACATATTACTCCAATAGAAACATTGGCGTATTTGATGCTACCATAGAAAAATATCCAATGAAGGGCAAGCAAAAGTCCTACGCTCAGCTCACGCCATTCGTTTTTCTGTATTATTGTTTTGTTTCCTTTAATATATAGTATTATTATAAGCATCAGTCCTGCCAGCAACATTCTATACCATGTTATGAGAACGGCATCCAGTGAAATCAGATTGCCTAATATTCCCGAACATCCTGCTAGCAGAATTGCCATATGTAATTGTATAAATGCTTTTTTCATTATTATTAGAATAAGGTGTTTTTCTATCTTTATTAATTAAAAGTAGAACTTGTAAAATATTTATATGCAAATATATAAAATACAGGATATCTGTTATTGAACGGAAAGTATTTATTACTTGTTAATGCATGCCTTTTATGATAAGCTAAAAAGGAAGAATTAATATTTTGTAAAGTGTCAATAGGAAATAAACATTGTATCTTTGCAAAATGTTATAACTACAACGAAGTTAAAGTATAATTATGTTAGATATAAATGCTATCAGACAAGATTTTCCTATCTTGTCGAAAACTGTTTACAACAAGCCTTTGATTTATCTTGACAACGGTGCGACAACTCAGAAACCTCGCTGCGTTGTGGAGAAAATAGAACATGGCTATTATAATGAAAATGCTAACATTCACCGCGGAGTTCATTTCCTCAGTCAGGCAGCGACGGAAGCTCATGAGGAGGCTCGCAAGACTGTGCAGAATTTTCTGAATGCTCGCTCATCTAATGAGATTATTTTTACCCGCGGAACAACTGAATCAATAAATCTGATAGCATCAAGCTTTTGCGACGAATGTGTTTCTGAAGGTGATGAAGTAATTGTTTCCGTTATGGAACATCATTCCAATATAGTTCCCTGGCAGATTCAGGCTGCAAAGAAAGGTATATCGCTGAAGGTTATTCCTATGAACGAAATAGGAGAGTTGGATATTGAGGCATATAAATCTTTGTTTTCTGAAAAGACAAGGCTGGTTTCTGTTGCTCACGTATCAAATGTTTTGGGAACTGTCAATCCTGTAAAGGAAATAATTGAGATTGCTCACGAACATAATGTTCCTGTTTTGGTGGACGGAGCACAATCTGTCCCTCATATTCCAGTTGATGTTCAGGATTTGGATGCAGAGTTTTATGTTTTCTCCGGACACAAGATTTATGGACCGACAGGAATTGGAGTTCTTTACGGTAAAGAAGAATGGCTGGACAAGTTGCCTCCATATCAGGGCGGTGGTGAGATGATTGCTACAGTTTCGTTTGAGAAGACAACATTCAACGAACTTCCGTTCAAGTTTGAGGCCGGAACTCCTGATTATATAGGTAGCACTGCTTTGGCTGAAGCGTTGCGATATGTAAATAATATAGGAATGAAAGAAATCGAAGCCTACGAACATGAATTGCTGAGATATGCAACAGAGAAGCTTTCTGCAATAGAAGGCATGAGAATTTTCGGTCAGGCTCGCGAGAAGAGTGGTGTTTTATCATTCCTTGTCGGAAATATTCATCATTACGATATGGGAATGCTTCTTGACAGACTAGGTATCGCAGTGCGTACGGGACATCATTGTGCGCAGCCTTTGATGCAAGCCTTAGGAATTGAAGGAACAGTGCGCGCTTCATTCTCTTTCTACAATACGAAAGAAGAAATAGATGTGCTGGCTGCTGGAATAGAAAGAGTCAGGAAGATGTTTTGACAGAGGAGTGGAGTAGTCAAGGAGTTAAGTAGTCAAGTAGGGAAATATCTTCTTGACTACTTAACTCCTCCACTTTTTAACTCCTAAAAATAACTATTACCATATGTTATCCCCATATATGAATTTCGGTGTTATAGAAGCCGGATGTGATGAGGCAGGACGCGGTTGTCTTGCTGGAGCAGTTTATGCAGCTGCAGTAATTCTTCCCCCGGACTTCCATAACGAAGATTTGAATGACAGTAAGCAGTTAAGTGAGAAAAAAAGATATGCTTTGCGTCCGTTAATAGAGAAGGAAGCTGTTGCTTGGGCTGTTGGTGTTGTTACTCCGGAAGAGATTGATAAGATAAATATTCTGAAAGCTTCTTTTCTGGCAATGCACAGAGCCATTGAACAGTTAAAAGTAAAACCGGAGCATTTGCTTATCGACGGAAACAGATTTACTCCTTATGAAGGAATTCCGCATACAACAGTGGTTAAAGGCGACGGCAAATATCTAAGTATTGCTGCAGCTTCGATATTGGCAAAGACATACAGAGATGATTATATGGATCGTCTTGCAGAAGAATTTCCTCAATATTCATGGAAAGAAAATAAGGGTTATCCCACAAAAGCGCATCGCGAAGCAATCCGCCAATATGGAATAACCCCTTATCATAGAAAGAGTTTCCAGCTACTTCCTCAGCAGCTGGAATTACCATTGTTCTGAAACTGATAAATCAAGCTTCCTGCTCTTTCGCACGGAAAGCCATTGCATAAAGACGCATTTGTTTCACCATAGCTACAAGTCCGTTTGAGCGAGTTGGTGACAAATGCTCTTTCAATCCTATAGCTTCGATAAAGTGAAGGTCTGAATCCAATATTTCCTGTGGTGTGTGATTTGATAAAACACTTATAAGTAAGGAAACAATACCTTTAACGATAACTGCATCACTTTCTCCTTTGAAAATGATTTTACCGTCCACATAGTCTGCCTGAAGCCATACTCGGCTCTGGCATCCTTCAATAAGATTGCTTTCTGTTTTGTATTTCTCATCAAGTGGCTCGAGTGAGTTTCCCAAGTCGATAAGCAATGCATATTTGTCCATCCAATCATCAAAGGCAGAGAATTCTTCGATGACGTTTTCTTGTATTTCGTTAATTGTCATATGTGTTAGTTTTTTGAGTTTATTAGTTTTTGAGTTTATTAGTTGACAAGGGAATAATCTTGTATCTGAAACCTTGTCAACTTGTTGCCTTGTTTTCTTATTCCTTACATTACTTCTTATAAACAACTTCCATCACTGTATGTCCTACAGCCTGAAGAGTTGCTTTGTCAATAAGTTTCATATTGTCATTGATTGTATGATGATATGAAGGAAATCCTGTTTCTGTTTCCGGATCATAGTTGATAATGTCAACGCAAGGAATGTTACGTCCTTCTATAACATATTGATGGTCGTCAACAATTGCGCCTCCATCGCCATTTATGAAATATTTTCCATAACCGAGATTACGTGCCGTTTCCCAAATAAGTTCTACATAGCGTGCTGCAAAACGTACAGAAGTATATTCTTTATAGAATACTGCATTTTTGGCACCAACCATATCAAGTAAGATACCGTATTTTGCACTATATCCCGGGATATGCGGATTCTTTGCCCAGAATTGTGAGCCGAGACACCAAGTGTTAGGTTTGTATGTCTTGACAAATTCCGGAGTTCCGTAATCTTCTGCATCGAAGAATATAATATCAATACCAACTTCCGGTTTGTTAAGATTGAATTGTCTTGCTAATTCCAGAAGGACACCAACACCACTGGCTCCATCGTCTGCGCCATCAATAGATGTATTATAGTTTTTGGGATTTGCATCTTTGTCAGCATAAGGACGAGTGTCCCAATGAGCAAAAAGCAAGATTCTGTTTTTATTTTCCGGATTATATGAACCGATAATGTTCTGAATGCTTAGATTGGTTCCATCATAAGCTTCCACGTTAGCTTCCTGTACGAAAACTTTTGCTCCGTGGCGTTCCAATTCTGATGCCAGATATGCTGCACAAGCCTTGTGCTCCGGTGTGTTTGGAACTCTATGGCCGAAGGAAACTTGCTTGTCTATATAATAATATGCACTGTCTGCATTGAAAGATGAGTTATTATTTTGAACAGTTTCCGTAGTTTCCTTTACATTTGTCTGTACTGGCTCTGAGTTTGTCTTGCTTGTATTTCCGCATGAAAACAAAGCAGAGGCTGCAGCAATCAAATATATTAGTTTCATAAATCTTGAGTTTTTGAGTTTTTATTTCAAATCTTGTAACAATTAAAATTGTTACTTAGTTAACTTGATTTCTTTCTCCTTGAACTTCTTTCATAACCCGAAGCAGATTTCCACCCCAGATTTTTTCAATATCACTGTCGGAATAACCTAATTCCAGCAGTCGCATTGTAATGTTGATAAGTTCGTTTGTCGAGCGGCAACCAATAAGTTCTCCGTCGCCATCAAAGTCTGAACCAATACCAACGTGGTCAATGCCAATAAGATTTATCATATATTCCAAATGACGTATAGCATCCGATAATGAAGCTTTCTCTGAATCCTTGTTGATAAATCCTTTGTAAAGACATAGCTGAACAACTCCGCCTTTACGGGCTATAACTTTCAGCTGTTCGTCTGTCAGATTTCTAGGATGATCGCACAAAGCTCGTACTGATGAATGAGAAGCGATGACAGGCGCAGTGCTACATTCCAGAACATCATAGAAAGTTGATTCTGCTGCGTGCGACAAGTCAATCATTATTCCCAATCTGTTCATTTCCGCAACAACTTCCTTGCCGAAAGGACTTAATCCGCCCCATTCTCCTTTTCCTCTGGCAGAATCACAAATGTCATTGTCTCCATTATGACAAAGTGTTATATAGGAAACACCCATTTCCTTGAACATTGAAATATTCTGCAGATTCTTGCCCAAAGCATAACCATTTTCGATTCCGATAAAAACGGCTTTTTTATTCTGACGCTTCAAATGTAGCAAATCTTCTGTAGAATAAGCTATTCCCATGCGGGAAGGGTTAATTTTTTCCTGCCTTTTTATTTCATTTATACGGTTGATTGCAAGATTACGGGCGGCATCAAGAGATTCGTCATCGCGTTTTCCCTGTGGAATATAGGCAACCATAAATACAGCATCTATTTTGCCTTCTTCCATATATGGCAGATTAACTTTTCCTCCTTCTTTCTTGCCGAGATTGAACTCTCCGGGGAAAATCATAGGAGTGTCGGTATGAGAATCAATAGTCACTATTCTGTTGTGCAGGTCTTTAGCTCTACTATATAATTCAGCATACTTTATCAATTTCTGGAATAATTGTAATGAATAAGGTTCACTGTCGTCAGTGAGATGTTCCGGATGCCACTGGACACTGAATATATATTTTTCCTGATGACGCATACCTTCATTGATTCCATCAGGAGCAACAGCGGTTTCAACAAATTCCGGAGCAAGTTTTGCTACAGACTGATGATGTATTGAATTGACACCGATTTTTCTTCCATCCTCTAATGTCACAGAGTGTGAAGCTTGGTTTCTTGGCATTTTCTGGCTATGCTTCAGAACCGGTTCATTATGTTGAGAGTAAATATCCTGGTATAAAGTTCCACCAAATGCCGCATTCATAAGTTGATGACCTCGGCAAATACCCATAATAGGAATCTGGCGGTTTGCAGCAAGACGGATAAGCATAAGATCAAACTCGTCTCGGTATGTATCAACATCCTGAAGTTGTGGTATTGGCTCTTCGTTGAGATACAATGGGTTTATGTCAGCTCCGCCACTCATAAGCAAGCCGTCAAGACTGTCAACAACAGCAGTAAGGGCGGCTATGTCCGTAATTACCGGAATAAGAATTGGTGCTCCTCCGGCTTTTAGCACTGCCTGTACGTATTGTTCTGCAATGCATGACTGAAATTCACTGTTTCTGTTTGCAGAAATACCAATTTTTGGCATCTTTTTTGTACATGAATCAGGAACGAATTCATCAACTTCCTGATGTAATTCCTGCATATTTGGTCGACGGATTTTCATAAATATTTGTATTATACAGAAACAAACAACGCAGAAGGCACATAATAAATGTACAATCTGCGTCGTTGTTTTCATTTGTCAATAATTTAATTATTAAGCATCAATGTTTGCATATGTAGCGTTTTCTTCGATAAACTCACGACGAGGACCTACATCTTCACCCATCAACATTGAGAATATCTGGTCAGCTTCTGCTGCATTGTCGATAGTAATCTGCTTCAATGTTCGGTTTTCAGGGTTCATTGTAGTGTCCCAAAGCTGATGGTCGTTCATTTCACCCAAACCTTTATAGCGCTGTGTACGGATTTGTTTTTCATCACCAGCACCATATTTGTTGATAAATGCCTGGCGCTGCTGATCTGTCCAGCAATATTCCTCGATATTTCCTTTCTTACACAAGTACAAAGGAGGAGTTGCCAGATATACATATCCGTTTTCAATCAATGCACGCATACGGCGGAAGAAGAATGTCAGAATTAGAGTCGCAATGTGGCTACCATCCACATCGGCATCGGTCATGATAATAACCTTATGATAACGAATCTTCTCAAGGTTCAATGCTTTAGGGTCATCTTCAGTACCAACAGTAACACCCATTGCACGGAATATATTCTGTATTTCTTCGCTTTCGAACACTTTGTGGTCCATAGCTTTTTCCACATTCAGAATCTTACCACGCAAAGGAAGAATTGCCTGGAAGTTACGGTCACGTCCCTGTTTTGCAGTACCACCTGCAGAATCTCCCTCGACAAGGAACAACTCACACAATGCTGGGTCCTTAGATGAACAGTCAGCCAGTTTACCTGGAAGTCCGCCTCCTGTCATCGGTGATTTACGCTGTACCAACTCTCTTGCTTTACGTGCAGCATGACGAGCCTGAGCAGCAAGAATAACCTTGTCAACAATAGCCTTAGCTTCTCTTGGATGTTCTTCAAGATAATAACCTAAAGCTTCACCAATAGCCTGGTCAACTGCTCCGGTAACTTCACTATTACCCAATTTTGTCTTTGTCTGTCCTTCAAACTGAGGTTCAGCAACCTTAATTGAGATAACAGCAGTAAGACCTTCACGGAAGTCGTCACCCTGGATTTCAACTTTAGCCTTTTCAAGAAGCTTTGAATCTTCTGCATATTTCTTCAAAGTACGTGTAAGTCCGCGGCGGAAACCTGCAAGATGTGTACCTCCTTCAATTGTGTTGATATCATTCACATAAGAGAAAACACTCTCGTTATATGAAGTATTATATGTCATAGCAACTTCAACAGGAATTCCCTGCTTTTCTGTTACAATATGAATTACATCTTGGATAAGTTTATCTTTTGAGCGGTCGATATAACGTACAAATTCTTTCAGACCTTCCTGAGAGCAGAATACTTCTGATTTGTATTCTCCATTATCCTTAACAACTCGTTTATCTGTAAGTTTCAATGTTACGCCGGCATTCAGGAATGCTAATTCGCGCAAACGAGTTGCCAAAATATCATATTTGTATTCAGTAACGGTGAAAATACTTCCATCAGGTTTGAAAGAGATAGTTGTACCTGTACTATCAGCGTCACCAACCACCTCAACATCGTGTAATGGTTTACCGCAAGAAAACTCCTGCATATAAACTTTACCGTTTCGGCGAACTTCAGCCTTTAGATATGTTGACAGTGCGTTCACACAAGATACACCAACACCGTGCAAACCTCCGGAAACTTTATATGTGCCTTTGTCGAATTTACCTCCGGCATGAAGTACAGTCAAAACAACTTCCAAAGCAGATTTGCCTTCTTTCTCATGAATATCAACCGGGATACCTCGACCATCATCTGTTACAGTGATTGAATTATCTTCATTGATTACAACATCTACTTGAGTACAATAACCCGCCAATGCTTCGTCAATTGAGTTGTCCACAACTTCATACACCAAATGATGCAGACCTTTTTCACTGATATCACCAATATACATAGCAGGTCTTTTGCGTACTGCTTCCAACCCTTCAAGTACTTGAATACTACCGGCAGAGTATTCTCCGGCTGTATTCTTTATTTCTTCACTCATGAGCTTATAATTGTTTTTTTATCAATATTTTCTCTTTTCGCTTTTAATGTAACAAAAATACGGATTTTTATCGATATTGCACTTATTATGCACTGTAAAAAAATGGCTAAAAACCTCAATAACTTTTTTATTCACAATTGTATGGATGGTAAAAGCTCTGTTTGGTTTGCAGTTGTGTATATACGAAAAAAAGGAGTTACATTAATCAATGTAACTCCTTTTTCGTAGCCCATAGGGGAATCGAACCCCTCTTTCAAGAATGAAAATCTTGCGTCCTAGCCGATAGACGAATGGGCCATCCTAATAACTGAATAAATCAGTTTTATATCTTCTAAGTATTACTACTTATTTAGCCAATGAATTCACATGCTTAGCCAACTTAGATTTCAAGTTGCCAGCTTTGTTTTTGTGAATAACATGCTTTTTAGCCAACTTATCTAACATTGAGCATACCTTAGGGAACAAAGTCTGAGCTTCGTTCTGATCCTCAGTAGCACGCAAAACACGCATTGCGTTGCGAGCAGTCTTAGCATAATATCTGTTATGCAGACGCTTTGCGTTTGTCTGTCTGATTCTCTTGATTGATGACTTATGATTTGCCATTTTAAGATCTTTCTCCTTTAAATTCTTTAATCGTGATTATTGTAGCCCATAGGGGAATCGAACCCCTCTTTCAAGAATGAAAATCTTGCGTCCTAGCCGATAGACGAATGGGCCATCATTTCAAAGTTCTCTTAAGCTTTCGCTTTAACTTTGTTGCTTTCGTTAGGAGTTGTTTCCCTTTCGATTGCGAGTGCAAAGGTAGAAGGTTTTTTCAAATTACCAAAACATTTCATAGGAAAATTTACAAAAAAACATCTTTTTAACTTCTATTTACAACTTAGCTCTTTCAAATGTATATCTAAAGCTCTGACGGAAATGTTTATTTCCCAGATACATAGCCCGAGAGAAACGGCCAAGGAAAGCAAAGCTACGCCAAATATCCAAGCAGCAACAATTTGAATCGAAATATAAACAAAGAACATTGCGACCACGCATAATAGCAGACTTGTTATTCCAAAAATCTGCATTGCCCGGATAAGAGAAAGGCGTTTCCTGAGATTTGCTATTTGTGCAATGTCACGTGGATCTTTCTCTTTACGGTGTTTCTCCACTAAAGTACGTATGACATTTGTATAAGCAAGGAAACGGTTTGTATAGGCAAGTAATATTAATGATATTGCCGAGAACAGTAATGATGGTGTTGTTAGATCAATCATATAATAATATATTGAAGTTTTCAATAATATAACACGAAACGATTTATCTTTGTTCTTATAAAAAGAGAAAGAAAGATGCAATACAAAACAAGAGGAATAGTTCTGCATTCTATTCCTTATAAAGATAATTATTCAATAGTTTCTGTATATACTGAGGAATTCGGACGTGCCTCATATATGGTTCCAAGAGGAAAAAGTAAAAAGGCTGCAGCTTCGAAAGCTCTTTTCATGCCTTTAGCTGTTTTGGATATGGATGTGGAGCATATGCCCAAGCGCGACGTACATAAAGTGAAAGAATGCAGATTCTGCTTCCCTCAATCCGATGTTTTTTGTCATCCGGTGAAAAATATATTGGCTTTGTTCCTTGCTGAAGTTCTCTATCGTACATTAAAAAATCCAGAACCGGACACATCATTGTTTAATTATATATATAATTCTATAGTAACACTTGAAACCTCGGAAGACGGCATTGCCAATTTCCATATAGTTTTCCTTTTTAATCTTCTGCATTATCTTGGAATATATCCTAACACCGAATTGCAAAAAGAAGACAGTTATTTCGATTTGCTTAACGGAGAGTTCACTCTGCTTCCGCCTCAGCACCGTCACTTTCTGTCGCAGCAGGAAAGCCGTGTGTTCAGCCGTCTTTTGCGTATGAGTTTCGAGAATATGTCGTTATATGGTTTTTCACGCCATGAAAGGGTGAATATTATTAACCGAATATTCGAATACTACAGGTTACATATACCGGATTTCAATGAAATAAAATCTTTGTCAGTAATGCAGAGCCTGTTTGAATAAACGCCAACTTTAAACCGCAAATATTTGTCAGATTAGCAAAAAGATTATATTTTTGCCATTCCATAAATGAATGGAGATGGTCTTGTAGTTCAACGGATAGAATAGAAGTTTCCTAAACTTTAGATCCGGGTTCGATTCCCGGCGAGACTACTTTTTCCCGCCTTAAGCATAAAAATCAACTTTTTACCTTAATTTCATTATTTTCAATTTTCAATATTCTATTTTTCTTTGTTTATTTGTCTTGATTAACTTATCAAATCAAATAACATGAAGAATATATCAAGAAGAACCGCATTGAAAAGTCTGTTTGCCGGAGGTGCAGCATTGGCCGTTTCAGGTGTTGAGGCAAGTCCTTTGGCAAAAGAAGTTACTCAGCCGTCGCCGCTTAAAGGAAACATTCGCCATTCTGTAAGTAAATGGTGTTTCGGAAACTATCCGTTAGATGAATTCTGTGAAATTTGTAAGAAAATAGGAATAGAGTCAATAGAACTTTTGGATCCTAAGGATTGGCCTGTTGTTCAAAAACACGGTCTTACTGTTGCTATGGCTCAGGGTGCAGGTTTAGGTATCGACCGCGGATTCAATGACCCGTCGCTACACGATGAACTCGTAGCAAGTTATGAAAAAGTTATTCCAATGGTTGCCGAAGCTGGTCTTACAAATCTTATCTGTTTTTCCGGACGTAGGAACGGAGTGACCGATTTGCAGGGCTGGGAAAATTGTGAGAAAGGTTTGAAACGTATTATTCCTATTGCTGAAAAATATAACGTAGTTCTTACTATGGAATTACTCAACAGCGTAGGGCATAAAGATTATTTGTGCGACCATACTGTATGGGGTGTTGAATTATGCCGTCGCCTTGGTTCTCCAAATTTCCGATTGCTTTATGATATATATCACATGCAAATTATGGAAGGCAACATTATTGAGAATATCCGTAAGTATCATGAATATTTCTCACATATCCACACTGGAGGTTCTCCCGGTCGCGGTGAAATCGATGAAACTCAGGAATTGTATTATCCTGCCATAATGAAAGCCATCGTTGAAACTGGTTATAAAGGTTTTGTTGGTCAGGAATTCGTTCCAAAACAGGAGGATAAGATTGCTTCGTTGGAGAAATGTATCAGGATTTGTGATGTGTAAATAATTAATATCATATATATGAAAGAAATACCAGTTTATAAGCGTGATAAAAGCTTTAAAGAGTTTGTAGATTTGTGTGTTTCTAATAATCGATATGTTGGACTTGGAAATCCTAATGCTCCAATCTTGATTATTGGTAAAGAACCATACACAAAAGAGGATAATATCGATGAAAAAAGTAATGCAGAAGAAATGATGTTTCATATTATAAATGGGACATTAGAAAATGTTTATAAACCATATAAAGTAACAAAAGACAATACTTATTTGTATGACAATTGGGGTAATTGCACTTGGAGTAATTATCAAAATCTAATAGATTTGGTGTTTAAAGGAGTAAAAAGTACTGAAAAGCAAATAGACTTTTTGGTAAATGCTTTTACAACAGAAATGAATGATATTCCTAGCCAGACTACACGAAGTGCGGATAAGAGTCTAATATCTTCAAGAAAACAAATGTTTAAAGAATCTGAGTTTATTCAATCTTTTTCAGTTGTAATTTTAGCGTGTAGTAATTATATAATGAATGTTGGAGATAACAGAGAAATAGATGATATCTTTGATGTTACTTTTGATGATAATGGAGCTAATACAAATTTCAGCCAAGGAAGTTGGTTTTATACACATCATAATGCAATCGGAGATAAATTAGTTATACATACGCGTCAATTAAGTAATTCGTTTGACCCAAAATTACTTGATGAGATGGCTAAAGTAATTCGTAAACATTTGAATTTAGAATAAATGAACTTTTGATTGTTAAATATTGTTTATTGTTCACGTAAAGTTATTGCAATCCAAAGATTTACAAGTGTTGTGAAATTTCATTCTGAAAACATACTTGTATAGAATAGATATCTCAAATAAAAGCTCGTAGTGTTTTTTGGGGGAATACTACGAGCTTTTTTCGTAAATGTCAAATGTATTTCGGAAAATATAGTAATGTTTTTCCCGAGCGTCCGGCATGCCGAAATTCTTATTATAAAGTATTTCGGAATTTCATCCGGGAGAAAATATTTTTTCATCCGAATGAAAAACAAATTCCTCCCGAAAGAAAAAACTTTTTCTTCCGAGAGGAATCAGGTGTTTTGTCCGAAGAAAAATCGGACAGATAAATATTTTTCTTAGAAATTAAGGCAATTCCTTAATTTTGATATTCTTGAACCAAACTTCATCACCGTGGTCCTGCAACAGGATATAACCTTCTGCTGCATTTCCGAAATTAGGCCAGTTGCGGTATTTGCTGTAGTTTACAAGAGATTGCCACATCTGATTGTTGCGGTCATATTCCAACACTTTTACTCCGTTAAGCCAATGTTCCACATGGTTGTTTTTAACTACAATCATTGCGGTGTTGAATTCTCCTTTTCTATATGGCTTTGTTGCCGGTGCAGGAATAAGGTCGTAAAGAGAAGCAAGTTTGCGGTTACCCATTACGCCAAGTTTTGCATCCGGATGTTTTTCGTCATCCAAAATCTGGAATTCACAACCGATAGCAGAACCTTCACCTTTGTTCAAATCAGGATTTACGAAATATTTGATACCGCTGTTAGCGCCTTCTGTTATTTTGAAATCAACTTTAAGAATGAAGTTGCGATATTTGCGTGTAGTAACAATGTCGCCTCCATTAGTAGATTCGCCACCGTTTCCTTTTTCCACTTTCAGAATACCATTCTCAATGCTCCATCCTTTTTCAGGGAAGCCTTTTAGTTTGGCTCCGCGCCATCCTTCAGTTGTATGTCCGTCCCAAAGAAGTTTCCAGCCTTGAGCTGCTTCTTCGCCAGTGAGAGTGTTAGGCATCTGCTGTGCCACTTCTAATTTTGTTGCAGGAATTGAATTCTTCTTTTTTGCATCTGCATTTACAGAGCAGATTGAAGCCGCAGCCAATAAGCAAGCGGCAATATATAACTTTTTCATATAAACTTCTTTTTTACCGTTTTTTTGTTGCTTGATTTTTTATAGATAAAGTATCAGATACGAGTTGACAAGACATATAAAACCTCTTGTTTACTTGTCAACTCGTTAACTCGTTAACTATAATTTATAGAACTCTTCCCAACCTTTGCGAGGAGGCATACCTGCAAGCAGTGCATTTGCAAAGTCGTTGTTAGTAAACTGTTTTGTTCTAGTGTCGAAGAATAGCTGAGTGTTCAAACGCTGTGCAATTACACCGAGACTGAACATCTGGCTCATCGGACCAAAGATTTCGAACGGTGAGCGTGTCTTTTCTTCTCCACAACAAGCACGGATGAAGTTTTCGAAGTGATTTGACGGGCTCTTTGGAACTTCAGGAAGGAATTTCTCCATTTCCTTGGCTTTTTCTTCAGGAATTATAGATAGAGTACTACCGTGTGAAGCACCTTTGAATATCAAATCTTTTGAATAAATAATTTTTCCAGGGTTCAATTTCGTATCATTGATGTCTCCCTGGTTCGTAGTTGGGATACTTGGGTCCAAACCTGCTACACCAAATCCTTGAGGGAGAGGTGGCAAGTTGTCCAAACCATCATACCAAGTAACATCAACAGGAGGCATGTTGCGACGTGATGCGAAACGGAATAATATTGTTGAAGAATAAGGGAAGAAATAGTCATTATGACCATCTGCACGAATCATGCTGATTTCATATGGTAATCCTAATTCAAGGAATTCGTGAACAGTGTCGAGTAAGTGAGCACCCCAGTCGCCCAAAGCTCCCATACCGAAGTCGTACCAGCAACGCCAGTCTCCAAGATGATATTTGACATTGTAATCATGATATGCTGTTTGCATCAACCATGTCATCCAGTCCATAGTTTCCGGAGTCGGTTCTTTGTCCGGATATTTATATATGTTTGAATCCCATTTATGCCAACGGCGTGAGTTGTTCATATGAGCAGTAACTGCTGTAACATCTTTGATTATGCCGGCTTCCATCCAAGCTTTAAATTGGAAATAGTTTGCTTCGGAGTGTCCCTGGTTACCAACCTGAGTAACTACTTCCGGATGGCGGCGTGCTGCCTGCATCATAAGTTCTGCTTCCTGGAATGTTCTTGCCATTGGTTTTTCAACATAGACGTGGATTCCTTTTGAAATAGCAAGCATTGAAATAGCAAAATGTGAATGGTCTGGAGTGGCGATTGTAACGGCTTCAATCTGATTTCCCATTTCATCAAACATTTTGCGGAAATCTTTATACTGCTTAGCATTTGGATACATGCCCATTACTTTGCGAGTATGAGGTGCACCCATATCCACATCACATAAAGCAACCACATTTATGCGGTTTGTTTTAGCAAAGTCGTTGATGATTTGTTCGCCACGGTTACCAATTCCAATATGAGCTACGTTAACTTTACGGTTCGCACCAATTACCTGACTATAGCTTTTTGCATTTAATAAATTAGAAGTACCGCCCATTGCAACACCAGCGGATGTCATTGCCATGGTTCTTAAGAAATTTCTTCGTGTTGTCATAATTAATTAGATTTTTAGCATGAATTTTGTTTGCACACATTTCTGGGGTTAAATATAGGGTATTTTATACATAAATCCAAGAAATGTTTGTTGAAGTTGATGAAGTTATTAATAATAGATGTAAATAATAAAATGTAGTGAAAAACTATATTTGGGTATTAAATATGACAAAAGCCGATAACTCATATAATAATATGAAGATATCGGCTTTAAATTTATGAAATTACCTTTTTGGTTAATTATGTCTTGAAAATAATATTAGAAAGGCAAATCATCAATAGGATTAGCCGGTCCGAAGTCCGGAGCAGCCGGCATAGCTGTTGCTGCAATATTGTCCGGCATTGAAGGAGAAGCAGGAGCGGCAGAAGGACGATCCACTTTCCAAGCATTGATATTTGTGAACCAGCGACCTTGATACTCGCGGCTTTCAATATCGATTGAAACAATAAGTTCTTCACCCGGCTGAATGTTTGCCTGAGCTATTTTGTCTCCGCCAAAAATCTGAAAACATATTTTTTTAGGATATTGGTCATGTGTTTCCAAAACATATTCCTGTTTTTTCCATTCATTACCGGCTTTGCTTACACCGCCTTGTTCGGGAAGCACAGCAATAATCTTTCCTGTTATTTCCATATTAAAAGTCTCTTATGTAATGTTTTTAATAATATCAATTTTGCCGTTGCGCTTATAATATATGTAGGGCTGGAATACTAAGCCTCCGATAAAAGCGGGGTAAAATTAAGAAAAATACCGTTCAGTTGGGCTATTGTTATGCTTCTTTCCCTAAAGAGTCGAAAGCGGATTTCAGCGCTAGTATTTCTTCTTTTATCATTTTCAGCCGGCTTACTATCTCTTCCTGTTGTATGACTGTTTCTTTGTTTTCCTTGAGTTTCTTTTTCACTCCGGCAACAGTCATACCTCTTTCTTCCCTCAGGTGGTAAATAAGTTTTACAATATCGATGTCTTCCTGTCTGTAATATCTTATATCCTTTGCTCCGCGTTTAGGTTTTAGAATATCGAATTCCTTTTCCCAAAAACGAAGAGTATGTTCTTTGATATTGAACATTTGGGCAACTTCGCTGATTGAATAATATAGTTTCTGACTCATCTCTGTTTATGTTATCAATCCATAACCTGACCGTGATTTTCAGCAATTTGAAGCATCAAATCATATTCTTCAGGAGTCAAATCCATGTAATAATATTTTGCAGGGTTGTCATATTTGCCACGGACAATAACCTCGTAGTGCAAGTGCGGACCGGTTGATTTACCGGTATTTCCAACTTCACCGATTACTTCTCCGCGGACAACCTTCTGTCCAACACGGACATTGAACTTGTTCATATGACCGTATAAAGTTTCATATCCGAAACCATGGTCGATAATGACGCATTTCCCATAACCTTGTTTCCAACCGGAATATACAACTTTGCCGTTGCCGGTTGCGTAAATGTCGGTTCCAACTTTTGCCGAGAAGTCCATTCCGCTGTGGAAATGCGGTGTTCGATAGATTGGGTCGATACGCATACCATATCCGGATGCAGTACGTTTCAGGTCTTTGTTGGCAATGGGCTGAATGGCTGGAATACATTTTGTACGTTCTTCCTGGCTTTTCCCCATTTCAATAAGCTCGTCGAGAGAATTTGACTGAACATACAGTTGTTTTCTGAGCATATCCATCTTTTTCGCAGTGGTAACTATAAGCTCGGAATTTGATAGTTCCATAAGATGTTCGTAACGGTCTGAGCCTCCAAATCCGGATTTTCTTACAGATTCAGGTATAGATTCTGCTTGGAATATGGCACGATAAAGATTCTCGTCTCTTTGTTGTATGTCATTCAATACATCCAAGGCATTGTCCAAGCGCAGCTGCAGAACTTCATATTGAGTCTGGAGCAGACGATTCTCTTTCCTGAGCTGTGATTCCATCGGTGAATCAATCATATACATCATTACGAAAAATGTCACTACACCAAAAGCAATACCGGTACTTAAGTGGCGAAGCACAGTCAGAATACGGTCTTTTGTTGAAGGATAAAACCTTTCGTAATTCAGCGTGTTAGGATTATAGAAATAATATGTTTTACGTGATTTGAATAGTTTCATTGAATATTTTTTGCTTATAAAATATCGCAAAAATAATAATTTATGTACTTTTGCAAATTGTTTTTCAGAATATTAACGAGAAAGATATTCGGAGAAACAGTTGTTATCTTATTAAAGGAGATATCCTATGAGTCTCATGGTTGAGATAACTCAAAAAACTTAAAAACTCAAAAACTTAAAATTATATTTATGTTGACAGCAAAAGAAATCCGTGAATCGTTCAAAGCGTTTTTCGCTTCAAAAGAACACCAGATTGTGCCGTCGGCTCCAATGGTAGTCAAGGGCGACCCTACGTTGATGTTCACCAACGCAGGAATGAATCAGTTTAAGGATATTATCCTGGGTAATGTACCTCGAAAATATCCACGTGTCGCGGACTCTCAGAAATGTTTGCGTGTTAGCGGTAAGCATAACGACTTGGAAGAAGTAGGTCACGATACTTATCACCACACAATGTTCGAAATGTTGGGAAACTGGTCTTTTGGTGATTATTTCAAAAAAGAAGCTATTTCTTGGGCATGGGAATATCTTGTTGAAGTGTTGAAATTGGACCCTTCACGTCTTTACGCAACAGTCTTTGAAGGAAGTCCGGCTGAAGGTTTGAGTCGTGACGATGAGGCTGCGGGATATTGGGAACAGTTCCTTCCGTTGGATCATATCCTCAACGGAAATAAACATGATAATTTCTGGGAAATGGGAGATACAGGTCCTTGCGGTCCTTGTTCAGAAATCCATATCGACTTGCGTTCTGATGAGGAAAGAGCTGCTGTTTCAGGTGCTGAAATGGTAAATAAGGATCATCCTCAGGTAATTGAAATATGGAACCTTGTATTTATGCAGTACAATCGCAAGGCTGACGGTTCACTTGAGCCACTTCCTCACCATGTAATTGATACTGGTATGGGATTTGAGCGTTTGTGTATGGCTATGCAGGGCAAAACTTCAAACTATGATACTGATGTGTTCCAGCCTATAATCAAGGTTATTGCTTCAATGGCAGGAACAGAATATGGCAAGGACAAGCAGCAGGATGTTGCTATGCGAGTTATCGCTGACCATATCCGTACAATTGCATTTGCTATTACTGACGGTCAGTTGCCTTCAAACGCAAAAGCAGGTTATGTAATCCGTCGTATTTTGCGCCGTGCAGTTCGTTATGGTTATACATTCCTTAACCGTAAAGAAGCATTCTTGTATAAACTGTTGCCTGTGTTGATTGAAACTATGGGTGATGCTTATCCTGAATTGGAAGCTCAGAAGACTTTGATTGAAAAGGTAATCAAGGAAGAAGAAGATGCTTTCTTGCGTACTTTGGAAACAGGTATTCGTCTTTTGGATAAAAAGATGGAAGAAACTAAGGCTGCCGGTAAAACTACTATCAGCGGTGTTGATGCTTTTACATTATATGATACATACGGTTTCCCTCTTGACTTGACAGAGCTTATTTTGCGTGAAAACGGTATGGACGCAAATATCGAAGAATTCAATACTGAAATGCAGAAGCAGAAAGAACGTGCTCGTAATGCTGCTGCTGTTGAAACAGGCGACTGGATTACTTTGAAAGAAGGTGAAGTTGAGTTTGTCGGTTATGACTTCTTTGAATGTGATGCTGAAATCTTGCGTTACCGTCAGGTTAAGCAGAAGAATAAAGTATTGTATCAGATCGTTCTTGACAAAACTCCTTTCTATGCAGAAATGGGTGGACAGGTTGGTGATACAGGTTGGTTGATTAACGGTGATGAAAAGGTTGTTGTTCTTGATACAAAACGTGAAAACAACTTGCCAATTCATATTGTTGAGAAATTGCCTGCTGACGTAACTGCTGTATTCACTGCTAAGATTAATGAAAAGAAACGTATTCAGTGTGAATGCAACCACTCAGCAACTCACTTGCTTCATGAAGCTTTGCGTGAAGTTTTGGGAACACATGTAGAACAGAAAGGTTCTTATGTCTCTCCAGATGCATTACGTTTCGACTTCTCTCACTTCCAGAAAGTGACTGACGAAGAAATCCGCAAGGTAGAAAAATTGGTTGGCGAAAAGATTCGTGCTAATTATGCTTTGGAAGAACACCGTAATATGCCGATAGCTAAAGCTCAGGAAATGGGAGCTATGGCATTGTTCGGAGAAAAATATGGCGAAGAAGTTCGTGTTGTAAAATACGGAACATCAATTGAATTGTGTGGTGGTACTCATATCCCGGCAACTGGTATGATTGGTTCTTTGCGTATTGTTTCTGAAAGCTCTGTTGCAGCCGGTGTTCGCCGTATTGAGGCTGTAACTGCGGAAGCTGCAGAAAACTATACATTCATGTTGCAGGATTCTATCAGAGAATTGCGTGCAATGTTCAACAATGTTCCAAATCTTGCTCAGACAATCCGTAAGTCTATTGAGGAAAATGCAGAGTTGAAGAAACAGGTTGCTGAATATATCAAGGAAAAGGTTCAGCAATTGAAGAAAGAATTGATTGAAAAGGCTGAAGAACGCAATGGTGTTAAAGTTATCGTATTCAAAGGCGAAATCAGCGTTGATGCAATCAAGGATGTTGCATTCCAGATTAAAGGTGAAGCCCAGAAAGACGGAAAAGTATTCTTTGTTGGTGGAATCAAAGATGGAAATAAATGTGCTTTGATGGTTGCAATGAGTGAACCATTGGTTGCAGATGGTCTGAATGCTGGTAAATTGGTTAAGGATGCTGCTAAGTTTATCCAAGGTGGTGGCGGTGGTCAGCCTCACTTTGCAACTGCTGGTGGTAAGAATCCTGATGGCATAAGTGATGCCGTTGATGCGGTTCTTGAAGCAGCTGGATTGAAATAAGCTTGATTAAAGCTATATAAAACAAAAACAACAATGGTGAATCCTATTTGAATTTTACCATTGTTGTTTTTTTTTATGTTTTATAGTTTATTATTTAAGAAGTGAATTTACAACAGCTTCTTCTCCATCATTTGCCGAAGGTTCTATACCAAGCAATTTACATATAAGAAGGTATAAATTAACATTTGCCATTACCGGAGCATTATATCCTTTTTTGAAAGAAGGACCGGCAGCATAGAATATCGCTTCCATTTCAGGTGTAAAGTTGTCATAGCCGTGAGCTCCGCCAACATAACCTCTAGGATTTTTACGGAATACTACATATGTACCGATATTTGGTGAAACTACCAGTTCCGGAACTCTCGCATTCTTGCCATAAACATACTTATCAGGAATTTCTCCCTTTTTCCATACTGTTATATTCGGTACAGTTTTAAGTATTTCATAAGCTTTGTCTGTATATCCTTTCTTAGGATATAGCAGAGTTGGAACACCATCAAATACGTATTCAAAACTGTCGCGTGGCAGATAATCGTCCAGATTAACAGATTTTTCAGGATAATATGTTGCCATTCCATGGTCAGAAAGAACGATGAAATCAATTTTATCGAAAATATCAAGTTTCCTGGCTTTGGTGAAGAAATAATCTAATACTTCATCAAGTTCTTCTACCTTTTTCATTGTAGCAGAAGAATCCGGAGTGCATAAATGTCCTGTATGATCAGGCTCTTCAATATACCACATAATCAGATGAGGACGTTTTTCTTTCGGTAGCTTAAGCCATGAAATTACAGAGTCAGCTCTATTCTTGTAAGGGACAGAAGAATCAAAAGGTTTCCATATTGATGGTTGTCCGCAAGGCAAAGCTACTTCACTTCCAACCCAATAAAAAGCTGCCGTTTTAACACCTTGCTTTTCTGCCGTGCTCCATATTGGTTCACCTCCGTAAAATTGAGGGTCTTTACTTTTCATGGTGTAGACACTGTCTATTTCTGCATCATAAAAAGAGTTATTTACTAAACCGTGATGGTCGGGATGTAATCCGGTTGCCATACTGTAATGGTTTGGAAACGTAACGCTTGGATAACATGGACGGAATGCTGAAAGAATTCCTGCGTTTCCTAATGAATCAAGTGTTGGAGTTTTTGCCATTTTAGGATAGTCAGAGCGGAAACCGTCCATTGATAGGACAACAACGTAATGTTCGTCTTGTATTTTGTGCGAACTACAACTACACAATAGTCCAATAATCAATGATAACAAACAGAAGATGTTTCGATTCATACTATATTATATTAAATGTAATAATTTATTAGTATTATAATGACATAGGCAAAAATAAGAAAGATTCTTCAAAATCATATTACATGTCCATTAATAGGATAATAAATGTAAATAACACTCATATAGACAGGGTTATAATACTGTAGAAATATTAATGAAATAATCTTATAATATTAATGTAAATACTATGAAGGGAGAAAAATAGCTATATTTGCATAAAATTTAATAAAAGCATTACAAACCTTTTATAAATGTTATTCGTATGCAATTTTCTACTAAATGTATGTTAACAGCATTGGCATCAACCATTGCTGTTTGTGCCGACGCACAAATAACGACGGCTAGTATGAGTGGTGAAGTTATGACAAATGGCGAACCAGTGATTGGTGCAACTATTGTCGCATTGCACGAACCCTCTGGAACAACCTACGGAACTGTTTCAAATATTGATGGACGTTTCAATTTGCAAGGTATGCGTTCCGGTGGCCCATACAAAATTACAGTTTCTTATATCGGTTACCAAACATCTGTATTTAAAGATGTAACTCTCCAGCTTGGTGAAACCTACAATTTGAAAGCTGATATCAAAGAATCTTCTGAAGAATTGGATGAGGTTGTAATTACTGCATCAAGAACTAAATTCGTTACAGAAAAAACAGGTGCATCTCTTAATATATCAAATGATAAGCTTTCTAGTATTCCAACAATTAACCGTAGTGTTGAAGATATAGCTCGCCTTTCTCCTTATGCTTCGGGAATGAGCTTTGCCGGCGGTGACGGCCGTTCAACAAACTTTACTGTTGATGGTGCGAATTTCAATAATAACTTTGGTCTGTCTGATGGTTTGCCTGGTGGTGGTAATCCTATTTCAATGGATGCTATCGAAGAAGTTCAGGTTGTTATTGCTCCGTTTGATGTTCGTCAGACTAACTTTATCGGTGGTGGTATCAATGCCATAACTAAGTCTGGTACAAATACATTCAAAGGAAGTGCTTATACATATCACCAGAACCAGAATATGCGTGGTAACAATATTGACGGTGAAGATTTGGGCGCACGTCCTGAGGAATCTAAACATATCTACGGTGCAACATTCGGCGGTCCTATTGTTAAGGACAAATTGTTCTTCTTTGCCAATGTAGAATATGAGAAAGTTCCTCAGCAGGTTATCCAATGGCGTGCTCGTCAGGCTGGGGAGGAAGCTGATGAATCAGGTTACGTTTCTCGTACATATGCTGAAGATATGCAGAAGGTTGCGAACCATCTTCGTGAGAAATACGGATATGATCCGGGCTCATATACTGATTTCCCGGCAGACGAAACTAACCTGAAACTTTTGGGTCGTATCGACTGGAACATCAACGATAAGCATAAACTTGCTGTACGTTATAATTACACCAAGAATACAGCATGGAATGCTCCTAACGGAAATTCAGGTGACTTCAAAGGTGGTGGACGTTTGAACGGAACATATCGTGTAGGTCCTATGTCTATGGCTTTCGCAAACAGTATGTATTCAATGGACAATAAGGTTTCATCTGTTTCTGCTGATTTGAATAGCCGCTTCTCTGATAATATTTCTAACCAGTTGCTGTTTACTTATACAGACATTCAGGATATACGAGGCTCTAATTCAGATGTATTCCCATTCATCGATATTATGGCTGGAAAGAATCCTGACGGTACACAGATCATGGAACCTTATATGTCTGCCGGATATGAATTGTTTACATATAACAATGGTGTGAAGAATAAAATCTTCAATGTAACAGACAACTTCACATATTTCATAGGAGAACATAAACTTACTGCTGGTTTGAGTTATGAACATCAGTTGGCTAATAACTCATACATGCGTGAAGGTTCAGGATATTACCGATATAGTAGCCTTGAGGATTTCCTTAACGATGCAGCTCCTGAAGCAGTAGCTCTTACATACGGTTATAATGGTAAAGATAATCCTACATCTCAGGTTCGTTTTAGCCAAATTGGATTCTATGCACAGGATGAATGGAATGCTTTGGAAAACTTCAAGTTGACATATGGTATCCGCTTGGACGAATTATTCTTCAATAATAGCGATATTATGCGTAACAACGCTATTTATGAATTGGATTTCGGTGGTCGCCATATTGATACAGGAAAATGGCCGAATGCTCACATGCAGGTTTCCCCACGTGTAGGTTTTGTTTGGGATGTATTGAAAGACAAATCATTGAAGATTCGTGGTGGTTCTGGTTTGTTTACTGGTCGTTTGCCTTTGGTTTATTTTACAAATATGCCTACAAACTCTGGTATGATTCAGACTACAGTAATATATGGACATAATTATAATACTGGTGAAGTTGACCGTGCACAGCTTGATTTGTTCAAAGGTGGAATCGAAACTACAGTTGACGGAATGATTGACAAACTTGGTTTGCCTCGTGAAATTTCTCCTGAAGACGGTCGCTTGCAAAGCAAAATTGCTGGTGTTGACCCAGACTTCAAGATGCCTCAGGTTTGGAAATCTTCAATCGCTGTTGACTATCAGATTCCTGTTTCTTTCCCATTCACTGTTACAGGAGAATTCATGTACACTAAAAACGTGAATGCTGCAATTGTTGAAGGTTACAATGTTAAAGATCCTACAAATTGGGAACGCTTCAGCGGACCGGATAACCGTTTGATTTATCCTAAAGATTATACTTATTATAGTGGTATAACTGCTAGTGTATTGAGTAATACTTCAAAAGGTCATGGTTATACAGCCAATATTACAATGAATGCTTCTCCTGTGAGAAATCTTGATTTGATGGCTGCTTATACTCACACTGAATCTAAGGAAATATCAGGTCTTCCTGGTAGCGACCCACTTTCAACATGGCAGGGAATGATGACTATCGACGGCCCTAACTTTGGAACAGTTCAACGTTCACAGTATGTTGTCCCTGATAAGGTAATTGCTTCACTTTCTTATTATGTTCCGTTTACAAATAATAAGGTGACAAATGGTCTTCACTTCAACTTGTATTACTCTGGTTATTCACCATACAGCACATCTTATGCTTATACAAATGATATGAACGGTGATGGTATCAACAACGACTTGATGTATATACCAAAAGATGACAGCGAAATTTTGTTCAAGGATGAAGCTGACCGCGCAGCATTCTGGAACTTCGTAAATCAGGACAGCTATCTTAAGAATCACAAAGGAGAATATGCTGAAGCATATGCCGGACGTGCTCCTTGGGTTCACCGATTCGATTTCCGTATTGCTCAGGATTTCTCGGTTCAGGCAGGAAAGCAGAAGAATACATTACAGATAAGTTTGGACTTTATGAATGTAGGAAACATGCTTAACCATGCTTGGGGTGTTACTAAAACTAACCGTGCATGCAACAACGGACGAATCCTTACATACGAAGGTGTTGACGCAAACAACCGTCCTATCTACTCTTTATGGAGAGATTCTGATGGAAATGCTCCTGTTGAATCATACTCATACAATAAGATTTACAGTGAATGCTGGAGCTTCCAGGTTGGCGTAAGATATATCTTTAATTGATAGAATATTAGTTGACTAGATAATGAGTTGACAAGTTAACGAGGAAATAATAGCTATGAGGCTTGTTCCCTCGTTTTCTTGTCAACTCGTCTTTTTTATAATTGAAGTTGAACTTGTGAAACTTCAATTATTTGTAATATCTTTGCTGCAAGACAAATGTAAAACAATTAATATTATGCCAGCACAAAATGTTGTCATCTGCCAGGATTTGAAAAATGACTTGCATAATTTCCTGAGCGGATTGAGTTATGACAAACTATTTATACTTACCGATACAAACACTTTGGTGAAATGTTATCCTTTGGTTAAGGATGTTCCTGCATTTCAGAATGCACCGGTTATAACAGTCGAAGCCGACGACACTCACAAAAGTCTAGATGCCTTGTCTTCTATATGGATGCGCCTTTCAAATGAAGGAGCTACACGTCATTCACTGTTGGTGAATCTTGGCGGTGGAATGGTGACGGACATGGGTGGATTTGCCGGAGCAACATTCAAGCGCGGAATTAGAACTGTGAATATACCGACAACTCTTATGGCTTCGGTTGATGCTGCCGTAGGAGGAAAAACAGGTATAAATTTCAATGGACTGAAAAACGAAATAGGTTCATTCTATCCTCCTTTGTGTGTATTCATTGACTGTGAATTTCTCCGCACACTCGACCGTGACAATATTCTTTCCGGTTATGCCGAGATGATAAAGCATGGTCTGATTAGTTCGCTTGACCATTATCTCCCGGTTATGCTTTATGATATTGACACAATGAATTACTCTTATCTTAATCAGTTGGTTGCTCAATCAGTTGCAGTGAAAGAAGATTTTGTGGAACAGGACCCTAAAGAAATGGGAATAAGAAAAGCATTGAACTTCGGTCATACAATTGGTCACGCTTTTGAAAGTCTTTCGTTCCGTAAAAACAAACCTTTGTTGCACGGACATGCTGTTGCTGCCGGGATAATCAGCGAATTGTTCCTTTCGTATCGTAAATGCGGTTTCCCAATGGAGAAACTTTCGCAGGTTGTATATTATATAAAGGAATATTATTCTCCTTTCATTTTCGACTGTAATGAATACGAATCTTTGTATGAACTTATGAAGCACGACAAGAAAAATGAAGGAGACAATATCAACTTTACTCTTTTAGGTCAGGTTGGTGATGTACGTATTAATCAGCAGGTGAGCAAGGAAGATATTTTTGCTTCTCTTGACTTCTATAGGGAGAGTTTCGGATTCTAAAAAAGTGACCTTTATTTTTGCTATTTTCCCCTTTAATGCCTACTTTTGCACCCGTCTTAAAAAAACGGGATGTAGCTCAGCCCGGTTAGAGTACGCGTCTGGGGGGCGTGTGGTCGCTGGTTCGAATCCAGTCATCCCGACTGAAGATATAAGCATTGATAGTCCTAATGACTGTCGATGCTTTTTTGTTTATATACTTTCTTGGTAAAAGGATATTTGTTCTGACTTTTATTGTAAATTTGCCCTTATACCATAAATAATATAAACCATATGAGAACACTACACAAATTAGGCCTTTTGGCAATAGGTTTGTTTCTGTCTTTCTCTCTCTTTGCGGGAGACAAAACAAGTTTTTTGAAAAAACAGTTTACTACAAACAGTGGATATAAGTTGAATTATCGTGTGCTTTATCCTTTGGATTATGATTCCTCAAAACAATATCCGGTAATTCTTTTCCTTCATGGAGCAGGAGAGAGAGGAACTGATAATGAAGCTCAGCTTGTTCATGGAGGAGATATGTTTGCCTCTTATTTGAATCAGCAGAAATATCCGGCTATTATTATCGCTCCTCAATGTCCGCCAGCTCCGGATTGGTGGGTCACTTATACTCGTCCTTCAGAAGAAGGAGGCAAACGTGTTTTCCCGGCTTCAAACCCTATTACAAAACCTTTGGCTGCTGTGAAGGAGCTTTTGGACAGCTATATTGCAAAAGGTGTTGTAGATACGAAGCGTATTTATATTACTGGTTTGTCAATGGGTGCAATAGGTACTTTCGATTTGGTTTGCCGCTATCCTAAGGTGTTTGCCGCTGCTACTCCTATTTGTGGAGGTGCAAATTTGCAAAGATTGGCAAATTTCAAAGGAAATACTGCTTTTAGTATTTATCATGGTGAAGCTGACAGCGTGGTGGATGTAGAATTTTCACGTGATGCTTATGATACTTTGAAGAAGGCAGGCGTTGAAGTTCGTTATAAGGAATATCCTGGTGTTGACCATAATAGCTGGGACAATGCTTTTGCCGAACCTGATTTCATATCATGGATGTTCCAGCATAGTTTGAAATGATAGTTCTTGCAATAAAAATATATATAGACCTACGCTTTCTTAGGTCTATATATATTTCAAAATGGGGCCGAACCTACGCGAATTTAGGTTCGGCCCTATTTTATTTTTCCTCGGATATATTTTAAAATATGTGTGGTATTATTTTCTGATATGTTTCAATACCTCAACTTTATTGTCAAACTCAATCTTGGTTATCAATATTCCTTTATGTTGAGGTAAATAATATGATGTCTGCTCACCGGAAAGAATCTCTCTTTGAATAGCTTTTCCTGAAATATCATAGATATCTATAACCTTACTGCTGTTGCTCGGAGGAAGAATGATTTTGTCTCCTTCAATTCGCATCTCCATCGTTTTTACAGATTCAATACTTACCGGAGAAGTGACAGGCTCATTTCCGTTGAATACAGATACAGGTGACGAACTTATCATCTTCAAAGCAGAGTTTCCGCTTGATTCAATATTGATTTCCGTATTTCCTTTTGTTTTCACAAAGAATGCATCACCTGCCGGAATTGAATAATCGCTGCCTATAGAATAAGGCTGATATTTCTCTCCGTCATATACATATATATTACCATCAGTATTCCCGTTAGTTTTTATGTCGGAAAGTTTTAGTGCGGAGGTGAGAGGATTTCCACAAAGAATCCACCCGTTGTTTTCATCTTTTCCGCTTTGTGCGTTTTCGGCAGAAATAGAGATTATATTATTTGATGTAAGTAATAAAGATTCATCTTCTGTTGATGATACATACATATTATTATATGTAGCTCCTTCGTCCAAGGCAATCAGATAACCTTTACCTTTTTCAAACAGAAGTTCGTTGCCGGATTTAATGTTTACAACTTCCCAATTATTTGCGGAAATACCATTTTGAGCTCGACCTTCACTATTATATCTGCGGACATAGAAATAATTTCCGCTGCCCTTTGTAGTTTCATCTCCTTGCTGAAGATTTGAACCGACACAATTACTGTAAACATCAAAAGGGAAAGAAACGAAATACCATTTCCCCTTTTCCGGAAATTCCTTGTGAATGGTCATTTTGCTTGCAGCGAGTTCTCCGCCGTTGATTATTTCAATTTCTCCATCAAGATGTATTTCATTACATTTTATAGATTCGTCAACGATAGCTTTTCCTTGTATAAGTGCATTTCTGTTTCTCAAAGCCGGAAGGTGAGACCAGTTTTCGGGGCTGTTCCAGTTTCCGGTGGAGGTGAAGAGGGAGTGGGATTGGATTTTTCCAGAACCATAAATACTATCTATACAATAGAATCCTTCACTTGGATTATCGCTTTGCGCTATTTCTATTGTGATTTCTTTAGCAGGTAATATGAATGCAAAAAAGCTACCTCTATTATTACTTGTTGTTTTTTTTCGGAATCCAATACTATAATTATCATTAGGTATATCAAGAAAAACTTTATTTTTAAATTCTGATTCTTTGATTGCCGAAACCATTAATTCTTCCCCCATATTTACATTTTGGGCAGCAAATGTGCATAATATTTGAGGGTTACCACTATAATATGATAAGTCAATATCAAAATCATCAAATTGGATTTTATCACCGGGAACTAATTTCAGAGTTCTTCCTCCCGAAGCATTTTCTATCCCTGAATCTTTGGTGTCAAAGTAATTCAATGAACCGTTCTGATGTTTAAAGTACCAATTGTCAATAGGTGAATCTTTGAAAGTTTGCATAACAAATGTATCTCTCAACGAGATGTTACTACTGCTATTCACAAACTCACCCCAATTTTCCGGATTATCAACTTGCGCCATCAAAGAACTAGAGCTTAAGAAAAGCATAGCGCATAAAGGAATGTGTTCTATTAATTTCTTCATAGCCTTTAGGTTTTATGGTGAAACAACTTTTCCAAAGATAGTGTAAAAAAATCGAATATCAATGATATAAAGGAAGAATATAACTGAAATTTGTATCTTTGCATTATGAAAGAATTTATTATTTCCGAAGCACAAACAGAAAAGGCTGTTCTGGTTGGTTTGATAACTCCTTCGCAGAACGAGCAGAAGGTAAAAGAATACCTGGACGAACTTGCTTTCCTTGCCGACACTGCAGGAGCGCAAGCTGTTAAACAATTCAGCCAAAAGCTGGATTATCCAAATCCTGTGACCTTTGTTGGTACTGGTAAATTGCAGGAAATTAAGGAATATGTTATTGAGAACGAAATAGGTTTAGTGATATTCGATGATGAATTGTCGCCTAAGCAATTGCGTAATATTGAAAAGGAACTTCAGGTAAAGATTCTTGATAGAACAGGTTTGATTCTTGATATTTTCGCACGTCGTGCTCAGACTGCTCACGCTAAAACTCAGGTTGAGTTGGCTCAATATAAATATATGTTGCCACGATTGACTCGATTGTGGACTCACTTGGAACGTCAGCGTGGTGGTGTCGGTATGCGTGGTCCGGGTGAAACTCAGCTCGAAACGGATAAGCGTATTATTCTCGACAAAATTTCGAAACTTAAAAAAGACCTTGTCGATATTGACAAACAGAAAAGCGTTCAGAGAAAGAACCGTGGTAAAATGGTTCGTGTGGCTTTAGTTGGTTATACCAACGTCGGTAAGTCAACTTTGATGAATTTGCTTAGCAAGAGTGAAGTGTTTGCCGAAAACAAACTGTTTGCAACACTTGATACTACTGTGCGCAAGGTAATAGTGGAAAACTTGCCGTTCCTGTTGTCGGACACTGTAGGTTTTATCCGTAAATTGCCGACTGAGTTGGTAGAGTCTTTCAAATCAACACTTGATGAGGTGCGTGAAGCTGACCTTTTGGTTCATGTTGTTGATATTTCGCATCCTACATTTGAAGAGCAGATAGAAGTTGTTAATAAAACTCTTTCGGAAATAGACAAGACAGAGAAACCTGTAATTATGGTTTTCAACAAGGTTGATGCATTCTCTTTTGTCCCGAAAGATGAGGATGATTTGACTCCAAAAACAAGAGAAAACATCAGTCTTGATGAATTTAAGCAGACATGGATGGCAAAAATGCAAGATAATTGTATCTTTATATCCGCAAAAGAAAAGGTTAATATCGATGCTTTGAAAACTCTGCTTTATGAGAGAGTCAAGGAAATACATATAACGCGTTTCCCATACAACGACTTCCTGTTCCAACAGTATGACGTTGAGTGAAAAAGGAAAAACGACAGTACATAAAATCCAGATATTTAAAGTGTATTTGAAGACGAGCCATTGAATTAAAGGCTCGTCTTTTTTTGTTCATAATTATTTTTGATATATGATTTTCTTGTGTGAAGTATTATTTTATTATAAAAAGATTGTAAGTTAGGGGAGTTGTTCAACTAAGTTTACAATAACATACAAATATGGAAGCCATTTTACTGTTCTTCGTAATAATAATCTTTATCTATTTCCGGTCGGAAATGAATAAAACCTCGGCTAAAATCGAAAAGATGCAGCGAGAGGTTGATACATTAAAATTTAAATTAAAGGAAATATCCGAAGTTGAAAAACAGGAAACAAAAGTATCAGAAGCGGTACCTCCACCACCTCCTCCTTTTTATGTTGTTAAACCGCAGACGGTGATGCCGAATAGTCAGATTCCTGAAAATAAGAGAAAGTCGTATGACTTTGAAAAACTTATGGGTGAGAATGTTTTCGGTAAAATAGGTATATTGATACTTGTTGTTGGCATTGGCTTGTTTGTTAAGTATGCGATAGACAATGAATGGATAAGTGAAACTGTACGTACGGTTTTAGGATTTGCCTGTGGTGTTGTATTATTAGGGTTTGCTTTTTGGCTGAAAGACCGTTACCGGACTTTCAGTTCATTACTTTCCGGAGGAGGCTTTGCTGTATTTTATGTCACTGTAGCAATGGCATACCATTATTATGGTTTGTTCTCTCAAACTGCAGCATTTGTTATGCTTGTAATTTTCTCCATATTCATGATTTGTATTTCGCTGATTTTTGACAGGCGAGAACTGGCTTCAATAGCATTGGTAGGAGGTTTTATAGCTCCATTCCTTGTAAGTGAAGGAACAGAAGGGATAATAACTCTGTTTGCATATATGGCAGTTCTGGATATGAGTATGTTTACTATATCTTTCTATAAGCGCTGGGGAGAATTGCCGCTTTTCTGTACTGTATTGACATGGTTTCTTTGTTTGTCATCGATACCGGTTTATTGGGAAGATGAAACTGAAGTGGCAAAGCCTGCAATGATGTTTGGTTTTGTTATAGCTTATTATCTGATGTTCCAGTTGTCGGCATTGTTGATAGTTAAGAGCAGTAACCGTTGGGCAAACACATCTTTATTGGCTTTACCTGTCGTTAACAGTTTAATATTTTGGATATTGGCAGACAGATGTATGCTTTATTTCGAACCATACATACATTTTCCGGTTTTCTCACCAGTATTTATTGCTTTGGTGAATATGGTTCTTTATGTGTATTTCTATATAAATCATCGTGATAAGAGAAATATGCTTCAGATGTTGCTTGGACTTGTCCTGTTGGCAATGGTAACAGCGGTGCCTGTTCAGTTGGAAGGCTCGTTTGTAACATTGTTTTGGACAATCGAAACATTAGTTGCCGTATGGTTATTTAGCCGTTTCGGTAATAAATTATATCGTTTTGCGGCGCTTGCTCTTTTGCTACTTACATTTTTTTCTTGGTCAATTGATTGTTATGTGTATGATTTCAACGAAAGATTGTTTATTAACGGTTATTTCCTGACATCATGTTTCGTATCAATTGCTTTTATATTAGTTTCTGTTTATTGTTATCAAAAAGCTTTGCCAGATATATTACCATTTGGCATAGTTGCCGGATTGGTATTATATTCTTCAGTAGTTATAGATTTAATTGCTAATTTATCCGAACGCTCGGATTTGATAGGTTGGATATTCCTGTTCTCAATATTGTTCAGTGCAATCATTTCATTTCTATTATACCGTTACAGGTTGTTACCTTCGGAAACAAATTTATTTTACATATTAGTTTCTGCCTATCCGCAGGCACTTTGTCTGTTGTTTGTCTTGGCTCTTAACTTCTTGGAAATGGAAGGCTGTTATGTTTATCTTTGGGTAGGGTTTGCAATGATAACGTTATATCTGCTGATGTTGATAAAGTCATATTATGTTGACAACAATTATAAAGATAAAGCAACCGACTTGGTAACTTGTTTCCTTTCTGCTAGCGGAACTGTTACATGGGTTATGGCAGTTAATGTTTTACTTCACCAGCTTGGATTTGAATATGAAGGTAGTGCCGGAATATCTGTTTCGCTTGCCATAGCTGTTTTTGTGATGATATCCTTGGGTATGCGTAAGAATTGGAAAACTATGCGTATATGTGGTTTTGTAGGATTCGTTGTTCTTATGTTTAAACTTGTAGCAATTGATTTGTGGCTTCTTCCGACAATAGGTAAAGTTTTTGTCTTTATATTCATAGGAATAGTATTGCTTGTTCTGTCATTTATGTATCAGAAACTGAAAAAAGTAATATTTGGAGAGAGAGAAAGTTAATGGCAACCTTATATTGTGTTGCCATTATTTTTCAGTTTGTTTCCGCGAGGATGATGTTCAAGTATTTCTTTTCGGATGAACTCACGGTCGATATGTGTATATATTTCGGTTGTAGTTATTTTTTCATGTCCTAGCATATCCTGTATTGCTCTCAGATTGGCTCCACCTTCAAGCAAATGGGTCGCAAATGAATGTCTGAAAGTATGCGGACTCACAGTCTTGTTGATTCCGGCAAGGGCAACATGTTGTTTTATTATCAGAAAAACCATAACTCTTGTTAGTTTGCTGCCTCTTCTGTTGAGGAATAATATATCTTCGTTTCCTGGTTTTACTGTTATTACACCTCGGTCCGGAAGATACATCTCTATTTCTTTCAGAGCAATATCGGATATCGGAACCAAGCGCTGTTTGTTGCCTTTTCCTTCAACCTTTATAAATCCTTCTTTTGGATATATATCCGAAAACTTAAGGTTCACAAGCTCTGATACACGTAAACCGCAACTGTAAAGTACTTCAAGCATGGCACGGTTGCGGTGTCCTTCGGGTGTTGATAAATCTATACTGTCAAGGATTGCGTTTATTTCATTGACGGAAAGAACTTCCGGCAGCTTTGTTCCAATTTTGGGAGATTCAAGTAATTCAGTCGGGTCGTCTTGAATATAATCTTCAAGCAAAAGGAAATGATAGAATGATTTTATCCCGGAAATAATTCTAGCCTGCGAACGAGGATGAATACCTATATCATGTAATTCGGCGACGAATTCTTGCAAATCTTCGTATTTTATGTCTTGTATTTTTATTCCTTTGTCATCTGCAAAATTTCTTAATTTATCAAGATCTCTCCAGTATGCGTCTATGGAATTTGCGGAAAGAGACTTTTCCAATTGCAGATAAATCTTATATTTCGTAAATATATCTTTTTCTTGCCGCATTGTTTGTATATGTCTTTATTAATGTGTCAAATAAATTTCGTATATTTGTACCAAATTTTTCCTTTTGATGGGAAGTATGTCTGCAAAGGTAATAAATTGGTAACAAAATGAAGAAAATTCAAATCATCAACGGTCCAAATCTTAATTTGCTAGGCAAGCGGGAGCCAACCGTTTATGGAAATACAGCGTTCGATGGTTATCTGGAGAGTCTGCGAGTTCAGTACCCTCAATGTAAAATAGAATATTATCAGAGTAATGTTGAAGGCGAATTGATTAATAAGATACATGAAGTAGGTTTTGATTTCGATGGAATAATATTGAATGCCGGAGCTTACACACATACTTCTATAGCCCTACATGATGCGATAAAAGCTGTTACTACACCAGTAGTTGAGGTTCATATTTCAAATGTTCATGCACGAGAGTCTTTCCGTCATGTTTCAATGATTTCTGCTGCTTGCCGTGGAGTAATTCTTGGCTTTGGTCTTGATTCTTATCGCCTTGCCCTTGAATCATTTTTGGCGAATGGCGGAGATTTGTGAGGGAAGGAGATAGGAAGTTAAGTAGTTGAGGAGTCAAGTAGTTAAGAAGTTAAATTTACTAACCCCTTGTTAACTCGTCAACTTGTTAACTTGTCAACTCAAAAACTAAAAAACTCAAAAACTAAAAATAATATTAATGTTTAATATAGACCATCAGTGTCCAAGCCGGAAAAAAGGACAGTCACTGTTGGTTACAAACTAAAAATCTTATGTTGAAGCATACTAAAATTGTTGCGACGATTTCTGACATGCGTTGCGAAGTAGAATTTGTTGACGCATTGTATAAAGCAGGTATGAATGTGGCTCGTTTGAACACAGCCCATATGGATGCAGAAGGTTTGAGCCGTGTTGTAAATAATATCCGTACAGTGTCTAACCGAATTGGTATTCTGATGGATACAAAAGGTCCTGAAGTTCGTACAACTGTTACTGTAAACAAGGAACCTATTGCTTTCAAGATTGGTGATATTGTAAAAATTTCAGGAAATCCTGAAATGGAAACTTCTCACGAGCATATCTATGTCTCATATTCAAATTTCGTTCAGGATTTGAGTGTAAATAGTGATATCTTGATTGATGATGGTGATTTGGAATTGCGTGTTATCGAAAAACATGCTGATTATCTTGTATGCGAAGCTCAGAATGAAGCTACTCTTGGAAGCCGCAAGAGTGTAAACGTTCCGGGTGTTAGAATTAATCTTCCTTCATTGACAGAAAAAGACCGCAGAAATATCTTGTGGGCTATTGACAATGATTTGGACTTCATCGCACATTCATTCGTTCGTAACAAACAGGATGTTTTGGATATCCAGCGTATTCTTGATGAACATAACAGCCCAATAAAGATTATTGCTAAGATTGAGAACCAGGAAGGTGTTGACAATATCGACGAAATTCTTGAAGCTGCTTATGGTATTATGATTGCTCGTGGTGACTTGGGTATCGAAGTTCCTGCAGAAAAGATTCCTGGTATCCAGCGTGTGTTGATACGTAAGTGCGTTGAGGTTAAGAAACCGGTTATTGTTGCTACTCAAATGTTGCACTCAATGATTAACAATCCTCGTCCAACTCGTGCTGAAGTTACTGATATCGCAAATGCTATTTATTATCGTACAGATGCTTTGATGTTGAGTGGTGAAACAGCTTACGGTAAGTATCCTGTTGAAGCAGTTCAGACAATGGCTAAAGTTGCTAGAGAAGCTGAAAAGACTAAATTGGCTGCTAACGATATCCGTGTTCCAATTGAAGGCAACGACTTGGATGTAACTTCTTATTTGGCAAAACAGGCTGTTAAGTCTTCTTCTAAACTTCACGTTAAGGCAATCATCACTGACAGCTACACTGGACGTACAGCTCGTTATTTGGCTGCATTCCGTGGTACTTCAACAGTATTTGCTATTTGCTACAACGAACGTGTAATGCGTATGTTGTCTTTGTCTTACGGTGTTTGGGCTGTTCATCAGCCATGGAATGATAGTCGCCGTGGATATTTCTATGATGCATTGAATCAGCTTATCAATAGCGGTCGTATTACTCGTGATGATATGGTTGCTTATTTGAGCGGTAGCTATGGTGAAGGTGGTGGAACAACATTCCTTGAAATTAACAATGTTGGCAAGGTGTTGAATGCTGGAAACCAGTATCAGTTGCCAACTTTTAAAGACTAAATATATTTAGCAAGTTGATAAGATGACAAGTTAACAAGATTTTTAGATAATAATTCATGATATTACATGTGTTCTGACCTTGTTAACTTGTATATGTAGCCTTGTCAACTTGTCCCCTTATATAAGCACAGAGGCATAGAGATTCTACCAATATATCTCTATGTCTCTGTGTTTGAATTTTATCATTTGATAATACTTACCTATGGGAAGAGACAGTTATCTTACACATTTGCCGGATAGGGTAGAAGAAGTGTCAATTGACGATTATATTCTTTCTCACTCTGATGAAGAAGGAGAATTGCTTTCAGCTTTGACTCGCGATGCCAACGTGAACCTGCTTCGTCCTCGTATGTTGTCCGGACATTTGCAAGGCAGAATATTGAAGATGTTTTGTCGTATGCTTCGTCCGAAGCGCGTGCTTGAGATAGGAACATACACAGGTTATGCAACTCTCTGCATTGCCGAAGGTTTGGAAGAAGGAGCTTTGGTGCATACTTTGGAAATTAACGACGAGATGGAAGATTTCATTATGAAATATGTTGACCGTTCTCCTTATAAAGACAAAATCCGACTTCATATCGGTGATGCTGTTGAAATAATTCCTTCATTGGGCGAGACATTTGATATGGTGTTTATTGATGCTGACAAGCGTTTGTATTCACAGTATTATGATTTGATATTTCCTATGGTTCGTCCCGGAGGTCTGATTCTGGCAGATAATACACTTTGGGATGGAAAAGTTGTGGAAGAGAAAATCTCTCCGTCTGACAAGCAGACAATAGGAATATTGGAATTCAATGATAAAATAAAGAACGACGAGCGAGTAGAGAAAGTAATTCTTCCGCTTCGTGATGGTTTGACAATGATTTGGAAAAAATAAATATTTATGGAAAGTACAAGATTAAATAAAATCGGACGTTTGTTGCAGAAAGAATTAAGCGACATCTTCCTAAAGCAGACAAAGGCTATGCCTGGTGTTCTGGTTTCTGTCAGTGTTGTTCGTGTAAGCCCGGACTTAAGTGTTGCCCGCGCTTATTTGAGCATTTTCCCTTCTGAAAAGGCTGAAGAGTTGTTATCTGCTATACGTGCAAACACAAAAGCAATCCGTTATGACCTTGGTCAGCGTGTTCATTTGCAGTTGCGTAAGATTCCTGAATTGACATTCTTTATTGATGATTCTTTGGATTATATTGAGAATATCGATAAACTGTTGAAAAAATAATCATTTGAAAATATCAGTCCTTTGAACTTCTCATTCTATATAGCTCGCAGATATTTGTTTTCCAAGAAATCTCATAACGCAATCAACGTGATTTCTATGGTTTCTGTTTGTGGCGTAGTTGTTGCAACTATTGCTCTCGTGTGTGCTCTTTCTGTCTATAACGGATTCAACGACCTTGTTTCCGGTTTGTTCAGCAATTTCGATCCGGAATTGAAAATCACACCACACTATGGAAAAGTGTTCGATCCTTCAGACGAGAGAATAAAACAAGTACGCCATCTTAGCAATGTAGCTTTTGCCGGAGAAGTTCTTCAGGATAATGCATTGGTGAAATATCGCGAACGCCAGGTTGTAGGTGTTGTAGTAAAAGGCGTTGACGAAAGTTTTCATCATTTGACCAATATTGACAGCGTACTGATTGATGGAACGTTCACCTTATCAGAGGATGTTGTTAATTATGCGACTATGGGAATTGGCCTTGCTTCCTCACTTGGCATAAATGCCGGCTTTGTTTCTCCTCTTGAGATATATGCTCCTAAAAGAGAAGAGAAAGTAAATATGTCGAATCCGGCATCATCTTTCCGCGTTGAATATGCTTATATTGCCGGAGTCTATCGGATTAACGAACAGGCATATGATGAGAACTATATGATTGTTCCCATCGACCTTGTCCGTTCTCTTTTCAACTACGAAAAAGAAATCAGCGCCCTGGAACTTAAACTTAAGGATTCGGAATTACTTCCCCAAACGGAAAAAGAAATAGAAGAAATCCTTGGCGGTGATTTTGTTGTTGAGAACCGTTTCGAGCAGCAGGAAGCTTCATTCCGTATGATGCAGATTGAGAAATGGGTTACATTCCTTATTCTCTGTTTCATTCTTGCCATTGCCCTGTTTAACATCATTGGTTCTCTTTCAATGCTTATGATTGAGAAGAAGAATGATGTTTGCACTCTTCGTAATATGGGAGCTTCCGATACTCAGATTCGTAACATCTTCCTTCTCGAAGGATGGATGATTTCCGCCTTCGGAGCGTTTATTGGCATAGTTATAGGTGTTGTTCTTTGCCTTGCCCAGCAATATTTCGGAATAATAAAGCTTGGCGATGCATCCGGTGCATTCATCATTGATTCATATCCGGTGCATCTTATGCTGGGCGATGTTCTTGCCGTTCTTGTCACAGTCCTAGTGATAGGCTTTCTGGCAGCCTGGTACCCTGTGAAATACCTAGGCCGCCGACTTACAGCTTAAGCTCTTTTCCTCCGTAGAAGTCCAGAATTTTTGCCCTGAATATAAAGTCATATTTAGCCTGCGCTTCTTCAGCCAGACTCTGGGCATATTTTGTCTTTGCTTCATTAAATTCAAATACAGTGCTTTTCCCTGCGCTATATCTGTTTTCAGCATATTCAAATGCTGTTTTGCTTGCTTCTACTGATTTACCTGAAGATTCATATTTTGCCTGGGCAGCAGTTGCGTTATAATATGCCTGCTGTATTTCCTTATACAAAGTTTTCTTGGTATTCTCAATAGCCAGTTCCTGATTCTTTATGGCAATGCGAGAGCTTCTCACACCATTACGTACCTGGAATCTGTTGAACAAAGGAATTGTCAGTGAGAAACCAATTGTTCTTCGTCCGTTCTGATTCAACTGGTCGCCAAAAGGAATAGAAATATTATCACCCGTATAATAATGATAATATCCGTTGGTATAACTTGCTCCTAATGAAAGCTGCGGATAATAATAACTCTTTGCCACATTCAGCATTTTCTTCTGACTTTCCAGCAAATATTCCTGCTCTTTAATCTGCGGTTTGAATGTAACGGCATGTTCATAAATATTATCCGGTGGGACAATACTGCTCATATATGTTTCTATAGCGTCACTGGTTTGAGGAATAACAATATCAAAATTCTTCTCACTTCTTTCCAGTTCAAGACTTTGGGCAAGATTCAGCAACGCAAGGCTCACATTATTGTCTGCTTCCGTAAGCGAAACTTCGTCTTTTGCCAACTGTGCTTTCATATCATATAATTGAGATACGGGAACTTTACCGTTCTTAACCAAAGCCTCAGTCTTTTCCACCTGTTCACGGCTCAGATTTACCTGCAGTTCGGCAATATTCTTAATTTCCTTGTTATATAACACTTGAAGATAATAAGAAGCAATGTTGATAGCTAAATCCTCACGTGCCTTATTCAGACTTTCCATTGCTGCTTTTAGATTAAGTTTCTTCGCTGCGATATCATTCGGAGTTTTCAATCCGTCAAAAATAGGCATACTCAGGTTTATTGAAGCTGTAGTATTTGCCGAGTTCTGGTCCACAATGACACCCGTTTTCGAAGGCGAACGTCCGAAGTCGAAGTTCTGATACAAACTTGCATTGACTGACGGCAACCAGCTATGCTTGCTTGTATGCAGTTCCACTTTCTTGTTTTCCTTGTCCTGTTCGATTTGTTTCAGAGAAATATTATTCTCGATAGCATATCGTATACACTCTTCTAGAGTCCAGCTTCCGGCTTTCTCCTGTGCCGTCGCATATTGTGTTCCTATTATGGCTGCTATGCTCAGTAAAAATGATTTATACATCTGGTTTGAGTTTTTAGTTTATGAGTTGTTACTTCTTCTCAACCTCAGCACCTCTGACCTTGTCGCTTTCGCTCAGTCCGCTCTTCACTTCAATCTTTATTCCGTCAGAAAGTCCTGTTGTAATACTTCTCTTTTCAAACACTTGTTCCGGAACTTCCTGAGTAATAACATATACAAATGAAGAATCGCCTTTGAATTCAACAGTGCTTTCAGGCACAGTCATAACATCGTTTACTTCTTTCAGAACGATTTCTGCATTTGCGCTATATCCTGCTCTGATGAAAGCATCTTCCGGAATCTTTATTGCAGCCTTTATTTCAAACTGTATTGCTCCGTTTTTCTCAACACCTTTTGGTGAAACATATTCCAGACTGGCATCGAACTTGCGGCTTTCCATAGCACCGATTGTAAGAACTATCGGCATATTTTCCTTGATTCTGCCTATATCTGTTTCATCTACGTTTCCTTTGAATATCATATCATTCATGTCGGCAACGGTTGCAATAGTTGTTCCGTCATTGAAATTGTTTGCCTGGATAACAGAATTACCTACTTTTACCGGAATATCCAGAATCATACCTGTAATCGTACTTCTGATTTGAGTTGTACTTTCCACATTTGAATTCTTGGCAATACCATCACGTATAATCTCCAACGCACTCTGAGCATTTGCACGTTCTTCAACAGCTTTTAGATAATTAGCCTTACTTGTCTCGAATTCCTCAAGAGCGATAACACCTTTCTTGAACAAATCTTCGTCACGTTTATATACTTCCTCGATTTGTTTCAATGAAATTTCGGCAAGATTCACTCTCGATTCGGCACTGTTCAGCTGAACCATCTCAGGAATAACTTTGATAGTGGCAATTATTTCGCCCTGTTTCACCATCTGACCGGCTTCTTTCTTAAGCTCGGCAATGATACCGGAAATCTGTGGTTTCACCGCAACTTCATATCTTGGCTCAACATTACCTGTTGCCACTGTTTTTGTCGCAACATTCCCTTTCTCCGGTGAAATAGTTTCATAAATAGTCTTCACCGGCTGCGCTTTCTTCCATAAGAAATAGAATGTTCCGATAACTGCACAACCAACTGCGCTGAGCAGTATTATACGCAATACTTTCTTTACTAATCTGTTGGACATATGTTTTAAGTTTTTTAGTTTTTAAGTTTTTTAGTTAACAAGGTGACGAGTTGACAAGTTGACAAGGGAATAGTATACTTAACTTCTTGACTACTTGACTCCTTAACTCCTTAACTCCTTTCCCCTCATTCCTCCCTAATCGCATCAATCGCCTTAATCTGCATCGCCCTCCACGCCGGAATAAGTCCTGCAAGCAAGCCGCAGAAAAGGAGAATAACAGTTGCTGCAACAGCAACCTGAATGCTCACGCCCGGATTCACCAGCGGACTGTCTTCTCCCGTAGGATTCTGAGCAATTAATATTCTATCTAAGAAATCCAGGATAAATACACCGCAACTCAGACCAATCAATCCTGCCATAGCAGTGATAAGCAAACTTTCGCTCATCACCTGCGAGATAATATTCCAAGGCTTTGCACCCAATGCACGGCGTACCCCGATTTCCCTTGTTCTTTCCTTTACTGTCACCATCATAATATTGCTGACACCGATAACTCCGGCAAGTAATGTTCCGATTCCGACAATCCAAATCAGAATGTCGATACCGACAAACAGATTCTGGAAAGTCTCAAACTGTTCCGCCACGTTAACCACACCGATAGCCTGTGGGTCAGTCGGCGATATTTCATTCTGCTGTTTTATCACAGTCTTTATTTCTTCAACCAAATCATTCATCTTTACACCGGGCGAAGCCAGCACACAAAGGAAATGAATTATATCTCCTTGATTAAGCGTCTGCTGCATCGTGTTGAACGGGAGGAAAACAGTTTCCGAAGCTCGTCCGCCGATATTTACTTTCGAAGCTTTTTGGTCTGTTACACCAATCACCTGATAATAAATACCATTCACACGTATATATTTGCCGCACGAATTTGCACCTTTGAAAAGCACTTCATTCACCTTGCTTCCTATAAGGCAAACCTTTCTTTTCTCTTTTAAATCTATTTTGTTCAGCAATCTTCCATATGAAAGTTTCTGATTCTCTATTTTGAAATAATCGTCGGTCACACCTTTAACGTTGAATGTTCCCGTCATCTGTCCGTAAACGATATTCTTTTCGTTCTGTGAGCCCCACAGGATAGGAGAGATTGCTTCCACGCCATGTATTTCCCTTACATTATCTACATCCCTGTTGCGCATATTCCAGGTTCGTCCTTTATTGAATCCTTTATATGATTCGGATGTTCTGTCAGAAAAGAAGAACACAGAATTTGTGGCAAATCCGTCAACCGACTTATACATCGCGTTCTTCATACCGTTGCCCGAACCTAATAATATGACGAGCATCAGAATTCCCCAGAACACGCCGAAACATGTCAGCAGGCTCCTTGTCTTATTTCGGGTTATTGTAACCCATATTTCTATCCATCTGTCCAGGTCGAACATTTGTTTGAGTTTTTAAGTTTATAAGTTTGTTAGTTCACGAGTTGACAAGGCTACAGGTACAAGGAATCCTCCTTGTTCCCTTGTCAACTTGTTCCCTCGTCTCTATATATTCACTCTGCTCTCATCGCTTCTACTGCTGGAATCTTCACAGCCTTTCGTGCCGGGAAATAACCGGCAAGCACTCCGGCAACAATAATCAGTATAGTTGATGAAATTGCAATACTTATATTAACTGTCGGGTCACGGAATGTCGAAACATTTCCTCCCACGGTATTACTGCTTTCCACAGCACTTTGCGCTGCCTGTGCCGTTTCCATACCATAATTTATCATCTCCGTTAGCCCGATTCCCATAATCATGCCGATATATCCGAACACGGCGGTAACCATAATTGATTCCGTGATTATAAGCATAAGTATAGATGATGGTTTTGCACCGATAGCCTTTCTGATACCGAACTCCTTCGTGCGTTCTCTCACCGTGATAAGCATAATATTGCTTACGCCCACAATTCCTGCCATCAAAGTTCCGATACCGATAATCCATATAAACAGGTTGATTCCCGCCATCATAGTGTTGAACGAACGGAACTCGCTTCCCAGGTTCCACATACCAATGGCATTCTCATCCGTCGGGTCGAACTGATGGCGCCTTGCCATCCATCCTCTGAACTTTTCCTCAAAGGCATCATTCTCTGCTTCGGTGTTAACTCCTTTAAGAGTGAAGTTTAACGAGCCGAATCCATATCCTTTATTATATAGTTGCTGAGCTACCGAAAAAGGAATATAAGCAGGAGAGTTGTTACTGTTATTTTCATCTTCGTATGTTCCAACAACCTGAAACATAAAACTACCGCATCTGACATATTCGCCCAAAGCATTTTTGCCTCTGAACAGTACTTCAGCCATACGCGGACTCAGCACAATCACTTTTCTCATCATCTTCACGTCCGCCTCATTTATAAATCTGCCATTATTAGACTTTACATTAATATAATTGATAATGGCATGGTCCGGCATCACCCCTTCGGTCTGCCCGGTGAAATATTCTTTATTATATGTAATAGTATCGGAATGGTTAATCGAAGCCGAGCAATATTCCACTTCCTTGAAATCCCTCTTCAGATCGTCCAGGTCATTTTGGCGGAAGCTAATCGCGCGGTTTGTCGGCATTCCCTGCCATGGCTTTGTCGTATAGCGCGTCCAAACATTTACATAGTTCATGGAAATGTTGCGGAAATTATATATGATACCGTTCTTAAGTCCGTTTCCCGCCGCCAGCAGAACAATAAGCATGAATATACCCCACGAGACGGAAAATCCCGTAAGGAAAGTACGCAGCTTGTTTCGCTTTATGGTACTCCAGATTTCGCGGAAATTGTCTAAGTCGAACATTGTTTAAGTTTTTAAGTTTATGAGTTTGTTTGTTGACGAGTTAACAAGGAGACAAGTTGACAAGGCTTCAGAAACAAGAAAAACTCATTGTCAACTCGTCAACTTGTTCCCTTGTCCCCTCATATTATAACTCCATCCTTCACCCTAATAACCCTATCCGTCGCATCCGCCACCGACTGCTCATGAGTGACAATCACCATCGTCATCCCATCCAGATTCACTTTGCGAAGTAAATCCATCACTTCCACTGTGGTTTTGCTGTCCAATGCGCCGGTAGGCTCATCGGCAAGGATGACTTTCGGTTTTGCAATTAGCGCACGGGCGATAGCCACACGCTGCTTCTGCCCGCCGGACATCTCGTTAGGCATATGATGAGCCCAATCCCTTAGTCCCACCATATCCAGATATTCCAGAGCAAGCTCATTACGCTTCCTGCGGCTCACACCCTGATAATACAGAGGCAAAGCCACATTCTCCATAGCATTCTTGAAAGATATAAGATTGAACGACTGGAAGATAAAACCAATCGTGCGGTTGCGGATTTCGGCAGCCTTGCTCTCGCTCAGATTGCGTATAAGCTGGCCGTTCAAAGTGTATATACCGGAGTCGTAAGTATCCAATATACCCAATATATTTAATAATGTGGATTTTCCCGAACCGGATGCTCCCATGATTGAAACCATTTCTCCCTTCTCTATATCTAAATCCACTCCTTTCAAAACATGTAGCGGCGCACCGTTGTGGTATGTTTTGTTTATCCCTTCCAGATGAATCATAGGTGTTTTTCAAATTGTTTGATATATGTTTGCAAAGATATAACTTAAATAATATGACGTATGCATTTTGATAGTTTTTTTAGGTATAATGTGATAAATAGAAATGGATATGGGACATCTGCGTGTTTTTATTTCTCAGACATCCCATATCCGTATATTAATAGTTTTATTTCAGTTCAAATACAATATCTTCGGTCACTTCATTCCAGTTTTGAATACTGAAATCTCCGGTATTATTATTTACGATAGTTTCCTTGATGGTAATGTTAAGATTCAGTTTAGTATTCGCCGAAAGAGTGTTTTCTATATTCTTTGACAACACTTTTGTAGTCCCGTCCTGCATTGTGATTACCAGTTTTATCAGCGGGTTTGGAGCTGAAGGAAATAGCATCACAGTAGCATTGGTCATTTCAGTGTCATCAACAGAACGGGCAAGCTCAAATTTTACGGTCTTTGTCTGGTTTTCCGGCTCTGCCGTATAGAAGTTAAGTTTCTCTGCAATACTTCCAACTTGGACTTCCATACTCTTTATGTTAGAGCTGAAAGTTCCGTTATTGCTGTTTTTAACAGTAACTTTCAATCCTGCAACCACTCTTCTAAGCTCAGCTTTAAAGTCGTCGCTTGTGTGAGTCTCTTTTTGAGCAAAAACCAAATCATACACAGGAGCACAAGTGTTGTCATCATTTTTCCTTAGGGTAAAATATAACTTGCTCAAGTCAGCTCCAACGACTAAGCCCGGCGAACTGATTTGCGGTTTGCTGTATATTGGCTCTTCATATTTGGGCGTTCCCCAATAAACGAAATTATAGAAATTATCCGGCAAACTCAACACCCGGTTATAATCCCCGAATATATGACCTTCCAGAATGCGGTAATAACCGTTGAACGGACCTAATTCTCCATTGACATAATTCCCATAATAAATTGAACTGTTACTTTCGCAAGGATAAACCTCCAGAATACCGGTTAGAGGACTGTAGCCGGTTTCGTCGTTTACCATTGCAGTAATTCGTGGTGATACAAGATTGTCTTGTGATTCATTTTCCGGAATATCGCAATCTTTCGAGCAGGAAAACATTGATGCAATTAAACAGAAGGCACTGAAAATTTTTGTTTTCATATTTTTATTCTTTTAGTGAGTTTCTATGGTTCTTTCGGAGCAATGTTAGCATAAAGAATACAATTGGTCTCTTGGTTTCGTTGTTCGTAAGAATCATCTGTTAATATAACATTTGTGAGATTAGTATTGTTTTACATTTTGCCGAAAAAAGATAATAGTTTTATTGCTTATTTTCATGATGTTATTGTTCTGATTCGGGTGTCAATCAAAACTTACTTCTAGTACATTAATAATATGGATTGGTGATGGAAATTTCACCCTTTTAGTTAATAATTTTTTTCGGCTCACCTAGGTGGTTCAATCGGCTCACCTAGGTGGATTGATTAGCTCACCTAGGTGAGTTAAAATAAACATCTCATCCTTATGAATACTTGTCTATGGTTAATTACATATATTATATTGTATGTCGGAGAAATTCTATGAATATTTTATGTCACCAAAAACTGGGGTTTCGTACTAGATAACTTAGCTAAGTGATAAGAAAACAATTGAATCGATAAAAATTCCTTTATAAAATTTGTAGGTATAAAAGAAAGAACTACCTTTGCACAGTAGTGGCTATAATATAGATAGCCTTTTTAGAACTTGATATTACACTAGATTTTTAATTACATACTATTAATAACTAAATTTTTAAAGATTATGAACAAGAAATTTACTATGGTTTGTGCCAGCTTGTTGTTGGCATCTGCTTTTTCGGTAAATGCAGCAAGTGTTTATACTCCTGATGTTAAACTTGTGGAGTATGCAACTGCTCCAAATGGAACTCAGATAAAAGCAATTAATTTGGCTGATGGCGTTAAATTTTATCTGAAAAAGGACAATAGTAATTATTTGACTGTAAGTACAGTAAAAGTTGGTGAGACAGAATTTACTTCATTTGTTACTTCTCAAAGTGACTTTAAAAATGCTTCTATTTTTGAAGTGAGAAATTTGGAAACAGTAACAGGTGGTGTTGTATTTGAGTTATATGTTGATGGCAAGAAATTGTCTGTTTCATCTGTATCTGGTTCAACTGTAACAGATAAAGATAAAGTCGTTTCAAAATTCTTCTCTAAAGACAAAACAACAGATATAAGCAATATTGTTACATATGTAGTTAATGGTATTGGAAAGAATTTGTGTGAATATACTTCTTCAATTGTTGCATATACTACAGAATTAGATTATAAGGCAACAGACTTAAAAGAATTCAATGCAACTAGCACAACATTTAGCTTTGACTTTTCTGATGATGAATTAGTTGGTAATGAATTTAAAAGTGTGATACCTGTTACTTTGTCTGCTGATAACACTGCTAAACAAGGAACATACTTTGTCAGAGGCTCTAAAGCTAAAGATTTTAATCCAGCTGATGCTAAAACATACAAAGATGTAGAAATTCTTGCTATTAACCCAAATTCTCGTTATGGCTTGAATTCTACAATTGCTCAGGAAGGTTATTCTTTGTATTGGATGAAAGCAGAAAATGCTCTTAAAGATGGTGCTATCGTTGCTGACTCTACTTCTATTGCTGCGTTTACTTCTATCTTAGAAAAAGACCAGTTGAATAATGAAGGTGTTGTTGAGTTGTCAATCAAACCTAATGTGACAAAAACTTCTGGTCAAGTTTTTAGTGATACTGAATTAAAGGTTGCTGCAATCAAAACTTCTGCGACAGATACTAAAGCCTATGTTACAACTGTTGCTCCTACTACAAATTGGTCTGTAGTTAAGAATGCACAATTAGGAGATAATACATACTTGGCTGCTTCTGAATTCTTGAAAGCTGATGCGATCAATACAGTATCAATTTTGGTTGTTAATGGTACTCCTGGAGCAGGTAAATATTATAACTATGTTATTAGCACAGGTACAACTGAAACCTATATGCCTGCTAGTAAGTTGGATTTCTCAATGGCGCAAAACCAGTGGGTAGTAACTGATTTCGATGGAAAATATACAGTAACTTTAAAGAATCGTTTGACAGATCAAGTTTTGACTCTTCGTGTAGCTAAAACTGAAGCTGGTTATGAAGTTAAATCAGGATTAGATCAGGTTGCAACAGTAGATGGAAATGTTAATGCTGTAGTTAAATTCTTGCCTATTGAAACAACTCAGAATGATGGCTATTTGGCATTGACTGAAGATCAGATGAAGAATGGTATCAAGTTATCATTCACTGGAGAAACAGTTTTGGCAGGTGAAAAAGAATTCTTTGGAGTTTATAATGAAGCTAAATCAAGCATGACTCTTGATTTGGATTCTGAGAATGCTATCATTTTCTATGCTGTAAAAAATCTTACAGATGATAAGAAAGCAGATAAAGTTACTAAACCAGATTTTACTTATGCTTGTTTGAATGCAGAAGGAGAAGTTACTTATAAGACTGCAGAAGCTAATTTGGTTATTCCTACTTATATCTTAGCTACAGAGCTTGATAAGGATGGTAAGGTAGTTAAATCTTTGGGTTCAGGATATTCAATTTCTCAATCTTCTACTCCGAACACTGTCTTTGCTTTTGCAAAGAATATGAATGGAGGCTATTCATTAGTATCTCATTCTCCTAATACAACAAGTTTAGCAACCTATGCGGCTCAGCAAGTTGCTGGTGTTCAGTATAATAAAGTAACTGGAACTAATCCTGATGGTTTGACATTTACTTCAGTTTCTCGTTATGATGCGGATGCTGTTAACAATGTTTTTGCTAATCTAAATGTGTTGTCAAATGTAGAGTTGAACACATCTCTTCCAGCAGTTTCAGGTCACTACACATTCGATAACGCTAGAGGCTCAATCAATGTTAAAGATTTGGTAGGTATCAACGAAGGTTTCTTGGCTTCAGAAGGTCAGGTATTCTGGTTGGATACTGCAGATATTGAAAATGAACATCCTTCATTCTATATCTCATTTGGTAATGATTCAGTAGCAGCTCGCAACTATATGTTCAATCCAATTGATTCAGCTAAGGTATTTGATGAATTCACTGCTAAGTATAAATATAATGATGTTTATTACTATGGTGAAGATGCTATGGTTGATGAATCAACAAATGAAGCTAAAGGTACTTTGAAAGCAGCATTTGCTTCTGCAGTAGCTGAAGAAGGTAAAGATTTGGCTGATGCATTCAAATTTACAATCACATTGAAAGATGAAGCTGTAGCTGATGAATATGTAGTTCGTTCAGTTAAAAATACAGACTTGTATGTTGGTCAGAAGAATGGTGTTGTTATCTTGACAGACAAAGATAATGCAATGGCATTTACAGTTAACCCAGCTGAAGCTCCAACATCTAACGAATCAGTAGTTGCTTCTGAAGTTAAAGTTGTAGCAAACAACGGTTCAGTAGTAGTTAAGAACGCTGCTGGTAAGAACGTAGTAGTATCTACAATCTTGGGTCAGGTAGTAGCTAACGAAGTATTGACATCAGACAACGCAACAATCAACGTTCCTGCAGGTATCGTAGTTGTAGCAGTTGACGGTGAAAGCTTCAAAGTAAGCGTAAAATAATACCGGTTACAAGTTAACAAGTTGACAAGTTTGTTGATAAGTTGACAACTTATAAATAAATTCAGAAAAGAGGTTGCATGAAAATGCAGCCTCTTTTTGTTTTACATTGGAGTCTATATTTGGTAATGGCTATTCGAACGGTTTCGATTTAGCATTTTTGTTGTACAATATTGTATGAACTTTAACCCATCAACTTGTCATAAAAATATCATTTTGTAACGCGTTTTTATGTTCTAAAACATAGTTATTGAGTGTATGCCAAGAAAAATTAATACAAAAAGTTATTTTTTCTGAATAATTCATTGGAACTTGTTATAAACCTCTTATATTTGTGAAACAAAAGAACACAAACAATAATTATTAATCCAATATAAGTAATCATGGAGAAACCTTATGTAGTAGGTATTGATATAGGTGGTACCAATACTGTATTTGGCGTTGTTGACGCTCGTGGAACAATCTTGTATAGTGGTTCTATCAAAACTGGTAAATATGCTGATATAGATGATTATGTTGAAGCATTGAGCAATGGTTTGCTTAGCGTAATTAATCAGGCTGGTGGCCCTGAAAAGATTAAAGGTATTGGTGTAGGTGCGCCAAACGGAAACTTCTTTAACGGTTGCATTGAATTTGCGCCAAACTTGCCATGGAAAAACAAAATTCCTTTGGCTCAGATGATCAGCGAAAAAGTTGGTGGTATTCCAGTAGCTTTGACTAACGATGCTAACGCAGCTGCAATCGGTGAAATGACTTACGGTGCTGCTCGTGGTATGAAAGACTTTATCGTTATCACATTGGGTACAGGTGTAGGTAGCGGTATCGTAGTTGGCGGTAACTTGGTTTACGGTCATGACGGTTTTGCCGGTGAGTTAGGTCACGTTATCATGCGTCGCAACAACGGTCGTGCTTGTGGTTGCGGTCGTATGGGTTGTTTGGAAGCTTATGCTTCAGCAACAGGTGTTGCTCGCACAGCTCGCGAATTCTTGGAAATCCGCAAAGAAGACAGTTTGTTGCGTGAATTGGATCCGGATGAAATCACTTCAAAGGATGTATTCGATGCAGCAATGAAGAATGATAAGCTTGCTTTGGAAATCTTCGAGTTCACTGGTACAATGTTGGGTGAAGCATTCGCTGACTTCGTAGCATTCTCTAGCCCTGAAGCTATCATCTTGTTCGGTGGTTTGACTAAGGCTGGCGACTTGATCATGAACCCAGTTAAACGTTCAATGGACAAGAACATGCTTAAAGTTTACGAAGGCAAAACTAAACTTTTGTTCTCTCAGTTGAAGGAAAGCGATGCAGCAGTTCTTGGTGCTAGTGCTTTGGGCTGGGAAGTTAAAGAACCATCTGCTCTTTAATTGATTTAATGTTATCATAATATGGAAAAGGATATGCGGCTTGGGCTGCGTATCCTTTTTTAGTAGGTGAGGAGAGAAGGAGTTAAAGGTGTTAGAGGAAGTTAGATGGAGTTAGAAGTTCGATAGTATTTAGGTGCTATTATCAAACTTATAAACTTACAAACTCAAAAACTATTATTTAAGGCTGAAGGTCTTTAAATCAGGCGGAAGCCTGATTTGATATAGCCCAGGGCGTGAGCCCTGGGTTTAAAGTCTCACCACACCCAATAAAGCCCTGAAGGGGCGAAACCTATCCTTTTAGTTCCGCTCCTTCAGAGCTCAGGTACATATTATCATATATCACCCAGGGCTCACGCCCTGGGCTATGTAAAAGGCTTTCAGCCTTATCTATTGTCTCTGAAACCTTGTCAACTCAAAAACTTATAAACTTAAAAACTCAAAATGCATCCATTAAACCAATTCAAATTCTGCCCTAAATGCGGGTCGGAACATTTCGTCGATAATGATGAAAAATCAAAGAAATGTGAGGAATGCGGATTCGTATATTATTTGAATCCCTCATCAGCCGTAGCCTGTTTTATCAGAAACAAGGACGGAGAATTTCTGGTAGTCCGCCGAGGAAAAGAACCGGCAAAAGGAACACTGGACTTGCCCGGCGGTTTTGTTGACAGATTTGAATCTGCCGAGGAGGCTGCACGTCGTGAAGTGAAGGAAGAAACAGGTTTGGAAATAGGTGAATGCCGTTATTTATTTTCCATCCCTAATATATATGTATATAGTGGTTTTGAAGTTCATACATTGGATATGTTCTTTATGTGTGAGGTCGACGATTTTGCCGGTGCAGTTGCTGCCGATGATGCAGAGGAAATTCTGCCGTTGAAATTGGAGGAAATGGATTGGCGGAAGTTCGGGTTGAGGTCGATAAGTGAGGCGGTGGAAAGGTTTAGAAAGGAGTCAAGAAGTTAAGAAGTTTGTTGTTTTCTATCTAAATTTTGGCTGAAGGCCTTTGATTTTACAGTGTAGGGCAGTGCCCTACGTTTTGACCGCCCCCATACTAAATGCGCCCTGAAAGGGTAGAACTTCACTCGGTTCTGCCCCTTCAGGGCTTATTGTATGGTATATATCCTGAAACATGGGGAGTTCTGTACTATATAATTTAAGGCTTTCAGCCTTGAAGCACCTTGTCAACTCGTCCCCTTTTACTCACTATCTTTTCATAAGATAGGATACGGCTCGGCAATATCAAATCAAAAACAAGCTTTAGATTTGACATTGCTCTTTCCTTTCACTATCTTTGCAAAATATTTATAAAACAACTTATTGAGTTTGTTTGTTATAAAATAGAACATAGTGTTTGCCTTTCAGGCATTCACATACAAATAATAAAGAGTGATGAAAAGAATATTGATTCCATTGTGTCTGGTTTTGGGCAGTACTGTGGCAATGGGCCAGAGATCATATCAGTTCCAGACAAATGACCGTCTTTTCCAGGAAGGGAAGGAGTTTTTTGTCCAGCAGAACTATTCGGGCTGTATTGATAAACTGGAAGCATATAAGAAACATGCAACAGATGCCGATCTTATACAGGAGGCAGACTATATGCTGGTTTGCTCGGCTTTTGAGCAGGGAAGACCGAACGCTGGCGAATTGCTGAAGAATTATCTGGATGTATATCCTGATACTCGTCATGCTGATGATATTTGTTTCCGAATCGGTTCAGTTCATTTTGGTAATAGTGAATATGAAAAGGCAATATATTGGCTTCAGGAGGCAAATATAGATATGCTTTCTCCGGAAGAACAGGAGGCTAGCAGTTATCGTCTTGCTTATTCGCTATTGCAGAAAGGTGATTTGGAAAAATCAAGAGCTTACTTTGAACGGATAAAAGAGATTGGAAGTACATATCAGGAAGCATCAGCATATTATGTTGCTTATATTGATTATGCGGACGGAAAATATAACAAGGCTTTGGTTGAATTCGAAGAATTAAGTAACCTGTCTGCATATCAGGAACAATCTGCTTACTACATCACTCAGATATATTTTATACAGAACAAATACAGACAAGCAGCTGAATCCGGAGAGGATTTGCTGAAGTCATATCCGGACAGCGAGAACAACACTGAAATATATCGTGTTGTCGGTAACTCATATTATCATTTGGGAAATGAAGCTAAGGCTACAAAAGCTTTGGCTAAGTATGTTTCCGAGGCTGAAAGTCCGTTGAGAAGTGATTTGTATTTACTTGGTGTATGTTATTACAATCAGGGTAAATTCAGCGACGCAGTGAGATGCTTCGGAAAGACTGTAAGCGAGAACGACGAGCTGACTCAGAATGCTTATCTTTATCTCGGACAGTCGTATCTGAAACTTAACGACAAGAACAATGCCCGTATGGCGTTTGAGGCTGCGGCAACATCTTCATACGATGAGCAGATACGCGAGGTTGCATTATATAACTATGCATTGCTTATCCACGAAACTGGATTTACTGGATTCGGCGAGTCTGTGACTATATTTGAGGACTTCCTTAATGATTTCCCTAATTCACGATATGCTGATAAGGTGAATGATTATCTTGTGGAAGTTTATCTTACTACAAAGAACTATGATGCTTCGCTTGCTTCAATACAGAAAATCAAGCATCCGAGTACAAAGATATTGGCAGCAAAGCAAAGTATATTGTTCCAGTTGGGAACTCAGTCTTTCACTAACGTCAAGCTTGATGAAGCAATAGATTACTTCAGTGAAGCTATAAAGATGGGAGTTTATGACACTGAGGCTCGCAATGATGCTTATTTCTGGCGAGGAGAATCTTTCTACCGTAAGGGAGAATATGACATTGCTATCTCCGACTACAGAACTTATCTGAACAATACTTCGCAGCGCAGTGGCGAGATGTATGCTCTTGCATATTATAACTTGGGCTACGGCTATTTCAAGAAGAAAAATTATGACGAGGCTTTGAACCGCTTCCGTCAGTATGTAAATATGGTAAGCGACCAGCAAACTGCTTCGTGTGCTGATGCCTATAACAGAATTGGTGACTGTCTGTTCCACAGCCGTCAGTTTGCTGCTGCTGAAGAAAACTATAACAAGGCGGCACAGCTGTTGCCTTCTGCCGGTGATTATTCTGTTTATCAGAAAGGATTCGTGCTAGGTTTGCAGAAGGATTACAGAGGCAAAATCAGTACACTGGACAGACTTATCCGAGAATATCCGGAATCGCAGTATGTGGATGATGCTCTGTTTGAGAAAGGACGTGCTTATGTGTTGCTTGGTGACGACAATCAGGCAGCAATGGCATTTGAATCTCTTATGAAGAATTATCCTGAAAGCAGTTTGGCGCGTAAGGGTGGAATTCAACTTGGTCTGATATATTTCAATGCCAACAAACCGGAAAAGGCTGCTGAAGCTTATAAGAATGTAATCAGCAAATATCCGGGAACAGAAGAAGCCAAAGTGGCTCTTCAGGATTTGAAGTCTGTTTATATTGATTTGAATGATATCAATTCGTTTGCGGATTATGTGAACTCTTTGGGTGGAAATGTTCATCTGGAAATCTCTGAACAGGACTCTCTGACATATCTTGCTGCCGAAAAATTGTTTATGCGTGGCGACAATGACGGAGCACGACGCAGTATGCAGAATTATTTGCAGCAGTATCCTAAAGGTGCTTTCAGCTCAAATGCTAATTACTATTTGGGAAGTATAGCATTCTCGCAGAAGAATTATGATGAAGCTGAAACATTCTTTGATTCTGTTATCAAGAGCGGAGATATGAAATTTATGGAGGAAGCAGTTGCCCGCAAGTCTGAAATACAATATAACCGCAAGGACTATGCCGCGGCGTTGGAAACATTCCGCCGTTTGCATAAGATTGCAGAGAATCCGGATAATAAGGAAGCTGCAAGTCTTGGTGTTATGAGATGTGCTTTGCAGATTGGTGATGGAAAAGAAGCTCTTTCTGCAGCAAATGATTTGTTGAAGAATCAGAAAGTTTCTCCAGAAATTGCAGCTGAGGCGCGTTATGTGAGAGCTAAGGCTTATATGGATTCGAAGAACGAAGAAAAAGCTCTTGCCGACTTGAAGATTCTGGCTGAAGATACACGAACAGTGCATGGAGCTGAAGCGCGCTATTTGCTTGCCCAGCTATATTATGACAGCCATGAGGACAAGAAAGCTGAAAAAGTGCTTGAGGATTTCGCCAAAAACGGAACGCCGCATCAGTACTGGCTTGCCCGTGGTTTCATTCTTTGGGCAGATATCTATATCCGTCAGGGTGATGATGTTCAGGCTCGAGTCTATCTAAATAGCTTGAAGAATAATTACCAGGGTGATGATGATATTGCAGCTATGATTGAAGACCGTTTGGCAAAAATAAATCAAAAAGGAGGAAGCGATGAAAACTAACAAATCGACAAAAGTACTTTGTGTTATAGCGATGTTGGGATGCGCTTCCGGCATCATGGCACAGGAGGAAGTAAACAAGGAAGAAAAGAACCTGAACCGCGAGATGACTCTCGAAAGGGAATATGACCCTTCTGTTCAGGATGCAAATAAAGTAAATACATTGCCTGCCGTGAAAGAGCCGACAGTGAAGAAGCGCGCTATAGACTATGCCGTGTTTGCCGTGCCTACTGAACCGGAAAAGCAGATTTCTGTTTTGCCTTCAGGAAAGATTATGGCTGATATGGATTATAACAAACGCCGCGGTTATCTGAATCTTGCTGCAGGTATGAATCTTAATATAAACGGTGATTTCGGTTATCATATATTGAGTACGGAGAAAGACAATTTGAATGTTTATTTGTCTTACCGTTCGACTAACGGCAATATAGATTATATCCAGATTGATGATAAGGTGAAGGCTAAGTTGAATGATAATCTGGGTGGATTAAATTACAAGCATAAATTTGAGAAAGCTGTATTCAATATCGGTGCAAAATATGGTTATTCAGGTTTCAACTATTATGGCTTGCCTGTAACTGGTAATTTGGAAGAAGCAGGAACAAATCTGGATTTGGCTGACAGAACAACAAACCAGGTTAATCAGACAATAGGTGCAAATATCGGTATCGAATCTGAAGACGAGGAAGCTCCTTTCGGATATATGGTGGACTTCGACTACATTAATTTTTCTCATAAATATGGTGCAGATGCGAAGAGCGACGGTCCGACTGAGAATACTTTTGAGCTTAAATTTAATTTGTTTGCTCCTTTCGGAGGAAATCAGAGAATTGGTCTTGCCGGTTTGGCTGAGTATTTCAGCTACAACCTTCCGGAACGATGCTCCTTTGAAAACCATGCAGAAGTTATTTTGAATCCATATTATACTATTGAAGGTGATATATGGAATCTTAAACTTGGAGCAAAGGCTATGATTGTTACTGGAGAAAACAGTAAGTTTGCTGCATCTCCGGATATTGCTTTTGATGTTGAAGTGGCAGATAAAACTGTTTTCTATTTGAAAGCGGACGGAAAACTTTACTCAAACAGTATGTATGAGACTGCTCTTGTAAACAGATATGTAAATCCTACAGAAGAATTGATGCCGTCTCGAAATTGGTTGGATGCAAATCTGGGTATTAAGAGTGGCGTTGTTCCTGGTTTCTGGTTTGATGCTTTCGCAGGTTATAAGATAACAAGCAGTGATGTTCTTTATTTGCCGTCACGAGTATTTGAGCAGGATGGTTTTGGCAACTTTGCTGAAGCGATGAGTGATATCAATACAAAACGCTTCTTTGCCGGAGTTAATTTGAAATATAATTATCAGAAGTTATTTGAGATAAACCTGAAAGGAGTGTATAATAACTGGAAGGCAAATTATGGTGATTCATGGATAGGAGGAGAAGCAAATGCTGAGTTGGATAGAGTTTGGGGTAAACCGACTGCTGAAATCAATGCTGGTGTTACTGTTCGTCCTATTGACAAACTTGCTGTAGATGTGAATTATTATTTGGCTACAGGACGTTACACTCAGCTTGGCGGTTATGAGGAAGTGAATCTGAACAATATCAATGAACTGAATATTCGCGGTATGTATAATATAAACAAAACATTTAGCGTGAATGTACAGTTGAACAATGTGTTGTTCCAGAAGTATGATATTTATTATGGTTATCCGGCTCAGGGATTTAATTTGATGGGGGGAATTAATGTTAATTTTTAGGAGTTAAGAAGTTAAGAAGTCAAGTAGTAAGTATATTAATATTCTTGTCATCTTGTCAACTTGTTAACTCGTCAACTGAAAATATTGATTACAAAACCTTATTCAAGTAATATGTGTTTATGTTGACCGGTAAAGTCCATTATTGGGCTTTGCCGGTTTTTATTTTATGAACTTTGGACTGGTACGTAAAACATGATGTTTCGTACAAATAACCTTAATAATGGATAATAAATAAGTTGAGGTTATTATAAAGGTATGTATGTTTATTATCTTTGTATAATGGAAACAAGCGAGTTTGTCAGTATGTCGAAACTTGGTAATTGGAATGTAACTTACAAACTCAAAAACTTATAAACTCAAAAAAAAATTTTTGCCTATGAGAAAAGAACTATTACTTTTTGCATCTACAATATTGGCTTCATCTTCTGTTTTTGCTGTTGACGGTGATATAGTGAATGGCAACTATTATAAATTGGGAGAGAATGAAGGCCTATATATAAACAGAGGTGATTCTGTTGTGCTTGTAGAATCAACAGAGAAAGCATTCAAGACAGACTCTGTTTTCTGGAGTGTTACTGAGAAGAGAGAAGATGGCTCAGGTGCTTATCTTTATAAATTCGTCAATAAGGCAACAAACAAGGCTATAAGTTTTGATGCTGCTGAATTTTTCCAGATTGCAACTGGAGAGAAAATTGCAATTGCTGAGAGTGGAACGGAAATAAAATACTTGAAATATTTCATCAGCGGAGAGCAGAAATATGTAGGAAAGAATGATAAAGATGTATTGAAATCTTTTGATGATGAGACTAAAGTGTCATCTCAGAAAATGACAATATTCGATGTTAATCATTCAAGAGCTATGACAGTAGCTGACTTGCATGAACAGACTACATATTCAATGGATATACTTTCTTCTTTGGAAGGTGTGACTGATGGTGCTTACTATTTTGAGGAAGTTTCAGAAGGTGTATTCAATATCAAGTCTGCAAAAACAGGAAACTATTTGTCTGTAGATTCAGTAATGGCAACAAAGAGTGCTGACGATCCTCAGTTCGGCTTTAAGTTCGCTTTTAAGAAAAAAGAATATGCTTCTGCTAAGGATTTCAAACTTTTGCTTGATGAGGCTACTGATAAGGTGGTAATTGCTATGGCAGGCAAAACACTTAAACTGGAAGGAGAAGAAATAAAGCTTTCATATGTTTCAGATAATGTAATTTTAGGTAAGACGACATTAGATTCTTCAGAAGCTTATGTTACTGTTTCTTTTGCTGATAACGCAGAACCTAAAAATGGAGAAAAACTTTCATTTGACAGACCATCGTTTGGTAAGTCAACAGCATGGACTCCATCAGAAAAGGCATATATCATTACAAAAGTTGCAACAGGAGCAAATGCTGTAGAAAACGGTAAAATCTGGGGCGCTGAGTTTGCTAATCTTGATAACAAAGAAAATAAGCTTGGTTTTGTGAAAGTAGCAGCTTCAGCTTATTTGCCGGAAACTTATAACTACATTGAGAAAATAGAGGAAAACGGAAAGATTACATATACTATTTCCAACGGTTTTTATAATGACTCAAAGACTGTAGCATTGAAAGAAGTTCCTGGAGCTGCTGATACGTTTGTAGCATCTCTTTCTTCAGAAGCTGATACATTCAAAGTTCAGGCAATTGATGCTCTTCCTGGATTTATTAATCTGACAGCTAAAGAAGCTCAGGATACAAGATGGTCAATGGAAATCATCACAAACTTGGGTAACAGTGTCTATGTTGTAGATAAGGAAAATTATCTGTATGGACAGAATCTTGAAAATGCAAGTGAGGCATACAGCTTCAAGCTTAATATAGAAAAAACAGTTAAGTCTCCATCTGAAAAGACTGAGTTTAATGTTTATTCAATAGTTGATGACGAGGGTAGAAAAGTCGGTTTTGACAATAGTGGCAAGATGACTTTGAGCAATGATGTGAATGCTTTGCGTTTTGTTTTCAAGACATTAGCAGAAGGGAAACAGATGGTTATTTATATGTCTGATGAAGCTGATTCAAATGCTGGTGCAGGTTCATTGAAAGTGGATGGTTCACAGAGCAATATCGTGAAACTTGAAAGAGCTGATTATCAGTGGGGCGACTATACTTCATTCAATATCGTACCTCAGGAAGCTCCTGCATACGAAGTATTGTCGGAAGGACATTACAGAATGCAGTCTGCATTCAACAATACATTGGCAATTGTCCGCGATGGTAACAAGGCTTTGATGAAAGCAGTTTCTGAATTGCCAGAAGCAACAGAAGACAATTTCAAACTGTATGTTGATACAATTCAGGTAAAAGATGCACTTAAACCTTTGTATGCTATTTCTACTTCTTCAATTTCAGGAGATAAGAGTTCTAGAGCTTATCTGTGTGTTGAGGAAAATAACGGAGTTCAGTCTGTTGTATTCAAGGATTATACAGATGCAGAAATGGAAAAGGCTCTTGAAAAAGATGAAATGAAATCAGCATTTTGGACGTTTAAGATTGAAGATGACGGTTGTCTGATTCAGAATGACAAAACTGAAAAATATCTTTACCAAGATAAGGATGCTTTGGCTTTGGCAGAATTGTCTGGAGCATTAACATTTGAAGTAGAACGAGTTTCTGCACCAACATCTGTTGAGGCTGTTGAAGAACCAACAGGAATTTTGGTTACAACAGTAAATGGGGCTTTGGTTGTGAGAAATGCTGCAGGTGAAAGAGTTTTGGTTTCTGACATTGTAGGTAGAATTGTTGTAGATAAAGTGCTGACTTCAGACAATGTTTCTTTGTCTGTTCCTTCAGGTATTATGCTTGTAAAAGCAGGAAAAGAATGCTTCAAGGTTATTGTCAGATAAATAAGATATAATGAATTTACTTGTAAAGGAGGCTGGTGTTTAACCAGTCTCCTTTTTTGATATTAATGTAACGGGCTTATCCAACTTTAAAGTTGGGCAACTGAATAAACTTAAATTATATGTATTACCTTTGTAGTATATTCTGAGGTTTTTCAAGTTTTTGATCTGAAACTTCTCAAGTTACAAACTTTGCTCAACCTGAATTGTTAATCAAGAAAAGAAGTATAAAGCAGATGGTAAAAGACATAACACCTGAAGTGATATTGAACGACTTGCGTTATTTGCAGTTGTTGTCACGCAGTTTTCCGACAATTGCAGATGCCAGCACGGAAATAATAAATTTGGAGGCAATATTGAATCTTCCCAAGGGAACAGAGCATTTCCTGAGTGATGTTCATGGAGAATATCAGGCATTCAACCATGTCTTGAAGAATGCGTCGGGAGCTGTAAAGCGAAAGGTGAATGAAATATTCAATAATGCGTTGCGCGATACCGAGAAAAAGGAGTTGTGTACTCTGATTTATTATCCGGAGGAGAAGCTGGAGCTGGTACGTTCGAAGGAGGCAGATTTGGACGACTGGTATATGATTCGTCTGAATCAGTTGGTGCGTGTTTGCCGTAATGTATCATCTAAATATACTCGTTCGAAGGTGAGGAAGGCTTTGCCTCGTGAGTTCTCTTATATAATTCAGGAGTTGCTGCATGAATCTTCTTCTGAACCAAATAAATCTGCTTATGTGGACCAGATTATCAATACGATAATATCAACGGGCAGGGCTAATGAGTTTATTGTTGCTATGTGTAACCTGATTCAGAGGCTCACAATAGACCAGTTGCATATTATCGGTGATATATATGACAGAGGTCCAGGTGCTCATGTGATTATGGACACTCTCTGTGATTACCATAATTGTGATATACAGTGGGGAAACCATGATATATTGTGGATGGGAGCTGCTGCCGGAAATCTGGGAAGCATAGCGAATGTGGTCCGTATGTGTCTGCGATATGGCAATCTTGCCACTCTGGAAGATGGATATGGAATCAATCTTCTTCCTTTGGCTACGTTTGCAATGGAAACATATGCCAATGATTCGTGTGATCGCTTTATGCCTAAAAGCGGCGCGCAGGATATGGCTTTTGATGAGAAGACAATACGTCTTATATCACAGATGCATAAGGCTATGACTGTGATACAGTTGAAAATTGAGGGCGACATTATCCGCAGGAATCCAAGTTATGATATGAATGACAGATTGCTCCTCCATCGTATGGATTTGGATAAAGGAACTATAATTCTGGATGATGGAGTGGAGTATGAGTTGCTGGATTCTCATTGGCCGACTATAGATAAGAACGATCCGTATCGTCTTTCACCAGGAGAGGAGGAATTGATGCAACGTATTTTGCATTCATTCAAGAGCAGCGAAAAGCTGCACAAACACATACGTCTGCTGTTTACTAATGGTGGAATGTATAAGGTTTGTAATTCAAACCTACTTTTCCATGCTTCTGTGCCTTTGAATGAGGACAAGACTTTGAAGACTATAAATATTGCAGGAAAAGACTATAAAGGAAAAGCTTTGCTTGACAGAGTGGACCAGCTTGTGCGTATTGCTTATTTCGGTTCGGAAGATGAAAAGGAATATAATTTTGCTGTTGACTATGTATGGTATTTGTGGTGCGGCAAAGAATCTCCTTTGTTCGACAAGAAACGTATGGCAACATTTGAACGTTATCTGATAGCAAACAAAGAGGCTCATAAAGAAGAAAAAGGAGCTTATTATACACTCAGACAAGAGGAAGATGTATGTGATATGCTGTTGGATGAGTTCGGTGTAGTGGGGTCGCACCGTCATATAATAAACGGCCATGTTCCTGTCCGTTCTATCAAGGGCGAAAATCCAATCAAGGCAAACGGTAAACTTATAGTTATCGACGGCGGTTTTTCAAAAGCATATCACAGGGAAACTGGTATTGCCGGATATACACTGGTATATCATTCAAGAGGTTTCCAGCTTGTGCAGCATGAACCGTTTGAATCTACAGACAAAGCTATAGAAGAAGGATTGGATATACGTTCTACTACTATTGTCGTTGAGTTGAGTTCGCACAGGCAAATGGTGAAGGATACGGACAAAGGCTTGGAACTTCAAAAACAAATACATGATTTGGAGAAACTTCTATATGCATATAGAGGCGGATTTATTCAGGAAAGGGAAAGAGTAAACAGGTTTTACAGGAATTGAGGCAATGCGTAATGTTTTAGTTTTCTATCCGCTGCTTGCCATATCTCTTGTATTGCTGTTTTGTGTCAGTCTGGTGTATGGTTCCGTGTCTATACCGTTTAATTCTGTTTTGGATATCTTGTGCGGTAACACATCAGAACATCCGGCATGGAGCCATATAGTTCTGGAATCACGTTTGCCTCAGGCTGTGACTGCGCTATTGGCGGGAGCGTCATTGGCTGTAAGCGGATTGCTGTTGCAAACTCTGTTCCGTAATCCGCTTGCCGGTCCGTCAATCCTGGGAATAAGTGACGGAGCAAATCTTGGTGTTGCTGCGGTTCTTCTTTATTTTGGAGGAACAATGGGGCAAATAGCTGAGTATGCAATAAGCGGATATTTGTTGGTTGTTGCTGCTGCATTTATCGGTGCCGGAGTTATCTTGGGGCTGATAATTTACTTCTCTACAAAAGTCAAGAGTAATGTGATGCTTTTGATTATTGGTATTATGATAGGTTATATGACTTCGTCATTGATATCAGTGCTGAATTATTATTCATCGGCGGACCGTGTCCATTCATTCGTTATGTGGGGAATGGGTAATTTTTCCGGAGTTTCGTTGGAGCAGTTGCCTTTTTTCTCAATATCCATATTGCTCTCACTGTTGCTTTCCGTATTGCTGATAAAGCCTTTGAATGCTTTATTGCTGGGAGAAATGTATGCTGTCAATCTTGGAGTGAAGGTACGCCAGGCTCGTATTCTGATATTGTTTTGTACGGGATTGCTGACTGCAACAACTACGGCGTTTTGCGGTCCAATATCTTTCATCGGTTTGGCTGTTCCGCATATAGCACGTTTGCTGCTGGGTTCTTCCAATCATAAACAATTGGTACCGGTAACGATGCTGGCAGGTTCGTGTGTGGCGTTACTTTGCAATATACTTACTGTGATGCCGGGAACTAATTCCATATTACCGTTGAATGCGGTAACTCCTATGATTGGAGCTCCGGTGATAATTTATGTTATTGTAAACAGAAGAAATATTCAATATTTTAACTAGTCTGTATGATAGAAAAAGCAGCTGTTGAAACTCATGGTCTGGCAATAGGATATAGCCGTAAAGGACAACCTCCTAAAGTTGTAAATGAAGGTATGGATTTATATCTTAACAAAGGAGAGCTTACATGTCTTTTGGGGTTGAATGGAGCCGGAAAATCTACCTTGCTACGTACACTTTGTGGATTTCAGCCTTCTCTTGCCGGGAATGTTGAGATTATGGGGAGAGATTTGGCTTCCTATAAACCATTGGAGTTGGCTTTGACTTTGGGTGTAGTTCTTACCGAGAAAACGAATGCCGGAGGAATAACTGTTTATGAGCTGGTATCATTGGGAAGACATCCACATACAGGCTTTTTTGCCAGATTAAAGGCGGAGGACAAAAGAATAATTGAAGAATCAATGTGTGCTGTGGGGATATTGAATAAAGCCGGTAGTTATGTGTCGGAACTCAGTGACGGGGAACGGCAAAAAGCAATGATAGCAAAAACTCTGGCACAGCAGTGTCCTGTAATTATACTGGATGAGCCTACCGCTTTTTTGGATATAACTAGCCGTATTGAAATGATGATACTTTTGCGCCGTCTCGCTGTTGAGCAGGGAAAGGCTATATTACTATCCACACATGATTTGGAGCAAGCCATACAGCTGGCAGATAAGTTGTGGCTAATGAGGAGTAAACCTCAGAATATATTGTGCGGTTGTCCGGAGGATTTAATATTGAACGGGGAATTTCAGGATTTCTTTGCCAGAGATAATATAACTTTTGATATTTCTACTGGAAAAATGGATATAAACGTGAAGAGGAAACCTGTCTTTCTTCAGGGTGAATCCAATACTGTATTTTGGGTAAGAAATGCATTGGAAAGAAATGGATATTCTCCTGTTGAAGAGCAATCAGTTTCTCAGTTGTCTGTATATTGTTATTCTCCGAATAATATTGTTCTGAGAGACAAAGATGGCAAGGAGAAAATTGCTGGTAGTGTCGAGGAATTGATCAGAAACTTGAATAAAAATCTAAACAGTTGAAATAGGTATGTCTAATGAAATTACTTGGCGGTTGGAAAATGATAAAATCAGTCGTCTTTTGGTTTATTATGCAATCCCGGCTGTAATCGGGACAATGGTAAATGCTTTATACAACATTGTGGACCGTATTTTTATAGGGCAGGGTGTAGGTCCTCTGGCAATATCCGGTCTGACACTTACGTTCCCGATAATGCTGTTTCTGCAGGCATTCGGTATGTTGGTTGGAGCCGGTGCTGCAACAAGAGTATCAATATGTTTAGGAAGAAAAGATATTAATCAGGCAGAAAATGTATTAGGAAATTCATTGGTACTTACTTTTATATTGAGTGCAATAACGATAATTCCAAGTATGTTGTTTCTGGAACCTTTGCTTATGGCTTTTGGGGGAAGTGAGCAGACAATACCTTATGCAGCAGATTATCTTTATATAGCAATACCTGCGAATTTGTTTGCATCTTTGAGTTTCAGTTTCAATGCTGTGATGCGTGCTTCCGGTTATCCTAAAAAAGCAATGTACACTATGTTGCTTGGTGCGGCATTGAATGTAATATTGGATCCGATATTTATTTTCGTGTTGGATATGGGTATTAGAGGTGCAGCTATTGCAACACTACTTTCCATGATGGCATGTACAGTATTTGTGATGAGCCATTTTATCAGTGAAAAAAGTTTGGTTCGTTTCAGAAAAGAACATTTCAGTCTGGATAAGAAAATTCTGCTTAGTATAATATCAATTGGAATATCTCCTTTCTCAATGCAGCTTGCAGGAAGTTTTGTGAATGTAGTTATGAACCATGCGCTGAAAACTCATGGAGGAGATTTGGCGATAGGCGCAAGTGGAATTATAACAAGTTTCGCAATGCTATTGGTTATGCTTGTAATCGGTATTGCGCAAGGAATGCAGCCTATAGTTGGTTTTAATTATGGTGCAGAGCGTCACGACAGAGTTCAGGAAACTTTATATAAAGTTATTTTTGTGTCAACAATCATAACAGGAATAGGTTTCATAGCAAGTTACTTTTTCCCTGGAATAATTGTTAATGGATTTACTGCTGATGAAGAATTATCTGTTATTTCGGAAAATGGATTGCGTCTGAATCTTCTAGCGTTTTTGGTTGTAGGCTCTCAGTTGGCAATAAGCCAATTCTTCCAAAGTATCGGTATTGCATGGAAAGCAATGTTCTTGAGTCTTAGCCGTCAGTGTCTTTTCCTGATACCTGCTATTTGGGTTTTGCCAAACTTTTATGGACTTGACGGAGTTTGGCTGGCTGGTCCGTTTTCAGATGTTCTGGCTTCCCTGATGGCGTGGATTTTCCTTTGGTGGCACGTTAGAACACTTAAAAAGAAAATGGCATTTGCACGAAAATCCTGAAACTGTTATATATTTGTATTTAAACAACTAAAATCAGATAGCAATTATGCAATTATCAATAGACCAGAAAGACATCAATAAATTCCTTATGATAGGGGATAAGGTGTTGATAAAACCTAAGAACCCTCAGAGTCAGACGAAGACAGGATTATATTTGCCACCTTCTGTGCAAGAAAAAGAAAAAATACAATCCGGCTATGTAATAAAAACCGGTCCAGGTTACGCTCTTCCTGCACAAGAACAGGATTTGGAAGTCTGGGAGAAGAAAAATAAGGATGAGGTGCGTTACCTTCCTTTACAGGCAAAGGAAGGTGATTTGGCAATATATTTGCAAAGCGCATCGTATGAAATTACATTCAATGATGAGAAATATTTGATTGTGCCTCATTCCGCGATATTGATGTTGATTAGAGAAGATGATCTTTTTGAATAATCTTGTTTCAACAATTTAGGGAAGTTAACTTTTTTCTGTACTTTTGTCGCATAAATTAGAAATATAATATCAATAGCGATTATAAATGAATAAAATTGTAAGTAAAGAGCATTTTTCAGCCAATGTGGTGAAATTGGAGGTTGAGGCTCCTCTTATTGCCCGCTCCAGAAAGGCTGGACACTTCGTCATCGTGAAAGTTGGCGAAAAGGGAGAACGTATTCCATTGACTATTGCTGGTTCTGATACCAAGAAAGGCACAATTACTTTGGTTATTCAGGCTGTCGGTGCTTCATCCCGTAAGATTTGTGAACTGAATGAAGGTGATTATATCACTGATTTGGTTGGACCACTTGGACAGGCAACTCACATTGAAAAGGTCGGTACTGTGGTTTGTGCCGGAGGTGGTGTTGGTGTTGCTCCTTTGTTGCCAATAGTTGAGGCCTTCCATAAAGCAGGAAACAAAGTTATTGTAGTGCTTGCTGCAAGAACTAAGGACTTGATTATCCTTGAAGAGCAAATGCGTGCAAATTCTGACGAAGTGATAATAATGACAGACGATGGTTCGTATGGAAACAAGGGCTTGGTTACTAATGGCGTTGAGTCAGTAATCAATCGCGAGAAAGTGGATTTGTGTGTCACTATCGGACCTGCAATAATGATGAAGTTTGTCTCTGAACTTACAAGAAAATATAATATTCCGACTGTTGCTTCTTTGAATACAATCATGGTTGACGGAACAGGTATGTGCGGTGCTTGCCGTATTACTGTTGATGGAAAGACTAAGTTCGTTTGTGTTGACGGACCGGAATTTGATGCGCATAAGGTCGATTTTGATGAAATGATTTTGCGCCTTGGTGCATATAAAGATGTTGAAAAGAAGTAAGGAGGAACAAACAATGACACAGGAAGAATTAATTGCAGCTCGCCGTTCTGAACCTTGGAGAGAAGAACTGCGTAAGAGTAAAAAGAATAAAGAACGTGCCGATATTCCGCGTGTTCACATGAATGAACTTGATGCAGAATACCGCAGTCACACACGTTTGGAAGAAGTAAACCTTGGATTGACTCCGGAACAAGCTTTGCTAGAAGCTCAGCGTTGTCTGGACTGTCCGAAACCTACATGTATGCAGGGTTGTCCGGTTGGTATCAACATCCCTACATTTATCAAGAATATTGAAAGAGGCGAATTCCTTGAAGCTGCCAAAACTTTGAAGGAAACAAGCGCTTTGCCTGCTGTTTGCGGTCGTGTATGTCCTCAGGAAAAACAGTGCGAAAGCCAGTGTATACATTTAAAGATGGGCAAGGAAGCTGTTGCCATCGGTTATCTTGAAAGATTTGTTGCCGATTATGAACGTGAAAGCGGACAAATTTCAATTCCTGAAATTTCTGATAAAAACGGTATCAAGGTTGCTGTTGTTGGTTCTGGCCCTGCCGGTTTGTCTTTTGCCGGTGATATGGCTAAGAAAGGTTATTCTGTAACTGTATTTGAAGCTTTGCACGAAATCGGTGGTGTGTTGAAATATGGTATTCCAGAATTCCGTTTGCCAAACAGAATAGTAGATGTTGAAATTGAAGGTCTGCGTAAAATAGGAGTGGGGTTTGTGACAAACTGTATTGTCGGCAAAACTATCTCATATGACGATTTGCATGAGGACGGATATAAAGGAATATTTGTTGCCAGCGGTGCCGGCCTTCCTAACTTTATGAATATTCCGGGTGAGAACTTGGTTGGTGTGATGTCATCAAATGAATATCTTACTCGAGTAAACCTTATGGATGCGGCAAATCCGGAAACAGATACTCCTGTTATGCAAGGAAAGAAGGTAGCCGTAATTGGTGGTGGAAACACTGCAATGGACTCTGTTCGTACGGCTCGCCGTTTGGGTGCTGAACGTGCTATGATTATTTATCGCCGAAGCGAGGAAGAAATGCCTGCACGTCTTGAAGAAGTTAAACACGCAAAAGAAGAAGGTGTTGAATTCCTTACACTTCATAATCCTATCGAATATATCGGAGATGAAAGAGGACGCGTAAAACAGATGCGCTTGCAGAAGATGGAGTTGGGTGAACCTGATGCTTCCGGCCGTCGCCGTCCTGTTCCAATTGAAGGTGCAGTTGAGTTGGTTGATGTGGATGAGGTAATCGTCAGCGTCGGTGTTTCTCCAAACCCACTTATTCCAAGAGCATTTACCGGTCTTGAAGTAAGCAAGAAAGGAACAATCGTTGTTAATGAGGCAACAAACCAGGCATCTTTGTCAGATGTATTTGCCGGTGGTGATATTGTTCGCGGCGGTGCGACTGTTATCCTTGCTATGGGCGACGGACGTAAGGCGGCGGCTGCGATGGATGAGTATTTGAAGAATAATCAATAAAATCGGATTTAAATCATTATAAAAAATAGACTAACTCATTGATTTGAGTTAGTCTATTTTTTTACAAGCATATTTTACTTCATACTTATATCCGTAGAAAGACTAAAGCTTTCAACCAAAACATCTCCGTCTGATTTATATTCTTTTTCAAGAACATCAACTTCTTTATCGTTAATATAAGCACTAACTTTTACTTTAAGAGTCTTTCCTGATGTAATGCATGAAACGCTGCCGGCACAAGTAAGGAAGAAAGCATCTGGTTCTGTATAACATGTTATATTTTTCTCATTCTTGAAAGTTGCAGAATAACTCTCTCCTTCATATTCTCCGTCAGCACTGTAAAGTTTTGCTGGACCGGCTAATGAAACGCCGCCAAAAGTTACGTTTAAATCAAAGTCATCGATATCTCCACTTTGTTCAACTACAATTTTATGAACACCTGTTTTTACAACATCTTCTACTTCATCTTTTTTATCGTCCCCACATGATGTAAATGCAATGCCTAAGATTGTAAAAAGGCTCAATAATGCAATTAGTTTTCTCATTTTGAATGATTTTTTAGTTGTTAGTTATTAATATTGATTTTACCGTATAATTTTCAAACACACTGGCTTCCCACTCTCAATATATTTACCTGTGTTCTCCAGCCTTCCATTTTCTGTATTTCTGGAATATATTTCAATCCTGTTGTCATCACGGCAAGCCACAAGAAGATATTTGCCATTTGGAGTAATCATGAAATTCCTTGGATGCTTTCCTGTAAGAGTATAATCAATCTTGTTTAATTTCCCGTTAGTTTCATCAACTGCAAACACTGCAATGCCGTCTTCTTTCAGTCTGTTGCTTGAATAAACGAATTTGCCATCAGGAGAAACATGTATATCGGCACTGCCTTTTGCTCCGACACTGTCTGCCTTTATATATTGGATAGCGTCCATTTCTCCATTATTATAATTGAATACAACAACTTCGCCGGAAAGCTCGTTGATAAGATATGCATTTTTCTTGTTTGGATGGAAACAAATATGGCGAGGACCGGAACCTTCTTTAATTTTTATGTCCTTCATGTTTGCCTGGTCAAGCAATGTGGCTGATGATTTATCCGGATTATTCTCAGCAAAAGGGAACATATGGATTTTATCGGTTCCCAAATCATTAGCCAGAAGATATTTTCCGTCCGGAGTGATTTTTATACAATGCAAATGAGGTTGTTCCTGTCTTTCCTTGTCGATACTTTTACCTTCAAATTGAATCAGATTACTTTTCTCTCCGAGTTTGCCATCTTTTTCGATAGGGAAGACCGTAATACTGCCGCCCATATAGTTTGCTGTTATTACGAATTCTTCTTTAGGGTCAAAGTTTATATGACATGGAGCGCCGCCGTTTGTCAGCTGAGAATTGAGAAGAGTCATTTTCTCATTTTCCAGCAATATGGCATTTGCAGTTGAAGTCAATCCTTCATCTTCGCCAACAGCATAAATATTCTTTCCATTTGAGGCAATAGTGAGGAACGACGGATTAGAAATACCTTTAAGTCCGCTTATATATTTGCTATCACCAGTAGCCTCATCGAATTTGTAGAGCTTTATGCCTTCTTCTTCGGGAGTTGAATAACTGCCAACCAACAGATATAATTCATTTGGATTATCAGTTTCAGAAATATTATTGGTATTTTCTTTTTGTGAGGAGAAACTGCAACTGCAAAGAAGTATGCAACTGCAAATAAAAGCTGATATTCGTGATTTCATAATACAAATGTTTTGTATAGATTTATAAAGTAAAAAGCCCCGCAATCCCTAAGAATCACGAGGCTTTTTGGAAGCTGAGCGGAAGACGGGACTCGAACCCGCGACCCTAACCTTGGCAAGGTTATGCTCTACCAACTGAGCTACTTCCGCAAGATTGTCTGTACTTTGTTTTTTGTTTTGAGATTTCTCTCTTTAGAGCGGAAGACGGGACTCGAACCCGCGACCCTAACCTTGGCAAGGTTATGCTCTACCAACTGAGCTACTTCCGCAAATAATTTTCAGTACTCGAAGCGGGACTTGAACCCGCACAGCTGCAATAGCCAAAGGATTTTAAGTCCTTCGTGTCTACCGATTCCACCATTCGAGCATCCATTCGCATAAGCGATGAGCGGAAGACGGGACTCGAACCCGCGACCCTAACCTTGGCAAGGTTATGCTCTACCAACTGAGCTACTTCCGCATATGCTGCTCTCGGTTTCACTTGTTACGAACTCTTTCGCTTCCGATTGCGAGTGCAAAGGTAGATAAAATATTTATATTACAAAACTTTTTGAGCATTTTTTTAATTGGTGACGTAAATTTTATCTCCTTGCATACTTACGTTATATTGCTTAAGGTATTGATCTGACGGACCTTCCAACGGATTTGCTATTCCATTTAATAAATCGTATTTACTTCCGCATTTTGGACATATAGCGTATAATCCATCATCAGTTACTTCAACTATTATGCTTGTTTTTGCCTCATATGGGCAAGCTGCATCAAAGGCATAATACTGATCCATTCCTGAAGCATTAACTCCGTGGTAAACGAGAACGCCTCCGAATCCGGTCATTTCACCAGCCTGATCAATATTCTTCTGATTATAAATTTTGTATGCCGACAATGTTTTCAGAGCTCTGTCCTGATAAGTCAAGTCCAGTTCAAGATAAACCCTAGCATATGGAATATTACTTACAAATGTTGAACAGGAAAAAGCAATTCCGCAAAGTATTAAAAAAAGAAGTCGTTTCATATCTGTTTTTCTAAAAAAATAAAGATACAATTCATCAGTTTCTGCGTTATTATATATAACGCATGAATATTGATGAAATTGTATCTCTATTCTGTATTTATTTTATCCTATCAATGCTTTCTCAGCCTCCTCAACCTTTTCAAATCCAAATCCTGCCAAAACTGTTTGCATAAGTTTTGCGATTTCTTCATTGCATAGGTTTCCGATACTTCCTTCGTGAGTGTGATGAACTTCCTTGTTAGGCACAAATTCGCCGGCTTCGATGCTGAGGCCAACTTTCTTGTATGCGTCACGGAAAGGAACTCCTTCACGCACCAGGCGGTTCACTTCCTCAACACTGAAGAGCAATGAATATTTGTCGTCATCGAGGATATGCTCGTTTACTTTCACTTCGCGCATCATGTGAGTAACCATTCTCAAGCAATCTTTCAGTTCATCGAATGAAGGAAGGAACACTTCCTTGATGATTTGCAAATCTCTGAAATATCCTGAAGGAAGATTGTTGAAAATAAGAGTAATCTGATTTGGCAATCCCTGAATCTTGTTGCATTTTGCACGAGTAAGTTCAAATACATCCGGATTCTTTTTGTGCGGCATAATGCTTGAACCAGTAGTGAACTGGTCCGGCAATTTAATGAAACCGAAATTCTGGCTGTTGAACATACAAGCGTCGAATGCCAGTTTTGACAAAGTTCCGGCGATGCCAGCCATAGCAAATGCCACAGTACGCTCCATCTTTCCTCGTCCCATTTGAGCATAAACCACGTTGTAGTCCATAGAGTCGAAGCCAAGCAAGTCTGTTGTCATCTGTCTGTTCAAAGGGAAAGAAGAACCATAACCGGCTGCAGAACCTAGCGGATTGCGGTTGCATATCTTATAGGCAGCCTGCAGAAGCTGCAATTCGTCCACAAGACTTTCTGCGTATGCGCCAAACCAAAGTCCGAAAGAAGAAGGCATAGCCACCTGCAAATGAGTATAACCCGGCAAAAGAACAGATTTATATTTTTCGCTTTGAGCCTGCAAAACTTCAAACAAGCCTGAAACAAGTTCCACCAATTCGCGGATTTCAGCACGAGTGAATAATTTCAAATCCACAAGAACCTGGTCGTTTCGTGAACGTCCGCTGTGGATTTTCTTACCTATGTCACCAAGTTTTCTTGTCAGCATCAGTTCTACCTGCGAGTGAACATCTTCAATACCATCTTCAATGACGAAGTTACCGCTTTCGGCAATTTTGTAAATGTTCTTAAGCTCGGCAAGCAAAGCAGAAAGTTCTTCTTTCTCCAACAAACCGATACTCTCAAGCATTGTGATGTGTGCCATTGAACCAAGCACATCATATTTTGCAAGATAAAGATCCATTTCTCTATCTTTGCCAACGGTGAAAACATCTACTTCATGATCCACCTGAACATTTTTTTCCCAAAGCTTTTGTGCCATATTATTTAGCAGTTTTTACATTATAATCAATAAGGTAACTTTTCAAGTACAGCTGCAATTTTATCAATTGCTTCCTGCATTGGTTTTGCCACCATTTGTTTTATAAAAGGATTCAAGTCTGCGCGCGCAGTAAGTTTCATTCTTGTATCCATTTCAGCCACCTGCTTAAGCTGAATCCAGAGGAACAGGGGAACAGGAGAGTTTGTCGTTGCAAACTTGATTGTCTTGTTTGGTTCACGTTCAACAATCTGGAATGTTATTTTGCCAACAGGATTTACTGAAAAGCTGCAAGAGTCACTGTCAAATTCAAATCCCTGGATTTTATCCTGAGGAATTCTGTCTTTTACGCGCTCCAGGTTTGACAAGTCAGACAACATCGCAAAAATACGATCGTCATTTTGAGGAATAGCTTTTATTTCGCTTACAAATTCGGTCATATATATTGTGTTATTTAGGTTTCGCAAGGAACTCGATTTAATAGTTGACAAGGCATCAGAGACAAGTTGACTAGGGAATTAAATACTGGTCAACTCGTCAACTTGTTAACTTGTCAACTGAAAATCTAACCTGCGAATATAGAATTATCTTATAATAAAAACAAAGGCAAAGAAACACTGAGACAGAATGAATGTCTCTGTGCTTCTCTGCCTTTTATCTTATAGTTTTGCAAAAAATCTGATTATTTGCCCGGATTCCAAACAGAAGGATCTTTTCTCCATTCCTGAAGAATTTCAATTTCTGATTCGTCGATGTAATTTGTACGAACTGCTTCTGCAATTACAGCATCATAATTGCTCAAAGTTGTCAATGTTACGTTAGCTTTCTTGAATGCTTCAACAGCAACAGGGAAACCGTATGTGAAAATAGCAACCATACCAATTACTTCGCAACCGAAATTACGAACTGCCTGAACAGCCTTCAAGCTGCTACCGCCTGTTGATACCAAGTCTTCAATAATAACAACTTTTGAACCTGGTTTCAATTCTCCTTCGATAAGGTTTTCCAAACCATGATCTTTTGGAGTTGAACGGATGTATACGAAAGGCAAGCCAAGCAAATCTGCCACCAATGCACCCTGAGCAATTGCGCCTGTAGCTACACCGGCAATAGCATCTACATTTTCGTAAGTTTCGCTGATTACACGAGCCAATTCAAGTTTGATGAAACTGCGAACAGCCGGATAAGACAAAGTCTTACGGTTGTCATTGTAAATTGGAGACTTCCAGCCTGAAGCCCAAGTGAAAGGGTTTGCTGGTTGCAATTTTACCGCTTTAATCTTTAATAATTTCTCTGCTACTAAGCTTTCCAATGTTTTCATACAATCCTCTAAATTATGTCTAAATTTTATGCTTATTCAAACGAAATACGCAAGTCAATTTTTATTTGTCAGGTTATAAAGCCTATTAACCTGAAACTTAATTTTTATTTTGCAAAAATAGCGAAAACAAATTATATAATTTCATTATATCTTATTTATTTATCTTTTTTTATGTATGGCATAGGGCAAAGAAGTTTATTTCCTTAGGTTTTGCTTCGGCAATTGCTATGGCACAAGCTTTTATGGTTGTGCCTGTTGTTATAACGTCGTCGATTATCAGTATGGATTTTCCGCAAATAGTTTCCGGCTCTTTCACTTTGAAAGCCAAATCCTTGTGTTTCCATCGTTCATACGCGTCTTTTTGAGTTTGCGTTTGGTTGTTATATATTCTTTCTATGCAGTTTGTATTTATTTCTGTTTTCCATACGTGATGCAATCCTTGGGCAATCCACAATGACTGGTTGTAACCTCTTTTTTTCAACTTCTTTTTATGCAGAGGAACGGGAACAATCAAATCGCAACTGCACAGCGGACTTTCCGCACGCAACAGCTCTTTAGCCGCATATTTTGCCAGACGGTATCCGATTTGAGGTTTGTCTTCATACTTCATTTTGTGAATTAAGGTTTGCGTGCAGCTCCCTTTTTCAAATATAAACGGGCAATAGGCGAGGCTGGGAGGCAAGCCCGGAGATGAAAACAGAAAATTCTCGCTCAGCCCGTTAGCATTGTCATCGCTATGCTGCAGGTTACAAAGGCATTTGAGGCATATGCAATCTTCTCCGCTAATCAGATTCGTATTGCATATACAACATTTTGGAGGATAAATAAGATTAAGAAAATCATAAATAAGATTCATCATAGTCTTCGGTACTGTTGAGAATTTCTTTTATACATTTTGCCGATATTGAGGTCTCAAATCCTCTTCCGGCAGCAAATCTCAGAAGCTTGTAGAAAACGTCACGTTCATCTTTCCCTTTGACCGTTTTCTTCTTGCTCTTCAGAATATCGTAAAGCGTGTTTCTGTATTCTTCTTCGTCTATACCGGAAAGAGCTTCTTCCGCATCAATGCCGGAAATACCTTTTCTTTTAAGCTCGAAAGATATTTTTATCCGTCCCCATTTATTGAAACGTAATTTGTCGTTGACAAAAAAACGGCTGAAACGTCCTTCGTCGATGAAGCGTTCCTGCTTCAGCCGTGCGATTATACGTTCTCGAGCCTCATCGTCAAGGTCGGTATTCTTTAATTTGCTTTCAATGTCCTGAACGCATCTCTCGGCTGTTGAGCAATATGCTGCCATTTTATGCAGAATATTCTGTTCCGTGTTTTCTGTATTCATGTATGTTCGTTGTTAAAGTTTTGCAAGCTAAGTATTCAGTTGACGAGTTGACAAGAGAATTAAGTTCTTGTCAACTTGTCTCTGTAACCTTGTCAACTTTACCTCAAATCATTCCATTCTCAGCAAAATATTTCCAAAGCGGAGCGATTTGCGTTGCTTGCTTTATTTCATCATTATGCATTAATTCCCTCACTTCATCGAGACTGAGTATATGAATCCTTAAATCTTCGGTCTCTTCCTGATGAGGCTCAGATATCTTTTCCACGTCAGTGGCAACAAAACAGTGAGTATGGTTTGTCATGGAACTGGCATTTGCCGAAACAACCATAATCTTTTCCCATTTGCCATTTCCATATCCTGTTTCCTCGAGCAATTCCCTTTTTGCAGCCTCGAGCGGAGACGAATCCTCCGGGTCGCAAACACCGGCACATAGCTCGTATCTTATTTCCTGCAAACCATGTCTGTATTGTCTTACAAATATAAACTTCTTTTCTTTAGTAATTGCTATTGTGCAAACCCATTCCGGATATTCAAGTATGTAATAACTCGGTATTCTCACGCCCGACGGAAGTTCCACACAATCTTTCCGTGCTGTCAGCCAGTTGTCTTTATATAAATATTCACTGCTGATAGTTTTCCATTTCTTCAAATCTGTATTTTCCATAATATGTTGTTAATTTAAAGTTGACAAGGTTTCAGAGACGAGTTGACGAGGGAATTAAGTTCTTGTCAACTAATTCCAAGCTTGCGAAACTTGTCCTTTATATTGGAGATATATTTATTAATGCTATTCATCAGAATTATTGTTTTGACTTAATTTCGTTATATAATGCTAATCCTTTAGCCGTCAGCAAATATTTCTGTCGAGGATGATTTGGCTTGTCTGGATATAACACTTTGAGAACACCTGCTTCTATAGCTGGAGCTATGTAATTTTCTATAAATGTCGGACGATGCTTTAAACCAATCTTCTCCATTAGACCTTTCAAAGATAATTGTTCATTTGATAATGTTAGTAATAAAGAACGAACTTGTTCGGTAACTTGTTCGGTAGGTTGTACGGTACTTGTACGGTTGATATGCTCTGCCTGTTCTGTTATCAGTGCTTCAGGCGTATTGACTACCATATAACGATTCCGTAACTCATTGTTTTCTCCTAATAACAGATTACGGAAGAATCGTTCCAAATATTCCGAATTACGCATGATTCCTTTTTGTATGTTTTGGTAGTTGGCTCGTACCAGCGCATTGCGGAAATACCATGAATGATTAGCGAAGAGGTCGTTTGTTACATCAAATCCCATAGAACGTAGATAGAGAATCGTGAACACGGCAGTCGTTCGGGTATTCCCTTCTCCGAACGGATGGATTTGCCATAGTCCGGATACAAATTTGGCTATATGGCTCACTAATCCATTTCTGTCCACTTTTGAATAGTCGAACTGGCGTTCTTGTTCCAAGTCGTATTCGATTGCCTTGCGGAGATCAGGTGCGGAAACATACAACACTGTATCACCACGTAGCACCCATTCTTTTTTTGTAATGTTGTAATCGCGGATTTGACCGGCAAATTTGAATACACCATCGAATATACGACGATGAATAGATGTTAGTCCGACAAGCGTAAAGGCAAATGTTTTCTCTGTAAGTATTCGGCGAATATTGATTGATGCAGTATCTGCCTCATGCATTTCTGCTATTTCTGGTGTACGTGCATCTTTTGAATGGTAGTAACTTTTTATTAGTTGTTCTACTTCATCAATTGTAATTTCTCCTTCAATATCTTTGTGTGCTGTTTCAATTAAATAATCGGATGGTTTAAGTCCATCAACTGCTTGTAGTCCGATTGCGGTTTGCCATGCGTACCCCTTTTCCCGTTGATGCGGTTCGCCTTGGCGTATGTATTCGTCGAAGTTAATCATAATCAGTTTATAAGTTGCAATATCAAAAGGAATATGAATAGTGTATACTCAACTAACAAATGCAATTATAATAAAAAAAAGTCTACACACCCAAAAGCAACGGAATTTCCTTCCGAAAGTAATTCGTTTTCCTTCCGTATGTAAATCAATTTCCTTCCGAGAGTATTTTTACTTGCTTTCGGATGAAAATATATGGAATTTTAAATAGTGAACTTTCCGGAAAAAGGTAGGCAGCTTTTTTTAGAAACACTGCGATGTTTTCCGGAAAAGCTGCCTACCTTTTTTCTGAAACATTGCAGTGTTTTGATTTTAATTATTATTTCAATTGTTATATGCAGTAGATTTTTACTTTTACAAGTTTCACCATTTTAATATATACTTGGTTGTCAGTTGGATGATGTGATTTGATGACATTTTTTAACATAGGGGAAATAGTAAGTCTGTAATGATGGTGTTGCAACATATGCAAATCAAACACAGAGGCACGAAGTCACAGAGATAATATATTGAGAATAAATAAAATCTTCGTGTGTTCTGTGTCTCTGTGTTTAAATTAGTTTTGCAACACCATCCATCAAATAACTCCGACATTATGTCAGCTAAACTTTATGAGAATCAAAAAAATCTGTACTTATATTAATGACTTATGCAAAAATCGATTCTCAGAGAGTTTAGGAAATACAATTTGTCAACAAAATATTAATAATCACTTTCATAGAGTTTGAGCCATTTGAATCATTCTAGTTTATGACTGAATCTGTGTTAATATATTTTCGTGATTTCATATTAAAATGTTATTCTGATTTTGTCTGTGTTTTTTATCGTTCCTGATGAAAAAATGGCTTTTAAGCTATATTTTCATGCTCAAAAAGTTGTTTTGGCAAGAAAATCCCAATGGGTTAAAATTTTCATCACAATGGTTTCAGTCAGTTATTACAATCTTTATACTAAACCATTGTAATAACTTCATTGACTCTTCACAATCATTGACTCAAGTCATTGTAATGATTTTTCGGAAACTTTGAAATATCCCGTTTTTTCGTGGTTTTCAGTAGCTGTTTTAATAAAAAATCACGGTATTCGATGCAAAAAAGGTGAATTTCTGCGTTTTGAACTGAGCCATAACGCATTAAACAGAAAACCTCAGAAATAGTGACAATAGCAATTTAGCAAAGAAACGCAAGGTAATGAAATAGAACGGTTGCCAAGTCATTACCCGATAATGCAGTAAAGTTTTTCTTTGTGTCGTCACGTTTCATCGTTCTGCGTTAGTTTGCATATCAATGTGTAACTCGCTGATAACTAATTTTGTAACTAAAAAAAGATTAGATTATGCGAAGTACATTTAAGGTGCTGTTCTACGTGAACGGAAGCAAAGAGAAAAACGGTATTGTCCCGATTATGGGACGAGTAACAATCAACGGTTCTGTGGCTCAATTCAGTTGCAAGCAGAGCATCCATAAAGACCTATGGGATGTAAAAGGCAACCGAGCAAAGGGCAAGAGTAAAGAATCGAGAGACATCAATTTGGCTTTGGATAATATCAAGGCTCAAATCATCAAGCACTATCAACGCATTTCAGACCGTGAGGCGTTTGTAACTGCCGAAATGGTACGCAATGCCTATCAAGGCATCGGAACGGAGTATGAAACACTGCTTCGAGCATTCGACAAGGAGAACGAAGCCTTTGCCAAACGAGTTGGCAAGGATCGTTCTCTGCGTACATATCAAAAGTATCTCACCGTAAGAAAATATCTGGCCGAGTTTATCAAGGTGCATTACAAGCGCAATGACATTGCAATGAATGAACTTACTGAAGATTTCATTCGTGATTATTGCTTGTATCTACGAAATGAGGTTGGATTGGCTCAGTCATCAGTATGGATATACTCCATACCACTGAAGCATATTGTAACTACTGCTCACTATAACGGTAAGATAGCACGCAATCCATTTGCCCAATATAAGGTTGACCCCGACCACAAGGAACGAGGTTTCTTGACGGAGGAGGAACTGCAAGCCTTTACAACTGTTGAATTGAATAATCCCGATTTGGAGTTGGCAAGAGATTTATTCGTGTTCGGCTGTTGGACGGGTATATCATTCATCGACATCAAGAACCTGACAACTGAGAATATTACAATGTTGGGCGGTTCACCGTGGATTGTATCAAAGCGACAAAAGACAGGTGTACCGTTCCAAATCAAGTTGATGGATATTCCTATGCAGATTATCAAACGATATGAGCCATACAGAATAAGCAACAATCTATTCAATATCGGTAGCCACGATGTGATTAACAGACGCATCAAGGAGGTTGCCAAGATATGCGGTATCGAGAAGCGAACTTCGTTCCATCTGAGTAGGCATACATTCGCAGTGTTAGCCTTGAACTATGGTATGCCGATAGAGAGTGTAAGCAAGATTCTCGGACATACGAACATTACCACAACGCAGATTTACGCAAAGGTTACTAATACCAAACTTGAACACGATATATCAATGTTTGAGAGTCGAGTTAGCGGAAGATTTGCAATTTAATATGTATAGATATGGAACGAACAATAATAACAATCAGCGAATCAGGCAAAGTGAACATTCCTGATAGCAATATATGGATGTCGTTTACGGAACTTATGGCGCTATTCGATGTGGCAGCACCCACATTAAAGGTTGAAATCCGAGCCATACACAAAAGCGGAGTGATAACAGAACACACTCAACATTGCGAAGTAATACCATATACCTATTGGGCTACCCTCTACAATATGGATATGATTATAGCCCTTGCATTTCGCATCAACTCATACGGTGCAGAGAAGATACGGGGTGAGTTGTTAAAGAGAATATGCGGACGAAAAGAGAAAGTATGTTATCTCTTTTCGCTTGCAAACTCTATATCGGGTATGTCGTGATGGCATACCGACAAGCCGATAAATCGGTAAGTCTGCATATCGGCTGACTAATCAGCAAAGCAAGCCCGAAGATAGGTTTTTCGCCTGTTTTCGGGCTTGTGGTGTTTATATACCCCTCACATTCCCACCCTCAATGTATCTTATTCATCATTCTGCTACAATTTGCGTAGCAACTTATCCATCAATCACTTATATTTTTGTAGCTGACATTTTTCAAACCCAAAAGAGTGAAATATGGAAGCTAAAAAAGTTACAACAAGCTATCAACCGCCATCAGATGGCGGTATGGCAAAAGAAGAATTTATCCGAGTGGGAACAACACTCTACAAGATTGTGGAGCAGCCAAGACTGAGTGGCGGATATGTGAAGAAGCGTATCCCGTGGAACAATGAAACGCTCCGCCAAGATTATGGCAAGGACTACATCGGCAGCGTTCCCAAGTATGACGGTTTCTGCACCGTACCCGAACACATCGGCTATCGCCCAGTAATCGGCAAGTTTCTTAACCTCTATGAGCCGATAGACCACCGACCGCAGGAGGGTGATTTCCCCTCTATCCGCTCATTGATAGAACACATCTTCGGTGAGCAATATGAGTTGGGTATGGACTATCTGCAACTGCTCTACCTGCAACCTGTTCAGAAGTTACCAATCCTGCTGTTAGTATCGGAGGAACGCAACACAGGCAAGAGCACATTCCTCAATTTTCTGAAAGCCCTCTTTCAGAACAATGTCACATTCAACACCAACGAGGATTTCCGCAGTCAATTCAATTCCGATTGGGCAGGCAAGCTCCTTATCGTGGTCGATGAGGTGCTGCTCAATCGCAGGGAGGACAGCGAGCGGTTGAAGAATCTTAGTACCACATTATCCTACAAGGTGGAAGCCAAAGGCAAAGACCGTGACGAAATAGCGTTCTTTGCCAAATTCGTGCTATGCTCCAACAACGAGTATCTGCCCGTAATCATCGATGCAGGAGAAACACGCTATTGGGTACGCAAGATAAACCGCTTGCAGTCCGATGATACCAACTTCCTGCAACGACTAAAAGCAGAAATACCCGCATTTCTTCATTTCCTCACCAATCGAAAGTTATCCACCGAGAGGGAGAGCCGAATGTGGTTCAACCCCTCATTGCTGCATACCGAAGCATTGCAGAGGATTATCCGCAGCAACCGCAACCGATTGGAGATAGAGATGTCGGAGCTGTTGCTCGATATTATGGCAACTATGAATGTGGATAGCGTTTCATTCTGCCTTAACGACTTTATCGTGCTGTTGATGCACTCTCAGGTAAAGGTAGAGAAACACCAAGTGCGTAAGGTGGTGCAAGAGTGTTGGAAACTGACACCTGCACCCAACGGACTTACCTATACCACCTATCAAGGCAACTACAACCAAAGTTGCCACTATGAGCCGATAAGGAGAGTGGGACGCTTCTACACCATCACAAGGGAGCAACTCGAATCCTTGTAACATTATCTTTTTCTGTTGAATTGTTGAATATGAGTATAAACACACTGATAACAAGCAATATACATTCTCAACAAAATCTCAACAATCCAAAAGAGAAGTTGAGAGACCGACAACCACCGTTTGTGAATTTCTCTTTTGGTGAGCGGTTTGTTGAGAAGATGTTGAGAGGTTACAAGGTTGTATATAAGCATATTACATCAACGGTTCATCAAATCAACAAAATTTCATTAACCTCAAAATCGTAGTAATATGACAATCAACGATGCAAAACAAATCAAGTTGGCAGATTATCTGCAAAGTTTGGGCTATACGCCTATCAAGCAGCAGGGCAAAAGCCTATGGTATAAATCACCACTGAGAAACGAAACCGATGCTTCATTCAAGGTAAATACCGAACTTAACCAATGGTATGACTTCGGTATAGGCAAGGGTGGCAACATCATCGCATTGGCAGCCGAGCTGTACCATAGCGAGAATGTAGCCTATCTGTTGGCTCGCATAGCGGAGCGGACTCCATACATACGCCCTGCCACCTTTTCTTTTGGCGAGCAACAAACCTCTAATCATAGTTTCGAGGACATACAGGTTGGCGAGTTATCCTCGCCTGCACTAATCGCCTACTTTCAGGAGCGAGGCATAAACATCGAACTCGCCAAAAGAGAATGTAAGGAGTTGCGATTTGAGTATAACGGTAAGCCATACTTCGCCATCGGCTTTCCGAATATGGCAGGAGGCTATGAACTCCGTAACCGCTACTTCAAGGGTTGTCTTGCTCCAAAGGATATTACACATATCCGACAGCAGGGCGAGCCACGAGCAACGTGTTACCTCTTCGAAGGGTTTATGGATTACCTCTCTTATCTTACCATTCGGGTAAACGACCACCCCGAAGAGCCACGCATCGAGGCGCAGGATTATATGGTACTCAACTCCGTTACCAACCTCTCAAAAGCAGAACGACTGCTACAACCATACAGCAGAATCGGCTGTTTTCTCGACAACGACCAAGCAGGGCAAAAGGCAATGGAGAGTCTGAAAAAGATGTTCGGAGACAAGCTTAGGGATATGTCGAAACACTATGCCGAGCATAAGGATTTGAACGACTACTTACGCCACAGAATACAAGCGAAACAAGCAGTAAAGAAATCGCAAGTTCAATCCGTAAGACGGATGCCACAACCGCAGCCAAAGAAGAAACGAGGCTTCAGGTTATAGCCCACTATAACTACACGCTTCGCCGATGTGTAGTTGTGGGGCAGAGTGACCTCTCTGCACTCCGCTTATGGGCGTTGCCCCTAAGGACCCCGTAAGCGGAAACTAGCAAACAAACAGCCTAATTGTAACCAATAAAATCAAAGAACTATGGCAATAAAAAGCAGCATACATATCAAGCCTTGCAATATATCATCAAGCGAGGCTCACAACCTCAGAACTCCCGAATATATGCGTAACATCGGAGAGTCGAAAATATACCTCATTCCCGAACTTGTTGCCGACAACGAGCATTGGATAGACCCTCGCATTGCCGACTACGATTTGCAGACGCATTACGACAACATCAAGCAGATGGTTAAAGCAAAGACGGGGCGAGCAATGCAAGAAAAAGAGCGAGAACGCAAAAACAAGAGTGGCAAGATTATCAAAGTGGCAGGATGTTCTCCAATTCGTGAGGGCGTGTTACTCATCAAGTCCGATACAACATTGGAGGATGTTCGCAGATTTGGCGAGGAGTGCCAGGAGCGTTGGGGTATCACACCGCTTCAAATATTCCTGCACAAAGACGAGGGGCATTGGCTGAGTGGAAAGCCCAATGCAGACGATATGGAGAGCTTTCAAATCGGTAGCAGATGGTTTAAGCCGAACTACCACGCACATATCGTATTCGATTGGATGAATCACGAAACGGGGAAGAGTTACAAACTCAACGATGATGATATGACACAGATGCAGACATTGTTATCTGAAATCCTATCAATGGAGCGAGGGCAATCCAAAGCCGAGACAGGCAAGGAGCATTTGGAACGAAACGACTTTATCATCGAGAAGCAGCGTGCAGAGCTGGAACGCATAGAAGTTGAACGGCAGCACAAGGAACACCAGATAGATCTTGCCGAGCAAAAACTCAAACAGGTGAAATCGGAGATACGCACCGACAAACTAAAAAGCGTAGCCACCGATGCAGCCACAGCCCTTGCAAGCGGTGTGAGTTCTCTTTTCGGCAGCGGTAAGATGAAATCATTGGAACGCAAGAATGAGGATTTGAGAGATGAGATAGCCATCCGAGATGAGACCATCAAGCAACTGCAATCCGATATCAAGCAAATGCAGGTGGAGCATCAAAAGCAGATGCAGGAGGTTAAGAGGTCTTACGAAGAAGAGAACCGCAAACAATCGGAATATATCGACAAGATTTTGCGTTACTTCCCGTATGTGGAGAAACTGATGCCGATGATTAAATACCTCAGCGAAAAGATGGGCTTTACGGACGACCTTATACGGAAATTATGCACATTCAAAGATGTATCTGTTACAGGTAAACTCTACTCATCGGAACATAACCAATCGTTTTCAGCTAATGGTGCTATTTGCTCTCTTAAACAAGATAGAGAGGGACATTTTGACCTTAATATCGATGGAGTTTCACGCCATTCGTGGTTCAGACGCAAGAAAGATGAGTTTATGGAAGCGTTAGGACTGCCGACAAGCAGAAGAAACCAAAATCGAGGGCTGAAACTATAAAACACACCCCTAAGTCGTAATAATTCGCCCGTAGAGTGCTTATTATTACGACTTTTGAGTAATTTTGCAGAATAAATAACAAGCTTGAAAAATGGATTGGAAAGTCAATAAACATGTGATTATACCAGAAGGGACAAAATTATCTGAAAGGATGTTTCAATATAATAATATTGTTGAAACAATTACTTTACCAGATGATATTACCTTTTTGCCAGAATATTTCTGTTTTGGCTGTAAAAACTTGAAAGCAGTTTTGGGTGGTCGTAATGTAAAAGTTGTTAGTTATAATACATTTGAGAACTGTTCGCAACTTCATCATCTTGATTTTATACCTAAAATTGGTTACTGGGCTTACGATAGATTTTCCAAAGAATACAATTTAAAGATCGTTCGTGAGTTAAGAATTACAGATTTTTGCAATAGCTATTCAATGAATGACAAACAATATGGTTATGTATTACATAAACAAAATAACGAATATTTAATATGGAATATTACTGCAAAAAAATATGTTTATGCAGTAATTCACTCAGATATTCCATTATATAGTTATGTTGAGTTTTTATACAAATACTCAATGATATTTGATACAAACAATGCTTCATTGAATATCGAACGAAATTTTGTTGATAACATATCTTTGGCAAGTGATGAAGATGTTGATAAATTCATAAATATTGATGATGCTAAAGCATATATAAATGGTTGTTTCTCCTATATCAAGAAAATTAATGCTATGAAAGAGACTGTTCTAAATTATATTGATTCATTAAATATTAAAGAAATAATAGAATCTTATACGGTTTCTATAGATGAGCATATTCGTACAAAAATAGGAGATGATGATACCTATACATTAAATGAGTTTGCATATAGCAATGCTAATCCGTCTGATGTATATTTAGGGAAATTACTGCCATCATATTCTAAAAAAACAAGAGAAAGTGGGTATTGTACATTTTCGTATATGACAGATAAAGAAAAGGAAACTTATAAAGACAAAGAAAATACTGTGAAATTTGAGGCCTTGCACCAATATTCTAAAGAAGAACACATAACCTCGCTAATAGATGCATATATAAGATATCTCTATCGTAGAACGAATATTTATCAAGAAGTTTTAGACGCTGTTAATATTCTAAACAAAAACAGAGAATACATAAGAAGTTCAATGTCATGGAATAGTGATTATAGTTTTTATTGGGATAATATATCACAATTTACATTCAAATTAAATGATAAACTGAATTCTCTGATATTTAAAAAATGAAAATAATATAATAATTGCAATTTATGAAAATAAAAATATTACAAAAAAATGGATGTGCCATATTAGCTGTATTATGCTTAATTGGTTTGTGCCTTCCGTTTGTTGATGCGTATAACGGAGCAGAAAGGTCTATATATTCTAATGTAAAAAATGCGAAAGACTACGAAGTTGACTATGAATGCATGAAATACCTTGATAAATATCCTAAAGGAGAATATGCAAAAGATGTCTCGAATATACTAATATCAAAAATGAAGAAAGATGGAGATATTAAGAGGACATATAAATTGGGTGTCCGTTATGCATCTTTGGAAGTTGGTAAGAAATTAAAAGAACTATCTTATAAAATGGCAGAAATAAAGAATGATTACTATTCTTGGAGTCAATATCTCGAAGTGTGCAACATTGAAGATATAAAAGATGCACAAGAAAGACTTAATAAGTGTACTAACTAATCAGCCTTCTTTATATAGAGCTAAATGTTAATGAGTTTTGATATTTGTGGTATGGAAGAACATATATTTTCTGTTTTTTATTCATGGCAATCTTATATTGGAGGTTACGCAAACAAAAGTTATATTAAAGACAAAATAATATCCGCCTTTAATGAACTATCAATTAGTATAGAGCTTCTTGAAGATTCGAGAGGTTCCACAGGAGCACCAGACATCCCCAACGCCATATTAACAAAAATAGGTAAGTCTGATATTTTTATATGTGACGTAACACCTGCATATACTCTTGTAGTAGATAATGTAAAACAACGAGCTTTGCCCAATCCTAATGTAATGTTTGAATTAGGGTTTGCAGTGCGTTCTTTAGGTTGGGAAAGAATTATTTGCATATGTAATGAAGAATATGGTAGTGTCGAATACTTACCTTTTGATATATCCGCACATCGAATTATCACATACAGGAAAAAAGATACTGACAAAAAATCTGTCAAATCATTGTGTCTAACAAAACTATTGTCTGATATTATATTTAATTACAATGATATTGTCGCTAAGGAAAATGAATTTGATTACAAGAGACACGATATTGAAATTTTTGAAAAAATGATGTCCTTTGTGTCTGAGGAAGAATTTATCAATAGTATCACAGATTTTCGTTCTTCTGGACGATTCTTTAAATGGTATGAAAAGTGTTGGGACTATGTTCAATATTTTCAAGATTATCCTCAAAACAGATTTATCAATTCCTATCTTAACGATAGTTATACCAAGTTATCAAAAGCATTAGATGATTTAAAATCATTAACTTGCCAAATATGTCGTGCTTACAACACAAAATATTGGGAATATGAAGAACCTGAAAATGAATACACTCAAGAAGAATTAAGAGATATTTTAATGACTCAAGAATATAGAAAACGTGAAATACCATATCCTGATAACAATAATTCTGATGAAATTCGTAAATATTACGATGTTATCGATAATGATGAAAGAGAGATTAGAGAAGTGTCTGATAATGTGCTAAGAACATACACAATTTTTCGTGATTGTATAAAAAAAGAACTGATCATATAAATCTATGCATATGAACAATATACAAGCATATACCGAAGCCGTAAGGATTATCAAAGAGGCGATATTACAAAGCCAATATCGTGCAGTTTCCATTGCTAACAAAGAACAATTATCGTTATATTATGGCATTGGCAAATATGTATCAGAAAACTCCCGTAATGGTTTTTGGGGCAAAGGTGCAATAGAAACCATTAGCGAACGATTACAGAAAGAATTACCGGGACTTCGTGGATTCTCTGCTGCGAACATCAAATTTATGCGTCAATTCTATGAGACTTGGTGCGAGGACTTGAAATCGCTAACTGTGGTTAGCGGATTAGGGGATGATAAATCGCTAACTGCGGTTAGCGAAATAGATACGCAGTTATTGATTCCTTGCGAAAGCCCTCAAAAAGAGAATTTTGATGTTGCTTCATTCTTGGGATTGGGATTCACACATCATATGATTATTGTTCGTAAGACCAAAACACTTGCAGAGCGTCTGTTCTACATTCGTCAAGCTCTTGCGAATAAATGGAGCAAAGAGGTATTGTCAGCAAGAATCGAGGATGATTTGTTTAATCATCAAGGAGAGATTGCAAATAACTTCATACAGAAGATACCAGATGCCCGACAGTCATTGAAAGCCATTGGAATGTTCAAAGATGAATATCTTTTGGATTTTATCAATGTAGAGGAACTTGGAGAGCGAGACAAAGAAGATATTGACGAACGAGTCATAGAGCAGAAAATCATACACAACATTAAGAAGTTTATTCTCACTTTTGGACGAGACTTTGCTTTTGTCGGCAATCAGTACAAATTGGAGGTGTACGGGGTGGAACATTTCCCTGACTTGATTTTCTTTAACCGAGAGCTGAACGCACTCGTGGTGATTGAATTAAAGAAAGGAGCGTTTAAATCTTCTTATTTAGGGCAATTATGCACCTATCTTCGTTTAGTGGACGACCAAATGCGTAAGCCACATGAAAATCCATCAATCGGTATAGTTCTATGCAAGAGTGCCGATAAAAAGTATGTTGAGTATGTAATCCAAGACTACGACAAGCCATTAGGCGTTGCAACATACAAAACTTCGGACGAAATGCCTGAGAAATTGAAACAAGCATTGCCCGATATTGAAGAACTGAAAAAATTGCTATAATTGAAATGCAGGCGAAAGAAAATTATTATCATTCTCTTCTCGTCTGCATTTCTTTTTGTACCTTTGTAGCATCAAGAGTTATCACATTGTAGCATAACAATGAAGAACTCAGAAATACGAACGGTTGCTATCTCGTTACCCAATTTTCAAGCAATCCGAATAACCGTTTAATTATAAGATAATTGCATTTTTAGCGTTATTTTAATAAAAAAGAAAGTTTTCTTGAGGTTGTTGGCTGAAATTTTGGCATTAACTTAGAGGATATAATACTACAAAATTATTATTTGTATTATAATCCCAAATTATTGTTAAATAAATCAAAGAGAATAAAGATATTTGAGAACATACATTGTCTCTAAAAAGTCTTATATTTATCTTTTTTTAACCTTTCTTTTTTGTATTCTTCTTCAATCATAAAAAAATAGTCTTCCATTTGAGCATTTTTTTCATCTGCTTCTAAAGCAATCATAGCACGTATTAATTCTTCTTCACTATCTATATCTAAATCATTAAAAAACAATTTATTTTTGTCTAAATTAACTTCCTGTTTATCTGTATAAGTAGGTGGAAATGATAAATCTTCCTGTTGATGATTTCGTTTTAAATTAACATAACCACAATATCCACAAGGTCTAAATCCTAACTGTACTAACAAATTTTCTTGAAGTTCAATATTAGGGTTATTTATTCTTCGATATAACTCTTTCAAGTAAAATTTTAATGGCCTTTTAAAATATGTTTCACATTCAGTTAATACTTCTCTAATTTCAACATCTGTATATCCTGTATTATTATTGGTGAATTTAATACTATTAGAAAACCAACTTTGATATCTTTTTAGTATAATCTTATGTTTGTTATCTTTTTCTGAATATTTAATATATTTAGTCATCAATTTATCAATGATGCTTATAATGCTTTCAATACTTTCATTATTTGTTTCTATCCAACCTGTGTTTTTGGCCTCAAATTCATCTATTTTTCTAATTCTTGGCTCGGGTTGAAATATATTATTTACATGCGCCAGAAATAAATCTTTACCTTTAGACCAATAATATTTCCCTCCTTTTTCACCGTTTTCATCCTCATATTTGTTCCACCATTCTCTATACTTTAAAACATTATTTCTCATTATAGCTTTTTCTTTTTCTGTTAATTCTGCATACTTTTTCTTTTCAGAAATTCCTTTATAACGTATTGAAGCAGGTATTAAAAAGTTTTTAAAATCAGAATTTAACAAAGGACATGATGGATCTATATGAAATGCAGGGGATTTATCATCTTCATAAATCCAAGTATATGTATCTTCTTTTATAGGATAATTTTCATATATTTCGTCCATAAAAAATTGGGGATTTTCCATAAACAATCTATATGAGAATAAAAACTTACGTTCTTTTATATTGAAAAGCTTATTTAAAACATTTTCCCTTTCTAAAAGAGCTTCGTCGCTAAAAACAATCTGATCACCAAAATATTCCTTTACAATATCTCTATATAATAAACCTTCACTTGGTACATTCTCTAAATTTATCTTTCTGATAATTTTAGATGCATTTGCTTTTGTGATGTAAACATTATTCATAACTATGATTTTTTCTTTTTGTTAATAACTTTAAAAAAGAAGTAGAGGCTACAACTAGACTTCTAATGTATAAAGATAATATCGAAACGCTTCTACGTTAATACATTTTCAGTTACAAAGTTACAATAGAATATTTTCATGGCAAAAATATTCTTATTTATATTTAACGCCCTATTTTATATGAAGTATAATCTATAAGGTAATTAATCGATATACGAACAGACTAACATGATTATAATAAGTATATTTATAGTTCTAAAAACAAGAATAATGTGTTAGTTTTTACCCATTCCCAATAACTCCCGCAAGTAGGACAACTTTATTTTCCAATTTCTCTTATATTTCATGACTTATTTTTATCTTTGTACTCTAAATTTCAGAATAGAATATCCTAAATATAATCAACAATATGATTCTATTTTTTCAATCTCCCACAAAGACCGTGTTGGCAGTAGAAGCCAAACATGCGTTCTCTCCAGAAGATGTACAGAAATTGGTATGGCTTTTCAGTAACGCTGCGCCGGTGGAAAGCGAAGTGATGGAAGGCTGGTATGTTGGTCCACGTCGCGAAATGATTACTCCTTGGAGTACAAATGCGGTAGAAATTACACAGAACATGGGCTTGAGCGGAATCTCTCGTATCGAAGAGTATTTCCCTGTTGCTTCAGGTGATGCTGAGCACGACCCAATGCTTCAGCGTATCTACAATGGTTTGGACCAGGAAATATTCACTATCAGCAAACAGCCGGATCCAATCATTTACATCGAAGATTTGGAAGCCTACAACCAGCAGGAAGGTTTGGCTTTGAGCGACGAAGAAATTGCTTATCTTAAAGAAGTAAGCGAAAAATTGAATCGCAAGCTGACTGACAGTGAGGTTTACGGTTTCGCACAGGTAAACTCTGAACACTGCCGCCATAAGATTTTCGGTGGTACATTTATTATTGACGGAGAAGAAAAAGAAAGCTCTCTGTTCAATTTGATTAAGAAAACTTCTGCAGAAAATCCAAACAAATTGGTTTCTGCTTATAAAGATAATGTGGCTTTCAATGAAGGTCCGGTTGTTGAACAGTTTGCTCCTGCAAGCGGCGACAAACCTGATTTCTTCGAGATTAAAGATATCAAGACTGTTATCTCATTGAAGGCTGAAACTCACAACTTCCCGACAACTGTTGAGCCTTTCAACGGTGCTGCAACCGGTACAGGTGGTGAAATCCGTGACCGTTTGGGCGGTGGTAAAGCTTCTTTGCCTATTGCTGGAACTGCGGTTTATATGACTTCTTATCCTCGCACAGAAGGTGCTCGTGAATGGGAAAAGGTTCTTGACCCTCGTCCTTGGTTGTATCAGACTCCGGAACAGATTCTTATCAAGGCTTCAAACGGTGCTTCTGATTTCGGTAACAAGTTCGGTCAGCCGCTTATCTGCGGTTCTGTGTTGACTTTCGAACACGAAGAAAACAACAAGAAATATGCATACGATAAAGTAATCATGTTGGCAGGTGGTGTTGGTTTCGCTAACCATCGTGATGCTTTGAAGGGCGACCCGAAACCGGGAGAAAAAGTTGTGTTGATTGGTGGTGACAACTATCGTATCGGTATGGGCGGTGGTGCTGTGTCATCTGTAAATACTGGTCAGTACACTAGCGGTATTGAGTTGAATGCCGTTCAGCGTGCAAACCCTGAAATGCAGAAACGTGCAGCTAACGTAATCCGTGCTATTGCTGAGTCAGACAATAACCCTATTGTTTCAATCCACGACCACGGTGCAGGCGGTCACCTGAACTGTTTGTCTGAGTTGGTTGAAGCTACTGGTGGTCACATCGACATGAGCCAGTTGCCTGTTGGCGACCCTACTTTGTCTGCAAAAGAAATCATCGGTAACGAAAGCCAGGAACGTATGGGCTTGCTGATGGAAGAAAAAGACGTTGAACGTGTTCGCCGTATTGCAGAACGTGAACGTGCTCCAATGTATGTTGTTGGTGAAACTACTGACGATATGCAGTTCGTATTCGAACAGGCCGACGGAACTAAACCAATCGATATCAAATTGGAATATATGTTCGGTAAGCCACCACGCACAATCATGAAAGATAGCACAGTGGTGGAATCATATCAGCCTGTAGTTTATAAGGAATCAGAATTGCACCATTATTTGGAAAATGTTCTTCAGCTTGAAGCTGTTGCTTGTAAGGACTGGTTGACTAACAAGGTGGACCGTTCGGTTACAGGTAAGATTGCCCGCCAGCAGTGTCAGGGTGAATTGCAGTTGCCTTTGAGCGACCTTGGTGCAGTGGCTTTGGATTTCCGTGGAAAAGCCGGTATCGCAACTTCAATCGGTCACGCTCCTCAGGTTGCAATGGTTGATCCTGCTGCGGGTTCTGTAATGGCTATTGCTGAGGCTTTGACAAACATCGTATTCGCTCCGTTGGCTGAAAAGCTTACAAGCGTATCGTTGAGTGCAAACTGGATGTGGCCTTGCCGCAACGCCGGTGAAGATGCTCGTTTGTATAAAGCGGTTCAGGCTGCTTCTGATTTCGCTTGCGAATTGGGTATCAACATTCCGACTGGTAAGGACTCTTTGTCAATGACTCAGAAATATGGTGACGATAAAGTTATCGCTCCTGGAACTGTTATTATTTCAGCAGGTGCTGAGGTAAGCGATGTCAAGAAAATCGTTTCTCCTGTTCTTACTCACGATAAGAATACACATATATATTATATAGACTTCTCATTCGACAGCTTGAAACTTGGCGGTTCTGCTCTTGCTCAAGTATTGAACAAACTTGGCAACGAAGTTCCGACAGTTAAGGATGTAGAATACTTCCGTGACGCATTCAACACAGTTCAGGAAGCAATCGAACAGGGCTTGATTCTTGCAGGTCACGATATTTCTGCCGGCGGTATGATTACTGCATTGTTGGAAATGTGCTTCGCTAACGTAGAAGGTGGTTTGGAAGTTAACTTGGACAGCATCAGCGAATCTGATATCGTTAAGATTCTGTTTGCTGAAAATCCTGGTATCCTTGTTCAGGTTAAGGATAAGAAAGCATTTGAAAAGCTTATGACAGAAGCCGGCGTTGGATTCGCAGAAATTGCAAAACCGACAGACGAACGTCATATCCTTGTTTCAAAAGACGGAATCCAGTATCACTTCGGTATCGACTATATGCGTGACGTTTGGTATTCTACTTCATATAAGTTGGATATCAAGCAGAGCGGAAATGTTTGCGCAGGCAACCGTTTCGAAAACTACAAGATGCAGCCGCTTGAAGTTAAATACAACAAGAACTTCACTGGTAAACTTGCTGATTATGGAATTTCGGCAGACCGTCGTCAGCCTAGCGGTGTGAAAGCTGCTATTATCCGTGATAAGGGAACTAACGGCGACCGTGAAATGGCTTATACATTATATCTTGCAGGTTTCGATGTGAAAGACGTTCACCTGACAGACTTGGCAAGCGGCCGTGAAACTTTGGAAGATGTGAACTTCATAGTATTCTGCGGTGGTTTCTCTAACTCTGACGTTCTTGGTTCAGCTAAAGGTTGGGCAGCAGGTATCTTGTATAACGAAAAAGCTAAGAAAGCTATCGACAACTTCTATGCTCGCAAGGACACAATGAGTTTGGGTATTTGCAACGGTTGTCAGTTGATGGCAGAATTGGAATTGCTTTATCCGGAACACGAGCTTAAGCACAAGATGGTTCACAATGATTCTCATAAGTTCGAATCTAACTTCGTTACTTTGGAAATTCCTAAGAACAATTCAATTATGCTTGGTTCATTGAGCGGAACTAAACTTGGTGTTTGGGTTGCTCACGGTGAAGGTAAGTTCAGCTTCCCATACGGTGAGAAGGAATACAACATCGTAGCTAAATATAACTACGAAGGTTATCCTGCAAATCCTAACGGTTCGCCTTGGTCAGTTGCCGGTGTTTGCTCAAACGACGGCCGTCACTTGGCAATGATGCCTCATCCGGAACGTGCAATCTTCCCATGGCAGTGTGGTTATTATCCTAACGACCGCAAGCAGGACGAAGTTACTCCTTGGATTGAAGGATTCGTTAATGCTCGTAAATGGATTGAAGCTCATAGATAATTATACTTACAGTTGACAAGTTGACGAGGGTTTTTGAACTCAGTGAATTTAAAGTCGGGAAACTTGTTAAACTTGATAAAACTTCCGAGGCACGGAATGTACAGATGTCTTATTGACATAGTATGTTCCGTGTTTTTTTTGTGAAAAATCGTTCGAAGAGAAGTTTCAAAATCTTCGGACTTATTTTTGCTAGGTCCGTATATATTTTCCCGTCGGACCGTATATATTTCTTCGTAGGTCCGTATATATTTTACTGCCGGTCCGTATGTATTTCAGCTTACTTTTTATTAAACCTTTTCATCGGCAAATGTGTTTTAAAGAAAAGCATTTTATAAAACAGAAAGCTTATGAAAAAGATTTTATTTGTTTTGTTGGCGATATGTACATTTCATTTTGCCAATGCGCAGGAGTTTCATTTTATGCCACGTATCGGAGTGAATTTTGCTAATCTTTCCAATTCCGGAGGAGATATGAAACCAGGAGTGAATGTTGGATTTGCAGTGGAACTTCCACTGTTGGAAAAACTGTCTATTGAGCCTGGAATCTATTATTCAATGCAAGGCACCAAGGCCAGCGAATATGTTCAGGTTGATGATATGAAACTGGGTGGTGACGTGAAGATGAATATGGATTATCTTAATATACCTATTTACGCCAAATATTATATATATGAAGGTTTCAACGTGTTTGCCGGTCCGCAGTTTGGATTTAATGTCCGCAGCAAGGCTAAGGTTTCAGCTACAGGTTTCGAAAACTCTTCTTCTGCCGATTTTAAAGATGCAGTAAACACATTCGACTTTGCAATCGGCATCGGTGCAGGTTATCAGTTCGATATGGGAGTAAATATCTCATTGAATTATAATATCGGATTGACAAACTCTATCAAGTCTGTTGATTTGGGTGATTGGGAATTTGAAACTTCAGATAAATATCGCAATGGCGTTCTTCAGTTGAGCGTAGGATACAGATTCTGATATATACTGGTTTTATAAACGGATAAAAGGCTGCTATATTTCCTTATTAATTTAGGAAATAAGCAGCCTTTATTTTTTTATTCCTAATGTAAATAGTACAAAATATAGGAAAGTGTGCTATTTTTATTCAAAAATATGCTCACTTTCTTATTTATTGTGCTATTTTTGCGCCGTTTTAAAAACACTATATACATATTTTTATAAATGAAGACACTAAGTATTGGAGATCTGAAAGCTCGTATTCCTATTATCCAGGGAGGAATGGGCGTCGGAATTTCTCTATCAGGGCTAGCCTCGGCTGTAGCAAATGAAGGTGGGATTGGCGTTATTTCCGCAGCCGGTCTCGGATTGTTATACAAAAAGTTATCACCCAACAATTACACTGAAGCTGGTAATTTGGGATTAAAGGAAGAAATCCGTAAAGCACGTGAAAAGGCAAAAGGTATAATCGGTGTGAACATCATGGTTGCCTTGTCTGATTTTGCCGAATTGGTGAAGACAAGTATTGCCGAAAAGGTTGACATCATTTTCAGTGGTGCTGGTCTGCCTTTGGATTTGCCATCTTTCCTGAAGAAAGACAGTGTGACTAAGCTTGTTCCTATCGTATCCAGCGCGCGTGCTGCAAGAATCATTTGCGAGAAATGGAAATCTCAGTATGATTATCTGCCGGACGCAGTTGTCCTTGAAGGTCCGAAAGCCGGAGGACATCTTGGATATAAGGAAAACCAGATAACCGATGAGCACTATTCTTTGGAAGAACTGTTGCCTCAGGTTGTTGAAGAAGTTTCTCATTTCGAAGAGAAATACAACAAGAAGATTCCGGTAATTGCAGCGGGAGGCATTTACACGGGAGAAGATATCAAACGCATGATGGACCTTGGAGCATCGGGCGTTCAGTTAGGAACTCGTTTCGTGACGACTACGGAGTGCGATGCTTCGGAAGCTTTCAAGGAAACATACATAAAAGCGTCGGAGGAGGACATTGAGATTATCAAGAGTCCTGTCGGTATGCCCGGCCGTGCAATCCATTGCAGTTTCCTTGAGAAAGTGAAGCTTGGTTTGAAGCAACCGAAAGTTTGTCCGTTCAATTGCATAAAGACGTGCAACATCGAGCGAAGCCCGTACTGCATTGTAACAGCTTTGTATAATGCTTTCAAAGGTAATTTCGAGAATGGATATGCTTTTGCCGGCAGCAATGCATGGCGCGCCAAGCGTATAATGAGCGTCAAGGAAACTATCAAGGAGTTGATGGATGATTTCCGCAATAGTAGTAAATGATGATTTTATAAAATAAATTTAGCGCATGTATAGTATTTATGAGACTATACATGCGCTTTTGTTTTGAGAAATATATTACTTATTTAAATAAACTTAAATTGTTAATATATTTGTCTCTCCTCTTACCTTTCACTATCTTTGTAAGTTATCAACAGATTAGGTGACTTTTCAACAAAACTAACAATGTTTCGATTGATTCTGATAGAGTTCGGTTTTTAATGTTTAGTTTTGTCGCCAGAATAAATTGCACATAAAAACATTATGGGAAAGATTATCGCTTTAGCAAATCAGAAAGGTGGCGTAGGAAAAACAACTACAACGATAAATCTGGCTGCTTCGCTGGCAGCTCTCGAGAAGAAAGTTCTTGTAGTTGATGCAGACCCTCAGGCGAATGCCTCTTCAGGTTTAGGAGTAGATATCCGTGAGGTTGAATTATCTATTTATGAATGCCTGGTAAATGGAGAAGATTCAAAGCAGGCTATAGTTCATACGGAAGTTGACGGTTTAGACATAATCCCTTCTCATATCGATCTTGTGGGAGCGGAAATTGAAATGTTGAATATGCCTAGCAGAGAACAGATATTGAAGCGTATGCTGACTCCATTGAAGAGTGTGTATGATTTTATTCTTATTGACTGTTCTCCGTCTTTGGGCTTGATAACGGTAAATGCTTTGACTGCCGCAGATTCGGTTATAATTCCGGTGCAGTGTGAGTATTTCGCCTTGGAAGGTATTAGTAAGTTGTTGAATACAATCAAGATTATCAAGTCGAAACTTAATCCGTCGTTGGAAATTGAAGGTTTTCTTCTTACTATGTATGATTCACGTTTGCGTTTGGCAAACCAGATTTATGAAGAGGTTAAGAGACCGTTCCAGGATTTGGTGTTCACAACAGTTATTCAGCGAAATGTGAAACTTAGTGAGGCTTCAAGCTATGGAAAACCTGTGTTGCTGTATGATGCGGAATCTAAAGGTTCGCTCAATTATATGCAGCTGGCTCAGGAAGTAATCGATAAAAATAAATAATTCAAGTTTTGCCGGGTTTAGCTTTCAGTTAACGAGTTGACGAGATTTTTAAACGTAATGTTCACAGAGACATAGAGTAATATTTATTTTCAACTTATAAGTAATATATCTCTTGTTAACTTGTCTCTGAAGCCTTGTCAACTTCATAAGTAAAGCACTTGCGGAACTTAGTAAATAAATATATAAGTGTTGGGTTAATATAGTTTGTAAGTTTTGAGTTGGAACGAATAAAAAACTTATAAACTCAAAAGCTCAAAAACTAAAGAACTAAATACTTATGGCTTTAATGAAAAAATCGGCGTTGGGCCGTGGATTGGATGCATTGATTACGATGGATGACCTTAAGACAGGTGGTTCATCGTCTATTTGTGAAATAGAACTTTCAAAGATTCAGCCCAATCCGGAGCAGCCTCGTTCGGCATTTGATGAAGCAGCATTGGACGAATTGGCTGTGTCAATAAAAGCTCTTGGTGTCATTCAGCCTATAACAGTGAGAGAAACAGGAAATGACCAGTATATGATTATTTCCGGAGAGCGTCGTTACAGAGCTTCTCTTAAAGCGGGGCTGACCCAAATTCCTGCCTACGTGAAAACTGCGGCGGATGAGAATGTTGTGGAAATGGCTCTTATCGAGAATATTCAGCGTGAGGACTTGAATGCCATAGAAATTGCATTGGCTTATCAGAAGCTTATTGAAAACTATGGTCTGACTCAGGATCAGTTGAGCGAACGAGTTGGTAAAAAACGTACAACAATTGCCAACTATGTCAGACTGTTGAAACTTCCTGCTGAAATACAAATGGGATTGAAGGACCGTAAAATTGATATGGGACATGCCAGAGCGCTTATATCTGTTGAGGATCCTGAAGTCCAGATTGCCCTTTATGAACAGATTCTGTCCGAAGGTTTGTCGGTGAGAAATGTTGAGGAACTGGTAAAATACGTAGTAGCAGGAGGAAAGTTGGAAGACAAGAAGGCTGAAAAGCAGAAAGCTGAGAAGGCTGCGTTGCCTGAAGGTTATGATATGCTTAAGGAGCATCTGTCAAGTTTCTTCCAGACTAAAGTTCAGCTTGTTTGTAACAACAAAGGAAAAGGAAAAATAACAATCCCGTTCTCATCTGAAGAAGAATTGGAGAAATTGATTAGTTTGCTGGATAATATCAAATGAAGACTCGTCTCCTGATAATATTGTCTCTTTTGCTTCTGTTTTGTAAACCGGGATATTCGCAAGAGAACGTTAGTCTGCAAAAGGCAGACTCTGCTGTAGCTGTTGTGGAACCGGTTGATTCAACAGTGGCTGCTGTGCTCCGTTCAGCAGATTCTGTATCTGTTCCAAATGTTAAACTTGCTCCGGCTTTTAAACCAGACCCCAAAAAAGCAGTCTTATTGGCACTTGTGCCCGGTTTGGGACAGATTTATAATCAGAAATACTGGAAGTTGCCTATTGTTTATGGTGGTTTGATGGGCTGTATGTATGCTGTGACTTGGAATAACCGCAATTATAAGGATTATTCTACGGCATATAAGGACATTATGAGTGACTATTATATGATTCAGGAGAATTCCAAGAAAGACCCTGATGAACAGATAGTAATAACCAAAGACCATTTGAGCAAGAGCTGGCAGGAACTTCTTTCTCCGGGAGCCGACCCATTGGAGTATGTTGACAACACTCAGTTTCAGAATGCGCTGAAGAACCAGAAAGATTACTACAGACGCTATCGAGATTTGAGTATTATAATAACCGTGGGTGTTTATGCATTGTCTATCATAGATGCATATGTTGATGCTCAGCTTTTTGACTTTGACATATCTCCGGATTTGTCTATGCGTGTTGAGCCTGTAGTGTCGCCACGAACTTCGCGGACTTCCGAACTTTATGGATTGAACTGTAGTTTAAAATTTTAATAAATGGCAAAGTATATTTTATCTTTATTTTTGTGTTTATGTACGTCTGTTGTTTTTTCACAGACTGATATTCCTGAGGAAAACCGGGATTATTCATCGTTGTCTAATGTGGATTCTATCCGTGAGAGCATAGGTCTTATTCCCGAAAGCTTGGATGCAGATGTTGACAGTTTGATGAAAACGTGGCACGTGCAGTATTTCTCACAGAAATTTGACTATTGCCATGATGATGAAGAAAACGTATATTTCCCTGATTCTGTTTATGCAGCCAGATTGAAGAGTTTGCCTTGCATAATTGAAATGCCATATAACAAGGTGGTTCGCGATTGTATAGATTTATATGCTGAGCGTCGCCGTAATCTTGTAAGTTATATGCTTGGTATGGCTGATTTCTATTTCCCAATTATAGAAAACGTATTGGATAAACATGGTTTGCCTATTGAGCTTAAATATCTTGCAATAGTTGAGAGTGCTCTGAATCCAGTGGCTCTTTCACGTGTAGGTGCAAGCGGATTGTGGCAATTTATGTTGCCTACGGGAAAAAGTTACGGACTTGAAATAAACAGTCTTGTGGATGAACGTCGCGACCCTTTGAAATCAACAGAAGCTGCATGCCTTTATTTCAAGGATATGTATGAAATATATAAAGACTGGAGTTTGGTTCTGGCTTCTTATAATTGCGGACCGGGAAATGTCAATAAGGCAATACGTCGTTCAGGAGGAAAAACAGATTTTTGGTCTATTTTCCCATATTTGCCTAAAGAAACACGTTCGTATGTGCCTCTGTTTATCGCCGCAAATTATATAATGAATTATTATTGCGACCATAATATCTGTCCTTTGCAGTCAACTTTGCCATTAGCTACGGACACTGTGATGGTCAATAAAATGCTTCATCTTCAGCAGGTGGCAGATGTCTTGAACCTTGATGTTACAGAATTGCGTGCATTGAATCCTCAATATAAGAGAGATATTATACCGGGAAACGTAAAACCTTCTGTACTTAAGTTGCCAGCTGCCGAAACATATGCTTTTGTAAGTTGCGAAGATACAGTGTATAATCATCGTGCAGAAGATTTGCTTGCCAATTGTATTGCATTGAATTCTTCATTTGCCGGTGAAGATAAGGAGATGACTACACAGGAACGTATAACACATACGGTTGCAAGTGGTGAGAATTTATATATAATTGCAAATAAATATGGTGTGACAGCCCAGCAAATCAGAAAATGGAACGGTTTGAGAAGCAATAAGGTTGCTCGGGGAAAACGTCTGAAGTTATATGTAGATAACGGTGGTGTGTCATTTGCTGCAAAGTCATCATCTTCAACAAATAAAACAACGTCAAAGTCTGGTGCTTCTGTTAAGGTGAATAATGATTTTATATCTTATAAAGTTAAATCAGGAGATTCATTATATACTATATCTAAGAAATATCCAGGTTTGACGGCAAAAGATTTGCAGAAAGCAAATAATCTTACAAATGCGACGATTCGCCCGGGACAAGTTCTAAAGATTCCTGTAGTGTGAATTTTATATAAAATAAGCTGATTTAGTAATAATTTATTATACAATATAGATTTTTCCTTTAGTTTTTCAGATTTTGCCTAAATAAACGGATTCGTCGAGAATTTACAGAGATTGGAACGTGAAAAATGGCTTTATTTCGATTATGTATTGATATATTGTTGAATTTGTTGAACTTCGCTGACGTAAGACTAATAATTGGCTTCGTCGTGATGACGATATTTTCATACAGTGTTTAGATTTAAAGTTATTATTTGAAAGGTTTTTAAGGCAATTTGATTGTCTGATGACTACTGAGAACTTAATTGGTTTGACGTAATTGAGTACAATTTGTTTGAAAAATCAAGCAGGTTGTACTCTTTTTTTATTTATTCTTATAAATAAAATCTTATATTTGTAGCTACACTATGTAAAAAAGACAGGAGGCAAAAACCATGAGCGATACAAATGAAGTAATGAACAATATAAATGTTACTGAAGAAACAGCTCCGGCTCTTTCTGCAGATGAAAAAATGATACAAGACGGATTCAATGAGCTGCTTGATGCTTATATGAAATCCAATCACCGAATGAAAGTTGACAGAATCAAAAAGGCTTTTGATTTTGCCAATCAGGCTCATGCCGGTGTGAAACGGCGTTCAGGAGAACCTTATATCATGCACCCTATTGCTGTGGCTAAAATTGTATGTTGTGAGATGGGGCTTGGTTCCACTTCAATTTGTGCTGCATTACTTCATGATGTCGTTGAGGATACGGACTATACAGTCGAGGACATAAAGGATATGTTCGGTGAGAAAATTGCTCAGATTGTTGATGGTCTGACCAAAATTGCCGGAGGTATATTCGGTGAGCAGGCTTCTGCTCAGGCGGAAAACTTCAGGAAATTGCTCCTCACGATGAGTGACGATATACGCGTTATCCTCATCAAAATTGCCGACCGTTTGCATAATATGCGTACATTGGGTTCAATGCTTCCTGCAAAACAATTCAAGATTGCCGGTGAAACATTGTATCTGTATGCTCCTTTGGCTCATCGACTTGGTCTTTTTTCCATTAAAACAGAGTTGGAAGACTTAAGTTTCAAATACGAACATCCTAAAGAATATCAGGAGATTTCAAATAAACTTGAGGCAACTGCTGATATTCGAAATAAGTTGTTTGAACATTTCGCGGCTCCTGTGCATGAGAAGCTCAAGGCTTTGGGTATGAAATATGAAATGCGTGCCCGCGTTAAATCTATCTATTCTATATGGAATAAGATGGAAACTAAGAAGGTCGCATTTGAAGATATTTATGACATTTATGCAGTCCGAATAATATTTGAACCTCTTCCTGGCGTTGATGAGAAAAACCAGTGTTGGGATATCTATTCCGCAATTACTGATATTTATAGAATCAGACCGGATAGAATACGTGATTGGGTGAGCCGACCGAAAGCAAACGGATATCAGGCTTTACATCTGACTGTTATGGGACCGGACGGACAATGGGTTGAAATCCAGATTAGAAGCCGCCGAATGGACGACATTGCGGAAAAGGGATTTGCTGCTCATTGGAAATATAAGGAAAATCATGTTGAGGAAGATACAGAACTGGACAAATGGCTTCAGACTATTACTGAAATATTGGAGAATCCTGACCCGAATGCATTGGATTTCCTTGATACAATTAAGCTGAATCTTTATACTTCCGAGATATTTGTTTTTACTCCGAAGGGTGATATCAAGACTTTGCCTCAAGGTGCAACGGCTCTCGACTTTGCTTATGCTTTGCATTCAGATATTGGTCATAAGAGTATTGGTGCGAAAGTGAATCATAAACTTGTGCCTCTCAGTCATAAACTGTCGAGTGGTGACCAGGTGGAAATACTTACATCACGTTCGCAATCTCCACAACCTGAATGGTTGAATTTTATTACTACAGCTAAAGCTCGTTCGAAAATAACTGCTGCGCTTAAACGTTCTCGTAAAGAGGCAGCTAAAGCTGGTGAAGTCAAAGTCGTTTCTGCTCTTCATTCTGCAGGTATTGACGCGAATCCAGCCAATATTGATAATCTGGCTATGTATTTTGGCTTTTCAAAGAGGGAAGATTTGTTCTTCTCTGTTGAAAAGGGTGATATAGTATTACCTGATAATCTTCAGAAGATAATAAAAGGTAAGAGTGACAATTTGCTGTTCAAGTATGTGAAATCTGCCTTAAGAATGGCAACAAAATATTCTTCAGACAGCAAACCTTCCGCACCTTCTACTGCTGAAGCTAAAACAGAGCAGAAAGAAAAGCCTAAGTACGATAAGAAGAAACCTTATGTTCTAAAAGAGGAGGGTTTCTTGAAAAACTATGTAATTGCTGACTGTTGCAAACCTATTCCGGGCGACGATTCTTTGGGCTTTATTAATGATGACGGAAACGTAGTTGTTCATAAGCGCTCTTGTCCAATTGCTATGAGATTGAAGAGCAGTTTCGGTGAACGTATTCTTAATACAGTTTGGAGCAGCTACACAAATGCTTCATTCGAGGCTACATTGGAAGTCAAGGGTATTGATTCCTTGGGAATGCTTTATTCAATAACTAAAACAATTTCTGAGGAATTCAACGTAAATATTATCCGACTTCTGATTGAAGCCAAAGATGGCGTGTTCGAAGGAAAAATTAAGCTTAAAGTTCACGACGTTGAAGACATTCAGAAAATGTGTGTTCGTCTGTCTAAGATAGAGAATATAAAGTCGGTATCAAGAACTGCAGATTGATTGTTCAAGTTTACTCAGTTAACGAATTGACAAGAAAACAAGCTGACAAGAGTATTCGGTTTTTTATCCGAATGTGAATGACAGAAATTATATATAGATATTCAATAAAAAAGGTAGGCAGCTTTTCCAAAAAACATCGCAGTGTTTCAGGAAAAAGCTGCCTACCTTTTTTTATAAATATCACGAGCAAATATTTCCAATGTTTATTTTATGCTTCCGTCACATCATTTTTCTGATTATAAATGATGTGGAAAAACTGTGAAACTTGCTTTTGGAAAGTCTCTGTATATTATTTTATCACAAACTTGTCAAATCCAGCGGATGAAATAGAATAGTAGCTTGTGGAATCACCGCAAATCAGATAATATTCTATCATCGGAAGTTTTGCTCTTAACTTCTCGGCTCCGTCACTTCCCAGAACCATGCAGGCTGTAGCGCAAGCATCGGCAAGCATTGCTGTTGGTGCGATTATAGTTGCACTCAAAACGTCTCTTTGCACAGGAACACCTTCTCTCGGGTCAATAGTATGAGCATATTTCTTACCGTCTTTAATGTAGAAATTACGATAGTTTCCCGAAGTAGCCATACCTCTTCTTCCATTGTTTACGGCATTTTCTTCGCTCAAATCTTTTGGCCAAAGTTGAATTATAGTCTGGAGTTCCTGATTTATTCCTGTTGAATCGTCCTGAGGTTTGTTTATTCCAAGTCGCCAGTAGTCACCGCGTTGGTTTTTGCCTTTGGCAACAATTTCACCACCAAATTCAACCATATAATCAGTGATTCCATGTTTGTCGAAACAATCGGCAATCATGTCGCACACTGTCCCGTCCGCAATTGAAGAACAGTTAAGCAGCAATCTAGGGTCATCTTTCTTGATGATACCATTCTCAAGATGTACTTTCTGATAACCGATGAATTGTTTAACGCTGTCAATGTTTGCCTGGCTTATACTGTCTTTATTGCTGAACCCGAATCCCCAAAGATTAATCAGTGGAGCGCAAGTTATATCATAAGCACCGTCTGTATATGCAGAAACAAGCATTGCTGTGCGGAACAGGCTTGTGAAAACAGAATCTTCAACAGCCATATTCTTGTTCTGGTTGATATGCGAAACTACAGATGTTGAGTCAAAAGCATTAAACAGATGATAGAATCTGTCTAGTTCGCCCTTTATTTCCTCATCCAGAGGTTCTGTATATGCATATTTAATATGAAAAGGAGTGTGAAGTCTTCCGCTGTATTCGAAATACTGCACAGACGGTTGCTTGCATGCCAACAGTGACATGCAACAACCGATAATCAATATAATAAACTTTTTCATCAGAATTCAGAAGTGAAATGGAATTTGATATCAGGGAAATCCTGTTGAGCCATCATCAGTACGTAACCGGAATCAGCTAGATAAACATCGCGTCCTTCCTTATCAACAGCCATATACTGAGCTTTGCGTTTCTTGAAATTCTCAAGCATAACCTGATTATCACTTTCTATCCAGCAAGCTTTGTAGAGGCTGACCGGTTCCCATTTACATTGAGCACCATATTCATGAAGCAAACGATACTGGATGACTTCGAACTGAAGCTGACCGACAGTTCCGATAATCTTTCGTCCGTTGAACTGATTTGTGAACATCTGAGCCACACCTTCGTCCATCAATTGCTCGATACCTTTGTTCAGCTGTTTAGCCTTCATCGGGTCTGCATTTTCAATATATTTGAACATTTCAGGAGAGAAACTTGGCAAACCTTTGAAATGAAGCTCTTCTCCAGCAGTAAGTGTATCACCGATTTTGAAGTTTCCTGTATCTGGCAAACCTACAATATCTCCGGCAAAAGCCTCGTCTACAACTTCCTTCTTCTGAGCCATGAAGGCTGTAGGACTGCTGAAACGCATCATCTTTCCGAATCTTACGTGCTTGTAGTTGACGTTTCTTTCGAATTTACCTGAGCATATTTTCACGAAAGCAATACAGCTTCTGTGGTTCGGGTCCATATTTGCATGGATTTTGAATACGAAACCTGTGAAAGCTTCTTCTTCAGGGTCAACAGTTCTTTCAACAGCTTGGACAGGACGTGGAGAAGGAGCAATCTTGATGAAGCAGTCAAGAAGTTCTTTTACACCGAAATTGTTCAATGCCGAACCGAAGAATACAGGAGCAATATCACCAGATAAATATGTGTTTACATCGAAATCCGGATATACACCTTCGATAAGTTCAATGTCTTCACGCAATTTTGCAGCCTGAGCCGGGTCGATATAGTTTTCCAGTTCCGGACTGTTTATATCCTTGAATTCTACGTTTTCAGTTACATACTGTTTGCTCGGAGTGTAAAGGTTCAGTTTCTCTTCATAAATATTATATACACCGCGGAAACGCTGTCCCATATCAATAGGCCAGCTTAGCGGACGAACCTTAATATGAAGTTCTTCTTCAATTTCATCGAGCAAATCAAATGGGTCTTTACCGTCGCGGTCCATTTTGTTCACGAACACTATAACCGGAGTCTTACGCATACGGCAAACTTCCATCAGTTTACGAGTCTGTGCTTCCACACCTTTTGCAATGTCAATAACGATGATAACGCTATCCACTGCTGTTAATGTACGGAAAGTATCTTCGGCAAAATCCTGGTGACCCGGAGTATCCAGGATATTGATTTTATGATCGGCATAATCAAAAGCCATCACAGATGTTGCGACAGAAATACCACGCTGTTTTTCTATTTCCATCCAGTCTGAAGTGGCTGTCTTTTTGATTTTGTTTGATTTTACAGCTCCCGCGACGTGGATTGCACCACCAAACAGAAGTAACTTTTCTGTAAGAGTTGTCTTACCTGCGTCAGGGTGACTGATAATAGCAAATGTTCTTCTTCTCTTGATTTCGTCTGAAAATTGACTCATGTTTGTTTATGTTATTTATATTATTTAATCTTCCAATTCCAACTCTCCGTTCATATCAGCTCTATATTTTTCAGCCAATATTGCAAGGAAAGAACTGATTTGTTTGATTGCCTCAAGTGTTTCTGCCGAAATTTCCTTTCCTTGCATTCTGAGCACCAGATAACCGTATACAGCCGAAAAGCAAGTCTCCAGTTCCGGCAAATCATTTCCTCCGGATTTGCTTCTGAGCTGGACGATATAAGGTAAAGTTTTATAATATGCAGCACCATAAATCATTTCCTTAGGAGTTTTCAGCAGCTTAAGATGTAAATCTGTGAGAGTTATTATCACATTCTTATTGAGCTGTATATGTCCTTTTTCCATGACGCCTTCTTCACGCATCATGTTGATAATCTCTTCATACCATTGTGCAATCTGCTCTTTTACCTCTTCTGGTTGTTCGTAATGCGAGATAACAGTTCGCTTTATGGAATCCATATCAAAATTGTTGGCACGGATAAGATCTTCCACTTGCCACATATATAGCAGATATTCCGCAATGTTTTCTTTTCTTTTTTTCTGGGCAATAATCACGGCAAAATCGTTCTTTAAAAATTAGTTTACTTTAAAAAGTTGACAAGGCTACAGAGTCGAGTTGACAAGGTAAAATACCTATTGTTATTAATTATCCAAGAACGCTTGTCAACTAGTTTTCTTGTTAACTCGTCATCTGTATATTTCAGACACAGCCTGATAGAAATTCTTGTCGTTTATTCCAATCTGCCTGCAGGCAAGTCTTGCTGCGTTCAGATTTATCAGGAAATATGAGTCAGTTACTTTTATCGGATATTCTCCATATCTTGTTTGAAGATATGTGTTTCCGTCTCTTTCTACAATTTCATGTTTGTTGAAAGGGATTGCTGTAATATCATTTCTGATTTCTTCAACCAACTGGCTTATCACTGGATCACCACCATAATAAATCAGTTTGCCTTCACGCTCAATAGATGTGGAGAAATATCTGTAAGTACTGATATAAGCTTCAGGAGTTGAATGGTCTGTAGATAATTCCCAAGTAAGATTAGTCAGTACTGCGATATGCGGACGGTAAAACTCCAGTTGCGAACGTTTTTCCAGTTTGGACGTTACGTGTTCGTCTCCTTCAATCAAAGCTATTCGTGATTCATAGTTAAAATGAATCTTGTCTTCAAGAGAAGGAATTGTACTGGTTGTCGCATAGTCGAACGCCATTTTTTGTTGCTTCATTGCCGCGACCATCATCGACAATATTGTGCATTTTCCCCTACTTCCGGCAACAACAACTCTTATTTTGGACTTTGTCCTATGATAAATGAAGTCCGGAATAGATTGAACCAACAGCCCAAGTTGCTTCGCCATAATAAGTTCTGGATTATCTGCACCAACTGTGCCACCTAGAACAACAGCCTGTATATTTTTGTTCATCAGTTCCGGAAACCATCCGTTACCATGACATATATATCCCTTGTCTTCAAAGGATTTCAGTTGTTCCTCAGATAAGTTTTCTCCGGAGACACTGACTTCAAATCCTTTTTCTTTTATAGCCTTTGCTATTTCAGGCATAAGGGAGTCTGTTATCGAGATTAAATGAACTTTATGCATTGTTTGGTATTTGTATGCAAAAATACGACTTTTAACTGGATTAGGAACATTTTGTGTATTTGAAAATAACACTTACTTTTGAGTGTTTTTCGGTATCGTGTATTATGATAGATATTTTTGATACAGGTTATTTTTTTGCCGATGGCGGCGCAATGTTTGGGGCTGTGCCTAAAACGGCATGGAGCAGACGTTATAAGAGTGATGATCAGAACGGATGTGTGCTTGCAATGCGCAGCGTCCTTCTTGAGGTTTCCGGACGGTTGATTCTGATAGATACCGGAGCCGGTAGTTTACATCCGTCTAAGATGACTTATTATCGTTTCTTTAATCTTAAATCCGTCGGACAGTGCCTCAATGAGAAAGGGTATAAACTGGAGGATATTACTGACGTTATTCTTACTCACTTGCATTTTGACCATTGTGGTGGATGCGCTGTATCGGAAGACAACAGGAAATTCCGTATGGCTTTTCCCAATGCCCGCCATTGGGTAGGTAAGGAGCAATGGGATAATTTTATTAGGCCTCATGCTCTTGAAAAAGATTCATTTTTCATTGATGATATGAAGGCTGTGGAAGATTCCGGATTGTTAAGGTTGATTAATTCTGCTGAGGATGTTATTCCGGAATTAAGTCTGAAACTTGCCGACGGACATACTCCAGGACAATTAATTCCTTATATTACAATTAATGGCGAAACACTGGTCTTTGCTGGTGATGTAATACCTTTAGCAGCCAGTGTGTCGCCAGAATGGATTTCAGCTTATGATATTGCTCCGCTTCGCTCATATGATTCAAAAATCAGATTGCTTGACGAAGCTGCAGAAAAGAGACAGCGAATAATTTTCTGTCACGATGCTTATACAGTTTCTTCAAAAATCAGGAAAACAAAAAGCGGACTTTATTTGCTTGACCGTTGTAGTGTAATAGCATCAAAGCCTATTCCTCAAACTCTTCAGGAAGATTGACTAGGAACAAATTGTTCGTAGCACGTGTAAAAGCCGTATATAACCATCTGTAGAAATCTTCGCCGAGCATTTCTTCCGTTATATAGCCGATGTCAAGGAAAACATTCATCCACTGGCCGCCTTGGGCTTTGTGGCATGTGACGGCATAAGCATATTTGACCTGTACTGCATTATAGTGTGGGTCTGCTTTCATTTTTTTCATCTTTCCGGCTTTTGTCGTTATTTCTTCATAATCTTCGAGAACAGAATAAAACAGTTTGTCGTTATCTTCTCTCGACAAGGCTGGTGAATCAGTCTGCAACGCATCCAGTAGTATTTTTATTTCCTTTTCAATATCATAATCTGGAAAATAAACCAGTACATCTGCAAATCTGAAACCATACATTTCATAAGTTCTCCGGACTTTCATAATCTTGATGATTTCACCGTTAGCTATGAAATCCATTTCTTTATTATCCGTCATCCAGAAGTAGTTGTTTTTTGCAACCATCAGTCTGTCACCGTTCGATAATTCTTCTTCACGATAAAGAATTCGGTTTCTTATACCATTGTTATATATTGTAGCTCTTTTGTTTGAGCGTGCAATAATCATCGTATCTTCAATCCCGTCACGATTATATGCTGCCGAAATCTCTTCAATCAAGTCTTCACCAGAAACTTTACGGAAATCCTGGAATCCTTTTATAGCCAGTTTAGGGAAAATTTCAACAGTTTGGTTTCTCAAAGCATCTCTCAATCTGGTGGCATTATATAGTATTCCGGAATCTTTACTTTGTCTTACAACCTGCGTCAGCTCCACTTCCATCACTGTTAGATTGTATCCTTCAAGAATATTTCTGTCCAATGCCGGACTTGCAGTCTGCATAACTGGTGGTAGCTGTGCAACATCTCCCATAATTATCATACGGCAGTTGTTTCCGCTATAGACATATTGTATAAGATCATCCAATAATCGTCCTGAACCAAAAAAATAAGAATCTATACTTTGATTTGCTATCATAGATGCTTCATCTACGATAAAAATTGTATCTTTGTGAAGGTTTTCTGCCGGAAGGAAATTGCTCAAGTCATTTGAAAAAGTCTTCTGTCGGTAAATCTTTTTGTGAATAGTATACGCTTTCTGGCAGGCATAGCCCGAAAAAACTTTGGCTGCTCTTCCTGTTGGTGCAAGAAGTATAACTTTTTGCTTAAGTTCATTTAACGTTTTAACAAAAGCTCCGATCAGTGATGTTTTTCCTGTTCCGGCATATCCTTTGAAAAGGAGAATGCTATCTTCTTGGGTTGAGAGCATAAAATCACTTAGGATTTTTAACGCTTCTTCCTGGTCAGAAGTGGGTGAAAATGGAAAATTTTGTGAAATTTTATGGCTTAAGTAATTATTTATCATTTTATCTGTAATAATTTTTGCGATAAAGGTAGTGTATTAAATATTCTTTTTTAAATTTGCCGAACGAAATAATAAAATAAATTCAAAAAATATATAAACCATGAAAGTTGCATTAAAAGTATTATTGGCCGCAGCAGTAGTTGTATTGGCGTACATGTGTTATCAGAGTATTCTAACTCCAATCAATTTCAACAAGGAGAAAGAACGTCGTGACGAAGCAATCAAAACTCGTTTGATTGAAATCCGTAAAGCTCAGATTGAGTATAAGAATGTTCACGGTGTTCATGCTGCGAACTTCGATGAATTGGGCAAATTCTTGAAAGAAGAAAAACTTCCGTTCTTGGTTAAAGAAGGTGTTTTGACTGATGAACAATTGGAACAGGGTATGACAGAAAAAGAAGCCGTTAAGAAAGGTTTGATCAAACGTGATACTATCTGGATTCCAGCTGTTGATACATTGTTAGGTAAAGGATATGATATTGATGCTATGCGTTATGTTCCTGGTGTTCCTGGTGATAAAATTGAATTCCATATGGATACAGCTACTTTGAAATCTGGTTCAGGTTATGAAATCAAAGTATTCGTTTGTGAAGTTCCATTTGATTCTTATTTGCGTGGTATGGATCCTCAGTTGGCATACAATTTGAAAGACAAAGCTGAAAAGCAGGGTAAATATGCAGGTATGCGTGTAGGTTCTTTGGAAGAAATCAATAACAACGCAGGTAACTGGGAAAATTAAAATCTATGACTATCAGAATTCCTGATACAATAACATCCGAGCATTCTGAGAAATATATAGTATCCATCCGGCTAGCGCCGGATGGATTTTCTTTTTCTGGATATAACCCTCAGGAAGCTGACAGTGCGTTCTTCTGTCATCGACAGTTGAGCAAACCTGATTTGTATATCGATTCTTTGAAAGAATTCTTCTTTACCAATGAATGCCTTTCATGGAAATATAAGAAAATATATGTTATTCATTCTTCTTCGGATTTTCAGGTTCTCCCCAAAGAAATGTTTGATGAGAAGATGAAGGAACAGCTGATGCAGTTTGTTTTTTGCGACAGTAAAGGACATGTTTTTTCAAACAAACTTAAGTTTGAGAATGCTGTGCTTCTTTCAACTATTCCAGAAGATATTTATGAGTTCTGTTCACGTTCATTCATAAATCCTCTATTTCTCAATCCTGTTTCTGTTCTTTTGACTCAATGGCAAAAACAGGCTTCTAATTCATTATACAGACAAATGTATATATCCTTGTCGAAAGATAAGATGACATTTGCCGCATTTGCTCCACAAGGTAAGTTGTTGTTTGCAAATAATATTTCTTATCGCGATAATCAGGATTTGTTATATTATATATTGTATATTTGGAAACAGAATAAATTCAATCAATTGCAGGACTGTCTTTATATCTATGGAGAAACTGGTAAATGTGAGGATTTAAGGAAATCCTTGTCTGCATATGTAAGAAATGTTTCACAGCTTTCTCTTCCTTCTGAAGTTTATTTGCGGGGAAACGATTTGCTCGAAGCTCCGCTTGATTTAATATATTTAACTGTATGCGAATTATAAGTGGAAAATATGGCCGTCGTCGTTTTGATGTGCCTTCAACATTCAGTGCTCGTCCGACAACGGATTTTGCAAAGGAAAATTTATTCAATGTTCTTATTAATATAATAGACTTTGAAGATTTGGATGCATTGGATTTGTTTGCTGGAACAGGTAGCATATCTTTTGAATTACTTTCGCGCGGTTGTCGTTCCGTGATATCCGTAGAGAAGAATAATGCTCATGCCTCGTTCATTGCAAAAGTTGTCCGTGAATTGAAGGATGAAAATCATAAACTGATTCGAGGTGATGTGTTCCGTTATTTGCATTCGGCTCCAAAGCAAAGTTTTGACTTTATTTTTGCTGATCCGCCTTATGCTTTAAAGGAATTGCCAGAAGTTCCAACATTAGTATTCGAAAGAGATTTGCTTCGTGACGGTGGAGTTTTCGTAATGGAACATCCTGCTTCAAAAGACTTTTCTTCTCTTCCATATTTTTCTCAAAGAAGAGTTTACGGAGCGGTTAATTTCAGTATATTCGTAAAAGAATAAACCAGACGTTAATTGTTGAAAAGCAGGTTGGCAATATTAACAGAATATATTTTGTTTCGTTGTCAACCTGTTTCTTTTTTATAGTAGTGGTGAGAATAATCTCATAAACGATTCCTGCATTTTCTTCATTCTAGGTCTTTTTATCCAGACAGATAGTTTTATCTTTTCGCAATTCTCCTGGTCGTGCAGGAATATTTTCTTCATTTCTCTTGCGAACGAAGTCTGATAAACAATTGCATTCACTTCAAAGTTGTGTTCAAAACTTCTGAAATCCATATTAGCAGAACCTATGCAGGAAATATAATCGTCGCAGATTACAAGTTTGGAATGCAGGAATCCAGGTTTGTAGAAATATACTTTTGCTCCAGCTCTCAACATTTCTTCAATAAACGAACAGCTAGCCATATGTACAGTCCTAGTGTCAGATTTCAAAGGAAGCATAAGCCTTACATCAACACCGCTCAGCGCAGCAATGTGTAAAGCCTGGCTTAGACTTTCCGTAGGCAAGAAATAAGGTGTCTGTATATAAATATATTTCTTAGCATTAGTTATTATGTGTATTATTCCTTGCAGAAGATTTCTCCATGGACCAATCGGTCCGCTTGTTATCACCTGCATTATATTATCATCATATACTTCTGTCTTGGGATAGAATATTTTGTCACTTAAGATTTGTTTACTCATGGCATACCAGTCTACAAGAAATGAAGCCTGTAATCCATGAACACCTTTACCTATGATTCGGAAATGAGTATCTCGCCAAATCCCCCATTTCGCTCCATCTGTATATCTGTCGGCAATATTCATTCCGCCAATATATCCTATATAACCATCAATTACTACAATTTTTCTGTGATTCCTATAGTTTACCTTACTGGTGAACACAGGGAAAACTACCTTCAGGAAAGGATATATTTCTACTCCTTTACTTTTCATTTCATTGAAGAAATTATTATGAACATTCCAGCATCCTACATCGTCATAAAGAACTCTGACTTTTACTCCTTCCTGTGCTTTTCTGATTAATATATCTTTTATTTTATTGCCGATAGAATCATCACAGAAAATATAATATTGCAGATGAATATATTGTTTAGCATTATTCAAATCATCAATTAATGCAGCAAACTTATCTTTCCCATTTGTAAAAATATCAATTTTACTACCGTATAGCAGAGGCGATTTATTGTTTCTGCTTATAAGCGCTGATAATTGAGAGTATTCTTCTGGCAACTGGCAGGAATCCGTAGGTAGTTTACCTGTTTTAGGTTGGTTTATAATTCTTTTATATGTTCTTCTGGAGATAATTTTCTGTTTACGGTTGTCTTGCCCAAAAAAGAAATAGAAAACCAGACCTATACCGGGAGCAAGCAGAAGCACAATTACCCACGGTATAGTCTTTAGCGGATTTCGGTTTTCCGTTATAATAACCAGACTCAGTCCAATGATTGTTATGCTATAGAGCAGGATAAATATTGTACTGAAAATCCATTCTATATTTATAAAGGCAAACATCATTCAGAATTATGTGAGATTAAGCCATAAAGGTATAAAAAATAAGAAAGCTTTCAAATTTCATAGTCTTTGTTTGTTGTATTATCTACCCGGATGTCCAGGTCCACCAGGACCAGGACCGCCTAGGTGCGGAGGTAGTGGCCGTGGTCTTCCATCCGGGCCTTTGTCTCTTCCTCCGGGTTGCCCTCCTTTGAATATACTGAATCTGTAAATAAAATGAAACATAAAGTAACTGCTCAGTGTGTTATATACCGAGTCGCTTATCCTGCTAGCTGTAACGCTTCGTGAAATGTTGCTTCTTTGCTGAAGAATATCATAAATCTTGAATCTTAAAGTTCCCTGGTTGTTTTTCAGGAACGACTTTGAGACAGAAGCATTCCACAACACCTCGTTTAGTTCGAACCCGTCGGCATATCCGGAGTTTGTGGACCAATTGATATCACTTTCCACTTTTATATTCCATGGCAGATAAAGTGTAGTGTATCCGCCGACGCTGTAGTTGAATGTTCTAAGATTATTCTGTGCCTGCAAGGAATTTATATTGGAGTTGTAACGGACATTTCCGTTCACACCAATATCCATGAGTGACGAGCGGAAATCAATGCCGGCTCTTTCTGAAAGATTCAGATTCTTGCTCCTATTCTTTTCTCCATTTACAAAGCTGTTTGAGCCGGACATCATTGCCGTAGTCATTGTATTTATTGTGAATTTCTTGTTCTTTAGCGGAGTGTTGAACATAATACGCCCGTTCACTGTAAAATTACCGTTCACGTTTTCATACGTCGTCTGCTGACCACCGGTCTCGCTGTTGAAAACAGTTTTGCTTACAATATCATTAAGAATATAGTTACCATTCAACATAAACATCATAGCACTTTGCTTCTGCGGATTGAACTTGTTGAAATGAGCAATGAAATTATTCGTATATCTTGGCTTCAACTCCGGATTACCGATGATTATATTCAGCGGATTCGAATTGTCTATTACCGGCTGCATCTGAGTCATAGACGGTTGCGAAGTTCTTCCGTTATAATCTATCCTCAGATTAGTTCGTTTGTCAAATCTGTAGTTGAAACGGAAAATAGGAGAGAGGTTTGTCACATTTCTGCTTATATTTGAAAGAACACTGTCGCCGATGAAATTCTCACTTTGGGAGTATGAAGGATCAAGATTGATACCGAACATATACATATATTTTTCCCTCTGAGCCTTGAAACTCAAACTCACCCTTTGATTTATGAAATTATTCCTGTAATTCTTGCTCGAAGCCGTATCCAGAACATTATATTCGCCTTCCTCGTTTTTATTATAGGCATTTTTTAATGACTCCTGTTTCTTCTGGCTGAAAGAATACGTTGCCTGTAGGAAATTGTTTCTGCCTAAAGGCTCAACCCACGAAACATAGGCACGATAATTAAAACTCTTGTTGTCATAACGGATATGCTGGTCAATAATCTGTTTCCTCATTTCCTGCAAATAGTCCGTTTCCGAGTAATTTATTTCATTATTATATGAATCACTTGTTCCTCCTGAAAAAGAAAAACTTAAAACACGTCCTTTATTATTTAGCTTCCTACTCATTTCCAGTCGGGCATTGAGATTATAACCTTCGCCGTCCGAAAAAACATTCGAATTACTTATATTGAGAGTATCTTTATTTATCCTCGTGTTTGTATATTGATAGTTAGAAGTCTGGCTATTACTGTAGCCGAAATCTGGAGTGAAAATAATATTGGTCATAGTGTCCGGTTTCCATTCCATTCTCAGATTCATTCCGGCATTATTATTCCTTGTATTATTTTTAACTTCAGAATCAGAATACGAAATACTATCTCCCGTAAGGAAAGTCTGAGATTTACTTTTGCTGCTTGCATCATTTTCAGAATGTGAATAATTTGCATTTCCTCCAAGAATCATATCCTTGTTGAACTCCTTGCTGAAATTAACGCCGCCATTTCCAGAAGTCGTAATACCATTACCCGCTGAACCTCTTCTTCCACCTCTCATTCCGGAAAACATAGTAGATGCCATATCCGAAAATCCCATATTGTTAGTATTGTTCAGTCCGCCCATAATCGTAATCTGGTCATTGCCATAGAAACGGTTCACCATAGCATTTCCCTCATATCGGTCTTTGCTTCCGTAACCAGCATAAGCATTACCGAACCAACCTTGTTTCATCCCCGGTTTAACGGTAAGATTAATCACCGTTTCTTCTTCGCCATCATCAAACCCTGTGAGTTTAGCCATATCACTTTTCTTGTCCAGCACTTGAACCTTGTCAATCATTTTAGCCGGCAAATTCTTTGATGCCACTTTGGGGTCATTCGAGAAAAACTCTTTCCCGTCAACCATAATTTTGGTGATTTCTTTTCCGTTCACCGTAACTTTTCCTTCGCTGTCCACTTCAACACCGGGCATTTTCTTTAGCAAATCCTCCAGCACCGAGCCTTCGGTCACTTTATATGAATCAGCATTATATTCCGTAGTGTCATTTCTCACGATAACCTCCGGCGCTTTTCCAACCACAACAGCCTCTGCAAGAGCAATCGATTCGTCCAGCATATATAATTTGCCCACATAAACCTTATCCTTTTTTCCGGAAATCTGAATATCCTTATATAATGGCTTGAATCCTATAAATGAAATATTCAGCAAATATTTTCCCTTTCGTACACCTTTCAACGTGAAACTCCCATTCTTGCTGCTTGCCACGCCGCGAATCATCGAGCTGTCCTTAGGATTAAGTAGACGCACTGTCGCTTGTTCAACAGGGAAATCTGTTCCTTCTTCAAATACAGAGCCGATAATATCACATTTCGTATTTTGGGCATTCACTGTGGAAAAACTTATCCAAAAGATAAATATATAAAGTAAGTATAGTCTTTGCATTTGTTATTATTATTTATTCTGTTACAGAATAGACAAATTTTGTCTTTTAAAGTTTAAAAGAGATTATGCTAAATATAGATTGTAACCATAAGTATAATTTGTCAGATTTATTGTAATAAAAACATCTATTCACCTAGGTGGTTCAATCAACTCACCTAGGTGGTTCAATCAATTCACCTAGGTGAGCCAATCAATTCACCTAGGTGAATCGATATTTTTATAAGGTAAAAATTGATATATAAATACAATCATTCTAAATTATAAATGTGATAAAATGGAGTATTTGTTTTGTAGTGTTTGTATGAGTATTAAAACCTGTTGAAAATAGGGTTTGAAATGCATTTGTTGAAAACTTAGGAGAATGTTGATAAGTTTGTTGATAAACTTGTTGAAAACCCTGTTTATATCTGGTTGATTTAAGAAATGAGTAGAAAGGTTATTCACAGAAGTCTGTTGAAAACTCTGTTATTTGTTGAAAAGTCTGTTGATAACCCTGTTAAAAACCTTGTTGATTAAGAGGAAATGTTGAAAACAATGTTGAATTCGATTTTCACAGAGTATTGTTGAAAACTTGTGGAAATGTTGATAAGTTTGTTGAAAAACCAGTTGAAAAACTATCCGGATGTTGATAAACTGGTTGATAATCCTGTTTAAAACAGGTTGAAAAGAGACAAAATAAAAGAGAGGTACTTAATAGTATCTCTCTCTTATTGCTCTTCCTCTTGGACTTGAACCAAGGACCCTCTGATTAACAGTCAGATGCTCTAACCGACTGAGCTAAGGAAGAATTTATTTTTGCTCTTCTTCTTGGACTTGAACCAAGGACCCTCTGATTAACAGTCAGATGCTCTAACCAACTGAGCTAAAGAAGAATTTATTTCTGCTCTTCCTCTTGGACTTGAACCAAGGACCCTCTGATTAACAGTCAGATGCTCTAACCGACTGAGCTAAGGAAGAGTATTGTTGCTTTTTCATTCTTGACTTATGTCCTTCCCTGAAATTGCACTGCAAAAGTACGAGGTATTTTTGAAATATGCAATATATTTGTAGAAAAAATTTGAAAAAAATGAAGATTTTAGGTTTAGGTAATGCTTTAGTGGATGTATTGAGCCGTTTGAAAAGCGATGAAAAGCTAGTGGAAATAGGTGTTCAGAAAGGTGCTATGGATATGATTTCCAGGGAGAAAATGTTTGCAATCCGTGCGGCTCAGTCTGGCGAAGAGTCAACTCAAGCTCCAGGTGGCTCAGTTTGCAATACAATGCGCGCAATTTCATATTTAGGCGGAAATTCTGGTTTTATTGGTAAAATTGGAGATGATGAAATCGGAAAATTCTATGAAAATTCTTTGAAAGAGGCAGGCGTTGCACCATATTTTATCAAAGAAAACGGTCCGACCGGCAGTTGCACTGTGCTAATTTCTCCGGATGGAGAGCGCACAATGGGTACTTTTCTTGGTCCGGCGCCGACAATTGACCCTTCAGAAATCTCAGATGAAGTGTTGAGCCTGTATGATTACATATATATAGAAGGATATTTACTGGTAAACGACAATTTGGTGCGTGAAATAATGAAGCGTTCAAAGAAACTAGGATTGAAAGTTGCTTTGGATTTGTCGAACTTTAATATTGTAAATGCTTTCCGTGGTTTTCTTGAAGAGATTATTCCGGCTTATGTAGATATTCTTTTCAGTAATGAAAGCGAAGCTGAAGCATATACCGGTAAACCGGCTGTCGAAGCTGTCAAAACATTGTCTGAAATGGTTGACATATCATTGGTCACTATAGGTAAGGAAGGTTCAATTGTAGGAAGCAAGGGCTCATTTATTAAGATAGCTGCTGAAGGTGGAAAACCGATTGACACAACAGGTGCCGGTGATAACTTTGCCGCAGGTTTCCTTTACGGACAGAGTATTGGCGCAACTCTTGAGCAATCTGCACGCATAGGTTCTGTTCTTGCAGGATATGTAATCGATGTTGTCGGACCTCAGATTCCTGCTGATAAATGGGAACAAATAAAGTTAAAAGTAAAAGATATTTTGGCATAAAAAGAAACATATTATCTACATTTACGAGCTTTTAGGTGGAAAAATTGCGGTAATTTTGTTTTAATCTCCGTAATTCTTGCGAATTATATAATTTGCGACACTTGAACAGACTAATATATTATTAATGTAGAAAAACAAGAATATAATGCATATGCAACGTAAATCTATTTTGGGCTTGGTTTGCTCGTTGCTTCTTTCAGGTGCTGTTGCTCCGGTCGGAGCTCAGGTGAAAGACAACCGATTTGAAGTGAGCAAAAACCTAGATATATTCAACGCTTTGGTGAAGGAAGTTGAGATGTTCTATGTCGATACTGTAGATGTAGAGAAAACAGTGCGCCGTGGAATAAATGCAATGCTTGGCGGACTTGACCCTTACACTGAGTATATTCCTGAGGAGGAAATGGGAGACTTCAAACAAATGGTGACAGGCGAATACGGCGGTATTGGTTCATATATACGTCAGAGAAACAAAAATGGCGGTGCTATGATTGCCGAACCGTTTGAAGGAATGCCGGCTGCCGAAGCAGGTCTTAAGGCTGGCGACCTGATTCTTGCCATCGATACTATCGACGTTTCCAAAATGCAGAGCGACAAGGTGAGCGAGTTGCTCAAAGGTGTTCCAAACTCAAAAATGACGCTGACAATTCAGCGTCCCGGCGAGAAGAAACCGAGAAAGTTTGAGATAATGAGGAAGAAAGTCCTTGTTGACCAGGTTACTTGGTATGGCGTCCGAAACGACAGTGTCGGTTATATATATCTGAAAGGTTTCACCGACAAGAGCGCACAGGAAGTGAAAGATGCTTTTATCGACCTGAAAAAGAATCACAACATAAAGTCTCTGGTTCTTGATTTACGTAACAATGGCGGTGGAATTCTGGACGGTGCAGTTCAGATTGTTGGAATGTTTACGCCTAAAGGAACTGAAGTGGTTTCAACAAAGGCAAAGAATCCGGCTATGAACAGAACTTACCGCACTCCGGTTGAACCGATTGATACAGTTATGCCGATTGCGGTTCTTATCAATGGCGGTTCGGCCTCAGCAGCCGAAATCCTTTCCGGAGGTTTACAGGATATGGACCGTGCAGTTCTTGTCGGACAGCGTTCGTTCGGAAAAGGTCTTGTTCAGGCTCCGAGAGAATTGCCTTATAACGGAAGTCTTAAGGTGACAATAAGCAAATATTATATCCCAAGCGGCCGTTGCATTCAGCAGATGGACTATACTCACCGCAAGGAAGATGGTTCTGTTGAGGCTATTCCGGACAGTTTGACTTCAGTGTTCTATACAAAGAACGGACGTCCGGTGCGTGATGGCGGTGGTGTTCGTCCTGAATTTGAGGTTGAAGAGCCTAAGATGCCGACAATGATGTATTATCTTGCTGTTGACACTGTGCTGATGGACTACGTTACAGAATGGGTTCAGAAGCATAAAACTATTCCTCCGGTTGAAGAGTTCGAACTTTCGGATGAGGATTTCGAAGCATTCAAGGCTTATGCTTCAGAAAAGAAATTCACTTATGACCGTCAGAGCGAAAAAGCATTGAAGAATCTGAAAGAAGTTGCCGAATTTGAAGGTTATCTCAATGAAGATTCAACATTGTTCAAAGCCTTGGAAGAAAAGTTGACTCCTAATTTGAACAGAGATTTCGACCGATTCAAGAAAGAGGTAAAGAAACTCCTTTCTGCAGAGATAGTGAAACGCTATTATTATCAGAAAGGAGAGTTGATATTTAACCTCAGAGATGATGAAGTTTTGGATAAAGCTCTAGAAGTTCTTGCCGACCCTGAAATGTACAGAAAGGCATTGGAAAAGCCGGCAGAAGAACCTGCTACTCAAACTTCAGATGCAAAATAACAATTTCGGATAATGTTCCGACGCGATAAGGCGGTCCGGCACAACCTACACCAGAAGAAACGTAGTGTTGAGTCGGGCCGTTTTTATATTCTCCATAAGGACATTCATATATGAACTTCATCAGCAGCGGATATGGCCAGAACTGTCCGTTATGTGTATGTCCGTGCAATCCCAAATCAATATTGTTCATTCTCATTTCGCTGAAACAATATGGCTGATGGTCAAGAACAATAGTTGGCAAATCATGCGGCTCATTCTTCAGAATCTCGTTCAGAGGTTTTCTATTCTTGTTCACAAAGTCGTCACGTCCGATAAGCAGGAATGTGGAATCCGGACTTACAACGGAATCAATCAGAAGACATCCCATTTTGCGCAGCATAATACGTTTGGCATTAATATTGGCTCTGAATTCGTGATTCCCGTTCACAATATAACTACCCAATGGCGCATTCAGCTTCTGCAAGTCTTCGTCCGAGTGATATTTCTCGGCAAATCGGGATTCATAATCCATAATGTCACCAACCATTACAACCATATCTGGATGCTCGGCATTGCAGAGAGCTACATATTTCTGAACCATAGATTTCTGTATTACCTCTCCAATATGAAGGTCTGTCATCATTGCGATTTTAAGGCTGTCGCGTGTGCTTCCTTTCTTTGGCAAAGTCATATAAACGTGTTTCACTACAGGATTTGTAACTGTACGGTTGGCAATTACCATCAGAATTGACACTCCAACAAGAACCGAAAGGAAAAGAACCCGCTTAACAGCAATACTGTTCCGCTTTACGAATACCGGAATCCAGTGTATGAACCGGTCGGAAAAGCGCAGAACCTCGATTGCTATTATACACATTGTTATATATAATGAAGCAATATACCATGTGTTGCATATCATCATAAGCGGAAGCATGATATCGTCCGGCAAGTCTTTACGGAAAATATATCCGAACATGAAAAGGCAAAATTCCAAAGCAAAAAACAGAAAATAAGGAATTTTCCATTTCTTACCGGAAGGAACTGCCTGATAGCCGCGCCATGCAATGAACGACGTAAGTATGATTTGTCCGAAAATGGACTGGATGAATACTTTCATTTATAATTTAGTTTTTGAGCTGATTAAATTATTTAAGCCGGAATACAACAACTTCGCTTTCAGTGCCGATTCTGAACGGCGGTCCCCACAATGACAAACCGGACGAAACGTAAATATTACTTTCTCCTTTCTTAACGTAACCGTGGCTGACTTCAAACAAATTATCCGTAAGCCAATTCAACGGCCAAATCTGTCCGCGGTGTGTATGTCCGCTGAATTGCAAATATACATTATTATCAGCTGTTTCCTGCAAATCATACGGCTGATGGTCAATCAATATAACAGGCTTTTCGCCGTCTGTTCTCTGCATCAGCTGGTTCAGAGGAAGCCTGTCTTTCTGCCGTTTGTCTTTTCTTCCTGCAATTTGTATTCCCAAATCCTCAATCACAGCAACAGAATCTTCGAGCAATACAACTTGAGTTTCGGAAAGGAATTTACGTGTATTTTCTATTCCACTGAAATAATCATGGTTTCCCGGAGCCATGAATACGCCCGAAGGAGCTTTCAGGCTGTTCAGCTCTTCCTGCATATTGTTGAGTCTGACCGGGCGAATATCGTTATCAATCAAATCGCCTCCAATGATTATTATATCCGGATTTTGCGAATTTATCAGCTGCACGTATTCTTTCATCTGCTCTTTTCCGGTTCCATAACCGAGATGAATATCACTGACGGCTGCTATTGTAATTTCTTTATTCAGCTTTCCATAGGTGTTTAGTTCAATATTCTTAATCTTAGGATTCCTGTAATTCCAATATCCATAGCCAAGAAGTCCGGAAACGACAGCCAGCGTAATCCAAAAGCTGTGTTTTATCTTTATACGGAAAAGTTTCAGTATGTCGAACAACAACAAACCGATAGTCATATATAAAGTGAACACAAGCCAGCTGCAACCTACAAAATGCAGCGACTGCATAATTCCAGTTTCGCTGATATACTTCTTGAACAGAAATTCAGGGAATATTGCCAAAGCACAAAGAGCAAACAATACGGTCAGAATTGTTTTGGCTTTTCTTCGGTCTGACGGCAAAGCTTTGCGTGCATACCTTATCATATACACGTTGGCAATAAGGTATGCACAGAAAATCAATATAAAGGGCATATTATCTTATTTCTTTGGATAACCTACAGGATTATTAAGAAGAGGAATCTGGCTGTCGGTCAGTTTCAGCAATGACTTAATGCCTTCGACGTCCATGCTTGCACGCGGAACAGTCGACAAACCTATTCCCGCACAGAAAAGATTGATGTTTTGGCAAACTATTCCAGCATCGCACGCAGTTGTAATTCTGGATTTTTCAGTGTTGTTACCAAATTTCGATACGTCAGAAACCAAAAGAAGAGAAACAGGTGCCGACATTACGAAATCCTGCTGTCCGGCAATCAGTTTGCGATGGTCGCCTTTTGCCACAGGTTTCAGCTCGTTGGCGAAAGCATCATATTTGTACACACCTTCTTTCTTGAATACATACACATCAACTTCCTGCTTGTTTAAAGCTGATGGAGCTGTCCTTTTCTTTTCGCCAGGGCGGTTTACTCCGTTTGCAGCCCACAAAATGTCCGAAAGGTCTTGCAGTGACAAATCTTTTGAATCAAACACTCGGTCGGAATGTCTCTGCTGCAATGCTTCGGTAATTGATACACCGCGGTTTTTACTTGGAGCATTGAGTTTGATAACATCTAGCCCCTGTGCAAAAGTTGCCGAACTTAGCAAACTTATGCCTAAAACTAAAAGCTGCTTTTTCATAAAATGTTGTTTTTAATTCAGGAAAATTCCGGCGGGAATATGCCGGTTAATTATTCCTCGGGATTTTTATTCCCTACAAAAATAGTATAAATTCTTAATAATCACTTTTCGTCTGTATTATATTTGTATGTGTTTCCCTAGGTTCAATCTGGTTTCGGGGAAAATAGTTTCCAGCAATTTTTGAATCGTATTTAATATTACCAATTGCTAAATTCGTATGAAAAAGTTTTTCCATATATTGTGAAAAAAGTTTTTCACTATGATGAAAATAAAATTTCATAATATATGGAAAAAGTTTTTCAGTGTGTAGTTTTATGATGAAAATGTAATAAACTGATTTATAGTGATTAAATGTAGGGTATGTTGATATGCGAAATTTTTATTGAAAAAAATATGCTCCAAGAGTAAACTATTTGTATTCTACTGCGTCAAATAAATCGAATTAAGGTTTCGTAAGTAAGAGCTTTGAACATTATTGAATACTCATAGCTGCAAAAGTTTAGGCAATGTGGATTTGATTTTAGAAGCTATACGGCTTGCGCAGCTAAAGAGAGAGAAAAAAATAACCTGAGTAAAATCTTTAAGTGTGTGAATGAGATGAAAAATTGCTTGTTTATCTTATTGTGTTTTATGCTTTCTGCCTTTTCGGCAGTGGCACAAACGGGAGCGAAAGGGAACTTTGTTATTAAAGGACAGGTTGTCGATTCGCTGACAAATGAAACAGTTCCTTATGCGACATTGAGCATCGCATTGCAGAACAATCCGCAGAAATCATTGTTGCTTTTGGCATGCGACATTGATGGTAATTTTGAGGCTTCATTGAAGTCGGCTGGTAAATACATTCTTTCCATGCAGTCAATCGGAAAGAAGCCGGCGCAGAAGAAATTCACCCTTTCTGCAGGTAAAAATACCCTTAACCTCGGCAAGCTTTATATGATTGATGATAATCAGAGACTTGACGAAGTAACCGTTGTGGCGCAGAAACCGCTTGTGAAAGTGGAAATTGACAAACTTACTTATAGTCTTCAGGACGACCCTGAATCTCAGACAAACAACACCCTTGACATGCTTCGCAAAGTGCCGATGATTACGGTGGATGGAAATGATGAAATACAGTTACAAGGTTCAACAAACTTCAAAATATATGTAAACGGTAAACCTTCAAACATGCTCAGCAACAATCCTTCTGATGTTTTGAAGAGTATGCCGGCAAGTTCTGTAAAAGATATCGAAGTTATAACAGATCCGGGAGCAAAATACGACGCTGAAGGTGTTGGTGGTATAATCAATATCATCACAACCAAGAATTTGTTCCAGGGTTATACCGGAACAGTACGTGCCAGCGCAAGTACATTAGGCAGATTTGGTGGTGGTGCTTATGTATCGGCTAAATATGGTAAATTCGGTATAACAGCTAATTACAACTATAATTATAATAACTCTCCATGGAATGAATCATATTCTATTCGTGAAGATTATGGAACAGACTCACGTGCCGGAAGTGTTTTGAACCAGAGTGGACGCAGTAAAAACCAAGGTCCGTTCCAGTTCGGTTATCTTGAAGGTAGTTATGAAATAGACTCATTAAACCTTATTACAGTAGGTGCAAACCTTTTCCGTGGTGATAACACTTCAAAAACAGAATATGCCGTTGAAATGTTGGGCAGGAATGGCTCTGAATTGTTGCCTTCATATTCTTATAACAGAAACAGCCGTTCAACATCTGTGTTTGGTTCAACGGATATTAATGTTGATTATCAGCATTCGACACATAAGAAAGGTGAGCTTCTGACTCTTTCTTACCGTTTCAGCCAGTCGCCAAACAATAGCGAAAGCTATACGGAATTGCTGGATGTAGTTGATTATCCTTTGATGAGCGATTATCCTCAATGGACAATAAATGACGCTGCAACAAATGAACATACATTTCAGTTTGACTATACAACTCCAACATGGAAGAATCATACACTTGAGGCTGGTGTGAAATATATTTATCGTGGTAGTGACAGTGAAACTGACAGAAGATATTACAGAGATTCTATTCAAGATTGGGAATCTGTATACGATGCTAACAGCGATTTCCGCCATAACCAGCATATTTATTCTGCTTATCTTGGTTATGCAATGAAATTCGGAAAATTGGGAACTAAATTCGGTGTGCGTGGTGAAGGTACATCCTTGAATGTAAAATACGCCTACGATCCATCAATGAACTTCAAGACAAATTATTTTGATGTAGTTCCTAACCTGACATTGTCTTATCAGATAACTCAGGCTCAGCAGGTTCGTGTAGGATATAATATGAGAATTCGCCGTCCTGGTATCCGTTATTTGAATCCTTATATCAATGATACCGACCCGTTGAATATCTCTTATGGTAATCCGAATTTGGATTCTGAAAAGAGCCATAATATACGTTTGAACTATAGTATCTTTACTCAGAAGTTCAATATGAATTTTAGTGGAAACTACCGTTTCGTGAACAATTCAATCGAGCAATATACATGGGTGAACGATCAGGGTATATCTGAAACGACTTATGGTAATATCGGCCGTACACGTTCTGTAGGTGCATTCCTTTATGCAAGTTATAGTCCGATAGCAATGCTCAGAATATTTACAAATGCCGGAATGAATTATGAAAAACTTCAAAGTACTGAAGGTAATCTTGCTAACGATGGTTTCAGTGGTAGAGTTTTTGCAGGTGCACAGCTTACTTTGCCGAAAGATTTCCGTATTGATTTGAATGGTGGATATTTTTCTCCTAGAATCAATTTGCAGGGAAAAAGTTCTGCAATGTATTTCACAGGTATATCTTTAAATAAGAGTTTCTTTGATAAAAAACTTACTGTATCTCTTTCTTGCAACAATCCGTTCTGGAAAACTATTAAGATGGAAAGTAACACAGCAGATGATACATTCAATATGAAAACCGTATCATATAATCATGCACGTGATTTCCGCTTGAGCGTTTCTTACCGTTTCGGTTCATTGAAAGATGTCATCAAGAAAGTAAAACGTGGCATCAGTAATGACGACTCAATGGGTGGCGAAAATGAGAATGGAGGCGGAATGCAGATGTAATAATCCAAAATATTTTGTATACTTGCGAAACTTTTAATAATAGTATATCCGTATGAATCCATTAGAAATAATACAGAAATATTATGCTGAAGATAGCGAGGCTTACAGAATATTGGTAAACCATAGCAGGAGTGTAGCTGATAAAGCATTGGAAATAGGTAGAATGCATCCGGAAATGAACTTGGATTTGAAGTTTGTTGAGGAGGCAGCTATGCTCCATGATATAGGAATTTTCAAATGTGATGCTCCGGAAATAGATTGTCACGGGGTAATGCCTTACATTTGTCATGGTTATCTTGGAGCGGAACTTATGCGTCATGATGGTTATCCAAAGCACGCATTGGTTTGTGAGCGACACACGGGAACCGGTCTTTCATTGGAAATAATAGATGCCCGTCAGCTTCCTGTTCCACGCCGGGATATGCGACCAGTGTCGATGGAAGAGCAACTTATCTGCTTTGCTGATAAATTTTTCAGTAAAACAAAATTAGGTAAGGAAAAGAAGATAGATAAGGTTAGAACAAGCCTTTCAAAATATGGAGAAGAGACATTAAAGCAATTTGATGCTTGGTGTAAACTCTTTTTAGGAGAATAAAACTTCTGATAACGATTAATTTGTTATACCTTTGCGCTCTGCATGATACTCAACTCTTGCAGGGCGCTCAAGTTTCGTTGTGCGCCGTTTTGTTTTCCGCAGGTTGAGGCAACGAAACTTGAATAGAAATAGATAATGAGATATAAAATCCTTATAACCCTTTTGACGTACCTTCTCTTTGGAGGATTCGGAGTTATGGCACAGGTGGTGGAGACGCCGGCTGATACGTCTGCTGTAGTCTTGCCTGCCGATACGTTGGCTACTGATTCCGTTCCGAAAAAGAAAAATGCACTTGATGCTCCTGTTGATTATCAGGCAAAAGACTCTATTGTGATGACAGCAGGGAACTGGGCATATCTGTTTGGTGAAGGAAATGTAAAATATCAGCAGATTGAATTGCAGGCAGAGAAAATCGAGATGAATATGGACAGCAGTATTGTGTTTGCCAAGTTCGGTCTGGATTCAATAGGTGCGGAGTTCGGTTATCCTCTTTTCAAAGATGGCGGTCAGGAATATGAGTCAAAGACTATGAGATATAATTTCAAGTCGAAAAAAGGTTTCATAACTGACGTAATTACTCAGCAGGGTGAAGGATATGTCACTGCCGGACGAACAAAGAAACGTGACGATGATGCTCTGAATATGGTGGGCGGACGATATACTACTTGCGACAATCACGAGCATCCTCACTTCTATATCCAGATGACTAAAGCGAAGGTTCGCCCTAAGAAAAATATTGTTACCGGTCCGGTTTATCTTGTGGTTGAGGATGTTCCTCTGCCGTTGGGTTTGCCGTTCTGTTTCTTCCCTTTCTCTGAATCTTATTCTTCAGGTATATTGATGCCAACATTTGGTGATGAATCTGCCCGCGGTTTCTTCCTTCGTGATGGTGGTTATTACTTTGCGCTGAGTGATTATATGGATTTGGCTCTGACTGGAGAGATTTACACTAAAGGTTCTTGGGGAATTTCTGCTCGCTCGAGCTATAAGAAAAGATATAAATACTCTGGTAGTTTCAATGCTTCATATTTGGTCTCCAAGTATGGTGACAAAGGTTTGCCAGACTATTCTTTGTCGAAGGACTTTAAGATTCAGTGGACTCATACTCAGGATGCGAAAGCAAACCCGTACAGGTCGTTCTCGGCAAGTGTAAACTTTGCAACCAGTAGTTATGCCCGTAACCAGTATTATGGACCTATGGCTCCGGGTGGAACTGATAACGTGAAGAGTTCAAGTGTCAGTTTGACTCAGCGTTTCCCGGATTTTCCGCTTTCTATATCTGCTTCTGGTTCAATCAGCCAGAGAACTCAGGACTCATCTATATCTGTTACATTGCCTGATATTTCTTTTACATTGAGCCGTGTTTTCCCATTTAAAAGAAAGAATCCTGTCGGAAGCGAACGCTGGTATGAGAAGATTTCATTGTCATATACAGGTTATTTGAGAAATAGCATCAATACTAAGGAAAATTTGCTTTTCAAATCTAATTTAGTAAAAGATTGGCGTAATGCCATGCAGCATACAATTCCGGTAAGTGCTACGTTCTCTTTGTTCAAATATCTGAATATTTCTCCTTCATTCAATTATACTGAGAGATGGTACACTAATAAAGTCATGCAGGCATATGATATGCAGACTCAGCGTATGGCGCCTTCTGATACGGTGTATGGATTCTATCGAGTTTATGACTATTCTGCATCTATCGGTGCTTCAACAACTCTTTATGGATTTTTCAAACCTTTGCCATTCTTGGGAAATAAGGTGGAAATGATTCGTCATAGAATGGAGCCGTCTGTCAGCTTGAGTGCAACACCTGACTTTGGCTCATCGCGTTTCGGTTATTATGAGAATTATGTATATACTGATGCTCAGGGCGAACAGAGAATGGTGACTTATTCTCCTTTCTCCGGGCAAATGTTCGGCGTTCCAGGAAGAGGAAAAAGTGGAAGTCTTAACTTCTCTCTTAATAACAACTTGGAGATGAAGGTTCGCTCTGATAAAGACTCTACAGGATTCAAGAAGATTAGCTTAATCGACAACCTGTCTCTTGGTATGAGTTATAATATGGCTGCCGATTCGTTCAAATGGAGTGATTTGTCTATGGGCTTGCGTCTGAAACTGACAAAGAGCTATACTCTTAACCTTAATATGATATTTGATACTTATACTTACGGATATGATGAGAAAACAAATACTGTCCGTAAGTTGGATATTCCACGTTGGCAGGCTGGAAAAGGTATTGGCCGACTAAGACAAACCGGAACTAGCTTCTCATACACATTTAATAATGATACATTCAAGAAATGGTTTGGAGGAGAAGATAGCAGCAAGTCAAAATCAAACAATACGAATACTGAAGGCGAAGGACTCCAAGGTAGTGATGCCGGTCCCGAAGAGGAAAAGAAAGAACGTCTTTTGGGCAAGAAGAAAGAAACTGACGAAGTTGATGCAGACGGTTATACAAAGGCAACTATTCCATGGAATTTGTCTTTCAACTATAGTATGTCATTGAATTATGGAGAGTTTAATCCGAAAAGTCTTGAATATAAGTATAGACTTACTCATGCATTGACATTCAACGGAAGTATCCAGCCTACAAAGAACTGGAATTTGAACTTCAATGCGACATATGATTTTGATACAAAGAAGATTTCTTATATGACTTGTAATATATCGCGAAATTTGCACTGTTTCCAGATGACTGCAAGTTTCGTTCCTGTTGGTCCTTATAAGTCATATACATTCTCAATTGCCGTAAGCTCATCGTTGTTGAAGGATTTGAAATATAATCAGAGCAGCAACTATCGTGAAGGGGTTGAGTGGCCGTAGGATTTAAGTTTATAAGGAATATTCCGTAAATAGTATAAAATTAGCCAACTAATTCATGAATAAAATGTTGTGAATTAGTTGGCTTTTATATATTTAGGTGTTCCCCAGAAAATAAGGTTCGACAGTCAAAACGGGGGAAATTCCCAAACTAATATATGGTTAATTAAGAGAGAAAATACAGAATACACCATTCTATTATTTCATCATAAAATCAGTCTTTAAGTTTCACAATCATTAGAACTGGATTATCTTCTGCATCTACTTTTTTCATAACTAAATCTCTAAATCTATTTACAGCAGATTTAGGACCTTTAGTAGTTCGTTCTTTTGATAAACACATTTCTCCTTTATCAATAAACTCACCTGCTTGAAAACTAGTCCTAATATAGTTGTTCTTTTGACCATAAATTGGATACATATTTAAGAAATCAACTCCACCGTCATAATCATTAGGGAAACCATCACTTGCGAACTTATATACTTTATGTTCTTTCTTGTCATAATAACAACTATGAAATTTCCACTTATAAAAATAATGCATTAACAGTTTATTCGATGTTTCTACTATCTCTGTAATAACAACTTTGTCATTTATACGATTCTCAAAGTTATTAATATCTGCTTGTATTTCTGGTGTTATTTTGTACTTACCAAGATTAAGAACATACTTAGGGATGAATTGATTCAACCCATTAACCATATATACAGTATCATTCATATATTCCCGTACATGCAAATGATTTTGATAGGTATAAACAGGATTTATTTCTTTACATTTATAAGAGAGGCGCCATTTTGAATCTTTTTTTAGTGAAATAGGAACAGATGGTATAGCTTTATTTACTAAATTCCCTTTATGGTTATAGATTTCATAAACACAATAGGTCGAATCTCTAAAAATATAACTTTCTGCTACACGCAAAAATTGTTCATTGAAATAAGATGCGATATACCTATCATCAATAGGAAAAGATGTAGACCAAATAAAATTCCCTTCCTTATCAAAAATAAGAGCCTTATTAACAGCATCTATCACAATGTGATTTGAATCAAGGAAAATGTTATGTATGCCATCAAATTCTTGAGGTCCTTGTCCTTTAGTACCTATTGTTCGAATGAAATGTCCTTGTCTGTCAAAAAGATAAAGTGTGCTACAATTATAATATCCAATTATGATATGTTTTTCGTCAAAATCAAAATATATATTCTCTCCTATCAAACATTCGTCTTTCGTCTCCAATGGGATGTATTCTATTGATTCAGCAATGTCTTTCAATCCCAAATCTGATACTTCCATTTTTTCTGGATCCAAGTTTATTTCAATTGGTGTTTGCGAAAAACAGTTGAAAAAATTCAAACACCATATTAATAAGCATATTTTTTTCATGTTATTAGTCGCTGTTGTTTTATTACCAAACTCAAAAACTACCATTCTATCGGATCCTGTCCCGTAGCAATCAGATAATCATTTGTCTTGCTGAAATGTTTATTCCCGAAAAATCCTCTGTATGCTGATAGAGGAGATGGATGAGCAGATTTAAGCACAAGATTTCTTGTACTGTCGATAAATGCACCTTTCTTTTGTGCATATGAACCCCATAGAATATAAACTATATGGTTTCTTTCGGACGCTAGTTTGTGGATAACAGCATCGGTAAATGTTTCCCAACCTTTGTTCTGATGTGAACCGGCTTGATGTGCACGAACGGTAAGTGTTGCGTTAAGCAAAAGCACACCTTGGTCTGCCCAACGAAGAAGATTACCGCTTGATGGACTTTTTCTTCCCAGGTCAGCTTCTATTTCCTTGAATATATTCTGCAGAGAAGGAGGAAAAGGCACACCGTCTTGAACGGAAAAGCATAGCCCATGTGCCTGTCCTGGTTCGTGATATGGATCTTGACCTAGGATAACTACTTTAACTTTATCGAATGGGCAATGTTCGAAGGCATTGAAGATATATGGTCCCGGAGGATAAATTGTCTGTGTTTTATATTCATTACGAACGAATTCGGTTAGTCGTATAAAGTAGTCTTTCTCGAATTCGTCAGCAAGTTTCTCTTTCCAGGATTGTTCTATTTTTACGTTCATGTGTATTTATGTTATGTCATAATATTTTCTACAAATCTAAGAAACTTCATATAATATAACAATGAAATGAATATTCTCGTGAAATAAAAAAGAGTCCGAACCTGAATATATGCTGGTTCGAACTCTTTTTACTACTGTCCTTATGCCAGTTGTTTCTACATTAGGACAGGATCATTAATACATTTATAAATAATCAAATAAGATACATTCCTGCTTCACGAGCTTCAGTCCTCATCTCTTCAGGCCAGATGCTGGCTTGGATTTCTCCGATATGAGCCTTGCGCAGATAGAACATACACAAACGGCTCTGTCCTATACCGCCACCAATGCTTTGAGGCAATTCTCCGTTGATAAGTCGTTTGTGGAAATATAGTTCTTTACGTTCTTCAGCATTGCTTTCTTTCAGCTGACGCAGCAAAGCTTCTTTGTCAACTCTTATACCCATTGAAGAAAGTTCTAATGAGCGGTCAAGAACACTGTCCCAAACCAACAAATCACCATTAAGCCCCATTTGTCCGTTTTCAGCAACGGTTGACCAGTCATCATAGTCCGGTGAACGTCCATCGTGCTTTTTACCGTCACTTAACTTACATCCAATACCGATGATAAATACAGCTCCATATTCTTTTGTTATAGCATCTTCTCTTTCTTTGGCAGATAAACCTGGATATTTCTGTAATAAATCTTCGGCATGAATGAACTGGATTTCCTGAGGCAAACAAGGTGTAATTTCCGGGAACATTTCATAAACCATATATTCTGTTCTTACCATTGCTGCGTAAATTCTGCGCACAATCTGTTTCAGGAAATCTATGTTTCTCTCTTCCGGTTTCATTACTCTTTCCCAGTCCCATTGGTCAACATACAGAGAGTGTAAGTTCCCGAGTTCTTCATCAGCACGGATGGCATTCATATCTGTATAAATACCATATCCTTCCTCAATTTTATAATCTGCAAGAGTTAGTCTTTTCCATTTTGCCAGAGAGTGTACAATTTCAGCTTTTGCATCTCCCAAATCTTTTATAGGGAAGGTAACAGCTCTTTCAGTACCGTTAAGGTCATCGTTAATACCCATACCTTTCAATACAAACAATGGAGCTGTAACACGACGAAGTCTAAGTTCCGATGATAGATTCTGTTGGAAAAAGTCCTTAATTTTCTTTATACCTAACTCTGTTTGTTGCAGATTTAAGATTGCCTTATATCCTGCGGGTTTTATCAGATAGCTCATATATTTATTTTGTTAGAGATTGTTATTCTGTGCAGGCAAAGATAAGTATTGATTGCAAAATAACAATAGTTTGGGTTGAATTATTTGCAAAATGATATTAAATAATTGGATTCAATGATAAAAGTTATTGGCTGCCTATTATTTGCCAAGCCAATTTGCATTCTTAAAAGATTATCTATACATTTGCATTCATATTTTTCAAGGCCCGGTAGCTTAGTTGAATAGAGCGTCAGATTCCGGTTCTGAAGGTCGTGGGTTTGAGTCCCACCCGGGTCACACTTCTCATTTTATAGGAATATCATAATAGTTGCAAGCTCCAATCATTCCTGCTCCATTCTTTACATTGCTGAAAACCATGGGAGGGTCGGTAAGCCCTTGATTTGCCATATCTTTAAGTATATCTTCACTACTAACGAACAATACAGATTCAAGGAAACGGTAATATGATTCAGAGAGTGTGTAAACTCGCATAAAGCAGTTATAATAACTCCCGTCTGCATTTATTTTCATACGAAGAGGTGAATATATGGATATTGACACAGTGAAATCCTTTCCGTTGAAACTTCTGTCATTGAAAATCTTAGGCTCAACAGTGTAATTAAGATAATGACTTCCTGTATCGAATATCTTATCAATAAAACTCTTTTCCTCGTTTATAATCAGGTTTTCATTTAATACTTTAGGATAGAACCCCTTATATACAGGCTCACCGTTTATCACAGTATCCTGATAGAACAGATATATTGCATAATAGTCTTCATATTTAGGATTATCTTTAATAGTAAGCTCACATAGTCTGTTGTTGTTCTTTATTCTTTCTGTTGTACAGGATTTAATATTACATACATCCGGGATAATATCTGTTGATGAGGCATTTGGAAATCCTTCCCTGGAAACTTCTATTCTCAGTGTTTCACCACTTTGTGGTTTATATTGGCTGAAATATATAGCCTTTTTCCCTGTTGAATCTTCTTTTATTTTATGATTCAGCTCTTCTTTCCATTCTTCATTAACGTAAAGATTCACTTTAGCGTCTTCTATAGCTTCATTGGGTTTGGGTGTCCCGATGAACCATGTACGTGTCACTTCCACTTCAATATTTCTGTCAGGAAATAAAGTCGCATTCATCACCAGTTTGGGTGAAGTTATATATTCACTAAGGTCAATATCCTTTATGCACGAAGTCAGTGAAAGGATGAAAGTTGTTGTTATTAGTATAATTTGTTTCATATGTGTTTTTTTATTAGTTGACAAGGGGATAATTTGACAAGTATATGAAGTTATTAGAGCTTTCGGCTTTGTTTTGCGAACCTTGTTAACTCGTATCTCGTCAACTTGTCCCTGGATTTAAAACTTATATGTATAAGAAACCATTGGAATTATCGGTAAAAACGAAAGCGACGATGCTCTGGCTGTCTGGTGATTTTCATCTACAGTTGTTTTTATAGCAAAGACATTCATTCTGCAATAAGCATTGTATATACTTATGTTCCATATTCCCATTCTTCCGTTTTTCTTCGGACGGTAAATGTTCAACCCCAAGTCCAATCGGTGATATGCAGGCAATTGGACATTGTTTCTTTCTCCCGTATAAGTCCAATTAAACTGAGGCATCCATGAGTTAGTTTGATTATATATCCAGTCATCCGCTCCTTGATTCATATAATACTGGTCAAGGGCAAGCGTTACTCTGTCGCCACTGTGATATGTCCATACAGCATTCAATTCTACTTTCTTGCTTATCTTCCACAAACCGACAATATTTATTTTGTGCCTGTTGTCAAATCGTGAAGGAAAACGGTTTCCGCTGTTAAGTTCCGGAAACAATCTGTCACTCCACGAAAGAGTATATGATATCCACCCATTTAATTTACCTGTTTCTTTCCGTGCACTCCATTCAATACCGTATGAGCGTCCGCTTCCTACAGCCAGTTTGTCGTTCCATGTGTCTAAACCTTCAAATTGCATTGCTCCGTTTCGGAATTCCAACAAGTTATCCATTCCTTTGTAATAAACTTCTGTAGCAAATGAGTAATCTTTGCTGGGATTATAGAACACACCTGCGGTCAGCTGATTTGATGTCATTGGTTTTATCTCTTCCGTTGTAGGAAACCATACATCGTTAGGTAAAGAAAAATATGATGAAGGAACCATGTGAATATATTGTCTCATACGTGAATAAGCAATATACGCATTCCATTTGTCGTTAGCCATATATTGTAACTTAATACGTGGCTGAATATCCGGATAAACTTTCTTTCCTGCGAATAGCTCCATTCTTAATCCAGTGTTAAGCTCAAGTTTGTCAGATAATTTAAAATAATCATCTATATATATTTGCCCTTCAATGGAATTTGTCTTATTCACATACTGGCTTTTCCCTTCACATATAGTTTTCCCATTTAAGAATGCATACTGCTCATTTAAAAGACTTATAGGCCTGTATGCATGATAAGTCAAATTTGCTCCATATGATATGCTGTGTCTGTCATTGAAATCTGTATTTATCTTTCCCCGTAGATTGAAATCCTGAATAAGGGATTTGTTTGAGCTGCTTGTTTCCGGGTAATATACGTTGAACTTAGTAAATACTGGAACTATTTCATATTCATATCCGCTGTTCCCATACCATGGATAATATGCCCCGTTTCCATAACCGTTATTGTTGTTACCTGATTTGTAAGTTATATTTGAGTGATATCTGGTATATGAAAAACCGAGTGAAAGATTACTCTTGAGGTTGATAATCCTGTTCCAGTTCACTCCTGCCAGCAGATTCCCGAAACTTGTCTGATAACGTGAGTAATCCACCATACTACTCCAGTTTTCCATCAAATCCTTGTTCTGAAACATGAAATAATCATTTCCAGAGTATATGTGAAAGGAAAGTTTATCCTTTTCATTAATCTTATAGTCCATCCTGGCGTTCAGGTCGTGAAATGAATACCGGAAAGACAATAAATCCACAGAATAATCGCCTTTCTTTTTCTCATACAGATTTATCAGAGCAAATGTAGGAGCAGTAATCAAATCCATCCACGAACGTCTGATACCAATATTGAACGTCAGCTTATCCTTGATTATCGGACCTTCCAAATAAAGGCTTCCCGAAAGCAGACCTAATGAAGCTGAACCATGAATTCGTTTGTTGTTACCTGATTTACTTTCAATGTCAACAACAGACGACAAGCGTCCGCCATAGCGTGACGGAAAATCACTCTTGTAGAAATCCATTTTCCGTATCACATCCGGATTGAAAGGAGAGAAGAGACCTGCAAGATGGCTTACCTGATATAAAGGCATATTGTCAAGAAGGAAAAGATTCTGGTCGTTGTTTCCTCCTCTCACATACAGACCTGTCATTCCTTCGCTTCCAGATGAAACACCGGGCAGAAGGTGAAGACCACGTACCACGTCTGTTTGCCCGAACAATGACGGGATTCGTTGCAGCGTAGATGCGGGGATTGAGGAAACTCCTCCATTTCGCATACTATATGAAGTTCGCACACTGTCTGCTTCAACAAGTATTTCTGCAAGATGTTTTGTTCTTATACTGTCGTTGTGTATATCCACAGAAAATCTGCGTTTCAGTATGATGAAATTTCCGTTCCGTATCCATTCTACCCAAGAGCCGTTGAACAATGTGTCCAATGCTTTATCATAAGGCGTATTCTTAAAGTTTACTGTCACATCCGGGAAACCTTCAAATAATAGTGATTCAAATGATAAAGACAAACCTGTCTGTTTCTCTATTTCCCGTAATCCTTTCGAAATCGGTTCGTTTTTTAGTATAAACGATACTGTTGGCTTTTCCTCTTTTTGAGCCAATACCGGATAAACCATCAGAAAGGAAAAGAAAATACAATATAATATAGTTCTCATTTTGTTTTTTCCGTTTTCAGATTGATGTCTAATGTCTGGTTGATTATTCTAAGTACTTCATCTATACTCATATCCTTGAATGATGTCGTCAGTTGCAGATTCTTTTCTTCTTCCGAAAGGCTTGTGATATTTATATCGTAGAAATCCCTCAAGTCATTTACTACTTTATACATCGGAGTATGGTTGAATCTTAATATTCCTTCTTTCCAGGACATTACATTTTCTCCTATCTCATTGCTTATTTCTATGTTGTTTTCTTTAGGCTTATAAATTGCGCCCATACCGGCACTTAATAACACCTCTTCGCTCTCTGCCTCAAATCTCACTTTCCCAGTCAGTACGTCAACCTTTACTCTGTCTTTGTATTCAGCAATTTGGAAACTTGTTCCCAGAACTTCCACCTTTGTCTGTTTTGTTTTTACTGAGAAAGGAGATGTTTCGTCCCTCTTTACTTTGAAGAAAGCTTTTCCTTGCAATAGCACATTGCGATTGCCTTTCCCGAAACTTTTCCTGTCATATTTTATTTCTGTGTTTTCAGAAAGATAAATTACTGTACTGTCTGGCAGGAAAACATCTTTTATTTGTCCTGCAACTGTACTTTCCTCAATCCAATCTGCTTGTCTTTGATTGTAGAACCAGTATGAACCGAAGCCTACAAGCAGTAATATAACTGCAGCCGCACTCCATTGCATAAATGAAATTCGTGGACGACGGACTATTCCGTGTTTTAGTGCGAATCTTTTCCAAGCAGCATCCTCTGAAAAGCAATTCTCACGGTAGTATTGTGCGATGAAACGAATGCGTTCCTCAAAACTGTTGTATTTTTTCATATTGACGATTTTTTATCGTTAAGACAAAAGCTCTTATGAAAACCCCTATTTTCTGTTTATGAAAAAAAGAATAGATAAATACGAATGGCTGTATTTCTTAATGTCTTCAATGCTTTGCCCATCTGATTCTCCACTGTCTTCACAGATATTTGCAGCATGTCTGCAATTTCCTGGTATTTCAATCCGTCGCGTTTTGAAAGCAGGAATATACGTCTGCGTTCTTTGGGCAGATTGTCTATTGCCGCCCACAGGCGAGCGTCACGTTCGGATAAGGCTATTTCTTCCTCTTCATCCAAATCTTCAGTATCAGGAATCTGTGCGGTTGTTTCGTATAATGGCTGTCGTGTAATGAAGTTTAATGAGCGGTTCTTCACTGTCTGGTAAAGATAAGATTTCAGGTTTGAAATGTTTTCTCCTTTACTGCCTTTTTCCCATACATCGGCAAAAGCCTGCTGCACAATATCCTCGGCATCTTCTGTTTCATGGATATAACGGAGCGCAAAAAGGCACAAGGGTTTATATAAACTCTTGAAATTATACTCAAAGTCTGCAACTGAAAATGTCTCCATTTCTTTTATTTGTTTGAGAACTACAAAGAAAACAAGTTTTTTCTAATCTCAATAATGAGATATCTTGTTGTTTCAAGAGATAAGACAGTTGCTATGGGAGAAACCCCTATTGTGAAAGGTGAATTATTTAGAAATTGTTACAGGTTTGAATATCATAACACCGGCCTCGGCTCATACCCCCACAACACCGTTTCCCCTCTCTCCAAAGAAGCCTGCACATCAATCAACCTCTGATTACTACTTCCTCTGAATGGAACTTCCTCAGTTTTAAGAGACAAAATAAATGGACCGTCAACAAGTACATCTATATAGGAGAGAAGTTTCATGCAATCTTCTCTTTTCAGCAATGCTTCATAAAGGAAGCCAGTGTAGCACCATATATTTTTTGAACTTCTTTCCTTTATAATCTTTGCCAATTCTGCAAAAGCTTCGGCTTGAAACATTGGGTCACCTCCTGTGAAAGTAACATTTGCAAATTCGTCGCTTAACACTTTCTCAGCAATTGTTTCTATATTCTCCATTTTGCCATTATTTATATCCCATGATTCGGGATTGTGGCAACTGGGGCATTTATGTTCGCATCCGGCAGAATAAATAGCTGTGCGGAATCCTGGTCCGTCAACTGTAGTATCTTCGAGGATGTTTAGGATTGAGATTGTTTTGTTGGGCATAGTTTTTTTGAAGTTAAGTAGTTAAGTAGTCAAGAAGTCAAGTAGTTAAGAATATAAAGAAAAATCTTCTTGACTCCTTAACTTCTTGACTTCTCTATTAATTATGTGTCACTCTATCTTTAAGCTCCGCCAACTTCGCATTATTCCATCTGTCAGTTGTTCCAACCAGATAGCCGGTGATACGCTGAAGCTTGTCAATATTATGGCTTCCACATTTCGGACATTCAGTCATTGATGAATCTGAATTTTCATATCCGCAGTCAAGGCAGCGGTTACGGTTATGATTCACTGAGCCATATCCGATATTATATTTGTCCATCATATCCACAACCTGCATGATAACATCTGGGTTGTGAGTAGCGTCACCGTCAAGCTCAACATAGAAAATATGCCCGCCACGTGTCAGGTCGTGATAAGGAGCTTCCACTTCTGCCTTATGTTTGGCGCTACATTTATAATATACCGGAACATGATTTGAATTAGTATAATATTCACGGTCAGTGATTCCCGGAAGCGAACCGAAATCTTTTCTGTCTTTTCTTGTGAACTTACCGGACAAACCTTCAGCCGGAGTAGCCAAAACACTGTAGTTGTGATGATATTGGTCAGAAAACTGTTGAGCCCTGTCACGCATATATGTGACAATTTTCAAACCAAGTTCTTGTGCTTCTTCAGATTCTCCGTGATGCTTGCCAGTCAGTGCAACCAGACATTCTGCAAGTCCGATAAATCCGATACCAAGTGTTCCCTGGTTGATTACAGACTCGATCGTGTCATTTGGTTTCAACTTTTCGCATCCAATCCATAGAGAAGACATAAGCAAAGGGAATTGCTTTGCAAAAGCTGTTTTCTGGAATTCCATTCTTTCATGCAACTGGCGTGCAGTAATCTCAAGCATTGCATCCAGTTTTGAGAAGAACATTGCAATTCTTTCTTCTTTATTACTGATGTTCATGCACTCAATGGCAAGACGCACAATGTTAATTGTAGAGAACGACAAGTTTCCACGTCCGATTGAAGTTTTCGGACCGAATTTGTTTTCGAACACACGTGTACGGCATCCCATAGTTGCAACTTCATACATATATCTCTTCGGATCGTCTGCTTTCCAATCCTCATGACGGTTGAATGTAGCGTCGAGGTTGAGGAAATTAGGGAAGAAACGGCGTGCCGTAACCTTACAAGCCAATTGATACAAGTCGTAGTTTCTGTCAGTAGGCAAATAGCTGACACCACGTTTTTTCTTCCAAATCTGGATAGGGAAGATAGCAGTTTCTCCGTTACCTACACCTCTGTAAGTTGTACGAAGCAATTCTCTGATAACGCATCTTCCTTCAGCTGAAGTATCTGTTCCGTAATTGATGGAACTGAACACTACCTGATTACCGCCACGGGAATGTATAGTGTTCATATTATGTATAAAAGCCTCCATTGACTGGTGAACGCGGCTTACAGTTTTGTTGACTGCATGCTGCAAAATTCTTTCTTCACCTTTAAGTCCGTCCAAAGGCTTTGAAATGAAATCTTCCAGTTCCACATTATATAAATGAGAATAATCCTCACCGTTCAAATCTTCCAGATTCTTAATCTCTTCGATAAAACTGTTTCTTACGTATGGAGCAAGATAGAAATCAAAAGCAGGAATAGCCTGTCCGCCATGCATCTCGTTCTGAGCAGTTTCAAGAGAAATACAGCCCAAAATACTTGCAGTCTCGATTCGTTTTGCAGGTCTGGATTCACCATGACCAGCCGAGAAACCATTCTTCAGAATCTTGTCCAAAGGATGCTGAACGCAAGTCAAGCTCTTTGTAGGATAATAATCCTTGTCATGAATGTGCAGATAATTGTTTTGTGCAGCGTTTCTGGTTTCTTCGCTTAACAAATAGTCGTCAACAAAAGGTTTAGTTGTCTCACTTGAGAATTTCATCATCATACCAGCCGGAGTGTCGGCATTCATATTGGCATTCTCACGCGTAATATCATTTGATTTGATATTGATGATTTCCAGAAACATATCTCTGGTTTTCGCTTTGCGTGCAATACTTCTTTGATTTCGGTATGCGATGTATTTCTGTGCAACATCTTTACGGCTGCTGTTCATGAGTTCCATTTCGACAGCATCCTGGATAGCTTCAACGGTCATTTGAGAATCACCCTTGAATGAAATACGGTCAGTTATCTGGCGAATAAGCTGCATATCTTCGCCGTTTTGAGTGTGCAACATGGCTTTTCGGATAGCTGTCGCTATCTTCTCTTCGTTGAATCCAACGATTCGTCCGTCACGTTTAACAACTGTCTGAATCATGATTATTTTATCTTATTTTTATTAGTCTTTGTTTGTGCTGCAAAGATATATCTAAACATCATTAAGTTTTCCTTTTTGGAAAACTTTTGCCTAGTTAATTTTTGTAAATCAATTGATAAACAATGATGTAAAAAATAAAATAGAAAACTTCTGAAAATATTTGGAAATAAAAGTTTTTCTTTTGGGATAAAAAATGGGGCAAAATGTCAGCCTTAGAATTTGCTTTTGTCAAAGTTTTGGTTATACGTTTTGGGCTGGCTAATTTAAACACGGAGACACGGAGAACACAGAGATTTGTCTGTTCAAACGGATTTGCAATCCGCATTATAATAGGTAAGGATTATAAATCCTTGATTAATTCAACATTGGATTGCAAATCCAATGAAACAGAGTAAGTATTTCTTGTAATTCTTCCTTACATATAGTTTCTGTCCGCAAGTTTCACAATTTAGTTATATGTTTGAATAATAGAGAGATGTGGTGATTTGATGATGAGTTTTAACAAAAGGCAATAGCTTGCTATCTTAAACAAACTATTGCCTTTTGTGTGAGATTAATTTGTTGGGTTTAACCAATCTTTTGTACATCCAAATATACAGTAGATAGGATACCTGCTTTCTTTGCATCTATTCCGTAAATACGCATAAAAGCATCAGCAACCAATTGTCCACCGTTTGTAGTTAATGGATTACTACTTGTAGAGGATGTAACTACCTCTACACTCATTCCTTTTTCTATGCGAATACCGTTACTGTTCTTCGCGGTTTTCACGGTTATTTTGAATAATGATTAATAGTCAATATATCGAATAAGGATTTAGGATACTGATTTTCAATTATCCTGTTTTTTATCTATATAAACTCTAATATATTTTTTGAAAATGATTAATGAAATAATTTAAACTATTTGTGTAGTTACAATCATCACAATTGAATATAGAAATTAATCCTACATCTAATAGTTCTTTTGTTTTTTCTAAATCATTTTCTTTAATAGCTTTAAATAAAGTGATATATTTTTGAGCTAATAATTGAGGTGTAGTTGCTGCTAAAGCTATGTTACATGTAATTTCGTATTTACTAATATTATTTATATTCACAAAAGCATATATAGTCTTTCCTTTTCTAAGGTTATAAAAATCTTCTTGGATGGGAAGATACATTTTAAAGCTATAAAAATAGTCTTTAAAGCAAATCTCACAAGCACTATTATCTTCTCCTGTAACTGAAATTGAATAAAGATTACCTTTTACTATAATAAAATCATTTCTGCTATTTGTTTCATCAGAGTATTTCTTTATTATTAATGGATTCTCTTTTTGTGCCATAAAAAATGTTTCAATATTAATGACATTTTTATTTATAAATTCAGTAACGGAATTTATAATTTCATAATCTTTTTCATATTTAGGAGAAATATCTTGAATAAGATGTTCACTGTTGTTAATTTCGGATTGCCCTTTTGTGTATTCTGTTATGAAAAAGAATATAAGTAATATTACGATTTTCATGTTCTTTATTATTTACCTATTGCTATGCTTATTCGATTTTCTGTTGAGTTAAAATGTGTACCAGCTTTAATAATAAAAGATGTTTTCTTTTCCCAATAAACAGAAATATTTCCTTCCTCATTTTCTGTAGATAGCTTAGTGTATCCGTTTGACTCCATCCAGAAGCAAATAGCATCGAATACTTCTTGTTTGCGTTCAATAAGTTTATCTCTAAGACTTAATCCAATTGTATTTATTTTAGGGATTGAATTTTCATTATAACTATACCCTGTTATTTCATTTTCCCAGTGACCACTTCCCCAATAAGACTCCTTCCATTTGCGTTCATAATTTGGAATTATTACATTCTCTGAAAATTCTACCAATAAATCAACTTTGAAAAATTTTTCATAACCCAAATTGTTATACATTATTTTTTTTATCTTTTAAATCTGATACCTTATAGTCTATATTATATATATGAGCAAATTCACCGGGAGTAGTACTATATGTTACTTTATCTATACTTCCATCTTTATTAATAAGTTTAAGTACTCTATCAACTTCTGTTTGTATATCAACATAATCACTATGTATTTCAAGGTCATAGTAAGTGCCAGAAATTTTATAAAAATTCTTTGAGTTAATTTCTCTACCTTTTTTATCAATTAATATCCATTCATCGTTATCATGTACATACAAGTATTCCCCTTTATCACTATAAGAAAGTATATTATCATATTTTGGCTCGGTAATTTCTGTTCCATCATATGATAGAATTCCTTTTTTACCATTATGTTCATAAATCATAATATCTCCACTACTATCTAAATATTCATACTTAGCACGTATTATTATATCTCCATTTTTGTCAATAACTCCACGATTACCTGCTTTATTCTCAAATATGAAATAATCTTTACCAATAGGGTATAAATACCTATATTTTGTAGAAGCTTTTAATATTTTATTCCCATTTTTATCCATAATGCCAAAACATTTTAAATCCGATTTTAATTCTGTATAAAATATTTTGCCATCTGCTATAAAATCATAATAAGAGTATCTATTTGAATCTGCTGGTTTATAGTGAAATAGCTCTTCTCCTTTTTTATTTATTACATAATTATTCTCATCGTTCGGCTTTTGTACTATACTTAATCCGTCATTAAATAAACGAACATTTTCATAAATAGCATCTATCACAACTTTCCCTTTTGTATCTATATATCCATATTTTCCTGATGATGTCTTAAAATAGGCTAACCCTTCTTTGAAATTTGAAACAGCAATTACGGGTTCATTATTATATCTGTCAAAAATAAATGCAGTACTTCCATCTTTATGAATAAAGCTTACAGGCTTGTTCTTTTCAACAACAGGAGCTAATCCATTACTAAAATGACCTGCATCTACATACTCATTACCTATTCTTTTGAATTTTTTTTCAGCCGTATAAAATTCATATAGGCCGTCGTCATTTATTACAGAAAATAGACCTTCATGAACAGATGATGGCTCTTTTTCAAATTCATTTTCTATTAAAATATTGCCTTCTAAATCAATTAATCCCCAGCGACTATCTTCGTCTGCTTTAAATGGAATATGGGTAACTGTATCATCTTCAGGCAATGAATTACATGCAAAACATATAATCATTAGTAATGATATTGATAATAATGTTCTCATAATATTTATGTTTTTTAGTGTTTAATAAAGTGAAATTAGTTTTATGTTATATTGTTAGTTTTGGAAACTTCTGTCCTTATCTCTAACATCGGTGTATAAAAATCTATCTAAGAGATCACAATTACAACATCGAAGAAGACATACAAGACCTTTTGAAATAATAGGTGTTAATATAATTATCCATAAAGTACACCATGGTATAAGAGTTTGAATACAGAGATACAGCAAAACAGAATACCATGATAGGATAACTCCCCACACAAATATGATGGTTAACTTATCTGTAGAAAATCCTTCAGGTATATATATCGTTCTAAAATAACCATTTAATGAAATACCATCCTTATTATTAGGATTATACTTATTTTTTAATATTACCATTCTATATAATGGATCAAATCCATATTCTCTTTCATATTTACATATAAGAGACATCCAGCTTAAAGTCCAAGTTCGATGTCCTAAAATACTCAGCAACCACATAAAGCTAGTTAATATACCTAAGGCAATAATCAGAACTTGCAGACATTCATAGTTGTTGCTTAAAAACATACCACCGCCTTCCAATACAACTTTTTCTGTTTCAAAAGATCCTTTACCGCCTATTATTTGTGTAGTGGCACAAAGCAACGTACAGAAAGCGACTAACAAAGCACCATTAAATAATGCGTAATAATTCATCCAAGTGTGGTAACGATTAACATGATATTGGTAAGCATCAATAGCTTTTTGATATATAAAACGATGTTGCTCTACAACTTCATCTCTTGGTGTAGAATTGTTATTTACCGTTGTATTATTAATAATATCAAACATAAATTTATTCTTTCCCCACACCACAAAGCCTCCAAAAACGTGGTATTCATTCGATTAAACAAGAAAAGCGTGAGACCTTGTCCTGCCCATCAACAATCAGGTATCGCCAAACACCTCACGAAAAATGGACGAAGAAACAATATTCTCACGCTGTTGGATATGTATAAATAATGCGGACACAACCTCACGGTTGCATCCCCATTGATACATACAAAAACAGAATGAGCATTGCATTATTCTATCCCTTTCGTTTGAAATTGGCGATTTCGATTGTTAGGATATAGCAAAAAACGCTTTCATAATGTCGTAATGGATTTCTCCCCACCGACAATTACAAAGATACGTTTTTTTTCAATGCAACGCTCTTAGAGAATATTATTTCTTCAAAAATACATAAAAAAGAGAAAAAACGCTAAAAAGATTGTATGTAAATATGTCAAAGACCTCATTTTGTTAAAAATACCTTTCACACCTCCACCACCTCATAAACATTCCCATACCTCGTATGAACCCTTTTAATCCCAATCTGAGATAGCGAACGGCTGAAAGCTCTGAGTGTAATGCCACGCATTGCAGCAGGATTGCGTTTGCGCAGTCGGCGTAAAATTTCAGCAGACGAAAGAAGTTCGCCGGAACCGGACTTTTCAGCAGGGCGGAAACCTGAGAAGAATAACTCTTCCTCGACATTCTGTTTGTAGAAAGCAAGGTTGGACTGCTGAATTTCTGCTTCTTCATCCGTTGTAAACCACGTACGCTCGCCTGAAAGGATTTCTGTTTTCAATTGGGCGTATAGTTGATTGTAATCTATTGGAGAAATATCTATTTTATTCTCAATCTCAACGCAAAGGAAACGGCGGCTGCCTGTGGTGTCGGTCAGCAAATCCTTTCTGTTTGATGTTCCGATAAATGAAGCAATGCGGGGCAGAGGTCTGAAGTTTTTCTGATAAGCCTTTCTTATGTTAAGCTCAGACATTTGCATAAGATTTTTCAGAAGCGGATGCTTGCCCTCTGGAATTTTGTCAAATTCATCAATATTAATCAGACCGAAAAGAGCAAGTTTCTGCTCTATTGCGCCGGTGGCGTTCAAATCCACACTGTCGGTATAATAAGCGCGCAGTTCTTCCGGTATTATCAGTTTGCAGAATGTGGATTTATGCATTCCTTGTTTTCGGCTGACCAGAATAGGTGCCACACTGTTAGCGTGATTCTTATCAGTCTGCATCCAGCAGGCAGCCATGCCCAGCATCCAGCGGTGAAAACCTTTGATCCAATGCGGTTTGTCGGATACTCTTTTGGCAAGTTCCGCAATGCGGTCGCGTCCGTCCCACTCTGGAAGATTTTCCATATATGAAGTGAACGGATGATAATCCTTTGTCTTGTTGGAGTTGACAAACCTTGCCACGTCACGGTCCCAACATTCTATTCCTGCCTGTTGTGCGGATTGGCAGAAACTGTTAAGGTCGCGTTGCGTCACAGGTTTGAACTTTTCACCGTTGTCTGTCAATTTCCTGAACTCTGTAGTTTCACTGAGCAGATTGAAACGAAATTCGTAGTTCCCTTGCAGAAAATCCTCTAAAGATTTGAGCATCACAGCTGTTTTTGAGTGTTTGGCATTGGACTGTTCTATCCTGCATGTCTCAAAATCATTGGCTTTGATAGGGTAGGACTTGGTTTGTTTCAAAACTTTTGTAATAATTTCAATCAATAATTTAAGGTATTCCATATTTATAAATTTATTTGTTTTGTGATGCGAAAATAATAGCCTAACTTGTGGGTTTCCAAATATTTGAGTGGAAAAATCGTCAGATATTTTTATCATACATAACTATTGTATAAATACTATTTTTTCCTAAATTTGCTCTGAATAATTAGTTTCGCCACAGCCGTGATTTAATTAGGTCACAGATGTGGCGAAATTAAATCACACTTGTGGCGAGATTAAGTCACAACTGTGATTAAGATAGTTTTTGAGAACCTATAGATTAATTATTTAAAGTTTCGCAAGCTCGACTCGTTAACTCGTATCTTGTCAACTAACAATCATCTTGCGATACCTAAGAAAAACTTTTAAGCCTTATGTCTGTAAATTATGATTTTTACACCAATCCGAAACCGTCGGATAGTAAGAAAGGAACCCGCTATCATGCGAGAGTTGTTCCAAAAGGAACTATTGACAGTGAATCTTTGGCAGAGGAAATCCAAAACCGTTGCAGTCTGACCAAGTCAGATGTAGCAGCTGCTTTAGTAGCATTGGCCGATATAACAGCCGAAAAACTTGCCAGAGGATATTCTGTCCAGCTTGACGGAATCGGCTCTTTCCATATGACATTGAAATGTCCGGCTGTCCGTTCCAGCAAAGAGATTCGTTCTGAATCAATAGAATTCAAATCCATAGCTTTCCGGCCGAGCATGAAAATAAGGAATAAACTGAAAACGGTTTCGCTGGTAAAGAAAAAAGACAATCTGCATTCCAAAAGCTATACAAATGAGGAAATTGATGCATTGCTGGCTAAATATTTCAAAAAATACGAAACGATTACCCGTATGCAATTCCAGCAACTGTGCAAGCTGACGTGTTCTACTGCGATAAGGCAGTTAAGGCGTCTGCGTGAGGAAAAGAAAATTGTAAATATTGCGTCGTCAAAGCATCCGTTATACAGGAGTGGGATGGGTGAGGTGTGAAAATCACGTGGAATCACAATATATCGCTGGGAATTAAAGGGATTGGTGTGTGGTGAAACTTGAGGTTGGAAACTTATTGTATAAAAAAAGAATCCCGGACTTATCAGGACCGGGATTCGAATTAAAGTTCTGGCTTTTTTGTTTTTGAGTTTTAATTTTAGTTTAGCATATAAAATAAAGGGAGTTGTTTCGTCTTAATTATGCCAGACCTTTAAGCATTCCGTAGAAATATAAAGGTTTAAGCACATATACTTTTAATAACCATGCAGCCCATTGTTCTTTCGACATATCGAGCATTGAGAACGGGAACGAAATCATAGGCTCTTTGTTATAGTCGAATTCGCATAACAGAACATGACCGTAGTCTGTAACGATAGGGCATGCAGCATAGCCGTTATATTTTTCAACAGGTTCTTTACCTTCCATCAATGAAATCAGATTCTTAGCGGCGATAGGAACCTGAACTCTTGCAGCAGCAGATGTTTTACTTGTTGGCAAACCTGCGACATCACCAAGAGAAATTATATTCGGGTATTTCTGGTGAACTAAAGTTTCTTTGTCTACCATAACCCATCCGCCATCGGCCAATTTACCTTCTGAGAATCCAAGTCCTGCTTCTTTTACAAAGTCTGGAGCAGACATTGGTGGAGTGAAATGCAAGAAATCATAATCTTCAACAGATGTTGTAACTGTCTTTTCATCTCCATTTTTTATGATGGTTTCAAAATGAACCTGCTTAGCTGCTGTGTCAATTCCTTTCAATCTTGTGTTGAGAGTTATTGGAATATTTCTATCATTGTATATTTCCAATAATCTTGGAGTAAAGAATTTGACATCATAAAGAGCTTTTTCGGCACTGAAATATTTCAATTCCAAAGAATCTCTTGTTCCTTGTTTGCGTGAATAGTCCTCAGTTAGCAAACATATTTTTTTAGGAGCTCCACCACATTTGTGTTTGGTGTAGGTATCTGTGTAAATACCACGACCACCTTTTTTAGCGAATTCACTCATTGCTTTCCATGTTTTCTGAGCTCCTTCAAAATCATAGATACAATGTGCGTTACCTGTACCAAGCTGTTCGTATGACATTCCTTCCACCTGGCTCCAGTTTATTTGCAACCCTGGTGTAAGAACAAGGAAATCATATGCTATTTTTCCGTTTGACTTGGTTTCTATTTGATTCCAGACGGGATCAACGGAAACAACGGAATCTTTAACCCATTTGATGCCGGAAGGAATACAATCCTCCTGCTTTTTCCAAACCTCATCCGGTTCATAAACACCTGAAGCTATCAGTGTAAATCCCGGCTGATAGAATTGTCTGTCACTAGGATCTATTAATGTAATATCTGGATTAGAAAGCCATTTTTTCAATCTTGCAGCCATAGCAATTCCGGCAGCACCTCCACCAACTATTACAATCTTTCCTTTCGCATTACTTGAAAAAGCATTAGCTTTTTCTGTATTTACGAGTGATAACAAACCGCTTGCAGCCAATATCTGAAAGAAATGGCGGCGTGAAATTCCATCTTTTTTGAGATGTTTCAATACTTCTTCAATTCCGTGTTTATCCATGTTTCCCTGTCGTGATTTAAAGATTACAATGCAAATCAAATATTATTAATTTTATTAGTCAATAAAATTGCTACAACATATATTGCGCAAGTAAAAATATTATAAATGATGTATGCTATATTACTTTCTCATTTACTTTTTATTTGAGTGTAATATGTTTATACATAGTAGTTTATTAGTGTAAATTTTCTAGAAATTTAAATTTTGAAAAGTGTGTTTGAAATATGAAAAGTGCATGTAGATTTCTAGAATTTCATCAAGAAATCTACAAGGTTTGTTTCGTTATCCAGTTCTAATCTCTTTCTTAATCTGTATCTTCTCAGTTCAATTGCTCTAACAGATACATTCATAAGTGAAGCTATTTCTTTTGTGGAAAGATTCATTTTTAATAAACAGCATACTCTTAAGTCTCCAGTTGTAATATCCGGAAAACGAGTTTTCAATCTATCAAGGAAATTCTGGTGTGCACTGTTGAAATAAGATTCGAAAAGAAGCCAATCTGCCTGATTTTCCAAAGCATCTTCCATGAGTGCATGAAGTTTGTTATACATTTTATTAGGATATCTGTCACCAAGAAGTTCCTTCTGTTTTTCAAATTCATCAAGTATAGCTTGAGTTGCCTGGTTACGTTTTACTAAAGCTGAAGTTTGCAAAGTGAGTTCATTGTTCTTGTTTTGCAGTTCTTTTTCCAGCATTTCGTTTTTCAGTTGTTCCAGTTTGCGCTCTTCTAGCTGTTTTTCTTTTTCCTTCTGAGCCATTTCTTCTTTATTAAGATTTCTCAGATGGTAACGTAAAGCCGATTGTATAATAAGCCATAGGATTAATATATATATTATATATGCCCATATAGTATTGTACCAAGGTGGCCTTACCTCAATAATCATAGAAATCTCTGGGAAAGGACCTTTAGTAACGTATTTCCTTATTTTCAGTTCATAAGTTCCTTCTGGCAATTGCAGAAATGATATTTTTCCATCATTTTGCCATTTTGACCATCCTGCAGATACTCCTTCAAGTTTATAACTGAACTGATGATTTGGTGTAAATATTGTAGTTTCAACAAAAATGTTGAGCTCTTGAAAATTATATGGAAGAGAAATAAAATTCGTATCCGGTTGTAGCTGATGAATACCTCTTTTGTCAACATAATTCACTTGACTAAAAGATGGCATAGTCAGACTTATAGAATTTGATATTATTTTTCTAGTGTCAAGAAGGAAAGCTCCTTGCATTGTTGATACTGCGCTAAGTGAATCGTTTAACGAAATAATTTGTTGGCCACGTGTAGCCAGATTAAGATTATAATTGTCAAATAAGAACCTGCATTTTAATATAGTTTTATTACTTTCATCGAAATCTATGAGTCCTGCTTCATTATTGTTTATAATCCAATATAAATTTTCAGATGCATTGTATATTGCTTGAGGATTAAGCAGGATTGTTTCTGATTCTGATTGGTTGAAAGTGAAATCACTTATTCTATTATTTTCATTTCCTACTGTTTGAAGAAGTTCTGTTGTATCTTCATTTTCGGCAGGAACGAAAACATCGTTAGGTTTTAATGTCCTTTTAAAATATCCACGGTTCGTTTTGATTATCAGAATATCATCTTTGAGTTTAGCTTGTTGCAATTGGCCGATAACACTTCTGCGTCCGAGCATAAAAAGAGGCGGATTTATGTCGATTTGTGTAATACCGTTATCAAGTGCAAGCCAAATAAGGCTTTCGTCCTGAACACAGATATCTCTTACCACATTGTCTTGCAACTGGTTTTGTGTTGAAATATGATAAATTATTTTGTTCTCATTGTTTGTAATATATAGTCCGTCAGTTTCTGTTCCGATGAAATTAAGATTCTTTGATGTTGCTAATACGCTTGTTTTACAGTCTTCAATTTCTTTTGGAATATTGACCTCTCTATATGTTTTGTTAAATATTGTGTCAGGATATTTCCCTTCATATGGAGTGAAATTCATTTCTCCGAATTCATCTTTAGTCCAGAATCCGTCTGTAGTTTCGCCTCCAGTATAAATTCTATTATCCTTGTAGTTTATTTTGTATATAGCACTGTTGTCAGGCATTTTGTAGAGTTTCCAACTATTGCCGTTAAAAGCAAGAAGCCCGGAATTATTTGCCACGTATAAAATACCGTCGGGAGAGACTGCCAATCCCCAATTCTGGCAACTGGCATTATATTCGTTTATGGTGTAGTTTTGTATAAAAACGGACATGTTTTCTTCACCCTTAATAAAATTATTAATGGTAAGAAAATTGAAAAACACAGCACATAATATTTTACACCAAAAACGCATTAGAATAAAGATAAAAATAGCGACAGGCTTTTGTTAACCTGTCGCTACAGATTTATATTGCAAAGATAAGCAAAGGCAAGTGCAGAGCAAAATAAAAAACTTGTTTTTGATTTAACTCTTTCTCTCGTTAACTTGTCTCTGAATCCTCGTCAACTTTCTTATTTGTATTCCTGCCAGCTCTTGATCTGGATATCTTCCATCTTCATTTCACAGAATGCATTGATAAAGGCGCTAGCCAATCTTGCATTTGTAATCAATGGAATGTTATGGTCGATAGCAGCACGGCGGATCTTGTAACCGTTAGTCAATTCGCGTTTTGAATGATCTTTCGGAATATTTACAACAAGTTCGAATACGTGGTTGCTGAACATATCCATAATGTTCAAATCACCGTTTTCGTCCGGCCAGCAAACGGCAGTTGCTTTGATTCCGTTATCATTCAAGAATTTTGCAGTTCCTGCTGTTGCATAAATTGTGTAACCTTTACTGTCAAGAACACGGCATGGTTCCAACAAATCAACTTTGCTCTTAGCTGCTCCAGAAGAAACAAGGATATTTTTCTTAGGAATCTTGTTGCCGACAGCAATCATTGATGAAAGCAATGCTTCGTTGAAGTCATCTCCGATACATCCAACTTCACCTGTTGAACTCATGTCAACACCCAAAACAGGGTCTGCATTGTGAAGACGAGCAAATGAGAACTGTGAAGCTTTTACTCCAATCCAGTCAATATCAAATGCACTCTTATCTGGTTTTGTATATTCAGCATCAAGCATAATGCGTGTTGCAGTTTCAATGAAGTTGCGTTTCAATACTTTTGAAACGAATGGGAAACTACGTGAAGCACGCAAGTTACATTCGATTACTTTCACGAAGTTGTTCTTAGCCAAGAACTGGATGTTGAACGGACCGCTGATGTTAAGTTCTTTTGCAATAGTTTTTGCAATCTTCTTGATACGGCGCGCAGTTTCGAAGTAAATCTTCTGAGCTGGGAATACCAAAGTAGCGTCACCTGAGTGAACGCCGGCAAACTCTACATGTTCAGAAATTGCATACTCAACAACTTCACCGTTCTTAGCTACAGCATCAAATTCAATTTCTTTTGTTCCCTGCAAGAATTCAGAAACAACAACCGGGAATTCTTTTGACACTTTAGCTGCCAAGCCAAGGAATTCAATCATTTCTTCTTTAGTGTGGCAAACATTCATTGCTGCACCAGAAAGAACGTAAGATGGGCGGATCAATACAGGGAAACCAACTTTTTCAATGAAAGCATCGATTTCTTCCATACTTGTCAACTCTGCCCAACGTGGCTGGTCAATGCCAAGTGAGTCAAGCATTGCAGAGAACTTGTGACGGTTTTCTGCACGGTCAATTGACAATGGAGATGTACCAAGGATTGGAACTTGCTGACGGTGAAGCTTCATCGCCAAGTTGTTTGGAATCTGACCACCAACAGAAACTACAACACCCTTAGGCATTTCAAGGTCGATAACGTCCAATACACGTTCGAATGACAATTCATCGAAATACAATCTGTCACACATATCATAGTCTGTAGATACGGTTTCAGGGTTGTAGTTAATCATGATAGCCTTATATCCAAGTTTTCTTGCAGTCTGAGCTGTATTTACTGAACACCAGTCAAACTCAACTGAAGAACCGATGCGGTATGCTCCAGAACCAAGGATGATAACGTTCTTTTCTGTATGATAATAAGGAATATCATGTTCGCTACCATCGTATGTCAAATACAAGTAGTTAGTCAATTCCGGATGTTCAGAAGCTACAGTGTTGATACGCTTAACACTTGGTAATACGCCTAATTTCTTACGCAATGAGCGGACACGGATATTTTCCTTTTCCATATTTCCTTCCGGATTTTCTACATAACGGGCAATCTGGAAGTCAGAGAAACCTAAGCGTTTAGCTTCTCTCAATACATCTTCAGGAAGATCCTCAATCTTAGAGTAAAGGCTCAATACTTTTGTATAATCAACGATGTTCTTAAGTTTGTTCAAGAACCACTGGTTGATTTTTGAAAGTTCATGAATTCTGTCAACTGTATAGCCGCTTTCCAAAGCTTTAGCAACAGCGAAGATTCTCAAGTCTGTAGGATTAGCCAATTCATAATCCAAGTCTTCAAACTCAAGGTCGTTGTTTCCAACGAAACCATGCATACCCTGACCGATCATACGAAGACCTTTCTGCATGATTTCTTCGAAGCTCTTACCGATTGACATGATTTCACCGACAGACTTCATGCTTGAGCCGATTTTACGGTCAACACCGGCGAATTTAGTCAAGTCCCAACGAGGAATCTTAACAATCATATAGTCAACTTCCGGAGCCTTGTATGCTGAGTTCGGAGTTCCCATTTCTCCAATTTCGTCTAATCCGTAGCCTAGTGCCAATTTAGCAGCAACGAAAGCCAAAGGATAACCAGATGCTTTTGAAGCCAAAGCAGAAGAGCGGCTCAAACGAGCGTTAACTTCGATAACACGATAGTCGTTTGTATCTGAGTTAAATGCATACTGTATATTACATTCACCAACAATACCCAAGTGGCGGATTGTCTGGATAGACAAATCCTGAAGCATCTTAAGCTCTGCATCTGTTAAAGAACAAGTTGGAGCAACAACGATACTTTCACCAGTGTGAACACCAAGTGGGTCAACATTTTCCATGCTTACAACAGTGAAGCAATGGTCGTTTTTGTCGCGGATAACTTCGAATTCGATTTCTTTCCAACCTTTAAGAGATTCTTCAACAAGAATCTGAGGAGCATATGCAAATGCGCTTTCTGCCAACTCACGCAGTTCAGCTTCATCTTTACATATACCACTACCCATACCGCCAAGAGCATAAGCCGAACGGATCATAACCGGGAAACCGATCTTATGTGCAGCAGCAACAGCGTCATCCATGTTTTCAACAGCCTGGCTTACTGGAGTCTTGATTTCGATTTCGTTAAGTTTCTTAACAAATAAGTCGCGGTCTTCTGTGTACATGATTGCTTCAACAGAAGTTCCTAAAACCTTAACGCCATATTTAGCCAAAGTTCCGCTTGTGTAAAGTTCTGTACCACAGTTAAGCGCAGTCTGGCCACCGAAAGCCAACAGGATACCGTCAGGTTGTTCCTTCTTGATAACTTCTTCTACGAAATACGGTGTGATAGGCAAGAAATAAACCTTGTCTGCCACTCCTTCTGACGTTTGGATTGTAGCGATGTTAGGGTTTAGCAACACTGTGCTGATACCTTCTTCTTTCAGAGCTTTCAAAGCCTGAGAACCAGAATAGTCAAATTCTCCAGCCTGTCCGATTTTCAAAGCACCGGAGCCAAGAACAATCACTTTTTTAATACCGCATCTAGACATAGTAATTTGAATGTTTTGTTTATGTATAATTATATATTACAATATTATCGTTGTATGATGGAAACACAAAAAAAATGCGCTAGTAAAAATAACTAACGCATTTAATATTACCTAATAAATATCGTGAAAATAGAAAATAAATACCCCATCTCCGACTTCTGAGCGGCAGAAACAGATTGTTTGTACGTGTAATGTTTTCTATTCATGTATATTCCTCATAAATTTGTGCAAAGATAATGCTTTTTATGGAAACCTCAAAGTTTAATACTTGAAGTTTTTTATTTGAAAAGAGCTTTATTCTTTCATTGCTTCATCAAGTTTCTTTGCTGCTTCTTCAATGTTTTTGCTCAAATTCTTTATTCCGGCTTTTGCTTTCAATGCAGCATATACTGTCTGGCACTTTGCAACTTCCTTTTTTTCATCAAACGATAGCTCTTCTGCAAATTCCTTGTATGTCTCTTTTGTTAATTTTTCAAGCTTTTTGTCTGCTTTTTCCCAATCTTTTTCTGTATAGTTGGCACAGTCATTTTTTACGTCTTCAATGAATTCGTTCAGATTGCTAATATATGATTCTTTTGTTTGGCAAGATGAAAGGAAAGCTACCACAAGTGAAATTAATAAAATCTTTCTCATAACAAGTTTGAAAATTTAGTTCATAGGCAAATATAATGTTTTGTGCTGTTGTTTTCTTTGGTTTTCTGTTTTTAATACATTTATTCACTATATTTGGATAATATAGGATGCGGTTCGGAATAGCAAAATCAAAAACAAGTTTTTTATTTTGCTCTCCACTCACCTTTCACTATATTTGCACCTATTTGAATATGGTTTTACTTGTTTATCTTTAAAGTGAAAGTAAACCAATATTGTTATAACAACTTTTTGCCAGTTTAATGTTTGATTCTGGAGAATGGTTTTGAGAAACAATGAATTATAAACTATATAAATAACAATGGAAACAGTAGTAAGTGGAATCCGTCCGACCGGTAATCTCCATTTGGGAAATTACTTTGGTGCAGTAAAGAGTTTTTTGCAAATGCAAAATGAATACAATTGCTTTTTCTTTATTGCTGATTGGCATTCTCTGACAACACATCCGCATCCGGATAATATTCGAAATAGTGTTAAAACTATATTGTCTGAATATTTGGCTTGTGGTATCGATCCTGAGAAGGCTACGATATATATTCAGAGTGATGTTCCTGAAGTTGTTGAGCTATATCTTTATCTCAATATGAACGCTTATCTTGGTGAATTGGAGCGTGTAACTTCATTTAAAGAGAAAGTGCGCAAACAGCCGGATAATGTTAATGCCGGTTTGCTTACTTACCCGACATTGATGGCTTCGGATATTATTATTCATAAAGCTGTTAAAGTTCCGGTAGGAAAGGACCAGGAGCAGAATATGGAAATGGCACGTAAGTTTGCCCGCCGTTTCAACCAGATTTATGGCGTTGAATATTTCGTTGAACCTGCATCATTCCACTTGGGTGACAAATCTGTTAAAGTTCCGGGATTGGATGGTTCAGGAAAGATGGGTAAGAGCGAAGGAAATGCAATCTATCTTATCGACGACGAAAAGACTATAAAGAAAAAGGTTATGAAAGCTGTCACTGACTCAGGTCCAACTGAACCTAACAGTGTAAAGCCGGAACCAATCGCCAACTTGTTTACAATGATGGAAATCGTATCTTCAAAGGATACATATGATTTCTTCAACGAAAAGTACAACAATTGTGAAATTCGCTACGGCGATATGAAGAAACAGTTGGCCGAAGATATCAACAATTTCTGCGCTCCTATTCGTGAAAAAATACTTGATATCAGAAACAACGAAGAGCTTCTTGCTAAAGTAGCACGCATGGGGGCTGAAAAAGCTCGTGAAAGTGCAGCTAAAACTTTGAACGAAGTTCGTCAGATTATCGGTTTCCGTCCGTATTGATTTGAGTTTGTAAGTTTTTAAGTTTGTGAGTTTGTGAGTTTGTTCGAGTTTCGCAAGCTTAATTTTAGATAACAAGTTGACAAGTTGACGAGTTGACAAGAAGATAAGTTAACAAGGTTTTTAGATGATAAATTGTAAAGTTGCAGGTGTTTTGACCTTGTTAACTTGTCTCTGAAGCCTTGTTAACTTTTTCTATTATCTTCCTCCACCTATTCCAAATTTGATATTATCGTTTCCTGCTCCGAAATTAGGATAGAAAATATATTGTCTTTCAAACTGGTTGTTGAAAGTATTTCTTTGGAAGTTCACGCCAATACCGAAACCTACATTGTCGCCAACTTTGAATTCTACAGCTCCTCCTATATTAGTCTGATTCAGCAATGGATTCATCTGCAGAAATGGGTCTTTACCATTATTGTTGGAGTGAGAATATTGTCCCCATGTCCGTAGTGCGAGCCAGTCGTTCACTTCGTATCTTGTATTTATATTGATTCCTCCTATAAATCCGGGAGAACTTACATAAGGACTGTAATATCGTCCTGCAAAAATACCTCCACTGATGGTCAGTCTTTCATTTGTCCATGCAATAGCTGTTTCAGCTGTTGTTAATCCGCCTATTGCAGGCCAGGAGAGTTGCCGTCCGTTAACCATAAATGCACCGTTTACTCCAACTGGATAGATAGCATATTCATCGAAATCCAACGCCATAGGCGAAACTCTTCTCAACATAGGAGTATATACGTTGAAGAAAGGTTCGTACGCTTCCGAAAGAACATTCATATCCATTGGCCTTTCTGCAAACAGAGGCAAATATGGAGATGTGAAGTTTTTCTGTTCCAGATTTATCTTTTCCATCATAACATTTGATGGTGTATAAGTTTTATATGAAGCTTCGGGGATGTAAATTTCTTCCGGTTCGCTAAACTTCGGAACAGCAGTCAGTTTTCCCTCCTTGTTTACTATAAATTGGAGAGAACGCTTTTGGCTTTGCTGAGCTCCAGCAAAAGCGCACACCATAAAAGTGGATATTAGGAGGATTGTTTTCATGAATATATTTGTTTATTACTTTAGTTCTGTAAGTTACTCGACAGATATGGTTAAAATGATATCAGGAAACGAGTTGACAAGAAGACAAGTTAACAAGATTTTTGGATAATAATTCGTGAAATTACAGGTGTTCTGACCTTGTCAACTTGTTCCCTCGTCAACTTGTTCCCTCATACTTATCTCTTAACCTTTGGCTTATACATATTTTCCGCAGTCAGTCCGCATTCTTCTTTCATCTTCAGGCTGTAACCTAAATCACTGACATCTGGAGTTACATTGTTTGAGCCGAAAGTGAATTTTACGCCGGCTTCCTTAGCCTTCATGATAATCTTCTTGCTCGGAATTTTATAAAGTTCGTTTATTTCCAGAGCTTTTCCGTTTTTAACCAAAGCTGCAACAAATTTGTCGATACGGGCGTCTGTCCAGAACTGGTCGTAACGGTCGTTCATCTGTTCCGGCAGGAAAGTTGGATTTACGAATATATCAATAGGTTCTTCCATGACTGCGCAACTTTTTTCCACAATCAAATCCATATATTTTTCTTCGTTTTCAATCCATACTTCGTCGTTAATCCAAAGGCGAGTACGACGGTTTTTATTGTCGAAGAATGTAAGAGCATCGCTGAATATATAGTCGAATTCGCCGCGAGCTTTTTCTGAGAAAAGTGTAAGCCACTCACGTCCTTCAGCCTGCATAGCAAGGATGAAAGGCTGTGTGCGCATAGTGTCGATGAAATTATAGATGTCCTGGTCTGTAGTTACCGGGAATTTAAGTCCGCAGTTAGGAGCGATGGCATAATTTATACCAGTCTGTCGTGACTGCTGAGCAGCTCTTTCTTTTGTAAGACCTCCTTTCAGATGAACATGATAGTCCAATACAGGGAAATCTTCCTGATGCAACTTGATAATCGGGTCTTTCTGCTCGTCAAGAGCAACAACCGGGAAATCTGCATCAGCCTGGTTTTCCGGCAAAGAAGTTACCTTCATTGATTTGAATTGTATTTTTCCCTCTCCATTACTTACAACGGCAAGAGTTCCGTTTGAAACGCGTGCATTATCATTTGGTGAGATACGATATGGCTGTGCCGGTTCAACATATTCCACAACCGGATTGTCATTGATATAAACGGCTATATTCTGTCCGTTAACGTGAAGACGCATTTTGAACCATTCATTATCGCGTGCAAAACTCTTTGTTAGGTTGCGTACAGACAAAAGACTGCCTGTCATTCGCCACCACTGCTGGTCGTTGCGGTCGTTGTTTATAGCAATTTTATATCCTTTTGATAGTGTGTTGTCCGTATGGAACTGAATATAGCCTTTGCCGTTGTCCACAGTCTGTAGTTCCATTTCCAACTCGAAATTCTTGTAATTACCCGAAGCAAGAATCATTTGCGTGTTTGGGGAAACTGATACAACACCATCTTTAACTTCAACATTTCCTTCCCAGTTCCAGTTCTTGTCAGTGGAACTTCCAAGCAATTCTCCTTCCGGCGATGACGAGCAAGCAGCCAAAAGAGCAAATGCCACAAGGCATAATGCTTGTTTGATAACACAATAGGTCTTTTTCATATTATTCAAGATATTAAGTTGTAAAAATTAATGTCACTTCAAAATACTCTTGTCAACTCGTTAACAGAAAGTTGAGTTCAACGAGACTATAACAATTTACTGTAACAATCGTTGATGACAGTTTCAGCTTTTTGATAAATCGAATATATTTTATCCAAATCCAGAGATTTGCTTCCCCATTCATTCTGGCATGACTGGAACATATCATAGACTTTTCCCCTGAAAGGCTCGATTATCTGCAGAGAACCGCTGCCATTGTCGTTCCAGAACGATTCCCAATGTATATATTTCTGTCCATTGCCTTTGTGTATAGGATAAGCCTTGTTTTTTACTTCTGTGGAATAGTAGCACAGAGGAGCAGTTTTATATTTCTCGTCATACGAAACCATTTTAGGAAGATTTTCTCCCATTTTTACAAACAAAGGAACGGCAATTGCAGCAGGAGGATAACCAAGCTCAGTCCACATTGTTGTAAGTTCCGGATTCATACCTTCTTTAACGCCTTGTATTACGATTGAAGCCGTACTTTCGTGCCTTGGAATAAAATCCTGCTCAACAGCCCAGCCCGAAGTAAGTTTGTTAGGGCTCTGTTCCGGATTCTTCAAATCTATTTTCATCATGCTATGATAGAAAGACGCAGAAGCGTCAGAGAATATATTCTTCGGAGTAAATCCCTTTTCTTTCATATCATTGAAAATCTTCTTTGCGCTTTCGTGTCTTACAAAGCCATAACCTTCGTCCTTGCGGCCTTCGAACGAGAAGTTAGTATAAATCATATAACCTTCCGGAGCCAGACTGCTGTCGTTTACGTCTTTCTTGTAATAGCGTGTGTTGTTCGTTTCATAATAAGCTGCACCACCGTGAGCATCAATCACGCCGAAGTTTGCTTCCACACGCATAGGGCGGGAGAGTGTGTCCAGGAAATTCTCAAAATCTCCGGCTGTTTTGCAAATCTCAAGTGCGCGTTTCATAACTTTTCCTTCGTGGTCCATAACTTCCACATCATCGTCCTTGAGATTGTATGAAGCTGTGTTCATTATTGAGAAACCACATTCGTTTGTGCCCATCCATATATCTCCGTCGTTATTGCTGTTGGTCAGCCCGATGAAATTATATTTCTCTCCTTTTTCAAATACAATATGATTGTAATCCACACTGGTGTCGCGGTGCTTCCACATCAGCGGTCTTCCGTCCGGAGTTGCTTTGCCTGTTATAATTATTGAGGTGCATGCTTCCGAATTGATGCAGGAGCACGCAATGCCAATGGCGAAACTTATGCTTGTAATGACACGTTTCATGGTATTTGCTTATTTAAATATGGATAAGTCTTGCTTGTTGTTTTTATGAGCGGAAAGTTAATACTTTTTTATGGAAAAGAGATAATGAAATATCTATTTTGGATAAATAGAAAATAAAAAAAAGCAATCATCAATTTGATGATTGCTTTTTGAAAGTGGGCGTTGACGGATTCGAACCGCCGACCCTCTGCTTGTAAGGCAGATGCTCTGAACCAGCTGAGCTAAACGCCCGATTAATTAGGATTTCTTTTTTGAAAGTGGGCGTTGACGGATTCGAACCGCCGACCCTCTGCTTGTAAGGCAGATGCTCTGAACCAGCTGAGCTAAACGCCCGATTAATCGGATTTCTTTTTTGAAAAGTGGGCGTTGACGGATTCGAACCGCCGACCCTCTGCTTGTAAGGCAGATGCTCTGAACCAGCTGAGCTAAACGCCCTTTTCAAACTTCATTAAGTTTTGTTTGCCTTATCTCTTTAAGACGGTGCAAAGGTACGGCTTTTTTTTATATCTCCAAATTTTTAGCGAACTTTTTTTGATAAAAAATTGAATTTTGGATTCTGTGCAAAAGTATAAAATCTTATATTGTTGTAGTATAGATATTTACATTTTCATCGTATTTCTATGCCTTGAAAAACTTTTTTCATAATATATGAAACAAAATTTTCATAATATATGGAATTTTTGTTTCACAATATATGGAAAAAATATTCCATCAGCATCGAATTTTTGACAGTAGGACTAGGTGAGTATATTTTCTTTAAAAAAACAAGAAAAAAACACAAATACTGACGGCTTTAGATAAATAAATACAATAAAAGCATTAACTTTGTCGTCGATTATATATTAATGTAAGTTTGTTAGTTTATTAGTTTATAAGTTTTTGAGTTTTTAGCTGATTTAAAACATGAACTTATAAACTTGCAAACTCAGAAACTGAAGAACTAAATACTTATATATGTTACTATCAACACTTACAGCCATTTCGCCGGTTGATGGGCGATATAGAAACAAGGCCGAAAATCTGGCCGAATATTTTTCAGAATTAGCTCTGATAAAGTATAGAGTACGAGTAGAAATAGAGTATTTGATTACCTTGTCTGAATATCTTCCACAGTTGGCAGATATGAATACGGAAGAAGTCAAAGCCGGACTTCGTGCCGTTTATCAGAATTTTTCGGAAGAGGACGCTTTGCGCGTTAAAGACATCGAAAAAGTAACTAACCACGATGTCAAAGCAGTAGAATATTTTATCAAAGAGAAAACAGACCATTTCTTGGCTGAAAAATTCCATGAATTTATCCACTTCGGACTAACTTCTCAGGATATCAACAATACTTCAGTTCCTTTGTCAATTAAAGAAGCTTTGGAAAATGTTTATTATCCGGGATTGCAGGAAGTGATTGATACATTGGAAGGCTATGCAAACGACTGGATGAATATCCCAATGTTGGCAAAAACTCACGGACAGCCAGCTTCTCCTACACGTTTGGGCAAGGAAGTTATGGTATTCGTTTACCGATTGAAACAGCAGTTGGCTTTGCTTAAGGCAACCCCAATCTCTGCTAAGTTCGGTGGAGCAACTGGTAATTTCAATGCGCACCATGTGGCATATCCAGAGAACGATTGGAAAGCATTCGGAAATCATTTCGTGAATGATGTGCTTGGCTTGCAGCGTGAGCAGTGGACAACTCAGATTTCCAACTATGATAATTTGGCTGCTATCTTCGACGGTTTGAAACGCATCAATACAATCCTGATTGACTTGAACCGCGATTTCTGGCAGTATATCTCAATGGAATATTTCAAGCAGAAAATTAAAGCTGGTGAAGTTGGTTCGTCAGCTATGCCTCATAAAGTAAATCCTATCGACTTCGAAAATGCTGAAGGTAATTTGGGTATGGCAAATGCTATTTTGGAGCATTTGGCTACAAAATTGCCGGTATCTCGTTTGCAGCGTGACTTGACAGACTCTACAGTTTTGCGTAATGTAGGCGTTCCGATGGCTCACATCGAAATTGCTTTCAAGAGCATGCTGAAAGGTTTAGGCAAGTTGTTGCTTAACGAAAAAGCTTTATATGCAGACCTCGACAAATGTTGGGCTGTTGTGGCTGAAGGTATCCAGACGATTTTGCGTCGCGAAGGCTATCCGAAACCATACGAAGCATTGAAGGCTTTGACACGCACAAACGAAGGTATTACACAGCAGTCTATCAGTGATTTTATTGATACATTGCAGGTGAGTGATGCTGTGAAAGCAGAATTGAAGGCGATAACACCACATAATTATACGGGAATGTAAAGTGAATTTTTGAATCGGAAATCGGGAATTGAATAATTTGAGAAAACCGTAATAATACAAAATTAACTAGGACTTTTTCAATTCTCGGTTTTCGTTCTTTGAATTTACAGCAGGTAGCCGTGAGGTTATTATTATTAATTTTTTATTCAATCTAAAACAATGAGTACAGAAGAAAGAGACGAAGCACAACAGCGTCCAAGAAAAGCGATGCCGGGTATCAGAAGAGAAAATTCAGAGCAGGAAGGTGAAAGAAGATCTTATAATCAGGGATATAACCGACCTGAAGGAAATTATGAAAGAAGAAGTTTTAACCGTCCGGCTCAGGGTGGTTACAACCGTCAGTATGGCGAATATGGCGACCGCCAGAACAATCGCCAGGGTGGTTATGGTTATAACAACGGTGGCTACAATAATAACAACCGCCAGCGTAATAACTATGGCAACAATATGAATGGTGGCTACAACAATAACCGCCAGTCTTACGGAAACCGTTCATTCAACAACAACGGTGGATACAATAATGGTGGCTACAACAACAATCGCCAGTCTTTCAATAATAACAATTATGATGAAAGACCGGGAAGAGCTTATTCTGCAACTCCTGAAGGAGATGTTGTAAGCGCTGATAATACTAATGTAAAGAAAAGAAGACCTCGTGTAGGAGATTCTCGCGTATCATATAATAATAATGATATGCGCGGAAACAATATGCGTCAGTCACGTCCATACGGAAATAATAATGGTTATGGAAATAACGGTTATGGCAACAACCGTGGCGGTTATGGAAATAACGGTGGTGGTTATGGCCGTAACAATGGCGGAAACATGAGGGGCGGAAACAATAATAACCGTCGTCCGAACAATAACGGACGTCGCACTGCTGACTATAATCCAAATGCTAAGTATAATTTCCAGAAACAGCTTAAGTATAAGGAAGTGTTGGCTGATCCTAATGAACCAATCCGTTTGAACAAGTTCTTGTCAAATGCTGGTGTTTGCTCTCGTCGTGAGGCTGATGAGTTCATCCAGAAAGGAGCTGTCAAAGTTAATGGAGAAGTGGTAACTGAATTGGGTACAAAGATTACACGTTCTGATGTTGTATTGTTTAATGATAAGGAAGTACATATCGAAAGCAAGGTGTATATCGTTTTGAACAAACCGAAGAACTGTGTTACAACTTCTGACGATCCACAGGAAAGACTTACAGTTATGGATTTGGTTAAGAATGCTTGTACGGAACGTATCTATCCGGTTGGCCGACTTGACCGTAACACAACTGGTGTTCTTTTGCTTACTAATGATGGTGATTTGGCTTCAAAGTTGACTCATCCTTCATTCAAGAAGAAAAAGATTTATCACGTTTGGTTGGATAAGAATGTGTCTGTTGAAGATATGGAGAAAATCGCTAACGGTCTTGAATTGGAAGACGGCGAAATCCATGCAGACGCAATCAGCTATGCAAGCGAAACAGACAAGACTCAGGTTGGTATAGAAATACATTCAGGACGTAACCGTATCGTACGTCGTATTTTTGAATCTTTGGGCTATCATGTTGTTAAGCTTGACCGTGTTTACTTTGCAGGTTTGACTAAGAAGAATCTTGCTCGCGGAAAATGGCGCTATTTGAATGAAAAAGAAGTGAACGCCTTGAGAATGGGTGCATTTGAATAAAAAAACTTATTAAATTGAAATGTGAAAGTTGAAAATTGAAGCTGAGATTTCTCTCGTTTGATTTTCAACTTTCGGTTTTCAGTTTACAATTTTCAGAAATAATATGGAATTAGTAAAAAGAACAAAAATTGTAGATTTGCTAAAAAGCGAAGCTTATGGCTCTACAGTTAATGTCAAAGGCTGGGTGCGTACTCGTCGTGGCAGCAAACAGGTTAGTTTTATTGCATTGAACGATGGTTCTACAATTAATAATATTCAGATTGTTGTTGATGTAGAAAAGTTGGGTGAAGATTTCCTTAAACCTATAACAACCGGAGCTAGTATCAGTGTAAACGGTGTTTTGGTTCAGTCGCTGGGAAAAGGACAGAACGTAGAAATTCAGGCAACTGAAATTGAAATCTACGGTACAGCTGATCCTAACACATATCCTCTTCAGAAGAAAGGACACTCTATGGAGTTCTTGCGCGAGATTGCTCACTTGCGTCCTCGTACAAATACATTCGGTGCAATTTTCCGCATTCGTCACAATATGGCTTATGCTATTCACAAGTTCTTCCACGATAGAGGTTTCTTTTATTTCCATACTCCGATTATCACTGCTTCAGACTGTGAAGGAGCCGGACAGATGTTCCAGGTGACAACAATGAACCTTTATGATATGAAAAAGGACGAAAACGGTTCTATCATATATGACGGTGATTTCTTTGGCAAACAGGCTAGTCTTACTGTTTCAGGTCAGTTGGAAGGTGAGTTGGCTGCTACTTCATTAGGTCAGATTTATACATTTGGTCCTACTTTCCGTGCTGAAAACTCAAATACTCCACGCCATTTGGCTGAGTTCTGGATGATTGAGCCGGAAGTTGCTTTCAATGATATCAATGACAATATGGAGCTTGCTGAAGAATTTATCAAATATTGTGTTCAGTGGGCTTTGGATAACTGTATGGATGATATCAAATTCTTGAATGATATGTTCGATAAAGGTTTGATCGAACGTCTTCAGAGTGTATTGAAGGATTCATTCGTAAGATTGACTTATACTGAAGGTATCAAGATTTTGGAAGAAGCTGTAGCAAATGGCAAGCAGTTCGAATTCCCAGTTTACTGGGGTGTTGACCTGGCTTCTGAACACGAACGTTATTTGGTTGAAGACCACTTCAAGAAACCGGTAATCCTTACTGACTATCCGAAAGAAATCAAGGCATTCTATATGAAACAGAATGAGGATGGAAAGACAGTACGTGCTATGGACGTTTTGTTCCCGAAAATCGGAGAAATCATCGGTGGTTCTGAACGTGAAGAAAATTATGACAAATTGCTTGCTCGTATCGAAGAATTAGGAATACCTATGAAAGATATGTGGTGGTATTTGGATACTCGCCGTTTCGGTACTGTGCCTCACTCTGGTTTTGGTCTTGGTTTCGAACGTCTTCTTTTGTTCGTGACTGGTATGGCTAATATCCGTGATGTGATTCCGTTCCCTCGTACTCCGAAAAACGCAGAGTTCTAATTCGTATTACGGAACATTATTATAATAACACAGAGACATAGAAAATACAGGGCTTATTTAGCATTGGCTATTAACCTTTGTATTTTCTGTGTCTTTGTTTTTTATATATAATCAATGAAAATTCTTATATAGTATATTTTTATCAGCTAAAACAACAAAAAAAGAATACGAAATTGTTGCATGTTCAAAATTATTCGTATTTTTGTCAGGAATAAATGCTAATTCTTTTATTTAATAAATAAAACATATTTATGGAAGTTAAAAAATCACCGAAAGCGGACCTGGAGAAGACCAAAGGGATGGGTGTCCTAATGGGTATGGTTGTCGGTTTGGCTGTTCTTTTCGTTGGTTTCGAATGGGGAACACGCGACATTCAGGTTGTGACTGCTGACGAAGGCGTAGCAGACATTATCGCTGAAGAGGAAATTGAAATTACGAGACCGGAAAACACTCCTCCACCACCACCTCCACCACCAGCACCAGTTGTAACTGAAGTGTTGAATGTTGTAGATGACGATGTTGAGTTGGAACAGCAGGAAATCGTAACTTCAGAAGATAGCCAGACAGAAGCTCAGACTCAGACTTTTGTGGCTCCAGTAGTTGAAGAAGAAGAGGAAGAATCTGCACAGCAGATCTTTACAGTCGTAGAAGAAATGCCTGACTTCCCTGATGGAGGTTTGCAGGGTTTGTTGAAATTCTTGGCTAAGAATATCAAATATCCTGTAATTGCTCAGGAAAACGGTATTCAAGGACGTGTAGTTTGTGCATTCGTTGTTAACAAAGACGGTTCAATCGTTGACATTGAAGTGTTGCGTGGTGTTGACCCATCATTGGACAAAGAAGCCGTACGCGTGTTGGGTACAATGCCTAAATGGAAACCAGGTAAACAGCGTGGTAAACCAGTACGTGTAAAATATACAGTACCGGTAATGTTCCGTCTGCAATAATATTACAGAAAGTATAAATATAAAAAGGCTGCTGCATAAAGGCAGCCTTTTTTGTTATAATATGTTTTAGTTATGTATACATTTAATGAAATTCTGGAAAAGATAGAACACGAAGTTAAGAATCTTGAATTCGTGTATCCTCCAAAAAGTCTTTATGAACCTGTAGAATATATATTGTCGTTAGGAGGAAAGCGTATCAGACCTGCGTTGGTCCTTATGGCATATAATATATATAAAGATGACGTAGAGCAGGCAATCCGTCCGGCAATTGGATTGGAAGTGTTTCATAATTTTACATTGTTGCATGATGATTTGATGGATCAGGCGGACAAACGTCGTAACAAACCAACAGTTCATAAAGTTTGGAATGCTAATACAGCTATTTTGTCTGGCGACGCAATGCTTATAGCCGCTTATAAACTGATGGCTGAAACACCTGGAACTTATTTGAAAGAAGTTTTGGATTTGTTCACTCAAACTGCTGCTGAAATATGTGGAGGGCAACAATATGACATGGAGTTTGAAACTCGGGATGACGTCAAGGAAGAAGAGTATATCGAAATGATCCGTTTGAAGACTGCAGTTTTGCTTGCTTGCAGTTTGAAAGTTGGTGCAATACTTGCCGGCGCTCCAAAAGAAGATGCTGAAAATTTGTATCAGTTCGGTATAAATATAGGATTGTCTTTCCAGTTGCAGGATGACTTGTTGGATGTATATGGAGATACTGAAACGTTCGGTAAAAACATAGGCGGTGATATCTTGTGTGATAAAAAGACTTTCTTGCTAATTAATGCTTTCCGTTTGGCCGATGAGAAACAGTTGGCAGAGTTAAACAAATGGATTGGGGCTAAATCCTGCAAACCGGAAGAGAAGATTGCTGCTGTTACTGCTATATACAATGAAATAGGCTTGAAGAAACTTTCTGAAGATAAAATGCAAGAGTATTATAATTTGGCAATGAATAATCTTTCAGCTCTTAAAGTTGAATCAAGTAAATTGGATGTGCTGAAAGATGTGGTTTCACGTCTGATGTTTCGAAAGTCTTGATGTATGAAGATAATAGATACTCATAATCATATATATCTTGAGGATTTTGATCCGGAACAGGATAGCCTTTTGAAACAGGCGGAAGAGTCTGGTATATGCGCATTATTGTTGCCAAATGTGGATACAACAACTATTGAGCGAATGCATAATATTTGTGACCGTTATCCGGAATATTTGTTTCCAATGATGGGATTTCATCCGACAAGTGTAGATTCCGATTATGCAAAAGCATTATCTGAAACTGAAAAATGGCTTGGAAAGAGAAAGTATTGTGCAATTGGAGAAATTGGTATAGATTTGTATTGGGATAAGACATATCTAAAAGAACAGAAGATTGTTTTTGAGGAGCAGCTTCGTTGGAGTAAAGACTTGGATTTGCCTGTAGCGATTCATACCAGAGATGCTTTCCCGGAGGTTTTTGACAGTATTTATAAAGTCGGTGCGGAAAATCTTTATGGAGTTTTCCATAGTTTTACAGGTAATTCTGAGGAATTGGAGGAAGTGAAAAAACTGGAAAATTTTAAAATAGGAATAAACGGTGTTGTTACTTTCAAAAACTCTAAATTGTCAGAAACTTTAAAGTCTGTTTCGTTAGATAGGATATTATTGGAAACCGATGCACCATATTTGGCCCCCGTACCTTATAGAGGGAAGCGTAATGAGCCCGTCTATATATGGAAAACGGCTGATAAGATAGCACAAATTTTTGATATACCCCTTGAAAAAGTATCTGAAATAACGAAAGTGAACACAGAACACTTGTTTAAGAGTGTTAAATTTCCGATATAATTCGATAAAATTAAAATAGTGCGAAATTTCTTGCTAAGATATGATGGATATATCAATCAAAAAATATAGATTTGTGCACTGAAATGATTGCAATTGGGAAATTTTTCGTATTTTGCAGCCGTTTTAAAGAGGATTGGCATCTGGAGAGATGCTCGAGTGGTTGAAGAGGCACGCCTGGAAAGCGTGTATACGCCTAAAGCGTATCGCGGGTTCGAATCCCGCTCTCTCCGCGTTTTAGGATGATATAACCGTGAATAATTAGAAAATTAATAACAAAAAATAAAAACAAAAAAGAGAATTATTAATCTTAAAATTAAACACACAATGAAAAAGTATTTTGCAAAAGCATTTTTGGGCTTGTGCGCCCTTGGTACTTCTGCTGTAGCGTTCGCTCAGGAAGCAGAACAAGCTGTTGTCGAAGGTGGTATGCACCAGGCATTGAAAACTAAATTTATCGAAGGTGGTGCTGACTTCATGAGCTTGGTAGCTATCGCATTGATCTTCGGTTTGGCATTCTGCTTGGAAAGAATCATCTATTTGAACTTGGCAGAAACTAACTCTGACAAATTGTTAAAAGGTATTGAAGAAGCTTTGGAAAGAGGCGACGTTGAAGGCGCTAAAGCTGTAGCTCGTGACACTCGCGGTCCTATCGCTTCAATTGCATATCAGGGCTTGATGAGAATGGATCAGGGTATCGATGTAGTTGAAAAATCAATCGTTTCTTACGGTGGTGTACAGGGCGGTTTGTTGGAAAAGAACTTGTCTTGGATTACATTGTTTATCGCTATGGCTCCATCTTTGGGATTCTTGGGTACTGTAGTTGGTATGATCATGGCGTTCGATAAAATCGAACAGGTTGGTGATATTTCTCCGACAGTCGTTGCAGGTGGTATGAAAGTGGCTTTGATTACAACAGTAGGTGGTTTGGTTGTAGCATTGATCCTTCAGATTTTCTATAACTATTTGTTGAGCAAATTGGAAGCTATCTTGAACAAAATGGAAGACGCTTCAATCTCTTTGTTAGACTTGGTTATCAAATACAACCTGAAATTCAAAAAATAATTTGACTTATGGCAGTAACTAAAATAAGAAAAATATCCAGTTGGACACTGTTGATTTCTTCAATCATCAGTATCGTTGCACTGGTTATGTTCTATACAGGAGGTGTCGTAGACCCTGCTGCTGAAATGAAAGAGCCTATTTATACTGGTCTCTTGTTGAATTGGACATATCTATTGTTCGGTGTAACAATTGCTTGTACTGTATTGTTTGCAGTATGGCAGTTCTTGACTCTGTTGAAAACAGATGCTAAATCTGCTATGTTGTCTTTAGGTGTTTTGGTATTGTTTGTTGCTATGTTGTTTGTTACATATGCAATGGGTGATGCAACTCCAATGACAGGTTTGAATGCAGACTCTCAGAAATACAATACAGAATTCTGGTTGAAGACTACAGATATGTGGTTGTATTCAACTTATATTCTGTTAGTATTGATTATTGTTGTAGCATTCTTAGGTACAATCAAGAGAATTTTGAATAAGTAAGAAATTTGTTAAAACAGGAAAGAAATGGGTAAGAAAAGAAAGACACCGGGTATCAATGGTTCTTCATCTGCCGATATCGCTTTCATGTTGCTTATCTTCTTCCTTATTACAACATCAATGGATACAGATAAAGGTTTGGCGAGACGTTTGCCTCCTCCTGTACCTAAAGACCAGAAGAATGATACAGATGTTGACATCAAGAAAAGAAACTTGTTGGTTGTACTTGTAAGTAGTACTAACCAGATTCTTTGCGGTGACCAGGTCACAGATGTTAAGCAACTGAAAGATAAGGTTAAGGAATTCATTGAAAATCCATACAATGATGAACATAAACCTGAAAAAGTAGAAGTGGATGTTCCTTACTTCGGTAAAATGATGGTAACTAAGAACCACATTATCTCATTGCAGAATGACCGTGGTACTTCTTATCAGGCATACATTGACGTGCAGAACGAATTGGCAGCAGCTTATAACGAATTGCGTGACGATGTTTCAAAGAAGAAGTTTGGTAAAGCATTCATGGATTTGGACGAAGATCAACAGAAAGCTGTTCAGATGATTTATCCACAGAAAATCTCTGAAGCTGAACCTAAAAATTATGGAGGTAAGTAATAATGGGAAAGTTTAGTAAAGCGGGCGGACGCGAAATGCCTGAATTGAATACCTCATCATTACCTGACCTTGTGTTCGCTTTCTTGTTCTTCATCATGATGGTAACATCAATGCGTGAAGTAACATTGAAAGTGCAGTTCAAGGCTCCTCAGGCTACAGAGCTTCAGAAACTGGAGAAAAAATCATTGGTGACTTTCATCTATGTTGGTCAGCCAACTCCGGATTTGAGAGCTAAGATGGGTTCTGAAACTCGTATTCAGTTGAATGATAGTTTTGCTGAAACTTCAGAAATTCAGGATTATATCGCTCAGGAAAAATCAAGTATGAAAGAAGAAGACCAGCCTTTCATGACTGTATCTATCAAAGCTGATAAAGATACAAAAATGGGTATCATCACAGATATCAAACAGGCTCTTCGTGAAGCATACGCATTGAAGATTAGCTATTCAGCTGCTCAGCGCATCGACTAATAGTTTTATCTTTACAATATTCCCCACATTCTAACCATAGGATGTGGGGTTTTTTGTTTTAGACACATATATATTATTAACCTGCTTTGTCGATTATTGGTCGAATCTTTTTTTATTGATATTTTGTAGAGTGTATTTATAATTAACTTACAATACTAAATTATTTTTTATGTATTGGAGTTATTTTCTGTAAATCTCACTATATTTGTATCAAATTGTAAGAATTAACGTATTACGTACAAATATTATATTTATGGCACATCATCAATTGGATGAATTAGACGAAAAGATCTTGAAACTTATAGTAGGAAATGCTCGTATGCCATTTTTGGAAGTAGCAAGGGAGTGTAATGTATCAGGAGCAGCGATTCATCAACGAATACAAAAGCTAACGAACTTGGGTGTTATCAAGGGTTCTGAGTTCATTGTAGACAACACAAAAGTTGGATATGAAACCTGTGCATATATGGGCTTATATCTTAAGTCTCCAGGTCAGTTTACTGACGTAATTGAAGCCTTGAAAGAAATACCGGAGGTTGTCGAATGCCACTATACTACTGGTCAGTATGATTTATTTATTAAGATTTATGCAAAAAGCAATCAGCATTTGTTGAGTATAATTCATAATAAACTTCAACCGTTAGGTTTGGCTAGAACTGAGACCTTGATATCTTTTAAGGAATCTTTCAAGCGTCAGCTTCCTATAGATATTGATACGGACGATTAATAAGGATATACTGTTACTGTTTGTCGCTAATAAGTAATAGATATATTGTCTTATAATGTAGGGATGTATATTTCACAATGCTATCTATAAATTCTGTTTTCTAGTTTTGTGAAATATACGTCCTTTTTATTTTTGAATGCGTATTTGATGTACTTTATCTTATAATATATCTTCTGTTTTCATATAAATTTATAATCTCTATTTCTAAATTCTCAAACCCATAAAATATAAGTATCTTTGTTCCGTTAATTATTGTATGAGACTAAGTAGATATATTTTTATAATCTGTTTGATAGGTTTTGTGTTTGTGAATAATGCATATTCTCAAACAGGAAATGAAGCTTATTCATTTCTTAGAATTCCTACTTCCTCCAGGGCAAATGCGTTGGGTGGTAATACTGTATCTTTGATAGAGCGTGATCCGTCTTTGGCTTTTCATAATCCGGGATTGCTAGGTGGAGAAATGGACGGGATGATTAATCTGAATTATATGAATTATATATCAGATATCAATGTGGGAAGTGCTATGTTTTCTAAAGCATTTAAGGATAAAGGAGCTTGGGCTGTTGGTGCAAGCTTTTTCAGTTATGGAAAAATAGATGAGTATAATTCGGAGAATGTTTCTCTAGGGTCTGTATCGGCGAAGGATATAAGTATTCACGGTTTGTTTTCCTATGACTTGAGTGAACGTTGGCGTGGCGGTTTATCGTTGAAGTTTTTGTATTCAACAATGGCTGACTATACTTCATTAGGCCTTGGGGTAGATGCTGGATTGAGCTATTATAATTCTGAAGACTTGTTTTCTTTTGGTTTCGTACTAAAAAATATTGGAGCACAGCTTAAGCCTTATAATGACGAGCGTCAGCGTATGCCTTGGGATATTCAAGCTGGTATATCTAAACAAATGCGTAATATTCCGCTTCGTTTTTCTTTAACAGCAATGTATTTGAACAAATGGAAGATTGATGCTGTTAATACTAATGCTACTGAAGATGACAAATCAGGTTTTGCGCAGAATTTGTTTAAACACTTGGTTTTTGGTGTCGATTATGTTCCTTCAGATAATTTTTGGGTTGGTATAGGTTTTAATCCAAAAACTAGGATTGATATGAAGTTGAGAGGAGGCGGTTCGGGATTGTCTGGCTTTTCTGCAGGTGCAGGTGTGCGTATAAAAAGATTTGATGTTGGAGCTTCTGTTGCGCAATACCATCCTTCTGCTTTGTCTTTGATGGTAACATTGAATGTGACCTTAGGTGAATGGCAATGATGATTTATTATTGCTGCTTTTACTTTAGTATATCAAAAGTCGGGAAATGAAATAAATTAAAAATCATATTACATGAAAAAGATAGTTATAGCAATTGACGGTCATTCTTCTAGCGGAAAAAGTACAATGGCAAAAGACTTGGCACGTGAGATTGGTTATATTTATATAGATACAGGAGCAATGTATCGTGCAGTAACATATTACTCTTTGCAGCATGGCTTTATTAAAGATGGAGTTATTGATGAAAAATCATTAGCTTCTGATATGGATAAAATCCATATAACTTTTAAATTTAATGCTGAGACAGGTCGTCCGGATACATATCTTAATGGTGTTAATGTGGAACGGGAAATCAGAGGTATGCAGGTAGCTGATAATGTTAGCCTGATAGCTGCATTGAGCTTTGTCCGTAAAGCAATGGTTGCACAACAGCAAGAGATGGGGAAGGAGAAAGGAATAGTTATGGATGGCAGAGATATCGGAACAGTTGTGTTTCCGAATGCTGAATTGAAACTTTTTGTAACAGCTTCTCCTGAAGTAAGAGCCCGCAGAAGAGTTGATGAGCTTGTAGCTAAAGGAGAGAATGCTTCTTATGAAGAAGTTTTGGAAAATGTGAAGAAAAGAGACTATCTTGATTCAACACGTGCAGAGAGTCCGTTACGTCAGGCTCCGGACGCAATAGTTCTGGATAATTCCAATATGACAATTGCAGAACAAAAAGCTTGGCTATTGCAACAAGTGAAAAATAAAATAAATGACTAATAAGGTGAAAGTAGAGATTGACAAAGGTTCGGGGTTCTGTTTTGGTGTTGTAAATGCAATTAGCAGTGCTGAACGTGAACTTAAAAATACGGACATACTATATTGCCTTGGTGATATTGTACATAACAGCCTTGAGGTAGAACGTCTGGAATCAATGGGATTACGCACCATAGAACATGATGAATTTGCCAGATTGGAAGGTAAGAAAGTTTTGCTCCGTGCTCATGGAGAACCTCCGTCAACATACGAAACTGCTCAGAAGAATAATATTACAATAGTAGATGCAACTTGCCCTGTTGTATTGCAACTTCAGAAAAGAATACATCGTTGTTATCAGGAATCTGGTCCAGCAGGTGTGCAACTTGTTATATATGGTAAAAAAGGACATGCCGAAGTCAACGGACTGGTAGGTCAGACTGATGGAAATGCTATTGTTGTAGAAAAAGTAGAAGATTTGGATAAGCTTGATTTTTCTAAATCAGTTGCTTTGTTTTCACAGACAACAAAATCATTGGATGGATTTCGTAATATCGTTTCAGAAATTGAAAAACGGATAAATCCTGAAGTATCGTTTAATTATTATGATACAATTTGTCGTCAGGTGGCAAATCGTTTACCTAATATTCAGAAATTTGCAAAGGCTCACGATTGGATATATTTTGTTGCAGGGAAAAAAAGCTCCAACGGAAAAATGCTTTTTGATGAGTGCAGAAAGGCTAATTTGAATAGTGTATTTATTTCTGATGCAAGTGAGATAACTGAATCACTGCCTCAAAATATAGAGACTGTTGGCGTATGCGGTGCTACTTCTACTCCAAAATGGCTGATGGAAAAAGTTGCCAATAAGGTTATAGAATTGAACGGAGGAGAGATTCAACAAGATTAATTTTATGTGAATTTTGTTCATTATGATTATATCTATTTGAATTATTCGTATTTTTGCTGCGGTTAAATTAAATAAATAGTATCATGGCTATTAAATGTGTCGGAATTTTAACATCAGGAGGTGATGCTCCAGGTATGAATGCTGCGATTCGCGCCGTGACGCGTGCTGCAATTTTCAACGGTTTGCATGTAAAGGGAATTTATCGTGGTTATAAAGGAATGATCACTGATGAAATTGAAGAATTTAAAACACAGAATGTAAGTAATATAATACAGCGTGGAGGTACTATTCTAAAAACTGCTCGTTGTGCTGAGTTTAAAACTCCTGAAGGACGTAAACAGGCATACGATAAGCTTGTAGAACATGGAATAGATTCCTTGGTTGTTATCGGTGGTGATGGCTCTTTGACTGGAGCTCGTATTTTTGCAGAAGAATACAATATGCCTATTGTTGGTCTTCCTGGTACAATAGATAATGATTTGTATGGAACAGATGTAACAATTGGTTATGATACAGCTTTGAACACAATCATGGAGTGTGTGGATAAAATACGTGATACTGCTACTTCACATGAACGTTTGTTCTTTATTGAAGTAATGGGTCGTGACGCAGGTTTCCTTGCTTTGAATGGTGCTATAGCATCTGGTGCTGAAGCTGCTATTATCCCTGAAATTTCATTGGAAAAAGACCAGTTGGCTGAAATGATTGAAACTGGTTTCAGAAAATCTAAGAATAGTAGTATTGTTCTTGTTGCTGAAAGTGAAGTTACTGGTGGTGCCATGGGGGTTGCTGAACGTGTTAAAAATGAATATCCTCAGTTTGATGTACGTGTTTCAATCCTTGGTCACTTGCAGCGTGGTGGTTCACCTACAGCTCAGGACAGAATTTTAGCAACAAGAATGGGTGTTGCTGCAATTGATGCTCTGCTTGACGGTCAGCGTAATGTGATGATTGGTATTCAGAATGATCAGATTGTAAATGTTCCATTCTCAAAGGCGATTAAAAATGATAAACCTATCAACAGAGATTTGTTGAATGTTTTGCGTATTTCTTCAATTTAATCTGTTGCCGAAAGCGTAATAAGCTTTAATAAAAAAATAAAAAGCACCAGTTTTGTATTAACTAAATACAAAATTGGGTGCTTTTGTTGTTTTATATATTTAAATGTCCTAATATTGCTAGTATATCAAACTTGAATATAAATATTTTTTATTCAGGCTTTTAATTGTAGATTTTATACTTAAATAGAAGGGAGAGTGTTTCTATGGCAAATTTTATTAAAGAGTCATTTATTATAGCTTTAGGTATAGTTGCTTCTGGCTATTTTGTAGATAAAGGTTTAAGTTCTTTTGCTGATAAAAATAGAACAGTAAATGTTAAAGGACTTTCTGAAAAGGTTGTAACTGCGGATAAAGTTACTTGGCCGCTGGTTTATAAGAATATTGGAAATGATTTGTCGGCTTTATATAATGATATAAAGAACTCTAATGAAATTATAGTAGAATATCTGAAAAGTAAAGGTATAGAAGATTCAGAAATAAATTTGAATGCTCCTGAAATCATTGATATGAAGGCCGAACGATATTCTAGTACTCCTTCACAATACCGTTATAATGTTACAACAATAGTAACTGTAACTTCTTCAAAAGTAGATGTTGTCCGTAAGTTAATTACCGAGCAAGGTGAATTCCTGAAAAAAGGTATAGCTATAGTAAGCGGAGATTATCAGCATGTGGTCCGTTATGAATATACAAGTCTTAATGATATTAAACCTCAGATGATTGAAGAAGCTACTAAAAATGCCCGTCAGGCAGCTGAAAAATTTGCTAAGGATTCAGACAGCAAACTAGGAAAGATAATGCAGGCTAATCAAGGGCAGTTTTCTATTGTTGATGAAGATGCAACAACTCCATATCTGAAACGAGTGAGAGTAGTAACGACTGTTAACTACGCGTTGGAAGATTAAGCATAAAAATTAAGGTTTCGCAAGTTTTAGTTTATCAACTTGCGAAACCTTAGTCAGTTATTATTTTCTAATATTTGCAAGGAACAAATCCATCATTCTCTTAGCTGCAACAAATGAGCTGATTTCATTGTGCAAAACTTGTTTTTCTGTATATGATAACATTTCCTCAACTGCAGGATTATGATAGAATGTATCACGCAATGTATCATTTATACTTTCATACATCCAATATTTAGCCTGCTCGTTTCTCTTATGTTCAAAATATCCGTTTTTCTTAGTGAATTCCATATATTCACCCACCATATCCCAAATTTCCTTTATACCAAGGTTGTAATATCCGGAATATGTTAGAACTTTAGGGAACCAGCCAGATTCGGTAGGTGGAAACAGATGAAGAGCGTTGCGGAACTGGGCTGCAGCAAGTTTGGCTTTATCCACATTATCTCCGTCTGCTTTATTTATGATAATACCATCAGCCATCTCCATAATTCCGCGTTTGATACCTTGTAATTCATCTCCAGTACCAGCAAGCTGAATCAATAGGAAGAAGTCCACCATTGAATGAACAGCTGTTTCACTTTGTCCTACACCTACAGTTTCAACAAAGACAGTATCGAATCCTGCAGCCTCGCAAAGCACAATTGTTTCTCTGGTTTTACGTGCTACACCACCAAGTGAGCCTGCTGATGGAGAAGGGCGAATGAATGCATTTTTCTCTCTTGACAATAATTCCATACGAGTTTTGTCTCCAAGAATACTTCCCTTTGAACGTTCACTACTAGGGTCAATAGCCAATACCGCAAGTTTTCGTCCTTCTTTTATCAGATGCATACCAAATGAATCGATAGAAGTACTCTTTCCAGCTCCAGGTACACCTGTAATACCAATTCTTACAGATTTCCCAGCATGAGGCAAACATTTTTCTATAATTTCCTGGGCAACCTGCTGATGTTCATGTTTTGAACTTTCAACTAATGTTACAGCCTGGCTGAGAATAGTTATATTACCTTTTAGAATACCTTCAACAAATTCAGAAGTAGTATATTGACGTCTTTGAACTCGCTTTTTCATATATGGATTAACAGTAGGCACATCAGTTACGCCTTTGTTCACTTTTAACCCTTTATATAAATCGTCATTTTCTGGATGTTCCATAGTTGTATTTGTTATAAAGTTATACTTATTTTTCTACTTTTTTCTTAGCAAGAACCTTTAATGTAATAACTGGATTATCCGGTGAATCGCAAACCCAATTTATTGAAGCATTAAACTTCTCTGGCATATCTTTTGATTTTACCTTTATTTTATAAATAACAGTTTTTCCTGGCTTGATTGTTTTCTTGCCGCCAGATATTTTTATTAAATCATTTTCTGAGCTTACACTGTAAATATGTAAATTCTGTTTGCCACTGTTGGTTAGTTCCACAGTTCCGTATACAGATTTTGTTTCACATTTAATTTCACCGAAATCCAAAATACTGCCGGAAAGTTTGGCAATCGGAGCATTCTTTCTTTCTTCCGAAGTCAGTTTGCTGAAATCATCAATAATATTTGCAGCTACATTAATAATTCCACTTGCGGATTTTCGTCCTGCCATAGATACTTCAACTGGAATTTCGCAATATTTTCTACCTTTATGCTTTGCAGCCATAGCATCAAATAGTAGCGTAATTTCTCCAGTCTTACCAGGTAGAATAGTATCCGGTCTGCTGTTTATTGTCAGATAATGCGGATGTTTTCCGATATGTACAACAGCAGATGTCTTACCTGTATTCTTGATATGTATTTTCTCTCCTTTTGTTTCAGCTCTGATTATTTTACTGAATAAAACATTGGTTTTATGCAACTTTAAGTCTCCAATACTGTACAGATACTCGTATTTAGGTTCTTTGGGCTTAGGTGTTACATTTCCTTTTATAGCCAGATTAAACCTTTTCTTGTCACTATTTGAAATTATAGTGATTGTTTTATAAAATGGTCCAGGTCTTCCTTGAGGATTATAGGTGATTTTGATGGATGTTGACTTCCCCGGAGCAATTGGGGATTTGTCCCATGACGGTCTTGTGCAACCGCATGATGCAGTAATTCTGTTTATAACAAGAGGTGCGTCTCCTGTGTTTGTGATAATAAATTCGTGACTAGCGGGACCTTTTTCTTCAGCAATAGTCCCGAAATTGAATACTTGTTTGTCCGGACTTATTTTGGCAATGCCTTGTGCTATGGCTGCTGATACTGTACATACAGCCATAACACAAACCAATATAACAGTTTTTAGTCTGAAAGTCATCAACATGATTTGTTACTGAAAACTTAATTTTCAACTTTACCTCTGATAGTTAATATATAGCTTCCTTTTTTACCATTACTATATACAGAAATAGTTTTTGCAAACATTCCAGGGCGGCCTTTTGGATTGAAAGTAACTTTTACTTCTCCTTTTTTACCTGGAGCGATAGGCTCTTTTGTCCATTCCGGTGTAGTACATCCGCACGAAGCAATAACACGTGTAATAACTAATGGGGCAGCACCTTCATTGCTTACTGTAAAGGTATGCGAAACATTACCTCCATCTTCTTTTATCGTTCCAAAATCGTATATGTTTTCTTTTACTGATATAACAGCTTGTTTGTTTGTCTGTGCTGAAACAACACCTATTGTCATCAGCATTGCCATTAGAATAATAATAACTTGTTTCATTTCTATATATTTTTTAGTTCGTCTCGCAAATATAGTGAAAGGTGAGTGTAGAGACAAATAGAAAACATCGTTTTCTTATTTGGTTATGCCTGAACGCATCCTATATTAGTGTCAACAAATATACGGAAAGGCAATCTGAGAGCAAAATAAATAATTTGTTTTTGATTTTGTTACGATAACCTATATCCAATTATTGTTGAAAATATATCCGAATGTAATTCAAAATATATACGGAAGTATTTGAATTTTGTTCCGAAAGTAATTGTGCTTACATACGGAAGCAAATTAAACGGTATTCGTACTATAATTGTGTTTAAATTACATATATATTATATCTGTTTATTTGTATAGTTATGGCAAATGTTTACAATATTACCTTCTATAAGTGTATTTATGGCGTTTAATTATGACTATTTGAATCGAAAATGTTAAAATTGAATATATTTTGATATTTTGATTTGTAATATTAATAGAAATAATTATCTTGCGAACATCAATAATTTGAGCTTTGTTACCTGAAATTATCCCTTGAAATTTTATTTGATAACAAATTATTATATAAAATGAGGGTATAAATATAAAACAGAGAAAAATAAATCCCTGCCGTTTGGGAAAAAGATAATATGTGTTTAACAGTTAAAAAAGAAGAGTGAGTTTATGAAACACAAATTACCCCTAGTATTACTCTCATCCCTTTTGGGAATGTAGTGCATTGTGGCACAGCAGATGAAAGTGACCGGAGTTGTGGTTAGTGAAGAAGATGGCCTTCCGGTAATTGGAGCTTCAGTAGTTGTTAAAGGTACGACTATAGGAACTGTAACAGATTTGGATGGTGCATTCACCCTTGATGTGGACAAGAATGCGCAGCTACAAATATCTTATGTCGGTATGCAGACACAGGATATTGCTGTCAAATCTAATATGCGAGTTCTACTTAAAGCTGATGCTCAGGAACTTGATGATGTAATTGTTGTAGCATATGGAACTGCAACTAAATCATCCTTTACTGGTTCTGCAACTTCATTAGGGGCAAAAGATTTGGATATACGACCTATAAATAATGCAGCTCAGGCACTTGAAGGAACAGCTCCTGGTTTGCAGATAATGTCTAGTAATGGCCAGCCTGGTGAATCTCCTGAAATTCGTATTCGTGGTTTCGGTACGGTAAATGCATCTTCTGAACCTCTTTATGTTGTGGATGGCAGTATATATAATGGTTCAATAGCAGATATCAATCCATCAGATATCGAATCAATGACTGTGTTGAAAGATGCAGCTTCAACTTCTCTTTATGGTTCGAGTGCCGGAAACGGTGTTATTCTTATCACAACAAAAAAAGGAAAAAGTGGCAAACCTTCCATCTCTCTTAATATAAGTCAGGGATTTAGCGGTCGTGCAATTAAAGAATATGACCGTGTAAATGTATGGGACTATTATCCTTTGATGTGGGAACAGAAGTATAACCAGTATATTACTTCCGGCAAAACTCCGGAATTTGCGGGAGCTCAGGCTGTGACAGATGCTTTCAACTTGGTTAAGTATAATCCGTTCAAAGGTGTTCCTAATGACCAGATTCTAATGCCTAACGGACAACTTAATCCGGCTGCAACTACTCTTCTTTATGGTGATGACCTAGACTGGGAAGATGCTATCAGTCGTACTGGATATCGTGGAGAATATAATGTTTCATATAGTACAAGTTCTGAAAACAGTGATAGCTATGTTTCTTTAGGATATTTGAAAGATAATGGTTATGTTATCAAATCTGATTTCGAACGTTTCTCTGGTCGCGCGAATGTTAATATAAAACCGACAAAATGGTTGAAGACAGGATTCAATGTTGCGGCAACTCGTTCTTCATCAACTACTGCTAATACTCAGGATAATAGTGCTGGATATAACAACCCATTCTTCTTTTCAAGAAATATAGGTCCTGTTTATCCTATTCATGAACATGACATGACTACCGGTGAATATATACTTGATTCAAACGGAAATAAGGTTTATGACTATATGGGAACCCGTGGAGCAGGTGCTTCTTCAGGAAGACATATTGTTGCTGAAACAGAGTTTAACGACAGAAGTTCAACTCGTGATGCTGTTAATGCTCGAACTTATGCGGACTTCTATTTGTTTGACGGATTTACAGCAACAGTAAATGCTTCATTGGAAAACTCTAATTATAAATTTACAAGCTTCGAGAATAAATTGGTTGGCGACGGTCAGGGTTCAGGACGTTTGTCAAAGACTCAGACAAGAATGACTACTGTTACTTTCAACCAGTTGTTGCAGTACAACAAATCATTCGGCTCGCATAATTTGGAAGCTATGCTTGGTCATGAAAGTTACTCATATCAGTATGAGTATTCTTATGGTATGCGTCAGGGCCAGACTTTGGATAATTTGCTAGAGTTTGATAATTTCAATACAATTAATACTCTCAGCTCTTATACTGACAAATATCGTAAGGAAGGTTATTTTGCTCGTGTAAACTATAATTATGCTGACAAATATTATCTTTCTATGTCTTACAGACGTGACGGTTCATCTCGTTTTGCAAAAGATAATCGTTGGGGTAATTTCTGGTCTGCAGGTCTATCCTGGAGAATTGACCAGGAAGATTTTATGAAGGATATAAAATGGATAAACAGTTTGAAACTTCGTGCTTCATATGGCCAGACTGGTAATGATGCTATTCTTAATGAAAGCGACCTGAACGACTATTATCCTTATTATACTCTTTATCAATTGGGTTATGCTAATGGTTCACAGGCCGGAGTTTTGTTTGGCAAGTTTGGTAATCCTGATTTGGTTTGGGAAAAGCAGGTCAGCTCAGATGTGGCTGTAGAATTCGGACTCTTCGACCGTTTGACAGGTTCTGTTGAGTATTTCAACAAACAGTCTGATGATTTGTTGTTCGAAGTGCCAACACCACTTTCTAACGGTGTAACAAGTATTTGGAAGAATATCGGAAAGGTTAGTAACTCTGGTGTTGAAATAGCATTGGATTATAGAATTCTTAAAAATGATAATTGGACATGGAATGTTGGAGCCAATGCAACCTTCCTAAAAAATACAATCAAGAGTTTGCCAAGCGAATCTATTATCGACGGAACTAAGAAACTTGAGGTTGGACACTCAATATATGAGTTCTGGCTTAAGGATTATGTTGGTGTAGATCCACAGACAGGTTCTGTTCTATATACATTTGCCGACAATGATCCTAATATTAAATGGAATGATGAGACTTGTTTCGAAAGAGATGGAAAACGTCTGACAACTGACCAGGCATTGGCTCAGTATCATTATGCCGGAAGTGCCATTCCAAAGGTATATGGTGGTATAAATACAACTCTTCGTTTCAAAGCATTCGAGTTTGCTGCAGTATTCTCTTATCAGCTTGGTGGTAAAATGTATAATTCAAGTTATGCAGGTTTGATGAGTGTTAACAATTTCGGTGGAGCTATGCATACCGACATTCTTAACCGTTGGCAGAAACCTGGTGATGTTACAGATGTACCGCGTCTTGATGCCGGACAGGAAACTAATTTCAATGCTCAGTCGGATCGTTGGCTAATGAGTTCGGACTATTTCAACATCAAGTCTTTGTCTCTTGGCTATAATCTTCCGAAATCATTCTTGAGCAAGTTTACTATTCAGAATGCTCGTTTATCAGTAAGTGGTGAAAATATTTTCATGTTTACATCTAAGTCTGGTATGAACCCGCTTCAGGCATTCAATGGTATAAGTAATAATGCTTACTTGCCTTCAAGAACATTTACGTTTGCGTTGAACATAACATTGTAAATTGAAGTGGACGAGGTCTCAGATACAAGTTTTCAATGGAAATTTGTTCCCTTGTCAACTCATCAATTTGTCAACTTAAATTAAATTTGAATACAATATGAAAGCAATAAAATATACAACAATTGCTGCGGCCTTGATTGGTGCTGCAGCTCTCGGCTCTTGCTCTTCTGACTTTATGGATACTGCTCCGACAGACAAGGTGCCTGATGCTCTTATTAAGGAAACTGTAGACAATCTTTACACAGCACTTAATGGTACTCATCGTGCTATGTATATACAATATAGCCGTCAGGACCAGGGTGGTGAAGCTTCTATGAATATAAAACGAGATATGTTGGGTGAAGATTTGATAAACTCTTCTACAGGTAACGGTTGGTATATCAGTAATGCCCGCTGGATAGACCATAGAAATCCAACATCTTATTTAGCTTATTATCCGTTTGAATTTTATTATAAACTGATTCTTAATGCGAATTTCTTCCTTGAATCTATTGATAATGCATCAGGAGAGGATCAAAATCGTAGAACAGGAGTAAAGGCTGAAGCTCTTTGCTTCCGTGCTTGGTCACATTTCCAGTTAGTACAGCTTTATGGAAAACGCTATGAGGCAGGAAAGACAAACGATCAGCTTGGTGTTCCTTATAAGAAACAGTCCGAAATGCATGATTCTCCACGTAACACAGTTGAGGAGGTTTATCAGTATGCAAACGAGGATTTAGATGCAGCTATTGAACTGATGAAGGATTACAAGGCTGAAGATTTGAACCATTTCTCTTTGGAAGTAGCATATGGCTTGAAAGCCAGAGTTGCTTTGGCTCAGCAGAATTGGGCAGATGCTGCAAAATATTCAGGCTTAGCTATAGAAACGGCTTTGGCTAACGGTCGCCGTTTGATGAGTGGTGACGAGTTAATGAATGGTTTTGCTGAAGCATCAAAGAATCCGGAATGGATGTGGGCTTCTTTGGTTCAGTCAGATCAGACTATCTATTTCTATTCATTTATGGCATTTATGTCTTGGAACTTTAACTCAACAAATATCCGACAGAATCCTAAATGTATTATCGACCGTCTGTATAATATGATTTCTGAAACTGACGTACGCCGTCAGTGGTGGGATCCGACAGGCGAAGCTGCTATGCCAGGTTCTAACTTTACGCCTGCAAAATATCAGAACAGGAAATTCACATCTGTATCTTCTTCAACTCCGGTTTCGGATGTCGTATATATGCGTCTAGCTGAAATGTACTTGATGAAGGCAGAAGCTGAGGCTCGTTCTGGAAATGAAGGTGCTGCTAAAAATACATTGCTGGAATTGGTTCAGACTCGTGACCCTCAGTATAAACTTTCTGCTAATAGTGGTGCGGCTTTGATAGAAGAGATTCTTACACAGCGCCGTATTGAACTTTGGGGTGAAGGTTTCCGTTTCACAGACTTGAAGCGTTTGAATCTTGCGCTTGACAGAACAAATTCAAATCACGATGAGGCTGTCAGCCAGACTATGTCTGTTCCTGCAGGAGACAAACGTTGGGAATTTGTAATTTCTCAGAAGGAAATGGATGCTAATTCTGCTATGGTTCAGAACGAATTGTAATAATATTGAGGTATAATCTGTTTGATAAGGATTTATCTACAGTTATAAAGTAAGAAGACACCTGGAACTCAGATTTGATATTTATTATCGGTTTTCTGAGTTTCAGGTGTCTTGCTGTTTGCAACTACATCATCTATTTATTTCAGTCTGTATCCCATATCCAACCACAATAATATCCGTATCCGATTCGGATTGTATATTGCTTCCGTCGAATTTGAATACTACTCCAAAAGGAATTGTGCTTTCAACTGCCTTACCGTCAATTTGTGCCGGTTCCCATTTCGGCATTTCATTCATAATGCGGATAACTTCTTTATCCAGATATTTGTTTACTGGTTTGGTAATACGGACATTTTTTATGCTTCCGTCTGTACCGATAGTTACAAGACATTCAACACGACCTTCAACTCCTGCCTCTTGAGCTAGGGCAGGATATTTGATATTTTTGGCAATGAAACGGTAAGCTTCTTTTTCATTGCCAGGAAATTTTGCCTTCACATCAGGCGTTTTTTCTTGTGGGTCTGTCCATAATTCACTAATTTTGGACTCACTGAAAGTTTTTGAAACTTCCGAAACTTTTGGGTGAGCAAAACTCACCACAGATAAGGCTGCCAGTGGAAGTACCATAACGTACTTTGCACGAGCCCACGGATTTGATTTTTCTTTTAACATCATAGTGATACGTTTTTTAAGTGAACTGTGATTAAAGCTGTTGGCCATTGTGTAGCGACTGGTGCCGACAGCTTTTTTTATTAGTAATAATTGATAAGATTTAGCATCTATACCTGCAGAGAGCACATCATTATCTGCTTCATATTCGTGTACTGACTGCATTTCCTGCTTCAACAACCATGCTGCAGGATTGAACCATTGCAGCAGAAGCAGTACATCTACTATCAGTAATTCCAAAGAATGTTTATGCTGTATATGTGCTTTTTCGTGAGCAATAATTTCAACATGGTTTTCCATATAGTCTTTTTCTGATAATATAATATATTTCATCCAGCTGAACGGATATTGTTCTCCTTCAACTATAACCAGACAATAAGAATCGTAGTTTATATGTTTTCCTTTTCTGATAAGCCTGAAAAGTTGTGACCATATTATTATCTGTTTTATTGTGATTATCAACAATCCGATAAAATACACCACACATATCAGTGAATATATAATATAAGATTGGTGGTCGGTTTGTATTTTATCTGAATTTTTAACCAGTGCTGCATAGTTACTCATATCGATACTGCTATTTGTTATATCCATTACAAGGTTTGTGTTCTGCAATTCACTGGGATTTATTGCGGGCAACAGAAATGCCAATAGCCAAAAAACTAAAATAACAGTACGGTTAAGCCTGAAAAAAGTTTCATTTGCCATCATCCATTTATATAATAAATAAAATATGATGAGGCAAAAGCTTGATTTAAGGATATATGCAATGAAAATTCCCATAATGATGTGTCTTTATTTATTCGTTTTTGTTATGAGCATCCTCAACTTCACGAATCAGTTCTTTCAGTTCATCAATTGATATTTCTTCTTTTTTTACTAATGTTGAAACAGCACTCAGATATGAATTATTAAAATATTTGCTTATAACTCCTTTTAATGTTTTTGCGCTGAATTCTTCTTTGCTGACATTAGCATAGTAACGATAAGTGTTTCCGAATGCTTCGTGTGCCAGAAATCCTTTCTCCTCCAAACCTCTTACTATTGTTGATAGTGTATTGAAGTGAGGTTTGGGCTCATCATAGAATTTTTGTATCTCTTTTACAAACAATGGACCTTTTTCCCAGAAAAATTCCATTATTTCTTCTTCTTTGGCTGTTAATCTTTTCATAACCTCTTTCGTTTTTACAAATAACGAGAAAATATAGTTTATGAACTAATATTTATAGTTAATATAACTAAAAGCTATAAAACTGACTGAGAAACAAAACTTTTCAAATTTTATATTGTTCCGTAAAAGTATTTTTCCTATACTTGCAATATTAACATTAAAAACCATAATTATGGAAAAAGGAATATTTATAAGTCCGTTTGTAGACAGAGGATTCAAAATTCTTTTCGGACAGGAAAACAGTAAAGAACTGCTCATAGATTTGCTCAATGACTTATTGGAAGGCGAGAGGCATATCGAAGACCTGGAGTATATGAACAATGAATTGCCTCCGGAAACAGCAGATGGAAGGACTGCACTATTTGATCTCAGATGTAAAGATAAAGACGGAAGTATTTTCCTTGTGGAAATGCAAAATTGCAATCAGCCGTATATTTATGAACGTGGTCTTTATTATATTTGTAGGGCAATAGCCGGACAGGACCGGATAGGCGACAGATGGAAATTCGATATTGTCCCTGTTTATGGAATTTTCTTCCTGAATTTCAAGAGCGGTAAATCCGACAAAGTTAAGACGGACATAATTCTAGCCGATAAAGAAACGGGGAAACCGGTATCTAAAATGATAAGGGAAATCTTTATAGAATTCCCGCTGTTCAATAAAACAGAAAAGGAATGTGAAACGCCATTGGATTATTGGCTATATAATTTGAAGCACATGGAAAAATTGGAATCTTTAGAGTTCAAGGGACAGAAGGCACTTTTCCAGCGTCTGGAAGAGCTAGCCCGTATTGTCAATATGAACAAGAAAGAGCGGGACGAATATGAGGCATGCCTAAAAGTGTATCGTGACAATTATAACACCTGGAACTATATGAAGGAACAGGCTTTGAAGGAAGGTAAAGAAGAAGGATTGGAAATAGGAAGAGCAGAAGGTCTGGCTGAAGGAATTGAAAAAGGTCAGAAAAAAGAAAAAATCAACAATGCCAGAAGAATGCTTGAAAAAGGATACCCAATTGAGGATATTGCTGAAATTACTGAATTGACAGAAGAGGAAATAAAAAATATTTTGAAATAAGTCAGTCAAAATATGTCCGTATCAAGTTTTGTTTTGGTACGGACATAAAATTTCTAGGGTCGAACCCGCGTTTGCGTCCTTCCGTATATATTTTGAAATACGTCCGTATTTATTTGTACCTGCATCCGTATATATTTTGTCTTATTCCCATATTTTGTATCTTTACTATACATGAAGTTTCTGAAACTATGTTTCACGCAATTTGTAAATATTTGTATTACAGTCTAATCTTGTGATTTGAGGCTCGGAATATTGATTTATTATTCAGAAGTTGAAATTAATAGTAGATGTTTTTTTTGTTAAAAACAAAGTTAAATAAAACAAAATTACAGTGTAAAATGTTTTTACTATATAGTCATAAATCCCTCAAATAAAATAAGCTATGCGACAATTATTATTCTTAATTCTTTCATGTTGCTTCTTTGCCTGTACAAATGATGAACAGGACATGAAATATGGTGAAGAACAGGTTTTAAATGACACTGAATGGGTAAGCATTTCAGAGTATTATAGTAGTGATAAATCTTTGTCTCCAATAGAGTATCCTAAAAATCAGACGATTTCTTTTACTGGAGATAGTTTTACTATTACAACTAAAACTACAGTTTATGATAAGGATTTGCAGACAACCCGGGATTCTGTTATTCTTACAAACGGAAAATATTTATACAAGCATCCATCATTATATTTAAATACAGATAGTGTTTCTGTTGAGGCATGGATTTCTCCTTTGAATCATATTTGTTTCTATGATAATGATGTTTTCCGGGAATTCGAGAAAAATGATTAAAATTTGAAAGTCTTTGAATTTCCGGCTATTATATATTATATAAAATAAGTGCCGACGTTTCTATAGAAACACTGCAGTGTTCAAGAAAAAACGTCGGCACTTTTTGATATGACCCCCAAAAGTTGGACGGTTTAACATTATATTAGGAGGCGGACTTCGATTGGAATAGGGCTCGGTATTGTACCGGGCTCTTTCCATTCAGCCTCAGTTTGATCCTGTCATTGTTGTAGTAGCGTATATACTTAACCAGTTCCTTTGAGAACTGTTCAACGCTGTCCCACTCCTGCAAATATAGCAATTCATTCTTCAAAAGTCCGAAGAAGTTCTCCATCATGGCATTGTCCAGGCAGTTGCCCTTACGTGACATGCTTTGCACGATATTCCTGTCTTTCAATGCCTTCTGGTATCTCTGATGCTGATAGTGCCATCCTTGATCAGAGTGTAGTATGAGTCCTTCCGGTATATCAGTTTTCTTGAACGCTTTATCCAGCATCTTCATTGCCATTTCCAGGTCCGGACGATATGATATTGTGTAAGATATTATCTCCCCATTGAACATATCCAGGACAGGAGAAAGATATATCTTCCTGTCCTTTATCTTGACTTCAGTCACGTCAGTTGCCCATTTCTGGTTAGGTGCAGTTGCCGTGAAGTCTCTGTCAATGACATTGGGCGCAACCGTTCCGATCTCACCTTTATATGACTTGTACTTTGCCGTCTTTCGCTTGCCATATAGGTCCATCTCTACCATAAGTTTCTGTACGGTCTTGTGGTTAAGGTGCATACCGTCATTACGCAGCTGGGCAGTTATTCTTCGATAGCCATAACGTCCTCTGTGACGATCATATATCTTTCGGATTGCATTTCTTGCATCATTGTAGCCGTCAGGTTCTAACATCCTTTTCGTATGGTAGTAGAATGTGGATCTGGCCATCCCTGTCTTCTCCAGAAGAATCTCGAGATCATGCTCCTGCCTTAGTTCTTGGATGGCTTCCGCCCAATCTCTTTGAGACGGGCGTCTCTTGCTTCTACTAAGGCTTTCACTTTTTTTAGCAGAGCATTCTCAGCCCTCAGGCACTCATTCTCGTATCTGAGACGTTCCAACTCTGTCATTTCTTCCGGTTTCTTTTTCCTTGATCTTCCCATGGCATTCTTTGGTAGGCGGCCTCTTGGCCTGGTGATAGCTAAAGCATCATAACCTTGAGTCCTGGCGACTTTTAGCCATACCTTGATTTGACTGGCACTTGCATTATACTTCAACGAAGCATCCAGCAAAGTTATATTATTTTCTTCAACATCACGAACGACTTCAAGCTTGAAGGCATAATCCGCCCTTACATTTTGCTTTTTCAACAATCCCGTTGGACCTTCTGAACGGTATCGTGTCCATAAATATCCAAGAAGCTCCCCGCTAATCCCAAAGCGGCGCTTAATATAATTTCGGCTAAAGCCATTCTCTAGCATATGCATATATTTTAGCCGTTCTGCATAGCCATGTTTCCTGTACTTTTTAGACATAACAAAACCCCGAAAGTTTTTTGTCTAACTTTCGGGGTGCATGTCATTTCCGAAAAAACATCGGCATCTTTTTTTCAGAACTTAATTGCCGATGGATTCAATTTCGTAACCTTCCGTATTAGATATAAATTCCGAAGCATACAAACATTGGATTGTACAAATTCCACCAGAGTATTCACCTTCTCGACTTACATAAACCGGATATTCAATAACAAAAGTTCCGGCAGGAAGGAAATCAATGAAGAAATTTTCTGATGCATCTTTAGGGCTTCGGAAGAATGAAATTCCTTCACGGAATTCTTGTTTTGAAACTTGTGAAATAGGTTCGAAGCATCCGGCACGTAAATCTTTTATACATACAAAGTCCATATCCATTCCGCTTCGGACAGTCAGGCGGACTATAGCCTTGTCGCCAACTTTCAAAGGATTATCCTTTGTAACTTCTTTCAGTTGGATTTCCTTTCCATTATTTACTTCAACGAAAACTTTCTTTTCTATGTTGAGGTCTGTTTTGTTCTTTCTTACCTTGTCGAGAGGTACGAAATATTGCTGATATACAGCGCCCCAAGCTGGTGCATTACCTTTCTTTTCAACAACAATATCTGAAGATACATTACCAGAAACTTCTTTTTCCTTTACAATTTTGCTGTATCCAATAATGTTGCCTTCATTTTCAGTTGAATAAGTTTCTCCATTCCACGAAATAACACATTCGTTTCCTTCGCTGAGCCAGTTTGTACCGTCAGTTAGCAATGAATGGATTGCATTCATTGTTGCTGGCTTTGATTCCCACTGCTGAGTACGTTTCTGGGCAAGCAGCCATTGCTTCATCAAGTCTATTTCGGCATTATCAGATTTGCTTTCGCGGAACGCTTGCATAATAAGGCAATGAGTATCGATTACAGAATATTTGCTGTAAGATGTACTTCTGTTGTTTGCCCAAAATATACCTTTATCTTCAGAAACGGTTGCAGTTTTTCGGAACCACTTCAATATATCCTGAGCAGTTTCCTTATCTCCATTTCTCCACAGAAGAACTGCCAATGCAGCGCGGTTATGGATTGAGAGCTTTTTCCAATATTTCTTGGCTTGCTCTGTATAGAAACGTGAGGCATCGCGAGCGTCGCCTTCAGGAATATCACGATACATACTTCTTACGAACAAATATTCAATCTGTTCGTCGTATGGAATGTAATCTTTGATGTTATTTCCAGATTTCGTCAGTCTTTCATATTCTTTCCTTATTTCGTTGTCAAGGAAACGGAGAGCTTTGATTTGCATTTCCTTTTCTTCTTGCTTATATTCCACAGCATTCATTTCAACAAGCTGTCCCATTCCTTTGAGAATTTGCAAGGTGATGAATCTGTTTCCTCTCATTCCTTCGAACCATCTCCATCCGCCGTCCGGATTTTGCTTGGAAATAAGTTTTTCTAAAGCTGTCTGTCGCATTTGTGATGCTCGGTTTGCCTGCAACAGTAAATCCAGACGCTGCATTCTTTCTGTTTCGTTTTCTGCATCTCTGACCCAAGGAGTTTCTTCAAGAAGAATATTCTTGACATCTTTGTTTTTCTCCAAATTTGAGACAAGTTCTGAATTTCCTTTCGCCTTCCAGATTTCTATTGCTTTACTGATTTCCGGGTTACTGTTGGCAATATGATTTGCAAGAATATTACTGTAATATACGGCGAACCATGAAAGGCTGCTTTCGTTACGTGCTTCACTTAAAGACGGTAACGACTGAACGGCGTACCATACAGGATTTGCAGATAATTCAACAATGCTGCGAATAACTTTGCCATCCTGTTCTTCTTTTGGTGAAATTACTTTTTTACCTTCTTTATTTATAAAGAAAGGATTGCTTACAGTCAGCATGATTTTGTCTGACAGAACCGGGACAAGTGTTTGCTCACCGTCACTGAATTTATCTCCTTCTGCAATAATACGGCAGCCGATTACACCATCTTTTACTTCCGGAACCTGGAACGACCAGCTGACAGTTGTAATTTCTCCTGCAGCAAGTTCGAATACTTTCTGCGACTTTGTTAGGCAAACTACCGGCTCTCCGTTTTCCGGATTGAACAATTCAAGGCGGGCACGTCCTTTGGCTTCTTCTCCACTTTGGTTTATAATCTGTGATGAAATATACACAATGTCGCCCACACGGAAGAATCTCGGCAGTGAAGGTTGGACCATAAGCGGCTTGGATGTTACTATTTCTTTTTGGATATAACCATATTTCAGGCTGTCTGTCCAGGCAAGCATTTGCAGTTTCCATGTCGTGTTGCTCTCCGGCATAGTAAAGTCGAACGAAAAATCTCCATTTTCATCGCTTACCAACACAGGATAGAAGAATGCATTTTCTTGGAAATTCTTTCTTATTGACATTGGGCTGCCGGTATTTCCAGTCACGGCGGATTGCTCTACGGAATAGAAGGCTTTTTCATCACTTGTCACCACACTTTCTTCCAAAACTGCGGCATCTTCTCTAACTTCGATTGCATCGTTTGCCATCGGTGCAGCAGCTACAGATTTGCTCAATCCCATACCGTGTAAAGTGAAGTTTCGTCCGTATCTGATATTATTAAGAGCATTATACCAGTTTTCATACATTATATCAAACGAATACTCCTTCACCTCTTTCCCTTTGATTGTTTCGCTGTCATATTCACTATAACTGTCAAAAGCCCAACCACTGCTGAAGGTGTTATATTTAAGGAACGTAAGTGTATTAGGATTAAAATTCCAGTTGAACTTTACAATATCATCAAGTGACATGTCATACATTCCGGCAAGAATTTCAGCTTTAACAGGAAGAGAATCTTTGTCTGTCAGTCTGAAACTCCAATGTTCATTACTTCCCGGCAACAATTTGTCACGGAATGTATTTATGTGGAAATTAATCTTTCTGTCTTCTTGCTTACGTTTTACCTGTAAATAATCCTGATATAGCTTTCCATTCTTTATAAACATAAAGGCAGCTGTGAATCCTTTTCCATGTTTTTCTTCAAAAGGCATGTTGAATTTCTTATTCTCATTGCTTAGGACAAATCTGTCAGAACAGAAACGCTTGCCTTCAGAATCGAACAATTCATACAGGACGTAGGCAGATGTATCAGATGTACCGAAAGTAAATTCTACATTTTCGCCCGGCAAATATTCCTTATTATCTTTTATCAGCCAAGTATGTCTGAATACCGGCGGACGTTTGTCCGTCTTTCCATATATTATAATCTCTCTCTCTTCAGAACAAATTTGTCCTTTTGAATCCGTCGTTTCAGCTTTGAGTAAATATTTCCCAGAAGGAACGGAAGATATAAATTCCCCGTCAACAGCTTTTCCGGAAATGAAATTGCATTTTGCCACTTCTTTTCCTTCCTTTCCATCCTTGTCAACCTCATAAAGTTTGAGCATACCTTCTTTATCTACAATCTTGCTGTTTACAGTGTGAGTGTAGATTATAATATCAGAATTATCTTTATCTAATGTGCTTGCTGCACTGATACCAATATTCAAACCTTTGTCACCGACGCAGAAAGAAACCTCACAATCCTGAGTCTCACCCTTGCTGTCTGTTATTTGCGCATAGGCAATATATCTGTATTGTATGTCATTATTACCATTGAAGTCATTATCTTTTTTCGGAGTGAAATGTATTGAGAACTTACCTTCGCTATTGATTACAGCATTTCCTTCAGCCACTTGACGGCTGCTGCTGTCATAGTATGAATATCTTGCAAATATCCATATAGGATGTCTTTCAATTCTCCATTTAACATTTCCATCTTGCAGATTCACTCCTGAATATGTCCTGACAACGCAATTCAGAGACATTTCATCTCCGAAGAACACTTCTCCTTCAATCGGTTCGAACTCGGCAAGAAATGAAGGGCGCTTATATTCTTCAACCATAATATTGTTGAAATATCTTTCATCCACAGACAAAGTGAAATTCCCGTTCTTTGTAGTTTCCGGGATTTCGAATGAACCGTTGAATGAACCGAAACTGTTTGTCCGGAATGATTTACGTGCAATTTCTTTATGGTTTCCGTCACGGAAAATCACAGAAACATTCTTGTTCTCCAGAACATAAGGCTTTTCATAATCCCTTACATAACAAACGCCTTTGAAGGAAACAGTCTGTCCCGGACGGTAAATCTTCCGGTCCGTGAACAGTTCAACTTCCATATTATCTCCTTTTGTCGGATTGTTGACATAATAATATGGTAATACATTGTTCAGAGAGCAAGTGTCGTTGCCATAAACAGCTCTTGCAACTTCACGCTCTTTCCTGAATTTTGCGGAAAGAACAGCTTTCCCGTTTTTATCAGTTTTGTAGGTTTCTAACTTTTGTGAAATCCATTTCCTGCTTACATTATAAGTAATGACAGTTGCACCTTCAATCGGTTTACCGCTTGTGAAATCTGTAACTATAGCTTCAGTTGCCCCGTCTTCCAGCTGACGTGTAACCATAGCAAGGCGGCTGACACTGAACGTACCGTTAGTTTTCAGCTTTCCTTTGCTGTCGTTTATTTCATAAATATATAATCCGGGCTTATCCATTTGGATATGCAATGTCGTATCCATTTGGCTGAACTTATCTGGATGATTCAAAGCAAAACTCTTTTCTGCAACTTTCTTGCCTTTGTGTTTATCTTCATCTCTGGTGGCATTTACCGGCAGATTTGTGTTCTGATATATACAAACCTTTACATTATCAAGATTTTTGTATTCTAATTTCAGCTCCAAATCTTTACCCGGATATACATTTCTATTACCGGAACAACTTATAAAAGACTGTTCCATTTCCGCAAGTCTGTTCTCGAAGATTGCTACTCTTGGATTATCCTTATATATATTTATGTATTCCTTACATTTGCTGTAAATGGCAGAAGTTCTTGAATTGCGGTCGCTAATTTTTGCGTAAACAGACTGTTCATATAAATTAAATTGCTTAATGGCAATCTCTATGGCAAGAAGACTGTTTCCTGCAGAGTTGGCAAGACTATCCAGTGCAGTTTTGTATTCGGTATCGTTGAGATAAGGCTTATTCCTTCTGCGGAAATCCAAATATTCCAGTTCCACATTAATCAAAGCATCTTTATTGCCATCTTTCAGATGAAAAGATTTTAGCATTTCAAACCATTCGTTATCAGCCTTGATATCTATGGCACGGAAAGCAAGAAAGTCGAATAATGTCGGGCGTAGAGTTTCTGAATCTTTGCCTTTCTTGATAACATCTCCCAGAGATTCAGTTTTGGTGTTTTGCAATATCTCGGCAGGAGAGAGGGAAGCCTTTAGTTCTTCCCGAATTTTCTTATCGAAAATATTCGCACTCCATTCTCTTATATCTTCCGGGACAAAATCCTGTAGGGAAGTGCGTTGGTCGATGGTCCATCTGTTGGCATTATAATATATGGAATACATTTCCGCTAAAAGTGAATGCAGAAATGCAGTCGATGCGGATTCTTCCATATCTTTTATATACTGCTCTGTTTCTACGATAATTTCCGGAAACTTGTCAGTATCTTTTTCCAGATTTTCATCTATTCTCTTAACAAGTTCTTTTATCAGTTTCTCCGTATCCTTGTTTTGGATAATCTCACTAATTTCATTCTTTTCGTAATTCTTATAATTACCATAAATGAATGTGCTGCTTCCGGCAATTCCTATTGCCAAAAGTGAAGATATAAAAAATGCTCTTGAAATCATAGGCAATGTTTTTAGTAGTTGACGAGTGAACAAGTTTACAAGGTTGATAGTAATGACTGAAAACTATTGGCTTTTAACTCCTTCTAACTTCCAATAACTACTTCTTAACTCCTTAACTCCTTGACTCCTCCACTTCTTTCTTTACTATTAGATTGATTTCAAGAGCAAAAAGTTGTAAGATTAGGGTTAATAAAGCATAAATACAGCTTTTTATCCCTTTCTTACATATGTAATAAAGCTATATGCATACTGATGCTTTTCGTCGGCAGGGAAATCCTGGCGTTCTGTTTCTTCCCATTGGCTCCAGTCAACAACAGGGAAGAATGCGTCAGCATCAGGGAATTCTGCATGTATTTTTGTTATATACATTTTATCGGCCTTACTCAAAGCCTGACGGTAAACCAATGCACCACCAATAATGAATATTTCTTTTTCGTTTTCACAAAGTTCAAGTGCATCGCTCATTGAATCACAAGGGAAACAATTTACGAAATCTGCTTCCGGCATTGTTGTAAGCACAACATTCTTTCTGTTTGGTAGTGCTCCGTTTGGAAGAGATTCGAAAGTTTTGCGTCCCATTACTACTGCATGACCTGTTGTAAGTTCTTTAAATCTTTTCATGTCATTAGGCAAATGACATAATAACTGCTGATTTTTGCCGATAGCACCATTTTCTGCTACTGCGGCTATTATTGTAATCTGTGGCATTTGAATAGTTTTTTGAGTTTTTTAATTTTTAAGTTGACAAGGTAACCCTTCTCTCACACTGCAACCACTCCCTTAATATGCGGATGAGGATCATATCCCGTAAGCGTAAAGTCTTCATATTTGAAATCAAATATACTTTTAACTTCCGGATTAAGTTCCATCTTAGGCAACTGGCGAGGTTCGCGAGTCAACTGAAGTTTTACTTGTTCGATATGATTGCTGTAAATATGTGCATCACCCAAAGTATGGATAAAATCTCCTGCTTTCAATCCGGTTACTTGCGCCATCATCTGAAGCAACAAAGCATATGATGCGATATTGAATGGAACACCAAGGAATATATCAGCACTTCGCTGATACATCTGAAGACTAAGTCTTCCGTTTGCAACGTAAAACTGGAAGAATGCATGACACGGAGGAAGATTCATATTGTCCAGGTCGCCAACATTCCAAGCACTTACAATTATACGTCTTGAATCAGGATTATTCTTTATAGTTTCCACAGCCTCGCTTATCTGGTCGATGGAACCACCTTTATAATCCGGCCATGAACGCCACTGGTAACCGTATATATGACCGAGATTACCATCAGCATCAGCCCATTCATTCCATATTCTCACACCATTTTCCTGGAGGTATTTCACATTTGTGTCACCTTTCAGAAACCATAACAATTCATAAATAATAGATTTTAAATGAAGTTTTTTGGTCGTGAGAAGAGGAAATCCGTCTTCAAGATTGAAACGCATCTGATGACCGAAAACACTAATCGTGCCTGTTCCTGTACGATCTTCCTTAAAAGTGCCTTCGTTCATCACACGATTAAGCAAATCAATATATTGTTTCATTTTTCTACATTTTCCCACAAAAATAACAAAAAACTCGATATATTTGGGGGATTTTTTTGAAAGAAGAATATAGAAGGAAGGAGTTGAGGAGTTAAGGAATTTAGAAGTCAAGGAGTTAAGGAGGAGTTATTGGAAGGTAGAAGGAGTTAAATGCCGATACTATTCAGTCACTACAGTTAACCTTGTTCACTCGTCAACTTGTTAACTCAAAAACTAACAAACTTAAAAACTAAAATATATGAATAAACTATGTATGGCCGTAATGGCAATGACAATGTTGATGTCTTGCGGAGGCAAACAACAACAGCAGCAGGCTCCACAGGAAGAAGCCACTTTATCAGGTTTGTATAAATCAGATTTTGTTACCACAGTTGAAAACAAGCAGACAGAGCTATATGTTCTTAAAAATGCAAAAGGTGCTGAGGCTTGTGTTACAAACTGGGGTGGACGTTTGGTTTCTGTTATGGTTCCGGATAAGAATGGAAAAATGACAGATGTTGTGCTTGGTTATGACAGCATTCAGGCTTATTTGGCTAGTTCAGGAAACTTCGGTGCTTTGATTGGCCGTTATGGCAACCGTATTGCTGAAGGTAAATTCAAAATTGACGGAAAAGAATACACTTTGCCTCAGAACGACGGAACTAACTGTCTGCATGGCGGACCTAACGGATACGACCGTCAGATGTGGGATGCAAATCAGGTTTCTCCTCAGTCTGTTGAACTTACTTATTTATCTAAAGATGGTGAAGCTGGTTTCCCAGGCAATCTTAATATAAAGGTAACTTATACTTTGACTGACGACAATGCCGTTGATATCAAATATGAAGCAACTACTGATCAGAAAACTGTAGTCAACCTGACTAACCACAGTTATTTCAACTTGTCTGGTGTTCCTGGTTCAACTATCATGGATCATGAATTATATGTAAATGCAGACCAGTATACTCCGGTTGATGACAAACTTATCCCAACTGGAATAGCTAAGGTGGACGGAACTCCTCTTGATTTGCGTAAAGCTCAGGTTATTTCTGCTCATATTGATGATGATTTCGATCAGTTGACTAAAGCTGGTGGTTATGACCATAACTGGGTACTTAATACTAAAGGTGATGAAAAAGCTGTTGCTGCAACTGTATATTCTCCTGTTAGCGGTATTTTGATGGAAGTTTACACAAACGAACCGGGATTGCAGATTTATTGTGGTAACATGATGAAAGAAGAAACAGGTAAGAAAGGTGCAACTTATCCTCGCCGTGGTGCTATTTGTCTGGAATCACAGCATTATCCTGATTCTCCAAATCATCCTGATTTCCCTTCTACTATTCTTGAACCGGGACAGAAATATTACAGCCGTTGTATCTATAAGTTCTTGGTTAAGTAATATCCGGACAAATATTCATTCATAAAATAAAGGCATGTGACAGGAATCTTATTCGTTCTTTCTCACATGCCTTTTTTACTGTTATACTTTTTTATCAGAGTTTTGTTTCTCCTATTTCTGAAAACAGTTCCACCATACAGGCGTTATCAAGCAGCCATTTATATTCCTGAATTTTTTCTCCACTCCAGTCATTGCCGAGGAAACCGTTTTTGTCGCGATTGTTTTTCCATGCGTAAGTAGCATTATCTGCCATTGTTTTTATGTATTCATAATTTCCGTCAATTTTGTATAATGCTGTCAGGCCTCTAAGCAATATTACATTGAACCATGGACTAGCAGTATAAAACCTTGATTTCGTTTTATCGTTTATACTGGTAAATCTTTCATAAGCACCTTTTGCTGTCTTCTGTGCATCTTCTAGATATTGTTTGTCTCCAGATTCCTGATAAAGCATCACTCCGGCAAGAATCATTTGCCCGCTGTTGTAAGTATATTTTGCTTTATTTACTTCTCCGTCAAGAGTGATATTGTCCCAATATACAAAATCTTCACTGTCACGCAGATTGTTTTTTGTCCAATTGTAGACTTTATAAGCTTGGTCAAGATATGTTTTGTCTTTGGTGATATTATATAGTTTCATGCAAAGGACAGTTGCTGGTGCGTTTGAGCAAGTATTCTTGGATGTCTTTTTCTGTTCACACCAATATATTCCACCACCAAGCTTCTCATCCCAGCCACTGAAAATATAATCGTAGAGTTGTTGGGCTTTCTCCAGATAAGCTTTGTTTTCAGTCAGTTCGTATAAGTCGCAGAAATCTATTGCAATCCAATCGTTGTCATCATAAAAACGATCACTGTTTCCATTGAATTTTGGATAGCTTTGATAACAGGCTGGAAGTCTGTCGCCATCCCAATAAAGTTCCACTCCCGGTATTATTTTTTCTTCAAGTATTTTCAGATACTTTTTATCTCCGGTTGTTCTGTAAAGAGATATACATCCGGACAAAATCCCTGAGTAGGGCCAAAGGAACGAAACCTCCTGGTTTCTTAATTGTTCTGTTCCTTCTGCAAGATAAGTCACTTTGTTTTCCGGATTTACCGGATAAGTTTCAGACAGCAGTCCATATTTTTCTACATTATATTTATCCAATATATTCTGCAACATCGAGTCTGCAACTGCTATCTCATAATTCACTTGTTCTGCCTGTCTGGCTTCTTCTTTGCATGATATCATTCCTGCAAAAAGGAGTGATATCATAATCATTTTGTATTTCTTCATTTATAGTTAACTTTAAACTGGTTCTAGAACAAATTATAATTAGTTCTCAAAACCTTGAATTCTGTTCTTCTGTTGATTTGGTCTGCTGCTTCTTGCTGCTCCGGTGTAAGTTTCAGAATGAACTCTTCTGTAAGCACATCACCCTCTTTCAGGAAGTCAAATTCCTTAGCCATTTTCTTGTTTATAGTTTTAGGAACACTTTCTCCATAGCCTTTAGCTTCCAGACGGTCTGCTGCAATACCGCCTTCAATCAGATAGTCAACGACAGACTGTGCACGTCGCTGTGCAAGTTTCTCGTTATATTTGTCTGAACCTTTGCGGTCGGTATGTGCTCCAAGTTCAATTGTTACGTTAGGATTGTCGTTGAGCATCTTTATCATCTCATCGAGAGCTTTCTTTGATTCCGGACGTAGAGTTGCCTTGTCGAAATCATAGAATATGTTTTCTATTACGACAGGTTTGCTGATAGGCGAGAGGTAGAAATCCACTATATATGTTTCGCTCTTTTCCTCTGCATCGGTTTTCAGCTCAAAATTCTGATTAAGATATCCACGTGCGCTTGCCATCATCACGTAGCGAATGTCTCGTTCCAACTCAACGGAATAGTTTCCACTTTTCAAAGTCTGGACTTTTGCATTCATACCGTCACGGCCCACAATTCTCACTGTTGCATTCTCAATTGGAACTTCATCAACATCGAATACAATACCCTCAATTTTAACAGTAATAGTCGGCAATTCAAAAGAATATATGTGGTCGTAACCGCGGGCATCATTTCTGTTTGACGAGAAAAATCCTTTTTCTTTCTTTCCTTCAAAAGTTATTCCAAAGTCATCGGAAAAAGAATTTATAGGCCATCCCATATTTTCCACTTTCCAATGATTTGTGCTGTCCAGTGTAGCTTTGAATAAATCCAGACCGCCCATTCCCGGATGTCCGTTTGATGCAAAATATAGTGTTACGGAATCACGCACATAAGGAAACATTTCATCTCCTGGAGTATTTATTTCCTCGCCTAAGTTTTCCATGGGTCCGAAGTCATTACCTTTCACCCTTGCTCTATATAAATCTTTTCCTCCTTGTCCGCCCACTACGTCAGAAGTGAAATATATATATTTACCATCAGGAGACATTGCCGGATGAGCAAGCGGAGTCACTGAGTCTTTCACCAAAGCGATTCTGTTCCCTTTCCCCCATTTGGCACTGCTTCGGGACGATTGGTATATTTCTGCAGTTCTGTCTCCATCTGGAGCCTGTGAGCAATAAGTATAGTACATTGTATTTCCGTCAGGAGAGAAAGACGGTGTTCCTTCGTCAAATTCAGTGTTTACTTCGTCTTCAAGTTCTTCAGGAACAAGCCAGTTCCCTTGTTCATCTTTTTTTACCAGATAGAAATTGTTATTGTTCTGTCCGGTTATTGCACTGATTTTAGCTTCTTTATCTTTGCTTCTTGATGAGGCGAAATACAACTGGTCATAGTCTGTACCGGCAAGCATCGGGCTGAACTCTCCACGTCTGGAATTGAATTTATCCATTCGCTTCACTTCATAACGTGTTGGATTCTTTTTCCATTCCAGAGCTTTTTGTGCTCCTTCAACTCCGTTCATAGCTAGTTCGCTTCCCGGATCGTGCATCAGGTATAAATCATAATTTTTTATGGCTTCGGCATATTTCCCGCTTTTATGCTGCATTTGTCCTATCCTTAAATATACAATGCTGTCCGGATAGTCATATCTTAATGCGTTCATATATCCGCTAAGTGCTTTAGGTGTACTGTTTATCAGTCTGTTGCATTCCGCCATTCTGAATGCTATATAACCACGCAAATCTCTTTTCTTAGGAGATGTCTTGGTGTAAACTCTTCTGTAAATTGCTGCTGCTTCATAATATTCTCCAATTCTGTGTTTTTCTTCAGCATCACTTAGTTTTGCTGATTTACACGAGAATAATAATGAGGCGATTGTAAATATGTATAATGTATGGATGATTATATGTTTCATACGAAACCTCTGTAAATAATAGTTATATAACGGCAAAGATATTCATTTTATTATAATGAATTGTGAATACTGTTTGACAAACCTTATCACAAACTTTTACCAACATGTATTCATGCCAATTCGTAAACAGAAAGTTTAGTATTCTTAACTTGAGTTATATGACATCAGTCAAACATTTACTATCAAAGATGTAAGGATTTTATTATAATGATTATTGCCTTTTATTGTTATTATTTCTTACATCAATGCTAATCAAAATATCGATTCACCTAGGTGGTTCAATCAACTCACCTAGGTGGTTCAATCAACTCACCTAGGTGAGCCAATCAATCCACCTAGGTGAGCCGATTAACTCACCTAGGTGAGCCAATCAATCCACCTAGGTGAGCCGATTAACTCACCTAGGTGAGCTGATATTATTATTTCGTAGAAGTAATCAAATAATTGTAATAAAAATGATGTGCCTTTGTGATGAATATATAATAAGAAAAGTAAAAATAATTCATTGTTTATTTAGTTATTACGAAATATTAGTATATTTGTGACTGAATGGTAGATTGTGGTGCGGTTTTGAGTATTATTTTTATTAAAAATAAAAGTGAGATTTATGAAAAGACTAGTTATTGAATTTTTAGAGAGCCGATTTGTGGCTTTTGCTTTTAGGACAGTTTTTTATTTATTGTCCTTGTTTTCGTTTATATTAACCTGTTGGCAGAATTTTAGCACATCTAATTTGATAAATTTTAATTCAGCCAAAGAGTGTTGTATATAAGAGATTATATAAAAAGAATTAGAGGAGTGTAGATCTTGGCTTCGTGTTTGAGATCTAGAGCTTTATAACAAAGGTATATATAAATGGCTTTGCCCCCCTCTCTATCCGATTACGAAATCAAAAATAAGTAGTTCTAATATGTGTAATGTTAAATTATAAATCATATTTACCATGAATAAATTTTGTATGATTTTTATTTCATCATTTTTGATGATATTTTTATCAGCTAGTTTAGAAAATAAACAGGCCGACGATTTTGTAACTATTGATGTTACAGCGAACTATCCGTTAAAAGAATTAATTCTTCAGGATTTTATGGATGTGGAGTATATCCCATTGGAAACCACAGATAGTATTCTTTGTTCTGGAAGCGTTTGGCATGTTGGTGAGAATTTGATTCTTGCTACGAACCATGCTTCAGATGGCAATATATTTCTTTTCGATCGAAAAACAGGGAAATCTATAAGAAAAATAAATCATAAAGGACAAAGTGGAGAAGAATATACTTCTGCATTAGGCTTTGTCTTGGATGAAGAGAATGATGAATTGTATGTGAGTGATACTTATGCCCGTAAAATAGTTGTATATGATTTAGAAGGGAATTTTAAACGTAGGATTTCATGGGAAGATGACTATATGTTTGGTGAAATATTCAATTTCGACAAAGAGTATTTAATTTGCCTTAATATAGATAATCCTACAGTTCGATCAACAGAGTCATTTGTTTTAATTTCCAAACAAAATGGGCATGTGATAGAAAAAATTCAGATTCCTTTTAAGGATAAAAAGAGTATAATCATAAGAACTCCAGCTGATGATAGTGGTATGTATTACGCTTATGCCCCTTCAACATCGCATCCATTGATTCCTTATTTCAATAATTATGTGTTAGCTGAATACTCTGCTGATACAGTTTATCAATATACGCCCAATGGGGCAATGGGGCCAATTATTGCAAGAACTCCATCTGTCCAGACTTTGAACCCGGAAGTATTCTTGTTTCCAACCTTATTTACGGACCGGTATTACTTTGTAGAAGCGGTTGAAAAAACAATGGAATTTAATGCAACAGATATTGTATATGATAAACAGGAAAACAAATTGTTTAGATATAAGGTATATAATGGAGATTACTCTTATAAGCAGGAAGCGTTCTTAAAGTCAAGGCCGTTGAATAGTAAAATTCCTACTTCGCAATTCTTAGAAGCATGGGAACTTGTTGAAAAATATAAAGAGGGGAAATTAAAAGGGAAATTGAAAGAGATTGCTTCAAATTTAGAAGAAGACGATAATCCGGTAATTATGCTTATTAAACATAAAGAATAAAAACTATTCATTCTCAAAGACCTATTGGCTGAATTTAATATGTGCTGATTTAATCACGCTAACGGTTATATAGAGGTAATTACGCCTAGTCTGGATGTATAAGGTCTTCAGCTTATAAGGAGCAGTTTTTTGTATCCTTGTTTCCTCGTCAACTTATTATCTAAAAAACTTCCCTTTCTATTCCTCTGATACACAGCCAAACTTAAAAATAATTCAAAAATTCTTCCAAAAATATTTTGCAGATTCAAAAATCCGTTCTACTTTTGCACCCGCAATCGAGAGAGATGCGGTAGTCAACATGATGAAGAGGTAAAGGAAAGTAATTCTGTCAGAGATAGGTGAGGTTGGTAAATCCAAGCGAAATTCCGAAAGCTGAAGAAAAAAATAAAAAAAACTTCCGAAAAAATTTGGAAGATTAAAATAAAAGTTCTTACCTTTGCAACCGCAATCAAAAATAACGATAGCGACTAAGTTCTTTGAAAATATTACATATATCAACAAGTAGTACAAGTATTTTGAGAATAAATACCGTCAATACTTGATAAATCAATAGTAACGGAATCTTGAGCATAAGACATAAACAATTTATAACAACGAAGAGTTTGATCCTGGCTCAGGATGAACGCTAGCGACAGGCTTAACACATGCAAGTCGAGGGGCAGCGGGATAGTTGGCTTGCCAACTATTGCCGGCGACCGGCGCACGGGTGAGTAACGCGTATGCAACTTACCTATCAGAGGGGGATAGCTCATCGAAAGATGAATTAATACCGCATAAAACAGGGGTCCCGCATGGGAATATTTGTTAAAGATTCATCGCTGATAGATAGGCATGCGTTCCATTAGGCAGTTGGCGGGGTAACGGCCCACCAAACCGACGATGGATAGGGGTTCTGAGAGGAAGGTCCCCCACACTGGTACTGAGACACGGACCAGACTCCTACGGGAGGCAGCAGTGAGGAATATTGGTCAATGGACGGAAGTCTGAACCAGCCAAGTCGCGTGAAGGATGAAGGTTCTATGGATTGTAAACTTCTTTTATAGGGGAATAAAAAATTCCACGTGTGGGATCTTGTATGTACCCCATGAATAAGCATCGGCTAACTCCGTGCCAGCAGCCGCGGTAATACGGAGGATGCGAGCGTTATCCGGATTTATTGGGTTTAAAGGGTGCGTAGGTGGTCTTTTAAGTCAGCGGTGAAAGTTTGTGGCTTAACCATAAAATTGCCATTGATACTGGGAGACTTGAGTGTGTTTGAGGTAGGCGGAATGCGTAGTGTAGCGGTGAAATGCATAGATATTACGCAGAACTCCGATTGCGAAGGCAGCTTACTAAACCATAACTGACACTGAAGCACGAAAGCGTGGGTATCGAACAGGATTAGATACCCTGGTAGTCCACGCAGTAAACGATGATTACTAGGAGTTTGCGATATAATGTAAGCTCTACAGCGAAAGCGTTAAGTAATCCACCTGGGGAGTACGCCGGCAACGGTGAAACTCAAAGGAATTGACGGGGGCCCGCACAAGCGGAGGAACATGTGGTTTAATTCGATGATACGCGAGGAACCTTACCCGGGTTTGAACGCAGGGGGACCGGAGTGGAAACACTTCTTTCAGCAATGACCGCTTGCGAGGTGCTGCATGGTTGTCGTCAGCTCGTGCCGTGAGGTGTCGGCTTAAGTGCCATAACGAGCGCAACCCTTGCCGTTAGTTACTAACAAGTAAAGTTGAGGACTCTAGCGGGACTGCCAGCGTAAGCTGTGAGGAAGGCGGGGATGACGTCAAATCAGCACGGCCCTTACATCCGGGGCGACACACGTGTTACAATGGCGTGGACAAAGAGTTGCGACCTGGCGACAGGGAGCTAATCTCAAAACCACGTCTCAGTTCGGATCGGAGTCTGCAACTCGACTCCGTGAAGCTGGATTCGCTAGTAATCGCGCATCAGCCATGGCGCGGTGAATACGTTCCCGGGCCTTGTACACACCGCCCGTCAAGCCATGGGAGCCGGGAGTACCTGAAGTCTGTAACCGCAAGGAACGGCCTAGGGTAAAACTGGTGACTGGGGCTAAGTCGTAACAAGGTAGCCGTACCGGAAGGTGCGGCTGGAACACCTCCTTTCTGGAGCGAGAGTTTCCGTGAAGATTATCAAGTGGTATTATTCCGCTTGTACTACGGTTGGATATATGAAAAAAAGATAGAAAAAGAGAAAGATGAAGCTGGGAAACCGGCAAAGTTGACAGTCCTATAGCTCAGTTGGTTAGAGCGCTACACTGATAATGTAGAGGTCGGCAGTTCAACTCTGCCTGGGACTACTCCGGAAAGAAACGATGAAAAATTTCTTTCCTTTTTATTTGCGGAAAAGAAAAAAGTTTCATACCTTTGCAGCCGCAAATGAAAAACGGGGGATTAGCTCAGCTGGCTAGAGCATCTGCCTTGCACGCAGAGGGTCAACGGTTCGAATCC